>CAVUMF010000003.1:0-783413 GCA_963742545.1 uncultured Verrucomicrobiae bacterium | reverse complement strand
GGCAGCCGCGCTTCAACTGAAGAAAGTCGAATCGCGGCTATTGTCTTGGACAAGGAGCCGCGACACACACTGCGCCAGCGCTGAACCCATTCCAATCTTGTAACGAGTCCCGCGCTGGTCACGCTCCGCTACGGAGAGCGAGGCTGCCTATTGAAATATGGCTCGACTTGGCTCGCGGAACCCGGTCATGATCGGCCTGAAGGAGAATTAATTTATGATGCGTATCTTTCTCGCGGGCCTGCTTGGCGGCATCGCAATGTTTATCTGGACTTCCATCGCCCACATGGCGCTTCCGCTCGGTGACACGGGCGTGCGCGAAATGCCTAACGAAACAGTCGTGCTCGACTCGATGCAGACCAACATCGGGGAAAAATCCGGCTTCTACTATTTCCCTGGACTCGGGCTCGGCGACAACCCGACGCATGAGCAGAAAAGTGAAGCGATGAAACACATGGACGAAAACCTGGCCCATCATCCCTCGGGGATTCTCATTTACCACCCGGCGGGTTCGCGTCCGTTTCAGATGGGGTCGCTGTTGTCAGTCGAATTTGTGACGGAATTAATCCTGGCCTTCCTTGCCGTCTTCCTTTTGGCGCAAACACGCCTAACGAGCTATGGGGCCCGGGTGGGCTTTGTTACGGCGATTGGGATCATCACGGCGATTGCGACCAACGTTTCCTACTGGAATTGGTATGGCTTCCCCGCGAATTACACTGCGGCCTACATGTTTATTCAGTTCATCGGCTTTCTTTGCGTGGGCCTGGTTGCTGGTTTCGTTTTGGGGAATCAGAAGCCGGCCGGTCCGCGCTGATCGCTGCAATGTGGGAGGGGCCTTGGCGCCCGATCTGTTGGCCTGCCGCAACCCCATCGGGGCACAAGGCCCCTCCCACATTTCTCAGCCTCTCTGCGCCGCTTCGTACTGCTTCGTTTTTAGCGCGCAGGCAATGAAGCAAATCCCGCCGGCGACCAGAATGATGGAGAGCGTTTGCCCGCGGGTGAAGGGACCGGTAAGCGGCGCGTCCGGTTCGCGAAAGTTTTCCACGATCACCCTGACGAGCGCATAAAGGAGCAGGAAAATCCCGGCCAGCATTCCGCGCGGCTGCCGGGTGCGGAGGCGGAGAAACCAGAGACAGCCAAAAAGAAATACCCCCTCGAGAAGTGCTTCGTAAATCTGCGACGGGTGTCGCGGGGTCAGAGTCTGGTGCAGGACCCGTTGCAGCGCCGCGTCGCCGGCGCGGGCCTGCTCGATCACCATCTCGAGATCGCGGATGTTTGGTTGCGCGGCCTGGGCTGCCGCGAGTGTGCGCGCGCCGAGCTCCGGCAGATCGAGCGCTTCCTTCGGGAACTGCATCGCCCACGGCACGGTCGCAGCCCGGCC
Source organism: uncultured Verrucomicrobiae bacterium (assembly GCA_963742545.1). Taxonomy (GTDB): domain Bacteria; phylum Verrucomicrobiota; class Verrucomicrobiia; order Chthoniobacterales; family UBA10450; genus Palsa-1392. Next base: position 782,035 of record CAVUMF010000003.1, on the reverse strand, counting down.
ATAGAGTTCGCCGTTGATGAAATTCGCGCAGCGCCCGAGAAACAAACCGACCGGCGCGACGACCGCGATGTTATCCGCCAGACTCAGCCATGGAACGTGTTGCCGCCGCCCATAAAGAAAAACGGCGAGGGTGAGCCCGATCATTCCGCCGTGACTCGACATCCCGCCGTCCCAGATGCGAAAGACAAAAAGCGGATCGACCAGAAATTGCCCCGGGCGATAGAAGAGCGCATAACCAAGCCGGCCGCCGACGACCACGCCGACCGCTGCGGCAAGAATGAAGTCGCCAACTTTTTCCGGGGGCAGAGCGCAGTAGCGGCGTTGCGCCAGCCAGCGCAAAAGGAGAAAGCCGCAGAAAAAAGCGAGCAAATAGGAAAGGCCGTACCAGCGAATGCCGAAGTGCGGTCCAAACTTGACGATGAAGGGACTGAAATTATCGAGGTAGTAGGCGATCAAAGCGGGAGCAGCGTAGATCAGAGAACCAATGATGCGGAGAAGAAATTTTTGGTCCGAGAGGACGGAGGCGAGGCAAGCTCTGACGAAATGAAATTGCACCTCCCGGCTTGTCTTCTTCTTCTCGTCGCGACGGGCGCGCAGGCCGCAAGTCTCAACCCCGCGGCAGTGCGCAGAGCTGCGAAATATTCCGCCGAGCATCGCGGCACCTCATTTCTCGCCATCCAAAATGGAAAGACGCTGCTCGAGGATTATCCCGGACGCGATTCCGCCGACGCGCCGCAACGAATCTACAGCGGGACAAAAGCCTTCTGGAATCTGGCTGCGCTTGCGGCCGCGGAGGACCGTATCCTCAATCTCGACGAACACGTCGCGGACACGATCGCTTCGTGGCGGAAGGATCCGCGCAAATCGCAGGTGACGATTCGGCAGTTGGTCGATTTCTCCTGCGGGCTGGCGCCGGGCTTCGGCTTGCAGGTGAACGAGTACGGCGATCGCGACACGGCCGCGCTCCGCCTGCCGATGGTGGCGAAACCGGGGCAGGCTTTCATCTACGGGCCGAGCCCGCTCCAGGTTTTCCATCAGGTCCTGAAGGAAAAACTGCATCGTGAAACGCCGACCGAATATCTGGAGAAGCGGGTCCTGCGGCGGATGCGGCTCGGCCCGCAGCGTTACCTCGACGATCGGGCGGGCAATCCGCTTCTGGCCGCCGGGTTTGTTCTCACGGCGCGGCAATGGGCCAGGATGGGTCAGCTCGTGCTCGACCAGGGCAAGCCCGTCATCAGGCCGGAATCGCTCGCCCAATGCTGGCGCGGTTCGCCGGCCAACCGCGCCTTCTCGTTAGGCTGGTGGAACAATCGCGCCGCTCCCGGCGGTCGCGAGTTCGACTTCGAAGACATGCTGGAACCGAAATGGTCCCGCCAGGACTGGCATGAAGCCTGTCTTTGCCGGGACGCGCCGCGCGATCTCGTCGCCTGCGTCGGCTCCGGCTACCAGCGCCTCTACGTCATCCCGTCGCTCGACCTTATTGTCGTTAGGCAGGGCCGCGGCGGGAAATTCTCCGACGCCCATTTCCTGCGACTCCTGCTCGGGAAATGAGCGTGGACGTGCGGAAGCACGTCCCTCCGCGGACTGGTTTCCAAATTTTGGCGGGTTTGCAGCGCGGCGACGCTCAGGGAGCCAGCGCGTAAAATTCCACCAGGGCAACGCCGGTGCTCCCGTTCACGCCCCGCACAATCGCGGTGTAGCCGAGGCCGCTGGGGCTGGCTGGCAAGGTCGCGATAATGGCCGATTCCAGGTTGTTTGTGGGCGGCACACCGGTTGCGATGATCTCCGCTTCCTGGGTATCACGCCAATTGTCATTTGAGGCGATCACGGTGCCGTCACTGTCGTGCAATTCCAGGGTCGGATCCTGAAGCGCGCCCGTCACGCCGGCCATGCCTAACGATGGACCGATCGCGCGGACGATCACTTTTTGCGCCTCGGTGCCAACCACGATAATGCCCCCGATCATCACGTCGTTGCCCGTCTGCACCTGGCCGCGGGTCGAGATGTTGGCCAGCTTGGAATTCGCCGCAGGATTGAGATCATAAGCCTCGACCAGGCCAATGCCGGTGGTGTTATTCACTCCGGCCATGACGGCGGTATAACCAATCCCGGTGGGACTCGCTGGTAACGTTGCAACAATCGCCGCTTCCAGGTCGTTCGTTGGCGACACCGTAGTGGCGATAATCTCTGCTTCCTGCGTGCTTCGCCAATTGTCATTCGACGCAATCAGCACGCCGCCCGGGCCATAGAGCGCAAGTGTTGGATTTGCCAGTGCGCCTGTAATCGGAAGCGACGGCCCGATCGCCCGCACGATGACCTTTTTCGGTTCCGTGCCGGTAACGATGAATCCGCCGATGGCCACGTTGTTGCCGGTTCCCACGACCAGCCGCGTCGAAATGTTGGCCAGACCCACGGCGGGCGTGGGCGTGGGGGTGGGAGTTGGGGTTGGCGTTGGCGTCGCAGTCGGAGTCGGCGTTGGCGTTGGGCTCGGGGTCGGCGTCGGCGTCGGTGTTGGCGTTGGGGTTGGGGTTGGGATCGGGGTTGGAGTTGGCGTCGGCGTCTCGGTTGGTGTTGGAGTCGGCGTCTCGGTTGGAGTTGGCGTCGGTGTCTCGGTTGGAGTTGGCGTTGGTGTCTCGGTTGGAGTTGGGGTTGGTGTCTCGGTTGGAGTTGGAGTCGGTGTTCGGGTTGGGCTTGGTGTTGGAGTCGGTGTTTCTGGAGTTGGGGTTGGCGTCTCGGTTGGAGTTGGCGTCGGCGTCTCGGTCGGAGTCGGAGTTGGTGTCTCGGTTGGAGTTGGGGTTGGTGTCTCGGTTGGAGTTGGGGTCGGCGTCTCGGTTGGAGTTGGGGTTGGTGTCTCGGTTGGAGTTGGGGTTGGTGTCTCGGTTGGAGTTGGGGTCGGTGTCTCGGTTGGAGTTGGGGTTGGTGTCTCGGTTGGAGTTGGCGTCGGCGTCTCGGTTGGAGTTGGGGTCGGTGTCTCGGTTGGAGTTGGGGTCGGCGTCTCGGTCGGAGTTGGGGTCGGCGTCTCGGTTGGAGTTGGCGTCGGTGTCTCGGTTGGAGTTGGGGTTGGCGTCTCGGTTGGCGTTGGCGTCGGTGTCTCGGTTGGAGTTGGCGTCGGCGTCTCGGTTGGAGTTGGCGTCGGCGTCCTTGGTGTTGGCGTCGGCGTTGGCGTCGGCGTTGGTGTCGGCGTTCGGTTGGCGTTGGCGTTGGGGTTGGAGTCGGTGTTGGGGTCGGGGTTGGGGTTGGGTGGGTGGTGTCGGGGTCGTGAAGCAGACAGTGACGTCGTTCAACGTAGGCGTCATGGTGCTGTCACTGGTGGTGAGGAATGCCTTGTACTTCAGGTAGCGAGACCCGTCGAACTGCGCCAGCGAGTCGCCGTTGTTGAAGTATGTGCCGGATGTCATATCCGGGCCGACGAAGGTGAAGACGCCGGCAACATCGTTGCTCGCCGCCGCCTGGAACTGAACATTGGTGTTCGTTGGAACCGAAGCGTTCCATGAGATCATGCCCCAGGTGGGCGTAAAGCCTATCCCCGGGTTGGCGTCTTTTGCCGAGGAGATCAAATTACCCGCAACAGCGAATCCCGTGCTCATGTAAGTCTTGAAGCCGATGTCGGTTGCTTGGCCCGCCCAGGTCCCTCCGCTGTTCGCGGAAGTCACCTGGCGGCCATTGGCATAGGGGCTGCCGGTGCTGACAACGTAGGCGTAGGTTCCCGCGGAGGGATTCGAATTCGCGTGGAATATCACGGCATATTGCGTCCCAGCCGTCAAAGTAATTGGGCTACCAAAGTTCGCGGCATAGAATCCGCCTGAGCCGCTCGAAAACCCGGGTATCGTCGCGGTCGCGAGGTCGCCGCCCGTGGGCAGGTTGCCGCTCGTGGCCCTGATTGCGACCGTGATGTTCGGGGTCGTACCCGTGCAACCGCTGCAGAACAGATCGAGATCCGCCCGCGTGAGTTGGCCCGTGACGGCTGGAATGAAAGTCTGGCCGGCCCAGCTCGTGGCGTTGAAGCCGAAGCCGCTCGATGTGACGTTCGTATTTTGCTGATCGATAGTTGGAGCAGCCGATAGGATGACGTTGCCGGGACTGGTGGTCAGATCGACGGTGTTCGGAATCCCGGCCTGGAAGTCAGCCTGCGTCGTATCGGTCAGGCAAGCACTCATGGCCGAGGCCGTGAGCGGGAAGTCCTGTACCCGGGTGCCCGCGTCTGTCACGGCGATGTTTGTGGCCGTCGACAAGTTGTATCCCGGGTAGCTGGCCGTGAGGCTCGGGTAGGTACCGGCGGGGATGTTCAGGAACTGATAGAAGCCGCTCCCGTCGGTCGTCGTCATCCGGGAGCCGAGCATCACGGTTGCGCCGCTCAAGGGGTTGCTGTTACCGGCATCAGTTACAGTGCCTTGCACCGTGCCTCCAGCTCCAACCGGGGTACAGGATGAGTAGGTGAACGAGCCGATGCGAGTGAGGTAGTTTAATCCACTCACCGCGTAGTATTCGTTCGTGTACCAGAACGTACAGCCATCGGGATCGAGACTCATTGCCGTGTAGTCGCCCCAACGGGTACAGGGTCCACCACCGCAGGTACCGGTCTGCGTGCCCGTGCCGTCGAACAGGGTCTGTTCGGTCTGGCTAAAGGTGTTGATCGGGTCGGTCGAGAGCCGTCCGGCGTACTTGATCTGTGGGTTGGTGGTGCTGTTTGATTTGCTGTAGCCCAGCGCCATGTTGCCCATCCGGTCTACCGCGAGGCTGGGCACGAAGCGGTAGAAGGTATTCGCGGCGTCAGGGTCCCACGTCACCCCCTGGGTGTCGTTGGCGCCGACCGTGCCGCCAGTCACTGGAATCTGGTACCAGCGCGAGGCCGCGGAACCGCTGGCGTCGGCTCTGCGGACGGTGTGGGTGGTCCAGAGCGACTCGACGCCACCGATATTGGTATAGCGCGTGGCGTGCATGTTGCGGATCTGAAGAACGTCCAGGCTGTTGCCTGGCGTAGGCGCATTCGGCACGGCGGCGTTTGGCCAACTGGTTGCGGCAAAGGCGAGGTCGGGTCCGGTGAAGGTCGAGAGGGAGATATTGCTCCAATCCACGTGAAACTTGTAGACTTCTTGGGCGTTCAGATACTCCCATGTCGAGACGAAGAAGTTCGGTCGACCTGCTGGCGGGGTACCGGTCTGGAGACGCGCGTTGCTCGGCAGGAGAGTAAATTCGGCCGCGTCCGCCACGTCAAAGGAAACGATCTGGACGGTGGGCGCGTCGGCGTACATCTGTGACTTGTTCAGAGCCCAAACCCGAGCATTGCTGAAGCTGCCGCCGGCCAGCGGTGAAAACATGTTCGCCGACACGTAGATGCCGTCGGTCCAGACGCCGAACTTTGGATAATCCCCGAAAAGATCGCTGATCGTGATTGAATAGAAGTTCCAACCGCCGCCGACCGGATCGCTCGATTTGGAGACAGCGATACACTGCTGGTAAGGCATGTTGATGTTGCCGCCCCCGTCCACCGTGAACGCGAAATCGCTAACGAACCAACGGCCCTCGAAGCTGTCATAGAGCACGATTGGGTCACCGAAGTTATGCGTGTCGCAATTGTTCCCGAAGCTTCCCTGACTCATCAACGTGTCAAAAGTGAACGCCGCCACCTGGGCACCGGTAGTCTTGTTATAGATGCCGATCGAGGTGTTGATCGTCTGGATGTAGTAATTGGGGCCAACGTCGCCGTTGGGATCGGGCGGAAACCCTGCACCCCAGTTCGCAAAATCGAGTCCGCTAAACGTGATATTCGGGGCGGGAGCGGGAGCGCCGATCACGGGCCCGAGGGGGCTCTCTGGCAGCGGGGAAGAGGGAGTTCCGCCCTCTGGCCGAATAAAACGCGGATTCGGCGTGGGTGGCTCGAACTCAGGGCGTTCCATTCTGAGCGGCGCAGTGTAGGGAAGCGTCCGCAGATCCCCGTTAAATGAATGAGGCGCGCGGATCGCGGCCAGTTCCTGCGGCTTGCGATCACGCGCGGCCTGATCATTTGTGGCCGAGCCTGCGGGGGGCGCCGATTGCGCCATAAAACTTGAGGCCAGTAAGATCGCAGCCGCGAATACCAGAGCGACAGCGAGTGTGATTCGGATCAGCACGACCGCGCTTCCGAAATTGTTAAGTGCTTTTTTCAATTTGTTCCTTCTTTCATTTTGCTTTGGCACGGTTGCGCTTCTGTGCGTTTACTGGAAGACGGTGGCCGGGATCTTTGGATTTTCAGCGATCTGGCGTTCCTGATGTCGCCCCGGCTTATAGGTCGCGGCCACCTCGCGCAACGGGCGCGAAACGTCGTTGTGATAGGAGGCGGTGGCCTGCATCCGTTGCGGGCTCAGCGCCAGGGCGGACGCACCTGACAACACGGTGCACGCGCGCAGACTGACCAACGCAAGAACCTTTTGCATCCGACGCTCGGAAGCAAAAGCCGTTCCAGAAGAAGGCCTATGCGTGCATTGTTTAGCAGCACACTCGGGAACGAGAGCGCTACCCGGACCGACGCTTGGGCGACGCGAAATAGACGACGAGCCCGAGCGCGGCCGTTGCCAGTCCCCAGAGCGAGGGCGCACGCGTCGCGGCGTTCTCCAGCATGTGCCAGAGCATCCAGCCGCTGACGGCGAGAAAGATCGCCGGCGTGATGGGATAGCCCCAGGTGCGATATGGCCGCGGCAATTCGGGAGACCGCCAGCGCAGGATGAAGACACCGAGCACCGTCAGGGCGGAGAAAAGCGTGAGGCTGAATTGCACATAGTTAACCACCTTTTGGAAGGTCGTGACCAGGATGAGCAGATTGACGATCGCAAATTGCACCATGGTGGCGCGTACCGGGATGCCGCGCGCGTTGCGCCGCGCCAACCAGGAGAGCGCGGGCAGGTCTTCCCCCATCGTCAGGGTCACCCGCGGTCCGATCCACATCATTGCGCTTACCGCCGAGACCAACCCGAGCGCGATGAACACCGCCATCACCTTGCCGCCGGACTCGCCGAAGATGTGGACGCCGGCGATCAGCCCGATCTGTTGTTTCCCAACCATTTCGGCGGCCGGGGTGGTGCGCAGAAAAGCAGCGTTGATACCGAGGTAGAGCGCAGTGACCAGAAGAGTGCCGAGCCCGAGTGAGAGTGGAATGGTGCGTGTCGGATTGCGCACTTCGCCCATGATATAGGTCGAAGCGTTCCAGCCCGAGTAGGCATACATCACCCAGTAAAGACTGACCGCAAATGGCGCGCTCACGATCAAAGCGCGGTCCTCCGGTAGCGGCAGAAAAGAGATCGGCTGCGTCCCCTTCACGCAGAACCCGGCAGCGATGATCACGAGAATCAAACCGACTTTTAAGAGCGTCGAAGTATTTTGGAAACCGCTCCCCAGCCGCAAATCCCAGAGCAAGACGAGGGTCGAGATTAGCACCACCGCGAGCGATAAAAAAAGCGGGTTCAAACCCGGCACAACGCCGGCGAGATAAGTGCCGAAGGGAATCGCGGCGATCGCCACCGGCGCGGCAAACCCCACCGTCGCCGAAATCCAGCCCGCCATGAACCCGACCGCGGGATGATAGATCTCCCGCAGAAAATGATACTCGCCGCCCGAGCGAGGAAGTGCCGCGCCCAACTCGGCGTAGGAGAGCGCACCACAAAGCGCGCACACGCCGCCGATCGCCCAGAGCGCCATAATCGCGAAACCAGTCGGCAGATCACCGACCTGAAAACCGAGGCTGGTGAAAATGCCCGTGCCCACCATGTTGGCGACCACGATGCAGGTCGCGGTAAGCAACGAAATGGTTCTCTGCCTCGGAGAAGAAAAGTTCGAACGCACTGGCCGTTCATCTAGCGGCAGCCCGCGATGGATTCAAATAGAGAGTAACACCGCTGCGGTGCCCGGCTCTGGCGCGGGTCTGGCCGCATGTCCGGGTAACAGAGTTGTTACGATCATTTGCTCGCGATCGATATGGCTTTCGACTGGACTCTTTCTCTGGGAAAGGAACTCCAAAGGTATGAAAATCCGTTTTGCTCTTGCCCCAGTCCCCCTCGTGCCAGGCCTCGTGGTCTTTCTCTTCGCGGGGATGACTTTCGCCGCAAATCGGGGCTGGGTCGTATTTCCCAGCCCAAACTCCGGCCAGACGAACTATCTTACAGGCGTAACCGCTGTTTCCTCCTCGGACGCATGGACAGTGGGCTACGCTTACGATTCGAGCTCGAATCAAATCAACATCGTTCAACACTGGAATGGAATGCGGTGGAGTGCAGTCGAAAGCCCGGTCGCCGGATATGCTACCACCCTTCTTGGCGTAACAGCCAATTCAAGCAAAGACATTACGGCTGTCGGTTATATCCAGACGAGAGACTGTACAATACCTGCCGATCACGGAACACTGGAACGGGATCATGGGCGGTCGTTCCACCACCGAACCCCGGTCGCGTTGCGCAACTTTACGGAGCGAAGGGCCTGGGGCGCTCGACTTGGGCGGTCGGTGTCTATTCCTCCTCTCCGATGACCCAAGGGCTATATGGTAAGTCCGGCTACCCTGATCATGCGGAATCATTAGCGGCAGGCCCTTCCGGACCGGAATTCAATCGAGCGCGCTGCTACTCTTTATCCAGGGCGGGGCCGCGGCAAATCCGCAGCCCCGACTGCCCATATCCCCATGGCCTAAGTTATTCCGGACCCGGACCCGCTGGCCGCGTCTCGCGCAGGGTTTCGAGCGCGTCGAATCGCTTTTGCTGGTCGACGGTGAGGAGCGGACGGATTTTGGCGTCGAGTTGTTTGATAATTACATCCGCCGCCTGGCGTGCCTGTTCATGGATGGCATCGAGTTGCGGCTGCACCTCGGCAACCAGCGCCTTGACCTGAGTCTGCTGGGCATCAGTCAGGCTGAGCATATGAGTGAGCATCGCGGTAAGGTTGGGCGGACCGTGCCGGTGCGGCGACATCGGCTCGTCAGGCGCCTGCGCGTCCGCAAATTGTCCTGCCACGAGGAAGCCCGCGGCGCAGCATGTAAGAAGTGTGAGTTTGTATAGTTTCATTGCTTTATTCGTTAGGTTTCTCTGACAGCAATTTGCTGTTCGCTCCTACAGACGCCAACAAATATGGAACGGTTACAGATCTATTTGAGGATTGTCTCGGGACAATTCTCCAGACAGACCTACCCGCACTCGGTCAACGGCATTCGGAGACCATGCTGCGCAATGGATTCGCCTGAAAATGCTTGTAACTTCCCGGCCGGCCGCCGTGTCTTAAACGTAATGTGGAGCCGTGCTGCAACCGCCCATGCCAGATGAGAGTTTCGACGAGCAGGTGTGCCTGCGTCGGATCGCTTCGGGTGATGAGGGCGCGGCACGCGAACTCCTCCGCCATTTTCATCCCTTTGTGCTCAAACTCGTGCGTTCTCATCTCCCCCGGCGAATGAGTGAAGAGGACCTGACGCAGATGATTTTCATCAAGATCTTCCAGAATCTGGACAAGTACTCCGGCAAAGTGCCGCTCGAGCATTGGATTTCGCGCGTCGCGGTCAATACCTGTCTCAATGAGTTGCGCGCGGAAAAGCGCCGTCCGGAATGGCGTCTGGCCGATTTCGACGAGCAAACTTCCGCCGCAATCGAACAACTCAGCCGGGCCGAAACGGATCTCGCATCGCCCGATGACGCGCGCCTGGCGAAGGAGCTTCTGCACAACCTCCTGGGGCGACTTTCACCCGATGATCGCCTGCTCGTGACCCTGCTCCATTTGGAAGAGCGATCGGTAGAAGAGATTCACCAGCTCACAGGCTGGAGCCGGGCCACGATCAAAGTTCGTGCTTTTCGTGCTCGCGAGAAGATGAAAAAGATGCTCAAAAAGAACGCCACCTTTAACCTTGATTTCGCCTCATGAATCCAGCGCAACTTCTTGACCGCATTCTTTCGCTCTCGCGGCGTGCGCCCGACGCGCCTCTGGCCGCGATGCCCTACGGCCTCGAGACGGTTGTGCTGGCGCATTGGCGCGAAGCGATCGCTCGTCGCTCGATCAACCTCGGCCTGCTGCGGGGGCTGCGTTGGGCGGCATTGACGGCGTGCGCCGTTGCGTTCCTGGCCGGCGTTTTGAAAAGCGACGAGCTTGCCGCCTTTACTAGCCGCTACGACCCCGAGACACGTCTGGCTGATTCGGCGATTGTGGCCGGCTATGGCTATGAGTAAGTGGCCTTCCCTCCGGGTCATTCTTTATGCGTTGCTCATCTTCCTCGCCGGGGCAGTGACCGGCGCGCTTGTGGCGCCCATGGTCGGACGCACTTTCATGCGCCCGCCCGAGCCGCGGGAGTTATCGCGCCACATGCTCGAGCGACTGCAATCCGGCTTGCACCTGACCGCTGAGCAGTCGGCGCAAATCAAACCGTTGATCGAAAAAACCGGGGCCGACATGGAAATCATCCGACGCGAGACGACCAAGCGCGTCCTGGAGCGAATCGCGCAAACCAACGCGCAAATTTCCGCCCTTCTCACCCCGGAGCAGAAGATCGAGTTCGCCAAAATAGAAGCGGAACATCGTGAATACCTCCGGAAGCACCATCACTTCCACGGCCCGCCCGGTCCTCCTCCTCCTCCGTCGCCGGAACCGTAATTCGGCAGCAAATAGCGATCGGTCATGAACCGCCGCATCGACCAGACGGCGACCGCTGAAGGCTCGCCCGATCTACAGCTTCGGAGAGGGGATGAAAGTGCGACCCAGGCAGGCGCGCAGCCGCGTGGAATCGAAATCGTTGTCCCGATAACCGACGTATCCATCCGGCCTAACGAGCACGAGTCCTCCCTCGGATAACCCGTAGGCGGAATGGGCGAGCCCGCTCAGATCGTGCAATTCCGCCACCGCCGCACTGCCTTCGCCGCGCACAATACGATAGGTCTTGATCGCGTCCTCCGACAAGCCACCGAACGCATTGCCGATCTGTTCTGCTTTTGCGACGGAATCGAACGCGGCCCCAAGGAAGATCAGCAAAACATGTCGGGGCTGGCGGAAGAGTTCGAAGAGTCGGCGCGCCTGCCCGCTTTCCTCGCGCAACTCTGCATCAGGCGCGCGATCGCCCGCTCGCACCTTACCGCCGCCAAAATTATCCACGAACGGACTCTGGCGATAATTCACCGCCAGCTCCGACAACCGATCCGCGACCTTCTCCCCGACCAGATCGATCCCACTCACCACCGGCAGGAGAAAATCCCGCACACTCTGCGCGACGGAATTCCGCACCGTCGCCATCCTTGTGATGCGATCGGTCAGATTCAAGACACCACGGGCGACCGGTTCGCGCTCGCTCTGATAACTCGCGAGTAACTGGGTCGAAGCGCGGCCACTGACGACGAGCGCGAGTTTCCAGCCGAGGTTGAATGCGTCCTGAATCCCGGTGTTCATCCCCTGTCCGCCAGCCGGGCTGTGGATGTGGGCCGCGTCACCCAGTAGGAAGGCCCGCAGCTTGCAATATTGCTGCACTTTGCGATGCGAAATGTGAAAGCGCGAGAGCCAGGCGGGATCGCTCAGGCGGGCGTCCGCCGATCCACGCTGCCCAATCAATTTTTGCACTTCGTCGAGCGTAAGATCAGGCAAAGCCTGATCGCGCGATTGCGGTGGAATGTTCGCGACGATGCGCCAGCGATCGCCGCCAAAGGGAAAGAGGCCGAGCACCCCGTCAGGGCCGAGGAAGAGATGCAAACGCTCGCGATCGAGCGACGTTTCAACGCGCACATCGGCGAGAATGAAACTCTCGTCGTACTGCGAGCCCTCAAACTCGATCCCAAGAGCGTGCCGCGTTGTGCTATGCGCGCCATCGCAACCGAGCAGCCATGGCGTTTCCACGATCTCGTCGCGGCCATCGGCATGACGCAGCGTCGCGCGCACCGACTCGTTCGCCTGTGCAAGATTCGTCAGGCTGAGTTCGCGCTCGACTTCGATCCCGGCCGTCGCGAGGCGTTCGATGAGCAGCCGCTCCGTTTCCGATTGCGGCAGACTGAGGACGAACGGGAACGGACTCGCCACCGTCGTGAGATTGATCGCCGCAAGGCGGTCACCACCGTGATGGATCGAGAGCCCGCGAATGCGGTGACCGGCGGCAAGAAAACGATCGGCAATCCCCATTGTGCTGAAGGCTTCGAGAGTGCGCGGAAAGATCGCGAGCGCCCTGGAGGTTTGGGAGCGTTCCCGGGCCTGGTCGATGATGCGGCAACGGACTCCATGGCGCGCGAGTTCGTTAGCCATCGTTAGGCCAACCGGTCCCGCCCCGACTACGAGCGGCATAGGCAAGTCAGAATTCATTCTTAACCATAACATATCGGCCAGAGGTCCCGATGGCACGCCGTGCTCCGCGGCTCAGGATGACGAGGGACACCCTAGAGTGACCACTTCTTCGGGAACTTTTGCTTAAGCGTTTCGATTTCTTCGAAGAGGTCACCCATCTTTTCCACGCGCGCGAGAGTTTCATCGCACCGGAAAATCAATCGCTTGCCGTTTTTCTTTTTCACGGTCTTCTCGACCTCTAGCCAGGTCACCGGCGTGGATACGGTCGGCTCCTCCCGGGCGCGGAGAGAGTAAACACAAATGGTTGTCTTGTGCTCATCGTTCTGGCTCCAGTCGACGAAAACTTTCCCCTTGCGCAACGCCTTCGACATTCTCGAGACGACCAGTTCCGGATGCGCGTGCTCGAGATATTCCGCGAGGGCGTGCGATAATTCTTTCGTCTGCTCGTAGCTCACCGCGGTGTTCAACGGGACGTAAACTTGCAGCCCTTTCGAGCCGGATGTCTTCGCCCAGCTTCGCAATTTCATCCTCTGCAAGATTTCCCGGAGCCAGAGACCGACCTGGCAGCACTGCACGATGTCGGCAGGCGCGCCGGGATCGAGATCGAAGACCATCATCGTTGGCCGCTCGACATTTTTTCTTGCGCGAGAGCGAGGTGTGCAGCTCGATGTCGGCGAGGTTGGCGGCCCAGACCAATGTTGGCAGATCCTGCGCGAGGCAGTAGTCGATGTCGCGCTGATTGGGTTCGCTCCAGACCTTCGCTGTCTTGACCCACTTCGGCCGGTGACCCGGGCAGTTCTTCTCGTAAAAAAACTCGCCTTCGACGCCATCGGGATAGCGTTTCATGGTCAACGGCCGGTCCTTCAAATGTGGCAAAAGGGCAGGCGCGATCTGGATGTAGTAATGAATCATCTCGCCCTTGGTGAAGCCGGCCTTCGGCCAAAGCACCTTGTCGAGATTCGAGACCGCGAGGGCGCGACCCTCGACGACCAGTTCAGCTTTCTTGCTCATGAGTATGACAACTTATCGCATCACGATGTGCTGTTGTAGCGGCGGTCTATGACCGTCGTCACGCTTTCTCACCCGAGGGACTCTCGTAATCCGTGAAAATACAACACGAACCCCAACGCTCGCTTCGACGGTCATAGACCGCCGCTACAAACTGGAGCTTTCCATAAGGCTATCGGTTGCGTAGATCGAAGACTTCACCTCGGAATCGCCAATCTTCCCAGCGTTTAACCAATCCGGCACGCACTGGATTGTCCCTGACATAATTCCACTTCTCTTCGTAGGATTCTTCATTGCGGAGCACATGGTCAAAGAAACCCTTTTGCCAGTGAGGGGAAGACGTCCCGGATTCCCGAAGTTGCTTCGAAAGTGTGTTCTTCAGAGACTTCACCCAATTGGAGAGTTTGATTCGATTGCCGTCCAAGGCGACGAACACGTGCAGATGATCGGGCATCAGGACATACGCACCGAGCCACGCGCCGTGTTCGCAGCCCGCTCGGCCGTAATTCAGCAAGGCTGCGTGGGCATCAGTGCAAGCGAGAAGCAGCCGGCGATGAGCCGTGCAGGTCGTAACAAAATACAGCGGATAGCGCGCGTGGATCCATTCCAGCCGCCGCAAACGCTCCGTCATCTTCTCTTTGTAGCGGCGGTCTACGACCGTCGTCACGCTTTCTCACCCGAGGGACTCTCGTAATCCGTGAAAATACAACACGAACCCCACGCTCGCTTCGACGGTCATAGACCGCCGCTACAAAGCCACTGCACCCCGTTTCAGGAGAAGAATCGCTCGGGCGACAGCATCGGCTGCGGCTGGCAGATGCGCGCCACGCAGTGTTCCCAGGTCTCGTGGCCGCTCAGGATCAGGATCTCCACTCGGAGAAAATAAATCGACACTTCCGGTTTGGTCAGGTGCGGGAAACGGACGGCGTCCTTTTCCGTCGTGACAATCATATCGACGTCGCGCCGGACGCAGCGGTTGATAAAGCTCTGTAGCTCGGCCTCGCTGTAGCGATGATGATCGGCAAAGCGCTTCGTGAGCTCGATCCGCGCCCCTAGCTTGCGCAGACCATTCTCGAAACTGTCCGGCGCCGCGATTCCGCAGAAGGAACCGATGTAGGTGTCAGTCAGGCGCTCGAGCGGGAGTTGCTCGCCAGTATAGACATCCTGCAAATAGAGCGGCTGGTGCGCGCACTCGATGATCTCGGCCGTGCGGTTGTAGCGCCGGATGCGAGCGATCAGTTCGTCGTTAGGCTCGCCCGTGCTCTTGGTGATGAAGATGTAGCTCGCGCGGCGCAGGTTGCGCGGCGGCTCGCGCAAGGTTCCGCGCGGGAGAAGAAACTCGTTCCCGAAAGGCGCCTGGCGATCGATCAGAACGATGTCGAGCCGATGTTTGAGGTGCAGATATTGCAGGCCATCATCGAGCAGCAGCGTGTCGGCTTTCATCTCCCGGATGGCGTAGAGTCCGCTTTTCACCCGATCCTTGTCCACGAGCACAATCACGTCCTTCAAATTGTTCGCCAGCATGTAAGGCTCGTCGCCGGCGGTGAGTGAATCGAGGAGGAGCGATTGCCCGTCGGAAACAATGCGCGGCGGATCGGGCGCGACACCGCGCAACCGATCGAGCCAGCTGCGCTTGGAAGGTTTGGCCACGCTTTTGTAGCCGCGGCTGAGAATCGCGACACGGCGACCACCGGCCTGGAGGGCGCGCGCAAATTTTTCCACAATTGGCGTCTTGCCCGTGCCGCCAACGGTCAGGTTGCCAATGCTGATGACGAGGCAGCCAAGGGTGTGTTCTCTCCAGACGCGTTTGCGATAAAGGAAGAGTCGCAACTGGACGAGGCGCGCGTAGACGAACGAAAGGATCAAAAGCAGACTGCGCAGGAGCGCGGCACGCGGACCGTGTCGGCGCTCGAGAATGACGTCGATCGCAAACTGCTCGAGATTTTCAAGCCAGCGGCGCATCAGCGTGCAGGGGTGGAGACGACGAGGCGAACGCCATGGTTATCCGCGGAGATGACGCGCGTTTCGGCCTTGCGCAAGCCGGAAGCCTCCCGCATGGCGGCGGCCACTGCCTCCGGCGTGCGCAACGTAAGGCAGGCAATGGTCGAGCCAGAGCCGCTCAAGAAACCACCGAGCGCACCCGCCTTCTCCGCTGCAGCGATCACCCGATGGAGAAACGGAACGAACTTTGCTCGAAAAGGCTGATGGAGATGATCGCTCAAGACGCCACGGAGATTTTCGTAGTGGCGACTGGCGAAGGCGGCCGCGACGGCGCAGGCATTGCCGCACGATTCGACGGCAAGTCGCCGATCGATCTCGTCAGGCAAGACGCTTCGCGCTTCTGCTGTCTTCACCTCGAAGCTGGGAATGAGGAGAACAAAGCGCAGGCGAGGATCGATCGGGAATTTCTGATGCCGATCGGGCCGGGCGACGACGAAACCCCCGAACTCGGCTGGAGCGGCGTTGTCCGGATGACCTTCGAGCTCGGCACAGAGCCGGAAGACTTGGGCGCGCGCCAGGGGGCGATCGAGCAGCGCATTCAAGGCGTGGAGCACACCGAGCCGAACCGTGACGCTGCTCCCGAGCCCACGGGAGCGTGGCACATCGCCCTCGATTTTGCAGGAAAATGCAAACGGCTCGCACTTCGCCGTCCGAAAGAATTTCCGGGCCGCCTCTTGCGCCATCCGGCCCGCCACAACCGTCTCCGCCGGCGCGACGGTGACGAAGTTGTAGAGGCGCAAGGCGACGCCGAGACAATCAAACCCCGGGCCGAGATTCGAAGTGGTGGCAGGGACGCGTGCCGTGATCTGTTGCTTTTTCAAAAGAAATCGCCCGAAAATGCTGACTGGCGGGCCATGCCGGTGTTGATTCTACCGCGGCTCGTTCCCGCAGCAAGACGATGGCGGAGAAGCCAATGAAAGACTGGATCGATTTTGGGCTGGTGCGCGATTTCGCGACTGAGAAAACCGAAGCCTACCGGCTCTGCACCAAGCCCGGCGGTTGGGTCGAACGCTACGGAGCGGACGTAATCGTTTCCTACAAGACCGAAGCGGCTCGCGAAGAAATCCTGCACGCGCTGGATCAGTGGAGCGAGTTGGCGAACGAAAAGTTCGAGCGTGTCTTTGGCCGTTATCTCCCGAAACAAAATTCGGAGCGCAATCCGCCAAAGCTCATTTCCGGCGATGCGGGAGCGCCGCTCCAGCGAACCGTGCTCGAGCGCGAGGTTTGTTACGCGATCGATTTCGGCGCCGGCTATTCCGCGGGACTCTTCATTGATCAACGCGAAAATCGGCAGTTCGTCAGGCGCGCGGCCCCGCGCCGGATGCTCAATTGTTTTGCCTACACCTGCTCTTTCTCCGTCGTCGCGGGCATGGCCGGCGCCGAAACCGTGAGCGTTGATCTTTCCAAGAAATCGCTCAATCGCGGCCGGGATAATTTCATGCTCAACCGTCTCGCGACCGACCGGCATCGCTTCGTCGCCGACGATGTCCTCGCCGTATTGCCGCGACTCGCGCGCAAACGCGAGCGTTTCGACATGATCATTCTCGATCCACCGACTTTTTCGCGCTCGCGCGCCGGGAAAGCCTGGCAGGTGGAAGCCGACTTCGAGGATTTGCTCCTGACCACGCTCGAACTGGCGGAACGCGACGCGAAAATCCTGCTCTCGACCAATTGCACGCGCCTGAACGAACGCGCGCTCGAGGTGATGGGACGCTTCTGCCTCAAGGCGACGCGACGCGCCGGAAGTTTCCAGCAGTCGGCGCCGCTGCCCGATTTTCCGCCGGGAGTGGCGGCGAGTTCAGTTTGGATGATATTGCGCTAAAGCTTTCCTGACGCGCAAAGATGCGTCATCATCCGAAGATTACCTATATGGACAGCGAACACATGAGCGGCGCAACTGGCGACATCGCCAAACGAGGAATCCAGTACACCAAGGAACAGTGGAACGAAATCATCGCGCAAACGGAGGATTACGTTCGGGCGAATCCGACCAAATCGCTGCTCTGTGGCGTCGCCGCCGGCTTCATCCTCGATCGCCTGCCCATCTTCCAAATCCTGAGGGCGCTCGTGCGTCTGCTCTTGATGGCCATTAAGCCCGCCATCCTGATCTACGGCGCGACCAAACTCTACGAAGTGCTCCAGACCGACGAGTAATTGCGCTAGTGGCAGGTGTGTCGCCCGCGAATCTCGCCGTCAAAAGCTTTCGCCTGGCGCAGTTCAAATCCCTGCGGCCGGCATGTCCGCCGCTGAACTCGCCTAACGATCGAGAGTAAAGCCGACTTTGATCGTCACCTGCCAGTGATTGATCTTGTTCTCTTCGATATGCCCGCGTGTATCGACGACTTCGAACCAGCGCATGTTCCGGACTGTTTTCGCGGCCAGCGAGACCGCGTTTTGCACTGCGTCCTCAATTGTCGTCTGGGAAGAACCAACCAGCTCGATTTTCTTGTAAACGTGATCGCTCATCCCGGAAAGTCGGCGGCCGCGGCCGGAACTCAAACGCGAAACCAGCTCCGCTGCTCCCGTTGTAGCGGCGCTCCGTGACCGCCGAACCCGAACCCTGTGACGACCCACGACGCTCGCAGAGCGCCACTGCAACGGCGCGGAACAATGGCGAACTTTGCGTTGAGCGCCCCGAAGCGGCTTGTTAGCGTGCCGTAGCGCTCATGGAAAAAAATATCGAGTCCCACCTCAAGGAAACCCGCATTTTCAAACCCGCGCGCGACTTCGCCAAGAACGCCCGCATCCGTAGCCTCGAGCAGTATCGCCGGATGCATCGGGAATCGATCCGTCATCCGGAAAAATTCTGGGCACGCGAAGCGCGCGAGCTGTCATTGGCAGAAGCCATGGAAAAAGGTGCTGGAATGGAAGGCGCCCTTCGCAAAGTGGTTCGTCGGCGGGAAACTGAACGTCGCGGAAAACTGCCTCGATCGGCACCTCAACGGACCGCGCCGGAATAAGGCGGCGATCATTTGGGAAGGCGAGCCGGGCGACAAACGCATTCTCACTTACCAGCAATTGCATCGCGAGGTCTGCCGCTTCGCCAATGTTCTGAAGCGAAACAGGATTCGAAAAGGCGATCGCGTGATCATCTACCTGCCGGCCATTCCAGAGGCTGCGATCGCGATGCTCGCCTGCGCGCGGATCGGCGCGATTCATTCGGTCGTCTTCGGCGGCTTCAGCGCCGATAGCATTCGCGACCGGATCGCTGACTGCGGCGCGACCGCCGTCATTACCGCCGATGGCGCCTACCGCCGCGGCGCGCATCGTTCCGCTCAAGCACAACGTCGATGAAGCGCTGCAAGGCAAGACAACGATCAGGCGCGTGATCGTTTTCCGACGCGCCGGCAACGAGGTGCACATCGAGGAAGGTCGCGACGTCTGGTGGCATCGCGAACTCGAATATGTCGATGCGCATTGCCCGGCGCTCGCGCTCGACAGCGAGCATCCGCTTTACATCCTTTACACCAGCGGATCGACCGGGAAACCGAAAGGCATTCTGCACACCACCGGCGGCTATCTCGTCGGCATTCACAGCAGCACGAAATACGTTTTCGACCTGCGCGAGGATGACATCTACTGGTGCACCGCGGATATCGGCTGGGTCACCGGACACAGCTATGTGGTCTACGGACCGCTCGCCGCCGGCGCGACGACCATGATGTATGAAGGCGCGCCGAACTGGCCGGAGCCGGATCGCTTCTGGCGCCTGATCGAGGAATACGCGGTCAGCATTCTTTACACCGCGCCGACGGCGATTCGCGCCTTTATTCGTTGGGGCGACCAATGGGTGAAGAAACACGATCTCTCGTCGTTGCGACTGTTAGGCACAGTCGGCGAACCGATCAATCCCGAGGCCTGGATCTGGTATCACAAGACGATCGGCGGCGGGCGTTGTCCGATCGTCGATACCTGGTGGCAAACCGAGACGGGCGCGATCATGATCACGCCGCTGCCGGGTGCGATCCCGACCAAGCCCGGGAGCGCGACGTTGCCTTTCTTTGGGGTTGAAGCGGCCGTAGTCGATGCGGCCGGGAAGGAAGTCCCGCCTAACGTTGGCGGGAAGTTGATCGTCAGGCGGCCGTGGCCTTCGATGTTGCGCACGATTTACGGTGACAAGCCGCGCTACAAAAAGCAGTACTGGAGCGAATACAAAGACAACTACTTCACGGGCGACGGCGCGCGCCGCGACAAGGATGGTTACTTCTGGATCGTCGGCCGGATCGACGACGTGCTGAACGTCGCCGGTCATCGCCTCGGCACTTCGGAAATCGAGAGCGCACTCGTTAGTCACGCCAAGGTCGCGGAAGCCGCCGCTGTCGGACGCCCGGACGAACTCAAAGGCCAGAGCCTGGTGGTTTTCGTCACCCTCAAGAGCGGCGTCACGCCGACCCTCAGTCTCAAGGAGGAGTTGCGAGGACATGTCGGGCAGCATATCGGGGCGATCGCCAAACCCGACGAGGTACGCTTCGCCGAGGCGTTGCCGAAAACGCGCAGCGGCAAAATCATGCGGCGTCTGCTGAAGGAAATCGCGAGCGGCAACGCGGTCACTGGCGACACGACGACGCTGGAAGATTTTAGCGTCCTGGCAAAGTTAGCCAGCGCCGAAGAATGATTCACCCTAGATTGCCCTTGTGAGTTTTATCTCGACCGGATTTCGTGAGCTGACGCTGAAGGTGCGCCGCCAGCGTACGCGCATCGCGCTCAGGCACGAGAAGCGACGCCTGCAAAAATCCGAGATCGCGCTGGGGCGCGAGGGCACCGCGGAAGCCGCGAATTTTCCCGAGGTGCGCAATGAGATCGTCGCGCTGAAAAAACTCGAGCAGGAGCAAAGAGAGGTCGCCGTCAGGATCGCAAAAATTGAGGAGGCGCTTAAACAGATCGAGGCGCAACGCCAGGAAAACTCACGGGAACAAGGCGACCGCCCTGGGCAAGCTCGAGGAGGAAAAGCGCCCCCTGGTCGAACGCCGCAACCAGGCGAAATCCGCCGCCGAGCGGTGTGAGAGCGAGCTTGCGACCATCGATCGTCGTCTCAAGGAAAATGAGGCCGCTGATCGCGAACTGTTGAAAAAAGTTTCTGCTCTCCAGGCGACCGATCCGCCGCCGCCCGACTTGCGAACGCAGATGGAACGGCTCAGCACAGAACGGGCGCGGCTTCCGCAGGAGAAAGCCGAGATGGAGCAGGCGCGCCTCGGGAGCGCGGACGCCAGCCGAGCCGCCCGCGAAAAACTAAGCTCCGAGGAAGCGCTCGTCGCACAGGTCGACAAGAAAATCGCGAAGGCTCGCGCCGAATTTGAGACCCGAGATCGCACGTTGAAGGAAAGTGCGCGCGTGCAACAGGAGGAAGTTCGGCAGGCGCAACAGCAGCATCAGACGGTCGAGGAGAAGAAGAACCCAGCCTACCTCAACATCGGGCGCCATCTTGCTTCGCAAGGCATCGCCCCGCCCAACGCACCGCACCTCCTCAGCGAGGTGCAAAAGCATCGCGCCGCGGTCGAGCACCATGCTGGACACAGAGAGGAGTTGGCCCGGCTCTCGGCCCAGATCGACAAGCAGGAACTGCGAAAGTTTTATTTTGTGATTTTCTCCGTCCTCGCCCTGCTCGCGATCATCTTGCCGCTCGTTTCGCAATCGCCGACGAAACGCGAATGGCTCCCGTCGGAAACATCCGCCATCCTTTCCCTCGATCTGTCTCAGCTCGACAAGGGAGTGTTGCCAAATCGCTGGCGCAAAGAGCAGCCCGAGGCCTGGCAAAAGGTCTCGGCCGGTCTCCTCGGTCAAGCCGCGCGCACACCGGTCCTCCACCTCGCCGAGGATGCAGCCCGCGTGACCCGTGCGCTGACGCTTGATGACAACAATCGCGAGCAGGAATACGTCCTGGTGGAAACTCGCAACGATCTCGCGCCGATCGTCCGCACCATTACGCAAGACAAAAGCTTTACGAAAAGCTCCATTACCGGTCTCGTCGTTTGGGAGCGACCTGATGTGACGGTGGCCCGGGTTGGCCCGCGCACCCTCGCTGTTGGTTCGTTAGGCGAGGTCGATGAGCTGGTGCAGGTGCGACTCGGCACCCGGGCTGATTTAAAAATCGACGACCCACTTCTCGAGGCTTTCCAGACACTCAATACCGGGAGCGCGCTGCGTCTCGTCTCGCGCGACCCGGACGATCTGGAGACGCTTTTCGGTCCGATTCTGCCGCCTGAATTCCTCGAGGATTGCGACCTGCTCGGATTGGAAATGACGTTCGATACGCCGGCCAAGACGCACCTGGTCGTGAAGGTAACGAGTGAAGCGAAAGCCAAACGATTGGCCGCGGGATTGCAGAACGAACCGGCGCGCTGGCTGAAGATTCCGGGATCCGATTTCGTTCTCTCGACTGATCCGCCAAAGGTCGAGCAGAAGAATGAAAAGCTTGATCTTCATTTCGACATTCCAGAAGGCGCGGCGCGCCTGCTCCTGGAGCGACTGGCAAAGGTTCAGCCAATGCCGGGCTCCTGAGATCTCTTCAACCGAGGAGGAAGCGCAACGAAGTTAGTGATCAATTCTAACCTGCATGATTCGGCAACTGCCACGTGGAATCGTGAATCGGAATGCAAACGTCCTTCGGGTCAGTCCTTGAACTCTCGCTGCAACGAATCTCGATTTGACGATTCACGACCATTCCAATGCTCGCCTCGCTCAGCCAGGATCTCAGTCAGCCTGAATACATTCACGTCCTGATCAACCCGCTGCCGGTCTACGGCCTGACGATGGGCGTTCTCGGCCTAATCATTGCGCTTTTCCTCCGCAGCCGGAAGGCGCAAATCGCGACTCTCGCGCTCATCCTGCTCGGCAGCGCAATGGCGTGGCCGGTGATACATTATGGAGAAGCCGGTTACGATCGTGTTCTTTCCATGTCCGACGACCAGGGGCAGGCGTGGTTGAAGGTTCATAAGCATCGCGCGGATGAATTCGCGTGGTCGTTCTACGTGCTCGCTGGTCTGGCCGCAGTCGCCATTTTCGCGCCAATAAGATGGCCGAAAGCCGCGACTGGATTGAGCATCGTCACTTTGGTGGTTTCCTGTGCGGTTCTGGGAGTGGGCGGCTACATTGCTCATGCCGGAGGCAAGATTCGACATCGTGAGTTTCGCAACGAGCCGGCGCCGCTCGTTCCGGCCAGAACCGGAACGAAGATTAGGACATGCAGGTCGACATCATCACGCTCTTTCCCGAACTCTGTCGCGTCCCCTTAGGCGAAAGCATGATGGGCCGCGCACAGGAGACAGGCGCGCTCGAGTTCACATTCACAACCTGCGTGACTGGACCACCGACCGGCATCACGTCGTCGACGACGCGCCCTTCGGCGGTGGCCAGGGCATGGTCATGAAGCCGGAACCAATCTTCGCCGCGATCGAATCGCTCCGCTCCGATGCAAGCACGGTCGTGCTCATGACACCGCAGGGTCGGCGCTTGGATCAAACGATGGCGCAGGAACTTTCGACGAAAGAACATCTCATCATCATCTGCGGGCATTACGAAGGAGTCGATCATCGCGTAATCGAGCACCTCGTCGATGTCGAGATCTCAATTGGGGACTATGTCCTGACCAACGGCGCAATCGCCGCAGTCGTTTTCGTTGACGCGATCGCCAGGTTGTTGCCCGGCGTTCTCGGCCACGAGCAATCAGCCGCGGACGACAGCTTCAGCCGTGGATTGCTCGAAGCGCCGCAATACACGCGCCCGGCGCAATTTCGCGGCTGGAAAGTTCCCGATATCCTCCTCTCCGGCCATCACGCCGAGATCGCCGCCTGGCGCAAGCGCGAAGCCGAGCGCCGCACCCGCGAAAACCGACCCGACCTCCTGCCGTAACCCAAGACTACGTAACGGCCCGGCAGCCGGCATCCTGACCCCCGGGAACATCTGCCATTCCCGGCACGATGGCGAAGGCGTCGGTGAAATGATGGCGGGTCGACAAGGCGCTCGCCCAGGAGGTCGGGTGGGTGGCCTAACGAGAAGCGCTCTGGTTGCCTTGGCCGCCACTTTGCAGCAGAGGGTGATTCCCGGCCTGACCTCAATTGACTTTCCCGCAAGGCTACCATTACGATCTCTCATCTTCGAATCCGATTTGGTCACTCCTCGATGACGCTCTCCGTTGTAATTCCTGTCTATAACGAGGCGGCGACGGTGGCCGAGTTGATCGGCCGAGTTTACGCGGTCGACCTTGCCAAACAGATAATCGTAGTCGACGACGGCTCGACGGACGGCACTCGTGACGTGCTCGCGAGCCTGCAGGGCCGCTATGAAAATATGCGGGTCCTCCGGCAGCCTCGCAATTGCGGGAAGGGGGCGGCGCTGCGGCTCGGTTTCCAGCACGCGACTGGCGACTTCGTTTTGGTGCAGGACGCCGACCTCGAGTACGATCCGGCTGAGTATCCGTCGCTCCTCAAGCCGCTCGTAGAAGGCAAGGCCGACGTCGTCTACGGCTCGCGCTTTCTGACGACAAGAGAGCACCGGGTGTTGTTCTTCTGGCACTCGGTCGGCAACCAATTGCTCACCCTCATCTCAAACATTCTCACCAACCTGAACCTGACCGACATGGAGACTGGCTTCAAGGTATTCAGGCGCGAAGTGATTCAAGCAATCAAGCTGGAGGAGGACCGGTTCGGATTCGAGCCAGAAGTCACCGTGAAGATCGCGCGAATGAAGCTGCGCATCTACGAAGTGGGGATCTCGTATTATGGCCGCACCTACGAAGAAGGAAAGAAGATCGGCTGGCGAGATGGCGGCAAAGCGCTCTGGTGCATCCTGAAGTACACGATTAAGACCCCTCATTCGGCCTTCACACTCGTCGGGTAGACTTCTTCTCAAGGTTGAAACAACGGTTCAGCCTGGCACAGGGGAGAAATCAGTTCCAGGGCGTCAGACAATGTTCCCAGCGTTGTGGAGCAGATCGATCAACGCCAGCGCGAGCATTCCCGCCGCCACCGTGGTCGTGATTGGAACCGTCCGCCCGCCGATCACGACAGTCTCATCCCGCGCCAATCTCTGGATGGCGATCGAGGCCACGAAAACAAAGGGCAGGAAAAGGGTGAGAACGAATCGGCTGTCGGTCACGACGGCATTATACCAGGCGTAGAGAATCAGGTAGACAGCAAAATAACCGAGGCAAAAGATAGCAGCGCAGGGTTGGCGGGCGAGCAACTCGCGAGCACGGGCACGACGGCGGATGCCCAGGACGAGTGCAATCGCTCCCAGGACCGCCGCGTATTTGTAATACCCCACGGCCTTGAAACCGCGCGTCGCCAGGCCGAGCAAACCGTGGAGGAGCCGCGAGATCATCTCGCCCGTTGTATGTTGCCGCCAGTATTTGGCGAAGGAGGGCAATTCCGGTGCCGCGGGATTATCGACCGGCGGAGCTTGCAGGCGATCGGAATAGGAAAGTGCCTCGGGCCACGAATCGCACCACATGTAATGCGCGGAATTGACGTTGTAAAAAAACTGCCCGTAACGCTGTTTGCTCGTCCAGACATAGGGCCAGACGACGAGCAGGAAGGTCGCACTCAGGAGAATAAAGAGCGCGCATCGCTTTAGGAGATAGCGCGCCCGCTGTTCCGTCGTGGTCCGGCGCGGCTCAAAGCTTTGCGCAATAAAGGCGGCGCCCCAGCAAGGCCACGCGGGAAGCGCCGAAGCTTTGGTCAGAAAAGCCAGCCCCAGGACCACCCCGGCGAGCAGCGCAAGCCACCAGCGCGGCGTGAGCAACATCTGCAAGAGAAGAAGGAAGGCCCCGAAGTTGACGACGAAGAAGAGCGGTTCCACCTGCACGATCCCGGCGCGATAAACGAAAACGCCAAAAGCGGTCGCAATCAGCAGCGCGGTGCTCTCCAGGCGCGAAAAGTATTGGCGGAAAATCCCGGCGAGAATCAGGAGGAGCGCGACGGAGAGAATGACGCAGCCGGTTTGAGCGAGCGCCAGGATGTCCGCCTCGCTCTCCCCCGGACGATAAAGTCGAGAGAGGAGAAAGGGAAAGACGGGCATGCGATTGCGATCGCCCACGAAGGCGTAACCGCTCTCGCGCATTTCTTTTGCATAATGGAGATATGCACTCTGATCGGCATGCTCGAACGCGGTGGGGAAGGCGCGGCGACGTCCGTTTGCCTCAAGCGCGTAAATGCTCAGGATCGCGAGCAAAGCGAGAACGAAAAGGCCGCGCCGCCAGCGAGGTGAGGTCTTCACGAAATCAGCCATTGGCTGGCTTTTCGCATGGCACCCAAACTTTGCAAAACTTCTCCGTCATGCCGCGCCTCAGGGAAAGATCAGGACTTTGCCGGCGGCGCCTGTGCCTGTCGGGCGACGAGCACCTCCGCGATGTCGAGTACCTGGATGGTCTCGCCGCCCTTCGTGCCCGCCACACCATCGCTCATCATGTTCAGACAAAATGGACAGGCAGTGGCGAGCGTCTTTGCGCCGGTCGCGACGGCTTCCTGCGCACGCAGGTTTGACACGCGTTGCTCGGGCGGTTCGTCGAACCACATCCGGCCGCCCCCCGCGCCGCAGCAGAAAGTTTTCTTTCCGCAGCGTGGCATCTCGCGAAACTGCTCGTCCTTGGCGGCGCCGATCACCGTGCGCGTCGCATCGACCTCGCCATTGACGCGCGCCAGGTAACATGGGTCATGCAGGGTAATCGGCTCGGCGTCGATTGCGGCTTTGTTCGTTAGGCGACCGGCTTCGATCAGTTCCGCGAGGAGCGCGGAGTGATGCTGCACTTTATAGTGACCGCCAAACTGCGGGTATTCGTTCTTGAGCGTATTGTGACAATGCGGGCACGGAGTCACGATTTTCCGGACTTTGCGTCGGCCCAGAGTTTCGACATTGGTCTGAGCGCGCTCCTGGAAAAGGAACTCGTCGCCGATGCGTCGCGCGGGATCGCCCGTGCAGGCCTCCTCCTTCCCGAGCACGGCGAAATTCACTTTCGCCTCCTTTAGTAATTGCGCCGTGGCTCGCGCGACTTTCTGCGCGCGCGGATCGAAGGAAGCGGCGCAACCAACCCAGAAAAGATATTCGAAGTTCGGATTCGATTCGACTGTCGGCACATCGAGACCCTCGGTCCAGGCAAGGCGATCGGCGTTCGGGCGGCCATAGGGATTGGCTTGGTTTCCGATCTGCTGGAGCGCCTTTGCCGGCGGTCCGGATAGTTTCCCCTCCCCGATCAAGTCCCGGCGCATGTCGCTGATCAAATCGACGTGCCCGATCAGGACGGGGCATTCCTGCACACAGGCCTGGCACATCGTGCAGGCCCAGAGCGTTTCGTCGCGGATCGTCTGGTGCACATCGCCTCCGCCTAACGACATCAAGTGGCGCAAATCGACCACCACCGCCTTGGGCGAAAGCGGTTTGCCGGAAGCGGTCGCGGGACAGGCGTCCTCGCACCGACCGCATTCCATGCAGGCGTCGAGGCTGAGTAACTGCTGGCGATTGAAATCCCCCAGCTCGCGCACGCCGGTCCGGCCGGTTTGTTCGACTTCTTCCATCGTCAGGGGAACCAACTGACCCATCGGTCGCGCGGGACGGGCAGCGATGTTCATCGGGCCGGTCAGGACATGGAGGAAACGATTGACCGGGATAGCGACAAAGAATCCCGCGACCCAAATGGTATGGAGCCACCAAGTCACGAGATGCATCCTCCTGGCCGTGCCGACATCGACCCCGCGCAAGAGCGTAGTGTCGATGAGCCAACCGACTGTGGACCAATGCGCCAACCACGGTTGCACCTGCGTGTAGTGCAGGCGCAGCGCTTCGACCGCGAAACCGGTGAGACCGAGACCGAGAAGGCTACTGAGAAGCCACCAATCACGCCAGTTGTGGCCGAGGCTCTTCGGTCGTTGGAATGCGCGGCGATACAAGGCGAGGAGACAGCCGAGACACAACGCGACGCCGAAGACGTCCATAGTCAGCTCGTAGAAGAGATAGTACCAGCCGTGATGGAAATAATAGGGACCGTCGTAAGCGATCCCGAGAAGCGTCGTCCCGATCGTGAGAACGAGGAAACCGCTGAAAAGAAGCAGGTGCAGGAGCGCCCCGAGCGATTTCTTGTGCACCCGCTTTTGGGCCAGCGCGTAGACAGAGAGCCGTTGCAACCAGACCCGCCAATCGCATTCAAATCCTCCTGGCCGACCCTTTCGCCATTGCCGGACGTGCGCGAAAAGCTGCCACGCGAGCGTACCGAGGCTCGCCGCGATCATGAGAAAGAACACCACCCGCATTCCGGGCGTGATGTTGCCGAAGACTTCGCGCGTGGTGGTATTCACGTCGAGCGCGATCATCGGTTTTGACAGTTAGCCCTGGCGGATGGAGTCAATCAGTTGCGGCACGATCTGGTGCAGGTCGCCGACCAGGCCATAGGTCGCCATCTGAAAAATGGGTGCATCAGGATCCTTGTTGATCGCCACGATAATGCGCGAGTCTTTGATCCCGGCAAGATGCTGGATGGCGCCGGAAATTCCAAGCGCGATGTAAAGATCGGGGGCGATAACTTTGCCGGTCTGACCGATTTGGTAATCGTTAGGCGCGAGTCCCGCATCGACGGCGGCGCGGGTCGCGCCGATCGTGCCGCCGAGAACGTCGGCCAGGCCGCCCACGAGCCGATCGAAGGTTTCCTTGTCCCTCAAGGGGCGTCCGCCACCGACGACAACGCGTGCTTCGGTCAGCTCGGGCCGATCGGAGATGCGTTCTTCGCGAGAAACGAATTGCATTCCGTCGGGTATGGATGCCGGTCAAATTCGAGTCGCTCGATCGGGCAGGGCGGCGCGTCGGCGGCGGGCGCGTCAAAAGCGGAGGCGCGGATACTGAGAACGCGACGTTTACCGGCGAACTGAACCGTCGCCAGCAAGCTGCCGGCGTTGATCGGCCTCCGATAGGAGATCGCGCCGTTGTTGTTCTCGATTGCGAGCACATCGCTCAGCATCGGCGCATCGAGCAAGGCTGCCGTTCGCGGAAGAATGTCTTTGCTGAAAGTAGATGAGGTTCCGAGAAGCGTGGTGGCGCCGCTTTTTTGGAAAGCGTCGGCAATTACCGTCGCATAACGATCGGCCAGCGGTTCTGCCAAGGCAGCGTCGTCCGCGACCAGGACAGCCGACGCGCCATACGCAGCGAGCGAGTTGGCCATCTCCCCGACGCCGTGGCCAAGAAGAAGGAGCGCGAAATCGTTGTCCAACTGGCGGGCGGCGGTGATCGCATGCAGCGATGGACGCTTCAACTGCCGACGATCGTGTTCCACCAGGATGAGGGTCTCGGCAGTCATTAAAGCACCTTCGCTTCCTCCTTGAGCTTGATGACCAACTCCTCGACCGACTCGATCCGCATCCCGGCGGCGCGCCGGGGTGGACGCGCGATCGAAATGACGGTCGTAAGCGGCTGCACATTCACGCCCAGTTGGTCGCAGGTCTGGGCCTCGATCGTTTTCTTGCGCGCTTTCATCAAGCCGGGAAGTGAAACATAGCGCGGTTCGTTCAGACGCAGGTCGGTCGTGATAACGGCGGGTAATCTGACCTCGATCACTTCGAGTCCGGCGTCCGTTTCTCGAGTGCAGCGGGCGCGAGTCCGATCATCGAGAAACTCGATCTTCGAAACAAACGTCGCCTGCGGCCAGCCTAACAATCCGGCCAGCATCTGCCCGGCCTGGTTGGAATCGTCGTCCACCGCCTGCTTACCCATGATTACGACCTGCGGCGCCTCCTTTTCCACCACCGCGCGGAGAATGCGCGCCACGGCGTATGGGTCGAGCGCCCGCGCATCGTCGATCCGAATCGCGCGATCGACGCCCATCGCCAGAGCGGCGCGAACCTGTTCGTCCACGGCCGGCGGCCCAATCGTCAGACCGACAATCTCGGTCGCCTCTCCGCGTTCCCGAATGCGCAGCGCTTCTTCGATCGCGATCTCATCGAAGGGGTTGATGACCGATTTGGCGTTCGCGCCAGTCCCTCCCGGCGCTGCCGCCTCGTAAGGATCCGGAACGCTCTTGAACGGAACGAGAATCCTCTCCACCGACTGTGTCACAGGCCGATGAGTGAAGCGATGATGTTGCGCTGAATCTCGCTCGTGCCGGAGTAGAGCTTGGCGCCGATCGCATCGCGCAATTCGCGCTCGATTTCGTACTCTGTCATGTAGCCGTAACCGCCGTGGATCTGGATCGCGTCCTCGGCGCATTTCACCCAGGCCTCGGCCAGATGGAGCTTGGTCATCGCTGCCTCGAGGTAAACCGCCTTCCGATGCCCGGCGAGCCAGCCGTATTGATAAAGCATGTGCCGCGAGCTTTCGATCGCGCATCTTCATGTCGACAATCTTGCTCGCAACGAGCTGATATTTGCCGATCGATTGCCCACCTTGCTTGCGTTCGTTCGCGTAACGGATGCAGGTTTCGAGCAAACGTTGCATCGCGCCCACCGCGCTGGCCAGAATGCAACCGCGTTCCCAGGTCATGGAGCGGGTGAAAAGAAACGCGCCGCCCCCTTCCTTGCCGAGAAGATTTTCGGCCGGCACCTCGCAGTTTTCGAAAAAGACCTCCGCCATCGGCGAGGTGCGCACCCCCATCTTCTCGATCTTGTGCGAGGCATCGAAACCAGGCGAATCCTTCTCGACCAAAAACGCCGTGATCCCATCCTGGCCACGCGATTTGTCCACGTTGGCGAAGACTACGAGCACGTCCGCAATCGGGCCGTTGGTGACGAAAATCTTGCTCCCGTTCAGAATGTATTTGTCGCCTTGGCGGGTCGCGGTGGTAGCGAGACTGAAGGCATCCGAACCGCTGTTCGGTTCGCTCATGGCGTTCCCGCCGATCAATGTGCCGTTGCAAAGAGCGGGCAGGAATTTCTGCTTCTGCGCCTCGGTCCCGTTGTAGACGAGTGGGATCACTGCCGTCCACATGTGGGCGTTGATCGAGAAGAGGAGGCCGTTGTCCTTGCAGGCATAACCGAGCCGCTCGAGGGCCGCGACCGTCGTCAAGGGATCCTGGCCGAGGCCGCCATATTCTGTCGGGACGAGAAGGCCCTGAATGCCGAAATCACCACATTTTTTCCACGCTTCGTGATTGAAAACGGCATTCCGATCGTTCTCGATCACATCGTAGTTGAGCTGTTCGCGAGCGAAGCGGCTGACGGCGTCCAGCAGCTCACGTTGTGGTTCCGACCATGCAAAATCCATCGTCTTGGGTTCTCCTTTGCTTTGTAAAGTTGCTGCCTGAGCTCCGAAAAGCTTGCACAGGCCATTTCCGCCCGGACCTCCCGCTGGCGCGGCAGGCCGCCAGTGTAAGATTGTCCGCAGAAGCGGTCAAGCGCTGCACTACCAGCGAAGCTGGTCGCACGCCGGCATTACTCTTGCCCAAGAATGCCACCTTCACTGCCTTGCGGCGGCAATTTTGCTCAGAATCGGCGATTTCCGCCAGGCCTAGTCAAGAGGGCGACCGAGAAAACCGAGAAACTCCTTCAGAAACTCCATTTTCGAGAGTCGTTCCAGCCGTTTCAGATTGAAACTCTTGCTGATCTTCCGCTCAAGGAGCGAAAAGGCGTCGGTGACAAAGAGGTCCTGTCTTTCGACCCCAAATCGGACGACAAACGTGGACATCAGTGCGCTACCGCAACGGTCCGGCGCGAGGTTGCTGTAAGCCATCACTGCATCGAAGAGATACATCTCCGTCCATTGCTCACTCACCTCATAAGTCTCATTGTCCTTCGCGTCTTTGAAGAACGTAACCGCATCATCCATTTTGATCCCGCGCCGGTCTTCGACCGGCTCCGGAATGTAGGCCGAGGTCGAGGGCCAGGCCGATGCGCCCCAAACGTTTGCAAGGTCAGTCAAGGTTCGGTGCGCAGCGGCAGCCAGAGTGTGGACTGACACCATATCATCGTCGACAAACCAGAGCCAGACAGCTGACTCTATCTGACGGCGCGCAGCCTCAATCTTACTGAGCTTAACGAGCTGGGGTTTAATGCATCGATCCATGACTTGCTTACGCCGCACCGGCAAGCCAAAAAGCACCGGTGAGAACTCGGTTGGGGATTAGCCTCACCGGACGATTGTAGTAAGTTTGGCAACTCGCTGTCAACAGACAACGAGGTACGTCCAGCTGATTTTTTGATCAGCGGGTTATTTCCGTCCGGGAAGCAAGTCGCTGCACCTGCTCGCTATTATGGAGTTTATTGCAACGCTAACTCTCGGATGAAAGCCATGCTCTACGAATAAGCGTGCGTCAGGGATTCGCACTGCTCACCATGCCGTCATGAACTTTACCAAAAACATTGGAATGCTCCTGCTCGCGATATACCTGATCGTGGTTGGCATCATTGGTCTCACCGGAATGGGCACCGGCTTCCTGCTCCCAATCCTCGCGCTTGTCGCGGGCATTTTTGTCCTGATCGGGAAGTAGGCCCGCTCTGCCTTTCGGCGATCAAGCGCGTCGGGCTAAAAGCATGCTGATCGTGCGCGAGGATCAGGAGGAACTGTCGATGAAGGGCCGAAAGGCTAGCCGATGAGCCGTATCGAACCGCGCCGAGGGCGACCTGTTTTTTCCCTTTGTCTTTCTCCGGCAAGACGCTCAGCTTTCGACCATGAAAATTGTCACCATCATCGCGCGCGTCCTTCTTGGCCTGATCTTTGTCGTGTTCGGCTTTAACGGCTTTCTCCATTTCATTCCGATGCCGCCGCCGCCGCCTGACAGCGCGGCCATGCACTTTTTCACCGCCGTTTCGACAACTGGTTACATGAAGGTTGTTTTTGCCCTGCAAATTCTCGGCGGTCTACTCGTTCTGTTGAACTTCCTGCCCGTGCTCGGCCTCGCTATCCTTTACCCGATCGTCTTCAACATCGTGCTCTTCCACCTCACGATGGCACCATCCGGGTTGCCGCTCGCTAGTTTCGTCGCGTTGCTTTCGCTCATTTTGCTCGTGAGTTATTGGGAGCACTTTCGCCATCTCGTCAGGCAACCGGGCAAGTGATCCTCCTGCACGATCCGCGCTGCGCCCAGTATTCGGCCGTCGGGCATCCCGAGCGACCCACCCGGGTAACAGCCAGCGCGTCGCATCTCCAGACGACGCATCCCGTTTGGGAATGGCGTTTGCCTGACGAAGCGGACGAGCAGCAAATCAGTCGTGCGCACACGGCGAATCAGATCGCACGGGTGCGCGCCGCGGCGGCGGATTTCGATGCTGATACGCCGGCGTATCCGGGGATTTTTCAGCATGCCGCCCGTGCCACTGGCGCTGCCTGCGAGGTCGCACGGTTGGCATTGGGCGGGAAGCGCGCTTTCAGCCTGATGCGGCCGCCGGGACACCACGCCACCTCCGACCAGGCGATGGGCTTTTGTTTTTTTAATCACATTGCAGTCGCGGCGCTCGATGCCTTGGAGCTGGGCGCAGCACGCGTGGCGATCTGGGACTTCGATGCCCACCACGGCAACGGCACGGAAGCGATCGTCGTCGGAAATCCGCGGATCGCTTTTGCCTCCGTTCATCAGTTCCCAGGTTATCCTGGGACCGGGGCGCGCTCGTCAGGTAACATCTACAACTTCCCAGTTCCTCCCTTTTGCCCACGGGCGGAACATCGTGATGCGGTTGCACGAGCCCTGGACGTGCTGCGCGAGTTCGAGCCCGAGCTATTACTCGTCTCCGCCGGCTTCGACGCCTACGCCGACGACCCAATTACACAAATGAGTCTCGAGCTGGAGGATTTCGCCCTCTTCGGCCAATGGTTGCGGGCGTCATCGCTTCCTGCCGGAGCGATCCTCGAAGGCGGCTACAGCGACGAGTTGCCGGAGTTGATCGACGCTTTCCTGAACGCCTGGGCACAATAAGAGCGAACTCGTTCCCTATCGTTAGGCGGACCGCTTCAACAGCAACAGCATTCCGGCGATGCCCGAGATGACGCTGGCCGCAAGAATGCCGACCTTCGCAATCTCCAGCGTCGAATTCACACCGAAGGCAAGGTTGGCGACGAAGAGCGACATCGTGAAACCGATTCCGGCCAGCATCCCGACTCCGATGAGCTGACGCCACGCCGCCCCCTCGGGGAGGGTCGCGAGCCGGCTGCGGATGGCCAGCCACGAAAATCCCACCACGCCGATCGGCTTCCCAAGCACGAGCCCGCAGATCACTCCGACGCTGATTGGATGAACGAGTTCGTCCAGCGCGTTGCCGCCGCCCAGCACCACCCCCGCGTTGGCGAGCGCGAAGATCGGCATGATGGCGTGCTTGACCCAGGGCCCGAGCGCATGCTCGAAGCGCAACATGGGTGATTCGGCGTCCCGGCAATCTTCCTCGAGCATGCTAAGCGCCGCACTTCGCGTGGCGTTGGCCTCGATCCTGTCCCCTTCCTGATCGGCGGCGCGAAATTCATCGAGAATTTTCCCTGTGCGCTCGAGGAAGGCCTGGCCATCGATTCGCTGCCGTGCGGGAATCGTCAGGGCAAGAAGCACGCCCGCGACGGTGGCGTGAATGCCCGATTGCAAAAAAGCCAGCCACAAGCCGAAGCCGAGAACAGCATAAATCAATGGATGACGCGCACCAATCCGGTTCATCACAATCAGGGCGAGAAGGAACATTCCGGCAATCGTTAGGGCGACCCAGGAGATTTCCGCGGTATAGAAGAATGCAATCACGAGGACCGCTCCGATGTCGTCGGCAATGGCAAGAGCGGCGAGAAAGACCTTGAGGGAAGTCGGGGCACGATCACCGAGAAGCGCGAGGACGCCGAGCGCAAAAGCGATATCGGTCGCCATCGGCACGCCCCACCCCGCCGTTCCCGGGCCGGTCCGGTTGAACAGAAAATAAAAAAACGCCGGCACGATCATGCCGCCGAGGGCAGCGACAATCGGGAGCGTGGCCTTGCGAAGCGAGGCCAGCTGGCCAACGAGCGCCTCGCGTTTGATCTCGAGCCCGACAAGAAGAAAGAAAATCGCCATCAACCCATCGTTGATCCAGAAATGCAGCTCCTCGGAAAGCTGGCGACCCGCAAACCCGATTGTCACCTTGGTGTGCGAGAGATGGAAATAACTCGCCGCCCACGGTGAATTTGCCCAGACGAGCGCGGCCGCGGTGCAGGCAATGAGCAGGATTCCGCCGGAAGCTTCGAGTTTGGCAAATTCCTGGAATGGCTTGACAAGCCGCTCGAGCGGAGTGGCGCCGGGAAGTGGTGGTCGTTCGCGCATCATTCAACATGACACCCGGGGAAAAAGATTTGGCAAGCGCAACCGGTGCGGCGAATAGTTCGCCATTCGGGCCGTAGCACAGCTTGGTAGTGCGCTTGAATGGGGTTCAAGAGGTCGCGAGTTCGAATCTCGCCGGCCCGATATTTTGAGGATGAAGGCAGAGGGCTAATCCCGCTGCGGCAGTTTTTTCATCCGTCACCTTCCATCCTTCATCCTTTCTTATGCTCAGCGCCGGAATCGTCGGTTTGCCTAACGTTGGCAAGTCGACTCTCTTCAACGCCGTTACCCGCACCCGCAAGGCGCAGGCGGCGAATTATCCCTTTTGCACGATCGATCCGAATCTCGGCGTCGTGACCGTGCCCGACCCGCGGCTCGAAGTGCTGGCGAAGCTTTCGCATTCGCAAAAGATCATCCCGGCTGCGATCGAATTCGTCGACATCGCCGGGCTCGTGAAAGGCGCAAGCGCCGGCGAAGGACTCGGCAACCAGTTCCTCAGCCACATCCGCGAAGTGAACGCGATCGTGCAGGTTGTGCGGTGTTTTGAGAGCGGCGACATTCATCACGTCAGCGGCACAATCGATCCGGTACGCGACATCGAGGTAATCAACACCGAGTTGATCCTGGCCGACCTCGCCTCGCTCCAGAAACGTCGCGACCGATTGCAGAAGGAAGTCCGCGCCGGCTCGAAGACCGCGAAGGCCGAAATGGCGGTGATCGAAAAACTTCTGCCGCATCTCGACTCTGGAAAACCGGCGATCACGCTCGCGCTCAGCGACGAAGAGAAAGTCACGGGGCGCGACTTTTTCCTGCTCACTTCCAAGCCGACGCTCTTCGCCTGCAACGTCGCGGAAAGCGACCTGGCTGCCATCGCCCAGAAAGATGAGACGAATGCCGCGCTGCGCCATGTGCGCGCGGTCGAGGAGTACGCGCGGAGCCATTTCGCAACCGAAGCGGTTGTGATCAGCGCACAGATCGAGAGCGAACTGGTCGATCTCTCGGAAGCGGAAGCCGCCGAGTATCTGCGCGATCTCGGAGTGGAAGGGAGTGGCGTCGGCGCGCTCATACGCGCTGTCTATCACCTTCTCGGGCTGCGCACCTACCTCACGACCGGCGAAAAGGAAACGCGCGCCTGGACGATTCACGAAGGCGACAAGGCGCCGGCCGCAGCAGGCGTGATCCATTCCGATTTCGAGCGGGGCTTCATCGCGGCCGAGACGGTGCACTTCGATGATCTCGTGTCGTTAGGCTCATTCGCCAGGGCGCGCGAGGCCGGCAAGCTGAGAATCGAGGGCAAGGAATATGTCGTGAAGGACGGCGACGTGGTCGAGTTCCGCTTCAACGTCTGAGCAGGAAGCAGGAAATGCGAATTTAGAAACCGGGATTCCAAGAAGGAATCAGGGAAATTCGCGAAGGAATCGCCTGCTCCTTGGCAGACAGGCAGATCTGGCTTTTAGCCTCGCCCCGAACCCAGCAACTTTGGCGTGACCCTTGGCTTAGGTCGCATGAAATACGGTCATGCAGAGCGAAGCTCGAAACATCTTCAGCGGCTATCGGCGGGCCGATGCCCCCGGGGCACGCCGAGCGCATTTACGCCTCGCTCGCGCAGGTCTTCGGCGCAGACAAGATCTTCATGGATGTGAGCGCGATCCAGCCCGGTGAAACTTTCGCAGACCGGCAGTCGGAGGGACGTGCTTCTGCACGTCCTAGTTGTTCGAGTGCGCGCGACCGGCAGAGCGGACGTGCGGAAGCACGTCCCTCCGCGGGGTCGCTATTCCGCGAAGTAGAGAATCCGGCCGCACTGTTCGCAGCTCACGATTTCCTTGCCGCCTCTTACGCGCACGACTGTCGCGGTCGTCACTTTCATATGGCAACCGGTGCAGACATCGTGCTCCAGCGCCACCACTGCGGCGTCGCCTTTACTCGTGAAAAGCCGGTTGAACCGATCGAGCAGATCCTCATCAACCTTCGCCGCCAGCTCTTCCCGTTCCTTTTTCAATTCTTCCAGCCGGCCCTCCAAGGTTGCCTGCTTGGCCTCCAGATTTACCGCTTGTTTGGCGATGGTTTCCTTCGCCGCCGCGGTTTGTTTTTCTTCCACCGCGATCTGCACTTTGAGCTGATCGGCCTGTTCCATTAACTCGAGTTCCTGGTCTTCGAGCCCGCTGATCTCCTGCTGATAACGTTCGATCTCGCGCCCCATCGCGGAAAATTCGTCGTTCTTGCGCGTCTCATATTGCTGCGTGCGCAGACGCGCGATGCTTTCGTTCCGCGTCCCGACATCGAGTTCCAGTTTTTTCTTTTCGATCTCGACGTGGCGAGCGCGGTCCTTGATCGCCTCGAGGCGGGCAGAAGCGGCCGCCACCTGCGCGTCGAGCGACTTCCGCTCCAGCGGCACGCTTTTCAGTTCGGCTTCGACTTGTCGAATCTGTTGGGCGCGATCCTGCAGAATGAGCAGTTGCTCCAGCTCGACTTGCACGCGCGCATGTTAGGAGCGCACAGCGGCGACGTCAACGACGCGGGTGAGGCGACCCCATGAATTTGTGGAGGAACGCCCGCGCGCAACTACTCCTGGACACGTCCGAGAGCAACGCAAGCGTTGATCCCGCCGAAGCCAAAGGAGTTGCTCAGAACGTACTCGACAGGCGCCTCGCGACCATGTTGCGGCACGACATCGAGATCACAGGCCGGATCGGGATTTTCCCAGTTCAAGGTCGGCGGGACCCAGCCGCGATCAATTGTCAGGGCACAAAGCGCCGCCTCGATCGCGCCGGTCGCGCCTAACGGATGACCGGTGTAAGCCTTCGTACCGCTGACCGGAATGCGGGCGGCGTGGGCGCCGAAGACTTCCTTGATCGACATCGTCTCGGTGCTGTCGTTCACCTGTGTCGAGCTGGCATGGGCGTTGATGTAATCGATCTGCTCCGGGACAAGCCGCGCGTCGGTCAGCGCCTCGCGCATCGCACGGATGCACGATTCGCCGCTCGGGAGGGGCGTCGTCATGTGAAAAGCGTCGTTGTTCAAACTGTAGCCGAGCACTTCGGCATAAATATGCGCCCCCCGGGCGCGAGCGTGCTCCAGCTCCTCGATGATGAGCGAGGCGGCGCCCTCTCCCATCACGAAACCGTCGCGCAACTTGTCGAAGGGCCGGCAGGCGCGCGCCGGGTCTTCATTGCATTGGCTCATCGTCTTGATGAATGCGAATGCGCCAAAGGTGAGCTGGCTGAGCGGCGATTCCGCGCCACCGGCCACGATCACGTCTGCAAAATCGTCGCGGATGTAGCGCAGCGCTTCGCCCACCGCGATCGTGCCGCTGGCGCAACTGTTTGAGTTCGTCGTCCCAGCGCCGCGAAAACCGAACTCGATCGCGATATTGGTGTGGGCGGAGCCGCCAAAGACTTGCAGAGCGAGCGTTTGGTTCACCCCGCGGCTTCCTTTTTTCAAAAAATGCGCGTGCTCGGATTCCGCGTTCGAAATCCCGCCGAGCGCGGTCCCGAAGCTGACGCCGATCCGATGTTGTGGACGCTCACGCGACCATTCAATACCTGCGTCCTCGAGCGCGAGATTGGCCGAGCCGACGGCAAACTGCGCGTAGCGGTCGAGACGTTTCAACCGATGCGGCGGGAAAAATTCTTCCGGCGTCCAATTAGGAATCTCAGCCGCGCAATGCGCGTTAAACATCGAACTATCGAAGCTTTCCACGCGGCGAATGCCGCTCTTCTCTGCGCGCAGCCCGTCCCAAAAACCTTCCCGACCGATGCCGACCGAAGTGATCGGACCCAGACCGGTAATGACAGCGCGCCGTCTCATAAGGAAAATGACGAAATCAGAATTCCAAATTCCAAAGGAATGACGAAACCAAAATGATGAAACGAAGGATTTCGAAATTCGTTGTTCGGTCTTGATTCGGGCGTTGTCATTCGGATTTGCTGTTTGTTGCCGTGCACTTCTCCGCGTCGTTAGCGCCGTTACCTGGCGCCTGGTTTTCCACGTGCGCTTTCATCGCGCGCAACGTCTGGTTGGCGACATTCTGAATGAAAAAGCCGCCGATGATCGGCTCCGCGATCGGGGCCAGGGCGGCGATGCGAAAACGGAGCGCGTGCATGATCTCGACCACTACTCCGGCGGGCGTCTCCTTGAACGTCCAGACGACACGCATCCCTCGCGTGAACGCTTTCAGGTGCCGAAAGCGCAACTCCATCCGTTCACGATCGACCATGAACTCGGAGGTCCAGGAAATCGGAATACCGGAACGCAACGCCGCCATCTCCACGATGCTGTGGTCCGGAGCGCGCTCGAGGAAACGGATGTAACGATAGTGCGGCAGAATGCGCGGCCATTGTTCGAGGTCGGCCGCGGTCTCGAAGATCGCTTCGCGCGACGCCTGCATGATGATCGAGTTACCGGTGTACATGATTCTTCCTACCAGGAAGCGAGCGACAGAATAGGCGGCGAATGTCGCGGCGCAACGGATGGACCAAAAGATCGCACTGGAAATTCGTCACCAATACGAAAGCCGGCGGCGGGATGATCCCGAGGTATTCCGCTGCCTAGCGAGCCGGAGCCGGAAGATGCCCGTTCGCTTGCCCGTATGCCGCACCCACCGTAATCTGGGTGTTTTCGTAGCCCACCGTACCGAGAATGTAACCTTGCTTCACATCATGGCTGTATTTGCCGGTCGATCTCCCGTAAAAGAAACCAACTTCTCCGGTGGCATAGCCAATCTTGGGCACCAGACTTCCCGGCGCGATGCCTTCTCGTGGTTGCGCTGCGTAGGGCATGATCATCGAAGGTCCCGGAGCGACGAACGTGGGAAGAAAATCGATCGGCGTCGCTTCCATCCAGCCGAAGGCCCGCGAGAAAGAGAAGAGTCGCCCGTCGGCGAGCGTGAGCGGCGCAGGACCGTAATAGACGCTATTCAAAGCCGCGAATGAAGTTGGCTGAACAAGCGTGGCCCGAGCGTCCGTGGCGCTTCCCGCACTCGGTTGGGCAAGCGTGAGGAGAGAGGACGGAACCAGCTCCGGAGCCTGCATCTCCTGCGCCGAGACCGAAACGCCAAGAGCAAGAAGACCCGCCGCAGCCAGGAGTGCGCGTGTAGTCATGAGAGAATCCACAGCTAAAACCGCGCGAGCGCCAGCGAAATCTTCAGATGATGCTGGTGTGATTTTGCCGCCAGTAGATTCGATCTGGACACACCGGCAGGCTTATCGGACGTAGGAATCCCGGATTTCATGCCGCCGCCTTCAACTTCGCTCCTCGCGCGCCTGCGCCAACTGATGGGCACCACAGAGGGCGAGCCCACGGGACGCGAGCTGCGGCCGTGGTTTGCTCTTGCGATGCTCTACGCGGTGGGCTGCGCTCTACTCGCCTTGCACGAGGCATTCGCCACGCAATACATGGTCGCCGATGACGCGCGCGAACACGTCTTTTGGATGTTCCGCTACCTTGATCATGGGCTTTTTCCTCACGATCCAATCGCGGACTACTTCCAATCTCTCGCGCCCGGCGGCTACGCCACGCTTTACTGGTTTCTAGCCCGACTTGGGATCAATCCGTTGCTCGCGAGTAAGTGCGTTCCTTCTGTCCTGAGCCTGATCGCGACCGGATACTTCTTTGGGCTCGCATGGCGCTTCTTTCGTTCCCCGGCGGCGGCGACCCTGACCGCCTGCCTCTTTTCCCAATGTCTTTGGCTAAATAGCGACCTCCCTTCTGCGACGCCACGCGCATTCTTTTATCCGCTTTTTGTTGCCTTCCTTTATTATCATGTCCGCGGGTCGGCTATGGGAGTCCTGATCACGATCGGACTCGAGGCACTTTTCTTTCCGCCGGCCGCTTTGCTCAGCCTCGCAGTACTAGCCTGGGATTGTGTCTCCTGGGATCATGGTCTTAGGCTTGCGCCACTCAGCGGCTCGCGCGCCTATTTGGTTATCGCTGCAGCTTTGGGCCTGACGCTGCTTTGCGTCCTGCCCTATCTCCATCAAATGAGCGCTTTTGGTCCACTCGTTACCTACGCGGAGGCACGGCGCATGCCAGAGTTTGCTCCCAAAGGACGAGTGCCATTTTTCTTCCCGTCCTGGTGGGATTATTGGGTGGGCGGGAACGGAGGAATACACACCTTGCCGACGCGCCCGCCATGGTTCCTGGCCGCATTTCTCTGGCCAGTGCTGCGCCGTTTTCCGAAGCAATTTCCTCTTCTAAAGAGGGTCCCAAAGGGTGCGCGACCCGTGCCGCAAGTCATCGGCGCTGCGCTCTCGCTCTTTGCCCTCGCGCACCTGCTTCTCTTTCATCTCTATTTGCCGAACCGCTACACCGAATCCACCACTCGCGTTCTGCTAATTCTGTTGGCTGGAGGAGTCTTGCAGGCGCTGATTGATGCGCTGTTGCGCTGGGCCGAAGCGCGTTCCGGTGAGCATCTCTCCAGATCCGGAGTGGCTGCGCTCGGCTTCTCCGTCCTGCTTCTCGTGGTGATAGCCGCGTATCCCTTGCTTCTTCCTGCCTTCCCGACCGCCAGCCACGTCAAAGGCGCTGACCCAAATCTCTATCGTTTCTTTGCCAGACAACCGGAAACGATCCGCATCGCGTCACTCTCCGACGAGGCGAACAACCTCCCGGTCTTTTCTCGTCGCTCGATCATCATCGGTGCAGAATGCGCGGTCCCTTTTCATCCGGCTTATTATCTGCCGCTCCGCGCCCGTGGGTTGCAAATCGCGCGCGCCCAGTACAGTGCCGACCCCACTTTTCTGCAAGAATGCCTGCGCGATCAACAGGTGGACTTCTGGCTTCTCGACCGCGACGCGTTTGCTCGCGACTACTGGCAGAAAAGTCGACTGCTTCGTCAGCTCAACATGACCACGCCTGACAAACCGATAGGTCCGGTGTCAGGAGTGCTCCCGGTTCTTCAGCAACCACCTCCGGGATCTGTTGTTTATGAAGACGCACACTTCCTCGTTCTGGATGCGCATCGCCTGCTCGCACTGCACGCCCCTTGACTAGTATCGGAGCCGGTAAACGACGAAACACTCGTCGCCGACAACTCGCATCTCGACTAACGAACAGCGGACGCTTGCCGGCAGAAATGCCGTCTCGCGGCCCGTCAGAGTCGGCGCGGATTTCCCGCCAAAGATGTAGGGCGCGATCGTGAGATTAAGTTGATCGACCAGTTGCAACTCAAGCAGGCCGCGGAAAAGTTCGGCACCTCCTTCGCACGCAACCCGGTGCACCCCGTATTCGCTTCGCAGGAGTTCTAGCATCCGGCGGAGATCTACTGACCGAGTTTCGCTTAGCCGCAAGGTCGCCTTCTCCCGCAGCGCGACCTGGTATTTTCTCGGCATGCGCGTAGTCGAAAAGATCACGATTCGCGAGAAGTCGGTTTGAAAGATTTTCAGCGCAGGATCGATCCGGCCTTCGTTGGAGACAATAATGCGCAACGGATACGCGGCCTGGCCGCGCGCTTCGCGCTCGGCCCGCATTAACGGGTCGGGCAATCCGAGGCGAACGTTATCGTGCGAAAGAGTGCTGCGTCCGATGAGAACGGCGTCGCCTAACGAACGCTGCCGAAGGAGGTGG
This sequence comes from uncultured Verrucomicrobiae bacterium, assembly GCA_963742545.1. GTDB lineage: Bacteria > Verrucomicrobiota > Verrucomicrobiia > Chthoniobacterales > UBA10450 > Palsa-1392. The sequence goes on along the minus strand of CAVUMF010000003.1, from coordinate 740,040 downwards.
CGCTTGTCTTCGCGCGACGTGAAGTCGACCGGGGAAAAAGCGCGCGTTGTGATCTTGCCGTCGACGGTCATGGCGAAGGTAGCTGCGACGAGTGTGCGCTTCGGTTTGCGCCTGACAATATGGGAGGGGCCTTTGCGCCCCGATGGCTTTGTTTTGGTGGGGCGAGACTCCGTCGAGCCTGATGGAAGATATCGTTTCACAAGGCCATCCACCCTTTCAGCTCGACAGAGTCTCGCCCCACCAGCGGGCAGATCGGGGCACAAAGACCCCTCCCACTTCACTCGATTTCCCTGATCTCATGCTCAAGCGTCTCCACTTCCCTGCGCATTTCGCTCAGCTTCACGTGACCGGCCTGACCGCTCGGTTTGTAGAAGAAATAGACGATCCCGCCCGGCGCGCAGCAGGCGAGCATGACGAGAAAACTCATCGAGCCGATGAGAACCGCGACAGCCTCCGGCACGCCGCAAAGCCCGTGGAGCATGATCTGGAAAATCTTTTCGCGCAGGCCGACGCCGGCGAAGCTGATGGGCAGCGACGAGATGGTGCGTTCGATCGGCATGATGGCAAAAAAATCGATCACGGCGACCGATGCGCGAAAGGCGTAGGCGACACAGAGGAAGGTGGCGAAGGTCGAAAGATGCGCGACGATCGAGACGCCAAACGCAACGAGCGTGGCACGCCAATGATGCGCATAAAGATGATAGGCAGCGGAAAGTTCGATTAGCTTGTCGCGCCCAGGAAATCTTTGCGGCAACTTGTGGGCGAGATTGAATCCGCTCACGAAAAAGGAAGTAAGCAGCATCAAGACCGCGCTGCCGAGGACGGCGAGGAGAAGCCAGACGAGATGCTGCGTCTCGGTCAACTGCGTCAACCACTCGTAGCGCAAGCAAATCAAGGTGCTGGTGATGGTGATGAGAGCAACCAGGCCGACCAGGCGATCGAAGACGACGGCGAGCAAAGCGCCGGTCGCCTTGCCGGGCGTTTCTTTGAGCAGGAGATAGCTCTTCATGATGTCGCCGCCGGTGCCACCGGGCAGGAACTGATTATAAAACATCCCGATCAAAAAGAGCCCCGCGACACGCGGGATGCTGAGATGAATGCGTTGCACCTTGAGGAGAATGTGCCAGCGCACGCCAGCGGCAAATTCCACCACAAAATAGGCGCAGAGCGCGGCGACGATCCATCGGTAATCCGCGGTGCGCAGCGCCACGCCCATTTGCGCGCGCTTGTGCGGATCGTGGAAAACCCAGAAGAGAACCGCGATCGTAACCGCGACTTGAAAAGCGCCCACGAGAATTTTTTTCATTCGCCGAAACGCTCCCTCCAGGCGGTGATGGATTGCCGAATTTCCTTGGCCGTTTGGCGCGGGCTCATTTCCCAGACAAACAAGCAGGTTGGCGACAAAAGCGGAATCAGTTTCTCGAAATCGACATCGCCGGCGAAGGGCGGCTGGTGATCCTGTGCGGGCCAGATGCAATCCTGAACGTGGCAGCCTAACGTTCGCGGCCCGATCACGCGCAGCCATTCCTCATGGTTGAGAAAGCCAAGGTTTTCCTTGATCTGGAGATGGCCGAAGTCGTGCCAATAGCCAACCTGCGGCGAGTTGAGCTCGTCGAGAAGCGCCGGGATTTCGCGCTCGCTCGGGATATCCTCGTAGCCGCGCCGTCCTTCGATGCCGAGCCGGATGTTCTTCACGCCGGCGTGTTCAATGATCGGCTTGAGGCATTCCTTCACGTTCGCGAGACAGGCGGGCGCGGCCGCTTCGCGTTGCGCGACCGCGTCTACTTTTCGACGAACGTATTCGCGGGAAAACATTTCGCCTGCTTTGGCCAGCGCAATCAACGATTCAGTCACAGGTTTGATCGGCACCAGGCCAAGGTGGAGGACGACAAACGGCGCCCCGAGCCGTTCCGCAAAGTCGATCGTCTGCAAAGTTTGCCTGATCGCCCGCTGGCGTTCGTGGGCAGAGCTGCTGGAAAAAATATTGCAATCGGGCGAGGCACTCATCACCTCGACGGGCAACGGACAGAAGTTATGCAGACTGCTGAAGCGGACTTCACCGCCTTCAAACGCCTTCTGCACACCCGGCATGAGAGAAATGCGGATGCCATGCCCGAGTTCGATGAGATCTAAGCCAAATTCATTCTTTATCTCGCGCAACATCTCATCGCCCGCAGTGTGACGATTGGAATTCCAGCAGGTCGAAAATGAAATCATCCCTTGCCTGGCGACTAGGAAACCGTGGCCGCTTCCGGGACCGCCGCGCTCGTCATCGCCGCCGGCATTTCGTTCAACCGGCCACCGATTCGGCTGAGAATGAGAATCGCCGCCACTCCGTAACCAACCGCTGAGAAGCCGAGCGCGGTGCGCATCCCGATCACGTCCGCCAGGCCGGTGACGCCAAGGCCCGCGATCGGCATGAGGCCAAAAAAGCTCAGGCCCATCACCGCCGAGACCCGACCGCGCAAATACGAAGGCGCACGTTCCTGCACGATCGTGTTCGAGAGACCAAAGATAAGGGACAAGCCAAACGAAATCACGATGAGCGAAGCGGCCGCGAAGACGAAGGCATTCGCCCGGCTGAGCCCGAGCACCGACACGGACACTGCCAAGGCCGCGAACATCATCCAGCCGAGCCGGCGTGGAGGCGCGATGGAAACCAACGTGATCGCGCCGAAAACCGAGCCGACACCGGAGGCCGCCATCAGATAGCCGAGAAGATTGGGCCCGAAATGGAGCACGTCGCGCACGTAAAGCGGCATCATGACTGAGACGGTGGGGAAAACAAAAATCGTCATGATGGAGATCATGCCGACCATGGCAAGACTCGGCTTGTCTGCGCGAATGTAGCGAAAGCCGTCCTTGATCCCGCTGGCGCGTTGAGCTTCCTCCTCCTGACTCCCGACCGGACGAGCCGGCAGCGAAACGAGTGCGATGATGAAGGCAACAAAGGAAAAAGCGTTGACGAAAAATGCCATCGCGGCGCCCCAGAGCGCGACAATCACGCCTCCGACTGACGGACCGACCAGTCGCGCGCAGTGAAAAACCGCCCGATCCAACGCCACCGCGCCCGCAATTTCCTCCCGCGCAACAAGCTCCGGCACGAGAGCAGAGAGAGCGGGATTTTCAAAGGCGAAGGCAATGCCTAACAATCCCGCGACCGCGATGATGTGCCAGATCTGAATCCGCCCGGTAAAAATGAGGTAGCCGATGACGAGCGCGAGCGCGATTTGCACCACCTGTGTCCAGATCAGGATCCGGCGCTTGTCGAATTGATCGGCGACCGAGCCGCCAAACATGGTGAGGAAAATCATCGGCAAGCCGGAGGCAAAGTTCACCATGCCGAGCATGATCGCCTTGTCTGTGAGGGTGCTCATGACCCAGCCCTGGGCCATGACCTGCATCCAGGTGCCGGTGTCGGAAATGGAGGTGCCGATAAGGTAGCGGCAGAACGGCCCGGCGTGCAACAAGGCCAGGGCTTCGCGTCTTAAAGATCTTGCTCCGGGCTCCATCGGAAGCAACAGATACGCGGTGAAGGGTGGAGCCGCAATGCAACCCACCCATTGCAGCAGCGCTCTCAAGGCAACGGGGCGGCGCGCGAAGAAAAATGAGCCGACGGTCGTAGACCGCCGCTACAATCAGGGGCGCTCGTCGATCGGAACGACTTTCTTCCCGACCGGCTCACCGACGTATTCGCTCAATGGGCGATAGAGGCGGTTGTCCTCAAGCTGTTCGAGCACGTGAGCGCACCAGCCGGCACAGCGGGCGATCGCGAAAACGGGGGTAAACAAATCGGTCGGGATGCCTAACGAATAGTAAACCGTTGCGGAATAGAAATCGACGTTCGCGTTCAGGTTCTTCTTCTCCTTCATCAACTGCGCGATCCGCTCCGACATGTTGATCCACTTCGGATCGCCGAGTTTCGCGCTCAGCTTCTTTGCCATCCCCTGCAAATGCGGGGCGCGCGGGTCGAGCGTCTTATAAACGCGATGACCGATGCCCATGATCTTCTCTTTGTGCGCCAGCTTGTTCTCGATGTAGGCGTCGACTTTGTCTTCGCTGCCGATTTCTTCCAGCATGTGGATGACGCCTTCATTGGCGCCACCGTGCAGTGGGCCTTTCAAGGTGCCGATAGCAGAGGTGATGGCGGAGTAAAAATCGCTCAGCGTGGCGATCGTGACCCGGGCACTAAAAGTGGAGGCGTTCATCCCGTGATCGGCGTGCAGGACAAAAGCGACGTCGAGCGTGTCGCACGCTTCCTGCGGCTGCGGCTCGCCATTGATGAGGTAAAGAAAATGTTCCGCCTCGGTCAGATCGTCGCGCACTGGTGGAAGCGACTTGCCGTTGCGCGCCCGGTGAAAATAAGCGGCGATGATCCCGATCTTTGCCGTGATGCTGCGAGCGCGGCGCTCGTTGATTTCGCGCGTCGCCTCCTTGTCCATCTCCGGGTCATAAAGCCCGAGCATGGAGACGGCGGTGCGCATCACGTCCATCGGGCCGGCGGTCTTCGGCGCGTCCCTGATGAAATCGATCACCGGGCCGGGAAGTTCTCGCTCGGCGCGCAGTTGCTTCGTGAACTGGTCGACTTCTCTGCGATTCGGCAGCTTCCCTTTCCAGAGAAGGTAGACGACTTCCTTGAAACTCACCTTGCCGGCCAGTTCGTTGATATCGTAACCGGAGTAGATCAACTGGCCTTTGTCGCCGATCACATCGCTGAGGCGAGTGCTATTGGCGACGATTCCTTCGAGTCCTTTGGCGGTAACGGGCATCAGGTTATTTCCTCTCTTTCATGCATGCAATCAAGGTGTCCGCCATGGTGGCGGGAGTATCGGCCACGGCGATCCCGGCGGCTTTGAGCGCTTCGATTTTTCCGGCAGCGGTGCCTTTTCCGCCGGAAACGATCGCTCCGGCGTGGCCCATCCGACGACCGGGCGGGGCGGTTGCGCCGGCAATGAACGCGGCGACTGGTTTTTTACAGTTCTGGTTGATCCAGGCAGCGGCTTCTTCTTCCGCTGAGCCGCCGATTTCGCCAATCAGGATCATCGCTTCGGTTTTTGGGTCATCGTTGAAAAGTTTGACGGCGTCGAGGTGCGACATGCCGTTGATCGGATCGCCGCCGATGCCGATGCACGTCGATTGACCGTAACCGCGTGAAGTGAGTTGCCAGACCGCTTCGTACGTGAGGGTGCCGCTGCGCGAAATGACGCCGACGCTGCCTGGCTTGTGAATGTAGCCGGGCATGATGCCGATCTTGCATTCGCCCGGGGTGATGATGCCGGGGCAATTCGGCCCGATGAGGCGCGAATTTTCTCCGGCCATCTCCGCCTTCACTCGCATCATGTCCATCACTGGAATCCCTTCGGTGATACAGATGACAAGCTCGACGCCGGCATCGACCGCTTCCAGAATTCCATCCGCCGCGCCCGCCGCCGGAACGAAAATGACCGAGGCGTTGCAACCGGTTGCCTGGCGCGCTTCCCAAACGGTGTCGAAGACAGGAACCTTACCTTCAAACCTCTGCCCGCCTTTTCCGGGAGTGACGCCAGCGACCACATTGGTCCCGTATTCCATGCATTGCTTGGCGTGGAATCCGCCCGCGCTGCCGGTGATGCCCTGCACGCAGAGCCGAGTATTTTTATCGACGAGAACAGACATAGGAAGAAAAATTCGAAATCCGACTATCGAATCTCGGAATTCCAAACAAAGCGGCCACAGCGTGCCGTTTCGGATTTTGGACTTTGATCATTCGGATTTGTTTCGAATTTCGGATTTTTTCCGTTAGGGGGATTTTCGCTTGTGCGCGAGCAGCTTGTTCCCGTCCGGATCGCGGAACTGTGCCATCCAGCAGACCGGCGTTTCCGTTTTTTCCATGTCGAATACCACACCGCGCTCCTTCAAGGTTGCGATGGTTGAATCAATGTCGTCCACCTCGAAGGCGATCGACGTTCCGTCGCGCGATGGGTCCCAGCCGGGCCAGCAGCCGACGCCAATCGTGGTCGCGCCAAGATCGTATTCAACCCACCCGCCTTCCATCGCGGTCATGCCCGGCTTCAGCTCCAGCGTTTCCTGGTAAAATTTTCGCGCGCGCTCTTTGTCGGTCACCGCGATAGCAACAAATGCGACTTCTGTAATCATGGCTGGTCTCCTTTTTTGTTCTCTGATTTCAATTTATGAATGATGATTTTGTTCCCGTCCGGGTCTTGAATCACTGCCATGCGACAAACCGGTGAATCAACTTTCTCGAATGGGACATTGCGCTCTTTGAGGCGGGCGATTGCATCCTCCAGGTTCTCTACCTCGAGGGCCGCGCTCGTCCCATCTTCCGAGGGCTTCCACTGGTCACCGACCGAGGCGATAGCCAGCGTCCCCGGGCCGATCGAATACTCGGTCCACATCTCGCCCGTCATTTCCGGATCGGGCATTAATCCGAGCACTCCTTCATAAAATTCGCGCGCGCGCTTCATGTCCGTCACCGGAATCCCGACAAAGGCGAGGGCGTTGATCTTCATTTCGCCTCGGCCGCCTTCACCACTTTCTCCGCGGCATCCGCCAGATCGTCCGCCGTCGTCACTGGCAGACCGGATTCCGCGAGGATCTTCTTGCCGGCCTCGACATTGGTTCCTTCCAGCCTGACAACCAATGGAACCGGCAGCTTAACCGCTTTGACCGCGTTCACGATCCCCTGCGCGATCACGTCGCACTTTGCGATCCCGCCAAAAATGTTGACCAGAATTGCCTCGACTCGCTTGTCGGCGACGAGAATCTTGAACGCTTCGGTCACCTGTTCCTCCGTCGCACTCCCACCGACATCGAGGAAATTAGCCGGGCTTCCGCCATAGAACTTGATAATGTCCATCGTGGCCATGGCGAGGCCGGCGCCGTTGACGAGACAGGCGATGTTGCCATCGAGTCCGATGTAGTTTAGGCCGTGCTTCGAAGCTTCGACTTCGCGCGGATCTTCTTCCGCCGTGTCGCGCATGGCGGCGATCTCCGGATGCCGGTAGAGGGCGTTGTCGTCAAAGTTGAACTTCGCGTCGAGTGCGAGCACTTCGCCCTTCTTCGTTACGACGAGCGGATTCACTTCCACCATCGAGCAATCGGACTCGATAAAAGTGCGGTAGAGCGCGCTGAAGAGTTTCGCCGCCGGCTTGATCTGGTCCGATTTGAAGCCGAGTTGCTTTGCCAGCTTGCGAGTTTGAAAAGGCTGGAGACCGGCGAGCGGGTCGACCGGTTCGCGCATGATTTTCTCCGGCGATTTCTCCGCGACGGTTTCGATTTCCACCCCGCCTTCCGTGCTCGCCACGACCAGCGGCGCTCCGCTCGCCCGATCGAGCAGGATGGCAAAATAAATCTCGCGCTCGATATCAGCGGATTCAGCGACCAGCACCTTGTTCACCACGCGCCCGGCTGCACCGGTCTGATGCGTCACCAGCGTCTGGCCCAGCATCTTGCCCGCGACGTTGCGTGCTTCGGCGGGCGAATTGACCAGATGCACGCCGCCCTTGAATCCGTTCGCAAACGTCCCCTTCCCTCGTCCGCCGGCATGAACCTGCGCCTTCACAACCAAGTCGCTGGTACCGAGTTCGCGAGCGATTTTCTCCGCTTCCTCCGGCGTGTCGGCCACTTTCCCGCGCGTCGTGGCCGCGCCAAATTTTTCGAGCAATTCCTTCGCCTGGTATTCGTGAATGTTCATGCGTGCGGCGCGTTGGGCAGTCGTGCAATTAGCGTGCGAAACGCGGCCCAGCAACGGATTTTTCCCCCCGCCCGACCGAGCCAGCCGCCGTTTGCTCGGAGCGAACGGAATGAAATAATTTCCTCGTCACCGGGGCCGGACTGGTCTCAGCAACTTGGGCCACAGGAAAATTCAAAATGAAAACAAGGCTTCTTCTCGCTCCACTGCTCTTGAGTTTCTTTCTCGACGCGATTGCGCTCCAGGCCGGCATCCCAACCCGGGAGAAAACGTTTACCGACAAATACAAAGCTGCCTTCGAAGCAAAGGACATAGCGACGCTTCATGCCTTTCTCTACACACAGAATGCCAACCCGATGGCGCTCCAATTTTACCAGATGGTGGTGACCAACGGCGCCGGCGACAAGATCTCGAAGATCGAGCTCGTCGATCTCACGCCAAAGGACATAAAGAAGGCGGAAGAACCGATGGGCGGTCCCGGCGGAATTAAAATGAAGTTGCCGCTCAAACCGATCAAGAAGCTCAAGGTTTCAGTCGAGCACAAGGATGATAACGGCAGTTCGACCAGCACGCGCGAGAGCTACGTGGCGGAAAAGGATAACAAGCTCGTGATTCCGGTGCCGGTGAATGTGAATTAATCGGAGCGCCCCGTCTTGCGGGGCGTAGCGCGGAACTCGAACTCTTTAGCGATCGCCCTGTGGGTGGCGCCGGTCGAATCGCAAGCGGTGTTCAGCCCGTTTCGCACAGCGAAACACGTGGAAATCAAAGCATCGCAAGCGGTTCCTTCTCTTTCGGAGGCGGAAAGGCGGAATCGAGGTCGGCCAGGTCTTGCGCAGTGAGCCGAAACTTCGTCGCCGCGGCGTTGGCCCGCACGTGATCTGGGTCGCTAGATTTTGGGATGGCGATGACCTGCGGCTGACGCAAAATCCAGGCGAGCGCGATCTGCGCCGGTGTCGCGTCATGGCGCTGCGCGACCTGTTTCAACGTGCGATGCTGGAGCATGCTACCGCCCTGGCCGACGGGTGAATACGCCATCACCGGAAGGTCATGCTCGCGGCAGAATGGCAAGAGATCGAATTCAATTCCGCGCGCCTCAAGGTTGTATAGAACCCGATTAGCGGCGCAATGGGGCCGATCGAGTTCCCGCAAGTCGGCTACGTCAAAATTAGAGACACCCCAACGTCGGATTTTGCCTTGGGCGCGAAGTTTTTCGAACGCCTCGACAGTTTCGTCCAACGGTGTGCTCCCACGCCAGTGCAGCAGATAGAGATCGATCACATCAGTCTGCAGCCGCTTCAGGCTCCGCGCGCAAGCCTGCGGCAAGCCGCGCCGGCTCGCGTTCTGCGGATATGCTTTGGTCACCAGAAAGACACGCTCGCGCTGCCCAGCGATCGCGTCCGACACGATTTCTTCGGCTGCGCCGTCACCATACATCTCGGCGGTATCGATCAGGGTCAGGCCAAGATCGATCCCGAGGCGCAGGGCGTTCACTTCCTCAACGCGAGAACGCCGACCTTCGCCCATCATCCATGTCCCCTGCCCGAGCGCCGGGACGACGGACCTATCGGAAAGGCGAATGGTTCTCATCCTGGACTGTCTCGATGGCAGCACGGCGCTGCGTACGCAAAAAAAACGCGCTCGCCCCGGTGTTAGCCGGGGAGCGCGTTCTCGCAAACTCAACGAAACTATTTCTTGACGATCTCCGCGTTCTCCAGCATCGAGACGCCGCCGTTGCTCACCAGTTTGCCTTTCAATGTAACGGTCTTGGCCGCGAGCGGGGCCAGCTCATCGTTGATCGGCTTGTGATCGCCGATGACGAGGTAGGCTTTGCCGTCACTCAGGATGCCGACCGGGCCGCCATTCTTGATGCACTTTTCTGCGCAACCGGCGTGCTTATCGCCTTTCGCGTTGTGATCGACGTAGCACATCATGTCGACGACTTCGCCGGTAATTTCTGTGCTGCCGGATGCGTCCTTGGCGGGCTCCTGCGCCAGCGCAAGGGGTGCGGCGACCAGGCCGGCCGTTAGCGCGAGCACGACCGTCCCGGTAACAAACTTCGGAACTCTGTCAGTGATTGAATACATAACCCCAACTTCGTCCGAACCGTTCGCGGGTCAATCCGTTCCTCTCGTCCGGCTTAGCCGACGACTGCCCTTTTGGTGGGGCGAGACTCCTGTCGAGCCGGGAGAGGACGTAGCCCCCGTCGCAGATGTCACCCCTTGGCTCGCCGGTGTCTCGCCCCACCAGTGTCTCCGCGCTCGATCAGCCGGGCAAATTCGGCAAAGAAATAGCCGGCATCATGCGGTCCGGGGGCGGCTTCGGGATGATACTGCACGCTGAAGATCGGCAGCTCGCGATGACGCATCCCCTCGACTGTGCCGTCATTCAGGTTGATGTGGGTCACTTCGATTTCGTTAGGCAACGAGTCGGGGTCGACCGCGAACCCGTGATTCTGCGAAGTGATCGCGACTTTCCCGTTCGTCAGATCTTTGACCGGTTGATTGCCGCCGCGATGGCCAAACTTGAGCTTGAAGGTGCGACCACCGAAGGCAAACCCGAGCACCTGGTGACCAAGACAGATGCCGAAGATCGGGACACGACCCACCAAATCGCGCACTACCTCATGCGCGTAAGCGAGCGCCGCGGGATCGCCCGGCCCGTTCGAAAGAAAAACGCCCTCTGGCTTCAGCTCAAGCACTTCCCTGGCCGTCGTCGTTGCCGGCAGGACCGTGACGCCAAAACCATTCTGCCGCAGGCGGCGCAGGATATTTTCCTTGATCCCGTAATCGTAGGCGACGATGCGATGGCGGATGGGTGGCAGGCTGGTCTCCTTGCTCCCCTCGGTCGCCCAAACAGCGCTTTCCTCATCGTTTGGATCCCATTGGTAGGCGGCCGGCGTCGTCACCTCGCGCACATAATCCATCCCGATCACCCCCTCGCCTTCGCGCGCGCGGCAGATCGCTTCCTCCGCGGAAATTTTCTCCGTCGTTAGGCAGGCCTTCATTGCGCCCAGCGTGCGCAAGTGGCGGGTGAGCGCGCGGGTGTCGATTCCTTGCACGCCGGGGATGTCCCAACGGCGCAAGTATTCATCGAGCGAATTCTCCGCCCGCCAATTACTCGCCACCTCGCTCAGTTCCTCGATGACAAATCCCCGCACGTGCGGTGAGCGGCTCTCGGCGTCGGCGGCATTCGTGCCGTAGTTTCCGATCAGCGGATACGTCATGGCCACGATCTGTCCGCGGTAGGACGGATCGGTCAAAACTTCCTGATAGCCGGTCATGGAAGTGTTAAAACAAATTTCTCCAATGCAGGAGCCGGCGGCACCAAACGACGCGCCCTCGAAAATCCGTCCATCTTCTAATGCGAGCAGCGCCTTGAGTGGAGGCGAAACGGGCGTCGGCATCGTGTCGATGTAGCCGCCGAAGGTCAGTGCGTCAAAAAAAAGCGCCCGGATCATGTTTGATCCGGACGCGTTCAAACTAATTACCCCGCTGTGCCGTTTAGGTGGATATCCCGTTCCCTTCTGGTAACGGGCGGGTGACCGTCGTCGGAGCGTCTGACTTCCAATTAAGGCATGCCATCTTCTCCCAACGACCTAGCCCCCTTAGCTAACAAATATCAGTCCGGGAATCCATCTGTAATCTCGAACACCGCAGGGTAAATTATCGAAAGTTGTCGGTAGAGAGCTGAAAGTAGACACGAGAAGGTCTTTGAACCTTCAACTCTCAAGCAACAACTCTCGAAATCTCAAAGAACTATTCGCGCAGTTCCACACCCAACTCGCCTTCTAATCGCGCACGAATTCGGTCGTGAGCCGCACTAACTTCGTCTGAAGTCAGTGTCCGGTTTTTGTCGAGGTATGTCAATGAATACGCAAGAGATTTTCGACCCACGCCGATATGCTGCGCCTTCCCGCCGCCGAAGAGATCGAACAACTCGACCGAGGCCAGAAGCGGTTCCCGCGTGCTCTGGATGGCCGCGAGAATTTCCGCGTGACTCAGCCGCTCCGGCGCGATGAGCGCGATGTCCCGGCTCACTGACGGAAAACGCTGCAACTCGCGAAACTTCCGCGCCCTGTTCGTCGCTTCGTATTCGTTAGGCAAATCGATTTCGGCGACGAAAACCGGCGCACTTGCGTTTGCCTGGTCAGAAGCCAGTTGGCCAGCCAGGCCGCTTTTTGCCTGATCAAAAAAAACTTTCGCGGCCAGCGCGAACTCCGGGCCTTTATCACGATGAAGAACCAGCGTGCCCAGGCCGGTCGCTTCGAGCGCTCCCTTCAGATCGTAAAGATCCAGGGATCGCGCCTCTCCGATCCGCCAATGCGGCTCGCTCTTCGCGTCGCCGCAGAGCAGCAGCGCCAGTCGCCGAATCTCCTCACCATTCGGCACGACAAACACGCGCCCAATCTCGAACAACCGGATGCCTTTTGCCCCGGCGCGAAGATTTCGCTCCAGCGCCGCAAGCAGGCCCGGAAGCAGGCTCGGGCGGAGCGCGACATGATCTTCGCTCAAGGGATTCCGGAGCTCGAGGGCCGCCCTGACAAAGCTCGAGCCTAACGATTGCCGGCCGATTAGCGCCGAGGTCCGCGCTTCCGAAAAACCGCGCGCGACCAGCCGTTGCCGCAATTGCATCTCGAAATCGTAGCACCGATCCGCGGTCGAGACCGGGGTAAACCGGCTGCGATCGGCGGCCACGACCCGATTGATTCCAAAGACGCGCACGATCTCTTCGATCAGGTCCTCCTCGCGCCGCAGATCGGAGCGATAACTCGGGATGCTCCAGGTCGATTGCTCGGCCGTCGCACCAAGTTTTTGCAAACCGAAACCTTCCAGAATGCGGTCCGCTTCGGCCGGTTCGACCGTCGCGCCGATCAATTCTTTGCAACGCGCATAACGAAGAGAGAACCCGGCCGGCGGTGCGGGCAAGGTTCCGGCGGCAATCGTTTCACTGGCCGGTTCTCCACCCGCAATCTCGCGGATCAATTGTGTCGCGCGCTCCGAAGCGCGCAGCACCATTGCCGGATCAACCCCCCGCTCGAAGCGATAGCTGGCATCGCTCGGCAGATTCAATTCGCGCGCCGTGCGACGAATGCTGGCGGGGAGAAAATACGCGCTTTCGAGCAGGACGCTGCGGGTCGCCTCCGTCACCCCGGTATCTTCGCCGCCCATCACACCGCCGATTGCAACGCCGCGGACGGCGTCCGCAATGAGCATGTTCTTCGGGTCGAGATGGTAGGTCCGGCCATCGAGGGCCAGGAACTTCTCGTTAGGCTGAGCGAGCCGGACGTTGATTCCGCCCTGCAACTTGTCGGCATCAAAAGCGTGCAGCGGCTGGCCGATTTCCAGCATGACGAAATTAGTGATGTCGACAATGTTGTTGATCGCGCGCAGCCCGACCGCCTCGAGCCGGGCACGCAACCAATCCGGACTCGAACCGACGCTGATGTTCTCGATCCGGCGTGCGGAATAAAATGGACACTCGTTAGGCGCGCTGATCTGCACGACAGGGCCGTTCTTGATCAACGGCTCGGCAATCCCCAGCCGCCGGAGCGGATGGTGCGTCAGGGCGGCGATCTCCCGCGCCAGCCCGTAGTGACTGAGCAGATCGGCGCGGTTCGGCGTGATTTCGACATCGAGGATGGTGTCGTTAGGGAAAAGCTCCCCGATCGGGGCGCCGATTCGCGCATCAGGCGAGAGGATGAGCAGGCCAGCGGCATCCTCAGCGATCCCGAGTTCCTTCGCGCTGCAAAGCATGCCCTGCGATTCGACCCCGCGCAGCTTGCTCGCCCTGATCGTGAATTCGTTAGGCAAGATTGCGCCTGGGAGTGCGAGCGGCACTTTGTCGCCGACTTTGTAGTTCTTCGCTCCGCAAACGATCTGCCTCGTCTCGCCGCTGCCATCGTCCACCTGGCAGACGCTCAAGCGATCAGCGTTTGGATGCTGTGCCGATGCGGTGACTTGTGCCACCACCACCTGCGCGAAATTCGCGCCACGCGTCTCGATGCCTTCGACCTCAACCCCGGCGAGGGTGAGGAGTTCGGTCAGTTGCCCCGTATCGTCAGGCAGGTCAACAAATTCGCGCAGCCAGTTAAGGGAGAATTTCATTACGCGAATTGTCCCAGAAAGCGCAGATCATTCTGCGCGAAAAGCCGGATGTCGGGGATGTCGAACAGGATCATGGCGAGCCGATCCATCCCGAGACCAAAAGCGAACCCGGTCCACTTCTCGGGGTCGTAGGCCGAGTCGCCACGAGCGCGATTGACTTCCTCGTACACCGCCGGATGCACCATCCCGCAGCCGCACACCTCGATCCATTTCTCGCCGCTCTTGAGTGCCTTCGATTTCACATCAATCTCAAAACTCGGCTCGGTGAACGGAAAATAATGCGGCCGAAAACGCACCTCCGTCTCCGGTCCGAAAAGTTCGTGCAGGAAAAATTCGAGCGTGCCCTTGAGATCGGCCACGCTGACCCGCTCGTCGACGTAGAGTCCTTCGATCTGATGAAACTGCGCGCTGTGGGTCGCGTCCACCTCGTCGCGACGAAAGGCGGCGCCCGGCGCGATCACGCGGATGGGCGGCGGCGCCGATTCCATGGTACGAATTTGCACCGTCGAAGTGTGCGTGCGCAGCAGGCGTCCATCGGCCAGGAAGAAAGTGTCCTGCTCATTGCGCGCCGGATGATCGGGCGCGGTGTTGAGGGCATCGAAACAATGCCATTCGTCCTCGACGTCCGGACCCTCGGCGAGCGCGAAACCCATCCGGCGAAAAATGCCGATCGCGCGATCGAGCATCTGGGTGAGCGGGTGGAGCGCGCCGATTTCGTTAGGCGTGCCGGGCAACGAAACATCGAAGTCGGCCAAGGCGCCCGCTTCCCTGGTCGCGCGCAGTTTCCCGCCGGTTTCCTCGAGCGCGGCGGTGACGGCGGCGCGCACCTGGTTGAGCAGCTTGCCGACGACCGGCCGCTCTTCTTTCGAGAGCGACTTCATCTGTTCGCCCCAGGCCGAGATGCTGCCGCTGCGCCCGAGATAGCGGACGCGCGCCGCATCAAGCGCCTGTTCGTCCAACGCGCCCGCGATCTCGGCGAGCGCGGCGGCGCGCAGTTCTTCCAGCGGGTGGTTCATGGATCCGTGAATCGTGAAATCGTTACATCGTGAACCGGCAAAATCGATTCACGATTCTCGATTCACGCCGCGTTTGTTTTTCTTCCGCCGCTCGCCTTCTTCTCCAGCGCGCTTTTTACCTGCTCGACGATGGCTTTGAACGCGCGCTCATCGGTAATGGCAAGGTCGGAGAGAATTTTGCGGTCGAGTCCGATGCCGGCGGCTTTCAAGCCTTCGGCGAAACGACTGTAGGTGAGGCCCTGGGCACGCACCGCGGCGTTGAGCCGCTGCACCCAGAGCATGCGGAAATTGCGCTTGCGCGTCTTGCGATCGCGATAGGCCCAGTATTTGCCCTTCATCGTCGCGTCTTTCGCGTAACGGAAGAGTTTCGATCGGCGCCCCCGGTAACCCTTGGCGGATTTCAGGACGCGTTTGCGGCGCTCGCGGCTGGCGGGCGCATTGGTGGCTCTTGGCATGTTGTTGTTCCCCGAATCGCTTCGGGGCTCCTCTTTCGGCGAACTGTTGTTTTCGTTAGGCTCTGCCCGACCTCATTCGCCGATACGGCCCGGTCGAGGGCCAGGTGGGCAGAGAATTCCGTGCGACCAGCGCAGCGGAGGGCAATAGTAAGCGGGAAGCGCTGTCGCTCAAATCGTTTTTCTGCCAATGTGCCGCGCGACTCTGCCCTCGCCGCCATGAAGGACCTTCTGCGGAAATTGCATCTTATTCCAGATCCGCGCACCGAGCAGGAGAACCGCCGGAGCGAGCAAGAGAAGCCCAACATTGCGGTCCCGAATGCGCGGCGTCCCTACGCCGATCACCTCGCGAGTCTATTGGAGAAGAACGACCCGGAGACTGCGATGTCACTCGCGGTTGGCGGCGATTACGAAGTCATGGGCGAGGCGTTGCGCGAGCGCCCCGTCCGGTTTGGCCTTAAGCCTGACCATTACCTGATCGACGTCGGTTGCGGCTCGGGCCGGGTGGCGTCCGCCTTCGCGCGTTCTGATTTCCGTGACACCTTGCGCTATCTCGGAGTGGACATCGTGCCGGAGATGCTGGCTTTCGCAGCCGAGAAATGCCGGCAGCCACGCTGGCGTTTCGAATTGGTGACCGAACCGAAAATTCCCGAGAGCGATGAGGTAGCGGACATGGTCTGCTTCTTTTCCGTCTTCACCCACCTGATGGAGGAGGAGTCGTTTCTCTACCTGCGCGAGGCAAAACGCGTCCTCAAGCCCGCTGGTCGCATCGTCGCTTCCTTCCTCGACATCGCGGAGCCGATGCACTGGGAGATTTTCGAGACCAACGTCCGATCTGCCCGACGGCGACAGGAGAAGCCGATGGACATTTTTCTCTCCGCCGCCTTCTTCGACCCGTGGGCGGCAAAACTGGAGCTGGAGATAATCGAGAACCGGGCGCCGGATTGCGGCCAGCGCACCTGCGTCTTGCAGAAAAATTAGGGACGAATTTGAAATTGGCCGAAAAGGAGAAGTTTCCCTAAGATTGCGACATGCACTGGCTCGCCAGGTATCGGTTGCTCGTCATCGGCGCGATCTGCCTTTTCTGGACGGGGCTTGTCCTCCTGCTGCATTTCACGCCAAACGTACCTTTTTTCTCTGGGGTCTGGTCGGGCGAGCAGCGCTTTGAAGATTTCCTGCAAAGCCAGGGCCGCAAGACGCCGACGCGGGACGACTTTGTCTTCCTCGGAATTGACCAGAGCACGCTCGAGCTCCCACCGTTTTCCCCCGAAGAGCTGGCCAACAATCGTGCCTTCCAGTTGATGACGGCGCGACCTTACCCGTGGTCGCGGGAAGTCTATGCCCTGCTTCTCGACCGGCTTTTCGGAGCAGGCGCGCGCCTCGTGGTCTTCGACATGATGTTTAATCCGCCTAACGATGGCGATCCGCAGTTCCACGCCGCGCTCGACCGCTACCGTGACAAAGTAGTGGTAGCCGCCAACTTCGACGTCGCCAACGCGATGCAGTTGATTGTGCCTAACGAAACCCTGATTCCGCCGCCGCAGTTGGAGGATCGGCGGGTCGGTTACGTCATTTATTTTCCCGACCTGTCCGACCGAAAAACGCGCTCGATTTTTTACACGTTGACCGATCATCAGCTGGCCGGGCTGCCACCGCAGGCAAGCGAACAGGTCTACTACTCTCTGTCGGCACGTGCTCTGCAGCAGATCGGCCGCGGCGACGATGTGCCACGCGGTCACTCCGCCCTGATGCTGCGCTTCAGCGACGAAGACGCTTATCCGCCACACCCGTTCTACGAGGTGTTTGATCCCAAATTCTGGCACGCCAACTATCACGACGGTGCTTTTTTCAAGGGCAAGATCGTGATGATCGGCGGCTCGGCGCAGGTCCAGCATGACGTTGTCACAACGCCGCTCGGGCCCGATTTCCCGGGTCCGGTCCTGCACCTGAACGCAATTGCGGCGGCTATGGCGCACCAGTTTCTCCGGATGACCCCGGTGGGCGTTGATTTCGCGCTCGTGATTGGAGCCGGGGTGCTGGCCTGGGCGCTGATCGCTTTCGTCAGGCGCCCGGGTCTTGTCCTCACTCTCCTGGCCGGCACCACCCTCGCCTATCTCGCCATCATCCGGATCAGTTACGATTGGAGGGGGCTGCTCCTGGTCACAGTGCCGGTGCTGACGGTTTTCCTCCTCAGCGGCCTGGTGTCGTTAGGCTACGAATACGCCATGGAGCGCCTGGAGAAGCTTCGCACCCGGCGCACCCTGGAGCGCTACGTCTCGAAAAATCTCGTGAAAGAGATCCTCGATAATCCGCGCGGCTTTTACAGCAGCCTGAAGGGAGTGCGCATGCCGGCGACGGTCTTGTTTTCCGACATCGTCGGCTTCACCAGCCTGACCGAACACGCAGATCCCGAGGCTCTCGTCAGTCAACTGAACGAATACCTGAGCCGGATGACCGCCGCTGTCTTCGAGAATGGCGGCACCCTCGACAAATTCATCGGCGACGCGGTCATGGCGGTGTGGGGAAATGTGCGCAGCCGTGGACCGGCGGAGGACGCGCGAATGGCGGCGCGGGCGGCGCTGGCGATGCGGCGCGATCTGCGGGCGTTGAATGCCGACTGGGCCGAGCGCGGGATCGCGCCGTTTGCGATCGGCATAGGGATCAACCAGGGCGATGTCCTTGGGGGCAATATCGGTTCGCAGGCCAAGGCCGATCCAACGGTGATCGGCGACGCGGTCAATCTCGCCTCGCGTCTCGAGGGCCTGACGAGAACCTATAACACCGATATCCTTCTCGGACCGACCGCGACCGAACTGGTGCGCGATGAGTTCCACGTGCGTTCGGTCGCGCGGGTGCAGGTAAAGGGAAAATCGGAGCCGGTCGAAATCTCGACGCTGATCGCCGCGCGGAGCGCCGGGATCGACCCCGAGTTCCTGCGTCATCTCGAGACTTACGAAGAGGCCTTTCAGAAATTTCGGTTGCGCGAATTTCGCGAGGCAAAGATTCTTCTCTCCCGCTTCCTCGAGTTCTACCCGCAGGATTTCCTCGCCAAGTTGTATCTGGAGCGAACGCTCGAATACGAGCAGAGTCCGCCGGACGAAGAGTGGAACGCGGTCGAGGTGTTTAAGAAGAAGTGAATCGTCGGTCCGTGAGTCGGAATGCGCCGGAGGCGGTTTAGCGAATCACGCTCCTCGATTCACACGCCCGGGTAAAGCGCTGTCGGATTTCCTCAGGCGTCAAACCCTGCGCGCGCAGGGCGCGCAAGCTGAGGGCGTCGTCCCGTTTCGCGAGACGTTTGCCTGATGAGTCGGTCACGAGAGGAAGATGGCAGAACTCCGGCATGGTAATTTCGAGAGCGCGATAAAGGAGCAACTGCCGGAAGGTCGAGCGCAAAAGGTCGGCACCGCGCACCACTTCGGTAATGCGCATGGCGGCGTCATCCACCACGACTGCGAGCTGATAGGCCGGGATGTCGTCTTTGCGCCATACAACGAAATCGCCAAAATCGAGGCTGGCAACCGCGCGCTGCGGCCCGGCAGATCGATCAACAAACTCCAAGGCTTCGCCCTCGGGAACGCGAAAGCGCCAGGTGACGCCCGCGGGATCCGGGGCTCCAACAATCGTCAGGTCAGCGGGCCGGCAGGTACCCGGGTAGAGCGGCTCCTCATCCTCGGCATGGGGCGCGCCGGCTGCATTCAGCACATCACGCCGCGAGCAGTCGCAGGGATAGATTAGGCCGCGGTCGCGTAATTTCTTCCACGCGGCGAGATAGAGCGCGCGGCGTTCACTTTGCAGGAACGGTCCGTCGTCCCACTGCAAACCGAACCAGCGCAAATCTTCGTCGATCGCCTCTCGAAACTCCGGCCGGCAGCGGTCGCGATCGAGATCTTCGACGCGCAGAAGAAGTGTGCCGCCCTGCGCGTGGCAACGCTCCTGGGCACGCCAAAAAGTAATCGCGTGGCCGGCGTGCAGGTAACCGGTCGGCGATGGCGCAAGGCGACCGCGATAGGGAAGTTCAGATTGCAATTTGCAGATTTCAGATTGCCTGAAGCGCTTTTCAATCTGAAATCTTTAATTCTGAAATCTCCAATTCCCAAACGGCTGCTCCTTTTCGACATCGACGGAACTCTGATCAATTCCGGCGGCGCTGGCCTCCAGGCGTTGCGGGATGTCCTGCAGGAACAGTTCGGGATCACGGACGACCTTGAGGGCATTGAAGTCGCAGGGCGGACCGACCGCGGGATCGTGCACCAGATTTTGCGCAAGCAAAAGATCGATCCTAACGAAAAGAACACGGCTCGCTTTCTCGACCAATACCTTAAGCTGCTGGCGGAGGAGTTGCCGCAGCGGCCGGGATTCGTTTTGCCCGGGGTGAAGGAATTGCTTCTGCGACTGAGGGCGCGCTCGCACATCGTGCTCGCGCTGCTCACCGGCAACGTGCAACGCGGCGCGAAACTGAAGCTCGAGCATTACGGTCTCTGGCAATTCTTCGAGTTCGGTGCGTTTGCGGACGATCACCACGATCGCAATGAACTGGGCGCGTTCGCCCGCCGGCGGGCCCGCGAAAGACACGGAGTCGAGTTCGAATCGGCCGCGATTGATGTGATCGGCGACACCCCGCACGATATCGCCTGCGGCGAGGCGATCGGGGCGCGTACCGTCGCGGTCACAACCGGAAGCTTTACGCGCGAGCAATTGGCGGAGCACCAACCGGATTGGATCCTGGATGATTTTTCCGACATTGCGGCGGTCTTGGCTAAGCTTGGTTGGTGATCACCAATTCATGCTCGGGCGCGAGCGAGAAAAGGACGCGGGGCGATTGACGAAGCCGGCAGTGACATGCTCTTTGCGTCATGCCGAAAAGCAAGCCGGATATCCTGCCGCTGGCAGGCGAGGTGGATCTTCACGTCGCACCGCAACTGAGCGCCTCGCTCGCGGCGTTGATCGCCGACCGGCCGCCACAACTGGTGGTCGATCTTTCCCAGGTCACTTACATCGATAGCTCCGGTCTTGCCGCCTTGATCCAGGCAATGCAAAACGTCGACAGCTACGGCGGCAAGTTTGCCCTCTGCGGCCTACAGGAACGCGTGCGGCCAATTTTCGAGATCGCGCGGCTCGATCAGGTTTTTCGGATTTTTCCCGACACGGCATCGGCCCTCGGGACATGATTGAAGACTCCAAGCGTGCGGGCAACATTCACCGAGATGTCGAATTGACTGGCGCGCTCGAGAATCTCTGAGCGGGCCGCGCGCCGCCGCTCGGGGTCCGACCAATATTGCAGCGCCTCGCAAATCTGCGTGATATTCGAAGCCGCCTCGATAATCGAGCCATGGACGCCGTCCTCGATGATTTCGCTAAAGCCGTTGTCGCGCGTGGTGATGACAGGGAGCCCGACGGCGAGCGCCTCGAGGCAGGCGTTGGAGAAAGGATCGTAGAGGGTGGGCAAGAGGAAAATATCGGCCGCGGCGTAAAACGCGGAGAGATCGCGCACCGTGCCGAGACGCTGCACACAACGTCCGCGGGCCATATGGCCCCGGCCGCGCCCGGCCACGAGGAGACGAAAGTTTTGGCCTAACGAGTTGACGGCCCGGGCAGCAAAGCGCACGCCTTTCCGTTCCCAGCCCGAGCCAACAAAGAGCACCGCGACCTCGTCATCGCGTAATCGGAGGACGTTACGGCGCAGGCGCCGCGTCTCGGGATCGGACCGGAAGTCGGCCAACGGGACTCCATTCGGCACGACGTCAATCTGGCTGGCCGGATACCCGTAGTATTCCTCGGCCTCACGTTTCACCATCTGCGAGTTGGCAATCACCCGTCGGGCGCCGCCGGTAAAAAGTGCCTTCTCAAGTTCGAGCGTTTCGCGATGTTTGGCGTTGAAATGGTCGAAGAGTCGGCGGGGAAGCCCTGAAATCGCCGCGCGCCGGCGCATCCACGCCTGGTGGATGCCGTCGCCCGCGCGATAGACATCGCATTGCCAAACCCGCTCCAGACTGAGCAGCAAATCGCACTGCGTCCGGGGCGCGGCCTTTTCCAATTCATCGGCAAAACGCCGCGCGGTATCGCCGCGCAGACGCGTGATCGGTCCCCACGGCCATTCCCGCGTCGGCCAGGCCGCGTCGGTAAAAAGCCGGGTGGAATGGCCGGCCTCGCTCAGGCCGCGGGCGAGTCGTTTCAAATAAGCTTCGGCGCCGCCGACCTCGGAATGGCCGCGCCGGGCCAGACCGATCGTTAGGAGAGGAGCACTCATTGCTGGCAGCACGCCGGACTTCTACCTTTACTTGCGACCATTCCCAACAATAATGATCAAGGGATGGTGGGCGGAACTCTAAGAAAACCGCCGCCCGCGCGCGCAAACGCGACGGCAACACGCCGGCTACCGAAGCACCTGCTCTACTCGATTTTTGCGCGCGTCGGCGGCTCTGGATTGGACACGGACGCGTTTGAAACGCTGCGTGCTTCCTGGCGGGGCGGCTTTCTCGGGAAAGCCGTCGCCTACGCCAACCGCCAAAGTGAAATTCCCGCCTCGCGCATCCATTCGCTGCGCTGGCATCCGGTGCGTCTTCTTTCTTCGCTGGAAGGTCCATATTACTACGGGGCCAAGAAGAAATATCTCGACTGGATCGCGGCGCGGCATCTCGCGAGCGGGCGCTTCGACTTGCTTCACAGTTGGTCGGGCGATTGCCTGCTCTCGCTGCGCGAAGCGCGAAAACGCGGGATTCCTTCCGTCCTGGAGATTCCGACCTGGCATCGCGACCGCGGCAAAGTGAAGCGGTCCCAAAACCATATCGCGCCATCCGAGTCAAAATTGCCGTGGCGAAAACGCTGGAAAGAAAGTCTGCTGCTTGATCGCGATCGTTATCTCGAGGAATACAATCTGGCGGACCTGATTCTCGTCCTTTCGGAACGCGCCGCCGAGACTTTCCGCGTTCAGGGTTTCTCCGAGGACAAACTTTTCTACCTGCCGCGTGGGGTGGATGTCGATCGCTTCACGCCCGGTGAGCGACCGCGACATTTTCGGGCCGTTTTTTCCGGGGCGCTGATCGAACGCAAGGGCGTGCATCATTTGCTGGAAGCGTGGCATCGTCTCGCCTTGAAAGATGCGGACCTCTGGCTGGTAGGCTCGGTCCACGACGAGATGAAACCTTATCTGAAAAAATTCGCGAACAAGAGTGTGAAGGTGATCGGCTTTGCGGCCGAACCGGAGAAATATCTGCGCCAATCGACGGTGCACGTTTTCCCTTCGCAATGTGAAGGAAGCGCGAAAGTCACCTACGAAGCGGCGGCGTGCGGACTGCCGCAGATCACGACGCGCGAAGCAGGCGACGTGGTGGAGGATGGCGTGCAGGGAATCATCATTCCGCCCGCCGACGTCGATGCACTCGCGGGCGCGATTCAGCAACTTTACGATCGTCCGGAAATCGTGGAACGGATGAGCCACGCCGCGCGGGAGCGCGTGGTGGAGAATTTCACGTGGGACCATTTCCGCGTGCGCCTGCTCGACGCTTACGAAGTGGCGATGCGGCTGGCGCGCTAGGGGGCGGTTGAACGTTCTCCTCATCCAACTCAAACGGATCGGCGACCTGGTCCTGACCGTGCCGGCGATCGCGGCTCTGCGGAAGGATTTTCCCGAGGCAAGAATCTCCCTTGCTGTCGCGCACAGCTCGCGCGAATTGCTGCCCGCGATTCCTGGACTGGATCGCACTTTTGTCGCGCGGGGACGGGTCTCGGACGCGGCCCAATGGGTCGCGCTCGCGACAGCAAAGTTCGATTACTGCCTTGATTTCTCGCGCACGGATCGGTCGGCTTTTCTGACCCTGCTCTCCGGCGCACAGAAGCGGATCAGCTACGATACGATCCGGCGCGAACCGTTGCGTCAGTTGAGTTATAACGAGTTTGTTCCCTCGCGGGTCCTCTTCATGCACACGGTCGATCATCACCTTGCGCTGCTCGCGCCGCTCGGTGTGCATCATGCCGCTGGCAGCATCCATCTTGCCGTGCCACCGAGTTTCAAAACCCGGGCCGCCGCGGTAATCGCGCAAGAAAATCTGGGCGATAACTTTGTCATTATCCATCCCGGGTCGGCGCGGGCCGAGAAATTCTGGGTCGCGCGGCGCTGGGCGGAAGTCGCCAACGAGATACCGGACCAGACGACGCGCATCGTGCTGACCGGGGGCAAATCGCGCATGGAAAAAGAGCATGTCGCGCGGATCAAATCGCATCTGCGCCGGCCGGTGATCGATCTCTCCGGGCAACTGGATTTGCTTACTCTCTCGGCACTGATCGAGCGGGCGCGGCTGCTCTTGACGATTGACTCAGCGCCGATGCATCTGGCGGGCGCGCTGGGCACTCCCCAGGTGGCGCTCTTCGGACCAACGAATCCGTTTCACTGGCATCCGCGCGGGACGCCCGCAATCGTTCTGCGGGCTGGCCATGCCGAACCGCTGATTACTTTCATCCCGAGACAGCCGCCACGCCCGATGAAGGAAATCTCGACGCAGCAGGTGATCGATGCTATGCAGACGCTGCTGTCGGCGCCGGCAGCGTCAGTGACATGAGTCAAGCGACGAAGCCCAAACCATCCGTGTGGACGACCTTTCGTCAGGCGTGGGGTCCGTACAAGCGACTCTACGCCTACGCGATGCCTTATAAGTTTCGCCTCATCGCAGGGCTAACGTTTGGTTTTCTCACGGGTATCATCAGTTCCTGCCTGCCCTTGGTAATCGCGAAGGTGACCGGGTTCATCTTTCATGGGGCCGCGCCCGCGCCGGCCGCCATCCTTTCCAACCCGGCTGTGATGCAGGCCGGTCCGAGAATCAATTCGTTGGTTTGGTACTGCCTCCTGATTCCGGCCGTCATGACCGCACGCTGTCTCTGCGACTACGCCGATGGCTACTACATGAATTGGGTCAGTGCCAAAGTGTTGACCGACATTCGAAACGAGCTCTTCGGAAAGATGCTCAGCCACTCGATGGATTTCTTTAACAAGATGCGTTCGGGCGTTCTCATGTCACGCATCACCAACGACACGCGAATGATGCAGACCGCTCTCTCGAGTGTGAGCAGCGACGTCTTTAAGCAACCTGTCACCATCATCAGCGGCATGGCCGTCCTTCTTTACATGGATTGGAAGTTTACCGTTGTGACCATGATCCTTTTCCCGAGCTGCCTGATTCCGCTGCGCATGTACGGCAAGCGCGCGCGCAAGGCGGTTCGGGGCGAGCAGGAAGAACTCGGCCAGATGGTCGTGACCATGCAGGAAACCTTCGGCGGCATCCGGGTGGTGAAATCCTTTGGGCGCGAGGAACATCAGAAAAAATCCTTCGAACGAAGCAATCGGATCCAGTTCGACAATGCCATGCGGATCGTGCGCTCGATGCAGGCCATCGGGCCGATGGTCGAGATCATTGCCGCGATCGGCGTCGGCCTAGCCCTGTTTTACGTCTATCTCGAAAACCTGCCCGCAGCCAAATTCATCGCTCTTATCAGCGGCATCTTCATTCTTTACGATCCGATCAAAACCTTGAGCCGCATTCACGTGAATTTGCAGCGCTCGGTGCAGGCAACGATTGAAATATTCAGAGTCCTCGATTCCACGCCAACCGTTCTCGATCGTCCCGACGCGATCGTTTTGCGGCGCTCGCACGGCTTGATCGAATTCGATGGCGTCACGTTTCGTTATGCAGGCGGCGTGACTGATGCGGTTAGCGGGATAAACCTGCGCGTTGAGCCCGGCAAGAGCTTTGCCCTGGTCGGGGCGAGCGGGGCGGGTAAGAGCACCATCCTTTCGCTTATTCTGCGTCTTTACGATCCGACCGCAGGTGTGGTGCGGATCGACGGCCATGACTTGCCGACGCTGACTCAGCTTTCACTTCGCGCCCAAGTCGGACTGGTCTCGCAGGATACTTTCCTGTTTCACGATACGATTTTTAAAAACATTCAGTTCGGCCGCCTCGATGCCACGCCCGAAGAAGTCTACGCGGCAGCCAAAGCCGCTTACGCGCACGAATTCGTCGTCGCTCAGCCCGAGGGTTACGAAACCATCGTGGGCGACAAGGGTTGTCTCCTTTCTGGCGGTCAACAGCAACGGATCGCCATCGCTCGCGCCTTGCTCAAAAACGCGCCCATTCTCCTTCTCGATGAAGCGACTTCCGCGCTCGACTCAGAATCGGAACAGCAAATCCAAATCGCGCTCGAACGCCTCGCACGCGGACGCACGGTCATCGCGATCGCGCACCGGCTTTCCACCATTTTGTCGGCCGACCATATCGTGGTTATGGACAAGGGTGAGATTAAAGACATCGGGACTCATGCGGAATTGCTGGAGAAATCCGGCTACTATCGCCGCCTCTACGACTTGCAGTTCAATCGCAACCCGGAGGAGCCGGGTGCGGAGGTGGAACTTTTCGCCGAAGCCACCGCCTGAGCCGTCTTCAGGGAGCGTTCTCTTCCGGGTTCCCGCCCTGTCGATAAATTCGACGCGCCGGATCAAGCAAGACCCAGGGCAGGCGATCCTCCGTCCAAATCACCACCTCGGGAAAATAGCGTTCCGGCTGATCGAGCGACGCGATCGCTACGTCGATCGATTCAGAAGACTCGTCGTGCTGAAAGAAAAGTGGCGTTCCGCAACACGCCGCGAACGACCGCAGCCGACCGGCGTGATGGACTTTGCGCAGTTCGCCTGAGAGCAGCTCAAGATCGTTCCTCCGCACCGTTCCCCAAGTCACAAAAGGCGCCGCGCTCGCCCGTCGGCAATCGATGCAATGGCAATCGCATAATCGCGTCGGTTCCGCGTTCAACCGGTAGCGCACACCCCCGCACAAGCAGCCGCCTTCGATCAAGGCGCTCCTTTCGCGTGCACCCGTTGAAGTTGCAAACCAGCCGGCGGCGTGGGCAGGTCGACCCAGCTGCGACAACCGCCGTAGGCTTTCGAGTCGGCAAAACGCCAAACCGAGTCAAGCTGGAAAACGTCGACGAAGGCGACATGAACGCCCGGCGCCTCATCATACCCAAACCGCTCCCGCACCACGCTCTCTTCGAGGATGTGCAATGGCTCGAGCGCGCGCACTTCTTCCCAGTCGGTCATGACCTGCGTCTCCTTCACGCGCGCAAGATACTGGATCTCGATCTCGTTCGGCTGCGGCTCCGGCAGAACGGCGCCGGGCGACAGGCGGACGCGGTCCGGTTGCTCGTGAAAAAAGGTCGGGAAAAGGAAGAACTCCCGATGGCGAAAGGCAAAGCCGTCGCGCCCCTCCGCGATCCCGCCTTTGCGGATGATGACCGTCTGGCGGCCTTCACCCATGGCCTGGCAGATGAGCGCCCACTCCTTGAAACCGATACTTTGCATTTCGCAGCCTGCAAAACTACGCTCCCGCCGATGCCCTTCAAGATCGACCTGCACACGCATTCGTTCTTTTCCGGCGACGGCGTGTCCAGTCCCGAGGAGAACATCGCCTCGGCCAGGGCGAAAGGACTGCACGGTTTTGTGCTCACCGATCACAACACGAACGACGGCGTCACCTATCTCCTCGACAAAGGCCTGATGCGCGAGGACGGCATGCCGGTGGATGATTTTCTCATCATTCCGGGCGTCGAAGTCACGACCGCCGAAGGCCATCTCCTTAGCATCGGCGCATCGCTTCCTTATTTGAAAGGGCAACCGGCCCGCGAGGTGTGCGACCTCATCCATGAGCGCGGCGGCCTCGCCATTCCACCGCACCCGTATGACTTGTTCCGGGCCGGAATCCGCTTCTCGACGCTCGAAAAATTGCCGATCGACGCGATCGAGGTTTTTAACGCCGCCACCACCCTCCGCCGCTACAATCGCTATGCCTTCAAATATGCGCAGGTTCGCGGCCTGCCGATGACGGCGGCGAGTGATGCACATCATCACGCCGCGATCGGGACGGCTTACACCATCCTCGACACGGAAGATTTCTCGGTCCACGGCATCCTCGCCCAGATCGTGAAAAGCAACGAACTGAACCAGGAATACCTCACGCCCAAGGACAGCGTGCGCAAAACCTGGAACAACTGGATGCGGCTCCGCCGGCGCAAGACACTTCCGCTGCGACCAAGCGAGGTCGACGGCGCCTAATGTGGGAGTGCCCCGGTGAGCAAACGGACCACAACGGATCGGGGCGCAAAGGCCCCTCCCACATTGAGCCTGCCTAACGAGTCAATAGCTTGCGCAGTTCCTCGACCGTGGTCACCGGCGCTTTGCAGGTGAAGTTCTCGCAAACGTAGGCCGCGGCTTTCCCGTTAATCGGCCGCATCCCCTTTAGCTCTTCCAATTTTTCCGCGAGATATTTCTGGCCCTCGCTGCCATCGGCCAGGAGCACAACCGTGTTTGGCAGATAATACCGGTGCACTTCGTCGAGCAGATCGCGCGTGTCCATCGCGTCCGGTTTGCCCGCGATGATTATCTGCTGCGGTTTCGCCA
Organism: uncultured Verrucomicrobiae bacterium; assembly: GCA_963742545.1. GTDB lineage: Bacteria > Verrucomicrobiota > Verrucomicrobiia > Chthoniobacterales > UBA10450 > Palsa-1392. Next base: position 712,339 of record CAVUMF010000003.1, on the reverse strand, counting down.
GGCTGAAATCGAGCGCCACCAGCATTTGCGGCATCGCGCTCGGGAAATGGCTCAAGGCCCCGCCGAAAGCGGCGATCGTCTTTTGCGCCCGTTCGCGCAGCGCCTTCGAATCCCGGATCTGCGCCAATCGAATCAGATTGAGCGCAGCGATCGAGCTCGGCGCCGGCTCTGCGCTGTCGTTGTCTTCCTTCATCCGAATGAGGACGCTGGCGTCATTCCCCGCGCTCGTGAAATAGCCGCCGTTGCGCTCGTCCCAGAAAAGGCGGTCCTGCGTCGCCTGCAATTGCTCGGCCAGTCGCAGCCACTTTACGTCGAAGGAAGTCTCGTAAAGATCGAGCAAGCCCTGGATATAAAAAGCGTAATCCTCCGCAAAGCCACCCACCCCGGACGGCCCGCCGCGATGGCTGCGCCGCAAGGTGTGCGTCTTCTCGTCGTAAAGCTTTTGCCTGACGAATTCGGCCGCCCGGTTTGCGGCCTCGAGATAGCTCGGATCGCCCAGGACCTGCGCACCCCGGGCGAAGGCGGAAATCATCAGCCCATTCCAAGCGGTGATGATCTTGTCGTCGAGGTGCGGCCGCGGACGTTTCTTGCGCAGCTCCAACAGAGTCGCGCGACGGTAACGCATCGATTCGTCGACATCGAGCTCGCTTTTCCCGAAATGCTTCGCCGTCTCGGCAAAGCTCTGTCGTTCGTAGAGGATGTTCTTGCCCTGAAATTCTCCCTGCGGATCGCTCCCCTCGGGGGCGTTGCCCTCCGGTTCGACCCCGTACTGATAATCGAACAACTCGGCGTATTGCCCAAGCGCCTCGTCGATCTCCTGCTTCGTCCAGACGTAATACGCGCCTTCCGCTTTTTCCGTCCCGCCGGCGGTCGCCAGGCTGTCCGCGTCCTCGGCCGAGTAGAATCCGCCGCCGGCGTCGGTCATGTCGCGCCGCACATAATTCAGCGTGTCGCGCGCGATCCCTTCGTAGAGCAGGTCGCCGGTAATTTGGTAGGCGTCAAGGTAGGCGTTGGCCAGCTGGGCCTGGTCGTAGAGCATCTTTTCGAAATGCGGCACCCGCCACGAACCATCGACCGAATAGCGATGAAAGCCGCCACCCAGCTGATCATGAATCCCGCCAGCCGCCATCTTGCGCAGGGTGAGCAGCGCCATCCCAAGCGCGGCCTCGCCCGCGTCCGAGCCTGAAGGCGAACGCTGATAGACATCAAAGAGGAGATTCAGCGTCACCGGTCGCGGAAATTTCGGCGCGCCGCCGAACCCGCCATCTCGCGCGTCGTAGCTGCGCGCGATTTGTATATAAGCAGCATCGATCAGTTTCGCGTCTACCTTTCCGGTCGGAGCGGGCGCCGCGGCGGAACGGGCCAGCGCGGTCATGATCTGGTCGCCGCTTTGACTGATCTTGGCGCGATTGCTTGCCCAGGCGTCGGCCACTCGATGCAGTACCTTGAGGAAACTCGGCTGCCCATAGCGATCCACGGGCGGGAAATAGGTGCCGCCGACAAACGGCTTCAGCCACGGCGTCAGGAAAACATTGAGCGGCCAGCCGCCGCCGCCGGTCGTCGCCTGCACAAAAGTCATGTAGACGCGATCGACATCCGGCCGCTCTTCGCGGTCGACCTTGATGCTGACAAAACGCGAGTTCAGGAAGGCCGCGACTTCTTTGTTTTCGAAAGACTCGCGCTCCATCACGTGGCACCAGTGGCAGGTCGAATAGCCGATCGAGAGAAAAATCGGCTTTTTCTCGCGCCGCGCCTTGTCGAAGGCCTCTTTGCCCCACGGATACCAGTCGACGGGATTATGTGCGTGCTGGAGCAGGTAGGGCGATTTTTCGTGGATGAGCCGATTGGTGTGCTGCTCCACGTGGGCGGGCGGAACGGCAGCGGCAGGCGGTGTCGGAGTCACGTTGTACGCTAGCGCGAGAATGCGAAAGCGGAAGTCGCTTGTCACGCGCCGAGGCGTCGCGGAAGGTGCGCGGGCTCCGCCGGTTCCTCTCCGACGCGCAATGAACTACGTCGATCTGATTCTGCTCATCCTGGCGATCGGCGTGATCGGTTTCCTCTACTCATCGGTCGGGCACGCCGGCGCGTCCGGTTACATCGCGGTCATGGCGTTGGCTGGCATTGCTCCGGCGGTCATTCGACCGACCGCCCTGGTCCTGAACATTTTTGTGGCGATGATCGGAAGCTTTCAATTCTGGCGGGCGGGTTATTTGTCATGGCGGCTTTTCTGGCCCTTCGCGGTGCTTTCCATCCCGGCTGCGTATCTGGGCGGCTATTGGCAGTTGTCGGGCAGTGTTTTCCGCATCCTGCTCGGTCTGATCCTGCTTTTCTCGGCGGTGCATTTGATCTTTCGGCGGAGCGATCCGCCTGATGTCGCGCCCCCCTCCACTCCGGCGGCGATCGGTGTTGGCGCCGGCATCGGACTTCTCTCCGGCCTGACCGGAACCGGCGGCGGTATTTTTCTGACTCCGCTCTTGCTCGTCTGCCGATGGGCACACATCCGGCAGGCCGCCGCCGTTTCGGCGTTGTTCATCCTGGTCAACTCGATCGCCGGCCTCGGGGGCTTCCTGACCGGGAGTCGTGGCATCCCCTCGCTGACCGTCGTGCTGATGCCGGTCGTGATCGTTGCCGGTTTCCTCGGTTCGTATTTTGGTAGCCAGCGTTTTCAACCTCGAACCATCTGCCGGCTCCTGGCGACGGTTCTGCTCATCGCCTCTGCCAAGCTATTTCTAACCCGATGAGAGGCTGAGCGGCAACGCCTTTGTGTTCGAGGCAACTCCAAACCGCACCCCCCTACCAGGACAACGCCGTCGTTCAAGAGACTCTTGACGAATTCCATTCAGCGGAAGCTCGCCAAGTGTCCGGAAGAGAGCCGGGTAACGGGTACGGTGCCGCACCCAGCCCAGGCTACTTCGGCGAGCCTTGCCTAACTAGTTGCAGTCCGTGGCCGGCTCGTGGAAGCTTTCGAACAGGTTGAGATCGCCCATCAGTGAATAGCGGCCGATGTTCGTCGACGGGCTCTGCGTAGGCTCGGAGATGTTATTCGGCGCAAGGCGCATGAACCACGGGAGGAAGACCTGGTCCTCCGGATGATAGTAACCGTCGGCGGTCTGTGTGCCATCGGGGTTCGGCCCCTGAAAGTAAATGTTCGTCCCCTTCGCGAATCCGATGTTCACCACTGGGTCGCCGGTCTCTAACGTGTTGTAACAGTCGTAGAACGCAGTCGGCGTTGACCAGGGCTCGACGTAGTTGTTGTCGAACGGGTCATCCGCCCACTCTGAGATCTCGTGACTGAGTATGTGGATGTCTTGCCCCGCCCACTGGGAACCGTCGGGCTGCGGGAATCCCCCGGGGTTCATGTATGAAGCCCAGGCGAACGTTTGCACTGGGTGGTTGCCCCCGCCGTGGGCGCTTTGGCCTTCGCCGTGGAAGCCGACCACGAAGCCGTTGGCCGGATCGTTGCCGAAGTAAAGCAGAACGTCGTACGTTAGGTATATCGGCAGGTGGGTCGGATCGATGTAGCCGAGGTTGGCATCCAAGTTCTGAATCTGCGTCAACCACCATCGGAAGTTAATGTCCGCGGCGTAGATGCCACTGGTGCTCTGGATCACAATCCCTTTGTTGTGTGGAACGACGATGGTGACGGGGTCGTGGACGACAGGATTGAGTCTCAGGTGGTAAGAGCTGGAGCCCGTCTTATTAAACTGCGCCCGCATTGTCGCGTCCTCAAGCTGAAGTGGATTGCCTGCGTCATTCTGCGAGAGGACTCCGCCCGGGCCTCGGAGCAAATTGGGGAAGTCCGGGAAATCACCCGGCACGGTGGCGAACGGTGTCGAGCCGTAGTCGTTCGGCACGAAGACTGGAGAGGCAAGCGTCGCGGCAAGGACGTCCGTACCGTTAAACGACTCTCCGTCAACGATGACGTTGAGCGGGGTGATGTCCACAGTCACCGTCACATCGCAGTCCGCCCCCGAGCAGTTGTTCGGGTCGGCGCCGACCATATGATAGCCGTAGGTGATCCCATTGTGCGGATCCAGTGTCGATCCAAACCAATGCGGGACCGTCCGCGTTGTTGGCAGCACCTGGGCGCTGCCGATGGTCGTACTCAGCGCGTGCATTTGTTCGAAGCTCATCACCGGAGGATCGGCTGCCGGTGCGGCGTTGCTGGTGGAAATCAACGGAAGTGTCAGGATTGCGCTGAGGACGCCTGTGGCGATGCCCGTGGTGACAAGCCTGCCTGCGGTTGCGATGCGGACTATGGAGAAGAAACGAGTTCGATTCATGGGTTGCTCCTGTTTTGTTTTCTCTTGTTAATTTTGGTCTTCACCAGGGTACTAGAGAAACTCTGGCGTGAGGTTACGCGGAAAGTTTGAATTTTTTGAGAAAACCGCGGATTTCACGGATGCGAACAGCCGACAAAACCAAAGAAAAGTAACGAAAGCTAACCGGCTACCAGCTTGCAGCTACGGCGTGGGAGGCGGCTGCTTATCTTTGCAAAGCTCTTGAAAGCGGGATCGGCGCGTAAGGGTCCCAGGTCGGATCGAGCTTTAACAGTGCCGGCGTAACGGACGGGCTTTGGTCAAGCCAGCTCGTGTATGGGCTTAGGAACAGCGAGATGAGAGTTGAGACGGCGCGGCTATTCTCGCCGCCGATCATCTGATTTAGCGCCAGGTAAAACTTCCTTTGGCGCGAGCGAGGCGACGATTTTCTCGAAGCGCGGCTCGCCGCGCAGCTGATTCCACCAGAGTTGCAGTTTCAGTTGACGTAGTTTATCCAGCCCAGGTTCTATGCGGCTGTCGCCAGTTCCTTAAAGGGAAGGTCCTTCTCGCCTGTCCATGCGCGAATGATCGCGGAAGAGTCCCGCCATAGGGATGACGTTGCGCCGCTCGCTTCAGTTCGGTGAAGAAACTGCCGGGATCCATTACGCCAGGCCTATTCTTTGTAACAATTGTTCCAAACGGGCGTCGGCGCGCAAACTATCGAAGGCTGGGTCAGCCTTGATTTCGGTCAGCCACTGTGCGCGCTCGGTGAAGGCTTCTTCCAACCAGAAAAAGGCCTCGTCTTTTTCGCCCAGACCGATGTGGACCAAGGCGACTACCACTGCCTGGACGTAACGCCCTTGCCGCAGTTTCATGATTTCGGCAAGCACCTGCCGCGCCTCCGCTTTCCGCCCCGATCGACCAAGCGCGTAGCCGGTGCCGGCCAATATGTCGCCGTTCTGCTCGAGCTGTTGCGCGAGAGCAAACTCGGCCAGGGCTTCGTCAAATTGTTCCTGATACATATGGGTGAATCCCAAGAAAAGGTGAGCCATCCAGAAGTCGGAATCTATCCGCACCGCCTCTCGCAGCTCCTCGACGGCGCGGTCGTATTGTCGCGCGAAACCATAACCATGGCGTCCTAAAGTGGCCGCGACGACGAGCGCGAGGGGATCGAGGAGCCGCCCCCGTTCCGCTTCGGCGATGGCTTCGCTGTGTCTGCCGAGGCAGCTCAGATATTCAGCATGCCATTGCCGCGCCATGACATTGCTCGGGTTCAGCTCCAAGGCTCGCCGGTATTCCTGTTCCGCACCCACCCAGTCCCAGTAGTAATCCTTTTTACCGACCGCCAGCGAGACATGGGCTTCGCTCAGCGTGTCATCCAACTCGAGCGCTCTTTCTGCGGCGGCTCTCGCTTTCGGATAAGACTTATGAGGAGACTCATAGCCCCAGCACCCGAGAATAGTGTAACAGTCAGCCAGGCCGGCCCAGCTCCGCGCGTTACCTGGATCGATATCGATCGCCGCGTTGAAGTCTTTGATCGCTGCTTGCAGCCCCGCTTCAGTCCGCTTGCCCCAATGGTAACGACCGCAGAAATAGAGGTGGTGAGCTTCTGCGACCTTGGTGTCGGCGAGCGCTCTCGCGCGCTGTGCCGTACCTCCCGCACCGAGCAACGTCACGCGAAGTTGTTCGCCAACGGCGCTTGCGATCTCCTCCTGCACGGCAAAGACGTCTTTCAGCTCGCGGTCATAGTTTTCCGTCCAAAGCTGGCTGCCATCCCTTGCCCTGACCAGCCCAACAGTGATCCGCACACGACCGTTGAACTTGCGCACGCTGCCTTCCAAGAGGTTCGCCACGCCCAGGATCTGCCCGATTGCCCGCGAATCTTGCGTCCTTCCTTTTAAGGCAAAGGAAGAGTTACGCCCGATCACCAGCAAAGGCCGCATTCGGCCAAGGCGGTTGATGAGTTCCTCTGTCAGCCCATCGCAAAAGTGTTCCTGTTCGGGGTCACCGGTTTGATTCGCAAAAGGCAGCACCACGAGCGACATGCTATCGGCTACGACGAACGCGCTATCTGCCTCACGCTTGATGCCTCCCGGCGTACTTTGAGAGGCCCAGGCCAAAATGCGGGCGATTGGAAAGCCGAGGATCGAGAGGAGAATGACAAGGAACACCGCCCAGTGCGGGATCTCGAAAAACGGGAAAACCTGAGTCGCCACGATCCACCCAGAGGCAGCCACCAGAGCAAACAGAGATGCCATAAGGAGTGTACTTGACGGATTGCGCCGGAGCCATTTTTCTCCTCGCGCGAAAACGCCGGCGCGGCGCGCCTGAATCGGTTCGTGCTTGAGCCAGCGTTCGAGATCTTCGGCAAGCGCCAGCGCAGACGAGTAGCGGCGCTTTGGATCTTTCTCGAGACACTTGAGGCAAATGGTACTGAGATCGCGATCTATTTTCGGATTCAAGAGGCGCGGTTGCTTCGGCTCGGTGTCGATTAACAACCTGATCGTCTCGTATGTTGCTCCACCCGAAAAGGGCGGCTGTCCGGTGAGCAGTTGGTAAATCACTGCGCCAAGTCCATAGATATCTGTGGCACCGTTGACGGCCGCATTATTTCCCATCGCTTGCTCTGGCGCCATGTAACTGGGTGTCCCCAAAACGTCCAGCGTGCGCGTCATCGTGTTCTCCGTTTCCACCAGCCGGGCCAGTCCGAAGTCAGTCAGGTGCGGTTCGCCTTTGGCATCGAGAAGGATGTTCCCCGGTTTGATGTCGCGATGGAGAATTCCATGTTCATGCGCGTAGTGCACTGTGCGGGCCACCTTGGCGACAAGCTCGACCGCCTGCCGGATCGACATCGGCGTGAGCCTCACCACTTCGTCAAGCTGGCCGCCTTCGATGAATTGCATGCTGAAATAGCATGAGCCGTCGCGCTCCCCGACTTCGTGGATTGGTACGATGCCGGGATGTTCTAACCGGGCGGCGGCTTCCGCTTCCCGTCGAAAGCGCTTTAGATGCGCCTGCGTGGCCCATTGCCCAAGGCCAATGACTTTTAGCGCAACCGTTCGGTTGAGACTTTTTTGGTGGGCGCGATAAACGACTCCCTGGCCGCCGCGCCCGATTTCCTCGAGCAATTCGTAGTCACCAAAGTCCATCAGCACGCCGGCTGTGGGACCGGGATCATCCGCCTTCGCCGAGGCTACGGCGGACGAGTCGATCCCAGCTACAGCTTGATCGGCCAGTGGGCCGAGACCTGTCTCCAGGACGCAGGCCGGGCATAATCCTTTCGGCTCGTCCCCGAGGATTCTCTCCCCGCAGTTTCCGCAGACTCTAGACACTAATTTCACGAGTTCTCACTAATTGAGAAACGAATTTCACAAACTCGCAGCAATCGATCAGCGTATTCGTGATAATTCGTGTAATTCGTGTCTCTCTCTGTGCAATTCGTGTCGTTACCCGCGCAGCACGGAAACCAAATGACGCAGTTCATTCTCAACGTCGCCGGGCGCCATCACAGTGTGAGCGATTTCCTCGCGCAATAGCACCCGGTAACGCTGGCGAAACCGATGAAACGCCTGCTTCACGGCGTTTTCTGTCATATGCAATTCGGCGCCGATCTCGGCCTGGAGGGGCCGGTCGTTTTCGCCAACGAGGAATTCCTTCAACTGGTCGAACAACGTCGCGTTGCCTGCGGCTTCGTACTCAGACTCCAATCGTCCGAAAACCTGCTCCAGTACCGCCAACGCCCATTGCCGCTCGTAAAGCCGGTCAGCGCTCCATCTCTCTGCCAGCTCAAAATCGACAACTTCCGACTCGATCAGTTCGTCCAGCGGGATATGCGGACCACTCTCATAGCGCTTGACGCCGCCGGCGCGCTGCCGCTCGCTCGCCAGAAAACGTTTAAGCGACACGAGCAGATAAGAACGCAACCGTCCTTTCTCGCGCCGGACCGTGTCCAGATTTCTGTGTTCGAGCAGACGCGCGAAAAATTCCTGGACCAGATCCTGCGCTTCCTCGCGTCCAAGCCCCTGCCGGCGGGCAAATCCGTAGAGAGGTCGCCAATAGGTACGGCAAAGTATCTCGAGCGCTTTCTGCGCAGCGGGCGATTCGCCTTGCGCCTCCATCACTATGCTCCAATGAGTGGTGGTGAATGCCATCGCACCACCATCGGCGCTTTGCATAGGGGGTGAATCATTCATCACTGATGCTCCACGGCTTCCTAGCCGTCCGCCTGAAAAACGACTGCGTCGGCATTCTGCCGGAAAAAGCCCAAGAAACGCAAGTCATTTTGCCCAAAATGACAATTAACGTCCCGCCGGGAGCTCGGCTCGTTTCGCGATGCTCGATTGGTGTCTTACTCAAAGCGAAAACGCGTTTGTGGCGAGCGAGTGCGCCGATGGCAGGACTGGCGCTCGCTTCGCGGCCGGCTTGAGCTCTGTGATGAAGTGCTGCTGATCGAACGGGTCCGGAAAATTGGGGGTCAGGCAATATATTTTTTGACTGAGAGATTCTCTATCTGCCGGCTCCTCGCAGCGGTTCGCGTCGCCGCGGCCAAGCTATGTCTGACCCGATGAGAGCCTGAGCTGCGGTGCGCGCTCCGGCGACCACGGGTTGGCGCGGTACTCGGCCGCGATAATGGCTTCCCGCTGCGCCCGGAGCATTTCGAGAAATCCGGCGACATCGAAGCCGTGCCGCAGCGGAGCAAACGGCATCAGATTTTTCTCAGCAAGCCGAAACAGGCGGACCGCTGGATACATCCGGCGTCCATCCTTGGGATGCGTCGGCCGCGCATACTGCTTCTGCAAATGGACGAAACCGCCGGCGGCCTGAATGAGCCCCTTGAAAAAATTCGCGTCCTCCGATTCCGTCCGCAGCCAAAGATGCTCGAGAACATCGTGCGCCTCGTAATAACGCTGCTCATTCCAGCAGCGGAAAAAGCCGAGATAACAGGGATGGTGCGCGATCGCGTCGCTCTCACGCCCGCCCCGTGCGTCGCTCATCCCTTCCACCAATCGGGAAATCCTTTGGCCTTTGCTCACGGAGCGCTTAATCTCGTTTCGGCAGAGATGACCGGCAACCGAGCAGCCACTGTTTTTCCACGGAGGGCCGATGTGCGCACGGCCGCGGGCGACGGATGACGGCAGTTGGGCTCACTCTTCTTCTTGGTGCGATCGTTGTTCTGATTTCCTGCTCGGCGCTTTTTTCAGGCCTGGAGACGGCGCTCTTCCGGCTCAAGCGTCACCAAATTCAGCGCCTCCAAAAACAGTACCCATCCTTAACTGATTTCCTGCGCACGTTCCGCGAGAATCCACGGCGCGTCCTGAACGTGCTCCTCCTCGGCGACACGATGGTCAACGTGCCGCTGATCGTGCTTTGTCTCATTCTGATTTGGGAAGGACCGCTCGTCACCCATCTCCCGGCCTGGCTGGCTGCGCTCGCGATTTTCGCTGTCATCGTCGTGCTCTGCGATTTGATCCCGAAACTCCTCGCCCTTTCCACCTCCTACCGGATTTCAGCCCTCGGCGTGTTCACGCTTAAGGTCATGCTGCCGTTGCTCGATCGTGTCGGCCAGGTCTTGGAAAACGCCAGCAACGTCGTGATCGATCGGCTTGCCCCGGCGCAACTGCGCGTCCGGCAGCGGATCAGTGACGAGGAACTCGAGACGCTCGTCGAAATGGGTGAGGCCGAGGGCACGCTGCAGGAAGCGGAAGGCGAGATGATTCAGGAAATCATCAAGCTCGGAGACAAGACGGCGAAGGATTGCATGACGCCACGGGTCGACACCTTCGCCGTGCCAGACGATTTGCCTAACGACGAAGCGATCGCCCTTTTCCAGCAACGCCGCCATCGCCGCGTCCCGGTTTACGCCGACACGCCCGACCACATCGTCGGTATTGTCGACGTAAAGCAATTCCTGCTCGATCCCTCGGCGCATTACACCGAAACGCTCATTGCCCCTTCGTATGTCCCCGAGACGATGCCGGCAGTGAAATTGCTCCGCCGTTTTCTCACCCAGCCGCAGGGGCTCGCGATCGTGGTGGACGAGTTTGGCGGGACGGAGGGAATTATCACCCTCGACGACATCATCGAGGAAATCATCAGCGACGCGGCGCCGCTCGGCGACGCTGAGCTTTACATCGAGCCGCTTGAGAATGGCCGCTTTCTCGTGAGCGGGAACGCGCGCCTCGACGATCTGACGGAACATCTCGGCTTCGAACTGATGGCCGACGGCATCGACACGATCGGTGGTTACGTTTTTAATCGGCTCGGCTATTTGCCCAACCCGGGCGCGACCCTGGAGGTTCCACATCTCGCCATCACGGTGCGGCGGGTCAGCCGCAAACGGATCGAGGAAGTCCTGCTCGAAAGAAACGGAGCTGGCGCGGCGGACGACGACGCAGCGGCCGGCAGGGAAACATGATCGCCTGGATCATCATCTCTTGCTGCTGGGTGGTCTCGTTCGTCTTTGGCGGAATCGAGGCGGGACTGCTCTCCCTCGACCAGGTGCGCCTGCGCCATCAGGTAAAGCTGCACAATCATTCCGCTATCCTTCTCGGCCGTTTGATGAAAGCGCCCGAGCGCTTGCTCGCCACCATCCTGCTGGTGACAAATTTCGCCGACATCGCCGGCCTCCTTTTGCTCACGCGACGAATGGTGGCATTGTTAGGCATCCTTGGCTATCTGGTCGCGCTTCTCGTGGCGGCGCCGATTTACCTTTTTCTGCTCGGTGTTTTGCCCAAATCGCTTTTTCGCCGCTTCCCCTATCGCGCGCTCGCGGCCTTCGCTGGTCTGCTCGTTTTCACCTCGCGGCTTCTTTGGCCTGTACTGGCACTGGGATCACTGATTGGCCGGCTGCTCTTCCGGCGAACCAAGGCGCCACCTCGTCTCTTCGCGGCCCGCGAGGATCTGAAGCAGCTCACGGTCGAGAGTGAACGTCAGGGTGCGCTTACCTCGACCGAACGGGCGATGATTCACAACGTGGTCGATTTTCGCGCCGTCAAGGTGGCTGACGTCATGGTTCCGCTGCGAAAAATTGTCTCGGTCAAACCGGACGTCACGATTCCCCAGCTTCTCGAGCTGAGCGCCGCGACCGGTATTGACCGCCTGCCGGTAATCTCGAAGAAAACGGCGCTCGGACTGGTCAATGTCTTCGATGTTTTGCTCGACCAAAATCCCGCAGCCGACCTTCGCCACTACACGCGGCGGATCGTTTCCGCGGCAGAAAGCGAATCTGCCTACCGCATCATTCGCCGCCTGCGCGCGGCACGCCTCACTCTCGCCGCGGTCAAAGGCGAACGCGGCAAGCTCACCGGGATTGTGACGATCGAGGATCTCGTCCGGCGATTGGTGCAAAGCACCTAGGAGACTGTTGAAATACTGGAGCGGGCCGCGCGTAGAGGGAGACGGGCAGAGGGCAAGGAGCGAGGCGCATCCCCGCAGCGGGCTGTAACGAGAGAGCGACGACGCCCTCTGCTTGTCTGCCTCGCGCCCGCCGGGTTGCGTCGCAACGCGGCCCGCTCCAATATTTCAACAGTCTCCTAGAAACAATTCGCCGTCAGTAGGCCGACGGAGTCAGAAGTTGGAAGGCGACGACACGACCGTTCTGAAACGAAACCGTTTTGACCGGATACTGAACCGTCGGCCCGAAGGGATAATAGTACGGGTCCCAATAGGGATTGACGAAGGCCCCGTAAACGCGATAGCCGCGGTGACGCCCGTAGAAGCCGACGGGCCCGGCAAAGCCCCAGCCGCCGTAGCCCCCCCAACCGGGCCCGTAATAGGGACCGTAAGCGGCGGTTGACAACGTGTAGACCCAGGTCTCGGTCGGCACCCCACGGACAACGCCAACCGCCTTTTGCTGCGGCTGGCCCCATGCCATGTAGACCGCCATCTGCGACATGCCGCCGCCGATCTTGCCCTGGCTGACCAGAGTCTGCTGCTGGGGCGGAAGTTGTTCATACGTCGCACGGTTTGCGTCGATTCGCGAGGAAACCGTACTACAACCTGAAAGAACCAACGCGCCAGTTGCGATGCACGCCAACAGCGCCCACGATGACAATTGACGCTTCATATTCCGGAAGCATAAGTCGCGGCGAAACAGCGTCAAACCACTCTCAGGCAGCCCAATCGTCCTCGCTCCATCTTGCTTCGCCAAACTCCCCGCGCTAGCCTCGATCCATGGAGGATCGCTTCGGTCATCGCATCTCGTACCTGCGCGTCTCCATCACCGACCGCTGCAACGAGCGCTGCACCTATTGCATGCCGCAGGAGCTGCAGGAATGGCTCCCCCGACGCGACATCCTCACCTTCGAGGAAACGCTCCGCCTCATCCGTATTGCGAGCGACCTTGGCGTGACCAAGATTCGCCTGACAGGCGGCGAACCGCTGACCCGGCGCGATGTTATCCAACTCTTCCGGCAACTTCCGCGCCTGACGAAGCTGCGCGAGATCGGACTTTCCACCAATGGCACGCTTCTGACGCGCGAAGTGGAACCCGGCCTAACGATGGCGCAAGCCGTGCGCGATTGCGGTTTCAACTCGATCAACATCTCGCTCGATACGCTCGATCGCGCCGAGTACGCTCGCATCACCGGGCGCGACCTTTTGCCGGAGGCGATCGCCGGGATTGACGCGGCGATCGCGGCGGGATTTCCGCAAATAAAGCTTAACTGCGTTTTGATGCGCGGACGCAATGATCAGGGCCTCGCCGCGCTGGCCGATTTTGCCGCTAAGCGCAATCTCCTCCTGCGATTTATCGAGCTGATGCCGGTGAGCACGACCGAGGTCCTGACCGAAAGCAACTTTTTCCCAGTCGCCGAAGCGAGGCGCGCGCTCGAAGCGAAGTTTGGCCCGTTAATTCAGGAGCCGGAATTCCGGACGAATGGTCCGGCCAGCTATTTCCAAATCGCGGATCGCGGCCAGCGCATTGGGTTCATCGGGGCGATGACCAACCTGCATTTCTGCGAGAGCTGCAACAAGCTGCGCCTGACCTGCGACGGAAAACTGCGGCCGTGTCTCGGGAGCTACCTTGAGTTCGACATCATGCAGCCGTTGCGGGCCGGAGCGAGTGACAAGGAACTGCGCCAGTTCTTTCGCGATGTGGTCGAGCGAAAACCGGAGCAGCACGATTTTCGCACGACATATCAGCCGGGGCGCAAGATGGTCGCGATCGGCGGTTAGAAGATGAAGCGCCTGACTCATGTCGCCAGTGACGGCCGCGCGAAAATGGTCGACGTCTCGGCCAAGCCGCTCAGCCATCGCGAAGCGGTCGCGAGCGGCCGCATCGAATTGCAGGCGGCGACCCTCAAGCTGATCGCGGCTGATCGGATTGCGAAGGGAAATGTTTTCGACACCGCGCGCCTCGCCGGCATCCAGGCGGCGAAGCAAACAGCGCACCTTATTCCGCTTTGTCACACCCTGGGTTTGAGCCACGTCGAAATCAGCCTGACGAGTGGCGATGCCTTTCATCGAAGCGACCTGCACCGCGCGAACCACCGCCCAGACTGGCGTCGAAATGGAGGCTCTCACCGGCGTGACAGTCGCGCTCCTCACCGTTTACGACATGTGCAAGGCGGTCGACAAAGAGATGCGAATTTTTGATGTACATCTTGTTTCCAAGAGGAAGCGTGCGGTCGTGGAATAATGAAATGATGAAGGAATCGCCCCAACCCAATGCGACAACACTCCGTCAGGCCACTGCTCCTCACCCAATCACCGTCGGCATCATCACCGTCTCCGATCGGGCGAGCCGCGGCGAGTACGACGACCTCGGTGGGCCAGCGCTAAAGGAGGCCGCGCTGAAGCATGGCTGGAACGTTCTCGCGGAAGCGGTCGTGGCCGACGAAATAGACCCGTTGCAATGCGCGATTCGCTCCTTCGCCGACCAGGGCTGCGGGTTGATCCTGACAACCGGCGGCACTGGCATCGCCGTTCGCGATATCACCCCGGAAGCGATTCGCGACATGATGCGAGTCGAACTCCCCGGTTTTGGCGAAGTGATGCGGGCTCAGTCGATGAAGATCACGCCGAACGCGATCCTCTCGCGCAACATGGCTGCGGTTGTCGCGTCATCGCTCGTCATCGCGCTGCCTGGGAAACCGAGCGGCGCAGTCGAATGTCTTGGTTTTGTCGCGGGCGCAATTCCGCACGGCGTGGCGCTCGCCCAGCGGATACCAACATCTTGTTAGGCACAAGGGGGCTTTCATTTTCTTGAATCCAAAACCGGCCGTCGTCGCATCTCACCGGAGATCCCAATCATGAAAAACAAGAATCTTTTCGCCGTTCTGTTGCTTCTCGTCCTCCTCTCCGCTGGTTGCGATTGGCGAGGCATTCGCGGCAATGGCGATATCAAGACGGAGCAGCGGCCAGTGACCGCTTTTACCCGGGTGGACGCGGGCGGCTTCTACGAAATCGAATGGCATCCCGGCCCTCCCTCTTTTAGCCTGACGACTGACGAAAATCTGCTTTCGCACGTCACAACCAGCGTGGAGGGCGACCTGCTCAAAATCGAGACGCAAGGCTCGATTGCTCCTTCGCACGGCGTCAAGGTGGCCATCACGAGCCCGTCCCTGGATGGGGCAACCCTGAGCGGGGCGGTAAAATTGAACGCGGACCGTTTGAGCGGCGCGACCTTCGGTCTGGAAACCAGTGGCGCAGCGAAGGTGACCCTCGCCGGCAAGGTAAACCGATTGCTCGCCAGCCTGACGGGCGCGAGCAAGCTGGAGGCGGCAAACCTGGTCGCGGATGATGTCGAACTTTCTGTCACCGGTGCGGGCAAAGCCGACGTCTCAGCTTCCAACTTGCTCCGGGCGGCGATCACCGGCGCAGGCAAAGTCAGCTACACCGGACACCCGAAGTCAGTGGAAAAGAAAATTACCGGCGCAGGCAAGATTGAACCGCGAGACTAGCGCCATAGGCACTGTCTCTGGGCGGCTATCTGTTTAACGACGGCTTCGGCCCCAAAACGACGAATGGACTTGGAGGGCACCGCGCTGTCGGTGCCTCGAACGTTTCCGAGAAAGGAATGTCTTTCGGCCGTTTGAGGGAAGCGACAGCGCGCTTCCCTCCAAGGGTCGTGGCTTGGGCGTTGCTCTCGGCGCAGGAACGCGAGTAAGCTGCGACGCTTCCGCTCGCGGTAGGCCGAGTGAAGCGTCTATCGCGCATGAATTCCCAACCTGTCTTCCTGCTTTTCGGTACCGCGCATCTCGTCGTCATTTTTCTCACGATCGCCATCCCGCTCGTTCTCGGATTCGCCTTGCGCACTACGGGTTCCCGACGGATTGACCGCGCGGTTGCGGTCGGTCTGACGCTTCTTCTCCTCACCAACTACTTCGGCTTCGCCCTCTACCTGTGGAGCCACGATCTCTTCATTTGGAAACAGGCACTCCCCTTTCAGCTTTGCGACTGGGCAATGGTCACAATCATCGTCGCCCTGCTGTCTGCCCGACGCGGCTGGACCGAGGTCTCTTACTTCTGGGGAATCGGCGGCACCTTCCAGGCCATCCTCACTCCAAATCTGCAGGTCGGATTTCCCGACATCCGGTTTGTGAGCTTCTTCATTACTCACTGCGGGATCGTGGTCGGGGTCATCTATCTACTGGTGGGGCGGCGCTTCCGTCCAACATTAGGCTCGGTCTGGCGCACGCTCGCCTGGTCGGAACTCTATCTTTTCGCGACTCTGCTCGTCGATCACCTGACCGGTGTGAACTACGGGTTCCTTCTCCACAAACCCATCGCCCCTTCCATCCTCGATTATCTTTCCCACTCCCGCTGGCTCTACATCGCGGAATTGAACCTGCTCGCCCTGATCTTCTTTGCCATCCTCTACGCGCCATGGGCGCTGAGCGCGCGTTCATCTTCTAAATGACGTTCACGCCTAAGGAATCGGAGGTTGAAAAATTGGCAGGCGAGAAATTTTTCTTGGCAAAAACAAGCGCACCTGCACGATGGGAGACGAAGCAGGGTAAACCTAAACCGGAGGAAAGTTATGTTGTGGACAATATTCGTTATTCTGTTGGTGCTGTGGCTGCTTGGCCTGGTTAGCGGTTATGCATTCGGCGGCTTCATTCACATTTTGCTCGTCATCGCGGTCATCCTGCTGATCATTAATCTCGTCTCCGGGCGGCGCGTTTAGCGACACACATCATGAAACCGGCAGGCATCATCGGCATTATTCTTATCGTTGTAGGCATTATCGCGCTCGCTTACGGTGGGTTCACTTACACCAAGCGCGAGAAGATCATCGATGCCGGGCCGCTCCAGGTAAGCGCGAATAAAGAACACACCATTCCGTTCCCGCCAGTCCTCGGGGGACTCGCGCTGGTGGGCGGGGTCGTGCTTGTAATCGTCGGCAGCCGGAAATAACGGGCGGTTGCAGGCTGCGCTGTCTCAGCGCATTGGGGCGATACGAAGCCCGGTTGTCCGCTGAGACAGCGGACGCCACAAGCGCGCTAGATGTGGATGGCGTGGCCGAAAGCCTGGCCGGCCGCTTCGTGCACGGACTCGCTCAGGGTCGGGTGCGCGTGAATCGTCGCCTCGATCTCCTCGTAAGTTGCTTCCAGCGTCATGGCGAGGCCGAGCTCGGCGATCATCTCGGTCGCTTCCGGTCCAATAATGTGCGCGCCGAGGATCTCGCCGTGCGGTTCACCGATGATCAGCTTCACGAAGCCGTCCGTTTCCCCAATCGCGCGCGCCTTGCCGCTGGCACTGAAGGGAAATTTCCCGACCCGAAATTTCCTGCCGGATTCCTTCGCCGCGCGTTCCGTCAGGCCGATGCTCGCGACCTGCGGCTGGCAATAGGTGCAGCCGGGAAATTCGCGGACCTTGCGCGGTTCGATCTTGTCGAACATTCCTTCCACCGCCTGAATTGCTTCCCAGCTCGCGACATGTGCCAGCCAGGGCGGTCCGATGATGTCGCCGGCCGCGTAAACACCTTTGGCGCTGGTTTCGTAGCGATCGTCGGTCTTGATATAACCGCGGTCGGTCAACTCGAGTTTCAGCTTTCCGTCCGGCAAGAGCGGCACGACTCCAATGGCAACGAGGCAAACATCGGCCTCGATGATTTCCGACGATTTGCCTTCCACCGTTATCTTCACGCCTTGTTTGGTCGTTTCGGTCCTAGTCGTCTTCGTGCCGGTCAGAACCTTGATCCCCTGTTTTGTCAGGGCCCGTTCCAGCGCCTGCGAAACTTCGGTATCCTCGACCGGCAGGACGTTCGGCAGCATTTCGATCAGCGTCACCTTGGTGCCAAAGGCATTGTAGAAATAAGCGAACTCGACCCCGATCGCTCCCGCGCCGATGATGACCATGCTCTTCGGTTGTGGCTCTAGGATCATCGCTTCCCGGCTGCCGATCACTCCCTTGCCGTCGAACGGCAATCCCGGCAAAGGCCGCGAAAGCACTCCAGTCGCGACCAGGATCTTCGGTGAGGAGTGCGTCTCGGTTTTGCCATCGGCGAGTTTCACTGCAACTTCGCCCGGTTTTTCCATCAGTGCTTCGCCGCGCACGTAATCGACTTTGTTTTTCTTGAAGAGGAACTCGATCCCAGCCGCGTTCTTATCCGAGACGTCGCGCGAACGCTTGATCACCTTGCTCCAATCGTAGGAAAGCCCTTCAATCCTAAAGCCGAAGTCGTCCGCACGATGTTTCATCAGGTGATAAAGCTCGGCGTTGCGCAAGAGCGACTTGGTTGGAATGCAACCCCAGTTGAGGCAGGTGCCGCCGGCCCGTTCCTTTTCAATGCAGGCGACACGCTTGCCCAGTTGCGCGGCACGAATCGCGCCGACATAGCCGGCCGGCCCACCGCCGATCACGATGAGGTCATATTTCATCAGCGCCGAAATCTACCCGACCCGTTGGAGCTGGCGAATCGTTAGGCGAATGAACGTGCCTCCGCCCTGGACAGACTGCGCCGTGACGAGTCCGCGCATCTCCGCGCTCAAGTCCCCTGCTCGTGTTTCGCAAGCAGTTTCTGGAATTCTGGATCGTCGCGCAATCGATCCATCGCAGGATCGACCTTCAGACCAGCTACCGTGACGTCGCTCGGCTGGCTGAGCAGTTCGTCGAGCAGTTCGATCGCTTTGGCGTTCTCGCCCGTCACCGCGTAGACCTCCGCCAGCGCCTCCTTCATCTTCGGCCCGCTGAAAGCGTCCACCGACTCGGGGACCAACTCCGTCGCTTTCTTCGCTTCCGCAATGGCCGCATCTTTTTCGCCCAGATAAGCCAGCATCCGACCGAGAGCCGCGTGACGCTCGGCATCGTTAGGAGCCTTCCGTAACGCCTCCTCCGCCTCCTCTTTCGCCTTCAGAAAAGCGGCGTGAGCCGCGTCCGGTTGGCCAAGTTTTTCATAGATCAGGCCTTCGAGAAGATCGACTTCGTTCAAGTGCGGCTGTTCGCCGGTCCGCGCCTCCGCGGGGATCTGGCGGAGCGCTGCGAGTGCTTCCGGATATTTTTCGCGGAGCGCCAAAGTGTTGGCTTTCGCCAGCATGATCTCGGCGACCGTGGCCGGCTCCAGGTCTTTCAACTCGCCAGCGGCTCGCGCTTTTTCAAACTCAGCCAGCCCTTTCTCCGCCACGCTCAGATCGCCATTCTCGGCGATCGCCAACTGGGCTTTGAGTCCCCAGAACGTGGTCGACTTGGGATTGATCGCCAGCGCGCGATCGATGACGCGCCGCGCCGCCTCGAATTTTCGCTGCATCTGGTAATTGAAATAAAGATTCTGCAGCGGCCAGGTGTCGTGCGGGTTCAGGCTGACGGCTTTTTCGAGGTTGGCGGTCGATTCCGCCCACTTCCCCTGGCGACGCTGAATCGCGCCGATCACAAGATAGACACCGGCGTCGTTGGGCAGGCCGCGCTGGGCGATGGCGAATTCACGCAACGCGCCCTCGTAATCCCGTGCGCCATAGTAGAGTGAGTAGCCGCGCGCGAGGTGCGCCTCGGGTGATTCGGGGGCCAGTTCCAACGCCCGATCGGCATATTTTTTCGCCAGATCCCGCTCGGGCTCGATTTGCTCAAAGCTGTGATAAATCCAGCTGTGCAAGATCGAGAGATTGGCGATGGCGAGGACAAACTTGGGGTCGAGCTGAATGGCGCGCTCGTAGAGTTGCACCGCCTGATTCAACTTCTCGCGGTCCTCAAGAGACATCTGCAAATTGTGGGCTTCGACGAAAGCGAGATAAGCCTCCCCGTTCTCAGTCGGCTTGCGCGTCATCTCCTCCTCTTCGCTCGGGGAAAGCTGAGCCTGCAGCTCGTGCGCAATCTTCTGCGCCAGGTCCGTCTGAATGGCAAAGACATCGGTCAGTTCGCGGTCGTAGTCCTCGGCCCAGATGTGTTGATCGTTTTCGGCATTGATCAGCTGCACATTCACCCGCACCCGATTGCCCTCGCGTCGCACGCTCCCTTCCAGGATGGCCGAAACACCCAGTTCTTTCCCGATCTTGCGTACGTTCTTCTCCTTCCCGCGATATCCCATCACCGAGGTCCGCGAGATCACCTTTAAGTCGCCGATCTTCGACAGGTTGGTGAGGATGTCGTCCTGGATGCCATCTGCGAAAAAGGTGTTGTCCTTATCCTGGCTGAAATTTTCGAACGGCAAGACCGCGATCGATTTGTCCACCTTCTTTGCAGCCACGTGCGGCAGGAGGAAGAACCCGGCCACGATCGCCACGGCCAGGCCGACCGCACCAAGCAGAAGGACGTTCCGCTTGCGATGCGAGCTGGTCGCCCCGCCGGCGATCGGGAGCGCGGGCGTAGCCTGGATGCCAGTCGGGGTAACGTCGAAAGCCCAGGCGAGGATGAGGGCGATGGGAAAGCCGACCAGCAACAGGACAATAACCAAGCGAAGCGACCAGTCGGGCAATTCCCACGCCGGAAAAACCGCCGACGCGAGCTGGATGATCCCGCCGGCCGCGATCACGTAGGCCACTGCGACGCGATACACCTTGCGCCGCTTCAACTCCTCAAAAAAGGTCACGCCAGATCAATCCGGTCTCTACTGGAGGAATTCAAGCACAGACGACCGGAGTAAGCGCTGGAAAGCCCGGCCGTTGCTTCGCATCCGTTACGGCCGCGCGTCCTAGGTGCCGCCGTCGTATTTCTGAAGCAGCTCCTGGAATTTGGGATCGTCGCGCAAGCGATCCATCGCGGGATCGACCCGCAGCGAGGCCACGGTCACACCGCTCGGTCGGTTGAGCAGGCCGTCGAGCAACTCGATCGCTTTCGCGTTTTCGCCCGTGAGAGCATAGACCTCGGCCAGCGCCGACGTCATCCTCGGTCCCTCGAAAGCGTCCGCCGATTCCGGGAGCAGCTCGGTGGCGCGCATTGCCTCGGCAATCGCGGCCTCCTTTTCTCCAAGATGCGCCAGCGCGCGCGCGAGCTTCGCGTGCCGCGAAGCGTCATTGGGCGCGGCATTGACATCAGCGCTGGCAAGTTCCTTCGCCGCCGAGAAGGCAGCCTGCGCTTCGACAGCGTGACCAAGCTTTTGCTGAACCACGCCGGTCAGCAATCGCTTTTCAAAAAGGCTACCCGGACGGCCCGAGAGCGCCTCATCCTTGGCGCCGCCCAGCGCCGCCAGAGCTTTGTCGTACTGTCCCTCCATCAGAGAGGTATTCGCGCGTGAAAGCGCGAGATCCGCCCTTTTCTCCATGCTCAATTCCTGCGAACTTTTCCCGCTGGATTTCCCTGGGGGTTTAGCGAGCACATCGAATGATTTTTCGGCAACACTGAAATCTTCCTTTTCATCGATAGCGATCCCGGACTTCAATTCCCATAGGCTGATCGACCTCGGCTCGATCGCCAACCCG
Source organism: uncultured Verrucomicrobiae bacterium (assembly GCA_963742545.1). Taxonomy (GTDB): domain Bacteria; phylum Verrucomicrobiota; class Verrucomicrobiia; order Chthoniobacterales; family UBA10450; genus Palsa-1392. The sequence goes on along the minus strand of CAVUMF010000003.1, from coordinate 691,287 downwards.
CGATCGATCACCCGATTCGCCGCCTCGTAATCGCGCACCATCCAATAGTTGTAGGACAGATTCAGCAGCACCCAGGTATCGTTGGGACTGAGACTGGCGGCTTTTTCCAGGTTGGCGGTCGATTCCGCCCAACGTCCCTGCCGGCGTTGAATCGCGCCAATCACCAGGCTGATCTGCGACTCGTTTGGCATCGCGCGCTCGGCAATGGCAAGCTCGTTGAGCGCCGCGTTGTAATCGCGATCTCCGTAATAGAGAGAGAAGCCAAGGGCGAGATGCGCTTCGGGCGAATCTGGTTGCAAATCGAGGGCGCGTTGCGCGTAGCTCCGGGCCAACTCACGCCGCACGCCAGTGGGTTCAAAGGTGTGGTAAATCCAGCTTTCCAGAATGGAGAGATTAGCCAGCGCCAGCGAAAACTTCGGATCAAGCTGGATGGCGCGCTGGTAGAGTTGTTCGGCTTCTTTCAGCTTGCTCACTTCCTCGAGGGAGGAGTGCCAGGAATTCGCCTGCACAAAGGCGAGATACGCTTCGCCGTTCTCGGTCGGCCGGCGCAAGATCTGTTCTTTCTCGCTCGGAGAAAGTTGTGCCTGGAGTTCCTGCGCGATCTTCTGCGCAAGGTCGGTCTGAATCGCGAATACGTCGGTCAGATCCCGGTCATAATCTTCCGCCCACAGATGTTGATCCGTCTCGGTATCGATCAACTGCACGTTCAGGCGAACTCGATTGCCTTCCCGGCGCACACTCCCTTCCAGGACCGCGCCCACCCCCAGCGCCTTGCCGATCTCCCGCGCGTTAGGCGGATTGCCGCGATATCCCATCACCGAAGTGCGCGAGATCACTTTCAGGTTGCGAATCTTTGCCAGATTCGTCAGTATGTCGTCCTGGATGCCGTCCGCGAAATAGGCGTTCTCTTTATCGGAGCTCAGATTTTCAAAAGGGAGAACGGCGATGGATTTCTCGATGTGGATCGCGGCGAGGTGCGGGAGGAGAAAAAATCCAGCGACCGTAGCCAGGGTCAGACCAGAAAGGCCGAGCAAAAAAATATTTCGTCGGCGATGGGCGTGCCCTTCAGCGAAGGGAAGTCGCGGCGTCATCCGAATGCCGCTCGGCGTCACCTCGTAGGCCCAGGCGAGAATGAGCGCGATCGGGAACCCGACCAACAGGAGCAGCACCGTGAGGCGCAGCGTCCAGTTCGGCAAATCCCAGGCCGGAAACACCGCGGACGCCAATTGAATTACACCGCCGGCCGCGATGACATAACCCACCGCGACGCGGTAGACCTTCCGACGCTTCAACTCGTCGAAGAATCCCGTCACAGAAATAGTTTTGGTCGACATCGGTTAAAGGCAAGCGCGCGAGCTCTAAGATTAGACAGCGCGACTCGGCGCTTCGTTGCCGGAATCCGCGATTTTCATGACCATGCCTAAAAATCATCGCGTCGCTGCAGAACCATCTCAAGAACCCGACGGTTCAGCACCGCAACAGATTTTCAATTCGCAGCCGCAGAGCTTTCGGACAACCAGCGCGTTTGTAGATTGCCTGGCGCCGCCGCAAGCTCGAAGGCGGAAACTCCCCGGCCATGAACTGGAACGCAATCACCCCCAGAGCGTAATCATCTTCCAAAATTCCCGGACGCCGGGAGAATTTTCCATGATAAATCGGCGGGACATAATTGGGCGAACCCCACGGCAGCAGGTTGGTTTCGTTAATCCGACAGGCGCCCTCGAAGTCGATCAACCTGATTGCGCCGCGATGCCGAAAAATGTGCGCAGGCTTGCAGTCACGCCAAACCCAGCCAGATGTATGCAACTTTGTGAGCAGCGGGCCTAGTTCATCGAGTATCCTCAGTGCCGCTCGACAGGACGGTCTTTGCGGATGCTGACCCAGAGGCGGTAGCAATGCTCGGCCGGTTATTTTTTCGAGCACAAGGAATTGATCGCCGCTGTCTTTAAATTCTCGGAAGGTTTTCGGTACGGGAATACCCGCGAGGCGCAGCTGGCGCAATGTTCGGCCTTCTCGCTTCACGCGGGCGAAGCCATCATCGCCGTTCCAGTCGGTCTCGCCATGTCGCCGCCCCTGCTTGATCACGACCAACTGAGCCGGATAAGCGGCAAGATCGAGCGCCTCAAAGACACCTCCCCCCCCGCGCTGCGCAAGAGCTTTGCTGACAAGATAATCAAGTCCGATCGGGCCAGTTGCCGTTTGCAGAGGAGGACGGAGCTTTCCATGAAATGGATCTTCCAGCCATTTTGGCACTGCGGTTCGAGGCGCGCGCCTGTCTCGATGCCGCTTGCCTTTTGCATCAAGGACGTAAGTTGGCTCTCCATCGCGGCCGGCGGCGCTGTAGGCACCATAACGATAGTAGACCAGACTGTTTTGCCTATAGTGCAGATCAAACGGGATTTGCGGGGCTGCGAGACCTCGCGTGGCAGTATGCAGTTCCCTAGCCAGAAAGATCGCTTCATCATCGCATCTTGGGTAGACCGTAATAAACTTTCCAATTTGGGCAAAACCGGCCTCGCCCGAGTTGAGATGGGCTAGAATCGACAAGTCAGCAGGAATCTTGAAAAGCGAATTATACTGGGCGAGCACGGGCCATGAGCGAGCAAGAACTTCGCCGGCGGAAAGAATTGTAGCGGCCAAGTGAATTTTCCAGCCTTGCGCGGGGTCTCCATCTTTGGCGACGCGCGAGTAGCGCCAGATTCCATGACGAAGCGTAAGACTCCGAGTTAGCTGCCGCCACCGTTGCTTCGAGGCAATTACACCGCAGCGGGAAAACCTGCCGCCACTAAATGTATTTCGCGAAGTCGATATGAATATGAGTCGTATTATTGGTGCACCTGCTCTTGCTTACACCATCGTCGAGATCGCCGGATAACTGAATGTCTTCGACCGCGGAATGATCCTTATTCGCATACCTGATGTGGTTATGTATTTCTCTGTTGGCCCAATTATATTCGTCCTTATTGGTATCCTTGGCATGTTCGCGCGCATAGATGACGAGTTCATGAAGCTGCCGACCATACTCCGGGTGTTCGACGATCCATGGCACGAGTCTTTTGAAACTAAGAGCCTGCCTAAAAGGCTTTGTAGGCGGAACCGGTCGCCCACTTCTCTTTCTAGATTTGCCGCTGTTTTTTGCCATTCGTGCCTCCTCCTTGATCCAAATACGAAAAAGCAACATTAATTGCAAAGCCTATTTTTGGTACATTCGACGAATCCCACTCATACGCGATACTACGGATTGAAATTCGGGTCGCGCTCGAAGATCCTTCAGACGAGGATCAACTCGGACCCAGACCAAGTCGATCGCGTGTTGATCGACTGCAAGTTCTAACCAACGCCGAGCTTCCGCCCAATCTTTCCATGCAACACAGATTGCCGCCATGTCACAGGCAGAAAAGGTCCCGCCGCGATTTTGGACTTCATTTATGATCCTCTGCGCTTCCTCGTCATGGCCAAAGGCCGCTTGTACATACGCCAATTCCGGTAATTGTTGATCGCCGCCTCCGCTAAGTTCGACATACGTTTTCGCCGCATTCAGTGCCTCTGTATATCGCCTTTGCAACGTATACGCCTGAGCAATCACAGAGAATGCAGGTGCGAAATGGGGCTCCAGTTCGAGCGCTTTGCGACATTGAGTGATAGAATCAGAAAATCGTTCTCCCACGAGCAAAATTTTTCCTCTCGCGGCGCGAATGATCGGTGCAAGAGGATCGTGCTTCTGGGCTGCTGTGATCTCTTGGAGCGCCTCATCAGTTCGTCCCAACTGCGCCAGGTGCAACGAGTACCAGTGATGGGCGGTTGCGTTATTGGGATTCAGTTCGATCGCGCTTTTGTAGTCGACTTCCGCCGCGTTCGAATTCCACTCGAAATCGTTAAACAATATCGCCCGCGAAATGTAGGCTTCGGGAAGGCGATCATTGATCTTCAAGGCAGCAGAGACCTCGGGCCACGCTTTTTCGGCGGCGGCTTCGACCGAAATCGCGCCGTATTCGCCAAGCAAGATGTAGGCATCAGCAATTCCCGCATGCCCCAGCGCAAATTTTGGATCGCGTGCGATCGCCTGTTGAAAAAGAGTCAAGCCTGTCTGGATCGACTCTCCCGTCCGCTTGTTGAGCAAGTAACGGCCACGTAGATAGAGATCGTAGGCCTCCGGGTCATTAGTCGGAGGCTTTGCAAGATGCTCGGCTTCGGCAACGCCCAGCTTCACCTGAAGCGAAACGGCGACTTTCTGGGCCACCTCGCTTTGCAATCTAAGAACATCCTTCTCGCTCGAATCGTAGGCGTCCGACCAGACCTGATATCCGTTGTTGACGTTCACGAGTCGCACATCGATCCGGTGCTCGTTAGGCCCGCCGTTCACACTACCCTCAATCACGTTACTCACCCGCAGCCGCCGGCCGACTTCGCGTACGTCCCGGTTTTTCACGACAACCGCTGAAGTGCGGCCGACCACGAAGAGGCCCGGCACCTTGCCGAGTGAATTCGTGATCTGTTCGGTTATTCCGTCGCTTAAATATTCCTGATCCTTCGTCGGACTGAGATCGACAAATGGCAGAACTGCGATCGATCGCCTCGGAGCAGTCTGGCGATTGAAGGCGAAATAACCGCCGATCAGACAGATCGCGAGGCCCAGCACAGCTGCTGTGATGGCCGCGCGCCTGCTAACTGGCGCCTTTGGTACGCACCTGAGCTTTTGCGGGGACTCGGGATTCCCAAAGGACTCCGAGTAAAAATTGAAGAGCGAAACTTTGCGCCCGTGCTTGACCTCGCATTCGCCTAGATCGTGCAGGTAGCGGTTCCAGCGGGGATAAGGGGCGAGATCATCGGCCACCCGTTTGGACACGAGAATGTGCCCAGCATCCCCGCAATCCATCACGCGCTGCGCCATATCGACCCCAGCTCCAGCGAGATTGGTGCGATCGTTGACGTCGCGAATCGTATTGACCGGTCCGCTGTGGACCCCCATGCGCAATCGAATCTCTGGATGCTCTTTCACGCTGGCGGCGATTTGCATCGCGCACTCGATAGGCGCCTCCGCGTCGCTCAGGAAGACCAGCGCCATGCCGTCTCCGGTTGGCAATCTGATCAACTTGTCCTCCGCCGCCGCCTGGCGAAAGCGCGGGGTGGCCTTTACGGCTCGCACCAGTTCGGCCATCAACCGGCTTTGCTCGTCGATCAGGAGCGTCGAATAGGCGACCACGTCGATCGTCAGGACGTGCGCGATCGCCAATTTCAGATCCGGTTCCAGATCGGGGGTCATAGTTTTCACCAGTCTCGCCTGCGCGGCCCTATTTACTTCAATCCCTTGCGGCCAGGAACTCAAGACCCAATTGCTCCAGTTGCGTCCCAAAGAGCGGGCCAAATGGCAGCAACACGATTGCCGCGTCGGCGGCATCACCGATTATTTGATCCCGGTCGCGAAGACTGTCTGAAAATGCGGTTTCTCTTTTTCGCGGGAGACAACTGTCACTTCGATCCCACCGAAGCCGGCTTTTTCGAGCCATTGGTGCAATTGCACTTCGCTAAAACCGAGCCAGTGGTCGGCGTAGAGGTCGCGCGCCTTTTCGAAGCGATGGCTGAGCAAATCGAGCACCACGATGCGGCCGCCTTTTTTTAGAATGCGGTGCGCCGCCCCGATCGCACGCTCGGGATGGATCGCGTGATGCAAGGCCTGGCTGAAGATCGCGAGATCAATCGAGTTTTTTTCGATCGGCGGCTCCTCGATGTCGCCAAGCCGGTATTCCAGGTTCTTGAAGCCGTGCTTCTTCGCGAGCTGGGCCCCGAATTCGACCATCTTCGGGGCGTTGTCGATCGCGATCACTTTACGCGCTTTCTTCGCGAGCAACTGTGAGAGGGTTCCCTCACCCGCGCCGAGATCGGCGACGGTGAGCGGCGGGAGGAGCGAAATCATGGTGTGGGCCAGTGCCTGCCATGAGCGCCCCGGGCAGTGACTGCGGCCGAAGCGGCCCGCGAGCTGGTCAAAATATTCACGCGCCTTATCCTGGCGCTTGCGCAGGACAACCTTGAGTGCGGTCCGGTCGCGTTGCGTCTCGGGCATCTCGCGCGCGAGAGCGCGAGTCAATTCGCTCACTTTGGCGCGCTGCGGGTCCAACTTTCCGCCGTTCGTTAGTCCGTAGTAAACATTCTTGCCCGCGCGACGATCCTCCACTGCTCCGGCTCGCTTCAACTGTGCGAGGTGGCTCGAGATGCGCGATTGGCCCATCCCGAGAATGTCCTGCAGTTCGGCGACGGAAAGCTCTTCCTGCTCGAGTAGGAGAAGCAGGCGCAACCGCGTCGGATCGGCCAGCAGGCGAAGGAAATTAATGGTTGACGCCATGGAATCTGAAAACGATATATCGACGTATCATGATCGGTCAATATGTTGCTTGCTGCCGCTCGCAGATCAAAGGTTTCACGTTTCAGGGTTCAGATACCTGTGGCCTGCCTTCCTCTGAAACCTGAATCCTGAACCCTTTTTTAATATGCTTCGTCGTTTCATTTTTGCTTCCGAATCCGTCGGGGAAGGTCATCCGGACAAAGTCTGCGATACCATTTCCGATGCCGTTCTCGACGCCTGCCTGCGGCGGGATCCCAACAGCCGCGTCGCCTGCGAGACTTTCGCCAAGAGTCATACCGTGATCGTGGGCGGCGAGATCACGATTCCCAACCTGGCCGCGGGAAAACCGCTCGAGTCAGTCGTGCCGATCGACGAGATCGTGCGCAACGCTGTGCGTGAAATCGGCTACGTGAACGACGACGATGTTTTTCACGCCGACAAGATCGACATTCAAAACATCATCACCCGGCAAAGCCCGGACATTGCCCAGGGCGTGAATGCGAGTGAAGCCGAGGGCAAAGGCCATTCCGAGCAGGGCGCGGGCGACCAGGGTCTGATGTTTGGCTTCGCCTGCGACGAAACGCCGGAACTGATGCCGGCGCCGATCATGTTTGCCCATCGGCTTGGCCGGGAATTGACCCGCATTCGCAAGGCCGGCAAGGCGCGCTGGCTCCGGCCGGACGCGAAATCACAAGTCTCGGTGATTTACGAGGGCGGCAAGCCGGTCGGCATTTCCAATGTGGTCGTCTCGACCCAGCACTCGAAAGACGTAAAGCACTCCGAGATTCGCAGCTTCATCATCGAAGAAGTGATCCGGAAGGTTTTGCCTAACGAGATGCTGACCGACGCGACGGAATATCTGATCAACCCGACTGGCAGCTTTGTCATCGGCGGTCCGGAAGGCGACACCGGCCTGACGGGACGCAAGATCATCGTCGATAGCTACGGCGGCTGGGGCCGGCACGGCGGCGGCGCGTTTTCCGGCAAGGACCCGAGCAAGGTGGACCGAAGCGCGGCATACATGGCGCGCTGGGTGGCGAAGAACGTGGTCGCTTCCGGGCTGGCGAAGCGCTGCGAAATCCAGTTCGCCTACGCCATCGGTTATCCGAATCCGGTGAGCATGAACATCAACACTTTCGACACCAATGCCGTTCCCGAGGAAGCGATCGAGCGGGCGGTCAATCGCCTCTTCTCCTTCAAGCCGGCCAACATCATTCAGCAGCTCAATCTCCTTCGCCCGATTTATTCGAAGACCACCAACTACGGACACTTTGGCAAGGACGACCCGGAGATTACCTGGGAAAAAACTGATAAGGCCACCGAACTCAAGAAAGCGGCGCGCTAGCTTTAAGATTTAAGTATGGCTTATCAATCCTTCGAAGATCTTGAGGTTTGGCAGCGCGCTTGTCGGCTGGCGGTGCAAATCTTTAAGGACTTTCGCACCTGTCGGGAGTTCACGCTCAAGGATCAGATCCAACGGGCGGCTCTCTCGGTCCCTTCCAATATCGCGGAGGGTTCAGAGCGTGGTAGTCTGAAAGACTTCGCGCATTTCTTGAACATTTCGAAGGGTTCATGCGGCGAACTGCGAACCCAGCTTTACATCGGCCGCAGACTCGAACTGCTGACAAAGGCCTCGTTCGACCAGTTGATTGCCGAATCGACGGAACTCTCTGCAATGCTGGAGGGTCTTCGGCGTTCCCTGCTCAAACGCGCGCGCGCAAAAACCTCCGTTTAAAACTTAACTCTTAAAACTTAAAGCTCATGCCAACTACAACTACCGCCTCCGAAGGACAAAAAACGCACGACTACAAAGTCGCCGACATCAACCTGGCCGATTGGGGCCGCAGGGAAATCTCTATTGCTGAGAAAGAGATGCCGGGCCTGATGGCGATCCGGGAAAAGTACGCGCCAGGAAAGCCGCTCCAAGGCGTGCGCGTGACCGGTTCGCTCCACATGACAATCCAGACGGCGGTGCTGATCGAGACGCTGGTCGATCTCGGCGCAAGCGTCCGCTGGGCGAGCTGCAATATTTTCTCGACCCAGGACCACGCCGCGGCCGCGATCGCGAAAGCCGGTGTGCCGGTCTTCGCCTGGAAGGGTGAAAGCCTCGAGGAATACTGGTGGTGCACGAACCAGGCGCTCGCGTTTCCGGACGGCAAAGGCCCGCAACTCGTGGTCGATGATGGCGGGGATGTCACGCTCCTGATTCACAAAGGCTATCAACTCGAGGAAGGCGCCGATTGGGCGAAGTCGCCTTCGCACAACAAGGAAGAACAGGTAATCAAAGATCTGCTCCTCGAAGTGCAGCGCGAGAACCCTTTCCGCTGGCATGAGCTGGTCAAGGAATGGCGGGGCGTCTCGGAAGAGACGACGACCGGCGTGCATCGCCTCTACAAAATGCAGCAGCAAAACCATCTGCTCGTCCCCGCGATCAACGTCAACGATTCGGTCACGAAATCGAAGTTCGATAATCTCTACGGCTGCCGCCATTCGCTGGTCGATGGCCTGAATCGCGCGCTCGACGTCATGATCGCGGGCAAGGTCGCGGTCATTTGTGGTTATGGCGATGTCGGCAAAGGCTGCGCGCAATCGCTCCGTGGCCAGGGTGCCCGCGTGGTGATCACCGAGATCGACCCGATTAACGCGCTCCAGGCGGCGATGGAAGGCTACGAAGTCACGACGATTGAAGACACCTTAGGCCGGGGCGACATCTACGTCACCACGACCGGCAACGTCGATGTCATCACCCTCGCTCACATGGAGCGAATGAAAGATCAGGCCGTCGTCGCGAACATCGGTCATTTCGACAATGAGATTCAGGTCGACCCGCTCAACGCGCGCCCCGACATCAAGCGCACCAATATCAAGCCGCAGGTCGACAAGTATACCTTCCCGGATGGTCACGAGATTTTCATGCTGGCCGAGGGCCGCCTCGTGAATTTGGGATGCGCCACCGGACACCCGAGCTTCGTGATGTCGAACTCGTTCTCCAACCAGGTGCTCGCGCAGCTCGATCTCTGGCGGAACAAAGACACCTACAAGGTTGGCGTCTACGTTCTCAGCAAACAGCTCGACGAAGAAGTGGCACGCCTGCACTTGCAGAAGATCGGCGTGAAGCTGACCCAGCTGACCACGAAGCAGGCCGAGTATCTCGGCGTGCCGGTGGAAGGTCCCTACAAGTCCGAGCACTACCGCTACTGAGACTGCACGGCGGGAGCATTCCTCTTCGTTCATCCGCCCTGGCGGCATCGGCAGGCGAGTCACTGCGTCGGAAGCGCCGGCAGAAAGTAAAAGAGCACTGCGATGATGGCGTAGACCGAGAGCAACTGCACGCCCTCGAGCCAATTGCTTTCACCGTCGCCGCTGATCTGGCCGACGATCCAGATCGAGAGCACGATTGAAGCGATCTGAGGAAGGGGAAACTCGAGCGTCATCGGATCGCCCAACGCGTAGGAGGCGAAGACAAGAACCGGGGTAACGAAGAGCGCCATCTGCAGGCTGGAGCCAGTGGCGATGCTCAGGCTCAAATCCATCTTGTTTTTCCACGCCATGATCACGGCGCTGGAATGCTCGGCCGCGTTGCCGACCAGTGCGACCACCACGACGCCGACGAACGTCTCGGTCAGACCGAGCGAGTGACGGGCGGGTTCGATCGAGCCGACGAGAAATTCACTTAGCCATGCGATGAAGGCCGTCGCGAGGGTCAGAGCGGTGATGGATTGCCAAAGCGGCCACCGGCCTTCGCTTTCCTGCTGGTCGGACGGACCGGCGAAAAGCTCGCGATGGGTAAAGAGATGAAAAAAGAGCGAGAAGAAATATGTGAGGAAAAGCACGAGCACGATGGCCAGCGAAAGTCGTTGTTCGGCTTCCAACGACCATCCGCCGGGGCGCGAGGCGGCTGCGCGATGAAAAATAGTCGGGGTGATCAGGGCGATGGCGCCCAAGCCTAACGAGGTCGCCGAAATCCGCGCCGCCGTTTGGTTGAAGGTTTGCTTCTGGTAGCGCACGCCACCGACGAGAATCGACGCGCCGAGCACGAGGAGGAGGTTGCCGATAATCGACCCGGTGATCGAAGCCTTGACCACGCCGGTCAGACCCTTGCTCAGTGCCACCAGCGCGATGATCAACTCCGCTGCGTTGCCAAATGTCGCATTCAGAAAGCCGCCAACACCTGCCCCAGAGCGCATGGCCAACTGTTCGGTCGCGCGTCCCATCCAGCCGGCCAGCGGCACGATGGCGATCGCCGAGATGATGAAGAGCAGCGTGTCGTTCCGCCACGCCCCCACGTAGCGCAGCGCGATCGCCAATGGCACCGCGAGGAGAAGAAGATCAAGCGGTGTGAACGACCAGCCGTTTTGTTTCGCCTGTCTCACCCCTCATAGGAGCGTGGTCACCGGCCAGGCTCAAGCAACTTCGAGCACAGTCCGGAAGGAGTCGGCGCGGCCAGTCCTGAATATTCGAGTATCTCTTTGAGATTCTGAATCTTCACGGCGGATGTCGCAGTAATGTTCCGGGGAGCGCGGGCGCCTCGCCCGCTGTGTCACGCGCCTCGCGGGACACCGCCCGTGTCCGCAAGACTTTTTGGCGACGGCGCCAAGAAGAGCGGGCGAGGCGCCCGCGCTCCCCGGAGAACAAGCGCACAAACACCACCGGTCATGAACTTCCCTTTTCGACCAGGACGCTAAACAGAAACTCGGCGAGTCCTGAACGTGCGAAGCGCGCGCTCCATTTCAATAGAGATATGGCTCCGACAACTGAAAGGCGTTCCGGACCAGTTCGATCCTGGGCTCGGCTCCCTCTGGCATCATCACCTCGACCACGTCGAACCGAAAAAGCACGTCCGGATTGCCTAACAAACGCAGCCAGGCCAGGCCGCCCTGCGAAATGCGCCGCTGCTGCTGCCGCCCGACAGCTTCGAGCGGCCGGCCAAAATCCTCCCGCGTCCGCGTTTTCACTTCCACGAAGACAAGCGTGTCGCGCTCGCGGCAGACGAGATCGATCTCACCGCCATGACGTCCCCGAAAGTTACGGTAGAGAATCTTGAAACCGTGGCGGCGCAGATAGCGCGCGGCCAGTTTCTCTCCCCGTGCGCCGAGGCGAAGATGGGCGGGCTTAGAAAGCGAAAAGCGGCTGCGCCACCGGTTCAAACGACCGACGATGGATCGGGCAGGGGCCATGTTCATGGAGTTTCTGGAGGTGCAGTTCAGTGCCGTAACCTTTGTGCTGGCTAAAACGATACTGCGGAAAACGCACGCAAAATTCCCGCATCAATGCATCGCGCGTCACCTTCGCGATCACGCTCGCCGCCGCGATGCTCAGGCTCAGGCAATCGCCGTCGATGATCGCGGTTTGTGGAAGTGGAAACGGGAAGACCGGCAGCCCGTCGATCAAGACATGCTCGGGCGAAATCGCCAGGCCAACGACCGCGATCCGCATCGCCTGATGTGAGGCACGCAGGATGTTGATCCGGTCAATCTCGACCGAATCGACAATGCCGACCGCCCAGACGATCTCGGAGTGATTCGTCAGGTATTCGTAGATCTCTTCGCGTAGCTCGGGCGAGAGTTGCTTGGAATCATTCAGCTTCCGGTGCCGGAAACGCTCCGGCAGAATCGCCGCAGCCGCCACTACTGGTCCGGCGAGCGCGCCGCGCCCGGCTTCATCGATCCCGGCGATGCGTGCCACCCCTAACGAGGCTCGAAGTTTTTTCTCGTGCCGGAATCCGCAGCGCATCCTGCGGAGGATTTATCCACAGATTTCACCGATTGGAAAGCCCGGCCGTTCCTGGGTAGTGTCATAATTTAAAATCAGAGACGGACTGTGACGCATGATCGCCGTAACTCCGAGCCGCAACATGCAAGCGCCGAGAATCAGCCAAAACGCCACCGTCAACCAAAACGCTATTGGATGCGCTGACTCCTGAAAATAGATGGCTGAGCCATGGTAATGAGCGGATCGTGGAAATTCAACGACTCCAACGCGAATGGATTGCACGCCCACGAAGAGTGCGAATACGCCAAGCCCAACACCCACAATGATTGTGAGTATGCGCCCCATCTTATTTTGCCAGGCCATGACCGCAATCTGAAGATCAATGCCCTAACCAAGCTGCTAACTTGTAAATAATTTCGCCCAATCCGAGCGCGACAATCACAATACGCGGCAGTCCAGCCCGAAAAATCTGTGGACGAAAGCTATTCCCGCACCGCGGTCGCTTCCTTGCCCTTGCGATTGCGCAGGTAATTGAGCTTGGCACGGCGCGCCTTGCCCTGTTTTTCCACTTCCACCTTCGCGATGCGCGGAGAATGAACCGGGAAAACGCGCTCGACGCCTTCGCCATAGGAGATGCGGCGGACGGTAAACGTCTGGTTAATCCCGGTGCCTTTACGGCCGATCACGATTCCGGAGAAAATCTGGATCCGTTCCTTGTCGCCTTCGCGCACGCGGGTATGCACGCGCACCCCGTCGCCCACCTTGAATTTCGTCACGTCGGTCTTCTGCTGCTCCTTGGCGATGGTATCGATGATGTTCATAAAGTCGCTTTCTGGCCCGGAAATGGGGTCGAATACCTAGCGCGGGCGCGGCGGATTGTAAAGGGGCGCACGTCGGCGCGTGGTTTACGATTGTAGCGCTCCGCCTGCCCCATTCCACCACAGCAAGCGAAGCGCTTACCCGACAAACTTCTGCTCGCGCAATGCGCGGCCCGTCTGACCCTCGCACCCGGTTGTGCTTTCGGATGCGGTCGCTATAATCACGCTCGCTGCGCCCGTAGCTCAACTGGATAGAGTGACGGCCTCCGAAGCCGTAGGTTGCGCGTTCGAGCCGCGCCGGGCGCATGGTTCAGCGGAACCGCAGTCAGAGATCGGAAGTGGGAGCGGACGCCGCCTCAATTACCCACTGCCCCAGAATGCAACCTGGCAATGAGAAGCCGGCTGAGAAGGAGAAAGACCAGGAGCGCGGGGATGGAGACCAGCAAGGCGGCGGCGGAACACAGTGCCGGCAGCGATTGAAATCCATGCGGCATAGTCGGGAGTGCGGAAATCGCGGGATTCCGCAGAAAAATCGCGCCGATGACATACTCATTCCAAGCCACGAAAAGCGAGAAGAGGCCCGTGACCGCAAGCGCAGGCGCGCCGAGCGGGAGCAAGATGTGCGAAAAAGATTGCCAGGCGGAGGCGCCATCGAATTCCGCTGCTTCCTCAAACGAGAGAGAAATGGTGTCGTAGTTGCGCTTCATCTGCCAGATGCAGAAGGGCAGGGTCGTTACGAGATAGATGATGAAAAGGCCGAGATAGGAAACGATAAGGCCGAGCCAGACCAAGCCGAGACAAAGCGCCGCGAGCAGGATTGCGGCGGGCAAGACCTGTGCGAGCAAAGCCCCGCCTAACGTGGAGCTTCGCCGGAGAAACCTGGAGCGCGAGAGTGTGTAGCCGGCAGCGGAGGCGAGCGCGAGGCCGGTGATCGCAACAGTCAGCGCCACAAGGCTCGATTCTCCCAGCCAGCGCAGGCATGAAGTGTCGAACCGCGTGGTCGCCGAACGCATCGGCGCCTCAAGAGCGCCGAGGATACAGATCGCGCAGAGAGTGATGAGCAGGAGCGTGAGGTAGGTGAATACCGTCCGCGTGAACTGCGAAGCCGACGAGCGGATCACGCCGAGATTTCCTTGACCACGACGCGCATCCCATCGGTCGCGACCACGGCGATCGGGGTTTCCGGCGCGATGAATTCACCTTCGGTCACCACATCCACCACATGGCTCTCAAACTCCGCCTTCCCACTCGGACGCAGGATCGTCAGGGAACGTCCGCGCATCCCGGGCGCGAGAGGAAGTTCACGAGCAAAGGAACGCGGTGCGCCGGCGAGCGACGGGCCGGGCGGATTGGTCGTGGAGAGAATGAAGCGGCGATAGATGCTCGTCTGCGGCAGATAGCGGGCGAGGATCGTGATCAGGATGGCCGCCCCAACAAAGGTCAGCACGAGATTGAGCAAGGGAATTTTCAGCATTTGTCCGGTAGGCAAAAATTTCTGGCCGGGATACCGATCGATCATCGCCCAGAGGAGCGAAGCAAACATCAGCAGCACACCCACGACCCCGAAGACAATCGTCGAATGCCCAAAAAACAAAACCTCGACGATGACGAACAGGACCCCGAGCACGAAGAGCGCGACGGTTTCCCAGCCAGCCAGCCCGGCGAAGTAATGCCCGAGAAAAAAGAGCGCAAAACAAATGATCGAGGTGATTCCGGCAATGCCGAACCCGGGAATTTTGAATTCGAGATAAGCGCCGATAATTCCGCCTAACAGTAAGAGCGGCGAAAGCTGGGTGAGCCAGAAAGCAAGTTGCTCGAAGCCGCTCGGCTCAAATTGCACGACCTCGCCTTTCAAGCCTGCCTTGCGCGTCAAATCCGTAATCGACTCGGCAATACCGTCGGCCAGGACCGGCTTTCCGTTGATCTTTTCCGTCGCCTCCTGCGCGCTGAGGGTGAGAAGAGAGCCTTTCGGATGAATCACTCGATTGCCGATTTTCACTTCCTTGTCCTTGTCCATAAAAGCCTCGCCGATGTCGGGATCATGCCCGTTGCGCAACGCGGTGCTGCGGACAAGCGCGGACCAGTAGGAAATCGTTTTCTCTTTTTCAGTCGGCGGAAGATCCTGGCCGGTTGAGAGGATGGGAGCGGCGGCACCAATCGCGCTCACCGGCGCCATGTAGATATGTTTGGTGGAAAGAGCGATGAGCGAGCCGGCGGAGCCGGCGTTGGAGTTGACATAGGTATAAGTCGGGATCGTGGCGTGATTCAAAATGCTGGTGATTTCTTCCGCCGCATCGAGCTGCCCTCCGTAGGTATTCATGTCCAGGATGATCGCGGAGGCGCCGCTGCTCTCGGCGGTTTTTTCCGCGCGCCGGATAAAGAGCGCGAGCGAGGGGGAGACTTCCCCCTGCAAAGGGATGACCACGACGTCACCCCGGCGGATCTCGTCGCCCGCCGCAGCCGCCGTGACTAACGACAGCCAGCCGGCCAGTAGACAAATCAAAATGCGAGAGGTGTGACGTAACATGACAACTTCATTTGGAGCCCCGAGGGCGCTGCGTTAATCTGGCAGCGTTCCGCATTCGTCACGAGCAAAAACATGGGGACCATCCCGAACCACGTCATCGAACAAGTCGCCGCTGCGAATGACATCGTGGAAGTGATCGGCTCCTATTTCCCGCTCAAGCGGGCGGGGGCGAATTTCCGCGCCCTCTGTCCGTTTCACCAGGAGAAGACGCCCTCGTTTCATGTCAACCCGGCCCGGCAATCGTTTCACTGCTTCGGCTGCGGAGTCGGCGGGAGCGTTTTCCGCTTCGTGATGGATTACGAACACATCGATTTCCCCACCTCTGTGCGCCGGCTCGCGGCCCGGGCCGGGATTCCGGTAATCGAGGAGCGCGGGACAAGCTCGGAGGACGACCGCCAGCACGAAGCACGGCGCATTCTCTTAAAGTTACACGCCGAGGCGGCGGAATGGTTTCAGGAAAATTTGCTCAAGCGCGACATCGCCGCGCCAGCGCGAGACTATTTGAAAAAGCGCGGCCTGACGATCGAGGTGGCGAAGTCGTGGCAGCTCGGTTTCGCGCCCGAGAGCTGGGACGCCTGCCTGAAATGGGCGCTCGATCAGGGCTACAAGCGCGGCACGATTCTGCAAAGCGGCCTCGTCAAGCTGCGCGACGAAGAACGGTCGGAGAGCGAAGTTTACGACCGCTTTCGCGGCCGACTCATGTTCCCAATCTGCAACGATGTCGGCGAAGTGATCGCCTTTAGCGGGCGAATCCTGAAAAGTGAGGCGGAGAGCGCGAAGTATCTCAACTCGCCGGAGACGCCGCTCTTTCGCAAGGGGAGCATTCTCTTCGGGCTGCACAAGACGAAGCGCGGGTTGATCGAGGCCGCTTGTGCCATCGTCTGTGAAGGACAGCTCGATTTGATCACCCTCTTCGAGGCCGGCCTGACGAACGTCGTGGCGCCGCAGGGCACGGCCTTTACCGAAGGTCAGGCGCGCATTTTGAAACGTTACGTCAATGAGGTCGTGCTCTGTTTCGATGCCGACGCCGCCGGGCAAAAAGCTTCCGAGCGTTCACTCGAGCCGTTGTTGGAAAACAACCTCATCGTCCGTGTGGCCGAGATGCCGCCGGGCGAAGATCCCGATTCGTTAGTCCGGAAGGAGGGCGCGGAGAAATTCAGCGCCCGCGTCGCTGCCGCGCGTGATTTCTTCGATTTCTGGATCGAACGCCAGGTCGCCACGACCGACCTGACAAACCTAAACGCCAAGATGCAGATCACCCGGCAGTTGGCCGAAACCGTTGCGCGCGTGCACGACTCGCTCATGCGCAACGAAGTGATCAGCAAAGTTGCCGCGCGTCTCGGCGTGAGCGCGGACGATTTCACTGCTCTCCTGCCGAAAGCGCCGCGGATCCGAACCCCGGAGACGGCGCCGCGAACGGTCGCGCCCGCACCTCGTCACGAGATCGCCATGCTTTGCCTTCTCGCGCTGCGCGACCCGGGTGCTCGTGCCTACTTGCAGGCACAGGACTGGCCCGAGGTGATGAAGGAGACTCCGGGCAGCGAGATGCTGGAACGGATCCTCGCGAGCAATCTGCGCCCGGATGATCCGGCCTCGCTTAATCTTTTCATGTCAACCCTGTCGGCCGAAGAGGAGTCGTTAGTCTCGGGCTGGCTCCTGCAGAAAATTCCGCCTAACGCGGAAGCAGTTGCGCGCGATTGGTGGCTGGGCCTGCGCCAGCCGGCCTTGCGCCGGCGGCTTCAAACCGCGCAAAGCCGGATGAAGCTCCCCGGACTGAGCGCGGGCGAAGTGGTCGCGCTCCAGAAACAAGTGGTTGACCTGCGAGAACAGCTCGACGACTTTTCACGGTTTTCGCCGTCTCGCACGCTGGAGCCATAATGGATGGTGCCGAACGGCTAGCGCAAATCCTGCTATTTCGTCTCCGATTAATCGCGCATCGTTTTGACAAAGAAATCGAAATCTTCCAGCCGCCAGAAAAATCTCCGCAAGGCCGTCACACACAAGCCTCGCCGGACGGGACGACCGAAGAAAATCAAAGCGAAAAAAGCCGGCAAGCCAAAAAAACCCGCCAAGGCGAAAGCCGTGAGCGAGGTGAAACGACCGCGTGGTAGGCCGCGCACAGTTGTTCCCGATACTCCGCCTCCGGTCCGACGCGGCCGTGGCCGCCCACCCGGTAGCAAAAACGCCTTCCGGCACGTCGCGAGAAACGGAGCCTACGAGAATCACGATGAAATTGCCGGGAGCAATGGCGATTCATTGCCTTCGCTCGTAAGCACAACACAGTCGCGGATTCGCGAGCTGATCAAGCTGGCAAAGGAGCAGGGCTATCTCACTTTTGACGACCTGAACGAAGCGTTGCCGCCCGATCTGACGGACGCCGAAGAGCTCGATCTCATCCTCATACGCCTGCGCAAACTCGAGATCGACATTATCGAGGCGTCTGAGGTCGATCGCTACAAGGACGTCAAGAAGGATTCCGAGGAGGACGAGGAGAAACACGAACCGAAACTCGACATCCTCGACGATCCGGTCCGGATGTATCTCAAGCAGATGGGGCAGGTGCCGCTCCTGACCCGCGAGCAGGAAGTGGAAATCTCCAAGCGCATCGAGGAGGCGGAAGAGCGAGTCGCGACCAACATTCACCGGTTCGGTTTTGTGGCACGCGCCCACCTTGAGCTGGCAGCGAAACTGGTCGAGGGCGGCGAGCGTTTCGACCGCGTGATCCTCGACAAGAAGATCGAGAGCCGCGAGCGCTACATGAAGATGCTTCCGCGCCTCTGCAAGAAGGTGCAGACGATGAGCACCGACCTCGCGCGCCAATACGAACAGATCACACGCGCTGCGCGACCCGACCCGGCGAAGCTCCGAAAATTCGAAAAGTCAGTCACAAAGCTGCAGAGCCTATATCCGAGCTTTTACTTCAAGCAGCGGGTCACGGAAGAATTCGTGCACCTGGCGGACGAGCATTATGCGCTCCTCCGCAGCATCCAGGAGGAAATAAAGAAGCGGCCGAAACAACGCGGCCAGCACGGCCAGCATCCTGGCGCGAGACGGTTGCGCGAGGTCGAAACGGCGCTCTGGCTTTCGCCGATTGAGTTTCACCAGCGTTACCAGGAGCTACGCAACTGGCTGCGCAAAGCGCTCCGTGCGAAAACGGAAATGATCGAGGCCAATCTGCGCCTCGTCATTTCCATCGCGAAGAAATACACCAACCGCGGCCTCTCCTTCCTCGACCTGATCCAGGAAGGCAATATGGGCCTGATGAAGGCGGTGGAAAAATTCGAGTACCGCCGCGGCTACAAATTTTCGACTTACGCCACCTGGTGGATTCGGCAGGCCATCACCCGCTCGATTGCCGATCAAGCGCGCACCATCCGCATCCCCGTGCACATGATTGAAACGATCAACAAGCTGATGCGCGTGCAGAAACAGCTGCTCCAGGAATATGGCCGCGAGCCGACGCCGGAAGAAGTGGCCGAGGAAATTCTGCTGCCCGTCGATCGGGTGCGCGCCGTCTTGAAAATGGCGCAGCAGCCAATCTCACTCCAGGCGCCAGTGGGCGAAAGCGAAGAGACGAATTTTGGCGATTTTATCGAGGACAAAGGCGCGGAAAATCCGAGCGACATGACCGCGATCGCGCTGCTAAAAGAGAAGATCAAGGACGTCCTCGAAACTCTTACGGATCGCGAGCGCCAGGTGCTCGAACAGCGGTTCGGATTGGTCGATGGCTACAGCCGCACGCTCGAAGAAGTGGGCCGGCAATTCCGGGTCACCCGGGAACGCATCCGCCAGATCGAGGCAAAAGCGCTGCGCAAAATGCGGCACCCGACAAGAATTCGGCAGCTCGAGGGTTTCCTCGAGGCTGCCGAACTGCAAACGTCTGCACCAAAGCCAGCCGCCTAACGAGGGCGCTGCCGGTAGACCCGACGCCCGTTGCGGTAAACAACGACCGGTCGCGAGTAGACGTACGGCCGGCGGTAGACCACCGGGTAGTAGCCATAGGACGGGTAGTAGGGAGCGTATCCATATGGATAACCGTAGGCATACGGATAACAGGGGTAACCGTAGGCAGGATAGGCGATCGGCAACCCGATCCCCACTCCAACTTGGACCCCGGCTTCAGATTTCGGAACGGAGGCGAAAGCGACCGCCCCGCTCACAGCTGCGATTAGGAGAAGCTTTTTCCATTTCATAATCTTATTTCCTCTTAACGAACGTAAATTCAGACGCTGAGGCTGGCAAATTATTCAGCACTTTCTTCTGTCCATTTCGGGTAGCCGGTGACGAGCAGGTCACGGCCGATCTTTTCAAAATGGACCCCCGCGAGGCGTGCCCCAGTCGCGGTCGATGCCACGCCTTTGCCTGCCACCGCCGGCACCGGACCGCCTGTAAGAAGCGGCGCGAGATAAAATTGCACCTTGTCCACGAGTTTCGCGTCGAAAGCCTGGCCCAGCACGTCGCCCCCACCCTCAATCAGGACGCTCGTGATTTCCTGCCGACCGAGATCGGCCAGCACCCGCGCGAGGGGTTTTCTATGGTAAACCAAAGTGCGTTCGGCGAACTTATCCGCCATGAGATAGGCCGCTCGCGGCAACTTCCCGGAGCGCGTCAGCACGACCCGCCACGGCTGCCTTGCGTCTCGTCGTCCGCGGATCGTCAGGCGCGGATTATCCTGGCGCAGCGTCTCGGCACCGATCAGGATGGCGTCCACCTGCGCCCGGAGTTGCATCGCGTGACGGCGCGCCGCAGGGCCCGTCATCCACCGGCCCTCGTCAGGTGATCTCGTTAGGCGACCGTCCAGGCTCATTCCGCATTTTGCGATTACGAATGGTCGGCGGGTCACAATCCATTTGTTGAACGCTTCGTTCAGCTGGCGGCACTCGGGAGCCAGAACCCCGCTCGTCACTTCCACACCTGCGGCAATCAGCTCCCGGATCCCGCGTCCGCTGTGCTGCGGGTTAGGGTCGATCGCGCCAATCACGACTCGATCGACTCCTGCCCTAACAATCGCCTCCGTGCAGGGCGGCGTACGCCCAGTCGTGGAGCAGGGCTCGAGCGTGACGTAGAGCGTGGCTGTCCGCAATGATCGCGGGGACGCTGCCGAAAGGCACTCAATCTCCGCATGTGGCAACCCGCTCGCACGGTGATAACCGGTTGCGACAATGCGATTACGCTGCACGAGCACTGCGCCGACAACGGGATTTGGACTGGCTCTTCCAACGCCCTTGCGTGCTTCAGTCAGCGCCGCCTGCATGAAAGTTTCCTCGTCGGGATCTGCCATCGCCACATCGTAAGCACGCGCGACCTCGCTCGCAATTATCGTTTCGCTTCACCGTCGATGGCTCCCAGATCGGTTACATTTTGGCACAACATTCACCTGCGAGTCGGCGAAGCAGCCGCGCCACAGTGTCACGAGTGTTGTCTGGCGGAATCGCGAGTGAATTTAGGACAAGCTTCTCATAAATAGCTACTTGCGATGTCGTTCGTTCACCGTTTCACCGTTTGGCATGTCGCCAGCTTAACGGACAAGTGCTCAACAACCATTTACCAGAAAGGACAAACACTATGAGTTTAATTCGCTATCAAGCTCCCGAGATGTCGACTTCGCCGTCGTTCGATCGCTGGGCCAGCCTCCGGGACGAAATGAACAGCCTTTTCGAGCTGCCGATGATGGGCAACTTCGCCCGCCAGGCACAGCTCTTCAGCGGCTGGACACCCGCTCTCGATCTCTACCAGACGAATGACAATGTAGTCGCCGTGGTCGAAGTGCCGGGCATGCGCAAGGAGGACATCGATATCTCTCTCCACGACGGAATGCTGACCATCGCCGGCGAACGCCAGAGCACCTCGGGCGAAGGAGAAAATGCCGAACGCACCGAGCGTTTCAGCGGCAAATTCCGCCGCAGCATTACCCTGCCAACCCGAGTCGAGGCGGGCAAAGTCAGCGCCACCTACAAGGACGGCATTCTGACAATCACCCTCCCGAAAGCTGAGGATGCCAAACCGAAGAAAGTCGAAGTCATCATCGCGTAATGAATTTCGGCGAACTCGTTTCACCGATTACAAAATCAAGAAAGGAAAAATCCAATGGACACTTTAGTGCGTGAAAACAACGGAAGAGCGACTCGAGAGACGGAGCGCTTCGTCACCCCGCCAGCCAGCGTCAACGAAACCGCCGACAGCTACACGCTCGAGCTCGAGATGCCGGGCGTGAGCAAGGACGGCCTCGACATCTCGATCGAGAATAACGAACTCGCGATCGTTGGTCGCCGTTCGAACCCGGGGGTTGAGGGAACCCTCATCCATCGCGAATCGCGGCCGCATAACTACCGTCGCAGCTTCGAGATCGATCCGTCGATCGATACCGGGAAAATCACCGCCCGCATCACCCAGGGCGTGGTCACCCTCACCCTGCCGAAGGCGGAAGAAGTGAAGCCGCGTCGGATCAAGGTCTCGTAAAAGCTCATCACTGCTTATCAGGCAAAGCCGCCCGCCGCAAGGCTGGCGGCTTTTTGCTGCCGAGCCCGATCTTTTTCACCGCCAGAGCGCTTTTCTGCTTGGCGCGTCGACCGGCGCGTCGTACCTAAGGGCCCCGCTTATGGCCACCAAAACCGAAGAAAAATCCTCCGAAGACAAGCTCCTCGCCGCCCGCAACAAGAATCTCGATCTCGCGATCCAGCAGATCGCCAAAGACTACGGCGAAGGCGCCATCATGCGCCTCGGCGATGAGAAAATCGTCGACATCGATGTCATCCCCACCGGCAACATCCTGATCGACCGCGCGCTGGGCGTGGGCGGATTCCCTCGCGGCCGCGTCGTGGAGGTTTACGGACCGGAATCGTCCGGTAAAACCACGCTTACTTTGACCGTAATCGCGCAGGCACAGAAGCGTGGCGGACTTGCCGCGTTCATCGACGTCGAGCATGCGCTCGATCCGCAATATGCCCGTCGTCTCGGCGTTGACATGGACGATTTGCTTGTCTCGCAGCCGAGTTCCGGTGAGGAAGCGCTCCGAATTGTGGAGACGCTGGTTCGTTCGAACGCGCTCGACGTCATTGTGCTCGATTCTGTCGCCGCGCTGGTGACGAAACAGGAACTCGAAGGCGAGATCGGCGACTCCACCGTCGGCGCGCAGGCCCGACTAATGAGCGCGGCGATGCGAAAACTGACCTCGCTCATTTCAAAAGCGCGCACCTGCTGCATTTTCACCAACCAGATTCGCGAAAAGATCGGCGTCATGTTCGGCAATCCCGAAACCACGCCGGGCGGCAAGGCGCTCAAATTCTACGCCAGCGTCCGGATCGACATCCGCCGCATCGGCGCGATCAAGCAGACCGACGGCGTCGTCACCGGCAACCGCACCCGTGTCAAAGTGGTGAAGAACAAAGTCGCGCCACCATTCACCGAAGCCGAGTTCGACATCATGTATAACGAGGGCATTTCCTCGACCGGCGCCCTCCTTGATCTCGCGCTCGAGAAACAAATCGTGGAGAAACGCGGCTCCTGGATGAGCTACAAAGGCACGCAGCTGGCGCAGGGGCGTGACGCCGCGAAGGAAGTGCTTAAGAACGATCCCGCGCTCTACGAAGAAATCGAGACGGCGGTCAAAGCCAAGCTCGACGAAGACAAGAAACCATAGACGCTTCGCTCTTGCGATAGGCGGGAGAGCGCGCCGACGCTCTTCCGGGGAGCGCGGGCGTCTCGCACGCTGGTTTTGGCGCCTCGCCAAAACAATCTTTGTGCCGGTGGAAGTTCGCGAAGGCGGGGCGCCTTCGCCAGCAGGCGAGGCGCCCGCGCTCCCCGGCATGAAAACTCCGCAATCCACGCTAAACTCCACCCGATGACCTCCGTCGAGATTCGCCAATCATTTCTCGATTTCTTTCGCGGGAAAAAGCACACCATCGTGCCCTCGTCATCCCTTCTGCCCGACGCGCCCAATCTTCTGTTCACCAACGCCGGCATGAATCAGTTCGTGCCGATTTTCCTCGGTCAGCAACGTCCCAGTTTCGATCCGCCGCGCGCCGCCGACACCCAGAAATGCATCCGGGCCGGAGGCAAACACAACGACCTCGACGACGTCGGACTCGACACCTATCACCACACGTTTTTTGAGATGTTGGGCAACTGGAGCTTCGGCGATTACTTCAAAAAGGAAGCGATCGAATGGGCATGGGAGCTGGTCGTCGGGCGCTGGAAATTTCCGGCCGGGCGCGTTTATGCGACCGTCTACCAGCCTGGTCCTGACGAACCCGCAGATTTCGACCAGGAAGCGCACGATCATTGGGCGCGGCTCTTTACCGCGGCTGGACTCGATCCCGCCGTCCATATCGTCAACGGGAACAAGAAGGACAATTTTTGGATGATGGGCGATACTGGCCCGTGCGGTCCCTGCTCCGAACTCCACGTTGATCTCACGCCCGCGGGCGACACGGGCGGTTCGTTGGTCAACGCCGGCGACGCGCGCTGCATCGAAATTTGGAACCTGGTTTTCATCCAGTTCAACGCCAACCCCGACGGTAGCTTCACTCCCCTGCCCGCCCGTCACGTCGACACCGGGATGGGCTTCGAGCGCGTCACCGCGATCATTCAGGGCACGAAAAACTTCACCGATTTCACCGGCACCATCTCGAACTACGAGACCGACATCTTTCGTCCGATCTTCGACGAGATCGAAAAGCTGAGCGGCCACAAATACGGCAGCACGCTGCCGGACCCTGGCCCTCAACTCTCAACTCTCAACTCCCAACTCGCGACCGACATCGCCTTCCGCGTCATCGCAGATCACATCCGCACCCTGAGCTTCGCAATCGCCGATGGCATCCAACCAAGCAACGAAGGTCGCGGCTACGTCCTGCGCCGCGTCCTGCGCCGCGCCGTCCGTTACGGTCGTTCGCTAGACTTCCACGAGCCCTTCTTCTACCAGCTCGTCGACATCGTCGGCCTAACGATGGGAGAAGTCTTTCCTGAACTGCGCACGCGGCAGACGCAGATCAAGGAAATCATCCGGCGCGAGGAAGGATCTTTTAACAAGACACTGGATAACGGAATTGCTGTATTTAATCGGTTCACTGTCGCAACCGCTGCCTTGTTGGATCGGTTGCTGAAACGTCGGACCCTCTTCAACAGGTATCGCTGCGCCCCAATGGGGCTTGGATTGCAAAACCGTGATGTCTTAAGCGAGGAAAAAGTGCAGGAGCTCGCTGAAAAGCGGCCGACGACCTGGAGGGAAGTTTTCAAGGTTATCGGCAAAAACCCTCATCTTGATCACACGCTGAATGACATGTTGTGGAGAGATATCGCCAATCACATCAGCATTCATCAGCGTGATTTACCGAGAAAAATTCCGGGCGATTTTGCATTCCTGCTTTACGACACCTACGGCTTTCCACTCGACCTTACGGAACTGATGGCGCGTGAGCGCGGGCTTACGGTCGACACCGAAGGCTTCGAGAAGTTGATGGAGGAACAGCGGGCTCGCGGCCGTTCCGCGCAGAAGAAGGAGACGATCAGCGTCGAGGACGATAACCTGCAAGTCGCTCCGACCCGGTTTCTCGGTCAGGATTTTCTTGAAACGGAGGCGGTGGTGGAGGCGGTTCTGCCGGGAAAGAATCCGCAGGAAATCAACATCGTGCTCGATCAGACTGCGTGTTATGCCGAGATGGGCGGACAAGTGGGCGATCAGGGGTTGCTGCACGTTCCCGGGCACGACCGCACGGAAGTTGGCCAGCTTCGGGTCAAGGACACGCAAAAACGCGGCGATGTTTTTGTTCATCGCGCGGTTCTTACCCAGGGGCGCGCGCCCGAACCCGGTGAAGCCGTGCGCGTCTCGGTCGATGCCGACCGGCGCAATGCCATTCAGCGACATCACACCGTAACCCACCTATTGCATTGGGCGCTGCACCAGCTTGTTTCGAAGGACGCCGTCCAGAAGGGCAGCTACGTCGGACCCGAAAAGCTAACCTTCGACTTTTCGAGCGCCCCCCTGACGAAATCCCAAGTGTGCGAAGTCGAGGCGCTGGTAAACGAGCGGATCGTCCAGAGGGCGCCGGTGTCATGGCGGGAAATTCCCTACGCCGAGGCGAAGCAGCACGCCGACATCATGCAGTTCTTCGGCGACAAATATGGTGACCGTGTTCGAGTCGTCCAGATCGGCGGCACGCCTAACGAGTTGAATGGCTACTCGATGGAACTCTGCGGCGGCACGCATGTTCGCACGACCGGTGACATTAAGTATTTTCACATCTTGAGTGAAGGAGCGATTGCCGCGGGCATTCGGCGAATCGAGGCGATCGCGGGCGACGTGATTGGTGAATGGGCGCAACGGGAGGCCATTCAACAGGGCAAAAAATTTCAAGGGCTCCAGAAGAAAAAGCACAACCTCCAAGCTGAGCCGGGTTTGTTTTCTCTCACGGGAACGAAGCACAGATGGTGGCGTCGATCGCGAAGGGTGCTGCACATCTTGAAAAACTGGAAGCGGAAGTGCGCGACTGGGAAAAAGCGAACGCCAAGGCCGCCGAATCAGAAATGCAAAGCCGCGCCGCGGCGATCGCGAACGAATTGGCCGCAAGAGACGGAACCGCTTTCCGCGTGGCGCGCGTCCCGGACGCTGACGGCAGGATGCTTCAGGCCGTTACCGACGCACTAAGACGCAATTCGACGGTCCGATTTTTCTCGCCGGAGAAAAAGAAGGCCGAGTCGATTTGCTCGCCGCCGTTCCCAAAGCCCTAACGACACGTTTTCAAGCGGGAAAATTGATCCAGGAAACCGCCCCACTGGTTGGCGGAAAAGGCGGCGGACGGGCGGGTCCGATCGTTCGAGCGATGCATTTTCTTCCGCAAACCAAGAGTTGGCACAGGGCGGCGGGACCGAGCCACGATTGTTCTTTTCCTCGGTGGCTTCGTCAAGAAGGCCTGCGTGGCCGATGGGGTGGCACCTTTTGTCGACCAGTTCTTTTCCAACCCACACGGTTACGGCGTGGGGAGCACTTGGATCGGCGTGCTGCTTTATGCGGTCCAGATTTACTGTGACTTCTCCGGCTACACCGACATGGCGATCGCCGTCGCTGGGTTGCTCGGTTACTCACTCACGGTCAATTTCAATTTCCCCTACTTCGCCTTCTCCGTCACCGATTTCTGGCGCCGATGGCATATTAGTCTCTCCACCTGGTTGCGTGACTATCTCTATATTTCGTTAGGGGGAAACCACGGCTCGATCCTTTTTACCTACCGGAACGTTCTCCTCACGATGCTGTTGGGCGGTCTTTGGCACGGCGCCTCCTGGGTCTTTGTTCTAGATCGAAGTGGCCCTGGCGCGGGCGAAAGAGCTGCTTGGCTAACGACGGTCAAGGCAGCAGAAGAGTCGCGGCTGCGGTCACCGCGAGCGCCAGAAGAAGGACGAACAGATAGATCACGCCGCCGAAGAGAAACTTGAACGTCGTCATGAACCAACTCTGGCGATAAACCTGCCGGATCGAGACGAAGACCTGGACCAGAATCGAGAGCCACAAAATCCAGAGGAGCGGCGTTTCCAGCGCCGGCGCCCAGCGTTTCGCCCCGATCGCACTGAAGGCGGTGAGGAGGACAGCGAAATAAAAGAAGGAGTGAATGTGCAGGGCGTAGACGAGGTGCTCGATGTAAAAACGGCGCTGGCGGAGGTAGAGAATTTTCAGCACCAGCGCGAAGAGCGGAATGCAGAACAGCATCATCGTCGAGATGTTGTCCCGGAGTGTCTTGCTCAGGAGTTCGACGTTGTTCCCGTGCGGTCCGACCTTTTCCATTACGCGCTTTTTTAGCCAGCTCGAGGGAGCCGCCTCGTCCACCTGTCTCTGCAACTCATCTTTCCTCGGACCGGGCGCGGGCGATGGTGTCGAGATGACCGGCGCGGGTTTGCCCGCGGCGGTGTCCGACTTCGCGCCGTTGGCGAGACCTTTCAAGACTTGCTCCCGCACAAAAGGCGGGATGTCGGGATTCTTCATCGCTTCCTCCACCTTGGCCCGATCTTCCGGGGTCATTTTCGAATCGACCTTCGGATGGAGGTTGACTGGGGCGAGACGGAGGCAGAGGAAAAACAGAATACTGATCAGGAGATAAAGGCGGAGCGGATGGAGATAGCGCGTGCGCCGGCCGGCGACGAACTGGTTCGTGAGCCAGCCTGGGCAGACGAGGAGCAGTCCGATGGTCTTGGTAAATTTGGAGTCCCAGTTCAGGAACGATTCCGCCACATCCGCGATGACATGGCGAAAAGAGCGCCGGTAGTCGACCGCCACCTGGCCGCAATTCGAGCAGTAGTGTCCGTGCAATTCCGCACCGCAATCTTCGCAATGGGTGTAGGGCGGTTTTTCCTCCACCAGCTTCTTCCAGCCGAATAGCCCGCGGCTCCGGCGCCCCGGCCTCTCGAGCGAGGCGGCGACCGCATCGCCAAAAATTGCCTGACTCGTCTCGTCTGACATTTTTTTGCCTAACGAACCGCCGCCCAGACGCGGTGCACTTCGTCGTGGTCCTCGAGTGCCTGGAGAAATTCGCCGACCTGCTCCCGATCTTCCTCGCTTAGCTCCGGAAAATTTTTCGCGATATAGCCGAGTTCGCTCGTCACAATCGTCCAGCCGTTCTGACCCAGCCATTGCGAGACGGCGTGGAGATCGGTCGGCGCCGTGATGAAACGCGCCCCACTGGTTCCTTCCGGAATCTCGGGGTCGTCGGCATTCGTCAGGGGAGTAAAGTCCTGCGCGCCCGCTTCGATCGCGGCCGCTTCCGCATCGGCATTGGCGTCGGAATGATGCGCCTCGACCAGACCCACGTGGTCAAAGAGAAACTTGTTGCTCCCCGGCGCGCCGAGCTGGCCGCGCTTGAAGAGGACGCGA
Source organism: uncultured Verrucomicrobiae bacterium (assembly GCA_963742545.1). Classification (GTDB taxonomy): domain Bacteria; phylum Verrucomicrobiota; class Verrucomicrobiia; order Chthoniobacterales; family UBA10450; genus Palsa-1392. The sequence goes on along the minus strand of CAVUMF010000003.1, from coordinate 663,031 downwards.
ATCTCAGGCGCGGTGCGGTTCTTGTTGTCGGTCTGCACCTCCACAATCACCGGCACCTTGTGCGGTGCGTAGCCTTCGAAGACGATCTGTTCCAGTTCCAATTTCTCGCCGCCGATGCCCGCGCCCTTCTTGATCGCTCGCTCTATCACGTCTCGCGAGACGCTTTGCTTGCGCGCTTTTTCGACGACCGCGGCAAGGCGCGCATTCCCCACCGGATCAGCGCCGCCGAGCTTCGCCGCGACCATGATCTCTTTGACGAGTTTGCCCGTCGCCTGCCCTTTTTTCAGACCGGCAACTTCGCGTTTTGCGTGCAGCCATTGACGACCCATGCGCTCATTTAACGTGCCCGGCCTGCGCGTGGCAAGCCGGAGGCTTCCTCAGGGAAGAAGCAGAGTGACGACCGCCGTAACGGCGAAGGCGATACTCAACATAATGAGGTAGATCACGCTGCCGAGAGCGAACTTGAAGAGCGTGGCCAGCCAGTTCTGGCGATAGACCCGCCGAATCGAGAGCAACAACTGGATGAAAACCGCGAAGCCGAGAAAGGTGCAGACGAGCGGCGTGAAAGGCACCGGCGCCTTCCAGGCGAGCAAAAACCCGATCCCGATAATGATCACCGTGCTGAGAAAAACAAAGGCGTGGGTGTGAAGGGCGAAGATAAGGTGCTCGATGTAGTAACGCCGCTTGAAGACATAAAGGATTTTCAAAACGAGCGCGAAGAGCGGAATGCAACAGAGCACCATCGGCCCGAGGTTTTGCAGCAGCGCTCGGAGGAAGAGATCGCCTCGATCGCCACTCTGCCCGAGTTTTTCCTTCGCGCGCTTTTGCACCCAGATGGCGAAAGGCGATTCGTTTTCGGCGCCATCGAACCCAATGAGAACGTCCTGGGGCTTCGGGGTCGGCGCGGCGGTCGGAGATGGAAGGAAGGATAAGACTAACGAAGAGTCGGAAGAAGGAACGACGGGGAAGAGTGGAGCGGGCGTGGGCGAGGCGGAAGTGATCGACAACTGGGAATGATCTTCGCTGGTGTTGGCCTCGAGGTGCGCGTCCCTGGACAGAAAATTGATGACGAGGAAGAAAAGGACGCTCGCGATAAGATAAACGCGCAAGGGATGAACGTGCCGGGCGCGCTTCCCTTCGATAAACTCGTTCGTCAAACGCCACGGTTTGAAGAGAAGAAGACCAAACGATTGGAGAAAGCGCTCGTCGAGATTCAGGAACGCGTCGGCCGCATCGGCCAGGAGCGATCCAAAGGCTCGGTGATAGTCGACTGCCGGCTGGCCGCATTGCGCGCAGTAGGGACCGCTCAGGGCCGCGCCACAATTTTCGCAGTGCGTCAGAGGCGGCCGCGACTTCTTCTTTCGCTGCAGCCACTTCCGGCGTGGATAACGGCTTAATTCCGCCGCAGCCGCGTCGCCGAAAATCAGGGGCGTCGTTTCGTCGGACACGGCGCCAGATTATTCGCCCACCGCGCGCAAGTCCAACCTGGAAGCGGCGCGCGACCGCCGGAGGGCGGCGGCTTAATCGCGAAACCGAACGAGAGCGAGCGTGCCGGCCAGCCCGATGGCGCAGAGCGTGACGGTACTCTCGATGAAGTAGGGATAAGTCGCCAGAGCGAGGCCGATGAACATCGGCTTCCACGCACTCATGCGCTTGCCGTAAAGGAAGCCGACTGTGCCAATGCTGCTGAAGACAAGACCAACAAAAAGATTGGTGGCTGTGATTCCAGCAAAGTCGGGCACAGGCCTTCAAAGTAGCTAAATCCGCGCCAACGCCCGGCGAGAACTCCTGCGGGCCGCCCGACCTCCGCCCGAAACAAAGGATTGACCGCCGCGTCGACCGGGTGCAACCATGCGCCCGCCTTCTTCAGCGCAGCGAAACAACCGGAGATCACTCGTGGCATCCAGACTCTTTCAAACCAAAAGCCCTGAACTCCTGATTCGGGAATCGGAGCGCGCTGATCGCAGGATGAAGCGCTCCCTCACCGTCCTCGACCTTACGTGTCTCGGCATCGGGGCCATCATTGGCGCTGGGATCTTCGCCCTCGCCGGCACGGCTGCGGCGGGCGAGAGCGCGCATGTCGGGGAATCGATCGTGAAAACCCCGGTGCTCAATTTCATAATCGCGTTCTTCAACCACACAGCCCTCGTTTTCGGCCGGCCGGCGGCAGGACCTGCGGTTGCACTTTCTTTCGTCGTGGCGGCCATCGCATGCGGTTTCGCGGCGCTTTGTTACAGCGAACTCGCCGCCATGATTCCGGTTTCGGGCTCGGCTTACACTTACTCCTACGCCACTCTGGGCGAGATCATCGCCTGGATTATCGGATGGGATTTGATCCTCGAATATGCCGTAGGCAATATGGCGGTGGCAAAAGGCTGGTCGGATTATTTCGTGAAATTGCTCTACAGCCTGAGTCACGGGACCATAAAGCTTCCGCTCTGGCTGGTGACTGATCCGACCACTGCGGCGACAAAGGTGACGCAAGGCGGAGAAGCGTCGCAGTACGATTCGACGCTGACCTTGCCGCACGTTTTCGGGCACGCTTTGGCCTTGGATCTTCCCGCTTTGCTAATCGTGGCCGGGGTGACGGTCCTGCTCATTTACGGCATTCGCGAAAGCGCCACCACCAATACGACAATTGTCTTGATCAAGGTCGCCGTGGTGGTTTTCGTCATCGCCTTCGGTTCCTTCATGGTTCATCCAACCAACTGGCATCCATTCATGCCGAGCGGTTTTGGCGGAGTCATGAGCGGCGCGGCGATTGTTTTTTTTGCCTTCATCGGTTTCGACGCCGTCTCGACCACGGCGGAAGAAACGAAGAACCCGCAACGCGATCTGCCCATCGGCATGATCGCCAGCCTGATCATCTGCACGGTACTTTACGTACTCATGTCCGCTGTGCTCACCGGCATCAAGAAGTACACGGTCTATCTCGGTGATTCCGCCGCGGTGGCGACGGCCTTCGCCAGCAAACCATGGGCCCAGGCACTCGTGAGCGCTGGCGCGCTCGCCGGTCTCACCTCGGTGCTGCTCGTTTTCCAACTGGGACAGCCGCGGATTTTCATGGCGATGGGGCGGGATGGTTTGCTCCCGCAATATTTCGCCCGCATCCATCCGCGTTTTCGCACTCCGCATATTACGACTATCTGGACCGGCATTGCGGTCGGCGGCGTGGCAATGTTTACCGACATCGGCTCATTAGCCGATCTGACGAACATCGGGACGCTCTTTGCCTTCGTCCTCGTCTGCTGCGGAGTGATCGTCCTGCGTCGCAAGGATCCGAGCCGGCCCCGACCGTTCCGGGTGCCGCTGGTGCCGCTCTTTCCGCTCCTGGGGGTGCTCTTCTGTTTCGCTCTCATGCTCAGCCTGCCAATTGAAACCTGGCTGCGCTTCTTCGTCTGGCTGATCATCGGGCTCGGGATCTATTTCGCGTATGGCGTGCGTCACAGCCTGCTGCGCCGCGGCATCGATACCGGTGACACGGAAGAGGGCCTGCCCCCGATCGAACCGTAGCGTGAAATGTTTGTGGCGGCGATGTCCGATCGCCCGGCGCGCGTTGAGTGAAGGATACCGGCTCCTGCGCCACGACCGCGCTGATTGCGCGACCGGGCGCGTCGGCGGTTATAGACCGCCGCTACAACCACCTGAAAATTACGCGGCCGGTTTCAGGTATTTGGCGAGGAACTTTTCCATCGCGCCGTAGAAATCGAAGCGGTTTTCCTCGTTGTGAAAGCCGTGACCTTCGTTGTCCTTCACCATGTATTCGACATCTACCCCACGCTTCCTCAACGCCGCCACCATCTGATCGGATTCCGCCTTGTTCACCCGCGGATCGTGCGCGCCCTGCGCAATGAAAAGCGGGGTCTTGATTTTCTCCGCGTGCATGACAGGCGAAACGGCTTCCATCATCGCCTTGTCCTTCTCCGGATCGCCCACCATTTCGTGGAACATGTCGAGGAACGGCTTCCAATAGGGCGGGATCGTTTTCATGAAGGTGAACATGTTGGCCACGCCGACGTAATCGACCGCCGCGGCGTAGAGATTGGGCGTGAAAGTCACGCCGGCCAGCGTGGCGTAGCCGCCGTAACTGCCGCCGTAAATCGCGATGCGCTTCGGATCGGCGATCCCCTGTTTGATTAACCATTGCACGCCATCGGTGATATCGTTCTGCATCGATTGTCCCCACTGCTTGAAGGACGCTTCCCAGAACTTGCGACCGTAGCCAGTCGAGCCGCGGAAGTTCATTTGCAGCACCGCATAGCCGCGGTTGGCCAGGAATTGCACCTCCGGATTGAATCCCCAGGTGTCGCGAGCCCAGGGGCCGCCATGCGGATTGATCACGACCGGAAGATTTTTGGGGTCGCGCCCGAGAGGCAACGTGAGATAGCCATGAATGGTCAGGCCATCGCGGCTCTTGTATTCAATCGGCTTCATCGGGGCGAGCTCGTTCTCCGGCAACCACGGCGCGACCTCTGCCAGCTTGGTCAGGCTGCCGGTTTTCGCGTCAAAGAGATTGCGCGTGCCGGGCGTGCGATCGTTGCTCGCCATGACAATGAACTTGTCTTCCGCCTTATCGTTCGCCACGACTTCGACTTCATAGCCGGGCAACTTTTCTGCGAGCGTTTTGTACATCGCGTCGGTCTGCGCATCGAAAAATTTCCGTTCCGGTTTCCAAGTCGTAAAAGTGGCGAAGGTAATGACCTTGCGTTTCTTCGAATAAGCGAGCGCGTCCACATCGACGTCCGGGTTCTGGTAAATTTGCTCCAGTTCCTTGCCGTTGGCCGGATCAATCGTGACGACGGCTGCCTTGTCCCGACCGATGTTGGACACCGCGTAGAGATTCTTGTTGTCAAAGGTGTAGAACTGCGGGTTGAGTTGCTCGCGAAAATCGGTCGTCAGCACTTTCTTGAACGGCGTTTTCTCGTCCGGTCGGGTGAGAAGACTGGCGTTCACTCCGTCCGTCTCCGTCGCCGCCCGGATGACGCCAGCATGGTCGGTGATCCAATTGCTTACTTTGCCAGGATTCTCCGCCACCATCTTCATCTCACCGGTCTCCACATTGATTCGGTAGGCGTCGAAAATTTCCGGGTTGCGCTTGTTCAGGGTGATCAGCATGTCGGTTTCGGACACGTCCTGGAGATCATCGATGATGTCGCTCCGCACCTTCGGGAAAGGCGTCAGGTCTTTCACCTCGCCGCTTTTCAGGTCCACGCGTTTGAGGTGAAAATTTTCGTCGCCCTTGTCGTCCATTCCGTAGACGAGGACTTTGTTTCCTTTCCAAGCGTAGCTGCGAATATCGCGGTCCTTCTCGCTCGTGACGCGTTTCGCTTCGCCGCCCGCCGTCGGGCGAATAAAGATGTTCATGCGCGATTCCCACGGTTGGAGAAAGGAAAGCGTCTCACCGTCCGGTGAGAGGTCGTAGTCGCGACTGGCCGGATTCCGGAAAAAGTCCCGCAGCGGAATCTTCGGCGGGATGGCAGCGGTCTTTGGTTCGCGCGCCTCGTCGGCAGCCTTCGGCGAAGAGGCGGCGGCGCCGGGCGGCGCCGAGGCGGCCGGCGTTTGAGCCAGGACCGGGCTGGCCGAGAAAAGGATTGTGACAAAAAGAGCGTGGATTTGTTTCATTGCCTTGTGAGTGAGATGCAGCGCGCTGCTTTTGGATTCAAATATCGGTTACGCTATCGCGCAACTCCCGAGGTCGCCAAGCGCGCTCCTTCTTTCGATTCGGCTGAGACGTTATCTTCGCTTCAACAGACTTTTCCTCTATTATTTGACCAAAGATGCGCTCAACCCTCCTCGTCCCTGACAGATTGCGCTCCGCCCCCGTCCTCGTTCTCGCTTTTCTCTTCTGCCAGTCCGCTCTCGCGGAGCCGAACGTGCCCACGCCTTTCGTCAAAGGCGTGACCGTCTCCTGCCAGACATCCGGCTGGGAATGGGCTACTCCCGAAATGGCGCGGACCCTTGACGAACTGAAGTCGTTAGGCGTGAACAGTATCGCCATCCATCCCTACGCCCAGATCCGGAACGACGGGCACGTCCTTTTCCGGACCGACGATAATTTTCGCCATATCTCGATCCCGCTCGATTGGGCGCGCGAACGCGGTCTCTCGGTCATGCTCATTCCGCATATCGCCTATTGGGGCACGAAGTTTCTCTGGCGAGGCGAGATTAATTTCCAGACGAAGGAGGAATGGGACCGCTTTTTCAGCGATTACCAAACCTGGATTGTGCAAATGGCGAAGATCGCCGAAGCGCATGGCGCAGGCACCTTTTGCATCGGGCTCGAGTTCACCTATGCGCAAAAATTTGATGAGCGCTGGCGCAAGATCATTGCCGCGATTCGCCAGGTGTATCACGGCAAGCTCACCTATGGCGGGAATTGGGACAGCTTTCAGGAAGTGACTTTCTGGGACGCGCTCGACTACATCGGGGTGCTGGCCTATTTTCCCCTAACGAAAAGCATTGACCCAAGCGAGGCGGAAATCTCCGACGCCTGGAAGCTGAAGTGCACGAAGTTAACCGCCTACTCCAAGGCACACCAGGACAAGAAATTCCTTTTCGTTGAGATCGGGTATAACGAAAGCGCCCGAGCGGCAGCCGAGCCCTGGGCCTTCAAGACGGGCGGACCAAATGCCGATGAAATTCAACAGCGCTGCATCGATGTGGCGCTTGATTTGCCGCGACGCTGTCCCACTATCGCCGGGATGTATTGGTGGAAATGGTTCCCGGACCTGCCGAGCCGCGAGGAGGAAAATTACCGGCTGCAAACCCCCGCGATCAAAGCGCTCATCGCGAAGCACTGGAAGGAAGCGGCGCCAACCGCCGGGACACAATGATTTGGACGCTTCGCTCGGCGAAGCGCGAGGAAAACCGTCGCCCGTAAGCACGGTCATCCCGCACCCCGTGGCGAGATTTGTCTTTCCGTTCCCTTGATCCGGGCCTTATCCTTTGTTCGATGACCGGCGAGCAAGTCAAAAGCCTATACCAGGCTACACCGTTCGAGCCCTTTCGGGTTCATATGGCTAACGGCAGGTTTGTCGATGTGCCGCATCCCGACTTTATGCACCTTTCGCCTACCGGCCGGCGCTTGATCGTCGATCGCTCCGACGACTCGTTTGAGGTCATTGATGTTCTCCTCGTCACCAGTGTGGAGACGCTGCCCAAAAACGGAACGTCATCGCGTCGCCGTCGGCGGCGTTAGACTTTGCGACCAAACTTTTTTTCCAGCTCGCCTAACGAAATCTGGATCATGGTCGGGCGTCCGTGCGGGCAGCAGTAGGGCAGCTCGCACTCTAAAAGATCGCGGATCAGTTTTTCCACCTCCGGATTTCGCAGCACGTCGTTCGCCTTGACCGCGTGCCGGCAAACCGTCTTGGCGATCATTTCTTCGCCGAGACGCAGCGGCGAGCTGCTGTTGCTGGCCGATTTCAGGCTGTCGATCACATCCTGCAGGAGGCGCGCCGGCTCCGCCCCGCTCAGAAACGGCGGGAGGCTTTCCAACTTGAAGGTATGCCGGCCGAACTCCTCCACTCCCAACCCCATTTTTTGCAGTGTCGCCAGGTTGCGTTCGATCCATTCCGCGTCGCGCGGCGCCAGCTCGATCACCTGCGGGAGCAGAAGACGCTGCGAAGGTACGCCCTGTTCTTCCATCCGGCGTCGCAATTCTTCAAAGAGGATCCGCTCATGGGCCGCATGTTGATCGACCAGCACGAGGCCGTCTGCGTTTTCCATCAAAACGTAGAGCTTGTTCAGGATGCCGAGGATTCGGAATTGATGCTGCGCCACCGGGCGACGCTCCTCGTTAGGCAAAGGCGCCAGCCGATCATCGATGACCGCGGGCGGGCTTGTTTCGATCGCAAAACCCGGCTGCGCGTCGCCCTTCGCCGGCGCCAACACTTCTGCCGGCCTAACGAATGGCACGTCGCTCGTCGCCGGGGCGCGAAATTGTTCCTGCCAGCTGCTTCGGTCACTCCCCAGCGTGCGCCGGACGGCTCCGGTCACCGCTTCCCGCACACCCGTCGGATCGCGAAAGCGAACCTCGCGTTTCGCCGGATGCACATTTACGTCCACTTCCGCCGGGTCGAGCTCGACGAAAAGAAACGTAACCGGGAACTGCCCTTTCATCAGCGCGGTGTGATAGCCCTCCTTCAACGCCGCGCTGATGACCGGGCTCTCGACCGCGCGGCCATTTACAAAAACGAACTGTTGCGCGCGGCTCGCCCGGCTCACGCCCGCTTGTCCGATAAATCCAGTCACCCGCACCTTTTCCTTCCCGACTGCTTCGACTTCGAGAAGGCGCGCCAGCAATTCACTCCCGAGCAGATCGCGAATCCGGTCGCGCAAACTCTTCGTCGCCGGGAGTTGAAAGACGAGCCGCTCATCCCGCACGAACGAAAACGCGATCTCCGGATGTGCGATCGCCTGGAGGTAAAGCTGGTGCTCGATGTTGCGCGTTTCGGTATTCTCGGAGCGGAGAAACTTCCGGCGCGCCGGCAAATTATAGAAAAGCGACCGCACCTCGATCTGGGTTCCCGGCGCTTCGCCGCTGTCGCGCACCGCCTCCACCCGGCCTCCCGCAACCGCCACCTCCGTCCCGGCGACCGCTTCTTTTTCCCGAGTCGTCAGGCGAAAGCGCGCCACGCTCGCGATGCTGGGGAGCGCTTCGCCACGAAACCCGAGCGTCATCACCGTCGCCAGATCGTGCGCTGTCCGGATTTTGCTCGTGGCGTGCCGCTCGAGGCAGAGCAACGCGTCGTCGCGATCCATACCGATGCCGTCATCCGTCACCCGAATGAGCGAAATTCCACCACGCCGGATCCTGACTTCGATCGAGCCTGCCTGCGCATCAATGCTGTTCTCGACCAGTTCCTTGACCACCGAAGCCGGGCGCTCGATCACCTCCCCCGCCGCCACCTGGCTGGCGAGCGTGTCGGAAAGAAGGCGAACGCGGCTCATGCGAGCCTGAATTTTAGAATCGCACCCCACGATTGCGAACGAAAAGCGCACGTGAAAACAACAGCCCGATCGCATCCTCCGGCATTGACCTGGCTTTCCTCGTTGATTCTTTACCCGGGGCCGGCAGCGGCTCATAGTAGGCTCGCCGGTTGATGAGAGCCGACAGATCATGCGCTCCTTGCTCAGTGGATTCGGTGGCGATTTGACGATTAACATCATCGCCGGGGTCATTACCTCGGTGCTGTTTCTGGCCGTTGGCTTTTTCTGGGGCAAATACAAGGAGCGCGGACGCTATGGTCGCCGCCTTGAGGAATACGATTTCTATCCCTACACGATCAATCGCGACAACTTTCCGGAGTTTAACCTCAACAACTTCCGGCTCGGGACGCATTATTTCCTACGCAACAACGATCCCACCGCCGCGCGTCAGCTCATTTTCATCGGCGAACAAAACAACGTCCGCACTCAACTCGAGCCAGCCGAACAGAAGGTCTATGCGCGTCTTTTCGAGAAATATGACGGACGCAAGATTGCCGACGACACCTCCGAGTATCTTGAGAACTTCACCCGCATGGTCCGGCTGGTTGGCAAATCATTCCCAAATCTCGGGATCGAGATCCTGTTGCATGACCTTTCCAATCCTTCTCATTCCCTTGTGGCTTTGGAGAATGACGTGACCGGGCGTCATTTGCGGGACGGCACGACTAACCTCATTATCGATCTGAAGAAACGCCATCTCTTGCACGAGGACAAGTTAAACTACGGGCTGACGCTGGGGGCACGACGGTTCAAGTGCACGACGATTCCGATCCTGCGCAAGGAATACGGGATCGTCGGGGCGATCTGCATCAATATCGATGTCAACTATCTTACCGAAGAAGTGCTGGCCAATCATGATCGAGTAACCAATTTCTTCCGCACCTTCTGCAAGACCGATATGGAATTGGATGAGAACATCCTGAGCCGCGACGAATATGCGAAGGCCCTAAGGGGCAAGCGGCATTTTAAGGACGAAAGGGCTGGGTAAGGACTAACCCAGGAAAAGTAGTCTGCAAACCAACCAATCTACCATCCCCGAAAGATTCGGTTGGGAAAACTTCGCACCGGTGGAATGATCTGAGCATGGTGACGGAACGTGATTACGTCCTCGGGACACACGACGAAGAGCTGGCGCGCCTCGGGCTGCAACACCGGATCTGGCGCCCCATCGCGCTGGATTGTTGGCACAACGCCGGGATCACGATCGGCAGTCGAGTGCTCGATGTCGGCGCCGGACCGGGTTACGCAGCGACTGATTTGGCTGAAATCGTCGGCCCGACAGGCAAAGTCGTGGCGGTCGAACGATCGAGTAATTTTGTGCGGGCCCTCGAGGAAAGGTGCCGGTTGCGCGAGTTGGAGAATGTGGAGATTCATGAACTGGACCTGATGACGGAGGAATTGCCTGCTCGCTCCTATGATTTTTCCTGGTGCCGCTGGGTGGCTTCTTTTGTCAGGGATCCGGCGCTGCTTGTGCAGAAGCTTGCCTGGGTCATGCCTAAAGGGGCCGTTGCGCTCTTCCACGAATATGCGCATTACCTTACCTGGCGATTTATTCCTCGTTTGCCGAGTCAGGAGCGTTTCGCGTTGGAGGTCAAAGCCAGCTGGAAGGCAGCCGGCGGAAAGGCCGATGTCGGCTTGGATCTGCCGACTTATCTTGCGCAAAACGGCTTTGTTGTGCGCTCTGCGCTGCCTCGAATCTATTGTGTCGGGCCAGGCGACTATATGTGGCAATGGCCCGCCTCCTTCGTCGGGATCGGTTTGGCGCGGCTACGGGAGCTAGGTCGGATCGACGCCAGTTTCGCAGAGGAAGTAATAAGGGATGTCGCCCAGGCCGGTAGAAATCCGCATTCGTTACTGATCACGCCGCTCGTTTTGGAAATTGTTGCGGAAAAGGTCCGGTAGCCCGGAACGCCATCATGCCTTGGACGCTTTCTCATCCAGCCGCGGTTCTGCCGTTGCGGCGCTTTACGCCGGAGCCACTGGATTTTGCCGCCCTGGTCGTCGGCAGCACGACACCGGATGTCGGTTACTACATCGGCAACTTCAATCTCGCGAACTTCGCCCACACCCTGGCAGGAAGCTTTCTCGCCTGCCTGCCCAGCGGCGTGATCATTTTGCTGGTCTTCTATCTCTTCTGCCGGCCGATTTCCTACGCGCTGCCCTCTCCTCATCGGCAAGTTCTTCTCCCGCTTTGCCCAGGATTCCCGGTGGGTTTGACGCGCTGGATAATCATCTTCTTTTCTCTCCTGTTGGGTGCCTGGACCCACAACTTCTGGGATGCATTCACCCACGAACATGGCTGGTTTGTCGACCGCATCCCCTGGCTGCAGCAACCGGTCGTGCATCTGCCCTTAACCACGGTTCACGTCTACCTCGTCCTGCAGGAAGCAAGCACGGTCATCGGCTTCGCGATCGTCGCTCTTGCCTACTGGCTGTGGTTGCGCCGCCAGCCAGTCAGCCCTTCCGCCGATTCCGAAAGCGACCGATGGCGTTACCTCTTCTGGGGTGGAATTGTCATCATTGCTCTCGTATTGACGCTTCCGCCCGCTTTTCGCGTAGCGTCGTTGTCTCGTGGCTTTCTCTTCTATCGATCCCTCGTTTTCCGGGCGGCGATCTACTCTCCCGTCGTCGTAATCCCACTAAGCCTGATTGCAACAACGGTCATTTATGTGAGCCGCTCGCGCAGAACCTGAATTGCCGCAGCAAAAAAGGAGACTCCAAAAATGGAAGCCAAATATGATGTTGTTATTCTGGGTGCCGGACACAACGGACTGGTGGCCGCTGCTTATCTGGCGCGCGCCGGACTAAGCGTGCTCCTGCTGGAGAAGAACGATTACATCGGCGGAGCGACAACTTCGCAAAAGGTTTTCCCGGACTACGATGCCTGGCTCTCACGCTACGCCTATCTGGTGAGCCTCTTCCCGGAGAAGATCATGAAGGATCTGGGTCTCAATCTTGAGTTAAGGAGGCGCGCGACTGCCTCCTACACACCCTACCTGAGAAACGGCACACATGGCGGCCTCCTCCTCAGCAATGTCTCCGAAGAAATCAGCCGTCGTTCCATGGTCGCACTGACCGGGAGCGAGGCGGAGTTTGACAGCATGAAGCGGTTCTACCGACTGGCCAGAGTCTTTGCCGAACAAGTCTGGGACACCATGCTAACACCGTTGCCGGCCAAGGAAGACTTTCGCCGTCGCTTCGACACCAGCGACGCTGGCCGCGAAGCGTGGCGCGGCCTGGTGGAAGAACCGCTGGGGTGCGCGATCGAACGCTATCTGCAGGACGATTTGGTTCGTGGACTGGTTTTGACTGACGGAAAGATCGGAGTCTTTACCCACCCGCATGACGAGTCACTCCTTCAGAACCGCTGTTTCCTCTATCACCTGATCGGGAACAAGACTGGCGAATGGAAGGTGCCCGTGGGAGGAATGGGAAACGTCGCACGCGAGTTGGAGCAGGCGGCGCGTCGGCACGGTGCCGAAACAATGACAGGGGTCGCCCTGCGCCGTCTGGACCTCTTGGCGAGCAGCCGCGCCGTGCAGTTTGAGGAGTCCGGTAAGGTGCAAACGGTCGAGGCGCGATTTCTCCTCGTTAACTTTGGCCCAAACGTGATGGCGCAACTACTTGGCAACTCCTATCAACCCGAGCCGACGAATGAAGGCTCGGTCTTTAAGATCAACATGCTCCTGCATCGATTGCCAAGGCTGAAGGATGACAGTCAGGCCGCGCAGGATGCCTTTGGCGGGACCTTTCACATCGACGAAAGCTACGAGCAGATGATGACCAGTTATCGTCAGGCGGCACACGGACGACTGCCGGACAAGCTGCCGAGCGAAATCTACTGTCACTCGCTGACTGACGACAGCATTCTATCTCCCGGCCTACGGAGAAACGGCTTTCACACCTTAACGCTTTTCGGAGTCGATACTCCGTGGGCGCTTTTCGCCAAGGATAATGCCGAGATGCGTGCGAAGGCCCAGGCGAAGTTCGTCGAGGGAGTGAACCGTTGGTTGGCCGAGCCCCTCGAGGACTGCCTGGCACGTGCGAGCGACGGAAGTCTCTGCATTGAAGGCAAGAGTCCGGTCGATATCGAGGATGCGCTTGGGCTTTATCACGGCAATATCTTCCAAACTGCTCTGACTTTTCCCTTTGCCGAAACCAAGGAGCAGGTCGGGCAATGGGGCGTCGAGACCGAGTTTGAAAACGTCTATCTCTGTGGATCGAGCGCCCGGCGCGGAGGCGCGGTGAGCGGCATTCCCGGTCATAACGCCGCGATGAAAGTCCTGGAGCAGGTTAGCAGCCCATAACGGTCGCTCGCTTGCATCCGTGAGCACGGATGCGAATCGCGCACCGGCTATTCGTTAGGCGAACTGATTTCAAAGAAATAGGCGGTAAGTGGCGCCAAAGCCGGCAACGCCAATCCACCCGGACTGCCGAGCGATGAGCGGTTGATCGTCAGTTCGAGGTTGCCTTCGAGCCGCTCCGCAAGGCGAATCGTCTCATTATCGTTAAGCGCGAAACGCAGAAATTCGATTGCCTCGCTCGGAAAGAGGATGCGGATTTCTTTCAGCTCTTCCTTCGGATGAAGATTCACCGCGACCAGAAAGCGCTGCCGCGAAACAGGATCAAAACGCAGGAACGCATAAAGCCAATGGCCGCCTGCCGGTTCCGTGCCGACCTGGCCAAAGTTTCGGTTCTGGTTATTCGCCGAATTTAAGCCGAAGAAGGCGCCGTCGCGGAAGGCCGGCTCATTTGTGATTGCGAGGAGACGCCCATAACTCTCGCGTAAACTCCTTCTGCTCGGCGGAAAGTTTGCCGCCGTCGTATTTGTGATCGTTCGTCCACTTGACCAACTCCGGCATCGACCAGTAATCAAAAATGGAAGTGCGCGCGTCATCGCCGCCAAATCCTTCCGCGCCCGCCGCCGGTTCGCCTACTTCCTGTCCGCTGTAGAGCATGACGGAGCCGCGCCCAACGCCGTAAAGAATGGCCGTCACCGCGCGGCCAACGTTCATGCCGATGCCGCCCCAGTTTCCGCGTCCGGCGAGGCGTACTTCGTCGTGGTTCTCGGCATAACGAACCGAATTTTCGAAAATGAAATCGTCCGAGCGGGCATGGTCGAGGTCGTTCGCCCAGCCCGGCCCGTCATAGATGTTCTTCAGGGCCTTGTAACTCGGATCGTCGTAAACCGCGTCGAACCCAGCGTCGAGCAGATCAAACATCACATTCGATTTCCCACCATGAAGCTGCGAGATGACCGGATCGCTGCCCGGGACTTTGGCTGGATCGCCATCATAGGCTTCACCTAAGAAGAAAACGTCGGGCACGCGTCCCCGCGCGCGGCCGACGAGCCATTTCCAGAATTCCGGCGGCTGCATGTGCGACATATCGCAGCGAAAACCATCGACTCCCATCGCCTGCCAGTAGGCGATTACGTGATCCATCTTCGTCCAGGTGTCTGGAAGCGGCGCCTCGGGATGCCAGGCGCAGGGATAGGCACGCCGTTGTTTTGTCGGGTCGGTAAAATCAAATCCATAGTTTAGTTTCACCGTCTCGTACCAATCATTGAGGCCGGGCTTCCAACTCACGACGTTGTTGCCGGTGACCTTGCCGTGATCCAGTTCGCCGTCGAAGCGGCCATCGCATTTCATCCCTTCCAGTTTGCAGGTCGGACTAAGGGCGACGCCGTTCTCCCAGGTGGGCATTTTCAACGGCGGCCCCTCCTTGTCCGGTTGGAGATAAAAGAAGTTGTTGCGCGGATCGAAGAAGAGCGCGCGATCATCTTTCGTGCCGAAGTTGATCTCGGGCTTGATGTCGGAGTGATAACAGCGCGCAACATGGTTCGGGACGAAATCGATCAACGCCTTGAGTTGATGTCCGTGCATCCGCTCGAGCAGCGCCTTGAATTCCGTCAGGCGCTCCTTCGGGTCAACCGCATAATCGGGACAGACGTCGAAGTAATCTTTGATCGCAAAAGGACTTCCCGCGATCCCCTTGAGCAGGTCGGGGTCATCGACCGGTTGACCAATGTCAGTGTGATCGGTCCCGGTCGCCTGTTGCAGGACGCCGGTCAGCCAGACATGGGAAAAACCGAGATCGTGCAGCGAGGCGAGGGCGGCGTCATTGATGTCATTGAATTTGCCCACGCCGTTGACGGCCAGGGTACCGTTCGGTCGGCGGGTTTCGTTGGTATTGCCAAATAACCTGACAAAAAGCTGGTAGATACGCGGGCGCGATTTGTCCTGACCGTGCCGGGCGCGGGCTTTAACCAACGGTCGGTCCTTTGCGCCCAGATCGACCTCACAATAATGCGGGAAGTATCTGTCGCCATTCCCGGGCACAACTGCGGGATCGTGCGACGCGCTGAGGCGTCCCCACGTCCTGCCGTCGCGAAAATCTTTCACGTAGACTGCGACTTCAAGTTTGCGAGGCAACCCAATCATGGGTAGGCACAGGCTCCTGTTAGCGGCGTCCCATTCGATGTCGTTGGGCGCGTCCTGTCGCTCGCTCCACTTCCAATTCTCCCAACGGCGTTCGAACCGCTTGGCGCACTCCTTCCCGACCTGCACGAAGTAGAGGCTGTCAGCCTGAAACGGGAGAAAAACGGTCGAACCTTCAAAGTTCTCGGCGAAAGGGATGACTGCAGAGCCGGGTTCCTTGCCCGCACGAAGAGCGACGAAAAATGTGTGTCCAGGGCTGAGGTCGGAGCCGGGAAAAGCGACCGACAGCCGCTGGTTTGCAATAGTAAAGGCGACCGCCGGAGGTTCGTTCGCGGAAACGGGCGACATCAAGCGCTCATCTTTCAGATTTCCAGGAGAGCGAGGCGCGGCCTGTTCATGGTGCCAAGAGCCGACGTGTTAGCCAAGGTTTCGGCCGTTGGTCAATGGCGAAGCGAATCGAGAATCGCTATCGGCCTGCGATTCTCGCATCTCATTTCAACGCTTCACGTCTCAAGCGAGCGCATCCAGACGGCTGAGCAAATCCTTCTTGCTCGTCATACCTGTGATCTGATCGCGCACCTGTCCGTCCTTGAAGAAGAGCAGGGTTGGGATCGCGCGAATGTTGTAACGCGCGGACAAACTCTGGTTATGGTCCACGTTCACTTTCCCGACTTTGACGGAGCCGGCTTTTTCCCGGGCGACCTCGTCCAGGAGCGGCGCAATCATTTTGCAGGGGCCGCACCATTCGGCCCAGAAATCGACCAGCACGGCCTGCTGGCTCTTCATCACTTCGTTGTCAAAATTTGCTTCGTCGATCGTTACGGTCGCGGAATTTTCCATGATTTTCTTAAGAGAAATAAGTCCAGAGTTGAATGAACAGGAGCAACGCGGAAACGCCGAGCAAAGCCCAGCAAAACTGCATCGGAACCGCCTCTATTAACCCCGGCTTCGGCAGATTGGCAACTGGGGTCGGAGGTGCGGGGCGAATGACGCCGGCCGGCGGCGCGCTCGGGGTCCGGATGGGAGTCAGCTTCACTGTCGCCTTCATTGGAGAATCCACCAGCGGGGCAACGCGGACCGTCTCCTTCTGTGGCACAACCTGCGGGTTGCGGCTGACCGGCATGGTGCCTGGCAACGCCGAAGCCGCTTTCAGCGGAGGTGCTACCGATTTCGGAACTGGCGCCGGAGGCGGGACGCGCGGCTTCGATCCGGCCGAAGGCGTAAGCGGGATGCTGGATGGAATTGCAGGCGGCCTAATGGGCGCAGGTGGACGCTTCGCAGCCGCGTCTTCGGTTCGCGGGGAAGGCGTAATCGGGACACTTTCTTCTCTTGGCTCGTTCAGATCGGCCATATCAACAAACTCATCATGTTCTGCGAGGACTTAAGGCAGCAACGTGTCTCTCAAGCCAACTCCGCGATGTCAATCATCAATCCAGTCAGGCCAGCAAATCGTAGCCACGCGCGCCACGGATTTTTCGCCTGACGAATTCGCCAACCGGAGCAGGTTCGGCCAGGAGAACGCGGGTATCGACTTCCGGAGCATCCGCTTCGGTCCGCGCAATGAACGGTTGATCGACCAGCAACTTCAATTCGCGACCGACCCTCTCCGCGGCGATTTCGCGCGCGATCTTTTGTTGCAACGTCATCGCCCGGCGATAGCGCGCGTTCTTTTGCGGAGCGGAAATCTGACCCGGCATCCTCGCGGCGCGCGAACCTTCCTCCTGCGAGTACTTGAAAATCCCAAGTCGCTCAAAGCGCACCCGCTCGATGAACTCGAGCAACGACTCGAACTCCGTTTCCGTCTCGCCGGGAAACCCGACGATGAAGGTCGTGCGCAGGGCGATTCCCGGAATGCCGGCCCGCAGCCTAACGATGAGGTTCTCGATGTGGGCGCGGCTCGTTTCGCGGTGCATCCGGCCGAGCATCGCCTCGTCGATGTGTTGCAGTGGCATGTCGATGTAGCGCGCGACCTTGCCGCACTGCGTGATCGTTTCGATCAACTCATCGCTCCAATGCGCCGGATGTGTGTAAAGGAGGCGGACCCAGAAATCGCCCTCGATTGCCTCGATCTCGCGCAGGAGAGCCGTCAGCGTCGGACCGCGCGACGAATCAACCGGCTGGCGCGGCCCGGCTTTCGCCGCCCACAAATCCATTCCGTAGTAGGTCGTGTCCTGGCTGATGAGATTGATTTCCTTCACGCCTTCGGCCACGAGCTGCCGCGTCTCGGCAAGGACGGAAGCGGGCGGGCGGCTGCGATGCCGCCCGCGCATTTGCGGGATGACGCAGAAGCTGCAGGGATGATTGCAGCCCTCGGCGATTTTCAGGTAAACGCTGTGCGCCGGGGTGAGACGAAAACGCGGCGTATCCCAGTCCGGAATATAAGTCGGGCGCGGCGTGACAAAGCTTTCACCGCGCCGGCCGGGATCACCGCTCCCGGCCACGACCCGCTCAATGATCGCGCCCAGCTCGGCCACCTGGTCGAGGCCGATGAAAGCGTCCACCTCGGGCAGCGACGCGCGCAGCTCGGCCGCGAAACGCTGCGACATGCAGCCGCTCACGATCAGCTTTTGGTTGGGCCGCCTCGTTAGGCCACGCTCCTGATGCGCTTCCAGGATCGCCTCGATCGATTCTTCCTTGGCCGAATCGATAAAGGCGCAGGTGTTCACCACCAGCACGTCCGCCTCCTCGGCATGGGGTGTGATTTGCATCCCCCGCTCGCGCACGCTTCCGAGCATGATCTCGGCGTCGACCAGATTCTTCGCGCAACCGAGGCTGATCATTCCGACCTTCGTTAGGCCGACAGCCGCCCGAGGCGCGTTATTCAAAGGTGATGTCGGCATCGTTCGTGGCGAGCGCCGTCCCGTTCTTGGTGATCTGCACCGCGCTGCGATCCAGCACCCGCATCGTCACGTGCCGACCGTGAATGGTGAGCGGCGCATGCGACGGATCGAGCCAGCCGTCAAAAAACGGCTGCAGAGCGCCATCGACCTCCACCCGTACATAGGTCAGACGCACCGGCACGACTTCGACTTGGTTTGTCCCCGTTGCCGCCTCGTTAGGCGGCGGCACAAGATCTTGCGGATGGACCGGTTGGGCGCGCCGCACCTCCGGTTCAGTGGGAGAAGGCGAAGACGGCGCGATCGCGCCCGGGGCGGGCGGGACGGTGACGAGAGCTTCACTCGCCGGCGCGCCCTCGACCGGCAGGGCACGCGGCGCGACAATTTCTTCCGGAGGCGAAGCGATCGGAACGGCAGCTGGTGCGACGGTGGGTACGGGGGAGGGCGTGGCGGTCGCCGAGGCGACAGCAACCGGAGCGGTCGCATGCGACGGCATGATGCGCTGAACGTTGAGGATCAATTTAACCAGATAGAGACCAAGCACGAGCACGCCGACGGCAACGATGAGCGGGAAGAGCGCGGGGCGTTTCATTGGCTGCCGTCGCACCAGCGGGAGTGGCGGACTGCCCGGCGACTCCTGCAGGTACGAATAACCGTCCACGCTCACGTCGCGCGACGTTTCGAAGGCGTCGAGATACGGCGTCACATCCACATTGAGGTATTTACCGTAGATGAGGAGGAATCCCTTGGCGTAGGCGAGGCTGGAGAAACTCGAGAAATCCTCCACCTCGATTTCCTGAAGGCGGGCGGTGCGAATCTTGGTCACCCGCGCGGCCTCCTCGAGGGAGATCTTCTTCGCGAGACGGGCCTGTTGTAATTTCTTGCCGAGCGGTTCCATCGGAATGGCGGGATCAGACGGCGGCGTCGAGATCGACGAGAATCTCACGCGGCTTGGCGCCTTCGCCGGGGGCCAATATGCCGCGCTGCTCCAGAATATCAACGATCCGGGCGGCACGGGTGTAACCAAGGCGGAGGCGGCGTTGCAGGAGCGACGTCGAGGCGCGCTTCTCCTGGCGGATGATCTCGAGGCATTTCTCGACCAGTTCTTCATCCTCCTCGGTCACGTCGTCGTTACGCGCGGCGGCCGATTCCAGACGCTCGTGCATCGCGAGATCGAAGGCAGGCGAACTTTGCGCGGAAACGAAATCAACCAGCCGCCCGATCTCGTCGTCGGTCACGAGCGCGCCCTGGGCGCGGATAAGGCGTGAAGTGCTCGGCGGCAGATAAAGCATATCGCCCTGCCCTAACAATCGATCGGCACCGTTCTCGTCGAGAATGACGCGGCTGTCGATCTTGCTCGCGACCTGGAAAGCGATCCGGCTCGGGATATTGGCCTTGATCACGCCAGTGATGACGTCGGCTCGCGGCGTCTGGGTGGCGACGATGAGGTGAATGCCGGCTGCGCGGGCCATTTGAGTGATGCGTGCGATCGCGCTCTCGACATCGGCCGGCGCCGTTTGCATCAAATCCGCCAGCTCGTCGATGATAACGACGATGTAGGGCATGCGTTCGGGGATGATGATTTCATCTTCGCGCGGGACTTTGATTGCATCGCCGGGGGGAAGCGCGCTGTCGCTTCCTTCTTCGTCAGGCACCGACGGCGCGCTGCCCTCCAGGTCGAGCTCCTTTTGTGTTTTTTTCTTTGGACGGGCGTTGAAACCCGTGACGTTGCGCACGCCGGCCTTGGCGAAAATCTTGTAGCGTTTCTCCATTTCGTCGATCACCCAGCGCAAGGCGAGGAGCACCTTCTTGGGGTCGGTCACGACCGGCACGACGAGATGCGGGAGGCGGTTATAGACCTGCATCTCGACCACCTTGGGATCGATCATGACGAAATTGAGTTCATCGGGTTTGAATCGGAAAAGCATGCTCGCGATGAGCGAGTTGATGCAGACGCTCTTCCCGCTGCCGGTGGTGCCGGCGACGAGCAAGTGCGGCATCTGCGCGAGGTCGGCGATGATCGTTTTGCCGTAGACATCCTTGCCGAGCGCGATCGGCAACTTTGCCGTGCTCGCGTTCCAGTCCTCCGATTGCAACAGCTCGCGCAGAGTAACTTTTACCTTGCGACTGTTCGCCAGCTCGATGCCAACCGTGTCCTTGCCCGGAATCGGGGCGAGAATGTTGATTCGCTCGGCACGCGTGGCGCGGGCAAGGTCGCGCTCCAGACTAACGATCTTGTCCACCCGCACGCCTTTCGCGGGGTAAACTTCGTAGCGCGTAATCGTCGGACCCTTGGTGATGTCGCCGGGCGCGACCGCGATGCCGAATTGCGCCAGCGTCTCGATCAGCGTCTGCTGAATATCCTCCAGCTCGGCAGGGTCCGCCGCGACGCGGCCTTCGCTATCGTGTTCCTCGAGCAGATCAATGCCTGGCAGTTCGTAATTTTCGCCGTCCCATTCTTTCGCCGTCGTTAGGGCGGGAGTCGGTACGGATTTCGTCCCACCGCGTTTGAGCTCCGCGAGCGAAGGTTTCTTGCGGGGCGGGGCGAGCTCGGTCGGCAGCGCAGTGGTATCGACGACTTTCGGTTCCGGGCGATTGGCAAATTCCTCCGGGGTCCTCAAAGGCAACGCCGGTTCCGGCATGGGCGCGCCTTTTTTGCGCAGCTTTTTCTCGAGCGCCCGCTGTTGTTTTGCGATCTGCTGCTGGCTGATCTCGAGCTGCTCTTTCAGATCCGCCTTGCGCATTTTGCGATGCAAAAGCCAGAGACGAAGCGCGACAAATCCGCGCCGAAGCGCGCGGACGCTTTGCCTGACGAGATGAATCGGGCGCAGCCCGGTCATCAAAATGAGACTCGTCAGGTAAATGCCAGCCAGGACAATGACCGAGCCCCGTCCCATGGCATAACGAAAGATGTGCCGGCCAAAGAAGTAACCGACCCACCCGCCCGGCCCCTCGATTTTGAAGGCCCTGCGCCAATCGTGCAGGAACCATGGCTGCAAATGGATCAGGCACGCGCCTGACGCGATGAAAAGAATCATCCAGCCAACACGGCGACTCACTTTCAGCTCGCCATGAAAGAGCTTCGCCCCGCCGAACCCGAGCAGCGTGGCGGCGAGAAGGTAGGAAGCCGCGCCGATCAGGAAATAGCAGATGCTAGCGAGAATCGCGCCTAACGGACCGAGAAAGTTTTGCGCCGGATGATTCGGCGAAGAGGTGGAGTTAAGGAGCGGGAACCAGGTCGGAATATCCTTCGGGACGTAAGAGATCAGGGCAAGAAAGAGCAATGTCCCAGTCCCGAGGAGGATGAGAGCGTAAACTTCATTCCATGCATTGTGCTGAGAGCGTTTGGCCACCGCGCCTCATAGTAGTCGCGCGCCTTACGCTTTCAATTGCTCTCTTTTGCGTCGCGCCGCGAGCGATGCCTGAGAGATCGGGGGGAAAACGCTCGACAAAAGCAATTATGATCGTCATCCTGATTGCCGACCTTTCCAAGAAAACATGCAGCCTGCCTTTTCAAAACTCGTTCTCGTTATTTCTGCAACCATCACCGTACTGCTGGCCGCGACGGCTGCCCCCTCGTCGGTCCAAGCCCAGGCGCTGCCGCCACTGGATGCCGTGAGGGTGGCAGGCGGATTCAATGCCCCCCTTTTCGTGACCGCACCTCCTCGCGATACCAACCGTCTCTTCGTCGTCGAGCAAGGCGGCCTGATTCGGATCATCGATCTGACCACTGGGACAGTGAAACCGACGCCATTTCTCGATCTCTCGGATGTCGTCGCGTTCTCCGGCGAGGAAGGGCTGCTCGGCCTCTCGTTCGATCCGAAATACGCCACCAACGGTCGCTTCTACGTCTATTACGTCGCTCCCGGGGGTTCGTTTAACCAAGGGGTGAGTCACGTCGCGCTCTTCGGCGTTTCGTCCGATCCGGACATTGCCGACCGGGCAAGCGAACGCACCCTGCTCACCTTCGATCAGCCGCAAACCAATCATAACGGCGGCTGGATCGGTTTCAGTCCACGCGTCGGCGACGAAGGCAATCTTTATATCGCGACCGGGGATGGCGGGAATGCAAACGATCAGGGAACGGGTCACATCGAACCGGGCGGCAACGCGCAAAACACCACGACGTTGCTCGGCAAGATGCTGCGAATTCACCCGAATAACCGTCCGGCCGGGAGCTACTCGATTCCGGCCGACAACCCATTTGTGGGTTCGCCGACTGATCGGCAGGAGATCTGGGAATTCGGTCTGCGCAATCCGTTCCGGAACAGCTTCGATCGTCTCCTCGGCACGTTTTTCATCGGTGATGTGGGGCAGGATTCGCGCGAAGAAATCGACGCGCAGCCCGTCTCCAACCCGGGCGGCGGCGAGAACTACGGCTGGCGAGTGCGCGAAGGCTCGATCCAAAACCCCGCTTTCCCGCACCATCCTCCTCCGCCCGACGCGGTCGACCCGGCCTACGATTACCCGCACTCGGTCGGCCAGACGGTGATCGGCGGCTACGTCTATCGGGGCAGAACGATTAAGCCACTGCGCGGCACCTACGTCTTCGCGGATTACCTCGGGCCGGAAAGCGGCAACTTCACCGGGCGAATTTTCACCCTCGATTTCGACGGCACGGTTGCCTCCAATTTCCAGGACATCACGGCGGATCTCTTTCCCACCCGGATCGGAAATTTCCCGCTGCTCAACCCGGCGTCGTTAGGCGAAGATGCCAGCGGCGAGCTTTACATCGTCGACATCAGCGGTGGGAACATTTTCCGGATTACCCTCGGTCCTCGTTAGGCAGCGCGCACGGTTCGCGTCCCATCTCCGGTTGCTCGACGGTGAAGGCCAACGCCATCGCGACGAAAAGCATGGCGGCCGCCACATACCATGGCGCGCCCGGTATGACCCAACCGCGTTGCGCATTGATGAACCAGGCGAAGGTAAAGGAGAACAGGCCCGGCCCGATGAGCATCGCAATCGCTCGCATGCTGCTGATCGCCCCCTGTAATTCACCCTGTTCCGATGCGCTCACGCGATGCGTCATCATACCCTGCGCCGCCGGCCCGGAGAGCGACCACATGCTCATAACGACGACCCCAATCATGAAGAGAAAACCGTTCGTGGCCCAGCCCATCAGCACCATTCCGATGGCGCCGAGCATTTGGCCGATATAAAGCGTGCGGCGTTCTCCCAGTCGGGCCACGAACGGCCGCACCATTCCACCGGAAATGAGGACCGTGCAGACGCCGACGAAGGCTAGCGAAAGGCCGACAGTTTTCTCCTGCCACGCATAGCGATAAATCGCGTAGAGGACGTAGATCTGCACCACTTCGTGCGCGGTGTAACCGATGAATTGGATGGCGGAGAGGCGGAACAACTCCGGATGCGAGCGCAGGAGCACGAGTGAGCCGACAGGATTCGCGCGGCGGAAAGAAAAAGCCCTCCGCTTCTCGACCGCGAGCGATTCCGGCAGGACAAGAAAACCGTAAGCTGCGTTGAGCAAACTCAGGCCGCCCGCGACCCAAAAAGGCAGCCGCGGATCAGTCGCGCCCAGCCAGCCGCCAAGCGCCGGCCCGACAATGAATCCCAGACCAAAGGCCGCGCCGATCAAGCCGAAGGCGCCGGCGCGTTTTTCCGGAACGACCACGTCCGAGATGTAGGCCATCGCGGTGGAAATGCTGGCCGCCGTGACCCCGGAGATGACCCGCCCGAGAAAAAGCCAACCGATTGTCGGCGCCAACGCCATGACAAAGTAATCAAGACCGAGTCCGAGATTGGAAAGCAGGATCACCGGCCGCCGCCCGACGCGGTCGGAGACGACGCCCAGCACTGGCATGAAGAAAAACTGCATGAGCGCGAAGACGGTGCCGAAAATTCCAAGCCAGATCGCCGCGCGCGAGGCGCTGCCGCCGAGAAAATTCAGGATCAAAGTCGGGAGCACCGGGATGATGATCCCGAGCGCGATCATATCGAGGGAAACGGTGATGAGGATGAAAACCAGCGCCGCCTTCCGCGTCTTCATGAACGCGGTGAACTTCCGTAGAGTCCCGGCCTATGCCAATACGAAATAATGAAGTTCAAACTGGGATTGGTTCTGCCTAACGAAAGGCATTCCTGCCTCTTTGCACCTTGCGCGTCTGCTTGGGATTGCGATTCTTGGCAGCGTGCAAATCGTCCGCGCTCAACCCGCCGACGCGCCGATCCTGAGTTCGATCGCCTGGGCGGCCAAGGCCCACTGGGATTATCCATCAGACTGGATGGAACAATGGCGCGACCAGCTCACGATCACGCCGGAGTTCGTGGCGGGGAATGAAACGTTTGCAGCGGTCATCGACGGCCAAGTGATCGCGTTTTACGCCCTGCTCGAAACGGCGGAGACGCTGCGCCTGGAACACCTCTGGGTTCTGCCGGAACGGATCGGTCAGGGAATCGGCCGGAGACTGCTCACCCACGCAGCCGAGCGGGCGTCGGCGCGCGGAGCCCGCGGCCTGACGATCGAAGCGGACTCTCACGCTGAATCGTTCTATAGTCACCTGGGCGCAGTTCAGATCGGCGTGATCCCAAGCGAGATTGACGGCCGTCGCCGCGAATTGCCGCTTCTTGTTTTCGATCTCGCCCGGGCAGCAGATTCATCTGCCTAACGAAAAACGGCGGCTCCCGGAAGGTCGCCGCCGCTCGTTTGTTCCTGAGCAATGTCTATTGGTCGCCCGGGTCGCCTTGATCGCCCTGGGCACCTTGTCCGCGCCGACCTCCGCGCCCCTGGCCTCCGCCGCGACGATCATTCGACGAGGCTTCGAGCTGCTTCTGTTGCTCAGGCGTGAGGAGCGGGCGAATCTGCGCGAGCGCGTTCTCCATCACGGCCCTCGTTTTCTGCATCGCCTCCCGGCGAATGCTTTCAATCTGCGGCGTGGCCTGGTCGATAATCGGCTGAACCCTCGCTTTTTGGTCCGGCGTGAGATTCAAGTTCCCGGTCATTTGCTCGAGTGGGTTGTGCCGATGGCCGCGACCGCCGCCACGATAACTCTGCGGGCTGGCCTCCGGCGTCTGGGCAAAGGCTGTGCCGAGCGAAAGAGCACCAATGGCTGTAAGTGTGATGAGTCTGAGTTTCATATGTTGCAGATGATGACCGATCGCCCAAAAGGTTGGTTACAAAACAATTTGAAGAGATCGGAACAAGGACAGGCAGGAAAGTTGTAACCGAAACGGGCGCAGGATGGTCATCCCCGTTAGTGTGGAAACGGTTTGGACGAAATGGCGGAAAATCTTGACCCTGGCGCCCTCGTGGCGGCGGCTCGGCAGCAAGATGAGGCAGCGGCCCGCGAACTGGTCCGCCAGCTCTATCCGCTCGTCCTCAAACTGGTGCGCTCCCATCGGCCCCGGCGCAGCGCCGAGGAGGATCTTTGCCAAATGATTTTCATCAAGGTATTTCAAAAACTCGGGCAATTCTCCGGCAAGGTACCGCTCGAACATTGGGTCTCGCGTATCGCGGTCAATACCTGCCTCAACCAGATTCAAGCCGAGAAAGTGCGGCCGGAATTTCGCCATGCCGATCTGAGCGAAGAAGAAGTCGCGGTCGTGAACAACCTCGCTGCCACCGCCAACGAGCTGGGACCGGACCAAACCTTTGCCGCGCGCGACCTGGTGGAACGGCTCCTCGCGGCTTTGAAACCGGCCGAACGACTCGTGATCGATCTCCTCTACCTCCAACAACGTTCTGTCGCCGAGATCCAGGCTCTGACCGGCTGGGGCGCGTCGCTCGTCAAAGTTCGCGCCTTTCGCGCCCGCCAGAAATTGAAGGCGCAGCTCGCGCAATTCAGCGCAGAGGGGGAACGATGAAAGATTCCGACCTGCCACTCGATCGTTTGCTGCGCGCCGCCGCTGCCAGCGCAGGTGCCTCGCCTGAAGAAATGCCGTTTGGGTTCGACACCCGGGTCCTGGCCGGCTGGCGGTCGGACCTGAGAAGCGACCTGGTCGATCTCGGCTGCCTCTTCCGCCGTGTGATCCTCATTTCGTTAGGCGTGATTGCGCTCGCCAGTGCCGGCTTCTATCACGAGCTTTCGCGCTCCGATACGTTTGGCGAATCGTTAGGCGATGAGTACGCCATCGCCGATTCCGCGATCAGCAGCGCGGTCGAGCCATGAACGCCTCCTTGAAAGGAAAGCTGGTCGCAGGCTTCATTCTTGCCTTCCTCGCCGGAGGCGCTACCGGAGCCTTCGTCACCTTTCATCAGGTCCGGAATTGGCGCGCTGACTGGACGCGCCACTCGCATGCGGTAGCCGAGCGGATGCGCGACCGGATCAAATCGCAACTCGATCTTACACCTGACCAGGTCGCCAAAATCGAACCGATCCTCGACCACACTCTCAACGAACTCCAGCAGATTCGCGCCGAAACCGGCGCTCGCGTCCGGCAGGTCATGAGCGAAACTAATCAGGCGATGAAGCCGATCCTGACCGAGGCGCAATGGACGAAGTTGGAGAAAATCGAAGCAGGCGCCCGGGCCAAAAGAGGATCGCACAATCCCGCGCGGCGACGCTCTCCGCGGGGCGCGGAGCCGGACGAGAACAATTCGCACGATTAGCTGTGTCGAGCAGCGGAAATTGCGGAATTGCAAGCGGCCAAATAACAGTGTTGACGACGCGCGTTCGCATCACCAGACTGCTACTATGAAATATCTTCCGCACTTCCTTCTAGGGACTGCTGCTCTGTCCCTTTTTTGTTTCGCCGTGCCCAGCCGCGTGGGCGCATCCGACACCGTCCAACTCGGGCCACACAGCGTACAAAAGTTTGCCATCGTTCGCCGCGCCGGCATTCGCACGATTGATCCGAAAGCGATCACGACCATGGCGTTGGTCCTGACGGTTGAGCAAAAGATGAACGGCAAGGAGCAGCAAGTCGTGGCCAAGGCGTCCGCCCATCAGGACGGACCACACGGCCCGATGGCATCCGCTCAAGGAGTCCAGGTGCGCATTATTGAGCCAGGCCCGGCCCTCGCCAGTCCGCCGCGCACGACCAGCGAAGCTGGTGAAGTGAACGTCCACAAGACATTCCCCGCGCCCGGTGGAAAATACAAAACTGTAACTGCGGAAGCGACGATGCAGAACCCTGAATTCATCGACGCGCACGTGATCGTGACGATTCCCGGCGACAAGTAATTCGCTTCGGATTTCGCGAAGCGGCAGCTTGCGTGGTTCGGGTCCCGACAAAGGCTGGGACTCCCAGTTTGCCGCCAGCAAGCACGCGCCGGGGCGCGAACGTGTCGCAGATGAAACTGGCTTCGGTGGTGGCCTTCGCCACGATGGTCGTTGCGCTTTTCGTACTCTGGCAGGCGGATCCGGACTACCGCGAATACATGCTTAGGACGAAGCGGCTTTTGCCCGGCTTGTGGTAAAGTCTCCCGAGTGAACGCTCGCTTTCTTTTTTCTCTTGTCGCCATGTCTATCTCAACTCTCGCCACTGCCGCCAAACAAGATGCACCCGCCGCCAGCCTCCTGCGTCCCGCCGCTGTTTTCGATGGAAAGGACCTGCATACCGGCTGGGGCGTGCTGGTGCGCGGAGACAAAATCGAAGCCGCCGGCCCGGCTGCCGACATCAGTGCGCCTCACGAGGTGCGCACGATCGATTTGCCTAACGACACCCTCATTCCCGGCTTGATCGAAGGACATTCCCATCTCTTCCTGCACCCTTACAACGAGACGCCATGGAACGACCAGGTGACTAACGAGTCGCTTTCTTTCCGCACCGTCGAAGCCACCGCGCATGCCAGCGCCACGCTCCTCGCCGGCTTCACCACCGTGCGCGACCTCGGCACGGAAGGCGCCGGCTACGGCGATGTCGGACTAAAGAAGGCGATCGAACTGGGCATCGTGCCCGGGCCGCGGATGATCATTGTTACCCGGGCGATCGTCGCAACCGGCAGCTACGGGCCGAAGTTGTCGACCGACCTCGATCTCCCGCAAGGCGGGCAGGAAGCCAGCGGGGCCGACGAGATCGTTAGGGCAGCCCGCGAACAAATCGGCAAGGGGGCCGATTGGGTGAAGCTCTATGCGGATTATCGCTGGGGCGCGGGCGAGCCAGCACGGCCAACTTTTTCGGAGGAGGAAATGGCCGCCGCGGTTAAAGCCGCGCACGATGCCGGTCGACCCGTCGCCGCGCATGCTACAACGGCGGAAGGAATGCGACGCGCCATTCTCGCCGGCGTCGATACCGTCGAGCACGGCGACGACGGCACGCCCGAGGTCTTCAAGCTGATGAAGGAACACCACGTCGCCTTTTGCCCGACGGTCGCGGCGGGTGACGCCATCCTGCAGTATCGCGGTTGGAAAAAGGGAGTCGATCCGGAACCAGAACGCATTCGCGAGAAACGCGCGAGCATGAAAGCCGCGCGCGCCGTCGGCGTCACCTTTGCCATGGGCGGCGACGTCGGGGTCTTCGCCCACGGCGACAACGCCCGGGAAATGGAATTGCTCGTCCACGAATACGGCTTTACCCCGATCGAAGTATTGCGCCAGGCCACGAGCGGCAACGCCGCCATTTTCCGGCTGAGCGATCGCGGCAACATCCGCCCTGGCCAGCTGGCCGACCTTGTTGCCCTCGCCGGCGACCCGACCAGGGATGTTGATGTCGTTAGGCAAGTGCGCTTCGTCATGAAGGGCGGCATCATCTATCTCCAGCCGTAGCCGCCTTCGGATGCTAGTGACTCCTCGATCGAGCAGCGCCCGACTCGCACGAAAACTTTAATCAGCGCGCGAGCCGATGCTGAATGCACCCATTGGCTTCGCGTTGGGATGGGGCGGCCTTTTCATGAGATCGCTTTCGACATACTGGCGAAATTCCTCACCGAAAAGATAGCTTCGTTCTTTCCAGAACGCTTTTCCACCCGGCGCGCAGATCAGGTTCATGATGAGCAGCTCCCAACCCATCCAAAGCGCACTGCTAAGCAGGCCTTGGCGCCATTTTAGAAACGCATTCTGGGAGTAGGAGAGGAAGGCCATGAAGGTCGCGATGAAACGGGTCTTCTCCTGCTCGGAGAGCGAGGCGTAGTCGCGCAATCCGTTTGCAGCGATCTGCGAGAGATCGCCGTCCGCGGCCAGCAGGTGATACCACTTCGCGAAGTGTTCGTGCACAGCCTGGGCGGTGGCGGAGCGGACGGCGTTGGTGTTTTGCCGAATCTGATACGCGACGTAGAACAACGAAATCACGACGGCGATCGCTCCGATGATTTGTCCAAGATTGGCCAGATCACCAAGACTCATGTTCCCATATTCTCCAACGACTTCGATTGTGCGGTCACTTCGTCGTAGAGCGGTTTCCCTTCGCCGGTCGCGACAAAGTTCTCGTAGAACGCCTGGAAACGACGCGAAATAAGGTGGCGCTTTAATCTCCAGGTAGCGGCCGCGCCCGGTAACTGATGGATGTCGCGAAGTATGTTCACATTCGCATCCCACATCTGCCGGTCCATCACCCCCATTTCCTTTTGCAGATGAAGCTGCTCCCACACCCGCAGGACGTAAAGGTAGAGGTTAATGAATCGCACCCGCTCCTCGGGCGAAAGCTTGTCCAGGTCGTCGCCGCCCTTCAACCAGATGCCGGCGAGGTCAGAGCTATCGAACAGCGCCCTGCTGATACTTTGAATCCTCTCCGCGTGATGACGGATCGCGCCGTCCCGCATCATCCGGTTGGACTGTCGGACCTGGAGCCCGACAAAAATCAGCGACCCAATCACCCCAACCGCGGCGACGATCTGACTAACGATGGCGATTTGATCGAGAGTCATAGAGGCCTGCCTAACGATAAACCCAACTGTCAGCCGCATGCTCCCCTGGCCTGATGTCTTGGAGAGTCATATCGAACGGCGGCCTGCCCTTACTTCAATGCCGGAGCCTGGACGTTGGCGTAATCGAAGCGCACCAACACATGATTTGTGTCAATCAAGTCGATCTTCTCGCGCAGCGGGAGGCCGCGGCTCTTCGAAATCCAAATCTCGGCGTCCGACGTGCCATTTTCGTTTTCGGCATGCGCTTTGTAGACGGCGGCCGCTTCACCATTCACATTCTCGTCGCGCTCGTATTGGCAGCGGTAGACCTTGGCATCGCGGATATTCTCCTTTTCCTGCTCGGCCATCATTTTCGGGGTCATGGGGCTGACCGTCCATTTGTCGTGAACTTTGATGTAGTTGGCGCCTCCGATGCTGATCATCTCGCTCTGGCGGGTCCCGCCGGCCGCGGCGTCCCCGGTCGTGGTCATGTATTCGTGATACGGTATCTGGTTTAGTTTCGCCATGGCATCCAGGACTGCCTTGCTCGCGGGATCGTCCCCCGGCGCGGCCTGCATCGGGTGGATCGGACCAAAAGCGACGATACCGATCAATAGGAGGAAATCACCAAGACGGGACGAATACGACCGAACGCCGACGGTGCATGGATTCATGGGACACGCTATACGAGGGCGCTCATATTTTGTCCAGAGCCTCCTTCGGATGTCGGAATACGATCATCGGCTGAGACCTACACCTCGAGGATCTGTGTAGCTTTTGGCCTGACGCCAAAGATGAACGTCAATGCGGCGAGACCACCTGGTTTTCGTTGCCATCCGGAGCGAGGAGATGGCCGAAAAGGCGGCCGGCAGCGAGGAAGATAATGCCGGCGGCTCCGCACAACCCGGCGTGCAAAAGCCAAAAGTGGGCTGCGGACATTTTCTCGAGAAGACCGCCGATCCAGCCGACGAGATTGTTCGCGGCAAAGAGGTGCAAATAATAAATGCCGATGATCGTGGCGGACAGGGCGGCCGGCGCGACGCGTGCATAGAGTGCAAGCGAAACCGGAAAGACGTTGGCGAAACCAATGCTGTTCAGGACGTGAAATGCGATAAGCCAGCCGATAAAGACTTTTGTCCCGGAATGGGCCGCGAGCGCTGCGCCAATCGCGAGCGAGAGGAACCCGGTCACCGCCACCAGGCTGCCGATTCCCATCTTGGTGATTTCGGCCGGCTCAGGAAACCTTTTCGACCAGATTCGCCAGAACACGACCGCGCCGGCGAGAAAAGTCACCGAGACGATCGAGTCGAGCGTAATGAGCCAGGTAGTCGGCATTTTGTGCGCATAGAAAACTAGGTTCGCGTGGTCCTGGGCCCAGACCAGATAGCCGTTGAAGATTTGTTGATTGCCGATGACCCCGATCGTCAGTACCGGCAGGAGCGCGATGAGCGCGACGATTTCCATTTTTTCCTGATGAGTAAGGGGAATTTTCGCAGCGCGCTCACTCTTTCTCACAATCGGCGCATCGGGGGGAAGCCACCTCCGGCCAGAAAGATAGATCGTCAGGCCGATGAGCATGCCGACGCCGGCCGCGCCAAAACCGTAATGCCAGCCATACACTTCGCCGAGCGTCCCGGCAACGAGTGGCGCAGCGATCACGCCGCCATTGATAAACAGATAGTAAATCTGGAAAGCATCGGCTCTCCGGTTGTCTCCCGTGGCATAAAGCGCGCCGATCTGGCTGGCGAGATTACCCTTAAAGCAACCAACACCGGTGAGAAGACAAAGCAGGGCGAGAAGGAAAGTCACGTCGAAAGCCATCAGGAAATGGCCGGCGGCCATGAGCAAAGCGCCGAGTGTCACCGTACGAGTGCGCCCAAGCACACGGTCGGCGATTATTCCGCCGCCGATCGGTGTGAGATAGACGAGACCCGTGTAGAGGCCAAAGATGGCCGAAGCAAGTGCCTCCACTGAGAGATGTCCGCGGTAGACGCTCTCCAGCAGATGGCGAAATGGGCCAAACCCGGCGATGCGTTCGATATGTCCCGGGTGCAACAGTCGGTTGACCATGTAGAGGACAAGAAGCGTCTGCATTCCGTAATAGGAAAAACGCTCCCAAGCCTCCGTGAAGGCGAGGTAACCAAGCCCACGCGGGTGTCCAAAAAACTTCCGGTCCTCAGGATTCTCCATCGGCGCAGAGTGTCGGATCGCGAGTCTCTTGGCAAGCGTTGGGATTTAGGTTCGACACCTTGCGCGCGCGCCGGGCTGACCTGTCCACTTGCGCAGACTTCAAAGCTAAAGCAATAAATCGCGCCAGGATGCTCGATGCGCGATACTCGTGGTCTTGCTGCGCCTAACGAACTAAAGTTTGTATTGCCAATCGAGGCCGAACTTTCAAAGTTGAACCCGCAGACTAGTTTCTCGCTGACACAAGATGAAATCCGGTCTCCTTCTCAATATCGCCGACTACGCGCGGGCGGCGCAGACCAAGCTTAAGCGGGACGCTTTTGATTATTACGAAGGCGGCGCGCTGGACGAGGTGACCCTGCGGGAGAACACGGAGGGTTGGATGCGGTTAAAACTCTACTACCGCGTCCTGGCCGGAATTGGCCCGCGCGACCTGAGCACGACTGTGCTCGGTCAGTCCGTTTCGATGCCGATCCTTATCGCGCCGACCGCGTTTCACAAGCTGGCCTGCGAAGCAGGAGAGATCGCGACCGCGAGAGCGGCCAAAGCGGCCGGGACTTTGTTCATCCTCAGTTCGCTCTCCAATACCGCGATGGAATCAGTCTTTGCGCAGGCGGGTAGTCCCCGCTGGTTCCAGCTCTACGTTTACAAGGATCGGGAGATCACGCGCGAGCTGGTGCAACGGGCCGAGGCGGCGGGGGCGGAGGCAATTGTGCTGACGGTGGACGCGCCCGGCTTGGGCACGCGCGAACGCGATGCGCGCAACAGTTTTCGCCTGCCGGACGGGCTCGGAGTGGAAAACCTGGCGCCGTTAGGCAAAGGCGATTTTCCTGAGGTGCAAGGCTCCGCTCTGGCTGCCTACGTGAAGGCAAATTTCAAATCCGATCTCGGGTTCGATGATCTGGATTGGTTATGCCGGTCGACGCGACTTCCGGTGGTGGTGAAGGGCGTATGCCGCGGCGATGACGCGCGCCGGGCGGCGGAGAATGGCGCGAAGGGGGTGGTGGTATCCAATCACGGCGGACGTCAGCTCGACACCGCGCCCGCGACCTGCGAGGTGCTACCATATGTGGTCGAGGCCGCGGGCGATCTTTGTGAGATCTATGTCGATGGTGGGATTCGGCGCGGCGCCGACGTGCTCAAGGCAATTGCGCTCGGGGCGCGTGCCGTGCTGCTGGGCCGGCCGGTCTTATGGGGATTATGCGTCGGCGGAGAAGAGGGCGCGTTGCAGGTCCTGGAAATCCTGAGGCACGAACTCGATGAAGCCATGCTGCTCTGCGGCTGCGCCAAGCTCAGCGATATCGGAGGTTGGCTGCTAAAGCCTTGCGAGTAGAAGCGCGCCCACGTCCCTCGGAGCAATCGATGGGCGAACCTTACCTGGGTTCCTTGGGACGGAGCGCGTCCTGCACCGGAGCGGTTAGCTTATCCGCGTTGTGCAGGAGGAGAGTAACCTGCCATATCTCGTCGTCGGTCAGTTTCCCGCCAAAGGATGGCATCGCGCTGAAACGGACGCCGTTTTTTATCACCCAATGCGTTTCTCCCACCGGATCATCGGTCACGCCCTCGGCCGGCGGAAGGAGCGGCGGAATGTGCGGGTAAACTCTTTTCGACAGCCCGGAGGCGCCCTGTCCCAGGCGCCCGTGACAGCCGCCACAGTTTTGCTGATAAACCTGCGCGCCCGCGAGCAGGTTGGTTTCGTCGGAAGGGAGCGGCGATTGCTCCTGGGCACTCTTGCCGATCGACGCGGAGATCGCCTTGTTCGCCAGATAGCGCTCCATCGGCAACGGCCCGCCCTCGGTCGACATGTGAATGCCGCCGCGCGTGACAAAAAAATAACCCGCCAGAAGGGCAAGGCAGATTCCAATAATGATGCCAACCAGGAATTTGATCATAGGTAAATGCGACGACGCGGCGAAACGCCGAGTCTGCTCACGCGCACATCATGGCACATAAATCGTCGTCTGGCGAAACTAACGAGGCACCCCACTTCAAGGCATGAGTTTCGGAGGAAATCGCACCGTCGCTTCCGTCTCCGGGGAAGCACAACCTTCCAGGCCGCGACGCGTATCCCGCGGCAGCCGGGGAAGGCGCCGCCTTACAGGTAATCAGGCCTTCTGGAGGCCGCAGAGTTGGTTCACGACGTAATTGTGGAACAGGAAGCTCTCGCCCTCGACCTGTCGCGCGCGACATGAATCGAGGACAGGCGTCAAAAGTCGTTCGACTCCCAGCGTCAGGAAAGCGAATGAGCGTGTAACCGCGCCAGATTTTTTCACTAGCACGAGGACGGCGGCGATGCTGAAGGACCACCAAACGCGCGCTTGAACACGTGGAGAGAGAGGCCTCAGTTGGCGATCGAAATCTTCCGGATAGGTCTATTCGCTCACGGCTTCGAGCTGCTGATCGATCACCGCGCCAGTAAACCGATCAATCGCAATATGGAGCCAGTAGCGTTTTTCACCTTCGACGACGATGTCTCCCAACGCGGCCGCGTTAGGAGGATACCGGCCCGACTGGGCAATGACATCGATCAAAAGTCCCCAGGTTCTTGTCTGCGTAACCTCCGACAAAGCGCGGGCCACAGATTCCTTTGCCTCGTTACTCGAGGAATCGATGGTACTGCCCGCCGCCGCCGTCAATCTGGCAATGTCGGCCCGGCTCAGCGCCGGAGTCGTCAAAGTGCCCAGGCTCGGATTGCCAATAATCCCGACGGTCATGGGGCCAGGAGTCGGACTCGCTGCCGCATTGTTCGCCGGTGCCAGAGTGATCGAGGTCGTACCTGCCCCCTCACTTGTGATCGCCCCCTTTAAGATCGCGGCGATCACCGCGGGGTTTCTTGTGTTGAGACTAACAACTCCCGCGCGAATCGTTGCCGTATTATAGCCAAAAAGGTCCAGGATAGGAGCGTCCGC
Organism: uncultured Verrucomicrobiae bacterium; assembly: GCA_963742545.1. GTDB lineage: Bacteria > Verrucomicrobiota > Verrucomicrobiia > Chthoniobacterales > UBA10450 > Palsa-1392. The sequence goes on along the minus strand of CAVUMF010000003.1, from coordinate 627,924 downwards.
GCTGCCTGCGGTTTGAAAATCTATGGTTATGGGCGCCGGGCTCGCTTCCGGACGTAGCGCGTATCCGATCTCTCCCGCGTTACGAAACGGGCGATTCAGCATTACGTATCCCGGAACAAATGGGCGCGGGGTTGGAGACATGCCCGCCGGTGCCGGAAAGGGAGATGGCTGGGGAGACGGTGAGGGGCGCGCCGGGTCGACGTTTTCCATACCGACAACCCACCCTCCGCCATACTCGATTATTGTTGATGTGGTCCCTGTCGTCGTGTCCGCAGACGAATCGTCGTCGTACTGGTCAATTATTGCTGCCCCAAGCGTCAGCGTTGTCGCCATGTGAGTCGAATCATCACCGTTTATCGAATAAACAGCGTAATTGAGAAGTTGGAAGAACTCCGGATCGGTCGTGAAAGCTGGTATGCTGCTCCGTGGCATTGTCCCCGAGCTACCGACATACTGCCAGTGGCCAGGCACTGCCGGAACGGGTGGCGTGACCGTTCCGGCAACGCCGTCCACCCAGACGAGACCGAAATACCTTTGGATGTCCGCCCTATTGCCGGCCGGCGGATTATCTTTCAGGAGAGCCAGATGGCCAAGAGCAAATCTTTTCACAAGTGATACCGTGCTGCCTGTTGGTTTCCACGTTGGCGCATCGAGTTCACGGGAAAAAGTCCCTAAAAACTGTAACATATTGAAACTCGCGGACACGTCCGCAACCAGCTGGATGAGTTCTCTTCGGCTAACAACCGCCTGGTCAGTCCTGTTTAAAAAGATATCCGGAGCGACAGTCCTGAAGTCGCGACCCGTATCCAAGAAATAGTTCAAAAATTTCGTCGGATCGGTTGGCGGCAAGAGGTTGGGGAAGGTGCCAGAGGATTGGAGCGTAGCGTAATTCCTCCAAGCCACCAGCTTGCTAATGGTCGTGGCGCTCGGCGTCGAACCGGAGGGCGTAATTTTCATGCCGGTTAAATCGGCAAGCGCAATAACACCCTTGCGACCGATGTCGGTTACGCTCGGGGTCGGCGATGGAAGTCCTGCAACATTCATGTCCAAAAGACCACCTTCGTCGTAAACAGCATAGGCAAAGCGGCCAATTGCGTAGGTCGTATTTGCCGGGCTCGGATCAGCGAGCGACGCATTCCACTCCGTAAACGATTGAGGACCATTACGTGTGACGAGGACCCAATCCGGCGCCCAGTAATTTGGCGCGCTAAATCCCCCGGTTATTGGATCTGGGCCGCTATTTCCGGTATTCGCCTTCGGCACCATGTAGTGAGCGTTCCAGCGGGCAAGACTGACCGAGCGTCCGTTCGCCGAGGCATCGGCCGTTGAATTCACAGCGGACGCATGACTGCTGACCGCAGGCGCTGGAATACTGTCTGAGCGAACACTGCGCCGGATCAAGTTTGGGATGTCAGGGAGGACACCGACTGCGGGCATCGGACTTCTTTGTGGCAAAATGTTGGAATTATCGATGGGCGTGCCCGCCGCAATCTCTTGTTTTAAATCAGCAACAACAAGATCGAGTGCACTCCTCGCCAACTCGTCGGCTTTGACGTCGTTAAAGCCTCCATGAGCTAGCTGCCGATTTGTGATTGTTCGAGAAAGATATCCGACCACGATTCCGCCAAGGATAATGACGAAGGCCAGGACTATGATTAGGGCTGCGCCTCGTCTATTCGGAGAGAAGAGCCGGTTCATTTCGGAGAGGTCAAACAGAAGTAGCGTTGATAAATACGAACACCGTTGATCGCGGCGCGAGGCATGTCGGCGATTCCGTTGAGGGTGGATTGCCAGCTCATGGCCAAATCATAGCTGGGTTTCGTCGCATCAAAGTCTTTCAGCCGGGCAATTAATGCAGCCATTTGCGAATCCGAAAGCAGGATCCGACTTTTCGGGTCAATCGCTGCCACCGTGACAGAGATAGCCGCAACATCCTGCATTCCGGCAACTCCGGGCGAATCGGACATTGCGCCAGTTTTCAAAAGGTAGAAGTACTCAAAGCGGAAGATTTGTGGCGCGATTAGCTCGTAATCCGCATCGGTCAAACTCTGATCGGTCGCTGCCGGCCAATTATTGAGAATCGTCTGCAGTCCGAAAAGAACAGGTGTGTCTGTGCTCGAAACACCGTTCCAGACGAGCCCTTTGCCGAAGCGTTCCATTCGGTTTTGCGAGGCCGAGGAGCTGTTGGAATTGATCCGATAGGCAACAAGTGAAAGAGGGCTTTGGGAGCCTGTTGATGGATAATAGCCTGGCGTATTGCAAAAAAAGGCAATTCTGTCATTGCCGACCTGAGGGTTCAGGTTCGATTTCACGTAGTAATCGACGTCCGATCTTTTGAACATCTGAGAAAAATCGATGGTCATGCGATTGAAGACGGGCCTTACTTGACTGTCCGCATCCATTTTTTTGTAATCCCGCGTGGTGACGTTCGTGGCGCTCGTAACCAGCCCACTGACAATCAGGACGAGAAGAGTGAGCACAGCGATGGAGACGAGCAGCTCCGTAAGGGTAAAAGCGCTGCACGATCGTCGCATTGCGTTAGTTTCGGTCCAAGGCGACAAATATTTCGGCTGCGCCTGTGCTCGTTTCTGTCGGGTTGGCCGCTGCGGGCCAGGTCAAGCGTAAGGTAACAAGGGTCGCAGTGCGTCCGCCTTCGTTCGGTAAGAAGGTCGAGACGAGGCGATAACGAGAAGCACTGTCTAGCGACATCGAAGACTGTCCGGTCGAATCGAAGTACAATGTTGTGCTAATCGGTGCCCCGACCGGATTAGGAGGAATGGCGATGGCAAATTGCATCGAGGTCGCGGTGGTCGCCGGCGTGGCTCGAAGATCGTTGGCCACAGCAGTGAGAATGTCACTCGAGGCTGCTTGCTCGGTCGCGGTGCGATTGATCTGCGAGCCGGTAGCGAGCAACCCTAGTATGGCGAGAAGCGCGACAGCGGCGACGCCGAGTGCGAGTGTCACTTCAACCAGCGAAAAGGCGGTGGATCTAGGAGGGCCAGGTATCATCGCTTATAGATTTTTACATTCCCGCCAAAGCCGGTAACCTGAAGCGCAACGACATTCCCGGCGTATGTTGCGGTGGAGGTGCCCCCTCCACTCGTCGGAGCAGGCACCGCATTTCCGTGCGTTTGAACGAGACCAACTTCAACAAATCGACGCATGCTATAGGTATTTCCGCTTACTCGTGCTTCGCCAAGCGGGCTGAACTGAAGCAGCTTTTTGAAAGTGTATTGCGCTGTCGGCGTCGGATTACCGACTGGATACTGAAAATTGAACGGTGTTGTATAGGGCGCCGTGTTTGGTGTCGGGGAATTTAGCTCGCCAAATCGTGAGTAGTTGTAGCCCGCAGTGGGGTCGAATTGCAGTGCAGGCCTGCCTTCGAACCTCTCACCGGTCCCTGTTCCAACAGCAAAGAGCGGAAGATGAATGTTATCGACTTTTACCAGCTTGCCAATCTGACGCAGTTTTGTCGGATCGATTGGCCCGCTCGTGTTAGAACCGTAAACATTCGTGCCATCGACCGAGGCTACAATGGACAAAACGAGCCTGCCGTTTCCCGGTGTCGCCGGGGTTGTAGAAGGCACTGAGGCGTCTTCCTCGTAAAATCCGATCCACACGTAGGTGTGAGTGGCCATGGCAGTCGTCCGCCCCGTTTCCAAGACGCCTTTGACCGTATAGGCTGCGCTGGTCACGTCGCCGGCCTGTTTCAAGCTCGTAAACGCGGGCACGAGAAGAAGCGCAAGGACGACGGTAATCGCGATCACCGCCAGCAGCTCGACCAGTGTGAAGGCGCAGCGCGAGCGCGGATCGGATGTCGGGGTAGGCACGGTGGGCGGAAACGGGAATTGGGCGGCATTTATAAGGAAAAATTTGAATATTGAAAAGCTAAAAAAAGCGCAGCAGTATCGCGCGACTTTCCCGGCCGATACCCGCGATCGTTTGATCCATGATGCCACACCGCATGACGAGCCACTGCAAGTCTAAAAAAGGGTGGAGGCCCCCCAGGGATAAACGTCCGCGCCAGATTCAGACCTATTCGATGCGGAGATTACGCTCCTCTGCGTCCATACGTGTCAAGAGTATTTTAACGCCCACAGCGGCTCCAGATCAGGATCTTCCAGTGCCATCAATCTGAACTTGGCGTCGATCTGCGTCGCTCGCTTTGAATGCTCTTTCGCTCGGTCGAGGTTCCCCTTCTGCACTCTGTGGCATCGCCTCTAAGGCCTTGCAGTACCGGCAGCACCGATTCGTCCCGGCGTGAAAACCTCCGCCGCCGTAGTATAGGGACCGGTGTCTGTATTGCCGCCTGCGACGAACAACCTAATGCCTACCACGGCCGCAGCGGCGTTGGAACGCGCCGTTGGCTCAGCCGCAGCAGACGACCACCTATCGGTGATCGGATCGTAGACCACCACGGAAGAGTCATGGCTGCCATCTGCGATATTTCCGCTAGCGACGCATAACCTGCCATTAATTATGCCAACGACCATGTTCGCCCGCGCCGTTGGCATTCGAGTGCCGATACTCCATGTGTTCAAAACGGGATCGTAAATTTCTACGGATGCCGTTATTTTGTTGTGGAAGGCACTAGGGCCAGCATAACCCCCAAGCACGTAGAATTTACCGTTTAACGCAGTTCCGCCAGCCGACGTGAGTTGCCTCGGGAGTGGCGCCCCCATCGACCAACTGTTAGTCAGCGGATCGTAGATTTCCAAGTTGGCGAAATTTACATAGCCGGCCGCCGTCCCGCCCACTACGTAAAGCTTTCCGCCAATCACAGCCGTTGTCGATAGACCTCGAGCAATCAGGCTCGGAGTTCCTGCCGTCCAGGAGTCTGTGGATGGATCGTATATCTCAAGAGCTGTTGTTGAATTATTAGAGTCGGAATTGAGCCAGCCTTCTGCAACGTAGATCCTGTTGTCAATTACGCCGGCTGCCGATTCCGAGCGAACTACAGGATCGGCGGTTTTGGCAGACCAACTGTCTGTAACAGGATCGTAGACCTGCGGGGCTTGGATGACGCCGTTCGTGCCGTCGATGACATAAAATTTCCCATGAAAGGCGACGCCGTTTGAGCCGGAGCTGACACCTATTGGCAAAGGCGCAATGGACGTCCACATTCCTTGCGCTAGTGCATCGGAAGCGGGCGTGAAGGCGACAACACACAGCCCGGCGATGAATGTTGCTCGAAAATAGCCCGGCAGCGCGCCCGATCTGAATATAGTTAGTTGGTTTTTCATAGACGTTTTCCTTTTACCTGGAAGTTTGCCTGCGACTGCAGGTCTGAAAGGGGGGAGAGGCCCCAGGATTAGCGTCCACACCGGATCCAGATCTATTCGATGCGGAGATTACGCGCCTCCACCGCCATGCGTGTCAAGCGTGATTTTTTGTCGGTGTGACCGAAGCGCGTTCGCCCGATCGCGAGAACTGTGACAAAATCCTTTTAGACTGGATTTTCACAGAACAGCCTCGTGGGCCACCGAAGGTTACTGGAAAGGGGGTGCCGGTGCCACCGGTCACCCCTCCCGGTGTCTTTCGGTGGAGAGAAGAAATCGCTCCGTCCGCCACATCACGGTGATTTTTGTTTTTTGAGACGCCTACGGCACAACCGTGAGGGTGAGGTCGTTGCCGTCGCCGCCTTCGTAGCTGGCCTGCAGGTTGTTGCCGTGCACGCTCACAATCGCGCCGTCGGCCAGGTTGCTGAACGTGCCGCTAATGGGATCGGCTGAGGTGTTGCTGATCACTGTTAGGACTGTTCCAATGCTTAACAGACCTTGGATACCGCCGGAGATGGCGATGACGGCTCCGTTGATCGTCACTCCGTTGGCGATCACCAGATCGGTGCGGGACTCGTTCGTCCTCGCTTTGAAGGTGTAGGTATAGGTCGCATCAGCTTGCAGAGTGAGGCTGCTTTGCAGAGTTAGAGTGGCTTGGTTGTTGCTCCCAAAAGCCGGAGCAAGAACGGCTCCCGTGCCGATAATGACCGTTCCGGAGATGATTCCGCTGCCGCCCAGGGTCCCGGCGTTTGCCGTCACCGCTCCCGCACCAGTCGCAGAGCCAGTCGTATTCGTAGCCAAAAGGACCCCCCCGTTAATCGTGGTGCCTCCGGTGTAGGTATTCGCATTGCTCAGAGCCAGTTTGCCCTTGCCGATTTTCGTCAGCGAGCCGCCAGTGCCGCCGCCGCCGCCCGGTTGGCCATCCTGGATCACTCCAGAAAAGGTTGTGCTCAGGTTGCTGCCCACGGTAAGGTTAACGGCTCCGAGGAACACAAGACCGCTACCTTCGATTGAGCCAATTGTCACGCCTGGAGCATTGTGACCGCTGATGTCCAGCTCCCCTAACCCGACGAGAATTACGCGCGCCCTGTCGGCAGTGGAATCGTCTTCGAACGAAATGGTACTCGTGACGTAGAAATATTCAGCGTCGGCGGTGAGAACAGTCAGGTTCCCCGCGGTCGCATTGTTGGTGAAGCGTATCGCTGAATCATTAAAATTATTATCGCTGTAGGCAGTAAGGTTCTGTGTAATGGGCGAATTATTGGTGATGCCCACGCCGCTGATGGTTAGGGCAACGATGTTCTCACTGTCTCCGTTTGTAACGTCAATCGTGAACGCGCTCGCGCCGGGGGTGAATACTATGCCGTTGACTTCAATACTCTCTGCCTCAACGCAGATGCCGGTTACATTGGAAAGGGCAAAGGTGGCCGTCTGTGTCGGCCCATTAGGCACGGTTGGGGGCATCCAGTTCCTTTGCTCCCCGTTACCTATATGCGGTGCCCAATCGCAATAATCGCGAGGATTGCGGCGCCACGTTGCACTGCCGCCAAAGACGGTGGCCGACGCCAAGATCAGAAACACCAGTGTGGGCGCAGCGGCCCACGTCCATAAAATGTTACGGCGCTGCCGGGCCGATCGGTTAATCGAAATTCTTCGGAATGAATTTGTCGGTGTCAGAGGAATTGAAGAATACATAATGGTTGGTTCTTTCGCCCGGGGATGTGCCTGCGACCGCAGGTCTGAAAGAGGGGTGGAGGCCCCCAGGAATTAGCGTCCGCGCCAGATTCAGATCTATTCGATGAGGAGATTACGCTCCTCCGCCTCCATGCGTGTCAAGCGTGATTTTTTGTCGGTGTGACCGCGTTCGTAGCGAGAATCCAGCGCAATCAAAACGCAGCGCGCAGGTACGGTTGATCGGGTCTTCGAGGGACATGTCGACGAATGCTATCAAAAGTTCGGTCGGGATCTTTTCCGGTGCCGGGCCGCTTTCCTGATCGAGCAATTTGAGATTGCAGGCATGGGGCCGGTCTGGGTAGGATGATATACGTGTTCGGTAATTTCTTCGGGAGGCGATGGAGGTGAGTGAACGCGAGGCGGATAACCGCCACGACCCTATGTTGGCACCGCGTTATATGGGCATTCCCACCTTCATGCGGACTCGGCTGATTGATGATCCGGCGGAGTTCGATATCGCCCTGGTCGGGATTCCCTACGACGGAGCGGTCACGAATCGCCCGGGCGCACGACATGGGCCTCGGGAAGTCCGTAATGCGTCGAGCATGATGCGCGCGATCCACCCGACGTCCCGTGTGAATCCCCATGAGTTGTGTCGAGTGGGCGACGGCGGTGACGTGCCGTTCACGTGCCTCTACGAGCCTGAGTCCGCCCATGAGGATATCAAGAGGTTCATCTCCAGGTTCGCGACGGCTAGCGCCCGCGTCTTGGCCGTGGGAGGTGATCACTCCGTTACTCTACCGGTTCTCCGAGGATTGGTTTCTGACGGCCCAGTGAGCTTGATCCATGTCGATGCCCATACGGACACGTGGGACGAGTTCATGGGAACGCGCTATAGCCACGGCGCACCGTTTCGCAGAGCGGCTGAAGAGGGGCTCATCGACCCTCGCCGAACGATACAGATCGGGATCCGTGGTGCCCAGAACTCGACTGAGGGATGGGACTACTCTGACGCGAGCGGGATGCGCGTCGTGTTCATGGATGAGGTGACACGGGTGGGCGTAGAGGCGGTGGCGCAGGAGGCGATTCGGATCGCGGGCGGGCAACCTACATATCTGTCGTTCGACATCGATAGCATCGACCCGGCCTTCGCGCCTGGAACAGGAACACCCGAGATAGGCGGTCTGACGTCGGTCGAGAGCCTCACACTCCTCCGCGCTCTTCGAGGTGTCCCTTTGATGGGAGCGGATGTAGTCGAAGTGGCACCCCCGTTCGATCCAACGGGAGGGACCTCCCTCGTTGCAGCGACTGTCATGTACGAGTTGCTCTGCCTACTAGCAGAGGCGATCACCTAGGTAACGGAGGCACGTGCGGACACTCGGCTACATAACAAGCAGCTGCTACTGTCGCGGCGGTCGTAGCGGTCCGCACCGTTCGCCGTACATCACGGCACGGGTTGGAATGTGGTGCCCCAGCAGAACCGCAATGTCGTTAGGCGCCTTTCATTCGTAACTTTCTTATAAGCGACCCGCAACCTTATCCATACGTGACCCATCTAGACATCAAATACCCCGCACTTGAGGTAGTGGACGTTCCTTCTCTGGTGAAAGCGTGCACGGGCCGGTGGTACAATCAGACGTTCTGCAAAGTAAACAATTCGGTCGTTCGCCTAGGGGTGACGAAGAGCGAGGCGCTCTTGAAGCGCTCCGAAGAAAACGATCGTTCCGAGCTGACCCTGCGGGTTAACAATTACTCCGACGCCATTTGCCACTATCACGCCGCTAACTCCAGCGATAAATGCCGCTTTCCGCGCTCCCTTGGCACCAATTCGGATCCGGTTGGACTCACCAGCCACGCCCGCACTTCCAATATCGATATTGTTATTGCCTGTGATGAGATTTGAACCGGCATTAAACCCAGTGCGATGTTGTCGGTAGTGGGTCATTTTGAAAACAAACCCATTACCTTTTTTGAATAACCTTGACAAGTTCACTGCAAACCGTGCAGTCTCGATGCGCATCCCTTTTTGTGTTTATGAAAGTATATCCATTTTATCTTCTTTTCGTCCTGGTCGCTTTCGCATCCTCGGCTTCGGCTCAATCCCTGTTTTGTCCCTCGAGAGAAGCTAATGAGGTTGCGGTGATCAACTCTTCGACCAACCAATTAGTCACTGAAATCCGCGTGGGCCGTTTCCCGATTCGTATTGTGATAACACCGGATCTCTCTAAGGCCTTCGTTTCCAACGGGCAATCTTCCAGCATGTCGGTAATAAACACGGCGACGCGCACGGTCACCGCCACCATTCCCGTGAGCTTGCTCCCCGGAGAACTCGCGATTACGCCAGATGGCGGACGTCTTTTCGTCGTGCATCAAGGTGGCCACAATGGCCAGTGCCCCGTCGAGGTCATTGATACGGCAACCAACCAGATCATCACCACGGTTTTTATCCCCGGGAATTGGGCCAAGCACGTCTTGATCACGCCGGATGGGAGCACCGCATATGTCGCGAACTTTTCCAATGGAGAAGTGGACGCGATTGATACCACCACCTATCAGGTGACGAGTATCCCTACCGCGGCGGGTACCCGTCGTCTTGCCCTTTCTCCCGCGGGTGACCGCATCTACTGCGCCAACGATAAGGGCAATTCCGTGTCCGCCATCGACACGGCGACAAACCAAGTGCTCGCCACCATCCCGGTTGGGAGAGCCCCACTCGGAATTGGCGTTACTCCTGACGGCGGGGAGGTTTACGCGACCAACCAGGTGGGTAACTCGGTCTCTGTGATCAATACCACCACATTGGCGGTGATCGCGACGATCCGGACTGGAAGCAATCCCCAGAGGGTAGTAATTACGGACGATGGGACGACGGCCTTTGTAGAGAATGGATATTCCGACACAGTTTCGGCCATTGACACCGCCACGCATACGGTGCTCGCAACGATCCCCACCGGGGTCGATCCTTTCACCATGCTGCTCAGCGCAGGCGATACGAAACTGTATGTGTGCAACGCCGGCGCCAAGACCATCACGGTTATCAATACTCAGTCGCTGACCGTCTCGGACACAATTACTAACCTCGGACTAGCGCCGTTTGACCTGGCATTTGGTCCGTAGTTCGTCGGCCGGCATGCGGTTCTCTCCTCCTGGTTTAGGCGCCGTCAGCCGGCACGCCGAATTCGAGCGGAGCGTCATCCGCGAGCGCATCAATGCGGGACTCGCCGCAGCGAAGGAGCGTGGCGCGAAGCTTGGGCGTCCGCGCACGCTGCACCTTCACCGCGATGCGGTGACCAAGCTGATGCGGCGTGGGCTAGCTGGTCGGAAAATCGCTGCGAAACTAAACATTCCGGAAGGATCGGCATTTGCCGTGATGCGAGCGGCAAAGGCGGCTTTGGTCTAAGTGCGCTGATGCGATTTGCGCGGCCACTGATCGCGCCGAGACATGGGGCAGTCACGTCGCACCGGATATAGGATTCGAATCGATCGATTGCTGAACACCGGTTCGACCACGACCATATGCGCACATGAGGAGCGACCAAACGACGGAACTACCGATTCTTCGCTTCCAGAAACAGATGGAAGCTCTTTACTACGTCACCTCATTCTTAATAAACCTCGGGGAGGCGATTAGTCCTGTATTCACCCTTATTCAGCCCTCCACGCTCCGCGGTGAGGAAGCCGAGCGCTGGGAAAATTCCGTTCAGCTAGCAATTGATTTCGTCCGAAAACTCCACGCAGACCCGACACTATACGTGAAAGGGCCAGACCCGCTGCCTGTAGATCCGGCGTGCGGCCCTCTGGACTTTGCCGATCACGTTCGGGCGCGACTCGCGAAAAATCATCCTCTCTGGGATTTCATTCACGCGCCCTTCACCCACCCGTTGGGGACTCAATTCAGCCTTATCTTCATCACGATGGCGTGGAACTCTTACAGCCTCCTGGTAGATAGGATTCTCGTTGATTCGGAGCTGAGACCAACCGACGCGAAGAATTTTGACACTGACAAAGTCCTTCGCGATAACGACCTCCTCCCGTCAGATGAAGAGACGGCGGGCGTGGCATCCTCGATTCTGGCAGAAGAACTTCGGGTCTCCCCGGACGAGGCGGGATCGCTCGTCAGCGCTGGCAAGTATCTCCGGAACGCTTTCGTGCATCGTGCCGGCGAACCGCAGGGGGATCTCCAGAAACTGGTCTCCCGAGGTGTGTTTTCGGAAAAATTAATTCGATGGCAACCTGGTGCACAACTTGAGGTCAACCTGCCAATGGCAGGCCGAATTAATGCCGTGCTTATTGCGAAAGCAAATCTGATGCAACGGAGCGCGATCAAACGGTGGCCGAACCTGTGGAAGCGGAACGGCGCCGATAATCCGTGATCGGGCTTATCAAAGGAATTTAAGTGGGATTCATCCCTTGGAGGAAATGGCAAATGGCACTTCTTACCTGGATGCGGACACTGATTGAATTTGTCGAAACCTACTGAATCCCGATTTGAATTCGGCAACCTGCACGATTAACCATCGCCTCCGAAGCTCAGGCTTACCCGGGGGGAGGGTTGCTGAATGAGGGCGGGCAACGTCCAAAATCGGTTTTGGCCCCGAAAAATTTTGGCAAAATAGGCCGGCGAAAAAGAATCTTCTGCGACATCCAAGACAAAAGGGATGCTTTAGCAGACGGAGGATTGCGTCCTTAATTGGTCCGCTTCCGAGATCACAAATGAGGTAATTTACCTATGAAAATGACTCGAAAGCGGAAGGACTGGGATTCGAACCCACGGGTCAAAACAAGGCTTCCGTCCCCGGCAACGGTGTCCCTCCGCACACGAGCCGGCAGACCAACCCATGGAAGGAGGGATGCCGAGATTCTTCAGTGTGGATTCCTGAATCGCAGTCCCCTCAATAATAAGAGATCGGCGCAGTTGACGAATAGTTGACGAATAGACTGCGATTTGCTGCGTTTTCGTGCGCGACCATTCGCAACTGACTAAACCGTGTAGCTTGACGATTCTCCCTCGTAAAATCGCTTTTTCAGAGGGAAATGGGCAGGGCTGGATTCGAACCAGCGAAGGCGTAAGCCAGCGGATTTACAGTCCGCCCCGTTTGGCCACTTCGGTACCTACCCGCGCCGCGAGCGTTTGATATAGGCTCGCTCGCTCGCGGTCGCAACTGTTTTGCAGATGGCGTAGGATGCGGGCGCCACCATGAATACGCCGCCCGCTCTTCCGGCTCTTTCCGAGGTTAATCGCGAGCAATTCTGGCCGTCGCTGCCGTTCCCGGAATGGCAGGCCACGGCCGAGACGCTCCACATGTGGACGCAAATCGTGGGCAAGATCCGCCTCGCGCTCACCCCGTGGATCAATCATTCCTGGCACGTCACGCTCTATCTCACGGCGCGCGGTCTGACCACGTCACCCATCCCGCATGGCTTCCACACTTTCGAGATCCGGTTCGATTTCATCAGTCATGAACTGCGCATTCTGAAGAGTGACGGCGCGCTCCGGGTTCTCCCGCTCCGGGCGCAGTCGGTCGCAACTTTTTATCAGGCCGTGATGACAGCGCTGAGCGAGCTGGAGTTGCCGGTGAAGATCGACCTCACGCCTAATGAGATCGCGGACCCGATCCCGTTCAATCGCGACGAGACCCATCGCGCCTACGATCCCGGGCAGGCCAACCGCTTCTGGCGCGTCCTTCTGCAATCGGATCGGGTTCTAAAAAAGTTCCGCTCCCGCTTCTGCGGCAAATGCAGTCCGGTGCATTTTTTCTGGGGCAGTTTCGATCTCGCGGTCACGCGCTTTTCCGGACGTCCGGCGCCGCCGCATCCCGGTGGCATTCCGCATTTGCCCGATACGGTGACGCGCGAAGCTTATGCGCAGGAGGTAAGCAGCGTCGGGTTCTGGCCGGGCAGCGCCGCCAGCCCCACCCCGCTCTACTATTCCTATGCTTATCCGGAGCCGCCGGGATTTGCGGAGGCGAAGGTGGAACCGGCGGAAGCGAGTTATTACGCGCCGCTGCGCGAATTCGTTCTGCCCTACGACGCCGTGCGCACGGCGGCTTCGCCGGATGACGCTCTTCTCGCGTTTGCGCAAAGTGTCTACGACGCGGCCTCGCTTCTCGGGAAATGGGACCGCGCCGTGCTCGAAGAAGTGAAGCTCAAGCCGCCAGCCAAGTTGCCCTAGGTCCCTGCCAGCCAGCGGTGGGCGAGGACGAGTTCCGTGTTCGTCAGGCCGTGACCCGCGTCGAAGAAACGCACTGTTACGTCCGCGCCTGCGCCGCTCAGCAGGTCGGCCAGCCGCTGGGTTTCGGCCGGGGCAATGATCATGTCCTGCTTCCCGCCGGCGATCCAGACGCGCACCCCGGAGAGGTCCGGTAGCTTCTCCGGCACGAACGGCACCATCGCGCGGAGGAGAACGGCCGTTCGCAAAATGCCCGGGCGTTGCAGCAGGACACTGGCGGCAATGTTCGCGCCGTTCGAGTAGCCGACCGCGACCAGCTTGTTGAGATCGAACTCATGGTGTCGCGCCGCCGCCTCGATGAAATCGGCCAGGTCATCGGTACGTCGCTTCAAATCCTCGAGATCGAAGACACCTTCCGCCAGCCGGCGGAAGAATCGCGGGTGGCCGTTCTCCGAGACCTGACCGCGCGGACTGAGGAGCGCCGCCGCCGGGTCCAGTTCGTGGCCTAGCGGCAACAGGTCGTGCTCGTTTCCGCCGGTACCGTGCAGGATCAGCAGCGTGCGATCTGAAGAACCGGGGATAAATTGATGGATGAAATTCAGGTCAGTAGTCATGAGTTAAAGAATTCTTCGACGGCGTCGACCACGGCGCGCTGCATCGCGGCCGTGAGTTCCGGATAGATCGGCAAGGCAAGCGTCTCGCGCGCGGCACGCTCGGTTTCGGGTAAATCTCCCGTGCGATAGCCGAGCGCGGAAAAGCATTTCTGCTCGTGCAAGCCGAGCGGATAATAAATCGCATTCCCGATGCCGCGCGCGCCGAGAAACTTCTGCAGCGCATCTCGCTGCGGCGTCCGGATGACGTACTGGTGATAAATGTGATGGTTCGTCAGGTTGCGTTCCCGGTAGGGCTCAGCCGGCAGAGTCAGGCGACTCGTTAGGCCGCGCTTCGTGAATTCGGCCCGATAAGAATCCGCCACCCTTCGTCGTGCCGCCGACCAATCGTCGAGATGCGGCAGCTTGATTTTTAGGATGGCGGCTTGAATCGCATCGAGCCGGAAGTTGCCGCCAATGACGTGATGGAAATAACGCGGCTCCATCCCGTGCTGCCGATAAATGCGGAAGCGCTCCGCCAGTTCATCGTCGTCGCAGATGATCAGCCCGGCGTCGCCTGCCGCGCCCAAATTCTTCGATGGATAGAAGCTGAAAGCCGCGGCGGTGCTCATCGTGCCAGCTTTGCGAGCACCGCCATCTTTTGCCGGATACTCGGCGCCGATGGCCTGCGCCGCATCTTCGATCACCGTCAGTTGGTATTGCTCGGCGAGTTGGTTGATCGCATCCATCTCGCAGCACAAACCGAAAAGATGCACCGGAATGATCGCCCTCACGATTCGTCCCGCGGAATCGACCAGCTGATCGCTCGCGTTCCGCGGGCAACTTTCCAGAAAACGCGCAACCGAGGCGGGCGAAATATTGAAAGTCACCGGATCGATATCGACGAAAACCGGCGTCGCCCCCACCCGCGCGATGCAGCCGGCGGTGGCAAAAAAAGTATAGGCGGTGGTGATCACGGCGGCATCCGGCCCGATCTCCAGCGCCATCAGGATTTCGAGCAGCGCGTCGGTCCCCGAGGAAACGCCAATGGCGTGCTTCGCCCCGCAGTATTCCGCCAGCGCGCGCTCCAGTTCCTCGACCTTGGGCCCAAGAATGAAACTCTGAGTGCGCAGGATGTCGTCGAACTCCTGCCGGATCGGTTCCGCCAGGGTTCGATATTGTTCGCTCAAATCGAGCAAGGGCACGCGCATGGCGCTACCGAAGCATGGGTGGCGGGCTCTGGCGAATGACGGTCGCGGTCATTGACCGCGCCAAGCCACTAAGTTAGCTTCCGTCGCGTGAGCCTGATCCGAAGTCTTTTTTGGTTCGTGCTGTTCGTGTTCTTCACCTTCAGCTTCGTCGTCCTATTCGAGTATGGCACGAGCGACTTCGTCCCTGGGTTTAAAAAGGAATTCCAGCGGATGACGGAACTCGTGGAGAAGAAGATCCACCCGCCGCCGAAGAAGATCGACCACCCCTAAGAGCGGTCGTTACTCAACAAACTCCAGCTCGCCCGCAACCGGAACAAAGCCGTCCTCGTTCCCAGCGCGCAGAAATTCCCGAATCGCGGCGCGCCCGGTCTCGCCGTAATCGCGCGTGTAATCGTTCACATACATGCCAATGAATTGCCCGGCCAGCGCGGCATCCATATCGCGCGCATAAGGCAACGAATGGCGCACCGCGGCATCGCGATGGGCAAGCCCGTATTCGATGCTTTCCCGGGTGATTTGGGCAAGATCGCGCCGCACTTCCGACGGCAGATCCTTGCGCAGAACGTTGCCACCCAACGGCAGCGGCAGACCCGTCCTCTCCTTCCACCATTGGCCGAGATCGAGCAGTTTCCTGAAACCCGCGCGCGCGTAGGTCAGCTGGCCTTCGTGAATGATCAGACCGACCGCCGCGCGTCCGGCTTTGACCGCATCGAAGATCTGATCGAACGGCACCACCACATACTCGAATTCGCCGAGGAAAAGCTGAAGGGTGAGAAACGCGCTCGTCATCTTGCCCGGCACGGCGATGAGCCGGCCACGCAGCCAGTCGCGCAACTCGCCAGGCGAAGTCGCAGTCGGTGCGCCTGGATCGGTCACGACCAGCATCGGGCCATAGCCGTCGCCCATGCTGGCGCCGCAGGGGAGAAGCGCGTATCGATCGCTGACGTAGGCATAGGCGTGAATCGAGATCGCTGAGATGTCGAGTTCGCCGCGCAGGGCGCGCTCGTTCAGCGTCTGGATATCCTCGAGCCGGTGCTCAAACTCGTAGCCCCGCAGATCGATCTTGTGCTCGGCCATGGCGTAAAACATGAAGGCGTCGTCCGGATCGGGTGAATGACCGAGAGTGAAAACGCGCGCGCCGCGGACCGACATAGGCGGTGACGCTAACCGGGCGCGGCGTGCCGCGCAATCGAAGCGGTCGCTTCCGGTTGCGTTGCGAGGGTGCATCCGATAGCCTGAGCCGCGATGGCAAAATCCGGTCTCGGCAAAGGTCTCGGCGCATTGATCAGCGCCTCACCTGCCCTGCGCGCATCCGAGCCGGAAGCCGGCGAACGCGTGCAGCAGGTCAGTCTCGCCAGCATTGTGCCGAGCCCGCTCCAGCCGCGGCGCGAATTTGCCCGGGAAGCGCTGGAGGAACTGGTCGACTCGATCCGGCAGCGCGGCATCATTCAGCCGCTCATCGTTAGGCCAATGAACGGCCAGTTCGAGCTGATCGCCGGGGAGCGCCGCTGGCGCGCGGCCAAGGAAATCGGCCTAACCGAAGCGCCCGTGATCGTCAGGCATGCGACTGATCTCGAAGTCCTTGAGCTTTCCCTGATCGAAAATTTGCAGCGCGCCGAGCTGAACCCGATCGAAGAAGCACAAGCCTACGCGCGACTCGCGGGCGAGTTTGGGATGCGCCAGGACGAGATCGCGCAAAAGGTTGGGAAGAGCCGGGCGGCGGTCGCCAACTCGATGCGGCTGCTCGATCTCGATCAGCAAGTCCAGACCTGGGTCGTGCAGAGTCTGCTCTCGGTCGGACACGGCAAGGTCCTGCTTGGTCTCAAGGGGCACGAGGAGCAGCGGCTTCTGGCGGAGAAAGTTTTGCGCCAAAGCTCGACCGTGCGCACGACGGAACGAATGGTCCAGCGCCAACTCGGCAAGATCGGGCCGGGGCGGCGCAAGAACGCGCCCGCCACTGTCGGTTCCGCCGCCGTGACCGATCTGGAAAATCGATTGCAACAACATCTCGCCACCCACGTGACCATTCATCCCGGCGAGAAACGCGGCCGGATCGAGATCGAGTATTATGGCAACGACGACCTCGACCGAGTCGTTAGGGCACTCGGCCTGCCGCCTGATGCCTGAGAAAAAATCGTTGCCTGGACGCGTTGCGCTCCTGCTGGCTGGCGCGGTCCTGCTCGCGCTTGTCATCGTTTTTGTAGAGGGACGCGAACCGGCCAATACAGGCGAACCGTGGAAGGAATTTTCCGGCGCCAAGGCACTCGCCCATGTCCAGGCTCTGGTCGATCTCGGTCCGCGTCCGGCCGGTTCGGAGGCGATCAAAAAATCCCGCGCCTACATCACGAAAGAACTCGATCGTGTTGGCTGGAAGGTTAGGGAGCAACCGTTCACGGACGAGACTCCCCGCGGCCCGGTTGCATTCGTGAACCTGATTGCGACCTATGCCGGCGAGCGATCCGAGAAGGCGCCACGCTTCCTCCTCTGCTCGCACTATGACACCAAGACTTTTGATAACATCATCTTCGTCGGCGCGAACGACGGCGGCTCCAGCACCGGCGCGTTGCTCGAGATGGCGCGGGTGCTCAGCCTGCATCCGGCGCTTGCTGCACGGGTCGATCTCGTGTTTTTCGACGGTGAAGAAGCCTACGATGAATTTAGCGCCACCGACGGCCTTTACGGTAGCCGCTATTTTGCCCGGCAACTCGCGGAATCAAAAGACAAGCACGCCTATCGGGACGGTCTTCTCTGGGACATGATAGGCGATCGCGATCTGACGATTACGCTCCCGCTCGATTCGCCGCCGGAATTGGCGACCGGGATTTTTGCCGCGGCCGATGCCCTGCAAGTGCGCAACCATTTTACCTATTACAACAACGATGTGCTCGATGATCATACGCCCTTGAACGCGGCCGGCATTCCCACAATCGACCTGATCGACTTCGATTATCCACCCTGGCACACCGCCGGTGACACAATGGACAAATTGAGCGCGGAAAGTCTCCGCATCGTCGGCGCCGTTACCGCTTACTATCTGGCGCACGCTGCTTCCAAGTGAGGCGCGCCTTCGTCATCACCGTCTTCGCAATCGCCGGCGGGGTTGGCACAACCGAAATATCCGAGGCATTTGTTCGTCTTCCGCCACTGGCTCGGACATGTCGAGATCGGTCGCTCGAACCTAGAAGCGCATGGTTTTGAAGAACTCGCGCAACTGCGCGATCGCGGCGCCGCGATGGCTGAGGGCGTTCTTCTGCGCCGCCGATAGTTCCGCGAAGGTCTCATCAAATCCGTTAGGCCGAAAAAGCGGATCGTAACCGAAACCGGCCGTGCCTCGTTCCACTCTGACGATTTCGCCTTCCGCCGTGCCGTCGAAAATCGCGATTACCTCGCCCGCGCGCGCCAGGACAAGAACACAACGGAAGCGCGCCGAGCGCGGCGCCTCCGGCGGCAACTCGCCCATGGCAGCGAGTAATTTCCCGCGATTGACCGCATCCGTCGCTGCTTTTCCGGCATAACGAGCGGAGTAAACACCGGGCGCACCGCCCAACGAATCGACCTCCAGTCCGGAATCGTCCGCCAGCACTAGGCCGGGCAGGAGCCGCGAGACACTCGTGGCCTTGAGCCGCGCGTTCTCCGCAAAGGTGCAACCGCTCTCAGGCACCTCCGGAACCTCCGGGTGCGCCGCAAGATCCGTCAGGCAAAACTCCTCTCCCAACATCTCAGAAAATTCCTGCGCCTTATGCCGGTTGCGCGTGGCGAGGAGGAGCCGGATCACGCCGGAAAGTAAATCAGAAACGCCGAAGCGCCGAAAGAGCGGAGCGAACGTCCGCCAACTTTTCCTCATTTCCCGCTTGGAAAGCCCGGCCGCACCCTTGCGGGTTCGTTACGGCCTGCTTTCCTGATCCGTCGAACTTCTCGTCACTCCATGAGCGAACGCCGCAAACCGTATCCCTTCGACATCTTGGAACCAAAGTGGCAGGCCCTCTGGGAAGAACGCCGGCTTTTTCACGCGCCCAACCCCGGCGACCCGGGCTTTGACCCGGCCCGACCGAAATACTACGTCCTGGACATGTTCCCCTACCCGAGCGGTACCGGGCTGCACGTTGGACATCCCGAGGGCTACACCGCGACCGATATCGTGGCGCGCTACAAACGCCTGCGCGGTTTTAATGTCCTGCATCCAATCGGCTGGGACGCGTTTGGGTTGCCGGCGGAACAATTTGCCATTCGCACCGGGCAGCATCCGGAGATCACGACACGCGAAAACATCGCCCGCTTCAAGAAGCAGTTGCAACGGATTGGATTTTCCTACGATTGGGAGCGCGAGATCAGCACCGCCGACCCGCGTTTCTATCGCTGGACGCAATGGATTTTTCTCCAGATTTACAACTCCTGGTTTAACCCGGAGTCGGGCAAAGCAGAGCCGATCAATACTTACGGCGGCAACGATCCCGACAGCGTCCGGCTCGCCTACGTGGCCGAAGTGCCGGTGAACTGGTGCCCCGAACTCGGCACCGTTCTGGCCAACGAAGAGGTGATCGATGGCAAGAGCGAGGTGGGCGGTTTTCCTGTCGTCAGGCGACCGATGCGGCAATGGATGTTGCGCATCACGGCCTACGCCGAGCGCCTGATCGATGAACTGAGACCGCTCGACTGGCCCGAGGGGATCAAGCTCTTGCAGCGGAACTGGATCGGGAAAAGCGAGGGCGCGGAGGTGCGATTTGCGCTTGCGGATCGCGATGGCGTCATCAGCGTTTTCACAACGCGACCCGACACGCTTTACGGCGCGACCTACATGGTGCTGGCGCCGGAGAACCCGCTGGCGGATCGCCTAACGACTAACGAGCAACGCGAGGCGGTCGCTGCCTACAGAAACCAGGTCTCCGCCAAGAGTGATCTGGAGCGAACCGATCTGGCGAAGGAAAAGACGGGCGTTTTCACCGGCGCAGTTGCGATCAATCCCGCGAGCAACGAACGCATCCCGATCTGGATCGCCGACTACGTTCTGATGGGTTACGGAACGGGCGCAATCATGGGCGTACCGGCGCACGACGAGCGCGACCTCGAGTTTGCCCGCAAATTTAATCTCCCGATCATCGACGTTGTTCAGCCGTCGGGCGGGGAAACGCCGACCGGCTTCATCGGCGACGGCGTGGCGATAAATTCCCCGCTCATCGACGGCCTTTCGACGCCGAGAGCAAAAGAGCGCATCACCGCCTGGCTGGAGGAGCAGGGTCTCGGGCGGCGCACTGTGCAATACAAACTCCGCGACTGGCTTTTCTCGCGGCAACGTTACTGGGGCGAGCCGTTCCCGATCGTCTGGCGGGAGGGAAAACACGAAGCCATTCCGGAGACTGAGCTGCCGCTGGTCCCGCCGCCGCTGGACGATTTCAAACCGACCGGCACCGGCGAACCGCCGCTGGCCCGGGCCAGGGAATGGGTGCGCTACTCCGAGGTCGCAACGCGCGAGTTGAACACGATGCCGCAATGGGCCGGCTCCTGTTGGTATTACCTGCGCTTTTGCGATCCGACGAATAGCCGGCGCTTCGTTGGAGAGGAAGCCGAGCGTTATTGGATGGGTGTAGCGGCGGGCGTGTCGTCCGTTACGCATGATGCTGCGGACGGCGCTTCACGCAAAGCAGCCGACCCGGCCACCGCTGCACCGGGCGGCGTTGACCTTTACGTGGGCGGGACCGAGCACGCCGTGTTGCACCTTTTGTATGCTCGCTTCTGGCACAAGGTGCTCTTCGATCTGGGGCATCTTTCGACCGAGGAACCGTTCCGGCGCCTGGTGAACCAGGGAATCATCCTCGGCGAAGACGGTCGCAAAATGTCGAAACGCTGGGGCAACGTGATCGATCCGCTCGATGTCATCGCGGATTACGGCGCCGATGCCTTCCGCTGTTACGAGATGTTTATGGGACCGCTCGAGCAGATGAAGCCCTGGAGCATGACGGGCGTGGAAGGCGTGGCGCGCTTTCTCGCGCGGGTCTGGCGCCTGGTGATGGAGGAAAATCAAGCGGGCGAATGGATCCTTTCGGAAACGGCGAACGACGTGGAGCCGACCCGTGCCCAGCAAAAGGTCATCCACGCCACGATCAAGAAAGTGACCGAAGACATCGAGACGCTCTCTTTCAATACGGCGATCGCGCAAATGATGATTTTCGTGAACGCTTTCACAACCGCGGAAGCACGGCCGGTCGCGGCCCTGCGCCAGTTGCTGCTCGTCTTGAATCCCTTCGCGCCGCATCTCACCTCGGAGCTTTGGGAGACGCTCGGGAAGAAATTTCCGATTGAACCGACAGAGCTGACCGATCACTCATGGCCATCCTATGACGCGACCTTTCTGGTCGAAGACGAAGTGGAAATCGCGCTGCAGGTGAACGGTAAGGTGCGCGATCGGGTTATGGTTCCGATCGAGGCGACGAAGACCGAACTCGAGGCTATCGCCCTCGCCAACGCGCGCGTTCAGGACTTCATCGCCGGGAAGATGGTGCGCAAGGTCGTGGTCGTGGAAAAGAAGCTTGTCAATATCGTCGCGACTTAGAATGCTCCGGGTCCATGCTGAAGGAATTTAAAGAGTTCGCAATTAAGGGAAACGCGGTCGACCTCGCGGTCGGCGTCATCATCGGAGCGGCCTTTGGAGCGATTGTGCAATCGCTGGTCAAAGACATCATCATGCCGCCGCTCAGCTTCCTCACGGGCGGGTTGGATTTCACAAACAAATTCGTTGTTCTCAAGGCCGGCGCCGACGGCAAGGCCAACTTCGCCACCCCGGCGTTGGCCGCGGCGGACAAAGCGGTCACGTGGAACTACGGAAACTTCGTCACCCTGGTGGTGAATTTCGTCATCGTGGCGTTCTGCATTTTTCTTGTCGTCCGTGCGATGAACAAAATGAAACGCCCCGCGCCCGGCGCTGCGGCGGTCACGAAGGATTGCCCGGCCTGCGCGATGACGATCCCGATTAAGGCCACGCGCTGCCCACATTGCACCACGGAATTAGCACGCGCCTAAGCGACCGCACGATTTCCGTCGACTCGCAGCACGCGCTGCGGCGTGCAGAGCCAGATGCGGCTCTGAGCGTCCTCGGGCCAAATAACGCCACCCGCCCATGGTGAAAACGCGGGCAGGATCCAGCGCTTTTCCTGTTTGATAAGGGCCGGGAATTTCAGATGCAGTCCCGCCCCGTCACAGATGCTTGCCGCTGGATGGTGATGGCCAATGATCCTGATTCGGCCGGTTTCATCCTCTGTTTCGGAGTGCCCATGCTCGAAAACGAACTCCGGCGTCTCCCAACGCTGAACAAACTCGATCATCTGGGCGACATGGCGATCGTGGTTCCCGGCCAGCGCGATCACCTGGCAGCGCTCCCCCAACCGCGCGAGCAGATCGGCCGCGGCGGCGGACGAAGCCTGGTCGTGGACCAAATCGCCCACAATGATCAGATGGCACGGGCGATATTCGTCGAGCAGCGCGGTCAGGCGAGCCTCGATCGATGTCATGCCCCAGAGCGGCACCAGGCGTCCGGCGGCTCGCTGGCTCAGCTCGTAACCAAAGTGCAAATCGGCCACCGCCAGCCATCGTTCCTTCTCGTGAAAGAGCGCCAGCCGCCCGTCCAGGAGCACGTTCGGAGCAATGGCAACGCGGCCGGCGGCAGTGACGGGCATGATTCCGGCTCTGAAATTATGTCTTGCCATCCCGTGCTTCAACCGCTAAGCCTGCCGCTTGTCCATGAAGACCTTACTGAGATTTCCCTTGGTAATCGCCTTCGCTCTGCTGGGGGTGAGTTGCGCCAACACCCAAAGAACTGCCAGCACGCGAACCGCACCTAGGCGGGTCAGCAAGGTGCGCACCACCGCTTACACTCATACCGAAGCGGGCGGCAACCACAACGCCGTCGGCGCTCGCCTTTCGGGCAAGAACGTCATGAGCGCTGCGGCCGATTGGTCACGCTGGCCACTCGGGACCAAATTCCGGATTGTCGATACCGACGAAGTTTTTGAGATTGATGACTACGGCAGCGCCCTCATCGGCACCGGCACGATCGACCTTTACAGGAAGAACCGGCTCGCCATGAACAAGTGGGGCGTCCGCTCGGTCGACATCGACGTCATCGAATGGGGGTCGACCGAGAAGAGCCTGGAAGTGCTCGCGCCGCGCAAGAAAAATCCTCGTGTCCGCCAGATGATCCTCGCCCTTTCCAAAGAGCGCACCCCGGATCTCCGGCAGTTCTAGGCGGACTTTCTTTTGACAGCGGCGACGGCCGCCGCACTTTCCGCGGATGAAAATCTTTGTCGTAGGCGGAGCAGGCTACATCGGGAGCATTTGCGTCGAGCTCCTGCTCGATGAAGGCCACGAGGTCATCGTCTTCGACAACCTAAGCGAGGGCCATCG
Organism: uncultured Verrucomicrobiae bacterium; assembly: GCA_963742545.1. Lineage (GTDB taxonomy): Bacteria > Verrucomicrobiota > Verrucomicrobiia > Chthoniobacterales > UBA10450 > Palsa-1392. The sequence continues at coordinate 604,607 of CAVUMF010000003.1, read as the reverse complement.
GCGCGCGGTCGATGAGCGGGCGGCTTTCATCGGCGGCGACCTTTCGCGACGGGAAGAGATCGGCCGTGCGCTTCAGGAAACAAAGCCCAAAGCCGTGATGCACTTTGCCGCCAACGCGCTCGTCGGGGAGTCGATGCAAAATCCGTCGAAATATTTTCGGAATAATGTCTGCGCCGGAATCAACCTTCTCGACAGCATGCTCGAAGCGAATGTGCGCCGGTTTGTTTTCTCCTCGACCTGCGCCACCTTCGGCCCGCCGGAGCGCGTGCCGATCGACGAGACGCTGCCGCAGCGGCCGATCAATCCCTATGGCGAATCCAAGCTCATGTTTGAGAAGGTCCTGCGCTGGTACGACCAGATCCATGGGCTGAAGTTTGTCTCGCTGCGCTACTTCAACGCCGCGGGCGCGACGGAAAAATTCGGCGAGGACCATCGCTGCGAGACACACTTGATCCCGAATGTGCTCAAGGTCGCGCTTGGCCAGAAACGCCAGGTCGAAATTTACGGCACCGACTACGAGACGCCCGATGGAACCTGCATCCGCGACTACATTCACATCCTCGACCTCTCCCGCGCCCATATTCTCGCCCTCGGCGCGAAAGAGAGCGCTTTTTACAACCTCGGCACCGGTGGCGGCGCAAGCGTACGCGAGGTGATCGATGTCTGCCGCCAAGTTACCCGCCGGGAAATTCCCGTGGTTGAAAGGCCGCGCCGTCCGGGCGATCCCCCGCGCTTGATCGCAGCCTCGGACAAGATCAAACGCGAACTGGGATGGAAACCGCAGTTCGAGAACCTGCGCGCCATCGTCGAAAGCGCCTGGCGCTGGCACCAGAAATTCCCAGCCGGCTACGGGGACTGACGACCCGTCTCGCCGAGAATGAAAGTGCCTGCGGACACGGGTTCCGCAGGCACTTCAGAATTACCCTGACGACAAAACGAACCCCTTAGGGACGGGTCGTGGTCGTCGTGGTGGTCTCTTTCTTGTAATAGCTGATCGGTTGTTCAAGCGTCACCTTTCGCACCACCATCCGATCGCCATGCTTCACATAGGTGAAGTGCACCGGCATGTTCGGACGCAGCATCGAGAGCTCGACCGGATTGCCTTTGGAATCCACCACCGTCGTCTCCTCGGAAGTGTAGTACTTCACCGGTTCCGCGCTCGTCTCGGTGCGGAAGGTGATGTAGTCCGAGCTCGGGGTGAAAGTCGTAATGGTCCCGGTCCCATCCATTGTGCTGGTGCTTGTGCTCACGGTCGTCCCGCCGGTCGTGGTTGTGGTGGTCGTGCTCGTCTCCTGCGCAACCGCCGTTCCGAGGGCGAGCGCGCCGGCCGCTCCAGCGGCCAACAATTTTATCAATCTATTCTGTTTCATGTTTGTCCTTTCGTTTGGTTGAATGGATCATCTCCGTCGTGCTGAGTTCCGATTCTCTCCATTCAATCTTCGTTTACCCCCAATTCGCAGAGTCCCTGACGCCTGGACGCATCGTAAAGTAACGCCCGGTCCTATCTCTTTTTCATGCAACCACTTCCCGGTTTTAGAGATTTTTTGCCGGACGACTGCGCTTTCCGAAACGCGATTTTCGCCCGTTGGCGCGAGGTCTGTTGCGGCTACGGCTTCGTGGAATGGGACGGCCCGGTCCTCGAACCGACCGATCTTTACACGAAAAAGAGCGGCCCCGAAATCGTCGCGCAGCTTTTCAATTTCACCGATAAAGGCGATCGCGAAGTCGCGCTCCGACCAGAACTGACCCCTTCGCTGGCCCGAGTCGTGGCGGCGCATGAAAGGGAATTTCGCAAACCACTCAAGTGGTTCTGCATCCCCCAATGTTTTCGCTACGAAAAGCAACAGCGCGGCCGGTTGCGCGAGCATTTCCAGCTTAACTGCGACCTGATCGGTGACGCCTCCGCGGCGGCCGACGTGGAGGTCATCGCGCTCGCCATCGATCTGCTCCGCGCCTTTGGATTCAGCCCGAATGACGTGGTTGTCAGGCTAAGCGACCGCGAGTTCTGGACCGATCTGCTCCGCGAGCGGAACGTGCCTGACGACCGCTGGGGCGATCTGCTCCAAGTGATCGACAAGAGCGAGCGCGAGACGCGCGAAAAAACCACTGAGCGACTTGGGGCGCTCGCCGGACCGGTCTTCGAAGTCCTCGACGGCGGCGGGCGGAGCGAAAAACTGGAAGCCCTCGTCAGGCAACTCCGGGATCGCGGGCTGGCCGACTTCGTCAAAATCGATCTCTCGATTGTCCGCGGGCTCGTCTACTACACCGGGGTGGTCTTCGAGGTCTTTGATCGCGCTGGAGAACTGCGCGCCATCGCGGGCGGCGGCCGTTACGACAACCTCATTTCCCAACTCAGCGACGGCGCCGTCTCGCTCCCGGCGATCGGATTCGCGATGGGAGATGTCGTCTTGGGTGATCTGATCAAGGAAACGCCGCCGGTCTTCGAGCGTTTGGCGAAAGTGGTGAGCCAACAGAGTGCCCTCGACATTTACCTCATCATCGCGAAGGAGGAACGCCGGCTCGATGCGGTCCGGCAGTTGCAACAACTACGCGATGCCGGCTGGCGCGTCGACTACCCGCTTGGCCCGGCCAAGGTCGGCAAACAATTCCAAACCGCCGAAGCGATGGGCGCGAAGATCACGCTCCTTTACGGCGACGAATGGCCCGCGGTGAAAATGAAAACGCTCGCGACCCGGGAAGAAATCCTCGTGCCGGATGAGGAATTGCTCCCACGCGTTCAGCAAGCGTTGTCATCCTGAGCCGGCGAAGCGCAGCGAAGGACCTCACAAGCCACCTCCGGTCCTCCTCGGGATCGCACTTGCGCGATTTCTCCCTTCGCCCAAACTGACACTCCGCCGCTCGCCACCATGTATCGCACCCATCACTGCAACGCTCTCCGCGCCGCCAATATTGGCGAGCGGGTCAAACTCGCCGGTTGGGTCCATTCCCGGCGCGACCACGGCGGCGTCATTTTCATCGACCTGCGTGATCGCGAGGGCCTGACCCAGGTCGTCTTTCGTCCGGAGGAAAATGCTCAGGTCGCCAAGGACGCGCATCATTTGCGCGACGAAGACGTCATCCAGGTGGAAGGCCGCGTCGCCCCCCGTCTGCCGGGAACGGACAATCCAAAACTCGCCACGGGTGAGATCGAAGTTCTGCCTGCGCGCCTGACGATCCTCAACCGGGCGGACGTTCTTCCCTTCCCGCTCGACGGCGAGGTCAGCAACGAAGACTTGCGCCTCACCTATCGTTATTTCGACCTGCGCCGTCCGCAGTTGTCGCGCAACCTGCGCATCCGTCACCGCGTGGCGAAGGCGACCCGCGATTATCTCGACGACCAGGGCTTTATCGAAGTCGAAACGCCAATCCTCTCCAAGAGCACGCCGGAAGGGGCGCGCGACTTCCTTGTCCCGAGCCGGCTCTTGCCGGGAAAGTTTTACGCTCTCCCGCAGGCGCCGCAGCAATACAAACAGCTCCTCATGGTCGGCGGGGTGGAAAAATATTTCCAAATTGCGAAATGTTTCCGCGACGAAGATCTGCGCGCCGATCGTCAGCCGGAATTTACCCAGATCGACATCGAAGCCTCGTTCGTTACGCCGGAGGACATCTACGCGCTGACCGAGGGAATGCTGGCCTCGATTTTTAAAGCCGCGCGCGGAATCGACATTCCCACGCCCTTCCCGCGCATGACCTATCGAGAGGCGATCGACACCTTTGGAAGCGACAAACCCGACCGTCGTTTCGGCATGCAACTTGTCGATCTGGGAGACGTATTTGAAGGCACCGGCATCAAACTTTTCCAGAACGCGCTGACGACCGGCGGAGTGGTAAAGGCGATAAACGCCAAGAATTTTGCGGCGCTAACGATTGGACAGTCGGATGAGCTGACCGCGATCGCGAAAAACTTTGGCGCAAAAGGACTGGCCTTCATCAAGATCGAGAACGGGGAATGGAAGTCGCCCATCGTGAAGTTTTTCTCCGAAAAGGAAAGGGCGGACTTGCAGGAAAAATTGCGGATCGAGGAAGGCGATCTGATTTTGTTCGCGGCGGACAAATGGGAGATCGCCTGCGAAGTGCTCGGCCGTCTTCGACTGCGGATCGCCGAGATCCAGGGCCTAACGAAAGGCTCGGAGCAACTCGACTTCCTCTGGGTGACCGAATTCCCCCTTCTGCAATTCGACGCCACGGAAAACAAATGGAACGCCGTCCATCATCCGTTCACCCGTCCGCACGCGGACGACCTGCCGTTGCTCGAAGAAAAGCGTTACCGCGAGATGCGCGCCGAGGCTTACGACGTCGTCCTCAACGGCGTCGAGATCGGCGGCGGCAGCATTCGAATTCACGAGCCGGAGTTGCAGGCGAAAATGTTTGCCGTTCTCGGGGTGAGCGAGGAAGACCAGCAAATCATGTTCGGCCATTTGCTGCGCGCTTTCCGACTGGGCGCACCGCCGCATGGCGGCATCGCGCTCGGACTCGACCGGCTCGTCATGCTGATCTGCGGCGAAGAAAGCATCCGCGAAGTGATGGCCTTCCCAAAAAACAATCGCGGCCAGGACCTCATGTCGCAATCTCCCGCCGAGGTCGATCCTCGCCAGTTGCGCGATCTCGGAATTCGGCTCGAAGACATGTAGGGCGCGCCATCCTGGCCGCCCCGGCATTTGCACATTGGCGACGTCTTCCCTCCGGCGGCGAAAATCGCCGCCCTACATGCTTGCCGTGGCGTCGATGGTTCTTTAGCCTCGCGTGATGGCGCGCCCCCCGCGGATTCCGGTTTGGCTGCCGCCCGACCAGACGGTTACTTATTTCATCACCATCTGTGTTGCTAATCGCCGTCCGACCTTGAACAATCCGGAGGTCTTCGGTGCCATTCTCAAGTTCTGCGATCTGCACGAAGAGTGGCAGACCCTGGCGGCGGCGGTTATGCCCGACCACATGCACGCGCTCGTTAGGCCATTGGTCTGTCGGGACGCAAAAGTGACGCAATACTCGGCTGGTTTGAAACGTTTCGTTCGACGGAAAACCAAGGCCGCTTGGAAATGGCAGGACGGCGTTTTCGATCGACTGCTTCGGCGAAACGAATTCGCCAAATCGAAGTGGATTTACATGCGAGAGAATCCCGTCCGCGCCGGGTTGGTGACTCGTTGGGAAGATTGGCCGTACGCAATCGGGTATCACGCGTAGGGAGCACCATCGTTGGCCGCCCGGGGAAAGACGTCTATCTAACGCGTTGAAGCGGTGGCGCCGTGGCGGTTCACGGCCAGTTGCGCGTCGCTTGTCCGGAACAGCACCGCCACGAGAAAGGTAACGATCGTCCCGAAGCAGATCCACCAGGGGAATTCCATGATCGGGAGCCAGGGTGGCGGAGTGTAAAGCTTCGTCCCAAAGATACGCGTGATTTCGTTAGGCAAATTGCTGATCAGGGCGACGAAGAGGAACCCGAGAATCATGGCGAGCGGATTGGCCCAGTCGCTTCCGCGGCGCTTCGTCAGCATGCCGCAGAAGAAAATGCCGAGCAACGAACCATAGGTGTAACCAAAGATGCCGAGCGCGATCGGAATGATGCGAACGTTAGGCAGAACGATTACGCAATAGGAGGTGGCGGAGGCGACCACGATCATGAGGATGGCGAAGCCGACCGTCGCCCAGCGCACGGCGCGCAGGCTTTGGTCCTCCGTTGCATCGGGATTGATGTAGGGCTGATACCAGTCGCGGGTAAAGCTGGTGGCGAGCGCGTTCAAGGCGGTGCTGAGCGAGCCCATGGTGGTGGCAAAGATGCCGGCAATGAGCAGGCCACGAAGACCGACCGGCATCTGGTAGAGAATGAAATGACAGAAGGTCTCGTTAGGCGTTTTCGGGAGGGTCGGGTCTGGGTGCGCCTGGTAGTAGACCCAGAGGAGGAGGCCGATCGTGAGAAAGGTGAAAGCGATCGGGATATCGGCCAGTCCGGAGACAATGAGCGAGCGCCGGCTCCGTCGCACATCGGGCGCGGTCAGCATTCGTTGCACCATGTCCTGGTCGGTGCCGTGGGTGCCCATGGTGATGAAGGTCGCACCGAAGAGACCGGCAAAAATTGTGTACTCGATCCCAAACATGCCGACGATTTTCTGCCAACCGTGTTTGGCCGGATCGAGCCCGGTGGTGATGAAGTCGTGGAAATGAAAACCGCCAGTGCGCGCGATGATTTCATTCCACCCGCCAGGGATGGAGAAGTAGAGCAGTCCGACCGCGACCAGCGCGCTGCCGAACATGATCGAGGCCTGGATGAAGTCGGTCCAGATAACGGCCTTAATTCCGCCTAACGTTGTGTAAATGGCGGTCAGGATGACGATCGCAATCGTGGAAAAAACGTAAATCTGGAGTGTCTGCATCGGGCTCGGCCGCACACCGCTGATCATTTCGTAAGCGAGCGCAAGGGCGATGGCGCCAACGTAAAGCCGAGCGCCGGAAGCAAGCAGGCGCGTGATCATGAAGACGGCGGAAGCGGCGTTTTTCGTCCGCGTCCCGAAGCGCGCGGTCAGGTATTCGTAAATCGAGAAGACCTTGTAGTCGTAGTAGGGCTTGATGAAGATGTAGCTGACAAGGATGCGGGCGAGGATCGTACCAAGAGCGAGCTGGAGATAGGTGTAATTGCGGAGCGCAAAGCCTTCCCCAGGCGTGCCGAAGAACGTGCCGGCGCTAGTTTCGGCGGCGATGATAGAAGCGAGCACCGCCCACCACGGGATGCGCCGGCCGCCGAGGGCGAAGTCTTCGAGATTATCCTCCTTCCGGCCCATGTATAGGCCGATGAAAATGATGATGAAAAAGTAGAGGAGCAGGACTCCGGAGTCGATCAACAGGCGCGCATCCACGGCTTGTTTGCTGCCAGAATTCGCGCGCTGCGCAAGGCATTTCCAAAGTGGGAAGGGCCTTTGTGCCGCGATCCGCTGTGGCTGCCACCGCTCATCGGGGCACAAAGGCCCCTCCCACTTTGAGGGCCCGGCTTGTCCGCATTTTTCTCGCCGCTAGCTTGCTCCGTGCCGAGAAGAACATTGCTGCAAACGCTTCCTTGCCGTGAATTTGATCTCGGCCTCACCCTTGATTCCGGCCAGACGTTTCACTGGGAACCGTCGGGTGCGGGGTTTGTTGGGACGATCGGAGAACAGGCAGTTTACCTGGAGCAGCGCAGGAGCGTGCTGAAAGTCCGCGAACGCGGGTCGCACGCGCTCCCCGGACTTGTCGCGCATTATTTTTCGCTCGATCACCCGCTGGCGGAGATCTGCGCTTCTTTTCCTGACGATCCCGTGATGCAGGCGGCGAGCAGTTATTGCCGCGGCTTGCGCATTATTCGTCAGCCGCGCTGGGAATGCCTTGCAACGTTTATTACCTCCTCGATGAAGCAGGTGGCCCACATCCGCCAGATCTCGCACACCCTGCGGCGGCGTTTCGGCGAACCGCGCTCCTTGGGAGAGCAGACGGCTTATGTTTATCCAACCCCGGCGCGGATCGCCGCCTTGAGCGAAAAGGAGTTGCGCGATTGCGCCCTCGGTTATCGGGCGAAGAATCTTCTCGCCACCGCAAGGTTGATTAGCAGCGGGGAGGTGGATCTCGATCGTCTGACCGATTTGCCCGACGACGAACTGCGGACGCAACTCTGCGCCCTGCCGGGCGTCGGGAGCAAGGTGGCAAACTGCGTCATGCTCTTCGCCTACGAACGGTTGCGCGCGTTCCCGATCGACGTCTGGATCGAAAGGGTTTTGCGCGAGCGATATTTCCCGCGCCGGCGCAGGATAACTGCTGAACAGTTGCGTGATTTCGCGGCACAACACTTCGGGGAGCATGGCGGCTACGCTCAGCAATACCTCTTTCACCACGCCCGCAAGACCGCGGCGCGCAGGTTGTCACTTCGCGCGAGCTGAACTAATTTCGCGCCTGAAGAAACTCGCCCGCCATCCCAACCTGCGCCGGTGAGGGACCGGCACAATTTTCTGCAGCGCTACTGCCATGATGGAACCAGATCGTGATCGACGAAAGGTGTGGTGGGCTGTGCTCGCCTCCATCGCCGCCCATTTGCTCGTCGGCCTTTCCCTGGCCGCCTTCGCCGGGGGTCAGCCGGATATCACCCTCCCGGAAGACGTCCCGCCGCCGAAGCTAACGATCATGGATTTGCCGGAGCCGACCCCCCCGCCGCTCGTGCCGAAAAATGCGCCCACGACGACGGTCGATCCGGACCGCAAATCCGCCGAGGCGCCGAAAGAGAAAACGTTTGAGGCCAACGAAAACTCGATCGCCGCGGCGGAAAAGGCAGCGACGGAAGACAACCAATTGCCGGGGCAGGACGGCAAGGAGCGGCCGTTCATGAACCTCGAGGAGCATGCGAACTCCTTCGCCAGCGCCGGATCCACCCCGCAGCCGAAACCCTCGCCGACCGCGCCGCCTAAGAAGGAGCCTACGCCCAGCGAAACCGCCACCCCGGCCGCGTCCACGCCTGCTCCGAATCAACTCGCCTTGCTCACCCAGACGCCACCACCGATCGCCTCTCCACCCGAAACGGAAGAGAACGCTGAAGTTCCCGCACCAACCGCGACGCCCACGCCGACACCCGAACCGAGCCAGCCACCAAAGCCGGCCTCGAGCTATCGTGACCTCCAGCAGAAGACGATTATTCGCGGCGGAATCAACAATCGCGGCCGTTCGGCGCTAAATGCCGTCGGAACGCCGCAAGGGCGCTATAAGAAGCTGCTCGAAGACGCGGTCGGATCGCGCTGGTATTACTACACGGCGGCGAAGGTTGATCTGATCAGCATCGGCACTACGACTATCACTTTCGACATCATGGCAGACGGCAGCGTGCAGAACATGCATATCACGGAGAATACAGGGAACGAGGCCTCCGCCAGCATCGCACTGCGCTCCATTCAGGAGACCAAGTTCCCGCCCATTCCCGACGATCTTCTCCCGACGCTGCCCGATGGCCGCTTTACAATGGAAGAATCCTTCACGATTTTCGCCAACCGATGACCTCTCTTCTCGCCGAAGCCACCAATCCGTTGCAATCCGCGGTGGCGTTTCTCATCCGCGGCGGCCTCTTTATGTGGCCGCTCCTTATTTGTTCGGTCGTGGCCCTGACGGTCATTATCTTGCGAACGATGGCATTGCGCCGGAAAAACGTCCTGCCGCTCGTGATCGAGAGCGAGATCGAGCGGCTTGCGCCGGGCGGAAACCCGGAGCGACTCGCCCGCATCGTGCGGGAAGACGACTCCGCGCTGGCCCGCATCACGCGCGTCGCCCTGCAGCATTTACGCGCGCCACGCTCGGAAAATGTCGAATCGGTCGAAACGCGGGCGCGCCACGAGATGGTCATCCTCGAGCGAGGCCTCATCGTGCTGGAGATCATCACCGGCATCGCGCCATTGTTAGGGCTGATCGGCGCCGTCTCGGGTTTGGTGCATGTTTTTTCCCATCTCGGGTTGAGCAGCGGCACCGCCGACACCAAGGCAATCGCGCTCGGCATCGCCGAGGCGCTCAACGCCACCGTCTTCGGCTTGTCGATCGCGGTTCCGACCCTGATTGCCTTCAGTTATTTCTCAAAAAAGGTCGAAGTGATGTCGGTGGAAATGGAAACGCTGGTCGTGGAGTTGATCGGCAAATGCTACTACGGACGTGCGCCGGAAGGGATGTCTGCCCGAGTCGCGACAGTGCCGACGCCGGCCATGGCGCATGCACCGACGCCATTGACCTGACGGATTGGCCGGCTGCTGCCCATGAAGTTCGCCGTCCGCAAACGCCGCGCTCCGACGATTATCATCGTCTCGCTGGTCGATATCCTGACCATCCTGCTCATCTTTTTTGTGGTCTCGACGACCTTCAAAAAGGATCAGCCGGAGGTGGATATCCATCTTCCGGAATCAAAAACCTCGACCAGCAAGCCGGCCGAGCTGGAACACGCGATTGTGAGCGTGGATGCAAACGACGGGCTCAAACTCGATGGGAAGGAGATCGCGGTGGACGATTTGCAGCAGGCGATTACCAACCTGCCGCCGGCGCGCAAGAGCACCCTGGTCCTGAAGGCGGACGAGAAGGCGTCCTTCGGCATTATTATTAAAGTGATGGACGCGTTGAAACTCGCGGGCGTGAAAAATCTGCCGGCCTTCACCCAGACGCACGGACAATGAAGCTGCCGATCGTGCGTTACGGCAATCCCGTCCTGCGGGCCAAAGGCAAACGCATCACCGCGGTCGACGAGCGCGTTCGCGAGCTGGCCGCGAACATGATCGAAACGATGCAAGAGGCGCACGGTATCGGCCTCGCTGCGCAACAGGTTGGCGAAGCGCTGCAACTAACCGTGATCGATATCGCGGGTGCCGAGGACCAGGAAAGCACGATGACGCTGAATGGCACGGAGGCGGAGCCAAAGGCGTCGATGCCGCTGGTGCTCTTGAATCCGGAGCTGACCCTCGGCCAGGAGACCGGGATCGGCGTGGAAGGCTGCCTGAGTTTCCCGGAGATCACGGGCGACATCCGGCGGGCGATCTCCGTCATCATGCGCGCGGACACGCTCGAAGGGGAACGGATGCAGATCGAGGCGAGCGGACTGCTCGCGCGCGCCCTGCAACACGAGGTCGATCATCTCAACGGCATTCTTTTCATCGACCGGATGAGCGCGGCGACAAAAGTAGCGCTGCGCAGCCGGCTGAAGCGGATGCAGAAGGAGACGGCGCAGGGCTTGGGGGTTGAAGCGCTAAAGCGTTAAAGCGGCACCCATCCACCGTTTTAACGCTTTAACCCTTCAACGAACTCAGATCGCCTTATACGTCACGGTAATGTTGCGATAAACGTTCGGCTCTTTTTGCGCTGAGAAATAAAAGAGCTCGAGGGCGGATTTGCCGACGACCCATTGATAGCCGACGAGCGTTTGAATGACGTCGGTGTCGTTGTCGCGCGAGCGGGAAATCAGCCGGCCGGTTCCATACTTTGCGTCGAAGTAGCGACGCACTTCTCCCATCCGGTTGTTGTAGTGTTCCAGCGTCCAATCGGGATACTCGTACTGGAGTTCGACCTGCGTGAGCACGCCGCCCTTGAATGTAAACAGCGTCCGTTTCAAGCCCGGGTGGATCAGCCCCTCGACCGTCCAGACTTCCGGACCGTTACTTTTGTCGCGGCTGACGATCTTCGCCTTTGCGCCTTTCAGGACCTTTTCGACCCGGCTCGCCGGATCGTTCCAGCGAAAACCAAAGGGGGGCGGAATTTCATCCGCCACGAGTGAGCTTATTGGAAGAAGAAGAGCGGCCGCGGCCGCCGCCAGGATACGCATCGCTGCCTAACGACCGATCAGATTGTAAACTTCGTAGCGCCGGACCAGCGGATCGAGATAGCGCCGCATCGCTTCGAGATGCCGCGGGTCTCTCTCGTAGCGTTGCAGCGCGGCGCGATCCCGAAAGGTAATCACCACCCCAAGATCAAAATCCCGCGGCGGATTCGGCCCGACCGGCCCGATCGATCGCCCCGCTTCCACCTGCAACACGCCCGGAATCCTGCGCAGGGAATGCGCCATGCGTACGATCTTGTCGCGATCCGTCGCCCGGTGCGGATGCTTCAGCCACAGCAAAACCACGTGAGTTACAGTGGGCGGCGGCATGGGTGCCGTACTGCAGGCCGCGAGGAAAATCGCTGGCCAAAGCAACAGCGGCGCGAGTGGCCCGAGTGCCGGCTGGCTCTCTCTTCTCGCAGGTCTCGTTTCTTTTTTCAGTCCACGAATTTCGGACAAATCCGCAGCTTGGCGAACATTTTCGAGCGTCATTTGAGGATCGAAAACTTCCTGGAAGCGGTTCCAGAGCGGGCGGCACCGAACGTAGCCTAACGAATTCCGGTTGAGAGACGAAGTCTTTTCCCTGCGGAAAACTCGACCCTGCGAGAATCGTTTTTTCGTCAAGAGTTTTTTGAACGGAAAAAGAAAATAAAGTTCCGCTTTTTTCTTGTGAGGTCGCGACCCGATTTCTAATCTGAAGCCGCAGGCCGGGAGCAGCGGAGACCGGATGTGAACAAGATGTGAACAAACCGAACCCCCCGAAACGGAGTCGAGAGTATGAAGAGAAAACGGAATTATTTTTTGAACGGCACTCCGGCGGTTGCTCCGGCAACAAGGCCACACTCCTTCAGTCCGGCAAAAGCCATTTTTCCCTCGTGTAACGGACTTTTACACCGACTACTTTCTCGGTCGAAAGCGGAAATCTTCGCGCCGCGCCGTACGCCGCGCAGCACTTTCTTTCGTTATTTGTCTCGGCCACCAGGGGCTCGCGGCGTTGTTTAACGCTGTTAACAAGTAGCCATGGACGAGAAGTACACCCACCTTTGGACCAAGCTTGCCGCCGCACTAAAACCGCAGGTCAGCGCCGATACTTTCAAACGCTGGTTTTCCGCCGTGAAATTGACCGGCGCGACCGCGGATGAGGTTACGCTTCTGGTCCCGAACAACATCTACCAGTTCTGGATCGAGAGTAATCACATGCCAGCGCTGCAAGGCGCGATAAACTCCGTGCTCGGCGGTCCGCGCGCCGTCAAATTTGTTTGCGCGGTCGACACTTCTGCCGGCTCCGACGCGGCCGAGCCGGAGCCGAACATTTCCCCAAAAAGCCAGACCGCTGCCGGACGAGCCGGGAACACAGCGGGCCTGAACCCGCGCAACACTTTTGAATCTTTCGTCGTCGGGCCGAATAATCAGATCGCTCACGCCGCCAGCCTTGCGGTCGCGCAGTCGCCGGCCAAGACCTACAATCCACTTTTCATCTACGGCGGCGTCGGCCTCGGCAAGACGCACCTCATGCAGGCGATCGGCCAATACATCTCGGTGCGCGGCAAGCACGCCCGTGTGATGTATCTCTCGAGCGAGCTTTTTATCAACGAATTCATCGACGCGATCCAGCACAATAACCTCGTCAAATTCCGCAAGCGCTACCGGCAGGCCGACCTGCTCCTGATCGACGATATTCATTTTCTTGGCGGCAAGGAGCGGTCGCAGGAGGAATTCTTCCACACTTTCAACACGCTCTTCGACGGCCATAAACAAATCGTCCTCTCGAGCGATCGCGCCGCCTCGGAAATCGCCAACCTCGAGCATCGGCTCGTCTCACGCTTCGAGTGGGGGCTGACCGCGGAACTGCAACCGCCCGACGTCGAAACGCGCCTCGCCATTCTGCGCAAGAAAGCGCGCACCCTGCACATCAAATTGCGCGACGAGATTTTCGAATTCCTCGCCGATCGCATCAAAACCAACGTGCGGCGGTTGGAAGGCGCGCTCATGCGCGTAGCCTCGTTTGCTTCCCTCAGCGGCAAGGAACTGACCCACGAAGTCGTCGAGCATTTGCTCAAGGACATCCTCCAGGAAGAAGCGCGCCGTGCCGTCACGATCGACCAGATCCAGCGTCGCGTCGCCGAGCACTTCGACGTGCGCCTGGCGGACATGACTAGCAAACGCCGTCCGGCCAACATCGCCTTCCCGCGGCAGATCGCGATGTATCTGGCGCGCGAACTAACGAAAGCCTCGCTCAACGAAATCGGCGAAGCTTTCGGCGGGCGCGATCATGGCACCGTCCTGCATGCCTGCAAGCAGGTGAAGAGGCGGATGAAGGAACAGGACAAGATCCGGCAGACCATCTCGTTTATCGATAGCGCACTGCAACGCTAATGCGCGCTGCGAGATTGCGGTTGCCGGATAAAATCGAAAGCCTTACATCTTAACGACTCATTTCCCGTCTTCATGAAATTTAGCGTTACGAAAGAAAAGCTTCTCGAATGTCTGCAACAGGTTCAGAACGTCGTCAGCACGCGCACCACTTTGCCGATTCTTTCGAACGTCCTCCTGCAAACCAACGACGGTGAGGTGCGCCTGACGACGACCGATCTCGACGTCGGCGTGCGCGGCAGTTTCGAAGCAGATGTCGAAAAGGCGGGCGCCACGACTTTGCCGGCGCGGCGCCTCTTCAACATTATTCGCGAGCTGCCCTCGAGTGAAATTCAGTTCGACGTCGATGGTAAAAACGCCGCCTCGATTCGGAGCGGGCAAAGCTTTTTCAAGATTCTCGGTTTGCCAGAGGAAGAATTCCCGCCCCTGCCCAAGTTTGACGATGCCAAGGTCGTCACCATCCGGCAGAAGGATTTGCGCGACGGGCTGCGCAAAACTTCCTACGCCATCTCGACCGACGAGACACGCTACGTCCTGAACGGCGTTCTTTTCAGCTTCAAGGACAACAAGCTTACCCTGGTCGCGACCGATGGCCGCCGCCTCGCCATGCTCGACATCGATCTCGAATTCCCGCGCAGCCACGAGGCCGATATCATCGTGCCGACCAAGGCCGTGACGGAATTGCAGCGCCTTCTGACCGACGAGGGCGACGTGCGAGTGAGCGTCGGCAGCGGCCAGATTGCTTTCGATCTCAACAACACTCTGCTCGTCTCGAAATTGATCGAGGGGAATTACCCCAACTACAAGCAGGTCATTCCGGGCGAGATGAAGGAACGGGTCACGCTCGAGCGGGAAACGTTCCTCAACTCCCTGCGCCGCGTCTCACTCCTCGCGAGCGACAAGTCGAACTCGATCAAGCTGAACTTTTCCAAGAACAACATCGACATCACGGCCAATACTCCGGAAGTCGGCGAAGCCAAGGAATCGTTGCCGGTCGTTTACAAGGGCCGTGAGTTTTCCATCGCCTTCAATCCCGAGTTTCTCATGGCGCCGCTGCGCAACCTGACTGAGGACGAAATCTTCCTCGACTTGATCGACGAGATGAGCCCGGGCGTGATCAAGATTCAGAGCCCGTTCCTCTACGTCCTGATGCCGATGCGCATCAGCTCGTAGGATAGCGCAAGCTTCCAGGGTCGGGCGGAGCCAGCTGCTCGCGCTACCCCAACCAATCCCGCAATCTCGTTCTCACGTCCGAAAGTTGAATCCCTTCCATCGATAGGCCGGGCGAACGCAGAACGTGCACCTGCTGATTTTGCGGTGCCCAAATTGCCGGGTCGGTCGGGCCAAAGAGCAGGAGCGACGGAGTTCCCACCGCCGCGGCCAGATGCGAGATGCCGCTGTCGTGACCGACAAAGCACGCGCAGTTCTGCAACAGATTTGCCAGAGCCGGCAGCGGCAAATTTTCGGCAATACGGACCTTTTCGCTAGGCAACACTCGCCTCAAGTACGCCAGACGCGCCTCGTCCGCCTCGCCGGCGACAAGGAGCAAGCGCCGCTTTTCGTTCCGTTGCAAAAGCGACTGCGACAGGGCAGCAAAACGCTCGACCGGCCAGCTCTTGTTCTCGCTCCCGCTGCCGGGATGGATCGCGATTAATTCGGAATCGATGTTTCTCCGCTCGTTAGGCACGATCCGCGCCGCCGGATCGTCAAGATAAAGCGCGAGACTCTCGAGCGGGCGTGCCAGTTGCCGCGCAGCATGTTCGTCGCCGGTAATCTTGGGCGAGCCAGTGATTAGATTTTGCACCCCCGCGTGGCGCAGATTGTTTGCAAAGATTCCATCCGGATCAAACAGGTAGCTGACGACCTGCTGAAAGCCGCCGAAGTATTCGACTAGTTCCGAAGCGAGCGCACCGTCGCGATTGAAGAAGCTGGAGAGTGGCCCGTATTCGATCGAGCGAGCGGCGTCCGCGAAACCGCTCATCTCGGCGAGCGCCACGATGTGTTTGTAACCCAGAATCTCGAGATGCGCGGACGGGAACGCATCCCGCAGTAGCTTGATCGCGGGTAGAGTGAGAATGAAATCGCCGATCGCGCCGCCGCGGATAACAAGGATCCGGCTCAATACGCCACGAACGCGCAGACCAGAATCGCTGCCCCGAAAGCAAAACCGAGTCCGGAAAGCAGCCGCCACCGGCCCGAATGCTTCGTGCTCCAACCAATCTGGTCGCGCAGCAGGTAGGGCATCGTGACCCAAAACAAGCCCAGCAAGATCATCAGATAAGCGAGCATCGTCACGAGCAACCGGCTCATTTCGGGCCGCAGGAAGGCCGCATCCAGAAGCGGTTCAGCAGCGAGCAGGCAAAGAATCCCAAGCGCCCGCACGGCCAGAAACTCATCAACGAATCTTAGAACGAGAACAAAACCGACCGGGAGTATGATAAGAAGCGGACGCCGGAAATTGGAAAACTCCCCCATCTCCATTGTCGCCAAAAGCCAGAAGCTCCAGACCAGATCGATCGTGAGCAGCACCGCACCGGCCGTCCTGGAACGAGGAAATTGAGGAAGGAAATTTTGCGCCGGCAGAAAAATCGCGAGCAGGCTCAGCAGAACAAGAACGGTCCCAGCGATCAAACCAGCGGCGTGCAAGGAAAGGTGGTAAATCATGAAATCGCAGCGATGGGCGGCTGAAGTTCTTCCATCGACGGAAAATGACAACTCCCGTCCGCCTTTGATTTTGTTCCGGTCAGGCTGAAGCCGGTCGAGTGCGTGATCTGGAGATCGATCAATTCGCCAATATCGCTCTCGGCACCCTCGAAAACGACGATCTTGTTGCCCGGGGTGCGACCAGTCAGGCGCGCGGCGTTCGTCTTGCTCGGACCCTCGCAAAGAATTTGCACCGTTTGCCCGACCAGGCGCGCGCCGGCGCGCTTTGCCGCGGCATCAACCACGGCGAGCAAATCATGATTGCGCGCTTCCTTCACCTGTTCATCGACCTGATCGTTCATTTCGGCGGCTGGC
The DNA here is from genome assembly GCA_963742545.1 of uncultured Verrucomicrobiae bacterium. Classification (GTDB taxonomy): domain Bacteria; phylum Verrucomicrobiota; class Verrucomicrobiia; order Chthoniobacterales; family UBA10450; genus Palsa-1392. The sequence goes on along the minus strand of CAVUMF010000003.1, from coordinate 587,932 downwards.
GTTTCGCTTCGCTGCGAATAGCGAAAGACAAACGCGTTATCGAACTGGATTCGTTCGACCAGAGAGCGCGTCCTTTTGTAATCCTCATCCGTCTCGCCGGGAAATCCGACGATTACGTCTGTCGTTAGGGCGATGTCCTCGTGGACGGCGCGCAGTTGGTCGACCAGCCGAAGATATTTCTCAGCCGTATAGGTGCGATGCATCGCCTTGAGAATCCGGTCGGAACCGGACTGGAGCGGCAAATGGACATGCGGGCAAAGCTTCGGCAGATCACGAAACGCCCCGATCAGGTCGGCGCGGAAGCCGATCGGATGCGGCGAAGTAAAGCGCAGTCGCTCGAGCCCGCTGACTTCGTGCACCGCCTCGAGCAATTGCACAAAGGGACTCTTCCCGCTGGCTTTTGGGAACTCGTGTCGTCCATAGAGATTGACGATCTGACCAAGGAGCGTGACCTCCTTCACGCCACGTCCGACCAGTTCCTCAACTTCCCTGACGATCTCGCCGATGATACGGCTGCGCTCAGCGCCGCGGGTCCGCGGCACGATGCAGAAGGTGCAGTGCATGTTGCAGCCCTGCATGATCGAGACAAACGCCGTCGCCTGACGCGGTCGCAGCGCATGTTCCCGAATCGTTTCCTGGGAATTTTCTTCCTCCGCCGTGTCGACGATGGAAAAACGTGGATCATCCATCCGGCGCGCCTGCTTTTTTTCCACCAGCTCCTCCACGTAATCCGCCACCCGATGGAACTTCTGCGTCCCGATCACGAGATCGAGGTGCGGGATCAGCTTGAGAAGCTCTTCGCCGCGAGCCTGGGCCATGCAGCCGAGAAAGCCGAAGACCGCATCCGGACGCTGCTTCGCCATCCGGCCAAGCATGCCCATTTTGCCCAGTGCCTTTTGCTCCGCCATGTCGCGCACACTGCAAGTGTTGAAGAGCACAACGTCGGCCTCCGCTTCGCTCGCTGCCGCTTCGTAGCCGCGATCGAGCAGAGAACGGGCGACCTGCTCGGAGTCGCGCTCGTTCATCTGGCAGCCGTAAGTTTTGATGAAGAATTTCGGCATCGACGAAGGTCCAACGATACACAAATGGGTCACCCTCGCCATCGGATGCCCCTGATGAAGGCGGCACCAAGATGACCACGCAACGCGGATTATCCCCTTTCCAATCTTTTCTCCTTCTGAATAATCGCCACGCGCATGAAGAGAAACGAGCCAGCGATCGGGATCATCGGCGGAAGCGGTCTCTACCAGATCGAGGGCTTCAGCCATCCGCAAGAACACGAAATCCAGACGCCCTTTGGCCGGCCCTCGGATCTCATCGTGGGCGGCGAAGTCGCCGGTCGCAGTGTTTACTTTTTGCCCCGGCACGCCCGCGGCCACCGTCTCCTGCCGCACGAGTTGAACCATCGCGCCAATATTTACGCCCTGCGCTCGTTAGGCGTGCGCTGGATTATCTCGGTCTCGGCAGTCGGGAGTTTGCAGGAAAAATACGCACCACGCGATGTCTTCCTACCTTCGCAGTTCTACGACCGGACGAGCCAGCGGACCGATCACACCTTTTTCGGCGGGGGGATCGCGGCCCATGTCAGCTTTGCCGAGCCAATCTCTACCCCGCTGCGCCACCTTCTGGCGGCGACGGCGCAGTCGTTAGGCGTGACGGTGCACAACGGCGGCACGTACGTGAACATGGATGGGCCGGCTTTTTCCACCCGCGCGGAATCGGAGTTCAATCGCCGCCAGGGTTTCGATGTCATCGGCATGACTAACCTGCCGGAGGCGAAGCTGGCGCGCGAAGCGGAGATCGCCCTCGCTACCATGGCGATGATCACCGACTACGATTGCTGGAAGATCGAAGAAGAACCGGTCTCGGTCCAGACCCTCATCGAACATCTCCTCGCCAATGCGGAGACGGCCCGGAAAATTCTCGCCACTGTCATTCCACGTATTCCGACGGAGCCGAGACTGGCCAGAGCATCGCGCGCTCGATTCCGCCCTCATCACCGATCGGTCGCTCTGGCCAGCGGCGACCCGGGAAAAACTGCGGGCGATTCTGGACCGGTTCGAATAGTCTCCGTCAACCGTCTTTTTTTTGAAGTGTCCCTCTCGCACGGAGAACTGGTGCCGCCCGCGAAGGTCCGGAAGCGGATATTCCGCCAGAAGGTCCGTCCTGCGTGACTACGAACCCCGCTTGCTTCCCGACACCGCTAATGCGCAACTCCGCCGCCGTCCTAACCTCGCCCGGCCAGACGCCGGATGGCATCGCCTAACGAAGCGATTTGCAGTGCGGAATGCGCGGCGCTGACCGTGATCCGCAAACGTGCGGCACCTTTCGCGACCGTCGGATAACGAATCGCGGGCCCAAAGAATCCCTCCAGGCGCAGAGCGCGCGCCAGGTCGAGTACGCGTTGTTCGTCGCCGACCATCCAGGGAATAATCGCCGCGCCCGGCTGGCCGAATTCGTCCCTTGCCGCCGGGCAGCAACTTCCTCAGTTGCACGATCCGTCTCCAAAGCGTCTTTCGGCGCGCTTCGCCTTGCTCGGAGACAAGAAAATGCAACGCTGCCGTCGCCGCTGCCGCCAGGGCCGGAGGTGGCGCGCTCGAAAAGACAAAGGAGCGCGCGCGATTGATCAGCCAATCGATCAGACTGCGCGAGCCGCAAACGTAGCCACCGCTCACGCCTAACGAATTGCTGAGCGTGCCCATGTGCGCATCGATCTCTGATTCCAGTTCAAGTTCCGCCGCGAGTCCGCGGCCATGCGGCCCAAGGACGCCGACGGCATGCGCTTCATCGAGGAGCAACAACGCCTGGAAACGCTTTTTCAGCTCGACCAGCTCGCGCAGCGGTAAACGATCGCCATCCATGCTAAAGATCGATTCGGTGACCACGACAATGCGCGCTTCCGGATATTCGCGACGCGCCCATTCGAGGTGGCTCTCCAGTTTGCCGAGATGATTATGCGGAAAAAGGCGGAGCGTCGCACCGCTCAAGCGCGCGCCATCGATCAAGGCCGCATGGCAAAGTTTGTCGAGGATGACGACGTCCTGTCTGGATGCGAGAGCCGGCAACGCGCCAACCGCCGCGGCGTAGCCACTGCTGAAACAGACTGCGGCCGGCGCGCGCATCCAGCGTGCCAGCGCCGACTCGAGCGCGATGTGGGGCGACTGCGTTCCACTGATCAAACGCGACGCTCCCGCCCCGACACCGAATTCCTCGATCGCCGCAATCGCCGCCTGGCGCAGAATCGGATCCGCCGCCAACCCGAGATAATCGTTCGAGGAAAAATTGAGCAACTGCCGTCCGACGATCTGCACCTCGGGTCCCTGGGCCGTGCCGAGCTCGCGCAGTTTGCGATGCAGGGAGTGGGCACGCAGCGCCTGGAGTTGCTCTTGAAAGAGATCGCTCATTTCACGCGCCGAGGGCGCGTGAACTACATTTTCCTCAAGCCCCAGGAAAGCAAGGCGGAAGCGTCCTGCCAGACGGCCGACTTGCTGTCGCCGAGCACGACGACAATCACGTCGCGCCCCGGGATCGTGCCGCTTGCGATCAGGCAATGACCGGCCGCTTCGGTGTAGCCGGTCTTCATCCCATTGCAATACGGCAGGCGCTTGAGAACCTTGTTCGTGTTCTCGAGCTGACGCGTGCGCCCATTCGCGTAACGAAAGACAAGCTGCGGCAGGCAGACGATCGAGCGAATTGTCGGATTGGCGTAGGCGGCGCGGGCAATGATCGCCAGATCGCGCGCGGTCGAATACTGACCAGGAATGGGCAGGCCATTTGGGTTGACGAAATTGGAATGGCTTGCGCCCAGAGCCCGCGCCTTCGCGTTCATTTTTTCGGCAAACAACTCGATGCTTCCGGCATTATCCCGCGCCAGACAACGGGCGACGTCGTTCGGGCTTTTGACCAGGAGGGCGCGGAGAAGATCGATCCGCTGATAGGTCTCGCCCGGCTTGATGTTCAATCGCACCGGTTCCGCATCGGTGTCGGTCGATTTCACCGTCACTATCTGGTCGAGAGAGCCTTCTTCCGAGACAATCAACGCCGTCAGCAACTTTTGCGTGCTGGCCGCGGCCCGGGCCGCATCCGCGTTCTTTTCATAAAGCACCTCGCCCGAGCGCGCATCCTCCACGATGACGGAAGCGGCCCGCGTTCTTGGAATGACATCCGAATTAAACTCGCGAGTCTGATAAGCGACGGCCACTTCGTCGTTGTCCGTCACCGGCAGGGCACGCCGGACCTGAGGAGTGTTTGGCTGGGAAGCGGCGACGCAAAGCAACCCCAGGGCAATCGTCAGGGGGTAACTGATCTGCAGGGCGGTTCGGCGAATCATCGGTCTAATATTAAGAGCAAAACGCGCACCTGCGCAAGCCTAACGATCATGGCCGCGCTGGATCAACTCGATCTCGTAACCCTCCGGCGCGTCGATAAACGCAATCGCGCCGCCGCGCCCGTTCGGGTGCGGACCGTCGGAAAGGGGGTAACCTTTCGCCGCCGTCCGCTTCGCGAATTCCTCGATGTTATCGACCTCGAAAGCGAGATGCGTCAGGTCGGGGCCGACCACGACCGGGCCGCTCTCGTCATATTTGCAGAGCTCAATTTCCTCTTCGCTCCCGGGCGCCTTGAAAAAGACAAGCTGCGAGCCGCGGCCGGACGTGTGCCGCCGCACTTCCTCCAGGCCGAGGACGTCGCGATAAAATGAGACTGTCTTTTCCAGATCGCTGACCCGATAACGGGTGTGTAAAAGCTTCTTGATCATGATTGCTAGGAAAGCACGAAATCCGAATATCAAAATCCGAAACAATCTCAAAAACCGGAAATGAGACGAAATTCGAAACGCCCCTTCCAGACTCTTTAAATTTTCACACCTTCGGTTCTTCGGATTTGTTTCGGATTTCGTTATTCGTGCTTCGGATTTGTTTTAGCAATCATGCTTTCTCTCGGAATCGATAGCGGCACCAGCAGCACCAAAACCATCGTGCTTGATCTCGAATCGGGCGAGGTGGTTGCGCTGGCGCAGCGCGCCTACGGCACGATCGAAGGTCTGCCGCCGGGTCACGTGGAACAGGATCCGCAGACCTGGATCGATGCCGCAGAAACAACCGTCGCGGAATGCCTCGAAATCGTGGGCGACCGGCGCAAAGAGATCAAAGCCATCGGGGTCGGCGGACAACAACATGGCCTCGTCGCACTCGATGAGGCGAACGAGCCGTTGCGTCCGGCCAAGCTTTGGTGCGACGTCTCGACGGAGGAGCAGTGCGAGAAATTCAAGAAGGAATTCGGCGGCAACGAAGGCCTGATCGAGCGAATCGGCAACCCGATGCTGCCGGGTTATACCGCCCCCAAGCTGCTCTGGTTGAAGGAAAATGAGCCGGCAAACTTTCGCCGCCTAACGACCGTGATGTTGCCGCATGATTACCTGAATCTTTGGCTGACGGGTGAACGCCAGATGGAGTACGGCGACGCTTCCGGGACTGGCTTGATGGATGTGCGCACCCGGAAATGGAGCAAGCCGATATTGGAGTTCATCGATCCGAAATTGGAATCGCTCCTCCCGCCACTCCGTTCTTCGAAACGCCCGGCCGGATTGTTGCGCAGCGTCCTGCGCGAGAAATGGGGACTGGCCGATGACGCCCTCGTCAGCGCCGGAAGCGGCGACAACATGATGAGCGCGATCGGCACCGGCAATATTCGGGCCGGAGCTGTAACCGTGAGCCTTGGCACATCGGGAACGATCTGTGCCTTTTCCGAGGAACCAGTGGTCGATCCAAGGGGCGAGGTTGCGGCCTTCTGCGACGCCACCGATCACTGGCTCCCGCTCATTTGCACGATGAACGTCGCCGCCGCGACCGAGCAGGTGCGCAATCTGTTTGGCTGGGACCTCGCGACGATGGAGGAGCGGGTCGAGGCGATCCCGGCCGGTGCGGGCGGAATTCTTTTTCTCCCTTACCTGCAGGGTGAACGAACGCCGAACCTCCCGAAAGGCTCCGGGATTTTCCACGGCCTGACGACTGAAAACATGAAGCCCGATTTCATGGCCCGCGCGGTCGTGGAAGGCGTGACGCTCGGACTCGCCTACGGGCTCCGCCGCTTCAAAGACCTTGGGATTGTGCCCGAGGAAATCCGTCTCACCGGCGGCGGGAGCAAGAGCGCGATCTGGCGCCAGATCGCGGCCGATGTGCTTGGCTTCCCAGCCGTGGCTTTGCGCGTAACCGAGGGCGCGGCGTTGGGTGCAGCCATCCAGGCCGCGTGGACCTATGACAAAGTGAAGGGAAAACCGGTCAGCCTGGAGAAGCTGGTCGAGGAGCTCGTCATCGTGGAGAAAAAGACGCGCGTCGAGCCAACCAAGGAATCGCGCGCCTTCTATAACGAACTTCTTCTTCGCCAGATCGACCTGATGAAGAAGCTAAAGACCGGCGGATATCTCTAGGATGTGCGCAAGCTCCCTGAGTCTCAGGCGCCACTCTGGTCTAGAGCGAGAGCGCGACCTGTGGTTCTATAGCGCGAAATGAAACTCGTTATCGGCGCTACCGGCGCGAGCGGCACGATTTATCTCCAGCGTTTGCTCGATCAAATCGACCCTGCGGCCAACGAAGTGCATCTCGTCATGAGTACCCACGCGAAACAAGTCGCGGCCCAGGAAGTCGACCAGCTCATCGTGCCCGACGGCGTGGCGCAACATGCCGAGAATGACTTGAACGTCCCCTTCGTCAGCGGCTCCGCGCGCTTCGACGCGATGGTCATCATCCCCTGCTCGATGGCGACGCTGGGCCGGATCGCCTCCGGCTCAAGCGACAGCGCTCTCCTCCGCGCCGCCGATGTTTTCTTGAAAGAGCGCCGCAAGTTAATCCTCGTCCCGCGCGAAACGCCCTGGAGTCTGGTGCACGCCCGCAACGTCGTCGCGCTCCTCGAGGCGGGTGCAATCGTGCTCCCGGCCATCCCGTCGTTCTACAGCCGGCCACAATCGGTCGGCGAGGTGGCCGACACCGTCGTCTGGCGCGTGCTCGATCAAATCGGCCTGCCCAACCCACGCGCCTACCGCTGGAGGGACGAGGGCGCAGGACCTTCCACGCCTTGAAGATCGAAGGCTGGCGCGCGCGGTGGTTGGTCGCTTTCGGCTATCGCCTGCTGCAAATCTGGGCGCGCACCCTCCGCTATGAAATCGAGGATCAGGCCCGCGTTGTCGGCACTCCGCCTAACGAACGCTACATCGGCGCGCTCTGGCACAACCGCCTCCTTCTTTTGCCTTTCGTGATCAGGCGTTACCTGCCTGAGCGGCGCGGCGCCGCGCTCATCAGCGCAAGCCGCGATGGCGCGATCCTGGCGGATTTGGTCGAGCGCTTCGATTTCGAAGTCGTGCGAGGCTCGAGTTCGAGCTCACGCAGAGGTGCCAGCGCTATTCGACAGCTCGCCGAAGTGATCGCGCGAGGCCGGGATGTGGTCATCACCCCGGACGGTCCGCGCGGCCCGGCCTACGAACTCGGCCAGGGGATTATCTTTCTCGCCCAGCAATCGGGGGCCGAAGTCGTGCCGGTTAACATGGAATACTCAAGCTGCTGGCGGGTAAAAAGCTGGGATCGCTTCATTTTGCCCCGGCCGTTTTCAACCGTGCGCGTGATTTTCGGCCCGCCCTTTCGCGTCGCGCAGACCTCGACCGAAGAGGAATTCGAACACGAACGACAGCGTTTGCAGGAGGCGATGTTGCAGCTGGTGGAAATGCGCTGACGTGCAGATTACGGCACGGCGGCTCTCTTCATCTGTCACCCTGAGCCGCGAAGACGGCGAAGGACCTTTCTCTTGCAATGGCCGCTTTCTCCCGCGTAACGATCTGGATTGCCACTGCGAGGTCCCTCTCCGTGCTTCGCCGGATCGGGATGACAAACGCGCGTGCGAGCAGGCTCGCAAAAGCCACATCACCGAGCGACCAAATGCAACGCGCAGGGAAAATTTGCGACCACCGCGAAGCGCCATTACAAAACGTCTACTTTGGCGAACCAAACAAAACTGATCGATGGCCGAGCGGTGGCGGAAAAGGTCTACGCGGAGCTGCGGAGCGAAATCGAATCGCTTAAGGCGGCGGGCACCACGCCCGGGCTCGCGGTCGTCCTGGTCGGCGATGACCCGGCTTCGCGCGCTTACGTCCGTTCGAAGGACAAGATGTGCCGGGAATTGGGGCTGCATTCGGTCAAGCTCGAATTGCCGGCCGACACGACCCAGGCCGATTTGCTTGCGCGCGTCGCGGAGTTGAATCGCGACCCGGCCATCCACGGAATCCTTGTGCAGTCGCCGCCACCAAAACAAATCGACGAAGCGGCCATCATCCGGGCGCTTGATCCGTCGAAGGATGTCGATGGCTTTCACCCGATCAACATTGCCAGACTTGCCCTTGGCGATGCGACCGGCTTCGTGCCCTGCACGCCGTTGGGCTGTTTGCGTTTGCTCAGGGAAAGCGGCGTCGAGACCAGCGGCGCGCACGTTGTCGTCCTGGGCCGAAGTATGATCGTCGGCAAACCGCTGGCCCTTCTTCTCATGCAAAAGGGCATCGATGCGACCGTCACGGTGGTGCATTCCCGCACCCGGAATCTCCCCGAAATCACTCGTTCCGGGGATGTCGTCGTGGCCGCAATCGGCCAGGCCGGATTCGTCAGGGCTGAGCACGTGCGTGAGGGCGCGGTCGTAATCGACGTCGGGATCAATCGCGTCGAGGACTCGTCGTCACCACGCGGCTATCGACTGGTCGGCGATGTAGCTTTCGATGAAGTCGCGCCGAAAACCGCCGCGATCACGCCGGTGCCCGGCGGCGTCGGGCCGATGACGATCGCGATGCTGATGTCGAACACGGTCAAGGCCGCACAATTGCGGAAGTAGATCCTGGACATGCGGAAGCATGTCCCTCCGGAGGAACGCAGTTCCGCGCGGCGGTTTCTTCAGGTCCGCACGACTTTCGTCGTCAAAAACCCCAGAGCGCGTTTCTCGTTAGGCAGGACACGAACCAGCGCCGTGGTCAGGCGTGGATGCTCGACGGCGTGGCGCGCGAGGGCGTTGATCCAAAGCCGGCCGGCATAAAGCCGGCGATGGGCGGCCGCGTACTGCGGGTGGTTTCCAGTCGCGATCGCCTCCGCCGCCAGTTCGCCGGAACGAAGCGCGTAGGAAATCCCCTCGCCCGTGAACGGTTCGACCACGCGCGCCGAGTCGCCGATCAGAAACAAACCGGGCTGATTCAAAGGCAGTGCGGCGCGGGCCAGCGGCGCAATTGTCCGCCAGCAGTGGTCTGCCGAGATCCCGAACTCTTTCTCCGCCCAGCGCTTGATCGCAGGCAGATCGTCCGGCCGACTCACCAGACAGACGTTGAGCAGATCATCACCGACCGGCGCCTGACCAGAATATCCCTCCGGCAAGAGTTGCAGAACAATCCGATCGCCGAAATCACCCGGCAGCGGAATGTAGGTTTGCAGAGCGACACGATCGCGGCCCCGGCGCGGCATCAGATTGCAGAGCCGCGCGACGCTTGAATTGCGTCCGTCCGCCGCAACCAGGAGCCGCGCGTTCTCTTCGGAATGATCGGTGCGAACTTTCCAGTCCTTGCCTCGCTCAAGCGAAACCAGCGTTTCGCCCTCGCGCACTTCCGCGCCTAACGACCGGGCCCGACGCAGAAGAATCTGGTCGAGGACACTGCGCCTGATCGCGATCTCGCCGTTCGGGAGCGGCGCTTTGATCGATCGGCCGTTCACATCGATGAACTCAACCGCGGAGAGCTTCCCGTGCGACGCGGCCCGCACTTCCGTCGCCACGCCAAGGCGCTCCAGCACCGGCCAGCAAGCTGGGTTCAAACAGTCGCCGCAGACCTTTTCCCGCGGGAAAGTAGCGCGCTCCAGGACGAGCGTGCGCAGGCCGGCCCGCGCGCAAAACGCCGCGCAGCTCGCACCCGCCGGACCGCTCCCTACGATGGTGACATCCCACATTTTCGATTAGTTTCCCGATGCGGCCGACACGGCCGCCGTTACACAGTACTCTCCTAGCCACGTGCCGCTGTCGAAGGAAAAGCCAGACCTGAACAAGAAAGTGCACGAGGTGCCGCACAAGCCCGGCGTCTACCTGATGCGCGACCGGTTCGGTCGCGTCATCTACGTCGGCAAAGCGCGCGATCTGCGCAAACGGGTCGGCTCGTATTTCATGCCGTCGAAAATGGCGGTGGCCGACCTCAAGACGCGCGCCATGCTGGAGGCGGTCTGGGATTTCGAAACTCACACCGTGGCAAGCGAGGCGGAGTCGCTCCTGCTCGAGGGCAAGCTGATCAAGGATTACCGGCCGCGTTACAACATCTCGTTTCGCGACGACAAGCGCTTCCTCGTCGTGAAGGTCGATCCGACGGAGGAATGGCCGCGCTTTCGTCTGGCGCGTTTTAAGAAAGATGATGGCGCGCGCTACTTCGGGCCCTACGCGCACGCGGGCGCGCTGCGGCAGACGCTCAATTTCATGCGCAAGAAATTCGGTGTGCTCACCTTTGGGCGCGGGGCTCCGACCGAGCGCGAATTGAAATCTTCCACCTACCAGGTGCCGATGCGATTGAGCGAGATCGACGCCGCAACTTATCGCCAGCGTGTCGGGCAGGCGGCGGAATTTCTCGAGGGACAGTCGCGCGAAATGATCCACGCACTCGAGGACGAGATGCGGAAAGCTGCGGGAAAACTCGATTTCGAGACGGCAGCCGAGCTGCGCAACATGCTGGAGGATCTGCGACGCACAACGAAACCGATGCGGCGTTTTACGCGCCACAGCCTGCCGAGCGCGATCGATCCGCAGGCTGATGTCCAGGCGCTGGCCGACGCGCTCCAGCTTCCGCATTTGCCCAAGGTGATGGAATGCTTCGACATCTCGAATATTTCCACCACGCATGTGGTCGCATCGATGGTTGCCTTTCGCGACGGCGTGCCGGACAAAAACAATTACCGGCGCTATCGCATCCGGACGGTGGAGGGTCAGGATGATTTTGCCAGCATGGCGGAAGTCGTCAGGCGGCGCTATGCGCGTGTCTTGTTGCAGGCACGGGAGTCGCACCCAGACGCAGCGGAGTTTTCGCAGGAGAACCCGGTGGACGCGCTACGCACGACTCGAGACGATAGATATGTCGCAGTGCGCCTGCCCGACCTAATCATTGTCGATGGCGGCAAAGGTCAGCTTTCCTCTGCCTGCCGCGAACTCCAGCGCCTCGGGCTGCATGAGTTGCCAATCATCGGACTCGCGAAGGAGTTCGAGGAAATCTATCGGCCGAGCCGAGCGCTGCCACTCCAGCTGCCGGAGGACTCGGGCGCGCTGCGCCTGCTCCAGCGTATCCGCGATGAGGCGCATCGTTTCGCCAATACCTATCACCAGCTCTTGATGAAGAAACGGATCGGCGAGAGTATCCTCGACGATTGTCCCGGGGTCAGTCAGAACCGCAAAAGTCTGCTCCTGCGAAAGTTTGGTTCCGTGCAACGCCTGCGCAAAGCGAGCGTCGAAGAAATTGCATCGACCGAAGGAATAGGCCAGAAGTTGGCGGAGGAAGTGCATCGCTTTCTGCAGCGACACTAGTTCCGAGGGTCATCCACCAATTGCACAGATTTTCACAGATTGTTATTTCCTGATGGTCTCGCGTCGTTCCAAAATCTGCGGCAATCTGCGCCATCTGTGGATCATCCTTCTCTTCTTTGGAAGCCTCGCGTTTGCACAGCAGGAAGTCCCGGCCCCGACTCCCGAGGCGATCTCGACTCCGTTTGAGGAAACGATCAAGCCAACCTGGGAGACGCAGAAACAGGCGCGCACTTATGTCCTCGATATTCCTGCACCACGCGGCCAGATCACCGATCGCAACGGCGTCCCACTCGCCCAGAATAAACTGAGCTACAACCTGACGGTCGATTTCCCGACCCCGCTCGATTTTCCTGATGCCCAGGTGCTGTCCTACGCGCGCCAGCGGATTCGCGCCGCGGAGAAAATGCTCGGTCGTTCGTTCGATATTCCCGGCGGCGCCATCCTCCGGCATTATCACAACCGCGGATTTTTGCCCTTCGAGATCGCGCAAAATCTGAGCGAATCGGAGCTTGAGGAACTAAAAGGCAACCTGCCCGCCGGACTCTCACTCAAGCCGGTATATGTGCGCGTCTATCCGAACAAGAGCGTGGCGGGACAGGTCATCGGCTATACCGGGCGGACGAGTCGCAACGCCGACGGCATCATCGAAAACGGTCAGGTGCTTTGGCCAGAAACGGAGGGACGCGAGGGACTGGAGCAGACCTTCAACTCCATGCTCACCGGCCGGCACGGCAAATACAAGGTGACCTTCGATCGCGACGGCCGCAAAACTTCCGAGCGGATCGTGGAACCACCGGTGCCCGGCTACAACATCGTCACCACGCTCGACCTGCGCCTGCAGGAGCTGGCGGAAAAGGCGCTTGCCGCCAAAGCGAAACGCGGCGCAATCGTTATCATGGACCCGAACAACGGCGACATCCTCGCCCTCGCCTCGTGGCCGACTTTTGACCCTAACGAATTCATTCCCTCCATCTCGACCGCGAAATTCAAGGCTTTGCAGAGCGATCCGAACATTCCCCTCCTGCCGCGCGCTTATCGTTCCGCTTATCCGCCCGGATCGACCTTCAAGGTGGCGGTGGGTCTGGCGGCGCTGGAGAGCAATACCATCACGCCACAGGATGAGTACGAATGCGTGCCGGCGATGGATGTCGGCAACACCACTTTCCACAACTGGAAACACAGCGACCGCGGCTCGCTCAATTTCGTCCAGGCGCTGACCGAATCGTGCGATACGTGGTTTTACCAGGCCGGCATCGCGACCGGCGCCGGGCCGATTTTGGAATGGGCGGCCAAGCTCGGCTTCGGCGCAAAAACCGGGATCCCGTTGAAAGGCGAAGCGGAGGGCCGTTTGCCCAGCGATCAATACATGAAGGCAACCCACGGCCGCAAAATCCTCAATGGCGACATCGCCAACATGTCGATCGGCCAGGGAGACCTGCTCGTCACGCCGATCCAAATGGCGCAGGCAATGGCGATCGTGGCAAATGGCGGAACATTCTATCAGACCCGGCTCGTCGAGCAGGTGCAGACGGTCGGGAACGAAATCGTGGCGGCGTATTCAGTTCGGGCAAAAAAGACCATCGACGCTTCGGCCAACGTGATGGAGCTGATTCACACCGCGATGGTGGACGCGGTCAACGCGCCCGCCGGCACTGCGCACCAGGCAAGCCTCGACAAGGTTTCGGTCGCAGGGAAAACCGGGACGGCGCAATGGGGCCCGAAGGAGAAAGAGCGCACGGCCGCCTGGTTCGCGGGGTTCGTGCCGGCGGACCACCCCAAATACGCCTTCGCCGCCCTTTATGAAGGCGATGTCGGGAGCAAGGTGCACGGCGGCTCGGCCGCGGCGCCAATGATCGGGAGCATCCTGCGGCAGATCTACAACGAGAAAGGCGAAGAGACGAAACCAGAAGCGGAAGAGGACAGCTCAGACTAACGATACAATCCGAGACCTGCTATCAATGTCGATAAACGTCGAGGCGTTTGATGTCGCTGGCCGAAGTATTCAAAGCAGCAGTCCCCGCGACGAACGCTCCGAGGGGATCAAACCCGGGATTGAATCCAGCACTGCCATCGAATACCCGCAGCAGCGCCAAAGTTGTCGAATTGTAGGCGCAGGTTTGCCTATCGGAATAGACCCAGAGCACGCCGCGGCTGAGTCGATGGAGTTTCATGCCGCACTGGCCTAACAAACCCGGAGTCTGCTGCCAAGCCGTTTCTCCCGCTTTCCGCTGTGACAAAGGGCGACGGCTGGAGTTAACTATCAAATCTGCCATGCCGGTCTCGCCTCTTTCCAGCGCCCTTCTCATCGTGGGCCACGGTTCGACCGTCAATCCCGACTCAAGCGCGCCGAGTCTGGCCCAGGCGGTGGCGATCCGGGAGCGCGGGCTCTTCCGTGAAGTTGCCTGTTGTTTCTGGAAGGAAGAGGCGAGCTTTCGCGATGCGCTCCTCTTCTTCGATGATCCGGAGATCCGCGAAGTTTACGTGGTGCCGAATTTCATCAGCGAAGGATATTTCACCCAGACGGTTATCCCGCGCGAGCTGCAACTGGATGGCACCCTGACCACCCGGCCGAGCGGCCAGGTTTGGAAATATTGCGAACCGGTCGGAAATCATCCCGCCGTCACAGAACTGCTCCTGCAACGGGCGCGGGAAGTTGCGCCCGACGTTCCGGAAGCGGAGACGAGTCTGCTCATCGTGGGCCATGGCACGGCGCTGAACGACAACAGTGCGATTGCGGCCAAGCGCGAGGTGGAACGGATCAGCGCACTTGGCCGTTACGCCTCGGTCCAGAACGCTTACATGGAGGAGGCGCCGCTCATCTCGGAGTGGGCACGCCTAACGAAAACGCGGAACGTGGTGGTCGTTCCGTTTTTCATCTCCGACGGGCTGCACAGCTACCAGGACATCCCGGTTTTGCTCGGGATCGAGGCCGAACCGACGGCCGCGGCCAGCCAGCGCGCCATCTTCCGACGGAACCCGCATCGGCTCCACGAACGGGATCTTTACTACGCAAGCGCTATCGGGACCGAGCCCCGGTTTGCACAGATCATCACCGAGCAGGCGGCAGCTTTCGATGGTGCAGCCCTTGATCTCAGCTCGATTTCATAAAGGTTGTCTGGCGAAACGGCGCCCGTGAAGAACAACTCAACCAAGCTTTTGCAGGACCTGGCGGCTTTTATCCTGGCCGCTCCAAAGAATTCGGGCTCGCTCAGAAAGGCGGCCGAGATGGTCCAGGCGGAACGCGGTTATCGCTGGATCGGAATCTACAAGATCCAGCGGGGCGACTTCGTGATCGCGGCCGCAACCGGCAAAGAACCGCCGACCTATCGGCGTTTTCCGAAAACCCAGGGCCTCTGCGGCGCCGTCGCAGAAACAGGCCAGACTCTAATCGTTGGCGATGTGACCAAGGATCCGCGCTGGCTACCGGCTTTCTGGACGACGAACTCCGAGATTGTTGTTCCGATGTTTTGTGAATCGAACGGCCAGATCATCGGCGTGATCGATGTGGAGAGCGAACGGTGCGACGCCTTCAATGAAGACGATCGCGATTTTCTTGAGCATGTCGCGGTGGTGATGGCACGCCGGATTTGCGCGAAGAAAACCGGCGCAAAAAAGAACGGAGCGGCCAAGAAAACGAAGCATGCTCCCGCGCATTAGGCGGGTCCTGGCAGAATGGCTGGCCGCGGGCGCAAGCGGCATTGGGCAGATTGAGATCCGACAAAGCGGCGACGGTTTCACCCTCTCTCATCGCGACGACGCAGAGGGTGAGGATTTGAAGATCCATCGTTCGGCTAATGACGCGGTAGAATTGGCGAAATTCGACGACCACGGCCATTACCGGCCGCTCAAGACCGCGCCCAACCTTCGGCACGGCTGGCGCCTGGAATTGACGGATCTCGCTGAGCTGGAAGAGGCGCTCGATTTGTTTTATCCCGGCCGGCTGGCGGCGCTCGCGGCCTGGGAAGGGAATCGCCTCACGATCACGCCGCTGTGGGCGACGCTCGATCGCCAGACCGGTATCTATCGCGCCGCGGCCAAGATATCGGACGAACAAATCGACACGCTGGTCGGTCGCTTCTGCCGCTCGCAGGGGGGCGAGCCGGGATGTTTGCGGACGATTCTCTGGGCCCGCGACGCGACCGGCGCACGGCCTTCGCTGCGTCTGCCGCTCGACAAATTCATCGCGCCGCTCGACCAGACAGGCCGCGGGGAAAAGGTGATGCCCCTCCTCTGCCAGGAAGCGTGCAATCTGCTCGTGGCGGAGGCGCGCAAGGTGGTGAAGGGCGACCCCGTCGTTGAAGAGCCAAAGCGTTGAAGCCTAAAGAGGTTTCCGCCGCCTCCACGCTTCCACGCTTCAACTCTGCACCGCTTTAACGCAGGATGCCCTCTGTGGCATGAAAACCTATCGCGCGAAAACAGTCGTTACGATGGACGGCCCGCCGATCGACGACGGCGCGGTCGCGATCACAGGCGACCGGATTTCCGCGGTCGGTCGCTTCGCTGAAATCGATCCGCGCGGTGGCGCCGTGACGGATCTCGGGGAGGTGGCGCTGCTCCCGGGGCTGATCAACGCGCATTGCCACCTGGATTTCACCTCGTTGCGTGGGGTGATCCCGCCGCAGCGCTCGTTTGCGGATTGGATTCGACAGATCAACGGACTGCGCCGTGAACTTTCCGACGGCGATTATCTCGCGTCGATCGCGCAGGGATTCGTGGAGGCCAAACGCTGGGGTACGACCGCGATTGCGAACGTCGAGTCCGTCCCGGCGCTGCTGGCACGAATGGGGCCGCCGCCTTTACGCACATGGTGGTTTGCGGAGCTGATCGACGTGCAACCGCGGCTGTCTGCTGCCGATATGATCGAGGATGCCCTCGCCATTTTTCGGGACAAGGAGAGCTGGCTGGGCGGATTTGGGCTGAGTCCGCACGCGCCCTACACGGCTTCTGCGGAATTGCTGCGCAGCACGGTGGAAGTCGCTCGCCAAAACAAGCTGCAAATCACGATGCACGTGGCCGAGGCGCACGCGGAAATGGAAATGTTTCACGATGGCCGCGGCACCTTATTCGAGCTCCTGCGAAGCCTCGGCCGCCCGATGGACGATTGCGGGAAGGGAAAAACGCCTCTGGCAGTGGTGCTCGACCGCGAGGTGCTCGATGAACGCTGGATCGTCGTCCACCTGAACGAACTCACGGAAATTGACTTCGCGCGGCTCGAGGGGGGACCGCGTTTCCACATCGCGCATTGCCCGCGCAGCGGTCGCTACTTCAGGCATCGGCCTTTCGCCCTTCGCCGCCTGCTCGACCTCGGCTTCAACGTCTGTCTCGGGACAGACAGTCTCGCGAGCAACTCTTCCCTCAGCCTTTTCGCAGAAATGCAAAGCCTGCGGGACGCGCACCCGTGGCTGGCCCAGGAACGAATCCTGGAGATGGCGACGGTGAACGGCGCGCGGGCCTTGAATCAGGCGCAAGCGCTGGGAAAAATCCGCGCCAGATTCCAAGCCGACTTGATCGCGCTACCCATCGAGAGCGAATCCGGAGACGTCTTCGAAAAAGTGGTCGCCTGGGACAAAGAGGTACCGTGGAGGATGCTGGCCGGGGTCGAGTCCCCGCGCGACGCCTGAGGCGATTCTCATATTTGCCTTTCCTTTTCTCAATCTTGAAATACTCTCCGCCCTGAGAATATGGCCAAAATCATTATCATAGACGATGAGCCGGCAATGGTGGAGGTCATCGTCACGCTCTGCCGCGAGAAGGGGCATCAGGTTTTCCCATTCAGCTCCGCCGCCAAGGCCGTCGAGCAAATGGAAGCGATCGAACCACAGATCGTCATCACGGACGTAAAGATGGAGACGATGAGTGGGTTCGACGTTCTGCGGCACGTAAAGGAAAATCACAAGCAGACGCTGGTGATTTTGATCACGGCCTACGCCTCGGTCGACACCGCGATCGAAGCGATGAAGATGGGCGCACACGGCTATGTGCCGAAGCCGTTCAAGATCGACGAGCTCCAGATGACGGTGCAGCGCGCCCTCGAGTTCCAGTCCGCCCGGCAGGAAAACACCTACCTGCGCAAGGAACTCAAGAACAAATACAAGTTTGAAAACATCATCGGTTCAAGCAGCAAAATGCAGCTCGTCTACAACCTCATTAACAAGGTCGCCGACACCGACAGCACGGTTTTGATCCACGGAGAAAGCGGCACGGGCAAGGAGCTGGTCGCGCGCGGACTGCACT
Source organism: uncultured Verrucomicrobiae bacterium (assembly GCA_963742545.1). GTDB lineage: Bacteria > Verrucomicrobiota > Verrucomicrobiia > Chthoniobacterales > UBA10450 > Palsa-1392. The sequence continues at coordinate 570,130 of CAVUMF010000003.1, read as the reverse complement.
TCAACAGCAACCGGCAGCATCACCCTTTCGTCGCGATCAATTGCAGCGCGCTGCCCGAGAATTTGCTCGAATCGGAACTGTTCGGACACAAGAAGGGCGCCTTCACCGGCGCGGTCTCGGACAAGCGCGGCCTGTTTGAGGAAGCGAATCTCGGCACGATCTTTCTCGACGAAATCAATTCGATGGCGACTTCGCTCCAGACGAAGCTGCTGCGCGTCTTGCAGGAACGCGAGGTGCGCCGCGTGGGCGACAACAAGAGCGTGCCGGTCAACGTGCGGGTGGTCGGGGCGACGAACGAGCCGCTCCAGCCGAAAATTCGCGACGGTTCTTTCCGCGAAGATCTTTATTACCGGCTGGCGGTCATCCCGGTGGAGATTCCGCCCCTGCGCGAGCGCCTCGAGGATGTGCCCCTGCTCGTGAACCATTTTCTGCAAAAGCAGGCCGGGCAGACCAGCGGCGATCCCAGGAAGATCGATCCAAAAGCGGTCGAGCTGCTTTGCCGATATGATTACCCCGGCAACGTGCGCGAGCTGGAAAATGCCATCGAACGTGCCTGCGCCCTGTGCGAAGACAACCTGATCATGCCTAACGATCTTCCCCCCCAGATCATCGAACATGCGGGCGAAAATACGGGCCGGAAGGGGCGGGGCGCCGTGCCCGTCGGCAAATCGCTCGATGAATTCATCCAGGAGCAGGAGCGGGAATACATCGAAGCGACGCTCGCGAAATTCAAAGGCGCGCGCGAAAAGGCGGCCAGCGTGCTCGGCATCAGCATGGCGACGCTCTACCGCAAGCTCGAGATCAAGGGGAAGAAATAGCGTTATGGCGGCCGGCAGGTCGCCGCAGCTGCCGACTCAGGCCCGCACTCGGTCCGGACCCGCCTGGCATTCCTCTTAATTCCCGCCCACCATAGGCACCGCAAGAATATTCTCCCGAACCCTATTCCCATTCTGTGGGCGCTCGCTCGAGCAAAGGGCTAGGCGACATCGCGCAGTTTCAAGCACATGGGCAGGAAGGCAATGCCGTGTGTCTTCGCAACCGGGCCAACCGGCCTAAAACCAAAGCTCTCGTATACAGGGACGGCGATCAGGCTCGAGTTCACCGTGAACTCGCCGGGGTTACCGGAGTGAAGGGCTCTATCCCGCGCCTGGCTCCAAAGCTGCCGGGCGATACCCTGGCGTTGACGATCCAAATCAACAAACAGATGAAAGAGATGGCAATTGTCTCGAAGAGCGATGAATCCAACGAGTGCTCCGTCCTCTTCCGCAACGAGGTAGATGTAGCGCGGCGAACTCAGGTAGCGAGCCTCAGCCTCGCCTGAGACTGACGCGAGGAACTCCTCGGCGCCTGCGCCTGTCGGGTCGAGCGTGAGCTTTGGCTGGAAGCTTTGAATTAGCGACGCGATCCGGTTCGCATCAGTGGGACTGCCAGAACGTATGTTCATGACCCCTCACGAGATCCTATCGCGATATCGTCCAGAGACGTCCGACACAGGACCCCCATCTTTAGGGACACTCTCACAAAGTTGGTAAACGCGGCAAAGTTGCCATATTTAGAATTAATCAAGGCTGCTGCCTAAACGACTACATTGGGCGGAATAGCATTTCTAACAGCCCCGGCGGAACAGTCGAGTAATGATTAATAACCGTTACGACGGCTCCGAATGCTGTTAGCTGCTTTAACTCTATTTCTGGCCTAGGATGGATATTCGTTTCGACGAAGAAATTTGCAGCCGGTAAGGCTAATGGAATGCGGAACGTGATGAAAATTGCCCATCTTGACCCGACAATAATTGACGTTGGTATTTGCGGAGGATGAATACTGGTATCCTGAGCGAGAGCATAGTAAAATGGCACGTTTACCATTTCGACCGGAGTTGGCGTCTGGTTATCTCCAGCAAAACAAATTTTCAGTTTTGCGAAATCAGACGTCATGCGCGGTATCCGTTTCAGCGTATTTCTCGCCGCCGTAAGTCCGCTTCTGGCTGCGTCTCGTTGCCTTAGAATTTTGGCATAAAGCCAATAAGGTGCATAAAGGAAACGAACTCCTACAATCAGCCAGAACACCGCAATGCACAGCCAAGCCACACCATAGCGATCCACAAAATCCCAGAAGTCGTGATGGGCGGCCGCGCGCGGGTCCAACTGCCGAAGGAACGGCAATACAACCGAGGCTAGCGTGCCTATCGCGCCCATGGCGATCCATCCCTTCGTAAAACAATGATGAAGCGCCCGACACCAGAACTCCATGAATCGTCGCATTCAGGAGTTTGCCGGGCCTCTAATTCTGCGTCAACTGGATAATCCCGGATGATTTACTTAGGGATCGACTCCACAGGACTCGTGGCTAGGTCTCTTTTGCGCGAGGAGTGTCGTCCTCGACTATGAATTGCCTACTCTCGACCTGATCGAGGCGGGTGCGATAACGAATCTCGAACGACCAAGACGGCGGGAGCGAGCGGTCGGAGCGACGGCTCGCGAACGTAACCTCTCCCTGCTGATTCGTCTGCAAGAAGTCAGTAGGGCGGACAGCAGTATCTAAATCGGAGTCCGTAGCGATGGACAGGCCTGATATAGGCGCGCCTTCGTTGTAGAATTAGCCAGTCCAAACGCCAAGATTACTGCCACCACCATGCCACCGAAAAAACGGTTTACTCGCACGCAACTGTTCTTGGATGTCTAAGTCGAGGCTCGCTCGCATCGTCTCGACCTGTTGGCGCAGTAGTTCAGCCTGCGTGGAGCTGACTTGGCGCAAACTGTTGGGTTTCGCGGGTGTACCAACAGATCACGACTCCCGTGCCGAGGAGAACTAATGTTTGGGTGAGCGAGAGCCAATCGGAAGTGGACATGGACTAGACCTTACGGCTGCCGGCACGGGGTGAACGCGCGAACACCGGGTTGGAAAGGAGGGTGTGTTTGCCGTTCATATTTTCCGCGGGCAGCGTATCTGAACAGTCGTTCGTCCGCAAACATTTCAGTTCCCCAAGCGAGCAGGCTCATCTCGGCTGAATCGTATCTCGCCGCCATACCTGCGAAGGCTCCGGGGCGCGAGAATCGAGACGCACTTTGTCAAAACGATGCTTGGCCAGCTATTTTCCCGGCGCTGAAGATTGAGCGTTGGACGGCGACAGCGGGCTCCTGCGCCGATGAGCAGCTGCCCGGGCACAGAAAATGCGGTCGCTGCAGATTCCTCAGAAGACAGAATCAACCATTATGCAATCAGCACACTTAACCAGGACTATCAGTCTTATCGGCGCATTACTCGTCTCCGCTGCAACCGCCCGAGCGGTCGATCCTCCGCCGGATGGGGGCTATCCTGGCGCTAACACCGCTGAGGGTGACGATGCGCTGTTCAACCTTACAACCGGCGTCAGCAACACGGCGACAGGCTATCATGCGCTCTTCAGCAACACCACCGGTAACAACAACACGGCGACCGGCACCGCCGCACTCGGCAACAACTCCGTGGGCATCAACAACACGGCCACCGGCTACGGGACGCTACTGAGCAACACCACCGGCAGCTACAACACCGCCACCGGTGTAGGCGCGCTTGGTTTCAACGGGAGCGGAATCGCCAATACGGCCACGGGTGTTGGTGCGCTCGGCGGTGGTTTCGCCAACACCGGCAGCAACAATACGGCCAGCGGTTTCGACGCGCTCCTTAGCAACACGACCGGGGACAACAACACGGCTAGCGGCGTCGAATCGCTCCTAAACAACACGAGCGGCAGCAACAACATCGCTCTCGGCAATTCCGCCGGCTCGAACCTGACAGCGGGGAGCAATAACATCGATATTGGCAACATGGGTGTGGCCAACGAGTCCAACACCATCCGCATCGGCACCGCTGGCACCCAAACAGCCACGTTCATCGCCGGCGTTCGTGGTGTGCCAATCGCGGGAGGAATGGCAATCGGCGTTGATGCCAACGGACAACTTGGTGTAAGAGGCTCTTCGGCGCGTTTCAAAGAAGCGATTAAACCAATGGACAAGACGAGCGAGGTGATCTTCTCGCTTCAGCCCGTCACCTTTCGATATAAGAAGACTATCGATCCTTCGGCCCAGCCGCAGTTTGGCCTTGTCGCCGAGGAGGTCGCCAAGGTCAATCCGGATTTGGTGGTGTCTGACGAGAAGGAAAAGCCTTTCAGTGTCCGCTATGAAGAAGTGAACGCGATGCTGCTCAACGAGTTTCTCAAAGAGCATCGCAAAGTAGCTGATCAGAGCGACCAGATCGCAGAGTTGAAAGCGACCGTGGAGGAGCTGAAATCAGCCCTCAAGGCACAGGCAGCGCAAATCCAAAAGGTGAGCGACCAGCTTAGGACACGGGCTTCTGCTCCGCGTGTAGTGGCGAATGATTGATCCCCTGTCTCTCTGACAGGGCGGGTCAAACAGGTCCTGATAGCCGCGCCATGTCGCAGCGGTGCCGGCTTCCTACAGAAACCGCTTGAGTCAACGGCCAATCACTTCGCCCAAAATGCGTAGGGGAAGATCTCAGATGTATGCTAAGAACTTGATTCGTTCATGAGCAGCGCTCGGAAGGTACGCCAAAACACTCATCTGGACTCGGACGCTACGGTGACGAGGTTGTCCTTTTTCCCGGTCCGGAAGCAAATCGTGATAGTTGCCTTCCGAAGCCTGGTTAGGCGTTTTCGTCTCTGCTCCGGCGAAAAGCAAGCCGACTCGGATCGAGCTTTACCCACGGGAGTTTGTCTTCTGTCCATATCGCGGCCTCCGGATCAAAGGTCTTAGGATCATCGAGCGACGCTACTGTCACGTCAATCCATTCAGAACCGACTTCGTCCTGGATAAGCAAAGGCGTGCCACAACAAGAGGCGAACGAGCGTAATCGGTCTGCATATGAGACTCTACGCAGTTCACCGCTCAGAACCTCTATCGCCTTGCTGGGAACGCTACACCAAGTCACATACGGAGCAGCACTAGCCCGCCGGCAATCTTCGCAATGGCAGTCACTTCCCCGCTTTGGCCTAACGTGTAGACGATAGTGGACGCCTCCACATAAACACCCGCCTTCGATTGTGCTTGCCATACGCCTAGACCTTATGGCTGCTGACGCGGGGTGGACGCGCGAGCACGGGGTGGAAAGAGAGGGTGTGCTTGCCGTTCATATTCTCTCGCGAGCTATTCCATTTTAAGAGAGCAGAGCCACACCAGTTTAGCAAGCTCGCCCTCGTGAAAGCCTGAGGCACCTGCCATTCACTTCACTCAAAATCGTTGACGGACTACCTCAGATGATGGTCAGGCTTTCATTTGGCCTCCACGGTGATTCTAAAGAGAAGGATGAATGTGCAAGGCGCCGCCCCATGGGCTCATACCTGTTAGGTCGAATGCCTACGCTCCTCCGCTTTGATGTATTTCAACTGCGCCTTCAGTGCCGCTTGGAGCCTTTTCTTGTTGCCAGCCAGATCGGCTTCGTTCCAGAGCGAGGCCAGCCTTCTTCCATCAGAGTAACTCCCTTGGAGAAAACCAGACTTATCGTTCACCCGATCGCCATGCCAAAGCACAAGTCTCAGACAGTCCTTTCGATAAAAATTAAAGACGATCAAGTGCCGACGATATTCCTTGGGATTGAATGGCCGCATCGCGCCGGTGTAAAAAAAGGCCGGTGCGTTCCACTTAATCTCTTCGCCGATTGAGCGATCCGCCGTCAGAATTGTTTCCCTGACCACACCGGCTAGCCGGCCGAGCGGATGCTTTAACGCCGCCATATAGGCGTCTACCTCGCTTGGGGCCGATGGCTTTGTCGTCCTAGCGTCTGACATCGGGAAAAATTAGCGTTCTTATCTATCGCCTAACGAGAATTAGAAGAAGAGTTTCGTCTATTTGGGAGTGCCGACGCCAGTTTGGTGCCGGTTTTCGATAATCGAGCGGGCTCCGGACCCGAGCCCCGCTTTGTTCAGGACGTGGGTATAAATCATTGTTGCGGAAACGTCTTTGTGCCCAAGTAGCTCCTGCACGGTACGAATGTCCTGTCCGCTTTCAAGCAAATGGGTGGCAAAACTGTGCCGGAAGGTATGACAACTGGCGCTTTTGGCGACGCGAGTCGCGCGAATGGCCATTTTGACCGCGTTCTGAAGATTCTCTTCCCCAAAGTGATGGCGGCGCTTTTCCCCGCTGCGCGGTCAATCGACAATTTCTCGGCGGGGAAAACATACTACCATGCCAGGATCGCTGGGCTGCGTCTGATGGAATGCGTGCGGCTGTCGAGTAAAGGACATCGATTTCGGCTACGGGCACATAACGGTGCGCGGCAAAGGCCTGCGCGAGCGCGTCACCGTCTTGCCTGAGCGCCTCCGGCGACCGCTCCAGTTGCCTTTGGGACGCGTCCGCGACCTCCATCAGCGTCACCTCGCCAGGGCGGCGATCGCGTCCACCTCCCTTTGCCCTGCACCGAAAGTATCCAGACTCCGACCAGAGGCGGCAATGTTGAAAAACGGGCTGCCAGGAGCGAGCGGAAAATTGATCTTGGCGCGGTTGGTTTCCGGATGCCGGCCTAGATGGATCGACCGGTCGGGAGGCCGCCTCAATCTATGGCGAGCGCGCAGGTCGAGCGCGGTTCCTGAGACATACGTGGAATCGGCGCGCTCCGCGGGGCCGCGCCGATTTTCCTTTCTGGGCAAGCGGGACGCAGCTTGCGTGTCCCTCTCTCAAATGGGATAAACGGCTCCCGCACTTATGACTCCTGTAAAAGTTTGGCTCGGTTACCCGTATCCCCTCGGCGCGACCTGGCTCGGCAACGGCGTAAACTTCGCCCTCTTTTCCGAGACGGCGGCTTCGGTCGATCTCTGCCTCTTCGATTCGCTCGACGCGCCTCAGGAAAATATCCGCATCCCGATGACGGAGCACACCGACCAAGTGTGGCACATTTTTTTACCCGACGTTCGCCCCGGCCAGCTCTACGGGTTCCGCGTTTCTGGCCCCTACGATCCGGAGCGCGGGCAGCGCTTCAACAGCTCGAAGCTCCTCATCGATCCCTACGCCAAGGCGATCTCGGGCCGAATCAACTGGGCGGATGAAATGTTCGGCTATGCTGTCGGCGATCCCGCCGAGGACATGGCACCCGACTTTCGCGATGACGCCTGGGGACTGCCAAAGGCCATGGTGGTCGACAACAGCTTTGACTGGGGCGACGACCGACTGCCGCGGACACCGCTGCACAGCTCGATCATCTACGAGCTGCATGTGAAGGGATTCACCAAACTGAACGAGCAGTTACCGGAGGAAATCCGCGGCACTTACGCCGGAGTCGGCAGCGCGCCGTCGATCCAATATCTGAAAGAACTCGGCGTGACCGCAGTCGAGTTGTTGCCGGCGCACCATCACGTCAACGACCAGACCCTGGTCGATCGCGGCCTGACGAACTATTGGGGTTACAACACGATCGGCTTTTTCGCTCCCGATCCGAAGTATTCCTCGAGCGGCGCAACTGGCGGCCAGGTGACCGAATTCAAAACCATGGTGCGCGACCTCCACGCCGCTGGCCTCGAGGTGATCCTCGACGTCGTTTACAATCACACCGGGGAAGGCAATCACCTCGGCCCGACGCTCAGCTTCCGCGGGATCGATAACCAGGCTTACTACCGCCTCACGCCAGAAGATCCGCGCTTCTACCTGGATTTCACCGGCACGGGCAACACCTTTAACCTGCTCCATCCGCGCGCTCTCCAGCTCGTGATGGACAGCCTGCGCTACTGGATTCTCGACATGCATGTCGACGGATTCCGCTTCGATCTCGCCTCGGCCCTGGCGCGGGACGCGCACGGCGTAAACAAGCTGCATGCCTTCTTCGAAATCATTCACCAGGACCCCGTCATTTCACAGGTGAAACTTATCGCCGAGCCGTGGGACGTGGGAGAAGGCGGCTACCAGGTCGGCAATTTCCCGGTCCTCTGGGCGGAGTGGAACGGAAAATACCGCGACGCCGTGCGCAGTTTCTGGAAAGGCGACGAGGGCCGGATCGCTGAGCTGGCCTATCGCCTGACGGGAAGCCCCGATCTCTACCAGCACAGCGGCCGCCGCCCTTACGCGAGCATCAATTTCGTCACCGCGCACGATGGCTTCACCCTCAACGACCTCGTGAGCTACAACGAGAAGCATAACGAGGCGAACGGCGAAGAGAACCGCGACGGCGACAACAATAATCACTCCTGGAATCACGGGGTCGAGGGGCCGACCGACGACCCGGAGATTCTGCAACTCCGCCGCCAGCAGCGCCGCAACCTGCTCACCACGCTCCTGCTTTCCCAGGGCGTGCCGATGATCACCGCCGGCGACGAATGGGCGCGCACCCAGCAGGGAAACAACAACGCCTATTGCCAGGATAACGAAATCAGCTGGCTCAACTGGCAGCACGACGACGAGCAGAAGGCGCTCCTCGAATTCACCAAACGCCTCATCCAGTTGCGACGCGAGCATCCCGTTTTTCGGCGCCCGAAATTTTTCCAGGGCCGCCGGATCCGCGGCTCGGAGATTCGCGACGTGATGTGGTTCAACCCGGGCGGAAACGAGATGAATGACGACGAATGGAATTCACCATTCGTCCGCTGCCTCGGCATGCTCCTGAGCGGTGACACGATCGACGTGCAGACCTTTGAAGGCGAAGCGGTCCGTGATGATGCCTTCCTGCTCCTGTTCAACGCGCATCACGAACCGCTGCAATTCGTCCTGCCCGGCGAGGAAAATGTCGCGTGGCAGCTTTTACTCGACACCGCTTCGCCAGATGGCTTCCTGAAGGTCCCGACAAATCATGTCTCGGGCGACGAACTGGAGATCAAAAACCGCGCCACGATGTTGCTCAAGCTGATCACCGGATCGACCGCGCAGGCGCGCCACGAGTCGTGGAAGAAACGGCAGTTCCAGGCGCCACACGACGGCGAGGCGCAAACGGAAAACGTCGGAGCGACCGCGCCACAGGGAGTGAAAGAAGAGCCTCCGTCGCCAACCGGGTCGGCGCCAGCCAAAGAGTGAGCGCGGGATGCGCCCAGCGCACAATCCTGTTATGTTGACTTCATGACACCGACCTCACTCATCATTGTCGCCGATCGCGGCGGGGTAAAAGCATACCGGGTCAACGACACGCCAAATCGTGGCGCCAGTTTGCAGTTGGTGCAGGCGTTTGACATCACCGACGCTCACGGGCGATACGACGAAAAGCTGACGGACCAGGCGGGTCGCTTCCCGGTCAGCGACGGCAATGGCCGCCACGCCAACGCGATCGCCGAGCGCACCGCGCTCGAGATCGAAAACGAGCGTCGCATCTGCAAGCAGCTCGCCGAACACATTGCCGACATAGTGAAACGGGAATCCGTCGAGGGCTGGTCCTTCGCCGCGCCTTCGTCGATCCATGCCAGCATCAGCGAGCTGCTGCCCAGTTCGATTCGCAATCGGGTCGTTGAGCACGTGAAATCCGATCTCGTAAAAACCGAGCCGTCGAAATTGTCGACCCATTTCCGATCGCTTCAGCCGTTTTGATTCTTAAGCTATAATTCGACATGCAATTACCTGTAGGAATCTCGTATCGGGGGGTTGAGAAATCGGACCAGCTCGACGAACTCATCCACAGCAAAGCCGCGCGGCTCGATCGTTTCTGCGATCATATCAGCCGCTGCGACGTTGTTGTCGAGCAGCCCAACCACGCGCAGCATTCCGGCAATCCGTTCCGGGTGCGGATCGACGTCACCGTCCCGCCCGGTCACGAGTTGGTGGCAGATGAAAAACAGGCGGTACATGAGATGCACGAACCGTTGAGCAAGGTGATCAACGACGCTTTCAAAACGATGGAGCGCCAGCTCAAGACGCTTGTCGAGAAACAGCGCCGCGAATAAGTGGAAAGCGCAGCATCGCCGTTATGTCGACGCTTTCGTAAGTCAGACATCCCGCCTGACTCGGCGAACAGGCTTCCGGCCTGTTCATGATCCGGGCCGGCTCGCAAAATGCCCTTCGCCGGCTACAACCAAGGCATGGCGATGGGCCTGCCTTGCGACTGTCGGCGTTAAGGTCGTTTTCGTCGCCGCTATCGTAGCTGGCGTGGAGGTTGCGCTTGCCCTACGACAGCAACCTCCCAAGGTCGCGCAACGTATTTCCGGTTGGGGTCAGGGCATTGGCGATTGTCGGGCCGGTGAGCTCCGGCGCGAAGCTGATCGTATTCGCATCGGCACTTGCGTTGGCGCCGTCCAACGCCTCGCGCAGCGAGCAACCAAAGTCGATCCTGCAAACTCCAAAATCGTGATCGTCTATGGTGGTGACAGTGTAGTCTGGGCCGGGCTGGTATTCGTCCAACTCGACCGCGCCGATGTCGCTGCCGTCGCCATCGATGGCATCGACCACCCCGGCTTGATTTGACCGGTCTCGAAACTCCACGCTGGTCGAAATCGAGAGGCTCGCTCGCTTTCTTGCCTTGATCGATTACCAGACTCCCGAGCAAAGGCGCCATCGTCTGAGTGGAGCCGCCGTGATCGAAGGGCGGCCCCACGGGCTGGATGCGTTAGCGAGTCCGGGCGGAACAAGCTCCTCTATCAGCGTGAAGCCTGGCGACGAAAGAGCGTCGCGCTCCACTGACGCCTTGAACAGACCACTAATACTCTGGCGAGTTTTTCATGGGGCATCACGCCGGCCGAACCACGCCCGCGACCCTCGATTTCAGAAAATTCTCGACGGACCTGAGCCGACGACGCACTATCAAGTCCTGAAATCGGAAAGTCGTTAGGTAAGGAGTTAGACCCTCAATTCTTTGCCTGCTCCAACTTTGTATCATCAAAGGTCGGTGGCACCAGTAGTTCTCCTTCTTCGAAATAAATCACTTTACCGACTTTGAAATTGAACTTCGATCGTCGTACGTCGGCCGTTTGCACGAGCCCTGTGGCTTCTTGCGCCTCCTTAAGTCGCTCGCTCGCCTGATTGCGTTTGCCCGGAATCGTAACCTCGATGCCTCTACCCAGTTCTGCGTCGGTAAAACGATGATCATCAACTTTGACTGATAAGATCTGGTCGAAGTCCGGCGGCTGACTAATGTAATGGGCTAAGAAAGTTTCTTGCCTACCCCCAAACAGGAGATATTTCAGTTCGACAGGCTTGCTTGCTTGCGGGTCAAACTTTCTAAAATGAACGACGCGGTCGACTTTCACCTCGACGGCGCCCAGGCCGGGGATCGCTCGCCCGCCTTTTTCCAAGTGTCCACGAAAAACTTTGGCGGTGAACCGAGTCAAGCGCGGCTTACCAGAAGCTAATTTGGGCAAGATAAAGTCTTCAGGCATCAACGTATAAATTCTAACGTCGGCGTTCTCATGCCGGTCGTTGATATAAATGTTCTGAAGGTTCTGCGCGCCACGGTGGAAAGAAGCCTTCAAGATAACCTGATAGCGATGCGGCGAGGTGTAATTCGTCTTGTCCGGAGTCACGCCGTCAAACATTGGGAGATGCGACAAGTATATAGTCTTCTCTCCGAAGACCAGCATGTTGTGCGTGTTTGGCGCATCTTCGACCACTGCGGGCGAGGGCGTTGCAGCCTTCAAGCTGGAGCCGATTAAAGCAGTGGTTGCGGCAGCCACGCAAAACTGCGTGAGTAACAGTCTAAAGTGTATCTTGCATAAGTCGTTCATAGTAACCTCCACATTGTTGAGCAGAAACCAGCAGTTGTTCGTTGGGACATCTTATTCGTTGTCTAGCTCGGCCATCGCTAACACGCGTCCGGAATTGGAACGAGAGGCGAGACGCGTAACAGGCGCGCATGCCCGAGGCGCGCGCCGAGCGGGTCTTCGATCTCAGGTTGCGTGTGAAACTCCGCCACAAGCGTGGTGAGTGGCGCGGCCTCGGGAAGCCCACGGCGCTGTAAGATTCGCCGAACTTCCGCGAGCGGAAAATTGCCCGCGCCATAGAAGAGAGGCGGCTGCGCTTCGCTCGGTGGAGGGAGTTGCGGGTTGTCGATCGGCGCCCGGAGAGCCGTGCGCAAGAGCAGCAAGTTGCGCCAGGCAGCGGCGTCTGCCTGTTCGACTCGGGCATAGAGCAGCGCCCAGAGCTCGGTCTTAGGGAGAGGAGACCGAACGTGGCGACCGTCCTGGACCGGCGTGGCAAAGGCCGCGCGCACACGAATTTCCTCCGGCCCGCGCGCGGCCTGGCAAACGAGCGGGGGTGGAGGATGCTGCACGCCGCAAACACGCAGCGGCGGTCCGAAACGTCCGTGCGCCGTGGACCAACGTTCGTCGGTGTGGCCGAGCCTGACCTCGTAGGTGAACATGTCGAACAGCTCCGGCGAACTTGCCTCCAGGCCATCGGGCAACGGAATGAGGAAGTGCGCGCCCTCATCCGAGCGGCGCAAGAGTGGCTGCATGGCACGGAGGCCGTTGTCATCGCGCGGTTGCCCGGAAGTGATCTTGCGCATCCGCTCGTCATCCAGCGGCAAGGCAGGTTCGGGGACGACTTCCGCGATGGGCTCTTCGGTCAGGAGCGGATCCGCGGCGGCAGCCAACACGCGCACGAAATAGGTGTCCTGCGAATCGTTTGGAAGAGCGTCGAACTCGAGCCACAGCATGCGCTCCCGCTGGTTGGTTGCGGAGTAGTCCTCCGCCGGTTCATGCGGCGTCAAAGCGATCCCGGCCGAGACTAGCTGCGGCACCTGCACCGGCGGGGTCGTGATCGGGAGCAGGATCGACGCCTGCACGATGTCGGGAGACGGGAGTTCATCGCGCAGGGTCGCGACGATTTCGTACGAAACCGTCAGCTCGGTCGGAAATTCGCCCGGCGCCGGCTTCGGATCGACGGCGTCCAAAAACACGATGCGGCTGAATGCGCGTTGCGGATCTCGGGCGGTATCGCCGACCCCATCGAGCATCGCCGGAGTGAGCGCGCGCGGCAGGGAAATGGTGCCGGCAATCTCGTCGGGTTGCCCGGGGCGGCTCAGCCGGCGCCGCACCGTCAAGCCTTCTTCGGCGAGGTCGTCCCAAGTCCAATCGCGAGCCAGTTCAAGCTGCAGGACATTGATCCAGCGTTGGGAAATGTCGGCGTCGGACGCGAGAGTGAGGGAGGATCGTTCGGGTGAAAGGATGTGCCGCAACGCGCTGGCGCAGCCAAAGATGGTGCGGTGCCCGGATCGGCCGCTGATTGTTAATTCACGTCCCTCAAGATCAAGTTCCTGCGCCAGACGGGCCAGCGGACGCTGGACAGATTCACCTTCCCCCAGCTGCCGGAAAAAAAAGCTCGTGAGTTCGGGTTCGGCCGCAAAGAGCGCCTCTTCCGCTTTGGCCCCGGCGCGAATTTCGACCGTGATCGGTGCGCCGTGTCGCGCCTCGTCCGACGCAAAGTATCCCGGATCGCTCCGGCCAATCGCAGTCAACACGAGGCGGAGATCGCGGGCGGTGGGCACGAGCAATGGTCCGTCGTTAGGCTGCGCTTCCGCCAGGAGGTCGAGCGTAGTAAAGTCCCGCGTTTCCAGTTCGAAAGTCAACTCGGCGGCGTCGAACTCGCGGGTGGTCTCGTAGAGCGGGAGCCAGGCGGCGCGATCGCCTTTCAGCGCGCGCACCTCCAGCCGCATCGCCACCTCCACGACGTCGGGATCGGGCAGACTGGGTTCGCGTTGTCGGTCAGCGGCCAGATCATCGTCCAGCGCGGCTTCCAGATCGGCGAAATTGTGCTTCCCGGTGTAGAGCAATTCCGGATGTCGCAACTGCGGCCTGGCGACGAGAAGGCGAGGGTTTTCGCGCGTGGGCCGGTCCAGGACCTGGATCGCGCCCGGACGGAGATGGCGTTGGAAAGCGAGTTCGACAGTGTGATGGGCCTCGGCATCAGGCGTATCGGGCGTTTCCACTCCGAAGTCGGGTCCTCCGTAACTCAGATCCGCGAGGCGAACTCGAAATCGATAGCTGTGGCCGTAAAGAAGCGCCACATCCTTGTCGCCGACCGGTTCGAAGACCTGCTCACGCCCCAACCGCATCGAATCAAATGCCGGGTCGAAGCCCGGGCGCTGATGCAAGCGCACGAGGTCGGGATCGGTCAGCACGAGGGAAGCGCCGCGCCAGGTGCAAAAGTAGGGCGGCATCCAAAATTCGCCGGGCAGCGCGGGCGAGGGTTGCACCGGCACCACCTCCACCACGGACTCGCCCTCATAGGGACCTATATTCAACGGGCCGAGTTCGAGGTCGCCGATGCTGGCGATGCGCTGGAGCGAATGCCAGGCGCCGTCGTCCGCCGTATCCTGCACGTCGACGCGAAAGCCCGTCGTGCCCATCGGCCGGCTGGAGATGTCGGCGACCTGGTGCGCGAAGGCATCGGCTATTTGCTCGTCATCCCATGCCAGGCGAATCCCGTCGCCGTCCTTGTCGCCCTGCGCGGCGTGGACGAGGCGCGCAAACCCGCGATCATAGCGCTCGGCATCGTGGAACGTTTCGTCGGCCACTCCCGCTTCGTCGACGGGAAAGAGCAACGCCGAATAAATTTCTCGCGCGACTCCGAGGACGAGTGGCGGAATGCGCGCGGCGAAGGTGCTGACGAGCCCGGCATCACCTGCAAGGTCGCCACCGGCGTCCAGACCAAGGTAGAGCCAGCCGCCCCGCTCATAGAAAGCCGGGTCGGGCAACGCGAGCGGGGCCTGCCCCACGAGCCCGAGCGCCATCGCCAGTCTGGGCTGGCGCAAAGCGAAGGCGAGCACTTCGCCCCACTCGAGCGTGGCCGGCAGATCCTCCGGATCAGGCGGCTGAGCGTCGCGAGCCAAATGCAACGCGCACTCATATTCTTTCCCGTCGACCAGACCAGGACTGAGCTGACGGCTCCCGACCAGTTCACGGTAGGATTCCGTGACGGCCTTGCGGAAACGCAGCGGAGCGGCCACGGGCGGCGGCGCGTCGGGTGTGATCTCGAACTGGTTTTTCAGCTCGGCAAAGAGGCCGGCCTTTTGCCGCGGCGGTTCGTCGAGGAGCAGCGGTCCTACCGCCAGTGCATCGGCCGCGCGCGGCAGGTGATCGAGATTCCCGATGAGCCGAGCCTCGAATTGAAGATCAGCCGCGGCGAACGAGACCTCTCCCGGTTGCAGCGGCTCCTCCGGGTCGCCCTGCGGGAGGCAGAGGAAGCGCACGGTCAGCAGTCCCGCACCGTCCCAATGCTGCGGAAAGGCCAGAAGATTGAGAGAGCTGGTGGTAATGGCCATGATGAAGTCCTCAGATCAGTACAGAAACCGCGACCGCGACCAGCGGGTTGACATTGCCGGCGATGAGGAGCGGGGCGAGCGGCAGGTTCTGTTCGAATTGGGTGTGGAAATCGACGCTCTTCTTGAAAAATACCGCCACCTGGATTCGGCCGGCGACGCGGATATCGGCGAAAATGCGGACCGTTTTGTCGTCGGAGTTCAGCCGCTCCACCCGCGCCATCGCATCCGCGCTGAAGGAGAGCGCGAAGAGCCCGGCCAAAAGTTTGGCGCGCGCTTCGATCCCGAGAATCACGCCCGGCTTGAGGCTTTCCGGAACGAGCATGTAGCCGTACTTAATCGTCGCCTCAACTTCGAGAAGGTCCTTGATCAGATCACCGCCGAGAGAGGTCGTGGTTCCCAAACCCAGCTCGATCACCGGGTGACCGGTATCGCCGATTTCGAGCGCGAAGCGAAAGAGCCCGCCGGCGTAAAGCACGGGCGGGAGAATGCCCTGCTGGATGTCGCCTTGAAATTCCAGTTTCAGACGGCCATGGCTGTCGCCCTTGAGCGCCGTTTCCAATTCCCCAGTAAGCTCGAACTCGCCGTAGAATTTGCCGAGGCCGATGTCGATCCGTTCGTCGGCTCCTTCGCCGATGCGGAATTTCATGTTCAGGTGGACGATGAACGACGGACTGGGACCTTGGCCGGCGGTGACGTGGACCTCGACCTTGAAGGGCAAATCGATGAACGCTTCGAGCGCGTTGACCATGTCCTTGAGGGCGTCGAGCGCCGGGCCAAAGGTCAACGTCGGGTCCTGCATGCCCGGCAGCGCGTCGCTCAGGGCCGCGAAATTGGAGTCGATCGTCAGAACTGTGCCGAAGCCGGGGATCGTTAGGGCAATCTGGTCAGGAGGTTGCAGCATCTCCCACGGGCGAGCGACTGCCGCGGAGTCGATCTGCAGGTTGAAGACCTTATCCACACCGAATTCGCGCGTCATCGCCCAATCCGCGCCGCTTGCCAGATCGGGCGACGGCGGATCGAAGGAAAAATCCGGATTGTCGAGCAGCCACTCGTTAGCCGAGGAGACGTCGAAGAGCGGGGCCTCCATGCCGCGGAGCGCGAAGGCGGCGCGCGGAAAGGCGCCGCTCGCCTGCAACAACGAAACCGGATCGGCCATCAGCGGCGGTGCGCTCCGCAGGCGTCCCGGCTCATCCGGATTCACAGTTGGCTTCGGAAAAAGCACGCGACTCGCCGGAGTGGTGAGAAGCAGTCCATACTCGGCGCTGGGGGAGTTGCGCCGCGCGTCGGCGGCATCGCGGAAGGTGCACGGCTGGCCGGGCCGCCGCACCACCGGCAGACCGCGCCGCGCATCCACTGCCGACACATCGGAAGTCCTGCCGTCGATTCGCACCGCGCTCCATTGGCCGGCGCGCGGCAGCTTCGGCGTTCCATGGATTGCGACCGCGAAACCGTTCGCATTCGCATCATCGAGCGCCAAGTCTGCAACGATAGCGGAGAGGTGCATATCCAGCGTCTGGCCGAGCCGCACGCCGCAATCGACCGCGCCGCCGATGGGGCCGCCGACAGCTTTGAAAAGCTCGGCGAAGCGCGGGGCATGGGGCGGATCGTCGGGACTTGTCTGCACGTAACCGGCCTGGTTGAGAGCCGGCACCAATCCGTCGTGGCCGCCGGCGGTCACGTCGTCGATTTCGGCGTCGGCGTCGAAGAGCACGGGTTGCCAGACCGAGCCGTCTTTCAGGTTAAGCAAAGGCTGCGGCAGGATGCGAATGTTGCGGATGCGGCGCAGGGCGCGCACCAAGCCCGTCTCGAAGCGCGCATAACGATCAAAGGTGCCGTCGTCGATCGCCACCCATCCCGTGTCGAAACGTTGGACGCGACCCGAGTTGCGACGTTCCATCACGATGCTGCGCACGACCCGCGCCTGGCAAGGGCCGAGGACCGTGCGAAATTTGATGACCTCGTAGGAGGTCCGGCCGACCAGGACATCGAAGCGCACCTGCGTGACTCCCAAAGCCTCTCCGTCGTCCACATGCCAGTCGCTGAAACAACTCAGTCCGTAGCCGGAAAGATCGACCGCATGAAGCGGCACCGCTTGCTCGAACCTGATCTTGAAGTCGCCGCCGAGATCGATTGGGAGCACGCTCGTTAGGCCAAGGGCGTTCCCAACGAGGTTCGCGGTCTGGCGCAGACGGCCGGGCATCGTGCGCGCGGGGTCAAGCGCCCGCCCGGGCGGGCGGCCACCCGTCGCAACCAGTCGCAACTGCTGCGCCGCCGTCAGGTTGTCATCGAACTCCGGCTGATGCAGCGCGACGCTTACCGCCGGGACCTGGAAATCTGGGAAAGCGACCGGGTCCATGAAGACCAGAGTCCGCAGGCCAAAGGGAAGCGAGAAGAGCGCGGCGGCATTATCCTCAACGCTTGCTCCGAGTGCAATCTGGGCGCTCACGATGCGCGGCAGGATCGGCACCAGCTTCACCGAATTAGTGCCGACCACCGTCTGTCCACCGTGCGTCACCGACTCGAGCTTGGGGCTATCGAAACCTCGCCCTGCCCACACCGTCTCCCAGTGCACCTGCGGTTGCATGAGCAGCCGCATGTCGCGCAGCTCGACCGAGAGGCGATTGGCCGGGTCGAGGCGCGGTAGCGAATCGGAAAGCGATTCGAGAGCAATCCCGAAATGATCGGCGCCCGTGGAAAGATCGAGCAGGTTGAGGAACTCCGGCTGGCCTTGCAGATGCTCCATGAATTCCCCGCGCAATTGCTGGTCGCTATCCTCGGGAAAATCGCGCGGCTCGGGAAAACTGACCTGCTTCTCGAGTTGCGCCTGAACCGTGGCCGGCTGGTCGTTTTCCCAGGCGATCGCGATGGAGAAGGCCGACTCCACTGGCCGGGCGTCTTCGAAAAACGGCCAATTGACCGCGTATGGATCTGGCAACATCGGTTCGCCGAGCTGCACATCGAAGAGCAGCCGCGCCCGCCCATCGCTCAGTTGAGTGGGCGACGTTCCGCTTCCGGCGCAGGCCAGTTCACGCGCGGGCAACACCTGCAGGTACAAGTTCTCCAGCGCCACGCCCTGCGCCTGCTGCTTGCCCTGCTGGTTGGCCAGGCAGGCGATGCGGCGCAGGCCTTCCGCTTCACGAATGATCCTCAGCGACGCGACCGTTCCCTCGAAGCCGAACGGCACGCCGCTGGCAGCACGCGGCAGATCCCACCGGTTTTCCAACCTGCCACCGGATATTTCCAGGATGTCGGCGCCGTCTCTTCGACTGCCAAAATTTAGACGCCTTACACTCGCACCGAGATCGAGTTCACTCTTCGCAGGTCCCCAGAGGGAGATGGGCAAACGCACTGCGGCGTTAGCGTCGTTGCAGTGCAACTCGAGGCCGAGACCGTTGGCCAGCAGACCCATGCTCTGCCAGGTAAAGCGTCCTGCCGCGCCATTCAATTCGCCTCGGAATTCACCCTGCAGGGCTGCGATCAGCGATCCGCCATGGGCCGCTTCGAAAGCGTCTTGGGGAGGCGTTTGCGTGAGGGGCAACGCCCACAACGCCTGCGGTGTCGGAGACTCGCCTTCGAAGGTGGCCAATGCCGAACGATGGCCGGCCACCGACCACGGCCTAACAAGTCCATCGTAGGAAAACAGGATGGCCTGATCGGCGATCTGCGGACCGCCGACTGGTGTCTCAAATTCAAGATCGCTCCCGAAACCCGTCACGCCGAGCGCGCCCGACAAAGTCACCGTCCCGTCCGACTGAATCACCAATTGCGTCGGCAACTGCACAGACAAGGCGTTGCCATCCGAGCCGTCGGCAGTCGCCGCTGGCGGTTGCTCGGGCACGAGGGTCAAGCGCCAGGAAGTAGCGAACGCCAGTTCGACCGACGCGCCGGGCCCGCCGCTGCGGACACCACGCGCCCCAAGTTCCAGTAAGCCACCGCTGACGCGGAGCACGGCATAACCCGCGGTTCCCGGCAGCACGCGCTCGCCCCGCACCCACACTGTGCCGGCCGGAATGGTGAAATTGCGCAACCCCTTATCCACGGTGGTTTGGAGCGGCAGCAGGATCGGCAACTCATGCGCCTCGAGAACCCGGACCCGCGGTTTGACTGTGACCGACATCAAAGGAGCGACATCAAGAACCCGAAACTGCACCAGGCTGGCATCGCCATCCGTGAAAGGACCGAAGAACTCGGCCGGCCGCTCGATACTGGCATCCACACTGAAATACGCCTCGCGCACAAAGCGTGATCGAATACCCGCCGCCGTACGCTCCGTCGCCAACTCCGCTCCGTCCCGGGCAGCGTCGGCGATGGCCGCATCGGCATCCGCTGGCACGACCACTGGTAACAACCCAGGATCTTGCTGAATGAGAATGGCGGCGATAAGACGTCGCAACGCTGGAAGCGACTCGGGCTCAATTCCAGCAGCGATTTCCAATCGACCCGTAAGGTTCAGCAACTGTGCGAAGAGGTCGTTCATAGATATCCGAAGCGTATCTTGTTCATGACCTCAGTGAGTTGTTGCATCGCCGCGTTGGAGGGGAGAGAAGCAAGAGCAGAAGTTGCGTCAGTTTCATTTGGTGGTGGCTCTCCTTTCCGCGGACCGGCTCTAAAGTCTTTAGGATGCTGGTGAATTTTTCTGAAAGTTTTGAAATTCTGCCTGGCAGCTGAAACTCCCAGGCAGCAATTAGTGCTTCACCCGTTCCAACTGGAATTAGCGAACGACATTGCAAAAATAGTTGCCGCGAAGCATGAGGCCCCTGCGCACGGGGGACCGAGAAAGTTTGTCGAGCGAGAGGACTTTTTGCGTAAAGTATGGATGTGCGAGCCGTGCCAGGGACCCTCAAAGCCGGTGGAGCGCCCTTTGTATCCACGCGCTGGAGCGTCGTAGCCGCCTGCAACACGGAGGGTGCCCCGGCTTCCACGGAAACGGAAGCCGCCGTGGCGCAGCTCTGCCGCGATTACTGGCCGCCGCTCTACTCGTTCGTGAGGCGGCGCGGGTTTTCTCCGTCGGACGCCCAGGATCTGGTGCAGGGATTCTTTGCCCACTTCCTGCAAGACAAGATCTATGCGCAAGCCGACAGCGAGCGGGGCAAGTTTCGGAGCTTTCTCCTCGCGTCGTTGAAAAACTACATCGTCGATGTCTGGCACCGGGAACACACGCTGAAACGCGGCGGTGGCCGGGAATTTGTCGTGCTCGACGTGGAGATCGGCGCGGTCGAGGCGCTCTATCAAACTGAAACGACCGCCATTCTGGAAGAAGATCGGCACTACGAGCAACGTTGGGCGACCACGCTCGTCACGCGCGCCCTGGAGAGTTTGCGCTCCGATTTCCGGAGCGGATCGAAGGCGGAAATATTCGAAGAACTAATGCCGTTTGTGTGCGGCGGAACGGGGCTTCGGCGACAGGAAGAAGTGGCCGAGCACCTCGCCATGCCGATCGATACTTTGCGCAGCCATCTTTCCCGGATGCGGGCCCGCTACCGCGCGCTTCTGCGCGAGGAAGTGGCCCGCACAATCGGGATCGCGGACGACGTAGACGAGGAGTTGCGACACCTTTCGGAAGTTCTTATCGCGGGATCTTGAAACTGGAGGACGCTATCGGTATTCCAATGGCGCCGATCGAAGAGCAAGTTGAATGTTGCGACCAGTGCGGGACCCCACTTTCGCTGAGCTCGGGAGCACCGGGTTGTTTGCATTGCCTGCTGGCCGGCGGACGCGATGGAGCGGAGGAACGCCGCTACCAGCATTATGAGGTGAGTGTGCGCGAGGATGGAATAACGCCATTGGAGTTGGGCCGCGGCGCCATGGGCATTACTTATCGCGCCATCGATCTGAATCTCGGGGCGCCGGTCGCGCTGAAGGTGATCAGTGCCCGCTATTCAAACCAGGACGAGGCACGCGCTCGCTTCCGGCGGGAAGCCCAGGCGGCGGCGCAATTGCGCCATCCCAACGTGGCGAGCGTTTACCATTTCGGGGAGACCGCGGCCGGCCAGTGTTTCTACGCCATGGAATTGGTTGAGGGCGAAACACTCGAAGTGCGGGTGCGGCGCGAGGGGCCGTTAGACGCGGGAATTGTGCTCGTGATTGCCATCCAGGTCGCGCGCGCGCTACTCGCTGCGGAGAACCATGGCCTGGTCCATCGCGATTTGAAGCCGAGTAACCTGATGCTCGTGCCTAACGAGTCGGGCAACGAACGCGCGCCGGGAGTAAAAGTGATCGACTTCGGTCTGGCCAAAGCCGTCACGGACGAAGGAGAAGCTTCAGAGCCGACTCAGACCGGCTTTGCGGGCACGCCGGGCTTTGCCAGTCCGGAACAATCCAAGGCAAACGGACAGAAACTCGATACTCGCTCGGACATATATTCGTTAGGGGCGACGCTCTGGTATGCGCTCACTGGGGAGATCCCTTCGCCGGCCGATAGCCGGCCGACCGAACGATTGCGCGCACAAAAAGTCCCCGCGCTCCTGACCCGGTTGCTGCGTCGCGCCCTCGCAATCGATCCCGCAGAGCGACCGCAATCGGCCCGGGCCTTGCTGGCTGAGCTGGAGCTTTGCCAGGCAGAGATGGAGGCCGCGCCCAGGCGGCGCCAGGGGCTTCGCCGAGCGACGATTGGCCTCGGCCTGATCGCCTTCGGGGGCGCCGGCCTAACGAATTATTTACTTCACCATCAGCCCGCCACGGCTCCGACGGCGTCCGAAAAATCAATTGCGGTCCTGCCTTTCGACAACCTGAGCGGGAACCCGGAAAACGCTTACTTTGCCGACGGGATCAAGGACGAAATCCTGACTCGCTTATCGAAGGTCTCCGCACTGAAGGTCATCTCGCGGACTTCGACGCAGAAATTCAAAAGCTCGCCGAATAACGTCGCCGAAATCGCGCGGCAACTCAGGGTGGCGAATCTTTTGGAAGGCAGCGTCCAGAAGTCAGGCGACACTGTGCGCGTGACGGTGCAATTAATCCGCGCGCCGAGCGACACCCATCTCTGGGCCGAAACCTATGATCGGAAATTGACAGACATGTTTCAGGTGGAAAGTGAAGTCGCGCAAAGCATCGTCACGGCGCTCGAAGCCACCTTGAGCGTCCCGGAGAAACGCGCGCTCGAGGCCAATCCTACGGAAAACGTGGAAGCCCACCAGGCATACTTGAAAGGACGCTACTTTTGGAACAAACGGACCGATGACGGGTATCAAAAGGCCGGCGAATATTTCCGCCAGGCTATCGCGATCGATCCGAACTACGCCCCGGCCTACGCCGGCTTGAGCGATGTCCACCAGTTCAACGCTTTTAACGCCGGCACCCATACAGATCTCCATGCCAAAGCACGGGAAGCGGCGGAGAAGGCAATCACATTGGATGAGACACTGGCGGAGCCCCACGCCTCTCTTGGCTTGCTCGCCATGAATTACGATTGGGACTGGCCGACCGCCGAACGAGAATTCAGGCAGGCGATCAAGTTAAACCGCAACTACGCGACGGCTCACCATTGGTACGCCGAATATCTGATCGCGGTCGATCGGCCCGAGGAAGCCCTCGCGGAAATCGGCCGGGCGCGGGAGCTCGACCCGCTCTCGCTCATTATCAATACCGATACGGGGAAAGTGCTCTACTATGCGCGTCGTTACGACGAGGCGATCAGGCAATTGCGCGAAACGCTGAAGATGGACCCGGATTTTCCCCAGGCCCACATCTGGCTCGGTTCCGTCTGCGCCACGACTGGTCGGTATGACGAAGCGCTCGCCTCGTTCTCGAAAGTAAAAAGCAACGCCTGGGCGTTGGGCTGGCTGGGCTATGTCGATGGCGTCTCCGGTCGCCGCGACGAGGCCGAAAAAATCGTTGCCGAATTGAAGCATGTCGAGACTGAGCATGCGGTTGATCCGCATATCATGGTTTATCTTTACCTCGGGCTTGGCGAGAAAGATCAAGCTTTCGCCGCCTTGGAAAAGGATTACGAATTACGCTCGGTCGGTCTGATTTCGCTGAAGGTAAATCCCTGGTATGACAGCTTGCGCTCCGATCCGCGTTTTACCGATCTCCTCCGGCGCACAAACCTGGCGCCCTGACGATTCTCCTCTGAGGTCTGGGTTGGCTGGAACTCGAACCCAGAACCAACCCCGAAAACTCTTGCTCGCGAAAGCCTGACAGTTTGGGGCTGTTTTACCATCGACCTACCAACGTTGCGCGAGCCTCAGTTTTTACGATGATTTTCCCCCTCGCGCAACCATGCGAGCAGGTCGCGCAACGTATTTTGGCGGCGATCGAGACGAAAGACTTCGAGCCCCGCAGCACGCGCTGCTGCCCAATCGCGCTCCGGATCGTCACCCGCGTGCAACACTTGCTCCGGCGTAAGACCGCTGATTTCGAGCGCCCGCCGGTAAATTGATGGATCGGGCTTGTCCGCGCCCAGTTCGCTGGAAATAAAAAGATGCCGGAAATGTTTCGAGACCGAAAGGTGCTCGAAGATGACCCGCAGGCGGCCGTCAAAATTCGAAACGACCGCCAACTCGAAACGCGGCGCCAGGGCCTCGAGGACCTCGGGCACTTCCGGATAAAGTTCCCAGACGCCGGCCTCGGCGAAATGCCCGTAGGCGGCCTCGAAAAATGTATCGCGATCGAGCGGATCGACCCGCGGGGCAACGCGATCGAGCAGGTGCTCGACCAAATCGCGCCACCAACCTTTGTCGTCGTCTTCGCGCGGTTGGCCGGTTGCGGGACGCATCGGCATTTCCCTCCAGACCGCGGCGAAGGCCCGATCCAGTTGCGCAGCATCGAGCGATGAGCCCCTGCCTTTCCGCGACCAGCGCGTAGTTCGTCCCAACGCTTTTCGTTAGGCGAATGAGCGTTCCGGCGGCATCGAAGAAAATCGCCCTTGGCATCCGATCAACTCATTCGCACGAGAGAGCGGCACGCTCCGCAACTCTTTTTCATTTTCGAGATCGCGGCGTGAGCGTAAGAGTTAGCTTCGCGCGATTTGCGCAAGACATGAACGCCATCGAATCAGCTCGCCATGATCCCAGATGGGATCAATCTCCTGGCGAAGAGCTCGCCAACTGCATCAGCCACGGCGTCGGGCTGGTCGCGGCTTTGATCGGCGCGCCGATTCTCATGTTTGCCGCCTGGCGCGGTGGGGACCGTTTCTTTTTTATCGGCACGGCCGTTTTCACCGCTGCGATGCTGCTCGTCTATCTCGGTTCAACGCTTTATCACGCCTGGCCGCGCGGCACGGCCAAGTCCGTCTTCCAGGTGATCGATCATTCCGCGATTTTCCTGCTCATCGCCGGCACTTACACGCCGTTCACTCTCGGGCCGCTGCGCGGCGCATGGGGCTGGACCATTCTCGCGCTGGTTTGGGCGATCGCCATTTTCGGGGTCATCCTGAAAATCGTCCACGGCGCCGAGCGAAGGAAGAAGCTTTCCATGACGCTCTATCTGGGGATGGGCTGGCTGATTCTGATCGCGTTCCGGCCCCTGATCTTGCACGTGCCGCTTCCCAGTCTGGCCTGGCTGGTCGCCGGAGGCGTCGCCTATACGGGCGGAGTTTTCTTCTATCTCAACAAAGGCAGCCGCTACACGCACTTCGTCTGGCATCTGTTTGTGCTTTTGGGCAGCGCCTGCCATTTTCTTGCCGTCTTCTGCTGCACATCCGCATGAGCAATTTGCCTAACGAAACGATTCCGGTCGAGCATAACGACCCGGTCAACGCGCGCATCCTCGCCGTTTCCGAGGACAAGATCGCCGGCTTTGTCCGCGAGCCGTTCGCCGAGATCGCGCAGCGGGCCGGGCTGCCGGTCGAGACGGTTCTGGAGCGGATCGTCGCCATGCTGGAAGCGGGCACGGTCCGGCGCGTGCGCCAGACGCTGCTCGCGACCAACCTCGCGGATGGCGCGCTCACCGCCTGGAAAGTGCCGCCGGAAAAGATCGACGCGGCCTTCGATTGGATGTCGCAACGCGATCCGTTTTCCGGTCACGTCGTTTTGCGCTCGACCGACGCGGTCACGCCGGGCTCCGAATACAAACTCTGGACGACCCTGAAAGTGCCGCACGGTTTTTCGCTCCAGCGACATGGCGAAATTCTCTCCCGGATTGTCGGCGCGGAACATTTCCGTCTCATGCCGGCGAAGGGTATCTTTGCGTTGGGCGTAGGGCACGTGAGGCGAAAAAAAATCGAGCCCGGAACCAGAGCCGATGAACCGGCCCGGATGATTGTCGTGCAACCTGCGGTCCTGACCGACAAGGAGTGGACGGTTTTGACCGCGCTCAAGCGTGAGTTCGAGCCGGAGGAAATTCACGAGTCGCCGTGGGTCGCGCGGGCCGAGGAAGCCGGGGTTTCGCTGGAGGAGTTTTACGCGGTCGCGGAGGAGCTGACAAAGCGCAAAATCATTGGACGGTTCTCGACGTTCCTCGAGCACGTAAAGCCGTCGGCGACGGGAGTGCGGGTAACCCGTTTCAACGCGCTCTTCCATTGGGCCGTGCCGCCGGGTCGTGAAATGGAGGCGGGCGGCGAAGTCGGGCGGCACGAGATTCTGACCCATTGCTACTGGCGCGAGGCCGGACCGGAATTTCGCAACGTCAACATCATGGCGGTCGCGCACGGGACGGACAAAGCGCTCCTCCTCGAACACAAGGCGGCGATCGATCGACATCTTGCGGCGACAGGTATTCCGGTTACCTACACGAACGTCTTCTGGGGCGGCCGAAGCGAGATCAAGCCGTCGGAAATCTCGCCGCAGATTTATCGACAATGGCTGGCCGAGGTCGGCGCGGAGGCCTGAATCGAGCATGCCAAGTGGCGCGTTTGCTCCAGTTCGCGCAGAAGCGCGACTGCGAAAGGTCCGCGTTTTACCTTTCGCCCAAGAGCCATGGCGATTGAACCGGCACGCTCCTGCAGTTCCGCGGGAAAATCGTCCGGCGCTTGGTTGAGATTCACGCCAATGCCGGCGATCGCCGCGAATTCCTTGCCCAGACCGGCCTTCGTCTCGACCAGCACTCCCGCAACTTTCCGAGCGTCAAGATAGACGTCGTTAGGCGGTTTGATTGTTGGCTTGAGTCCGGTTTCCTTTCGAATCGTCGCGACCACCGCCTGTGCCGCCCAGTTCGTCAGGCGGGCCGATTCCGCCAGCGGCAGACGCGGACGAAGCAGGATCGAAAACCAAAGTCCCAGATGCGAGGCCGAGGCCCAGCGGTTCCCGCGCTGGCCGCGACCGGCGGTTTGTTGTTCCGCGAAAACGACAAAACCTTCCGGCACCTCCGGGGTGAGCATTTGCAGAAGGAAATCGTTCGTCGAACGGGTCGATTCCAAGACGATGATGCGCTGGCCGATGACACTTCCACCCAACGAAGCGCGGAGTTCGGCGGCGATGAGTCGATCGGAAAGCTTCATTTCCCTGCTCCAATCCCTTCCGCGGCAGGATGAACCGGCGCCGTCCGATTAGGCGGCAACATGGGTTATCTCCAACGAGAAATCGATCGCGCGCGCAGAATGCGTCAGAGCCCCGATCGAAACAAAATCCACGCCGGTAGCGGCAATCTGCTTCACGTTACGCAGATTCACTCCCGCCGCTCGCTTCGAACTTCACCTTGCCCTTTCCGATCGCGACCGCCTCGCGCATCTGGGTTCCGCGCATGTTGTCGAGCAGGATCACCTCCACTCCCGGGACCTCGAGCAGAGCGCGGACCTGATCGAGGTTGTCGGCCTCCACTTCGATCGTCAGGCCGGGCCGCTCCTGCCGCACGCGCTCGATCGCCGCGCCCAAGCGGGAAAGCCCATCGCGCGCCAGAAGGTGGTTATCTTTCACCAGCACCATGTCGAAGAGACCGAAGCGATGGTTTGTCCCGCCGCCCGCGCAAACCGCTGCCTTCTCAAACCTCCGGAGGCCCGGCGTTGTCTTGCGGGTATCGAGGATCTTTGCCCCGTTGGGACCGGCCGTTTCGACGAACTGATGCGTGAGCGTCGCGATCCCGCTCAGATGCTGGAGAAAATTGAGCGCAACCCGCTCGGCGGTGAGAATCGACCGCGCGCGACCGCGAACCTCGAGCACCGCAGTTCCACCAGCTATGGTCGCGCCATCCTGTTGCACGATCTCGATGCGCAACCCGGCATCGAGCCGCCGAAAAACCTCCGCTGCCACTTCCGCGCCCGCAACGATTGCGCGCTCCTTCGCGATCACGCGCGCCGAAGACTGGTCGTTTTCGCCGACGAAATACTCACTTGTGACGTCGCCGCTGCCGATATCCTCACGCAGGGCAAGGTCGATCAATTGCAGGTCATCGACGGTGAAATTCGTGGCCATGGCTGGCGGTCGACCGCGCCAAGGACAGAGCGGCCGACAGGTAGGAACAATGCGGGAAGAATGCCGGGCAACAAGCCGCCGGTACAAAAAAGATCCGGGCAGGGCACGCGGAGAAACCTTCGAATGCGAGAACGTGCCACCGCCCGAATCGCCTTAACCAGTGGCAATAGACAGCGGCCGCAGGGCCGCGTTCAAAAGATTTTCGACGTACTACCGGGCGCACGCCCTGGATGTCGCCGGGAGCGAGGCGTCTACAGCAGTTCGCCTTGGATATGACGACCAGCCCGGGCGGCTTCGTCGCGCACTTCCTGAAGAAGCGATCTAAACTCGTAGCGCTCCATCGATTCGATCAGGTGTGGGTAGTCGGGCGTGATCCGCAGGTCGTCGATCGGTATCGGCAATTCCAAATGGCGATCGAGCTCGACCATCTTGCGGTTTTGCAGGATGCGTTCGCGACCCGCCGCGAGTTTTTCCCGGGTCTTGGGCGTTTTGATTTGATCGATCTCGTGCAAAAGTGATTCGAGGCTGCCGAATTCGCGCAGCAATTTGGCCGCAGCCTTCCGACCGATGCCGATCCCGGGGATGTTATCCACCGCGTCACCGGCAATGGCCAGCACGTCGCCAATCAAAGCGGGCGGCACGTCCCATTTTGCAGTCACTTCTTCCTCGCCTAACAAAGCGAACGCGTCCTTGAGCGAGGCGAGATCGGCTTTGGCTGTGCTGTAAACTTTCACGTTCGAATTCACGAGCTGAAAGAGGTCCTTGTCGTTCGTCGCCAAAACGACATCGATCCCGCGTTCGCGCGCTTTGACAGCATAGCAGCCCATCAGATCGTCGGCTTCCGTGTCGGGCAGGGAAAGGCTCTTGAAACCGAGCCACGGCGTTAGCTTTTGGATAATGTCGAGTTGCGGCACCATTGGTGCCGGCATTTCCTTGCGCGTCTCCTTGTAACCGGGTTGGAGTTCGGTCCGACGCTGCGGGAGACCGCGGTCCCAAACGACCGCGCCGAGATCAGGCTGAAGATGCTTCAGCATGAGACGCAGTGTCTTGGTGAATCCAAAGATCGCGTTCGTCGGCTCGCCGCGGGAATTGGAAAGATGGAGGATGGCGAAGTAAGATCGGTAAACGTAATAGTGGCCGTCAATCAGGAGAAGTTTCACAAAAATTGGGAACAGGATTTACTGGATTGTCAGGACGGGAAGTGGAACGTGCAACAGCCCTTTCCTGAATCCTCGTCATCCTTGTGAATCCTGTCGAAAGAAATCAAACCGATACCTGGATCGTGCGAGTTCAGGGCAAGGAATATGGCCCGGTCGACCTCGATGAATTGCGCGAGTGGAAGCGCGAAGGCCGCCTGATCCGCGAGAATGAAATCCGCGAGCCGGGGAGCGAGCGCTGGATCATGGCCGGTGAGCTGCCGGAGATTTTTGCCGACGAAGTGGCCGTGCCCGCGCCAGTTCCGTCTGTCGTCAGGCGATTGAGTTTCGGGGAAATTTTCGCCGCCAGCTGGCGTGTCTATCGCCAGGGATTCAGGCGGTTTTTCGCACTCGCGCTGCTTGTTGCCGTCCCGGCGTTTTTTCTCCAGCTCGCCGCGCCCTTTCTGGAAATGCCCAAGGCGGGCGGGCCGCCGGTTTCAGTCATTGTCAGCGCGGTGGTCGCTTTCCTGATGTTGATGCTGCTCGTAATCGCGTGGCCGTTTTCGCTCGCCGGGTTGCAACTGCTCTCGGCGGATCTCTACGCCGGGCGCGACCCCGGCCTGGGCGATGTTCTGACACGAGCGAAGCCGCTTTGGACCCGGATGTTTATGCTCGGGCTGGTCGTTTACGGCAGCTATTTTCTCTGGACGATCATCCCGCTGCTCGTCGCACTCTCACTCGCAGCCGGGGCGGCATCGACCAGCTCGCTCCTGCTCATGCTCTGCCTGCTGGTTTTCACCGCCTACATGGTGGCCAGGCTCTTCATCAACTTTCTCTTCTGGCAGCAGGCCGGCGCGCTCGGCGGAGCGGAGGTGATGGAGGCGTTGCGGGAAAGTAAGGACGTGGCGCGCAGCCGGACGGAACTCCCCCGCATGCAAAGACCGCTTTATCGCGGCGCGCTGATTGCGTCGGTCTGGCTGCTGGTCATGATCGCCTTGAACGCCGCCATCGAATTGCCCGTGATCTTTTTCCGAATGCGCGATGTGACCAGTGTGGAGCAGGCGGCCGCGATGCTCCAGTCGATGGCAACGACGAATGCGCCGGATTTTCTCTCAGGCCTGACGACATTTCTCAGCACACTCGTGCACGCCGTCCTGCGGCCGTGGTTGGCGACGATTTTTGTCGTGCTCTATTTCGATTCGAAGGCCGGCAGCCCAAATTCCGAGCAGCGTTAACCGTTACCTAACGATCAGACGAGGTTCAGGTAAGGCCGCACCCGTGCAGACCGCCTTCCCCGGCCAAAATTTCAGCGGCACCTTCAGCAGTCTACCAGACGGTGGGATCGGCCGATCCGCCTTCCCGGCCAACTACAAGAGCGATGGGAATGATTTGATGTTCACGGTGGTGCTGTAGACCGGCGAAGAATTCGCCTTGCCAACTGGCACCGTGGTCTTCTCCGGCACATAATCGGCGATGCTTTACGTCGTTGGCACGCCGATCGGGAACCTCGACGACATTACTTTGCGCGCTCTTGCCGTCCTCAAGTCCGCCGAACTGATCGCGGCCGAGGACACGCGGCATTCCGGAAACTTGCTCCGGCATTTTGAAATCCGGAAACCGCTCGTCAGTTATCATGAGCATAACGAGGCGATGCGAACTGCCGAGTTGATCGAGCGATTGACGGCGGGCGAGACCGTGGCGCTGATTACCGACGCGGGCATGCCCGGGCTTTCGGATCCCGGCGCGCGCTTGATCTGCAAATGCATCGAGCGCGATCTGCCCTTCACAATCGTTCCTGGAGTCTCGGCCATCACCACCGCGCTGGTCGGCTCGGGTTTTGCGCTCGAGCAATTCTGTTATCGCGGTTTTCTGCCGGTGAAAAGCGGACAGCGCACGCGGGAACTCACGGCGGCAGCGGAGCGCCCTGAGACCACCGTCTTCTTCGAGTCACCCTATCGCATTAACAAGACCCTTGCCGCCAGCGGCGAAATCATGCCCGGAAGGCAACTGTGTGTCGCGCGGGAGCTGACAAAAAAGTTTGAGGAATTCCGGCGCGGCACTGCCGCGGAGCTGCTTGTGCACTACACGGCGCATCCGGCGAAGGGTGAGATCACCTTCCTGGTGTCGGGCGCGACGTAGGAGGATGCACTCCCGCCCAGCACACTTTGCTGGGTCGTAAGAAGCCGGATTTCCGCTTGTCAAAGCGAAGGGTCTGTGAGAGTTTCACCGACTTTTCCCGAGACTATGGCTTACGCAATTATCAAAACAGGCGGTCGGCAGTATCGCGTTGCAGAAGGCGACACGATCGACGTCGATCTGCTCGAAGGCGAGGCGGGCCAAACGCTCACTTTTGGCGACGTGCTGATGCACGCTGACGGCGACAAGCTAACGCATGGCAGTCCCTCCGTCTCCGGCGCGAGCGTGACCGGCGAAGTGATCGAACAACGCAAGGATAAGAAGGTGATCGCGTTCAAATATCGCCGGCGCAAAGGCTATCACCGCACTGTGGGTCATCGCCGCAAGTTAACCCGGGTGAAGATCACCGGGATCAAGCTCGGATCGAAAACGAAGGAGCACGCAACCGAAGAGGAAGCGGCCGCCAAATAACAGTCTCAACCAAGCAACTCTCACCTTTTCAAAATGGCTCACAAAAAAGGACAGGGCAGCGTCAAGAACGGGCGCGATAGCGTCAGCAAACGGCTGGGCGTGAAAAAATTTGGCAGCGAGACCGTCGTCGCCGGCAACATCATCATCCGCCAGCGCGGGACGAAGTTCTTGCCTGGGAAAAACGTTGGCCTCGGCCGTGACTATACGATTTTCGCCCTCGTCGACGGGCAGGTGCGATTCGACCGCGCCGGTCGCCGGGTGAATGTCGTTCCGGCGGACGCCGCGACCGCCAGCTAAGGCCTTCGGTCGTTAGGCTGAACCTGACCGCGGGACTGGAATCCGTTCCCTTTCCGCATTGTGCCGTCGTTCGATTTCAGATATAAGCGCGCTCACTTCCAATGAAATACACCACCTACCTTCTTTTCGGCCCTCCTGGGAGCGGCAAGGGCACCCAGGGTCGCTCGCTCGGTTCCATCCCTCGCTTTTTTCATTGCGCGTGCGGCGACGTCTTTCGCTCGATCGATACCCGCACCCGGCTCGGGCGCGCCTTTCTCGAATACTCCAGCCGCGGCGAACTGGTGCCGGACGATATCACGGTGGAACTTTGGAAGGCCCGGATCGACGCCGCGGTCGATGCGCACCAGTTCAAGCCGGACATCGACGTCCTCATACTCGATGGCATTCCGCGCAATGTCGGACAGGCCGAGATCATGGATAAGCTGATCGATGTGAAAAAGGTCTTTCACCTCTCGTGCCCAAATCGCGACGCGCTCTTCGCCCGCTTGAAAAAGCGTGCGCTCAAGGATAATCGGCTTGATGATGCCAACGAGGAGGTGATCAAGCGCCGGCTCGCGACCTACGAAAACGAATCGAAGCCGGTCCTCGATCATTACAGCGATCGCGTGCAGATGGTGGACGCGACCGAGCCCCCGGCTAAGGTGCTTTATCACATTCTCGAGACCGTCGCGAACGGCGAACATGAGCCAGCAGCAGTTTGAAAATTTCACCGCCTCCAGCCTCTATTGCGAGAAATGCAAGGCGGCGATGCCGGTGCGCGAACGCCTCCTCCTCATCCTGCCCGATCGCGAGATCTACGATTATCTTTGCACCAACTGCGCATCATCGGTTGGTCAACGGGAGGTGACCGGAGGCGATAAAGTGATGGCGCGTGCCGCTGCGCCGCGCCGTGCACGGCGCTCTGTCGCCCCGCAGGTCTTGATGCCGTAGCGCAGAATGCGGATCGTCTTTATCGGCACGGGCGAGATCGGCGTGCCGACGTTGCGCGCGCTCCTTCGCTCCCCGGCGCATGAACTGATCGGTGTTTTCACCCAGCCGGACAAACCGGTTGGCCGCGACCAGCGCATTCACGCGCCTCCAATCAAGGCAGAATTGGCGGGGAATCCTGTACCCGTTTTTCAACCTGCGCGGATTCGAAACGAAGGGGCCGTCGCAGAAATCCGTGCGCTCGCTCCCGACCTCATCGTCATCATGGCTTACGGCCAGATTCTGCCCAGGAGCGCGCTGGATATTCCGCCTATCGCCTGTTTGAATCTGCACGCTTCGCTCCTGCCGCGGCATCGCGGGGCCGCGCCCATCCAGGCAGCGATCGTCGCCGGCGACACCGAAACGGGCATCACCGTGATGTATGTGGATGAAGGCCTCGATACCGGCGATATCCTTTTGCAGAAGAAACGGCTGATCCTGCCTCACGAAACTGGCGGATCGCTCCATGATCGCCTGGCACAGCTCGCACCAGAGGCCCTGCTCGGTGCGCTCGACCTGCTGGCCGACGGGGCCGCCCCCCGTATTCCACAGGATTCTGCCCAGGCCAGCTACGCGCCGAAGCTGACCCGTGAGGAGGGCAGAATTAATTGGAAGGAGCCGGCCGTCGTCATCGAACGAAAAATACGCGCCTACGATCCATGGCCCGGCGCCTTCACCCAGCTTGCCAGCCCTTCGGGAGCGGAGCGTAACCTGAAAATCTTTCGCGCCTCCGTGAGCGAGCAAAGCGTCGGCGAGCCTGGAACGATCATCACACCTAACGAATCAGAGCTGCTCGTCGCCACCGGTCGCGGTGCCCTGCGCCTAGAGGAAGTGCAACTGGAAGGAAAGCGCCGGATGAACGCGTCCGAATTTTTACGCGGTTTTTCCTCCCCAAAATTGCATTTCTGATCAATCATCCCGCCCGAGATGGAAATTGCCACGCCCGCCTACCGACGCGTCGTTCTCAAATTGAGCGGCGAAGCGTTGCGCGAAACCGGCGCGAAAGAAACGATTTCGCCCCAGATCGTGAAGGAGATCGCGCGCCAGGTGAAGGAGATCTGCGACCTGGGCGTCCAGATCTCGATCGTCGTCGGCGGCGGCAACATTTGGCGCGGGCTCGCCGCCAGCCATCGCGGAATGGACCGCACGACTGCGGATTACATGGGCATGCTCGCCACCGTCATCAACGGCCTTGCTTTGCAAAGTGAACTTGAAGCAAGCGGCGTCATCACCCGGGTCCAGACCGCGATCGAAATGCAGAACGTCGCCGAGCCCTTCATCCTGCGGCGGGCCATTCGTCACCTCGAACAGGGGCGCGTCGTCATCTTTGTCGCCGGGACCGGCAATCCCTACTTTTCCACCGACACCACCGCCGCCTTGCGCGCGAGCGAGATCGGCGCGGACATCCTGCTCAAGGCGACCAAGGTCGACGGCATCTACGATCGCGATCCGAACCTGCATCCCGATGCCCAGCGCTACGAGAAAATCAGTTTCACCGAGGCTCTGACGAAAAGGTTGCAGGTGATGGACTCGACCGCCTTCAGCCTCTGCATGGATAACAAGATCCCAATCCTGGTTTTCGACATGCACCAGCCGACCAACGTCCGCGATGCCGTGCTCGGGAAAAAAATCGGCACGCTCGTCTCCGATTAAAAATTGCGATTTCGAGCGGCCGCAGCTTTCTTCTAATCACTTTTATGACCGTCGAAGAAATCCTGCTCGAAGCCGAAATGGCGATGGAAAAAAGCGTCGATTACATGATCCACGAATTCGCCAGCGTGCGCACTGGGAAGGCCTCGCCCGCCTTGGTTGAGAACGTCGACGTCGAAGCGTACGGCTCGGCGATGAAGCTCAAGCAGCTTGCGCTCATCACCACACCCGAGCCACGCCTGCTTGTCGTTCAACCGTTCGACGCTTCGACCGTGCGCGACATCGAGAAAGCCCTCAAAGAATCGAAAATCGGGATCACGCCACTGGTCGATGGCAAACTCATCCGTTTGCCGATTCCCGAGCTCTCCGAGGAACGCCGCAAAGATTTGGTCAAGTCGCTCAAACAAATGGCGGAGGAAGCGCGCGTCCGGGTCCGGGCCAATCGCCGCACTGCGATGGACGAAGCGAAGAAGATGGAGAAAGCCGGCGAAGCGACCGAAGACCAGCTTCACGACACCGAAGAGGAAATCCAGAAACTGACCGACCGTTTCGTAAAATCGATCGACGAGCACTTCGGGCGCAAGGAGACGGAAGTAATGAAGGTGTGACGTCCGAGAATCGAGATTCGTGAATCGGTCACTTTTCCAAATCACGAATCTCGATTCTCGATTCTCGAACCAACTCCGCCACTTCCTCCAACGTCACCGCTTTCATGCAGCGGAAATCGAGCGGACATTCGCGCAAGAAACAGGGACTGCACTCGACTTGATGCCTGACGACCTTGTTTCGCGTGCCCAGCGGACCTGTCAGGCGCGGCTCGGTTGAACCGAAGACCGCGACGACCGGCACCCCAAGCAATGTCGCGAGGTGCATCGTGCCCGTGTCGTTAGTCAAAAGCAGCCGGCACTTTCGGAGCTCGTCGATCAGTTGGTCAAGCGTGGTCTTGCCAATGAGATTGAGGCAGCCGTTGCCCAGCGTCGCTGCGATCTGCGTTCCGACCTTTTCGTCCCTGGCCGTGCCGAGGAGAACCCACTCGCCGCCGATCGCCGCCGCCACGCCAGCGAAACGCTCGGGCAACCAGCGCTTTGCGGGACCGTATTCGGCCCCGGGGCAAAGTCCGATTCTTTCCGGAGCGGGAGTCGCGGGCGAGGGCGGCTCCAGAGCAATTTCACCCACCTCGGCATCCACGCCTAACGAACGGGCGAGATCGAGATAATGTTCCGCCTGATGCAGCGGCGGTCCCTTGTGTTCGACGGGACGCACCACCTGGTTCAAGAGCCAGCGCCGACGATGCCCCGCGTACCCCACCCGGCGCGGGATACCGGTCAGCCAGAGCTCGAGCGCGACGCGCAACGAGTTCGGAAAAAGGATTCCGACATCGAAAGCCGGCTCCCGTTTCAAGACGCGCGCGGCCGACCAGAGCGACCTCTTGCCTAACGAAAGCACGACATTAACCTCCGGCATTAGCCGCCAGACGGCTGCAAGTTTCTCCGGCGCCAGCACGGTGATGTGCGCATCCGGCCGGCCGCGTTTGATCGCGCGCACCGCCGGAATGCTGATCACGGAATCGCCCAGCCAGTTGCTCCCGCGAATGAGAATTCTGAACGGCTTCAAATCCTTTGGCTCAACCGTCGGCGGCAGATAAAGCCCTCGTTTGTATTTGCTCAGGAGCCAGTTGGGGCGCGGTGTTTTCCAGCGATTGTGAACCCAAAACCAGTCCTCGGGGGCGCGCCGAATCTCGTCCGCGATCATGGCGTTCACCCTTGCGGTCAGCGCCTCCACGGTGTCGTCGGGCTGATCGCTTGGCGGGCGAAATATCATGCGCCACTTTGCGGGCCCGGCGGTAAAAAGGGGCGCGGCAACGAGAGCGGCGCCGGTCCGTTTGCAAAGCAACGCGGCCAGCGGCGAGGTCGAGGCCAGTCGCCCGAAGAACGGAGTCCAGAGGCCGTGATCGCCGGCGTGCTGGTCACTTAGGATCCCGATCATTCCGCCGCCGCGCAGGAGCCTGATGGCTTCGGCAAAGCCTTCGCTCCGATCGAAAAGTTCGATCCCAAAACGGGCACGCTGTCGCCTGACGAATCGATCGAGATAACGATTGCCGAGTTTTTGATAGACCGTGCTGAGGCGGGTGTAGCCAAAATGATGGGGTGGGAATTGCGCGATCAACTCCCAGCTGCCGAGATGGCTGAGCACGAGGACGACCGGTCTTCCCCGGCGCAGTTGGCGGTGCACTTCGTCTGCCCCCTCGACCTCGACACGCGCCGCGACCTGCTCGACCGACATCGTGTTGAGCTTCATGCCACTGAGGAGATTGGCGCCGAGATTTTGAAAATGGCGCCGAACGATCCGGTCCTTTTCTGTCGCCGATTTTTCTTCGCCGAAGGCAATCTCGACGTTACGGCGGGCCAACCGGCGATAGTTGGGCAGGCAGAGCCAGGCGAGAAAACCGAGCGTCTTTCCGAGGGAAAAAACGACCCGCAAAGGCAGCGCGGTGATCAATCCCAGCGCCGCGCGGTAGAAGAGGTAAACGCAAAAATCGACCATGCAGGACAGCCGCCGAAGACGTGGAACGAAGACGGCAGCAGCGTAATTTTGCCTGCGAGCGGCTGCAATCATTATAATGTGCTCCCGTGCAGCCGCGAATCTTCCCAACGATCCGGTCCGATTTCGCGCGCCTCATCGCGCGCAAATTCACGCCCTCCCGGCTTCTCTTCGTTGGGAACGAAGCCGCCCAATTCCGTGAGCAAGGCCGGAAGGATGGCCTCGAGAGCACAGACTGCTCCGGGATCGCCGAGCTCGATACGCTTCGGCAGGATGGAGGCGGGCCACGCTTTGACCTCGCCATTTGGTTTTATCCGCCCGAGATCGAGTCGGCCAACGACGGCCCGGTGCTCGAGCGCCTAACGAAACTGACGGATAACCTCGTCCTCATTCCCGGAGCGGGAGCAGACGTCGCGAAACGACGTCCGCGCCTGGTGATTCAACTGGCCAGTCTGGGTTTTTTCCCAAATTACGAATGCGACGTGGTCGAGATCGAGCCCGGAGCTGTGCGATTGACTCGGAAAACAGCCGATTCCATCGACACACTCTTGCCGGCAGTGGAGACCGGCTTCGCGCGGATCAATGCCCAGTTCCGCCGGATGCGCCGCACCTTGCGAACCCGGATGTCGGAGCTGGAAGCGGCCGACCGCCACATCGCGCGGCTCGAGGAAAAAGTGCTCAAGCTCAAGCAGGCGAAGCGAGATCTGAAACAGCTCAGGGTGGAAAAACAGGCGCTGCGAAAATCGCCCGAGCGCAAAATCGGTCAGGTCATTCTCGCCCCTTACCGCTTGCCGCAAAAACTGATCCGCGAAGTGCGCAAGCGCCTGGGGGGTCCGGTGGCGCCGAAAAATCCGGCTCTCACGCCTAACGAATACCAGAAATGGTTCGAACGCCATCGCGTTACGCCGGCACAGGCGGCGGCGCTTCGGACGGAAGCGCGCACCTTCACGAGTCAACCGCTCGTCAGCATCATCACCCCCGTCTTCAACACCCCCGTCCCCTGGCTGGAGGAAGCGGTCGCCTCCGTCGAACAACAGGCATATGAAAACTGGGAGCTGCTCCTGGTCGACGACGCCTCCACCAATCCCACGACGCTCGAGGCCTTGCGCAAGGTCGGGCGGCACGATCCGCGGATTCGGGTCTTCCGCCTGGAAAAAAAGAGCGGAATCTCGGCCGCCTCCAACGTCGGAATCGAAGCGGCGCGCGGAACTTGGATGAGTCTTCTCGACCATGATGATGTGCTCGAGCCGGATGCGCTTTTTCAGACGGTCAAACTCCTGCAACAACATCCCGACGCGGATCTGATCTACTCCGACGAGGACAAGTTGACTGAGGACGGATTCGAAGCACCAATGTTCAAACCCGATTGGTCGCCGGATTTTTTTCTTTCTTACAACTACCTTTGTCATTTCACGACCATCCGGCTGGCGCTCGTGCGCGATCTCGGCGGCTTTCGATCGACCTACGATTTCGCGCAGGACTACGACCTCTTTCTCCGTGTGATGTCACTCACCAAGCGCATCCATCATGTGCCGCGAATTCTTTATCATTGGCGGCGGAGCGAGGGTTCTACATCCACCAACATTCGCTCCAAACCGAATGCGCTCGAGGCGGCGCGCCGCAGCCTGAGCGATTACCTCGCGCGCGAGCAGCAGCCCGGTCATGTTGCGATCGATTGGCGCACGCACGGCTTCCGCATCCGGCGGCACCTCAGGGAGGAGAAGAAGATTTCCATCATCATCGCGACGCGCGACCGCATCGATCTTCTGGCGCGCTGTATCGCCAGCGTGGAAGCGAAGACTTCCTACGAGAATTACGAGATCGTTCTGGTCGACAACGACAGTCAGTCGGAGGAAGCGCGCGATTTTTTTCGGAATTTTCC
The DNA here is from genome assembly GCA_963742545.1 of uncultured Verrucomicrobiae bacterium. Lineage (GTDB taxonomy): Bacteria > Verrucomicrobiota > Verrucomicrobiia > Chthoniobacterales > UBA10450 > Palsa-1392. The sequence continues at coordinate 531,611 of CAVUMF010000003.1, read as the reverse complement.
CCACCGCCTCTTGCACTACGAGGGACCTTTCAACTATTCCGCGATCAACAATTTCGCGGTCGAGCATACGGACGCCCCGTGGCTGCTCTTCTTAAACAATGACACCGAAGTCATCTCCAGCGGATGGCTTACGGCGATGGCCGAGCATGTCCAGCGCCCGGAAGTGGGCGCGGTCGGCGCGCGCCTGCTTTTCCGGGATGAGACGATACAACATGCGGGCGTGGTCCTCGGGGTGCGCGGAATGGTGAAACACGCCTTCTACCGCTTCCCGGCGGAGTCGCCCGGGGTCTGCCGTCAGTTGCAAGTGACGCGCAACTACAGCGCCGTCACCGCCGCCTGTCTCCTGACCAGGCGCGTGGTCTTCCAGGAGGTCGGGGGCTTTGATGAAGAGCATCTGCCGGTCATCTTCAATGATGTCGATCTCTGCCTCAAAATGCGCCAGGCTGGTTACTTCATTGTCTATACACCCTTTGCCAAGCTCTACCACGACCAGTCTGCTTCCCGCCGCGCGAGCGTGGAACCGAGCGAAGCGGCGGTCCTGCGCGAACGCTGGCCGGAGATGGTCGCGCACGATCCTTTTTACAACCCGAACCTTTCCCGTGAGCGCGCCGATTTTTCGTTAGGCGAATAACGCCGGCTTTTTCCCTATGAAGCAAAACCATGACAACTGGCAGGGACTGGCGCCGATGGCGCGCCGCGCGTTGGAGGTGCGCGATTACAGCGTGCGCTCACTTGCCGAACAGATCAGCGAGATCGGCGTCGACGCCGGCAAACTTGCCACGGTCGACCAGTGCGCGCCGGAAATCGCCGCCGTCTGGATCCCAGGCGTGGAGGTTCTCGCGCGTACGATTTACCCGCAGCGGCATCGCGGGTTGTTCGGCGAATTTGCCCGGCGGGATGAAGGGCCGCTGGCAAGGATCGGTCTCTGGCCGCAGCAGTGGTCGGCCGCACGGATGTTCGCACAGACGGCAAAAGGTTTTCACGTTCATCCACCGAGCGTACCGGACGGTGCCTCGCCTAACGAATGGTTCCGGCGTCTCTTCCTTGATGAGCCGGAAAATTTTTCCCTGCGCCCCTACGAGGAGGAGCAATGGGATGTGATGTTTTTCGTCCAAGGGCGCGCCGAAATGATCCTGCGCGAAGCGCGCGCCGGTCTGCCGCGCCGGACAATGCGACTCTTTATCGACGGTGACGAACATCGCGGGCCTAACAATGCTGCTATTGTCGTTCCGCCGGGCGTGGCGCATGCCATCCGGGTCGAGGGCTCGGAAGATTTGATCATGGTCTACGGTACCAGCACCTCGTTCCGGGCCGAGTTCGAAGGCCGCATTGCGAGCGACGTGGAGACGGCCGCGCTGCCCGATTCGTGGCAGAAGTTCCTCTAATGAATCTGAATGTGGGAGGGGCCTTTGTGCCCCGATCAGGAAACGCGCAGCAAGAGATCGGGGCACAAAGGCCTCTCCCACGTTGAAGCGGCGCTTCGACCCCGCGGAACCGGAATGGATGGACCGGCCGCAGCCGGTTTCGGCGGAGCTGATCTCTGACCTTAGTAATCTGCGCACGCTGAATCGCTACTTTGGCAGCTATCGTCTGGTGCGACATTTCCTGCGTCGCTGGCTTCGGCCTAACGATAACCTGTGCATCATCGATCTCGCCACCGGCTCGGGCGACATTCCGCGACTGGTGGTGGAGTTCGCCCGCAGGATCGGCGCCTCGGTGCGGATCGACGCGGTGGATTTGCAGGCATCGACAATTCGGATTGCACAGGAGCTGAGCGAAGGATTTCCCGAAATTCATTATCACTGCGCCGACGTCCACAACTTCGGGAGTACGCAATCCTACGACTTGGCACTTTTTTCGCTCGCCCTGCACCATTTCACGGCCGAAGAAGCGATCGCGTTGCTTCGCCGCTGTTGCGAACTTTCCCGCGGCAATGTGCTGGTGGCGGATTTGCGCCGCGGCCGCTGGGCAAAGTTTGGCGTCGATCTGATAACCGCCTTTGTTTTTCGCGAAGCGATGACCCGAAACGACGCGCGCGCCTCGATGGAACGCGCTTTTTCGTTTCGCGAGCTTTCCGAACTCGCACACGCCGCCGGATGGCGCAACTTCGGGCATCGTCGGTTTCGTTTTGCCCGGCAGGCGATTTGGTTGGAACGTCCCCGGCCCTGATGAAAATCTTTTCGACCGTTGCCGAACTGCGCGCGAACCAGCCCAAGCAAGGCCGACGCCACGTTTTGGTTCCGACGATGGGAGCTTTGCATGCGGGGCATGTTTCGCTGATTCGCCTCGCACGGAAAAGCGCAGGTCCGACAGGCGAAGTGGCGGTCAGCATTTTTGTGAACCCATTGCAGTTCGAGCCCGGGTCCGATTTTTCTCGTTACCCGCGGCCGGAAGGGGCGGACGAGGAAGTCTGCCGCGCGGAGAGAGTGGACCTTGTCTTTCGCCCATTGCCTAACGAAATGTATGCCACGGACCGTTCCACTTCTGTGGAGGAAACGGCACTTTCCGAGCGACTCTGCGGCGCATCCCGACCGGGCCATTTCCGCGGCGTTTGCACCGTAGTGACAAAGTTATTTCATCTCCTCACGCCGGAAGCGGTGGTTTTCGGCGAGAAGGATTTTCAGCAACTGGCGATCATTCGCCGAATGGTGCGTGATCTCGATTTCCCGATTGAGATCATCGCCGGTCCGATCATCCGTGAAGCGGATGGTCTCGCCCTCAGCTCGCGCAACCGATATCTCAGTGCCGACGAGCGTGCACAGGCACCGGTGATCCGGGCCGCGCTGCTCGAAGCGGCGAACGCGTCCGAGAAATCCTCCGAGGAGGTCCTCACGGCGGTGCGGAAGAAAATCGAGTCGTCTCCCCTCGCCCGAATCGATTACGCGGAGATCGTCGGCGCGGACAACTTACAACCACGCCTAACGATTGAGCCCCGCTCCCTTCTCGCGGTCGCGGTCTTTTTTGGCAGGACCCGGCTGATCGATAACATTCTTCTCGGATGAGGCAGTTTGATTTCGTCGTCATCGGGAGCGGTATCGCCGGCCTGACCTTTGCGATCAAGGCGGCGAAGTATGGCCGCGTAGCGATCATCACCAAACGCAAAGGCGCGGACTCGAACACCGCCTGGGCGCAGGGCGGTGTGGCCTGCGTGACGAGCGGAGAAGATTCCTTCGAGCTGCACATTCGCGACACGCTCGAGGCGGGGGCGGGCCTGTGCGATCCGGTCGCGGTCGAGACAGTGGTGAAGGAAGGACCGGAGCGGATTCGTGAGCTGATGGACCTCGGCCTGCACTTTGACGAGAGGGATGTCTCCGGCCATCGCGAACTGGATCTCGGGCGCGAGGGCGGGCATTCGAAACGCCGCGTTCTCCATGTACACGACCTCACCGGCTACGAAATCGAGGCGACGCTGCTCCGAGCGGTGCAGGATTTGCCGAACATTCAGTTGCTGGAGAATCACATGGCGGTCGATTTGATCACAGCCGCGAAACTTGGCTTTGCGACCGAAGACCATTGCCTCGGGATTTACGTCCTCGATGAAATAACCGGGGCGGTGGAAACGATTCGAACCGATCGCCTGGTCCTTGCGACCGGCGGATGCGGCAAAGTGTATCTCTACACGACCAACCCCTCGATCGCGACCGGCGACGGCGTGGCGATGGCATGGCGTGCCGGCGCGGTCATCGCCAACATGGAGTTCATCCAGTTTCATCCCACCTGCCTCTTTCATCCGCAGGCCACCTCCTTCCTGATTTCCGAAGCCGTGCGCGGCGAGGGCGGAATTTTGCGCAATAGCAAGGGCGAGGATTTCATGGCGCAGGCGCACCCGAAAGGCGCGCTGGCGCCGCGCGATATCGTCGCCCGGGCGATCGACGCCGAGATGAAACGCTCCGGGGCGAAGTGCGTTTATCTCGATGTCACCCACCAGCCACGGGAGTTTTTGCAGGAACGGTTCCCGTACATCTTCGAGACCTGCCTGCGTTACGGAATCGATATGGCGAAGCAGGCGATCCCGGTGGTGCCAGCGGCCCATTATCAATGCGGCGGAATCAAAGCCGACATGGATGGCGCTACGAACCTGCCGGGATTGTACGCGATCGGGGAGGTAGCGTGCACCGGGTTGCATGGAGCGAATCGCCTCGCGAGCAATTCGCTCCTGGAAGGATTGGTCCTGGCTCACCGGGCGTGTGAGGCGCTCGTTAGGGTCCGACCGACAGCGCACCCAGCCGGCTCCGTTTCGCTGCCGGAATGGAAAGCGGGCGACGTCCAGGACGTCGACGAGCTGGTCGTGATCTACCACAATTGGGACGAAATCCGACGCCTGATGTGGGACTACGTCGGCATCGTGCGGACCGAAAAGCGGCTGCAACGGGCGAGCGCGCGCTTGCGCAATCTGCAACGCGAGATTCAGGATTTTTACTGGAATTTCCGGATCACGGTCGACCTTCTCGAGCTGCGCAACCTCGCCACCGTTGCGGCTCTGATCGTCGATTCGGCGCTCAGCCGGAAGGAAAGTCGCGGCTTGCATTATACGATGGATTATCCCGCAATGAGGGATGATCTCTTTCGTCAGGACACACTTCTCAGCCGAGGTTGAGCGTTGCTGGAACGGATCGTGCTAAAAAGGAAGTGATGAAACTGGCTTGCCTGCGCGGTCAATCTGGCTAACGAAAGACGAGAATGCTGGCGCGATACGCAAAAATCCTGGCTCTCACGGTAGCTTGCGGCACACTGGCCGCGACAAGTTCCCGCTCCCAATCGCCCTATGAGAGCAGCGCCGACTTCGCGAAATATGCGATGAAGTTGCGCGCACAGGCACTTTTGAAAGTCGAACCACAGGTCTTCGTCCCCACGACTTCGCGCTTTTCCACTTCTCGTTATCCGTGGAAGGCGGACATTGTCACAACCATTTTCTGGATCGGCGAGCAACCGACCGCGAACAATCCGGTTCCGAATCACAAGAGCTCGTGGGACTCCGAATGGGCGCGCAACTACGGCGGCTACGACAACCCGGACCCGTCGCGGCGGCACGACTACATCCCGATAAACTTCGTTCCGCGCCAGAACCCGTTCTATTGCGCGCTGCCCTACAACGATGTCTCGCACGGGCAATTCAAGCCCGAGGCCCCGATTGTGGTGCCCTGGTTTCGGCAGGCGTTCGTACAGCAGGGGCATTCGGTCTGCAAAGATCGCTGGGTGGCGATTCGCCATGGCAACCGGGTTTGCTACGCGCAGTGGGAGGATTGCGGGCCCTTCCGCACCGATCACTACCAATACGTCTTCCGTAACGAAAGGCCGAAGCCAAACCTGAACCATGGAGCGGGGCTCGATGTCTCGCCCGCGGTGAGGGACTACCTTGGGCTTGGTCCGTTGTCGCTAAACGATTGGCAGTTTGTCGAAGTGCGCGACGTGCCACCGGGGCCGTGGCGGAACTACGGCGACAACAACAATTTCGTCATCGCCCGGCGCCAGACCGAGCAGCGTTTGGCCGAGCAGTACTCGACGAAATCCAAGGCGAAGAAGCAGCGGTAGAGACGACGTGTGTGGCCCGCTGGGCTCGCGCGGCGCGGGATTCTTGGAATCACATGGCCGGGGTTTGCCTAACGACGCACTTTCTCACAGCTGACGCCGGCGCCTCTACGCCGCCGACTTGGTTAGCGGCTGCGGCGCAGCTCAACCGATAAATCCGCAAAGGTTTTTTCGAGTTCGCGCACTCGACCCATGATTGGATCGTAGCGCTTGCGCTCCGCTGCGCAGAAGGTGCGAAGGGGTTGGAAAACGGAGCTGATCTCGGCGTAGAAAAGATCGATCGCATGCCGCAGTTGCTGCTCGATCGCCGCGACCAATTCCGCTCGCTTTGCTTCCATTTGGCGATGGTATTCGGCGAGAACTTTTCGGCGACGCCCGAAGGCGACAAACGTGCCCACCGCAGCTGCCGAAATTGCGACGATCCCGGTCACATCCGCCACTGCGGCGCTGCTCATCGCGGCAATCACGGTTACGATTCCGCCCGCGGCGGCGAGACCCGCCGGGAGCCGCAACCAGGTTGCCGTCTCGCGGAACATTCGCTCGAGCTCCGCTTCCATGCCGCGACCGGCGATGCGCTCCACGAGCGTGAGTTCAATCGATTGCAACAGCTCGCGCCGTTGCCGCGCAAAATCGGGCATCGTCTGAATCATTTGCAGCCGCGAGTCGCCTTTGAATTGACTCTCGATGGTGTCCTGTAACTGCGGCCAAAGGCTGCGCAGATCCGTCTCGAGCAGTTGGAGCGCGTTTTCGACCTGCGGCTGGATCAAGTCGCGCATCTTGCCTTCGAGATCAGCCTGAAATTTCTCCTGCCACTCCAATTTCCCGAAGACAAGCCGCAAGGTGCGCCAGAAAGAGAGATTGCGCTCGAGCAACTGTTGCCCCTCGCTTTCACAGCGCCGGCAGGCCTGCTCGATCCCCCGCAGGAAACCGCCGACTTGCCGCAAAGTTTGTTCTTTTCGCTCGGCAAGGATCCCATCCAAGCGGGTGAGGTGCTCTTCGTCCCGCACAATTGTCTCGAGAATATTGTGCACGCGCGCGGCGTTGTCGGCCAGAATTACCGTCGCGGTCTGACAGGTCGTGACGAGCTTGGGCAGACCGTGCTTCGATTCATCTACCATCCGGTTAACGTGCTGTTCGAGCGCCGCCAGGCGGCTCTCGTTCCAAAGCCGCTCTTTATCGACACCGGAGGTGCGGGCGAGAAATGCTTTCCTCCCGGAGACGGAAAAGATCGGCGGGGCGAAGCCGAGCCTCTGGCTGGCAGTCTCACGAAGGTGCTGCTCGATCACTTCGACTTCCCGCGCCTCGCGCAAATCGGCCTGCTGAAGAACAAAGACGACGTTCTTGAGCCATTTTTGATTCACAAAGCGAAGTAGCTCCCAGGCGGAGGCCCCCCAAGGGTTAACCACCGAGAAGACAAAAAGAACGAGGTCAGCGCGCGGAATGAAATTCTCCGTGATCGTCTGGTGCTCGGCGACCATCGTGTTCGTGCCGGGGGTATCGACGATGTTGAAGTCATGGAGGAATGTGATCGGCTGATAGCGCTCCGTGACGTGCGCCGAGACATCGATTGTTTGCTCGCGCGGGCCGTGTTTGAAAATATAAATGCGATCCGTCGCCGGCAGCACGTCCACCTTGCAGAACTCCTGGCCAAAGAGCGCGTTAAGGAGGGTCGATTTGCCCGCCTTCACTTCGCCCACGACGACGAAAAGCAGCGGCTCGCGAACGTCCTGAAGCAGGTTCTGCAGGGTATCGAGCATGCCCGACTCACGCTGCATGTCGGTCGCCAATTTGAGCAGGGAGGAGAGGGCCGTCTCGGTGCGGGTGCGAAACTGAAGATAGACGTCGGCCAGCATGCCGCGCGCTACGGAGTCGTTAGGCTGGGCGCGGGCGAGGTCGTCGGCGGGCTGCTCGCCGGAGAGGCAAGCGGGGTTGGGCCTTCCGAGCCGGTTTGCTTCGGCGTCATCGGCTTTCCCATCGCGATCAACTCGGAGACTGTGACAAACTTGAAGCCCCTGGCCTGGAGTTCGTCGAACGTCTCCGGCATCGCCTTGATCGTACCGGGATGAATGTCATGGGAGAGAATGATGGAGCCCGGTCGCGTTTCCTTGACGATGCGGCTTGTTATGACGGCCGGGCCCGGCCGTTTCCAATCGAGCGGATCCACGTCCCAAAGAATGATGCGATAACCGAATTCGGCATTGATCCATTGTTTCTGCCGCGCGGTGATCGAGCCGTAGGGTGGCCGCATCAGGACTGGGCGACCGCCAATCGCGTCCCGAATCGCATCGTCGGTTTTTTGCAGCTCCGTCCGGACCCTGGCATCCGACATTTTCGCGAAAGCGGGGTGTGACCAGCTGTGGTTGCCGATCTCGTGTCCTTCGCGCACCGCCCGTTGCAGGATCTCGGGATGCTTAACCACATTCTCGCCAATGACGAAGAAAGTCGCGTGGATGTGATGCTGGGCCAGGATGTCGAGCAACTCAGGGGTCAATTTTTCGCTCGGCCCGTCATCAAAAGTCATCGCGATAAAGGGCCCGTCGACATGCACCGCGCTGTAGCTGATGGCCGGAGTCGCGGTCGCCGCGCTCGCAGCCAGCCCGGCGGCTTTCGCCGTCTCAGGCGCCGCAGGTGTCTGCGCCGTGAGGCATCCGGCGAGGCCTAGGAAAAACGAATAAGTAGCAAACGAACGAATGAAAGCGAAGCGCGACAGTTTCACGGGATCGAGATTTTGGCTGTACCTAGCAGACAAGGCACTCAACGCAAGAGAACGGGTTTAGGTCGGGACCCTGTAAAAGTCAGCGCGCCGTGGCAATCAAACTGCTTTTAAGCAACGCGGAGGTGAGTCGCTCTCTCATTGTGTCTAAATTACGGTCAGCTCTGCGAGAGAATCGTGGCCTAAGAAAGCTTCTCCTGAAGACATGAAAATTTTGCTGATTGAGGATCATCCCGATAGCCGGCGCAATTTGTGTCGTCTGATCGAAAAGCGTGGGCACGAAGTGGTCGCCTGCGGCAGTGCCGAGGAAGCGGAAACCGAGCTGGTCCGCGAGAAGTTTCCCTTCCTCATTCTCGACTGGATGTTGCCAGGGAAGAGCGGCGTAGAGCTTTGTCGCATCCTGCGCGCGCAGCAGAATGGCGACGAAATGTATATCCTTCTCGTCACCGCCCGGGCGGATGCAGAAGACCTCGAACAAGCGCTGGCGGCGGGCGCGAACGATTATCTCACCAAGCCGCTTGACGCCCGGCGCCTGAGCGTGCGGCTTTCGGTCGCGGAAAGGCACATCCGTGAATTGCAGGAACGCAACCAGAACCGGATCGCGCTCCAGGAATCGGCTCGGCGCATGTCCGACATTCTGGAAAAAACAAGCGATGGCTTTTTTGCCCTCGACTCGAAGTGGAATTTCACCTACCTAAACGCGAGAGCGGAGCAGATGCTCGGAGCGAAGCGCGAGACTTTGCTCGGTCAAAATCTCTGGGAAAAATTCCCGCATCTCAGCGGCACAATCTTCGAGGAGAACTATCGAAAAGTGATGAGCGACCAAAGCGCGCTCCAATTCGAAGCGCTCAACAGCGACGGCAAGTCGTGGTTCGAAGTCCACTCCTATGCGAGCGGCGAGGGAATGTCCGTCTTCTTCCGCGATATCACGGAGCGGAAGCGGACGGAGGATGAGCGGCTGACGAAGAGCAAGCTCGAGTCGTTAGGCACACTCGCCGGCGGCATTGCGCATGACTTGAACAACATTCTCACCGTCATCTCCGGCAACATTGGCCTTGCCCAGCTCGACGCTCCGAGCCACAGCGGCAACCTGCCTTCCTTTCTCGCCAAGGCAGGACAGGCGGCCCAGCACGCCGCTCGCCTTTCCAGCCAGCTTCTCACCTTCTCGAAGGGCGGCGCGCCCTTGAAAAAAGTTTGCTCGATCGCGGACCTGCTCCAGCACACGTCCGAATTTTCCCTGCACGGCTCGAAGTTGCGGGCCGCGATCGAGATCGAGGACCATCTCGGCAAAGCCGAAATCGACGCCGGCCAGGTCGAGCAGGTGATCAACGCTTTGATGATCAACGCACGGGAGGCGATGCCAAGCGGCGGCTGCGTCCACGTCTGCGCCGAGAATGTACAGGTCGAAGAAAGCAGCGGGCTGCCCCTCGAACCCGGCCGTTACATCAAGGTCGCGATCACCGATCATGGCCCGGGAGTGCCCGCCGATCTGACGGGAAAAATCTTCGATCCCTACTTTACGACCAAGCCTTCCTCAAGCGGTCTCGGCTTGGCGATCAGCTATTCGATAATCCGCAAACACGGCGGCTTTCTCCACCTCGAGAACGGCTCGCCCGGCAGCACAACCTTTGCTTTCTATCTCCCCGCGGCAACCGGCAGGGCCCTAGGCGATCCGTTTCAGCCTAACGACCGCTCCTTTCACTTCAATCAGCAGCGCATCCTTGTGATGGACGACGAATCCGCGATTCGCGAGCTGACTGCTCAGCTTCTCGGGACGATGGGTTATGAAGTGACCGCAGTGCCGGACGGCTCGGAGGCGGTCCGGATCTATGAGCGGGCAGCGCGCAAGGGAGAGAATTTTCGTGCCGTAATTCTCGACGCCACCGTTCGCGGTGGACTGGGTGGGGTGGAAACCATCGAACGCTTGCGTAGCATCGATCCAGAAGTGAACGCGATCATTTGCAGCGGCTATTCCGACGAAGCCGCGCTCTCGGAATTTCTCTCCTACGGGTTTCGCGGCGCGTTGCCCAAGCCCTTCACGCGGCGCGAGCTGGCGGACGTGGTGCAGAAGGCGCTGGCGGAGACGACGCAGAACTAGCCGAGAAACTCGTTAGGCGAATCTAACCTTTCGGCAGCTTCTTCAGCTCGTTGATGAAGGCTTCCGGTCCGCCCGGCATGTAACCAAGCAGGCCGATTTGTTTGCCCTCGCTGTTTAAGACCACAATCGTCGGGAATCCCGCGACCTGATAGCGCCGTGCCAGTGCTTGGTTCTGCTGGCGCACTTCGCTGCTCAGCGCCCGGGCCCGCGGGAAATCCGCGGTCATGAGGACGAGATTGTCCTTCGCGTACTGCTCAAACTCCGGTTTGGAAAAAACCTCCGCGTGCAGCACCTTGCACCACGGGCACCAGTCGGAGCCGGTGAAATCGATCAGGAGCAACTTGTGACTGGCTTTCGCTTCTTCCTGGGCCTGGTGGAAATCGGTCAGCCAGTTCGCATCCGCCCGCGCTAAAGGGAGGCCGAGAAGACAAGAAGCAGACAAGAGAGCGGCAAAACGTAGGATTTTCACGTGAAACCTTTCGGCGAGAGGCGCGCTTTGCGCAAGAGGAGCACACCGGCCCATTTCAGTACACCGGCGCGCCCGCGAGCAGTCTGCCTGCTCGCGGGCGTGCAAAAAAAGTTGCCCGGTCCGGCCTTCAGGCCGGATCGAGTCGTTAGGCGAACGCGCTTACCTGAGGTGTCCCGAGACGAGCTTGGTCATCTCGAACATGCTCACCTGGCTCTTGCCGTTGAAGACCGGCCGCATGTTTTCGTCCGCATTGATTTGCGTCCGTTTCTTCTTGTCCTGCAGGCCGTTTTTCTTGATGTAGTCCCAGAGCTTCTTTGTCAGCTCCGAGCGTGGCAACGGTTTCGAGCCAACGATCGCGGACAGTTTCTCATCTGGCTGAACGGGCCTCATGAAAGCGGCGTTCGGTTTGCGTTTAGAGGGTGTTTTCTTGGCTTTGGTTTTGGGCATAAAAGCTGATTAATCGCTTGGCAGCGCGAGAGCAATACTAATTTTTCGCCTCTAAGAAATTTTTCCCGCCCACCGTCGGAACTCGCCGCACGACGAACGCCGCCAGATCATCCGCCAAAGGCTGGCCATTCCCCGGCGCGATTCGCTTCAGAATTCTCTCGAGCAACTCTTCCGCATTTCCATCGGCTCCGCCCAGCAGCGCCTGCAGGTGTCCCGGCGTCCAGCGCGTCGCGCTCTTCCCGGAAGGCACGTAGAGTCCGTCCGTGTATAGAAGAAATCCGTCGCCCGGCTGCAAATCGACCTTCGTTTCCTTGAAAACGGAACCCTCAAGCAAGCCTAACGGCGGTGCGATCGACCGGACTGATTCCGCGGCCGCCCCATGGCGCAGCACGATGAGCGGCGGATGCCCCGCTCCCACCACGCTTAGCCGACCGCTCTCCGCATCGAGCGCCACGCACATCGCGGTCATGAAGGAGCGTCCGGCAAAGATGCTGCGGAAATCGTTGTTGACCGCCTCCATGATTTCCGTCGGCGCCGCGTGCTCCGCGCTGCCGTGGTGGAAGAGCAATTTCGCCAAAGTCGTGAGCAAAGCTGCCGCGGCGCCATGCCCGGTCGCATCCGCGATCCAGAAAAGAGTGCGCCGATCCGTCATCTTGAACCAGCCATAGATGTCGCCGCCTACTTGGATGACCGGCCGGTAAACGGTTGCGACTTCCCACCCCACCAATTGCGGTGGTTTCTGCGGGATGAGCGATTGCTGCGTCAGGCGCGCCGCCGCCAGGTCGCCCTCCAGGTTTTTGCGCCACGCTTCCAGTTCATCATTCTGCTGCTGCAACTGCCCGCGGAGCGATTGCAGCCGCAGCTGCGTTTCGATTCTTGCCTGCAGGACCGGCAGGCTAATCGGTTTCGTGACAAAGTCATTCGCGCCCGCCTCGAGACAACGCACCTCGCTTTCCTCCCCGCGATCTCCGGTCAGCATGATGATCGGCACTTGCGCAATGGCCGCGTTCCTGTGCGCGCGCAAGCGAGAGAGCACTTCGGCACCGCTGAGGTCCGGCATGTGAAAATCGAGCAAAAGAAGCGCCGGTGTTTCCGCCTGCAACATGGCCAGCGCCTCCAACCCACTCGCGATTTCACGGCACGCGTACCCCGCCTCGCTCAGCGCCCGCATGAGCATTCGCCGGCTGGCGCGATCGTCATCGATCACGAAAATTATTTCTTTCTTCGGTTCCATCGTTTTAGTCCGCTCTGGCGAGGAGTGGTCGCAAATTGGTATTTTTCTCGGAAACGCCCTCGCCGCCGCTAGGACAACAAATATTCTTTGTCACTTCCGGCCTAATGAATTAGAAAAATGGGCAGACCGTCCACCGCCGCAACCGTATGAATAAATCGATCTTGCTCGCCCTCTTCACAGCTCTTTTTGTCGCTGCCTGTTCCGAACCGGAGCCGCCCCCGCGGCGTCAGCATGCTACCACCTACTCGGCGCCCGAAGCGGAATACCCGCCGGCTCAGCAACCCTTCCAGCAACCGACGCCAACTCCGACGCCGGCGGATTACATCGCAGCCCAACCTTCGCCGTCACCGGCCGCGACGGCGGGAACGGTCAAACAGACCAAGGGCGACATCCCATATGGCATCCCCGTGCCAAACAAGCCGGGCTTTGTCACCAGCCCCTACGCGCCCAACCAAGGCTACGTCGATGTCCGTGGCTTCCCGCCCGGCACCGAGGTGCGCGATCCCTACACGAACAAAATCTTTCTCGTTCCCTGACGAGTTCGATTTTCTCTCGTTGGCCAGTGCGCTGAGATCGGCCCCGCCTGATCTGCGCCGACGCGCTGGACATTTGCCGGCAACTTGGGATTCTTCTCCTCGCTTCACTGGATGGCCGGCGATCGGCGCTGCTTCAATTCATGGATGAACTTCGGATAAAACCTGCGCCGCGGATCGAAACGGAAATCACCGTTTCGGGGGACAAGAGCATTTCGCATCGCGCGGTCATGATCGCGTCGCTGGCTAACGGCCCGTGCGTTCTGCGCGGCTTTTCGCGCAGCGTCGACTGCATGAACACCGTGGTCGCGATGCGCGCGCTCGGGATCAAGATCGAGCAGCCCGAGCCGGAAGTACTCATCGTGCACGGCAACAAGCGCAAGCTCTCCGCACCCGGCGACGCCATCAATTGCGGCAATTCCGGCACGACCATGCGACTGCTCGCCGGGATCCTGACCGGTCAGCCTTTCAAGAGCCGGCTCGTCGGCGACGGCTCGCTCTCGAAACGCCCGATGGGCCGCATCCTTGAGCCACTCCGCATGATGGGGGCGAACATCGAGGCCGAAGGCGAGCACGATACCGCACCATTGCGGATCGAGGGCGCGCCGCTGCACGGCATCAAGTATTCGTTGCCCGTGGCGAGCGCGCAGTTAAAGAGCGCGCTGCTCTTTGCCGGCCTCTTTGCCAAAGGAAAGACCACCGTGCACGAACCAGTCCCGACACGAAATCACACCGAGCTGATGCTAAATTATTTTCTCGTTCGTACGCACAACGACGAAGAAGGGGTGAGCGTCTTTGGCGATCACGTGCCGGAATCGCGCGACTTCAGCATCCCAGGCGACATTTCCTCGGCTGCCTTCTGGCTGGTGGCAGCCGCCGCGCAGCCGGACGGCCACTTGCTGGTCAGGGACGTAGGCTTGAATGACACCCGCACCGGCCTGCTCGGCGTCCTGGTACGGATGGGCGCGAAAGTTCGAGAAGCGATTGAAGATGTCGATCAGGTCGAACCGCGCGGGATCGTCGAAGTTACGGGCGCGAATCTGAAAGGCACCGTGATTCAGGGCAAGGAAGTCCCTCAGTTGATCGATGAACTGCCGATTCTCGCCGTCGCCGGCGCGCTCGCCCGCGGCACCACCATCATTCGCCAGGCCCAGGAGTTGCGCGTCAAGGAAACCGATCGCATCGCCGCCATCGCCCACAATCTCCGCTCGATGGGCGCGCAGGTGGTCGAGCTAAATGACGGACTCGAAATTCACGGGCGCGCTCCTTTGCATGGCGCGCGGCTTTCTAGTTTTGGCGATCACCGAATCGCGATGGCTTTTGCCATTGCCGGTCTTTTCGCCGAGGGCGAGACCGTTATCCAAGACGTCGACTGTGTCGCGACATCGTATCCGGGATTTGAAAAAATGCTGGACGATATCGCCAATCCAAAGGGCTTGCGCACCACGACGCCGGTCATCACTTCGCTCTCTCATGCGCGGATAGAAGAGGAATAAGGTAGCGCGGGGATGTCGCGATGAAAGCACCTGGCGCGCACACCATCATCGCGATTGACGGCCCGGCTGCCTCCGGCAAAAGCAGCGTGGCGCGGGCACTGGCGCGGCGGCTCGGCTTTGTTTACGTCAACTCCGGTGCGATGTATCGCGCCGTGACCTGGCTGGTGCTTGAACGCGGTATTTCTGCTCACGACCCGGCTGCGATCGAACGCCTGGCAGAGAACGCGCCCCTGAGCTCTGAATTGCGTGGCAACGATTCCGTCCTGCGGATCGACGGTATCGACCCCGAACCCTTCCTGCGCGAAGACCGCGTGAACAACAACGTCTCGCTCGTCAGCAGCGTGCCGCGCGTGCGCGAGATCCTGGTCGATCATCTTCGTCGTTATGCGGAGACGAACGATCTGGTGACGGAAGGCCGCGACATCGGCTCGGTCGTTTTTCCCGGGACGCCCTTCAAGTTTTACATCGACGCTTCACCCGAGATTCGCCTTCGCCGGCGCGAGGCGCAGGGCCAGCGCGATCAGATCAGCGCACGAGACGAAGCTGATTTCTCGCGGCGCGCCTCGCCCTTGATCATCGCCGAAGACGCGCATGTCATCGACAGTTCCAACCTGACGATCGACGGCGTGGTGGGCGAAATCATTGGCCGGCTGAAACGCAAGGGCCTGACGATCGCGCAGTGAATCCCTGGTACTTCTCGATTTACCATCTCACGCGTTTCGTCGCGCGGGTCCTTTTTCGGTTTCGCGTCATTCATCCTGAACGTGTCCTTCAGCAAGGCCCGGTCATTCTGGCGATGAATCACCAGAGTTATCTCGATCCCCCCTTTGCTGGCAGCGGGTGCCGGCGCGCGATTTATTTTCTCGCGCGCAAAAGCCTCCTCGACCTCCCGGTGCTCGGCTGGCTTTTGCCCAAGCTCAACGTCATCCCGGTCGACCAGGAAGGTGGTGATCGCAGCGCGCTCAAGGCGATCATCCGCATCCTGCGAGCGAATCATTGTGCGCTTGTTTTTCCCGAGGGCGCGCGGACGCTCGATGGAAATCTCCAGCCACCCCAGCCCGGGATCGGGTTTGTCATCGCAAAAACTCTCGCGCCGGTCGTGCCGATGCGGATCTTCGGCGCGCATGAAGCATTACCTCGCGGCGGCGGGCGACTGCGCTTTTGTCGGATCACGATCGTCGTTGGCGAACCGCTCTATTTCACTGCAGCCGATCTCGAAGGCAATCACCGCGAAGTCTACCCCCGCCTCGCCCAGCGCGTGATGGACGCAATCGCCGCGCTCCGCCTGGAGTAGTCACCAACGACCGAAGGTCGGCGGTTTGCGACCCACCCGCTGCCGCCGATATTCCGCGATGAATTTGCCCGCCACGCCTACCCGACCCAGCGCAACGCGCGCCCCCGCCAGCGGATTGAAACTCATGGTCGCAATCCTCGTTGTCTTCGCCCTCCTCGCAGTCTATGGCCAATGGGAGCATTTTCGGCGACCTCGGATCGAAACGGCGACAATCATCCCCGCGCCCACCGTTTCGCCCTCGCCTTTGCCTAACGACCGCTAGCGAGTCGCGAGAGCGGCCAGACGCGCCTTCGCTTCGAATAACCTCGAGCCCAGGTTGGTCTCATTGCTTATGAAAAGATTTTTCTTTCTTCCGCTTCTCGCCGTCTTCGGTCTCTCCGTCGGCGCCTGCCAGAAACAGCAAACAGAAGCGGAACGAAACGCGGAAATCGAACGCCGGGTAGGAGAGCGTCTCGAGGCCGAGCATCAGACTCAGGAAGCGCAAAAACTGGCGCAACGTCAGGCCGATCTGGATGCACGCGAGCAGGCGCTCGCCGAAAAGAAAAAACAAAGAGCCATGGCCTCAACTCCCGTCGTCGCTGTTTCCGCTCCTCCGGATGCCAGCGACACCGCGGACAGCACCGAGGCCGGCACATCCGCGACTGATTCCGAAACCGGCTCGTACGCGACCTTCTACCGCAAACTCGATCCCTACGGCGACTGGATGGAGACGAGCGATTACGGCTACGTTTTTCAGCCGCGCCAAGCTGCCCAGTCGCGCGACTGGCGGCCCTACACGAACGGTCGCTGGGTTTACACCGACGCCGGCTGGACCTGGATCTCCGACGAAAAATTCCGCTGGGCCACTTATCACTACGGTCGCTGGATTCGCCTGCGCGGCGTTGGCTGGGTCTGGCTGGTGCCGGGTGAACAATGGGCGCCAGCCTGGGTCTCGTGGCGCAAGGGCAACGACTACGTCGGCTGGGCGCCGCTCCCGCCTGAGGCGCAATTCGATCGGCGGATCGGCATTCGCAATTGGGTCGATAATTACTACGACATCGGGCCCGGGCAATACGTCTTCGTCCCGACGAACGAATTCGGCCGCCAGCTGACTCCGAGCGAGATCGTTCCGAGGGAACGCAACGTCACGATCATCAACCAGACGACCAACGTAACCAACATCACCTACAACAATTCGGTCGTCGTCGATCGCGGCCCGAGCTACGACGAACTCCGGGCGCGCAGCCACCAGCCAATCGAGCGACTCCGCCTTGAGCGAACGCAGGGTTTCGACGACGAAAGCCCGGTGATTCGCGGCCAGGTCGTCGCGCTGCCAACGGCGGAGTTTCATCCGGCGGAAGGCACGGCGCGTCCAAATCGCGTCGTACGCGCCACTGTGCAGCCCGAGGTGGAAAGCGGTTGGTCGGGAATTCAGGATGTGCAAGTCGCGCAAAAAGTGCGGGCCAGGATGGAAGCAGAAGCGACTCCACCACCGAATCTGCCTTCAAGACGATTCGTTAGGCCGGACAAAAAAAACCCGACCCTCGCGCGGCCGACCCCGCCAATCCCGGGCAGAATAGTGTCTCCGGCCGTTTCAGCCGCGACCGCGATTCCGATAGGAACACCCGCGCCTCTGCCCAGCAACCCTGCGCCGCCCCGCCTGCAGCGCGGCCAGTCGTCACCCCGGCGGTTTCCCCTAAACAGAATCGGCCGGGCGCGTGGCCGGTGCCTTCTGCGACACGGGCCCCGTCGGCGCAACCGGTCCGACCGAGCGTTTCGCCCGCTCCACTGCCACAGCCGCACCTCAGCCGCCCGTCCCAAACACAACTCCTGCCATTCCAGAAGCGCCGCGTGCCTCCTCGCCCAACCAGACGACACCCAATCAAAGATCAAACAGGAAAAACTTGAAGAATGAACGAAAAGCCAAGGCCGGTCCCAGACCCAACCCTTCCGTCTCCCCCGGGCCAAACCAACCCTGACGAAATCAACCCCGCGCATATTTTCGCCTGTTCTGGCGCGCCCCGGAACGAAGAGCCGAGGAATGCCTAACGAGTCTCGGTTGCCAACCTCCGGGCGTAGGCGAGCGTGTCGATCGCGTCCGGCGTCTTGTCGCGCCGGATCGCCTTGATGCGAGGAAACCGCAACGCCAGCCCGCTTGCGTGGCGGGTGCTCGGCTGGATGGAGTCAAAGGCGATTTCCAGCACCGTATCCGGTTTCACCTCCAGGTAGCGCCCACGATCGCTCACCGCGTTCTTGCGAAAGTGTGCGGTCAACTCCGCGATCTCCTCGTCCGTCAGGCCGGTGTACGCTTTGCCAATTGGCAGCAGCTGACCGCTCTCCTCGTCGCGCACGGCAAAAGTGTAGTCGCTCAGAACCTGATTCCGTTTGCCATGGCCCCGCTCTGCCGCCACCACAACCACGTCAAGCGTCGCCAGCTCCTTCTTCAGCTTGAACCACGAAAGACCGCGCCGGCCCGGCGTGTATGGGCTCTCCGGGTCCTTGATCATCAGGCCTTCGTTCGAACGCCGTCGCGCCATTTGAAACGCCGACTCGATTTCGGCGGCGGATCTTGCCGGCGAAACTTCCGCGATTTGGAACTGCGGCGGCATCGTTAGGCCGCGCAGCACGTCCCGGCGTTCGCGCAACGGGGTCTTCAAGAGCGAACGGCCATTCAGCCAGAGAAGATCGAAAGCGACAAAAACCACCGGCACGTCTGCGGAAGGGACGGCGAAAAGATCCACGCTTTCGCTCTTTCGTCCGAGCCGTTTTTGCAAGTCGAAGAAGGTCAGTTTTCTACCGTGCTCGAAGGCCATGATCTCGCCGTCCAGAATCAACTCGGAGGCAAACTCCCGTGCCCGTTCCACAATCTCTTCAAACTGTTCGGTGACCCGCCGCAGATCGCGGGAAAAAAGCTCCGCCCGCTTCGCGCCGCGATGGAGTTGGGCGCGGATGCCATCGAACTTGTCCTCCACAAAAACCACCGATTCGTTACGCGATTCCGCGGCGAAGCGGGCCCAGATAGCTTCCGCACTCGGTTCAGGGCTGGCCAGCATGACCTTGATCGGGCGAAACAAGGTCAGCTCGGCGCGATCGAGCTCGCGTCGGGCGGCGAGAAGCGCAGTCTGTCCGATGTCGGCCAGCAGCATGTGGGCTTCCTTCAAATCATCGAGCGAAGCCTCGAAGGCACGCGCGATCGCTTCCTCGACCAACCCTTCGCGCAGGCCGATGCGCAGGTCGCCGGTCAGAATCTTGACCAGGTATTGTGCTTCAAGCGGGGAGAGCTTTTGCAGCCGCTCGCGGAGCAACTCGGTCTTGCCAGCGGGTCCACGCGTCTTGTGCAGCGTTTCGAAAAAGGCCTGAGCTTCGCCTAACGAAAAGGGTTCCGGCGCGGTTCGCCCTTGCAGCGCTTCGAAGGCGGCTTTGCTGGCATCGCCGTGGCTGCTCGCGATGCGCCGCAGCTCGGCGTTGCCGCGTCCGCTCGCTTCGAGCAGCGCGCGGGAAATTATTGCCCAACCGGTTTGCAGGGTTCTCTGATCGGTTTGAGGAAACGGTCTCCCGGTCAGAAACGTGGCGACGATGCGAAGCTGCTCGAGAGCGAGGGTGCGCAGGTAGTCAGAAAGGAGACGGACCTTCTCGAGTTTCGCCGGATTGGCGGCAATTTGTTCGCCAAGTTCGGCGAAAGCTCTGAATTCAGACGGCTCGTTAGGCTCGGGAGCGTCCGGGACCACGCCCGGAACTCCGTGGCGCGCGAGCGGCGTCGCTTTCAAGGCTAGTTCCATCTGGTTCTGCGCCGAAAGCGCCCAGGCTTCGATCCCACGGTCGCGCAGGTCGCGCGCGAATTCCGCGGCGAAGCCGTGCAGGGTCAGGACACGCTTCGGTTGCACCAACTCGACGTATCGCAGGAGATCGTCGTAATCGGCGTGATCGGAGAGCGGGAAGGCGGCGTCGACCTGGTAACGGTAAATGGCATTTGGTTCAACCGCCCAACCGCTGATCATCGCAACCCGTTTCTGTTTGATTCGGTCGAGCATCCGCGAACGATTCGCGCTCGGCGGACAGATGAGCACTTTGCCCTCAACCGCACTGGCGTCGTAACGCTCGTAGTCGCAGAAAGCCTGGCCGGACTTTTCGTAGATGCGCGTCATGCGGTAGACCGAGCCATGCAGCATAGGGCGCAGATTTGCCTCCGCCAGCGAGCAAAGAATTTCCTGGGCTTTGCCTAACGAATAGCCAAGCAGGACCGGGGTGGCGCCCTCCTCGAGCGCCTCGCGACAGAAGGCGACGATCTGTTGCACGACCAGTTCGGTCGGCGGCAGCCGATAGCGCGGCCGGCCGTAGGTCGTCTCCATGATGAGGGTCTCGGCTGGCTTCCACTTCGCCGCTTCCGCGGAACGGCCAGGCCGCAGTTTGAAATCGCCGCTGTAAAGAAGCGTGCCGGCGTCAGTCTCGAGAAAGAATTGAGCCGAACCAAAGATGTGACCGGCGGGCAGAAGCGTGACCCGAAGTCCGCGAATGGTGGCCGGCTGGCCAAAGGCGAGAATGTGCTCGTTGCGCTTGCCGGGCAGACGTGCCTGCAGGAGGTGCGAAGTGCGTTCCGAGACGATGATCTCGTCGTGCGGGGCGATGTGATCGCTGTGGGCGTGCGAGATGAAAGCGAACGATTTCCCCTCGAACGGATCGAGCCAGATGTCCTCGTTAGGCAGGTAAACCCCGCGATCGTATTGCGCGCGAATCATGGTGGAAAATTAGCGGCATCCCACAGCACGCGCGAACAGAGGGGTTGAGCACTGGGGATTGTAAAGGCTGCATTCCCCATCACGCCGCTACTCCACGCCAGCATCGATTACCAGGCGCGAGCACGCACCGGAGATACGCCGACAGGACGGTGCCCGATCCTCCCGCGGCGGCGATTGACACCGGTGCGCTCTTCCCGTTTGATGCTCGCGTCGTGAGAATCTTGCCGGCTGTCGTTTGCCTCGCTCTTGCCAGCTGCGTCGCGACACCGCCCCAGCCATACCAGGTGGAGAAACTGCAGTCGCTCCCGATCGCGCTCGACAAGGACTTCGAGTTTCGCAAGACAAAGGAATTTTTCCTCGATCCGATACCGCAGCAGGTCACGGCGCAGACGGACGCTTCCGTAACATTCGAACGCAATTACCGGATGTTTGGCGCAATCACCGCCCTCGATGCACGCGCTCGGATGGGCACTTACTTTGACTTCTTTTGGCGGGCGCGCCGCGATGCCGATGTGAAGGTGCGGCTCGAGTATCGGCAGGAAAAATTGCACGCCTTCGTCCAAGCACGCGAAGTGCGCTACCCGCATGCCCGCGGCCACCACAAGACCGAGTTCGCGATCATCGGTGATGACTACGCGAACGACGGACGGGTGACCGCGTGGCGCGCTTCGCTGATTGTCAATGGCCACGTCGTGGCGCTGACGCGCTCTTATCTCTGGGAGTAGACCCAATCGAAGCCGTTCTTTGAATGCAGACACTGCGCGCGCTTGCACAGAGCATCGCATCCGGCATCTTGGGCTCAGCGTAAAGTCTTTGCGCAGGCAAACGCTTATCAGCCGGATTGACAGTATCCGGCGAAATTTTATCATTAGTTAGTCGTGCAGTCCTCGATTCAAGTAGGCGTCACCGGCCCGGTAGTCTGGGTGCGAGTGGCGGGGCGGGGCAGCTTCCTCGAGAGCGGCAGCCTGAAGGAGTTTGGCCGCGAGATGGTGAATAGAGGCTATCGCGAATTCGTCTTTGATCTCGAGGAGTGCGCGATGATGGATTCCACTTTTATGGGAACGATGGCTGGCATGGCGCTACGCCTGAAGGAACTCGGCCAGGGCCGGCTGCGCGTGATCCATTGCAGCACGCGGAGCCGCGATCTGCTTTCGGGTCTGGGGTTGGACCAGATTTTTGATATCCAGGCCAATGGGGCCGACGCACCGGAGTGTGAAGAACTGGCGAAGACGGAGCGCAACGCAGCGGAAAAGGCCGCCGTGAAACGCGAGCAGACGAGCACGATGCTCGAGGCGCATGAGGCCCTCTGCCAGGCGCAACCGGAGAACCTGACCCGGTTCAAGGACGTCCTCGAATATCTTAAGCAAGACCTCCGGCACGAGAGCCCCGCGAAGTAACTCGGCTTCGGCTCCATGCGTTTTCTTTTCTTTGGGCTGCTTATTGTCGCCCTTCTTGGCTGGCTGATCACTTATCAACGCCAGCGCTGGCGCATCCGCGCTCTCGAACGCTCGAACGAGGCCATCCAAGTCGAGGAAAATCTCGTCTTCGATTTCCTGCACGGCCTCGGCGAAGCCTTTCGCGACGTCATTCGACCGCATGACCTGCACCGCCTGATCGTCGAGAGTTCAGTGCGCATTCTCGACGCGCACGGGGGCGCCCTTTACCTCGCTGATCGAAACGGCACCAAGCTCGTGCCCGCCTTTCTTTCCAAGGGCTGTCCGCCGCTGATCGATGTGCCTGATCGCATCCTGCAGCAGGCTGCGACGACACCCGTCGCGCTCGAAAGTTACCTCCGCTCCCACCCGATCCATCCCGAGGAAGGGCTCGTCGGGCGCGTTTGGAAAAAAGGCGAGGCGGTTCTCCTCGTCGATCTCGCCGATGCACCAGAGCTATCGAAACTGCGCGACTCTGCTCACGGGACCGCGTCGGTCATGGCCGCGCCCTTGCTTTACGGCCGGCAGAACCTTGGCGTGCTCGCGATCGCCAACGGCCCGACGAGCGCAGCCTTTTCGTCGAGCGAATTCGTCGTCTTCAAGTCGATCACCGAGCAATCCGCCTTTGCCCTTTACAACGCCATCATCTATTCGGAGGCGAACGAAAAGAAGCGGCTCGATCACGACCTTCAGATCGCGCGTGACATCCAGCGCATTCTTCTTCCCTCGAAGCCGCCGGCGATTGAAGGCTTCGATATCGCGGGCATTAACTACGCTGCGCGCCAGGTGAGCGGTGACTATTTCGACTACATCCGAGTGGATGCCGACCGGCTCGGAGTGGTTATTGCCGACGTCTCGGGCAAGGGTGTACCGGCCTCGCTGATCATGGCGATCTGTCGCAGCGTCCTGCGCGCAGAAGCCCGCCTCGCGCAATCACCCGCGGAAGTCCTGCGCAAGGTCAATCGCCAGCTCTATCCCGACATCAAGGAGGACATGTTCATCAGCATGGCCTACGTAATTCTCGACCATAAGAATAACCATGTGACGCTCTCGCGCGGCGGGCACGACGCGCCGCTCCTTTATCGCGCTGCGAGCGGCGAAGTCGAAGTCTTAAAGCCGCCTGGGATGGCCCTTGGAATTGACAGTGGAGACGTGTTCGATAGGATAACCGGCGATCTTTCCGTGCCCCTTGAACGCGATGATTGCCTGCTGCTTTACACCGACGGCGTCACCGAGGCGCTCGATGCCCACGGAGATGAATTCGGCCCCGAACGGATGATCCGCTCCCTCCGCGCCAGCGCGAGAGAAGGAGCCCAGGGAGTGATCAATCGCCTGACCGCCGACGTCCGCCACTTCGTCGGCGGCCATCCGCAGCATGATGACATTACTTTGATTGTAGTTCGAAAAACATGAAGCATTCCAAAAGCGACCGTCGCCAAATCCCCGTGACCGAGGAACCGCGGCCGAACGAGCAGCCCAACGACCCAGCACCTGGGCCCGCGACCACGAACAACGAAAGTGACGACCCCACCGCCGGTTTGCAGGCCGATCTCGATCGCTTCCGCGATCTCGCCCTGCGCAGCCAGGCTGACTTCGATAATTTCAAAAAGCGCGCCACACGCGAAAAAGAGGAGGCGATCAAGTACGCCAACAGCTCGCTGCTCGAACGGTTGATCGCGATCGCGGACAACTTCGAACTCGGTCTGGCGGCGGCGAAAGGCGAAGGGGAGAATTCTCCGATCTACTCCGGAATGAGCATGGTTCTCAAGCAGCTGACCGACTTTCTCGCCGACAACGGCCTCCAGCCAATCGATGCTGAGGGGCAGAAGTTTGATCCCAACCTGCACGAAGCCATCGCGCACGAACGGAGCGACGAAGTGCCCGAGGGCGTGGTGTTGCGGCAGACTCGGCGCGGTTACCGGCTAAAGGACCGGCTCCTCCGCCCCTCGAGCGTGGTCGTCTCGAGCGGCAGAGCGGTGTAGCAGCTGCTTCCACTTGTGCTTGTGCTCGAGACGTCACGTAGCACGATTGCGAGCATGAGTTTCATTCCGGCATGACTTCCAAACGCGATTACTACGAAATCCTGAGCGTCGATCGCAACGCGTCGGGAGATGAGATTAAACGCGCTTATCGCAAGCTCGCGGTAAAATTTCATCCTGACAAGAACCCGGACGACCCGCACGCCGAAGAGAAATTCAAGGAACTCGGCGAAGCCTACGACGTGCTGGCAGACGATCAGAAACGCGCAGCCTACGATCGATATGGCCACGCCGCGTTCGCCCAGGGCGGCCGGGCCGGCGGGTTTCATGATCCGTTCGATATCTTTCGCGAGGTCTTCGGCGCCGGTGGGGGCGGCGGAATTTTCGAGAGCTTCTTCGGAGGCGGAGGCGGTGTGCAGGCCGACGGCAGCCAGCGCGGGAGCGATCTGCGCTACGACATGCAGGTCACTCTCGAGGAAGCGGCCTTCGGCGTGGAAAAAGAAATCGAGTTGCGCAAGCTCGACACCTGCGACAAGTGCAACGGCAGCGGCGCCTCGCCCGGCTCGCGCGCCATCACCTGTCCGACCTGTCGCGGGCGCGGCCAGGTCGTCAGCTCGCGCGGATTTTTCCAGGTCTCGCAAACCTGCCCGCAATGCCGCGGTCTTGGCGAAGTGATTGAGAAACCGTGCAACGCCTGCGGTGGCGAGGGTCGGGTCGAAAAAACCGGCCGGATCAAAATCAAAATCCCGCCGGGGATCGCCCATGGCTCGCGCTTGCGCTCCAGCCATAACGGCGAAGCGGGGGTGCGAGGAGGAGGCCAGGGCGACCTTTACATCGTCGTCCACGTTAAGGAACACCCGATCTTTCGACGCGAGGACGACAATCTCTTTTGCGAAGTGCCTATCTCCTTCGCGACCGCGGCGCTCGGCGGCGAGGTTCCGGTGCCGACGCTGGAAGGAAAAGCGAGCTTGAAAGTCCCGCCCGGCACGCAAAGCGGGCAGAGCTTTCGTTTGCGCGGCAAAGGCGTCGCGCACGTTAACAGTCGCGAACGCGGCGACCTCTACGCGCGCCTGCTCGTCGAAGTGCCGAGCCACTTGAACAGCGAGCAACGGCAGAAATTGGAGGATTTCGCCGCTCTCTGTGGGGAAGATAACGCACCGCTTCATCGCAGCTTCTTCGAACGGGCCAAGGAATTCTTTCGCTAATGACGTCAGAGTGCAGGTTCTCAGATTTCAGATGGCAGCGAAACTTCTTCTGAGCCCTCGGTTTGATGCACCGTTTTTATCTCGCGCCTAACGAGTGGTCTTTCGCCACGCTCGCTGGTTCCGAAGCACACTATGCGCGCAGCGTGTTACGCCTCCAGCCAGGCGATCGCGTGACCGTCTTCGATGGCCACGGGCGCGAGGCCACGGCCGAGATCGGCGCGCTGGATTCGGATTCGGTGCAGTTGCACATCCTGCAAACCGCGATCGTTCCGCCGCTGCGGGCTCGCATTACCCTGGCCCAGGCCATTCCGAAGGGGAAAAACATGGACCTCATCGTGCAGAAGGCAGTCGAGATCGGCGCGGCGCAGATTTTCCCGCTCCTTTCCGCTCGGACGGTAGTGCAGCTCGACGCGGAAAGCGCCGTGCAGAAGCAGACGAAATGGCAGACGGTCGCCCTCGAGGCAGCCAAGCAATGCGGTCAGAACTGGCTTCCGCAGGTGCACACGCCGCGCACGCCTAACGAATTCTTCCGCCAGCTCGAATCCGGCCTCCCCTATTCGAGCGGAGCGGCGGCCGTGTCGCTCGCAGGAACGAAGGAAGTGTGCCCAACTCCGGCCTCTCTGCACTTTGACCTGCGGCTGATTGGCTCGCTCCAACCCGGCGCGCTGCATTTGAAGAAAATTCTGGCCGACTACGCCGGCGCAGATGGCGGAGTGCGGCCGGCCAGCGTGCTGATGATGATCGGACCGGAGGGTGATTTCACTCCGGCAGAGATCGCGATCGCGCGTTCGCAGGGCTGCACTCCACTCACTCTCGGGCCCATCATCCTGCGGGTGGAAACGGCGGCCATTTATTGTCTGAGCATCCTTTCGTACGAACTGCTTGGCGAACTTTAGGTCGTTCGTTAGGCAAGAAAAACCGGCGCCGGAAAAACGCAGGTTTCAGCCCAGGGCGAGAAATTCGTCAGGCCGACTTACGCCGCAGAAAGCGCTGCCAGCAAAGGAGGATGCCCATGCCGAGGAGCATTTATGGCGCCGGGTTCGGGAACATTGGCGAGCAGAATCGCAAAGGCTGCTTTTGGTTTCATCAGACCTTCCCTGTATTTTTGGAGCCTTATTGACTGCAAGGGCGCTCACGATTTCCAAATCGCCTTCAATCTGGCAGGACTTTCCCACGAAATCTCTGTCTTTCCTGGGTTGTCTCGCCATGGCTCGGATCGCTGGCGACATGCTTTTTCGAGCCGCCGGGTCGATCGACAAAAAACGCCTGAGATTCCCCAGGCGCTTTCTTGAAGATTTTGCTTGCTGGTGGTGTGACTTAGCGTCCGCGACGCTGGCCGCCATCGCGGCGTCCGCCGCCCCCACCGCCGCCATAGCCTCCACCTCCGCCACCGCCGTAGCCGCCGCCACCATAACCGCCGCCGCCGCCGCCATAGCCACGACCGCCGCCACCGCCTGGCGGACGCGCTTCCCGCGGACGCGCTTCGTTCACGGTCAAGGGCCGGCCTTCAACCGTTTTCCCATTAAACTCCGTGATCGCTTTCTGCGCGTCGGCTTCATTGCCCATTGTGACAAAGGCGAAGCCGCGCGATTTGCCGGTAAATTTGTCCTGCATGAGAGTGACTTCGCTGACCGCGCCGACTTGAGCGAAGAGGTCCTGGAGGTCCGTTTCGGTAGTATTGAAGGAAAGATTTCCTACGTATAGTTTGGTGCCCATCTGAGTTTATTCTTTGGCGAAACGCTGCTCGGTCACTGTTCCCGCTTATCGGATTTCAAATCGTCACTGAATAAACTCAACTGACAATCCACCAACGTCCGGAACCGCTATTTCTGGCGGCTATGTAAGGTAGGTCAGGGGTCAAATCAAGCGGAATAAAAGAGGCAATCCTTCGGATAAAGACCATGCCAACGAGTAACGGGCACGAGGAAAAAAGGGCACGCGTGGCGGTGGTCGCGGCAGGTGTCATCGGCCCGCTTGGCGCAGGACTGAAAGCGACGCTCGCCTCCCTCAGCGAGGCACGCGATTGCGTCTCCCCGGTCGAGCGCTTCCCGATCTCGCAATGCCGCTGCAAGACGGCCGGCCAGGTGGATGATGCCTGGCTGACGAGCATCTTGCCTAACGACCGACGGGCTCGCCGCCTTCACCGCGCGTCGCGCATGATGATCGCCGCGCTCGCCGAATTGCTCGAGCAAGCGCCGGACTTTCGCCCGCAATTAACTGTCGTCGGAACGACGAGCGGCGGGATGAATTTCGGCGAACAATATTACAGGGCACTCCAGCAGCCGGGGACACGCTCGACCCGTGCGCCGGAGTGGATCGCAAATTATCCGCCGCCAAAACCGGCGCTCGACGCGCTTGCGGCCTGCGGCCTCGCCTCGCCCTGCCGGGTGATCGCGAACGCCTGCGCTTCCGGCACGAACGCGATCGGGCATGCTTTCGAATGCATTCGCTCCGGCCGCTATGATCGCATTCTGAGCGGCGGCTACGACGCGCTGAGCGAACTGGTCTTTGTCGGCTTCGATGCCCTGCAAGCGGCTACGCCGGAGAAGTGCCGGCCCTTCGACGGCGCGCGCAGCGGCCTTGTACTCGGTGAAGGCGCAGCCTTGCTTGCGCTCGAAAATCTGGAACAGGCGCGGGCGCGCGGAGCGGAGATCCTGGCTGAAATCAGTGGCTACGGCATTTCGACCGACAACCATCATCTCACACAGCCGCATCCTTCCGGGACCGGACCGCGACAGGCGATGGAGCGCGCGCTACAAAGCGCGGGATTGGAGCCAGCGGCAATCGATTACGTCAACGCTCACGGCACCGCCACACCAACCAATGATGCGGCGGAAGGCAAAGCGATCGTGGAGCTGCTCGGGCGGGTACCGGTCAGCTCGACCAAGGGGATGATGGGCCATTCGTTAGGCGCGGCCGGCGCGATCGAGGCGGTGCTAACGATTCTGGCGCTACGCAATGACTTTCTTCCGGCCAATATCAACTTTCGGGTTTCTGATCCCGGCCTCGATCTCGACATTGTGGCCAATCGAGTGCGCCAGGCGACGGTCACCGCAGCGATCTCAAATTCGTTTGGCTTCGGCGGAACGAACGCTTCCATTGTCATCCGGAGGCGGGCGGCATGAGTCTTCGCCTCGCCGGCCTGGGTTGGATCACACCACTCGGCAGTCAGATCGACGAAGTCTGGGAAAACCTCTGCGCCGGGGCCGAGGCAGAAGCGGCCGTAGTCAATAGTTCGTTAGGCAAGAACGAGAATCATTTCATTTTTCCCGTGTCGCCAGCCGCGATCGCGGAAGTCGCCCGTCATCCGCGGCTGCGACGCGCGAGCGCTATCTCGCGTTTCGCGGTCGTGGCGGGCTTGAGCGCGCTGCGCGACGCCGAACTCGCACTGGATGAAGAAAGCGCATCCCGGACCGCTCTAATCTTCGCGATCTCGAACGGCGGGGTGATTTACACCAGGCGCTTCTATCACGACATCGCGCACTCGGGAGCGGCGGCGGCGAGTCCGCTGCTTTTTCCGGAAACGGTTTTTAACGCCCCGGCCAGTCATCTCGCGGCGATCCTCGGGATCACGGGCGCGAGCTATACCCTCGTCGGCGACGGCGCGGTTGGGATTCTCGCCTTGCAAATGGCGGATGATTTGATGACGAACCCAGAACTGGATCGCTGTCTGGTGATTGGCGCAGAGGAAGCGGACTGGCTGCTTTGCGACGCGTATCGGAAGTGGCGTCTGCTCCGGCCGGCACCGCCGGTCGAGCCATTCGCGTTGCGACCGAGAGGCATGATCCTGAGCGAAGGAGCGGGCGCAGTCCTGCTCGCGCGCGACGGAATGTTGACGCTCGATCGGGTTCATCCGGGAGGAAATTTCGCCCGGCAGCGGGAGGTCGTCAGGCAGCTCGACGCGATCTGTGGCCAGCTGCGCGGAAGCAGCGAAACCGACGTGCTGATCGCGAGCGCGAACGGCACGTTCATCGATGAGGCGGAGCGGGCCGCGGCGGCGAAACATTTTGCCGCCGCCGCCGTCTACACGCCAAAACCGGCACTGGGCGAGAGCGTGGCGGCGGGCGCCTTTTGGCAACTAATCTGCGCCGCGCAAGCGCTGCGCAGACAGCAGTTGCCACCGCTCCTTCACGCGCCAGAGCACGGCCGCCTAACGATCGCGCGTCGCCCCGGTCGGACGCCATGGCGACGGGCGATCGTCACCAGTTGCGGGCTCAACCAGCAGGTCGCCGCTCTCGCCCTCCAGTTGTAGCCGCCGGTCTGCGGACGGCGCCGGCGAGGCGTCAGATTTTTCTCTTATGCTCGTGCGACGCCTGTTCTCCGTCTTCCGCGGAGCGAAACGTCTGACACCTGCTCTACTCCTCCAAAGCCGAATAAGAAAAGGCGCTGGAGACGGCAATGACGTGACGAAGGGGTTTTGGCTTTGCAACCGCTTCACCGCACCGTTACTTTCGGCGTCCGCGATGCGCACGCCGGCCTTCTTTTTCCTCTTCCTGCTGACCGCCAGTTGCGCGCTCGCAGCGGACCAATTTCAAGGCCCGGGCTCGCTTCCGATCGAGATCAACGCCACCGGCCGAACGACCTACGAAAACGGCCTCGCCACCGCGCATGACAACGTCGCCATTCACTTCGGCGACACCGATATCTATTCCGATTTCGCGCAGTACGACACCGCCAGGCACACTCTTCTGCTGCGAGGCCACGTCCGGATCTATCGCGACATCACGTTTTATATCGGGAACGAAGCAACCTACAACGTCGATACCAAAGCGATCACAGCCGGCGACATGCGAACCGGCACCTACCCTTACCTCATGTCGGGGAAGACCGTGACCAGTTCCTCCGATGCGGAATACGACGTCAAGCACGGCACCTTTACGACGCACGACTCCGCGCAGCCGGATTTCCATCTCAACGCACAGACGGTGCGGATTTATCCGGACGACCATGTCATTCTCAAGGATGTCACCCTTTACATCGGGAAGGTGCCGGTTTTCTGGTGGCCCTATCTTTATCAATCGCTCGACCGGGCCTTCAGTTACCTGATCTCGCCGGCCTACCTCAGCTCCTGGGGCCCGTCCCTTCTCGGTCAGGTTACTTTTCCGATCGGCGAAAAAATCACGGCCACCTTGCGGCTCGACTATCGGAGCCGACGCGGTGAAGCCATCGGGCT
This sequence comes from uncultured Verrucomicrobiae bacterium, assembly GCA_963742545.1. Taxonomy (GTDB): domain Bacteria; phylum Verrucomicrobiota; class Verrucomicrobiia; order Chthoniobacterales; family UBA10450; genus Palsa-1392. The sequence goes on along the minus strand of CAVUMF010000003.1, from coordinate 501,293 downwards.
GGATGCCGATATGCATTACGGCAAAGGCGACAAGAGTGACGCCAAAATCGTCAGCTACTTCCTCCAGGATCAGAATCCGAACCTGAACAACACCAGCCTCCCTCGCAAAGGCACGCCGACAAGCCGCTATCGCTTCACGCTGGAGGATCGCACGCAGATCACCGATGACATTCGCGCCATCGTCAATATCACCAAGCTGAGCGACGCCTTTGTGCTCCAGGACTTTTATCCGGCTGAATTCCGCATCAATCCCCAGCCGGACAACGTCGTGGCCGTGACGAAGACCAGCCCGTACTACACCCTGACGGCGTACAGCCGCTTCCAGCTCAATACGTTTTTTGAAACGACCGAACGGCTGCCGGAAGTTGCGCTCGACATCACCCGCCACGGGCTCTTTGGCGGCCCGATTTTTTACGAAGGCGATACCAGCCTGGGTGAGCTGCGCCTGAATAATCCCGCGAATTCAATCTTCCAGGACTACAGCGCTTTTCGATTCGATACGTTCCACCAGCTCACTTACCCGAACACCTACTTTGGATTTCTCTCCATCGTTCCCCGGGTCGGATTTCGCGAGACATATTACGGCGAAACGGAGCAGTTGAATCCTCTGCTCCCTCCGGTGGTCCCCGGTCCGAACCCGCCACAGTTTCCCTTGCCACCTCCGGAAACCGGGCTTCCCAGTCCGCAACTGGGTCCAGTCTGGCGCTCGATTTTCAACGCCGGCATCGAGGGCTCGTTCAAGGTCTCGCGCGAATGGGATGACGTGCAGACCCGGGCCCTGGGACTCGACGGGTTGCGTCACATCTTTCAGCCCTACGTGAATTTTTCCTACGTCTCGGAGCCGAATATCGATCCGGCCACCATTCTGCAATTCGATCGCGTGCAACCGACGACCAAGCTCAACGCGATCGATTTTCCCCAATTCACCGCAATTGACTCGATCGACAACTGGTCGATCGCGCGTATCGGCGTGCGCAACCGCCTGCAAACCCGGCGGGACGATTTCACCGTGAGCTGGCTCGAGCTGGAAACCTACGTCGACGTCAATTTCAACGACCCCTTTGAAAACACCAAATACTCGAATCTCTTCAACAACCTGACGTTTACCCCGGTGCCCTGGGCGACACTGGTGATCGAATCGCAGATTCCTTTGCTGGCCAAAGGTTTCACCGAGGTCGACACGAGCTTGAATTTCAAGCCCACGGCCAGCACTGTCCTCACCCTCAGTCATCGTTATCTGCAGAACAATCCGTTCTTTCTCAACAGCAGCCTCTTTACCGTGGGCGGCTATTACCGGCTGGACGATAACTGGGGCTTTGGCTTTCTTGAGCAGTATGAGGCCGACACCAAGACCCTTGAACAGCAGCGCTACTCTATTTATCGCGACCTGACGAGCTGGGTGGCTTCGTTAGGCATGGTCATCGCCAACAATGGCGGGGTAAAGGAATACGGGGTCCTGCTTACTTTCACACTCAAGGCATTTCCGAAGTTGGGGTTCAATCTGAATTTCGATCCGGCCGGGACGAACCAGGCACAGCAACCGCAGTGATCAGGATTGCTGATTGCTGATTTCTGAGTTTTGGTTGAGATCGGTTGGCTGGTTCTTCCTGGCAACCCGCGGTCAAAAATCAGCCATCATCAATTTCCCATGGATCTCTCCATTATCGGTTCCGGTTATGTCGGCCTCGTCACGGGCGCCTGTTTCGCCGACGTCGGTCACAATGTTATCTGCGTCGATAACGACATCCGCAAAGTCGAATCCCTTCAGCAGGGCAAGGTGCCGATTTACGAGCCCGGCCTGGAAGAAATCGTGCATCGGAACGTTTCCGCCCAGCGCCTGCGCTTCAGCAGCAGCATTAAGGACGGTGTCGACAATGCCGAGGTGGTTTTCATTGCGGTGCCGACTCCACAGGATGCGGATGGCAGTGTCGACCTCAGCTTCATCGAGAAAGTCGCGCGCGAAATCGCCGGCGTGCTCACCAGTTATCGCGTGATCGTCGACAAGAGTACCGTGCCGGTAAAGACGGGCGAAAAAGTCGCCGAATCGATCAAGCGCTACAACAAACACGGCGCCGAGTTCGACGTCGTGAGCAATCCGGAATTCCTGCGGGAAGGCTGTGCGGTAGCGGACCTGATGAAGCCGGACCGCATTGTGATCGGCGCGCAAAGCGAGCGCGCAGTCGACCTGATGAAGAAAATTTACGAGCCGTTCATGGCGCCGATTCTCGTCACCGACATCAACAGCGCGGAGCTAATCAAGCACGCCGCGAATTCGTTTCTCGCTCTCAAAATTTCCTACATCAACGCGGTTTCGGCGATTTGCGAGGCAAGTGGCGCGGATGTCGAAAAAGTGGCCGACGGCATCGGCATGGATCACCGCATCGGGCGGAATTTTCTCAGCGCCGGCATCGGTTACGGCGGCTCCTGTTTTCCAAAGGACATTGCCGCTTTCATCACAATCAGCGAACAGCTTGGCGTGCCCTTCACCCTCTTGCGGGAAGTGCAGCGGATCAACGCGATGCAGAAGGAACGCTTCCTGAAGGTGATTCGCGATTCGCTCTGGGTCTTACGCGACAAAAAGATCGCGGTCTGGGGCCTGACCTTTAAGCCGAACACCGACGACATTCGTTCCTCGGTCGCAATCGAACTGGTGGGCGACATGCTGCGCGAAGGAGCGCACGTCGCGGCCTATGACCCGAAAGGAATGAAAAAGGCACGCGAAGTGCAAGCCCTCGCAGGCGCCCGCCTAACGAATTCTGCGCTCGAGGCGGTGGAAGACGTGGAGGCTCTCGTCATCGCCACGGAATGGCCGGAGTTCGCCAACATCGACCTCGCGACCGTGCGGGAAAAAATGCACACCCCGCTCGTCTTTGACGGGCGCAATCTTTTCCATCCGGGAACGATGCGGAAGCTCGGCTTCCATTACACCTCAATCGGCCGTCCACAGGGCAAACCAGCCTAACGAACGGGCGTTTTGACCGGCGTAGCGCACGCATCCGACTTGCATCGTCACGCTTGCAAGCTGGAAGCTTGCGCTACCCTATGAATTCCGGCCGCACCCTCGCCTTGAGCGCGCTGACTCGCTGGCGGAATGGCACTGAGTTTGCCGACCGCATCATCGAACAAACCTTCGGGCTCAGCGATCTTGGCGCTTCCGATCGCGGGTTTGCGCTCGAGCTTTTCTACGGTGTGCTGCGCAACCTTACCCTGCTCGATTTCTGGATCGGACAACTTCGCTCCGAGCCGATCGATGCCGCCGCGCGCGACCTCCTGCGCCTCGGCCTCTATCAGATCATCTTCCTCCAGACCCCTGCTCACGCCGCCGTTTTTGAGACCGTCGAGCTCGCGCGACCCCGGGTGCGAAATCTGATCAACGCAATCCTTCGTCGCGCGCTACGCGAAGAAACCGCGCTAACGAACGCAGCCGATGCCCAACCGCTCCCCGTTCGATTTTCCGAACCCGAATTCCTGGTCGAAAAATGGACGCTGCAATTCGGCGCGCAAGCCACGCTCGAACTTTGCCAGTGGAACAACCGGCGAGCGCCAATTTATGCGCGGGTGAATCAGCTCAGGACGACGGTGGCAGATTTCCTGCATCGATACCCGGGGAGCTTTGTTCTTCCGGGAAGCGTGAACTTTGTCGGTCTGCCTGGTCCTACGGCAGTCGCGCAGGATGGAGGGGGCTACATCCAGGACCCGAGCACCGCGATTGCCTGCGAGATGTTGCGCCCATCCCCGGGGGAAAGCGTGCTCGATGCCTGCGCCGCGCCGGGCGGGAAGTCGGCCTATCTCGCGGAAATGATGGCCAACCAGGGTCTCCTTGTCGCGACGGACCAGGACGACCTACGACTGGTGCGTTTGCGCGACAATCTCGGCAGACTGGACGTAACGAACGTTCGTCCGGTGCGCTGCGATTGGCTGGACAAAAACTCGATCCGAGCCGCTGGTCTTGCCCAAGAGTCGTTCGACAAAATCCTGGTCGACGCGCCCTGCACAAACACGGGCGTGATACGGCGGCGGGTGGACGTGCGCTGGCGCCTGCGGCCGGGCGATTTCATCCGCATGTCGCGGCGGCAATTGGCGATCTTGCAGGCGGTCGCACAGCTTCTCAAATCCGGGGGCTCGTTAGTCTACAGCACCTGCAGCCAGGAGCCAGAGGAGAACGACGCTGTGATCGCGGAGTTTCTGGGCAACCATCCCGACTTTCGCCTGACGGATCGAAAAGAGAGCCTGCCCTTCCGTGATGAGTTCGACGGCGCCTTTGCCGCCCGCCTGGAACTTGCGGCCTAACGAAGTCGCAACCCTCGCCCGTGCACCTAATCGTACTCAATCGCATTCGATTGCGAGCAGGAGCGTAAGGAAGAGGCGCGTTTGCATCCCCTCTTCGCAGTGGAATGATACCGTCCTATGCAAGACGCCCGCTTCGATAAACTCGCCGCCCTTCTGGTCAATTATTCCACCAGCCTGAAAAGCAACGAAAAGGTGCTGATCGAATCTTTCGACGCCCCGGATGAAATGACGATCGCGCTCATCCGCGCCGCCCGGAAAGCGAAGGCCGTGCCTTTCGTCCAGTTTCAGCGCGCCCGCGTCAGCCGCGAGCTTGCGCTCGAGATCGATGAGCGCCAGCTGGGCCTGACGGCGGCGTACGAGCTGGCCCGGATGAAGAAAATGGACGCCTACATCGCGCTCCGTGGGAGCAACAACATCAGCGAACTGGCGGACGTTCCGACCGACAGGATGAAACTGGTCGCAAAGAAACTTCGGCCGCTGCAAGACCAGCGGGTGCAGAAAACGAAATGGGTCGTGCTGCGCTGGCCAACTCCGGCGATGGCGCAACTCGCCGGGATGAGCACGGAGGCGTTTGAAGATTTCTTCTTCAAGGTCTGCATGCTCGATTACCGCAAGCTTCAACCCGGGATGAAGGCGCTTAAGGCCTTAATGGAAAAAACCGACAAGGTGCAGATCAAGGGTCCCGGAACCGACTTGCGGTTTAGCATCAAGGGAATCGCTGCGATCATTTGTGGCGGTGATCGCAACATTCCGGACGGCGAAGTTTTCAGCTGCCCGGTGAAAGAATCAGTGCAGGGGCACGTGACCTTTAACGCCCCGAGCATTTATCAGAGCACGGGCTTTGACAACATCCTGCTCCATTTTCGCGACGGAAAAGTTGTCGAGGCGACGAGCAACCAGACAAGAAAGCTGAACGAGATTCTGGATTCCGACGCGGGCGCGCGCTACATCGGAGAGTTTTCGTTAGGCTGCAATCCCTACATTTTGCATCCAATGCGGGACATTTTGTTCGACGAAAAAATCGCCGGCTCTTTCCACTTTACGCCCGGGCAGGCTTACAAAGAAGCGGACAACGGCAACCGCAGCCAGGTGCACTGGGACATGGTTAGCATCCAGCGGAAGGACTACGGCGGCGGAGAAATTTACTTCGATGGGAAACTGATCCGGAGAGATGGCGAGTTTCTGGCCGGACCGCTGCGCTCGCTCAACTGGGCACGCTTCAAGTAAGAAAGCGATTCCAAGGATGGAAGGTTTAAGGCTTCCCAGAGCCGAGCTGAGTCACCTGAATGAGGCTCAATTGGCTCCCATTCATCTCAACTCGCTCAATCGCAAAGACCGGCGCGTCCTGAATCGCATTCGACTCTGCGCCAGGCAGCTGGAGGGAGGCGTTGCGCGAAATCGAATTGAGCACAATGGCTGCTATCCCGAAGCACGCAGAGAATTCTATCGCCGCGATTTGGAAACCCGCCGTGAGATACACCGAAGCGCCTGGCTGGTCGGGGCGCGCGAGGTGCACCGAAGCGACCCGGGAGCTTGTTTCCAGCTCCAACCCTGCGACGGCGAAAGAAGACGAGGAGATCACCGCCGGTCTTTGACGGTCCGAGGGCAAGAGGCGAATGGCGCGAATGACCCCGTTCTCGAGCTCGATCTTCGCAATCTCAAACGTGACGTCCAGATTGATAGGTGGCTGCGAAGGTTCGCAGCTCGCGAGGCGCATCGTTACGAGCTGCGAACTCGATCTCAGTTGCAGATCGCGCATTTCAAAAGCCGGCGTGAGTTGGAGCGAGGCGATCTCCAAGGAGAAGGTCAGCTGAACAGAGGTGCGCATTACACCAGCCGGCCTCTGAACCGGCATGGGGGGCGAAAAAGCATGGCTAACAGGAGGTGGAGTGATCGTCATTTCTTGCATGATGTTTGGATCGGTTGATTTCGGTAGGATCGATTCGGCTGCGATGATTTCAGAAGAAAAAGATACAGGTGCGGCACTCGGACCGCCCATCCCTTCCGCGTCGGCTGCCTGAGGGTTGTCCTGGGTCGGTTTGAAGAAAGCGGGCTCCGTGGGTGGCGCGGCCACTAGGTGTGGCACCGGCAGACCTGTGTCGGGGACCGAGGGCCGAAGGACCGGATCGACGCAAGTCTCCGTCGCGCGCAACTCCAGCGAAAGTTGCGGGGGACCGATGTAGAGCGCGTTGTTCGACCGCTTTTCTTCCTCGCTCATCGCAGATTCATCACGGGCGATTGGTGACTCAGTCATCGGATCGGACGCCCTTTGAAGCGGACCGAAAGGAGTATTGTGGTCAGGTGATTCCACGATGGACAAGCCAACAGCAGGATTCCTGCCATAAGCAGGAGGCCGACGATCAGCGGTCAATGACTCGAGTTGGACCTACGTCCCCCGCGCGGATCTCGCATCCGATTCAGCGGCTGGCGCAAACTCTCAGTGCGTGCGGCCGCGAGCGACCTGAATCAGGGCTAGTTCATCATTCGCACCCAGTTGGACGTTCTCGATCTCGTACCCCGCAAAGTCGTTGATCGAGCTCGCCTTGGCGCCGGGTAATTGCATTGAAACTTTTTTTGAGCTGGCGTTGAGGACAATGGCTGCAATTTTGAAAAGCGGAGCGAATTCGACCGCCCCGATCCGGAACTCTGCCGTTAGCTGAACCGAAGCCTGCTCCTGGTGCGACGGAGTCAACTGGACAGGGGCCGCTCCCTGTCCGGGAACGAACTCCAAACTCGAAATCGCCAAGGAGGAGTGAACGGCGGCCGCCGGACTTTGCAGGGCCGAGGGAACGAGGCGAACGCTGCCAATGGTTCCGTTCGAAAGGTCGATTTTGGCTATCTCAAAAGTGGCCTTGTGATTCATCGGTGGCTCAGGGTCCTGGGCGGAGCCGAGGTGGACTGAGACGACTCTGGAAAGGGGCTTCAAATGCAACCTGCTCATCTTCAGGGCTGGCGTAAGCTGCATCGAAGCGATCTCGAGAGAAAAGGTCAGCTGGACAGCAGCATGCCCGGCCTCGGTTGGACCTTGAGCCGATGCGGAAAAGGCGAAGTGGTGAACTGCGGGAGCGGTTTCGGTTTCAGGCATGGCGGGGGGTGTATCGGAGAGAAGGGATGCGGAGCCGGTGGAAATGACTTTAGAAACAAATGAAGGAACCTCGATCGAAGACTGTGTTGCTTGTCGAGCAGCAATCGGAGCAGCTGTCGGCCCGTCCGGCTCGATGAGAGCGAGCTTGGTTTTCGGCTCCGCCTGAGTGAGCTCGGAAATGACCGGTTCGGCTGCGAGCGCCGTGACCAATTCCGGAATGGGTTGGCCCTGGCCGACTGGTTCCCAGGTGGGAACTACACTCGGCGCGCCAATTTCCTCCGCCAATTCCAGGGAGTCCTCCTCGTCCCCGAGATGCAGCGCGAGCGCGGGCTCGGCGGCGACGTCTCGCTCATCCGGCCCAGGCGTGGTAGCTTCCGCTCTTTCCGCCGTTGGATTCGCGAGGGCGGTTTCCCGAACCGTCGCAGTCTCGGCCGGTGCCGGGAGCAAGACCTCTTCTGTGGCGTAAAGTGGCGGCTCTTCGGTCGCGGCTGGATCTTGCTCCTCTGCAACCAGAGTGGCGCCCTCGTTAGGTGAGGCAGTTGGTGGTTCCGTAATCCCGGAGACGGAGACTGCGCCCTGCGTCGAACTTACACCGACAGGCAATACCGCCGCACGCACGACAGACTCTCTCGCTTTTAAGTTGAGCGAGAGCTTCGGCGAGCCTGTTTCGATCAGGTCGGCTGCCCCCTCGGTTTGGTCTCGAAGCGGCGACTCCTCGGCGAGAAAGCGCGGCGCGCTGAAAGGAGTGGACGATTGATAAGCCGAGACGGTCGCCGAATTGCGGCGCAACTGTCGCACGAAAGACCAGACGGACAGGAGGATCCCGGCGAGCAGCAAACCACCGGCGAGCAATGCGCCCGCGCGCGGTAAGGGTATTCGATTGATCAGGTCGACAAAGGTCTGTGACCAGGCGCGCGCCCGAGTAGGATTACGCTTTGTCACGGCCGGCGAAGCAGCAGTCCTTTCCGTTGCGGCGACCGGAGTAGCAGACGCCGGCACCGTTACAACCGGAGCCGCGGAGGCATGCGGCACGACCGGCGCAGTTGGCGCGGCCGAGACTGCGGGACTCGCCGATGGCAAGGCTTTGGAGGCAATCACGGCTGGAGTCACCGCGGGTGCGGTTTGCTCCGCCTCAACCGGCACCCGGAGCGGTTTTGCCTGCCCGAGGCGCAGAGCGGGCGACGGCTCCTTTGCCGACGAAGCGTCGGCCAAGGCCAAAGCGGACGTCGGTAGTGCTTCACGCTTTCCAGTCTCCTTTAGCCAAGCGAGATCATAAAACGAATCGGCGAAAACTACGTTCAAGGCCGGCGAATAAATCTTTCGCGCCGATCTGATCCAGTCAAAACCGCGATCCTCTTGCCCATGTTTGTATTCCCAGGCCGCGTGGACGTAGTAGAGCGCCGGTGTATCGCCGGTGAACTTGAACTGCTCCATCAATTTCTGGGCGCCGGCGTTCTTACCCTGGAGCAGTAGCGTCAAAAAAATCTTGTATTTGATCAGCTGCACCGCCTGGTTCTTTTCGTTCCCGAGTGTCGCCGCGAAGAGCGCATTGAAGCGACCACGCGCCTTCTCGTAATCGCCTTTCTTGAACGAGATTTGCGCAAGATCGTATTCCGCCTCACGGGATTTTGAATCGTCCGTCAAGGCCTCGCGCAGGGCGGCCTCCGCTTCGTCAAAATTGCCCTGCTCCATCAAGATCTCACCCCGGAGACTTTTGGTTGCAGCGTTGCCAGGCACAACCGCTTCCGCGCGGTCGAGCAACCTTAAAGCACGGTCGAAATCACGCTGCTGAAAGGCGCGCTTCGCCTTCTCGAAATCCATCCACGCGTCCGCCTTCAATCGCGCAGCGCGCTCCGCGGTGGACGTAATCTCAATCGTCGGGTGCGATTCACCGGGGGGCCTTTGCAGCCAGCCGACCTCATAAAACGACTCGGCGTAAAGCCTGTTAAGCGGCGCGGGAAAATGCTTATCCGCCGCATCCATCCATTTCTCTGCCTCCTTCTGATTGCCGTGCTGGAAGGCGATCCCGGCATTCGAGTAGTAAAGTGCGGGGCTGTCTTTCGAGAGCTCGAACTTGCTCAGAGTCCAGTCGACCATGTTCTCCTTGCCCTGGAGGATAAACGTGAGCAGGATTTTGTATTGGATCAGCTGATTCGTCTCGGGCTGCAGCCCCCTGTGCTCGCCCGCGAGCAACGCCTCGAAGCGGTTGCGTGATTCGCTCCAGTCCTTCTTCAAAAATGGAATCTCGGCGAGGTTGAAGCTGGCGTTCCAAAACTTGGGCTCGATCGAGAGCACCTTGCGCAATGTTTTCTCCGCCTTGTCGTACTTGCCTTGGCGCATATAAACCACCCCCCGCAGGTTAAGTGATTCCGCCAGATCAGGCTGCCGCGCATCAATCGTGTCCAGCGCCGTCAGGGCTTCATCATACTTGTCGCTGTCGAAAGCCTGGAACGCTTTGTCATACATCGACTCGAGCTGCGACTCCTCGGCGACAGTTCCGGACGTCGCAAGAAAGCTCAGAAACAGGAGGGAAATTGTCGTGAGTTTTTGGAACTTCATGACTGTCGAACCAAACCGCCGGAGGTCGGAAATGCCAAATGATTAATTCTTCCTCCGGCTCTGTGCAGGCGGACTCGGCGTCGGACTGACACTACCTCTTGCCACGGCGCGACCGTGCGCCGGATTCACCGTTGTTTCCTTCGGATGCCGAAACGGATAGAGCAAGAAGCGAACGACCTTATCTCCGAAGTTCTGACGCGGCGGCTGCTTCACCGTTGCGGCCGCGGGCGGCGGTTGCGTCTGCGAGGTCGCTCTCCGGGCGCGTGGAGCTTTTTCGGTCCATTCCGCGGTCGCCGTCGCCCGCGCACTCCGCGTTGTCTCCTTCTTGCCGATGCGCTCCTGCGGTTCGGACGTCGGTTCCTTCTCCTTGTGCGCGACGCCTCTCCCAAGGGCCGAAGGTTGCGGCGACAAAGTCGGCCGAGGGGTTGTCTCGATCATTTCCTTTTCCGCGACAATCGGCGACGGAGTTTCGAGGGGCGTCGGAGACGGGGTCGTAGGTGCTTCGTCCACCGCGACCGCCGAAGCGGAAGGCTCTGGATTGGGCGATGGCGCTTCTTCTTTCGCAGGCGACGGATTCACCGAAGATTCCGCGATCACACCCCCACTCACCGGTGAATTTTCCCCAGCGACCGCGGATACCGATGGCCCCACCCTGGGCGATGGCGCTTCTTCTTTCGCAGGCGACGGATTCACCGAAGATTCCGCGATCACAGTGCCGCTTACTGATGAACTTTCCCCAGACACCGTGGATGCCGACGGCTCTGCGCTGGGCGATGGCGCTTCTTCTTTCGCGGGCGACGGATTCATCGAAGATTCCACGATCACACCGCCGCGTGCCAGTGAACCTTCCCCAGCGACCGCGGATGCCGATGGCTCTGCAGTGGGCGATGGGCTTGCCTTCGTCAACGCGATCGCGGTTGGCGTCGGCGGCCGTTCAGCCGCGCCATTCAACCAGCCGAGATCCGTCAAGGGAGTCGCGAACGAACGATTCAACTCCGGCGAAAAAAGATTGCCAGCGTTCGCCACCCAGTTGCCCGCCTGTTTGGGATTCCCATGCTGAAACGCCCAGGCCGCCTGCGCGTAGTAGAGCGACGGCGTATCGTCCGTCATCTTGAATTCCTCCATCGCCTTTTGCGCTGCCCCTTCCCGGCCTTCGAGCAGCAGGGTAAGAAAAATCTCGTAGCGGATCAGTTCCTCGCGATGACGCTGTTGTTTGTCGCCCGAGATCGCCCCGAGGAGTTCTTCGAGTTGTCTGCGCGCCGCTTCATAGTCATGCTTCTTGAACGGAATGCGCGCCAGGTTATAACGCGCGTCCTGGAATTGCGGATCGGCGACGAGCGCGTTGCGAAAAGCCGCTTCCGCTTCCTTCTCCTTCCCTTCTTCGAGCAAAATCTCGCCCCGCAAATTGTAGGAAACCGCCTGGTTCGGCGCCGCCCCGTCCACCTCGTCGAGCAAATGCAGGGCGCCGTCGAAATCTTGTTGCCGAAAGGCACTTGTTGCTTTTCCGAAATCCGCCTCCGCCTTCCTGAGCCGTTCAGCCTCCGAAGTCACTTCGAGCGCCACCGGCTTGGCGTCGTCCGGCTTCGCCACCCAGCCCACTTCGTAAAACGACTCCGTGAAAAGCTTGTTCAACCGCGGCGAATAGGCCTTCTCTGCCGCGTGCAGGTCAATCCGCGCTCCCGTTTCATCCTTCTCCTGGAAGGCAAACGCCGCCTTCGCGTAATAGTAGGCGGGGCTGGCCGACGAAGCCTTGAGCCTATCCAGGATCAGGGCCGCATTCTTCTCCTTGTTCTGGAGCAGATAGGTAAGCAGGATCTTGAATTGAATGAGATCCGCAGTCGCGCCCTGCACCTCGTCGCTCGATCTCTCCAGCAGCGCCTGGAAACGATCGCGCGCTTCGGCCCAGCTTTTTCTCAGGAAGGGAACCTCGGCGAGATTGAAGCGAGCTTCCCAGAGATTCGGGTCCAGCTCGCGCGCCTTTTGCAAGGCTCTCTCCGCCGGGCCGTACTCGCCCATGCGCATCAAGGCCACTCCGCGCAGGTTTTTCGCCGCTGCCACATCCGGCTGGCGCGCGTCGATCGCATCAAGTTTCTTCAAAGCCTCACCGTAATTTCCGGCGTTCAGCTCCCGCGCGGCCGCGGCATACATCGCTTCGACTTCCGCCGTGGTCGGAGCGACGACGTTCGCGCCTAACGAACTCAGAACCAGCAATAAAATGACCGCGCTTTCCCCGGCTTTCATCAACCTCGCCCCTAGCCTGCCTCGACCGGACCGAACGACCAAGAGTTATCGGGCGACATGATCGACTGGGCAACCTGGCAACCGCAGCAGCGCGCCAATCTTCTCTTCATCGTGCGAAAGGAGCAGATTCTTCTCATCCGCAAAAAACGCGGCTTCGGCGCGGGCAAAATCAACGGGCCAGGAGGAAAGGTGGACCCCGGCGAGACGCCGCTCGCTGCCGCCCTGCGCGAGACCTTCGAGGAACTCGGCATCCGGCCGCTCGGGGTCGAGCAGCGCGGCGAATTGCATTTCCAATTCCGCGACGGTTACAACCTGCATTGCGCGGTTTTTCTCGCGCACGATTTCACCGGCGAGCCGCGCGAAACCGACGAGGCCATCCCACTCTGGACTCCGCTCGACCAGATTCCCTACGACGAAATGTGGGCGGATGATCGGCACTGGCTCCCGTTCCTCGTTCGCGGCGCGCATTTCACCGGCTACTTCGAGTTCGACGGCGAGGAGCTGTTGAGTCGTGAAATCATCGTTAAGCCAGGCTGAGCTATTTCATTTCACGCCGGGGGCGCAAAGGACAGTCGGGCCGAAACCGAAGTTCCTGTGCGGCCTTTGTGGACCTGGTGCGATTCATTCCGCAGGAAGCTGAGCCACCTTATCCAGTGCGAGCGCGGCGCTGCCGATCATCCCGGCATCATTGCCTAAGGTTGCCGGCACAATCGTTAGGCCTTCGTGAAAGATCTTCATTGTCCGCTGCTCGATGACACGTCGGATCGGGCCGAAAACATATTCGCCGGCCCGCGCGACTCCGCCCCCGATCACAACCCGGTCCGGGTTCAAGAGCCAGACGATGTCGCAAAGGGTGATCCCGATGGCGAATCCCACCTCCTCCCAGACTTTGTGCGCGATGGTGTCGCCCGCGTTGGCCGCCACTTCCAGCGCAAGCGGCGAACATTCCTCTTGCGTTTTCGCCACGCCCGCTTCCCGGTAAAGCACTTGCGCACGCTCCGCGATCTGGACGTTTCCGACATACTTCTCGAGCGCGCCATTATTCCCGTACTGCCCCGGTGGACCGTTCGGATCCATTGTCATTTGCCCGATCTCGCCCGCACCGAGCCGGCTCCCTCGATAAAGCCTTCGATCCAGGATGAGCCCTCCGCCGACACCCGTGCCTAACGTCACGCACACGACGTTCACGCCCTCGTGGCCGGCGCCGAAAAGCCATTCGGCATACGCCATCGCGTTCGCATCGTTGTCAATTACCGCCGGCAGTCCGGACCATTCCTCGAGCAACGCAGTGAGCGGGACATCTTCCCAGCCGGGCACGTTGGAGAGCTGCCAGACACGGCCGTTGATGCTATCAACCATTCCCGGCAATCCGGCACCGACCGCCGCGACTTCGGGATGCTGCTTCCGCAACTCCTCAATTGCCTGTCGAATCGCGGTCAGAAGCGAATCATGCCTCGCATAGTCGTGGGTCCGAAGCGGCGGAAGGCGCGCGACAATTTTCCCATCGACCACCACGCCGGGCTTCACGGTCGTGCCGCCGAAATCGATCCCGATCGCTGCTTTGTTCATTCCGCCGGGCCGGCCTAACGATTCAAATTTCCGATCACGCGCAACCCTTCCAGGGTCAGATGTGGATGCACGGTCTTTATTTCCTGCATTCGCGCGGCGATCAATCGAGCGTAGCCACCAGTCGCGACAATCTGCGGCTTCTTTTTCCCGAACGCTTCCGCGGCGATCTTGGTTAGAATTTCCTTCACCAGCCCACGATAACCGAAAATGGCGCCGGACATCATCGCACCCTTGGTCGACCGGCCGACGACAGAGCGCGGCTCGGCGAGACTCAGTTTCGGCAAGAGCGCCGTTCGGTCGTAAAGATAAGCCGTCATCGCTTCGAGGCCCGGAGCGATCACACCCCCGATATAGGCGCGCTCCGCCGACACGACATCGAAGGTCACCGCCGTTCCAAAATCCACCACCACCGCGGGACACCCGAAAAGGGCTGCAACCGCCGCCGCGTTCGCCAGTCGGTCGGCGCCGATTGAAGCTGGCTCCGGATAGTCGACACTGACGCCAAGCCGGCATTTCGCGCTCACAAACAAGGTCGGAATCTTTTTTGCCGCGCGGCGAATCAGCGCATTCTTTTTTGGGACGACGGAAGAGATAACCACCTGCCCGACCTCGCGATTCTGCAGGAACCTTGCGATCGCCTCTTCGCTCAGGCGCGCTGTCTCGATCCGCTCCGCGGCACCCAGTTTCTTCGTCGAAGCCAAGGCCAGCTTGGTGAAGGAGTTGCTCACGTCGATCAGCAGGTAACTGCGCCCCTCGTTAGGCGTGGACCGTGGCATAGCGAGCGCAACAAACACCGCGCCACCCCCTTGCACAACCGCGGCCGCTTGCCCAGCCCAAACCATGCGCGTAGCCTCCGGCTGTGAGAAAATTGGTTCACCGGCCCCGCCGCCTCCGCCGCACCGCAGCCCTGCGCAACCTCGTGCGCGAGACCAATCTCAGTCCGCACGATTTCATCCTTCCGCTTTTCGTGAACGAGAAGATCAGCTCCCGCCGGCCCATTAGCAGTATGCCGGGGGTCGAGCAGCTTGCGCCTGAAGAAGTCGCGGCGGAAGCCGGGCGCGCTGCGGTGACCGGTTTGCAGGCCGTTATTCTTTTCGGCATCCCTAACGAAAAGGACGAGCAGGCTTCTGGTGCCTACGCGGAAAAAGGCGTCGTGCAGCAGGCGGTTCGCGCAATCAAGGCACAATGCCCCGACCTCCTCGTGATGACCGACGTTTGCCTCTGCGAATACATGAGCCACGGCCATTGCGGCGTGACGCGGATCGCCGACGACCATTTCCATGTCCTGAATGACGAGAGCGTTGAATTGCTCGTGAAAACCGCGCTCTCCCATGCCGCGGCCGGCGCCGACATCGTCGCGCCAAGCGACATGATGGATGGCCGCATCGGCGCGATCCGCGAAGCGCTCGACGACGCTGGCTACGACCAAACCGGGATCATGAGCTATGCGGCAAAATTCGCCTCCGCATTCTACGGCCCATTCCGCGAAGCAGCGGAAAGCCCGCCGCAGTTTGGCGATCGCCGCGGCTATCAGATGGACCCGGCCAATGCCCGTGAAGCGCTGCGCGAAGCGGCGCTCGACGTGGAAGAAGGCGCCGACATCATCATGGTGAAGCCGGCCCTGCCTTATCTCGACATTCTCTGGCGAGTACGCGAGCGCTTTGGCCTAACGACGGCAGTTTATCACGTGAGCGGCGAATACGCCATGGTCAAGGCGGCAGCCGAACGCGGCTGTCTCGACGAACGCCAGGCCGTGCTCGAAATCATGACCGGTCTGAAGCGCGCCGGAGCCGATCTCATCGTCACTTATTGGGCGAAGGAGCTGGCGGAATGGACGAGTCGGTAGGCCAGGCTCCGAGGCGCCGCGGCGAGACCGCGGTTCATCTCGAGCTGAAGCGCCTCGCCCTTCTCTGGGCGCAGGAAAATGGCTACCCGCTGGCTGCGCTCGAAGTTTCCCTCCCGCAATGCCGTTACCGTGCCGATGTCGCCGCCTATCGGCCGCAGAAAAATGGCACGATTGGTCACACGGTCATCTTCGAGTGCAAGCAATCCGCGCCCGACCTGCGGCGCGATGATTGCCGCACGCCGCAAACGCTGGCGCGACTTGAGTCGGTCTACCGCCGCCGGCAGATCCTGGAGAAACATCTGCGCATCCATTACCCGACATTGCGCAGCGGCGAGACGCTTTTTCCAGAGTGGGACCCGCACGATTTCGCCGCGATTGAGCATCGCGGTTATCAGCGCGTTACGCGCGAGCTGGCGGCATTACAGAATCAGTTGCGGAACGGCCGCAAATTCGAAAAGCTCACTCGCTACGCCTGCGCCAACCTCTTTTTCCTCGTTCTGCCTAACGATCTCCTTCGTGAACCGGAGGCGCACCTCGGCTGGGGTCTGCTCGTGGAAAAGGAAGGCGTCCTTGCGCTGCATCGCAAACCGGTCTGGCACGACAGTCCCGAGGCAGCGCGCCTGCGTGTCCTACAAAAGATCGGCGGCGCGGGTACCCGCCAGCTCAATCGCCGGCTGAAGATCGACCCCGTAAATCCCCTTGGTCTGCTCAGGCCCCGCGCCTGAACACGTCAGTGATCGGGCTTTTTTCTGGAGTGGGATCGAGCAGCAGTTTTCGATCAGCGGTCGACCTCTTACGGCTTGTTTTTTGTGACCGTCAAGAACCACAACCCAAGGCATTTGGCCCCTGATTCAATCCTTGAGCCAGTCCACGTCAAACTGGACGAAGTTGCAATTCGTTCTAGAATGTTTTCGAAATGCTATCGATTCACGCGCGACGGTGCGCAGCCGCTTTCCGGCTTCCCTTAGGCACGCGTTCTTGTTGTGCCGCCTCCCCCCGCACGATGGAAACTCGGGCGACCTTGCACGGGCGTCCGCTCTTTTCGGAATTCTCCATTTCGCAAGGAACCACAAATGAATCCCAATCACGAAGTTGAATCGGTCAAGTGGTTGTCTCGTTACGACGACCCAAACCGGCGCGGCGGTTCGTTTCCGCCTCTCGCGTTTGAATTTCAAGCTCGCCGGAGAGGCGGCTCCTACTTTGGCGGAGGCCAACCGGACGGCCGACCCGGCTTCAACCGCCTGGCTCGCGAGGTTCTGCGCGCCGACGCAAGTCGCACCTTCGGCTTGGAAATGGCCGTGCTCGCTTTGGTCACGCTCGCCTCGGCCTGGCCGATCATAGCGATGATTCAAGAGGTCATTCGGTTTTTTGAAGTAACGACGCGTTAGGGGCTCGGCCGAAGGCCGAGTGCGGATTGGTGCGGCTGCCGTTGAGGACGATTACCTAAGGAGGAACTCGTCGCGATGCGGCGGCGTTTCCTCGGGAGCAAAACCGTGGCGCATGATGTTTTCGGTCACGACCCGCGGAATAAGGAATTGGAGCAGGTAATCGCCCCCGCCCGCTTTTGTCCCACCGCCACTCATCTTGAACCCGCCGAAGGGGTGCCGCCCGACGACCGCGCCGGTACAGGAGCGATTGATGTACACATTGCCCGCTTCCAAGGCCGCTTTCACGTGCTCGATGTTGGCCGGGCTGCGCGAGAAAAAGCCTCCGGTCAATGCGTAATCGGTGCTATTCGCGACCTCGATCGCTTCAT
This sequence comes from uncultured Verrucomicrobiae bacterium, assembly GCA_963742545.1. Lineage (GTDB taxonomy): Bacteria > Verrucomicrobiota > Verrucomicrobiia > Chthoniobacterales > UBA10450 > Palsa-1392. Next base: position 483,947 of record CAVUMF010000003.1, on the reverse strand, counting down.
CCAGATCGCGCACTTTGAGGACGCTCAAGACCGGGCCGAAAATTTCTTCGCGGGCGATGCGCATGTGAGGCTTCACATCGGTGAAAATGGTCGGCGGAATAAAGTACCCCTGCGGCGGCAAATCTTTCGCCTGATAGGCGAGCGTGGCCTCGCTCTTGCCGATCTCGATGTACTCGAGAATGCGCTTATAGGCGGCTTCGTCGATGACCGGCCCAACGGTGATGCCCGGTTCCTCCGGATTGCCAACGCGCAAACTGGCCGCGGCGGAAAGCAACCGTTCCATCACGCGATCGTAGTTCCCTTCCAGAACGATGAGCCGAGAAAGCGCGGAACATTTTTGTCCCTGGAACCCGAACGCTGAATAAATGGAATCGACGATCGCCTCGTCGAGATCGGCGTCGAAATCGATAATCATGGCATTCTTGCCGCCCATCTCGCATATGACGCGCTTCAGCTCGCGCTGACCTTCCCGTGTCTGACCGGCGCTTTCCCAAATTTGCAGCCCGACCTCGCGCGATCCGGTGAAGGCGATCAGATCGACATCCTTGTGGTCCACCATGTAGGCACCGATGACCGAGCCGTGGCCATTGAGGAAATTCAGCACTCCGGGTGGCAGACCGGCTTCCTCGAAAACTTCCATGAGCAACCCGCCGATGCAGAGCGACTGCTCGGAGGGTTTCATGATGACGGTGTTGCCGGTGACCAAAGCGGCCGAAACCATTCCGCATAGGATCGCCAGGGGGAAATTCCATGGCGCGATGACAAGGGCGACGCCGCGCGGCCAGTAATGCTGATAGCTCTCCTCGCCCTGCACTTCCTGGGTGAGATGCGGCCGGCCAATCAACCGCATTTGGTGCGCGTAAAAGTGGCAAAAATCGATCGCCTCGCGGACGTCGGCATCGGCCTCGGCCCATGGTTTGCCGACTTCGAAGACTTCCAGCGCGGAAATTTCGTAGCGCCGACGATTGAGAATGACAGCGACGCGTTCGAGCAACTGGGCTCGCGTTTCCACCGCGGTGCGGCCCCATTTCTTGAATGCGGCCAGGGCGACACTAACGGCACGCTCTGCTTCCGGAATTCCCGCCTCCGCTGCGTAACCGACGATTTGATCCGGTGCGCTGGGATTAACCGAAGGCGTGAGCGTATCGGTCCAGATTCTTTCGCCGTTAATGATAAGCGGAAATTTTTGGCCAAACCGGTTGCGGATGTCGCGCAGCGCGGCCTGCATTTGTTCCTGGCTTTCCTTGTAAACGAAATTCACAAGCGGTGAGTTTTTATAAGTATCTCCTGGCGACCCTTCATGGGAAGCGCCATCTGGCGAAGATCGATCCTCAGTTGCAGTCGCGGTCGGCGAAGCCGGTCGTAGGACAAGTTCGTTCGGGTCGCGCAGGAGCTGCGCGGCCGAAACGTTTTCGGAAAATTTCGCGCGCAAAAATCCCTCGTTGGAAGTGTTTTCGAGGAGCCGCCTGACGAGGTAAGACATGCCGGGCAGCAACTCGCCCACCGGGCAATATTCGCGCACCCGATACCCCATCTCGACCAGGGCACGCTTGATCGGTCCGGCCATGCCGTAAAGCAGCTGAAACTCGAAGCGGCTTTTCTCCACCCCGATCTTTTCCGCGTAAGACATCGCGTGCGCGATACTGCGCACATTGTGCGAACCGAAAGCGGCGGTCACGACCGATTCATTCTCTAGCAGGATGGCAGTGAGCGCCTCGAAATTGGCGTCGCTTTCCGGCTTTTGCAGAAAGACCGGGCAAGGCCATCCGTTTTGGTCCGCCTTGATCTTCTCGTAGTCCCAATAGGCGCCCTTCACCAGTCTCACGGCGAAACGCGTGCCACGCGCCCGGCCCCAGGCAATAAGATCCTGCAAGTCGCGTTCGGCATCGCGCAGATAAGCCTGCACCACAATCCCGGCGTTCGGCCAATCCCTGAATTCGCTCTCCATAAAGAGTGTTCGGAAAAGCTCGAGCGTGGTGTTCTTATGAGCGTAACTTTCCATGTCGAAATTGATGAAGGCCCTCAGCTCGCGCGCCCGCCGCAGGATGGGCCGCAAGCGCGGGGCGAGATGCGCGATGGCATCGGCGGGGTCGGCCGGATTCATCTGCGAATAAAGGGCGGAAATTTTGACCGACACATTGACCACCGGGAAGAGATCCGACTGACCGCCCAGCGGATCGCTCCAACCGCGCGTTTGCTCCGGGAGGCCTTCCACCAAAGCCAGGCAGCGAGCCGCATATTCCTCCGCTTCCGCTTCGCTGACGACGGCTTCGCCTAACAAATCCACCGTGAAGCCGATATTTTCCCGGCGCCGCTTGCGCAGCGTCCTCATGACGTCATCAGGATTACGCCCGGCAATGAACTGCCGCGCCATGCCCGAGACGTTGCGCCGCAGGACGTAGGCCGTCAGCCACGGGAAAATACCGGCCGCGCGCAGCCCGGTTTGCATCATCGGGACAAAGCCGTTCATCCCGTGAAAATACTCCCGTAGATGCTCTACGATGTCGTCCGAGCGGCGGAGCGATGCCAGCACGTCAACGAAGCGAAACATCTGCACCTTGAAGGTCTCGTCCCTCATCGAGAACGCCATCATTCTTTGATAGAATCCGGCTTTGCTGAACAACGATTCCGGGTGCCGATCGACCAGGTCAAAAATTTGTTGGCCGCGCCTTTCCACGGCGACTTGCAAGTCACTCATGGGGCGAGGATAAGTCGGCCCGCACGTTTCGGCAAAGCCCGGCAAGACGACCATCGGCATCGGCACTGCCATCACCGGCCCGGGTCCCATATGCACTCTCGGAGACTAGTTTTTAAAGACGAAAAACTTTCGTATCGCGAAGTTCAGGAAAACCGACGCTGCGATATTCGTCATGATCGCGGTCGCCGTGGGCAGACCGTAGGCGTGGACCAGCCAGGGTCCGGCGAACTGGCTGATGAGGAAGCCGACCGTGCTGCCGGCAGTAAAATATAGAAACTCCATCACGGGATGATGGCGACCGGTCTCAAAGACGAATAAAATATTCGTGCCGTAAGCCACGAGGTTGGCGACCGCGAAAGCAATGGTGTTGTTGATGAGCAAATTCCTCGCGCGCAGCTGATCGGTAATCGGGGCGCCATCAACGATCATGCGGTCCATCGCCGGGAAGACGTGATAAGAGAGAAAAACGGTCAGGCCCACGAAAACGACCGTGGCCAGCCCGCCGCACAGGCCATAAACACCAAACTGGATGAGCGCCGGAACCTTGCGCGCCCGGATGCGGACAAGAATCGTCCTGAAATCATTTCCGACGACGAACTGAAAGGCTTCGGTGATGGCGCTGGTCATGGGCGACGCATTCAAGGTCCAGAGGTGCGGGGCCAAACATAGCCGGACAGGCGCCGCCGTCACCGGGAAGCGTGCTCTCTACTTGTCCGGTTCCACACGCCGCCGCTCCCAGATGCTTGCTTTTCGTTAGGGAGTTTGCCGCCGCGCCAAATGTCGTTTACGAATGCTCCAGATGCCGAGCCGCCAACGCTTTCAATTTGCGAGTGACAACATCGCGGCGATTTGCCCGGAGGCCTGGGCCGCGCTGGCCGAAGCAAACCAGGACGCCGAGGCTTCTTATGGTGCAGACAAATGGACCGCGCGCGTCCGCACCCAGGTGCGGGAAATCTTCGAGACCGATTGCGAGACCTTCATCGTCTTCAACGGCACGGCCGCGAACTCGCTCGCGCTGGCCCAACTTTGCCGGCCCTTTGACAGCGTCATCTGCCACGAGCGCGCGCACATTGAGACGGACGAATGCGGCGCGCCCGAATTTTTCTCCGGCGGCGCCAAACTGCTGCGCGTTGGCGGAGCGAGCGGGAAAATCGATCTCAAGTCGGCAAACTCCATCCTCGGGCAGCACCTCGACGTCCATTCCACCAGGGTGCGGGCGCTCAGTATCACGCAGGCCACAGAAGCGGGCACGGTCTATTCGTTGGATGAATTGGAAGCAGTTGCCGCTTTTGCGCAGGAGCATTCACTCTTTCTGCACATGGACGGCGCGCGTTTCGCCAACGCCGTGGCATCGTTAGGCTGTGCCCCGAAGGAAACAAGCTGGCGGCGCGGAATTGATGTTCTTGCCTTCGGCGGAACGAAAAACGGCACCGCCGCCGGAGAGCTCGTGGTCTTTTTTAATCGCGAACTGGCGCGTGAGTTCGATTATCGGGTGAAACAGGGAGCGCAGCTTGCCTCCAAGACACGTTTTCTCGCCGCGCCGTGGACCGGCCTGCTGACGAATGGGGTCTGGCTAAAAAACGCGCGACACGCGAACGCAATGGCGCGGTTGTTGGAAGAGAAGTTGCGCCCGCTCGGTTTGGCTGATCTCGCGTTTTCCCGCGAAGCCAGCGCGCTTTTCCTACGCTTGCCTGACGAGATTGTGGAACGAATGCACGCTGCCGGCTGGCATTTTCAAAACTTCTTCGAGCCCGGCGTCTATCGACTGATGTGTTCGTGGACCACGACGCCGACGGAGATTGAAGAATTCGTCGCTGACCTTGCGGAGGGACGCGCTTCCGCGCGTCCAGGACATGCGGAAGCATGTCCCTCCGAACCCTGAGTATTCGCTCAGGTCGAGTGCAGGCGTGTTACGTTCGCCCGCATGAATCCGCGCGATCTTCCGATCTACGAACTCGAAACCGAGATCGTCGAGTCGCTCTCGGTCCGGCCGCGCCTGATTCTGCAGGCGCCGACCGGCTCCGGAAAATCCACCCAGGTGCCGCAGATCCTGCTTGATCGCGGCCTCCTCGGCGACGGCGAGGTCGTCATCCTGCAGCCGCGCCGGCTTGCCACGCGGCTTCTCGCCAAACGCGTTGCCTTCGAACGTAGCGGCCGGCTCGGCGACGAGGTCGGCTATCAGATCCGCTTCGAAAAAGTCGCTTCGCAAAAAACCCGGATTCGTTTTGTGACCGAGGGAATTCTTCTCCGCCAATTATTGCAGGATCCCGAGCTGCGTGGGGTCGCAGCGATTCTCTTCGACGAATTCCACGAACGCCATCTCTATGGCGATATCACCCTCGGGCGCGCCCTTCATTTGCAGGAAGCAAAGCGCCCTGATCTCAAGTTGGTCGTCATGTCCGCGACGCTGGAGTCGGACAAACTGGAAAAATATCTCGCCCCCTGCCCGGCGCTCACGTCGAGCGGGCGAATGCATCCGGTCGCGATCGAATACCTCGCGAGACCAGTGCGGGCGGAAAATTATCCGGTCTGGGACCTGGCGTCCGATGAGCTGGAACGCATCGCGGCGCAGACGAAAGGCGACGTTCTGATCTTCATGCCGGGAAAATATGAAATTACCCGCACCCTCTCCGCCCTGCGCGCCTCGCGCCTGAGCGATCGATTTGTCGCCTTGCCGCTTTACAGCGAGCTGCCACCGGCGGAACAGGACGCCGCGCTCGCGCCCTCCACGAAGCGCAAAGTGATCGTGGCCACAAACGTGGCGGAAACCTCGCTCACGATTGAGGGCGTACGGGTAGTCATCGACAGCGGCCTGGCACGGATTGCGCGTTTCGATCCGCGGCGCGGAATCAATACCCTCTTCATCGAAAAAATCAGCCGGGCCTCGGCCGAACAGCGCGCTGGGCGCGCCGGCCGGACAGCGCCCGGGCATTGCCTGCGACTCTGGACAGAGAGCGAGCAGTTCGAGCGCGCGCCACAGGAATTGCCGGAAGTAAAACGGCTCGACCTCGCCGAGGTCGTCCTGACCTTGAAGGCAAGCGGGATCGAGGATATTGCCGGATTCCGCTGGCTAGAGCTGCCCGACCCGAAGGCGCTCGAAAACGCGGAGCAGCTCCTGACCGATCTTGGCGCGATCAGGGCGGGAAAAGTGACCTCGTTAGGCCGGCGCATGCTCGCATTCCCTGCCCATCCGCGTTATGCGCGCATGTTGCTGACGGCGGAACATGAGCGCTGCGTGCGCGGTATCGCGCTCATCGCCGCGCTCACCCAGGGCCGCAACCTGTTACGCCGTGCCGAAGGCAAACAGATGCGCGACGAGCGCGATGATTTTCTCGGGAGCGACGATGAATCCGATCTCTTCATTTTGCTCCGCGCGTTTCGTTTTGCGGAAAGGAGCAACTTCGACCCGCGCCGTTGCGCGCGCCTTGGAGTGAACGCGGGCGCGGCCCGTGAAGCAGGACAACTTTGGGAGCAGTTTCTTTCCATCGCGCGCGCCGAAGGCCTCGATCTCGAAGCGCGCGAGGCGGAGCCAGACGCAATCGCGCGTTGCGTGCTCGCGGGATTTCCGGACCAAGTAGCGGTGCGCCTCGACGAGGGAACATTCCGCTGCGCGCTCGTGCATCATCGCCGCGGCGTGCTCGCGCGCGAGAGCGCGGTCCATCGCGCGCGGTTGCTCACGGCTTCGGAGATCCGCGAGATCGAATCGAGCAATGGCGAGCGCCAGGTGTTGTTGACCCTCGCAACCGCGATTAAGGAAGAATGGCTCCGCGAATTCTTTCCCGAAGCCGTCGAGGAGAAAACGGAAGTCACCTACGACTCATCGCTCCGCCGCGTTGTCGGACGGACCGTGACCGTTTTCCACGATCTCGTTCTCGCGGAAAAGAAATCGGAACGCGTTTCAAAAGCTGAAGCGGCCGCAATTCTGGCCCGCGAAGTCATGGCCGGAAATTGCCCGCTGAAGAGGTGGGACCACGCGGTCGAGCTATGGATCGCGCGGCTCAATTTTGCCGCCGCGGCCTTTCCCGAGCTGGAGTTGACGCCAATCGGTGACGCAGATCGCGCGTTGCTGATCGAGCAGGTTTGCCAGGGCGCAACGAGCTACAAGGAAATCAAGGAGCGACCGGTCGCGCCGGTTTTGAAGACCTGGCTAAGCGCGGCACAGCAGGCCGCGCTCGACCAGCTCGCGCCGGAACGAATCAGATTGCCTAACGACCGCCAGGCCAAGATCGTATACAGTGCGAGCAAGCCGCCGACCGTGGCCGCACGCATTCAGGATCTTTACGGCGTGGCCAGCAGCCTGACGATCGGCCAGGGCCGGGTAGCATTGCGGATCGAAGTGCTTGCGCCGAATCATCGTCCCATCCAAATCACGGACGACCTCACCACCTTTTGGCGGGAGAGTTATCCGAAAATCAAACAAGAGCTGCAACGCAAGTATCCGAAGCACAAATGGCGCTGATTCCAGCCCGAATCGGCGATCCCGATTCGCGCCAACCAACTTTTGAGCCGGGATTACCGATCCTCGGCCAGAATCAAATACTGCCGCGGATTCCGCGGGAGGGATCGCGCGGCGAGATCAGCCCGCTGACCTTCGACCAAGCCGCCTTCGAGGCTCCGCCAACATGGTCCCAGGGTAATACTTCGCCCACCTGATGCTTCTCGTAGTCGAGCGCGACGTCGTCCTCAATCTCGCGAAATTGTTTGCCCGGATATTTGGCCGCTGCCTCCACCCTACACGGTGGGCCGGAGCGAAATGCTCGAAGGTTGTGCCCTCGGTCGCGTGCGGCTTCGACTCAAGGTGCTCCCGCCAATACTGCTCTTCCGCTTCAGATCGATTGGTTTTGCTTTTGGTTCGTCGGCAATAAGTTAGTTCTCCGGTTCGCTGAGTTAACTCTCTGCTGTGCCTTCGTGTCCGGCTCTGGATCGCGATGGCCGGCGATGCGAATCGAGAAGCGCAAAATGGCCACGATGTGCGAAGTTAAGCTATGAAGAATTCTAACGGAGACAATTTCACGGAGAAAGATCCGATGTCTGAGACGGAATTTGGCAGTGCAACGGAGAGCGGCAGCGCCCAACACCGGATGGCGGAAAATGCGCGGAAGTTTTCCAGCGCTGCCTCTGATACCTGGGACCAGACTCGCCAAAAAGCGGTCGTCGTGCGTGAGCGCACGGAGTTTTTCCTGCGCGAAAATCCAGTGCCGACAGTGCTGGGTGCGCTCGCCCTCGGGTTGGCGATCGGGCTTGCGATTCGGTATTCCTCGCGGCCGGAAGAGCCCTCGGCTTCGCTCAAGCGGGCTTTGCGGGAGTTTGACTGGAACTCTATCGCGCCCGCCTTTCTGCCCTCACTCGTGCGCAGCGTGAAACGCGGCTACTCCGATTCCGCCGATGCGGTGAAGGAAGGAATCGGGCGTGTGCGAGAGGTGGACGTGGATGAATACGTCAAGCCGCTGCGCAAACGCTGGAAACAGTGGACAAGCTAGGCGCGGTTCGTTAGGGGAGCGGTTGCGTTCAAGGTTTTTCGCGCCGCGCGTAGGTCGCGGCCGCGCGCCCGGCGCGCGTTCCGGTGGAAAAACATCCTTGCAGGAGGTAGCCGCCGGTGGGCGCTTCCCAGTCGATCATTTCGCCGGCGAGGAACACGCCCGGCATTTTGTGCAACATGAGGGTCTCGCTCAATTCATGCCAGCGAACGCCGCCAGCCGTCGAGATCGCCTCGGCGATCGGCCGAGGGCTTTCCAACCGAAGAACGAAATTCTTCACGCGGGCGATCGCCCGGTCACGGTCGATGCAATCGTCAGGGAAGAAACCTTCAAGCAAGGCAATCGCGCCCGTGCCGAGTTTCCAGACGCGAAACCATTCGCGCGGCAGAAGCGAGTGCGCGGTGCGCGAGCGTAAAATATCCGCGGTTACCTGTGGTTTGAAATCGATCCGCAACTCTGGTCGCGCAAGCGCGCGGAGGACCGGTCCGAGCCGATAGATCGCGCCCCCTTCCAATCCGTAGCGGGTGATCAACAACTCTCCCGAGACGGTTTCGTCGCCAGCCGTCACGCTGAGATTCTTGAGCGGCAGACCTTCTGCACGCTCGATCACACCACTCGGCCAGGGGACATTCCAGCCGCAATTCGCCGCTACAAATGATCCAATCTCCACGGCATGCGCGGCGAGGAGGGGCGGCCAGGCGCCATCTGAGCCGGTCTCGGGCCACGAAGCACCGCCAAGTGCGAGCACGACGGCATCCGCGAGCAACGCTGCGCCCTCCATGAAATCGAGCCGCCAGCGATCGCCTTCTCTCGTCAGGCGAGTGAGCCGCGCACCGGTTCGAAATTCGACTCCCACGCCGCGCAGTCGTTGCAGCCAGGCGCGCAGGAGGGCGGCCGCTTTCTGGCCGCGTGGAAACACTCGGCTGCTCGTGCCGACATACGTTTCCACTTTCAACCGCTCGGCCCACGCCCGTAAAGCGTCCGGCCCGAACTCACTCAGCAGATCGCACCAGCGCTCGGGCTCGTCGCGATAACGCTTCGGGAAATCTTCCACCGCTTCGCTGTGGGTCAGGTTCAAGCCGCCACGGCCGGCGACAAGAAACTTCCGCCCCGCCGAAGGTTGCGCCTCGCACAGCACGACGCGCAGATTCGCGGCCACCGCCACTTCTGCAGCGCGCAATCCGGCCGGGCCCGCGCCGACTACAGCCACAGTCCTGGCGTTCACACCTTCCGCGCTCACAAATTCTTCTCCTGTGTTCGGTCACGAGATGCAACTATGGTGGCTTGACAAACGCCTGCCCTAACGAATCAGAGCAACCGGTGCTTTCCGTAGCGCATCCGAGTTTTCGCGAAGCTTTTCTTTTCTGGCTCAAGCTCGGTTTCATCAGCTTCGGCGGACCCGCCGGGCAGATCGCCATCATGCAGACGGAGCTGGTGGAGAAGAAGCGCTGGATCGGTCAGGCGCGGTTTGTGCACGCGCTCAACTTCTGCATGCTGCTGCCCGGCCCGGAGGCGACCCAGCTCGCGATTTACGTCGGCTGGCTCCTCCACCGGACCCGCGGCGGAATTGTGGCTGGCGCGCTCTTTGTCCTGCCCTCGGTGGTGCTGCTCTGGACGCTCAGTTTTGTCTATGTCGCCTACGGTCACGTTCCGTGGATCGCGGCGATCTTTTACGGATTAAAGCCGGCGGTGATCGCGATCGTGACTGCGGCCGTCATCCGGATCGGTCGCAAGGCGCTCAAGAACGAAGTAATGTGGTCGATCGCAGCGCTGGCCTTTGGCGCGATCTATTTTTCCAAAGCTCCATTTCCGCTCATTATTTTGGCGGCCGGAGTGGTCGGGTTGGTGGGAGGAAAAATCTGGACCTTGAAGTTTGAGATCAACGCCGCGCAGCCGGAGCCGGCAGCCAGATCGGTCCTGAGCGATACCGCGGAATCCCTGCCGCACACACGGTTTGTCTGGTCGCGTGCCCGGCGGGTCCTGTTTGTTAGTCTGGTGCTCTGGTTTGCTCCACCGATTGCGATCGGCTTTTCGTTAGGCACAGGCCATGTTCTTTTTCAGGAGGGGCTGTTCTTCAGCAAAGCCGCGGTCGTGACTTTTGGCGGCGCCTACGCGGTCCTTCCCTATGTCGCCCAGCAGGCGGTCTCGCACTACGGTTGGCTGCAACCAGGTCAGATGATGGACGGTCTTGGTCTGGCCGAAACAACTCCCGGCCCCCTCATAATTGTGCTGCAGTTTGTTGGCTTTATGGGAGGCTGGAATCATCCTGGAAATCTCCCGCCGCTGGTCGCCGCGACCGCCGGTGCCTTGCTCACGACCTGGGTGACCTTCGTGCCCTGCTTCCTCTGGATTTTCCTTGGCGCGCCCTATGTCGAAAGATTGCGCGGCAACCGGCAGCTCACCGCCGCGCTCTCGACCATCACCGCGGCAGTCGTCGGAGTGATCATGAACCTCGCCGTCTGGTTCGGAATGCACGCGCTCTTTCCCGGCGGCACGACGATCGACTGGCTGGCGCTAACGATTGCGATCGTCGCCTTCATCGGGATCCTCCGCTGGCACTGGGATATGATCCCAGTCGTCCTTGGCGCGGGCGCGATCGGCATCGTCACCCGCCTGGTTTCAGTTCTGCACTGATGGCCTAACGATACGACAAATGGAACTCCTGCTCGTCAAACGTCCGGGACTATTTTAGAACGATCCGGACGTCGCTCAGTGCTGCAGTAAAGGTGTAAGTCTTTCCCGGCTGCACATTCACCTGTATGCTCGTAGGACTCGCCTGTTCTCGATTGGGAATCGGCACCACGGTCAAAGTATGCAGTCCTGCAGCCAGAGGCGCATCATAGCGATTATTGTAGAGTATCTTCGCAACCTGCTTCCCGTCGATCGAAAGTCCGACGACGAGTTGTGAAAGACGGGAGGACCGAGTGATGATAAGGCGGCCGGCCTCCTGGTTTTCTTGCGGGGCCGGGGCAGATGACTTTTCTGCTCCGGAGACTATCCCGGGAATGACGGCGCTCAGGGCGAGGGCAGCGCAGGCAAGGATCGGAAGCAGGACGGCTCGGTGACGGTTAAGGCATTTTTGATTCATGCCAGAACCTTCACCTAAATTACTCGTTACGCCAATGATCCCGGTGCGGCGTCGATTTCGTCGCTCGAAACAAGCCACGGACTTGGTCGTTAGGGCGCCACGCGAAAGCTAAAGCTGCCTTTGCTGACATGGAGGTCCTGCGCAACTGCAGACCAGGAAATTCGATAGGACCCCGGTCTCAAGCCGGCCGTCAGGGAAAGATGGACGAGATCCGGATCCTTCTTGTCGGCCCGAAGGTCCTGCTGGTCGATTTGTTTGCCCGCGGCGTCGCGGACTTCAATCGTGCTTAAGCCAATTTTGATCGGCTCGGTGAACCAGATTCTGATTTCGTCAGGCGCCTGTTTCAGGGTCGCACCGGTTGCCGGCTCGGAGCGGGCAAGGGTGGAATGGGCGCGCACCGGCTCGGTCGCGCCAAGCGCAAGCAGACTAACGACGAGCAAGAGCAAAGTCCTCATTTTCCGAGCAGCACGATCGGTCCTTCGGCCTTGGGCACTCCGCCTTTGCGCTCAAGGCTGATGGCAAATCCCTTCGCGTCGCGCACCGGGTCGGCGGGACGGAACGGAATCCGCATGGTTTCGTCATTTGCGACGTGAAAGACACCGCCATCGACCGGATTTTTGTAACGCGGATCGACCAACCAGATCTGGTAATCGTGGTCGGCGGCGTTGCGCGGCAATTGGGCTACTTTCAAAACGCCGCGCTGCTTCTTCTCGTCCCAAACCACGACCGCATTGGCGTTGGGCGCGCTCGCCAGCTTCGAGCTCAGGGAAGCGATCTGGATTTGCGCCAGCACATCACGGTGTTGCAGGCGCGCAACTCGATTGCGCAACTGATTTCGCTCCGCGATGAGATAGGAGCAGGTCAGGGCTAGCGCGGCGGCGATTGCCCAGGGAATCCACTGTGTCCGCCGCGAAAACGGGACCGTTTTCTCACTCCCTATCTGACTGAGGACGCGCTCCCGTAGCTCCCGTGGGAGCGGACGCGGTGGAGCATGGTGCGCGAGTTGCGCGGCTGTTTCATCCAGTCGATCGACAAAAGTGCGCAACTCGTTATCGGACTCGAGTTGCCGCTCGAAAGCAGGCGCCTCGTCGCCCTCGAGAAGCCCGAGGACGTAAAGGCACGCCTGTTCTTCCAATTCCTCTTTCACGGCGGAACCTGCCCGAGCACTTCGCGTAAGGCGAGCAGCCCGCGCCGAATGCGTGCCTTTACAGTACCCAGCGGCGTACCCAATTTCTCCGCGATCTGCGTTTGTGTGAGACCGGCGAAAAAGGCGAGGTCGATCGCCTCGCGTTGGGAATCATTAAGCTGCGCGAGGGCCGCACGAACCTTTTCCCGTTCATCCCGGCGAGCGAGCGCGTTGTCCGCACGATCGATACCGGCGTCGACCACACTATTCTGAGTCTCAGTCGTGACGGCTTCGGTGAACCGGGCCTGGCGCTGCCTCGATCTCAGCCAGTCGATGGCCTTGTGCCGGGAGATCATCACCGCCCAGGTGAACAAGCTGCTGCGGGCGGCGTCGTAGGTGCCGGTCCGTTTCCACATTTGGACTAACGACTCCTGGAGGATGTCCTCCGATTCCTTTTGATCGCGCAGAATTGAGTAAATCATCGAGAAAAGACCGGGCGCAAAGCGATCATAGAAGGTTGCAAAGGCCGTCTCATTGCCGGCTCTCATCTGCTCAACCAGCTGCGCATCGTCTTCATTGGGAAGACGAGCGCCGGAACGGGATTGCTTCTCCGGAGACGCCGGGCCGTGAGGAAAATTCGAATGATTCTTCGCCACGAGCAGTGCACCAGACGAAGAAAACGGGCACACGCAAGGATGGATGAGCGAGGTCCTGCTTTCGGCGAAGAGCGCTGCCGTCCGCTCGATCCAGATTTCCGGAAAACTCGAACACATCCTGCGTTAAGACGTGCGATTTCCTCCGCCAGATGCATCTGCGAGGGCGACCGGCGCGCCGCGAAGGTTGACAAGCGGAGCGCGTTGCGGTTCAATGGGTGCCCGGTCGCCACCTCGTTGGTCTTCTTTTACGAGGCGTTCCGGTTCCGCTCTGCGGCGCAATGCAGGTCTGTCGGGCAACGAGTTTTTACCTATCCCCATTCCATGGCGGGACATAGCAAGTGGTCCAAGGTTAAGCGCACCAAAGGTGCCCTCGACGTCAAACGGGGCACAATGTTTAGCAAGTTCTCGAAAGAGATCAGCGTCGCGGCGCGCCTCGGGGGTGGCGATCCGGCGGCGAACGCCCGACTACGGAGCGTGATCGAGATGGCGCGGGCGCAAAGTATGCCAAACGACAACATCGAGCGCGCGATCAAGCGCGGCACCGGCGAGGGCGTCGACGCGCAGCATTTCGAGGAGATTGTCTACGAAGGCTATGGCCCCGGCGGAGTGGCGGTGATCGTGGAAGCCACGACCGACAACAAGAACCGCACCGCCGCGGAGATCCGCCGCATCTTTAGCAAGAACAACGGGAACCTCGCGAGCAGCGGCAGCGTTTCCTACATGTTTCACAAAAAAGGCCAGATCACCGTCCCGCAAGACACGATTGCGGAGGAACGCCTCTTCGAATTAGCTCTCGAATCCGGGGCGGAAGAGTTGACAACGGAGGAGGAGCAGTATGTTGTTCTCACTTCCCACGATCAGCTCTACGCCGTGGCTGAGGCGCTCAAACAGGCGAGCGTCACCATCGATGGGCAAAAGTTTACTTTCATTCCCGACACGAATGTTCACGTCGCCGACGAGGCGGCCGCGCTTCAGGTCCTCCGCCTCTGCGATAGCCTCGAAGACGACGACGACGTTCAAAGCGTCTATTCCAATCTAGATATTTCCGAAGAGCTGCTGGCCAAACTGCCAGCCTGACAAATGCGAGCCGGCACCGTCCGTCGTGTCGCCTCCGCAAAGGGGTTTCAATTATGAGCGAAGAAATGGAAAAAGAATCCACCCAGGCACCGAGCGCGAGCGCGCCACCTCCCTTCCGGAGGCGCCGCTCATCCCGCCGCCGGGCAGGACGCCGCAGCGACCGCAATGATTCGGAGCGCTCCACAGCCTTCAATGAGTCTGGCGAAGACAGACCAGAACGCAGGGATGGAGTGAAGGCTCTGGAGGCAGAAGTTTCGCAACAAGGCGAACGCCGGCACGAAACGACCGGGGAATTTGGCGAGGCGACAGAAGAGCTCGAGCGGTCAACCGAACAACCCGAAAGGATTGAGGGCAGTTCCCCCAACGGCGACCAACCGCCCCGCGAACCGGAATATGGCGCAGGCATCATCGAGATTTCCGGGAAAGGCTTTGGCTTCCTGCGCGACGCAAAACGCAACTTTGTCCAGACGCCGCAAGATATTTTCGTTACGCCGGAAATCGTGCGGCGCTTTCAGCTCCGCGACGGGATGTGGATTTACGGCGAGACTCGGCGCGGCAATCGCGGCCCGCAACTCACCCGGCTGCTCAAGATCAACGACGAAGAGCCGACCAAGTATCAGGACCTCCGGCCATTTGAAGAGCTGACCACGATCAACCCGGATGAGCGCATAACATTGGAAACGGTGCCCGATCGCTACACGACGCGGATCATGGATTTGATGACGCCGCTCGGAAAAGGGCAGCGCGGTTTGATTGTTGCCCCACCCCGCACCGGCAAGACGACACTCCTCCATCACATCGCGGACGCGGTCGTGAAGAATCATCCGGAGATGAAACTGATCATTCTCCTCGTCGACGAACGCCCGGAGGAGGTGACCGATTTCCGCCGCTCGTGCCCGACGGCCGATCTAATGGCGAGCTCGAATGACAGCGACATAAAGAGCCACACGCGCATCGCGCAGCTTGCAGTCGAGCGCGCCAAGCGCCTGGTCGAAGCCGGCAAGGACGTTTTCATCCTGCTCGACTCGATCACCCGCACGGCACGCGCCTTCAACAACGCAACTGGCGGCGGCGGTCGTACCATGAGCGGCGGCATCGACGCTCGTGCGATGGAGATTCCGCGCAAACTTTTCGCGGCCGCGCGCAATACCGAGGAAGCCGGCAGCCTGACGATCGTCGCCACTGCGCTGATCGAGACCGGCAGCAGGATGGACGAGCTGATTTTCCAGGAATTCAAAGGCACCGGTAACATGGAGCTCGTCCTCGATCGCAAGATCAGCGACCTGCGCATTTATCCTGCGGTCGACATTTTCCTCTCCGGCACGCGCCGCGAGGAACTGCTCATGGAACCGTGGGAACTGGAGAAGATCAATCTCATCCGCCGCGGCCTGGCCGGTCACAAACCGGACGAAGCCATTCAGCGTTTGCTCATGTTCGTGAAGAAATTCCCGACCAACCGGCAGATGCTAAAGGAAATCCCGGGCTAGGAGCATTTCGATTTTCGATCGGCTCACCGAGCCCCATGGCACCGATGCAATCGGAGATCGAAGATCAACAATTGAAAACCCTGGAGTGGGAAGTCCTCCCTCCCGAGGAAAAAGAGAATCGCTCCGAGCTTGAGCCGCTTTTCCGCTGGCTCGCTCTCATCATGGACAACCTTCTCCGCGTGCCTGGAACCCAGTTCCGCTTTGGGCTCGATCCGCTGATGGGCTTGCTTCCGGGGCTCGGCGACACTGGCTCCGCCCTCATCTCGGCCATGGCCCTCGTCGCCGCCGCCCGGCGCGGCATTCCAAAGATTCTTCTCGCCCGCATGTCGCTCAACATCCTGATCAACGAAGCAGTCGGCATCATCCCCGTTTTCGGCGACGCCTTTTCCTTCTGGTTCAAGTCGAACGCGCGCAATTACGAACTCCTCCGGCACCACACCGCAGCTCCTCGACGCTCGACCAGGAGCGACTGGATTTTTGTCGCGCTCGTTCTCGGCAGTCTGACGGTGATTCTCGTCGTTAGTCTGGCGGTCAGTTTCTGGCTGCTCTATCGCCTCGCCCAACTGCTCGGGCACGCTCCCGCCTGACGATTCCCTACTCGCCCAGGTAACGTGCGCGCAGCCAGCGGATCGTTTCCCGCGCTCGACCGTAGGGCGCGCGAAAATCCTCAATCGTCGTGAATTTCATCCGGCGCGCGAACCGGTCCTCCTCCTCGCGGGTAACGGGCAGTGTCGCAACACTGCGGAATTGCCAGCGGCGCAGGACCGATTCACAACGGCGTAGGAAGTTGTAGGCGCTCCGGAAATTCTCCGCGTCGGTCCTTTCCAGGATCTGCCTGGCCGCGAGTTTCTCCACCGCGACGAGCGAATTCGGCTCCCAGATGCGGTGCTGCATCTGCAGCGCCTGGATCAAAAACTCGCCTTCGATCATGCCGCCGATGCCGGTCTTGAAATCAAAAAAATCGTTCCCGCTCCCACGCTCGTTCGCGATCCGCACCAGCATGCTTTCGATTTGCCTGACGAGATCGGACCGCTCGCCCGCCTCGCGCCAAAGCTCCCGCGCCAGCGCTTCAAATTCAAAACGGAGCGGACCGCCAAGGGCGCGCGCGCGGGTCAGCGATTGCAGCTCCCAAAACTGCGCGCGCGCAGCGTAGTAAAGACGCAGGGTTTCGAGCGAAGAAACGAGCGGGCCTTTCTCGCCATCTGGACGCAAACGGGCGTCGAGCAGGCCGAGACGGCCTTCCGCACTCGCTTGCGCAAAGGCGACGGTCACGTTCTGCGCCGCCCGCGGATCTTCGCCGATAAAGAGGACGTCGAGATCGGCGCCGTAACCGATTTCGCGACCGCCAAATTTTCCCATCGCCACGATGGTGAGCGACCCGTCGGGATTCAACAGTTCATCGGCGCAAAGCAGGCACGCCTCGGCCAGATCATTTTGCTCGGCCAGCAAATGCGGGAGCGGGGCCAGACGCAGAACGTCGCGCAAGAGGATGCGCAATGACTCACGCTGCCGATAGATTCGCACCGGATCCAGATCTCCGCTCGTCGCGCCTGAGGACCCGAGCCGTTCTCGATGTTGCGCTACGCTGAAGGCGCGATCGAGCATCCCGCCACGCGTCAAGTCCTCGAGCCACTGTGGACGGCGAATCAACCAACCGCCCGCCGCCTCGCTCGCATCGAAGGTCTCGATCAGCAATTCCAGCAATCGCGGATTCGCCGCCAGCAATTCGAAGAGCAGGCTGCGAAAGCCATAAGCTTCCACGAAACGCACAAACTGGGTCAGCGTTGCATCGGGATCAGCGGCCCGACCAAGCCCGGTAAGAAGGAGTGGCCGCAGCTTGCGAAAGATCTGCCGGGTGCGCGGCGCCACGTGAAAGCCCGCGGCGCTCTGCCCGAGTTGCGCGAAGGTCCTTGCCGCCTGCGTTTCATCGCGGAAATTTTGGAAATCAGCCGGAGCCGACTCGCGGGCCGGTGTGGTCTCGCCCACCACGCGTTTGAAGACCGCGCGTACCTGTTGCATCTGCTCGCGCAATTTCGAAACCAGCTTGCTCCCATCCTCAAAACCAAGACTCTGCGCCAACACCTGGAGGGCTTCGCCGTTTTCAGGCACAGTGTGCGTTTGCTGTTCGGCCTCGATCTGAAGCCGATGTTCGACCCGGCGGAGGAAACGGTAGGCCGCTTCGAGCTGATGTGTGTCCTCGTTGGGCAGGAATTCCAGCTCTGCCAACCCGCGAATCGCCTTCAAAGTGCTCGGCTCCTGCAGAAACGGATGCCGCGCTGCGTGCAGGAGCTGGAGTGCCTGCACGACAAACTCGATCTCGCGAATCCCGCCGATCCCGAGTTTCACATTCCGCTCCCGTTCCTCGAATCCGACGATATCGCGCTCGATCCGGTTCTTGATCGCCGCAACCTCGTCCAGCAGATCGGGGGTGGGACTTTTCGGAAAAACAAAAGGCTGGAGTTGACGCAGAAAATCGTAGGCCAGCTCGCGGTCGCCACAGATCCAGCGCGCCTTGATCAGCGCGAGCCGCTCCCACATCTCGCCGAAGCCGGCATAATAGTTCTCCATGCTCTCGAGCGAACGGACGAGCGGGCCGGCCCTGCCTTCCGGACGGAGGCGCAGGTCAACGCGGAAGAGCGATCCTGCCGGATCGGAGGCGGCGAACGTCTCCATGATTTTGTTGCCGAGCCGGGTGAACCACTCGTGATAGCTGAACGTCGCGGTCAACTGTCCTTCCTCGCTGTAAACGAAAATGAGATCCACATCCGAGCTGTGATTCAGTTCGCGTCCGCCGAGCTTACCCAAACCGACAATGGCGAACTGGCTGGTCGGCGAGCCCCAGCGCTCCCGCAGTTCCTCATTCCAATGTTCGTAGACTTTCGTCAGGCAAATATCCGCCAGCTGCGATAGCTCGATCATCGTTTCCTCGAGCGGGGCCGCACCTGCGACTTCGCGCAGGGCGATCCGCACCATCTCGCGCCCTTTCCAAAAGCGCAGAATGCGAAACCTTTCCGCCGCGATCGATTCACGCCCGGCGAGATTGTGCAGGTCGGTTAACATGCGTCCATAGCCACGGCGGTCGGCGCACGTTTCGGGTTGCGCCAGCCAGAGGAGGATTTCTGGCTGCTGCACAAGCCGCGCGCAACAGATGCTTGAGACGGAGAAAAGATGGAAAAGCGCTTCCGTGCCTAACGGAAAGCTGGCGATGATTTCGGCGAGCGGTGGCGCCTCTGCCGGCCAGTTCGTCTCCATCGCCTCGAGCGTGACGCACACCTGCGTTGGGCGGATGCTTCGAGAAATCTCGCCTAGCGAATCGGCAACCGCCACGCTATTGTGGTGGTTCGGCCATCTTTTGGCGCGCCCGGGCCAGCATCCGCCGCTCGCTGCGGGTCAGGCTTGCGAGACCGTTTCGCGAAATCTTTTCGAGAAGCGGATCGATTTCCTCCGCGATAAATGCCTCGACCGACATCCGCCGGCGGCGCTCGCCTTCGAGACGACGGCGACGCAGCGCGCGCTGTAGTAAGGAGGGTTGGCCAAAGCCGAGAAGATGGGCATAGAGCCATCCGGCCGCACCGCCACCCAGATAGGCGCTGTGACTAACGACACCATCCCGGACGAAAACGACCAGCACGAGCCCAAGTGCAAACAAGGCGTAAGCGATATATTTCGCTTTAAGTCTTACCGGCAGAACGAAAAAGAGGGAATCCGCCACTTCCATTTCCGGCAGGATGGTGGCAAAGGCTGCCACTACGGCCGCAATGCCACCCGAGGCCGCGACGAGCACGGTGGTGGAGGGCATGAGGAAAAGATGGCCCAGCTCGCCGCCAATCACGCCACATAAGAACAGGTAAAGAAAATGCTTTTGTCCGAGAATCGATTCCAGATCGCGGCCGATGAAATAGAGAACAAGCATGTTGGCGGCGAAACTAAAGAGGCCGGCGTGTAAAAACATCGCGCTGAAAAACTGCCAGGCGAAGGCCTGATCGATGCCGCGGTAGCTAAGACCGAGATAGTCCGGAACGATGGCCGGCTGGTAAGCCTGGAGCACCTGCTGCGCGATAAAGACCACGAGATTAACGCCGATGAGCGACAACAGGACAACCCGTTGCGGCGGCGACCAGCGGGGCGCATGCGACGATGCTTTGCGGCCGGACAAACGCATACTCTGAAATTACTGTAAATGATTCCGGTTGTCATTGGGAAAGGATGCCAATGACGAAGGACGAAGACCGAACCGTTAGGCTGGCGTCAGGACCTTGAGCTGCCGCGGCTTGATCAGGAATTCAACCGGACAGCCGCCGACCAGCTCGCCATCCAGCTCGATTGGGACTGCCTCCGCGCTGCTCACGCGCAGACGCTGCGTCTGGAAGTATTCCACTTCCGGCGTCGTGATGTCGGAAGTGAAGATAACGTTCTGGAGATACTTGATCAGCTCGAAGTAACCGAGCTGCTTGAAGACGAGCACGTCGAGCAACCCATCGTCGAGTAGGGCGTGTTTGAAAAATGGAAACGGCCCACCGTAAAATCGGCCATTGCCGACGAGAACGAAGGACCCTTCCTCCGTCATCGCCTCCTCCGCTTCGATCAATAACCGCGGCGGTTTGCGCGCGGCGATTTGGGCGGCAGAGATGAGATAGCTGAGCGGACCGAAGTTCTTCTTCAGGGTCAGGCTGGTTTCTTTCACAACCTGCGCGTCGAGTCCGACGCCTGCCAGCTGCACAAAATGTTTGCCGTTGGCCGTCGGTAAATCGATCCAGCGCGTGTGTTCCCGCTGGATAATTTCCCAGCACCGGCCGAGATCGTTCGCCGGCAGGCCCAGTTCGTTGGCGAAGACATTCATCGTGCCCATCGGCATCAAGCCCAGCGCAGCGTCGGAGCCGGCGATACCGTTGGCGACTTCATGGATCGTCCCATCGCCGCCCGCCGCCACGATTCGCGCAAAACCAGTCGCGACCGCCTCGCGCGCCAGGTATTCCGCTTCGCCCGCACTCGCCGTCGCACAAAACAAAGCGTCGCCACACATCGCGCGCAGCCGCTCAGCCCAGCGCCGTGCACGTTCGCCGCGCGCGCTCGGATTCAAAATGACGCAGGTTTTAGACAAGGAGATTAACTTGTTAGGCGGGTTTCATCTTTTCTTCAACCACGCGTTGCGTAGTTTTCCCGGGTGAAGAAACTCGGCCGGCTTTTGCTCTGGCTTCTCCTCGGAATCATGGTGCTGGCCGCTGTCCTTCTGATTGGCATCAACCTTTATGTACAATCGCAGGGCACGCACCATCGCATTCAGCAGGAACTCAGCCAGCGCCTCGGCACGCCGCTGCATTTGCGGCAGATTAGCGTCACGCCCTGGAGTGGATTAAAACTTAACGGCATCACTATTCCGCAGGAGTCGGAGAAGATCGGCGGCAATTTTCTCGAAGCGCAGAGCTTTCAACTGCGGGTGCAATTCTGGTCGCTCTTTGGCGAGCGCCTCGTCATCCGGCAGGTTTCCTTGATCAAACCCGAGGTGGTCTGGGCGCAAAATTCCTCGGGCAAATGGCGTCTGCCCGAGTTGCCATCGGAAAGCTATCCATCCGCGCCCTCCCCGGCTCCCGAGCCAAGCGCGGTGCCCGCCAGCGCTCCGGCGATCACGACTGTCTCGCCAGTTGCGACCACCGAGCCTAACGAGCCGGTTTTTGCGGAAACGCCGGCGCCCGTTTTTACCCCGGAAGTGCAACGCGTGAATCTGAAGGACGGCGATTTCACCTTCCTCGATTCCGCCGGACGGATGATCGCAAAGTTCACCGGGCTCGATTTTCGCTCCAGCTTTCGCACGGCAACCGAGCTCAGGGGAAATGCCAGGGTCGACAAGGTCTCGTTGCGCAACCGCTTCTTTATCGAGGATCTCGAGTCGCCGTTGCGCTATGAGCCGGGCGCGCTCGCATTCTCCAACATCTCGGCGCACGCCGCCGGCGGCGTGATCAGCGGCCATTTTGAGATGCAACTGCTGGCGGAGGATTCACCCTTCACCGCGAGGGTTAAATTCCGCGATCTTCAGGCCGAGCAACTGCTTACCAACGCCGGAGGACCGGCCGGCATGATCCAGGGACGAATCGAGGGTTCGCTCGACGCCGAGGGCAAAACGGCCGACAGCAACGCGCTCAACGGGCATGGCGAGGTCATTTTGCGCGATGGGAAATTGGAGCAATACAGCCTGCTGGTGGCGTTAGGCCAAATCCTGCAAATCGACGAGCTAATGCAACTCCAGCTCGACCAGGCCGAGGTCAAATATCACATCAACCCCGGCATCGTCACGATCGATGAACTCGTCCTGCGTTCACCGAACATCCGGCTTACCGCTACCGGCACGATCAATTTCCACGGGAAACTCCATCTCGATTCGCAACTCGCGCTTAACGACAAAGTGCGGCGTCAGCTCTTCGCACCGATCCGCGAAAACTTTCAACCCGTCGCTGAGCCAGCGGGCTACGCGGCGGTCAACTTCAAGGTCAGTGGCACAGTTGATCGACCCAAGACCGACCTGATGGACAAGCTCGTCGGGCGCGACCTGCGCGATCTCGGCGGCGTGATCAGCAGCCTCTTCGGTCACGCGAAAAAGAAAAAGCCAAAGCAGGAAGCGACGCCAGCATCCAGCCCGGCGCCTGTCTCGCCTAACGATGCGGCTGGATCACCCGCGCCGATCGAATCTGACGTTGCCGCCTCGCCTAACGAAACGGCGCCCGTCGTCTCGGCTACGCCCTCGCCTTCGCCATGAGAGTGATCGCCGGGACCTCCGGCGGCCTCCGCCTCTTCGTTCCGAAAATGGAGATTCGGCCGACGATGGATCGCGTGAAGGCTGCGATATTCTCCAGCCTTGCTGAACGCGTCATCGGCGCGCGCGTTCTCGACCTTTTTGCCGGCACCGGAGCGCTCGGTATCGAAGCCCTCAGCCGCGGCGCCGCCGCCGTCATGTTCGTCGAAAGCGATCGTCAGGCCATCGCTGCAATCGAGCGCAACCTCGCCCAAACCCGTCTGAGCGGAAGAATCCGAAAACAGGACGTGTTTGATTTTCTCAGCCACGCCAGCACGGCTGAGCCGCACGACTTGATTTTCGCCGACCCACCCTATGACAAATCGAAGCTGGGCGACACTTTTACCAAACTCCTTCTGCGCAATGACCGCCTGCCCACTCGCCTAACGAGTGAGGGAATCTTCGTTCTGGAGAAACGACCGGGCGAACGCCTTCCGACGACCGATTTCTGGGAAGTGATCCGGCGCAAGACCTACGGTGCCACCGAAACGATTTTTCTGCAGCGACGAGACCCGGAATGATTCGCCTTCTCTATAACCTGCTCTTCCCGCTGGCGCTTCTTTTCTTCCTGCCGGGTTATGCGGTGAAAATGTTTCGACGTGGGAATTATCGAAACAAGTTCGGTCAGCGACTCGGCCTCTATGATCGAGCGACCCGCGCGAGTCTGTCGCAGGGTCACCAAACCTGGATGCACGCGGTCAGCGTCGGTGAAGTAATGATCGCGTTGAAATTGGCGGCGAGGATGAGGGAACTCGATCCCAATTTGCGCGTGGCCCTTACCACCACCACTTCCACCGGCTTCGCCCTTGCCTCCCGAGAGGCACCCGACTGGATCGAGGTACTCTACACGCCGCTCGATTTTTGGCCGATCATGCATCGCGCCTTTTCTGCCGTCCGACCAACGCGCATCGTCCTCGTCGAAGCGGAAGTCTGGCCGAACCTGACCGCGATCGCGCATCGGCGAAGGATTCCCCTCGCGCTCGTCAACGCCCGCCTCTCGCCGCGCTCGGAGGAACGCTTCCGGAAATTCGAATGGTTCGTTAGGCCATATTTCCAAAAACTCGATTTAATCTGCGTGCAGGAGCCGGAAGATGTCGCACGCTGGGAATCGTTGGGCGTCGCCGCGGACCGGATCCAATTCGTTGGGAGCATCAAGTTTGATCCGGAAGACGTCGAGCCTCGCCCGGAGCGACCGCGCGAGATCCTGCGAACCCTCGGAATTGAGTCGACCCGGCCGATCTTGCTCGCCGGCAGCACTCATCAGGGCGAAGAGGAGATTTTGGGCCGGATTTTTCTCAATCTGCGCCGTGAATTTCCAGCGCTTTTTCTCATCATTGCGCCACGCCACGTCGAGCGGAGTGAAGAGATCGCGTCTCAACTGCGCGCCGCCGGCCTTCGACCAGTGCGGCGAAGCGAAGCCAGAACCGTCGTTTCGACTGACTCTCTGCTCCTCGACACGACGGGCGAGCTGCGCGACTGGCAGGCCGTCGCAACGGTTGTTTTTGTCGGCAAGAGTCTGACCGCCCGTGGTGGCCAAAATCCAGTGGAAGCAATCCTGGCCGGCAAACCGGTTCTCTTTGGACCGCACATGGAAAACTTCTCCTCCCTGGCCGGGGCGCTGATTGCGAATAACGCTGCTATCCAAGTGCCTGATTCCGATTCGTTGCTGGAAAAAATCGCCTGGCTCCTGCGAGATCGCGAGACCGCCTCGCGCATGGTGGCAAATGCTCAGACTGTTCTTGCCAGACACAGCGGCGCGACTCGCCGAACGGCGAAGCTGGTGATGGAGTTAGGCAGCCACAACTGAAGAACGTCCATGCAAATCCGGCATACTCTCAGCGTCCTGACCCGTTCGCGATCGTTGCGATTCAGTGTTCGGTCCTTCCGTTTTCACGCCCGCAATCTCGCCTGTGCGCGGCAGCTACAGGGAAGTTCCGATTGCAACGCGCTTTAGCTTTGAGCAGTATTCCTGCGCAGTTCCAGCAGCAAATGACTTGCAACCCGAGAACGCGCTCCGGATATTGGGCGCTCTCCTGACCCTATCGTCCAGTGGCCTAGGACACCGCCCTTTCACGGCGGTAACACGGGTTCGAATCCCGTTAGGGTCGCCACCCGACGGTGGTGAGATGACTCCGTCAGGGCGCGGCGGGTGCTTGACCTTTCCCGCGGACCGGAACCATTCCTGGCAGACCTTCTCGGATCAGCTTTGAAAAGTCGGGCGAGTCGTCGACGGCACGGGCACGGGCATCGATTAGGCTGCGTGCTTTCAGCTCCGCAAAAGCGAGCCCGTCGGTCACGATGAAGTGGCGCTCATACATCAGCTCGTCGCCTTTGCCGTTGAGCAGGATGCGCCAGTCCCACGGCGGACGCTCGTTAGGTGGATGCTGGGTGCGAATGCTCGTGGTGCAGTTGGTGGTGATGGCGTTATACCAGCGCGGTTGGTTTCGCAGGGCGTTGAGGGAACGGATGTATTCGAGGAATCGTTCGCGCGCCTGTGCCGGCGAAATGGTCGTGCGATAGAGATAGATGTCCTCTTTGCGGAAGTTCGCGCGCAAACGGATAACGTCGCGTTCGTCCGCCACGATGTAGATGAGCTCGAATTGCCGGTAGAGCCCGCTGATGGCCGAGTAGGTTTGGCCGATCTTCTTGCGCACCTCGATGGAAAAGCAAAGCGGAGGCGCGTCCGCAAATTGGAAGCTGACGATGGGATGCGCGATCCAGGGCGAGCCCCAGTAATCGACCGCGAGGTCGATCCCGGTGATCTGCGAGATGCGCACGGTACGCGTCTCCCAGCGCGGAGTGTAGTCCGTCGCTGTCCGGTAATCGCAGTTGCGGAGGTTGTGGAATGTAACTTCGTCGCCTTGCGTGTCGGCCCAGGCAGTCCGCGCCACATCCGGCTCCCAGTCGGCATCGTTGGTCGGAGAAAGGCTTAGCCACCAGATCAGCACCCCAGCGAAGAGAGCCGCGAAGCCGCCGAATTTTCGCCGGAATGGCCTAACGAACAGAAGCACGATCATGAGGAGTGCCGCGAGGAGGACGGCCGCGAGCTTGTTGCCGGCAACGAACGGGCCGTCGAACCAGACGGCGCCAAAGGCCCAGGCGGTGGCGACCATGGCAATAAGCGCTCCGAGCGTACCACCAACCCAAAGGCTCAGACGCTTCATTCTGACTTCAACAATCGTTGAGCATTCGCGGCGTTGTGCGTCAAGGCAGCGAGTTCCAAGCGGACCCGTGGAGAAAGCGTTCCGTCCGTCCAGAAGGCAAGCGATTTATTTTTGCCGGCATCGCTCGGGATCTGAGGCGTGCCGGGGTGGAAGCACCGGGCGGCGTTACCGCGGCGGAGCTTCCTTGGAGGCGTAGTAGGCGCGAACTTCTGCTCGATCGACACAGCCATCGTGATTCTTGTCCGCCTCCTTATAGAAGGTATTGCCCACTCCGATTTTCCTGCCGTAGGCCTTCGCTTCTGCGAGTGTGACCACGCCGTCGTGATTGGTGTCAGCCCCGGCAAACATCTTGTTTCCCTTAGGGTCGCCCGGCACCATCCATTCGGCTTTGGTCAGCTTGCCGTCCTTGTTCGTATCGCGGGCGTCAAAGACCTCGGTCACCAGCATGTCGCTGATTTCGTCGCGACTCAGGCATCCGTCGTGATTGGTGTCGGCCTGGTCGAAACGATCTGGCTGAGCGGTCTGAGTGGTCGAAGTAGTTTGGCAGGCCGCGCAGAGGCTGAGAAGTGCGCACGCGGCGAGATGGCGATGGAGCTGAATCCGGAATTTCATTTTTTGACTTGATGATTTCGGGTGGATTTCTACACGCGGTCGTATTCATTCGCGAGCGGAATGTTTCCGGAAAATCGCGTTCCCGGGGCCGCAGTCCAAATTGGGTCTCACCTGGCTGCAGGCTGCATGCTCTCCCGTCAGTTGGAGCAGGGCACGATCGGCGTCGTCCACGCGAATCAACCCAAGCCGCGGATATTCAATGTCCATGATGACATAAACGGTAATGGCCACCAGGGCCGCAAAGCCGATCATACGTCCGGTCTCGAGAAGCAGAAGCATCCCGAGAGAGCCCAACGGCAAAGAGCGAGCGATACGTCTCCGAATTCACTTTGGATCCTTCTCCCTCTCGGTCTCAGGAAGGCTACCAGGAGCGGGAGTGACCCGCCAATCAGGCCTCATCCTCATCATAACCGATGACTGGTTTATCATATCATTCGACTAACTCAATTACTGTCCTTCGTCCGGCGAAAGCATGCGCAATAGCTCGGCTGCTTGCCTGTAATTAGGTGCAATGCGAAGAGCGCGGCGGGCGGCGTCGGCTGCTTCACGGGTGCGCTGCTCGCGCGCGAGAATGGTGGCGGCGGCGTAGGGCGCCTGCGCGTTGTGAGGGTCAAGGGCCTCAGCGCGCGCCAGGGCCGCGAGGGCCAGGTCGGGCTCATTGGCGGCATTGCGCGCCAGCCCTAGGTTGTACCAGGCACGGGCAAACTGCGGATCGAGCCGCACGGTTTCTTCCAAGGCGGCGCGAGCCTGGTCAGGCTGATTCACTTCATTCAAGGCAAGCGCATAGGTGTAGCGGATCTGCGCGTCACGCGGGGCGAGACGCACCGCCTCGGCCAGCTGCTTCACAGCCTCCAGGGCCTGCCCGGCTTGACTCAGGGCGACGGCGTAGTTCTGCCGCAGCTGGGGTGAACCTTTATCCCATTCGACCGCCTGGCGATACGCTGTTAGCCCGCCTGCGCGGTCACCGCGGTCACCCAGAAAAGTTCCCCACTGCATCGAGCCAAGCGGCTCGTCGCGATTGAAGTTGAGATAGTACAACAATTCGCTGCCTGCGCCGAAGTTGGTATCGACAGTCCGGCGCAACGCCCACGCCACATCAATCCGCACGGCGCGTGCCGGATCGTTGAGCAGCGACGTCAACCTTTCGGCGCTGGCCGGGTTTGACGGTTGCACAGTTTCGCCGAGTGCGCGCACGGCCATGGTGCGCACTAACGCACTCGGATCATGCGTCGCCTGGGTAAGGGCGGTCATCACGTCGGGCTCATCCGTCGCATCTTGCAGCAAATTGGCCGCGACCGCGCGCCAAAGCGGAATCTTCTCCTCGCTCAGCATGCGCAGCAGGTGGGCGGACGCGCCCGCTGCGCCGGCCCGCGCCTGCGCCACCCACTCCGCCCGCGTGCGCGTGGCGCGTTTCATTTTCTCGCCATACCATTGCTCGCAAAAACCGAGCGCCCAATCCGCCGACTTGTCGGCGTGACAACGGTTGCATGCGTTCGGAATATCGTACTCCTTCGTCAGCAGCGGATCGGGAATCGTGAAGCCGTGGTCGCGACGCCGGTGGCGCTGCATGTAGGTCGTCTCCGGCATGTGGCAATCCACGCAACGGCTGCCGGCTGTCCCGGCCTTGTGGAAGCTATGCGCCGGGTCGGAAATCCTCGGCGCGGGCGCAATCGGCGGCCCGTGGCAGCGAAGGCAGAGCGCGTTGCCCTCGAGCAAGTTCTTGCCCGTGTGCGGATCGTGACAATCCACGCAGCGCACTCCCGCCGCCTGCATCTTGCTGCTGAGGAAGGAGGTGAACTCGTAGTCTTCAGCGTGCACCTGGCCATCGGAAAAAAAGAGATCGCTCTCATCGGGAATGGTCAGCGCAAAGTGATCAAAGTACTTCTCGCCCGGAACGAAGTCGCCCGTCAGCTCGCTCCGCCGGGAGTGACACGTCCCGCAGGTCTCGAGCACTTGCTCTGGTGTGAACTTCGGCAGCGTAGGATCGCCGCTCTGCTTCCCATACTTCCTGCGCCACTCCACATGCGGACGCATGGGGCCATGGCAGGCCTCGCAATCTACCGTCATTTCCGCCATTGTCGTCTGGTAGGTGTCGGTAGCGGGTGCATAATTTTTTCGCACCCGCGTGTTGTGACACGAGGCACACATCTCGTTCCAGGTCATGCCGCGGCCCGTCCAATGCCCCCATTCGCCTGGCTGGCGATCCTCGTTGCCGTAAACATCGAACCACTCCTGTCGATGCGGATCCCATGCCAGTTCGGTCGCCTGCCAGCGCCCGCCCTTGGCCGGAATCAAAAATTGCCGCAACGGATCAACGCCGATCACGCGATCGGGCATGAAGATTTCCCGCCGTGATTTCAGTCCCGCGGTAATGACCTGAAATCTCCCGTACTCCGTCCGCGCCTCGGAGACCAGGGTGCCAGTCGTGATCTCGTGCGGCGGCGCAAACGGGACGCGGTCGAGCGCCGGATCAATCTTTCGTTCCGCCAGCCCGTGATGCGAGCCCTTCCACTTATTGAAGGCTGTGGCATGACACTCCCGGCAGCTCTCCGCGCCGGCGTACTGCGCGAACACTTTCTTTTCAGGCTCGAGCGAAAACCCGACCCTTGCCGCGGTCGTGGATCGTGTGCGGTTACCCGCCCTGCTCTCGCCCCGATACGACATCCACCAGGCAAGCGCGGTCACGACCACAACGAGGACCAGCACGAAGGCCATCTGCTTTCGCGGAAAGCTCCGGGGCGACCGGGGCACGCCCTTGCTCTTTGCCCGCCTGAACTTTTTCTTTCTTCGGCTCATCCACCGGGAGTGTGGCAGAGCCAGACCGCGGCGTCATCCCCGGTGAAATTGTCTTTCACCTCATGGCCGCTGCCTCATAAAGGATGCCTCGAATATCTTACTGGCCGACTGCCGGGAAGGATATCAAACCGATAGTTCACATCGCGCATCCTGCGAGAAAACAGAACCGCCGCTCTCTCCCAGCGCCAGGCTGAGAGAGGCGGCGGCCTGTCGAAAACTTAGCGGTTCTGTTAGAAGTGAATCCGAAACCCAGCGCCAACCAATTGCTGACCTATGTGATGATTGCCATTACCCACGTCCAGTGCCGTATAGTCGAGGAACTTGTATTCCAAGAACGTACTGTACTTGGGTGTCCAATAGTAATCGGCTCCGGCGATAGCCCCCCAGGCCAACGAACCACTATTGCCGCCCTTATTGGTAACAAAAGATTCCCCACCGACATTTACCCCGATGCTGCTGTCCACGGCCCTTGCGTAGTAGCCTCCGATGCTCGCGCCAAGATACGGCTGGAACCGCCCGAGTGCGAACCGGCCGATAAAGTTCGTCATGAACGCTCCGGATCGGATCGTGCTTTGGCCACCGCCGATTCTGGTGCCATTTAAGTCTATGTCGTTGTCAGTCTTGAAGCCATTGTAATACCAGTCTTCTTCAATCGCCGGGCGGAACACTCCCGTCCCAAAGACATATCCGAATTTCAATCCACCCCACCAGCCGATATTGCTATTCGTTTTGAAAGAAAGGACGTCGCCGTCAATATTTCTAACGGTGTTCCCGCTCAGGCCCTGATAGACATTCGCACCCGTATCGAAGCCAAAATACCAGCCTGTGCCGTATTCGGTTGGCGGTGGAGGTGCTGGTGCTACCTCCTTTGATTCCGGGGGTCCGGCAAAGGCTGACCCGCAAAGAAGAGCACTGGATGCTAGAGCAATTACTGTCTTATTTGGTTTCATAATTAATAGTTGGTTAAGTGACAATGAGTCGGGGTAAGGCTGCGAGAGCCCCTACCCCGGGTCAAATTACAACTTTGCTACTGCCATGTTACAAATTGTTAGTTGCGGTTTTTTAATAAAAACGTGAAAAGCGTCTTTTGCTAATTCGCGATTTCCCAGGCCTGCGGCGTCCGACCTCAAATCGAGTCACGCCAGCTCTCGTAAGTGCCCCCTAGAATACCACTTGAAGCTTTCAGAACGGAATCCCGCGATGATCGAATCTGATCGTTCAGCGGGCTTTGCCAGCACCCTGGCAAAGGAATTGCACTAAGATCACCCTGGCGATCGGGGTTCGTTGCTGTCTACCTCTTGTCCGCGATCGCCGCCGATGGCGCTGTTGCGGATCGGACACAGCGAAAGCCAAGATGGTTGGTGCCGGTGTTGAAGTCTCCCTTGCCCCGCGTACCGACAATATAGCGCGAGCAGTACTGGGCGTTGCAAAGGAAGGAACCGCCGCGTTGGACGCGCTTTTTCTCGTTCGGCTCGGCCGGATCAAATGGTGTCTCCGGGCCCTTGGGATTGTTTGCGACCTCGCCCGTCTTAGCCAGCTCGGCATAATAGTCAGGGCGATACCAATCACTGCACCATTGCCAGACGTTGCCCGCCATGTCGTAGAGGCCATACCCGTTAGGCGGAAACTTTGCCACTGGCGCAAGGCCGACAAAGCCGTCTTCGCCATTATCCTTTAGGGGAAATTTGCCCTGGTAAGTGTTGGCCATCCACTTACCGTTAGGGCGAAAATCGTCGCCCCAGACATATGTCTTGCCTTTTAAACCTCCGCGGGCCGCGAATTCGAACTCAGCCTCCGTCGGCAGTCGCTTTCCCGCCCATTTTGCATAGGCTTCCGCGTCGGGATAGGCGACCTGCACAACCGGATAACTCTCCCTGCCCTCGATGCTGCTTTCCGGACCGGTCGGATGTCGCCAGTTCGCTCCTTTGATGTAGTTCCACCACTGAAAGTAGTTATCGAGCGCGACCTCGTGATCCGGTGGTGTGAAGACGACGGAACCAGCCACCAGATTCTCCGGGGGAGCATCAGGGAATTCTTCTTTGCTCGGCGCGATCTCCGCCACGGTAATGTAGCCAGTCGCCGCCACAAATCTCGCGAACTCCGCGTTGGTGACCACTGTCTTGTCCATCCAGAATCCATCCACCCGTACGCGATGAATCGGCTCCGCGTCGTTCGAGGCCATCGGCATCTCGTCGCTGCCGTGGCCGTTCATGGCTGCTCCCATCTGATATTCGCCACCAGGTATCCAGACCATCCCGGCGGGAGCTTTCGGAGGATCCGCAGCGACCGCATTCAGTCCTGCGGCAAGTGCAAGACCACTCGCCCATGTCGAAATTATGCGTGCGAGGAGCATCGCGGTGAGTTGCCGGAGCGATTGCAGGCTATTCGCAACCAGCGCGGTCAAACCCTAAATCCTACCACTCGTCGTCCGTCTCGTGCCAGGTTTTGTCGGGATTATAACGATCCATGCTCTGGAAGGTTTTCAATGTATCCGGCCCCAAATCCTTTTGGTAAACGATCCCATTCGGGCCAACAATGAATGTCTGTACACCTGTGACCCGATACTCCGCCGGGGCCGCTGCCAACGCAAAGCCACCAATCATGGCTCCGCCAACAACAAAGTCCATTTGACCCATCGGCGCCGCCGGCCCCTGACCCTTGAGGATCTTGAAATAGTAACCGTGGTACGGTTGCGACTTCTCGGTATAGCCTTGCGCCAGGGCCTTGGCGATATTTTCACCGACGGGACCTCCCCAGGTGCCATCCGCGTTTTGCCAGGCCAAACCGTCGTGTTTGCCAGGCGTGCTGATGACTCGTTGCGCATACTGGTTCACAGTCGAATCATCGTGCTTTTCCGAGGCATACTCGTCCTGAGCGTCCACGTAGCCACGGCAGATCTCGATCGCATCCAGCTCATTCGTTCCGATGCGCCTGAACAAAATTTCCTGGCGGCCCGCCTTGGTATCGAAATACCACTTTCCTTTGCGCTTCACGATCGGGATCGGGACCGGCCATTCCTCGACACCTACCGAAAGGATGGCGCGGTTCGGATTCTTGGCATCGATTTCAATGGAATTTTTCTCTTTTGCGTCGGCGGCAAACTTGATGGCCTGATTCTTGTCCATCACCTGATCCTCAGAGCTAATGATATCCTCACTTCCCGGACCCAGAATTTCCTCCAGCGCGGGCACGTCGAAAGCCGCGGCTGCCTGGACCAGGCTATCGGCCGCTTGCTGCGGGGTATCGAAACCCTTTTGTTTTGCCTGCGAAGTCGCTGCCGCATTCTCTTTCGCCTGCGGCGCCGCGTGTAAAGCGGTTCCGAGGAAGCAGCAGAGAATGATCGCCGATGCAAATAAAGAAGCTCTCAGTGAACTAATGAGGGTTGCTTTTAATGTCATTTGTATTTCCTCAGTGATGGTTTGCCTATCTCCGCCGCCCGCCGCCACCGCGGCTACCGCCGCGACTACCTCCCATGCTACTCGACCCTCTGCTACTGCTGGCTCGAGCTGAGCTTTTGTTCATCCCCCCGGAAGCGCCACCGAATGCGCTGTGGCCAGAGCTCTTCGATACATTGCGGCCACCGATGCTGTTCCCACCGGTTGGACGACTGGCTGGTCTCGCGCCAGCGCCACCACTCGGACGAGTGGCTGGCTTCGCGCCAGCACCGCCACTTGGGCGAGTACCGGGCTTCGCACCACCGGGTTTTCCAACGCCGCCGGGTCCTCCAGGCTTTCCAACCCCACCGGGACCACCGGGCTTTCCAACCCCACCAGCACCGCCAGGCTTTCCAACGCCTCCAGGCCCACCCGGCCTTCCAACCCCTCCGGCACCGCCAGGCTTCCCAACCCCGCCGGCTCCGCCCGGTCTGCCAGCGCCGCCGGCTCCGCCCGGGCGTCCCACACCACCGGGACCTCCGGGCCTTCCAACACCACCGGCACCACCGCCAGGTCGCTGACCGGGCCGCTGACCATATTTGTTCGCTGCTCCTTTGTTATAGGGAACGGGTCCACGATGACTCGGGTTGTGCTGCCAGTTACCTCCCCCTTGGCCCCGGTTGATATTATTGGCCTTATTGTAATGGTTTACGTAGTTGTTGTTGTTATTGATGTTAACGTTGCCGTTGCCCCATCCGCACCCGTAGCCCCAGCCCCCGCCCCAGGCCGCTCCCAGTGCCAATCCAGTCCCAAACGCAAGCCCCATGCCGGCCACATAGCCGGGGTAGTAAACCGGAGGGTAGGGATAGGCGGGATAGGCAGCTCCGTAAACCACGGCGGGGTCGTAGGAGGGAACGTAAACAACGTCAGAACTGGCCGGTTGAATCACAATAGCCTGCTTGCCATCTTCGACCGTCTCGGTTTGCACCGTCTGTTGCGCGCTGGTTTTTAAGGTTCCTTTGCTTTCGGCCTTCGCGCGCATGCGCTGGACCGCGTCCATCACGTCGCCTTGCTGAGCGAGGAAGGCGTTTCCGAGATCCGTCGTCCACGCGATATTATCCCCCAACCTCGTGACTACATCCGGGAACGCCGCCATGCTTTGGATGCTCGGATCCCAAGGTTGCATGGCCACCGCATCCGCCAGCGCCTTGTCTTTTAATCCCTTGTTCTTCTCCATCCACTGCTGCAGCTGAACGACTTCGAGCGGATAGGTGGAAGCCACCAGCGTCTGGCTTAGGAGAGGGTCCGGGTAAAGGGCGACCGGGGCGACCAGAGAATCTAACTGATCATTGGGAATCTTCGGAGCTTCCTCCTCGGGCAACGCCGTCTGCGTTGGTGCCTCCGCCCCCGATGTCTCCGCAGCCGGGGTCTGCTGCGCCACCGCCACGGGATAGGCAGGTGAAAGCAGCGCGACGGACAAGAAGGCCATCAGGCAATGAAATGACCGGCTTCCCAATCCCGGTCGAGCAGTTCTTGATCTCATGATTTTTTCCTTTTGTTTCAAGCAGTCAGCTCGGCAGCCTCTTCACTGAGACATCAAGTTCGATTGCTGCACCTCTGTGTCTCATCTGAGATTCCTATTCTTCAATCGGAAACTGGAGCGCGCATATTGGACTTTGGTCCAATGCAAGCGTCGACTGACGCAGGATTTCATCGCCACAGAAGATCGCAAGAGAAATCTTTTTCGAGTGCTTTTTCCCCTGGCAAGGGTGGCCCATTATCGCCTCATCCATCCACACGCAACTTCCCTTTGGGGAGGGTGCCTGCGGCCTGGGCAAACCGTGCGAGTTCCGCGGCCGGCGAGAAGCCGTGTCTGATGGTGCGCGCCGTGGACGGAGCGTTCACGGGGTTGCGCAGCGGCTCGACCGGCTGGGCGCTCGAAGACGCGGGTCACAAGACCGGACCCAGCATGGCGACGGCGTTATTCCACAGTCGGCGCGTCATCGGCCATTGAGCCACCATCTCGGCCGTTACCGGGTGGGAGTGAGCCAGATAAACATCCTGACGACAGCGCATCTCGGCAGTTTGGCCGGAATCGTAGAGCAGGATGTTGTTTTCATAGTTCAACTCAAAGCTGCGCCGGTCCATATTGGCGGATCCGATCAACGTGATCTCGCCATCCAACGTGAGGGATTTGGTGTGAAGCAGTCCGCCTTCGAATTCGAAAACCCGAACCCCGGCCGCAAGCAGATCGGCGTAATAACTCCGACTGGCCGCTTGCACGACAAAGGAATCATTGCGCGCCGGAAAGATAATAGTGGTCTCAACACCGCGATGGACGCTCGCGCAGAGCGCCGCCTGCATCGCTTCATCGGGCACATAATAGGGCGTGGTGATGAAAAGTTCACGATGGGCCGAATACATCAGGGTTTCGAACACCTCAGGCATGGCCGAGTAACGCACGGTTGGCCCCGTCCCGATCACCTGCGCTGTAAAGCCCGGCGCGCCGGGGGGCAGCGGCCGCCGCAAAAGCTCGCGGATGTCTTCATCCACATGCGCCATCCAGTCGCTGGCAAACAGGTGCTGGTTCTGCCGTGCGATCGGACCTTCGAAACGCATGAGCGCATCGACCCAGGGCGCATACTTTGCCTTGATCCGAAACTCCGGGTCCGCGCAGTTCTGGCTCCCGCAATAAGTAATGCGATCGTCGATCACTACGATCTTGCGATGGTTGCGCAGGTCGATGCGTCCTTTCAACGGCCGCAGCAGCGGGTTGCCGATCGGGAGGGCAATGGCGACATGCACTCCGGCATCACGCATCGCCTTCCAATGTTTGGAATCGATCATGATCCGGGAGCCCAGGCCATCAGCCATCACTCGACAGGTGACCTTGCGCGCCGCGGCCCGCTTGAGCGCTTCGACAACCTTGAGGCCGTTGTTATCCGGAAGCCAAATATAAAAGATCAGGTGCACGTGATCTTGTGCGGCATCGATGTCCGCGACCATGGATTCAATGCTGGCGTTGGAATCCGGCAGCAGCCGCGCATGATTCCCTCCCACGGGCTCGAAACCATTGACCGAGCGCCCGACACGAAACAGATGGATGTAGCGCTCCGGGAGTTGCGGCTGAAGCGCCGCCGCGTCCGCTCCGGGCGCCGCCGCGACATTTGGCATCGCGGCCAGCACCTCCTGCATACGACGCACCCGGCGACGACCAATGTTCGTCTCCCCCAACAGGAGATAGGCGACCATGCCGATCACGGGCAACGTGATAATCACCACGATCCAGGCAATTCGAGATGCGGGTTCCCGGTGCGGGCGCAGGATTACCCGGGCGATCACGGCAACGTGCAGCAGGAAAAGGAAAAACGCCCCCAACGTGGCGAGGATCGGGCTTTCAGTCATTGGTTATCGGTGGTCGGGACACTACTACCGGTCGCTCCTTTCGCATCACCTTTGCTTCCGAGTCTACCATGCACGTTCGAGTACACACTCCAACACCTCCAGACACCTCGGCCACGTTAGGCAGGTGACTCTTGTCGCGTGTCAGAGGAAAGCTCGCTCTTCGTCTGAAGCGTGTACCGTTCCAGATGTCAAGTTTCAGGAGATTGTTCACGCGAGGAAAGGCTGAGAGCGTGCGGCTGTGTATCCTCATTTTCAGCCTTTCTCTCAACGTGGACGTCCATCAGTGAGCTCACCCGGGGCCGCCCGTTGGTAGCGGCGCACTGGGGGAAGGAGGATCGAGCAGGGCGAGGTGGTGGAGACGGTCGCAGTGTAGGACGCGCGAGACGGTGGCCTTGCGGCCAAGCTCCTCGCAGCAGAGGCTGACGTCTCTGAGCGGACCCTGCGCAAATGACTCGCCCGCTTCCGGAGCGAGGGCAGCGTCGGCCTGCGCGATCACTTCCACGCGGGCTCCGATTTTCGGTCGCATTGAACAAGTGCTTCGCCATCGTCTCTGGCATGCGCACCCAACCGTTGCGACGCGAGGTAAGGCGGGACAAATCCAGCGTGCATCCCGTAGCCGTCCTCGAAACAAAAAAGCCGAGAAATTCATTGCACGCGTTGGTTTCTCCCCCTAAAACAATCCGCAGCAACCTGCTAAGGAAGGAGGCGAGCTTATAGTGAAAGTAATCAAAATGATCATGATCGTGGCCGTGGCGGCCGGCGCGTTCAGCCTGGGTGCTTGCGCGCAAAAAAAAGAAATGGCGCCCGCGCCGGCACCAGCAACCACTAGTTCAAAATAGTCTTGTCGCGGCAGTATCACCTCAGCTACAGATTCGTGTTTGATTTGCGTTCGTTGGAAATCTGGAAGCCGAAGAGTGAGAGAGCTCTGCCGCGAGGCTGGAACTTGTTCATTCGTTGAACGCCTTCCACATTCCGATCGGGCCGGTGTCCAGTCGGTTAGGGTAGAGAATTCTGGCAGACGGCACAGAGATTTTTGAAGGCTGCGGCTATTCGTGCCGCAGTCCACGCGACGTGCAGCTAAGATGCGTGAGAAACACTTCGCCCTTGGAGGGCATTCATTCGCGGTCGTTCGCAGCTGGCCTTACGCGCCCCTTTTCCTCGACAGAAGTCCATCCTGCCTTCAATCTGCGGGCGGCCTCCCCCCTGTTTTCTCTCCATTTGTACTCGGGATCCGCAGCGGCAAGTCCGTATAGGAGGTGTCCGCCACAACGCCAGTTATCAAGCAGAATGCCCTGTATGAAGGGCTGGCCTTTGGCGGTGACAACGATAACATTGTGCTCGCTCAGGGTATTCGCGAAGGATTCTGCCCAATGGAGCTCAAGTGTTTGAAGCTTCAACGCATTCAGCCGGAGCAGCAAGGCCGTAGCCCACTGATAGCATAGGCCGCCTTCTTTCTTTCCGGTGTTGACAAGGACGACTTGAAGACCGGGTGGCCAGACGACCTGCCATTTGCGCCTAAACTCTTGCCCCGTTGTGTATGCGCATATGGCGACCTGACGCGCCTCATCTTCGCGGACGGTGGTCGGCGAAAGTGCAATAAGCTTATTACGCAACCTCACGTCGTCGGCCGAACTGGCCATCACCGGATATTCGCGAGTGCGCGCCATAGAGAAGGGTGCGCAACAGACGAAAGCAAGCACGGCAGCTGCGACGGCTGTCGAAAGGCGAAGTGATTTACAAGAGCGCATGAATCTTAAAGTGGATGCGACCTTCGTAAACGAGTGGTCGATGATCATGAGGTTGTAAAGCAGCTTTTGAAATCGCCCGCGCGGGCGATTTGTCAGACTTGTCACTGAAGAAATGCTCGACATCCAACCATATCCGCTGGCTCGATCACTTTCGCGCGTGTTCCGACTTCGGCCGCATCGAAGAAGTGCTGCAGAACAGACACGCGATCCCCAGGGAAATCTGCGTCCGGAAGTTCATCTCGCCAAGAGTGCAGAACGCTTCTGCCACTGCCTATTGGACCTTGGTCTATATCGTTATCTCGCGCCGGGTTCACGCGGGAGCGCGGCCAGCAGATCGCCAGTTCCAGTGTCCGATTTTCACGAGAACCTCTTGCCACCAGAGAGCGCCTTGAGCAGCAAGAAGACAGCGATGCCAAGCCGGAGGTCGCTAGGAAGGTGACGATCCTTTGCATGCAGTCCTATTTCAGTTCCACTTTCAACTGGCTGATCTTCCCGTCGAACTTGAACGGAGCGCGCTCGAAGTAGTCGCGGGAAACCGGTGAACCAAGGTCGATGCCAACGTCGAAAGTTTCGCTGGCAGTGAAGGCGGCAGGCACCGTCATCTTGACGCTGGCGCGGGCTACTTCCCTGCCGTCAACGCTGAGCACGATATCAGCTGGCGCGCCGGGTTTCGGGACTTTAAGCGTGGTGTCCACGACGACAGTATGTTTGCCGGACGCGATCTTTTCCTGCGATCTCGCGATCGTGCGATCGATGATCATAAGGTTGTATTCAAAGACGAGTTGGCCCTTGTCCATGTAACAGGTGAGACCACCGCCCGCGCCGCCGAGTGCATAGAGCACGCCGCTGGCATTCGCACCGCACTCGAGGTCAATTGTAACCGTGTTACTCGTGTTACCGAGGGCAGGCGCCGTGAACTCGGGCATGCGCGTGGTCGTGTCGTCGAAGATCCAACTGGTGTAAGGTGTCTTGATTCGGTCTTCGGGATGGATGCGCAGCCAGATGCCGGCCCCGATGGGGAAGACCTTGTTTTCCTTCGCCTGGGCGAGGAAGAGCTTCTTCATTTCCGCCAGCTTGTCGGGACGTTCCTTGGCGAGGTCATGCATCTGCGAAAAATCTTTGGTGAGATCGTAGAGTTCCCAGACGTCCTTCGATGAATCCCAGCCGGCCAATCCCGGTTGCGCGTTCACCCACGGGATAAGCGGGCCGAAGGTGCACGCGTACCAGCCATCGTGGTAGATGCCGCGGCTGCCGTTGTTATCGAAATACTGGACGTGTTTGTTTTCCGGCGCCTTCGCATTGTCGAAGGATTCCAGCATGCTCACGCCGTCGATCGGATCCTGCTTGAAGCCGTTGACTTCCTTCGGCGGTTTGATCCCGAGGATGTCGTAGAGTGTCGGCACAACGTCGTTCACGTGGTAGAACTGCGAGCGCGGTGCTTTATCCGGCTTGATCCTCCTGGGCCACGAAATAACGAGCGGATTGCGGGTGCCGCCGAAATGCGAGGCAATAAGCTTGGTATAACGGAGAGGCGTGTCGCCGGCCCATGCCCAACCCGCATGATACATGTTGTCGGTCATCGAAGTGCCGAGCGCCTTGAGGCCGCCGAGTTCGTCGAGCGCCTTGATTTGCTGGGCAACGGTGTTGGGAATCTGGTTCTGGGCGAGCAGCTCGCTGATCGAACCGTTCTGCCCTTCGGCCGAGGAGCCATTGTCGCCCCAGATGTAGAAGATAATGGTGTTATCGCGCTGTCCGGTCTGGTCGAGGTAGTCGACCAGCTTGCCGACTTGCGCATCGGTATGTTCGCAGAAGCCCGCGTAGATCTCCATCAGGCGCAGTTGAAAGGCGCGTTCGGATGCCGGGATGCTATCCCATGATGGCATGGTCGGAGCACGCGGAGTCAGTTCCGCGTTTGCTGGAATCCAGCCGAGCTGCTTTTGGCGGGCAAAGATTTCTTCACGCAGCTTGTCCCAGCCTTCGTCGAACTTGCCCTTGTACTTATCGCTCCACTCCTTGAAAACCTGGTGTGGACCATGGACGGCGCCCGGCGCCCAATACATGAAAAACGGCTTGTCCGGGGAGAAGGCGCGATGCTCTTTTAGCCAGGTGATGGCCTTCTCGGCCATATCCTCAGTGAGATGATACTTCGCGATTGTGAGGCGGTTCGATCGGCGTGGTGTTCTCAAAGAGTCGCGGTTCATACTGAGAAGTTTCTCCGGCGAGAAAGCCGTAGAAGTGCTCGAAACCATAGCTTGTGGGCCAATAAGTGAACGGCCCCATGGCGGTGGTCTGGTCGGCGGGTGTGTTGTGCCATTTGCCAAAGGCGGAAGTCTTATAGCCATAGTCCTTCAAGACCTCGGCAATCGTCGCGGCAGTCTTTGGCATGATTCCCGTGTAACCATCCCAATCCACCGCGCGCTCGGCGATCGTGCCGCTGCCGACCCGCTGATGATTGCGTCCGGTAAGCAACGCCGCACGCGTCGGTGAGCAGATCGAGGTCGTATGAAAACGGTTGTAGCTGATTCCCTCGTCGCGCAGCCTGCTCAGCGTTGGCGTGTGAGCGAAGCCGCCAAAGGTGTCCGGCACGCCGAAGCCAGCATCGTCGATCAGGATGATGAGGATATTCGGCGCATCGGCGGGGAGATGGTTCGGTTCGACGCGGCGCTTCATGACCGATTCCTGCAATGTCTGGCCCGCCTTGCTGGCCGAGGGTGGGGTTGGGAACGGCAGGACAGAGCCATCGTTAGGCTCTGCGGCGGTGGCATCCGGAGTCCAGAATGCGCAGAAGGCGATGGCAAGGAGTGTTAGTTTGGTTTTCACGGAAGGATTCCTATTTCTTCAGATACTTGATCGTCGTCGTACCGATGGTGCCGTTAAAGGCAAACGGAGCCTGGTCGTAGTAGTCGAGTGACACGGGCGAATCCAGGTCGATCGCCGATGTCGAAGGTCGCGTTCGAGGTGAAGTGAAGCGACATGGCGGCGGGCACGCGGCCCTGCGCCACTTCCTTTCCGTTCACTTTCAGCGTGACGTCCATCGGGCCACCGATCTTGTCCGCGAGCTTGGATTCGACTTCCACCTTCACTTTGCCGGTCGGCAGCCTGGCTTGGGACTTGAGCTTGGTGCGTTGGATCTCAAAGAGATTGAACTCGTAGCACAGGAAGCCGTCCTTCACGTAACAGGTGAGGCCACCGGAGAAACCGGCGAGCGCGTACAAAACCCCGTTAGCCTTCTCTGGCACATCGACGTTCATGGTCACCAGGCTGCTGACTTTCCCGAGCTTGGGCGCAGCCGATTCGGGCATTCCAGTGATCGGGGTATCGAAGGTCCATTCGGTGAGCGGCGAGGCGGGCGCGTCCTCCGGATGGTAGAGCGCCGTGGACCACAGGCCGCCACCGATGGGCAGGTTCTTGTTCTTCGCGGACTCGGTCAGGAAGAGGGCTTTCATCTCCTCCAGCTTTTTCGGCTCCTGCGCGGCAAGGTCGTTCGCCTGGCTCCAGTCCTCGTCGATATGGTAGAGTTCCCACGTGTCCGTGAGCGGAGACCATTCCTTGATGCCTGGCGGTATTCCGCCCACCCATGGCTCGCGCGGACCGCGGGCGGAAGCAAACCAGCCGTCCTGATAGACACCGCGGCTGGCCATGATGTCGAAGAACTGGGTATGGTGGGTTCCCGGTGCCTTGGGGTTACTGAGTGAATACACCATGCTGACACCGTCCAACGAATCCTGCTCGAATCCGTTGACCACGAGGGGAGGAGTGATTTTGAGCAGCTCGTAGATCGTGGGTGCGATGTCCACAACGTGATGGAATTGCGGACGGGGCACGGCGTCGTGCTTAATTCCCTTGGGCCAGGAAACCGCCATCGGCTGGCGGGTGCCGCCAAAGTAGGCTCCCTGTAGCTTGGTGCCTTTGTAGGGCGTGCTGCCCGCCCAGGCCCAGCCGGCATGATACATGTTGTCGGTCTTCGGACCGCCCAGCACATCCATGCCGCCGAGATCGGCCAGCGCCGCGAGGTGCTGCGAGATTTTGGTGGGGATTCCGTTCTGTGCGAGTTGCTCGCTGATGGTGCCATACAGCCCCTCGGAAGAAGATCCGTTGTCGCCCCAGATGTAGAAGATGAGCGTGTTGTCGAGTCTCCCCTCCTGCTCGATTTCATCAATCACCCGGCCCGCGTTGTAGTCGGCGTGCTCGGTAAAGCCGGCGAAGATTTCCATGAGCCGACGCTGGAACGGCTTTTCGTCCTCGGGAATCGAGTCCCACGAGGCCATGGAGGCGGCGCGCGGCGTGAGCTGCGCATTCTGCGGAATCCAGCCGAGCCGCTTCTCGCGGACAAAGGTCCGCTCGCGATACTTGTCCCAGCCGTCGTCGAACTTGCCCTTATACTTGTCGGCCCACTCCTTCGGGACCTGATGCGGACCGTGGGATGCGCCCGGTGCCCAATACATAAAGAAGGGTTTGTCCGGGGCATAAGCCTTTTGTTCGCGCAACCAGTGGATGGCATCATCGGCGATGTCCTCGGACAAATGATAGTAGTTGTGCCCGCCGGAGGTGTGCGGGTGCTCGACATAGGAAGTGTTGCGCACCAGGGTGGGCTCGTATTGGGAAGCCTCGCCCGCAAGGAAGCCGTAGAAATACTCGAAGCCGTAGCCGGTCGGCCAGTAATCGAACGGCCCCTTCGAGGTGATCAGCTCCTCGGGCGTGTTGTGCCATTTGCCGAAGGCGCTGGTGTTGTAGCCGTAGTCCTTCAGCACTTCCGCAATGGTCGCGGAGGATTTCGGAATGATCCCGCTAAAGCCGTCGAAGTCATTAGCGAGCGCCGCGATCTGGCCGTTGCCCACGCGGGTGTGATTGCGGCCGGTCAGCAGGGCGGCGCGCGTCGGCGAACACATGGCGGTGGAATGAAACCGG
This sequence comes from uncultured Verrucomicrobiae bacterium, assembly GCA_963742545.1. GTDB lineage: Bacteria > Verrucomicrobiota > Verrucomicrobiia > Chthoniobacterales > UBA10450 > Palsa-1392. The sequence continues at coordinate 441,544 of CAVUMF010000003.1, read as the reverse complement.
TTGTAGGAGACACCCATCTTCGCCACCCGATCAAGCGTCGGCGTATGGATCTCGCCACCGTAAGTCGAAGGCGTGCCCGGCCCCACATCATCGATTAAAATGATGAGGATGTTCGGCGCATCCGCGGTCAGATGCCCGGGCTCCACGCGCTTCTTGTAGGTGGAGGTTTCCATTGTGACTCCTGCCTGTGCTCCAGAGGGAACGGGCGGGAAAGGCAGGATTTGCTGCGCCATCGTGGCGGGGGCGAACAACGCGCCCAGCACGAGGATAAGAGTGTTTGGGATACTGTTTTGTTTCATGGGTTTGGTTTCGGTTTCCCGATTGAGAGTTACTTGCCAACTGACGTTCTCGCCGGTGCGACTCGCGGCTGCGGCTCGATAGCAAACCGCTAAATCGGGCCGGCGCCCGCTAGCCGATGCTTTCTTTTCTTTTTGGCGCGCCTGTGGCGGTGTTTCTTCGCGTGCTCGTCACGCGCATTGAGCCCGCACTCTCTTGCGCCGCCCTGGGTTCCTCGAGATCGGCGATCAGGTCCCCAGAGAACGCTCAGTCTTCATTTCACAATGGATACATGATTGAGGCGGTTCTGGCCCTCGGCATTCCACCGATGCCCTTAGCGTCGACGGCCGCCGCCAAAGCTGCGGTCACCGCCAAAACGCTCACCGCCGCCCCGCTGAAAGCTTTCAAAGCGCTGGCTCTGATATCCGCCGCGTTGCCGGTTCTGGGCCTCCCGATCCACATCGCTGGCTCCGGAGCTTCGCGTCTGAGTCGCGCGCTGTGAGCTTTGGGCCCGCTGCTGGGCGGCGGCTTGATTGGCGCCGGCGTTTTGGTAGCTCTTTGCCTGGTCCTGGGCGTTCTTCGAACTATTTACCGGGTTCCAACTGCCGTTGTCGTATGAACTCCAGCCGTTACCAGTGTTTTTGTAAACGTTGCCGTCGTGCGCTGCGTACATGTTACCACTGGAAGTCTTTCCAACCGCCGTGTTCCCGTACTTGGTCGAAGCGCCAGCCGCAGCACCACCCTGTGACCCTTGAATCGATCCGACGGTTCCATTCGCATTTGAATAATGCTGGGTATAAGCGGACTTGTTGCCGTTGGAGACGACAGATTGACCCCAGGATCCATAGGGACTCGATCCCTGCCTGGTGGCCGCGTAAGTGCCGGTATAAGGGTTGTAGGCCTGAGCGACGCTGCGGCTTCCGTAGGGACCATAGGCCGTAGCACCTCGGGCGTATGTCCCCGTGTAGGGATTATAGGCAGCACCGGCCGCCGCCCCGTGGTACGGGCCATAGACGCCGTGCGCAACTCCGTAGGCTCCGGTGTAAGTGTTATAGTAAGCGCCTACGCCGTAGGTGCATGGATACGGCCGGTAGATTGGGTATGCGCCAACCGGATAACCATAGTAAGGCGGGTAGTAATAGCCGGTGCCGCTGGCGAGAATCGCTCCCACGGCAGCGCCAGCGATGAAAGTTCCAAAATATCCCGCGGTGTAGCTCGCCTGAATCGTCCCTTCCGGAGTCGCGGATTGGGTAACATAAGTGACATTGTAAACGGGCGAGCTGGGTGGAATGTTGTAGATCGCCGGCGGAACTGAGGTAGCTGTTGTCCAGGCACCGGTCGCCTGCGAAGACGTAAACCACACTCCTTGCAGGCAGAGATAATAGACATCGCCGTCCTTGATGACCTTGTCAGGCGTATTGACGGCGTATTCAAGCGATGTGCCTTCGATCGGTTTGAACTCAGGATTCCCAGTGTAGGAGACTTTCACCTGCTCCGCCGTTTTCGGATCAACGGTTGCGGTGGTCGGGATCTGTGCCATCAATACAGCATCCTTGGCCTCGCCGGTTCCGGGGACCGATACCAGCACCCGTCCAGCCGGGCTGGTCTGCGGAATGTTCGCAAAATCAGGCGGCAAATCCGGCGTCGTGTAAGTCCACGGTCCTTTCAAATCGGCTGACTTGAACCAGCGGCCGGCAACCAAATAATAATACTGCTGGGTGGGAGCATAAACGAAGAGATCCGCATCGGTGTTGGTCGCGTACGACAACTGAGTGCCGGGGATATTTGCGTAGGTCGGCTGGCCATCGAACAGGATTACTTCGGCCGGCTTGTTCGAATAGAAGACCGTGGGCGGTTTTCCCTTGGCGGAAGGTGTGAGGATCGGCTTCTTCATTTCCGCCCACTGCGGGTTGTTGGCCACTTTGGTGAAGTCCTCCGGCAATTTCGGCACCGGACTCCACGAGCCCTCCATGGAGGTCGATTTGAGCCATTGCTGGCCGGTATACAGGTAGTAATCCTTTGGCGATTCCTTTTCGAAGAAGAGAGGGAAGTTTGAGTTAACAACGAAGCCCAGGCTGGTGCCGGCGATGTCGGCCCGCTCCGCTTCACCGTCCACGTTCAGGAGGATCGCAGGTGTGTCGCTGACAAAGATTTTCGGAGGATCATTCTGCACCTTGACCGTGGCTGGTGGGGCTTTCGATTTCTCCACGCCGGCGACCAGTCGGTCCAACGACATCGTGACCGTGTGGTTCGGGGGCAGGAAGCTTCGGGCCAGTTGATCCATCTTGCTGGCCTTTTCCGGATCGAGCGATGGGAAATGGACTTGATTGATCTTGAAATCGGTCAGAACCACGCTGTGATCATCAACGTTCACGTTCGTGTTGGCGCTAAGAACAAGGACGCCGATGACCTCTTTCTGGCCTTTCGGGGTAAAGGAAAAAGCCATCCGGAAATCGAGCTGTTTGAAATCCTTCCAATCATCCACCTGGGGTTGGTAGTAGACGAGAGTTCCATGTTCATTTGTTCGCTGGCGTGGCCAGCCTGGATCTGCTGCGCTGGGACTGTTGGCCTGGGATTCCGCACCCGTAAGGTCATTCGCGGCAAGAGCGCTGAGAGCGCACAAGAGGGCAATTGCTATTTTCATGATGCTTCCTGTTTTCGGTTTGTTGAGTTGAATCTGATCAAACATCGCCCCCCGTCCGCGGCATTCGGAAAACAGCGCGACGATGATCGGGCTCTGTAGCGAAACGAACTTACCTATCAAGGGCCGAAAGCAACCAGGGGAGCAAGAAAATCGAGCCTCGCGTTTGCCGAAGCTGATCCGGACGGATTTCGCCCAATGGAAAAGGTGATGGTCCGGCGGTTCGGTGGCGCCACTCCCCAAAAGCGTCGTACCACCGTCGGGCCAGGAGAATGACAAATACCGAGACCGGTCTTACCGACTTACTCGGGCTTGGGCTCTGTGGACGGAGGATTTGGTTATTGATAGGAACCAGTCTCTTTTTCCCGGCGGATAGGCGTGCATGATCGACCACGAGTTGATCGCGTCCAGAGGTTCGCTGTTTCCGGCTGGCCTTCGCATCCACCGTCGCAAATGCAACATCTTCCACTCATTGTCCCTTGGTTATCGGAGCGGCCACGCCTGCTCATCATGAACGGCAGAGATGGACATGTTTTTCAAGCTTGCGGGCCGAAACGGAAAAGGAGCGCGTCACGCATTCTATCCGCCCTTCTCTGCGGGATGCACCCGGCGCGACGCCACGCCAGAAATCGTGAAACTCCGGTAAAATCGCGCTTCGCCGCCTGCGATTCCCGACCTTTAGGGACGGGTGGTGGAAACGTTCGTTCCCAGAGTCGCAGCCCGGAAATTCGCGAGTTGTGACCCGACCTTTGCCAGCGCCTTGTCCTCGACAGCAACGACCGCGGTCACCCCCTTTGGCACGCTTTTCACAGCGCTCGTTGCACTAGAAAAAAGTTCCTTCAACTGCGGCGACTGGCGACTTAGCTCCTTGGCCTGATCGCTTTTCAACCAAGCCTGCGCTTGTTCAGCCCGCGCGGCCTGTTGTTGCGCCTGCTCCTTGATCGTGGCGCGCAGATTCGCCAGCGCGCTCTCCGCCTGTTGCAGGAGGTTTTCCGCCAGTCCCCGGGTCGGTGTGACGGATTGTTCGGGATCGAGAGTGACATTATCGGGGACGACAATCGGAGTTCCCTTCTCGAGATCGCCGATCTGGCTCAACTGCGGATTCAAGCGCAACAGCGCGGCCTCCATCTCCGCCTGGGTGGCCTTGGGCGTGTCCTTCGACGGTTCCGCGAGCAACCGCTTCGCCAGCGTCTTGACCGTCTTTTCTCCTTTAAGTTCTGCGATGTTCATGATGTTACCTCCGGATCTTTCTGCTGTTCGTTAGGCGCCGATGATGTTGAGCGGCTTCCACGGCGTGTCGAGCGGCGTGCCGTTGATCAGGATCGGGCCGCCCACGATATTTCCCAAAACGGTGAACACCTTTCCATTTGCTGGGTGCAGGTCGAGCGCGTCCGCGTTACGACTGCATTCGACACGGTTTTCCGCCGCGATCACTGATTCCGCGGTCACCGTCACCACGGCTTCTACTTTTTCGCTCGTGCAAGTGCATTGATTGTCGCTGAAGCGACAACTGCCGTTGATGACCACTTCAGCGAGCGGACCGCGCCCGTAACCGTGCAACGTGTTGTCGACCACGCCGGCCCGCTCGACTACCAGCTCGCTCGCCGCGAGAACGCTGACCGTATTCAGCTGACCTTCAGCGGAGAGCTTGTTGAAGCTCGTGCCTTGCAGTTTGCCGGCCGGCTCGCTCGCGATGCCCAAAATGCGAATCGCCTGCCAGGGCGAGTTATCGTCGTTAGGCGCGATCTGCCGTCGAATCAGATTGTTTGAGATGTCAGTGTGCCCGATCGGCATCACGACGAGAACGCCGGCCGCCGGGTTCTGGAAATCGGTCGTGGGCGCGATGTTCAGAATCGTGTTCTCGCTCACCCGGAGATCGATGTTGGTATCGGCGCGGATGCCCGCGACGACGGCCGCGATGGTAGCATCGTGACCGACGCCACTGATCGTGTTGCCCGAGACAGAGGCGGCAAAAACGTTGCGTAAGTGAATCGCGGCAAACTCCTCTCCCTTGGTCGTCTCGGCCGCGGCCGTTGCAATGTTAATGAACTCGTTCGCCATCACGCTCACGCTCCCGGCAAGACACCCCGGGAGCATAACGAGGCCGTCTCCCGCGATCGCGTTCAGGACGTTGTGCTCAATCTTCGCCGAGACGAGGAACGTCTCGATCATGATCCCGTTCCCCTGCAAACTCTGAAGACGATTTCCGCTCACCACGATCGGGGTCAGCGCCAGCCCGAGCAGCCCTGTGACCAGCCGGATGCCGTTCTCGGCGCTGTTCGCGATCCGATTATCGCTGATCCGCGCCCCACCGGTGCCTATCACCATGCCGTCGCCCTTGGTCGGCGTGATCGTATTCCCGCGCACTTCGATTTCCGGAAAGGCGAACCCCATCACCTGAATCCCGGCAACGCTGGTTTCCAAGATCAGGTTGGAGGCGAGGACGGTGTCGCTGATGTAATAGCTGGAACCGCCCAGGTGAATTCCCGTGCTGCTGCATCGCAGCGCATTGTGCTCGCAGTAGAACGAGCCGAGCAGCAGCGTGCCATCCGTCTTATCCGAAAGCGCAAACCCGATCCCGAATTGCGACCGGAAAAAGTTGTCGCGAATCTTCGTCTCGAGCAGAAATCCCGGCTCCAACAGAACTCCGGCGAGCGGTCCGCTGCCTTCCGCCGGCGGCGCCACGGTCAGGCGCTCGATCGTCGTGCCGATCGAATTGCTCAGTCGAATGGCGGGCCCGACCGTCGTGCTCGCGATGGTGTGAATCGTCAGGTAATCGAGCGTGCACCATTGCGCTTCGCTGATGATAAACGCGGCATCCGCGCGCGGCGCGATGACGATCGTGGCCGCTCCCTGCCCGCGAACGCGAACGGCGAACGCGCTGTTCATCTGCACCGGTTTTTCCTGCAGATTAAAAATGCCCCGGCTGAGACAGACGGTACCGCCGGTCTTGAGCAGCTGATTCACCGCCTGCTGAATGGTGAACGTCCCCTGGTTGTGTTGCTCGGCCGTGACGCAGATCGTGCAATCGCAACTCTCCTCTCCTCCGCCGAACGATGGCGGCCAGAAGATACGGCAATCGATCACCGAATCGGGCAAGGTGACGACCGCGAGCCGGCAATAATGATGATGCACGCCGCGTGGTGGGGCGTCGTCGAGTTCTTCGACCGAGGCATCCGCCGTTCGCGCCACGAAAATCCAGTAATCGCCAGAGCAAAACGCGCCGCCGTCCGGGTCCGTCGTGAAAGTAATTTGAACCCCGTCTTCCAAAATCAGCGGCGTGCCGGACGCGGGCACGTCGATCACCGCCGGGCCGCCGGATTCCTGGTCCCAGCGTTTGATTCGCGTATGCCGATCGGCGTCGGTCAGATTCTGTCCATCGACTGGAAAATCGCCGGCGCTAAGCGCGCTTTTTAGCGTGATCGTCCGGCTGGCGTCATCCACCGTGTCGATTTGTCGAATGTCGCCCGGCTTGCCGGCGAATTCGCGCCAATCATCTGTAACCTCGATCCAGTCGCCCGGGCTGAAGCGACGGACTGAATCCCAGACTGCGCGATCCACCGTCAGGGTCAGGTCACCTTCAATCTCGCTCACCTCGGTCGCGAGGGAGGCGTTGTCGCGCGACCATTTGAAAGTGGCGTCCCCGACCTCGCCGCCGTCATGGATCTCGACCCGGTAAGTCCGGTTCTCGAGCCCGCGATAACCGCCGCTCGGCGGGATCAGACAGGGATCGTCTGAAGTAGCGACACCGACTCCTTTGGTCGTTAGGCGGCCGGCCGTCGGACGAATGACATCGAGCCAGCCTTTGATCTGCTCGTCCGGCGTGGCGCAGGTCACCCCGTCGCCCACATTCTCCAGTACCCGCACCTGCCAGGCAGTCTGCAATCGCGTCGTCGTGTCCGGACCGCCGAGCGCGACTTCGCGCAGCCCCGGGTCCTCGACCGCGGTCACCTCCCGTTCCCAGACGTCGATGTAAACCAGATGCGGTCCGCCAGATTTCGGAAGCGGGGTGGGATTGGGATAATAGGGCTGCTCCTCGTAGGGGAGCGGCTTGACCCCGCGCGACTCAGCCAGGATCTCGTCGAACTCCAAATCACCCGCCCCATGATTCTCCGCCTGCAAACCATGGACGTAAATTCGGCCGCGCCCGATCGTCATCGCGCCACCGCTCAGTTGGATTTCGAATCCGTCAGGTGTTTCCAGCGGGACGACGCAGCGCCCGATGATGTCGATCGTTTCCGAGCGCCAGCGGCGGTCGAGGATCTCGTTCCATTCGTTCCAATCGGCGTCCAGCTGCACGCGGCCCTGCTGCATGAGGACGTTTTGGAAATCGTTGCTTGGATTGAAGCGTTGCCGGCTGATGTCTGAGCTCATATGGATTCTCCCGGTTCGTTAGGTTGAATAAAAAACTCCCGCTTCAAGGCCGAAGCGCAGGTATTCGCGCAGCCGCGCGCGGATGTTACTCTCGCGTTGCGGTTGAAAAAGATCATGGAATGCGCCCATCTCCGCTTCGTCGTCCGCCCCGCTGCGGATCTGCTCGGGCGCGCTCCGCCGGAGCTGGCCGTAGCCGGGATCGGCGTAGTCTAACGACGTGAAGGAAGGCACCAGCCAGGGCACAACCGCGTCCCGGATCGCCTCCCGTTCCGCGTCGCTGATCGTGCCGCTGCCCGATTGCTTGATCGCTGCCGCCACCCGCTCCGCGATCTCGAGATCGGGCTGACAGCGGTAACGCCGCGGGACCCTTGCTTCGAGCCGCAGCCAGGAAAAACGGACGCAACCCGTCTGGCGTCGCTCCGAACGCACTGGCGCGGAACCATCTGCTGTGCGCGAGTAAAAGATGCTGTTGGAGGCGAGCTTGAGCAGCTCGGTGTGCACCGTCCCGATGATCGTGCTGTTCACAACCGAGACCGTGCCGCCGGCCCCCACATCATCGAGCGCGGCGTAGGCGACATTGGTGTCGGAGTTTGCATCGACGATGCTGTGCCGGATGAGGACGGTGGCGTTGGCCGGCGCGCGAATCCCGCCAAGGATCGAATGATCGATTTCGATCTCGAGCGGCGTCTCATCCTGCTCAATCAGGAGCGAAGGCTCGCCCGGCGAAGCCGGCGTGCCATCGATGCCTAACGAAAAGCCAGGGACGAGGGTGCAATGCACCAGGCGCAGCTTGCGCAACCCGTTGCCGGAGCCGCTCACGATCCGGATCGGGCCGCCTGCGATGAGGAGACCGTTCAGCGTCACCTCCGCATCCTCGCCGCCACTGATATCGATCGGCCCGGCGACGACGAGGGTCGGACGATGTTCGTTCGCCGATCGAAATTCCAATCGCACTCCGGCGTCGAGCGCAATCGAGGGCGTCTCTTCAAACCGACCGCTGTCGCTCAATTCCACCACCCCGCCGCTCGCCCGTCCATCCAAGGCAGGTTGAATTGGACCCGGCGAGGCGACCGTATCAACCGGTCCGAGCGCGGCATCGAACGTGGGAGTTCGTTCGTATTCGCCTCCGCCCATGTCGGCGCTAAATCCGTAGTGGAACGTGACGCGCGGCGACTCGTCCTGCGCTTCCTGGAACGCAATTCGTCCCAGCACCGGATCGATCGCGACCAGCGTCTTTGGCGGGGTGTGGCCCCAGGTTGTGCCGGACGCATCGGTGTCAGAGAGATTGCAGACGCTCACCTCGCCGAGCTCGAATCCTTCGATCTCCATGCTCAGGTCGGCCCCGTAATAGCTCGCGAGCGCGGCGTTGAGCACGCGCCGGCTGATCGGCTCCGGCACGTTGATCGGCTCGGCCAAATGTGTGATCGACTTCTCGGTCTGCGGCCGGGTGAAGAGCGGCATGTTCGCGCCTAACGGATTGAAAAGGAAACGCTGATCATCCACCCGCGCGGCGGGCGAGCTGCGGAGGCGACAGGCGTTCAGGCGCCAGAGGAAAATTCCGATGTTCGGGATGTTATATTTGCCTTCGCTTCGCGCGATGTGCCGGACGTCGATGGTGCGCGCACTCGTCTCGAAGGCCGTGCCGAGACGTTCGAGCGGCTCCCATCCGCGCATGTCCGGCGCGTAATAGTTCGTTAGGCGGACGTGATTCATGAACTGCGTCCAGCCGAGCAGTTGGAAAAACTCGGCCGCGCGCGCGTTCCACCCGGTGACGTCGCGCGCCAGTTGTTCGAGGACAGAAGCGGTCCCCTTGCGCCGCCGGTAGCCGATCGTGTTCGCCACCTCCGCGCGCGGCGTTAGCTGGTCGGGCCCGATCGGATGGAGCGAGCGATAGCCGATCAGGTCGCCGATGTAGGGCAGGACCCACGGCGCGCAAGTTTCGATGAATTGATTGTCGTAAAGCTGATCGAGATCTTCCTCGAGAATACCGACCTGCCGGTTGACGAGGGCGAGCAACTGGCGGAGCGGTTCGCCCTGCTCGGCGTCGCGAATGCGATGGATCGCCGGCAGCAGGTTGTAGAGCCGATCGGGATCGTAACTCATGGCATCACCTCCAGGGCGATTGGCGCCGGATCAAGAGTCAGCAGTTCGGCCGCGCCTAACGACGCCGGATCGCCGCCGTTAGGCAGGTTGGCCTCCAGCCGGGCGTTCAATTTCACCAGCTGACCGGTGCAGTAGAGACTGTCGAGATCGACCGCCACGACACCTGCGACGGACTGGAGGAGAGCGATCACTTCGCTCAGGACAACCGGTTGCCCGAACTCTCGATTCGCGAAGGAGAACCCATCGCGCAACGCGTCATTCGCCGCCGTCAGGACTTTGTCGGATTCATAATCCAGGTCGACCTTGATCTTGCCGGCAACTTTGAAAAGGGCCTCCTGATACGACTCGACCCGCACCGGCACGAAGGGATCGCCCGCGTCGTGGATCGCCGTGATCAGGTCGCCAGCAAGCGAGGCAGAAACCGCGGCGCCGAGCGGGCCGGCCACCGTAATGAACACCCCGCGCGTGCGTCCATCCCAGGTCCAGGTCGCGAGGGCTTTGGCAATGCCGCCATACGCGCGGCTAAAGTTCTCGTAATCCTCGAGCGAGACGACGCGATCGAGCGTCATCACCGTGAGCGGCGCGTTCTCCTGCGCGTTGGCGAACGATTCCGGCTCGTCGGCGCCCTCGGCCGCCAGAGGGTTGATCGCCGACTTCAAGCCGGGCGGGCGCGTCAGGAGCGTGCTCAGTTGGCCGGCCCTAACGAGACCTTCAAGGCCGATGCCGCGCCGGTAAGTCGCCTTCACATTTTGCGACCCCGAGGGCAGCCGCGCGCCGCGAATTCCGTCGCCGAATTGCAGCGTGACCGTGCCGTCATCGGCCAGCTCGGTCGTATAAATACGTTCGCGCGGCGTGCGTTCGAAGAGGGTCGGCGCTTCGTGCCAAAGCAAATCGTTCACCCGGACTTGCAGGGTCGACTCCGCGCCCCCGGGAGCAGTCGAGCGAGTGTAGGTGAGCGCGGGCGCCTGCTTGAGCTTGAAACTCTGGTTTGGCTGCGACCCGTCGCCATTCCCGAGCACCTCGGTCACAGTTTCACCGTGGGTAGCGTCGGCCACATTGGCGGCGATTGTCACCGTCGCGCGATCGTAGAGCTGCGCGAGCGGACTCTCCAGCGTGAGCACGCTCGGATTGCCGGCGCATTCGTAAATCTGCGCCACCTCGCTGTTCATCTCGTCATCGTCACGCGCCGGCGTGAGAACAAGCTGACTGCGATTTCGCGTCACCGTGCCTTCGAATCCTTCGTCCGTGCGCAGTGTCCACTTGGCCAGGTTCCCGGGCAGCAGCGTCGGCCGGGCAGTCAGGATCAACGAATCTCCCCTCGAGACACTCCTGGTTTGCAAACCGTCGGCCGAAGTCAGCGTCAGCGAAGGCGTCGCCACCCGGACGCGCAGAAATCTTCCGCTGAGAATGATCTTCCGCCCGGCTTCGAGCGGCGAAATGAGCCGACCCAGCGCGATGACCGAACCTTCGAGCGGCGCGAGCAAGCTTGCATCGCGAGTGAGCGAGGCGGCAAGCGCGCCGGCCATGGGCGTGACCAGCGGGCCGCTCGTCATTTCCAACGGCTCACTCTGCGCGTGCACCAGGGTTTCGCGCAGACCGAAGAAACTGAAGTGCTCCGTCGTGTCCGGCACGATCCGCGTCACTTTCCCGCTCATCGCGAAATCCGCGCGCGAGGGGAAAGAAACGCTCAGCGCCTTGTAAAGCTCAACGTAACCGGTGCTGTTCGTGAAGGCGATCCAACTCCCGGCCACGATCTTGGAGTAGGCGTTGTCGAGATCGATGTGGTCCGAGGGAAGTGCGAATTTTGCCCACGATCCGACCGCGCCGTTGCCCGGCTTGGTGATGAGCGAAGGGTCGGGTGCGTTATGTCCGAAAAGCGCCGCGCGCTGGCGCATGGCGTAGATTTTGACATTCGCTGCTGCCGGCGTGATCGGCGCCTGGCCGAGACCCTTTTCCCAGGTGACGCGCGTCCGGTTGTTCTTCGGGTCGGCGGTCACGCTCAGAAGCACCCTCAGATCCCAACGCTCCTTGTCGGGATAACTGGTGGGATGCTGGTCGCGCTCATCCCCAACGATCAGGATGGCGTCGCCGGGGTTCAGGTTCGTCGCCGTCCCTTTCAAATACAGACTCGTTAGGCCAGCCGCGATCAGCGGCGGGATCGTGATCGCCGGCTTGAGCGTGTTCCATTCCACCCGCGCGTCGATCTCTTCAATCGTCTCGAAAGTCTGCGCCTTTTCGTTCGCGCCGGGAACACTCTGCACTTTCGTGCCGATCGCGACCGTCACCTCGCTTGGCGCCCCCGGCGTTTCATCGAGCAGAAAACTGAGCGGCGTCTCGGCCGCGACGCCCGCCTTCAGGCGATAGCCGATGAGTTGCGCCAGTCGCAGAATCGAATCCCGCTCGGTCGCGGTCCGGAGCCAGAGCTCGTTCGCGATCCGTTCCTGGTAAAAGGTCAGGACGTCGGCCAGGGTGGCCCAGCCGTCGAGGAGCGCGATCGTGAAATCGTCCGAATCCCGCGTCGTTAGGCTACGCAGCGCTGCGAACTGCGGATCGGACAAGGCGGCGAGCGCGCTGGTCAGGAAATCGCCATGCGTCCCGACGCGATAACGGACTTCGGAAAGACCGGGCCGGTTGCTCAGCGGCTCGGGCACGATCGACGGTGATCCCCTCACAGCAGCCGCAGTCGTTCAGCGGTGTCGCCATCAACGCCCTCCTCCGAGTCTGAGAGTAAAAATGCCGCGCTCGGCAAAATTCGGATCGTTCTCGAGACGCGGAATCTCGAGGCGATTCATGATCAGGAAACCGTTCGTCAGGCCACTCGTCTCCGGGTGCCCCTGCCGCTGGAACACTGTGATCTCGACCGAGGCCACGCCCGCCACGGCCTGGGCCGCGGCATAGAGCGGACTGAGATAAACGGTCTGGCCAAAGGTAAAGAAGTCGGACTGGAAAAGTCCCTTGCTGCCATCGGCCAGCGTTCCGCTGCTGAAGATCTCGAGCAGCGCGGCCTCGACATCGCTCCGGAAATAATCCGGCTTTACGCAGACGAACATCTCGATCTCGAGCGCGACGTATTGCGGTGTGTCGATCTCGAGGTCGTGCCCAGCCATGCGGTAGGGCTCGATCTTCGCCCGGAGTTGGGTTTCGAAGTCGTTCGTCAGGGGGAGTCCGTCGAAGCGGTCGGCCGTGATGAAGACGGTGTGCCAGCTTCCCGTCCAACGAAAGGTCGCGGCTGCGCGTTGCACGGAGGGATCCAGTTCCGCCGTCCGCGCGTAATCCGCTTCCGTGACCGCGCGTTTCTGGGTACGGAAAGCCTCGGGGGCATCGCGCCGGATGTCCGTCATCGTTTCGGGATCGATCCCTCCGGTGGCGGGTAACGGATTGCGCACCGCGGTGACACCCGAATTGTTGCTTACGATGTGGGCCAGAGTTTCCGCGCCAACATTGCCCGCGCTTCCGTTCCCAACCCGATAGGTCGCCTCGAAAGTCGTGCCGGGTTCCGGCCGCTGGCCGTATTCATCGTCGCCGAAACGGAGCGAAGCGACCCCGTCGCTTTCGATTTCGACCACGAACTCGGCGGCATCGGAGGCGCTGCCTAACAAATCGCGCTGGGGATGCCAGGTCTCAAGGTCGTGCCCGAGGGTGCTCTGCAACGCGATGGCCGGCAACGCGCCTTCCCGATCGACCAACAGGCTGGTCGAGGCCGGAAGCGTCGCGTCGTAGGGAGACGAATGGGTCAACGGGCTGGCCGACAGCGCCGGTCGAAAACGCGGCGGCGCAAATTGCGGCGAGGCCGGATCGCAACGATCCCCACCCGTCGCGGGCGGGAGCAGGATCTGCGCACCGGGCACTTCGCCTAACGATTCACCGGTGAGCGTGAGACCGTGATCGGCCAGGACAATGTTGCCGTGCACAATGCTCAGATCGTCGCGGAATTGCGCGCCGTGCTCTTCGTCGGTGAAGCCGGAGAGACAAAACGGGAAGGGCAACGCATCTTCCGTCATCCATGCGATATTCGTGATCTGCGTGCCGGTGAGCGGGTCGGTCAGCGGCTGACTGCTGGCGTCGAAGGCTTGCACGCTCGTCAGGCGCACCGCCCAGCGCCGGGTGCGATCGGCATCTTCTTCTTCGCCGGTCAGCGGTCCGAATTGCTCCTCGAAGACGAGCACGGCGTCGTTAGGCAAATCCGGAAAATGACCCGCGAGGGTGGCAAAGGTCGCGCCTTTCGGCAGGCAGCATTCGCGATCGCTCCAGGTGTAAAATGGCATCGCGTTGTGCGCCGTGAAGAGGGTGATGTCATGCACAGTCTCAAACACGATGGGCTGCTGACGCAGCGCTTCGTCGAGCGCGCTCGAGGCGGGTGCGATGCGAACCGGGGTCCGGTCGAGCCGGCTCAGGATCTGGGTTTTCGCCGGCACCACAGCCAGGTCCGCCTCCGAGGTCAACTGCACCCAGATGCGCGCGTTCGTCCCGTTATGAACAAAATAATCGACCAACCGGGCGTGCCGCTGGAGCGACACCCGTTTCCGCGCCGAGCTCAGATAAGCCTCCGTCGCGATGGCGTCCTGCTGATAGCTCAACTGATCGCCGACATAGGCAAGCAATTCGACCAGGGTGATGCCGAGATCAGCCGGGTTGCGCTCGCGCCAGGCGGGCAGGAGCAACGCTATTCGGTCGAGGAGCAATTTTCGGAAACTAGCGTAATCCTTGGCCAGATAGTTGATCTCCGGCTCCGAGCGCGGTTCCGGCGGGCAGATATGTTTCGGGGTGCAGTCGAAATCCGACGGACACTCGACCTTGAAGGAAAAATCAACCGCCGCGAGACGCGGATCGATCTCGTTAGGCGGGTTCGGATCATGCGGGCCGCGGACGAGCGAGAGCGTATAGATGGAAAAGTCGCCCGGCTCTTCCACTTCCACCGTCAGCAGGTCAGCGTCGTCGCCCGTGCCAATGGTGGCATCGAGAACCACGATCGGTCGGATGCGCTCGCCGCCGCTGATAACGATATTGATCGCGGCGAGCGAGTTGGCCGCGATGTCGTTCACGAAATGAATGCGCAGGAAACGCTGCCTATTCGATTTGGGCAGGGGCGCGTCGTGATCGACCACTTCGAGATAATCGATCCCGTTGAGCGTGCTGCCGCGGACCGCATCGCGCCGGCGTTCGTCGCAGCAAAAATAGAGCGGCATGGTCGATTCGCTCATGCGATCGCGGCTCCTTTCGTGAACTCGGCCGTTTGCAGGGTTTGCGTTTGCCGAACGAGATAGCGGACCGAGACGCGCAGGCTAGAATCGTCATTCGCCACCTCGACGGCGTCGACCTGGATGAGATCGCCGAGGTATTGCTGAAGCGAACCCTGGACGAGGTATTGCGTGGTCGCCGCGAGCTGATCGCTATTCGGTGCAAAGACCAGTCGAAGCAATCCGCTGCCGAAGTCGGGGCGATTCACCCGTTCGCCCGGAGCGGTGAAAAGCACCTGTTCGATCAAGTCGCGAATGTGCGCCTCGTAATCGGCCTCCGCCGTCCGGCCGCGCGTGTCGAAGTGATATGGGAAGTCGATGTTCATGTTGCCATAACACGGGGTTGAGTGGTGAGGACGAGCAGGCCCTGGCCAGTCGGGACGCAGACGGCCTGACTGGTTTGGGTGATAACGGGCGCTCCGCCGGCAAAAACGCGCGTCGCGCCGACGACCCATTGCGCAGTTACGCACGGAGGCGTGGAGGTGCTGGCCAGCGCGCAACCCGCCACGACGTAGGGCGTGGCGAGAGTGACGATGGGCTGGCCGCTCACCATCACGCGTGGAAACGGCGCAGTCGGTTGCGCCGGCCCCGCGTGCATGCAGGTCACGACCGCTCCGAGATGAACAATAGGGCCAGGCATGATTAGGGAAAATTTCGAAATCCGAATGCCGAAATTCGAAACAAAGGACGGCAAACCAGAGAAACGGGGAAACTCCAGTCGAACGCCGGTTTGAGATTTTTGACACTTCTTCATTCGGATTTGTTTCGGATTTCGATATTCGACATTCGAATTTGCTTTTTAGATTATCGTTAGGGCACTCGCGTTGATGTCGGTGGAAGGCCCGACCATGTTGATGATCGCGCCTTTGCCGTTGGAAATGATGATGCCGGTATCGCTGACCGAGATCATCGCGCCGGTCGTGGTCTTGATCAGAATGCCGCCGGTTGGGCCGGGCACGTCGCTGATCGTCAGGCTGTTTTGCAGCGGCGTTTGGAAAGTGATCCCGGGGACGCCCGGCGGAACGATCAAGGCCGCCGCCGGCACCTCGGCCGCGCTGCCGTAGAAGCAGCCGGTCCAGATCGGATAATCGGGATCGCCATGCTCGAACTCGATCCAGACCGCCGAGCCGATGATCGGCACGGTGAACATGCCATTCTGAATTCCGGCCACCGGAAAACAAGGCATCGCCCAGCTCGAAGGAAGCAGGCCGGTCACGTCCGGCACGATCGCCTGAATGCGTCCCATCATCATGGGATCGATGTTGTTCAAGACCGTGCCGCGATATTTGCCGAAGAATTTTTTGTCACTCATATGTGGGTGAAAATCCGAAACAAATCCGAATGACCAAAAACCCAATTTCCAAACCGAGAGCCAAACGTGGCGTGTTGTTTGGAATTTGGGATTTCGTCGCTATTTCGGGTTTCGTGCTTTCTCCTTTCATGCTGGGACTTTGGAGAAGGTGGAGATGAGACCGTTGCGGGTGAGGGTGAAATCCTGTTTGAATTCGCCGCGCTTAATTTTGCTCGTGACGCTTTTGACGTAGTAGAGCCCGTCGAAGGCTTCCCCCACCCCGCGCAATCCGACGAGCCGGCGCGCCTTCAGGACCGCCCCGTAACGCACCACATTCAGACTGCCGGTAGCGGTGACGGCCTCGGCCGAGCGCGCCGCTTTCGTTAGGCCAACGACCGCGGCGCGAATCGGAGAATAGTTCGCCGTCTCATTCATCGGTTCGATATTGAGCGGAATCGGCGGGACCAATCCGAGCGGCGGATTGAGCGGCGAGATGTTCGGGATCGGGATCGGAATCGGGACGTGGGTTTGTTGGTTCTGGATGTAAACCACCGGCAACACCGCGCCCTGCGCACGGAAGCTGCAGGAAACGCTCTCGATGTTGCTCGCCGCATCCATGTTGATGCTGAGCGCCTTTTGCGGCTGGCCGACTTTGATCTCCGGCCCCCAGTAAGCCACGCTCGCCCCCGGCGCGGGACCGGGCTCGACGTAAAAGACGTAGCCGACTTCGTCCGCGAGCGAGCGGATGTAGGCGAGGTCCTTGCCCTTTTGCACCGGGATACGATCGGTCGGGATCGGGATGTCAATCAGCACGCTCGGGATGACGAGCGGGATGATGCCGAGGAACGAATATTTCAAAAGGATCAGGCCGACGCGCGCTTCCGGCGGCATGGCAGGAAACGGGAAGCCGCTGAAATCGATGTAGTCCATCACCCGGCTCAGGTCTTCACCCGTGACCGTGAGGACGGAATGCGAGGCATCGGCGCCGGGACGGATTTCGTGATTCGTCATCACCCCATCCATCAACACCTCGGCCTGGCCGCCGACCGTGACGATGATCACGACCCTGACAAGTGGAATGGAAGCACCGCCGGCGAGGAGGAAAATGGTTTGGAGAGGCGAGTTATTGCTGAGGGTGAACTCGAGCTGAAAGCCGCTTCCGCTCTCGCTGTTGGTCGTGATGCTGACGGAGGTGAGGGCGTCGAGCACTTCCTGCGAGACTGGTACCGGCACGACCGGCCCGATCATGAGCGTGAGATGGAAACCGCTATTCATTTTTCGCTCCGGGAATGTTTTCCGGCAAAGTGATGCGGATGCTGCGGCCGACCGGCTCGAGTAGTTCATCAGGGCGAACCGCGCCGTTCGCGTCGCAGAGACGCCAAAATTGCTCCGGATCGCCAAGATACTTCGCCGCGACGTGATCGAGCCGCTCGCCTTCGGTCACAGTGTGCAGTTGGAGTAGGGCAAAGTTCTCCGGCGGCGGCACGAATCGGCGTTTCAAGTAGGCGACCTCGGTTCCGTCCGGCATGGTCAGGCTGGCGAGCGGCGTCTTGTTGTAACGACTGTTCGCCGGAAAAGCCGGAGTGGCGACGCCGGTTTGCTGGAGTAATGCCTGGAGTTGATCGCTCATAAATGGTCAAAGAGGGAAGGCGGGGTCGTCCGCAGATTTCGCAGATTTACGCAGATGATTCTGTTGGGTGCGGTCAGATCGCGCGGGATCGATGCAGCCCCGAGGATGGCGTCGCGTCCTGATTGCGCTCCGTCTTTCATCCCGTAAAAATCTGCGAACATCTGCGTCATCTGCAGACCCATCATGAAATCCGCTTGATCCCGAGGTTGGCGAACGAACCGGCCGGGGCGAGCCCGGCGAGCCGCTCTTTTTGCTGCTGATAAATCATGTAAAGACTCCCGGCCTTGGCATCGAAGTCGACGTCGTTCACGCTCAACACGCGCATCCCGAGACTGACCTTGGCCCGAATCGGATTGAGGTTTGGATCAAACGCCTCCTCCGTGATGCTGAAATCGGTCAGGCGCACCGGAATGATCCGGTTCTTGCTCCAGATAAAAAGGGTGAGCGCCGACTGCATCGGAATGATCTCGAGCGTGCCGGCTTTCTCGAGCGCGTTGTTGGACTGCAACTGCTGACTCGTTGGATACACGATCGCTTCGAGTGCCGCGAGTTGCGGCTGGATTCCCACCTCCACTGCATTCGGATTTTGATCCGGAAACTCGAGCTGATCGGTCGCATCGATCTCCGCGTCGAGCTTGATCGTCTCGATCGGCGGGCCCTTGAGACGCAGAATCTCGGAACGATCACCGCCGCCATTCGCCGTCACGCCCTGGATCTGGAGCGAACGGGTCAAAGTATCGGGATTGTATTGCAGCGAAATGATGCGCTGCACAGCGCCAGAGTCGGGATCGACGAGAACGATCCCGCCTTTAAGCAACCGCGGTGAATTTGGAAAGCTGCTCATGGTTTCTCCTTCTTTTCGTCACAGCCGAGCACTGCCTGCATCTCGGTGTAGGCTTCCGCGCTCGAGACCAGTTGCAGGATCTTTTTTCGCTGCGGTTCCGAATAGGCGAGCAGGTTCATCGAGGTAAACCCGTTGCCGCAGCTGAACTCGACTCCCGGCGTGATGAGGCCGCCTTCCTTCTCGATCAAACCGGAGCGCAGGAGGCGGGCATCGGCGCTGCTCTGATCGAGTTCGGAAAATTTGTGCGTCATGACGTGCTCGACGCGCTTTTGAATCTCGGCTTCGCCCAGGTCTTTGTCCTCGTCGTGCAACTGGTCGTGAATGTGGCCGCGCACCGCGTCGGCGTAGGCCTGGGTAACGCGGGAGGCGGCGGTCTTTTTCTCCGCTTCGGTCTGCGGCGTTGGTTCGTTAGGGAAAAGCAGTTTGAAATCGGAGAAATCTTTCTCCGAACCTTTGTAGCGTTTGACGGCGTCCTCCACC
Organism: uncultured Verrucomicrobiae bacterium; assembly: GCA_963742545.1. Classification (GTDB taxonomy): domain Bacteria; phylum Verrucomicrobiota; class Verrucomicrobiia; order Chthoniobacterales; family UBA10450; genus Palsa-1392. The sequence continues at coordinate 422,668 of CAVUMF010000003.1, read as the reverse complement.
GTGAGGTCAGGATTCGACTCCACGTATTTGCCAAGCACAGGCAAAACCGCTTCTACGCCGGTGGCACGCGTCGGGAAAATGGCGAAACGCCGGTAACGGGTGTCAGCCGGATTCTTTTCATAGGCGCCCTGTTTCCTCGCCTCTTTGGCCGCCGGACCGGCATTGGGATCGTCACGCGCAGCGTAATCGATATTGCCCGGGTTGTTCGTGATCCAGCCAATCGTTCCGATCTGGATTTTGGCCGCGCTGCTGAAGAAGCGCAGGAGAACCTTGCCCTGCTCGGGATAGGCGATGTAGCTCCAGTCGGGCACGGCGCGCAGATCGCCCGTTTTGTATTTGTAGCTGGGCGGCGGAGCGGACTTCTTTGCTTTGCTCGCTGGCTTCTTCGTCGTGACCCCTTCTTTCGGGGCTTCCCCCTCCTTCGCCCCCTGCCCAAGTCCAAAAAGAGGTTCACCGAAACCGCGATTCTCGCCCGAGGTTTCCGCCCGTTCGTCAGGCAAAGCTTCCGTCGAAGTCTTCGATCCGGGCGGACTGGTCGGCGTCCCGCCAGCCGGCGGTGTTTTAGCCGCCGCCGGGTCCGTGATCGTCACACCTAGCTCGTCATAGTTGCTTCCGCCCGAGGCGTTGGCCGCGCGCACGGTGATCGCGCCGGCCTGTTTTCCGATCGTGAGCAGGCCGGTCTGCGCATTGATCGAGCACCCGTTGGCGTTGCCCTGCAAGGAAAAATGCAGCTTGCGCGTGCTTGGCAAAGCGGTCGCGCTGATCTGCACGGTGTTGGCTTTTCCCTTGGCGGGACTCTTTGTGATCGTGGCCGGCGTAGCGCTGATTTTTTGCACCCCGGTCGTGCCGCTGTAGGCGTCGGTGCGCTCGGTTTTATTCACGCTCACGACGAATTCCGGTTCGCCCCCGCTATCGAGCCGCAGCTGGCGCACATGATCGATGCTCTTGAAGTTCGTCCAGCGCTTATCCGCCGCGGCCGCCGGACAATACCAATGCAGATCCTGCTGCAGGCTAAAGCCGGCCGGCAATGGATGGGCCGGTTTTGGATTCGAGGTGCTGGCGATGTGCTCGCCTACATTGATGCCCGCGCGCTCGATCGAGACGCGATCGTGGTTCCCATTGAGGCCGCCCGCCCTGGTCAGGAACCAGTTGTTCGTCGCGCCCGGGGTCAAGGTTGCCGTCGTTAGGGTTAAATTGCCGTTGCCGAAAGGCGTGCCGGTAATGGCGTGTGTCGCCGCATCGGGCGTAGGCACGTTGGGAAAATGTTCGCCCACCGCGACGCCTTCGAGCGATTCGACCTTTCCATCGTTGCTCTTGAAGACGTGATCGAAGGTGCCGCCGTAGTTTGTTTTTGCATCGGGCGGCGGACCGATCGCGCTCGTCGAGGAGATATCGGTCGGATGAGAATGCAGAATCAACTGGATATCGGCCGAAGCCCCGTCGGCGGCGGTCGCGCGGACAAGGATCGGGCCGCCGGTCTGAGCATTGCCTAACGTGATCTCGCCCGCCTGATTGATCGAGCTGCCGGGATCGACCTTGGTCCCGTCGTCGTGCAAAGACCACGTGATCCCGCTCAGGGCGGAGGGCGCAACCGTGGCCGTGATGGTTTGCCCGCCGCAGGGAGGCGTGTGCACCACCTGGGTCCCGGTCGAGAGCGAAACCGAGGTCGGCCCGCTCCCCTGGCCGACCCCGCGACTGGCAGCGGACCGGAAAACCTGCCCGACTGTCCCAGGCTCCGCTGCCCTCTGCTGCACGACATGAGCCAGTTCATGCGCGAGCAACTTGCTTCCTTCGCTGCTCCCCGGTGCGTAACGGGCCGAGTCGAAAGCGATCTGGCTCGCCGACCGTGTATGCGTGCGCATTGACCGCGCGCGCCGACGTCCGCCGCCCGGGCATCGGCATGAATTCGCACCTGTCCGAAATCGTGACCGAAGCGCTCTTCCATAAAGCTGCGCGTATTGGGATCAAGCGGCTGGCCACTGCCGGCGAGCGCCTCATTCACGATCGACGGCGCGGTCTGCGGACCAGAGTCATTCGCCGCGCTTCGCATCAAAAGGAGATCCTCTTTCTTCTTGCCGTAATTCAGGGGATTAAGCGGATCGTTCGCCTTATAACGCAGATAGGAATCCAAGAACTCCTGTTCGTTCTTGCGTTCGCCCGGAGTCTTCATCGATTCGCGCATCTGTTCCTGCTCCGTTCGCAACTGCGCCGTCTCGGTAGCGATCTTGTCCGACTCAGAAGATGTTTTCTTCTTCGCAGGCGAACCGCCCAATGGGATCGTCAAGGTCAGACCGGCTTTCTCCTCCGCCGGTTTTCCTGGTGTGGCAGCCGTCTTGGTGTAAGCGGCCGAGACGCTCACCCCGCTTCCACTCGTTAGGGTAAGACCGACGTTGGTCGGCTGCTGCACCGGACCTTCGTAGGTCAGCCTGGCTTTCAAGCCCGGCCTGATGAAATCGAGCCGCAGCTCCGGGATCGGCACCGGCAGCTTGGAGTTTGTCGCGATGATCGCCGCGAGCGCGCCCCCGAGCGCGCTGCCCGCGATAACCTTGCCTTCCACCGAGGAAAGAAAATCCTTCCCCAGCTTCTCCGCCTCCGCTTTCAACTGCTTCCCAAAGGGCGTCTCCTGGACCGCTTCCCCAATCTTCTTCGCGGCTTCGTCGTAGTTGTTAGGCTTGGGCGGCTTCTTCGTTTCCTCCTTGTCGTCGCGCTGCACGAATCCGACCGGGGCGGAGGACAATGCGCCCGGTGCTCGCCGGCCGCTCATCACCAGCTGCGCCATTCGATCTGCCTCCTGTTCGAAATGATCGCCCGGATGATTGACGATCAACTTCGTCTGACACGAACCGCGTTTGCGTGTGCATTCTTCGCACTCGCCGGTCGGACCTGGCGTACCCCCGCAGGCGCACTTGCGCTGCACACGCGACGATCGCACCGGCACAGTCGCCTTGGAACTGGCTTCTTTTGCTAATGCGATCGCGCGGTGCATGAGACGGTTCGTGGTTATCTCCAGGCTGTCGACCTACTACCTTCCAAAGGCGCGGATGGTCCAGAAATCATCCGCGAGGTTGGTGTTCGAGGCATAGTCATAGGGCATTGAGAAGTAACCCTTCATGCCCCAGTCTGTGCCCCAGGAGTTGCGGACCAGCAGGCGACTAGCCGAGTCGTCGTAGCCAACGGCACAGACGGCGTGACCACCGAGTTGTTTCTCCCCGCGCTTCGGCAGGTTCAACTTTCCCGTCTTCGCGACCGCAGTCGGATTCGAAGGCCTCATAAACCGAGAAGCCGAAGACGAACGGGAACCCTTCGGCCAGGCACTCTTTCATCTGCTGCAGACCGATGACACGGTGATAGGAGGTGACCTCGTGACCGGTCGCCTGCTTGTAGCAGGCGGGTGATGGCTTGTCGGTAAACTTTGCTATCTTATAGGGCCATTTGCTCTCACTGCACACGCCCAGGTTGACGAGCGATTTGACGCCGTCACGGATCGCCGCGCCGGCGTCCTCGTTGATCGTGCCTTCCATGGCACGCTCATTGTAATAGATAAACAGACGGCTCAGATTGGTGGCTCTTTTGCGGGCTTTCTTTTCAAGGAATTCCAGGTTGCCCGCCAGCGCGTTGGCCGTGCAACTGCCGAGCTGTCCCTGGTTTTCCACCTTGGAACAGCCATCTCTAAGATCCACCTTGGACGGCAGCCTCTTCGGCGGCTTGGCAATGGCGGCATAGAGCTTGTCCCGATAATCTGGCCGGTCGGGCACCCACCCGTACCAGGCATTCACTTTTGGCATACTATCTCCTTTGTTTGTTTGTTTGTTCTGAAACGTGGTTGCGATAAACAGCGTTCGCGATCTCGGCGCCCGCCACTGCGGGTTTGTTCAGGCTCATTGTCCGGATGCTGCCGGCGTCGATTCGTTCCGGGCTCGAAAGCCAGGCAGGAGGGATGCCCCTCGCCGCAAGGAGTCCGCGCAGCTCGTGCTCAAGCGCGTCGCCGATCTGCCAGCGATCGCGCGGGGCGAAGCCGTGCAGGATCAGTTCTTCAATGTGCACTTCGATCTCGCGCGGGTTCATCGCGGAGCGACGTGCTTCTGCACGTCGAAAACGAGCGGTCGCGCCGGGATGAATACGCGGACGTGCGGAAGCACGTCCCTCCGAAATCAGGCGCCTCATCGCCAGCCTCCCAATTCGGCTTCGGTCAACGGTTTTTCGAGCTTCTCGTATTCGAGGCACACCGCGCGGCGGAGATGGGGCATCCGCACCGGTTCGTCCACATCGGCGGCGGCGAAGGCGGCGTTGAGCGCGATGCTCCGGATGTTGCCTCCGGATATCGCGAGGCGGGAAAGCGCTGCCAAATCGAGTTGCTCGGTCGGTGTCTTCGCCGGAAAAATTCTCCGCCAGATCTCCGCGCGCTGCGCCTGATCGGGGAATGGAAATTGGACGATGAAACGCAAGCGCCTCAGGAAGGCCGGATCGAGCGCTTCCTTCATGTTCGTCGTCAGAATGGCCAGCCCGCGATACGCCTCCATTCGCTGCAGAAGGTAGCTGATCTCGACGTTGGCATAACGATCGTGGCTGTCTTTCACCTCGCTCCGTTTGCCGAAGAGCGCGTCGGCTTCGTCGAAAAGCAAGACCGCGCCGCCTTCCTCCGCGGCGTCGAAAACGCGGCGCAAATTTTTCTCCGTCTCGCCGATGTACTTGCTCACAACCGCGCTGAGATCGATCCGGAAAAGATCGAGCCGCAATTCGTTCGCCAAAATTTCCGCAGCGAGAGTTTTGCCCGTGCCGCTCGGCCCGGCGAAGAGTGCGCTCAAACCAAGCCCGCGGTTGGATTGCTCGGCGAAACCCCAGTCGTCGTAGACCCGGGTCCGCTGGCGCAGATGCTGGGCGATCGTTTGCAGGGTGTTCAACTGGGGCGCGGGCAGGACGATGTCGGCCCAGGTGGCGTTGGAAGTGATGCGTTGCGCGAGATCCTGCAAACGCGGCCGCGCCTGCAGACGACAGGCATCCCAGAGAGCCGTCTCCGCGTTTTCGCCTGCCAATCCGGTGGCGGTCGTCCGGATCGCGGCGGTGCTGAAATCGAATTGCGAAACGAGACGATCGAGATGTCCATTCCATCCGTTCGCACTTTCTCCGATGGCCTGTTCCCACGCTCGACGCTGTTCACTCCGCGTCGGTTTCTGAACCTCGACCGTGAGCAGCGGTCTCTCGAGATCGCGTCGCGGCTCGCGAGTAGAGATGACGAGCGGCGTGTGCGTCAGCTCGATCCAACGCTCGACCGCCAATTCGCGTGGCGCATCCACCTCTTCAAACCGGTCGCATTCGAAAAGGAGCGCGGCGTTTTGCAGGATCGCCTCCCGCTCCCAGAGCCGCTGCGAATTCTCGAGCTCCGCGAGATTCGTTGGCAAGGCCGAAACCGGCAGGCGAAACAAGCCGATCGTTAGGCGGGCGGCCAGCTGGGCGGCAAGCGCGCGCTTGCCGGAGAGGTCGGGTCCGCAAAGTTGCAGGACCGGGAGTGCTCGTTTGGCCGCGAAGGTGGCCTTCCAGGCCTCGCTCAACCGATCGAGCAAGGTCGCCTGTGACGTGGGAAGATCCGCCGTCTCGCTTACCGGTTCGACCAGACTAACGAGTCGTTCATCGAGCTGAGCAACGCCGGTAAGAAAAAACAGAATCCGCTCGTCGATCTGCAGGCGGCTCGCCACCAGCGGGCCGTTCCCGATCGTCTCGATCAGTCGCCAATGGCGCAACGGCGCGCGATTGGTGAGCGCGTCCCAGTGCGCGTCGGGAAAGGCAGCCAGCGCGAGCCCAAATGATGGCCAGGGATTCCCACCCGATCCTGGCGCGGCCGCACAACAGTTTCCAAAATCGCCGTCCAGTTCGATCCCGGCGCAGAGCAGGACGATATGGCGCTCAAATTCCGATAATCCGAACATTGCGCCGAGAGTGTCGAGGGCCGGGGAAGTTTCGGTTTCGCTAGGCGACTCGCCCCGCAGCCGCGCCCTGAGCGCGCCCAACTCGGTCATCAACGCCCGCTGGTTGGTGGCGGCCCAATCTTCCGTTCTCGTGGCGACGCTCATCAGGTTACATGGAGAATAGGTTCGTCGAAGACGCCGGAGCCGCCGATCTTGAGCGGGCTTTCCGCGCCGTCGATCTGGACCCGGAGGAGATAATCACCGGCCGCGAGGGGCGGGATCGGGAAGTTCAAACTCGAAGCCGGCGGGTCGTTAGGCGGACGCGCCGGGATCGAGATCGTGCTCGCGCCGACCAGAAGCGTGGCGCGCTGGCCCGGCCCGACCGCCGGAGAAATGCCTAACGACAGATTGCTGTTCGGCGCGACGTTGACCGGCGAGGGATCGGTGATGCGCGGCGCGAGAACGAAGGCCGCGACATTCGATTCAAACCCGCGATGCGGCTCGGAGGGAAAGCCGGTTCCGAAATCGACCCGATGCGCCACCTGCACCGAATGCAGACCAGGCTGCAAATCGGCCGGCAAGGGCACGATGATCCGTGTCGCGGTGATTTGATCGTCGGCCGGAATGATTTCCTCCTCGTCGATCAGGACACGGGTGACATCCCCCTGGAGGAGTTGGCCGTCGATCACGAGGTTATACCCGGCGAGGATCGGTTGGGTTTCCACGACCGGCGCGCCGTCACTCTCCTGCGACTGAATGAGGTCAATCACCGGATGTTCGAAAGGCAGCACGGCGATGCTGCGGGTCTGCACCGGTAAAGTCGGCCGGACGGATTTCGTGCTTTCGATCAAGACCACAGACGCCTTGTAAACCGCGGTCGGCCGATATTGCGACTGGAGCGCCGTCCAGATTTTCGACATTTCCTCCACCGACATGACCTGGGGCACGATTTTAATTTGCTCGATCTGGTCGGCCAATTCCGAGATCGTTAGGCCGGCAAGCAGGGCAGGCGGAGTGGCGGAGACATTCCGAATCGCGTCCCGGGTCAGGACCGGCATTTCATGCAGGACAAACATGGCCTGACCGAGCAGGACCTCGGCATGAAGCGGTCCCGCGCCGTAAGCGGTCAGGAGATAACTCAGGTCAAGCGCGAGGTAAGGATTGGAAATGGGGTCGCCGTTGGTCGAGCGCGACGGCAACCCGACATTCCGCCAGCCCTGGTTTTCGGTGGCCTGGAAGAGGAAGAGATTGATTCGATCCGGCGACGCCGCGCCGATGTCGATCCGGTCCGGCGGTTCGGTCGAAACGGTGACCGGACCGCCAAGGACAGTCGCCAGATCGGTCATGCTGTTCTGCAAAAAATTCTGCAGGACGGCGGTGACGGTGGCGACGGCGAGCGGAGTACTCATCGCGCGCCCTCCTTTCGTGACTTGAGATAGGCGTCGAGCGTCAATTTTGGTTCGGAACGGGATGAGACTTTGCGTGGCGCTGGTGCGGGCGCTGGCTCGGCGCGCACTTCGATGCGGCCGATCGTGACCCGCACGATCGGCAGCTCGTTCGCAGTGGACTCGTTAGGGGAAACCGATAATCGGTCGGTCGATCGAAGATTTGCGGAGCGCCCAGGGTGCCCTACGCGCCTGACGATTGTCGGCGCGGCAGCAGACCGGACGTGCGGAAGCACGTCGCTCCGGATGGACTCGCTTCCGTGAGTCTGGTGCGGGCGCGTAAGCACCCCGTCGCCGTCAGTTCGCTCCAAAGGGACGAGCAGGGTTTGGGGCGCGGCTTCCACCGTTTCTTCCCTCTCCTCGGTCTCTTTGCTCGCGGGCTTCTCTTTCCTCAAACGAGGCCGATCTGTCGCCGGCTCTTCTTCCCTAACGAACGCTTCCCTAGTCCCGTTTGTCGCTTTAGTTTCCTGCGGCGCCTCGTATTCAGATGGGAACTCCGCCACCGGCGCCGGCGCAAAACGCGGGGCGACGATCGGCTCGACCCGTGGCACGCTGCCACGAGCGCGATCGACCAGCCTCGCGAGAAAATGGGTCATGCCGCGGCCAGTTCCAGATAGGTTTGCCGGCGTTGCGCCGGGAGGCTCAGGATTTCGCGTTCGGTCCAGCCGTAGGTCCGCGCCAGAATATCGATTTCGCGCAGGAGCCGCTGCGCTTGAGCAGAGATTTCCGTCCAGAAGAATTCGCCAATATCAAAAAGCAACTCCCACTCGTGCCCACAGGAGGGGCAGGTCAGGCGAAGCGTGATTTCCGCCTGCGGATCGGTTTCGAGCATCGCGCGGCTCACCGCTGCGATCGTTTCGTCATCGGCTGGTGAGGACTCCACGTCGCCCGCCGGAGCGGCCTGGACATGCGGAAGCATGTCTCTCCGGAGAGACGCGCTTCCGCGCGCCCGTTCTGTCCCCGGGTCGGGAGCAGCCGAGAAACCCTCGTTACGCGAAAGAATGCAACGTTCGACGAGCAGGCGCAGGGCTTGCGAGGAATCCGGTGCTGCCACGACCTCCGCGAGGTCGCGGCTGGTCGGCAGGCGAAAGCGAATGGTGGCGCCGTTCATTTCGACTTCGTGATGCGCGGACACAATGGATGGACACGCGGAAGCGCGTCCCTCCGGGGAGATCGCGCTGGTATCGAGCGGGAACTCGACGCGCTCCGCGCAGCGCGGGCATTCGGCGAAACCTTCGGCATGCGGGCCGAAACTAAGTGCGCGCAGTTGCAACAAGAGCGCGTCGCGTTCGCCGATGCTCAGATCGGCCAGCGCGGCGCGACTCGCTCCGGGCGAAGCCGCGACGAGAATCGTTAGGACACGATCCAGCGCATGCTGCGGGCGCCCCTCTTCCCAGACGGCGAGGATTTTCTCGGCGGAGAGTCGTTGCATCGGTTGTTCCATGACCGAAGACGCAGGCAAACGAGCGAACTCAGTCGCGCGTTACGCCGGCTCAACAAAACTGGGTTCACTTGGTTCGGTGACGTCGTAGTCGCGCTCCCAGCCTTCGTTCTCCAGCTTGATGTGCTGGATGGCGACGGTGTTGGCATTGGCGTCGAGATCGGAGAGCGCCTGGAATTCCGAAACCCAGGAGCGAAACACCTTGTAGCTGATCGCGAGCTGCCCGGCCTCGTTGTAGACGTCGATGATGATGTCTTTGCGAAAATCCTTGAGCGAAACCTCCGCGCCGAGTCCGGAGCCAAAGTTCCAGACCTTGTTGGCCCACTTCTCAAATTCGGTGTCGTGCGTGACGCCGCGCTCCAGAGTGATGGCTTCGAATTCCGTCCGGCCGGGCGACTTCCGGCTGCTGCTCGGGTCGCCGCCTTCACGGTGCTTCACGACCTCGGTCGTCTTCTTCAGAGCGCCGACCTTGCTGATGCCGGCGACGTAACGTCCGTCCCATTTGACGCGGAACTTGAAGTTCTTGTAGGGATCGAACCGCTGTGGATTAACAGTGAATTGGGCCATGGGATTCTCCTTTCGTTAGGTGTCGATTTGTCCGGCCAGTTGCTGGATTTTGATGATGACAAATTCGGCCGGCTTGAGCGGGGCAAAGCCGACCAAAATGTTGACCACGCCGCGGTTGATGTCGTCCTGCGTCGTGGTCTCGCTGTCGCATTTCACGAGGTAGGCTTCCTTCGGCGTTTTCCCCTGGAAGGCACCCTGCCGGAAGAGGCTTTGCATGAAGGCGCCGAGGTTGAGCCGGATCTGCGCCCAGAGCGACTCGTCGTTAGGCTCGAACACCACCCACTGTGTCCCGCGGTAGAGACTTTCTTCGAGGAAGAGTGCCGTCCTCCGCACCGGCACGTATTTGTATTCGTCGGCCAGTTGATCGGCTCCACGCAAAGTGCGGCTGCCCCACACCACCCGGCCTGCCGCCGGGAAAGTCCGCAGACAGTTTACCCCGAGCGGATTGAGCATCCCGTTTTCGGCGTCGTTCAGGTTGCCCTGCAACCCCATCGTGCCGCTGATGCTCGCGTCCAGACCGGCCGGCGCTTTCCAGACGCCGCGTTGCGCATCGGTTCGCGCCATCACCCCGGCGACGATGCCGCAGGGCACGAAAGTATCGAGCTGGCCGTCGAGTTCGGGATCGGACTGGACGACGCGTGGAAAATAAAGCGCGGCATTGCGCGCATCGGTCCCGGTGAGCCCGAGGGCGGGCAAACCAGCGACTGCGGCGGCTGCGGCGGTGTTCTTGTTCGCGCCCCAGGTCGCCGGCGAATCGACGATCAGCATGGCGCGTCGCCTCACGCAGTAGGCCATTGCCCCCTGGTAAACGCCGATGCTCGTATCGCTGTCGCGGGTATCGGGCGGGATGCAAAGCAGGTTAAAAAGATCAGCCTTGGCGAGGGCGAACATGCCGGTCTTGTTGCTCTCGTCGCCGAGGACGTCGTCATCGTTCGTGAGAGCGTCGCTGTCGAGGCCGCCGGTGAAAAACTTGAACTGCGTCTCGTCAGCCGCGGGATCGGATGGGTCTTCCGCCGGCGGGGAATTGGACGGGCGCGCCGTCGGCAAGTCGGGCGTGCCGTCGACTTTCAGTTGGATCTCGACCAGGCTCGATTCATCAGCCAGCACGCGATCGAGCCGGCGTGAGCCGGCGGCGTCGGTCACCGCCACGTTGAGAAATTTCTCGATCACCCCGCTGCCCGGATCCTTGTAGATGGTGAGATTAAAAAGATCCGCCTGTGCGATCCCGAAGCGATCGGCGACATCGGCCGTGATGCCATTGCCATCGACCACGTAAACCAAAGTATTGCCCCACGTGCCGGGACTCGCGGCCTGCAGTTTGACGTCGTCTTGTTTCGCCGGCGCCGAGTTCTTTTCCAGCCTGACGATGATCGCCTGACTCCCGCCATTGAGATAAAAATCGCGGACCGCGTAACTCATCGGGTAATCCGCGCCGAGCCCGCCGAAGCTCCGCTCGAAATCGCCGTAGCTGTTGATCACGATCGGCTCGTTCGTCGGGCCAAGTTCGGCTCGCCCGAGGAACGCGGTAATGGACGTGGCGACGCCAGTGATGGTGCGAACACCGCTGGGAATTTCTTCGATATAAACGCCGGGATAAGTGGTCAAAACAGGCATGGAAGTGATCCTCTCTTTTCGTTAGGGCAATCGACGACGCGCAGAAAAAAAGCGAAGCAAGCGGACGGCGGCGGTGCGGAAGGGGCGGCGGAGCTGTGATCACATTCCAGCTTTTCCGCGCGGCGATCGGCGGAGGCTCTCGCGGCCATTTGTGCTGGGCTGATCATGTAAAAATCAGGCGCCACTCGCGCCCTCCTGACACGGCAACTGTTGGGGAACTATCCTTTCTCCTTCCTCTTTCGGCCAAGAGCCGTCAAGCGGAAATCGACGCAGCGCGGATTTTATTGCCTAACGAATCCTATCTCGTAAGCGCAGCGTGCTCAAAAGGGTAGCGCAAGCTTTCAACTTGCGGCTTGCGATCGAGCAAGCTGGAAGCTTGCGCTACCTTGTCAGGCGCCGAGCGCGGCCTGCGCGGCGGCCAGCTTTGCGATCGGGACACGGAAGGGGCTGCAACTGACGTAATCGAGCCCGAGCCGGTGGCAGAATTTCACGCTTGATGGTTCGCCGCCGTGTTCGCCGCAGATGCCGAGCTTGATGTTCGGTCGCGTCTTGCGGCCGAGGTCGCGCGTGATTTCCATCAACTTCCCAACCCCCTTTTGGTCGATCGAGGCGAAAGGATTGTTAGGCACGATGTCCAGCTCAGCATAGGCGGGCAGGAAACTGCCGGAATCGTCGCGGCTCATGCCGAGCGTGGTTTGCGTCAGGTCGTTCGTGCCGAAACTGAAAAATTCCGCGTCCTTCGCGATCTCGTCCGCGACCAGGGCGGCGCGCGGGATCTCGATCATGGTGCCGACGAGATAATTGAACTTCGTCTTTTTCTCCTTGGCCACGGCAGCGGCGACGCGATGCACGATCTCGATCTGGAGCTTCAATTCCTTTGGAAACCCGACGAGCGGGATCATGATTTCGGGTCGGACTTTTTTGCCCTTCTTCTGCACTTCGGCGGCGGCTTCGAAAACGGCGCGCGCCTGCATTTCGGAAATCTCCGGATAAACGATGCCGAGCCGGCAACCGCGATGGCCGAGCATGGGATTGAACTCGTGCAGCTCGCGCACCCGGCGCGAAATGGTTTCGACAGGAATGCCGATCTTCTTTGCGAGATCGAGCTGCTGCTCCTTCTCGTGCGGGAGAAATTCGTGCAGCGGCGGATCAAGAAAACGAATCGTCGCCGGCAAACCATCGAGCGCCTTGAAGATGCCGGCGAAATCGTCCCGCTGATACGGGAGCAACTTGGCCAGCGCTTTGACCCGCGCCGCTTTGTCCTCGGCCAGAATCATCTCGCGCATGGCGTCGATCCGATTCCCCTCGAAAAACATGTGCTCGGTGCGGCAGAGGCCAATCCCCTTGGCGCCAAACGCGACCGCGTTCTCGACCTGCTCGGGTGTGTCGGCGTTGGTGCGGACGTCCAGCTCGCGGGCGCGATCGACCCAGCTCATCAGCCTGGCGTATTGCTGATAGGTCGCGCTCTTCTTCCCATCGAGCGAGCGATCGACCAGCACCTGCACGATCTCGGAAGGCGCGGTCGTCACTTCACCGGCGAAGACTTCACCGGCCGTGCCGTCGATGGAAATGTGATCGCCTTCCTTCAAGGTCACGCCGCTCGCGGAGAGAGTACGTTTCTGATAATCGATCTCGATTCCGGACGCGCCGCAGACACAGACCTTGCCCATCTGCCGCGCGACCAGCGCCGCGTGCGAGGAAACGCCGCCGCGCGAAGTGAGAATGCCCTCGGCCGCGATCATGCCGCGCAGGTCCTCCGGGGAGGTTTCGACGCGGGCCAGAACCACTTTCTCGCCGCGATGGGCGCGCCGCACCGCTTCCTCCGCACTCAAGACGACGTGACCGGAAGCCGCACCCGGACCGGCCGCCAAACCGCTCCCGATTTTCTTCGCGGCGGCGATCGACTTGCGATCGAAGATCGGCGCCAGGAGATGGCCTAACGAGTCGGCGGGAATGCGCTTGATCGCGTCTTCTTTCGTGATCAATCGCTCCTCCACCATCTCGACCGCGATCCGGACGGCGGCGAGGCCGGTGCGCTTGCCGTTACGGGTTTGCAGGATGTAAAGGCGGTTGTCCTCGACCGTGAACTCGAGGTCCTGCATGTCCTTGAAATGCTTCTCGAGCAGGGCGCGCACTTTCATGAGCGCCTTGTGCGCCTCGGGCATTTCTTCGGCGAGCTTTGCGATCGGGTGCGGTGTGCGCACACCGGCGACGACATCTTCGCCCTGGGCGTTGATCAGATATTCGCCGTAGAAAACTTTCTCTCCGCTCGCCGGATCACGGGTGAAGGCAACGCCGGTCGCGCTCGTGTTCCCCATGTTGCCGAAGACCATCGTCTGCACGTTAACCGCCGTGCCCCAGTCGTGGGGAATGCCGTATTTGCGCCGGTAAACGATCGCGCGGTCGTTGTCCCACGAGCCGAAAACGGCGCCGATCGAGCCCCAGAGCTGTTTCCTCGGATCCTGCGGAAACGATTTCCCCGTCCGCTCTTTGATCAGTTCCTTGAAACGCCTGACGAGTTCCTTCAGGTCGTCGACCGTCAGTTGGACATCCGGGAAATTGTGATTGCCGTAGCGCTCGTCCTTGAGGTGCTCGATCACGCTCTCGAACGGCTCATGATCCTCGCCCGGGCGTTTCTGCACGCCCATCACGACGTCGCCGTACATTTGCAGAAAGCGGCGGTACGAATCCCAGGCAAAGCGCGGGTTGCTCGTCTTCTGCGCCACAATCTCGACCACGATGTCGTTCATCCCGAGGTTCAGGATTGTATCCATCATCCCGGGCATTGAGTCGCGCGCGCCGGAACGGACAGAGACGAGGAGCGGCCGCTCTTTGTCGCCCAGCTTCTTGCCGACCGATTTTTCGACCTTCGCCAGCGCCACCTCGACCTCCGCCTCCAGCCCCTTGGGATAGGTGCGCTTGTTTTCCGTGAAATAAGTGCAGACCTCGGTCGTGATCGTAAACCCGGGTGGCACCGGAAGCCCAATGCGCGTCATCTCCGCGAGGTTCGCCCCTTTGCCGCCGAGAAGCGGCTTCATGTTGCCGGCGCCGTCAGCCTTGCCGTCGCCGAAGTAGTATACGTTGCGACGCGTTTTCGCCGGTTTGGCTTTGGATTTCAGAGCAGATTTGGAACGGGCTCGTTTCTTGTTTTTGACCATGGAAAATGAGAATCGTGGATCGTGAATTCGGCGTCCGCGTTTGGGAAATCGGGCGCGAAGCGCAAGCTAGAACGTGAGGTCGGAGTGTCAACGCGCGAGCGATTCCCCCGACGTAGCCCAGCCCTCCAGCTCGCCGTTTGGGGGCTCGCGGAAACTGGAATCTTGCGGCCCCCACCGCCGCTACCTTCAGCAATCTGGCCGACGGCACGATCGTGAATGTGAGCGGCAACGATCTCACGCTGACGGTCGTTCCCTGGCGAGTAGGTCGCGCAAGCTCAGTTTGCGTTTTGTGTGGGCGGCAAGCTGAAAGGTCGCGCTGCCATCAACTCAAGTTGGCTCCCACCGCTCTCCGGCTCGACGGAGTCTCGCCCTACCGGCACGGTTCGAGGAGGGAACGGGTTTGTTGGTCCGCAGACTACGCGGATTTTCGCAGATTTTTGGAGCGTCCGAGAATGGACGCTGCGACGATTCTCCATCCATTCATCTGCGAGAATCTGCGTAATCTGCGGACGACAGGAAAAACGTGCATTTACTCCTGCGTCGCCGGCTCAGAGGCAAGGACGTCGTCGATCGCGTCGGCGAAATCATCGACGCCCGACATCGGCACGATGATCACGTTTCGGTGACCCTGGCTGTCTTCGGTGATGCGGAGGAATTTGCCGCGGCCGTTTTCGCGCAGGTCGATCGAAAAAAGCTTTCGCTCGATTTGCAACTCTCTTGATTCGATAATGCTATCCATATTCGACGGCGCGGATGTTAGGCCTGCTCGCCGCGAAATTGGAAGCAAAATTTTCAGGATTTAACGACCCCGCCGCCCGGCCCGCGCCGGAGCCTCGCTCACGATGGTAAAATCGGCCTGTCGCTTAAAGGCGTCGACGCGCGCCACCACCACTTTGAGAATGTCGCCCACGGCCACGACCCGCTTTGATTGCCGACCGATCAGCCGACGCCGCGCCATGTCGAAGCGATAGAAGTCGTCGTTAAGCGACGAGACGTGGATGAGCCCGGTCAGGAGGACATCGGGCAACTCGATGAGCAGCCCGTAATTGCGCACCTCGATCACGACCGCGCGGAAAACCTGCGGGGCTTTGGCCGTGAGCTGCAACTGGAGGAATTCGAGCTTTTTCATTTTCGCCGATTCGATCTCCGCGTCGGCCGCGACGCGTTCGGTGGCCGAGATGTGTTCCGCGATGCCGGACAACTCGCCGGCGCTGCGGCGCGCCGTCCGCTTGCCGCCGTGGTCGGCCAGGGTGCGGTGCACGACGAGATCGGCGTAGCGACGGATCGGACTCGTGAAATGGGTGTAGTTGGTCTTCGAAAGACCGTAATGACCAAGCGGCTGCGTCGCATAGCGGGCGCGTTTCAAACTCTTGAGCAAGCCGATCTTCAAAGCCTGCTCTTCCGGTTTGCCACGAAAGGATTCGAGAAGCCGCTGCAACTCCCGGCGATTCGTCAGGTCGCCGACATGAAAACCGTAGCTGATGACAAACTCGCGGTATTCGCTCAGTTTGTCCGGATCGGGATTCTCGTGAACGCGATAAATCGTCGGCACGAGCCGGTTCTTCAGCTCGCTCGCGACCGCTTCGTTGGCCGCGAGCATGAATTCCTCGATCAACTGATGCGATTCGTCGTACTCGATCCGCTCGAGGCGCAGCGGGCGTCCGGTTTGTTTATCGACGATCACTTTCACTTCCGGAAAATCGAGGTCGAGCGAGCCGTGGGCGAAACGGCGCCGGCGCAAAATCGAGGCGAGATCCCAGGCGGTATGCAAACGACGTGAGAGTTCGTCGTTGGGCGATTTTTGGATGAGGGCATAGGCCTCTTTGTAAGTGAGGCGACAGGCGCTCTTGATAAGGGTGCGGGCGAAGCGGGCACTCTGCGCAGCGCCGTTCTTGGCGAAGCGAATGAAAACCGAATGAGTCAGTCTGACGACATTGGGATTGAGGCTGCAAACGCCATTGCTCAGGCGTTCCGGCAGCATCGGGATGACGCGATCGACGAGGTAAACGCTGTTCCCACGACGCAGCGCTTCCCGATCGAGCGCGCTGCCCGGGGTGACATAAGCGGAGACGTCCGCGATGTGGACCCCGAGTTCCCACTCGCCACCCGGCAGTTTCTCGACATTGATCGCGTCGTCGAAATCGCGCGCATCGTCGGGATCGATCGTGACAATGAATTTGTCCCGCAAATCCTCGCGCTCCCCGAAGCGATCGGGATCGACCGTCTCCGGAATTTCATCCGCCTCGGCGAGAACGGCCCGCGGAAACTCGAGCGGCAGGTCATACTTCCGAATGATCGAGAGCATGTCGACCCCGGGATCGGTGGCGCGGCCGAGCAGCTCGATGATTTCGCCCTCGGGATTGACGTGGCGCGACTCCCACGGCTCCAGCCTGACGACGACCTTGTCGTTCGGTTGCGGCGGGCGGGGCGCACCGGGCAGCGGCTGCGGCTGGACATAGACGTTGTGAACGATGCGCGGATCGTCCGGCACGACGTAGAAGAAATTTCGCGTCTGCTGCAGCGTGCCGACGATCGTGTCGTGCGCGCGCTCGAGGATGCGAATGACGCGGCCCTCGGGACGATTGCTCGCCGCGCGCGCCCGGGCGTGATCGGCGTCGCGGGTGATGCGCGCGACGACGCGGTCGCCATTCATGGCGGTGCCGGTGTTTTCGGCGGAAATGAAAACGTCGCCGCCTTCCTGGCCTTCGCGGACGAGAAAGGCGAAGCCCGCCTGGTGGACTTGCAGTTTGCCGGTCACGAGGTCGGCT
The DNA here is from genome assembly GCA_963742545.1 of uncultured Verrucomicrobiae bacterium. Classification (GTDB taxonomy): domain Bacteria; phylum Verrucomicrobiota; class Verrucomicrobiia; order Chthoniobacterales; family UBA10450; genus Palsa-1392. Next base: position 405,772 of record CAVUMF010000003.1, on the reverse strand, counting down.
TCCGCCGGCAGGATGTAGCGGTTTTTGCGGATGCGGGCGATTTCGCCGGCGCGCTCCAACTCGCGCAGCGCTTCCTTCACCTCGGGTTGATCCCCGTTTCGATAGCCGATGGCGCGGGCCAGCTCCTTCCGGTCGAGCGGCCGATATTTTGGCCGGCGCAGGAGAGCCAGAATTCGTTGTTTGATATCGCCTTCTCGTTTCATTTTGACCAGCGACCATCGGAGAAAGTGGCACGATTGAAAGCGGACATTTCGCGGCGGACGAGGGCGGTCGAATAAAGCGAGGGCTGTGTTAGTCTGAACAACTAATGGAGGCGACGCGCTGGAAGATTGGCGAAGAAGTCCTCGACCTGACGAATCGAGCGATGCTGATGGGTGTCCTGAACGTGACCCCCGATTCGTTCTCCGACGGCGGGGAATTTTTCTCGACCGAAGCGGCGGTCAAACACGGTCTTGAGATGGCGCGCAACGGCGCGGAGATCGTCGACGTGGGCGGCGAATCGACCCGGCCGGGCGCGCAGCCGGTTACGCCTAGCGAGGAAATGGACCGCGTCCTGCCGGTGATCAAACAAATTGCAGGCGCGGCGGCGGTTCACATCTCAATCGACACCTCAAAGGCGGCGGTGGCGCGGGCCGCGCTTGAGGCTGGCGCGACGATCATCAACGACGTAACCGGCGGCCGCGGAGATCCCGGGATGTTTGGACTGTCGGCGGAAACGGGCGCCGCGCTTGTCATCATGCACATGCAGGGTACGCCGGCGACGATGCAGCTTGACCCGACCTACGGCGATGTGGTGAGCGAGGTTGCGGAATTTTTTCGACAGCAATTCGCGCGGGCCGTACGATCGGGAATCGATCCCATGCGCATCGCGTTTGATCCCGGAATTGGGTTTGGCAAAACACCGGCGCATAATCTGGAGCTCCTGGCCAATCTGTCGCGCCTGCGAGTCGAAGACCGTCCGCTCGTTGTCGGCGTTTCGCGCAAGTCTTTCCTGGGGAAAATCCTCGGCGGTTCGTCGGACCGGGCCAGCGCGACGGTCGCAATGACCTCGCTCCTGCGCGAACGCGGTGCACACGTCCTGCGGGTGCACGACGTGATGCCAAATGCCCAGGCTCTGCGCACGACTGAAGTTCTTCTGGCTGCCACGCGATGATCCACGAACTTGTTCAGCTCTGGTTCGATAAATGGCGTAGCGCCGTCGAGATCCTGCTCCTCAGCGTGGTGATCTACTACGGCTACCTTTATTTTCGCGGCACCCGCGGCGCAAAGGTATTGACCGGCCTGGCGATCGTTTTCCTGACCCTGACCTTGATCTCGCAGTTGCTCAATCTGGTCGTGATCAGCTTCATTATCCGCAGCTTCTCGGTCTTCCTCGCTGTCGCGCTGGTGGTCATTTTCCAACCGGAATTGCGCCGCGCTTTGGCCGAGCTGGGCGGACACCCAATCTTTTCCCTGACGAGTGAGAAACGCGAGACGGTCCATGACCTCGCGGAAGTGGTGGCACAACTTTCGAGCAAACAATTCGGCGCGCTCATCGCGATCGAGCGCGACACATCGATCAAAGTTTACGAAGAAACCGGAGTGATCGTGGACGCCGCTTTTTCAACCGAATTGCTCCTCACGCTTTTCCACCCGAAATCGGCGCTGCACGACGGCGGGGTGATCGTGCGCAACGGCCGGATTGCCGCCGCAGCCTGCATTTTCCCCGTCAGCCAGCGCGAAACGCTCGATCGCAGCTTGGGCTTGCGGCACCGCGCTGCGCTCGGGATCACGGAAGAATCGGACGCGGTCGCAGTCGTGGTTTCCGAGGAGACGGGCTCGATTTCGATCTGTTATCGGCGTCGAATCGAGAGGAACCTGACACCGGAAATGTTCCGGCAGCGACTCGGCGAAATTTTGCTCCATCGTCATCATGAAGAAACTGATCCTGAACAACTGGCGGGCGAAACTGACCTCCCTCCTGCTCGCGACCGCGCTCTGGTACCTCATCAAGAAGAACGTAACAACGACACCCTCGCCGTCTGATTTATACGAACGGCCGGCGCCTGCCGAAGTTCGTTAGGGGAAACAGATTAGCGCAGGAAGCGCGCGAGATTTTCGTCTTCCCAGCGGCGGGCGCGTCGATAGCGCGGGAAAGCTTTTTCCCGACGATAAAATTCCTCGGTGTGAATGCGTCGGCGACCCGACGAATCGATTTCCTCCGGGACAACGGAATGCAGCATCTCGTGATAAAGGACGTATTCGAGAAACCAGCGCGGCACGAACGGTTGATCGAGCAAGGGATGAATCCGAATGACGCGATCCTCTTCCTGGATTGAGCCGAAGATGAAATATTCCTTCGGCCGTTCCTTGCGGCGCGAACCCCAGACCACGCGGTAGCCGCGCAGCCGACCGCGAAAATGCTTTTCGTTCACGCGCTCAAAAATCCGGCGCAAATCGAAATAGCGGCCTTCATGACAAAGGTTGAGGTGACGTTGCATCGGCAACGTCGGCCGGGCCGCTTTTCGTTTTGCCTTTTTCTTTGCCATCGGAACTTCCGTTGCGGGAGGGGAACGACCAATAAGTCTAATTGTCGTCCATCCAACTGACAAGATGCATGATCGTTAGGTCTTATTCCAAGCGATATAAGTAGCTTATAGTGAATGATATAAAATTTAAGCATTGTCCGAGCCGATCGATTGCTGGACTTCCGCCCTTGGATGGGCATCTTTAGCCTCTCGGAGCGTAAATTACCGCCTAATTCAATGACGCCATTCTTGCGAAAGCTGTTGGGGCTGAACTGGCTACTGATCGCGACCACGCTCGCGCTGGCCGTCTTTGGGGTCGTCGCGATCTACAGTGCGACCTACATGCGCCAAGATCCGGTGGCGTCAGAATTCTGGCGCAAACAGGCGAATTGGGTCGCGGTCGGCTTCTTCGCCTTCATGGTGACGAGCCTGGTCGATTATCGCTGGATTAAATGGGGCGCGCTCCCGATGTATCTCGCCGGTCTCTTCTTTCTCATCCTGACCCGTTTCATCGGTACCAAGGTGTATGGCTCGCGCAGTTGGCTGCATCTGGGGCCGATTAATTTTCAGCCGGCGCAGCTCGCGATCGTCGCAGGCATCATGGTCCTCGCCCTTTTCCTCAGCCAATTTCGGCAGATGCACCCGATGCTGCGCCTGACGCTTTGCGGCGCGATCGCGGGCGCACCGTGTCTCCTCATCTTGATGCAACCCGACCTGGGCGAAACCATCATCTGGGGACCGGTTATTCTCGCGCTGCTTTTCGTCGGCGGCCTTCCATTGCGCTATTTGATCTGCGTCGTATTGATCGTGCTCGCCTTTGTTCCCGTCGCATATATTGGGCTGAAGCCGTATCAACAAGAGCGCATCACCGCGTTCATTAATCCCGATATCGATCGCCAGGGCTCGGCCTGGGCGATCAACCAATCGCTCATCGCGATCGGCTCCGGCGGCTGGGCGGGCAAGGGATTCAAGGCGCCCAACACTCAGATCGAACTCGGCTTCCTGCCTTCGACCGCGGTGCACAACGACTACATCTTTTCCGCGATCGGCGAGCAATGGGGCTTCCTCGGAGGAATTGCCCTCCTCGGTGCGTTTGGGCTGCTGCTCATGACCTGTCTTTTCGTGGCCTACAAAGCGAGCGATTTATTTGGGCTCCTTCTCGTCATAGGGATCACTACGCTCATTTTTACCCACGTCTTTCAGAACGTCGGGATGACGATTTCCATTTTGCCGATCACCGGCGTGCCGTTGCCGCTCATCAGCTATAGCGGTTCCTTTGCCCTCATGATCATGTTCGGACTCGGGATCGTGAACAGCGTATGGGTGCACCGTAAAGTGCCAGTGCGCTGATCGACTCGTGTGCCTTCGCCGTGGACAAACCCGCGGCTTTCGCCATATTGCCCGTCCCGATGACCATTTTGATTAACATCCTGCTCGTAGTCGAGGCGCTCGTTGCCGTGCTCATGATGTTCGTCATCCTGATGCAACGCCCTAAAAGCGAGGGACTGGGCGCGGCCTTCGGCGGGGGCGTGACGGAAAATATTTTCGGTGCACAGACGACCAACGTCCTGACCACCGCCACGACCTGGCTGGCGAGCATTTTCTTTGGAGTCATTCTTTTGCTCTCGATTATCTACGCGCATCGGGGCACGCCTGATTCGGCGGTCCGTCGCGAGTTGGAAAAAAGCGCGGCCACATCCAAAGCCGCCGCAGCGCCTGCGGCCAAGGGAGCGGCGCAAAAGGCTCCGGCTGAGACCAAGGCAAAGGCCAGCCCGGCGCCGCAAAGCAGCGCACCAGCTGCGGCGGCGTCAGTTGCTCCTTCCGCCGCGCCGACCGCTTCCGCCCAGCCGACGCCCTGACCGGCGGTATTCGTTAGGCGAATTGCGCGGACGCCGTCTCTGTTCGTGACCGCGCCGTCATTCTTGTAATCGCGCCGACCCGAAGAATGTTGAGGGGCCAATGACTTCGGCTCAGCAGCGGACCCTCGCGGCGGCCCATTGCGATGTCGCCTTCGATAATCGCACCCGCCAGCTCTACGCGACCGACGCTTCCCTCTACCAGATCGAGCCGGCCGCCGTTGCCTTTCCGCGCACTGCGCAGGAGGCGCGCGACGTCGTCCTGGCCGCAGCCGATGCCGGTCTTTCCGTTTCTCCACGCGGTGCCGGGAGCGGATTGGCGGGCGGCGCGCTTGGCGATGGATTGATCGTCGATTTCTCGCGCCATAATCGTCAGATTACCGGTCTCGACCTCGAACGCCGGACCGTGCGGGTTAGCGCCGGCGTTGTCCTTGATCAGCTCAACGCTTTTCTACAACCACACGGCCTCTGTTTCGGACCCGATGTAGCGACCAGCTCGCGGGCGACGTTAGGCGGAATGATCGCGAACAATTCCTCGGGCGCGCACGTGCCTGTTTACGGCACGACGGCGGATCACATTTGCGCGCTGGAAATCGTCATGGCCGATGGCCGGATTGAAACCATCGGCCCGGGACATCCCGCGCTCGCGCGCAGAGCAGGCGAAGATCGCTCAACTCGTCAGCCAGGAAGCAGCCGAGATCGCGGAGCGCATGCCGCCGGGGATGTTGAAACGCTGGAGCGGCTACGCGCTCGAGCGTTTCTCGCGCACGCCGGATAACCTGATCGAAATTCTTTCCGGCAGCGAAGGAACCCTGGCCGCGATTTTCTCCGCGGAACTGCAAATCGTGCCTCTGCCGCGCAGCAAGGGGCTGGGTCTGATCTTTTTCGCCTCGGTCGCCGAAGCGATGCAGGCCACGGTGGAATTGCTCGACCTGAAACCTGCAGCGATCGAGCACATCGACCGACCGGTCTTCGATCAAACGAGAGGACAGCTGAGTTTCGAGGCCGCGAGAAAATTCCTCGAACTCGATACGAAGCCGTGCGAGTCGATCTTGATCGTCGAGTTCTACGACGACGAGGTCGATGGCCGCCTCGCCGCACTCTCTTCGCGAAAGCTCGGGCTGCGCACTCTTATCTGTGCCGACGACGCGCAAATGAACCTCGTCTGGTTGATGCGCAAATCCGGTCTCTCCCTTCTCACGGGCCGGGCGGGCCCAGCCAAGCCGGTCGCCTGCATCGAAGACGCAGCGGTGCGACCGGCCCAGCTGCCGGCCTATGTCGCCGGGCTGGAGTCGATCATGAAACCGCTCGGGTTGGAGGTCTGCTACTACGGCCACGCCGCGAGCGGGCTGTTGCATGTGCGGCCAGTGCTCGACCTGCATCAAGCGGCCGATTTGAGAAAATTTCGGCAGGTAACCAACGAAGTCGCCGCGCTCGTCAGGCAATTCAACGGTTCGCTCGCCGCCGAGCATGGGGTCGGGATCGCACGCACGGAGTACCTGGGCGAGCAGGTCGGCCCCCGGCTGCTCGAGGTCATGCGCAAGATCAAACGCACCTTCGATCCGAAAGATCTTTTTAATCCGGAAAAGCTCATCGGAGATGGCCGTTTCAAGGTTGATCGCGATCTGCGCGACAACTTTGGCCGGCCGATCGAGCTGCCCTTCAAGCCGGTCCTGGCGTTTGCCGCAAAGGACCATTCATTCATCGGCAATCTCGAGCAATGCAACGGCTGCGCCGGTTGTCGCAAGGATGCGCCTACGATGTGCCCAACCTTTGTCGCTACTGGCGAGGAATACATGTCGACGCGCGGACGGGCGAACGCGATCCGAGCCGCGCTCGAGCTGCGGATCGAGGGCGACGATCCACTGCGCGCGCAGGAACTGGAAGATGCGCTGAGCAACTGTCTCGCCTGCAAAGCCTGCACCGCGGAATGCCCTTCCAACGTGAACCTCGCCCTGCTCAAGGCGGAGCTGATTCATGCCCGCTATGAGCGCGACGGATTGCCCTTGCGGGTTCGAACGCTAAGTAACGTCGATTCGTTAGGGCGAATCGGTTGCTTCCTGCCGTCGCTCGCGAATGCTGCACTCGATCTTTCGCCGCTGCGCGCGGTCATGGAAAAAACTCTCGGAATCTCCGCGCAGCGATCGCTGCCGCACTATGCGCGCGAGCGTTTCGATCACTGGTTTGTCAGACACGAGCGCCGATCGAACAGCGTACGGGGCAAAGTCATTCTTTGGGATGACACCTTCGTCCGCTACCACGAGCCGCAGATCGGTATCGCCGCCGTCGCAGTCCTCGAAGCGCTCGGTTTCGACGTTGTCCTTCCGAAGAAGCGCAAATGCTGCGGACGTCCCGCCTTTAGCCAGGGAAACCTGAAAAAAGCCGCGCGACTGGGGCGACATAATCTCGACCTGCTCCATGAGGCCGGCGACTCCGCTCCAATCGTCTTCCTCGAGCCATCGTGTTACTCAATGTTTGTCGAAGATTATCGCGAACTCAATTTGCCCGAGGCGCAGGCGGTTGCGAGTCGCTGTTTTCTTTTCGAAAAATTTGTCGACGACCTGCTGGAGCGCGAGCCCCACGCACTCGAATTCAGTTCTCGCGTCGCCCACGTCGCGATTCATGCGCATTGTCACACCAAGTCGCTTCTCCATCCGGGTTTCATGGTTCGTCTGGCCGAACGCCTCCCGGGCCGCAAGGCGACTTTGCTCGAGACCGGCTGCTGCGGGATGGCCGGCGCCTTCGGCATGTTGGAAGGGAAATACGATCTGTCGCTCAAAGTGGCCGCGCCTCTGATTGAGGCGGTGACTCGGCAACCTCCGGATACGATCGTGGTCGCTTCGGGCACGAGTTGCCGTCATCAAATTGCCGATCTCACGCCGGTCCATGCAAAGCACATGACGGAGTTGCTGGCGGAGGCGCTGTAGCGCGACGCGACGGCTATTTGGGCGGCGGCGTCGGCGGATTCGCGCCCGGGGTCGAGGCTCCGGCAGCCGGCGCCGGCGGCGCGCCGCCGGGGACATTCGCATCCGCCGGCACGGCAAGGATGTCAGGTTCGGTATAGGATTCGGCGCGGCCCGCCAGCTCTTTGCGAAGCGCGGCGACGCCTTCCGCCGTAACCGGCGATCCCTTGTTGCCCCAGGCGGAACGCTCATAGGTCACAACGTCCGCGATCCTTTCGTTGGTCAAAGTTTTCTCCCATGGCTGCATTACGGCGGTGCCATAGCGCTGCCCCTTCACCGTGACCGGGCCCTGCAATCCTTTAAGCACAATCATGACGTGCCGGCGCGATCCGCCGTTGACAATGTCGGAACCAGCCAGCGGCGGGTATTGTCCCGGGACACCGAGACCGTTGGCCTGATGGCAGGTGGCGCAGTTCGCCGAATAAATCTTTGCTCCTTTCTCGGCCGGGGTTAGCTCGGCGACCTGCTCCGCCCCGGCACCGGGACCGCCTCCCTTGCTCGCAACGCGCGGCGCACCGCCCAGATAATCGAGCCCGTCACCGCTGAAATTCCCCGCATAACGACCGAGATAAGCGCCGCCAAAAAAAACTGCGAACCCGTAGATGGCGATCAACCAAAGCGAAAGCGGCTCGCGTCCCACCCGCGGTTCAACTTTTTCCCTGACAATCGCGGCATGCGTGTCGCGCACGACTTGCGTTTCGCCATAGTCCATTCCCTGCCGTGGAGGATTTTCTGGCTGGCCGTTCATTTCTGCGCCTCCTTGGCCGGCGCGGGTGCAATCGTGACCGGCGATTTGGCTTCTTTCAAAGGATGCGACTGATCGCGAGACATAATGTAAGCGACGAGACACTTCGCGTCGTAGCTGGGAACAATCTCCCAGCCAGTCGGCGGTCGTTCATCGGCGTCGCCGGCGAAATTTAGCGAGTCGGGCGAGGCAGCTCCGCTGATGCGGCGTTTCACATAGAGAAAACGATAGGCAGGCATGTTGGAATCTTCGGAGATGCTGCGCGGATTGTAGAGATGGCGATGATGCCACGCCGCCGTGTCGGGCAAGGGTTCGCCGCTCGCGGTCACTCCGACCATATTGGCAACGCCGACAGGCAAGGATGCGGCCGCCCCAATAGGGATTCCGGCCGAAGTCGAAGCGGCGGGCGAAGCCTGCGCAGCCGGCGCCGCCTGCACCGGGGTGGCGGCAACGGGGCTCTTCGCTACCGTGGCAGCCGCCGGTTCGGCGGCGGCCGGAGTCGCGCCCGCAGCCGGCGACGCTGTGGCCGCCTTTTCTTCCTGAAGCGCCGCCGGATGCCCGACATTGGCCAGGTCAGGTCCGATACGCATCTTACCGAGGAAAACGATCGGCTCAAAAATGTAATCACGTGGTGCGCTTCGGCGCACGCCCCATTTGCGCTCAAGTCGGAGCCTCCGTACTCAGGCCGGACCTGCTGCGAATGGCAGTAAACACAGCCGTTCGCCGCGTAAACTCGCGCGCCGCGCGCGACCATGCCGGATTGCGGCATGGGATAGATATCGGTACCGTCTTCGTCCGTCTGGGGGTTGAGACTGCCGATTTGGAGATTTGGCACCACCGTCATGCCGAACCACGAGAAGGCGAAAATGCCGAAGATGCCGAGGAAAAGCGGTTGCAGCCCCTTCATCAGTGCCCTCCTCCCGGTTCGCGCTCGAGCGGATTCAAAAAGGTCGGCACGCTCGCGGTGCGACCGAAGCCGAGCAGCATCAATCCAAAATGGAAGGCAAAAACCCCGTGCGAGACAGCCAACAAAATCCAAGAGAGAGTGCAACCGCGCAGATAAGGCATGATTGTCTGGCTAACTTCCCCAAACGACAGGGCCGGATCATTGAGATTGAGACCCTGAACGAAGCCACCCACGAGCAGGAGCAGCACCATTAATCCAATCCCGTAGGCAGACCCCCAGAAATGCAACTTGATGAGCGAGGCATAACGCCATTCACGACCGACGAGGCGGGGCACGACGTAATACATCGAACCGAAAATCACCATGGTAAAAAACGCATAGAGCCCCATGTAGGTGTAGCCCATGCTCACCTCCGTGAAGTGAACGATCCGCGCCACGGAGCGGAGGGAAATAATCACGCCAACGACGCTGAAAGCCGTATAGGCGATCGCGCCGAAAACTGTGAAACGCAGCGTCGGGCTGTAACGCATGAGCGGAAAATGATCCCGCATCGTCATGTGGTGATTGAGCCCGACGGTGGCGACCGGAATGACCATCAGGATCATCGCGGCGATACTCGCCGTGATCATCCAGGCCGGAAATGGACCGTCGACCAAACGCTGCATTCCGGTCCAGCTGGCGAAGAAGGCGAAGGTCCAAAATCCAATCGTCGCCAGGTAATAACTATGCACCGGGCGCCCAATGACCTTCGGGATCATGTAATAGGCCGTGCCAAGCCCGATCGAGCCGAACCAGAGAAAGAGCAGGTTGTTGGCAAACCACCAGTTGACCGCGGCCTGCATCACGCCTTGGACCGGCAAAATGAAAAGCATGATCTGGGCGGCGGCATAGAGCCACGGAAACCAGAGAAATGCGCCTAACAAATACCATTGCGTGATGTAAACGTGACCGCGTCGCCGATAGCGGAACATGATCAGGGCCCACGTCATGATGAGGAGGTAGGCGACGAAAAGAACGATCGCGGAAAAGTGTGGAAACTCGAGCCACTCGTAACCGGTGTTGTCGCCGATCAAGACGCCGCCGATGCCCAAGAGTACGCCGAGGTTCCAGAAGGCCGCGCCGCTGATGAGAAGGAGAGGATGGCGCAGCGTGGTGCGGCAAAGCCGGGCCATGAGCCAGATCGCGGTGCCCATGCCCGCCATCGTTCCCCAGCCGTAGATGAGCGTATCGAGATGCGCCGGACGAATCCGACCCCAGGTCAAAAACGAAAAGTCAGCCAGCAAACCCGGCGAGTGCATTTTGATCGATGTCAGAATCCCGAGCAGCGTCGCGAGCAGCAGCCAGCCGATCGCCGAGGTGTAAAAGACGAGGACCGGCAGGCGGGTCGAAGCGTCAATCAGAGCGCGTTCGACGCGATCGATTTCGCTTGCCGCCACTTCCACGTCGCCTAATGGCGGCTCCTGAGTTAGTTCAGCCGGCGAGCTCATGAGGGTCTGGATACGGAGTTATACGGCAACGAATTCTTTTTCCTGTCTCGATCCCATAGCACGGCGCGAAAGCGTCCCAGCCAGCGCTTGCGCGGCATGACAAGGTCCGTCGGACAACCGATCGGTTCCGCCGCATCGAAGATGACGTTCGCGTTTTGATCGTAGCGTCTCACTTTTTCAAAAATTTCGGTCAAGCTCATGGGCTAATTTTTCGGAGGAGAGGGCTTGGCGACAGCAGCAGGAGTGGTCGCAGCGCTGGATGCAGCATTCGGCGGATTTATGGACTGCGTCGCGCTGGGCGCCGCCGCTGGAACCTCAGCCGGCGCGGGCGTCGGGATCGGGCCGGCCGCAGTGGGTTTGGTGGCCTGCAAATCGGCCAACTCGAGTTCCATCGCGCGCTGAAGAGGAATGTGGGCGATGCCTTTTTCCTTGTTGACCCAGCCGTAGCTGCTCGCCGTCTTGTCCCATGCCTCACGCGCAGTCTGGAGTTTTTCCATACGCGCTTTGGCCCGATCCGCTTCGTAAGTCGAACCGCGTGACATCGCGCCGAAGGCGATCAGGACGATCACGCCAAAGAAGACAAAGAGCATCACCGCCCACAACCATGCGGAAAGCAGGAAGCGCGGTTGCTCCGGATGGACGAGTGTATCTTCTTCGTTAGGCACGGCTAGTTGGTGAGGCGGAGTGATTCAATCAGGCGCGGGTCGCGCACCGGGAAGAGCGAGGTCTTGCCCACGAGGCGGAGATAGACAAAGGCAAGTATGCCGCCAATCGTGATGAGCGGCAGAAAGTCGAGAATGCTGAGATGCACGCCGGTGCCGTGCAGCGCGGGCAGGACGATGATGTACATGTCCAGCAACTGCATGCAGAGGATCCAGGCGGCGATGGAGCAGAGCCAGGTGAGATGCTTTTTCGTGTAGCGCGGAAGCAGGAGCGCGAAGGGCACGAAGAAACGGAAGATGACCAGGAACCAGGAAAGCACGTTCCAGGATTCGGTATTTCGGACGAGGAAGTACTGCGTCTCCTCCGGAATATTGGCGTACCAATACAGCATGTATTGGCTGAAACCGATGTAGGCCCAGAAAACGGTGAAGGCGAGGAGCCATTTCCCCATGATGTGGTAATGCTCGATCGTAACCACTCCCTTCAGATAACCAGCTCGCTGCAACGCCGCCGTGACGAGGATAAGCAGCGACATCGAACTGCCGGCGGTGCCGGCAAAAATGTACGGACCCCACATGGTCGAGAACCAGTGCCAGTTCAGGCTCATCAGCCAGTCGAAGGCGCCAAAGGTCAGGCAGAGCGCGAAGACCGGCAGCCCAACGAAGGCCGCCTTGCGCATCCAGATGGTAAACTGGGGATTACCGTCGCGATCCTGGCGAACTGAAAAGCGGCGTAGTAGATAGGCCACAACCGTTAAGGCGACAAAAAAGAAGATCGCGCGGAAGAGAAAGAACTCCCAGTTCAAGTAGGCACGCTTGGCATCCAGGATCGGATCTACTCCGCGCGGCACATCCATCCAGCGATAGAGATAGTCGCGCAGTAACCAGATTGGGACAAAGAGCAGGCCCATCACGGGAAGGAGGAGGGCAATATTTTCGAGCTGTCGCCTGACGACGACCGACCACTCCGCATCAACAACGTGATGCACGATTGTCCAGAAAAGACAGCCGATGCAAAGGGTGAAGAAGAAAATGAATCCAAAAAGCCAGGAGAAGCTGAATTGCACCGGCCACTTGTAACCGGCAATCAAGCTCAGGATGCCACCGACAACGGCGATCGCTCCGCAAATCAGCGAGAGCCCGGCGAAACGGCCATTCTCAAAATATTCGCCTTCCGGCGCAGGCAAGACGTGGGATCGATCGCTCATTTCTTTTCCGGCTCCGGTTTTTTCTCCAGGTCCGCCTGATGGTCCGGTGGTACATCGGACGCACTCGCGTGCTGGCTCCGTTGCAGGGCTCTCAGGTAACAAATGATCGCCCAACGATCCGGCACGGTGACCCGCGGTCCGTAAGCCATCATGGTGTTTTTGCCGTGCGTAATGGTGTTAAAAATCTCGCCGTCCGCCATCTTGCGGATGCGATCGTCCTGCAGACTAACGACCGTCGCGAGGCCGTACTGTTTCACGATTCCGTCGCCTTCCGCGAGCTGACCGTGGCAGGGCATGCAGTTGATGTTGAAGCGCTGCTGCCCGCGCTGCAACAACTGCGGCGTAACCTGCGTCGGAATGCCGGTACCCCAGTTCGCGCCCATCTTGCCAGTGTTATAGTAATCGGTCCCTTCGCTGAATCCGAGATGCGGGCGCATCGCCATCTCGCCTGCCTCGTCGACCGCCCTGCCCTCGTCCTTGGGCAACGGCATTTCGTAGCCGATCGGCACCGTCCCCTTGACCGGTTCCCGTCCCCCGCGCTGATCGGCAAAAAAGTTCAGCTCCGATTGCGCGCGCACCTTCGGCTGACGCACCATGTCCGGGAAAATCTCGATCTCCGGCTTGCCGCTCTTCTGGCCGCGGAAACCGAAGACCGCCAGCCAGGCGATGGTGAAGAGGACGAAAATGAGAAAGAAGGCGCGCAGCATAACTATTCCTCGTGCACCACCGTGATGTGCTGGCCGCCGGTTCGTTCCAGCAGCTCGCGCGCTTCGTTTTCGCTGAAGCGTGGGTCACGCGCCTCTAGGACGAGGAAAAATCCGTCGTTCGTCACGCGCTTGAACCGCTCCCAGTTAAACATTGGGTGGTTCCAGCGCGGCAGCAGATTCATCGTCAGCATCGCGGTAAAAGCCGTGAAAGCGGAGAACAGGATCGTGAGCTCAAACATGATCGGGAAGAACGCCGGTACCGTCCAAAAGTTGTAAGGCTTTCCGTGCACGATGAGTGGATAGAGATAGGACGACGGGCCGAACTCCAAGACCGCCGCCGTGAGCAAACCGGTAATGCCACCACAAAGCACGACCGCGCTGAGCCACGATTTGCCGAGGCCCATGGCTTCGTCCATCCCGTGAATCGGGAAAGGCGAATGCACATCCCAGCGTTTGAAGCCGGCGTCGCGCACCTGCTTCGCGGCCTCATAAAGCGCCGCGGCGCTCGCATACTCCGCCGCGATTCCGTAAACGCGATTGCCGCTCGGCGTAATCATGTTCGCTCCTTTCCGCCGGCCGCAACGACGTGACGGTCTTCCGGGGTGGCATGATGTGGGTCAGCCTCCGGGAGGACAATTTTCACTTCCGACATGGCGATCATGGGCGCGAAACGAATGAAAAGAAGGAAGAGCGAAAGGAAGATTCCGAATGTCCCGACAAAGGTCCAGATATCGACCCAGGTGGGGAAAAACAGACCCCACGAGGAAGGCAGAAAGTCGCGATGCAACCCGCCAACGATGATGATGAAGCGCTCGAACCACATGCCGGCGTTCACGCACATGCAAACGAAGTAAACGACAAAGATGTTGTGCCGGCACCACTTGAACCAGAAGAGTTGCGGCGAAAGCGTATTGCAAAACAGCATGCCAACCCACCAGTACCACCAGTAGGGACCAAAGATGCGGTTATAGAAGGCAAACTTCTCGTACTGATTGCCGCTGTACCAGGAGATGAAAAATTCCATCGCGTAGGCATAGGCAACGAAGGAGCCGGTGAGCAGAATGATCTTCGCCATCTTGTCGATGTGCTGCGGCGTGATGATGTCCTGCAGTTTGAAGATGGCGCGCGCCGGAATCATCAGGGTCAACACCATCGCGAAGCCGCCGAAGATCGCTCCGGCGACGAAATAAGGCGGGAAAATCGCCGTGTGCCAGGATGGAATAACAGAGGTGGCGAAGTCGAAGGAAACGACGCTGTGCACCGAAAGAACGAGCGGGGTTGAAAGACCGGCGAGAAGCAGATACGCCATCTCATAATGGCGCCAGTTGCGGTTCGAACCGCGCCAACCAAGCGCGAAAATGCCGTAAAGGAATTTCCTGATCTTGGAAGTCGCGCGATCACGCAGGGTCGCGAGATCGGGAACCAGACCGGTGTACCAAAAGAGCACGGAAACCGAAAAGTAAGTCGAGACCGCAAAGACGTCCCAGAGGAGCGGGCTGCGAAAGTTTGGCCAGATTCCGTACTGTGTTGGGACGGGCGCGAGGAACCACGCCATCCAGACGCGTCCGACGTGGATGCCGGGGAAAATCGCGGCGCAAATGACCGCGAAGAGTGTCATTGCTTCGGCCGAGCGGTTAATCGAGGTGCGCCATTTTTGGCGGAGCAAAAACAGGATTGCTGAGATGAGGGTGCCGGCGTGACCGATACCGATCCAGAACACGAAATTGGTGATGTCCCAGGCCCAGCCAACCGGCGAATTGAGTCCCCAGACGCCGACGCCGGTTGAGATTTGGTAAGCGATGCAGAAAAGGCCGAAAGCCGCGATAGCCGAGGTGATGGCAAACGCGACCCACCACCAGCGTGGTGTCGGGTTTTCGACCGCGCCGGAAATCCGATTGGTCACCCAATCGAAACTGCGCTTGTTCAGAACGAGGGGAACGCGCGCGAGCGGTGCCGTAACGGAAGCCGACGGCTCGCCCCCGATCACTTGTGGTGCAGTGATTGGACCGTCCATCTTAGAATTTGCCTCCTAACGATCTCATCACGGTTGCGGCTCCGGTGGCAACCCCGGTTCAGTATTTTCGACCGGCGGCTCGGCTTCGCCTCCGATGCTCGCGACCGCGATCTCGCCCGCGTCCGGCATCTTCGGGTTGGGATTGCGAATCCGCGCCAGGTAACTCGTTCTCGTATTCACGTTCAAGTATTCGAGCAGGCGGTAGTTTCGGTTCTCGGCCTTGATCTTCGAGACTCGTGTATCGGGATCGGCAATGTCACCAAAAACAATTGCCTCCGCCGGGCAAGCCTGCGCACATGCGGTCGTAAACGAATCGCGCGGGATGAGCGTCCTATCCGATGCGCCGGCGCGAACCTGCGCCGCGATCTTCGCTTCTTCGATCCGCTGCACGCAGTAGGTGCATTTCTCCATCACGCCGCGCATCCGCACGGTCACGTTTGGATTCTTCTGCAGCTTCATCGTGTCAGGCGCACCCTTTTCGGTCAGCGGCCCGAGGTACTCCTGATAAACCGAGAAACCACCGATCTTCTCCTTGCCGATCGGCCGCTGGGTGTAATCGAAAAAATTGAACCGGCGCACCTTGAACGGGCAGTTGTTCATGCAATACCGTGTCCCGATGCAGCGGTTGTAAACCATTACGTTCAGGCCGCTTTCAGAATGAATCGTGGCGTTGACCGGACAGACGGTTTCGCAGGGCGCGTTCTCGCAGTGCTGGCACATCATTGGCTCGTGCACCATCTCCGGATTCTCCGGCCATTGACCGTGGTCCTGATTGAAGGGCTTCGCGCTCGCGTAATAGCGATCGATCCGGATCCAGTGCATGGCACGGCCATGAGAGACCTGCAATTTGCCGACGATCGGGATGTTATTTTCCGCCTGGCAGGCGATGACACACGCACTGCAACCGGTGCAGGTGTTGAGGTCGACCGTCATGCCCCATTGCTGGGGCGCGTCGAGTTTCGGATGCGTGTAGAGCGTCGGCAAAACCTTCGGCAATTCTTCATCCCCCGCGATCTTCTTCACGAAGTCTTCGTCGCCGCGATAATGCTCGAGGGTCGCTTCCCTGACGAGTCCGCGACCTTCGATCGAGAAATGTTCCTGCGTGGTGGAAAGCGGATAGCGGTCGCCGACTTTTTTGACCGACACGCTCCCGACCACCTTATCATCGGCGACGATGTAATGCGGATTGGAAGTCGTGCGGAGCAGATAGGCATTGAAGCCGGCTTCTTCTCCGACAGGTCCGGTATGCTTGCGGCCGTAGCCCAACGGAATGGTGACTGAGTTCTCCGCGTGTCCCGGCATAATGAGGGCGGCAATTACGAGTTGGCGCTGGATCGGCTTCTTCGGTGGCGGAGTCGGAACCGGCGGCCGGCCTTTGATCGCCGGCGGCGGTTTCGGCGTCGGCTCGGTCACCGTCACCTGCACCAGGTCGCCATCCTTCACGCCAATCTGATGGGCGAAGGCCGGGCTCATCATGGCGGCGTTGTCCCAAGTCAACTTGGTCACCGGGTCGGGCATTTCCTGGAGCCAGCCGTTATTGATGTAACGGCCATCGTCCATCGCGTAGCTGCCCACGAGCACGATCTCGGGTGAGTCTTTTGTCGGCGGCGCGACTTCGTTGGTCCAAAGGGTGTGCGCAACGCCGCCGGCAGTATTGCCGTTGAATTTCGGTGGGCGATTCTTAAGCGGTAGATGGGAGGCGAAACCGTCGTGCAAAAACTTGCTCCAGGCCGTCTCGAAATCGCCCGGCGGCGAAGTCGTGCGAAACGTCTCCTGCACCAGTTGCGGTCCGTCCACGATTGGCCTCCCGGCGACGAGCGAAAGCACGTCGAGCTCCGAGAGCCCGTCGAAGAGCGGGAGGATCATCGGCTGCATGGCAACGTAGCTGCCGCCCGGCGTGAGCCCGTCGCTCCAAGTCTCGAGATAATGCGCGGCCGGCACATGCCAATGGCTCAGGGCCGACGTCGCGTCTTCATAATGACCGAGCCGAACGACATCGGGCACTTTTTTTTGCAACTCCGGCCAATCGATCGGCTCCTTTGTCTTGCGATCGAGCGTGATCGCGCGCGGAGCATTATAAACCGGATCGCCGCCGAGGATGAAAAGCTGCTGAATGCGCCCGGCATCGATCTCGCCCGCGAGCTGCAGGATGCTGCTGGCGCGCCCTTTCTTGGGCAGTTCGCGCAGGAGCAATGTCGTGCCGAGATTCTTCAGCGCGGCATTAATCCCGTAAACCATCAACTGCACGACCACCGGCTGATGCGGTCCGGCCACGACGAGGCTGGCGCCCGGTTTCGAGAGCAAATCCTGCGCGGCTTCCTCGAGCCAGCGCACATTGTATTTCGCGGTCTTGGCCGGCGCCTTTAGCGTGATCAAGACCGAGGAAAGCTCCGGATCCCTGGTCGCGGCCGCGATCTTGGTCGCGAGCGCGTGCGTAATCGCCGGGATCTGACTCGTCGGATAACGCAGGCGATGATCCGCCATCGCGCCGGTGAGAGTGAAATGATTCTCGACCACATAGAGGCGGTTCATCGAGTCTTTCGCCTCCCGCACACGGCGGCGGGACGTGAAACCGCGAATCGAGGCGAGTTCGCCCTCGC
Organism: uncultured Verrucomicrobiae bacterium; assembly: GCA_963742545.1. Taxonomy (GTDB): domain Bacteria; phylum Verrucomicrobiota; class Verrucomicrobiia; order Chthoniobacterales; family UBA10450; genus Palsa-1392. Next base: position 388,116 of record CAVUMF010000003.1, on the reverse strand, counting down.
CGCAATTCAGGAAGTCGCTGTCGAGCGCAAAGACGATATCGGCCTTATCGAACTGCGGAACGAGCCGGGTATTTTCGCCGAAGCTGATTTGGGTCGAAAAATGTTGCGCCTCACTCAGCAACGGATCGAAGACGCACCAGCGCATGCGCGGGAATTGTTTCTGGAGCTCGGATCGCAGGCGATCGCGCGTCGGCGAATGAGTCTCCTCCACCAGGAACGCGAGACCCAACCCGCCGTTTTTCGCCATCTTTGGGCGCAGCTCGGCGATATATTTTTCAAAGGCGGCGCGGTCGGAAAGTTTCTTTTCGTGAACGAACCGCTTCGAACGCGAAGGGTCGTAAAGATCAAGCACCGAGGCCTGGGCGAAGGCATCGCTCGCGCCGTTGCTCTCGGGATGCATCGGATTGCCTTCGATCTTGATCGGACGACCGTCGACGGTCGTGACGACAAGCGGCATGGCGCCGTTGCGCCGCGGCATCGCCGTCGCGTAGTAAAGGAACTTTCCGGGGATGACCCACTCGGCGCTTTTCGTAAAGGGCACGAGGTGCATCTCCGGCTTGCGACAACTGCTCAATCCGAAACCGGCCAGCGCCATCGAAGCGCCCATGAGTTTGAGGAAACTGCGGCGCGAAACATCGTCCCCTGCGAGCTCGGCCGCTCCGGCGGGAAATTCCCGCTCCAGCCAGTCGCGAAACTCCGGCGTATCGCTGAGCTCGCCGAGGCTGCGCCAGTATTGCTTCCCAGTCTGGGACGGGGCGGGATGATGGATGACGCGCTTCATCGGTGGCACCCCTGGCAATTGGTGGGCGGGTTGATGGCCCATCGTTCTTTCAGCGTGAGGCCGATTTCCTCCTGCGTAAGATGTTTCTTCTTCGACCAGTCTTCGTTCAGACCCTGCGGCTCACCATATTTCGCGACGAACGCAGCGGGGTCCACGTCCTCCGGTTTCCAATCGAGATTAGTGATCTGATCTTCCGGCCGGAGGAATTTCTCTGGAGCGCGATGGCATTCGAGGCACCACGCCATGCTGAGCGGTTTGGCATCGTAAACGACCGGCATGTGATTCACGTCGGAATGGCAACTGTAGCAGCTGATCCCGCGATTCACGTGCGCGGAGTGATTGTAATAGACGTAATCCGGCGTGCGATGAATCTGCACCCACGGGACCGGTTGGCCGCTTGCCCAGCTCGCCCGCACTGGCTCGAGTTTTGGGTTGGTCTTTTGCACCTGGGTATGGCAGTTCATGCAGACCTGCGTATCGGGTACGTTCGAGTGTGCCGCCACTTCGACCGCGTTGTGGCAGTAACGGCAATCCATCCCAAGCTGGGTGACGTGGAGATCGTGTGGGAACGGCACCGGCTGCGTCGGCATATAACCGACGCGGGTGTATTTCGGCGTGTCGTAATACCAGGTCGCGCCAATCAGCGCCATCCCGATCACAATTCCGCAAATCGTGATCTTGAGTGGTAGCCAGTTGGTCCAGCGCGGAAAGAAATTCGCCATAACGAATCAGCGCAGACTAAACCGGCGCGCCAGAAGCCGCCAAGTTGTAAACGCGAAAGCTGGAAAAAAAGAGCGGGTCGGCTTCAGAAAATGAAAAACAGATTGTGAACAGGTTTCGCCGAGGGTTGCGAGGGGCAACTCTATGAACAGCCGTTTTGCTTGGCAAAAAAAAAATTGGAACAGACGCGAATTTTTTCTGCCTGGGGAATCCAAAAAAGAGACAGGTTGCGCGCAAAGACCGACCAAATGCCGGGCCGGCTTCCCTCTACGAACCGGCGAGTCTGCGGGGCCGTAAGGGAAGCAGGTATTCAATGGCGGTCGCCCCTTCCCCGGGCCGCAGATGAAGGCGACGTCTACAGCCGGCAAAACCAACCAAGCGCCGACCAGTCGTGGAACCATTCCTTGATTTGCCTTGTCCAATCCACCTCGGCGCGGGCGGATTTTGCGAGCGCGCCGACGCACGCTCTTTCCACCGTTATTCCTTTGCCAAGTCTTTGCAGAATAGCGAACGCCTCCGGTTCGAGCCGCTTGTAGTAAAGCATGTTGTCGTGGCGATGAACCGCGAGATAGATGCTCTCCCGTTTCGGCAACCGCACTCGCTGTTTCCGCTTCGCGGTTTGCGGCATCGCCTCGAACGTGTTGCTCGCTTCGTTGCGCAGCACATCGGCCTCGTGCTTTTTCACCGCGAGAAGGAATTTGTCGACCGCGTAATTCAGCTCGAGCAGCGTGAGGTAGGGCTGAAGAGCGAGCCGCATTTTGGAAGGCGGAGTATCGAGCACATCGTCGGGCGTGATCTGGGGTCTTGCGGCATCGTCAAACGCCACCACCTGCGCCCACTCGAAGCGCGCCATATCGAGCGCCAATTCCTCGTTAGGCGCGATCCACTGCGGTTCCTCGCGCAGGAATTTTTCGAGGCGCTGCCCGAGATTGCGGAGGGTAAATGAGATCGAGGGATATCTTGCCAGATAAGCGGTCGCGAGCCGCATGAACTTCTTCTCGCCCAAGATCGCCCGCAGCCCGGGATAATCGTCGTAAAAACAATCGAGGACACGAAACCAGTAGACGCGATTGTAAATCTCGAGCCGCTCGAAGGAACTCAGCCGGTCGTTAGGCCTGATGAATTGCGCGGCGACTGCGCTCATTGGGCGGCCATCGGTCCAACGCGCCTGCATCCGGTCCTGGTTTGTGAGCGGACGAAGAATCGCCGACGCCATGAGCGTTTGCAGCTCTTTCAACTGCGCCCGCGATGCGACTGAATTCCCTTTAGGCCGTCGCGGTTTGGAATTGTTTTTCGACAAACTGATTCGCCTTTAGCGCCTCCTGATGGACCTCGTCGAAGCTCGGGATGCGATCGTCCCATTCGAGCAGCGTCGCGGTCCGCCCGACGAGTTTGATCGCGTGCGCGTAAAGCTTCCAGACCGGGTCGAGCACCGGATGATCGTGCGTGTCGAGAATGTATTTCTCAAACTTCGAATGGCCCGCGATATGGATCTGCCCCACGCGCTGGTGTGGAACGTGGTTCAGATATTCGTAGGGATCGAAATTGTGATTCCGCGAGGAGACGTAAATGTTGTTCACGTCGAGCAGAATCCCGCAATCGGCGCGCTCGACCACTTCGGAAAGAAATTCCCACTCCGTCATTTCCGAGGCGTGAAATTCCGCGTAGCTGCTCACGTTCTCGACGCAAATCGGCACCTCGAGAAAATCGCTCGCGGCCAGAATGTTCGCTGCGGTCGCGCGAGCGGCGGCAAAAGTGTAGGGCATGGGCAAAAGGTCGTGCGTGTAGCGCCCGTCCACGCTGCCCCAGCAAAGATGATCGCTCAACCACGGCGTTTTCGTCCGCCTGACGAGTCGCTTGAGCTTTTTCAGGTGCTCGCGATTGAGCCGGTCGGCGGAGCCGAAATACATCGCCACCCCATGCTGCACGACGCGGTATTGCTCGAGAATCTGGTCGAGTACTTCGAGCGGTCGGCCGCCATCAACCATGAAATTTTCCGAGATGATCTCGAACCAATCGACGACCGGTTTTTTCTCGAGGATATGCCGGTAATGCGGCACGCGCAGGCCAATCCCGATGCCGTAGTCGTTGAAATTGTTAAACGGATTTGCCGGCATGATAAATCGTCGGGCAGGAAGAAGCAGAGGATCGGACTCTGCTCTCCCATCAGCTCGCGTCGAAACGCGAACGCAATCTCCCTTACTTCGCCGGACTCTCGGCCGGATGGCTGCCGTCGGTCGCGCAACCGCCCTTGCCCTTGCAGGAGTTTTTGCCCTTGCAGCCGTTGTCGCCGGTCTTGCAACCGCCTTTGCCCTTGCACGAATTCATTCCTTTGCAGGAATGAACGTCCTTCTGATCCTGATCGCTCATCTGCTTGAGCGAGATACCGGCTTTGCCGGTGACGTTGACGGCGTGCGCCTGGACGGCGAACGAACCGCTCATCAGACCGGCGATCGCGGCGCCAGCGAGGATGGTTTTCGATTTCATGGTTTTCTTTCTGGTTGTGGTTTTCATCCGCGACCGAAGTTTCTCGAACGCTCGAGGATCGGCCCGCGAATCTTAGACCGTGATGATCTCCAGATTATTCCCCGGTCGCCAGAAAATTCGCTACGATCCCGCCCAGCTTTGCCTAACGATGCAGACGTTTCGCTCTGCAGCCGAAACGGCTGTGAAGCAACGGCCGGGCTTTCAAACGCGGGTCCGCGGGCGCCGTCAGCGAGGAACTTCCGCAAAAGGAGGCCGCTCTCGTGTTTAAAGGCCGGGCTTGGTTCGCATCCGTTACGCCGCCGAGCGAAACCGCGCCTTAGCGCGAAGGCTCGTAGTCGTCGGGGTGCGATTGCGGGGCCTGCGTTGCCGGCGCCGGGGCCTGATCGACCATCGGACGGTCCTCGTGCCGGTGTTCCCGGCGCGGGCCGCGACCACCGCGGCCGCCGCGACGATCACCTCGATCGCCTCGGCCACCGCCACCGCCACGATATTCACCACGCGGTTCGCCGCCCCCGCCGCCAGCTTCGCTATCGCTTATCGGGCCGCCGGTTTCGATTTCACCGCGCTCTTTCAGCGCCGCTTTGCGCGACAGCTTCACCCGGCCCTTGTCGTCGATGCCGATGCATTTCACCCAGATCATCTCGCCGATCTTGGCCACGTCTTCCGTCCGATTAACTCGGAAATCGGCCAGCTCGGAAATATGAACGAGCCCGTCTTTGCCCGGGAAAACTTCGACAAAGGCGCCGAATTCCTTGATCGAAACGACCCGACCGTGATAGGTCTCGCCGACTTCGATTTCCTTGGTCATGCCGCCAATGATTTCCTTCGCCCGCGCCATGCTCTCGCCGCTCGTCGCGTAGATGTGGACGGAGCCGTCGTCCTCGATGTTAATCTCCGCCCCGGTTTCGGCCACGATGCCCTTGATCGTCTTGCCGCCGGGTCCGATGAGGGCGCCGATCTTCTCGGGATTGATTTTGATCGTCTCGATCCGCGGCGCGTATTTGCTGAGCGATTCGCGCGGCTTGTCGAGCGCCTGGGCCATGATGCCGAGGATCTTCGTGCGTGCGTCTTTCGCGCGGTGAATCGCTTCACCCAGAATCTTGTGGCTCACGCCGGGAAGTTTGAGGTCGAGCTGGAATCCGGTCACGCCATCCTTGGTTCCGCAAAGTTTGAAATCCATGTCCCCGAAATGATCTTCGGAGCCGATGATGTCGGTCAGCAGATTGTAGCGCTTCAGGTTGCCGCTCTCGTCGTTTTCCGTGACGAGGCCGACGGAGATGCCGGCGACCGGCGTCTTGATCGGAACGCCCGCGTCCATTAAAGCGAGCATGCCGGAGCAAACACTCGCCATCGAGGTCGAGCCGTTGGATTCCATCACCTCGCTCGTGATGCGAATGGCATAGCGAAAATCTTCCTCGCTCGGCACCACCGGCTCAACCGAACGCTCGGCGAGCGCACCGTGCCCGATTTCGCGCCGGCTCGCCCCGCCGAAACGGCCGGTCTCACCGACGCTGAAAGGCGGGAAGTTGTAGTGCAGAAGGAAACGCTTCGATTGCTCGCCGCCGCCATAGGCGTCGATCATTTGCGCTTCTTCAATTGGCGCGAGCGTAGCCAGGGCCATGGCCTGCGTTTCGCCGCGCTGGAAAATGGCCGACCCATGGGCGCGCGGGAGGACGCCAACTTCGCAGGTGATCTGGCGCAGGTCGTCGTAGCCACGGCCGTCCACACGCTTTTGTTTGTCGAGGATATTGCTCCGGAACGATTTCTTCTGGATGTAATCGAACGCCTGGTTGATCGAGAATTTGTCGGCTTCGGGAAACTTCTCGAGCACGGCCGCCTTCACTTCATCGCGCAGACCGCCGACTGCTTTGCTCCGCGCCACTTTGCCTTCGGTGTAGAGGGCGGCTTCGATGCGGTCGCCCGCCACGCGGTCGGCGATTTCGAGCATCTCGGGATTCACTTCCAAGAGCGGCATTTCGCGTTTCGGCTTGCCGACCTGGGCGGCGAGTTCCTTCTGGACCCGGATCATCTCGCGGGCATGCCCGTGCGCGAACTCGAGCGACTTGATGAACTCTTCTTCCGGCAACTGGTTGGCCGCGCCTTCGATCATGATGACGTCGTTCTCAGTCCCGACGTAAACCAGATCGAGATCGCTCTGCTCGCGCTCGGTGTGCGTTGGGTTGGCGATGAACTCGCCATTCACACGACCGACGCGTACGGCGCCGATCGGGCCGGCAAATGGGATGTCAGAAACTGTGAGGGCGGCGGAGGCGCCGTTGATTGCGAGAATATCCGGATCGTTTTCGCCATCGGCGCTGAGAAGGATGGAAATGATCTGCGTGTCGTAGAGATAACCCGCGGGAAAGAGCGGCCGGAGCGGCCGGTCCGTCATGCGGGAGGTAAGCGTTTCCTTTTCGCTCGGGCGCCCTTCGCGTTTGAAATAGCCGCCCGGGAATTTCCCGACCGCCGCCGCCTTTTCCCGGTAATCGACCGTGAGCGGAAACCAGTCCTGGCCTTCCTTCAGAGAAGTGGCCGAGACGGCGCTGGTCAGGACGATGGTTTCACCGCAGGAGACGATGACGGAGCCATCGGCGAGTTTGGCGATTTTGCCGGTTTCAATATTGATTTGCGTGGACCCGATTTGGGTCGTGACCTTGTGTTGCATTGTTTCTTTCTGGATGTGCGAAATCCAGGCCGGTCACCCTGATTGTAGGTTTTAATCCCGTCGCAGTGGCGGGACTAAAACCTAAACTCAAGGTGCACTGACGGCCTGGTCGCCGGTTGTGTTCTTGGTTAACGAATGGCTCGAGCGGCGCGCGATCAGACGCGAGCGACGCCAGAGATTTCCGCGGTTACTTCCGCAGGTTTAGCTTCTCGATCACGCTCTTGTAGCGGTCGTTTTTGGACCGGCTCAAGTAATCGAGAAGGCTTCGGCGCGTGGCGACCATCTTGAGGAGGCCGCGGCGCGACGAATGATCTTTGGCGTGACTCTTGAGGTGTTCCGTGAGCTGCGCGATGCGGCGGGTGAGCCGTGCCACCTGCACGTCCGCACTCCCGGTATCTTTCTCGTGGAGCTGGAACTCCTTCATATCCACCGTGTCACTGCTTTCTGCCATAAACGAAGGCCCAGTGTAGATGAAGTTGGCTGAATGGCAAGGGGCGGCCGTGAATCGCCGGGGAACGTCCTGCGCCAGGGTTGCAGCCGACTTGAGGATTCACGATTCACGCCGCCCAGGGCTTCCTCACATCCTCCCGCGCCGCTGATAGAAATGGTAGCGTTCCATGATTGACTCGACGTATTTTTTCGTCCCGGGGAAATCGATGTTGCGCTGAAATGCACCGGCCGAAATGGGCCGCGCCCAGTTCCCGCCGGCCCAGCGCTGCGCGCGACTCGCCCCGGCGTTGTATTCCGCGAGGGCAAACGGAACCGGGTCCCGCATCTGTTTCCAGTGCGCCATCGCCCGCCCCAAATACCAGCTCCCGGCCTCGAGATTTGTTTTCGGGTCGAATAATTCTTCCACGCGAAAATTCTCCAGCCGCCGCTCCGCCGCCCACTCCTGCGCGGCGAGTTCGCTCACCTGCATCAGCCCACGCTCTCCGGCGCCGCCGAGCTTTTGCGGATCGAACCTGCTCTCCCGCCAGACCACTGCCTTCACCAACATCGGGTCGAGATGATTCGCCGCCGACGCCGCCCTGATGAGCTGATCGTATTGCTGAAAACGCGCCGGACTAAGCCACTCATAAAGGGTGTAAAATGGATCACCCGAGCGCAGCGCCAGCAGACCGATGCCGACCGCGGCAGCCAGGAGCAGGCAAATGATGGACTTGAAAAGAAATCGGATCATTTTCCTGGAATGTAGGATGGGCCTTTGCGCCTCGATCGCCGCGGCACCCGATCGCCGCGCAAAGGCGGTTCCCACATTAGAAGAAGCGGACCGCTGGATAAGTTCGCCACCGCGCGGAGAGTCACGAGCAGAATCAATTCACGCCCGAGCGGCGTGAGCAATCAAAAATGTCCGCCTTCGTTCGAGTCATCGTCGATCGCTCCATCAGACGGGAGCTGGATTACAGCGTTCCCGAAGCGATGCGCGACCGGGTCGTTGTCGGCTCGCGCGTGCGCGTGCCGTTTCGCGACAAATCACTCCTCGCCACCGTGGTCGCCACAATCGATGAGAGCCCGGCCGCAGGGATCAAGTCGATCGAAGCATTGTTAGGCGAAAAACCAGTCGTGAGCCCGGCTCTGATCGAACTCGGACGCTGGATGGCGAATTACTATTGCTGTCCGATCGAAACCGTGATGCGAAGCGTCCTCCCGCAGGTCATCCGGCGGGCCGAGGTCGGCTGGAAAAAGCAGCTTTTCGTCAGTCTGATCCGTCCCGCTACGCCGGAGGAAATGGAAAAGCTGCGCAGACGCGCCCCGCGCCAGGCCGAGTTGCTCGAGACGATCGCGCAACTCACCACGCCGCTCCCGGCGGCGGACCTTCTGCGCCAGATGTCGCTCGATAATTCCACTCTTCGCGCGCTCGTTAGGCGCGGCTTTGCCGAGCTGCGCGAGCAGGCGGTGGCGCGCGATCCGCATGGCACGGAGCAGTTCGTGGCCGATACGGAGCTTTTCCTGAATGAAGAACAAACCGCAGCGTTGAAGCTGATCGAAACTGCCTTGGAAAATCCAGAAAGACACCCGCCCATTCTCCTCCACGGCGTGACCGGAAGCGGCAAAACAGAGATCTATCTCCAGGCGATCCACGCCACTCTCGCCCGCAACAAGACGGCGATCGTTTTGGTCCCGGAAATTTCTCTTACTCCTCAGACGGTCGAGCGTTTCAAGAGCCGCTTCGCAGCCGAGCCGGACACGGTCGCGGTCTTGCACAGCCATTTGTCAGAAGGCGAGCGTCACGACGAATGGCACAAGCTTCACGCCGGCCGCGCGAAGATCGTGGTCGGCGCGCGCAGCGCCGTCTTCGCTCCGCTCGAAAATCTCGGCCTCATCGTGGTCGATGAGGAACATGAAAATTCCTACAAACAGGAAGAAGCGCCGCGCTACCACGCGCGCGATGTCGCGGTCGTTAGGGCAAAGCTCGAGCAATGCCCGGTCGTGCTCGGCTCCGCCACGCCTTCCCTCGAGAGTTACGCCAACGCGACACGGGGCAAGTACACGCTGAGCCGCCTCACCCAGCGGGTCGACCAATGCCAGATGCCGCTCATTCGCATCGTCGATCTCCGCCAGGAGCGCCGGAAAGAGAAAGCCGCTGCCATCTTGTCGGAGAAATTGCGCAGCGCGATCGCCGATCGTCTGGTTAGACACGAGCAGACGATCCTCTTTCTAAACCGTCGCGGTTTCTCCACCTCGCTCCTTTGCTCCAACTGCGGCAAGGCGCGGGATTGCCCAAATTGCAGCGTCGCGCTCACTTTTCATCGCAGCAACACGCGGCTTAGCTGCCATTTGTGCGGACACAGCGCGGCCGTCCCGAAACGCTGCCCGGAATGCGGACAGGACGCGCTCATCTACGCCGGCTTCGGCACAGAAAAAGTGGAGGCGAACGTGGCGGGAATTTTTCCAAAAGCAGTCGTTAGGCGAATGGACGCCGACTCGATGACACGCAAGGATGCCTATCGCGAGACTCTGCACGCCTTTCGCGCAGGCAAGATCGACATCCTCGTCGGCACCCAAATGATCGCGAAGGGCCTCCACTTTCCCAACGTCACTCTGGTCGGCATCATCAATGCCGATCTGGCACTGCATCTGCCCGATTTCCGGGCCGGCGAACGCACCTTCCAGCTCCTCACCCAGGTCGCGGGCCGTGCCGGGCGCGGCGAAGCGCCGGGCGAAGTTTTCGTGCAGACCTACACGCCGTTTTCACCCTCCATCCAATTCGCGCGCCATCACGATTTCGCCGGCTATTTCGAGCAGGAACTCGAGTTCCGCGAACGCTGCGCTTTCCCGCCATTCAAGCATGCCGTCCTCATTACCGTCCGCTCCGAGCACGAAACTCATGCCGGCTTTTCCGCCGAAACCCTCGCCCGCCGCCTGGGGGAAGCGTTGCCTGACGAGTTCCTGATTGGCGCGCCCGCTCCCGCTCCCCTGGAAAAGCTGCAGGGCCATTACCGTTTTCACATTCTCCTGCGTGGCGAAGCAATTCTGCGCCTCAGCCGACTCATCCGCGAGACGCTCGACAAACTCCCCTTCCCCGAAGACGTCGCCGTCGCGGTCGACGTCGATCCCTACCAGTTGCTTTAGGGCCCGGGCGGCCTCGATCTTCTGCGTACCCTTCGCTGGGAAACCATTGAGATATTCCGCCGTTCCCCACATCCCCAGGTGAAACCGAGCGTGTACGCCGTCGCGTCATTCGCGCCGTTTACCTTGGACGACGTTGACCCCCTCCCGAAAAAAACTGGCGCGCCTTTGTTCATGCTTTGAAACGGGCCGCGTCCCGCGTTGAAGAACGCGAGATTGTGCAAGGCGGTCATCCGCGCTGCACAAGCACGAGGCGGTGCACATCCGTTTCGCTGTAACGGCGACACGACCGGCCTCGTTCCGGCGCGGTTGGGCGACGCCACAGCTGGTGGTGGCAGCGGCGGTTTGCTGATAGCTCTCGACCGTCCTCGCGCCGGGCCTAACAATGGCTGCGTTGTTCTCATTTCTCAAAGCGGCGCGTGGCTACTCTGCGGTGCGCGCCAGTGGAATTCCGACACCCTCCTAACAGCGGCTGTATCAAGTCTGATCGAGGGCGGCGATGAGCCGGTCAAGGAAGGGCGCTTGAGTCGGTTTGATTTTTTTGCGCGCGCGTTTTTCGGCAAAGAATTCGGCGCGATCAATTTCCGGGAACACTTGCATTCGGCCGGAGCGCGGCGGCCACTCCAATTCGAAAGTGTTGGAACGCTGACCAAAATCCGCCGGCAAATCACCTTCCACGGCCCAGGCATGGACGATCTTACCGCCTTTTTGTTGGATCGTGCCGAGCGGCAGATAGGGACCCTTCGCCTCCAGGCCAACCTCCTCGGCAAATTCGATCCGGGCCCGTGTCAGCAGGTCTTCGCCCGGAGCCGCTTCGCCTTTGGGGATTGTCCAGTGCCCTTTGTCCTTGTGAACAAAGAGTGGTCCCCCGGGATGGGCGAGAAGAAATTCAATTTCACCGTCGCGGCGGCGAAACATGAGGAGACCGGCGCTGATGCGGGAGCGCTGTGCCATGAAACCAAACTTCGTTGAAACTCTTTGTTAGGCGCTCAATCGACCACAACGCTCTTCCAGAACGCAACCCGACCCTTGATACTGGCGGCCGCTTCCTTTGGCTCCGGATAATACCAGGCCGCGCCTTCGTTGAGTACGCCATCGACCGCGATATCGTAGTAACTGGCCTCGCCTTTCCACGGGCAATGCGTGTGCCGATTACTCGGGCGAAAGAATTCCTTCCGGAGCGAGTCCGCCGGGAAGTAATGGTTCCCTTCCACGACGACCGTGTCGTTGCTCTCCGCAATGGTGGTACCGTGCCAGGTTGCTTTCATCGTTGCCTCTTGTTCTCTACAGCAAAATCACTCTTGGGCGATCACTCGCACCCCGTCAATTAAGCGCTCGACTTCTTCCTCGGTCGTGTAGCATGCGCATCCAGCCCGAACCAGCCCGTCATCTCCAAGTCCCAATCGTTCGACCACGGTGGTTGCGTAGAAGTCACCGTTGGAAACAAAAACCGCATCATCCGCCAGGCGTCGCGCGACCTCGGCCGACAAAACGCCGGCGACGGTGAATCCAACCGTCGGCGTGCGCGCTTCGCCTGGCGGCGGACCATACAACTTTACGCTCTCGATCTCATCCAGGCCGTCCCAGAGTTGCCTAACGAGTTGGTTGCTGCGCTCGTCCAGCGCGGCGAACGCTGTCGCAAGCCGTTCGCGTCGCGTGGCACCGGTGCCGGGCGCGAGAGAGGCGAGAAAATCGACCGCCGCGCCCGCGCCCGCGATTCCCTCGTGGTTCTGCGTGCCGGTCTCGGCGCGCTCTGGGGGGGAATCAGGCGCCGGCGCCAGTTTCGGGAAATCGAGCGCGGCGAGAAGGTCGTGCCGGCCATAGAGAATCCCGAGGTGAGGCCCGTAAAACTTGTAGGCCGAGCAGCTGAGGAAATCGCAGTCCATCTCGCGCACGTTCACCAGTTGATGCGGTGCGTAGTGCACGGCATCAACGAAAATCTGCGCCCCCGCGGCATGCGCCATCGCCGAGGCGCGGCGAACGTCGTTAATGGTTCCAAGCGCGTTGGAGGCTGCGCCGATTGCGACCAGGCGGGTTTGGGGACTTAATTGCCGGCCGAAGTGATCCCAGTCAAGCTGGCCGTTTTCCGGAATCATCTTCACCGTCCGTATCGTTAGGCCACGCTCCTTTCCCAGCGCCTGCCAGGGAGCGATGTTGGCATGGTGGTCGAGTTCCGTGACGATGATCTCGTCGCCCGGCCCAAAGGCGCGGCCCAGGGCACGGGCGAGATGGAAAGTGAGCGTCGTCATGTTGGCCCCGAAGGCGATTTCGCTCGGCGCGGCATTGAGAAAATCAGCCAGCGCGGCGCGCGCGGCGGCGACAATGGCGTTGGTCTCGATGCTGGTCGGGAAGGCCCAGTGCGTATTGGCGTTGTGGTGGAGGAGATATTCAGTCACGGCGTCGGCCACCGCGATCGGGACCTGGGTCCCGCCAGGGCCATCAAAGTAGGCGATCGGATTCTCGGCGTGGACTCGCTGCAGCGCCGGAAAGTACCGTCTAATTTCCTCAACGCTGATTAACGGCCTGGTCGAAATCGTATTTGAGTCCATGATTTCCTCTTTGCGAAAGCACGCGCGCATCCGGGTGCTACCTTGGAGCAGAGAGCGCTTGCCGAGAAGTTCCAAAGCTTCCTGCAAGATTGAAAGGTTAGCGATTCTAAAAGCGATGAATTGTGGATTTCCTTGACAGTTTGCCCCCGGGAAAGAAAAAGGCGCGCGGCTTCCGCCGCGCGCCTTTTCTGAAACAATCGAAGGTTACGGCACGTGATAAACCTCGACCAGCGCCACTCCGGTCGCGCCGTTTACTCCGCTGACAATTGCCGTGTAAGCGCCTGCCCTGAGATTCGCCAGGATTGCTGACTCGCTCGGATCGGTCGGCGCAAGACCTGTGGCCGAAATTTCGCCTTCAGCGGTGTCGGCCCAGTTGTCGTTTGACTTAAGGAGATTGCCGTTACTGTCGTAAAGGTCGAGCATCGGATCGAGCAAAGCCGAAGCTATTCCAGCGCTGGTCAGTTCCGGGCCGATCGCGCGAACTAAGACGCGGTCGGCTTCGTTTTCTGGTCCCAGGATGAAACCGCCGATCAAGACGTCGTCGCCTCCGCTGACATAGCCGCGCGTACTAATGTTGCCAAATTCACCGGGATCAGTGGGGTTCGTGTCATAAGCTTCCACCATCCCGACACCCGTAGTGCCACCAACGCCACTCAGGATCGCGGTGTAAGCACCGGGCGCAAGTGTCGTCACCAGGACTGACTCGGCGGCATTCGTGGGAACGAGAGCACCTCCATCGATACCTTCGAGTGTGGCGATGTCTTCCGCACTATTATCCATCCAGTTATCATTGGATACAACGGTTCCATCCGGATAATGCAGCTCCAAGAAGGGATCAGCCAATACTCCGGTTACGGGCGGCGTGGCGTCCGCGAGGGAGGGCCCTAAGCCGCGTAATACGACAGTCTTCTCCGTGCCAGCGTCGCCGGTCACAATAAATCCAACAATGAGAACATTTTCTCCAGTTAGAACCTGTCCCCGAGTCGAAATGTTCTCCGGCTTGCCGGCAAGTATAGTTTCGAAGGCGAGATAGTTTGGCTGACCACCTGTTACAAAAACCGTCTGGCTATGGTTTGGCGGCGGGGTAATTTGCCAAATCTGACCATTACTGGTGTCGGCCACAAAGAGCGTACCGATACCCGCCGGATCAAAGAGCATCCGCCGAAACGCCATTCCGCGCGGATCTCCCAGACCAGTCGCAAATAGACTAACCGTATTTGAAAAACTACCGTTGCTACCGGCCGTCGTGCCGATGGCCCAGATACTGCCCATGCCATCCCCGGGCATGTCGTCCCCGGTGCTGATATACGCGCTGGCGTAATCCGTCTCGACAGGATTAGCCGTAAACGCAATCGCGCGCGGATCCAGCATTTGCAGGAAAGTATTAATCCCACTTCCGTCGATCCTTTCCTGGACAAAGCTGTCGGCCGGATCCGGATTGCTGACGGCCCAAGTCGTGTTGAGCGCTGGAATACTGGCATCTTTCGACAGATTGCGAATGGCGATACCAAGCGGGGAAGCAATTGGAAAGGTGGTATCAACAGTGCCATCCGCATTGATTGATGTGACCTGATTTGCGCCGTTTTCCGCCACCACTAAATCGTTGCTGAGACTGGAGTAAGCCAGCCCGACCGGACCGTTCAACCCAGAAGCGAAAAGGGTTCGAGTCGCGTCGGCTGTATATTTGTAGATGTTGCCGCTTCCTCCGTCGGCCACGTACAGATCGCCGACCTGATCGAAACCCAAGCCTTGAGGACTGTCGAGACCGGTAGCGAAAACACGCTGCGTTCCATCGGTGGAATAAACCACCACGGAATTCGTCTCGAGGTCAGTTACGAAAAGATCGCCTTCCGCAGCATGAGCCCGGCTTGAGAATATGAGCGGAATGGACAGCGCGAGAGCGACCAATCCGAGCTTTACTGCCACAGTGCATTTGGCCTTTTGTGTTATCTTAACCATACGTTTTCTTTCTTATTTCTTCGCGGTTTCAAAGTATCGTCCTGAGGTGTGTCCCTGCAATCTTGAGGGTTCCAGAAAACGTGTCCCTTACCGCTAATTTGTAATCTGAATGACCGCGATATTGGTCAATTTTACTAATTCTGTCTAGAACAATTTCACGCCGGTCGGCGGTTGGGCCCTGAGGGTGCGTGAAAATGCCATACTTGGCAGCGCACTTGCGTGTTGTCAGATGGGCGCTCGCGGCGCACTTTACTGCCATTATGGATCCGGAGGTTACGGTTGAGACGGCCACGCAACTCTCAGTTTTTCTGGGCAACCGTCCCGGTGCGCTCTCGCGCGTCTGTACGGAACTCGCGACAGCCAAGATCGACATCCACGCTCTCGCCACTTCCGATACGATCGATCACGCGGTCGTGCGCATGGTAGTGAGCGATCCGACGAAGGCGCTCATGATCCTCGGCGAACGCGGTGTCCTTGCGCTGGAGAACGACGTCCTGATGATCGAGAGTAATAATGAGCCCGGCACGCTGGCCATCATCGCCGAGCGCCTGGCCAAAGCGGGCGTCAATATCGAATACGCCTACCTCGCCTTGAGCCCGAAGTCGAAACAGGGACTCATGATTCTGCGACCTTCAAACGTGGAAAAAGCGGAGCGTGCCCTCCGCGATCTCTAGGGGAGAGCCATCGTCAGGCCAATCTGTGCCTAACGAACCGTTCGCGGGCGAAAAATTTTCGCCACAACCAGGTCGGAGAGAGTCCCGAAAACTCCGCAGAAGAACGCGAATGCGTCGCGCATTGCATCGAGCGCCACCGGGCCGGCGAACGATCGAAAGATGGCCGGCATCAACTGCGAATTCTGGCGTTGCCAAAGTTGGTAATCGAAAAAGAGCCAGATCAGATCCGCCGGGACGACGACCAGCGTTCCGAAAA
This sequence comes from uncultured Verrucomicrobiae bacterium, assembly GCA_963742545.1. Lineage (GTDB taxonomy): Bacteria > Verrucomicrobiota > Verrucomicrobiia > Chthoniobacterales > UBA10450 > Palsa-1392. The sequence continues at coordinate 372,455 of CAVUMF010000003.1, read as the reverse complement.
AACGTGCTCAGGAATCCGAGCCTCGCTCTGTTCTTGAATTGCATCGACTGCCCTCGCACCGCTGCCGCATGCCAGACGGCGACCACCGCACCGACGACATAGGCTGGCAGGATAAAGACGTTCACATAAGGCAGAAGAGCGATCACAAACGTTGCGATTGCGCCCGCGTAAAGCGAAGTTTCGGTTTCAGCTTTCGCAGTAATTTGAGGCTCGGACATCCGCGTTCTTAGACCAAAAACCAGCCCTCGCGGCCACAAAAGTCGACCCGAAATCGCGTCTCCCGCCCTAACGATTCATCTTTACCGCAGATTTTGTCGGCTCAAGTTGCATTTTATTGTAGATAATTGGCCAGCCAGATGAGCAACATCGCGATCCCCGAGGTCTTTCATGAAGCTTGATGCCCTGCGATCGGTACCACTCTTTCGAGCGCTCGACGAAGAAGCCGCCCAGGAATTGTGCGATCTGCTGACGATGCGCGAGGTTGCGGCCGGGGCCCCTCTTTTTTTCCGCGGCGATAGCGGCGATTCCATGTACTTGATCGAGCGCGGCCGGGTGCGGATCAGCGTGAAAGACGCAGACGGCCACGACACCACGCTCGCTGAGTTGAGCAACGGAGAATTCTTCGGCGAGATGTCCCTTCTCGACGGTCACCCCCGTTCGGCCGACGCAACCGCGAGTGCCGACTCGCGCCTCGCGGTTTTGCCGCGGACGGAGTTTCGCTCTTTCCTGCGCAAGAATCCCGATGTTGCGCTCGGCATTCTCACCGCGCTCACCCACCGGCTGCGGCGGACCGACGATCTCCTGCGGCACCGCGTTTCGCGCAACGCGAATGAGGAAGAGGCCGCCCACCTCACGGTCGCCGATCGCGCGGCCGATTTGATCGCGGAATTTGGCGGCAGCTGGAAGTTCATCGGAGCGTCGATTGCCTTCACTCTGCTCTGGATCGCGTTCAACAGCTGGTTCCTTTGGCATCCGTTCGACCAATATCCGTACACTTTCCTCAATCTCGTTCTCGGAGTGGTCGCCGGCTTGCAGGCGCCCATCATCATGATGTCGCAAAATCGCCAGGGCCAGAAGGACCGGCTCCGGGCTGACCTCGATTACCGGGTGAATTTGAAAAACGAGCTGCTGCTTTCCGAGGTCCTGCGCCGTCTGGAGGCGCTCGAAACGCAGGGCGGTGTCCGGCCTAACGACGACAACCTCGACTTTCGAGAAACCGATTAGGCCGGCTGGAGAAACGGCGGGCGGAAGGGGTGGGATTCGAACCCACGGTGAGTTTAACCCCACGCTCGATTTCGAGTCGAGTGCCTTAAACCGGACTCAGCCACCCTTCCCAAGGCGAGCGCTACTATGAAAGCTGGCGCCGGATTTGCAATCGGGAAGAAACCGGCCCGCTCCGTTTGCCTAACGAAAGGGAAGTCCGCCGAGCGCGAGGAGCAGGCCGATCTCCCGGCTAATGAAGGATAAGCCGCCACCAACTTTTCCAGACTAACGATCTATTTCTGCGCAGCATCAATCCCGCAACATCGAGCCATTTTTCGTTAACAATTCGAACTCCAGAACGGCGCGGCTTTGGCAAAACCGGGGTCCACCACGTCCCGGCCGGAGGCCAAAAAAAATGTTACAATAAAAGTCTTGATTCACCCTCCAAAGTGGCCGCATATGGTGGTCGCACCGATCGCCGCCCCTATATCCTGTTGTTGGAGCTTATCCGCAGGATATTCACCGGGTGGCTCCGAGGCTAATTCACCTTTATTCACCGCAACCCGAACCGCCTAAACCAAAATGATCCAGCTCAAACCCGGCCTTCAGCCCACCACGCTCGCTAAAAATCGCAAATCGCTTTCTCGTCAGCGGAAAAGTACCCGCAGGAAAAGTCGCGGTTTGCGTTTTGAGCGTGTCTTCAGCGACCCGGCGATCTCGCCCTTCGATGAAGTGGAGTGGGAAGGCCGGACGGCGGAGATCACCGACGACGGCGGTAAGGTGATTTTCAAACAGGAAAATATCGAGGTGCCGAAAAGCTGGAGCCCGCTCGCCACGAAGATCGCGGTCTCGAAATATTTTTACGGGGACATCGCCAACGGGACTGACCCGCATCATGGCGGGCGCGAGACCTCCGTCAGACAATTGATCCATCGCGTGACCCGCACGATCACTGATTGCGGCATGGCCGACGGCTATTTCGCCGATGCCAAGACGGCAGAGATTTTCTACAACGATCTGACCTGGCTCTGCCTCAATCAGCACGGGGCATTCAACAGCCCGGTTTGGTTCAATGTCGGCCTCTATCATCAATACGGCATCGGGAAGGACGCGGGCGCCGGCAATTATTTCTATAACCGCACGACCAAAGAGGCGGAGCGCGCGCCGACGCAATACGAATATCCGCAGGGCAGCGCCTGCTTTATCCAATCGGTCGACGACACGATGGAAGACATCATGCGGCTCGCGATGAGCGAGGCGATGCTTTTCAAATACGGCAGCGGGACGGGGAGCGATCTTTCGTCGTTGCGCAGCACGCGCGAGAAATTGAGCGGCGGCGGCAAACCGAGCGGACCGCTCTCGTTTCTCAAAGTCTACGACCAGGTCGCCAACGTGGTGAAGAGCGGCGGCAAAACGCGCCGGGCCGCGAAGATGAACACGCTCAAGGATTGGCATCCTGACATCGAGGAATTCATCGACGCGAAACAGAAGGAAGAGAAGAAGGCCTGGGCGCTGATCGAACAGGGCTACGACGGCAGCTACAACGGCGACGCCTACGGCTCGGTCATGTACCAGAACGAAAATCTGAGCGTGCGGGTGAGCGACGACTTCATGAACGCGGCGGTCGAGGACCGCGAATGGTGGACGCGCCGGGTGCGCGACGGTTCGCCCTGCGAACGCAAGGAAGCGCGCACCTTGCTGCGCAAAATCGCGGAGGGAACCCACATCTGTGGCGATCCCGGGATGCAGTTCGATACCACCATCCACAAGTGGCACACCTGCAAAGGCACCGGTCGCCAGAATTCCACCAATCCCTGCAGCGAATATCTTTTCCTCGACAACACCGCCTGCAATCTCGCCTCGCTCAACCTGATGAAGTTCAAGACCGAAGAGGGCGCATTCGATGTCGAGCGCTTCAAGGCGGCCGTGCGCGTTTTCATCACCGCGCAGGAAATCATCGTCGATAACGCCAGCTACCCGATCAAGGAGATCGCCGAGAATTCACACATCTTCCGCACCCTCGGTCTCGGCTACGCCAACCTCGGCTCGCTCATCATGAGCTACGGCTACGGCTACGACAGCGTCGAAGGCCGAGCCCTCGGTGGCGCGATCACCGCCATCATGACCGGCGAAGCTTATGCGGAAAGCGCGCGCATGGCCGCGGTCGATGGGACCGTTCCCCGGTTATCGCGACGCGCGCGCCAGCGGCGTACCCAAGCCAGTCGCAAAGGACAACGTCGCGTCGATGCTCGAAGTGATTGAGCAACATCGTTGCGCGGTGAACGAGATCCCCGACAACGAAGAGTTCGCCTATTTGAAGGAAGAGGCGCGGAAAGTCTGGGATCGCGCCGCGGAGCTCGGCGAGGAACACGGTTATCGCAACGCGCAGGTCACCGTCCTCGCGCCGACCGGCACGATCAGTTTCCTGATGGATTGCGACACGACCGGGATCGAGCCCGACATCGCGCTGGTGAAATACAAGCTGCTGGCCGGCGGCGGCATGTTGAAGATCGTCAACCAGACGGTCCGTCCGGCGCTGGACAAGCTCGGCTACAGTTTCGAAGAGATCGAGCGCATCATCGCGCACATCGATTCCTTCGACACGATCGAGGATGTGACCGACAGCGACGGCTCGAAGATCACTTCCGGACTGAAGCCGGAGCATCTCTCGATTTTCGATTGCGCCTTCCGGCCCTACCGCGGCGAGCGTTCGTTAGGCTACATGGCTCATCTGCGCATGATGGCGGCGGCCCAGCCGTTCCTGAGCGGCGCGATTTCCAAGACGGTCAACATGCCGGAAAACGCGACGGTTGATCAGATCATGAACACCTACATCGAGGGCTGGCGGCTCGGCCTGAAGGCGATCGCGATTTATCGCGACAGCTCGAAGCGCTCCGCGCCCTTGAACACGCGCAAGACCAAACACATGGGCGCAGCCAACGATGGCGCCGACATGCTGACGGAGGAAGATGAACTGCGGAAGCGCATCCTCGAACTCGAGGAAGAAGCGAGCGAATTGCGCACCCAGGTCGACATGCCGGTGCGGCATCGCATGCCCGACACGCGCGTCTCGCTCACGCACAAGTTCGAGATTGCCGGTCACGAGGGATACATCACCGTCGGTCTCTACGAAGACGGCCAGCCGGGCGAGCTTTTCATCCAGATGTCAAAAGAAGGGAGCACGATCGGCGGCCTCATGGACACGGTCGCGACCCTCACTTCGATGGCGCTGCAATACGGTGTCCCGCTCGAAAGCCTGGTGAAGAAATTCGCCTACCAGCGTTTCGAGCCGAGCGGGTTCACGAAGAATCCCGATATCCGCAACGCCAGCAGCATCACCGATTATGTCTTCCGCTGGCTCGGCTGCCAGTTCATCAAAGGCTACAAGGAAGCGACCTCGCCCAGCCGGAGCCATCCCGAGCTGCCGCTTAAGGAAATTCCCGAGATGGAGAAAAAGGCGGTCAACCGTCCCGTGGCCGACCTTTCGCGGACGGCGGAGAGGGAATTGATCGACGTCATCACAAACCACGCGCCTAACGAAGGCAATCCTTCCAGCCTGACGAGTGGCCGGACGCATGCGGAGCGGGTTTCGGAAGCGCTGGGCAACATGTTCATGGACATCACCTGCTCCCATTGCGGGAGCAACAAGGTGATCCGCGCCGGCGCCTGCGGGGTCTGCACCGAGTGCGGCACCAGCCAGGGCTGCAGCTAGGAGAACCTATATGGAAAACAATCCCTTCCCCTCGCTTAGTCAGTTGCTTTCGGCGAAACAGCAAGCAGTCGTACCCCCAAGCGGTGTTGCGGAATATTTGAGAAATCTCTCGATTCCGTTAGGAACGACACCTCAATCCTTGCTGTCAGCGGCACCTTCCATTGAACGATCCACAATCGACAAGATTTCTGACGCTACCCGTCGGGTGCGTAAGCTACTTACTGAAGGCAAGATCAACAGAACGTCCCAACGCGAGTGGATCCAACGGCTTATCATTTGCTTGCCATTTTATGGCCGAGAGTTCCTTGTTGGCGACTCTTGCCAGTAGCAGAAAGAAATTGGCAAGGCCCAAATCGCAACTGAAGACTTCGCGACGCGGGTCGAGCAGGTGGAGCACTACCTGCGGGCATTGAACGATCCTAGCGAACAGGGGCTCGTTCGTAGTTGCATCTCAGCGCTCCCTCGTTCCGACTAGTTCCCTGTAGCGTTTGAATGTATAGCGGATGGGATGCGCCGGCGTGAGTTTTTGTAGGTCCAGCGAATGGGAGTAGTGACCTTGTTGTAATGGCGAATATAAGCCAGGATCTTTTTGCGCAGATCGCTCACCGAGTGGAAGACGCCCCGCTCGATGACTTGGCGCTCCAGTTTGCTGAACCAGAGCTCGACCTGATTGAGCCAGGAGGAGTAAGTCGGGGTAAAATGCAGCGTAACGTTGCGATGTTGGCCAAGGAAGGCGTCGACCAACTTGGTTTTATGAGCCAGAGGTTATCGGCAATGATGTGGATTGGCTTGGTGGCGGGCTGCGTGGCCACGACTTGGGCAAGAAAGTCAACAAACTGGGCACTGGTGTGGCGGGAGGCGGTTTTGCCAATGATCTCGCCGCTGCCGGTCTCCAAGGCGGCATAAAGAGAAAGTGTGCCGTGGCGGTAGTATTCAAAGCCGTGGCGCTCGGCCCGTCCCGGCGAAAGCGGAAGCACGGGGTCGAGCCGGTCGAGGGCCTGGATGGCGCTCTTTTCGTCCACACAAAAGACCGCCGCGTGGGCGGGAGGTTGGAGATAAAGTCTCGATAATATCGGCTTGCTTTGGCCTGGAAACGGGCGATCATTGCTGGCCATGTAGCGGCGCATCGCATGGGGCTGCAAGCCGGCCGCGCGCCAGGTGCGTGCAATGGCTCGAGTGGCTGGTGCCGAGGTGGCGAGCGAGCCGGCGGGTGCTCCAGTGGGTGGTGCCGTCGCGGGGCGGATGGCGCATGGCTGCGAGAATGCGGGCCTGGGTCTGGGCGCTTTTGGGGTGGGGTGCGCGACCGCGATATCGCGAAGCCGTCCCGCGAGTTGGATCCAACGGCTTCCAAGTGCTTGAGACCATTTTATGGCCGGAAGAGTTCCTTGTTGGCGACTCTTGGCCAGTGGCAGAAAGAAATTGGCAAGGCCCAAATCGCAACTGAAGACTTCGCGACGCGGGTCGAGCAGGTGGAGCACTACCTGCGGGCATTGAACGATCCAGCGAACAGGGGCTCGTTCGTAGTTGCATCTCAGCGCTCCCTCGTTCCGACTAGTGACGAAATCTTCATCATTCATGGGCATGACGAAACGAACCAACTCCGTCTTTCCAGATTAGTTCGAGAGGAGTTCAACCTTAAGCCTATCGTGCTCTTGAGTAAGCCTGGAAGATCGGCTCCCACTATCGAAAAATTTGAGCACCACGCTCAAACTTGCAGCTACGTAATTGCGTTGTTCACCGCAGACGACAAGGTCGTCACGAAGCGAGGCGAAGAATATTGGCAACCTCGGCCCAATGTGATCTTCGAAACCGGTTGGTTCGCTGGACGGTTGGGGAAGGATCGGATATTAATTCTGCTCCAAGAAGGGGTAAGAATTTATTCGGACTTTGACGGCGTCAACCGCATTCAATTTCGCGACGACGTGGACGAAAAGTTTCGTGCAATCCGGGCGGAATTGGAAGCGGCGGGATTAATCAAAACCAGTTGATAGGTTCGTCGGGTTGCACGAGCGATCGGCCGATGCCGACCGCACCGAGCAACAAAGTGATCCGCGCCGGCGCCTGAGCGTCTGCGCGATCGTTCGTGTGGATCAAAAGCGCTCGCAGCCGGAGGTGTCTCCCGGAATGAATGCCGCCCGATAGGGGACGGCCTTCGATTCGCGCTGGATTCTTCTTGCTCGCGGCCCGGGTAGGATAACATCGCCACGCTGATGAAACCGAAAACACTGGACGGAATCGTAAAGGCGCCCGACCACACCACCGCCCGCGCCTTCAACCGCTACCTCAGCGGCGAAGTCCTGGCCGACAGCGCCGCGCTGGGCTGGACCGGGCTTTATGTGCCGCTCTTCCGGCTGCCGCGGGTCGTCGATCGTCTTCGTGTCCCGGCCACGCCTGAGCCGCTCGTTACCTGCAACGCCAAAGGCTCGGGCCGAGTTCCGCGAGCGCAACCTCGGCGGCGCCTGGATTACGAGAAAAATCGAGCCCGGACCGATGTTCGTCACCCCATTTCGAGTCTATTGGGGCGGATAAGAACATGAAGCTCGACGATTTCCGAGCACGCTCCGGGTCAATCTAATCGACGTCGATCTCCAGCCGCGCTTCCCGGTCGGAATCGACACTTCGATTCGCGAAGGAATTCCGAAGCGCCACCACGTGATGCCCCGCTTGCAGGGGCTCAAAGACGAATTCCCGAATGCCGCCCGCGCCGAGCGCGTCGCCCGCGACCGTGAACTTATCGGAGATCACGCGCAGCTTTCCTTCGGGAAAATTCTTCAGGCGCCAGCGATATCCGGTCGTGGGATTTTCTTCGAGACGCAGAACCACCGGCTCACCTACCCTGACATGCACAGGCCGAGCAAGGTCCTTCTGGTTCACGATCTGCGGCATGCCATACTCAACGCCCTCTGCTGGTGCCTTCAACTTCTCCTCGACGATTCCTTTAATATCCCAAACGGTGGCATCGATCCTTCGAATGGGCCGGTCGCGCCTCCCGGTGGACAATCGGGTTCGCATGGCTACATTGGTGGCCCGCTGGCACCGTCGCCGGCGGGCTCATCTTTTCCACCTATGGCACTCAGCGAGACCGACATTCAACGACAGAAGGAAATTCAACAGGCCGAGGAACTCCTCTTCAGCGGCCACCAGGAACTTGGCTTCGCCAAAGGATTGTTCCTCGGCAACTTCGTGGCCGACTGGGCGATGCCCTATCCGCGCTTTTCCGACACGCAACAAGCGGAGGTCGATCGCGCTGTCACCGAGCTGCGCCAATTCTTGGATGAACATCTTGATGCCGAGGCGATCGATCGCGAGGCGGACATCCCGCGGCATGTGATCGACGGCCTCGGCCGGGTCGGCGTTCTCGGGATGACCGCGCCGAAGGAAGTCGGCGGCCGTGGATTTACCCAGATGCAGTATTGCAAGGTGCTTGAAGAGATCGGTGCGCGCTGCGCCTCGACCGCGGTCTTCACCAACGCGCATCACTCGATCGGCATTCGCGCCCTGCTCCTTTTTGGAACGAAGGAGCAACAGGAAAAATGGCTGCCGAAGTTGATGCACGGCGAACAGCTCGCCGCCTTCGCCCTGACCGAACAGGAAGCCGGTTCCGATGCGGCCAACGTGCAGATGCGCGCCACGCCGAGCGAAGACGGATCGCATTACATTCTCAACGGCGAAAAGCGCTACATCACCAACGCCGCCATTGCCCAGGTCCTGACCGTGATGGCGCGCACTCCAGTCCCGGGCAAGGACAAGGATGCGATCACCGCATTTCTCGTCACGCCCGACATGGAGGGTTTCGAGATGATCGAGCCGCGCATGCCGAAGCTCGGAATCCGCGGCACCGCAACGGGCCGGTTCCGCATGAACAACGTGCGTGTGCCGAAGGAAAATATTCTCGGCCCGTTAGGCAAAGGCCTGCGCGTCGCGCTCACCGTGCTGGATTTCGGCCGGACCACTTTCGGCGCCTGCTGCACGGGCGGGGCCAAGACCTGCCTGCGGATGGCGGTCGAGCACGCCAATACGCGAAAGCAGTTCAACAAAACGTTAGGCAACTTCGACCTGGTAAAGAAGAAAATCGCGCGCATGGCGGCCGATATCTACGCGATGGAAGCCATGACCCAGGTGACGGCCTCGCTGATCGACCGCGGCCTCGAGGATTACATGGTCGAGACCGCGATGCTCAAGGTCTTCACGACCGAGCGGCTCTGGGACGCGGTGAACGACTGCTTCCAAATTCACGGCGGCTCCGCCTATTTCGACGATTCACCGCTGGGCCGGATGCTGCGCGACGCGCGCATCAACCAGATCGGCGAAGGCAGCAACGAAGTGCTCACCTCCTTCATCGCCCTTGTCGGAATGCGTGGACCAGGCATGGAGTTCAAGGAAATCTACGACACCATGCTCAAGCCATCCCGCGGTCTCGGCAAAGCCTGGGATGCCGGGCTGAAGCGACTCACCGCCGTGGTCAAGGTTCCGGACGTCCCGGTCCGCAACGAAGCTTTGCGATCCTACGCCAGTCAGCTCGCCCGCCTGGTGTGGCGTTTCCATTTCGCGGTCGATAAAGCGCTCATCGCCTATCGCGAACCGGTCATGGAAATGCAGTTGGTCCAGGAGCGGATCGCAAATGCGGCGATGGAATTGTTTGCTGCGACCTGCGCCCTGAGCCGCTGGGATTCGGAGTTGTCGAACGTGAGCCGAAATGGCCGCGCCGCGGCCGATCACATCGCGGCGGACCTTTTCATCAGGCGCGCGCTGCGTAAGACGCGCGGATTTCTCCGCGGCCTGGGCGACAACGACGACCGGGCGATCCTCGCCACAGCCGATGCCGTTCTCAGCCCGAGCGACATGGCGAATCGAAACGGCACCGCCTAGGACCCCGCAATCCCTCGGCAAGTGGCCCGTTTTTAGCTTCAAAAACGGGGCATGAATCCCGTTGCGCTTCTTGATCTGCGCGGGAAGCGCGTCCTCGTCTTCATCGTCGCCTACGACGCCGAGGCGACGATCGAGAAAGTCCTGAGCCGCATCCCGGCCTCGTTGCACCAGGAAGGCATTGAGGTCCTGATCATCGACGACTCCTCAAGGGACGAGACGTTCCGCAACGGCCTGCGCTATCAGCAGGCTCATTCCGCTTTTAAGATCACCGTCCTGCGCACGCCGGAAAATCAGGGCTACGGTGGCAATCAGAAACTCGGCTATCGCTACGCGATCGATAACAACTTCGACATCGTCGCCCTATTGCACGGTGATGGCCAGTACGCGCCGGAAAAGCTTCCCGATCTGCTCGAACCGATCATCGCCGGAAGCACCGACGCCGTACTCGGTTCGCGGATGATCGACAAACGAGCCGCACGGACTGGTGGAATGCCGCTCTACAAATGGCTCGGCAACCAAATCCTGACCAGCTTTCAAAACTGGATGCTCGGCACAAGTTTCTCCGAGTTTCATTCCGGCTACCGGCTCTACTCCACCGCCGCGCTAGTGCAGATCCCGTTTGAAAGGAACACGAATGATTTCCATTTCGATACGGAGATCATCGTGCAGTTCGTCTTGAAGAAGCTACGGCTTATCGAACTGCCGATCCCGACCTATTACGGTGACGAGATCTGCCACGTGAACGGTCTCAAATACGCGGGCAACGTTTGCCTGACGATGTTGCGGATGCGCCTGCAAGGAATGAATCTGTTTTTCGATCGGAAGTTCGACGTCGATCGGCCGGAGGAAACCTACGATCTGAAGCTCGGCTTCGAATCCTCACACACGCTCGCAATTCGGGCCGCGCGACCAGGCGGCCATGTGCTCGATGTCGGCTGCGGTCGCGGTCTTGTCGCCGCCGAGGTGGCACGGAAAGGTTGCCGCGTGACTGGGATGGATCGCTACGTTCCGGAGCCGCCCGACGTTCCCGAGGCTGTGCAATTCATTCGCTGGGACCTCGATCGGAAAGAATTTCCGGTCCACGTTTCGCAGTTCGACCAAATCTTCCTGCTCGATATCATCGAGCATCTCAAGGCGCCGGAGGAGTTCATGGAGGAGCTCCGCTTCGCCACCGGCCGCAAACGCCCGGAACTCATCCTCACGACGGCTAACATCGGTTTCTTCCTGACACGCCTGCTGCTCTTGTGCGGACAATTCAACTACGGAAAAAAAGGCATCCTCGACGCCACGCACACGCGGCTTTTCACCTTCCGATCGCTATGCGAATTACTAAAACAATCGGACTACCAGATCATCGAGACCCGCGGGATTCCGGCCCCGTTTCCAAAGGCGCTGGGTGATCATTGGTTCTCGCGCCTTCTCGTTAGGCTAAATGCCGCATTGATCCGGCTGAATCGCAGCCTGTTTTCCTACCAGATTTTCATTCGCGCGCAGGCGCGGCCGGCCGTTCAGCATCTATTGCACGAGACGATCGCGGCGACTGCTGATCTGCGCCGCAGCGTCATGGTCGGCTGACTATTTGAGAATCTTCAGCGCCTCGAGCATCTCGCGCGGGATCATTTCATAGAGATCGTGCTGCACGAAAAAGATCGTATATTGCCGCAGCTCAGTCACACAGAGCAGCAGCACGGCAAGGCCGATCCACCAACGCCGCCACTTGCCTAACGAATCAGTTAGCTCGAGCAAACAACCGGCCGCGAGATATCGCAGCGGAAAATCCCAAAGGTTGGCGTAACGCAAGTTCATCCCGTAGGGAATATTCGCCATTAAGAGAAAGCTGGCGACGAAGAAGACGCAGAAAAAGAGCGCTGGCTGATTCGTTAGGCGAAGCCGAAAGATGCCGCCGATCGCGAGAAGCAGAATGAGCGGGCTGACCGTCATTAGATCAATCAAGTAGCGGTACCACGGTCCGTCGCCGGTCTGGATCGCATAGGGCAATACGGAAGCCTTGCTGACGAGGAGGCGGAACACGGCGATCGTGGTCGCCAGTCCGCCGCAAAGGCCGATCAGAATCAAAGCGCCCACGAGTGGTCCGAGAACAGTGAAGAGGAGCAGATTCGGCGTCACTCTGCCGAAGCGCAGCCAATGGTTCGCGGCCAGGAGGGCGAGCAGCCCGGCGTAGGCGAACGCCGCATTCTCCTTGGTCAGAACCATGGCAGCGAGCGCGATGCCGTAGGCGGAGAGCCATGTCCGCCGGTTCGGTCGTTGCAAATTTTCCCACAGCAGCCAGAGCGCAAGCGTCGCCCAGAAAACAAAGAAGCCGTCGATCAAAGCATGCTGCGACATGTGAATTTGAGTCGGCGCAAACGCCATCAGAGCGGCGACGCACAAACCAAAAAGATGCCCGCCCAAACGCCAGGCGAAGAGCGTGGCGAGCCCGAGCAGAAGCATGCTGAAGATGCTGGAGACTACTTTTAACGAAACGAGCGCTTCACTGCCAAAGGCTTCGTGCCAGAGGTACGCGCCGAGAAGGTACAAAACCCGGGTCGGCGGCAGGATCGCCGTCTTTAGCTCACGCTGGACATCGAGATAATCTGCCGCGAGCTGCGGATAGGCCTTGAGTCCGCCGGCGATGATGACCTTCTCATAGGCCAGATAAAGACACTCATCAAAACCGACCTGCTGGTATTTCGGCGCCGGATGGGCCGGGAGCAGCCGATGCAGGATCGGATGTTCCGACTTGAAGAGAAGTGGAGGCAGACGCAGAAAGCAGCCCGCGAAGAGAAGCAAGACGAGGACAAAGAAAATCGCCAGCTGGTGGCGGCGAATCGGATGCGCGGCGGGCACAGCCGGTTCGATCGTCGCCGTAGAAACGGGATCACTCAGGAGAAGCATCGATGAAAGTTGAGTCGCGGTACCTCTCAGGAGCAGCAAACATTCCACTGGCGCAAATCTGGCAACGCACGGCACGAAACATGGTTCCTAGAGAGGAATGCCGGTTCGCGATTTCCGCCTGCCTTCTCTCACCGTTCTCATTCCCTGCCTGAACGAAGCTCTCGGGATTGGGCACGTCGTGCGCGAGTATGCCGCCGCGTTTCCGCATGCGGCCATCCTCGTGGTGGATAACGGCTCCGACGACGGAACCGCTCTGGCGGCGCGCTCCGCCGGTGCGGATGTGATCACCGAACGACGCCGCGGCAAAGCGACCGCCGTCGCCACCGCCCTTGCTGCGATCGACACCGATCTCGTCCTGATGGTGGATGGCGATGGCAGCTATCCCGCTGACGGCGCCCGTCTGCTTGTCGAACAGTATCTGCGCGAACCGGTCGATATGATCACCGGCATCCGAAGCGCGCAAGAAGCAACCCGGGCCTTCCGCCCGCTCCATCAATGGGGCATGTCCATTTTCGCCGCGGTGCTGAACTCCGTTTTCCATTTCAAACCGCTCGATCTTTTCTCGGGGATGCGCCTTTTCTCGCGCCGTTTTTACAAGCACGTGCCGGTCCTTTCACGCGGCTTTGAATTGGAGATCGAGCTTACGATCCAGGCGGTGGACAAGGATTTTGCTCAAGCCGAAATCCCAGTGCCATTCCGCGGTCGGGCCCAAGGTTCGGAGTCAAAGCTCAGAACGATCCGCGATGGCGTGCGCATCTTCCGTTTGCTCGTGGTGCTCTTTCGCGACTATCGGCCTCTCGTCTTCTTTGGAAATATCGCCGGCCTGGCGGCGCTTCTGGGATTGTCCGCCGGGTGCATTCCGATTCTCGAATATTTCCGCACCGGACTGGTCAACCGCCTCCCGCTGGCCGTCCTCGCCGCGAGCCTGGTTACCCTCTCGATTATCATTGGACTGGTCGGGTTGCTTCTCGAGGCAAACCTTCGTTATCACCGCGAGGCCTATCACGTTCAGTTGCGGAAATACGGTGCTCCCACCGCGCAACCGTCCGTCGCCAAAGTGCCGCACGTCATCGCCGGCTAAGCTCGCACGGGATGGCAACCGTCCACCTTCTCACCCAATACATCTGGCCGGACGCCGCACCGACCGGCCTTTACGCCGAACAGCTCGCAGCGCGAATTGAACAGGATGGCCATGATGTGAGGCTGGTCGGAGGACGCGGTGGCTACCGCACCCTGCCACGCCCGCAGCCGGTTGCCGGCATTATCCACCTCGACCATTACCAGGGCCGCCGTGGCAACCTGCGTCAGACCTTCGCCGAATACGCCTCGGTCATGCGCGCTTTCAGCGATTACATTGGGCGATTCGTCAGGCGTGACGACCTCGTGATCGCGACCAGCGCTCCGCCCAACACGGTCATACTTGCCTCCGCGATCCGTCGCCGCGGCGCGCGCTGCCTCTATTGGTTGCAGGATTATTATCCGGAACTCGTCAGGGGTTTGTACGAATACCCGGCTCCGTTTCGGCGCGCTTTCCGCCGGTTTTGGGATCATCATCTGGCGCGCTGGGACAAAGTGGTGAAGATCGGCGCCAACCTTGGCGGTCCGGCGCGCAATTCGGTTGTGATCCGCAATTGGCCGACGCTTTCGTTCGACCGCTCTCGTGCACCGGAGCCCCGCACCGCGATTTATTCTGGCAATCTTGGATTCGGACACGATGTCGGGCTCCTGATCGCGGCCTGCGAAGAACTGCGGACCCAAGGGTATCGCATCACGATGCGCTCCGACGGACGCGGAGCCGCGCTTCTCCCGCGCTGGCTCAAGCCGGAACCATTGGAGGATGATCTGGCGCGGCTGCGGGACGATCTGCTGCGTCACGAAGTGCACCTGATCGCGGCGAATCCGAAAATTACGCAGGCGATTTTTCCCTCGAAGATTTGGAACTCGATCGCGGCGCGGCGCCGCCTTGTCTGCACCGGATTCGCCGACGAGATGGCGATCGAGCTGGAAGCGGCACAACGCGCTCCGTTTGCGCAACACCTCGAGCAATGGGCGGATCTCGTCCTCCAGGGGCAGGGCTGCCCGGAACCTGCCGGCGTGCCACATCTGGAAACCGCACTGGCGTGAGCACGGCGCGGCGGACGCTTTTTTCCAACGGTTCCTGGTCGCTCGCGAACCAAATCGTGCGGGTCGGCACGCTCGCGCTCGTTACGATCGTGCTCAGCCGTCATTTTGGACCGCAGGCGTTTGGCGCGCTCGCCGTCGGCCTGGCGCTGGTGCGGATTTTTGCCGTCATCGGCACCTTTGGACTCGATCGCGTCGTCGTCCGGCGCGTGGCCGAGAACGAAGGCGAAGCCGAGGCAATTCTCTGGACGGCGTTTCGCCTCAAGCTGCTGATCGCGCTGGCGAGCTACGGCGTCCTGCTCGCGCTGATCGCCTTCGTGGATGCAAAAAACACACTTCTGCTTGGGATCGCGCTGCTCGCGGGGGGCGGGCTGCTTTTTCAATCGTGCGATGTTTTCGATTATTATTTTCAAGCTCACAATCGTTTTCGCCTGACGTTTATTGGGCGCACGCTTCCGACTCTATTCGCGACCGCGCTCAAGCTCGGCGCGATCATTCTCGGGGCGCCGCTGCTTGCCTTTGCCGCGCTCGAAGGCATCGAGATGGCGTTGGTGGGCGCGGTTCTTTTCCTGGTCTATCGCCGCTGCGCAGATCCGAAAGCGAAAGTGGCGCCCATAAAACGGGTCGATTCGCTTCCCCTCCTGCGGGAAGGCCTGCCGCTCCTGCTCGGCATGCTCGCGGCCATGATTTACATGCGTTCGGACGTCCTGCTCCTTGGGAAGCTGGCCGGCTATCGCGCTGCTGGGCTCTATGCCGCGGCGGCGCAGATCACGGAGGGGTGCGCGCTTTTCCCGATGGCCTTCCTGCCTGCGCTTCTCCCGATCCTCGTGCAATGGCGGCGCCTCGGCGAAAAATCCTATCGCCAGCAGTTTGAAAATCTCTTCCTCGCCACCTTTCTCGCCGGCGCTTTTGTGACCGTTTGCCTAACGATGACGGCGTCATTCGTTATTCGGGCGCTCTACGGGGCCGCTTATGCCTCTGCCGCCCCTGTGCTCGCGATTCACGCGTGCTCGGCCGTGTTTCTTTTCTTCAGCATCATCCAGATCGGCTACGAAGTGACAAATGGGCTGGCCTGGTTGACGGCGGCGAGGACGGCGGCGGGTGCGATCCTCAACGTCGCCCTGAATTGCGCGCTCATCCCCCGCTACGGCGCAGTCGGCTCGGCGCTCGCAACCGTCGTTTCTCTGGCTGGCTCCGGGTTCTTTTTTAATCTGCTCCACCCGGCGAGCCGGCCGATTTTCCGTCTGCAGTTGAAAGCGCTTTTGCTTATCCCGCTTCTTCGTTTGATCATCCCCCGCGGGCGTGCCGACAGGCGTCCGGAAATGCCGGCGGCGCTGATGATCGAGCAGTGAACGAAAAAATCTATCAACTGGGAACAACCTGCCTGCGCGGACTGCATGCGACCGGCTTTGTCGCGCGCGGGCTCGATCATTTCTCGAAAGTCTGGCTGCGCCATCGCAAGGTCCGTGTCCACCTGCGCCACGGGAATTTCGATGGCGTGATCGATGGCGGCGCGAACGCGGGGGAGTTTGCCCAGATCGTGCGCGCGGTTTTGCCGAGTGTCGACCTGGTCTGCGTCGAGCCGCATCCCGCTTCCGCCGCCATTTTGCGCAAGCAGGGGTTTCGCGTCGTCGAGGCCGCGCTGTGGAAAAATGCCGAGCGCCTGCGCCTGACCCAACCCACCCCGGAATCGACTTCGTGCACGGTAATTTCGCCGCGCGGAGCGGAAGGGCCGGCCTGGGAAGTGGACGCCGTGCGCCTCGACAGTTTGCCGATTTCCGGTTCGCGCCTGCTCATCAAGCTGGATTTGCAGGGGGCGGAATTTGAAGCGCTCGAGGGCATGGGTGAACTCTGGGATCGCTGCGCCGGGTTATTGCTCGAAGTCTCGATCGGCAGTAGCGGCAATTACGAAAGGATGCGCGCATTACTCTCCGCCCGCGGCTTCCGGGAGTATTCCACGACCAACGAACTCGAAGTGGCCGGTCGCGTGACAGAAGCGGACAAGCTCTGGCTGCGAGTCTCCCCTCAGGAGCGCGATCCCGCCCTCAATCATGATTAACATTTCCAAGATCGAGTATCTGCTCAGACCCACAGCAATCTATCCATTGCTTCGCGGATCGTTCCGGCGCGCCGGGCTGCGTCAGTGGCAAAGGACGGCAAAGCCGCCCGCTCCACTCGAAGTGAAAGCCAAAATCATTCGCCAATACGCCGCCAGATACGGGCTCAGAAGTTTTATCGAAACGGGCACCTTTTTCGGCGACATGCTGGCGGCATTGCGCGACGATTTCGATGCTCTTACCACGATCGAGTTGGACGTCGCCCTGGCCGCCCGGGCGACCCGGCGTTTCGCAGAGGAACCAAAAATAACCGTCATCCAAGGCGACAGTGCCTGCGTGCTCCCCGCCCTGCTCGCAACACTCGAGCAACCGGCGCTTTTTTGGCTCGATGGGCATTTCTCCGGCGGAGTGACCGCAAAAGGCGAAACCGATACGCCTATCATCGCGGAATTAAATCACCTCTTCGCCGCTGCCCGGCGCGACCATGTAGTTCTAATTGACGATGCCCGGTTATTCGGTACGGCCGCCGCGTATCCCTCTCTGGATGCAATTGAAATACTCCTCCGGACCCATCGCCCGGAATGGGCAATGACGGTGGAAACCGATCTCATCCGGCTGGAAGCAAACATCGGGCACGTGCCGCGCGTCAGCGGACCGCGTTTAGCCTCGGGTTAGGCGCAAGCTACTTCCCACGGCCGAGTCGGAAAGGGTCGCGCCGAAAATTCTGACGGACAGTGGTGCGAAGGCCGAATGCTGCCAGTTCCTCGCGCGAGAGGAAACGCGCCCTCCCGCCTTGAGCGAGCGCGGCGACTTCCCGCGGCGACAAGTTTACGAGCGCGACGACCACCGGCCGGTCTTCGAGGAAAGGGTCGTTGCGGATCAAGTCGGCCGAATACCAGGCCAAATGCGGGTCGATCCCGACGACCATGGCGCTCATCGAGTGCACGGCCTCCACGGCATGCGCGTATGGCCGGATGAAGCTCTCCGCTTGATAGCAACGCAATGGCAGCGCGATGAAAAGTGACGCCGCCGTCGCGACGAGAAGAAAGTTGCGCGCCCTACATTCGACGGTTTTCTCGATGAGCGTCTTCCAACCGGCCACTGCGACGAGAATGAGGCAGGAAAGCGTTCCATGAAAATAGCGGTAACCCCAGCCGTGCCCCTGGTCGAGATAGAAGAAATAATAAAACCCAAAGGTGAGCAGACAACTCAGGGTCGCATCGCGGATGATCGGCCGTTCGCGGAAAATGCGCGCGAAACCGAGCACGGCAAGGAGCGGCGTTGCCAGCGCGCTCCAACCGATGACGAGCAGTAGATCCATCGGCTGAATGACAAGCATCTGGGGGTTCCAGAGGCGAAAGAAGGTGGCGACACCATCGGCCGCGGGCGGTGAGAATTTTGTCCGCCAAGCATACCAACCGACGCAGCCTAACAAGTAAATGAAGCCGAAGATCAAGATGGCGCGCAACTTCCGCTGCAGCATGAGCCGGAAAAGAAACGGCGCTACGAAAAGCGCATGCACGATCGGTTGGTGCAGGCCAATGGCGAGCACGCCAACGACTGGAGCGAGGTAAAAGCAGCGGCGGTCCGGTCGCGAATAAAGCCAGAGCCAGACGGTGTTGAGTGCGAGATGCGCGGGCATCGAGTAGGCGGTCATGGACATGACCAGAAACTGCGCCGAACCCACCAGGAGGAGGATCGCGACAAGTGCGTTTTGCTTTTCGTTAGGCCAAATATTTCTAGCCGCCCCGTAAAGCGCGAGCACGGTCACGGCGGCGAGAAAAGGATTTAAAAATGATTGAAGATAGACGCTCTGGAAGACGGCGCGCATGGCCGCGTAGACCGGCAAATAGGCGGCTTTCCACGAATGCGTTTCGGGAAAGTAGTCCACATAAGTTGGCTTGATCACGCGCACCGCGTCGATCCATTGAGGCGGAATTTCGGCAGTAACTTGTCCGCGCAAAAAGATCTGCGCCTGGAAATCCGCCATGAATTCATCCGCGCTCAGGGCATAGTCGTGGCAGACGAAGTGCGTCCCGAGCGCGGCGACGGAGAAGACGCCGGCTGCGATCAGTGTCACGAGGAGATGCTCGCGCGGAAGGGCTCGGGAAATTTTCTCGACCGGTCCGGGGTGATTTCTTCTTCCGAAAAAAAGAAGGGCCGCGGCGATGCCAAACACGGCGACCAAGGCCAGGCCGAGAATTTCATCACGGGCGAAAATGACGTAGAACGCGCTGTAGTTGCTGCGCGGATCCGGGTGACCAGCAAAAGTGCCGCTGAGCCACCACGCCAGTGCGTCTCCGCTCAGCGCCAGGCCGCTGAGAATGAAAAGAATCCGGCGCGCGCCAATCGCAGATGCATGCATGTTGGGAGAAGAAGCCCGTTCTTCGGAGCAACCGGCGAGCCATCGCGACTGAAGAATCTCCGCCGTGCTTTCTAGCACGGGACTTGCGGCAGGAGGGGGGATGGAACTCTCCGTTGCCAAGGCGACCTCGGCTCCTCCGAGGCTTGATTGGCATGCAGGCGCCAAAAGTCGCTTGCAACA
This sequence comes from uncultured Verrucomicrobiae bacterium, assembly GCA_963742545.1. Lineage (GTDB taxonomy): Bacteria > Verrucomicrobiota > Verrucomicrobiia > Chthoniobacterales > UBA10450 > Palsa-1392. The sequence goes on along the minus strand of CAVUMF010000003.1, from coordinate 353,053 downwards.
TTTGAGCCTGCGCAAGGTGGGCATCATTCTCACGATGGCGGCTCTGCTCGGGTTCGGCGTTTTCTTCCGGCTCTATCCCTCACCGGGATATCACTATCTCGGCGTCGACGAGCATGGCTACATGGTGTTTGTGAAACAGATCCAGAAGGCCGGCGTGTGGAATTACGATGCCGTCGTGCGGGTTTATGTGGAGCGGCAATACAAGTTGCGAGAAGCCGTCGTGCCTGCAACCCGCCTTGGCTTTCTCGTGCCCGCAGCGCTCTGCGCGGATTGGTTCGATCTGCGGGCCTTTACCGCGCTTCGCCTCGTGGCCGCGACGGCCGGTGTGCTCTTGTTGTTCCTCTGTGCGCTTTTCGCCTACCGCATGGGTGGAACTGTTCCGATGATCGGCATGACAGCTCTGATCGCGACCGCGCCGCTCGAGATTTACCTCAGTCAGCGCGCCATGATCGACGGCTATTTCGCTTTCTGGGCGGTCGCGGCGCTCTGGCTGACCTGGGAAAATCTACAGCACCCAAAACATCTCGGTTGGCTGATTTCCTACACGCTTTGCTTGTCGATCCTGGTGCTGACAAAAGAGAATGCAGCCTTTGTGGTCATCGCGATCTTCGCCATGCTCCTGCTCAATCGCTTCCTGCGGATCGGAACCGTGACACCTCAATTTCTCGCGGCGACGGTCATTGGCCCTGCCCTCGCGGTCTTGCTCCTGATCGTCCTGGTTGGTGGCATATCCGAATGGATCCGCTTCTACCTGATGTTTGTGGCGAAGTCCCGGACAAACTTCTATTCGATCGTCGCTCAAGACGGCCCCTGGTATCGTTATGCGGTGGACTTTGTGCTTATCTCTCCCGCGCTCGTCGCATTTGCCTGCGGCTGGATCTTCCAACTCAAAAGGTCCAATCGTGCGGATGTCTTCATGGCGGTTTTCCTCGCCTTTACGCTGATCCCCATGTCAAGCGTTACCTATGGAATGAGTCTGCGTTACGCAGCGTTCTGCGATATCGCACTCTCCTGGCTGGCGATTCGACAGATTCTTGCCACCAGTCAGCGTTTTGGTTCGATTCGATTCGCGCTCCTCGCGACAGTGCTGTTCCTGACTCTATCCGCGATCGGCGTAAGCCAATACGTCAGATTCTTCGTCGCCGGAGAGGTCTACGATCCAAACACGGCAGCCTTGATTTGGACGTCCGGGATGGAGAAAGATCCAGGCCCGTTCAGAAACGCCTTGCAACCCTAACGGCGATTTTCGATTTCCTGCGCAAGGGCAAGAAACTCGGGCCGGTTAGGCGAAATTTTCAAAGCGGCCGCGATCTGGGCGCGGGCCGGCGGCAAGTCGTTCGTTTCCAGAAAAGCGCTGGCCAGCAGATAATGAATCTTGGCGTCGTTAGGCGAGCCAGTTAGTGCGTGCTGGAGAAAATTGAGCGCCAGACTCCAGCGGTTCTCTCGCAGGGCGAGAACTCCGAGATTATTAAGCGCACCGCTATGCTGCGGGTCGAGGCGAAGACTTGCAAAATAATAAGCTTTCGCGGCCACGATATCGCCCAGGGCCAGATGCAAATTTCCTTCCGCGAAATTGATCTCGGCATTCGCCGGTGAATAGGCATAGGCAAAATCCAGTCTCTCGCGTGCGAGTGGAAGTTGGTGCGCATCGAGCGCCTGTAGTCCGGAATTGTAGGTATCCAGAGCCCACAGCGTCGGATCCTTTTGCGGCATTGAAACAAACGCCGTGCATCCGAAAAGCAGAACAAGAAACAAAGCGACACGTCCATGGCGCGCGGTGGCAAGCAGCTGCCATAATTCCCAAATAGCAAAGGAAGCAAAGAGGAGAAGACCGGGAACCGCCGCGAGGCGATAACGCTCGGTCACGAAGACCGTCAGCAGCGACATCATGTGGAGGAAGATCGCCGCCGCGATCCAACGGGATGAAGGAAACCGCCAGCATGCGATCAGCAGCCCGGGCAGCCCCAGGGCCGCGACCAGGCCAAAACCTTCACCAGGCAGGACGATCGACTGGTCGCGCAAGGCCGTGATTACGCTAATATCGTCATAGCTAAACGCGCTCCAAAAATTCCTGATCTTTGCGCCCAAAAGAACCATCCAATCTCCGGGATGCTGCCTAATCCAAGCGCCCGCTTTCTTCGACCAGTAGGCGGAAACTTCGGAACGCTTCAACGGACGCCCAGCCGCTTTCTCAGCAGAGGAGATCGAATCCTTTAGCATCGCTTGCTGGCTGGCATGCAGACCGGGCGGGAACTTCGGGTAGCCGGTCGCGACCGGATTGTTGCCGATCCAAAAATTAACCCCGCCATGCGCTGAGAGAAAAACCGGATCGCGCGCGACAAAGTAGTTGTGCACCCAGGCTGGCGCTGCGCCCAGCAACACGCCAGCCAAAATCATCGCCACGCCAATGACTCGACGACGAAAGAGAGCCTTCCAGCGGAAAAAGAGCGCCACGATGACGAGCGGGACGAGAAACAAGATCGTCGCGACCCCCATGGCGGTGAATCCCATCAAAGCGCCCAGGAGGAAAAGCTCCCACCATGCCGGCGCCTGTTTCCGTTTCACAACCTGCCAGACCACAAACCAGAAAACAAAGACCAGCCACGTAGTCGGCATGAGGATGATCGAATATCCCTGGGCCGGCTGAAAGAAGGCCCATCCGACCGCCGCGATAATCCCGATCATCTCGCCTCGTCGCATGCCGCCGAGCGCTTTTTCTTTGCCGGAATCTCCGGACCCGGCAAAAACGAGCGTAGCGAGTTTATACAAAAGAACGGCCGTCCCACCCTCCAGTCCGGCCTGCAGCAGTCCCGGCATGAACGGGCTATAGCCACAGACCTTGTAGATTCCAGCGAGCAAATAGGCATAGAGAGGCAAACCGTAGAAGGCGGTATGCTCGGTCCAGTTTCCGCGCAGGATCCGCAGCGCCCAGTCGTTATAAAACTGCATGTCCCCGGCGTTAGGCAGCAAAAATTGACTGCCGGTCAGCTTTGTCAGAGCAAAGAGCCGAAACACGAAGACTCCCAGGAACAGACAAAGGGCAACAATAACCGAGTGTCGCGTTGCGGGTTCGACAGGCGTAAACTTCATCGCGAGAGCAAAGTCAAATTGCAGAGGACGATGCTCGCACATCGCTGCAGAAACCGCGCCACTGGCCAAAAAGTTTTCAGATGATTGCGGTGAATGGCACTGACACTGCTTTCATGGACGCGAACCGCTGCGCTCCGAGAGGAGCGACTAATACAAACCAAAGGGAAGAAACCCTTCTCATGAAAAAAAACACAAACCCGAGTCATGAAGGCTTCACCCTGATTGAAATCATGGTCGTCGTCGCGATCATCGCCTTGCTGGCGGCGATTGCGATCCCCGGATTCCTCCGGGCTCGGAAGCGCTCCGAGGCAAGTCGTGTCATCAACGATCTGCGCTTGATCGACGGTGCGATCGATCAATACGCGCTCGAATACAGCAAATTGAGTGGCGCGGTCGTTGGCACAGCGGACTGGACTGCCTGGTTGAAAGGCGGCACCCGTCTCTACAGTACCGGTGCCGATATCTTCGGCGAGGGTTATGGTCCGCAGACCGTCGACTTTCTGCCAAAGGTTCCGCAGGCAACCTGGAACGCGCTCTCGGATGTCGCGGGCGACGCCTACTTCTCGCCCTACGGTCATTACTGAAAACCGCTCGAATGCCTCGCCCGGCACTCGACCGAGTTTCTCCCAGAGGCTCTGCCTCGCTGCGCATCGCAATAGCACTCTCGGTTTGGGGAAATCAAAATTTCAACCCGATTGGCATCAACGCTGCTCTAAAAGAACCAATCCGCGATGGAACGGCGGACGCAATCAAACAAACAAAGAAGGAGAAAGTAAGATAGTTATGCTTAACAAACTCAACAAAAGACGCGGGGGCTTCACCCTCGTGGAAATCATGATCGTGGTCGCGATCATCGCCTTGCTGGCAGCCATTGCGGTCCCCGGATTCCTCCGGGCTCGTAAGCGCTCCCAGGCAAGCCGCGTGATCAACGACCTTCGTTTGATCGACTCCGCGGTCGATCAGTACGCGATCGAGAACAACAAGTCCACCGGTGACATCGTACCCACAGATGCCTGGACCCAATACATGAAAAGGGGCTCTGCGCTTTACAACACAGGCCAGGATCTCTTCGGAGATGATTACGGTTCCCAGACGGTGGACTCACTCCCGAAGGTGCCGCTAGGCGCTTGGAATACCTTGTCGGACGTAGCTGGCACGGCATTCTTCTCACCCTACGGCCCCTAAGCTGCCGATTCATATCCCTGCCATCGCCCTCACGGTGGCAGGTAATGAGTCGAGCAGTCGGAAGCGAAGAAGTTCGCGTTGTAGCTCCCAAAGGTGAACTCACTCCTGCCGGTTAGCAATTCTGACGAAACGCTTGGCAGCCCCAAGTTCCTACCACAAATCTTCCGCGCACTCGGGACCAACTGGCTACGTGCGCTTTTGCTTCTGGTCATCTCCGTCGCGGTGCGGGTGCCTTCGCTTCCGGGCGAGTTCCTCTGGGACGACAAATTTCTCGCTCGCGACAGCCCTTTCATCAAGAGCCCCCTTCTCGCACTGGAGGTCTTTCGACAATACCTCTTCCCAGATTCTTTCTCCGCGCACTACCGGCCGGTGCAAAACCTTTCCTACATGGCCGATTACTTCTTCTGGAACACCAACACCTTTGGCTTTCATCTCACCAATCTCCTGCTCCACGCTCTTAGCGCGGTCGCCTTGTATTTTCTGCTCCGACGGCTGCTTCGGTCGATCGGCAGGGTGGAATGGTTGCAGACGAACGAGAAGTTAGTTTCAAGCCTGAGTTTTTTTGCCGCACTCATCTGGGCCGTGCATCCCGTGCACAGTGCCGCGATCGATTACATCTCCGGACGTGCTGACAGCCTCGCTTTCGTTTTTGCGGCCAGCGGCTGGTTGCTCGTCCTTCGGGGTCGCGAGACGAAGTACCCAGCGATCCGCTGGCTCCTCTTCGTCCTGGCCGCTGTCCTCGGTTTACTCGCCCTTTGCTCCCGTGAAACAGCTGCTCTCTGGTGCATTTTCTTCCTTCTGCATACGCTCTTTTTCGATCGTCAGATTAGTCGTCGTGGGAAGACGCTGTCGGTCACAATATGTCTCGCGATTTTGGCAGCGTACCTGGGGCTGCGGCACTTGCCGCCACCGCGGTCGGAAGCAGGTCCGTCTGAAGGCTGGGGTGCGCCGGTGCGCGCAGTGCTGATGCTCCGAGCGCTCGGCGATTACGGCCGCTTGATGATCTTTCCATCCAACCTGCACATGGAACGCACTGTGATGGATGGAAACGACTATCGCAGCTCGGCGACCTGGCAGAATTCGGTCGCGAACGAATATCTCTCGATCGCCGGTTTGCTCTTTGCCGGTTTGCTCTTCGCGGGGTGCCGCTGGCGCGGGAATGGCCGGCTCTGGCGGATCTTCGGTACTGTCTGGTTTGCGATCGGCTATCTGCCGACCTCGAATATCGTAGAACTGAACGCAACTTGCGCGGAGCACTGGCTCTATCTGCCAAGCGTTGGCCTGCTCGTCTTTCTCGCCGGCTGCGTGCTCGATTTGCCGCCGCGCTGGCGAAGGCCTCTGCCCGCGTTTGCCTGCATTGCGGTGGTGCTGCTCGGCGCTCGGAGCGCCATACGGAGCAGCGATTGGGTCACTCCCGAAATTTTCTATGAACGCACCCTTGCAGCCGGTGGCACCAGCATTCGAGTCGCGACGAATCTCGCCGAGATCTACACCAGCCAAGGCAACTACCCTAAAGCGGAGGCGATGCTGCGCCGCGTGCTCGCGATCATGCCGGATTATCCCACGGCCCGAAATAACCTGGCGCATGCACTGTCTTTGGAAGGCAAGACCAGTGAAGCCGAGGCGCTTTTTGCCCAGGCCGACAAGTCTGCAAAAGAGACGCGCAAGAGTTATCCACGCACCTGGTTGGCAGCGGTCAATCTCGCCCACTTGCGTCATGCCGCAGGTCGCGATGCCGATGCGCTCGTCATTCTGGAGAAGGCGCGCGCCGAGTATCCGGAAATCTGGGAAATCGTTAGTCTCGAATCCGAGCTACTCCGTCAGACCAAAGGCCCCGCTCCGGCGCTTCGTCTCGTCTCGGATTTTGCCAGGAATCACTGGTGGCAATACGGCGCGGCCCTGGCCCTGGGCCGGCTTTATGCGGAAGCAGGCGACGCGAACCGGGCGGCAGAGGAACTCCACCGCGCGAGCTGGCTCGATGTGCATGAGGTTGAAGCGTTGAACCTGATCGCCCGGATGCGGATCCGTCAGCATCGCTTCGCGGAAGCCTATCGGGCACAGAAGCGAGCGGTCGCGCGCCAACCGGACGCCCCCCGACAATACGTTCTGCTCTCAGACATCCTGGAAAGAATGGGGCAAACGACCGAGGCCAGGAACGTCATCGCCGAGGTGGCCCGTCTCGAAGCCATCGGCCGAGCGGAAAAAACGGCCGCAAATTAGGACGACCGTCCAAGTCGCGCATTGACAGTCTGGCTCGCGCCGTTACGATCGGCGGCGCCAGCCGCGGCTTATGCCAGCGAAAATTTTTACTGATAAGGACGTTCAACTCGGGCCGCTCCTCGACAAGACCTGCGCGGTCCTTGGCTATGGTGCGCAGGGGCGGGCGCACGCCCTGAACCTGCGCGACAGCGGCATTCCGGTAATTGTGGGTCTGCTGCCAGGAAGCCGCTCGCGCGTGCTGGCGCGACAGGACAGCCTTCGCCTAACGACAACGTCTGCGGCCGTTCGGCGAGCCGACGTTGCCTTTCTTGCCTTGCCGGATACGAAAATGGCCGGAATCTATAAGGCGGAGATCGCACCCCAGCTCCGGCCGGGGCAAGCGCTGCTCTTCGCCCACGGTTTCGCCATTCATTATCGAACGATTGTTCCGCCTAACGACGTTGATGTGGTCATGGTCGCGCCGAAAGGGCTCGGCCCGATGGTGCGAAGCCAGTTTGTGGAAGGCAAAGGCGTGCCCTGCGCGATCGCGATTGGGCAGGACGCGACCGGTCATGCCCGTCCGCTTGCCTTCGCTTACGCCAAGGCGATTGGTGGAACGCGCGCCGGCGTTTTTGAGACAACATTCCGCGAAGAAACCGAGGCTGATCTCTTCGCCGAGCAGGCGGTCTCCTGCGGCGGCGTCAATGCGCTCGTCCAAGCCGGCTTCGAGACCCTGGTCGAAGCGGGTTACCAGCCGGAAACCGCGTACTTTGAGTGCCTGCACGAGCTGAAGTTCCTCGTTGACCTCATGCATCGTGCCGGCATTCGCGGCATGCGCGCGCGGATGTCGGAAACCGCGAAGTGGGGCGATCTTTCCGTCGGACCAAAAATTATCGATCAAACCGTGAAGGCGCGCATGAAAGAAGCACTGACAAAAATCCAGCGCGGACGATTTGCGCGGGAATGGCTGAGGGAAACAAAAAACGGAAAAAAGCGTTACAAGAAACTGCTGGCCCAGGGGGAAAACAACCCGATTGAAACGGTAGGCGAACGTCTGCGGGCCCTCATGCCATGGCTCGGCGAAAAACCGTAGTCCCCGCGATCGCCGTAGTCGACGACATCCTGCTCTTCGCAAATTAAGAGCGTGCGCTTACTCGGGGAAGCTCTCGGCGCGCCCGATAATCACAATCGGGATGGCGGTCGTTATCACACCCCCGATGATGTAGCTGATTGGCTTCGGGATCGCCGAGGATGAGGTCATGATGTAGATCTTGATTTGCTTTTTCACCGGCACGTCCTGGGCAGCGTGCGGACGGTTCGTCGCCGTTTCTCGATAGATGGCCGGGCCTGCAAACGCTGATGCACACAGCATGCCGCCAAGGGCGAATCCCACCGAGAGCCGAATCAAGCCGCGCAGATGGACCCATCTGTTGGTTGTTTTCATGCCACAAGCTTGCGCCCGTTAATACCTTCGGCGCAAGCAGATTCGTCGGACTTTAAACCGACGATTCCGGCTATTCATCCCAGAGAAAATGCTCCAGCCGCAACTGCGTCAGGCGGGCCTTGGCCTCATCGCTTCGCGTGCCTCCGATCGCCGCCAATTTTCGATAAACCGCAACGGCGGATTTCCAATCGTTCGCCTCTTCGAGCAGATGCGCGGCGTTGAATCCGGCCTTGTAAAACCAGAAAAACTCATGCTGCACATCCGGTCGCGCGCCTTCCTCTATCACACCGTAGTAGGTCGCGAGGGCGCCTTCCTTGTCGTTCGACTGTTCGAGCGCTTTTCCTTTCTTGAATTCCGCCTGGTTGCGCCAGTGCGCGGGTACCCCCGGCTCATTCGCAAGCTGCTGATAGAAGTCGATCGCCTGTTTGTAGTTTTGCGGATCGGCCGCGCCCATTTCGTAATAAATGTCACCCTTCCCGCAGAGTGCCTCACGGCGTTCGGCTGGCTTCGCGTCGTTCTTCAGGACCTCGTCGTAAAGGGCAAGCGCTTCTCGATTTTTCCCCAGCCGCCGCTCGATGGCCGCTTCTTCGTTGCGCGCCGCCCACTTCATCTCGCCGTCCAGTTTCACCACCTGATCGAGCAGGGCGAGCGCATGATCGAGCGAGTCGGCGCCCATGCTCGACATCGCGGAGCGCGCGGCAAAAAAGAGTGCCTTCCCGGCCAGTGGCCTATCCGGTTTTTCCTGCGCGAGCAATTCGAATTGCGTTTGGGCGTTCGCGAAATCGCCGCGACGAAAATACGCTTCGGCCAGTTTCATCCGTACCTCTGCGGCAAATTTGGAATCGCGATGCTGCTCGAGGAACTTGCTGGCCGCTGCGATGACCGCGCCTTCGTTGGCGGAAGGCGTCGCGTCTTCAATCCAGATTTGCAGATAATCCGCACGCTCCAGCGTCGTCGGCGTCGGTATTTCCCGGCGCGCCTGGGCCAAATCCTTGCGTGCGCTTACGAGATCCGGTTTGGATTCGTGAAAGGCAAGCTCGGCCAGCGCCACCCATGCCTCGGAAACCCGTGGGCTCTGCGGAAAATTGCGAATGAATTTCTCAAAAGTCTCCGTCGCTTCCGGTTTTCCCTGCGCCGCCTGCACGGCGCCTTCCTCGAGCAACAGTTCACCCTCCAAGCCTTGCGGCGCGGGATCGTTCGTGATCTTGCGATAATCCGCGGCAAACTGCTCGGCGCGATCGAGCCGCAGCCAGCAAAGCGCAGCGTTGAAGAGGGCGTTGCCGGAAAGTGCGGACGTCTCCTGCGCTAGCCGTTCGTAGATCGACGCGGCCTCCGCCAGATGACCGCGACGGTAATTTGCCTCCGCGACCAACCAGTCGGCCCGTTCCTGAAACGCCGGAGCGGAGTTTTGGGCTCGAGCGACTTCGGCCGCTGCGATCGCCGCCTCCCATTCCTCTTTCGCGAGGTGAAGGCGCGCCAGTTGCAAATCGGCCTCACCTAACGATGGGAGGTGCAGTTCAATCTGGCTCAATTGCGCCAGCAGCTCGACCGCCTTTTCTCGGTTGCCCGAGCGCAGCTCGCTCCGGGCAAAGTACCATTGCGCGAGTGCCTGCCGCGGTTGGGCAGGATCGCGCATCCAGCGCTCGAGCTCGCGCGTCGACGGCTTGCGCTCCATCCGGTAGAGCTCGTCGAGCCGGGCAAAGATCTCGGGCAACGCGATATCGTTAGGGTGATGATCGATGAATTCCTCAAGTGCGTCGTCGCCTGTCTCTGGCGTGTGTGTTTGGGTATGGGCATCGGCCAGACAGAAGAGGGTCGCGACGAGGAGCTGATGGGAAACGCCCTCCGGATTTTTCAATATGACCGCGAGGGTTTCAATCGCCCTTTCCGGATGACCCTGCGCCAGGTTAAGACGGCCAAAGAGAAAACGCCGCTCAGCCCGCTCCGTGGAGTGCTGCGGTTTGGTGGCGCGCAGAAGGCGATCGGCTCCGTTGAGGTCGCCGCGCTCGATCAACAACTGGGCCAGGCTTAACTTGGCCCGCGTGCTCCAACGCGGTGTGTTTTCCAGCGACGAAAACAGCCGCATCGCTTCTTCTCTGCGGTCGAGGCCGCGGAGGGCTTCCGCCTCGCCGAAAATCGCCTCGCTGCGTTGCGGCGATTGTGTGTCCGCGGCGACTTTTTCATAAAACGGCAGCGCCTCAGCCCAGCGCTCGAGTGCGGCCAGCGCCTGCGCACGCCAGAAAGTCGCTTCCACGTCATTCGTCAGGCCAGAATCATCGGAAAAAAGTTCGAGCGCCTCAGATGCCTGTCCGACTCGAACCAGCGCCTCGACCAACTTGCGCCGGGCGGCGGCTCGCTCGGCCGCAGGCGGATTCTGAGCCAGGAACGCCCGGAGGCGCGTCACAGCGACTTGTGGAACCCCATCGGCAAGCGGCGCCGTCGCCTCCCGGAGTGAAGGGCTGTCAGACTGCGCGCCCCGCAAAGAGCCTAACGAAAAGCAAACCGCGGCCAGAAATAGGAATCGGACTTTCATTTGCCTAACAATGGTCGCAGATGCGCGCCGGTATGGCTCCCCTTCACCTGCACAATCTCTTCCGGCGTTCCCGCCGCGACGATTTCACCGCCGCCTTCGCCTCCTTCCGGGCCGAGGTCGATCACCCAGTCAGCGCACTTGATCATCTCGAGGTTGTGCTCGATCACGACCAGCGTGTTGCCCGCGTCGCGCAATTTCATCAGCACCTGGAGGAGTTTCTCGATGTCGGCAAAATGCAGTCCGGTGGTCGGTTCGTCCAGGATGTAGAGGGTGCGTCCGGTCGCCTTCTTCGCCAGTTCGGTCGCGAGTTTGACCCGTTGCGCTTCGCCGCCGGAGAGCGTCGTGGCCGCCTGGCCGAGTCGCAAATATCCGAGCCCGACATCCTGGAGCGCGCCCAGCTTGTCCGCCACCGTCGGGACGTTGCGGAAGAAACGCGATGCCTCATCGACCGTCATCGCGAGCACATCGGCGATGTTTTTCCCCTTGTACGTGATCTCCAGCGTCTCGCGATTGTAGCGTTTGCCCTGACAGACTTCGCAGACCGCGTAGGCGTCGGCGAGAAAATGCATCTCGATCTTGATCAGGCCGTCGCCCTGGCAGTTTTCGCAGCGGCCGCCTTTGACGTTGAAGCTGAACCGCCCCGCGCTATAACCGCGGATGCGCGAGGCCGGCAACTGGCTGAACAACTCGCGGATGGGCGTAAACGCGCCAGTGTAGGTGACGGGATTGGAACGCGGCGTGCGGCCGATGGCACTTTGATCGATGATGATCGCCTTGTCGATCTGATCGAGCCCGCGCAGTGCGCGATGCTCGCCTGGCTTGTCTTTTGAATTGTAAAAGTGTCGAAAGAGCGCACGGCGCAGGATGTCGTCGACGAGAGTCGATTTCCCGCTCCCGGAAACACCGGTGACACAGGTAAGGCAGCCTAACGGAAAGGCAACGGTGACGTTCTTAAGATTGTTTTCCTTCGCGCCCACGATCGTGAGCCAGCCATCGGACGGTTGGCTGCCGCCACGCGGCGCAGTGCGGTGGCGCGGGATGGCAATCCGCGAGCGGCCGGCCAGATAGGCTGCGGTTGGAGAATCCTTCGCCTCGAGAATTTCCTCGAGCGTCCCGGCAGCAACAACTTCGCCGCCTCGCGGACCGGCCCCCGGGCCGAGATCGAGAATGTAATCGGCGGACCGGATCGTTTCCTCGTCGTGCTCGACTACAATGACCGAATTCCCGAGGTCGCGCAGCCGGCGCAGGGTTCCGATAAGGCGCGCGTTATCGCGCTGGTGCAACCCGATGCTCGGCTCGTCGAGCACGTAGAGCACCCCGGCCAGCCCCGAACCAATCTGCGTCGCGAGCCGGATGCGCTGTGCTTCGCCACCTGAAAGGGTGCCGCTCTCCCGATTTAGGGTGAGATAATCGAGCCCGACTTCGAGGAGAAACTCGAGCCGAGAAGAAATCTCCTGCACGACCTCGGAGACGATCGCGCGTTGCTGCTCCCCGAGATCAAGTTGCCTGACGAATTCCGCAGCGACTGCGATCGTCTGCTCGCAGAACTGGTGGATGTTCAGCTCGCAGCCGCCCTTCTGCCTGATCGTGACCGCGAGAATTTCCGGTTTGAGCCGCGCCCCATGGCAGACAGAGCAGGGCGCGCGATTCATGAAGGCACGGATGCGGCTGCGGGTGAATTCGCTTTGGGTCTCTTCGTAAAGCCGTTGTAGCTGTGGGAGCAATCCCTCGAAGGGCCGCGCGGTCCTTGTCGCCGCGCGGCCGTTGCCGCTCCCAAAGGTCATTGCGATCGGCTCATCGCCGGTTCCGAAATAGAGCGCTTTCTTGAACTTCTCCGGCAGATCTTCGAACGGAATATTGTCCGGGACGTCGAAATGCCTGATGAGCGCCGTCTGCAACCCGCGATAGTAGGCCTGCATTCGTTTCGTCCCGCGCCGCCAGGGCACGACCGCGCCTTCCGCGAGAGATTTCGAAGGATCGGTAACCATCAGTTCCGGATCGCAGACCAGTTGCGTGCCGAGCCCGTGACAGGCCGGGCAGGCACCGAGGTGGCTGTTAAAGGAAAAGTGTTTCGGGGTGAGCTGGCCTAACGAAAAATCGGTCTCCGGGTTTCCGTAGTCGGTGGAATAACGGATCTCCTCCCATTGCAGGGCAACCGCTTCGGTTGCCTCGGGCAGGCGGGGCGCCCGTCCTGCAATTTCCCGCAGCACCACAATCCGGTTGTTCCCCCATTTCAACGCCGTCTCGACTGAATCGGCCAACCGGGTGCGCAGACCGTCGCGAATGATCAACCGATCAACCACCGCCTCAATCGTGTGGCGCTCGCCCTTCTTGAGCCGGATTGGTTCCGGGCGCCCTAGCTCGATGATTTCGCCATCGACTCGAACCCGCACGAAGCCTTCCCGTTTCGTCTTTTCGATCACGTCGCGAAACTCGCCCGTTTCGTTGCGCACCAACGGCGCGAGCAGGATGATTTTCGTCTCCGCCGGGTAGGCGAGAATCTGATCGACGATTTGCTGCGCCGTTTGCCGGAAAATCGGCTCGCCTGTCAGCGGGTCGTGCGGCTGGCCGACGGCAGAAAAAAGTACTCGCAGATAATCATAAATCTCCGTCGTGGTCGCGATGATCGAGCGCGGATTCGTGCCCGCGCTGCGTTGCTCGATCGCAATCGCCGGCGAAAGGCCTTCGATGAAATCGACGTCCGGTTTTTCCATCTGGTCGAGAAATTGCCGGGCATAGGCGGAGAGGCTCTCGACATAACGGCGCTGACCCTCGGCATAGAGAGTGTCAAAGGCGAGCGATGACTTGCCCGAGCCGCTCATGCCAGTGATGACGACCAGTTTCTCCCTCGGAATCTCGACGTGGAGATTCTTGAGATTGTGCTGGCGTGCCCCGCTGATCTTGATACTTTTTGCAGGCATCGGACGGAACTTCTCGAACCCATCAGTCAAGCACACACGTCCGATTTCTCCAGCGAATTGAACCGATCATGACCGAACCTGGCAGCACACTTTCAGCGGAAGAGATCACCCAGTTGCAGAAGAAATTCAGCGAGATCAAGCATTCGATTAACAATGCCCTCGCCGTCATGATGGCGCTCTCGGAGATGTCGCAACGCCGGCCTGATTACGCGGAAAAACTGGCCAGCACGGTACTCTCAAAGGCGCCGCAGATCGTGACCAGCCTGCAGGAATTCACCCAGGTCCTGAACGAGAAAGCGGGCCAGCCGCCACCCGCGAAATCCTGACGGAGGACCTGCTTCCGCCCGCCCTTGATGCGGCGGAGCGGGCCGCTCCGTTCAAAGCGCGAGCAACAACTCCGCGATCTCAAGCGAGGCTCGTGGCCGGCTCAAACGGCTAATGTTGGCCGACCACTCGCGCCAGAGCCGCGCGTCATCTGCAGACGCTTGCTCCACTGCGACGACGATTGCCTCCGGCGTCGTTGCTACCATGCCAGAGCGCGTCTCGACGATCAGGCGCGCATTCCCTTCCTCCTGCCCCGGCACGACCTGGTTGATAATCATCGGGCATTTCGCCGCAATCGTTTCCTGCACCGTGGCGCCACCCGCCTTGCTGATCAGGAGATGACTCTCCAGCATGAGCCGCGGCAGTTGATCGGTCCAACCGATGATCTCAAACTCGCGCTCAATCTCTCCGCGCAACGCCTCAACCGCCCGGCGCAGACGCTCGTCGCGTCCCACCGTGACCGTCAGCTTTACATTGGCGATCCTCGACAGGCCGCCAATCACTTCGGAGGCGGCCTGGCCGCCGGCGTTGATCACATAAAGGACCCGGAAGCCGCCGCGCGCCTCCGGCGGCCGCCGCAATTCACCGAGTTCGAGAAACTTCGGGGAAACCGGAAACCCGCTCACCCGCACCTTCTCGTTCGGCACGCCCGCCGCGACGAGGGTCGCAGCCGACTGTTCGTTAGGCACAAGAAAAAGGTCGCTTCCACAGCGATACCAGATGGCGTTCACCGTGATGGAATCCGTCACGCAAACGACCTGCCAAAAAGGCGGTTTCACTCCGCCGAGGATCGTCTCCATGAGATGAGGGTAGGCCGGGAAAACCGAGACCACGGCGGTAGGCTGGAAGCGCAACAACAACTGGCTCAGGCGCGCCTTGACCGCGAAAAGCCAGCGCATGTGCGAGCCGTAATCCTCCTGCCGATCGAGCCACTTGTAAAAGCGCGACCATGGCCGCGGCGCCCGGTTGATTAGGGTGAGATAACCTTTTCGCACCCAATCGTTCACGAAACCGAAGGTTTCGGCGAAAAGGTCGTGCATCTCAATCGCGGCCCTGCCGCCCGAGACCGCGGTCAACCCGTCGCGTATCCCGCGTGCCGCCGCGTTGTGGCCTTCGCCGTAGCCGGCGGTCAGGATCAGGATTCGTTTCGCCATCGTTAGGCCAGCGCGTCGCCGAGAGTTTAATGGTAATCCGGGAGCGGCAAAGTAAACTTTCGTTCGACGATGAAACTCCTTCGCTTACTCGGCCGCGTCATAGGCCGGCTCGTCTGGGAAACCGCAACCGACGAGACGATGGGTCTCTCGGCCCAGATGGCCTACCAATTTCTTTTGACTCTGGTCCCGGGTCTTCTCTTTCTCTGGCACCTCCTGAGCCTCTTCGGGACCGACCCGGCGAAGCTGCACAAGATGCTGGGCGTGGTGCGCGCTTTCCTTCCGCCCGACCCAAAGATTCAGGAGATCCTCGATGTCATCGTTGCCAACGTTATCATCACGCCCACCAATAGCGCCCTCACCACCGCGGGCGTGATCTTCGGCATTTATCTCGGCACGATGTTCATCTCGACCATCTCTCGCGCGCTCAGCCATACCCATGGTGTGACTGCCGACCGCAATCGCTGGTCGAAATATATCATCTCGCTCCTCCTCCTTTTCTGGTTCGGGATCACCATCCTTTTCGCCTTCAACCTTGTCGTCTTCGGGGAAACGCTGGCTGGAATTGCTGAGGTGAATCTCCAGCTCAGCATCCCGCTGCAGAGCTGGGTGGCCGCCCTCAATCTTCCCTTTACCGCAGTCGCGCTCGTCGTCCTCGCCCTCGCCCTTTACCTCCTGACACCGGAAAATTACCTGACGATCCGGCAGGCGCTGCCAGGTGCCATTTTCTTCTCTGCCGGCTGGATGACGGTAACGAAACTCTTCCAGTTCTACGTCGCGCGCTACGATCGCTACAACCCGACTTACCTCGCGCTTGCTTCCATTATCATGCTCCTTACCTGGATGTATCTCACCTGTCTCCTCCTGCTGCTCGGGGGAAAACTAAACGCCATCCTGCGACGGGAGAGCGAACGTGCCGACGCCCACGAGCAACACGAAGCGGAGGCGGCAGCGCAACCAGCCTAACGATTTCCCGCGCCTTGCTCCGTCCGCGATTCAACATGCGTTGGCAACTCGGGTCCTGGGGCCTGCTCCTGATCGTGCTGCTCGCCGGCGCACTTACTCACGCCGAATTAACCGAAGAAGAAAAGAAAGAGCTTTTTCTCAGGGCCCGCGAAAAAATGCGCACCGTCGAGACGCCGACTCCGGAACCCTCCGCCACTCCACATCGCAAGCCGAAGCCGGCCCAACATCCGCCTACGAAAAAGAGAAAATCCACGCGAACTCCCGAGCCGGAGGAAAAGCCGGCCCGCACGCCCCGTGCGGTGAGCGAAGAGACGCCCGCGCGTCAGCCTCAACCGGAAGAAACGCCCAGCCGTCGACCCACACCTAACGAAACCACACCGGCACCTCGGAGGGCCGCTGCGTCCTCAGGTTCCTCCCAGGCCGCCCAGGTCGTCGTCAAAAAATCGGGCTACCAGAAACCGCGCGGGTTTTCGCTCCTGCCCTTCAACCTTTTTGGGAAGCGCTACACCTATCTCACTCGCTCGGTTCGCAACGAAATTGATCGCGCTCCCGTCCTGCGCGAGCGCTGGCGTTTCATCATCGTGCACAATAGCGGCACCCGGCAGGGCAATGCCCGCATTTTCGACTATTATCACCGCCATGTTCGCCGGATGCGCAACGGCCTCGCCTACCATTTTGTTATCGGCAACGGCACTTCCTCCGGCAACGGCGAAATCGAAGTCGGCGATCGCTGGCGGCGGCAGATCAACGGCGGTCACGTCCATAGCGATTACCTCAACAACATTTCGTTAGGCATCTGTCTCGTCGGCGATTTTAACCGCGACAAGCCAACCCGCGCCCAGCTTGATTCCTGCGAGGAGCTGATTCGCTATCTTCGCGCCCGTTGCGGCAAGGTCGACGGCCACGACATCCCGGTGCGTCCCCACCGCGAGATGAATCCGCCGCGTTGGCCGACCGATTGTCCCGGCGATGATTTCCCTTATCGCTGGTTTGGGCAATTCCGTTGAATTGCCGCTACGATTCAATCATCTGCCGCGCGCGTTCGAGCGCCGCGTCGATGTTCGCGCAGATATTTTCCAGCCCGATTGTGTCCACGAAACCGCCCTCGAACAACACCTTCATCGGCTGCGGTTGCAATCCACTAAATATGATCCGCGTCTCGCGACGCGTGAAGCGTTCTCGCACCAGGTTGAGCGCACGCAAGGCCGTTCCGTCAATCGCCGGCACATTGCGCATGCGGAAAATCACTACTCGCGGCATGACGGTCGATCGCTCGAGCGCAGCTTCAAGTTTCTCGGCCACGCCAAAAAAAAGCGGGCCTTCAAAGCGATAAACAACCACGCCCTGGGGCACGATCTTTTCCCGCACCGAATCGACGCCTGTGTCCAGATCGCTCTCCGGCGTCACGATCTGGATCTGCGTAACGGCCTCCATTTGCCTAACGAAAAGCGCTGCGGCTATTAGCAACCCGATTCCTACCGCCACCGTCAGGCCGAAGGCCACCGTGAGCACAAACGTGACCAGTAAAACCCAGAAATCGCCCCGCGGACCGCGCACCATGGCTGCAAAGTTGTGCCATTCGCCCATCCGCCAAGCCACCACCATGAGCACACCGCTGAAGGTCGCGAGGGGAATGAAGCGCGCGAGCGGGGCTGCCACCAGGACGATGGCGAGCAAGGCCAGCGCGTGCACCATCCCGGCCACCGGGGTGCGCCCGCCAGAGCGGACATTGGTCGCGGTGCGCGCGATGGCTCCCGTCGCGGCGATCCCGCCGAACCACGGACTAACGAGGTTTGCCAACCCCTGCCCAATCAACTCCTGATTTGAATCGTGGCGGCTTGCGATCATTCCATCGGCCACCATGGCTGAGAGGAGCGATTCGATCGCGCCCAACATTGCAATCGTAAAGGCTGGCAGGATCAACGCCTGGATGCGTGAGAAACAGAGTGTCGGAAGATGAAGCGCAGGAAGGCCCTGCGGGATGCCGCCAAAGCGTGATCCGATGGTTTCGATCGGGAAATGGAGCGCGCCGGCGATAATCGTTAGGCCAATTAGCGCGATGATCGCGGACGGCACGGCGCGGAGGCGCTGCGGCCAAAGAGCCATTGTCCCGATCGTCCCCAGGCCGATGACCAATGGCCGCCAGTCTGTCTCCTGCAAATGCCTCAGGATTGTGCCGACCTGCTGGAGCGTATTCACCGGCAGTGCGCTATGCAGGCCAAGCAATTCGCGCAATTGTCCCACCAAAATGATCACAGCGATTCCGCTTGTGAATCCGGCGATGACGGGAAAGGGAATGTATTTGATCAACGCGCCGAGCCGCAGCAGGCCCATCGTCATCAACATCACGCCGGCTAGAATCGTCGCGAGCGCGAGTCCGCTGTAACCTTGACTCGCGACGATCCCGGCGATGATCGGCACAAACGCACCGGTCGGTCCGCCGATCTGCACCCGGCTGCCGCCAAAGGCCGAGATCAAAAAACCACCGATGATCGCGGTCCAAATCCCTTGTGCCGGCGTGACGCCCGACGCAATCGCAAACCCGATCGCAAGCGGCAGCGCGACGATCGCGACCGTGATCCCGGCCAGCAGATCGCGCAGAAACGCTCGGCCGCTATAACTTTGCAGAGAATCAAGAAGCCGCGGCCGCATTGGCTGGCACTGTGACTGAGAGACACGACGAAAGACAGGGGGATTTCGCCCCTGCGCGGGACGGCATCTTGCAATTCTTCGGGCAAGTGGCGTGACTCACATCTGCAAAATCAAATCCGGATTTCCTGTTCGCATCGACTCCAAATACCGCTATCGAAATGGAGCCATGAATCTTACAGAGGTGACCAAATTTGCTCGGAGTTACGCCGAGGCGTGGTCCGGGCAGGCCCCCGAGGACGTGGCGAGTTTCTACGCCGCGAACGGTTCACTCGCGATCAACGATGGTCCACCGGCCGTGGGACGATCTGCCATCGCGCAGGTGGCGCACGGTTTCATGAGCGCATTTCCAGACATGACGGTGACGATGGATCAGTTGGCCAGTACACCGGAAGGAATCAGGTTCCACTGGACGCTTACCGGAACAAACAACGGCCCCGGAGGAACTGGGAACCGCGTTCGAATCAGTGGATACGAACTGTGGCAACTCGATCTCGACGGATTGATCAGCCAATCCAAAGGACACTTCGACCGCGCCGACTATGAGCGCCAGCTGAACGCTGGCAACGCCAAATGAATATTCTGGATATTTCAGTTCCTCAGTCCGAATTTCCGCTTGCGATCGCTCGAATGAATTCTGTAACCGTGAGGCATTCCTGGCGTCTTTACCCTGGTTCAATGGCAACCGGCGAAAAGCGGTCGCTCGAAAAGAAGATAATTCCATGGACCAATTGATTTTTCGCTCGCGACGGGGTGATCTTGGGATCATGCAATCGAATTCTCCGCTGGGCGACCTTCGCGAACGAGGTTGTGCAAGGTTCTTCCGCAAGCTGCCGCTGATCCTGCTTCTCTTCGGTTGCGTGCTGTTCGTGGGTGGTTGCAGTGAGGCGTTCCTCCCGCCGCCAGAGAACCCGCCGTATGGACAATCGGGGCCTGGCGATGAAGAGCCTCCTCCTCCGCCGCCGCCCGATCTTTAGGCTGCAGCGGTAGAAGGACGAACAAGTCGCAACCCTCAGGACTTCGGAGAGGCATCTGGCTGTTGGCCGAGGCCACACAAGGCCAACGGCCATTCCGCTTCAACCAGATATCGACGTATGGATATTGGCCGGATCTGTCTCAGCGAGGGCAATTCGCGAGAAGACATTTCTAATCGACAGCGCAGCGCGATCCATTTCCAATCGTGCGATGGATCGCTCTTTTCTTTGGCTCGCGCTCTTCAGTTCAATCGTGCTTCCCGGCCTTCGCGCAAAGGCTGCTCCAGCAGCCGCAACACAGGACTTCGACGTCGTGATCAAAAACGGCACGATCTACGACGGCAGCGGTGGTGCCGGGCGCTTGGCCGACGTGGCGCTGCGGGGGGATCGCATCGCCGGAGTCGGCGATTTCAAGAATGCGCGGGCCAAGGTCGTGATCGATGCCCACGGGCTCGCGGTAGCGCCGGGTTTTATCAACATGCTTTCGTGGTCGACGGAATCGCTCATCGCGGACGGCCGCTCACAGAGCGAGATCCGCCAGGGCGTGACGACTGAGATCATGGGCGAAGGGGAGTCGATGGGCCCGGTGAACGACCGGGTGCGGGAAAAAATGTTGCGTGACCAGAAGGACATCCGCTACGAGATCACGTGGACGACGCTGGCCGATTACCTCCGCTTTCTCGAAGCGCGCGGCGTCTCTTGCAATGTCGCCTCCTTTATCGGTGCGACCACCATTCGGGAGAACGTCATCGGCTTCGATGACAAAGCGCCCACGCCACAGCAGCTCGACGAAATGCGCGCGCTCGTTCGCCGGGAAATGGAGGAAGGCGCACTCGGCATCGGCACATCGTTGATTTATCCACCCGCCTTTTACGCGAAGACGCCGGAGTTAATCGAGCTCTGCAAGGTCGCCGCACGCTACCAAGGCAAATACATCTCGCACATGCGAAGCGAAGGGAACCAGCTCCTCGAAGCGCTTGACGAATTGATCCGGATCAGCCGCGAAGCGAAGATTCCGGCCGAGGTCTATCACATTAAGGCGGCTGGGAATTCGAACTGGCCAAAGCTCGATAAGTTGCTCGCACGGATCGAGGCCGCGCAAAAAGAAGGCCTCAAGATCACGGCCGACATGTATACCTACACCGCCGCGGGCACCGGCCTCGACGCCTGTCTCCCGCCCTGGACGGAAGACGGCGGTTATCCCGCGCTCTTCAAGCGCCTGCGCGATCCCGCGACCAGGGAGAAGATCGCAGCGGAAGTGAAGAAGCCGAGCGACGCGTGGGAGAACCTCTATCTCGCGGCCGGGTCGGCGGACAAGATTCTGCTCGTCGGCTTCAAATCGGAGAAGCTGAAACCGCTGACCGGAAAATCGCTCGCCGAGGTCGCGAAGATGCGGGGTAAGGATCCGATCGAAACGATCATGGACCTGATTGTGGAAGACGAATCGCGCATCGACTCGATCTACTTCCTGATGTCGGAAGAAAACGTGCGCAAGGAAATGGCCAAGCCGTGGATTTCCTTCGGCTCGGATGAAGCTTCGCAGGCACCCGAAGGCGTTTTCCTGAAATCGAATCCCCACCCCCGCGCCTATGGCAATTTTGCCCGGGTCCTCGGCAAATACGTGCGGGACGTGAAGGTGATTTCGTTAGGTGGAGCGATTCGCCGCCTGAGCGCGCTGCCGGCGACCAACCTGGGGCTCGATCACCGCGGCTTTCTCAAAGAAGGCATGTTTGCCGACGTCGTCGTCTTCGACCCGGCGACGATTGCCGATCGGGCGACTTTTGCGCAGCCGCACCAATACGCAGTCGGAATGAAGCAGGTGTTCGTAAACGGCGTGCAGGTGATCAAGGACGGCGAACACACCGGAGCAACGCCAGGTCGCGCGCTCTGGGGACCGGGCAAGGTTCGTTAGGCCGTTCCAATTCCGGTGGGCCAACCTCGGTAGGGCGAGACTCAGTCGGACGCCGGGGAGGGAAAGAGTGTAGCTCGAGATCACTCCCACGCACTTGAGGGTTTCGTCCCACCAGCCTTCCAAGCCTTTACCAACCGCACGGGCGGGCTCGGCGCCGGTCGTCATCCGCACCGAAACCAACGCAGAGCACGGTCCGCTGGGAGGACCCTGCGGTCAGTTCAAGGCGTAGACCTCGACCAACGCGACACCAGTGGTGTCATTCGCGCCGTGGACGACTGACGAATAGGCCCCGGGCGGGAGGGTGGCGACGATGGCCGCCTCCCGGTCATCCGTTGGCGCAACCGTGGTGGCGATGATCTCCGACTCCTGGGTGGTGCGCCAGTTATCGTTAAAACCGAGTAGATTGCCGTTACTGTCGTACAGCTCCAGGGTTGGATCGAGCAAAGCATCGCTCACTCCAAGCGCCAGGAGCGACGGACCGATGGCACGCACAATGACTTGGTTCTGCGTTGTGCCCGTGAGGATAAAGCCGCCGATCATCACATTGTCGCCCGTTTCCACTCGGCTGCGAGTCGAGATATTCGCGATCCGGCCCCTATCGGCGTCGAGATCATAGAGTTCAAACAGGCCCACACCGGAGCCCCCCTTACCACTGACGATGGCACTGTAGCTGCCAGGAACGAGGGTCGCGACGAGAGCCGCTTCCCGCGGATCCGTCGGCGCGAGGCCATACGATTCGATTTCCTGTCCCGGCACATTCCAGCTGTCATTGGAAGCGAGGACGGTGCCGGTCGAATCGACAAGCTGCAGAAAGGGATCCGCCAACGCTCCACTCACGCCCGCCGCCGTCAACGACGGCCCGATCGCGCGCAGCGCGACCTTCTTTCCCACGACACCATCGATGATAAAACCGCCGATCATGACGTTCTCACCCGTTTGAACAGAGGTGCGACTGGAAATATTGGCGAGGATCGCAGGCGGGATAACCCTCGAAGAACCAATCGTGTAGAGGAGGGGCGCTGAATACTCGCTCTCCGCTCCGGCCGTGTTGTAGGCAGTGCCGACAAAGGTGTAAGTGACGCCGTTCTCGAGACCCGGGATTGTGGCCTTCGGGGTGGCGACGTCGAGATGCTTGTAAAGCGCCGACGCGGTTCCGTAATAGATCCGGTAGCCTGCGATATCGGAATCGGAGTTAGCGTTCCAAGCCAGAACGACCGTCGCGGCAGTGGCCGCGGCGACGAGAAAAGGGGCGCAACAGACGAGGCACAGGGCAAAGAAACGTTTAAAAGCCCAAACAATCACCATAATTACCATAGCATCCCTCGTGCCGTGTTCCCGGTCTTTGGGCCCTTCCGGCCAAAAGAAGCGTAGCTTCCCTCCCGGCAAGAGAACCGATCGAATGCCTTCCAGAGTGTAAGCGCGCCGAACAGATCGCAGCTCAGGAATTGGTGCCACCGTGCGGCCTGCGTCTTGCTGATTTGAAGAGCGGACCATGAGAGAACCTCTGCAGATACTGGCAGTCGAAGATGAAAAAGCCGTCGCTCAAATCCTCGCGGTGGTGTTGGGCGGCCCAATGTCAAAAGTGACTCGGGCCGGCGACGGTTGGGAAGCCCTGATCAAGATCGCGGCGTCCCCCCGACCCTTCGACGTCGTCATCACCGATCATCGTATGCCGCGCATGTCCGGTCTCGAACTGGTCCGCCGGCTGCGGGCGAGAAAGTTCACCGGCAAGATTCTCGTTCTGTCAGCCCACCTTTGTGACGAGGACATCCGGACCTACGAAGCGCTGCATGTCGACATGATGATGTCCAAGCCGTTCGATTTTGAAGAGATTCAACGCGCGGTCGCGGTTTTGACCAAGGGCGCCTCGGTGGCGGTCGCTGCCTAACGACCGCCGGTCTGATCGTTAATCTCCCGTGCGGGACTGGCGAGCGCGCCCGCTAACCCGAAATGCGCGGGTCCGGTCGCAGCCCTCACTTTGTACTCAAAGCTGTTGACGAATGTTTTCCCGTCGCCAGGCAACCGGCCGCCAAATCGGTATGGTAGCGGTGGCAGAGCACGGCACGACCGGTATTAGTCTGGCAGAAGTTTATGACTTGGAATAGCTTTCAGAACGCTCCGGTCCGGCGAACGGGAGATTGATCGGCAGCTTGTCGCCCCGACCAGTTCGCCAACAAAGGAAAAACCTCGCGCCATGAAACACCCAATTGTGAAAACACTACCAGCGTCAAGCTTTGGAGCGGCTGTAGCCGTGGTGGCGGGAATGGTCTTTTATTTTTCGACCAGGTCAGTGCAGGACCATTTCGACTATACCTATCGCATCGCGGTGGCTTTCCTGCACGGACATGTGGGATTAACCAGTCCGACGCCGCCCTGGTTGAACGAGTTGGTGCCGGTGAGCGGGAGATATTACTCGGTCTTTCCGCTGGGCGCCGTGTTGGTAAACGTTCCTGTTGCGCTCTTGCAGAGGATTGGGATGATTCGCAATTGGCCGGCGCGCGAACTAGCCGCAGTTCTGATGGCGGGATGCGCTTATTTCTTTTGTCGCCTCTCCTATGTTTCGGAGATGTCGCAGACGCGCCGCGTCATCGTGGCGTTATTTCCAATTTTCGCCACTTGGACCTGGTGCAACATCGGATTTGCCGGCGCCTGGCAAATGGCTCTTGGTTTCGCGATCCTGGGTCAGGCCGCCAGTCTTTATTACACGCTGGTTCGCCGGAATCCGCTGCTGGCCGGCATATGGTTTGCGGTCGCGATGGGCAATCGAACAGAGGTCCTCTTAACGGCACCCATTTATCTCTACTATTTCTGGCAGTCTCAGCCGTCTGAAAAAAACGGCCGCGGATGTGTCATGACCAACCGGGACTGGCCCCGGATCTGGATGGATCTCGCGCGATTTGTCGCCGTTCCAGCTTTGCTTCTGCTTTGCACTGCGGTTTACAACTGGGTCCGCTTCGGCGGAGTCGCAGACTTCGGGTATGCGCGCATTCCAGGTGTGTTGCAAGAGCCGTGGTATCGGCATGGGCTCTTCTCCCTGCACGCCATTCGTTGGAACGTCTACGAAATGTTGTTTCGAGGGATGATTGATCTGCAGAATTTCCCTTACCTTCAGCCGCCGGCCTTCGGTTGTTCAATCTTTCTTGCCAGCCCATTTCTTTTTCTCCTTTTCCGCGAAGGCGGAAAGCACAAAACCACCTGCTGGATCGCGATCGGTGTCTTGACGCTCTTTCTCTGGTGTCACGGAAACACCGGGGGCTGGCAGTTCTCGTACCGATATGGAATTGTTCTCATACCCTGGATGTTTCTGCTCATCGTTGGGAACGGCGGTCGCAAGGTAGCAACAGCGGAGGCGGCCCTCTTCGTCGTCTCCGTCGCCATAAACGCCATAGCGACGTACGAATTTCTCTGGACGAACATGATTCATCCGTAGTCAATCAGGCAAACACCAGGTCCGGTCGCGCAGGAACTTCGGGCGGAGAAGAATTCCGGGCGCGTCTTCGCTGGCGATCGGCGGTTGCGGCGCGAGTGAGATAGTTGCCCATCCGACACTCTTCTATCAGCGCCACGCCGGTCGTGGTGTCCTTGCCGCGGATGATGCCCGTGGAGCTTCCCTTGATCAGAGTCGCGAGGATTGCTGACTCCCGATCATCGCCGAGCAGAATGCCCGCGACCTCGATCTCATCCCCTTGCGCATCTTTCCAATCATCTTGCGAGCTAAACAGCGTACCGCCTTGGTGCAGTACAGTCTTTCCCTATAAGATCTGGCCGCGTGTTTGCATGGAGAAATTGCCACGATTGTTGCTCTCCAATGACGGCCAGATGAAGTCCAAAATATGTTGCCGACAAACGCAGCACCCACAATGAGGCCACGGCGATGCCAAGGCCGCGCGCGCATTATTTTGAGTCTTTTCAGGCCGAACTAGATAGCGATACCGGCGACGGCAATTCAGTAAATGTCTTGAAGCAGTATCAGTGGAATCTGAACAAGATCAGGAAACGTCGCGTCGTTTCCCCAGCGGCGAAAACCGGAGAGTTGAAAGCGGACAGATGGAATCTTTCCCGGCAAAACCGTGACGCATCTTCAGTTTCCTCCGGGGCTGGCAGAAGGCCGTGGTTGGCTTTGCTGCGACCTTATCACGGCACTCTTGTCGAAAAGTTTCATGTTGACTGTCGGACGTGCGCCGGCCGCGCGGACCGCGCCGACGGTGCCGAACCCGCCGAGTCCAGTGGCGCCTCTTTTCGTGGCAACTTGTGACTTCGTCGCCTTGGTCAGGTCGATAAATTCCTGGGTGGTGATAAAAAGTGCGCGGGTCTGCGAATCGTAAATGGCGACGCGCGATTCTTGATTGCTGGTCCGCCACTCCTGCACGCCAGCCGTCCGCGGATCTGCCAGTTGCTCTGCATTCCAGGCCGAACCGCCGGCGTTCGCCTTGAGCGCGGTCTGGATCTCTGCTTCGGTAATCTTGGACTTGTTCCCTTTGGTTAGGATCTCGCGGACACTGTGTCCCTTGACGTAGGTTACGGAGATGATGAAGCCGTCCGATGAATAGCACTTCGTTAGGCTGGTATCGCCCGGGGGGACTGGCAGGACCCCGATCGCCTCGCCGTAACGCGCTCGGATTTGCGCTTCGGTATCGCCGATCCCTTCTTGGGCACTCGCAATGAGAGCGAACGCCGCGGCAAGCGTCGTGAGCGATCGTCGCATGCTGGGTCGCCGTTCTCGGCCGGGAACCCTCGGAAGCCGCCTCGTCAATCTCGCAGAATCAATGCGCATTTCCTGGTGCGCGCTGAGAAACCAATGGCGATGTTTGGTTGAAATGAATCGCGCGCCGCCGATTGAACAATCCCGCCCCAAATCGCACCGAGCAGAGTTCCTCGCAGCCAGGCGCGACAGCAAGAAACGAATGCGAGGCTCTCAATCTTTGGCCCTGGTGATCGGCGGCCGTCCAACAAAATTTGCCCTTCGATTTCGCCGAACCGAAGAGCCTATTGCTGAGGTCGTACCTGCGGGCCCACACCAAGCTGCTCCATTTTGCGCTGACCTCCCTTTTGCCGCTCCGTAGCATTGGAATACGAGCTGGCCGTCAAATCGGCGGCGTTACGCGTCGTCTGGGTCACGGTCGCAATGTTCACGCCGTTCGAGGTCGCGAGAGCCGTCCAGCTTTGGCCTTTGGATTTTAGAGTCGCAATTTCCTGCACTTTGTTACTGTTGCCGCGGGCGATGGCATTGATCGCACAGAGTTCGCCGAAGCGCAGTCGCAAAACATCCTGCTGGGCCTGCAATTCTCGCTGGCTCACTCCGGTGGCCTTGGAGACCGCGCTCACCACATAAGGACGTTCATCCTTCGCCCCGGCCGCGGCATTAAGGCGCCGGATGTTGCCGAGAAGTGCATTCTCACCGGTTCCCGAATACGTCTTCGGGACGCGCACCGAACCGCCACCCAGCAGACTCCCAGTTGGGGGTGGAACGAAAACGGTTTCGTATTCCTGGCTATCGGCGGCTGGAACAGAATTGATCGCGGCGACGGACGCTGATTGACTAACAGTGGCCGCGGATTGACCCGCGGCGGCCTGCGGTTTGGCAGCAGGCTGAGGGGTGGAGCAACCCGCAACCGCTAAGAGGGCTAAGAGCAGACCAGCAAGTGATTTAAGCATGGCCGTTTCTATTCATTACCGCGAGAACGTCAAGATTTTATTTAAGAGGTGCGCGGCGACAATTCGCGCGTCCGCCTTACAACAAGTCGACGAAACAATCCCGTATAATGTGCCAACGTTCGACGTTTCGTGTCGTTTACGAGGCGAGCGAGGCGATCCTGTCCCTTCAACCGGTGAACTTCCCGCCATAGGGAAAACGCTCGATCCTTCGGCCCAACCCCCAGTTTGGTCTCGTGGCCGAGCAGGTGGCGAAAGTCATTCCGAGCTGGCTATGTCTGACGAGAAGGACACACCCTTCAGCGTCCGCAATGAAAAAGTGAACGCAATGTTGCTCAATGAGTTTAAAGGAGGATCGCGGGGTTCAAGACCTGACAAATACCGTCACGAAACAGGCTACGACGATTGCGCAGCAACAAAAGGAGATTGCTTCACTCACCGCAGCCCTCGAAGCGCGGGCCGCGCGGATCTAGCGGGTGAGCGACCCGCTTGAGGCGGACACGCCGGCTCGGCGCATCGTCGCCGACAAGCAGTAAAGGTAGCGGAAGCTATTGCGCAGCAGCATCGCTGCAATCAACCATCGCGCTTCAGTGCCTGACGGCTTTTGGTTCTCCATTCACCGCCCTTTTGCAGGAGCTCCTTGTCCTTAAGATTCTGAATCTCCTCTCTGATCAATTTTGCATCGGCTGCGGAAAAGCCGGCACGTTTCATCTGTAGGACCAGCTCTTTCAGAGTTAGGCCTGGCCAGTCTCGGTTACGGCGCATGAACTCGAGTAAAAACGAGGAGAACATTCTTCGCTGTTCGGAATTCATTCGTTTCGAGAAATCTCGTCGTCTGATCGGCGGGCAGGAATAAGCGGCTAAATACGACGTTATTGTAATGAATTGGCTTTTCGCTGTCGACGAATTCTTTCACTTTTCTCGGATTGGGTCTTTGTTTCCGCAACTTTGACACGAACAAGATTAGCTAGCAGAGACCAGAATGATCTCGTGGAGGACACTCCCTGGACGTTCATTTTGACCTTTGATCCTCACGGCGAATCTGCGAAGCCGTATTTTTCCTCGATCATCTTGATAAAGACGTCCGGCTCGTTCGCGGGCTCTTTCATCCTGTTTGACCGCCTCCTCTGTCTGCCGTGGAGTCGGGGCCGGGGGTAGAAGGAAGCCGGACCGACGTGCGCTCTTGTAAATCGAGGCACAGTATCCTACCGCTCCGCTCAACTCCTTTTCCGAGCGCCAGCTTTTGGCGATGACCGGCCCTCTCGCCTCCGAGCTTGGACCGGACACCTATAACAATGCTGGATCGCCAGCGTATTCAAGTTACGTGATTGTAATCAATGCCAATACGAAACGAGTAGCGTCTCCACGAGTTCCGGGGACGGGTCCTTGCCATCACATTCATTTATCTCGGATGTCCGCTCCCTACCTATTGCCCTTTGATGAATCGCAATTTTCAAACCGTTCAGGCCCTTATTCAACGTCTTGGTTGCGACGATCAAATGAGACTGCTTAGTCTCAGTATGGATGCGACTAGTGACACTCCCGATCGCCTGTCGGCAGTCGCCTCAGGCTATGAGGCCAAACAACCCCTTTGGACTTTCGCCTCTGTCACCGAGGATCAACTACGTCCGTTGGCTGAGGCGGCGGATCTTCAGTTTGCCAAGACCGACGGTCAAATCGTGCATAATCTGCGCACGGTCATTTTGGATCGTGACGGTCGCCTCCGCTGTGTTTTGCGCGGGAACAGACTGGAGCGCCCAGCAACTGGTAGCGGAGCTACGTCTTGCCCTGGAGGGAGCTCATTGAGGGTGCGGCGTTCGATGGCACGGACTTTCGGCGATGGCCGGAGCTTCGCCGACGTCATTGTTTTACTCTGTGGACCATCAGGACCAGAGTGACTCCAAGTCCGGATCGCCCAGGGCCATCAATCCGAAGTTGGGGTTGATCTCGGCCGCTCGCTTGAGGCGCGCTTTGGCCTGGTCAGGACGGCCCATCTGCGCTTCGTAGCGGGCGAGGTTGAACTGGATGGTCACGTCGGTTGGATGGAGAGCCGCTGCTCGCGTAAGAATGGTGTGGGCGGCGTGAATTGATCTTGCACGCCCAGTCGCGTAGGCCCAGTCGACGAAATTTCGCGGCTCCTCCGGGTTCCATTCCGTGAGCTTCCTGGCCACGTTTGCCATAATGTCCCATTTTTCCAACGTCCGATAAAGTGGAAGGCGGGCCGCTAATAACTCTGGCAAGAGCTGGGAGTACGGGTCGATCTTTTGCAGTTCCGCCCGGGCTTCGTCGAACATACCCGCTTCGACATAGGCGCAAGCTGCACGCAGGTGCAGTTCATCGGGGTCGTCGAGGGACATGAAATCGGACGATATATTACGAGTTCGGGAGCGGGCTGCCAGTTTTTTCACAGCTACTTGAGTAAAAGGGTGGAGCGCGCAGCCCAATGCTCCGAGGAGAAAAGGGGTTCGAGCAAGGGAGCTTTGATTGGGGTTTACATGATATAGGCAATTGACAATTCGAAAGCGACACCCGGTCTTGGATCGGCTGCCGCATGGTTGAGGTCTATTTTTTGCACCTTTCAGTGCAAGCTCGATTCGGAGGGTTACGGGCTGTCGCTCGGGCTCTAATCCTGAATCCCGCGCCTCAACTCCCAAAAGTGTATCGCCGCCAAGATCAACCGATTCCTCCGCTTGAGCGCGCCGATTGCGGGCCACCGTGGCTCCTCCCACAGAGTCGCTTCTGCTTTGGGAGAGTGGCGAGGACGTCGCCGCGTTCGTCGCTCGACTGAGCGCCGGGAGGCCACTTTCACTTCCTTGAGAGCAGTATTGTTCCTAGTCATTTCGAATTGATCGCACCCGGTTGTGACGCCCCGGTGGAGCTTCGGTAACGATTTGGTGAAATCGATTATGCGGCACGCGCATTTCGCAGTCTAATCGTTGCAGATTGGGGGGCAGAACGACGTAAGAATATGGTCTACCCTGGACGCGGCCCTGATTTCCCTCTGCAACAACCGATTGAGCAAAGATTCACGCAGTCTCCACATAGCCGTCGCCGCAATGTGACATCCCACGGATAAGGTAAGAGCATGGAAATCGAAGGTTAACTCTTGTCTGACAAAACGGAAATGTGTCACTCTTTGGCATCCTCCCGCCGGCCGCACTGCGCGGCGGAACAAGATTCTGCCACCGATTGGCGCCCCAGCGAAACGCCCCAGCGAGCACCGGAAGAGCGAGACCCTTGTTTGCTTTCTAGAAGCGAATCGGAACAGCCTGCTCGAATTGCGGACCGCTCTTGTTAATTCCCTGGATTACATTGTGCGGGATGCCGGACTCGACAGGGCCGACGGCTCCCCATTGTCCATCGCGACCGGAGACACCTGTGCGCGGGATTTCGCCCTGTCTCTCTTGTCGGAGGGAGCGAGTGCCCTCCTCGAGATCGACGAAGCCCTCCCACGGGTAGCCGCGCGAAACGGCCGCTTCTCAGTCGCGCCGTCCGCTTACGCAGCTTGGAGGTGCGGTTGATCAGGCAACGGTCCTGAACGCACGAAAGGCATCAATGCTGTGATTGAAGATGGTCACGACGATCGTGACTGGGCCGCTTTTGAGTTCCTTCGAACGTAGACTGCGCGCCTGAATAAAAGGGCGCGAAACGGAGCCGCGAGACCCCGATCTAATCAATCGAAATATCAGAAAGCACACCCGCGAAGGCATGACCCGGCGTGGTCTCGACGGTGTGGATAAACTTCCGCATCGCGTCCAAAACCGGCACTTCCCGACGATCAAACACCTCACCCTGGAGCAGACGCAGCACCTCGATGCGATGTTCCTTCGATTTGATAAAATGAGTGAAGGCTGGAAGCAGCTTGTAGTAGAGTCGGATGAACTCGTACCAGATCTCCGTGCCCGAGCGGAGCTTCGTTTCGTACGGCTTCAAAGCGGCCTCGCTAAAGTCGTTGTTTTCGAAGGCGTACTTGATCCGTTCCGCCGAATACTTCGCGCTAAAAAGCGCCACACTCACGCCGGACGAGAAAATCGGGTCGACAAATCGGGCCGCGTCGCCAATCAGGACAAAGCCGTTGCCGGCAAACGTGTCCATCTTATAGCTGTAGTCGCCCTCCAGCTTAAAGTCGTTGACGCGTTTGGCGTTCCGCATCGCGTGCGCGAGGTCGGGGTTTGAGTCGACGTATTTCTGAAAATATTCGCCCGGCTCCAACCGCCCGCTCTTAAACACGGCCTTCTCGGCCACGACGCCCATCGACGTGATTTCATGTGTGATGGGGATTTGCCAGGCCCAGCCCCTCTCCACCGGCAGGAAGTAAATGTGGATATATTCCGCTGAGTCTCTCTGGCTCTTGTCGACGTCCTCAAACCACGCATGGACCGCAAACTGATCAAAAATGGGATCGTTCTTTTTCACCTTGAGTTGCTTTCCGAGCAGCGTTTGGCGGCCGCTTGCGTCCACCACCAGACGGGCCGGAATGTCGATCTCTTGTTCGGCCAAACGAACGCGTACACCGCGAGCGTAATTTTCGTCGTCAAATAGCACCCTGGTCGCGCTGATTCCCTGGTAAACCTTGGTGCCGAGACTCTCCGCATGCTTCAACAGGAGGAGGTCAAATTTCTGCCGATCCACGTGATAGGTGTAGTCCTGCTTCACATGGGGCGAGGGAAACTCGCTGAACGCAATCGCCGCCTCTCCCTTGCGCACCGGTGGATGCCACGAGGCGCCATGTTTCTTGACAAAACCCTCCCGCTCCAGCACGGGCAAAAATCCGATCTCGTCAAACACCTGGACGGATGACATGACCATGGACTCGCCCACGTGAGCCCGGGGATGGTTGGCTGCCTCGTAGATGGTGTTCTTGATCCCCGCTTTCGACAGGTAGCATCCCAGAGCTGATCCGGCCGGTCCGCCGCCAATAATTACCACATTATCCGTTTTTGAATTCATAGCTTGAGTTTCGAGTTGCGGCCGCTAGGTGAATGGTGTACTCGAGCCGATCGCCGTGTTGTTGTTCCCGGTAGTGCCGCCGTTCCATAAGCCGTGTCCGTCACGTACGATAGGCGCATGGAGGCATGCTGTAAAGGTGGGGCCGGGTTGATTCGTTATGATCAAGGAAGCTTCTTAATGGTTGGTTGCCTTTGGCGCAGCGTTCCCCAAAATTCACCACTGTCGACCTGAGATCGAAATCGGATTTCTCACCGTCCGAGTTTCAAGCTGTTTTAAACAATTATGGACGGGTGCGTGCGAGCGTGAAACGCGACGCTCGCTCGACACGCGCCGATCAAAAAGGACTCGCGACGATTGCGACGAATCAAACGCAGGGTCTATTCGATTTCACTATATCCGTCGTTAGGGATGCTTGGCTTGGATCTTGGCGAGTAGGCCATGCGATTCACCTCCGAAGCCGGCGGTAATATACAAGTCAGTATCGACAAACAAGAGCGCCCACAAGCCATCTATGACGATTGGTGCTCCGTTCCCCCTTTTCAGGGCACCGAGACCCGCGCCGGAGTTAATATCGACCGCGTTGATCTTACCGTCGCCAAAATTGCCCACGAGGAGTGAACCACTGGCGATTCCAAAACCTTGCGGTGCCAGGGCCAGACCCCATGGTGAATTCAAGCGACCGCGGGAAATCAAACGCGTGATGAAGCTGCCGTCGGTATTAAAAACACTTACAAAACCATGGCCCGGACCAGGAACGTCGTCGTGTCTGTCAGCGTCTTGCTTCGCATAGGTGACGTAAATGAGACCGTTGATGTTCTGAATTCCGAACGGGGCGTAGCCTTGTGGGATCGTCGGATCGACAAACGTCTGTCCGTTATCAATTTCCGTGAAATTCTGGTCGTAAATCTCGACCTTCCCATTGTGGAAGTCGGTCGCATAAAGACGCTGTCCGCCAGTGACACTGGCGAGCGCCGCTCCTTTATAGATGGTTCCCTGGCTTCCATGATCAACAGCGAGAATCGCCTGAGTCGCGGCGACTGACGGGTTCCAGCCCGAAATACTCCCATCTTCCGCGACAAATATGAATAATGCGGCGCCGGAGTGCCCATTTTGCGTGATCACAAAGCCGGGTCCGCTATTGAAGACTTGGCCGGTTGGGTTAGCCCCGTCGTTGTTGGTCGCTGAGGGTGGAATCGTGACTACGAGTGACTGCGGCACGCCGTTTAGATCATAAAGCGTTGATAGACCAGTGCCGTTATCGGAAACCCAAAACGTATTGGTGGATGAGATCGTGAGACCCCAGGGGTTTACCAGGTTAGGATCGGTGTTTTCCGCGATTCCCGGGACGTCGGAGACAAGATTAGTTGGAATATAGGCGTTCCCGTTGGCGGCCCACGATGACGCTGCTCCGAGCAGGAGGGTCGCGACGAGCCCAATGAAGGCGAAACGTTGCACGACCGTGACACGCACTGATGCTGTTGATGTGGATCTGCTGTTTTGTTGAATTTGATTTTTTCATGATTTTCCTCCGTTTAGATTTTGTGATGGTTCTATGTGCAACGCTATCCCCCCAACGGCTTTCGACTAGTAGGCTTTGGTAACAACGTTGTTACGGCCGGCGGGCCGGATTGCGGGGAATACGGAGCGCGGAAGAGAGGCGCCTGGGCGGAGATTGCGCCGACTATGAGAGCGCGGGCGAGTCCATAAAGAAGCCACCCGCAAAGAGCCTTTTCGCTCCCCGCCGTTCGCTTAGTGACCGGCTTCCTGTTCCGCCGTTCGACCATTCGTTTGGAACCGAGAAATCTTTGGTTCCACTGTCAATCATCAAATTCGCCAGGCCATCCGTCTCGCATCTCAAGCGCGATGACATTACTCACCGCCAACCTGCGGATATTGGCCACGACCATCGACGACGATGCTGCGATCGATAGTTGCGTTGTCGTCGCCATAGACGTGCACTTCGCCGGCACTACCTCCGAAGCGTCCGCACGCATAGTCGATGGCCTTTTGCTTTGCATCGGGCGATGCAAACGCTGGCTCGACACCCGGAGTCTCGAATGCGATCCACCGCACGCCCCGAGTCAAAGCAACGGCGTGACGACAAACTCACTCACGATAACCGGAGTGCGGCTGGTGACTTCGCCTGGGTCGCCGTCGAGCTCGGCCTGTGAGTAGGGAAGAATACCCCAGGTTTTGACGTCCAACTGGTGGTGATCGCGTCGACGCTGAACTCCGTCCACCCGTAGGTGTTCGGCGAGTTGTAGATCTGCCCCGGGAGCAATTGCACGTTCGGCAAGGGATTGTCGAAGAGGCTGAGCTGGTTCTAGCCCGGCGGGGCGAGCCCGCAGTTGACGATCGCGAGCACGAATCCCTCCTTCTCGACACCGTTGGGCAGAGAGTAATAGTAGTCACGTTGTTCTGGAGTGATGAGACCGAAGGCCGCGGCCAGATCCACGATGGTGGGGCCAAGGCTTGTCGAAGGCAACCGGGCCAGTGATGACCTCAATCGAGTTCGTCTGGATTTGCGGCTCGAAAGGTCCGAGCTGGTAGGAAAGCCGGTTCACCAACGTGCCGTGAAAATCGGCTGTCACGAAGACCACGTTGGAAATGGCGTTGTCGTCGATGCCTCCAACTCTAACATGAACGATTCACTCAAGTTTCTTTTGGTCGGCTTTATTTGTCTGGTGATCGGCTATTTGCTGGGGGTCAACAGTAGCAAGACCTCAGGCGCCCAGACTAGCAACGGTGGGCCTGAATATCTGTTGTCGACGCCCGACGCCGGTCGATTCCCCACGGAAACGCGCAGCGGTCGGGTCTGGGTCCTCAGCAGCCCCAACAACTCTGCTGATGTTTCAGCTTATCATTGGACTGAAATTCCAACTCCGTCTCCACGTTAATGAACGATTTCTCCCCAAGAACGCTTCTTCTATGGACCGCCTTTTCGGCTTCTGATGCTGGATTGTCAGGAGATACCGGCCGCAGAGCGCGTCGAGCGTCAGCTTGCCCTGTGAGCGATCGATCTGCCGTTGCTCATTCTTGAACTGGGCAAGTTTGCGTCGCGCCAGAGCCGGATCGGTTGTTCCCAGACTGCGCTTGATCTCCTTGCCCTCAACCCGGATACGGGCATAATAGAGCCCGTTTGAATACCGGTAGAGACATTCGCCGACTTTCTGAAACGCGCCTGTGCTGTGCTGTAGTGCTCCCATGCAATCTGAACACACGGCGTAATGAGTCAGGGTGCAAAGCAGATTTTCGGCCCTCGATCTCGGGTCGGTTTTCATAGGTAAAAGGGGGTATAGCTCAGTTGGTAGAGCGTCTCGTTCGCAATGAGAAGGCCAGGGGTTCGAATCCCCTTACCTCCAGTCCCGAAAGTTCGCGGGAAAGACCACTCCACTTAATGAAATGAAGCAGAGGCGGGCCGTACGTTTGCCGCTCAGGTAGATTCGTTAGGCTGCAGGGATCGTCTCCGGCGCCGGCTCCGTTGGTCGCCGCGCATTTAGAAAATCCACGATCATCTCGACGCGCGCGCCGCGGCCCCGCTCGAAGAGGAAGACGAAACTCGGTCCCCGGCCGCTCCCGGGAGAAAGGACGAGATTTTCCGAAAGGAACTTCGGTTCTCGTGCTGCGACACAATCCTGCAAATTGATCGTCTGAGCCCGGCCGCGCCAGCCTTTGCGTGCGACGAACGTCGAGCTTGGCCGGATCTTCGTTCGTCGCGATGAGCAGGCCGGAGGAATTCGCCGGCACGCCACGCAACCGCTTGCTGATGCACGGTACGGCCCAGGCGATCGTTTCGCCGAGCAAATTCTCTCTCGCGAAAGTCGACGAGTAACGCGAGGGCAGCGAAGTCGGCAAGGTCGAAGAAGATTCGCCTTCGGCCGGACGGTTCAGCTTTTTCCAGATCAGCCAAAGCTTTACGCGCACTGCGCGAAATATCCTGGGTGCGAAATACAGGATGATGGCAAGGAGAAGAACAAAAACCCCGAGCGCAAGAACCGGATTGAAATGAATCAGCACCAGCCCGGCGATCACTCCGACATCTTCGAGGAGACTGAGCCCGATGTTCGAGAACGGCTCGGGCGAGGCGTTGGTCACGAGCCGGGTCGAGGCTTTGGCGGAATGCGTGACGAGGCTCGCGCCGCCTGCCGAGAGCGCCACGATCACGTCAAAGGCCGGGCTTGTCTGCCCAAGAACGCGAATCGCGAGGAGCGCGCCGCCAATCGGTCGGATGATCGTATGCACCGTGTCCCAGGCCGAGTCGACCCACGGGATTTTGTCGGCGAAAAATTCCAGCACATAGAGCGTGCCGGAGATCCAGAGAATGAGCGGATCGCCGACGATGGCGAGTGATTGGTAGGCCGGCGAGAGCACGATCCAGTGCTGATGAATGGCGAGCCCGGTGACGAAGACGGTGAGGTAAAGATTGACGCCGGCCAGGCAGGCGAGGCCCAGAGCCACACCGAGCAGTTTCAACTCGTCCACGGTGAAATTATGCGGGCGCGCGCAGCGAAGTCACGCGCTTTCGTGCGCTGCGTTGCGTCTGACGGGATTCGCTGGCAAACGAGGGATGAGAAAAAATCTTGTTAATCCGATTAATCCTGCCTTTTTCCTGCGCATGCTCGATATCCGCCTGATTCGCGAACAGCCCGACTTTGTCAAAAGCCGGATTGCAACGCGCGGGGGCAACGACCAAAGCAAGATCGACGAATTGCTCGAGGTCGACACGCAACGGCGAAAAATGGAGACAGCTCTCCAGCAGTGCAATGCCGATCGCAAACGCCTGAGCAAGGAAATCGGCGGCACGCGCAGCCGCGGGGAAGATTCGGCGGAGCTGGAAGAACGGGTTCGACAGATCGGCGACGAAATTACCGAACTCGTTAGGCAAACGGCCGTGGCAGAAGAGCGACAGCGCGATTTACTGCTCAATATTCCAAACCTGCCGCACGCCAATGCGCCGGTCGGCACGACCGCGGCCGACAACCCGGTCGTGCGGAGCTGGGGCGGGAAACCGCAGTTCGATTTCCCGGTCCTGGACCATGTCGCGCTCGGCGCGAGGCGGAATCTGTTCGACGTGGAACGAGCCACGAAGCTGAGCGGAAGCGGCTTCATTTGTTTCATCGGTGCAGGCGCGCGTCTGGAGCGGGCGCTAATCCAGTTCATGCTCGACTTGCACACACGCGAACATGGTTACCTCGAGGTCAGTCCACCGTTTCTCGTCAGGCGAGACTGCATGATCGGGACGACACAGTTGCCAAAATTCGAGGACGACATGTACGGCCTCGAGGGTGGCGCGATGTTTCTCGCGCCCACCGCCGAGGTGCCAGTGACCAACCTGCATCGGGAAGAGATTCTCGCCGAAGCGGAATTGCCGAAAAAGTTCACCGCCTACACTCCTTGTTTCCGGCGCGAAGCCGGCTCGGCCGGGCGTGAAACGCGCGGGATCCTCCGCGTCCACCAGTTTGACAAGGTTGAGCTGGTGAAGATCACAACCCCGGAAAATTCCTGCGTCGAACACGAAGCCCTGACCGTGGATGCGGAGCGCGTTTTGCAATCGTTAGGCTTGCATTATCGCGTGATTGAACTTTGCACGGGCGATCTTGGGTTCGGTGCGGCCAAAACCTACGACCTCGAAGTCTGGTCGCCGGGGCAGGATACGTATCTCGAAGTTTCAAGCTGCTCGAACTTCGAGGATTTCCAGGCGCGCCGGATGAATCTGCGTTTCAAGGACGCGGCTGGGAAGAATCGGTTCTGTCACACCTTAAATGGCTCGGGCACAGCCCTGCCCAGGCTCTTCGCCGCGCTCATCGAAGCGAATCAAGAGGCGGACGGTTCGATCCGAATTCCAGAAGCGCTGCAACCCTATTTCGGCGCAGCCACGCTTTAGACAATTGTTAGGCCGGCGGTGTTTCGGCGAAGAGATCGAGCTGGCCCCGTTCGTTAGGCGCGACTCCTTTTTCGCCGGACGGCAGAGGCAGATCGAAACCGAGGCGTGCCGCCAGACGCTGGCAGGTTTCCGGCGAAAAGCCTTCGTAATGATTGTTGACGAAGGTCCAGATGCTGCGGACCTCGTCGAGATGGCGCTGGATGCGTAAGGCCCAGCTATCGAGCGCTGCCTCGCGCTTCCAAAGGAGTTTGCCGTAGCGATGGACGCGCCGGCCCTCGCCGTCGTATTTCGTTAGGGCGTCGCCCAGGAGACGAAGATAAAGAAAATCGGTGGTGAGCGGCTGAAACTCAAACGGCGCCTGGTTGCGTTCGTTGAGCGGACTCATGTCAGACCAGACCCAGCAGATGCGATGCTTCTCGAGCAGCCGGATGAAGTGCGGCTGGTGCCAGCCGGCGTGGCGAAATTCGATCGCGAAACGAAAATCGGAGGGCAGTTGCGCGACGAAATTGCGCAGGCCGGTCTTCTCTTCCTTGGGCGCGTAGGATGGCGGGAGTTGAATGAGGACGACGCGCAACTTCGGCGCGAGCGGCTCCAAAGCACGGAGGAAAGCGGTCAGCTCAAGACCGCAATCGCGCAGCCGGCGCTGATGCGTGATCGCGCGCGGCATTTTGCAGGTGAAACGGAAATGTGCCGGCGTCATTTCCACCCAGCGCCGCGCGATCGATTCGGCCGGCGCGCTGTAGAAAGTCGAATCGATCTCAACTGCCGGGAAATAGCGGGCGTAAAATTCCAGCCAGCGATTCGAGGGCCAGTCGGACGGATAGAGCGCGCCGCTCCACTCCTCAAAGCTCCAGGCGCACGTGCCGATGCGGATTTTCCGCTGCTCAGTCAGATTCACAGTGTGCGCCGAAATTCGGCGGGCGTCGTCCGGTCGCGTTGCATTCGTTAACCGTATCGGATTTTAACCCTCCGGCGCGCTTTTTCACCGCACCTTTTCGCCCTCGGTTGAGGGCGGCGCCTCGCTTGACGCGCTGGAGATCGTTCATTACCCTGCGAATCCCGATGAGCTATCGACTTCGCTTCCTTCTCCTGCTGGTCGCCGCCTGCATGGCATTTCCAGAGCGAAGCCCGGCACCTGTCGTCTTTCGCCCGAGTGACAAGGTGCACTATCGCGCGCCGGGGGAGGAAGAAATTAGTGGCACCGCCAACGAGATGTTTGCGCAGGCGGAGGCGGCCGCAAACAACGGCGATCGCGGCCGGGCGATCAAAATTTACAAGCGCCTCGTGAAAAGATACCCGCGCTCCAGCGTCAGCGCGGAGGCGACCTATCGCGCGGCGGTGCTGACGGAACAGGACGGCAACCTGATCAAGGCCGCCTCCATTTATCGCGGGCTGATGGAGACTTACCCGCAGACCCAGCATTTCCAGGAGGCGATTGAGGCGCAGTTCCGCATCGGGGAAGCTCTCCTCGCCAAAAAGAAACGGCGGGTTCTCGGCGTCCCGATGGGTTCCACGCTCGATGACGCGGTGGAAATTTTCGCCGCCATCGTGCGGAGCGCACCTTATGGACGTTACACGGCGCGCGCCCAATTCGACATCGGGCGAGCCCGGGAACAAGAGGGGTCTGAAGATCTCGCGATTGAAGCCTACCAAGCGGTGGTGGAAAAATCCCCGAACGATCCTCTGGCCGTCGACGCGCAATATCAGATCGGCTACATCTGGTTTTCGGCCGCGCGCGCTGGCACTTACGATCCGGATGCGGCCGACAAAGCCCGGACGGCTTTCCAGGATTTCCTTTTCCGTTACCCAAAGAGCGAAAAGGCGGCGCAGGCAAAAGAAAATCTCGCCA
Source organism: uncultured Verrucomicrobiae bacterium (assembly GCA_963742545.1). Classification (GTDB taxonomy): domain Bacteria; phylum Verrucomicrobiota; class Verrucomicrobiia; order Chthoniobacterales; family UBA10450; genus Palsa-1392. Next base: position 313,370 of record CAVUMF010000003.1, on the reverse strand, counting down.
TGCTGGAGCATCGCCAGACGAAAAGCTCGCTCGGCATTGCCAAGTATTACGACAAAGCCAAAGATTATCGGGCCGCGGTTCTTTACTACAATGAAGTGATCCGGCAGCAGCCCAACTCGACCGAAAGCGAATTCGCGAAGAAACGCATTGAACAGCTGCGTTCCAAGGTCGGCGACGCCGTCGTGCAAACGGCTGCCCAAAACGCGGCGCTGCGGGCCAAAGGCAGTCAAGTGAAGTCGGTCGCACACGGACCAGGTTCTTCTGGCGCTGAAGGAGGCGGGCCTGTTCCACCGGAGCTGCGCGGGAATTCGAACGACATTGCGCCGTTGCCGCCGCCGGCTGATGCCGACTCGCTCCCGCCACCGGCTGGTACCAGTAGCAGCCCGGCTCCTCCTGACGTCTCGGGCGCGTCGGAGCCTTCCGTGCCGCCCGAGGCGACGGCCACTCCGCCGCGGTGAAAAGCCCCGTCGGCGCGGCGCTCATCCTCCTGTCGTTAGGCGGCTGCGCCGGTTATCACATCGGGCCAGTGCAGCCTTACTATCTGCGGGCCGTGCACAAGATCGCGGTTCCGACTTTCGAGAACAAAACGCTTGTCCCGCGGATCGCCGTTCTCGTGACCAATACGGTAATCAAACAATTCCAACAGGACGGCACCTACCGCATCGCGAACGAAGATCAAGCCGACGCGATTTTGCACGGCGAGATCACCCGCATCAATCGCGCTCCGTTGCGCTCGGTGCGTGGCAACGTCCTGGCAACGACCGAATTCAGTCTCTATTTGCAGGTCCGCTACACGCTGATTGATGCCCGGACCCACAAACCGCTGACGTCGCCCAGGGATGTGATCGGCACGACCAGCTTCTTCGTCGGAAACGATATCACCTCGGATGAGGAACAGGCCTTACCGCTTGCCGGCGAGAATCTGGCGATCCGTCTCGTGAGCGAGTTGAGCGAAGGCTGGTAGCCGTGAAGGGCGAGGAAAAACTCTGGGGCATCCTCGGCGAGAAGCTTGAGATGTTGCGGTTGGGACAACGCCTGACCGAGGCGCTGCGAGTGGGCGAGACCATGCTGCAATTGGCGGAGCGGACTTTTCCCAGGGACCATCCCTCGCTCGCGCTCAGTTACGAACGTCTCGGGCAAATCCACGATCAGCTCGGCAGGCCGGCCGAGGCCAGACCATATTTGATTAATGCGCTGCGGATCATCGAAGCTACCGAGCCCGCCGATCAGCCGGCCATTTATCGGTTGGCACGCCGCGCGGCTTATCTTTCCGACGCGCCCGGCCACGAAGAGGAGGCAATCACTTTCTACGAACAGGCGATCCAGGCCGCGACGGCGCTCGGCAATGTCTCGCACTCCGATCTCGGCACGATGCTGAACAACGTCGCCCTGATTTATCGGCGGAGCGGACGACAAAAAGCGGCCGAGCCATATTACCAGCACGCCCTCGAGCTTTACGAAAAGCAACTCGGACCCGAGCACCCGGATGTCGCTGCCGTCTTGAACAATCTCGGTGTCTTCTACACCAATGAAGGGCGGCTGGAGGAAGCGGAGCGGATGCATCAACGTGCCCTCGCGATTCGTCGTAAGGCCGGGCCAAAAGGCTCTGCCGACATCGCGCAATCGAACTGCAATCTCGCCGTGGTTTACCATTCGCAGGGCGATCTCGCCCGCGCTGAGGAGCTCTATCGCGAATCACTCCGCAACTGGGAGGGCATGGAAAAGCCGCCGGAGGATTACCAAATCGTTGCCTCGAATTACGCCGATCTCCTCCGGTCGTTAGGCAAGAAACGCAAGGCCGCGGCAATCGAATCGCGCGCCCGCAGACGCCGTGCCCGTTAGCCGCCGGCCTGCCGGGCGCGAGGAAACGGCGAATTCGGGAGCCGGATTTGTGCGCATGCTCTTTGACCTCGCGCTCCGCGACACGAAGCGGCCACAAGCGGCCTCCCGGCACGGAATCGGCCTTGCCATCGGCGCGGCGGCGGGCAACTTACAGGCCGCTCGACGCGACGCTCACGTGGCGGAATGGCAGACGCGTACGGCTCAGGACCGTATGGGGAAACCCGTGGAGGTTCGACTCCTCTCGTGAGCAGGCGACGCGGTCCGGCTTTGTCCCTTCCCGGAATATTTGAGCACTTTCGCGAATAGAAAAATGCCTGAATTGACGATTTAGGATGCCTCTGAGGCTCGAAGGTTCAAGTTGAATGCCTTCCTGTATGCGAGGACGAAAGTGGGGCAGATAAACCTGAAACGCGAATGCAACAGGCATCTAAAGCGACGGTTTGACATTTAACAGGGCGGCTGACTTGCGCTCCGGTAGCCGTAAATCTTCAGGCGGCAATTTCTGGCTTGCCCTTCCCCTCAGGGACGCTCACGATCGAAAAAATGAACCCTTCCAAAGCGGGCGGCGGTCCGGCAGAGGCGGATCTTCTGCGCGACATTCACGTCCTTGCGGTTCGTCGCTAGGTCTTGGCCTGGTTCAATGTATGGAAATGCGGTTCTACACTCGATCCTCAAAAGTCGCTCTTGTTTGCGCGGTAGCGCTCTTCGCTTCTCTCGTAGTATTAAATAATATCACGGATTACGATTCGAACTACAAGTTTGTTAGCCACGTGCTTCAGATGGACACAACGTTTCCGGACAATCGAGTGATGTGGCGCGCGATGAACTCTCCGTTGCTTCACCACGCTATTTATTGCTTTATTATTCTTGTCGAGGCGACCGTCGCAGCCTTGTGTTGGCTAGGGGGCCTCAGGCTCTTCAGGTGCCTAAGTGACTCCGCGGGATTCGATAGAGCTAAGAGTATTGCGATTCTTGGATTGACCCTGGGGATTATCCTTTGGTTTACATGCTTTATCACTGTGGGTGGAGAATGGTTCCTTATGTGGCAATCGGAAACGTGGAATGGCCAGGAGACGGCTTTTCGTTTGACTGTCATCTTTGGCATCGTTCTGATCTACCTTATTCAGCCTGATAGAGAGGCCGATACCTAACTCTTGATTGCGGCGTGACGACTCATGTCGCCACCGCGGGAATCGGGGCCTAAATGTGAAGCAAGCGCTGCGGCACATGATTGGGAACCACGCATCGGTCCCCTGCGGTGATGCCATCGCTGGCGGCATAACGCCGATGACGGTCGCGGGCCTGGCGTCAAAAGTCAAGGCGCGCCCAATCACGCCGGGAGGCTCGCCAGCTCCTCAAGGAAGTCGCCTGGGCAACAGAAATGAGAGAAGCATGATATGGGATATACTGGCAGGTCCCGGTGAAAAGCCGGGAGGGGTGGGCTCGAATCCAGGAAAACCGGGCAGGAAACGAGTTGTTGAATCGACATCACCGCCCGAGATCTGATAAATGCTCCGCAAGAGCAGCCAGCCATAGGCGCCGCCTATGCCAGCCAAAGGTACTAAGTATTTCAAAGCGACGGTGCTCTGCTCGTTAGTGAGGCATGCAAACACTAATCTTAAGCAGCCATGGGAGAGGTGGTCAGCTGCGGGATGCGAAAACTTCGATGCGTTTGCGCGTTTCGCGCTTCCTCAGCGAACGCTACACGCAGCGCGAGCGGCCCGGTGTCGCCGCCGAATTTCTTCTTCTCGCACTGATCGTTCTCACGGCCATCTGGCCTATGTTCACGCTGGCTCACGCCTTGGGCCTGAACCGATGACAGGAGCTCACTTTCGCCCGACGGTGGATTTGTCGGCGCAGGGCGACCACCTCGCGAAGCCGAGCTGCGTCCGACCTCTTCCATCCAGATAGCTTCCTGCGTTCCTAAGAGATACTCGATCTAGTCAGAGTTAAGAAGGCTGCCGTGGCTTCCTCGCGGAACGCCGCGGCGGCTTTGCTCTCAAAGCGCAAAGGATTGCGCAGCAAAGTCAGCTCGCGCGTCGGTGCCGGGCGGGCAAAAGGGACGGCCGCGCATCCCCGGGTAAACCCCGCCTCCACCATCATTTGTGGGATCACCGTAACCCCCAGCCCAGCCGCCACCAAGCTCGCGATCGTTACGAGCTGAGCGCCCTGCAGTACCACCTCCGGGTTCAACTTGTTGGCCACGAGCAACTGCCGAACCTTTTTCGAGAGCGAATGCACCTCGTGGAGGAGGAGAAACTTCTCCGTCGCCAGATCGCTCCACTTGATGCTTTGTTTGCGCGCCAGCCGATGCTTCTGCGGGAGCAGCATGAGCAGCGGCTCCTCGCCCAGCGAATGCCGCTCCAGCGTGGGCGGTTCGTCGCCCGACGACGCCAGCACCACGTCCAGCGTCCCATTCTCCAGGCGCTGCGCCAGTTTATCGGTCGTATCCTCAAACAACTCGAAGGTGACCTTCGGATAGCGTTGCTGAAACTCACGGATGAGCCGCGGCAACACATAGAGCGCGATTGATGGAATCGCGCCGACCGCGAGCCCTCCGGCCACCTCCTGCTCAAGCGCGGCTACCGCGCGGCGGGCATCGGCGATCGCCGTGAGAACTTGCCGAGCGTAGACGAGTAGAGACCGGCCGGCGTCGGTCAACACCGTCGCGCGCGGCAGTCGATCGAACAACTGTTGGTTCAGCTCCGCTTCCAGTTTGTGGATCTGCTGACTCAGCGACGGCTGGGAGACATGCTCGCGTTCGGCCGCACGCGAGAAGCTCCCTTCTTCCGCGACCGCAACAAAGTAGCGGAGCTGATGAATCTCCATCGTGCTACACTCCGCTGCGAACAGCGGTTTGTCGAAAAGTTGACCTCCCGAACCCTGGAGTCGCGCTCCGTTGATCCACCCGGCGCACTGCGGAAACTCGAATGCTTTAAGCAATCGAGTCCACAATCCACCACAGGTTTCACTCCGCCGTCGTCCGCGGGCGCGGCTGGTCCCGCTTCCGCCGTGAGCGCCGCGAACCCGTTGTGTGACAGCTCACAGTTCGCCAAGCAATCCAAAGCCAATCGCCGAGGTCCGCCATTTTGAATGCTCAACCCCCAATCCAGGCAACCCATGACCAGGGCGGGCGCGCTTTATTTCGATCTGCCCATCGCGTCGCTGCGCGCTTCGCTCGCGCTCATCTATGCCCCCGATGCTGGCCGCGCTCTTCTTCGTCAAGGGCCGCTGGCGGGCGCTCGGCCTGGCCGCGAGTAGTGTCGTCGTCGTGCTCGCCTCGTGGTTGACGATCAAAGCCGGCGGCGGATCGCTTGTGTTAACCTGCTGTCGCGCGGCACGCGTGGGCGGAAATCGAAGGCGACCAAACGCTGCACAGCGTGCGCCACTACGAGTATCGCACGGCGAGTGACTACATCCCGTGCTGGGAAACACGTGTCGTCCATCACTCGCAACTGACTTCCGTGGATCTTGCGATCACTTACTGGGGCTTTGCCTCCGTATGATCTGAAGGGAGCGACGTCAATCGCTTGCATCTAACACACCATGACTCAAAGGTGCGGAGTTCGCCATAAACCGCCTTTTTGATACGCCCATCCAGGGTCGTGGAACCGATATAGTAGTGATACGATGCTCGCTGACGAAGCCCAAATGGCTTCAATTTGAGTAGTTTGCGGCGCATCCAGTCTTTTGTTTCAACACTACGCTACAAATGAAAACAAAAATCGGACTATCTACTTGCGTGCTCGCGGCGTTACTCTTCCTGGGGTTGCCGTTGGCTTCTTCTTCCGCCTATGTCGGCATATCGGTCGGATTTGCGCCGCCGCCGATACCGGTCTACGCGCAACCGCTCTGCCCGGCTTCCGGCTACATTTGGGTTCCGGGCTATTGGGCCTACGGCGACTTCGGCTATTACTGGGTGCCGGGCGCCTGGGTGTTTCCGCCACAGGTCGGCTTGCTTTGGACGCCTGGCTATTGGGGCTACAGCGGTAGCAGCTACGTCTTCAATGAGGGTTACTGGGGCCCATCGGTCGGGTTCTACGGTGGAATCAACTACGGATACGGTTACTACGGCAGCGGCTACTATGGTGGCCAATGGGTCGGCAGTACCTTCCGGTATAATATGGCTGTGAGCCGCGTTAACACCAATTTGATTCACAACACCTATGTGAACCGCGAGGTCGTGAGGAATGCCACCGGCACTCGGGCGAGCTTTAACGGCCCTGGCGGCGTGCAAGCTAAACCGACTGCAAGGGAAGAAGCAGCGGCGAAGGCAGCGCATGTTGCGCCCACTTCTGCGCAGCGGTCACGCCTCGCGGCGGCAAGGAACGATCCGGCTTTCCGGGCCAGGAATAATAACGGAAAACCGAAAGCGGCCACGGTGAAGACATTCGAGCGCAGGCACCAGCCGAAGGTCGCCGAGACGGCGGCGGCGGCAAATACGGAACGAGCGGCCGGGAAGAATGGCGCGGTCGACCAGGCTCGCGCCAAAAAGAAGGCGATTGCGTCCAGGCAAGCTCGGACCGAAAAACGTGCTGGGGCAGCAAAACAAGCTCGGGCAAGCGAGGCAAATGAGCGGGTAGCCAATAAAACGGCTTCTCGTTCACGTTCGTCCGTAAAGACCGCTCGGAATAAGGAAGTAGCGTCGTCACATTCCCATAGGGCAACGCAGACGCACCACAGCACGCCTCGGAAGGTAGCGAACGCTTCTCACGCTCGTCATCATGAACAGGCAGCGTCGCATCACGAGCGCGTGGCGTCGCATAATCAGGCGGCCCCGCATTATCGCCACGTGACCTCGCATTATCAACACGCAGCCCCGAGCCATCGCCGTGCGGCCAGCACGGAGAACGGCAAGAAGAAGACGAAGCACGGAGGCAATAGTTAGAGAGCCGGTGCCAGGTGTTGCTCCGGACCGGCATCCATCGGCCGACAAGGCTCCAATTGGAAAGAATGGAGCTGGCTCCTTTAGCGAGGGGGCGCTTCGCAAAGGGCGAAGCGTCGTCGGGACAACGGAGGCCTTTTATTTGCCTGCTTTGAATCGCGCCGAAGAGACCGTGCTCCTCTTCCACGATTCCGGCCGTGAAGTAGACCGTCTCTGCCCCGAGGGCGTGAAGAGCCCAACTCGTAGTCTGGGAGCTCGATGTCGTCGCGCAGATCGCGGCCGACGACGAAGTCCGCTACGAATTCAATCTGCAGCAGCCCGCTAACAAGGTCGCGAAAGCGAATACCCAAAGTGGTTCGCGGTGCGAATGCGCACCCAAATTTTGCTGCTGAGGCCTGCTTTCTTCCCAAGAACGGATGCATCAGCGCCTGATGCATGGAAAAGGCCATGACATGATTTCCTGCCGATCGCTGCAGTTCCCCCGCGAGCACGCGGGTCTCCATCATCGCGAGGCCTGTGCCTTCGCCGGCTACCAGCGAAACGCAGGCCGCGGCGTCACCGATCAGCGCCGTGCGTCCTTTTGTCCAGTTCTCCATGCGGATTTGACCGACACGGTCGAAATAGATCTCGGTGACCTCCTCCATTGCCTCGAGAATTCGCGGGCATTCCCAGCCAACACCAGCAAAGACGTTGCAAAGCGCCGCCTTGCGTTCATGGTCGTTCGAAGGAGTGCTTTCGGACAGATAGTCGTCGCGAAACGCGAAGAGAAAGATTGTCTTGTCGTTACGCAGCGAAAGCCGCATCACCTGTCTCCCCGGAACTGAGTGGTTGACGGCGACCAGGTTAGTCGCGCGGTCGATAGCCTTCGACCTCGAAAGTGGCAACGTGATAGCCGAGACGGCATTCGACCGCTTCTTCGGAGGCAAAGACTAGCCTGCGCACGCGTGAACGCAACCCATCGGCACCTACAACCAGATCGAGCTCACGCGGAGCAGAATGATCGAAGCTGGCGCGTACACAGTCACCCAGGTCCTCGATCTTAGCGATGGAATCACCGAAACGCGTTTCGACTTGTCCACCGATCGCGCTGTAGATCGTGGCTGCGAGATCGGAACGGCGCAATTCGGTGAAACGACCCATGGGTCATACGGCGGAATTCGTCCACCGGGAAGCCACCAGTTCTGCCACCATGCTCGTCCCTATGGCGGACTTCACGGATCTGGTATCCGAGGGGCCCTCGATTGTGGAATCGAGCCCACCTTCTCGGCAATGTCGAATGAATGCCTCCTATAAAACCTAACGAATCGAAGCCGAATCCCTGCCGCCAGAAAGGGAAGCAACCCCCGAGCGAGTGGACGCTACCGCTGGTGCCGAGATCCTAATCAATGTCGTAAGCCTCGACGAGGCCGACACCAGTGGCGGCAGTGGCCCCGCTTCCGCCGCTCAGAATCACGGTGTAGGGGCCGGGGGCAAGGACTTCATACAGGGCCGACTCGCTGGCGTCGCTCGGAGCGAGTCCATTGTCAATGATCGTCTGCATGTTGGGATCATCCATCCAGTTGTCGTTGGAATCGAGCAGGTCCCCGTTACCGTTGTGGACTTCGATCATCGGATCGGGCAACACGCCGGTAACGCCCTGGCTGACCAGCGAAGGGCCGAGACCGCGCACGATGAACTGGGAAAACCCGCCACCACCTCCGCCGACGATAAAGCCGCCGATCATGACATCGTCGCCGGAACTGACAGAACCGCGAGTACTGATATTGGCGAATTTGGAATCGGTTGCGCCGTCATCGAGGTCGTAAGCCTCGACAAGGGCTATGCCAGTCGTGTTGTTGACGCCGCGGACAATCGCCGTGTAATTGCCCGGATTAAGGGTCATAACGAGCGCGGACTCGGCATTATCAGCTGGTGCAAGGTTGTTATCGGTCAGGACCATCTGGTCGCCCGGGCTTAAATCCATCCAGTTGTCGTTCGTCGCGATTGTCGCGCCGGTCGAGTCATGCAATTCAAGAAAAGGATCGGCCAGCACTCCGCTCAGGTTTTGTAGAGTCAGGGACGGTCCGAGGGCGCGGAAGACGACCAGCTTCGGATCAGTGCCGGTGATGATGAAGCCATCAATGAGGACATTATCATTCGTGCCGACGTTCGCACGGGTCGAGATGTTCAAAGCCTGCGACGGCGGATCAACCGTGGCGACAAGCGTACTTAACTGGAAATCGATTTGCTGCACGTTGAGGTCAAGAGTGACCGGGCCAGTCACTTCTGGTTGATCTCCGGCGGAAGCGAAGTCGATTGTCAACGTTCCGGAGAAGTCTCCCGTAGAATTCGTTGGGAATGGGAACGGCATCGCAGCAGTTCCCTCGTAAACATGCAAACCTGGGGTAAAGGTGCCGTTGATCTCGGGGATGGGAACGCCGGATACGCTTGCCGAGATAGTATAGTTAACCGATGTCGTGGAGTTGAGATCTACGGCGAATTTGTAGGCCATAGAAAACTTTTCCCCCGCTATGGCGGAATAGGTGCCGCTAACCGCGACAACCGCTGTGTTGTTCACGTCCCCAGGAGAGACGGTCGTGCTACCTGCGAGGTGGATTAGATCGCCTTCCGCCACGATATCGGCGACGATTGTATTTTTGGAGAAATCGCCCGGTGGAGTGAACGACGGACTCTGGCCATCGAGAGTAAGAATCCCAGCAGACACCGGACCGACGACGGAGAAGAAAGCCGCGACCGCAGCGACCAATGTACGGACCATATTTTTTTTCATGACTATTGAATACTGATATCTTGGTTGAAGTCCTCTTATGAAAACCGTAAATATATTCGGCGATCGATCGACGTTTGGACGTGCGGATCTTTCGCTTTTTTATATGGTCGTCGCGCGCGATCCGCGCGGCCCGCGGCGATTGCCCGATGCTTGGATAAACGCGTTCTGGCTACTCCCGGATGCCGTGCCTTAGCTCCCAGACTCGTAACGCTGCCAGGAGCAAGCTTTTCGTCCGTGCCAGCGTGTCCATTCGAGATCGAGTCAGGAGTTCCGTCGACCGAATGACGCCTTTGCGAACGCGTCTCTTCTTCCTGGGTTCGACGGGTTCGGAAGTTGAGGGACCGATCGGTCGGTTCTGCATCACAGTCATCACCGCGGAATCGGCTCACACGGAGAAAATGCGCGTATTTATCTGCCGCCAGCACCACCTGATTTCTGGTCTTCTGGAGGCTGCCCGACCGATCCACGTCACGCGGGGCTGCGGCCCGCTCGCAATGTGCCGAATGCCTTAGCCAGCAAATAGCGGAGACTCAGGGAATGGTCTTCCTGGCACGGCTGGTTAACTCGCTAGTCCCGACTTGGCTTCCATCGCCCGATCGATCGCGGCGTCGAGCTTTTCGAAGGTTAGTGGCTTGACAAGATGCTCCGCAAAACCCGCCACCAGGCTTCGCTCCACATCGCTGCTCATGCCAAAGCCGCTGATCGCAATCCCTCGTATGCCGAAGGGCCGCAATTTGGTCATAAGTTCAGCGCCTGTCCCATCCGGCAGTCCGAGATCGCTGATCACCAGGTCGAAGGGATCACGGCCCGCCACTTCCAACGCGGAACGCACGTCGTGCGCGGTTTTGACGCTGTGACCACGCCGGAGTAACAGATTCCTTAGCGCTGCGGATGTGTCGGGGTGATCCTCCACCAGCAGAATCCGGAAAGCGCTTCGTTTGGAATTCGCCCCTCCGCCTGTGGGCGGCGTCGACGGCCCTACCGTCGACATCGTCAGGCGACAAGTCGTCCCGCGATTGCGGCCATCGCTCATCACTATGAGCGAGCCGCCGTGCGCATCCGCGATCGCCTTCGAAATGGCCAATCCCAGACCCAGGCCGCCCTTGCGTTGACGAAGCGACTCGTCCCCTTGTTCAAACGCGTTGAAGACTCGCCCGATCAGTCCAGGTTCGATGCCAATTCCGGTGTCGCGCACCGCGATGGAAAGCTTTCCCGGCTCATCGTTGGCTGAGATAATCGTGATCTCACCTTTTTCCGGAGTAAACGCGATTGCGTTCTTGAGCAGATTCCAAACGATCTGGTTAAACTTGGCAGGGTCCGCCGCGACGTGGGAATCCTGCGCCCGCAGGTCGAGTTGAAGCCGCAATGCCTTACTGTCGATCCCTGACCGGCACATCTCCGCCACCTGCTCGATCGCTTCGTGCGCATCGATCGGTTTGATTTCCAGCTTTAGCTTGCCATGTGCTATGCGGGTCAGATCGAGCAGATCGTCGATCAATCGGCTCTCGAGCTCAATATTGCGCCGGATAATTCCGAGATGTTCGCGAAATTCCTCCCTTCCTGCCGGTTCGGTTTCGAGTAAATCAAGGAGCATCATCACCGGTGTGAGCGGCGTCCGCAATTCATGCGATAACATCGCGAGAAAATTGTCCTTGGCCTTATTGGCTAACTCCACCGCCGCCTTTTGCCCTTCCAGCGCCGCTTCGGCTCGGCGACGTTCCGCCATTGCAGCCGCCAGAGTCATCGCGGTAAGTGTTAAGACAGCGGCCCATGCCTGCAGGACGAGGAGCGATTGGTTCGCGGAGCCGACTTGGTATGGGCCGCGACCGTGCAAAGTGCCCCACAGCGCAATCGCCGAGAGCACAGAAATGGCTGTGATTGTTTCTCGCTGGGTGAACCGAAAGGCCGTCCAAAGAATTACCGGTCCGCATATGAATGCGATCGGGTAGAACTCGAAAAAATGCGGAAACCAATTGCCGAAGACTGCTTCGCCCAGCAGAACAACCGACACAAGCAACAGCAGAGTTTCAAGTGTGCGCTGTCGGTTTTCCTGCCAGCGCGGCCTGATCCACCAGAGAAGAACCAGAGGCGCCACTACAATATAGCCCGTCATATCGCCCAGCCACCAGGTCAACCAGATCGTGCTGTATTTTTCCCAGCTGACAAAACCAGCGAGAGCCAGGCTCGTTGGGCCGATCGACGCGCTCACCGCCGTGCTGACAGCCGAGATCAGTACAAATTTGAAAATATCCTGCGCCCGGTCAAAAACGCCGGTTCCGCTGGCAAATCGATTTATGAGCCACGCGCCACAAAGCGCTTCTAGAGAATTGGCGCTCGCGATGCAAAGCGAAGTGGCGAGATTGCCCGCAGTCGCCCAGTTAACGAAAAAAGCACCGACGAAAATGGCGGGCCAGACGCGATAACCAAGGACGAGCAGGACCGCGACTGCGATCCCGGCTGGCGGCCAGACCGGGGACGCGCTCGGCTCGAAGAAAGCGAGCTGCAAGCTGAGCTTGGCGACCACGCCATACACCAGCGCGACAATGAGTATAACCGTCAGGATCGAAGAACGTCCCGTCAGGATCGAAGAACGTCGCAAAAACATGTCCGGTTCCGCTTGGGCTGGCGCTATCATTACTGCCGTGCGGGGCACAGATCAACTCAGTAGAAACTTCTCTTCGAAATCTCGGCGGCGGCGACTTTCTACGTCTCCTTGTTCAAAAACTCAAGGGTCAAACAAATAACTCATTACAGAGGAGAAGCCGACCGGGCAAAAACGCTCGGTGATGACGGTGGCGTTCGAGCTGGATGGCCAGGAATTTGTGGTCCCAAACGGTGGGCCGCGCTTCAAGTTTACCGCAGCGCTCTCGTTTTGTGTTGGGAGAAACTTACGGCTGATGGCGGCGAGGAGGTACAGTGCGGCTGCCTGACCGACAAATTCGGTATCTCGTGGCAGGTGGTACAAACGAAGATATTTGAATAGGCCTCGGCCGCAATCGGGTTCCAACGCGTGATGCACGCAGTGACGCCGAGGAACGAGATCGAATGGCTACGCTGCAGCGGGCTTTTGAAGGAAAATATCGCCCCAAACAAACCAACGGAGCCATTCTCATTTCTGACTCTGCGACCTGCCGCTACGACAACGAGATCGATAAGAACGAGACATTACCCAGCAAATCAAAACACACCGACATGTCGTTCGAACTTCTACTTATATGACTCTCGCGTAATCGGCGACCGACACCGTCGCCGTTCGCACGCAAAGAGCGTGCGACGGGACGGGTCGTTTTTTTCGCCGCACCGAGTTCAATCTTTAGTAGCCGGGGTTCGATACCTGGCGCGTTACCGTCGTACTGGTTGTCGTCGGCGTGCGAGTGACCGCTGACTCAGTGTGGGTGGTTGTGGTCGTGGCAGCGGGCTCCTTCACCACAGTCGTACATGAGGACAGGGCTATCGCGCTTATTGCTAACAAGGTAAGTGTTTTCATAAATCAGCTTGATGCTACCGGAATCGACAGAGATCCCGGCGTTGGATGCATTAAGAGCAAAATTGTTTCTGGGCGACCCGCGATAAAACCAATGGCTCGATCTGGACTCGTCCGCCCTTTGTGAAGATGACAACAGCGGAAAATAATTTCTTAGGAAGCAATACGCGCAGACGCCGTTGGAGTGACCGATTCGATAAGCTGCGTCCTCAGTAAGATGGTGGTTTATTTAGATCGGACTGGTAACAGGATCGAAACATCGATGATTCATCCGGGTGTCCCAGTGCACGTATTCTACGATAACGCTGGTAATACCCGGACGGTTACGAAGGTCGTCGTAGACGAGGAGTAACCAGGAAGACTGCCTGTAGGCTATCTCATAAATGGCCCCAACAGATTTAGCCGTGCGCGCCCCGTAGGAGCGGGACGGCTATTAGGCGAAGCGGGAGATCGAGCGTTGTCCGCGCAGGAAACCGTCTGAATGCGGGATCGCGTTTAGCACGAGCCTCGCCGATGTGAGTCGCCTCTTTTCGGCTGGCGAGGTCCTGTCTAACGTTTGGCAGCAGTGCGGCGTCCGCCTTTCCTGGCGGGCGATTTATCGACGCTTTTTCCGCGACCGGAACCGCTCTTTTTTCCGCCATGGTCCATCTTGTTAACCGTGGCCCAAGCCCGGGCCTCGGCGGTCTTTTTTGAGACGCCGCGGTCTTCGTAGCTTTTTTCGATATGTTCCGCCTGGCGCTTTTGTTTCCCCGTGTAGCTGTTTTTGTCGCCTTGTGGCATATGAGTAAATGAGCTTTTCTCTTGCATCGCGCACCGAGCCGCAGGCGGACGTGTCAAAAGAGTAGCTCTGCCACTGCCACGACACCCATGAACCTTCTCACGGTGAAAAAGAATTATTGGAACCTTGCACGACGCTGGTGAAGGATACCGCGCGACGAAAGGATTCGCGCCTGAGGATGCCTGGAGTCTGGCGGCGCATCCCAACAAATGAGTAAGCAAGCGCAAACCATCCTGGTGATCGACGACGAGCGCACAGTGCAGGCGACGCTGACCGCTGTTCTGCGAAGGCACGGTTTTGCAGTCGAGGTGGCTCCAAACGCGGCGCAGGGACGGCGAGGAGTCACAGAGAAAAAGCCGGATCTCGTCTTGCTCGACTTGGAATTGCCTGATGCTGGCGGGCTGGAACTGCTCAAAGAATTGAAGGCCATGCAGCCCGGTTTGCCTGTCATGATTTTGACCGCCCATGATTCGCTGGCCAATGCGATCGAGTCGATCAAGCTCGGGGCATTTCATTTTCTGCCGAAGCCGTATGCGGTCGAGGAACTCGTCAGTCTTTGCCACCGCGCGCTGGAGCAGCAGGCGCTCGTGGAAAAAAACGTTGCATTAGAGAGGGAGAAGACGGAGTTGCAGGTCAAACTCCGCGCGGCCGAGGAGCAGCTTACGCCGGTTGCGCTTAGCCGGCGAATGCGTGAGGTGGACCGGATCCTGACTCAGGTCGCGCCGAGCCAGGCGAATGTCCTGATTACGGGCGAAAGCGGCGTGGGCAAAGAGATCATCGCCCGGCGGATCCACGAGCGGAGCGCGCGAGCGGGCGGGCCAATGGTGTCACTGAATTGCGGGGCCTTTCCAGCGAACATGATCGAAGCGGAGTTGTTTGGCTATGCGAAGGGTGCGTTTACTGGTGCGGTCACTCCTTTTTCGGGCATGATCGCGGAGGCCAATGGCGGAACACTTTTTCTCGATGAAGTGACGGAAATGCCCATTGAGTTGCAGACCCGTTTCCTGCGCGTCCTGCAAACTCGCGAATACCGTCCTCTTGGAACGACGAAGAACCGCCCGGTTGATTTTCGCTTGATTTCGGCCTGCAATCGTCCGCCGGCCGCGGCCGTTCAGGAAGGGTTACTCCGACAGGACTTATACTTCCGGTTGAAGACGTTTGAGATCGAGATCCCACCGCTGCGCGAACGGCGCGAGGATCTGGCGAAGTTGACGGACACGTTCTTACATGGCTTTGCCCAGCAACTGGGCAAACCCATCCCGCAACTGGACGCGGCCGTGCTCGAATCGCTGCGCAATTACCCGTGGCCCGGCAACGTCCGGGAACTGCAAAATGCGATCGAGCACGCTTTGGTCTTATGCGATGGTCCGTCCATTCTGACAAGACACCTTCCCCTGGAGATACAAATGCCGGAGTTATCTGCCACCCCAGCCAGAAGCGACGCCGAACCCCTCTCTCTGCGCGATGCGGAGCGCGCCGCGCTCGTCGATGCTCTGCGTCGTGCAAGCGGTAACAAGGCGCGAGCGGCCCGGCTGCTCGGGATTCACCGCGCGACGATCTACACTAAGCTTCGGCAGTTCGGATTGTCCCGCTAGCCGCCCGTCTTTTGCCGGCCGCCGGATACCACCAGCAAGATTCCTCCAACCAGGCAAATTCCCCCAAGGACCGGCGGAAAAGGAACGGTGTGCTTCTTCTCGGCACTCGCCTGGACGGGACCCAGATCCAAAAATTTTCACGCTTTGTGTAACTGAAGCCGCCGTAGGCGAAGGCGAATATGCCCAGCGCGAGCCCAGCGCGATCAGGATGATGCCGACAATTGTTATTGGTTTCATTGGCGTGGCGTACGTAGCGGAAGCTCCCCGCGCCTGGCGGGCGCGGGGAGTTACCGGATTGTAAAAGGTTTAGTATGTTGAAGCGGTCGCGGGAGCCTTCGACATCGAAGATGTCGAAACATCTTCAGCGCGGGCATTTTTGAAGATATCCTCTGCGCGATCCTCTTCGCTGCTGTCGCGCACGGCAACCGCGATAAGATAATTACCAGCTCTGAGTTTGTCCTCGTAGCGTTTCGCTTCGATCTCTGGAATTCCCAGTCCAATCAGCGCGCCGACGATGCCGCCGGTCGTCGCTCCCAGAGCCGCACCGCCTAGCGCCGCCATGATGGGACCGGCGGCGATGAATGGACCGACACCGGGGATGGCAAGCGCGCCAATACCAGCGAGGAGACCGAGCACGCCGCCCGTGACTCCGCCGGTGGCTGCCCCAGTGCTGGCGCCTTCCGGCGCCTTGGTGGCTTTTACATGACCGATGTCATGCTCGCCCTGATCACCCGGCAATAGGACTGAAATCTCAGAAGATGCGAATCCGGCGCGTTGCAAATCGCCGACAATCAGTTCCGCCTGAGAACGAGAGTTAACAATACCGAACACTGATGACTTTGACATACAATTAGAAACTTTCCTTTCTTTGGTTGGTTGGTTTTATTCTGAAGTTTTCACTTCCAGCTGGTTGTCAATCTTTACATTGGTCACGGTCGCCTGGGCGAGCTGCCCGATCTTGATTTTTTCCTCCGCAGTCTTCACGGGACCGCGCAAGGTTACTTCGGAGTTTGCCGTAATGATCTTGATGTTCTTTGCGATCATCGAAAGACTGCTGTCTTTCATAATCGCCCGGCGGATACTTGTGGTGATTTTCAAGTCCTCCGAACTGTTCGACTGATCGCCGGGCGTCATCGTTTCACCCGATCGGTCCTGTTCGTTTTTTGCCGTGTTGTCCGGCGATACGATGGCGTCGTCGGCCATCGCTGTGAGACAGAGCACGCCGAGAGATGCGAATGTGAGTAATGTCCGTTTCATGCTATTCGCCGAACACCTTTTTCACTTCGCCGACTTTCCGTTCTACTTTACCAGCGGCCTTTTCCGCGGTACCGCGATCTCTCAGGTTTGGGTTCCCGATCGCCTTGCCCGTCTCCTCTTTGACTTTGCCGATAGCTTCCTTGGCCGTGCCCTTAACCCTGTCTTTTGTGCTTGAGTTCATGCATGGGTATCGCCCCTCATCCTGCCTGCGGTCGTATTTCTTCTGCATCCCGTTAGCAACCTATGCTTTTGATATCCCGGGCTCCGCGGCACAAAGCCTGAGATTTTTGACCGAACAAACCCACAACATTCCACCGCGCTCCTGGTGATCTGAAGGCATGCCGTTGATGGTTAATCGAAGCAATAAAGGCTGAGGACGTCCCGCCCGATTGAACGATCATTGACGCCGCAGTTTCTGCATCCAAAGGCGCAAACGACTCGCTCCATCGGTGAAAGGCCCGTTCTTTGAACGCGGAGCATCAGGTCAACTGAGAAAATCCGCCACTGCCTCCATCGATTCAAGGTGCGCGCAAAAAATCTTGAAGGACGCGAGGATTGGCACGCCTACAACGATCCCAGCGATTCCCCACAGCCACCCCCAAAAGATGAGTGATAGTAAGACAAGCATCGGATTCAGAGTCAGCGATCGACCCATCACAACCGGGGTGATGAAATTGCCTTCCAGGGCCGCAAGAACGAAATAAGTCGTCGGACAAAGGAGCGCATATCCGACGCTTTTGAAGGTCAATATCGCGCCCAAGGCCATACAAATTATGCCTGTGAGGGCCCCAAAGTAGGGAACGAAATTCAAGAGAAACACCACGGCGCCCCACATGATGGGATTGGGTAAACCGAGGAGGCCGACGGTCGTTCCGACCGCCGTTCCCAGGCAGGCGTTAATAACAGTCACGGCCAGAAGGTAACGCGAGATTTGTGCTTCGATATCGTTGGCGATCGAAACAGCGCGTTTTTTATCGGAAAGTTTGGGCAGGAGTTTGATCACCCGCAACATGAACGCCCCATCGTAGGCGAGAAGAAAGTAGAGCAAAATCAACATGATCACCGTGCTTGCGATCACCTCAGGTGTCTGCACGTACAACACGTCGATCAGGGAATGGCGTTTCACTTCGACTACCGGCTTTGTCGGCCCATTGTTCGGTGTCGCCAATTTCTCAATCTCGCTCCCCGCGCGTGCGACACTCTCGATGGGTTGTTTCAAAGGCAACAACTTCCGCTGAAGCTGCGGCAAACTATCCGGAGCTCTTGCCATCCAGTCCGAAGCCAAAGGAGCCAGGACTGAAACGGCGTAGATGATCATTCCGATCAGCGAAAGAAGAATAACCCCGGCGCTAACGGCAGATGGAATGCGCAGGCGCCGAAAGGCGCGCACAAATGGCCGCAGGAGGTAACTAAGCAGCAGGGCCAGGACGAGCGGCAATAGTACCGCGCGCATAAAGTAGATTGTGTAAAAGATCGCAAGGACGAGAAGCCCTGCTAACGGTAGCGACCGGGCATTATATGGTCCGGGGAACGCGTCTGGAGACCAACGCTGCTGCGTTTCCTTGCTGTCTGATTGCTCCTCAGTTCGGGAACGCTTCACATTGAAAACATCTTTCCAGGTTGCATCACGTTATTCCTTTGCAGAGGAATCGAACCTCGCGAGCGATTTACGGGTGCTAATCGTGAGCAAGGGCTCAAACCGCGCGTTATTATTGGATTGGGTCGACCAAAGCGGCGATGCAAGCCGCGACACTCCTGTGCAAATGTGATTCGGTTGAGAGGCTGCAAAGAAATCTCAAAATGCGGACACTCGCCCGGGCGCTGGCCTGCGAATACTAAACAAACAACAAAGTGATTATGCGATCTATTCTTCTATCCACGCTCGGTGCCATCCTCCTGCTCGCGGCCTTTTCCAGCTGCTCCACGACGGTTCGGACAGACAACGGCCACGCAGTGACAACCGGAGTGCACGCGAACTAGTTCCGGCGCCAAAGTGCAGCAATGATTCGAAGCGCAGTAGGGCGGCGCGACGGGACGGCTCAGAATGCGGCCGACAACACAACTCGAAGGTACGGCGAAGGGTCAGTGCGGTAGGTTTCACCCGCGCGGGCGAAATCGAACTGGCGCTGGAGGGAATAGCCCGCGCCAACTTCAAGCGAAAGACTTTTCGAGACGGTATAGGTCAAGCCCGCGCCCGCACGGTAATCGCTGAAATTTACCTGGGCACCACTGAGTTTGGTCGGACGAATGCTGTCATTTTGATCTGTCCGATAAGAGCCGCCGGCGAACTCGCCGCCGATCCAGAGATTGAGGTTGTTCGAGACCGAGTAAACTAGTTGTGGCTCCGGGAAGACGGCCATGAGACGAATGTGGTCGCTTGGGATCCAAATCACGCCGACCAGTGGCAGGACGGGAAACCCGCCTCGCAAGAAGGAAGCGTAGGCACCGCCCATGATGTAGAGCTTCTTTTCCTTAACGACAAAGATCCGGCCTAATGTGATCGGCACGTCGAAAGACGAGAGCCCAATCTCGTTCTGGAAATAGAAGCCCGGACGCACCTGCAAAAACGCGCCCACATCACCGCCGTGCATGTACTCGACTCCAAAGACCCCAGCAATCGACTGGAGATGGTCGGGCACGGGTGCGCTCGTGCTTCCGAAATCGTAGCGATCGTATGAAAGGCCGAGGCGAAGATAGTAGTTTCCCGCCAGCTGGATGCGGTGACCATATTCAAAACTGTTTTGGAGCTCGTCCTGTTTTCCGAAGCTGCCGCCGTGATTTAAGTCGCTCTTGAAAACGTATCCGGATTCGATCTTGAAGAGATCGAGGGGAACGGCCTGGGATGTCTGCGTGGTGTCCGCGACCGCTTCGGTGCTCGCCTCCGTTCCTGCACGGGCAAAAGTGGCGGCGAAGAGGATGCAACAACAGATGGCGGGGCAATTTTTCTTCATCACATTGATTTAGTTCAGGTGGCAGGAGCCAGTCCATGGACGTTGTCACGGAGGTCGCCGCCGAAGGCGACCACCGCAACCCGCAACTTGCGGAGCGCAAGTTCGAGCCGGGTCTTGATTGTGCCGAGCGGGATGCCGGTATGTGCCGCAATTTGGCGCTGGCTCATGCCGCGATAGAAGGCAAGATGCACGGCTTGCTGCTGCGGTTCCGGCAGCTGAGCAATTAGCTTTTTCACGACGCGGGCATGGTCGTTTCGGGCGACTTCCTCATCCGCCCCAAGGAGGCTATCCTCGCCCTGGGCGGTCACCTCCTCACGGAACCGCTCCCGGGCGCGCCCATAGGCGGCTTGGCGGCGGACGCGGTCGATACTACGACGCCGGACAACGGTGACAATCCAACCGAGCGCGTAGCCTTGCTCGGCCCGGTAATCCCCGGCGTGTCGCCAAAGCTGATGCAGACATTCCTGGAGGACATCGTCGACGTCGTGATCGTTATTGAGGATGCGAGCGGCGATCGTGCGGAGCAGCGCGTGATGGCGGTGGTAGATGGCCGCGAGAGCCTGTTCGTCACCGTGTTGGATCCTCTCCATCAATTCTTCATCGGCAACTTCATCGCTGATTGGAATCGTTGGAAGGTCTTTGGTCGGATATTGATCGAAGGAGTAGAGCATAGTGGGTTCGGTTGTGACCCACTGCTCTTGCCTAACCCATGCCAGACCTCGATTCCCCTCGGAAAGCCTTGCCGGCGGCAGGAAAAAGCGTCGCGAAAAGCGACGTTGGTGTCGCGGGTGCGCGACACTTCAGACTTTCCCGAGCAGCGCTAATATGAGCAGTATGACGAGGACGAGACCCAGGCCGCCGCTCGGACCGTAGCCCCATCCACTGCTGTAGGGCCAGGTAGGCAGTGCCCCGATGAGAAGAAGAACGAGGACGATGAGTAGAATCGCATTCATGACCGAAGATCGCGGCGGCCACGAAGCCCGGTTGTAGCGTATTTGTCTAAGATGGACACCGAACCTGATATTCCCTGCGGACGTGTCGCTGCGTTTGTGCGCGAGCATGTGCATGACCTGCGCAACGTGCTGAATAATCTCGACCTGGAAACAGGGCTTCTGCAAGAACTCGTGAGCGGAGGTGAAGCGCAGGCCAGCGCGAATCGCGTCCGCAAACAAGTGCGTACCCTGGCCGACCGACTGCGTTCGCTCTCCGAGTCGTTCCGCGATGCTGAACCCATGATGGCGCCCATTGCCGCGCGGGAACTCTTGCTGATCTGGCGCGAGCAGCATGCAACCCTGCCACAGGCGCCCGAAGTTCAATGGGCGGATGAACTCGGCGACGAACACGTCGACGTGGATGTAGAAATGATGGTGACGATCTTCCGCGAGATCCTTTCCAACGCTGCGGCGTTCTCGCAAGGTGGCCCGGTTGCGATCACGATGCGATGTGAAGGCAAATCAGTGACCCTCGAAGTCAGGGAGCCGAAGACCACCCCGCTGGATCCAGCCGGATGGGGTCAGCCTTTTTCGAGAATTCGGCAGGGACACTACGGTTTGGGCTTCTGGTCGGCGCGGCGCCTGGCGCAAACCCAGGGAGGCACTCTTCAGCAAAGCTACGTGCCCGAGGAACGCCAGTTGATTACCCGACTCTCCCTGCCCGTGGCATCCGGGTGATACCCTAACCGTCAAGTGTGCGGCTGCGACGGTCCGCCGATTAGGTTACCGGAGGCGTGCGCCGGCCGAAAACCAGCGCCAGGACAAACAGCACGAGAAAGACGAAGAACAGAAGCTTCGCGATTCCGACCGCGGTGCCCGCGATTCCGCCAAAGCCGAGGACGGCCGCGACCAGCGCGATGACAAGAAAAGTGATGGCCCAGTAGATCATTTTGCAGGATTCCTTTCAGTTTGAATTGTCTAACTATCAGGAGATCGCCGGAGCGCGCTTCTTTGCGTGTATCAAAAAGAGCGGACACCCTCCGGGTGCCCTTGGCAGACGGCGCCTTCGGGATAGCCCAACCGCCCATTGCCCTGACGAGACAGATAATCTCTCAATATTTTAGGCATTTGCGGGCACTCTTGGTCCGAAAAGATACACGCGCTTCTCAAGGTCGGAACGAAATGAAACTAGTCTTAGTATGGCCAAAAAGAAAAACGCGCAACCCGAAGTCCGTTCCAGGATCACCGATGCGTTTTCAGTCTTTGCCCGTTCGACCTCCACGGTTCTCGGCAGTGCATGGGCGTTTATCGTCGCGCTTCTTTCGTCATAGTTATCTGGGCTCGTCACTGGTCCCGCTCTTTCACTTTCTCCGATACCTGGCAGCTCATTATCAATACCGGCACGACGATCGTAACTTTTCTTATGGTATTCCTGATTCAGAATACGTAGAACCGTGACGCCAAAGCCGTTCATCTCAAGCTCGACGAGATTATCCGCGCGCTCCAGCGGAGCTCGGAACGCACCTGGTGGATATGGAAAAAATGTCGGACGAAGATTTGGAGAAACTACAGAACGAATTTAGTCGCGTGCGGGAAAAGGCCATCTCGGACCTCAAGAAAGGGTCGGCGGGAATGAAGTGGCTAATTCCTGGAGGCCGTTAAGGACGCGAATTCCAGAACCGCCAGGCGTAGCAGTGAAGCAACGATCGAATAGAAAGACCGAGGCGGCGAGACTCGACCGTAACGCGGTCAGAAACTAGGCGCCTTCCAATCATTTCGTTATTCCTTCGCGCTTTGCCAGGAGCGCGCTTATCCTGTCGCGCGATCCCCGGGAAGCTATTTCGTGTCTTTGGCTGGCTGATCCGTCATCATGAGCTGGAAAAAAATCTCCCGCACGCTGAGCCTCGCGGCTTTATTCATCGGCGTCGCTGGCTTTGCCGGCTGGGTGTTTGGCATCGAAGGGCTCAAGCGCATTTACCCTGGGTGGGTCACGATGAAGGCAAATACTGCCCTGTGTCTCATCCTCGCTGGCCTCGCCACCGCGCTGCTAAGTGACGAAAATGTGGGCGGGCTCCGTCGGCGTGTGGCGGAAGTGTGTGGAGTGATCATCGTCACGGTCGGCTTTCTTACTTTCGGCGAACACCTCGGTTGGTGGAGGCTGGGTATCGACGAAGCGCTCTTCCACGAATCGCTGGCGGCCGCCGGGCGATCTTTTCCGGGTCGGATGGGCCCGGCCTCGGCGATAAATTTCGTCTTGATTGGGCTGGCGGTGCTGATGCTCGACGTGCGATCGAGACGTGGCGAGTGGCCCGCGCAATTCTGTGCATTAGGCGTAGTTGCGGTCACGGTCCTCATTTTTCTCGCCTACTTCTGTGGAGTGGAAATTCCGAGATATGTGGAGCATTACGTGTCGATCGCGCTGCATACCGTCATCGCGTTCCTGCTGCTCGCGGTGGCGATCCTGCTCGCGCGTCCCGATCGTGGCTTCATGGCCGTCTTCCTCGCTGACGATGTAGGCGGCCACGTCGCGCGGCGGATGCTGCCCGCCGCACTTCTCCTGCCAGCGCTTCTAGCCTGGCTTTCCATCGTCGGGCGGCATCTCAGCGACTACGGTGTCGGTGTCCAAATGGCGTTGCTCGCCACTTCGCTGACGCTAATTTTCACGGGCCTGGTGTGGTGGTCTGCACGAGCCCTCGAAGAGGCCGCCGTCCGGCATCGGGCAGCGGCGGCCGCGCGTGACCGCCTCGCCGCGATCGTGGATTCTTCCGGGGATGCGATCGTGAGCAAGACACTCAACGGCATTGTGACGAGCTGGAATGCGGGCGCGGAGCAGCTCTTCGGCTACACGTCAGACGAAATGATCGGTCAGCCGATCATGCGAATCATACCCTCGGATCGGCAAGAAGAGGAAACCGAATTTTTGCGACGCCTGCGCGCTGGCGAAATGATCGACCACTTCGAAACAGTGCGCCGGACAAAGGATGGCCGGATGCTCGATATATCGGTCACCATCTCACCAGTCCGGGACGAAACGGGCACGATCATCGGAGCTGCGAAAATCGCGCGCGATATCACACCGCGCAAGCTGGCCGAAGCGGAGCTCGCGCAGGCGCTCGAGGCGACAGAGGAGGCGAACCGTGCCAAAGATAATTTCCTCGCCATACTCAGCCACGAGTTGCGGACGCCGCTCACCCCGGCGCTCGTCGCGGCATCGGAACTGGAAGGCGCGCCGCCGTCTGATCCCGCAGTCCTACGCGAATCAGTGGCGCTGATTCGGCGCAACATTGAACTCGAAGCGCGGCTCGTTGATGACCTGCTCGATCTCACCCGTATCACCAGCGGCAAGCTGCGCATCGCGTCCGAACCTCTGGACCTCCACGCCGTATTGCTCGACGCGCTCGCTATCGCCGAGCCGAAACTGAGCGAAAAGAACATCTGCGTCACCAACGAACTAGCTGCGCATCGGCATCTTGTCCGCGGCGACGCCGCGCGGCTGACGCAGGTCTTTTCAAACCTGCTGACCAATGCGGCAAAGTTCACGCCTGCTGCGGGCCTTGTGGCGATCCGAACCGCGAATACCGATGAAGGGAAATTGCGTATCGAAGTAAGCGACACCGGTATCGGGATCGCGCCGGAGGTGCTGCCGAAGATATTTGAGCCCTTCTACCAAGGCGAGGTCGGAACAACACGGCGTTTCGGCGGGCTGGGCCTCGGCCTGAGCCTGGCGAAGAACCTGATCGATGTGCACGGTGGCAGGATCGAGGCGCAGAGCGAAGGCCGCGATCATGGCGCGACCTTTTCAGTCACTCTTCCTGTGCTTAGGGCGACTGACCTCGATGGCGAAGACACGGCCGGCGACGTTACGCCCGTAACGCGGGCTGGATCGCTCCGCGTTCTGTTGGTAGAAGATCATGAGGACACGCGCCACGTGCTCCATCAGCTCATGACACGCTGGGGCCATGCTGTTACAGCCGCGGGTGCCGTGGCGCAGGCGCGCGACGCAATTGCAGCGGACTCCTTCGACCTGCTCCTGAGCGACATCAGCCTGCCCGACGGCAGCGGGATCGAAGTCGTTGCAGCTTTACGCGAGAAGTCGAATGCCCCGGCCGTAGCGATGAGCGGGTATGGCATGGATGCCGACGTCGCGCGTGCGCGCGCGGCCGGCTTTACTGAACACATCGTCAAGCCGGTGGGGCGCGAATCGTTGCGCGACCTGCTCGCCAAATACTCCGCTACCATCAATCATCCGATCGATCCGGATTGATTATTTCGCCGCTGAGTTCGGCCGATGGCACTGACCTGGCCGCGCACGTTTAGCTAAGGGTTAACCTCCCGCCTCCTGCCGATGATTTGTCGGCGCAAGCGTTTGGCTGTTGGCGCTGGTGAGAAGTTTTAAGACTCATCACCTTCGGATTCAAGGTGTCACAAAAATGCCCACTCCCAGAGGCATCGAAACTTGAAGATTTCGTGAAATCGACACAACCAACGCCTCGGCCGGCGGCGATCCTTGGACATCATAACTCAACCAGGAAATATGAAACTCAATACACTCCAAGACCTCTTCGTTCACGAACTCAAAGACCTTTACAGCGCCGAGACTCAACTCGTAAAAGCCCTGCCGAAGATGGCAAAGGCCGCTATGAACGAAGACCTGCAAGCTGGTTTCGAGGAGCACCTCGAACAGACCGAACGTCATGTCGAACGCCTCGAGCAAATCGCTGAGATTTGCGCCTGCAAACTCGTCGGCCACAAGTGCCAGGCGATGGAAGGTCTCATCAAAGAAGGCGGGGAGCTCATCAGCGAAGACGCCGAGGACCACGTGCGTGACGCCGGCCTGATCGGCGCGGCGCAACGCGTTGAGCATTACGAGATCGCCGCCTATGGGACCGCGCGAGCGCTCGCCAATTGTCTCGGCTATAGCGAAGCGGCAAATCTTCTTGAGCAAACCCTCGAAGAAGAAAAGGCCACAGATGAAAAACTCACCGAACTGGCCGAAAACGCCATCAACACCGAAGCTGCTGAGTCTTCGCAGCTCAGGAGCTGAGGCGGAGCTGCTCGATTTTCGGCCATATCCATTCTGACGGCGTCGATCTTCTGCGTCTGAGTAACGGGCGCTGCCTGGTCATTGCGCCAGCGCCGTGGAATGGGCCTTCAGAACTAGACACATGGTCACATCCGATATTTCGAAACCAATTGAGCCTACCGTTGGTGCGCAACTTGGCGCATTCCTTGGCGATCGCCGCGACCGGATTATTTCGGAATGGGCTGCAGCCGTGCACCGTGACCGCAAGATCAGCGCCTCCGAGGCCATGACTCATAACCAGCTCAGAGAGCACGTTTCGCAACTTTTGGAAAGGCTGAGCGAAGTGATGTCCAACGCTTTCAACCAGGACATTAAAGAAGACGCCGCCTGGACCGCTGCCATGCACGGTCACACGCGTTACCAGGCGGGATACGATATTTCCGAGCTGCTCCGCGAAATGCGGGATCTGCGTGCTACGCTCATGCCGCACCTTATCGAATTTGAAGAGCGTCATCCGGATGTCGGTGCGAGCCGAAAGCTCTACGCGCGGACTACGATGCACCGTTTTCTTGACGACATGATGCGCATATCCGTGGAACAGTTCATCGTAACCGGCGAGCGTGCCCACGCGGACGCATGAGCTATCGTGGTTGTGGACAGAAATGCCGCACCGTTTGGAATTCTGTGGCATTGGTGCGCGAGACGCCACGTCTCCTGATGCTAAAGCACGATGATTCGATTGTGCACACCTCCGGTCGGCGACGACTGATGGGTCGATTTTCGCAATTCTGTGTGCTCAGCGCGACCTTGGCGATCCTGGGCGGCTGCGGCACTCTGACGGAAAGATATTCCGGTCGACCATCGATCATCGTGAGATTGCGGGAACAGGAAGCATATCTCTACCGTGGAACGATCAAAACCGCGTCATCCCCGATCTCCAGTGGTCGAGAAGGATATCGGACTCCGGTTGGTCGTTTTCGCGTTATCCGGAAGGACGAAGATCATCGCTCGAGTATCTACGGCGACTATGTGGATGCCTCGGGCAAGGTCGTGAAGGCGAACGTCGATAAGCGACGCGACGGTAAACCGCCGGGCTCGCACTTCGTCGGCGCCGCGATGCCCTACTTTCTCGAATTCTCCCCGGGTTACGGATTGCACGAGGGTTACTTGCCCGGCGTGCCGGCATCCCACGGCTGCATCAGGATGCCACGTCGGCAGGCGCGACAGTTTTATGCCGCCGCGCGCATCGGAACGCCGGTCGTGGTGGAACCTTAACGAAGCGATTGAGGGAAGTGTGCGCGGCAACATTCTGTCAACGACGCCTGGCTTTCCGTTCACCGTGTTCGACCGAATCGAAGGAACCGCAGCAACCGGTGTCGGGAGCGGACGCGTCTCCCGTCCCGATCCGGAGATGCTATTTGCCTCATCGATTTAACCCATCCGATCCGCATGCCTAACGAACGACGGCCGGGAAAAAAGACGACCGAATCCGAGGAGCAGGAAATTCAGGAACGCACCTCGCCAGGTGGTCATATTGTCTACGAAGCGGTTCGACAGGAGGGGCTGGACGAACTCCAGCGGAGCAACTCGGCCCTTGCCTGGTCGGGCCTCGCGGCCGGGCTTTCGATGGGTTTCTCCCTCGTCGGTGAAGGCATTTTGAGCAGCCATTTGCCGGACACACCGTGGCGGCCACTGATCAGCCGATTCGGTTACTGCCTCGGTTTTCTCTTCGTCGTCCTCGGACGTCAGCAACTCTTCACCGAAAACACTCTGACCGTCATTCTGCCGCTTCTGCGGAAACCCTCCATACGGATGCTCGGGAATGTGGCCCGGCTTTGGGCCATCGTTTTGGCCAGCAATCTGGTTGGCGCCTTCGTCATGGGGTGGGTGATCGGTAATACCGAGGTCCTTTCATCCGCGGTCCGGCAGGCCATGGATGAACTCGGTCGCATTAGTCTCGGCCACGGCGTTACCGCGCTTCTTCTGCGGGGGATTTTCGCCGGCTGGCTGATCGCACTCATGGTCTGGCTGATGCCGTTCGCGGAATCAGCCCGGGTCTGGGTAATCATCATTGTCACCTACATCGTCGGGGTCGGAGACTTTGCCCACATCGTAGCCGGTTCGGTAGACGTTTTTTATCTCGTCGGCCGGGGGAGAAAAGCCTGCTCGATTACATCGTCTACATGTTTCCGGTCTTGCTCGGCAATGTCATCGGGGGTACGTCGATTGTTGCCGCGATTGCCCATGCGCAATATGTTGGCGGCAGCGAGGGCAAGCCTGCCTGACGAAAAGCCGGCCATCGCCTTGTCGTCTCGTTAGGCCGAGATAAATCGAGCCGCTCGTGGAGCGAAATTCAGGATCGGGTGTGGCGCTTCCAGTCGCCCGGCGAAGTTCGCTCGCGGTCCCCCATTTCCTCGACGCAATTGGCAATCTCGGAATCCCGACGAGGACAAGCCTGAACACGCGGGTTTGGCGCAAGCCGCGGTTTGCGCGAGCATCCGCTGCCGAAAGCGCGTCGGTTTTCTGCGGTTGCTCCAAGCTTGGGACCTGTGACAGTAAAGGCCGGCGAAGCGCAACCCTCGCTGTCTGCTTTCTCCGTCAGCGGGGCCATCCCCAGACGTAGACGGCCGCCGACTACTCGAAGGCGGTTTATTGCGCCTTTTTCGATGTGTCGTGATCGAAGCGCGCTTCGATGATCGAGAGATCATCGTCGAGTTGATGCGAGCCGCGGAGGAGTCGCATGTGCTCGATTAGCTCATCCATCACCGTTTCTGCACCCTGGCTCAAGGTCGCCAGATAGCTGACGCACGCGGGCCAATCCCAGGCGACATCCTCATCATTCCAGATTTCAAACACACCGTCGCTAAAGATGAGCAAGCGCGCCCCGCGCGGGATGAGGCAAGAGCTAGCAGGAAAGTTCGCGCCGCGCAGGACTCCCATCATCGGACCTGTCGAGGAGAGAAAAACCGGAGCCGACGCGTCTCGCGCGAAAAGAAGCGAGGCGTGGTGTCCACCACCGGACCAGGTCAAAACTCTCGTAGACGAGCAGTAAACACCATACCAGATGGTAAAGAACTTGTTGCTGTGCTGCCGTCCTTGGAACGACTCATTGAGGCTCGCGAGAACCTGATCCGGTCGACCCATTTCCGCCCCCGGAAGCGAGCCGGATCGAATCACATTGTTGATGCTTACAGAAAGCAAGGCCGAGTCCAGGCCGTGCCCAGTCACGTCGATAAGGTAGAGCGCGAGGTGATCGTCATCGATCCAATGATAGCCGATAGTATCGCCTCCCAACGTGGAAGAAGGAATGTAGCGCCAATCCACGGCAACTTTTCCCTGCATCGGCGGCGGTATGCAGTCCCGCACATAGGCGACACCGGCCGCAAATTCATCCCGCATTCGATCGTCACTTAATTCCCTTAGCAACGCCGCCGCCTCCACAAGATCGGGAGTGGTGAAGCCCTCCGAGAAATCGCCACGCGTCGCCGTCATCACTTCATAAGCCTCGTGGCCGCGATCCTCTTTGCACCAGAGGCGCGCGAGACTCGTGGTGGCGCGCAGTTCAAAGGACCGGCTTCTTTGACGGCGAGCAGTCTCGATCGCCTGACGAAAGCAGTCCTCGGCCATTTTTTGATCGCCCGACTCGGCCAGCAACAATTCACCGCGAAGGCGCAGCAACTCGGCTTCCTGAAAATGCTCGTCATTCTTTTCAACGAGCGTAAGGGCCTCATCCAAAGCAAGGCGCGCGTCGTGGAACCTGCGCCCCTGAATGCAGGCTTCTGCCAGTAGACTGAGATAGTAAGGAAGCCCGAGTCCGGCCCCCGTAGCGCGATATGCCTTCAGCCCATTTTCCAGAAGCGCCAACCCTGTTTCCAGCTTGCCTTGCAGCAGCAATCCGGCAGCGCGGTAGAGTATCCCAGTCGCGTGCCAGAAGGGAAAACCTTGATCCGTCGCGATCTGTATTTGTTCTTCAGCAGCCGCTTCAGTTTCCGGGCCGAGGCGGCAGTGCTGATGCAGCCAAGCACTATGATGCAGGGCATATGCGAGACTGAAAGAATGATTGATCTCCCGCGCCAGCGTGAGCGTCTCGCGACTCACTTGCAGAGCACGGTCGGGATAGCCGAGATGCCACAGGGCCAGCGCCAAATAACACCGGTTGGTGACGCCGGCGTCTTCGCCAATCAGCGTGGCCCAATAGGCGGTTCGAGCGCGGTCATCGTATTTCGCGATCGAGCGCTCGCACCACTCCTGAGCGCCGGAGAAATCGCCGCGATAAAGCATCGCCAGCCCGCGCAGGAAAAGCGCTTCCATCAGAATGCCGGGGTCGTTCAGCCGCTCGCCAAATTCCATCGCCTCCTCGGCAAGGTCGGCACAGAGGCGAAAGTCGCCGCGCACCACATGAAAGGCATAGTCGCCCCACATCATCGCGAAGCGCTGGGGCGTTTCTCCGAGCCGTTCGCAAAGGGCGCGCGCGCGATCGAAAACCGGGCCGACTTCACAATCGGCATATCCGCGCGATGCGATAGTCGCGGTTCCCAACAATCCAAGCAGTTCCAGTTCACGGGCGTCCCGCTCAGAGGTGGGATCCAGCCTCTCGAGCAACGCCAGTCCTTTCTTCAAGTGGGAGATCGCCTCAACATTGGCAAACCTGTCGCGAGATCGGACCGCCGCCTTAAGCCTGTAACTCACGGCCTTCCCGGGAAGACCAGCCTCGGTGAAATGCTGGGCTAGTAACTCGGGCTGCCTTTCCGCCACTTCGGGAAAACGTGTTTCCATCGCCTCAGCGATCTTGCGATGAAGCCGCTTTCCGTCATCTTCGGACAGCGCATCGTGCAGCGCCTCCTCCAGAAGAGCATGCTTAAAAGCGTACGTGCAGTTCGGTGGCTGCCCTTTCACGCAAAGAATCTCGGCGCTGACGAGTTTCTCGAGTTCAGTCAGAAGTGTCTGCGTGTCCGTGCTCACCACCGCGGCAAGAATGTCGCAGTGGAATTCGCGCCCCAGGGTGGCGGCCAGTTGAACCACCTCGCGATTGCTCGACATGCGGTCGAGTCTATCCAGCACGAGGTCTTGCAGCGTGGATGGAATGTCGCTCGCATGCACCGATTCGCGAACGATGCGGGTAAATTCCTCGACCAGCAGAGGCACCCCGCCAGTGCGTTGATAGATCTGCGCAACGAGCGAATCCGGAAGAGCGGTCGCCGTTTCTCTGCGCATCAATTCACCCACCTGGCGCCGCGTCAGGCGATTGAGAGCGAGGCTCGTCTGGTGAGCCATCGCCGGCCATGGCGTTGTGAATTCCGGGCGAAAAGTGAGGACCGTGAGGATACGATCGTGCAACCCCTCCGTGACAAACTGTCCGAGAAACTCCAGCGTCGATGCGTCAATCCAATGTAGATCCTCAATCACAAAGAGAAACGGTTGCCGATCCGAGCAAGCCTTCAGCCATTGCCGCATCGCGCGAAAGGTTTCTTCCCGTTCGCGCACGGGAGTTAGACTCGCCGCGGGATACCGCTCGTCTGGCGCCAAAAACAGAAGCTTTGCGAAAAGCGCGACCAGATCCGCCCGGCCCAGGCCAAAGTCATCGAGGTGCCGCGCGAGCCGGTCGAATCGCGCCGAGGTCGATTCATCACGGTCAAGATTGAGAAAGCGAATAAAGAAGTCCGAAATTGGGAAGAGTCCGGAATTTCGAAAGCGAAGCGAGCAACGCCACTCGACGACTGAACAATCTTGCGAAACGTCCACGGCTTCCGTCTCGGGTCTCGGCACCTTCGCGCTCCCTTGCTCCGTGACGATCTGTTTGATTGTGTGCACAAGACGCGATTTGCCCAAACCGGGTTCCCCAACGATCAACACCACCTGACCCATCCCTTCTTGAGCCTGCTCCCAGCGATCTCGGAGCAAGCTGACTTCGGTGTCACGACCGGTCAGAGAAGTAAGCGTGATCGGCGCTGCCGCGTGAATCCCACCTCGACCGGCCGCACTCTCCTCCGGTCTCGCAAGCTGTTTGGGCGTATTCACGATTCGATTAAAGATCAAAGTTCGCCGGCCATGGGTGTCGCACCCGCCCAGATTCTATGGAAGCCCAGCCGGGAAACTATTGGATTTGCTTTTAGTCCGCAACAGTTCTGCGCGGGTCGAAACAAGGCTTCGCCGTTGAACGGTTTTGTTTTGCCAGATCATGGCCGTGCGCGAACAAGTCGTTCGGCTCACTGGACGCGAGATTTTTAGCCAGGAGATGATAATGTTTTCCAAGTGCGCGCGTCGAGGCCAAGTTTGGAACTACGCGGAACGTCCAATGTTTAAGTCTGAAGCCAACTGTGGGACCAGAAATTGGAAATGGTTCGTGCCGGCTGGTTGCCTACGATGGTATTTTTCCTAGCTGCTTTCGTCGGCTTGATCGTGCTGATTGCCTTCAGTGTAATGAAGACGAACGACCTCTACCGGGAAGCGTTGACGGGCGAAGGCTTCGGACGCGGTCGTTGAAGCGCTTGATTCACCCATCAAGGATGGCCTGTTCGTCCCGGGCAGCACAACGTGAACGGCGCTCCGGGCGAGGCGAACCTGGCTATACCGAGCTCTGGCCCGAAAGGCAAAGGAACCTTCTATGTAGCGGCGACCAAATCGCTCGGCATCTGGAATTAGCCCCGCATCGTCTTGGAAGTGAACCAGACAAAGAGGTGCATCGACATCCTTCACGAGAGCAAGTAAACTGGGCGTTTCAAGCGCATTTTGCTCGACTCGAGGATTTGCGGCCTGCGCGGCAACGATGCCACCGTGATGAACCAAAAAGAGTCAGGACCATTAGCGGTTTTCACAAGAGAATTCCACATCGCCGACTTTGGCGAGGCGCTTTCCATTTGGAGGACAGCCGAAGGCGTTGAGGTAGCGGAAGGAGATTCCGAGCGGGGAGTAAAAGAGTATCTCCTGCACAACCCGGGCCTCAGCCGTGTTGCCATGAGCGGAGAGACGATCGTTGGCGCCGTGCTCTGTGGTCACGATGGCCGTCGCGGCCTGATCTACCATCTGGCGGTCGCACCTGCACACCAGGGAAAGGGGATCGGCCGGCAGTTGCTTCAGGAGTGCATCACTGGCTTGCGCGGCGTTGGAATCACCAGAGTGCTCATTCTGGTTTCGAGAGAGAACACGAAAGGCCGCTCATTCTGGCTTCGGAACGGTTGGGAAGACGTTCCCGGAGCAATGTTGATGGGTCTGGAAATCTGAAACCGAAAAATTGACGAGAATTTCTACTAACAACGGCGGAGCATCCGACGGCCGGCTGCTATCAGTTTTGGAACCGACTCGTCCGCATCCTGTTCATGTGAAGAGAGTTTGAGGCTTCTTCACCGGGGACAGACGAGGGTTTTGCAGAGTGGATCATGGCCGCTGGTAATCTCGACCAGTTTTAGAACAGCGTCTCACCCCAGTGCTTGCACGACTTTCTGAAAGCGGGGGTGGCTGCGCAAAGGTGCCAAGGTCGAATCGTGCTGTATCCAATCCTTGCACCGCCCGCCGAGTGCCACGACACGTTCGAGGATGTCGAGTGCGTCCCCGTTTTCGCCCAGTCCGGTGTAGCAACACGCCACGTTGTATAACGTGATTGGATCTTCCGGCTCAATCGCGAGGGCGCGGGCGATCCATTCCCGGGCTCGCTCCTTTTCGCCAATTTCGATCAACGCACCCGCGCCGAGATGGGCCGGTCGGGCGTCTTCCGGATGCAAATTGAGTTCGCGTTCCGCCAGCGGAATGGCCCGATGCGCAGCTCGTTGGCTCTCTTCGACTCGCCCCAGCGACTTATAGATTTGAACCAGGAGAAGAGGCGCCTGGTAATCGTCTGGTCGGATCTCCGCGGCGCGCTCAAAGAGGGGCGTCGCGCGCTCCACGTGGCCCTGCATGAAGGCGCAGCGAGCGTAAAGAAAGTGCGCCTGAAAAGATTGCGGATCGAGAGCGAGGGCGCGTTCGAATTCGAGATTGGCTTCATCGTAGCGGTGCGCTGCGGCCAGAGCTGCTGCGCGCGCGCAGTGCGCTTCAGCCAGGTTGGGATCTAACTCAAGCGCCTTCGTCGTAGTCGCCAGAATGCTATCAAGCGAGATGTCGGAATGGTAGCTAATGTAAAGCCACGAATCGCAGTCGGCCATCCCGGCGTAGGCGCGGGCGTAGTTTGGATCGAGCTCTACGGCGCGAGCAAACATGCGGCGCGCAAGACCGAAGTAATGTCTCGAGTAACGATAAAAGAAATCCCGGCCCCGGAGGTAGTAGGTGTAAGCTTCGATATTATCGGTCGGCGCTTGGCTGATTAGCTGTGTCTCCCGGGGAAGGAGCTTTACCCTTAACTGCTCGATGATCATGCGGGTGATTTCGTCCTGGATGGCAAATATATCGGTTAAGTCCCGATCGAAACGCTCCGCCCAAACGTGACCACCGTCTTTGCCACTGACCAGTTGTGCACTCACTCTCACGCGGCCACCCACCTTCCGCACGCTTCCTTCCAGGACAAAAGCTACTCCAAGCTCCTGACCTATTTGCTGCACCTTGACCGGCTTGTCCTTGTAGATAAAGGCGCTGTGACGGGCGATCACATGGAGCCCGGAGATCTTGGAAAGGTCAGTGATAATGTCCTCGGAGATTCCATCGCTGAAATACTCCTGCTCCGGATCGCCACTCATGTTCGTAAAGGGCAACACGGCGATGGATGGGCGTTCCACGCCTGTGGGATTTGCGCAACTTACGACAGCCTTGTCCATAAGGACCTTGTAAGCTCGGATCGGCCTTTCAATATTTTTCAGGCGCTGTTCGCCAATGTCCTCGAAAACGAGATCCAGCCGGTTGCCTACATGATCGCGCACCGAATGGGAGATCGTGATCCCGCCGGGGCTGGCGATGCTTTCCAATCGCACCGCGAGATTCACTCCATCCCCATAGATGTCGTCGCCCTCCACGATCACATCGCCAAGGTTCACACCCATCCGAAATTCCAGGCGCTGTGGAGCCGGTACCTCTGCGTTGCGTTTGAGCACTCCGCGCTGAACCTCAGCGGCGCAGGCGACCGCGTTCACTACACTCGGGAATTCCACCAATATGCCGTCGCCGGTCAGCTTGACGATCCGTCCGCGATGTCTGGCAATCGTGCCCTCGATGAGGTCCGCTCGCACTGCCTTGAGCGCGGAGAGCGTCCCGGATTCGTCGGCGCCCATCAGCCGGCTGTAGCCGACAACGTCGGCGGCGAGGATAGCAGTCAAACGGCGTTCCATCTTGACTCCAGTATGGCGTGTGGAAGCAACCGGAGTTTACCACTTTGCGACCAGAAGCCAATGCTTACATGCTCACGTCATTTGGCGCATGTGAGAAATTGAGTGCCTCCGACCGTGCCCGTCAGGCGCAAAATCTCCACCAGGATAAAAGCTTGACCTTCACTCGTGGCGGCCGGGTAGAACGCGCCTGAATCCCTCGGTCGCTCGGCGATTGCCGAACGATTAGCCGGAGTCTGGTTCTTCTTATAGCATCCCGTCTAAGCCGCCCTCTGGTGCCGCTTGCGAGCCAGTAAACGGGTGTGCATTCCAGCCCCGCGCTTCCTCGAAGCGGGCTGTAAGGCGTCTGAGGCCATTTAGTGCCAGCCGCCTCGATCAAGGTTGATGGGGTTTCCGATTTGGACATTGGACACGCCACAATGCCTCAAATATTCCGTGAAGACACAGCCTGATCCGCCATCAGGCTTTCCTCGCGAATGGCCGCAAGCAGCTTTCGCCTAACGAGCAAAGATCCCGCGGATTCCTGTGCGTGACTCCGGCTTGGCGACAAGCTGGGCCGGCCAGCATTCCACAATCTCAAGCGCGAGAAACCGGAAGAGGGCGAGCTGCGCAAACTTGATGTCGAGCCGCAAATTCTTCGTGATCTGTGCGATCGACCGGCTCCCGTTAAACTGCGAGGCGAATTGCGCCTCGGCCACGGTCAGATGCAGTTGTTGGACGCGTTCGAAGCCGTCGCGCGTGTAGGCGGGCACGGACGCCGCGTCCATCATCGCCTTCTCTCCCAGCTCTTGGTGTTGCGCAAAGCGCAGCGCACTCAGCGCCCACTGATCCATCTCATCCTCGAAGGAGGGCAATTCTGCCGCGTAGCCTGGCAACTCGTGCTGCACAAACATAAAGCGAACGCGATCGGTCCAGAGCTGCGCAAAAAGCCTTTGCCCGTAGTGCTGCACCAACTGCAATCCCGCCTCGGGCTGGATGAGGTCTTCCTTGGCCAGCGTGACGAAGGTCGGGCAACCATCCGTCGCCTGGCGTGCCCGGGCTGCGTCAACCCGCTCGCCCGGGACGTTGAGGAGTGCGACCGGCGCTTCCTCGCAATAAAAACCCGGGTTGCGCGTCGTGACGATGACGACCCGGCCGTCGCGCGCTAACAGGTCGACTGAATCGCGCGACCAGAAGGAGCGCAGCGTGCCGGTCAACTTCTCGGCCGCGATCGTATGCAGCGCCCGGTAGAGCGAGAAGAAGCTCGAGTCGCCGCAAAAATAGGCCTTGGCCGAGCTGAAATTCTCTGCGGGCGTTTCCACGACGGGCACGTTCATCGAACGCGGTCCATTACCGGTCCCCACCGATTCCGCCAGCGGTGGCGGCGGCACCGGCCTGGTTGGCGGCCTCTGCGTGGACCCTGATGTCATTTCCCGCGACGATGACGCGGGTATTCGCTCGTTGGGATCGAACTCGCCGGAAATATAGCCACGGGCGGCACTGACCAGCGCGTCAGAGGTAAACGGCTTGCTAAGGGAGCCAATGATATTCGGAAGCTCTGCCCGACCCGCCTGCAATTCGCTGCCAAAACCCGACACATAAACGACCGGAACTTTGGCCGTAGCCGGATCAGACATTAGTCGCCGGCAGACTTCATCCCCCTTCATGTCGGGCAGGACGAAATCGAGCAGGACAAGGTCCGGCGACTCGGCGCCGCAGAGGCGCAAACCTTCCTCTCCCGTCTCGGCCGTAACGACCTCGTAGCCCTGTTCCTCCAAAATCTCTTTCACAAAACTGAGCAGCATCACGCTGTCATCGATCACGAGAATCCTGTGCCCGGTCTTTGGCGCCGCTTTCGCGCTGCCTTCTGCGGCCCTCGCCCCCCGCGACTCATCCATCTTGCGCACCGCCTCCATCAGCAGGATCTGCCAGTCGAGATCGATGGTGTGCGGTATTCCATGCGGCACGGGCACCTCAGAGATAAGACCACCTTGCCAATCGATGATTTCGCCAAACGCCACCATCCCTTCTTTACCCGATGCGGTGGCATGGCGGACCTGACCGTTTTCGAAATAGACTCGTGCCTTCTCCCCGCGCGGCCCGGTGAACTCCAACATCGAAGTGGCACCGCTGATGCATTTCAGCTGAATAATGTCAGCCACGTGCAGATCGCTCAGCGTACCTTGGAAGCGTGCTCCTTCTGCTTGGTCGGCCGGCAAGAGCGAAGCCTCAACCAGGGTCATGAAATCGGCGCGCGGGAATGGCTTCTCAAGGAAATGAATCGCGCCAAGTCCAGAAACCTGCTCGCGGTGGGCGGTAACATGTATCGCCGTCAGGATGATCGCACGCGCCTTGGGATGACTGGTACGCAGGTCGTAAATGAATTCCTGCGCCATGTCATAGGCCCCGTCGACATCGAGAACAAAGAGCGCCGGTTTTTGGTCGATCACGCAGCATTGCGCCTCACCTAACGACCCCGCGACCCGCGCTGTCGTCCCTGGTGCGGCCTCTTCCAGAGCGGAAAGGATTTCCATCGCAATTCGCTCATCGGGCTCCAGGATGAGAACCTGGACATCGTGCGATGGTGGATAATCGGGAGAGCTAGCCTGGTTCACGGTGCTAAGGAGTTGCAAGTGACAGAGCAATTTCTTCGCCAATCACCCCTGCGATTAGCAATGTCTGTTCGGCGCGAAATGTCGCGCGAGAGCGCGGCGACTGATCTTCCCGCGCTCGTTCTCCGGAAGCGCTCCGAGCAGGTAAATCCGTTTCGGCACCTGCCAGCCGCTGAGCCGCGCGCGACAAAACTTGAGCAACTCCGCTTCGCTCGTCTTCCCTCCTGCAACCACGCAGGCAACCACCTCCTGGTTGCGCAAGGGTGATGCCCGGCCAAAAACGACCACTTGGCGCACTGCCGTGTGACTCAAGAGATGCGCCTCGACTTCAGCCGGATTCACCTTTTTCCCCGCCACGTTGATCAGATCCGAGACCCGTCCGACCAGGCGCACGCCCGCATCGCTGATCGTGACAAGATCGTCCGGCACAAAAAAACCGTCGCCGAGGTTCTCGGGTTCCGCGTGTGGGAAATAACCGTCGCCCACAGCGGCGCTCCGGACGCGGAGCTGGGTTCCGGCCGCCTCCTGATCGGTCGGTTGCAATTCGACCCCTCGCAGCGGTCGCCCGACAAAGCC
The DNA here is from genome assembly GCA_963742545.1 of uncultured Verrucomicrobiae bacterium. GTDB lineage: Bacteria > Verrucomicrobiota > Verrucomicrobiia > Chthoniobacterales > UBA10450 > Palsa-1392. The sequence continues at coordinate 275,441 of CAVUMF010000003.1, read as the reverse complement.
TTCCTCTTCGCTTGTCGCCTCGTCGTCGTAGCAAATGCCGCCGCATTCCGACGCGCCGTAAAAGGAATGAATCGGCCGCCCAAATTTTTCGCGAAATTTGCGCGCCACCGCGAGGCTGAGCGGCGCTCCGGCTGAAATGCACAGGCGCAGTTTCGGCAGCAGCGGCGCTTCTGTCATTTCGCCGAAAGCCTGATAAAACAACGGCACGCCAGGGAATACCGTGGCTTCGGTTCGCGCCAGGTCATCGATCACCGCACGCGGCATCCGATCGCGGCTCATCACCATCGGCACGCCGCGGATCAAGAGCGGCGTAAGAAAATTGCTAAAGCCGTAGGAATGCGAAACCGGGATGACAGCGAAGTTCAGGTCCGCGTCGCTCATGCCCATTGTGTCGCAAATTTGTTCGGCGTCGGCGACGAGTTGCGCGCTGCGAAAACGGATCGCCCGCGGCGCAGCGGTCGTGCCGGAAGTAAGTTTGAGCAGGACCGGCTCGCGCTCCTGCCAATCGATCGGGTCGCCGGCGTTTATCCGCTCAATCGGTTTCTCCGGGTCGGTGATTAATCCGGTGGCGCTGCAAGTTTGCAGCGCCGAGGCGCGTTCGCGCTCGCTCATTGTTTGTTCGAGCGGCAAGACGACGATCCCGCGCCGTAGACAGGCAAGAAACAACGCTGGCCAATGCGGATGATTCCCGACTTGAATTGCAACGACTTCGCCCGCCTGGAAATCTGTCAGACCAGCGCCGACCGCCTTGTACTCGCGGCTTAGGTCTTCGATCTCGCCGAAACGAAAGAGCACGCGACCCTTCGGATGGAAAATGGCCGGCTCGTCCCGGCGCCGCTTCAGCGTTTCGCTCCAGGCGATGCGCAAGGGGTCCGTGTTTTTCCTCACTTGCGGCACGGTCCCTCCGCGGCTACTGTCCCGACTCTTTTTCCACCATGAAACCGGAAATTCATCCTGACTATTACGAGACGGAGATTAGCTGCGCCTGTGGCGCGGTCTACCACACCCGCTCGACCCGCCGGGATATCAAAATCGGCATCTGCGCCGCCTGCCATCCGTTCTTCACTGGCGAACAGAAGTTCGTCGATACCGCGGGCCGGGTCGAGAAATTCGCCCGCCGCTACGGCAGCACCAAGGCCACTCGTGCCGGCGCCGCGCGGAAAGCTTAGCTGATTTCGCCTAACGACTGGTGATCCCGAACTCTCTCGGGATCACCGTTTTTGTTTATGGACTTCCAATCCCTTATCCAGCGCAAGCGTGAACGCTTCCAGCAATTGGAGAGCGAGATCGCCGATCCAAACCTTTTCGACAACCGGAAACGGGCCAGCGAAACGATGCGCGAGCATGCCGTGATCAAGGACCTGCTCGCCAAATGGGATGAGCTTCAGACCGTGCGCCGGCAGCTCGAGGATAACCGCGAGCTGGCCGGTTCCGAAGAGGGCGATCTTGCCCAGATGGCCCAGGAGGAGATTCCCGTGCTCGACAAGCGCGTCACCGACCTCGAATTCGAAATCCAGGTCGGCCTCCTCCCGCCGGACGAAAGCGACGATCGCGATGCGATTGTAGAAATCCGCGCCGGCACCGGCGGCAGCGAAGCGGCAATTTTCGCGGCCGATCTTTACCGGATGTACAATCGTTATGCGGAAACGGCCGGATTGAAAATCGAGGACCTCGAGTCGAGTCCCTCGGAGCTGGGCGGTTTGAAGGAAGCGATCTTCAAGATCTCAGGCGAATCGGTTTTTCGAAAGCTGCGTTACGAGAGCGGAGTGCATCGCGTGCAGCGCGTGCCCGCGACCGAGGCCCAGGGCCGCATCCACACTTCGACCGCGACCGTTGCGGTTCTACCCGAAGCCGAGGAAGTCGATCTCGAGTTGAAGCCGGAAGACCTGCGGATTGAAGTTTGTCGCGCCGGCGGCCCGGGCGGCCAAGGCGTGAACACGACCGATTCCGCGGTCCAGGTAATGTACATCCCGACCGGCCGCATCGTTCGCTGCCAGGACGGTCGGAGCCAGCAAAAGAACAAGGAAAAAGCACTCAGCATCCTGCGAGCGCGCCTCCTCGAGGACAAGAAGCGCGAGGAAGAGGCCAGGTATTCCGCCACGCGCAAAAGCCAGATCGGCTCCGGCGGACGGGAGGAAAAGATTCGCACCTACAATTATCCGCAAAACCGGATCACCGATCACCGCATCGGGCTTACGCTTTACAATCTCGATCGGGTCATGGAAGGCGACCTGGAGGGGATGATCAGTGCTCTGCAACACGCCGACCTCGAGCAGCGGCTCAAGGAATCGGCCCTCGCCTGACGAGTTGGTGCTCTTTCTGTCATTCAGATGCAGCGAGAGACGACAAACGAAGGCCAATGACCGTCCTCGAAGTCCTGCAATCCACCACCGCCTATTTCAAAAAGCGGGAAATCGAGAGCCCGCGCCTCAACGCCGAGCATCTAGTTGCTCATTCGCTGGGCAAAAAACGCATCGAGCTTTATCTCGAGTTCGAGCGTCCGCTTTCCGAACCAGAATTGGCGCCGCTGCGCGAACTCGTCAGGCGCCGCGGGCAGGGCGAACCCCTCCAGCATCTCCTCGGCACGGTTGAATTCGGCAAGCACGTCTTCCTGAGCGATCAGCGCGCCCTCATCCCCCGCCCCGAAACCGAGCAACTGGTGGAATATCTTTGCGAGTTCGCCTGGCCGGAAAATCCACGAATGCTTGATGTCGGCACGGGCAGCGGTGTTATCGCGCTCTCCCTCGCTGCCCGCTTCCCCACCGCGGAGGTTCACGCCAGCGATCTTTCCGGAGATGCACTCGCGCTCGCGCGCGAAAATGCCGAGCGGCTCGGCGCCTCAGAACGCATTCGATTTTCCCAGGGTCATCTTCTCGACAAGGTCGAAGGTGCGTTCGACCTCATTGTCGCAAATCTTCCCTACGTCGCCGCCAATGAGGCCGCGCAGCTTGCTCCCGAAGTGCGACACGATCCCGCTGTTGCGCTTTTTGGCGGCACGGTAGGCGACGAGTTGATTCGCGAACTGATCACAGCCGTGCCACCGCACCTTCGCCCCGGCGGATTGCTCGCGCTCGAGATTGGTCATAATCAATCGAACGCTCTCGCCGACTTTCTGGCCGACAAGAATTATCACGACATCGCCGCGAAAAAGGATTATTCAGGAACCCCACGTTTCCTCTTCGCCCGGTATGGATAAAATTCTCGTGCACGGCGGCCATCCGCTCTCGGGTTCGATCAAGATCAGCGGCTCGAAGAATTCCGCGTTGCCGATCATAGCCGCCACCTTGCTCACGCGCGAACCGTGTGTGATCCATCGTGTGCCGGACCTCAGCGACACGAATTACATGCTCCAGATCCTGATGCATCTGGGCGCAGATGTGGAGCGGGCGAGCGGCAACGTCACGGTGAGAGCAGAAAAGGCGGACTCGGTCGCGCCCTACGAAATCGTGCGCAAGATGCGGGCCTCGGTCTGCCTGCTCGGGCCATTGTTAGGGCGGTGCAAGGAGGCGACCGTTTCACTGCCCGGCGGCTGCGTCATCGGCGATCGCCCGATCGATTTGCATCTTAGGGGATTCGAAGCGCTCGGCGCCGCCGTGCGAGTGGAAAGCGGCAACGTCAAAGTATTTGCCCCGAAGCTCACCGGCGCGGTAACCAATTTGCGCGGAAAATTCGGACCGACCGTTCTCGGAACCGACAACGTGATGATGGCCGCCGTTTTAGCCGAAGGCATAACGGTGATCGAAGGCGCCGCGGCCGAACCGGAAGTGTGCGATCTGGCTGATTTCCTCAACAAAATGGGGGCAAAAATCGAGGGCGCGGGGACGCGGCGCATCATCATCGAAGGCGTGAAGGAACTGCACGGCGCCGAACACGACATCATTCCGGACCGGATTGAAACCGGCACGTTCCTCGTTGCGGGCGCGATCTCCGGCCGAGGCATTACCCTGAATCGAGTGCGACCCGAGCACGTCACCTCGGTCACGACCGCCCTCACGAAATCCGGTTTCCACATTGAGAGCACGCCGAATTCGATCCGCGTTTCGCCGAACGGCGCGGTAACCAAACCGCTCGACCTCATTACCGAACCCTATCCCGGTTTCCCGACCGATATGCAGGCGCAGATGTGCGCGCTTCTTTCCACGACGGAAGGAGTCAGCGTCATCACCGAAAGCATCTTCCCGCAGCGCTACATGCACGTCGCGGAGTTGAAACGGATGGGTGCGCAGGTGCAGATCGAAGGTGCGACCGCGGTCATTCAGGGCGTCGATCAACTTTATGGCGCGCCTGTCATGGCGAGCGACCTGCGGGCCTCTGCGGCGCTCGTGCTGGCGGGTTTAAAGGCCGATGGGGTGACCGAAATCCGGCGCGTCTATCATATCGACCGCGGTTACGAACATCTCGACGAAAAGCTGAGCGAGCTTGGCGCGCACATCGAACGTGTGAAAGAGTAACGGTATGGAAACGATCCCACCAACCAGCTCGGTCACGACATCCAACGCCCGCACCTGGTGTGTCCTTTGTCATGCCAGTGCCTTGCTCGGACTCTTCTTTCATTTCCTCGGCCACATCTTTGGGCCGCTCATCGTCTGGCTGCTCAAACGCGGCGACGCGCCCGAGATCGACGCCCATGGCAAAGAGTCGCTCAACTTCCAGCTCTCGATGCTGATCTACGACGCCGCCGCGGTCATCCTTTGCTTCGTTCTCATCGGAATCCCGATCCTGATTGTGCTCTGGGTGTTGAACACCGTCCTCGTCATCGTCGCCTCCATCAAGGCAAGCGACGGCGAGCTCTTTCGTTATCCCCTGACGATTCGGTTCATCAAATAGGCATTCCCTGATCATTTTTTGATGAGCCGGCGGAGCGTCCGCATGTTTTCGACGTCTTCGACTAAATCTTTGCCTTTCGGAGTTTCGAGCACTTTCGGGATTTTGCGGAAACGCCGGTCGCGCATGATGGCGCGAAACACTTCCAGGCCGATTTGCCCTTTGCCGATGTGCTCGTGACGATCCACCCGCGAGCCGCGCGCGGTTTTGGAATCGTTCAAGTGCAGGGCGACGAGATGGCACAAACCAATCTTGCGATCGAATTCCCGGAACATTTTTCGCGTTCCAGCTCCCGTCGTCAGGTCGAAACCGGCCGCGAAAACATGCGCGGTATCGAGGCAAACGCAGAGACGCTCCGGCTCGCGCACGTTGCCGATGATGTGTGCGAGATGTTCGAAGGTGTGACCGAGCGACGAGCCCTGCCCTGCAGTGGTCTCGAGCGCGATCCGGGTCTTCGTCTTTGGGATTCCGGCGAAGATCCGATCGATGGCGGTCACGACTTTTTCCAGGCCGGCTTCCTCGCCCGCGCCGAGGTGGGCGCCGGGATGAAGGACGATGAAGGGGAGGCCAAGCTGATCGGCCCGGATCAGTTCCTCTGACAAGGCGCGAAGCGAATTGGCGTGAAATTGCGGATTGGTCGCCGCGAGGTTGATGAGGTAACTGGCGTGCGCAAAAACCGCCGCCAACTTCTGCCGGTCGGCATGCTCGCGAAACGCTCTGATCTCCTCGCGGGTCAGGGGCCGCGCGAACCACTGCATGTTGTTTTTCACAAAAATCTGCATTGCGCTGCAATGGATCGAGCAGGCCCGCTCGATCGCGCGGTGCACTCCGCCCCCGATCGACATGTGGGCGCCGAGGAGAATTTCTGGTTGCCCGCCTCCCGATCCTGTTTGGTCAGGCGCGAGCTTTTTCTTCATTCAGCAATCAGCAATCCTCAGAACCTTTTCGGGCGCCAGATTGGTTTCGTCAGGCTGCCTTCGCCGTGGTATTCGAAAAGCTTGTAGAGAGGCGTCAGGACAGCGCCCGGCCCGCCCGCATCGATCCGGATGTCGAAGTCGAGATTGTTCCTGCGGAAGTTGATATCGCCATGCCCAACCATGGAGAAAAGTTTCCCCGAGACCTTGAGCTTGTCGGTATGAATCACGCCGTCCTTGATCGTGAAAGGCGCGGTCGCCTCGTGGGCGATGCTATAGCCGACGCCGGCGAACATCTTGCTCACCAGCTCGGAGAGCGGGCCAAAGACCGGGATGGCGAAGACGTTTCCATCGCTGACCTCGACTTTGCCCGACCCGTGCAGGGCGCGTTGGTCGGCGCCGATCCCACCGAAATCGAGCGCGCCGTTGAGCGCCCCCTGCGCTGTTTTGTATTTGAAGTAAAGCTCGGTCAGGCTCGGGAAATCGACCTTCTCGACCGCGACCTGGGCGGTGTAATGGTGATCGTTCCTGGCTAACGAAATGTCGGCGCCCCCTGTGACGCTGCCGGAAAAAAGCGTTCCCTTGAGGTTGAGAATTTGCAGGCGGTCGTCGGTAAAAAGCAGCCGGGCCGAAATCCGGTCGAACGGCAGCACCTTGTCGATGAAGGTATAATCAACCCCGGCGGGCGCATCGACGCTGATCTCGAGATGCGTCTGCTTGCCGCCGGCAAATTGGACGATGCCGTCGGTCGTGACATGGGGCGTGCGATGAAATCGGTAAGGCACGACCTGCTCCCAGAAACGCGGCTCGACCCACATGATGACCTCGCTCGGTTTCAGGGTGGTTTGAATATTCGTTAGGCGAAGCTCGTGTCGCTTCTCGTCATAAGCCAGACTGCCCGTGCCGCTGCCTTCATCGCGCGTCACATGGAAATTCTCCAGCTCGAACAAACCGTCGCCGAAGCGCAGGCTGGCGCTGCCGCTGTTCATCCAGACGCCGCGAAAGCGGCTCCGGCCGAGCGCCAAAGTGCCGTCGCCATGCCAGGAGGCGGGATCATGGCTCGTCCCGTGGATTGCGAGGTGAATATTAGGCGAGCGCTGCCATTCCCACTCGCGGAGAAAAGGGCGAAGGCCCGCCGGTGCCAGCGGCCCAAAGGCGCTCGGAACGATCGAGCTATCGATGTTGAGCCGAAAGTCGTCCGGTGCATCGAAGAGATCGGCGTGAAGTTGCCCGGTCCGATGCCGCAGGAGAATATCGCGCAACATCGTGCGCTCGCCGTCCCAGGCGAAGTCGCAGGTCAATCCCTCGAAGCCAATCTGCTGATAGGCGAAATCTTCGACCGCCAACTTGCCGACAATCTCGATTTTCTTTTCCGCCGCGCCGATGCTGGCGGACCCGGAAGCCTCAATCTGAGGCGGCACGCGGAAGGTGACCGCGTTCAGCAGGCTCCCAAAACCGAGGCTGCCTAACAATCGCTTGAGATCAATGCTGCTCCGCGCCTGGAAGTTTGCCTGCCCATTGGCCCGGCTCCAAGTTGCAGTGCCCGCCAGGCGGCCGGCATGATCGTTCCATTCGAGCCGTGGAATCGTAAGCGTGTGGTCCTTCCACTCGGCCACGAGATAAAAATTCCGCGCTTCGTAAGCGTCGCGCACGATCTCGCTGCCTCGTAGTGTGGCTTCGACATGCGCGTCCTCGAGCTGGGAGAGGTCGCCGGAAAATTTCACCTGCAATTCCGGGGCCGCGCCCGGGTAGCGAAAACCCTGCAAAGTCGTAACGAGCGTCTGGAGCAAACGCAGGCGGCGGGCGGCTTCTTCGGCCGAGCCTGTCGTCGCCGGTCGATACGATTCGCGCCTGATCAACTGACCGCTGGCCGAGATGCGCACCCCGCAGAAAACTCCCTCTGCCTGGCTGACCTCGATCCGTTCCGGCGGGAAATAGACGTGAGCGCGAAACCGTTTCAGCTCCGCTTGCTGGACCTGGCCGGCGACGGGCGGAAGCGGGATGGCAAGGTCGCCGTTGCGAATATCGAGCGCGTTCAGAAACGGCTGATGATGAAAAAGGGCCGCGTAATTAATATCGAGCGAGATCTCGCTCACGACCGCGAGCGTCTTGTTACGCTTTTTGTAGTCGTAAATGCGGACGTCGCGCGCGATCAGCCCGCGGAAAGGATCGAGCGTCAGGCGGCGGACGGAGGCTTCGACCCCGCGTTTGTGCAGCTCCTCGACGACTTTCTCTCGCCAGCTGCGGCTGAAACCTTTCTTGGCCAGATACCAGCCGCCGGCCAAAAACCCGACAACGACCAGGATGGTCGCCAGGCGCCCGAGGGTCAGCAAAACCCGCAGGCGCGCGGGAAGGAGCACCCGTCCGCGATGCAGCCGCCGTCGCGGCGGTTCACTCAGCATGGAAGGCGGCATGCTGATTCCTACGGTCGAGGCGCAGGATTTCAAGGGAACGTGATTCGTGAATCGTGAAATCCGCTGAACAAATCTTGGCGGAAACGCGCGAGCCGCTGTAACAATTCACGTATCTCGATTCACGATCCTCGACCGCTTTAGCGCTTCCACCATGACCGTCTCCGATCTGCCGGCGGTGAACGCCTCGTTCAACGCCATCAGCACCGTTTTTATCTCGTTAGGCTGGTGGTTCATCCGGCGCGGGTTCTGGCGACAACACATCGCCTGCATGATCGCCGCGGTCGTCTCGTCCTCATTTTTTCTCGCCGGCTACGTCGTTTATCATGCACACGCGGGCGAAAAATCGTCCGGCTACAGCGGGCTAATCGCGTGGTTCTATTTCCCGATGCTTATCTCACATGTCCTGCTCGCCTTCGTGACCCTGCCACTGGTCATCGCAACCCTCGTGCCGGTTTTTCGGCGCCGCTGGGATCGCCATCGCCGGATCGCGCGATGGACGATGCCGATCTGGCTCTACGTCTCGGTCACCGGTGTGCTAGTTTATCTCATGCTCTATCAATGGTTCCCGCCCGCCAGTCTTGCACTGCGGCGGTAGTTGATGTTTCATCAGGCACGCCCAACGAGTGCGGGAATTTTATGGTAACGATCGCGACCTACAACGAGCCGGCCAAGGCGAAAAAGTTGAAAGATAAATTCAATGCCGCCGGGGTGAAAGCCGACCTGCATAACGAAGCCAATCTCCAGACTTACGCTTTCATGTCGAAGCCGAAAGCGAACGCCCACGTCACGGTGGAGGAAAAGGATTTTCAGCGCGCCCACAACCTCATGGTTGAATGGGAAGCGGCCGATCCCGATATCGCCGCCCTGCGTTGCCCGCAATGCAATTCGACCCGCATCCAATATCCGCAGCTGACGCGCAAGTTTCTCATGCCGGGACTTGCGGCAATCCTGCTCGCCCTGAAAGTCTTCCCGAAGGAGTACTACTGCGAAGATTGCCATTTTACGTGGACGGATGAAGTGGAACCTCCGCGCTATCGTTTTTGGAACGCTCTCTTTTCAGGTTCCGATTCCAAGGGTTGAATCCCCGCTGCGCAGAAGCTCCGACGGCAGCTGAAGGGAGCAGGCCGGCCTTTTCGTTAGGGCAAACGCTCCTGCTGACATGAAGTGGATCTTCGCTTTCCTTCTCGCGGTCGTCATCTTTGGCGCCGCCGCGCTCTTCAGCTACAAGATTTTTATCCGCCCGGAACTGGTTTTGCGGGCCGAGAAACGATCCGTGGCCACGCCGTTCCCGACGCCGGACGTCGGCCTGCCGGAGTTCAAGGAAGCGCTGAAGCTAAAAGAGGAAGGCAAACTGACCGAGGCGCGCGCCGCCTTCACCGCCTTCATCCAGAAATACTCCAGCGGCCCGCACGTCGGCGAAGCGCAGGACCTACTCGGCGACATCAACACCAGCATTCTCCTCTCGAATTATCCGGCCCCGGAAAAGGAAGAATACATCGTGCACAGCGGCGATGTGCTGGCGCGGATCGCGGCCAAGACCAAGACCACGCCGGAGCTGATCATGCGCACCAACAACCTGAGCAGCACCATGCTGCGCGTCGGGCAAAAGCTTCTCATCTCGCGTCCCGACTTTTCCATCCTCATCCAGCGCCATGCGAAGTGGCTTTACCTGCTCAATCACGGGCAATTCTTTAAACGTTATCGCTTGCGCGACGAAAAACTGCCTCCCAATCAGCCACCGAAAATCACCACCCGCGTGGCGGAAATCATGGCCTGGAAAAACGGGAAACGGATCGGAATCGGCAGCCGAAATTTCCTCAATAGCACGCGTTGGATTCGCCTCGCCGCGCCGGGATACATCCTTTATTCCGAGCCCGACGATTCGCATCAGATCCTCGAAATCCCGCCGCCTGGGCAGGGCATTGGGATGAGCGCGACCGACGTCGAGGAGCTAAGCAGTCTTGTAAACACAAAAACGGCTGTCACCATTGTTGAGTGAAAGGAAGATGGTGAATCGAGATTCGTTACATCGAGACTCGGACCGGGCTCTGCGCGCTGCGATGTCGATCTGACGATTCACGATTTAACGTTTCACGCCGGATGGATTCGCAACCGCTCGATTTCGAAAAACCGGTGCTCGAACTGCAGCGCCGGCTCCAGGAACTCAAGTCGCATTCCGACAAGCACGACATCGATTTCGACTCCGAGGTCGAATCGATGGAGCTCAAGATCCGGGAAACGCGCCGACAGATTTATGAGAACCTGACCGCCTGGCAGCGAGTGCAAATCGCCCGCCATGTCCAACGACCGTTCGCGCTCGATTACATCGGGCGCTGTTTCACTGAATGGGTGGAATTGCACGGCGATCGCATTTTCGGTGACGACAAGGCCATGCCTTGCGGTCTGGCCAAACTCGGCACCCATCGCTGCGCCGTTATCACCCAGCAAAAAGGCCGGGACACAAAGGAAAACGTGAAACGCAACTTCGGTTGCGCTTATCCCGAGGGCTATCGCAAGGCGCTCCGCATCATGCGACTCGGCGAAAAATTCAATTTACCGGTCATCGCGCTCATCGACACTCCCGGCGCCTATCCTGGCATTGGATCGGAAGAGCGTCACATCGCGGAGGCGATTGCCGTCAATTTACGCGAAATGATGACACTACGCGTCCCAATCATTGCCTGCGTGATCGGCGAAGGCGGCTCCGGCGGGGCCCTGGGAATCGGCGTGGCGGACCGCGTCCTGATTCTCGAAAACGCCTACTACTCCGTCATCAGTCCCGAGGCCTGCTCCGCGATTTTGTGGAAGGATCGCAAGCACGCCCCGGAAGCGGCCGCGGCCTTGAAGCTGACAGCAGAGGATCTTATGCGACTCGGCGTCGTCGATGAAGTCGTAGCCGAGCCAGAAGGAGGAGCGCATCGCGACCACGATCTGGCCGCCGCAAACTTGGGCCGGGCGTTGCGCCGCAACCTGAAGCGGGCGCTCGAGACCCCGATCGACGAACTGCTCGCGGAGCGCTACGCGAAATTCCGCAAGCTCGGCAACTTCGCCGAACCAACAAAGAAAAACGGCGCCTGACGAATTTTGATTCCCGACAGGAGCGGGCCTCGGCCACCGCGGCTTATTTTTGGCGCACTGGAGGATAGAGAAAACGCAGAGCATCCCCGACCCGCGCTCCCCACGCAGACTCGTTGTGGCCCGCGCCCTCGGCTTCAAAATATTCGAGATCAACCGAGAGCTGCCAGCCTTTCGCGATCAGCCGATCGCGCACCTTTTGCAGCCGTTCCCAACCGATCTCGTCGGTTCCGGTGTCGAGCCAGATATTAAGCGGAAGCTTGCGGTCGAGGTTCTCGATCATGCGCAGGATCACTTCGTCGTCCCACCACACGGCCGGTGACATGACCATAAGCCGATTGAAGAATTCGGGGAACCAAAGCCCGAGCGCCAGCGTAATCAGCCCGCCCATTGATGATCCTCCGAGACCGGTGAATTCTGCGTCACGTTTCGTCCGATATTTCCGGTCGATGTAAGGCTTCAACTCCTCGGTCAGGAAGCGACCGTATTCCCGGCCCAAGCCGCGACTGCGTTTCTCTTCCAGCGCGCTTTCGAAAATCGCACCGGGCGTCGGAGCGTATTCATGAACGCGATCTTCACCCGTATTGGCCACCGCCACGATGATGAGTGGCTCGATCTGGTATCTCGGGATCAGACGCTGCACGGTTTCGTCCACGCCCCATTCCACGCCGGCAAAGGAAGTCGCGGCGTCGAACACATTCTGCCCGTCGTGAAGATATAGCACCGGATAACGGTGCCGGGAAAATCGCCGGTAGCTGCGGGGCAGATAAACCAACACATCACGCCGGTTGCCCAGGATGTGCGATTCAAACTGTGGATGAGACTTTATGTTCCCGGTGAGCGTATGCTTTTCTTCCATCGGCGCGCTTGTATCGGCGAGGAGAATCCTCCGTGCAAGCCATCGCTCGGCTTGCGGCGGGAAAATCATCCCGAGTGCAGGATTCCGAGCTCCTTCGCTGTTTCCACGACTCCGACTTTTAGCCCCGGGAATACCGGTGTTTCGCCACCCCCACCCGATTCGCGTGAGCACTCATTCTTTCCCATCGCAAAGCGCGCTTTCCTCGCCCTAATTCGGCCTCGCGCATGAACGAACGCTATTTCCGTCGGTGGGTGCTGCACCTGAGGGGTAAGTTTGAAATGCATCGTTTTCGGCAACGGCGGCAGCTCGCCGCTCATTCTTTTTCCGAGGGCGTCCAGCATGGGGTCAACGACCGCAATTGGTGCGGGCACGACTGGAATTATTGGCGCGACATGCCCCCTGTTATCCTTCTACAATTTGATCCGAAGATGGCGCAAATAAGCGCGGATTCTAAAATCCGGATTTTGCCCTCTTCTCATCTGCGGAAATCTGCGTAATCTGCGGACTCTTCTATGAAAAAAATCGGCATTCTCTACGGCCAGGAAAACACCTTCCCACCGGCATTTGTTGAGCGGGTCAACCAGAAAATCGGCGGCCACGGCATTATGGCCGAGTCGGTCCGAATCGACAAAGTGATCCAGGGCGAAGCCTGCGGCTACGATGTAGTGATCGATCGTATTTCGCAGGACGTGCCGTTCTATCGCGCCTGGCTCAAGAACGAAGCGCTGACCGGCTGTGCGGTGGTCAACAATCCGTTTTGGTGGAGTGCCGACGAGAAGTTTTTCAACAATGCGCTCGCGACCAAAATCGGCGTGGCCGTGCCGAAGACGGTCCTCCTGCCCTCCCACGCGCTGCCGACGGACACGAGCAACGAGTCCTTCCGCAACCTCGCTTACCCGCTCGATTGGGAATCGATTTTCGGCTACATCGGCTGGCCGGCTTTTTTCAAACCTTTCGCCGGCGGCGGCTGGAAAAATGTCTACAAGCTGCATAACCCGGAAGAGTTTTTCCGCGCCTACAGCGAGACCGGTCAGCTCGTCATGATGCTGCAGGAGGAAGTCCAATTTCAGATGTATTTCCGCTGTTACTCGATCGACCAACGCAAGGTGCTGATCATGAATTACGAGCCGCGGCATCCTTATCACCTCCGCTACCGCACCGATTGGAAGGCGCCGCGCGAAATCCTGGAAAAGGTCGAGCAAGGTGTCCTGACCCTGAATCAATACCTCGGCTACGACCTGAATACGGTTGAGTTCGCGATTCGCGACGGTCTGCCGGTGGCTATCGATTTTTGCAATCCCGCACCCGATGCGGAGCGGAGCAATGTCGGTGAGGAAAATTTCCAGTGGGTGGTGGAAGCCGTTTCCGACATGGCGATCCGCAAAGCGCAGGAGCACGTCCCCGGACGTGACAACCTGAGCTGGGGAAAATACGTCCAGGCTGCGGTCAATCGGCATTCGTTAGGCGGGCTGGCCTGACGAAGGTCGCATTGTTCCGGAGAGCACAGACCATTTGCCGATCCGTTACCCTGGGCCGGATGACAAATTGCGGGTGCTCCTCTCTTCGGCTTAACTTGCTCCTCCCATGAGCATCGAAGTCAAAATCCCGCCGGTGGGCGAATCGATCGAGAGCGGAATCGTTTCCGTCTGGCATAGGAAATCGGGCGACTTTGTCGAAGCTGGCGAAGCGCTCCTGACCCTCGAGACCGACAAAGTTTCGACCGAGATCACGGCCGAGAAAGCCGGCCTGCTCGAAACGAAAGTGGATGAAGGCCAGGAAGTGAAAATCGGCGAAGTAGTTGCGGTGATCGACGATCAGGCAACCGGGCCGGTCAAAACCAAAGCGGCCTCGACCAAGGAACCCGCGCCAGCCGCAAAATCCGACGGCAAGCGGTCGCCTGACGCCGGCGTTCTCTCCCCAGCGGTGAAAAGGATGACCACCGAAGAAAAACTCGATCCTGCCAAAATCGCTGCTACCGGCAAGGGCGGCCGCCTGACGAAAGGCGACGTGATTGCTCATCTCAAGGCAGAACCGCAACCGGCCGCCGACGACCAGGAAAAGCCGCGCCAGCGCAAGGAAGCCGCCGGGACTTCACCGGGTGACGAGGGACGCTTTACCCGCAAGAAGATGTCGCCACTCCGCCGCAAGATCGCGGCCCAGATGGTCATGGCGCAGCAGACTGCCGCCATTCTCACCACCTTCAACGAATGCGACATGAGCGAAGTGATGGCGCTGCGCAAAAAAGCGCAGGAGAAATTCCAGGCCGATCACGGAGTCAAACTCGGCTTCATGTCGTTCTTCATTAAAGCGGTGGTCGAAGCTCTCGAGGCTGTCCCTGCGATCAACAGCCGCATCGAAGGCGACGATTTCATTACCAATCATTACTACGACATCGGGGTCGCGGTCGGAACGGAGCGCGGCCTCGTGGTGCCGGTGGTGCGCGATGCGGACAGGAAAAGTTTCGCCGATCTGGAACGCGACATCGCCGATTTCGCGACCCGGGCACGCGACGGAAAAATCAAGATCGAGGACCTGCAAGGCGGCACCTTCACCATCTCCAATGGCGGCGTTTACGGTTCACTCATGGGTACGCCGATCCTCAATCCGCCCCAGAGCGGCATCCTCGGCATGCACGCGATCAAGGAGCGTCCGATGGCGGTGAAAGGCCAGGTGGTCGTTAGGCCAATGATGTATCTCGCGCTCAGCTACGATCACCGCGCGGTCGACGGCAAGGACGCGGTCACTTTCCTCGTCAAGGTAAAGGAAGCGATCGAGAACCCAACCGCGCTCCTGCTCGAGCTCTAATCGCGTTCGTTGGCAACGCTCAATCCCTGGTGGGGCGAGACTCTGTCGAGCCAGAAGGGCAAATGGGATTTGCAGCGAGAGCGCGCTCCCGGCTCGACAGAGTTTCGCCCCACCGAAGATTGCCCTCGGGATGACAAGGAGGGTCGGCACGCTTAATTAATACGACCCCGGCAACCAACCCCTTTTTTGCATCCATGGATAAATTCGACGTCATCATCATCGGCTCCGGCCCGGGCGGCTACGTCGCTGCTATTCGTTCCGCACAGCTCGGACTCAAAACCGCCATCATTGAAAAGGATCCGGAACTCGGTGGCACCTGTCTCAACGTCGGTTGCATCCCGAGCAAAGCACTCCTCGCTTCGAGCGACCATTTCGTCTTCGCGAAAAAGGAAGCCGCCCAACACGGCATCGTGCTCGACAAAGTCAGCCTCGATCTCGCGACGATGCTCGCGCGTAAGGACAAGGTCGTGAAAACTCTCACCGGCGGCGTGCGCGCCCTCATGAAGGGCAACAAGATCGCCGTTTTTGCCGGACTCGGCACCATTTCCGAATCAGGCAGAGTGCGCGTCAAGCCTAAGGACGGCGACGCAACCGAGATCGCCGCCGATCACATTGTCATCGCAACCGGCAGCGTGCCGATCAACCTGCCGAGCATGCCGTTTGACGGCAAAACGGTCGTGAGTAGCACCGAGGCGCTTTGTTTCGACAAACCACCGGAGAAATTTCTCGTCATCGGTGCGGGCGCCATCGGGCTCGAGCTCGGTTCGATCTGGAACCGTCTCGGTTCCGAGGTCACGGTTCTTGAATTTCTCCCGCGGATCGCCCTCGGCTTTGACCTCGAAATCTCGAATCTTCTTCAGCGCGCTCTCGCCGCTCAGGGGATGAAGTTTCATCTCGAGACCAGGGTCGGTTCCGTCAAAGTCACCAACGGTCGCGCCGTCGCCACTGCCACCAAAGGCGGCGAAGAACTGAATTTCGAAGCCGACAAGGTCCTCGTTTCCGTCGGCCGTCGCGCTTTCGCCGAAGGCGTCGGTGCAGATAAGATCGGCGTCGCGCTCGACGATCGAGGCCGGATCAAAGTCGACGAAAGATTTCGCACCAATGTCTCCGGCCTCTACGCGATCGGCGATGTGATCGCCGGCCCGATGCTCGCGCACAAAGCCGAGGAGGAAGGCATCGCCTGCGTCGAATTGATCGCGGGCAAAGCCGGCCACGTGAACTACGAAGTCATCCCCGGCATCATCTACACCAACCCAGAGCTGGCAGGTGTCGGCCTGACGGAAGACCAGGCCAAGGGAAAAAGCCTCAAAGTGCGCGTTGGGAAATTCCCCTTCCGCGCCAACGGTCGCGCGCTGGCGAACGCGGACGTTGAAGGCGTGGTCAAGTTTGTCGCCGATGCCGAGACCGATCGCATTCTCGGCGCTTCAATTCTCTCCCATGCCGCCTCCGAGTTAATTGCCGAGATCGTGGCCGTGATGGAGTTTGGCGGCAGCAGCGAAGATCTCGGCCGCACCGTGCACGCGCATCCGACCTTGAGCGAAGCAGTCAAGGAAGCCGCCCTCGCGGTCGAGAAACACGCCATCCACATCAGCAATCGTTAACGAATTCCAGATATGGCAGACGATTCCGAAAAACTCTCCGGCGCGGAAGAATACATCGCCTTCGAGATCGACTTGAGCGGGGCGCTCGACCCTGATCAGGAGAAGAGCCTGCGAAGCGCGCTCGCCAGGGTTGACCCGCACGCCTTCGAATCGTGCGATGTCGGGGCAAAGAAAATTTCGCTTTGTTACGATCCGACCCGGACCTCGAAGAAAGATCTGCTTCAGCTTATCCAACAGTCCGGCGGCAAACTCCAGCACATCGAAACCGAAGGTTCGCCATTTCTGTAGGCACGCGTCCGGTCGCATCAAATCAGGCCGAGAGCCTTGCGGCAGTCGCGCGCGAACTTGAAACCTTCTAACGACGCCTCCGGCGGAAACTCTTTCGTCAGGCCGAGAAACTGGAATTTCAGGCCGAGAAATTCCGGGTGGATCAGGGTCTGCAAGGCGCGGCTTTTCTCCGCGCCGGCGACCGCAAGCTCGGGATGAGTCGAAAACAATCCGGTCAGGAAATGATGCTGATCGGTGAAGCCCGCGATCGTTAGACCGGATTTCTCCGCCCGCTCGGCCAGACTGGTCCATTCGACGTGCGTCGTCAGGTCGCTTTGCCCGACCTTTTCCAAAAGCGAGGGCAGGACGCGGTGGTTGGCGTAAGATTGCAGCGTGCCGGTGCGGCGTCTGGACGCGTAGAATTCAGGCCGCGGCAACCCGTAGTCCGCGATCAACACGACGCCTCGTCGCAGCTTGCCGGCGAGCACCTCGATCCAGTCGAGCGCCGCCAGATTGATCTCCGTCTCGTAACCCCCGGCCGGCGCCGGCGGGATCTTCGTTAGGTGCAACCGCAGGCGCGGATCGGTAATCGGACGATCGACAAAAGTAAACCCGCAGGAGGTTTGCTCGACCAGTCGCTCGCGCCAACGCCGCTCCTCGCCCGTCGCGACGATGAGATGCACCGGCATCGCGTCGATCAGTTCGTTGGAAAAGTGGACACCGCAAAACGACTCCATCGTTTCGAGCGATTCCGCCCATTCCGTTCGCTCCCGGAACGGCCGGAGCACGCCCTGCTGACGTTGCCGCAAGACCGCAAACGGTTCCACGATCCGATAGCGTACGGTGGCGAAGAATTCGGGATTCTGTTCGCGCAGCGCTCCCAGAACATCGCTCGCGAACTCCCCGTGATGCGCCCCCTGCTCGACGATCACGAAATCGTCAGGCCGGCCGAGCGTTTCCCAGATCTCCGCAAATTGCCCGGCCAGCAATCTGCCGAAGAGCGGCCCCACGCTCACGCTCGTAAAGTAATCGCCTCGTCGACCGATCGCGCACCGGCCGGAGCTGTAAAAGCCATGCTCAGGATGATAGAGCGCCTGCTCCATGAAGCGTGCGAAAGGGATCGGTCCCTCGCGACGGATCAGGTCGCGGATGCTGTCGACGAGCGGTTGGTCTGTCATCTTGATTGTTGAAGGCTTGAAGCGATGAGGAGTCAAGGCAGTCGCAACCAATAACCGCGCAGCGCGCCTCTGCTTCAACCCTCCAACGCTCCATTGCTTCATCGCCATTTGGCTTTTGCCAAAGTTTGCCGCTAAATTGCGCGCGATCTCGATTCCTCGGGTCTTCACCCGTCTCGCCGCATGCCTGTCGATTATTACACACCGACCGAGTTCTCGCGCCAACAACGCGCGTGGTATGCGCGCCCCTGGTTTTATCTCCCGGTCATACTCGTGCTCGTCGTATTCCTCGCCGGCCTGCTCGCGTTCATTCCGACGGCCCTGAGCCTCAAACAGCAGGCCGCCGGCTTCGATCTCTCGCATCTCGAGCAGATGGAGTCGGCCAGCGTAATCCTCGATCGCAACAACAAGATCTTTGGCCAGATCTACGTCGAGAATCGCGAGACCGTCCCCTACGACCAACTCCCGCCCAGCCTCGTGAACGCAATTATCGCAACCGAGGACAACAAGTTCTATCAGCACCACGGCTACGACCTGCTCGGAATCATCCGCGCCGCGCTCAAGAACGCGGTCGCGGGTCACGTGCGGCAGGGCGCGAGCACGGTAACGCAGCAACTGGCGCGCAACAGTTTCGATCTCCGGGGCAAGACCTTCCGGCGCAAACTGCTCGAGATGTTTGTCGCCCGCCGGATCGAGGATCATTTCTCAAAGCAGCAAATCATGGAGCTTTACCTCAACCGAATCTATTTCGGAGGCGGACTCTATGGTGCGGAAGCGGCCGCGCGCGGCTATTTCGACAAGCCGGCGCGCGAGATGACGCTGGCGGAATGCGCTACTCTGGTTGGCCTGATCAAAAGCCCCAACAAACTCTCACCCTGGGCCGATCAGCAGGCTTCACACGAGGCGCGCAACTTCGTCCTCGGACGAATGCGCGAGCTTGGTTTCATCGACGACGCGCAATACCGAAGCGCGGAGGCAGAAGAATTGGTCGTAGGCAACCGGCAGAACGCGCGCGGGCAGAATTACGCGATCGATTACATCCGGCAGCAGGTCATCGCAGCCGTCGGCTGGGACCGGGCGATGAGCGATGGCTTCCGGATTCACACGACAATCGATGCCGACCTGCAAAACGTGGCCGAAAAATCGTTGCGCGCGCAGCTCGACGCGGCCGAACAGACACCCGGTTACAATCACCAAACCTATGCCCAGTATGCCGCCCTTTGGAAAGGAGCGGGCAGCAGCAAGTCGCCTAACGACAAGTCAAAAGCGCTTCCTGCACCGGATTATTTGCAGGGCGCGGTCTTTGCGCTCGACAACAAGACCGGTGGCATTCTCGCCCTGGTGGGTGGGCGTGACTTCGAGCATAACGAATACAACCGTGCTCTTCAGGCCCGCCGGCCACCCGGCACGGCGATTCTTCCTTTTGTTTATGCCGCAGCCTTCGAGAAAGGACTCTTTCCCGGCTCGCTGGTGGAGGATTCCGCGCTCGATAATCGCACGGTCATGATCGGCGGCACGACGGGTATTCTCGGCGAGTGGGGCCCGGAGGATGCCAACAATCGCTATGAGGGTTCGATCACGGCTCGGGAAGCCCTTGTCAAATCGAAGAACGGCGCGGCCGTCCGTATCGGCACCGCGGCCGGACTCGATACGGTGACGAACCTCGTGCACGAGGCCGGGGTGGAGAGCAAATTGCGACCTTATCCCGCGACTTTTCTCGGCAGCAGCGAGGTCACGCTCGCGGAACTGGCGCTGGCCTACACGATTTTCCCTAACGAGGGCTGGCGCCCGGCACCGCCGCATATTCTCGACCGCATCGAGGACAAGAACGGCAATATCGTCTGGCAGCCGGAACGCGGCCGGGCGCGCCAGCCAGTCCTGAAGCCGGAGGTTGCCTACGAGGTGACTTCCTGCCTGACCGATGCGTTGACGGAAGGCACCGGGCATCTGGCGTACGATCGCTATGGATTGAAGAATTTCCCCGCCGCCGGCAAAACTGGAACAGCCTACGATTTCACCGACGCCATCTTCGCCGGTTACGATTCGCAGCTGACCTGCGTTGTCTGGGCCGGCTTCGACAAACCGCAAAAAATCTATCGCGGCGCTTTCGGCAGCGTCCTCGCCCTGCCGGTCTGGGTGGACATCATGAATGCTGCGGCCGCCAAATATCCGCCGCAGGAGTTCCCCGTCCCGCCGGGTCTGCACAAAGTGGAGATCTGCTCGAAGTCCGGCCTGCTCGCGACCAACAAGTGTTATGAAAACGTGCGGACCGCGAGCGGCAACATCGTGCGGAAACGGACGAGCTACATTGAATTTGCCGACGATCAGCAGATGCCGACGGATTACTGCGATGTCCACAGCGATTCGGTGCGGACGCAACTGGTGAAGAAATTCGACAACAGCGAATGGCCGCGCGCCGCGCTCGCGATTGATACCACACAGGTCAGGCCCGTTATGATGCAGGGACCGACCCTGCTCGCGAGCGACGATCCATACAACGCCATTGGCTCGACCTTTAGACCGAAAACGATGGCAAAACAGGATACGCCGTCGGAATTCGATCCGGCCAAGCCGGTAAAGCGCGCCGTTCCTGTCGTCCCTCTTCTAGATGGACAAGTGCAGGTCCGCCGGGCCGAACCGGTCCGACCAATCGATGAGGCCGGGCAGGAGCCGCTCCTGCAAAACGAACCGCCGGCGCCACTCAATTTCAGTGACGACCACTGAGCGCGTCCGGGCGGGTGGCTTTCGCCTCACCGTCCTCAATCCCGGCGGCCGTGACCCGGAGCAGGATTTCTCAGACGGCATCCCTGCGCCTAACGACGGCGGACATGCGCCGGTCAACTTTCACGGATACGCTGCCTGCACTCGTGGCGTTTTTCACCGCGATCCACGGGACGCGCTGGTCGAAGGGCTGCCCGTGCTCCTGCTTTTGCGTGGCGACTTCAAGGAAACGCAGCGCACCCTCGTCGCGCTCCAGCGAGATGGCTTGCGGGTCGCGGTTTCTCTAAAGGAAACTGGCCTGCATCAGATCGAAAAACAGCTCAGCGATCCGCGTCGCGCCGCGCGCTTCCGCGAAATTGTACAGACGGCGGATGGCTGCCTGGCCGCCACGCCCGAGGCGCTCGCCTTCTATGGCACCGGGGAATTTATTCCCACACCCTACCCGCTGACTGATCCACGCTGGGATTTTACCCGTTCGTTAGGCGAACGGCGCGGGATTTTTGTCGGTACTCGCGAATGGGATGTGCCGGCGCGTCATCATCTCGCTGCTCTCGTCATGGCGCTCGAGCTGGGCGGACCGGTGACGGTCCTCGAGAAGGACCCGAGGGGCTGCCGCAAGGTGCTGGCCGCGCTGGGCCGTCCGACGGATTCGCTCCGCGTGCTCGAACGACGGCTGCCTTACCGCGACTACCTGGCGGAGATGTCGCGGCACAAGATCGTTCTGCAAGCGGACCGCAGCGCGGTACCCGGACAAGTCGCAGGCGACGCTCTCCTTTGCCGCATGCCGTGTCTGGGCGGCGATGGCGCGATCGATCGCCTCGCGTTTGGCAGGACCTGCGACCACAGCCATTCGTTAGGCGAATTGAAGGATACCGCCGCGAGATTACTGCGCGATCCAGACTTTTACTCTGCAACTGTGGCCGAGTCGCAGCGACAGGCGCGCGAAAAATTGAGCTACGAAGCAGTTGCCTCGCAGCTTCAGCAATTCTTCAAAAGCCTGGCCCACTCCGCCTAGCGGGGCCCCGCGCCGGTTCCAAAAGATTGAAATCCCGTGCCGCGCCCGTAACGCAGTCCGATAGGACGAGGCCGGCTTACAAATGGCGATCGGACTTTCATCAGATTCACAGACCTTCGGACAGGTCCCTCGCGTGCTCAGGATGACAGGGTCTTGCGACTACTCCTGGCGCCCAAGCGCCTCGAAGTAGATGTCTTCCAAGGCACGCGCTTGCGCGTCCTGCTCGAATTTCTCCGCGACAGCATGAGCTCCTGCCTGCGCCAGCTGGCTCAGATCTCGAGAGCGCTCCGTCCAACTGAGAAGCGCCTCGGCCAGTGCGGTGGCATCGCGTTCCTTCACCAGGACGCCGCTTGCTTCCTGTTCGATCGCGTCTGGAATTCCGCCGTGATAGGTTGCGAAAACCGGCATCCCGCTGGACATCGCTTCCAGCATTGCGTTGGGTACACCCTCCTGATTGCCGTCCGGACCAAGTTCGCTCGGGTGCAAAAAAATGTGTGACTGATAAAACTGCTCACGCAATGCAGCCTGCGAGAGGAACCCGGCAAATCGCACCCGGTCTTCAATCCCGAGTTCACGCGCCAGATCAGCCAACTCATCCCGCATCGGACCTTCACCCGCAATCGTGAAAACCGCGACCGGATTCCTTTGCTGAAATTTGGCGAAGGCACGCAGACTCGTCGCGAAGCCCTTTTTCTCGATCAATCGGCCGGCTTGCAGGAATCGCCAGCTGCCGTCGTAAGGCCAGGTTCGTGCCTGGAATGGGATTTCGTCCAGCGGAATCCCGGTGCGCTGCAGCCGAATCTTTTCGTCAGGGCAACCCAGTTCTTGGACGGCGCGAGCGAGGGATTCGGAACGGACGAGAACGAGTCGCGCTGCCGCCAGCATCTCGCGCGTCGCGGCGCGATAGTGAGGCTTGTCGAGGTCGACCAGCACATCTGCGCCATGAAACGACACGACCGTCGGTCGCGGCCAGTGCCGGATCAACGGCAGGAGATGAACCGCGATGTGCCCAAAGTAAATGTGCAAGACCTGCGCCTCGTTCTCGGAAAGCAGACGCTCGATCTGCGCCACCTCGCGCCGCGAAATCTGCCAGGGCGCGTCGCGCACCGTTCGAAACCAGAACCGCCGCAAAAAGTGTGTCCACGGTTTTGCCACGAGGAAGAGCGAGACAAATGGAAACCGCACTTCTTCTTCGCGCTTCTGCGCGATGACCACCGGGCGCAGGCGCTTGAGCGCTGTGATCTGCCGGTAGATGTGCAACATCTCCGGCTTGAGAAACGTCGCGCAATAACAGGCAACGACGGGCGGAGAGCGCTCAGGCACGCCTAACGTTCAACACGCGCGCGCGCCTTTCAACTCGGCCGCGCCACGAGCTGCCTCAAAAGCTCCAGCCGAAAACGACGATGCCCTTCGGTTTGCCCGGATCCTTCGGGTCATGCATCGCGCGATCCTGACCATCGCCGTAACGCGCGGGCGCAGCCGGATTGATCATTTGCAGTGGATGACCGCTTTTGATGGCGACCTGCACCACGCCAATGTTGGGAATCAGCGGCGCCGCTGACGGCGGCCTTGGCTTGGGAAACTGCGTCTCCAGTTTGCCGGTTGCGGTGGTAGCAGCGGTCGTCGCGGTTGTCGTGGTCGTAGCGGTCAGTTGGCCTTGACCTTGTCCAAAGGCTACGCTGGTCGCGGTCGCCACTAGAATACTGAGAAGTATCTTTTTCATAATGTCCTCCCAAGGCTTTGGCCGGCGCGCAATGTCTTGCCCGCACTCTGACCTCACCGCATCATTATAGATCGATGGACTACGTTGAAAAGGCCGTACGTGTAATTGATTTGGAAATTTCTGAGCTCCAGCGTTTGCGCGAAAGGCTGGATCATAGCTTCATCCGGGCCGTCGAGTTGATCAAAGAGACCGTTGAAGCCCGCGGCAAGGTGATTGTCCTCGGCGTCGGAAAATCCGGCCACATCGGCGAAAAGATCGCTTCCACCCTGACGAGTACCGGGTCGCCCGCCGTTGTTCTCAATTCTCTCAACGCGCTTCACGGCGACCTCGGGATGGTCGCGGATGGCGATGTGGTCCTCGCGCTCAGTTACAGCGGCGAGACGGAGGAACTACTCCGCATCCTGCCCGCGATCGCGCGCTTCCAAGTGGGCGTGATCGCGCTCTGCGGCGTGGCGGATTCGACCCTGGCGAAAAATTGCGATGTCTTCCTCGACGTCAACATCGAGCAGGAAGCCTGTCCGCTAAACCTTGCGCCCACCTCGAGCACGACCGTGATGCTCGCGCTCGGGGACGCGCTCGCCATGGTGTTGCTCGAGGCGCGCGGGTTTCAAAAGGAGGACTTCGCAAAATTTCACCCCGGCGGGATGGTCGGCCGCAGCCTGCTGCTGCGCGTTCACCAGATCATGCGTCCGCGCAGCGCGCTGGCCCTTGTCGAGCCAACTGCCAACATCCGGGCGGTTCTCGAAGCCATGACCTCGGTGCGGGCTGGCGCCGCCGTGGTGGCGGGTGAAAACGAGCAACTACTCGGGATCTTCACCCACGGCGATTTCGTTCGGCATTTCCAAACCGATCCGCGCATCGGCGAGCGCCTCGTGGCGGACCTGATGACTCTCAATCCGGTCGTCGTGCACCAGGACAAGCTCGCGGTCGAAGTTCTGAATCTTCTCGAGCGCCACCGGATCGATGATCTTGTCGTAGTCGACGATCAGGGCGTGCCGGTCGGCATCGTCGATTCGCAGGACCTGACCAAGCTAAAGTTGCTTTAAGAAATCGGGCGTAGTAAAAGACGGCGCTTCAACGATCGAACGATTTAACCTTATACCGAACCCAACATCCCATGGCCGCCGCAAACGATCTCCGCAAAGGAATGGCAATCAAATACAACGGCAACACCGCCATTGTGCTCGACGTGCATCATCGCACGCCGGGAAATCTGCGCGCCTTTGTCCAGGCGATCATTCGCTATATCAACACCGGCAAAAGCGCCGATGTCCGCTTCGGTTCGACCGACAAGGTCGAGTTGGTCGACATTTCGCGCACCACGCTCGAGTTCAGCTACAAGGACAACACCGGGTACCACTTCATGGATCCGCAGACCTACGAGACCATCACCCTCCAGGATAGCCTGCTGGCGGACGCGAAGGATTACCTGGTCGAGAATCTGCCGGTGGAAGTGCTTTTCACCGAAGGCCGGCCGGTCCAGGTGGAATTGCCGTCTTCCGTGCAATTGAAAGTCGTCGAGGCGCCGGAAGGCCTGCGCGGCGATACCGCCAGCAACGTAACCAAGCCCGCGGTGCTCGAAACGGGCAAGACGGTCAACGTTCCGCTCTTTATCAACGAAGGCGAAACGGTTAAGATCGACACTCGCACGGGCGCCTACATGGGCCGCGCCTAACGAATGGCGGAACGCCGCGTCACCCGGCAGCCGGCCCGGCGCAAGCCGGCAAAGCGCAACGTCAGGGTGGCTCCCCAGGTCGTCCCGATGCGGGGCGGGCTCCCTGCTGCGGCACCACTCATGGTCCCGACCAAATGGGTAAAATTCATCGTCGCGCTTTTCCTTCTGCCGGTCTGCGCCATTCTCAGCCAGACCTTCTTTACCTCCTTCGCCCGTGCCACGCTCGCAGAACGCCTCTGGAGCGGAGAAGAATTCTGGTTCTTCTCGTTAGGCGTAGTCCTTTGGCTGATCGCGTTTTTCGGACTGCCCCGGCCGATCGTGCTTTACGTTTTCGGTCACGAACTCACGCATGCGCTCTGGGTTTGGATGATGGGCGGCCGGGTCAGCCACTTCAAAGTGGGCCGCGAAGGCGGCCACATCCTGACGGACAAGAACAACTTTCTCATCGCGCTCGCGCCCTACTTTTTCCCGCTCTACAGCATCCTGGTCATCGCGCTCTATGGGGCGCTGAACTTGTTCTTCAACATGCAGCCCTATGGCCGGCTGCTTTACGCGCTCGTCGGCGTAACGTGGGCTTTCCATCTCACCTTCACCTGCTGGATGATCCCGAAGAATCAGACCGACTTGAGCGACAACGGAACCGTCTTTTCCCTCGTCGTGATTTACCTGATCAACCTGCTGCTGCTCTGCGCGATGCTCGTGATTGCCTCGCCGCGTATCACCTTCGTGGGTTTCGGTGCAGACATCGTGCGCAACATCGCGAACTTCTCCCACGCTGTTGTGGCGCTCTGCGAACGTTTCAACCGCGGCGCGTAACACAGCCGTTGTCGGGTCGAGGGGGCTTCTCGCCTGGTCGAATACCCAGCGGCAGTGCACGCGAGGACGCCTACACTACGGGACAAGCCGGAGGCCTGTGTTACGGAGCATCGCGAACGGCAATTGAGCAAAAGCCTGCGCAAGCCTTAGCGCACCATCGGCCGCCACTTTGTCCCCGGTGAAAAGCTCGCTTCCGTCTCGAAAATCTTCCGGCAATTGCACCTGGGTGTCACGCCAGGCATCTCCGATCGGTGGGAATCCAACTCGCGAACTCAGGCGCGGCGCAAGCACAACGATTGACTTCCCCCCGGCTTGCCGGGCAAACGCGATGCAGCAATCTGCAAGTTCACCCGTCAGGGTAAGCGACCGATAACTTCCACGTTGGAAGAGTTCCGGGTTCGCGCGCCGAAACATGAGCAGGCGCTGGGTGAGGAACAACTTGATGCGTCCGTCGCGCCAGTTGCCCAGCAATTCCTCCGGCGTGACTTCGCCCAACGACTCGAGCATTTGCTTCCGCTTCTCGTAGTCGACCGGACGCCGGTTATCCGGATCGACCAGGCTGAAATCCCAGATTTCATTCCCCTGGTAAATATCCGGTACACCTGGCGCCGCCAGTTTCAGGAGCGTTTGCGAAAGCGAGTTGATCGCGCCGGCGCGCGCCACCTCTTCCGCGAGGGGAATGAAGCTCTCGAGGAAACGATTCTTCGGCGCGGGATCAAGGATGTGCACAACGAAGCCCGCCACCGCCGAATCCCAGGATTCGTTAGGTTGGACCCAGCTGGTATTAAGCTTCGCCTCCTTCATCGCTTTCACCATGTACTGCTGAATCCGCGCGACGTAGTCGCCACGCCCTTCGTCGCTCAGCTCGCGGAACGGCTCAAGCGGCCAGGTTCCAAGCAAAGTCTGATAAAGCAGGTATTCCTCGTTGCCGTCGGGTGCCTCGCTCTCCTCGATCCGTTGTTTCCAGCGCCGGTTTAGCGTGCGCCAGCGGCCTGATGAATGCCGCCATTTTTCCGATATTTCCGAAATCACCGCCATCCGCGCCCGCACGTCTTCGCTTCGTTTCGTATCGTGGGTGGAGGTGGCGAGCAACGTCGAAGGCCAGTGCTCCAGTCGCTCCGCGTTGCGCCGATGGAATTCCTCGACCCGCATCCCGAAACGCTGCGGTTCTCCACCCACTTCGTTGAGCGCCGCGAGCCGGTTGTAAATGTAGAAGGCAGTGTCCTCGAGTCCCTTCGCCATGATCGGCCCGGTCGTCTGCTGAAATTTCAGAACGAAATGCACGTGCTCGGCGCGCGCTTCCTCATCCAGGTTCTCCGGGAAACGGAAGAGCAGGATGTCGCGGAGAAAGTTGAAAACCGATTCTTCGAGCGCCGGGTTGCGCCTTTTCGCGGCGGCGACCGCCCGCTCGATCACAGTGCGATCGTCGTCGCTGATCGCCCGGTCCGGCGCGAGATAGGTTCGATAAACCGGAAAGCAGGCAATCGTTTCCTGCACCGCCAGGGTGAGGGCATCGAGTGTATAGTCGCGGTACCAACGGTTCTTCTCCGACAGCCGGTCGAACATCGTCCCCAGCACATTGACGTCGTTGGCCAGCGAGAGGCGCATGACGAGGCGTTTCTTGGCATAGACGAGGTGGCCGAAATTCAGGCTGTGCCCGATGAACTTGTGAAAAGTGGTCGTGATCGCGCGCTCGGCCGAAGAATCGACCAGCACGCCAATCGTGTCATTCATGAAGTCGTAACCGGTCGTGCCGTGCACCGGCCAATCGCCTCGCAATTGCTCGCTGCCGCTGAGAATTTTCTCAACCAGGAGGTAGATCGCCCGCTCGTCGTCAGGTAATTCCAGCCCCGCTGCTTCCGCCGCTCGACGCTGCAACTTCTCGAAATATTCGTTAGGCAAATACAGCCCGTCCGGGTGATCGATGCGCAAACCGGTCACCGCCCCGGTCGCGATCAGCTCGAGCAGAAGCCGGTGCGCTTCGTCGAAGACCTCCGGCAGTTCGACCCGGATCGCCGCCAGGTCGTTAACGTCGAAGAAGCGCCGGTAGTTGATCTCCTCGGCCGCGACCCGCCAGAAGGCAAGGCGATAAGCTTGGTCGCTGAGTAGGGCATCGAGCGCGTCGAAGCTGCGCGGGTCGCCCGGGGTGCCGTTGATGATCGTGAGGGCTTTTTCGATCCCTTCCTGCACCGGTGGCGCTTCCTGGGAGCGGCGGTCGAGACGGCGTTTGATGATTTCCTTTTCCCGGGCCCGTTCCGCAATCCGCTCCGGATCGTGTTCCGTCCGACGCGGGAGATATTCGAGCGCGGTGAGGATGCTCTGGAGTTCAGCATAGAATTCCTCCGTCTTATGCTCGCGCAATTGGTCGAGCGCGATCTCGAGGACATGCCGGTAGGTGCCGGGCGCGATCGGAAATTCGTGCTCGAAGTAGCGCAAAAAAAAACGGCCGCTCTCGTACTGCACCTTGAACTCGCCGCGCTCGAGGACGCGCCCGTATTGGTCGCCCAGGATCGGGATCAATACCTTGTCGCGCAGATCGGATTTAAGCGGCTGCCAATCGATGTCGAAATAGCTGGCGTAGGCTGAGCTGGGCCCGTTCTCGAGCACGTCGGACCACCAGAGATTTTGTGGCTCACCGACACCCATGTGGTTGGGGACGAAATCGAGCACCTGGCCCATCTCACGCGCGTGCAGTTCCGCGACCCAGGCATCGTAATCCTCGCGCGAACCGATCGCGGCGTTGAGTCTGTTGTGATCGGTAATGTCGTAGCCGTGCAGGCTATCGGCTCGCGCCTGGAAATAGGGCGACGCATAGCAGTCGCTGATCCCCAGGGCATGCAGATACGGCACGAGTGCTCGCGCCTGAGCGAAGGTAAAGTCGCGATTGAACTGAAGGCGATAGGTGGAGCTGGGTATGCGAGGGTGCGGCGTGCTCACGGGATTCCGAACTTACGGGCGAATCCGGAAGATGAACAGAATTTGCGCGATCGAGGACGCGCTTCCTCTCGCCCCTGGCAGACCGAAAGGGCTACATTTTTTCGGGAACGCCGATTCCCAGGAGTTCGAGGCCGCGTTGCAGAACGCGGGCGGTCAATTCGCAAAGCGCGAGTCGTGTGGCGCGCGCGGGTTCATCGGCTTTCAGCACCGGGCAGGCTTCATAGAAAGCGTGAAAGGCGTTGGCCAGCTCGAAGAGATAATTGGCCAGCAGGTTCGGGCGAAAATCGTTCAGCACCTGTGGGACTGTTTCGGCAAATTGCGCCAGACGTTTGGCGAGGGTGAGTTCGGCTGACTCAGTCAAGGCGAGTTCCTTAGGCGCGCAAAAATCTTCGCCCGCCTTGCGGAAGATTGAGCGAATTCGCACATACGCGTTCTGCAAATAGGGCGCGGTGTTTCCCTGCAACGAGAGCATGCGGTCCCAGGAGAAAACGTAATCGGTCATCCGATACTGGGAGAGATCGGCGTATTTGACCGCACCGATGCCGATCGTTTTCGCGATCGTGCTTTTCTCGGCCTCGTCCAAGTCCGGATTTTTCTGTTCGACGATTTTCCGGGCGCGCGCGACCGCTTCGTCAAGCACTTGGCGCAGCGGCACATTTTCCCCGGAGCGCGTCTTCATCAATTTGCGGTCTTCGCCCAGGATACTCCCAAACGGGATGTGACGAAAATCCGCGGAACGGCCTTCGCGCCGGGCAATCGCGAAGATTTGCTTGAAATGCAAATTCTGAGGCGCACCGACGACGTACCAGAGCATATCCCGCTTCAACTCGTCGATGCGATAGTCGACGGTGGCCACGTCGCTCGTCGCGTAATTGAAGCCGCCATCGCTTTTCCGCACGATGCAGGGCCGCTCCGCCAGCTCGGGAATGTCGGGGAAAAAAACGCAGACCGCGCCCTCGCTGATTTCCGCGACGCCGGACTTGAGGAGCCGGTCCACCACTGCCGGCAGGCGATCGTTGTAGAAACTCTCCCCGTGCTGGATGTCGTAATGGATGTCGAGAATTTGGTAGACGGCTTCGAATTCCTGCTGCGAAAGCGCGACGCATTCATTCCAGATGCGGAGATTTTCCTCGTCGCCAGCCTGCAGCCTGACGAGCTCGTTGCGGCAGGCCTCGCGGACCGCCTCGTCGCTCTTGCTCAGGTCGTTGGCCGTTTTGTAAATCCGCACCAGCTCGGCGATCGGATCGCGTTCGAGCGCCGCCCGATCGAGCAAATGCTTCCACCCATAAATCACCATCCCGAACTGCGTCCCCCAGTCGCCGATGTGATTGTCGCGAATGACTGCGTGCCCAAGAAATTTCGCGATCCGAGCGAGTGCGTCGCCCAGCACGATGCTGCGGATATGGCCGACATGCATCGGCTTGGCGACATTCGGCGACCCGAAGTCGATCACGATGCGGTGTGGAGTTTCGGCGAGCGGCACGCCCAGCCGTTCGTCGCGCAAGAGTTCGGCCGCCTGCGCTGCCACGGTTACTGGCTTGAGTGTGAAATTGATGAAGCCGGCGCCGGCGATGGTGGGAGTTTCCGACCACTCCGCGACATTGAGGTGCTCGATGATCTTCTGCGCCAGGGCCCGCGGATTTTCACCTCGTCGCTTCGCGAGGACGAGAGCGGCGTTCGTCTGATAATCGCCGAAGCGCACATCCGTCGCGGAGACCACTTCGCCAACCGGCGCGAGGCCGGCCGCGGCGAGCGCGCGGGAGAGCGCGCCGTTCAAAAGCGATTGAAATGTTTCCATGAGGAAGGTCGAAAGTTAGGCAGCGAACACCTGCCTGTCATCCCGATCCGCCGCAGGACGGAGAGGGACCTCGCACCTGGAATTGACGTTGTCTCGTTTCAAGGACGCGAAGATTGCGACTGAGAGGTCCCTCTCCGCGCTTCGCCGAATCGGGATGACAGGGCCAGAGCGGCGGCCCGGCCTTACTTCGGCGAGCGCTCCTGAAAGATGGCGAGAATCTCCTCTTTCGTCCCGGCAGCAGCGAGGCCGTCGCGCACCGAACGATCGTTCAGGAACTTCGCGATCGAGGCGAGAGTGCGGAGGTGAGTCTGGAATTGATTCTTCGGCACGATGAAGAGGACAACGAATTTCACCGGCGCATTGTCGAGCGCGTCAAACTCAATCCCCTGCGAGGAGCGTCCGAAGGCCGCAACCACTTCTTCGACGGCCTCGGATGAAGCGTGCGGGATCGCGATCCCGAAGCCGATGCCGGTGCTCATCGTCTCCTCCCGCTGCTTGAGCGCGGCCAGGATGGGATCGCGACAGACCGGATCGATCCGTTTCTGTCCGACGAGGAGGTCGATCAACTCGACGATCGCCGGCCAGCGTTCCGTCGCCTTCATCTCTGGAATGATTTGCTCGGAAGTAAGAAGGCTGGCCAAAGACATGCGGAGTTCCCCGAGTGGAGCGAAAGCTTAGCGTCCACCTCTGGGATGACAAGCGAGAATGGGCGGGAAAATTAGTTGTCGGCAGAGTCGATGCGGGCTCGCGGGACAGACGTTTTACGGTGCAACCGGAGGTCGAGTCGAAACCTGCGGACCTTCCGCGGCATGACCGAAACGAGCTGCGAAGACCGGCTCATTCGGGCGATCCGGTTCCGAACGCTGCCTGAGAGAAAAGCGGGTAACCGAAGCTATCCCCTTGCTTACCGAGTGGAGCGACGCTAATCTCACATCGGTAACCGATATGTCATGAGCAAACCGCCCGATCTGTTGCAGGGAACGCTGGATTTTTTGATCCTCAAAATCATCGCCGTCGAACCACTCCATGGCTTCGCCATCAGCCGCCGCCTCCGCCATGTCTCGAGTGGCGCGCTCCAGGTGAGCGACGGCTCGCTCTATCCGGCCCTGCACAAACTGGAACAAAAGGGCTGGATCAGCGCGCAATGGAAGCCGACGGAAAACAAGCGGCGGGCCAAGTTTTATTCGCTCACGCAACTGGGCCGGAAACATCTCGAACGCGAAGTCGACAACTGGGATCGCCTCTCCGGCGCCATCACGGCGGTGATGAAGCTGACGGAAGCCTAGCGAATAGAGGAACCGCTGCATGAACCCGACTGACTGGCTTTACACGATTCCGTTGCGGTTCCGTTCCCTCTTTCGCCGCGGGCAGGTGGAGAGTGAACTCGACGAAGAATTGCGCGATCACCTCGAGCGCAAAATCGAGGAAGGCGTCGCGAACGGACTAAGCGCGGCGGAGGCGCGGCGGCTCGCGCTGGTCGAGCTGGGCGGCATTGAACAGAACAAGGAGGAGTGCCGGGACGCGCGCGGGTTGAGCTGGCTGGAAGATTGCCTGCAGGATTTGCGTTATGGCCTTCGCTGGTTGCGCAAGAGTCCGGGCTTTAGTGCGATCGTCGTGCTCGCCCTCGCGCTCGGGCTGGGCGCGAATACAGCGCTTTTTTCCCTCTGCAATCGCGTCCTCCTGCGTGCTCTTCCAGTACGCAACCCTCAGGAGCTGGTCGTCCTGAATGTGGCTAATGAACGATCGGAATCGATTAAGTCGTTCTCCTACCCAATGTATCGGGCGCTGCGCGACCAGAACTCCGTCTTCAGTGGGATGATCGCGCAGGCGAGCGCGGAAATGAATGCGACCTACGCCGGTGAAAGCGAAAAAGCCAGAGGCGAACTGGTGAGCGGGAACTATTTCGAAACCTTAGGTGTACAACCGTGGCTCGGCCGGCTCTTCACCCAAGCCGACGACCGGAATCCCGGCGGGCACCCTGTGGCTGTGCTGAGTTACGAATACTGGCAGCGACGCTTTGGCGGCGACCCGGGTATCGTCGGTGGCAAGCTGATCCTGAACGACCGGCCGATGACGGTGGTCGGCATCACGCCACCGCGCTTTTACGGGACGGATCTCTCCGAAGTCACTGACATTCGCGTGCCGATGATGATGGCGACCGTTTTCCGTCCTTTCCCGGCCAATCGCCTGCAGAATGCCGGCCACAAATGGATGGAGGTGCTGGCGCGCCTCAAGCCCCAGGTCTCGCGCAGCCGGGCGGAAGCGGGACTGGACGTGCTGTATCGGCAGGTTCACGAAAACGAAATCCAAGCGCTGCCGCCGCGCGTCAGCGAATACAATAAGTGGGTCGCCCGTTCCAGCCATATCAAATTGCTCCCGGGCAGCCAGGGTTTGCGACAATTGCAGGAACAGTTCTCGCACGCGCTTCTGATTCTCTTCGGCATCACCTTCATCATCCTGCTCATCACCTGCGCCAACCTGGCCAATCTTTTCCTCGCCCGGAATGCCGCCCGCGGCCAGGAGATCGCCATGCGCCTCGCCCTCGGCGCGACTCGGCGCCGACTGGTCCGGCAATGGCTGACCGAGAGCCTGCTCTTTGCTTCGTTAGGCGGCGGACTCGGCGTTCTCGTGGCGATCTGGACGCAGAGCGCGCTGCTCCATTTCCTGCCTGCGAACGAGCGGATCAATCTCGGCCAGACCACGCTCGATCCGGTCGTTTTTGGCTTCGCCCTCGCTGCCGCGTTCGCGACGGCGATCCTCTTTGGCATCATCCCGGCGCTCCAGATTTCGCGCAGCGTCCTTTCTCCCCAACAGGGCGATCCGCGCCTCGTGCGGAGCGATCTATCGCCGCGCCGTTTCCGGGGTGGGCTTGTCCTGCTGCAGATTGGGCTCTCTCTCCCGCTGCTGATTGGCGCGGGGCTTTTTCTGCACAGTTTGCGCAACTTGAAAACGATCGCACCGGGTTTCGACGAGAGCCACGTCGTGCTTGCCTCGCTGAATCCTTCGCTCAACGGCTATCCGCAAGAGCGGATCCGGGCGCTTTACGATGAATTCCTCACCCGGGTCCGCGCGCTCCCGGGCATTCGTTCCGCGGCACTCGCCACCAGCGTGGTCCTCTCCGGCGGGTGGGACGCGATCAACGTAAACGTCGAAGGTTATCAACCACGCGAAGGCGAGGATATGAATCCGTACTCGAACCTCGTCTCGCCCGATTACTTCGCCACGATGCAGATGCCGATCGTGGCCGGCCGCGATTTTAACGAGCACGACAATCTGAAGAGCGGCAGCGTTGGGATCATTAATCAGACGATGGCGCGCTATTTCTTCGGGAATCGCAATCCAATCGGCAAGAAGTTTGGAACCGATTCGAGCACCCCGCCGGACATTGAGATCATCGGCGTGGTGCAGGACGCAAAATACGTCAGCTTGAAAGAGCCGCCGCGGCGTCACTTCTACGTCCCAATCGGGCAGGAGCCGCGGCTCTTCGAAATGACCTTGCACGTGCGGACGAGCGGCGACAGCCGGCCACTCGTTAGCCTGCTCCGACAGACGCTGCAACAGATTGATCCAAACGTGCCGCTTTACGACGTCACGACCCTCTCGAACCAGCTTGACGACTCGCTTTCACGCGATCGGTTGATCACCTGGCTCTCGACCGCATTCGGCATCCTCGCCACCCTGCTCGCGACCATCGGCCTCTACGGCGTGATCGCGTTTTCCGTCGCGCAGCGCACCCGTGAGATCGGCATCCGGATGGCGCTCGGCGCGCAACGCTTCGACGTGCTGCGGCTGATTCTCAACCAGGTCGCGCTTCTCGTTCTGGCGGGACTGGCGCTGGGCGCGGCCATCTCGTTAGGCGGAGTGCATCTCCTCGGCAGCCTGCTGTACGGCATTCAAAGTACCGATCCTCTCGCTTTTCTCGGTGCAGCCCTCGTCCTGCTCGCCGCTGCCGCCCTCGCCGCCTATCCGCCAGCGCGCCGCGCGACCCGCGTCAACCCGACGGTGGCTTTGCGCTACGAGTGAGTCGTTCGTCTCGAACTTTGTAATTCAGCTGGCGTGAGAGTAGCCAGCGCACGCCGAACATGTCGACCGTGGCGCGGACCGCGCGGTTGCCGAGACCGTACTTGCTTTGGCCGAATTTGCGCGCGCGATGATTGACCGGAATCTCGACCAACCGGTAGCCGGCGCCTTTGACGAGTGCGGGAATGAAGCGATGCATGCCTTTGAAGGGAATGAGCGTGCTGACGCATTCGCGCCGCATCGCCTTGAGTGTGCACCCGGTGTCGCGTACGCCGTCTCTGGTGAAACGGCTGCGCACAAAGTTGGCGATTCGACTCGTCAGGAGCTTAACCCGGGTATCTTTCCGCCGCTCGCGATAACCGCAGACGAGGTCCGCGCCGCGCTCGAGCTGAGCCAGGAGACGTGGAATGTCGGCCGGGTCATTTTGCAGGTCGCCGTCGATCAACACCACGGTCGCACCGCGAGCGGCGTTAGCGCCGGCGTAGATCGCCGCGCTCTGGCCGGCATTCTTCTCGAAATGCAGGACCCGGACCTCCGGCGTTCTCGTCAGGCGCTCGAGTGTGCGATCGGTCGAACCGTCGTCCACGAAAATAATTTCGTGGTCCAGCCCGCCCAGGGCCGTCGCCAGCTCGGCCTGCAGGATCGGGACGTTTTCCTCTTCGTTAAAAAGCGGGACGACGACCGACATCATGGGCTTCGACGGGTTGTCGCTCATAGAGGCATCGTCCGATAATCGTAACAGGCATAAACGTGAAGCCGGCGCAGCAGCCGTCCGGCGTTGCGCACTTCGATCGTTGCGATCTCGTGGGTGTGGTCGAAACCACCGGTAATGCTGCGCGGCGGCCCACCTTTGTCTCCGAGCTGGAGGTAAAGGGCGGTGCGGCCGACAAAAAGATTTACGCCCTGCTCCTCGGTATAAATTTCATTCGGGTCGCGCACCGTGTTTGGCGGCAGCGGCACAAATTCATCGTAGCGTGGCCAGAAGGAGAACTGGTTCACCATGTCCTGCGATTCCGGAATGTAGACCGGCGGATGGCCCGGCCCTTCTACTCGTTTGTCGGGCAGATAAAATGCTAGTTCGGAAGCGGGGTCGCGCTCATCGGCGATCAGGAAAACCGGCCTGCCGGTTCGTTTTTCAAAATCGACCCGGACCTGGTTGACCGCGTCCGCGAGCGACCGCCAGCCGCGCAAGCGATCGACCGGATCACGTCCTGGCGGACGGACCCCGATATTGCCGACCATCAGCCCAATGAGCAACGCACTCATGAGGAAGCCGAGAATGACCGCGGCTTTCGTCCATCTCCGCGCCGCCGCGCGCGAAGCGGACCGCTCACGCCAGTAGGAAATCGCGAGAACGCCGAGGCTGAGAAACGCGAGTCCATCCCAGTTGGGCGCAGCAGCTTCATTGATCGAGAGGACAGCGTAGAAGAGAAAGACCGGAAGGCCGAACCAAAGCAAATAGAAGACCTTGAAATTTTGCCGGGCTCGCCGCCAGCCTGCGATCGTCGCCCAGGCCAGTCCGAGAAAAAGCAAGGGCGAGTAGGTGGCAAAATGTTCTGCGAGGAAAGAAAGCAACTCGAGCGGATGAAAGCCGGGCGTGCTGTCGAGGCTGCCGCGCTCTCTGAGATGCTGCAGCGTGATCCAGGCGTGCTGCGAATTCCAAACGATCGGCGGAATCGTGCAGAGGGCAAAGACGAGCAGGAGCAAATACAGGTTGGGCCGCAGAAATTCCCGACGCAAACGAGGCAGGAGGAGGACAAGAATGACCGAGAACAATTCGAGGGCATTGGTGAATTTGCAGAGGAACCCTAGCCCGATGAAGAGCCCGGTTAGCGGCCACCACCAGGAAAAGAGCGGGCTTCGCTCGAGCGCAATCCAGAAACTGTAGAAGGCTGCGACCCAGAAGAAAACCGAGAGCGGATCGATCGTCATGACGATGCCGCCGAGATTGAAAATCGGCGTCACGTTCAAGGCCACGATAGTCCAAAAACCAGCCAGGGAACTAAAGAGACGCTGGGCGAAATAGTAGAGAAGGAGACTCGTACCGGCGGCAAGGAACGGGCTCCAAAAGCGCACCCCGAATTCGTTGTCGCCGAAGATCGCGATGCTCGAGCGAATCACCAAGGCGACCCCGGGACCCTTGCTAAAATAAGAGAGCGCGGGCCGCTGCGCCCACATCCAATAGTAAGCCTCGTCCGGCGAAAGCTGCGCCGCGTTCAAAAGCGCGAGGCGAAGCGCGGTCAGAACGAAAAGGAAAAGCCAGACCGCGCGCGTCGTGCTCATGAAATGGCGTCGCCCACCAGACGTGGATGCCGGGCAAAAAACTGCGGCGCCCATTTCGCCACCGCCGAGCGATAGAGCGTTTCAAGCAGGGCGAGGAGCAGCGCCGTCGTGCCCGCGGCAAGGAAAAAAGTAGCCGCGACGTCGCTCGGCCAGTGCGCGCCCAGGTAGACCCGCGACCACGCGATCGCGCCGGCAAAGAGAAAATAAAGCCACCCCCAACGCCGAAAAAAGAAAGTCAGAATCATCGCGATGGTTATGTTGTTCGTCACATGCCCGGAGGGAAATGAGGGCCCGGACCGAGTGCGATCTCTCTCATCGGAATAGCGGATCTTGACCGGTTTGAAGATCGTGAGAACTTCCGGGTGCGCCTTGGCCAGCTCCACCATCCGGACTCGCTCGACCTGTTTCGGCCGGCGGCGATCGACGAACTTTTTCACGTGCGCCGTCAGGTTATCGTTCACGAGAAGGGCAAGGCAGAGGCAGAAAAGCATCGCGCGTCCCTTGAATCGCCCGAAGATCAACGCATAGAGCACGAGCACGATGATCAGCGGCGTCCAAATATTGAGATCGCTGATCGCGGCCATGAACAAGTCGAGGCTGGGATGCGTCCACTGCTGGTTGATAAGGTGAAAGAGCGCTTGGTCCACTGGAAACGTTTCTGAGCCTCAATTCTTTTGGATCTTCAGAGGATATCCGCAGCGATTCGGGCGTAAAACTTAACACTTAAAGCTTAAAACCACCTTTTATGCACAGACAGATCGCATTCATGGTCGCGATTCTCGTGAGCGCCACTCTCGCAAGATCGGATGCGCCCTCCGCCACCGAGATTCTCGACCAGGTGCGCCTTCAGCAAGCGCAACAGCAACTCGATCTCCAGGGCCAGTTGCGCGTCGACGCCAACGTCATCCCTTTTCGCATCACCCAGACCGGGCCGGTGATTCGCTACACCTTTTACAATCCGCCGGAAGTACTGCAACTGCGGCTGGGCGAGAAAAGCTCCAGCCTCGACCTCGTGCTGGAAAACAGCACAAAAAAATTCGCCACCTCCCGGCTCGACGACAGAATCGGCGGCACAGCCGTGACCTACGGCGATCTCGCCCTCAAGTTCCTTTACTGGCCGCGGACAGAGATCCTGGGCGAAGAAACGATTCGAACCCGCGCCTGCTGGAAACTGCGCCTGCAACCGCCGTCGCGCACTGCACAATACTCGAATGTTCTGCTCTGGGTTGACAAGGAGGGCGGCGCGATGATGCGCATCGAAGCCTACGACTGGCAGGGCCGCCTGACGAAGCGCTTCGAGGTCGTCTCCGCGCAAAAGATCGAGGGCCGCTGGTTCCTGAAACAGATGCGGATCGAGGACTTGCAGCCGGGCACAAACAAGGTGCTCTCGCGCACCTACCTTGAGATCAAGAAATAGGGAGCCGGGGCTGGCAACTCTGCGGGACGTTCGAGCCTGCTTTGGTTGAGCAAACCTCAAAATAGCGTATTAGCCCCGATGTTTTTGGTTCGTCTGCCGCTCCTCGCTCTCATTACCCTGTTCGCTTTTCGGTTGGGAAGCTCGTCGCTCCACGCCGCACCGGTTGTTTCCGCGCAAATCCCCGACCTGACCGTCTATGATTCCACGCCCCCGAATGAGATCGATCTCAACACCAAGTTTAGCGATCCGACTTTGCCCGCGAACACGGTTCGCTTGACGACCGATCTCGGGACCATCGATATCACTCTTTACGACCAGCAAACGCCGATCACGGTCGATAACTTTCTAAGCTATATCGATTCGGGAGCATACCTTCCGAACGATCCGAACTTCGGAACGCCTGCACCGATATTCTTCCATCGCTCTGTCCCAGGTTTCGTCATCCAGAGCGGCGGTTATGTCTCGACCCAGGACCCCTTGGACCCGCCGAACATGCTCCCGGGACCGGTCGTAACTTTCAGCCCGATCCCGAATGAAGCACGCACCGATCTGCACAATGTGCGGGGCACGGTTTCGATGGCGAAACTGTCAACCGACCCCGACAGCGCAACCAGCCAGTGGTTCATCAATCTGGCCGATAACAGCGGACCGCCGAGCAATCTCGACTCCACCAACGGTGGCTTTACCGTTTTTGGAGTTGTCTCCGCAGCCGGCATGACGACGGCCGACGCGATCGCGGCTTTGCCGGCCTACAATTTCAGCGGCATTTACGGCTCGGCCTTCACCAACCTGCCACTGCGCAACTATTCGTCGGGTTATCCGAAGGTGACGAACCTCGCGCGGGTCAACGGGATCACTCGTCCGATGATCTTCTCGGCCTTGAGCGATCATCCAACGATCGCTTCGGCCAGCGTCATCTCGAATGA
Source organism: uncultured Verrucomicrobiae bacterium (assembly GCA_963742545.1). Classification (GTDB taxonomy): domain Bacteria; phylum Verrucomicrobiota; class Verrucomicrobiia; order Chthoniobacterales; family UBA10450; genus Palsa-1392. The sequence goes on along the minus strand of CAVUMF010000003.1, from coordinate 236,176 downwards.
CCTCTTCGTGCAAGGCAAGAGCGTCGGCAGCGCAACCATCACTGTGACTGCGACCGACGCCGCCGGGGCGACCGCCTCGCAATCATTTCAAGTCACGGTCGAAAGCACGCCGGTGCATCTGGCCAACATCTCCACCCGGCTCCAGGTCGGCGCGGGCGAAGATGGGTTGATTGGCGGTTTTATCGTCCTCGGTACTACGCCGAAGCGCGTCATCATTCGAGCGCTCGGGCCGTCGCTCACAGCGCAGGGCGTGAGCGGTGCCCTGAGCGATCCGACACTGGAATTGCACGACGGAACCGGCGCGCTTATTTCTTCCAACGACAACTGGCAGGACGCGCCGAACAAACGCGATATCATCGACAGTACGCTCGCCGAGGGGCTCGATCCGGCCGAGTCAGTTATCCTGACGACGCTGCCGGCAACGAGCACCGGCTCGGCTTACACCGCGGTCGTCTATGGCGTCAACGGGACGACTGGGAATGGCTTGGTAGAAGTCTACGATCTTGATAGCGGGCCAGGCTCGAGCGTTTTGAACATCTCCACCCGTGGCAATGTGCAGACGGGCAACAATGTCATGATTGGCGGTTTCATCATCACGGGGAACGGAACGCAGCGCGTCCTCGTGCGCGCGATCGGTCCATCCCTAGCCAGCGCCGTGAGTAATCCGCTGTCGGATCCGACGCTCACGCTTTACAACAGCCAGGGCACACAGATCGATTTCAACGACAACTGGCAGGACAACCCGGACGCCGCCGAGATCGAGGCAACCACCATCCCGCCGAGTGATCCGAAGGAATCGGCCGTTTTGCAAACGCTCTCACCCGGCGGATATACCGCAATCGTGCGCGGCGCGGGCACGGCGACTGGCACGGCCCTGGTCGAGGTCTACGCGCTCCCGCCAACCATGTAGGCGCTCTGCTCCGGAGAAGCGCGGACTGGTTGCTAGCACGATACCGCCCAGAGAGCGACATCTACGGCCCGTCGTTACAGGGAGTCGTCAGGCACGCCCGCGCGTACGATCTGGGCGAAGCTGCGCGGATCGAGACTCGCGCCGCCAACGAGCGCGCCGTCGATGTCCGGTTGCGAGAGCAACTGGCGCGCGTTGTCCGGTTTCACACTGCCGCCGTATTGGATGCGGATCTTCTCCGCCGTCGCGTCATCCGACATTTCGCGCAAAGTCCGCCGGACAAAGGCGTGCGCTTCCTGCGCCTGATCGGCAGTCGCGGTCTTGCCCGTGCCGATGGCCCAGACCGGTTCGTACGCGATCACCGTCTCGAGCAATTCCTTCGGCTCGACATTGGCAAGGCTGCCGCGCAATTGCGACGAGAGCACTTTCTCAACCTCACCTTTCTCGCGCTGCGCAAGCGTCTCTCCGACGCACAGAATCGGCCGCAACATTTCCTCGTGCGCTGCCCGCACCTTGCGGTTCACGATTTCATCCGTCTCTCCAAACATCGCCCGGCGTTCGCTGTGCCCGAGGACAACGTAACGGACGAAAAGTTCGCGCAACATCGCGGGACTGATCTCGCCCGTGAACGCGCCGCTCCGCTCCCAATGCATGTTTTGGGCGCCGACCCTGACGTTCTGCACCTGGGTGAGCAGCTCGGAGACTTTCGGGATCGACGTGAAGGGCGGGACGATCACGATCTCGACTTCATCGAGGTCGCCGATCTCCCGCAGAAACGTGGTGATGAATGCCTCCGACTCGCTCTGAGTCATGTGCATTTTCCAATTCGCCGCGATGATTTTCTTGCGCATCAGATTCAGCTCTTCTCCGTCAGCGCCGCAACGCCCGGCAACTCTTTGCCTTCGATCAGCTCGAGAGAGGCACCGCCGCCGGTCGAAATGAAAGTCATCTTGTCCGCCAGGCCAGCCTGTTTGACCGCGGTCACAGAATCGCCGCCGCCGATGATGGTGGTCGCGCTGGACTCAGCCAGCGCTTCCGCAATCGCTTCAGTGCCGGCGGAGAATTCGCGAATCTCGAAAATGCCGGGCGGTCCGTTCCACAGGATGGTCTTGGCCCGTGCGATTTCGCTTTTGAAAAGGGCGATCGTGAGCGGGCCGATGTCGACCGCCTGCCATCCGTCCGGAATATTGTAGTCATGCGAAATGTGTCCGCTGTGTCGCGTGGCAGCGCCGGGCCTGATCTCTTCCGCGCCTAACAAATCGATCGGAAGGAGCAGTCGGACATTCTTCTGTTTCGCAAGTTCGATCAGCTCCCGCGCCAGCCCGAGCTTGTCGCGTTCGACCCGGCTGCTTCCCATGTGAATACCCTCGGATTCGAGAAAGGTGTTTGCCATCGCGCCACAGATCAGGATGGTGTCGGCCTTTTCGATCAGCGCCTTGATCACGCCGATCTTGTCCGAAACCTTCGAGCCACCGAGGATGACCAGGAAAGGCTTGGCCGGATGCGCCAGTTCCTCATGGAGATACTTGAGTTCCTTCTCCATCAGGAAGCCCATGGCCGCCTGCTGGACGAATTTCGTGACGCCCGCAGTCGAGGCATGTGCGCGATGGGCCGCACCAAAGGCGTCGTTTACGTAAAGGCCGTCGCTCAGTTTGGCGAGGGACTCGGCAAACCCGGGATCGTTTGCCTCTTCCTCCGCGTGGAAACGCACGTTTTCGAGGAGGGTAACGTCTCCTTCCTTCATTTCGGCGACGATCTTTTCCACATCGGCACCGATGCAATCGTGGCTGAAAGCGACCGGGTGATCGATCAGATCGTGCAGCGCAACGCCGACCGGACGAAGCGAATATTTCTCGACCGGCTTTCCTTTCGGCCGGCCGAAATGCGCCATCAGGATTGTTTTCGCGCCCCGTTCGCGGAGGTAATTGATCGTCGGCAAACTTTCGCGCATCCGGGTGTCATCGGTGATCACGATCTCGCCGTTGCGTTCCTCGGTCGGGACATTGAAATCAACCCGCACCAGGACGCGTTTTCCGCGCACATCGAGGTCGCGAATGCTGAGTTTAGCCATTAGTCGATCCCGGGTAGGAAACCGTTATCATCCCGAGCCGCAAAGATGGCGAGGGATCCCGCAAGCAACGTGCAACGTGGCTCTCCGCTCGACAACCAAAGTTTGGGTGTGAGGTCCTTCGCTGCGCTCACGATGACAGATGGGGGCCGCATCGCTTGCTCCTACGACAGCATCTCCAGCATTTCGACACAGCGGTTGCTGTAACCCCATTCGTTGTCGTACCACCCCACGACCTTCACGAACTTCCCGCCGTGCACCATCGTCAGTTTGCTGTCGAAAATGCAGGAATGCGCATTGCCCACGATGTCCCTCGAGACAAGCGGCTCGTCGCTGAATTCGAGCACACCTTTGTAGCTCGCGTCGCTCGCTGCGCTCTTGAAGGCTTCGTTGATCGACTCAACCGCCGCCTCTTTTTCCAAAATCGCGGTGAAGTCGGTGACTGATCCGTCCGGCGTCGGGACGCGAAACGCGCCGCCGTTCAGTTTGCCCTTCAGCGCGGGCAACACTTCGCCGATCGCTTTGGCCGCACCGGTGCTTGATGGGATAATGCTGACCGCCGCAGCGCGGGCCCGGCGCAGGTCCTCATGCGGGAAATCAAGGATGCGCTGGTCATTCGTGTAACTGTGGATCGTGCTCATGAAGCCGTTCACAATCGTGAAATTCTCGTGCAACACCCTGGCCAGTGGCGCGAGGCAATTGGTCGTGCAGCTCGCGTTGGAGACGATGTTCATCTTCGCCGCGTCGTAGATTTTGTCGTTGATCCCGATACAGATCGTGGCGTCGGGATTTTTTGCCGGCGCGCTGATCAGGACTTTCTTCGCCCCGCCGACGAAATGCAGCTCCGCCTTCTCGCGACTGGTGAAGAAACCGGTCGATTCGAGGACGACATCCACGCCCAGATCTTTCCAGGGCAACTTGGCCGGGTCGCGTTCCTTCAGGACCTTAATCTTGTGGCCGCGCACGATGATGTTCTCGTCATCGTAGCCGATTTCGCCATCGAATTTCCCGTGCACCGAATCCCACTTGAGGAGATGGGCAAGGGTGTGGGTATCGGTGAGATCATTGATCGCGCGGACTTGCGCAACCTGGTCCTGAGACATGGCGCGCAAAACATTGCGCCCGATGCGGCCGAAGCCGTTGATGCCGAAGTTTGCCATAGAGAAGTTAAGAGTAGTTGGTTGAGAGTTGAGAGCGCCTGACACCGCGCGGGCCTAATCATTAGAACGCTCCGAAAGCGGAGGCAAGTGAATGAACGAAACCGCCGCGCGGGCGTTTGCCTAACGTTCAAGCCGGCGTCGCTGTCGTGATCTCGCGGAAGGCGGCAAGGAAGGCCTCCATCTCGGCTTTCTTGCCGATGGTGAGACGCATGTGATTCGGCATCGGCCGGAATAATCGGCCGACCTCGACTTTGTGCTGCTTGAGCGTCGCAATCAGCGGCACGACCGGACGTTTCGCGTCGAACATGATGAAGTTGGCCTGCGACGGAATCGTCTTGTAGTCCATTCGCTCCAGTTCGCTAATCGTGAATGCTCGGGTTTCCGCGTTGAGCCGGCGGCCTTTGGGCACCAGATCTGGATCGTCGAGGCTCGCCGTCGCCGCGGCGATCCCCATGATGTTGGCACTGTCCCACGCCTGGCGTTCGCGCAGCCGCTCGATCGCACGGGATTGCGCCACGCAATAGCCGCAGCGCAAGCCCGCCATTCCGTAAATTTTGGAAAAGGTGCGCGTGACGATGAGGTTGGGATGCTCCCCGACCAGCGGAATCACGCTCTCATAGTCCGGACTATCGGCGTAATGATAATACGCCTCGTCCACCAGGATCATGGTGTCGTTAGGCACGCGCGCGATAAACTCCCGCACTTCATTTTTCGGAGTGATGTTGGCGGTGGGATTATTCGGATTGCAGACGTAAACCAAGCCGACCTTCGCTGCGGCCAGCATCTTCCCCAAGTCGTGACCAAAATCCGCCGTGAGCGGGACTTTCACAATCTCGGCCCCGTTGCGCTGGGCATGGTAGAGAATTGCCTCAAAAGTCGGGTCGGCGACGACAAGCGTGCCGCCATTCGTGACAGTTTTGCCCTTGGTCAACGGTCCGGTGAAAACGTCCGCGGCCAACTTGAGGATCTCGCCCGAGCCGTCGCCGAGCAGGATCTGATCGCGGCCGACGCCATTGATCCTGGCGAGCGATTCCACCAGGGCGTCGGCGTGCTCGTCGGGGTAACGACAGGCCAGGGGGAAGGCGTCGCTCATCGCCTTGAGTGCTTTGGCCAAAGGGCCATAGGGATTTTCGTTCGAACTCAAACGAACGATGCCGCTGAATGTAGCCGAAGATTCGGCCGTTGCGGTCCCGGCAAAGGAAAGCGCGGGCCGGGCGACCGCCGCCGCTGCGCCCGCGCCTAACAACTGCGCAAATTTGCGCCGTGAAATGGTCATATGCAGATGATGACACGGCAGCGCCCTGGACGCGCTACTTTTTGCGTGTGTAGTCGATCTCCATCGTCTTCGTTTCGCCCTGGCCGCGATCTTCGTAGTACTCCATGGAGTGGTGGTTCTTGTCGCCCACCTTGATCACCTGGCGGACCTTGCTCGTTATTCCCGGCATCATCTCGGCCGTCCCGGTGTAGGTCAGGCTTTGCGTCGCCGGATCGTAGGTCCCATCCATCATCATGACTCCCGTGCCCATGTTGTCGATCCAGGTCGAAACGAATTTCTGTTTCACGTTGTCGTAGGCGTCGATCGACATGCCTTTGAATTCCGTTTTTTTCATTTTGCCATCCGCCCCGGGCATCTCCATTTGGCCGGTGACTTCGCCAATGACATAGCGGCCACCCATGATCGATCTATAGACCGTCGTCCCGCTCGACTCGCTCGGCGGAGCGCCGGGCGCCATCCAGAATTTCACTTTGTATTTCCAGGTGCCGACCATGTCGGCCAAAATCTTGTGATTATCCCCCGGTTGGGCCAATTCCATCATTTTGGCCATCATTTCCTTTTCGTCTGGTTGGCTGGCTGCCGGCGAGGCAGCGGTGTTGGTCGTCTTCGGTTCCTCGGCGCAGATTGAAGCCGCGAGCAGAGTCGCCCCAAAAGCGACTGTGAGTGATGCAAGTTTCGTGTTCATTCGGCGATTCTTTTCCGCAGGCCGTAGTCGGTCAAGCCCAACCGGTGCGGACTTGCCGGGACGAATTTCGTTTACCTCTCGCGCATGACCGCACAATAATTGCACAGCTAAACGCAACGGGTGTTTAGCTGAGAACAGAGTCGCAAATTACTCTACCGGCGAATGCAACCGTCGAGTAAGAAGATCACAACACGCAAAGCCACCTCCGAGCCGAAAAAACCAACGGCCCCTTCGGCGGATGGGCACGACTTGGTGGAGAGTTCCGATCCTGATTTCCGGCACGAGCTGCGACGAGTTGCGAGAAGCGGCCGCCTCAAACCCCATTGCAAGACGGTCGATGCTAACGAAGCCGTCGCGCGCATTGCCTACGCGTTGAACGAAGTCATCGCCATTTATCCGATCACACCGGCCTCGCCGATGGGCGAATGGGCGGATGCCTGGGCCGCCGGCGGGATGAAGAACCTGTGGGGCACCGTTCCCGCCGTCCTCGAGATGCAAAGTGAAGGCGGCGCCGCCGGGGCGATCCATGGCGCGCTCCAAACCGGCGCGCTCAGCACAACGTTCACCGCTTCGCAGGGTCTGCTCCTGATGATCCCAAACATGTACAAGATCGCGGGCGAACTGACTCCGACCGTTTTTCACATCGCGGCGCGCTCGCTCGCCGCACAGGCGCTTTCCATCTTTGGCGATCACAGCGATGTCATGGCGGCGCGAGCCACCGGCTGGGCCATGCTCTGCTCGGGCTCGGTGCAGGAAGCGCAGGATCTCGCCTTGATTGCACACGCAGCCACGCTCAAGGCGCGGATTCCGTTTCTCCATTTCTTCGATGGTTTCCGCACCTCGCACGAAATCTCGAAGATCGAAGTGCTGCCGATCGAGGTCATGCGCGCGATGATTGACGAAGCGCGTGTGCTCGAGCATCGCGCGCGTGCCCTCTCGCCCGATCATCCGGTCGTCCGCGGCACGGCGCAGAATCCGGATGTTTATTTTCAAGCGCGCGAAACGGTGAATCCATTCTACACCGCCTGTTCCGACATCGTGCAAAGGGCAATGGACGATTTCGCCGAGCTGACCGGCCGGCGCTATGAGCCCTTTCAATATCACGGCGCGCCCGACGCCGAACGCGTCATCGTGCTGATGGGTTCAGGCTGCGAAGCGGCACATGAGACGGTCGACTTTCTCGAGAGGCAGAAGGAAAAAGTCGGTCTGCTCAAGGTGCGGCTCTATCGGCCGTTCGATGCGCGGAATTTTATCGAAGCACTCCCGCCAACAACGCGTGCGATCGCAGTGCTCGATCGCACCAAGGAACCCGGCTCCGGCGGCGAACCGCTCTATCTCGATTGCGTGAATGCGCTCTACGAGCAGGGCCGCGAGAAGATGCGCGTGGTCGGGGGTCGCTATGGATTGTCTTCGAAAGAGTTCACCCCGGCAATGGTCAAAGCCGTCTTCGAAAGCCTTTCCCAGCCGGCCCCGAAAAATCATTTCACGATCGGGATCAACGACGATCTCTCGCAGACCAGCCTCGAGTTCGATCCGAATTTCTCGATCGAACCTGCCGACGTGGTGCGGGCGCAGTTCTTCGGGCTGGGCTCGGATGGGACGGTGGGCGCGAACAAGGAGTCGATCAAAATCATCGGCGAGAACACCGACAACTTCGCCCAGGGCTATTTCGTTTACGACTCGAAGAAAGCCGGCGCCACCACCATCTCGCATCTGCGTTTCGGACCCCGCCCGATTCGATCGACCTATCTGGTGACGAGCGCGAATTTTATTGGCTGCCACCAGCCATTTCTGCTCGAGACCTACGATGTGCTCCAGGACCTCGCCCCCCGCGGGACCGTCCTGTTGAATTCGCCCTTCGGACCGGACCGGGCTTGGCAGCACCTGCCTGAAAATGCACAACGCCGGATGATCGAGCAAAATGCGCGATTCTTCGTAATCGACGCGAACAAGGTGGCGCGGGATTCCGGGATGGGCGGCCGCATCAATACCGTGATGCAGACCTGCTTCTTCGCGATCTCCGGCGTTCTGCCGCCGGAGGAAGCAATCGCGGCGATCAAGAATTCAATTCGCAAAACCTATGGCAAAAAGGGCGAAGAGATCGTGGAGAAAAACGTGCGCGCGGTGGATGAAACACTGGCGCATCTGCGCGAAGTGGAAGTGCCGCGCGAGGTCACAGCGCGGGCCGCCCAGCCAAACGGAAAGCTGAGCGCAGCGCCGGAGTTCGTGCAAAACGTGCTCGGCGAAATCATGGCGGGGCGCGGCGATCGCGTTCCGGTGAGCGCCTTGCCTAACGACGGGACTTTCCCGACTGGCACCACGCAATGGGAAAAGCGCAATCTCGCCCTGGAAGTGCCGGTCTGGGACGAGCAGGTCTGCATTCAATGCGGCAAATGCGTCATGGTCTGTCCGCACGCCGTCATTCGAAGCAAGGTTTACGAGGGAACCCGGCTGGAGAGTGCACCCACCTCATTCAAATCGCGAGAGGCCCGACTGCCGGAATGGAAAGGACTGCACTACACCCTGCAGGTGGCAGTGGAGGATTGCACCGGTTGCGGGATCTGCGTCGACGTGTGCCCGGCCCGGAACAAATCGGAGGCGCGCTTGAAAGCGATCAATATGCAGGCGCAGACGCCGCTCCGCGAAACCGAGCGCGCCAACTGGAACTTTTTCCTCTCTATTCCGGAACTGGATCGACGACAGGTGCCGCTTGGGTATGTGCGCGAAATGCAGGTGCAACAGCCGCTCTTCGAGTTCTCGGGCGCCTGCGCGGGCTGCGGGGAGACGCCCTACATCAAGTTGCTCACCCAACTCTTTGGCGACCGGCTCCTGATCGCAAACGCCACCGGTTGCTCGTCCATCTACGGCGGGAATCTGCCGACCACGCCCTACGCGAAGAACAGCGACGGGCGCGGCCCGGCCTGGTCGAATTCGCTTTTTGAAGACAATGCCGAGTTCGGACTCGGGTTCCGTGTTTCGATCGACAAGCAACACGAGTTCGCATCCGAACTTCTGCAGCAGCTCGCTCCGCTCGTGGGTGACAGGCTCGCGAAGGAAATCCTGGCCGCGCCGCAGCGCGATGAAGCAGATATCTTTGAGCAGCGGGCGCGCGTGACCGAGTTGAAGCGCAAACTGGAATCCCTTGGCCGGGCCGATGCGCGCCGCTTGCTCGCGCTGGCCGACATCCTCGTGCGCAAGAGTGTCTGGATCGTGGGCGGCGACGGCTGGGGCTACGACATTGGTTACGGCGGCCTTGATCACGTTCTGGCCAGCGGACGCAACGTCAAGGTGCTCCTGCTCGACACGGAGGTTTATTCGAACACCGGCGGTCAGTGTTCGAAATCGACGCCGCGCGGCGCGGTCGCGAAGTTTGCCTCTGGGGGCAAGCGCGGTCCGAAGAAGGATCTCGGCCTGATCGCCATGAGTTACGGCACGATTTACGTCGCCTCGGTCGCGATGGGAGCGAAGGACGAGCACACCCTGAAGGCCTTCCTCGAAGCCGAAGCCTACGACGGGCCGGCGATCATTATCGCTTACAGCCATTGCATCGCGCACGGCATCAACATGACGACTGCGATGCAGAACCAGAAAGCGGCCGTGAACTCGGGACAGTGGCTTCTTTATCGCTATAATCCGGAGCGCGCAGCGCTCGGAGAAAATCCGCTCCACCTCGATGCACCCCCGCCCCGGATCAAGGTGGCGGATTATTTCAAACTCGAAAACCGCTTCCGGATGCTGGACAAGATCGATCCCGAAGCCGCGAGGGCATTGCTCGTCCGGGCGCAGGAAGATGTCAGCGCCCGCCGCGGACTTTACGAATATCTCGCCGCCCGAAAGTCACAACCCGATCCATCAAGCTCATGAACCTAACGACCACCTACCTCGGATTTAAGCTGCGAACGCCGCTCGTCCCTTCGGCTTCGCCGCTCACAGAACATCTCGACAACATCAAGCGGCTGGAAGACGCCGGTGCCCCGGCCATCGTGTTCCATTCCCTCTTTGAGGAGCAACTGCGACACGATCGACACGAATTGGATTTTCATCTCAATCAAGGCACGGAAAGTTTCGCCGAGGCGCTGAATTATTTTCCCGAGCCGCAGGAGTTCAAGGTCGGTCCCGAAGCCTACGTCGAACACATCGCGAAGGCGAAAGCGACCACCAGCATCCCAATCATTGGGAGCCTGAACGGCTCGACCTTCGGCGGTTGGCAGACCTACGCGCGCCAGATCGAGCAAGCCGGGGCCGATGCTCTTGAGCTGAACATCTACTCGCTGCCAACCGATCCTGACCTTTCTAGCGAGGACATCGAAGAGAGCTACCTCACGATTCTCGCTTCGGTCAAAGCGCAGCTAAAAATACCCGTGGCGGTAAAGCTCAGCCCGTTCTTCACCAACTTCGCTCGCTTCGCCCGCCGGCTGGATCAACACGGAGCGAACGCGCTCGTCCTGTTCAATCGTTTTTACCAGCCCGACATCGAGCTCGAGACGCTCGAGATCACGCCCAACGTGCTCCTGAGCACGCCGATGGCGATGCGATTGCCGATGCGCTGGATCGCGATTCTTCACGGCCGCATTGGCGCCAGCCTGGCGGCGACGAGCGGGATTCATCGCGCGACTGACGCGCTCAAAATGCTCATGGCCGGCGCCGACGTCACCATGCTCTGCTCGGTCCTGCTCCGGCGCGGCATCGACCACCTGCGCGTGCTCGAGCGCGAGATGCGGGAATGGATGGAGGAACACGAATACGAATCGGTCGAGCAACTCAAAGGCAGCATGAGCCAAAAGAATTGCCCGGAGCCGGCTGCCTTCGAACGCGCGCAGTACATGCGCGCGCTCCAGAGCTATCCAGTCCGTGGTTGAGCCTGCGGCTGCGGCAAAAGCGCGGCGAAGAAGGTCGCTTGGAGTCTATCGTAACGGGTAGCGAGGCGTTGGAATTGCTTCACCTGATTGAAAAAGCGTTCAATCCGTCATTCCACCTATTCCCAGCGGCGCTCTTCCAATTCTGGGGCGTGCCAGCTGCCGAGTGCTTGGACTCTTGCAACTCGGGCTCGAGCTGTTGCCAGATCCCATCAGTTATCATGCCGGCCAGGAGGTTGTTGTTTGCCATTCCAAGCTTAAATCAGCTCGGCTCCCAAAAGTACAACAGCAAAATTCGTGAACGCAACCTAGAGCGAACCGGCAGTCTTGCGGCTCGCCTTGCTGCCAGATGTTGTTCCCTGGGCGGTCGCATCCAGCGATCGGAGCGGATCGGGACCACGATTCTGCAACCAGGCTGTCTCCGCCAGGTTTTCTTTCCACGGATACTCATCCTTGACCACCGGCCACCACAAGAGCCGTCCGGCCGCGCGCCAGGCGTCGATGATATATCCAGTGCTGATCGGCTGACCGCGCGCGGTGACTACTACGACGTTGTGTTCGAGGCGAGTGTCCGGGTAAGCCTCGGCCCAATGCAGTACCAGGGTCTTGAGCGGCAGCTTTCGCAGATCCGTCCCAATACCGTGCGCCCAATCAAAGCAGTAGCCGTGGTCCCGCGCCCCGACGTGGATGAGGAAGTTTTGCACCACCGAGATCGGGAAAACCCGCCATTCCTTTTGCAATCGTCGAGCTGAATGGTGCGCGGTCTCTGAGACAAGCTGTGCTTCGGCCGGATCGACGTCCGGCGCGAGCTTCACGATCGCGCCGCGAAAACCTTTGATCGACTTCTCATCTTCCGCCCGCGCCGGCACTGCCAGAACGCTGACCACGAGAAAAATAATAAAGATGCCGAGCAACCGCCGCGGCAGTTTTGGAATGCGCTGCATGATTCTGTCGGAGTCCTTTCCTTGAACCAATATGTCGACCAGAGCAAGTCATGAACCGCGCTGGCACGGAGAAAATCTGTGCAGCTTCCGAATCCCGGTTACATTCGGTGCGCCCGACGCGGCTGACTGCGGTTGCTGCGGCGAACTGCGGTTGCGGCGGCCGACACGGCCGCCCTACAGGTTATGGATGAAGAAAATGAATTGATCGCGCTCCGGCGTCAGAAACTTGAGGCTTTGCGGGCACGGGGTGTGGCGCCGTTTGGCCGAAGCTTCGAGGCGAATGGCTCGATCGCCGAAGTGCGCGAAAAGTTTGCCGAGGGCGAAACGCTGCGTGCCGCCGGGCGGATCACAGCGCATCGCGACATGGGGAAGAGTCACTTTCTTGATCTGCGCGACGCGAGCGGGCGCGTCCAGATTTATGTGCAGGCAAAGGAACTCGGGCCGGAAGCGATGGAAACTTTTGGCCTGCTCGACATCGGCGATTTCATTGGAGTCGAGGGAAGCTGTTTCCTGACCAAAACCGGCGAACCGACGCTGAAGGTTCACAGCTTCGAAGTGCTCGCGAAAACCTTGCGGCCGCTTCCCGAGAAATGGCACGGTCTGACGGACGTCGAGGCACGTTATCGCCAGCGTTACCTCGACCTCGTGACGAACGAGCGGTCACGCGAAGTCTTCGCCAAGCGGATCAGGATCGTGAGCGAGATGAGGCGCTTCATGGAATCGCGCGGGTTCCAGGAAGTGGAAACACCGATGCTGCAAACCGTCGCGGGTGGCGCTGCGGCCGAGCCCTTTCGCACCCATCACAAGGCGCTCGGGATCGATCTCTATCTGCGCATCGCGCCGGAGCTTTACCTGAAACGATTGCTCGTTGGCGGGTTCAACAAAGTCTTCGAGGTGAACCGCAACTTTCGCAACGAAGGCATCTCGCGACGGCACAATCCGGAGTTCACCATGCTCGAGGCCTACTGGGCCTACGCGGATTTTGAGAAGATCGCAGACTTGGTCGAGGAATTGATCTGCCACCTCGCGGAGATGGTGAATGCGCTCGGACCTGCTCCGGAGGGACTTGCTTCCGCAAGTCCGGGGACGAGCGGAAGCTCGTCCCTCCGCGTCGCGCACCGCGACGCGGACGGTAATGTCACTCGTACGCTTAACCTGACGCGGCCTTGGCGGCGGGCGCGTTATCGCGATCTGGTCTGCGGAGCAGCGGGCGCGGATTGGTTCCGCTTAACGAGTGAGGAGCGCCGCGCAAAATGCCGCGACTTTGGAGTCGAGATTCAACCGCAGATGGCGGATTTCGAGGTCACACAACACGTCTTTGAAAAGCTGATCGAGGAGAAAACCTTCGATCCGGTTTTCGTGACGCATTGCCCGAAGGAACTGGTCCCGCTGGCAAAGCAAAACCTCGAGGATGATTCGGTCGTCGACGTTTTCGAGCTGATCATCAACGGCCAGGAGATCGCCCCTGGTTACACAGAGTTGAACGACCCGTTCGTGCAGCGGCAACGTCTCCTCGAACAGGCGGGCGAGGAAACGCAAAAGCTCGACGAAGATTTTCTCCTCGCCCTCGAGCACGGGATGCCGCCCGCCGGAGGTTTCGGCCTCGGGGTCGATCGCCTGACGATGCTCCTGACCGGTGCGGATTCGATCCGCGACGTGATCCTTTTCCCGCTCCTCAGACCAAAGCGGGATTGAGTCGACACTACGGAAGTCGGACTTCCAGCCTGACTCGGCCCCACGGCTTTCCAGCGCGTTGGATCAGTTGAAAGGAGATGCTTGGAAGCGTATCTGACGAATCACGCCAGGATGGAGGGATCTCCAGACCCGACAGAATATGGCACGTTCTTCTTTTTGGGTTGTCTCAAGCAACCACACCGGAAATCGGTGGCCGAAAGCTAGGGCGATGCTAACCTTTCGTCATGGAAAAGCCACAGATCACCGCCTATTTGAAGACCCATTGCGGCTGGAGCGGCGGCGTCCGCGCCGTGCTCGCCAAATATGATCTCCCCTATACCGAAAAAGATATCATCCAGAATCCCGCTTTCCGTTGGGAGATGGAATCCAAAAGCGGTCAACCGCTTTCGCCCTGCGTGGAAGTGAACGGCGAAATGCTGGCCGACGTGAGCGGCGAGGAAGTGGAGCGCTACCTGGTCGAGCGCAAGCTGATCCAGCCTAACGACGCTGACGCCGGGGTTCCGATCAACGCGCCCTGCGCCAACGAGCAGCATGGCGAGCCGGTGAAGCTGCGTTTTTGAGGACGTTACAGAGCCAAGAATGTTGAAGCGTTGAAGCGGCAGAACGACGCGGCACTCAGACCGCTGCAACGATTCATCGCTGCGACGCTTCGACGATGAGACTCTTCGCGCGCACCGCCCGTCGCCCGAGAGCGTCCAGAAACAAAAAGCGTCGCCGCCACGGCTGGCGCTGGGTGCTCGCGTTCTTCGTCATCGCGCTGCCGGCCGCCGCGATCGCTGCGGTGCTTTCGTTCTATGCGGTCTGGGCGCAGACATTCGACCTGAAACGCCTCGGCACGATGCCGGAACGGAACACGGTTTTCGATGTCGATGGCAAAATTTACAGCCGGCTCGCCGGCGCAAATCGTTTGAAGGTTCCCCTCAAACAAGTCTCGCCGCTTTTCATCAAGGCGCTCCTCGCGCGCGAAGACACGCGCTTTTACGAACACGGCGGAATCGATTGGCGCGGCGTGGCGCGCGCCTTCTATCGCGACGTGACGAGTGGATCGGTCAAGGAAGGTGCGAGCAGCATCACCCAGCAACTGGCGCGCAACAGTCTCCCGCTAGGCGGGCGCACCATCAGCCGAAAGTTGCTCGAGGCGATGGTCGCCTTGCGCATCGAGCGCGAATTAACCAAGGACCAAATCCTCGAGCTCTACGTGAACCGGATTTATTTTGGCTCCGGTTGTTATGGGGTGGAGACCGCGTCACAATCCTACTTTGGGAAAAGCGCAGCGAAGCTCGATCTCTCGGAATCGGCTCTGCTTGCCGGACTGATTCGCAGCCCGAATCGCTTTTCGCCGCTCAAGAATCCGCAGGGCGCGGCGGTGCAGCGCGACACCGTGCTCGATCGCATGTGCGAGTTAAAAGAGATCACTGCCGGGCAGGCGCAGCAGGCCAAACACGAGAAGATCAATTCGCATCCGCGCCGTCTCACCCTGATTCAGGAGAACTACGCGATGGACGCGGTACAGCGCGATCTCAACCTGCTCCTCACGCCCGACCAGATCGACAACGGGGGTTTGTTCATCTACACCACGCTCGATCCCATCGTGCAAAACGCGGCGGCCGATGCGATCGAAAAACAGCTCGCCAAGATCGAGCGGCAACCCGGTTTCCATCATCCGCTCAAGTCGCAATATCATGCCCCGGCGGAGGGCGAGGACAACGCGATGCCTTATCTCGAGGGCGCGCTGGTCGCGATCGACAACGACAGCGGCGGCATTCGCGCGCTCGTCGGCGGCCGCGATTATGCGCAGAGCAAATTCAATCGCGCGCTTGCCCCAGCGGTTCGCCAGGTCGGCTCGGCCTTCAAGCCGTTTGTTTACGCGCTCGCTTTTACCCACGGACTTCTTCCCGGCGCGGCGGTAAGCGATGGACCGCTGCAGCCGGGCGAAGTGCAGGGCGCGGGCAATTGGTCGCCGTCCAACTCCGATGGCCACTACGGCGGGATCATGCCGGTCTCGTATGGGTTGATCCATTCCCGCAATACGATGAGCGTTCGCGTCGGTGAATTTGCCGGACTGGATGACACGCAGAAAATCGCGACCGCGCTCGGCCTGGGCACCGATATCCCGCACGGCGCCGCCATTTATATCGGCTCTTTTGAAACCGATCTGAAGGATTTAACCGCCGCCTACACCGTTTTCCCGAATGCCGGCATCCGCAAACAGGCCTACATCATCGAGCGGATCGACGACCCCGAGCACAAGCCAATCTATCGCGCCGCTCATGTCACCCTGCCGGTGCTCGACCGGGGCGCGAGTTGGATGACAACCGAGTTAATGGAGGATGTGATGACCAAGGGAACGGCCGCGAGTTCGCGTTCGTTAGGCTTCAAACTCCCGGCCGCCGGCAAGACCGGCACGACCAACGATTTCAAGGACGCGTGGTTCGTCGGGTTTACCAGCTCCATGACCTGCGGCGTCTGGGTCGGCTTCGATCAACCGACTACCATCATCCCGCACGGCTACGGTGCGGCGCTCGCCCTGCCGGTCTGGACACAGGTGATGTTGAAGGCGTCCGATCGTTATCCGGCGGAGCCGTTCAAATCACCGGTCGCGATGCAGGAGGCGACAGTCTGTTCCATCTCAAACGCGCTCGCAACCAGCGGCTGTGTCGCCGCCGGCACGGCCTACACAATTGATCTTCCGGTCGACAAAGTGCCGCGCGGATACTGTCAGGTGCACGGCGGCAGTCCAACGTTGCTCGGCCGCCGAGTGGAGGAAATGGAGCAAAAAGCCAAGGCGGTTCCGCGCAGCATTTTTCAAAGCTTTAAGCGCTTCTTCGGTGGTGGGAATTAGCGGCCCGGCAAGTTTCTAGTTAAGGGAAGCGAGGATCTGCGCGACCAGCGTTCCCGGCATGATTCCGAGCAGGAACACGGCCCCGGCCAGCACGAGCAAAGCCAGCCTCGGCAGATAGTCGGCGCGTTCCTCAAACTCGTGGCGCGCGACGGGAGCGGCCTTCGCTCCTTCACCGAGGAAGATGACCTTGAGGACAATGAGGTAGTAATAGAGCGAGATGAGGCTGCCGAAGAGCGCGACCGCGACGAGCCAGAGAAGGCCGTGATTTTCACCGGCCCGCAGCGCAGTGCTGAAGAGGTAGAACTTGCCGAAAAATCCGGCGAGCGGCGGCAGCCCGGCGAGCGAGAGCATGAAGATCGCCATGCAACCGGCCAGGAGCGGTGAGCGCGCACGTAGCCCGGCGAAATCGGCCAGATCGTCCCCACCCTGTTCGCGCCTGACGAATCCGACAACCCCAAAAGCGCCCACCAGCGTGACCGCATAGGTCGTCGTGTAAAATAGGGTTGCGGAAAATCCAGCGCGGCCGCCGGCAATGAGACCAAGCAGCGTGTAACCGCCATGAGCAACGGCCGAGTAGGCAAGCAGCCGGCGCACATTTTTTTGCACGAGCGCGACAAGGTTGCCGACAAGAATCGAGAGTGCGGAGAGGACCGCGAGAATGGGCGTCCAGCCAGCGATCATCGCACGCCAGTCAGCGCTGCCATGGACGGAACCGAAGCCAATCAGGAGAATTTTTCCGAGGACGACAAACGACGCGACCTTCGAGCCGGATGCGATGAACGCGGCGGTCGAGACTGGCGCACCCTGGTAGACGTCCGGCGCCCAGAGATGAAAAGGCGCGGCCGCGATCTTGAATGCGAATCCAACCAGGGTCATGACGATCCCAACGAAAAGCAGCGGCGGCAGGGACGCGGCGGCCAGGCGCGACCCGATCGCGGCCAGCGCTGTCGTGCCCGTCAAGCCGTAAACAATGCTAAGTCCGAAGAGTGTGAACGCGCTCGCCATGCTGCCGAAGAGGAAATACTTCAGGCCCGCTTCGGCTGAAGGCCGACTCGCCTTATCGAACGCCGTCATGACGTAGAGCGAGAGCCCGGTTAGCTCGAGCCCGATGAAAATCATGAGCAATTCTTCGCTCCCGACGAGCAGCATGAGCCCAACGGTGGCGAGCAAAATCATCGCGAGATATTCGCCTTTATGAGGCAGGGCCCGCTCGCTACGCGTCAGGAGCACGGTAAAAAACGCGAGCACCAGAACAATGGCCTTGAAGAAAGAATTGAGCGGCGAAATCACGAGCATCCCGTGAAAGAGCATCGCGTGCGGAGGTAGCCTGACGATCGCAGCGGCTGCGAACACCAACCCGAACGCCGCTGCGAATGCGCAAAGCCCCGCGTCTGTACCGGAAGAGCCTGCGACCAGCGCGGTCGTCTCTGCGCGCCGTCGGCCGCTCACCAGCCCAATGCTTAAAACAACCAGCGCTGCGAAGACGACGATCGCTTCCGGCGCGGCCAGGTGAAGAAGTTCCAGATAGCTCATCGGTGCAAAAACCGCATCGTTTCCACCGCCGGCATAATTCGATCGAACAGCAGTTTGGGATAAAGTCCGGCCACGAGCGTCGCGAAAATCAACAGGCTGGCGCCGCATTTTTCCGCCACCGTCGCCGGTTCATCAGGCAAAGGCGTTTCCTTCCCCATCCGCCCGAAGCGGTCATCGCCAAAGAATGACTTCTTCAGCGCGCGCAGGGTGAAAGCCGCGACCAATACCATCCCGATACCGGTGATCCCCACTGCCAACGGAAAAGTCTTCCAGACGCCAATCAGAATCGTGATTTCGGCCGCGAATCCGCTGAAGCCCGGAATACCCATCGATGCGGCCGAAGCGAGAACGAAGGCCACCGTGATGAAAGGCATCGCGCGGCTCAGGCCCATCGCGGAGAGGTCGTTCAGGTTCCGCGTATGCGTCCGATAATAGACCGCGCCAGCAAGGGCGAAGAGGAGCGCGCCTATCACGCCGTGGGAGAACATTTGCAAAACGGCGCCCGAAACCCCGAGGAGATTCCCGGCCGCCAGCCCCAGCAAAACGAATCCCATGTGGCTGACACTCGAATAGCCAATGACGAACTTGAGATCGTCCTGGCGGAGCGCGACCGCCGCCGCGTAAACGATCCCGACGACCGCGACGACCGCGATCCATTTGCTCCAAACCTGGAAGCCTAACGGAAAGAGATTGAGCGCGACCCGCAGCGCACCGTAAGCGCCGAGCTTCATCACAATTCCGGCAAGCAACATCGAACCGGCGGTTGGCGCGGCGACGTGACCGGTCGGCGCCCAGGTATGCAGCGGCCAGATGCCGCCGAGGACCGCGAATCCGAGGAAGAGGACGGGGAAGGCCCAGGTTTGCAGCTGCGGAGGGAAGGGAAACTGCGCGAGCATCGCGAGATCGAGTGTTCCTGCCGTCACGTAGGCGACGAGGATGCCGATGAAAACGAGCGCGCCGCCGAAGAAGGAATAGAGCGTCAGCTTCATCGCGCCGTATTCCTTGTTCGTCGAACCCCAGATCGCGATCAGGAAATATTTCGGCACGATCACCAACTCGTAGAAGACGAAGAAGAGAAAGAGATCGGCGCTAAGGAAGACGCCGTAGGAACCGGCCACGACGAGAAGCAGCCAGAAGAAGAATTCGTTAGGCCGGGTTTCGACCTTCCAGGAAAAGAGGACGGCGGCGAGCGCGGTCAGCCCGGTCACAAGCGTCATCGTCAGGCTGACGCCGTCCGCCGCGAGGTGGTAATTCATCCCGAGTGCGGGCACCCATGGCAGGCGAGCGATCGTCGTGAAGTGCGCGAAGTCGGCGTTGCGCGCGAAGAACGCGGCCAGGTCGATGGTGAATCCGCCCGCCGCGGTCGCGAGCGCGAGCCAACGCGCTAACGCTCGCGGCAGAAGGAGCACGAGAACCGCTCCAGCGAAGGTGAGGTAAATCGCCCAGGCAATCATCGGCGGCGGTGTGTCCCGTAGCCCGGAGAAGTTTCCCGAACATGAAATCCAATTTCACGCAGGGGTTTGTCCGGCGGCGCGATCAGTTGCCGGATCGCCTCGATGATCGCCGAAATTTCATCGTCATGTTTGCCGGCGCGCGTCTCCAACTCGGCAAACCGCTTCGCCAACTCGCGATTCGTCTCCAACGCCTCGCACAACCTCACGAACGCGCGCATGATCGCGATGTTCACCTTCACCGCTCGGTCGCTCGTCAAGGCGCTGGAGAGCATGGGGACGCTTTGCTCGGTGAAGGCGTAAGGGAGCCCGCGGCGACCGCCCCAACTTGAAATGCCAAATTGGCATTTCAAGATTTCCGACTCTTCGGCGGTCAGCCGAAACATGAAGTCGGACGGGAGGCGGCTGCGGTTTCGTTTCACGGCCCGGTTCAATTGACCAGTCGGAACTCCGTAGAGAATCGCGAGATCGAAATCGAGCATCGCTTTCCGCCCGCGAAGCAAGTGGATCGCATCCGCGATTTGGCTCGGTTGAATCATCTCTCTGCTCATCTCGAAACGGTCAGGCTAACAATCGCGCCATCTGCGTGACGGTGGAGTTGAAGATACTCAGGACGAACTGCGGGTAGATGCCGACCGCGAACATGAGGAGCGCGACCGGGACCACGACCCACTTCTCGCCGAGGCGAAGATCGGGGAACTGGCCGCAACTCTCCGGCAGCGGGCCGCTGAAGAGCGCCTGCATCGCGCGCAGGAAAACGATCGCGGTGATGAGCAGACCGAACACGGCGACTGCGGTGTATCCCGCCTCGAGCGCAAAAGAGCCCTTGAAGATCAGGAATTCGCCGACGAAGCCATTGAGGCCCGGCAAGCCTAACGACGAGAACATCGCCACGCTCATCCAGCCGCAAAGCAACGGCGTGCGTTGCATCAGGCCGCCAAAGTCGCCAAGCCCGCGTGCGCCGCGCCGTTGCTCGAGCAGTCCGACAAAATAGAAGAGCGCGGCCGCCGTCATGCCGTGATTGAAAATCTGCAGGAAGACGCCGCTCAAGGCAGCCTGCGCTTCCACCGGCGGGACAACCGTCGTCGCGGTCACGGCGAAAAGACCGAGCATGCAGTAGCCGAGGTGATTGATCGAAAGGTAGGCGACCATCCGTTTCAAATCTGACTGCGCCCAGGCCGCGAGCGAGGCGAAGGTGATCGAGCAGACCGCCAGCCCGAGCAGCCACGGCCCGGCGATGCAGATTTCGTTAGGGAAAAGCGGCAGCAACAGGCGCACAAATCCGTAAACGCCC
Organism: uncultured Verrucomicrobiae bacterium; assembly: GCA_963742545.1. Lineage (GTDB taxonomy): Bacteria > Verrucomicrobiota > Verrucomicrobiia > Chthoniobacterales > UBA10450 > Palsa-1392. The sequence goes on along the minus strand of CAVUMF010000003.1, from coordinate 215,465 downwards.
ATCTTCGACAGTGCGCCGGTCAAAACCATCGCCGCGCCGGTCGGCGCGGCCTCGTAGGCATCCGGCAGCCAGGTGTGAAAGGGAAAGAGCGGCACTTTGACGGCCAGCCCAAGGAAAATTCCGGCGAAGGCGAGCCAGCCGAGTTTCCCGGGCAACAGGCCGTCTCTGCCGAGTGCCGCCAGCGCAGCGAAGTCAAATGTTCCCCTAACGAGATAAATCCCGAGGAACGAAAGCAGCATCGCGACGCTGCCGAGAAAGGTGTAGAGGAAAAACTTCGTCGCCGCCCGGTCGCGGTTCGGGCCGCCCCAGACCTTGATGAGCAGGAAGCCGGGTACCAGGCTCATTTCGTAAAAGAGGAACCAAAGAACAAAGTTCTGCGCCGTGAAGGTGCCGTAGAGCGCGGCCTGCATCACCAGCATGAGCGCGCAAAATCCGCGCTCCATCCGTTGCGCCAGCAAGGCGAAAGGAAAAACCAGCGACGTCAGCAGAATGAGAAGCAGACTTAACCCGTCGATCCCGACATGCAGCTCCGCGCCGATCGCCGGAATCCAGGCGTGGCGCGAGACCGCCTGCAGACCCGTCGCGGCCGGATCGAAGTGTCGCCACAACATCACGGCGCAAAGCGCCGTCAGCAGATTGCTCCCCAGCGCGACGCCCCGGGCATAATTCCGCGGCGCGACGCTCACAAAGAGCGCCCCGAGAATCGGAAGGTAAATCAATCCCGCAATCAGATGAGCCATGCGTAGAGAATCAGCAATGCCAGCATGCCGACGGCGATGACGCCGAGGTAGGTTTGGATTTGGCCGGTGTGACGGCCGGAAATCATCCGGCCGAAACCGCGCGTCACCTCGGTCGCGTCGTTGACCCCTGAGTTAATCGCCCGTTCGTCGAATCCTTTCGTCAGGCCGCCAAAGAGCCGGCCGATCCCGCCGCAAAGACGGACCAGCCCGTCCCAGAAGTAGCGGTCGAGGAAATCGGAGAGCCGCGAAGCGAAGCGCGCGAAAGCGAGGATCGTCCAATCGTAAAGCTCATCGAGCCACATCCGGTTTTCGAGGAAACGAAAGAGTGGCGGCAGCGCGCGCTCGACCGGATCGACTGCGGGAGCGTTGCGATAGACCAAAATCCCAAGACCAATCCCGGCCGCGACCAGGACAAGTGCGAGATAAAGCCCCGGTTGGATGAGCAAGGCGAAGTTGAGAGTCGGTCGTTCGCCCAGCAAATACTCGTGCAACCAAGGCCAAGCCGGCGTCAGGACCACGCTGAAAACAACCGCACACCCCGCCAGCACAATGAGCGGCAGGGTCATCACCGGAGGGCTCTCGCGGGCGTGCTCCGCGCTCGCCTGGCGCGCCCCGAAGAAGACGTAGATCATCTGCCGCGTCATGTAGAGCGCGGTCAACACCACGCCGGCCAGCATGAGATAATGTGGAATTCGCGAGGGGCTCCACTGCGAAGTGGCGTGCAGGATTTCCTCCTTCGTCCAGGCGCCGGAAAAAAAGAGCGGCACCCCGCTCAAGGCCATCATGCCGATGGCGTAGGTGAGAAAAGTAACTGGCATCAATCCGCGCAAGCCACCCATCTTGCGGATGTCCTGCTCCTCGTGGCAGCCGTGAATCACGGAACCGGACCCGAGGAAAAGGAGCGCCTTGAAGAATCCGTGCGCAAGCAGATGCATGATCCCCGCCGCCACGCCGCCCACGCCTAACGACACCATCATGAGCCCGAGCTGCGAGACGGTCGAGTAGGCAAGGATGCGCTTGATGTCGGGCTGGGCGAGCGCGATCAGCGCGGAGATAAGCGCGGTAATGACTCCGATCCAGACGACCACGGTGAGCGAAGTCGTGACGCCGTGAATTGCGCCTGACGAAAAGAGCGGATAGACCCGCGCCACCAGGAACACGCCGGCCGCGACCATGGTGGCGGCATGGATCAGCGCGCTGACCGGGGTCGGACCTTCCATCGCATCCGGCAGCCAGACATGGAGCGGAAATTGTCCCGATTTCCCCGCTGCGCCGCAGAAAATGAGGAGCGCGATGAAAGTCGCGCTCGCGCCCAACGAGAGGAGCCCGGCGCCTTCGAGGGCGCCATTGCCGCCATCGTAAAAGAGCAGCGTCCCGCACCGCCCATAAAGCCAGAGCATCCCGAGAAAGAACCCCATGTCGCCGATCCGCGTTGTGATGAAGGCTTTCTTCGCCGCCGCCGCTGCGCTCGGTTTGTGAATCCAGAATCCGATGAGCAGATAGGACGCGAGCCCGACCAGTTCCCAGCAAATGAACAGAAGGAGCAGGCTATTGGCGATGACCACCCCGAGCATCGCGGCAGAGAAGAACGAGAGATAGGCGAAGAAGCGCGTGAAATTTTTGTCCGCCGCCATGTAGCCAACGCTGAAAATGAAAATGCAGAGGCTGACGAGCGTGATCATGACCAGCATCGCAGCCGCGAGCGGATCGAGGACAAAGCCGAGCCGGAGCGTTTGATCGCCGAAATTGAGCCAGGTGAAATTTTGGAAAACGCGATAACCGGGCGTCTGCAATGTCGGCCAGAACGCGCCGAGCGAGAGAAGGAGCGCGATCACCTGTCCGGCGATGGCGAGCAGCGCCGCGCTCGAACGGCGGGCGTTCGAAAGGCTCAGGACCATGAGCGACGCCGCCAGCGGAATCGCCGGAATCAGCCAGAGATGAGCGACGATCCAGTTACTCATCCTTTGAGTTCGTCGATTTGGTCGACGTTTATCGTCCGATACTTGCGATAAATCGCGACGACGAGCGCGAGTCCGACCGCAGCTTCCGCGGCCGCGATCGCAATTGCGAAGATGGTCACCATTACCCCGGTGGGCGGCCCCGGTTGCGGACCGAAACGCCAGAAGGCGATGAAATTCAACCCGGCGGCGGCGAGCATCATCTCGATGCCGATCAAAATGAAAATGGCGTGGCGCCGGCTGAGCGCGGCGAGCAGGCCGATGCAAAAGAGCGCCGCCGAGACGATGAGGAAAAGTTGAAGTGTAGGATTCATCGCTCAGCTGGCGGCAGGATCATCGCTTTTCCTCCATCACGAGCACGAGCGCGCCGATGAGTGCGGCGGTCAGGACGACGCCGATGCATTGCAGGGGCCAGACATAATCGGTCATGAGCGTCTCGCCGATTTGTTTAACGGTCAGCGCGGCGATGGGCGGTGCGGCGAGCGAAAGGCCAGTCGTTTTCAGGATCGCACAGAGCAAACCACCGAAAACAGCCAGCGCGATGACAACACCAGACCAGTTGAAGCCATGGCTCTTCACCGCCTCGTGGCGAGTAAGGAGGATGGTAAAGACAATCAGCACCGCGACCGCGCCGACGTAGACGAAGACCTGGACCAGCCCGACAAATTCCGCACCTAACAAGAAGTAAAACGCCGCCACGCCAACAAAGGCGGCCGCGAAACAGAGCGCGGCGTGGATCAACTTCGAAAGCGTGGCCGCGGCGAGCGCGGCCGCGAGCGTGCCAATCGCAATGACGATGAACGCGACGCTGCTCATTCGGCGAAACGATAGGTGCGCGGGGCGAATTTCTTGCCCGTCCCGAGAAGCCGCGAGAGCGCGAGGTAAACCAGCGCGATCACCAGCGACGACCAAAGCCAGCCGGCAAGACGGTGCCCGGCGTAGTACCAGACCGCAGCGGCGAGAATGCAGGTGAACGCCATCGGGAGCATGAATTTCCAGGCAAAATTCATCATTTGATCGACCCGGATTCGCGGGAGCGTGCCGCGAATCCAGACAAAAACAAAAAGCAGGGCCCCCAGCTTAAGAAAGAACCAGATGTATGAGGGAATGAGCTCGAGCACACCGATCGGCGCGTGCCAGCCGCCGAGAAAAAGCGTCACGGCCAGCCCGCTGATCGCGAACATGCCAAAATATTCCGCGAGGAAAAAGATGGCGTATTTGAAGCCGGAATATTCGGTCATGTGGCCGGCGACGATTTCCGATTCACCCTCCGGCACATCGAACGGCGTGCGGTTTGATTCGACCAGCCCGGAGACGAAAAACAAAATGAAGGCGACCGCGCCCCACGGCGTGAAGACGAACCAGTGAGGGAGAATCCCTAGCGAGTAGCCGGCTTGCGCCGCGACGATAGCGTCGGGCTTGAGCGAGCCGGTCACCATCACCACCGGCAGAACCGTGATGATGAGCGGAAGCTCGTAGCTGACCATCTGCGCGATGGCGCGCATCGCGCCGAGCATGGAAAACTTGTTGTTGCTCCCCCATCCCGCCATGAAAACGCCGACCTCATTGGTCGAGCCGACGGCAAAGAAAAAGAGGATGCCGCCATCGATGACGAACGGCGTCATGTTGCGCCCGTAAGGGATGACGCCAAGGGCGAGGATGGCCGCGCCGGAAATCAGGATCGGTGCGAGGAAGTGCACCACCTTGTCGGCCCGCGCCGGCACGATGTCCTCCTTGATCAACATCTTGATCCCGTCGGCCACCGGTTGGAAGAGACCAAACGGACCAACCCGGTTTGGTCCGTAGCGGTTCTGGATACGGGCGAGAATCTTTCGCTCCAACAACGACATGAGAGCGAAGAGGGTGAGAAAGACGGTGAGAAGCGCGATGATGTTGAGCAGGCTGGAGGCAATCTGCCCGACCCAGTCTGGCGCGCCGGCGAGCGGCGACAGGAGCCGCTGCTTTCCAATCACGAAAATCTGGTCGAGAAAACCGCTCACGTTGCGATGAAGAAAAGCGGGGTCTGTTTTCTTAAGCAAGTCAGGAATCGAGATCGCGCCGCGGAAAGCGGAAGAAATGCCCAGCGACATCGCCCTTGCCCATTGCGGGGGATGCAACTCCGGCAAAATTCTCCTTCTGTTTCTTCCGGCCTCTGGCATAGGTTGGAAGCGAATTATGAATTTTGTTTCGTTCCGAGGTGCGGGACATTATTCCTGCTCGACAAATGGCCGGACACACCGAGACCGGCCACGCGTTATCATGATTCGTTAGGCGAAGTCGGCGAAAACCAAATCACGGCGGCAGACTGTCCAAAAACTACCTATGAAAGACGACGTTGCAGAGTTAATGGCGCGGGTCAAAGCGAAGAATTCGGGCGAGGTGGAGTTCCATCAGGCGGTCGAGGAAGTGGTCGAGTCTTTGATGCTCGCTCTCGATCGTCACCCGGAGTACCGCGCGGGCAAGATCCTCGAGCGGATTATCGAACCGGAGCGCGTCATCATGTTCCGCGTTCCCTGGCAGGACGACAAAAACGAGATTCACGTCAACCGCGGGTTCCGGGTCGAAATGAACAGCGCGATCGGACCCTACAAGGGTGGGTTGCGCTTTCATCCTTCGGTCAACCTCGGCATCCTCAAGTTCCTCGCCTTTGAGCAGGTCTTTAAGAACAGCCTGACGACCCTGCCGATGGGTGGTGGCAAGGGCGGTTCCGACTTTGATCCGAAGGGTAAGAGCGACAACGAAGTGATGCACTTTTGCCAGGCATTCATGTCCGAGTTGTCGCGCCACATCGGGCCCTATCGCGATGTCCCGGCGGGCGACATCGGCGTCGGCTCGCGCGAGATCGGCTACCTCTTCGGCATGTACAAAAAGCTGCGCAACGAATTCACCGGCGTCCTGACCGGTAAAGGAATCGGCTGGGGCGGCTCGCTCATTCGCCCGGAAGCGACTGGCTATGGCGCGGTTTATTTCGCAGCCGAGATGCTGAAGACGCGCAACGAAGATTTGAATGGCAAGGTTTGCCTCGTCTCTGGCAGCGGCAACGTGGCGCAATACACGGTCGAGAAACTGATCGAACTGGGTGCCCGCCCGGTGACGTTGTCCGACTCGACCGGCTACATTTATGACGAGGCCGGCATTACCCGGGAAAAGCTCGCCTTCGTCATGGAGCTGAAAAACAAGCGACGCGGCCGCATCTCCGAGTATGCCGATAAATTCAAGAGCGCGGTTTACACGGCAGACGATGGCACGCTCGATCACAATCCGCTCTGGGATCACAAGGCGCAGTGCGCGTTTCCGAGCGCGACACAGAACGAAATAAACGAGAAGGACGCGACGAATCTCCTGCGCAACGGCGTCTACGTCGTCTCGGAGGGGGCGAACATGCCGACGATGATCGGCGGGGTTCGACAGTTTCTTGATGCGGGCATTCTTTTCGGTCCCGGGAAAGCGGCCAACGCCGGCGGCGTCGCCACTTCCGGGTTGGAGATGGCGCAAAACAGCATGCGACTTTCGTGGACCCGCGAAGAAGTGGACGCGCGCCTGCAGGGCATCATGCAGGCGATTCACAAGACCTGTTACGCGACCGCGGAAAGGTTTGGCACGCCGGGGAATTACGTCAACGGCGCCAACATTGCCGGCTTCCTCAAGGTCGCGAACGCGATGCTCGACCAGGGCCTGGTCTGATCAAGGCGGGGATGAATCAGGAAAGCAGGAAAGCAGGAAAAATAAGGGAATTCGCTTTCTTTCCTTTCTCTTTTCCTGATTCGTTCATTCCCCGTGTCTCGCGAGATGGGGCGGGATATTGCTCATGACTCCGTCCCCATATTTCTTCCTCATTATTTTCGTCGGCGTCGCATTCGCTTTTCCCGTCATGCCGCTGGCCCTGGCCTGGCTGTGGCGGCATTTTTTCCAGCCACCCAAACCAGGCAAGGCGAAGAACGCGACCTACGAGTGCGGAATTGAGTCGCTGGGCGAAGCGCAGATCCAGTTTCACTCGCAGTATTATTTATACGCGATCATCTTTTTGATCTTCGATGTCGAGGCGATCTTCCTCGTCCCGTTTGCGGTTGCGTTCACCGGGTTGCCCTACGGCGCCTTCATCGCGATTTTAGTTTTCCTGCTCCTTCTTTTGGAAGGACTGGTTTGGGCCTGGGGCAAAGGTTGTTTACATTGGACGCGGTAATGGAACGTGCGACCGCAACCGATGATGGGCTCCGCAACGAGCTGCAGAAGCAGGGCATCTGGGTCACCTCGATGCAGGATCTCTACAATTGGGGCCGGCGCAATTCGATCTGGCCGCTCCAGTTCGGGCTCGCCTGTTGCGCGATCGAGATGATCGCGGCCGCCGCCTCGCGCTACGATCTGGCGCGCTTCGGTGGTGAAGTTTTTCGACCCTCACCGCGCCAGGCCGATCTCATGATCGTCGCCGGCACGGTGACGAAGAAAATGGCGCCGCAAGTTGTCCGCCTCTACAACCAGATGCCGGATCCGAAATATGTCATCTCGATGGGCGCCTGTGCCATCTCAGGTGGACCATTCAAACAAGGCTACAACGTCCTCAAGGGAATCGACCGTTACATCCCCGTGGATGTTTATATCCCGGGCTGCCCGCCGAGGCCGGAGGCGCTGCTCCACGCCTTCATGGAATTGCAGAGAAAAATCGACGAGCAAAAATTGACCGGGACGGGCAAAGCCGATTTTCTCAAGACCACCACGCCGAGCGAGTTTCCGGTCCCGGCTTTCGGCGCGCACGATCTTGAACCGCCGGCGAATCCGAATGTCTACCACCCGCCCGCGATCGAGCGTGCCTAACGATGGAGTCGCTCGAGGAAATCAAGGCTCGGGTCGAGCAGGCGATCTCTGACGCTCGCGTCGAAATCATCCCGAATCCTGGACCCGCTCATCAGCCGTCGCTTCTCCTCGACCACGCGCACGCGGCCGCTGTCGCGCGCTTCCTGCGCGATGATCCAACCTTGCGCCTCGATCTTTGCTCCAACGTCACCGGGGTCGACTGGCTCGATCGCACGGTGAAGAAAAAGGTGAAGGTGAAAAAGCTGATCGAGGGCGAGGAAAAAGAAGTCGAGGAGACGCAGGAAGAGTTTTTTCCCGGTTATCTCGAAGCGGTTTATCACCTCTATTCTACGGCGCAAAAACACGGCCCGGTCGTCGTTAGGCTGCGGACCAGGGATCGGGCCGGGAAGACGCCTCTGCCGTCACTCACCCCGGTCTGGCGCAGCGCCGAATTCCAGGAGCGCGAAATCTACGATCTCTACGGCATCCACTTCGAGGGCCATCCAGATCTGCGCCGCATCCTGATGTGGGACGAGTTCACCGATTTTCCGATGCGCAAAGATTACCGCGAGCCGGACGACTACGAATACGAGCCGACCCCGCACGACGAGATCCTCGAAAGGGCGAAGCAACATTATCCATCGCGTCCGGCTGCGGACGGAGCGGAAAACATCACAGCACAATGAATTCATCCACAGATTTCGCAGGTTTTACGCAGATTATTTGGAGGTTTTTTCTTCGCTGCTTCATCTGTGCGAATCTGCGCTGCAACGGACGCGCAGCGACGGCCAGGCTTTCCAATCTGCGGACGTAAACCCTCTTTGAAGTGACCACCGGACTCCAGGAATTGAAACAAGCGCCTCGCGGCATGACTTCGCGCCTCGACGGCGAGCTGCTCGAGGTCTCGATGGGGCCGCAGCATCCGTCGACCCACGGCGTCTTCCGGATGAACGTCGCCCTCGAAGGCGAGGTCGTGCGCAAGCTCAAGCCCGTCTTCGGTTATCTCCACCGCAATCACGAGAAGATCGGTGAAAACACGACCTACCTCGGCTCGATGCCCTACACCGATCGGCTCGATTATTTTTGTTCGATGACCAACAACTGGGCCTACGCGCTCAGTGTGGAAAAACTGGCCGGGATCGAGGTGCCCGAGCGCGCCGAGTATCTGCGCGTGATTCTCGGCGAACTGACTCGCCTCGTAAATCACGCTTCGCAGCTCGGCTTCATCCTCAGCGACATGGGCGCGTGGGGAACGCCACTCATGTACGCCTTCCGCGAGCGCGAGAACATTCTCGACCTCTTCGAGGCGCTTTCCGGTTCCCGCATGATGTGTGACTACATGCGTTTCGGCGGCTGCCGGTGCGATCTGCCCTCGGGTTGGATGGAGCGCGCGCGCCAAATCGTTGATCGATTTCCGCGTTTTCTCGATGAGTTCGAGAAATTGATCACCGGCAATGAAATCCTCATCGCCCGCACGCAGGATGTTGGGAAGGTTTCCGCCGAGCTGGCGATCAGCGCCGGCATCACCGGTCCCGGTCTGCGCGCTTCCGGCGTGAACTACGATATTCGTAAAGTGGATGGCTACGGTCTTTACCCGCGCTTCAAATTCCGGGTGCCGTTAGGCGACCACGGCGACGTCTACGATCGGCTCATGATGCGCGTGCTCGAGCTGCGCGAAACACTTGGGATTCTGCACCAGGCGATGGATCAATTGCCCGACGGCCCAATCCAGAATCCGAAAGTAAAAATCCGCGCCTTCAAACCGCCCGTCGGCGAGGCCTACGGCCGCATCGAAGCGCCGAAGGGCGAGCTTGGATTTTATTTGATCAGCGACGGCAGCGGAAATCCCTATCGTTACCGGGTGCGACCGCCAAGCTTCATCAACCTCACGATCCTCGAAGACATGTGCCTCGGGCATACCGTCGCGGACGTAATGGTGATTCTCGGCAGCATCGATATTGTCTTAGGAGAGGTGGATCGATGATGGTTGGCGCTGGGATTCTAAAAGGCATGGCAGTGACGGCGCGGAATTTCGTCGGGAGCTATTTCGAAAAGGACCGCCTTATCACGGTGCAATATCCGGAGGAGCGCAGCCCGCTTCCGGAAAACTCGCGCAACTTCCCTTTTCTCGTCTATGACACGAACGACGCAGAGGCCGGACTGCGCTGCGTCGCCTGCAAGATCTGCGAAAAGGAATGTCCGCCGCAGTGCATTTACATCGTCAAGAGTGAAGACAAGAAGCCCGATTACATGGGCAAGCCGCAGTTTTATCCGGCGATATTCGACATCGACATCTCGGTCTGCATGAGCTGCCAGATCTGTGTCGAGGTTTGTCCCTTCGAGGCGATCAAGATGGACAAGGTCTATGAGCTGAGCCGGCGCGAGCGTTTCGATGCCCTCCTCATGCGCAAGAGCGATCTCGCGAAGCCGAACACCTACTATCACAGCATCCATCCGCTCGAAGCCGAGCAGGTCGACTCTGCGCTCGCCGCGGCCGCCGCAAAAAAGAAACCTGCGCCGCCGTCGGCCGCGCCCGCGACTTCCGCAGCGCCCTAACGAGATGCACTGGAGGGCACTGCGCTGTCGGTGCCTTTGGGAAAGCCTCCGGTAAGATCCGCCGTCCCTCTTCGGAGGAAGCGACGGCGCGCTTCCCTCCAGGTGCTGAGACCGGCCGCGCGACAAAATCGCTTTCTTGAAGGCAAGAAAGTCGATGCGACGATAGCCGGCATGCTTTGCCGCCTCATTTCCTTCTTTCTTCTCGCGTTCTCGCTAGGCGATATGGCTACCGCGGCCACGGCGCAGCCGAAGCAGGGCTTCTCGGATCTGTTGCACTGGCGAAACATCGGGCCTTTTCGTGGCGGGCGAACGCGCGCGATCTCGGGCGTGCCGTCGCAGCCCAACGTTTTCTACTTCGCGCAGGTCAACGGTGGCGTTTTCCGCACGAATGATTTTGGCCGCACCTGGGAGCCGCTCTTCGATCAGCAACCGACCGCGTCGGTCGGCGCGCTGGCGGTTTCGGTTTCCGATCCAAATATCATCTACGTCGGGAGCGGTGAAGGGTTGCATCGTCCCGATCTCTCCGTCGGCAACGGACTCTACAAATCGACCGACGCAGGGAAGACCTGGACCCATCTCGGCCTGCGCGACGGACAGCAGATCGCGCAGCTCGCAGTTGACCCGCGTAATCCCGATCACCTGCTGGTGGCGGTGGCCGGGCATCCCTATGGGCCTAACGAAGAACGTGGAATCTTCCTCTCAACCGACGGTGGCAGGACCTTGCAAAAGACGCTTTACAAGGACGAGAACACCGGCGGCAACGACGTGCAGATCGATCCGCAGAATCCGCAGATCGTTTACGCTTCGCTCTGGGAAGCACGCGAAGGTCCGTGGGAAAATGCGGAGTGGAGAGGAGCGAACGGCGGCATTTTCAAGTCGAGCGATGGCGGCAAGACCTGGAAGCAACTAAGCGGTGGTCTGCCTGACGACATCGCGCAGGCCAACCTCGCCATCGCCCCGAGCGCGCCGCGACAGCTCTTTGCCGCCGTCGCCACGCCGAAGAACGTACAACTCTATCGGTCCGACGACGCGGGCGAAAACTGGAGGCCGGCGACGGGCGACGAGCGCCCGATCGGCCGCATCGGCGGCGGCGATTTGCCGGTCGTGCGGTTCGATCCGCAGAATCCGGAGGTGGTTTATTCCGCGAGCGTGGTTTGCTGGAAATCGACTGACGGCGGCAAGACCTGGGACGGCTGGCGCGGGGCGCCGGGCGGCGACGATTATCAAAACGTCTGGATCAATCCTAACGACTCCAAGATCGTCATGCTTGGAAGCGATCAGGGCGCGATCATCACTGTGAACGGCGGCGCGACCTGGAGCTCGTGGTATAACCAATCAACCGCGCAGCTCTATCACGTCAGCGCGGACAACCATTTCCCTTATCGCCTCTACAGCGGACAACAGGAGAGCGGCTCGGTCGACATCGCGAGCCGCGGGCCAAACGGCCAGATCACTTTCCGCGACTGGCATCCGGTCGGCGCGGAGGAATACGGCTACGTCACAGCTGATCCGCTCGATCCCGACATGGTCTACGGCGGGAAGCTGACGCGCTACGACCGCCACACGCACCAGGCGCAGGATATTTTGCCGAAGCCGTTTCGGAGCGATGATTTCCGGGTCATTCGCACCGAGCCGGTGATCTTTTCGCCGCTCGATCCGCACCTGCTTTTCTTCGCCGCCAACGCGCTCTGGCAAACGCGCGACGGCGGGCTGAACTGGAAAACGATTAGTCCCGACCTGACACGAAAGACTTTCGAAATCCCGGCGAGCGTCGGGAAATTCCGCGATCAACCGACGGCGCAACCCCGGCAGCGGGGTGTGATCTACACCGTCGCGCCTTCGCCACTCGACAAGAACCGCATCTGGGCCGGGACCGACGACGGACTGATTCACCTCACGACTGACGGCGGCAAGACCTGGCGGGATGTGACGCCGCCGCAAATTGGCGCCTGGTGGAAAGTTTCGCTGATGGACGCGAGCCACTTCGACGCGAGGACGGTCTACGCGGCGGTGAACACGATTCGGCTCGACGATCTGCGCCCGCACATTTACCGAACGAGCGACGACGGCAAGACCTGGCAGGAAATTGTGCGCGGGATCCCGGCGGACGAGAACGTCAATGCTGTGCGCGAAGACACGCAGCGACGCGGGCTGTTGTTCGCCGCGACCGAGCGAGGCGTGTATGTCTCGTTCGACAACGGCGACAACTGGCAACCCCTCCGCCTGAATCTCCCGGCGACATCTGTGCGCGACCTGATTGTGAAGGACGACGACCTCGCGATCGCGACCCATGGACGCGGCTTCTGGATTCTGGATAACATCACGCCGCTCCGGCAAGTTGCGCCTAACGAATCTGGACCTGCGGAAGCAGGTCCCTCCGGAGGAACGAGCTTCCGATCGTGCAGGCTCAAAACGCAGCTCTTCAAACCGCAGGTCGCGCTGCGGGTGCGCTGGGACACAAATACCGACACTCCGCTCCCGCCCGATGAACCCGCCGGGGAAAATCCGCCGGAAGGCGCGATGATTGATTATTCGTTAGGCAAAGACGTTTCGGGCCCGGTAACTCTGGAGATCAAGGATGGAAAGGGAAATCTGGTTCGTCATTATGCGAGCACGGACCCGGTTCCGCTACCCGATCCGAAGCTGAAAATCCCACGCTACTGGGTGCGCCCGTCTCAAGTGTTGTCGGCCGCGCCGGGTTTGCATCGTTTCCTGTGGGACCTGCATGGACAGCCCCTGCCGAGTGCCGAGGCCGAATATCCCATGACGGCCGTGGCCTACCAAACCGCGCCGGAACCGACCGCCCAGTGGGTCGTGCCGGGCAACTATTCTATCACCCTGACGAGCGGAGGAAAAACGTTCACCCAACCGCTGACGGTGAAAATGGATCCGCGGGTGAAAGCCTCGGCCGCCGACCTGGCGCAACAATTCGAGTTCTCGAAGGAACTCGAGAAAATGCGCGCAGAGCTGGAACCGATCGGGAAAAGTTATAAAGCGCTCGTGAGCGAACTCGATAAGACGGAGGAAGCCGCCGCGGCGAAAGGTCTTCGGGGGAAGATCGACACGCTGCGCAAGAAGCTGGAATCGTTCGCCAATCCTGCGGCCGTACATTCAGGTGGGAACCGCGAGCTGGATGCTCTGAACAAGGTGAAAAAACTGTTCGGGGATTTGCAGCAGGTAGACGCCGCGCCCACACCCCAACAGCAAGCTGCGGTGTCGGATTTGCAGCGTGCCGCGCCAGCGGTGATCAAGCAATGGAAAGCGATGCCACAGGAAGTTGCAGCATTGAATGCACAACTGGAGGCGGCCGGCCTTCAGCCGCTGTCGTCCCAAGCGGAGTGAGACGAAGTCGAAGACTTGGTGGCGTTACAAAATTTGAAATGACTCTGACGGATTACCTCCGCGAGGCGAAACGGGCCCTCATCTTCACTGGCGCGGGAATTTCCACGGGGAGCGGCATTTCGGATTTCCGCGGACCGCAGGGTGTCTGGCTGCGACGGCAGCCGGTCTACTACCAGGATTTCATGACCTCGGAGGCGGCGCGGGTCGAGCATTGGGATTACAAATTGGAAGCATGGGAATCGTTCAAGAACGCCCGGCCTAACGACGTCCATCATGCCATCGTCAGGCTAGAGCAAGCGGGCAAAGTCGAGATGGTGGTGACGCAAAACATCGACGGATTGCACAGCTCGGCCGGAACGAGTCCGGAGCGACTGGTCGAACTCCATGGGACGAATTCGCTGGTGGAATGCCAGAGCTGCAAAAAGCGAAGCGATCCTCAGCCGCATTTCGATTTCTTCCGCGAGCACCGCACCCCGCAGCGTTGCCAGTGCGGGGGGTTTTTGAAACCGGCCACGATCAGTTTCGGGCAAAGCCTTGAGCCGGCGGAACTGGCGCGCGCCCAGGCCGGCGCGATGGCGGCCGACCTCGTGGTAGCGCTCGGCTCCACCTTATCCGTTTACCCGGCGGCCGCTTTTCCGCTCCTGGCCGCGCGGCGCGGCATCCCCTATGTCATCATCAATTGCGGCGCGACGGAGCATGATCGCGAAGTCTGCGTCTCACTCCGAATCTGGGGCGAAGTGAGCGAAATTTTTCCGCCGGCGGTTGCGGCGGCCGCGCTAGATTAGATCGTGTTTGCTCTCCGTTCGTTAGGCTACATTCTTTTGTCGCTGGGCGTCTTGGCTTTTACGGCGCAGGGTGCGGAGCGAGAATTTCGCGGGGCGTGGGTCGCAACGGTCTACAATCTCGATTGGCCATCGAAGCCGGGGCTGCCCGCGGGCACGCAAAAGGCGCAACTGCGCGCGCTGCTCGATCGGGCGGCGGAATTGAAACTCAATGCCATCCTCTTGCAGGTGCGGCCGGCGAGCGATGCGCTCTACGCCTCTGCGAAAGAACCGTGGTCGCAGTTTCTCAGCGGTAAGGCGGGCGTTTCCCCGGGCTATGATCCCCTTAGCTTTGCCATCGCGGAAGCACACCAGCGCGGGCTCGAACTGCATGCCTGGGCAAATCCGTTTCGCGCCGCCGTCAGTACAAGCGAGACGCTGCCCGCCAATCACGTCGCGAAGAAGCATCCGGAGTGGGTGCGGCGTTTCGGGAAACAGCTCTGGATCGATCCCGGCGAACCGGCGGCGCGCGCCTACGTGATCGATGTCATCACCGACATCGCCCGGCGTTACGACGTCGATGGCATTCATCTCGACGATTACTTTTATCCATATCCACTCAAGCCGGGCGACGCTTCGTTTCCCGACGACCCGACCTGGGAGCGTTACGGGCGCAAGAGCGGACTGAGCCGGGCGGATTGGCGACGCGAGAACATCAACGATTTCGTGCATTCGATGTATCGCGCAGTCAAAGCAGTGAAGCCTCGGGCACGGGTTGGGATCAGTCCCTTCGGAATCTGGCGACCCGGTGTGCCGCCGACGACCGAAGCGCAGCTCGACGCCTACGCGCAGCTCTTCGCCGACTCTCGCAAGTGGCTCGCGCAAGGCTGGGTCGATTATCTCGCACCGCAGCTTTACTGGAGCATCGAGCCGGCGAAGCAGAGTTTTCCCGTCCTCCTTAATTGGTGGCGCGCGCAGAGTCACGGCAAACCGGTCTGGCCTGGAATCGCCACCGAGCGAATCGGACCGAAACGCCCGGCGCGAGAGATCATTCAAGAGATCGAACTGACTCGCCACGGCACGTCCTCCCCTGGCCACATTCATTGGAGCATGAAATCGCTGCTGCGAAACCAGGGCGGGATCGACGATTTGCTCAAGGCCGGCCCATACGCGGAGAAAGCGGAATTGCCGCCAAGGTAACGCAAGCTTCCAGCTTGCCGCCTAACGAACAGGCGAGCCGGAAGCTTACGGCTACCCTGACCGGAATTGGTCGTGCGCCTGGATCAGTTTCTCGAAGGCCGGCTTTTGCTCCGCGGAAATTTCGGCCGGGAATTTGGCGCGCGAACGATGCCAGCGCCCGATCCATTCCGAGGCGAGGAGCTCGTGGCGACGCGAGGACGGCGAACCAAGCGCAGCCGGTGTGAGGGCGATCGTGGTCTCCTCCTTGGCTCCGGCGGGGCGACCCTTCGCGACATAAAAGCCGGCGGCGAGAAGAGCAGCGCGCGCCGCAGTCGAATGCGTGTAGGTAAACATCTCCGTCGCCCGTCCCCGGCAGGCGGAAAAGAGCCTCTGGAAAATCTCGATCGTCCATTGTTCGCCGTGCGTTTTGCTGGAGAACATGTCGTAAAAAATCAGATCGGGCGGGAGCGCCGCCCGGCCAACCGTCTCGAGAAAATCACCCTGGACGAGCTGCCAGCTCAACCCCGGGTAGCGCTTTGATTTCCACTCTCCCTTGGCGAGGATGCCAGCCGGGCCCGCGTGCCGGAGATAGGGAAACTTGTCGTCATGGCGCAGGGCGAGCTTTAAGGAATCGAGATCGTCTTCGAAACTGACAAGCAACAAGGAACGGACGGGACCGAGCTTCGCCTGCTCTTCGTAGCATTGGATCGCCGCCATCGCGTTGGCCGCCGCGCCCAGGCCGACGTCCCAAATCACGAGTGGCTCCGTCCCGGATGATCGGACGCGCCGCGCGAGATTCGATTGCTCGATGTAAAGGCTGCGCGCCTCCTCCATCGGCGGCGTCCGCATGTGCATGATCTCGCCCGACGTTATCTGGCGGATGCTGGCAAAGCCTTCGTGCGCGATATGGACTTCGTACTTCCCTAACGACAGTCGATTTTCGGCGGGCGGGCTTCGGACGACGGACCGGATATTCGCGATCCGACTCCTGCAAGAATCGCACGCTTCTCCCGCGTAAAACTCACCGGAAGCGGCCGGCGAGGATGCTCTCCCGGATGTTGCGCATGAGCTGGTGATAAAAATGGATGTTGTGCTTGCCGAGGAGCTGCCAGCCGAGTGTCTCGCTCGATTTCGTGAGATGATGCAGATAGGCGCGGGTGTAGCGCGCGCAGGTCGGACAGGCGCAGGCGGGATCGAGCGGGTCGTTGGAAAATTTGTAAACGCCGCGCCGCATCTGGAGAAAGCCGCGCGAGGTGAAAACGGCGCCACGCTGCGCGAGTTGCGTCGGCATGATGCAATCGAACATGTCGACCCCGCGATGGACCGCTTCGAGAATATCGAGCGGAGTGCCGACACCCATGAGATAACGCGGCTTGTCGGCCGGTAGAAGCTGGGCGGTGAATTCGGTGAGGTCTTCGCGCTCGCTTCGGCTTTCGCCCACCGCGAGACCGCCGATCGCAAAACCATCAAAAGGCATTTCCGCTAGCGTGGCCGCACTCTCGCGCCGCAAATCCGAGAAAAGCGCACCCTGAACGATGCCAAACATTGACTGGGGCGAATCGCCCCGTGCTGCCAGACTTCGAGCCGCCCACCGATGCGTTACCTCGAGTGCCTGCCGCGCGCTCGCTTCGTCCGCGGTCGAGGCAATACATTGATCGAGCGCCATCATGATGTCGCTCCCGATCGCGATCTGGGTCTCAACGCTCAACTCCGGGCTGAGGAGAATCGTTCGCCCGTCGAGGTAACTTTGAAAGACCGCGCCCGCCTCGCTCATTGCACAGGCATGCGGGAGCGAGAAGATTTGAAATCCGCCCGAATCGGTCAGAACGGCGCGGTCCCAACTCATGAAGCCATGGATGCCGCCAGTGCGTCGAAAGACTTCCGCGCCTGGCCGCAGAAGCAGGTGGTAAGTGTTGGCGAGCAGAATCTGCGTTCCCGCCTCCTCGAGCGTACGCGGGAGTTGCGCCTTCACCGTCGCCTTGGTCCCGACCGGCATGAAGACGGGCGTCTGCACTTCGTTGTGCAAAGTGCGAAAGGTCCCGGCCCGGGCGCGCGAATCGCTCGCCTCCGCATCCACTCGAAAATTCAAACGCGATGGACTCAATGGGCGTTGCCTCAGGAAAAGGAAGGAGCGGCTACGCCTTCTTCTCCTTCTCCAGGATCTTGCGGATGGCCGCCAGCTCCTTGCGATGCGCCTGGTCGGGATGCGGATAAGACATCTTCAGGTCTTTGAGCGTCTCGACGATCGCTTCCGCGATGAGGAGACGGGCGTTCTTTTTGTCGTCGGCCGGGATCACATACCACGGCGCGTTTTTCGTGCTCGTGGCCCGCAGGCATTCCTGGTAAGCCACCATGTATTGATTCCAGAGTTCTCGTTCGGCGAGGTCGCCGGCACTGAACTTCCAGTTCTTGTCCGGGTCCTCGATCCGATCGAGGAAACGCTTGCGCTGTTCTTCCTTTGAAACGTGGAGGAAGAATTTCAGAATCCGTGTGCCGTTGCGAAGGAGGTGACTTTCAAGGTCGTTGATCGAACGGCAACGCTCCTCCCAGATCGTCGCGTGGTTGAGCAACTCCGGCGGCAAGTCTTCGCCGCGCAAGATGTCGGGATGCACCCGCACAATCAGCACTTCCTCGTAATAGGAGCGGTTGAAAATTCCGATCCGCCCACGCTGAGGAAGGCAGCGGGTGGTGCGCCAGAGGAAATCGTGCTCAAGCTCCAGGGCGCTCGGGTGCTTGAAGCTGTAGACTTCGCAGCCCTGCGGATTCACTCCTGACATGACGTGCTTGATCGCGCTGTCTTTTCCGGCTGCGTCCATCGCCTGGAAAATGAGGAGAAGCGCATAAGTGTTGGAAGCGTAGAGCAGGCTCTGCTGCGCGCTCAACTCCTTGACTTGCTGCGCCAGCATCCTGCGATAATGCGACTTCGATTCGTAGAGCGGCTTGATGTCGGTCGGGCATTTCTTCAGCTGCAAAGGGCGACCGGGCCCAACGCGAAAGTCTGACGAGTGCAGTTTCACTGACGGATAAATTAACAGGGATTGCCTCCGATCAAAATATTGCGCGCTCTAACGCAGTTCGATCTATCCGGAGCCGAAGAGTTCGCGACGGGCGGAGCAATTTGCGAATTCCGGTTTAACTTCTTAAGCTTGGTCGCGCGGCGCCGGTTCAGACTGAGCGTGGTGATTTTACAGACTGCAGTCGATACCCCGTGGTGTAACGGTAACACAGCGCCCTTTGGAGGCGTTATTCATGGTTCGAATCCATGCGGGGTAGCGCCTTCTCGCGACGAAGATTGACCAACGAAAGTGGCATTCCCGCGAGCGCGCAGCAAAACGCATTCGCCTCCTCCGAGTGATTGGAGCCGCCTAGGTCGTTAAGGTGACCTTTGTGCTCGCCAGACATCCGCGCGGATGGTTTGGCCAAACGAGCGTCGAAAAGCGGCCAATTCGGTTTGAGTCGTTGTAGTGAAGTCCTAGATAACGACAGAGGGAACGGCTGACAAGGCTTCAAGGATTTTCCGCCACAGGGGCGAGGGAGGCGACAATTTGCTCGAAACGCGGATCGCCTCGCAACGAATCCCAGAACGGATGCAAACGGAGTTGGCCGTAGCTGACATCGCTCGGAACCGATGCAGCGCGCTTTAGTTGCTCGAGGGCCTGTTCCACTTCCCCCGTCCACGCGTAGGTGACAGCAAGATATTCGATCACGAACGCACCGTTAATCGAATCCTTATCCAGCGGCAGCAGCTCGACCGCGCGACGACCTTCGCGAATTGATTTGTCCTTCTGCCCGAGCGCGGCATCGATCATTGCGAGGAGCGCCAGGGATGGGCCGTAGTCCGGCTGATCCTGAAGACTTTTCTCAACTTCTGCGCGGGCTAGCTTGAAAAAGTAGCGGGCGACTTCCGAATCACCGGCTGCTCTGGCGGCAACCGCCTGGCACCAGGACCGAGGAAAGGAAAATCCGTTGTTCGTGTAACCCTGAGCGGGCATTGCGGCCACGGCGAGCTGAGCGGCGCCGGGATCCCGTTCACAAAGCGCCAGGGTGAGCCATGTGTCGGCCAGGCCCGCCGCCGACCCTGGATTCTCGTTCACGATCGCATGAATTGCTGCATGCAGCGGTTGCGGATCAGCATGCCAGTCAAGATCAATGTTTGGACGGGCAATCCGCAAAGTGAGATCGTTAGGCAAAATATCGAGCGCGCGCTGGAACAGCGTCGCGGCCTCGGCATACCGGCGCTGAAACCAATATCCTCCGGCGAGCTGTTGCAGCGTGTAAACGTTGCGCGGATCGAGTTCCAGGGCGCGCTCCAGGTTGAGCGCCGAGTCGTTCCATTTTCCATCCCGGCGATCGATGAAACCAGCCAACTGGAAGATTAAAGGCTCATTGGGCAAGGAACGCTGGGCTATCTCGAGCTCTTGCCGCGCCCGGTCGTAGTCGAGAAATCCGCAGTAAAAATGCTCGGCCAGCGCCAGATGCGTTTCGCCAGCGTCCGGTCGCAAGCCCTGGGCCGCTTTGACCGCCTCCTCAGCGAGCGCAAGCCGGGCCGGGGTATGGTCGGGCCCGGTCAGATAAATCTGGTCGTGGACTCCGGCGAGCCGGCAATAGGCCAAAAAATATTTTGGATCTCGTGCTACGGCCTTTTCAAGCAAGTCCGCTGCCTCGAGCAAATTGTTCGTTCCCTCGACGCCGAATGAAAAGGTAGCGATGAGGGCATTGGCGCGGACATAAAAATCGTGCGCGACAGGATCAGAGGTCGGTTTTTCCTCGATCAAGGCTTTCTCCGCAGGCGAAAGCTGTGCTTCCAACTGCGCGACAATTGTCTCCGCGAGTTCACTCTCCAACGCGAAAATATTGGAAACGTCACGATCGTAGCGCTCCGCCCAAAGGTGGGTGTCAGTGCGGGCATCGATGAGCTGCGCGCTGACCCGCACTCGATTTCCAATTCTCTGCACGGTTCCTTCCACGATGTTGGCAGCCCCCAGGGCCTTGCCGATTTCGCGGAGATTTCGTGCCACGCCGCTACCGTATTGCATCGTCGAAGTGCGACTGATCACCTTCAGATCAAGCACTCTCGAAAGGTCTGTGATAATCTCATCGTGCACGCCATCGACGAATCGCGCGTTCGCTTTGTCATCGCCTAGATTTTCGAATGGAAGCACCGCGATGCTCTTCTCCGGAACGGCAAGCGGGACCGGAGCCACGATCGGCTGCGACGCGGGCTTGCCCGGGTGGGCGGCAAACCACCAGGCGAGTCCGCCTAACGACAGTACAACGGCGAGCCCGAGCCCTGCCATTCGCCAGTTCCGTCGGAACCCGGCGGTATTCAACGGCGGGGCCGCGATTTCCAGCAATTTCAAGGGCCGTTCTGGATTGCCTACTTCCTCGTTATAGAGATTGACCAGATGCAGGCGCACACCGTGTTTCACCTCGCATTCGCCCAGCTCATGCAGCAACGGGCGCCAACGCGGGAATTGCTCCAGGTCGTCAGCGACATGCTGGGAAAGCAGAATATGCCCGGCATCGCCGCAATCCATCACTCGCTGCGCCATATTGATCCCCGCGCCCGTCACATTCGCCCGCTCGTTCACGTCTACGACTTCGTTAATAGGCCCGCTGTGAATCCCCATCCGGAGCCGCAATTCCGGATGTTGTTTGTCCGCGCGACTCAGCTCCAGCGCGCATTTCGCGGGCGCTTCCGGGCTAGTGCGAAAAACGAGCGCCATCCCATCGCCGGTCGCAAGCCGGATCAGTTTCCCGGCTGCGTCGGCCACGCGGACCTGTTCCGAGCCGCGCACCATCTCTTTCAGATGCTCAAGCAGATCAGCCTGCTCGTTGATCAACGACTTCGAGTAGCCCACGATGTCGACGAAAAGCACGTGCCCGATTTCCAGTGGCAGGTCGCGCTCTCCTTCATGGGGCATCTCTTTTCTTATCACTTAGTCTCTTTCGGCGCGAGATCCGCGAAGATTTTTCTCGCAGCTTCGAAAGTGCAAAACCCGGTGCCGTTTGCCCTCCTCAAAAGAAGGGTTAATACGGACTCTTTTCATCCTTAAGCTCCGCACAGCTTACCGCGCACTTATGCCCGGACGCGGGGCTGGCTTCCTTATAACTGAGAGAACTCCAGGCCCAAAGGCAGCAAGGTTCAGCACAATCATAATGAGGGCGAACAGATAAAGCCCCATCGTCAGCCCGATCGAGACGTGCATGAGGAGAATGGAAATCAGCCAGTAGACCCGCGTTTTTCTTGGCCAGATAAAAACGGGATAACTAGTTTCAAGCAGGCAGACAGTAATTCCGACAGCTGGCAACAAGTATTCAAGTCGGACCAGGAAATCAGGAGAAATTATATCGAAGGGCGGGCGAGTCAGAGCGCGCCAGACACTATTGCCGTTCCACCAGTCGGCGCCAAAAGACTTGGCGATGCCTCCAAAAAAATAGACGAAACAGAGGTGAAGTTGCAATACGCGACGATGGAAACCCATGCGTTCCGGATCGGTCGTGCGCTTCTTCCGAAGCTTCCGATCGAGGGCGAACGGATCTGGCAATGGAGCGATTAAGACATAGAACAACCCGATCGTCGTGAAGTTGTCCACACCGTAGGAAAAAAGCTCGCCACTCTTGACACTGCAAAGGTAGAGGAACCAGGCCACGATCGCGGCGGGACGACAGAACAATCCGACCAGCAAAAAACAGCCCGCCACAAGCAGGCCGAGCCACGCCGCTGAGATCACAATTCCCTCGTCTAGCCCGAGCCAGTGTCCAGCCGTCACCAGCCATCCGAGCCGTGGCGTCAGCCTCGTCTCAGATGAGAGAATGGCTTCAGTCAGTGCGCGGCTCACGGGTCCGTTCCCATGCGTCGCGAAAAGATGGACCCAATCATGACGTAGCGACCAAGTATAAAGTATTATCTCCAAACCGAGCCCCGTCCGCAGGATGCTAAGCCAACGACCGGGATCAACCGGGAACAAGAACTGCCGCATCCGCTCTCGCGTTTTCAGCAACCGCTGGCTAGGCAAGGCTATCATAGTGGGGGCCAGCAAAGATCTCGCAAAGGCTTTACGAATATCATCTCGAGCGCAGTCTCGGAATCGCGTGACTCTGGGGTTCGATTCCGTCTCGGCATTTCTCGGCTCCGTTGCGCTTCGCTCGAAATGACACCACGATGGCTAGGACGGGTTCTAACAGCGACCTACCGCATTTTCGGCAGCGCAGTCTGGGAGCGAAGACGGAAGTCGTCGGAAGATAACAACCGGTACGAACCTTTCGTCCCTGCGCGAAACTCCTCCGCGGTCGGCAGACTCGCGACGCCAAACACGGCGCGAATCATGACGGCGTCGGGGTGTTCCTGCCAGACCGAGGAAACGAGAGACTGCACGATCGCCTCCCGTAGCCTGGCATAATGGATCTCCAGGAGGTTATCGAGAAGCGTAGCGACTCGGTAGCCGGCCGCCGCTCCGCCGACGTGTGGCAGATCGTATTCGACGCGACCGTCGGGGTAATGTAACTCAAAGACCAGCTTGGCGTTCCCTGGAATGCTGGGAGCGAAATAGCTATAGCCGAGTTCGATCCCCGCGCCGTTGGCATAAGCGGCGAGGCCTTGCCGAAGTGGTTTGGCGGCGGGCAACCGTTCGCCCAAAAGGGCGGCAGTGATTGTTTCGATCCTTCGCCAAACCTTGTTTGATCCCTGCGGTAGCACGCTGGCATCTCCCGGGAGGACCGAAGATATATCATGCAGGGAAACAATAATGATAAGGAGAAAGTGCAGCGTGAACCACCCCGCACAAACCATCGTCCGCCCCGTTGACACGATTAATGTTAAGAACGATTCCTGACTGTCGATCGTTCTCTCAGATTCAAGGAGTAGTATCGAGCTCCTTGTCCACTTCTTTGACCAGCTCGGCAGATTCCTTCATGTTTTTGATCAGATGTAGGTGAGATGCGTGATCCAACGTGCCAATAAATGAAACGGAAGTCTTGGCTTTGGACAGACCCACCCCAATCTGAAAGGCATGGCCGCTGAAGAGTGGATTCACCAGACGCTGGAAGTCGGTCTTTGACTGTTCCAGAAGAATCGGCGGAAGGCTCCCCAATGGCTCGCCGATCAGTTGCCCTTTTGAGTAATCTTGGATGTAATAGAGGTCATCCGGGTGCTTTTTCAGGATGGGTTCGATTACAGCCCACTTGTCCTCAAAATGTTTCTGCTCCGCTCCGTTCACCGGCAGGATGACGATTCCGTTCTTGGAGCACGCCGACAACAAAAAGGCAACGGACCCCAGCCCACAAGCCGCACCAACTCTGAGGAGTTTATTTTTCATACCTACTGGTTTGTTCCCACCGAGCACGTCTTGGCAAGCAAAAACTTAATCCCCCGTCAGCCGCGCTTCAGCGAGGTCGAGGTCGCGCTGGATGCGGCGGAGGGCTTCGTCGTTGATCGCTTGCGAATTTCGCAGCGCGATGATCGTCCGGCGCTCGACCTGCAGGGCGCCGTGCTGGAGGCGCTGGTAGATCGGTGTCGCCACTTCGCCCCCGGGATTTTCGGTGTTTTGCCCACAAGCCTCGAGCTGCGCAATGCGGTCGCAGTACTCGGCCCGGACCCGCGCCATCACTTCCTCGGGAAAATGTTCTTCGAGCGCTTTTTGTTCGACGAAATCGACCGCGGCTTCGTTCGCCTTCAAACGGGCCTCGCGCTCTTCGCGATCGATCACGCCGTCGTCTTTCACGCCGAGTTTGTGAATGAGGACCGGCAGAGTCAGGCCTTGGAAAACGAGCGTCGTGAGGATGACGCAGAAGGTGAGAAACAAAATGTAGCTGCGGCCCGGAAAGGGTTGGCGGTTTCCAAGCAGGAGAGGAAGCGCAAAGGCCGCCGCGAGCGAGACGACCCCGCGCATTCCCGCCCAGGCAATGAGGACGCTTTGTTGCCACGGCGGGATGGGATCACGCGCACGCATTTTCGGGCTGAGCCAGCGCGGCAGATAGGTGGCCGGAAAGACCCACGCGATGCGTACCAGCACCACGGTGGCGCTGATGAGAAACCCGTAGGTCGTCAGACGCGACAATGGTTCGTGGTTCAGGTTGCGCAGGATGCCGGGCAATTGCAGCCCGATCATTATGAAGATGAGTCCGTTGAGGAGGAAGGCGACCATCTCCCAGAAAAGTTGCGCCTGGAGCCGGAAGCGCGCGGTCAAGGCGGTCGAATGCCATCCGAGATAAACACCTGCCGCGACGACGGAGAGAACGCCGGAGACGGCGAAGCGCTCGGCCAGGAGATAGGCTGCGAACGGCGTCAGCAGTGAGAGCGTGATCTGCACTGGCGGATCGTCGAGATGCCGTTGGACCCACCGCATCACAACGCCAACGAGCAGGCCGAGGGCAACACCGCCGACACCTACGAGGACAAACTCCAAGCTGGCCGTGCCTAACGAGAAATGTCCGGTGACCATGGCTGCGACCGCAAATTGGTAGGCAACGAGCGCGGTGGCGTCATTGACAAGGCTCTCGCCGCCGAGCACGGCCTGGATTCGCGCCGGAACGCGCAACCGTTTCAAGATCGCTTCCGCCGCCACCGCGTCGGGCGGCGAGACAATCGCGCCCAGAGCAAAGGCCGCCGCCCAAGGCAAACCAGCGATGAAGGAGTGCGCCACCCACGCAACGACGGTCATCGTCAGGAGGACGAGGCCGATCGCGAGGAAAAGAATCGAGCGCAGGTTGCGGCGAAAATCCCGCCATGAAGTGAAGAGCGCCGCGGGATAAAGCAGTGGCGGAAGAAAGAAGAAGAGGGCGAGATTCGGATCGAGTCGAATGACAGGAAGAAACGGGACGAAGCTCAGGGCCAGTCCGCCGAGCACGAGCAGCACCGGATAAGGAACGGCCAGTTTGTTGGCCACGATGACCAGTCCCGCCACGAGCACGAGCAACAGCACGACGGGTTCGACGTGATGCATGGCGCGCTCCGGAACGAATGCCTAACGACCCGGCTCCGCGCCGTTGAAAGCCAGCGCACGGGCACGAGCGCGGTTTGCCTCCAGCTGCGGCAGATGCTTCTCCGACCAATGGCAAATGGCCCGCAACGGTTCGATCAAAGTGCGACCGAGCGGAGTGAGCGCGTACTCGACTTTGGGCGGGACGACTGGATGCACCTTGCGGCTGACAAGTCCGTCGCGCTCCAGGCTGCGCAGGGTCTGGGTGAGCATTTTCTGCGAAATGCCGCCGATCTCACGCTGCAATTCCGCGTAGCGCCGAGTGCCAGTCGCGAGGACGTGAATGATAAGCGCCGTCCATTTGTCCGCGATGCGGCTGAGCACGACACGGGAGAGACAATGCGCGTTCATGACGGAAGCTTTTTTGGCGCGATCAGCCATTTGGTTCTTTTATCGGATTCTGCAGCACGCGCAACGAGAGAGTGACAGGCTGTAAGGTTGGTATCCGCCCAAAAGACGGGTATCTGGAGGAGGTTTTCCAGTCGCATTTTTTTCTTGGAAAAAACGAAAGATACCGTCACTCTCCCCGGCGAGCGGTCCTTGCCTCTCGTAAAATCAGCAGCCTGGCTTCGGATTTGCGAATGGTCGTATTTGCGGACGCCGAAACTATGGCTACACGAGAACGAAGGTTGTCCCCCAGGTGAAAGTGCTGATCGTGGGCGGTGGCGGGCGTGAACATGCGCTCGCCTGGAAACTGCACCAATCTCCGCAAGTCGACGCCATTTTCTGCGCGCCGGGCAATGCCGGAACCGAAGCGCTGGGCACGAACGTGCCACTCTCGCCTGACGACTCGCGCGGGCTGGTCGAGTTTGCGCGCAACAACGACATCGGGCTGACGGTCGTCGGCCCGGATGATCCGCTCGCCGCCGGCCTGGTCGATGAATTTCAAAAGGAAAACCTCCGCATCTTCGGCCCGGGCAAATCAGCCGCACGGCTGGAGTCCTCGAAGGTCTTTGCCAAACAACTCATGCGCCGCACTGGCGTGCCCACCGCCATGGCGGGTATTTTCGAGGAGAGCAAGAAAGCGTGCCGTTTCGCGGAGCGGCTGCACTACCCGGCGGTGATCAAGGCCGACGGTCTCGCGGCCGGCAAAGGTGTGGTCATTGCTCCCGACGCCGCGAGCGCAAAGGACACGATCGAGGAGATGATCGACCGCGGGCGTTTCGGTGCGGCCGGCAGGCGCGTTTTGATCGAGGAATTTCTTGAAGGCTGGGAATGCTCGCTCCACCTCCTCCTCGCGGGCGACCACTATCGGTTGCTCGGCGCCGCCTGCGATCACAAGCGACTGAACGATGGCAACCAGGGGCCGAACACGGGCGGGATGGGCGCCTACAGTCCGCCCGTCGCCTGGAATGATGGCCTGACCTTGCAGTTTGAGGAGAAAATCATGCGCCCGCTCCTGCATGGCTTGTATGACGAAAAGATACATTTTTCCGGGCTGCTTTTCCCTGGCCTTATGATTCGAAACGGGGTCCCGCACGTGCTCGAATTCAACTGCCGTTTTGGCGATCCCGAGACGCAGGTCATTCTTCCCCGGCTCAAGGGCGACCTCTTTCCGCTCCTCGAAGCGACGATCGACGGACGAGTCGAAGAATTGAAGATCGAGATGGACGAACGGCCCGCGGTCACGGTCGTGATGGCATCGGCTGGCTATCCGGGTCGCTTCGAGGCCGGAAAGAAAATTTCCGGTCTCGAGGCCTGTGCGCAAATGGCGAACGTGCACGTTTTTCATGCCGGAACCCGGCGGGAGAATGACGAAATCGTGAGCAACGGAGGACGCGTTTTGGGGGTGACCGCGCTTGGCGACACGGTCGCGGCGGCGCGCGATCTGGCCTACGAGGCGGTCGGCAAGATTCACTTCGAAGGCTGCCATTACCGGCGCGATATTGCTCTTGCCGCGGTAACGATTAAGGTCGCTCCGACCGATGCTGCGTCTCGTCCTTAGTGTTTTCCTAACGACTGCACTGTTCCTCGCCGTCTCAGTCGCAGCCCAACCCTCGCCGCACTCGACGCCCTCTCCCTCCCCAACCCAGACCACGCCAGCTCTCTCTCCCGGAACGGACCCTGTCGATGGGCTCGACGCAGTTGACCTGCGGCGGGCGATTCCCCTTATCCAGGACCACTACGTGAATCCAGCGGCGGTCAGCGGCGCGGAGCTGAATCGCGCCACCCTCGGTGGCTTGCTCAGACGCCTCGGCCACGGCGTCATGCTCCTGCCCGCGCATCCCGCGCCCACGCCGACGCCAGCGCCTTTCTATCGCGAGATCATCGACGGCCACATCGGATATTTGCGACCGGGAGATTTGAGCCAGTCCCAGCTCGGAGAACTCGACACCACTCTGCGCGGTTTTGCCGGAAAGAAGCTCGATGCGATCGTCCTTGATCTGCGCGGTAGCGTCGCGACGGACGACTACGCGGCGGCGGCGGAATTCGCGAATCGTTTTGTGCCGAAGGACAAGCAACTCTTCTCCCTGCGCGGGCCGGAGGCTGCAGCGGGGCACGATTTTTCTTCCAAGCAGGACCCGCTCTACTCCGGCTTCAGCATCGTGCTCATCGATGGACAAACGGTTGGCGCGACCGAAGTCCTGGCCGGCGTCCTGCGCCATTACGACAAGACGATACTGATCGGCCAGACCACGGCTGGCCGGGCAGTCGATGACGCTGATCTACCGCTCCCAAGCGGAAAAATTCTGCGAATCGCGGTCGCAGAGGTGATTTTGCCCGATCAACGCTCGTGTTTTCCCGAGGGCATCAAACCCGATCTCGCGGTGGCGCTGCCGCCCGGGGAGAAGCAGGACATTTTTCAACAAAGCCTGACGATAGGCATGGCACCGTTTGTTTTTGAAGCCGACCGACCGCATTTCAATGAAGCGGCGCTCCTTGCTGGGACCAATCCCGAGATCGATGCCGCCCAGGCGGCCGAGCAACGGCACGCTCGCGGTGGCGAGAAGACCTCTCCGCACGATACGGTTTTGCAGAGGGCGATCGATCTTGTGACTTCGATCGAAGTTTACGAAAAGCAACCCGTCCGGCCGCCCTGACGACACCGTCCCATGCATCCTCTCGAAGAACGCATCCGGTATCAGTTTCGCGACCCGCAATTGCTGACCGAGGCGCTCACCCATCCGAGCGTGGCGCACGAAAAGCCGCGAAAACATTTCGACAATCAGCGCCTGGAATTTTTGGGAGACGCAGTCCTGCAGCTCGTCGTTACCGAATATCTTTTCGCGCGCTACAACGAGGCGGGAGAAGGTCGCCTGACGACGCGGCGTTCGCGGCTGGTTTCGCGCGAAGCGCTCAAGGTGCAGGCCGCGCGGCTCGATCTCGGGCGGCACCTCTTTCTGGGTCGCGGCGAGGAAGCGAGCGGGGGTCGGCAGCGCGATTCCACTCTGGGCGATGCCTTCGAGGCTCTCCTCGGCGCGATCTATCTCGACAGCGATCTGGAAACAACCCGGCGTTTCATCCTCGAGGCGATGCGGGAAGACATGGAACGTCTGGAAGAGGAACCGCTGGAGGTAAATCCGAAGGGGCAGCTCCAGGAATTGCTCCAGGCGATTTCGCCGCGCAGTCCGGTTTACGAGTTACTTGGGCAGGAAGGACGCGAGCACGAAAAGACGTTTACCATACGGGTGGTTTGGGAGAATCAGGTGCTTGGCGAAGGCAGCGGACGGAGCAAGAAACAGGCGGAGAGCGCCGCCGCCCTCGTCGCGTTGAAAGAGCAGCGCTGGATCAAGACGATCAACCCAACCGTCCCCTGATCGAGCCAAAGCGCGCTTGCCTGTTCCTACCCCGCGTGATTCAGCCCGTGGATTTCGCCTAACGAACTTTGCCAGACGAAATGTGCGCGGATCGCGCGGCTGACGAAGTCCTTGGCCTGGACGATCGCTTCCTCGAGCGAATCTCCCAGCGCCAGACGTGCGATGATGGCCGCCGAGTAGGTACACCCGGTGCCGTGCGTCGAAACCCCGGCGACGAACGGCGCCGAAAATTCCACGACCGCTGCGCCGTCGCAGAGCAAATCAATCGCGTGCTCGCCACCCAGATGACCGCCCTTCATCAAAAACGACGTCCCAAATTTCCGCGCCAACTCTTCGCCCACCGCGCGCATGTCCTCCAGGTTGCGCACCGAGCGCCCGGTCAGGGCGGATGCTTCCGCCATGTTCGGGGTAACGAGAGTGGCGCGCGGAAAGAGGCGCGTGCAATAGAGGTCTACCGCTTCCGGCTGCAGCAGGACCTCTCCGCTTGTCGCCACCATGACCGGATCAACCACGAGCGGAATTTCTCCGGCGGATACCTCGAGAACATCGGCAACGGTTTCGACAGTCTCAACCGAGCAAAGCAAGCCAGTCTTGATCGCTCGCACCGGAAAATTTGCGAGGCACAACTCGACCTGTTCGCGCACACTCCGCGCGTCAATCGCGTCGATCCGCGAAACTTTTCCCGGTACCTCCGCGACCACGCAGGTCACGGCGGTGAGGCCGAAAACGCCGAGCGCGCTGAACGTTTTTAGATCGGCCTGGAGCCCCGCCCCCGCGCTGCAATCGGAGCCGGCGATGGTAAGCGCAACGGGCTGTGACTCCTGAGCCATGGCGGATTCGAGAATCGTGAATCGCTTACATCGTGGATCGGCCCCGAATCACGATTCATGAGTCTCGATTCACGGACCTACGCCCCGTCGCTGCCGATTGCCTCGACCGGACAACCTTCCATCGCCTCCTTGCAGAGAGCTTCCTCCTCGGGCGATTCGGGTTGCTTGTAAACGAAGGAATGGCCGCCGTCGTCATTCCGCTTGAAGTTGGCTGGCGCGGTTTCCCGGCAAAGGTCGCAGTCGATGCACTGGTCATCGACGTAGAATTTCCCCTCGACGTTCTCGGAATATTTATTTGCGACATCAGCCATAAAGCATCGTTGGGGGGCAAGTTTGGCCTCGAAAGTAGGACGATTCGCCGCCCACGCAACGGGATTTTCGGTTGACGCTTTGCAGCCCAACCGCCACATAACCCGCAGCCGAACCTTCCCTGCCAAGGCTCATTTTATTCATGAAAGACGAAGCTCGTCGCGCACTCCTTTCTTTTCTGATCGAGATGGTCGTCTACGGCTTACTCATCGCCGTCTACTTCCTGCTTGTTCTGCACTTGCTCGGTCCATCGCTGGCGCGAATCGAGAAGGAACACATTCGCTTTTACGCGCTCCTTTGCGTGGCACTCGTCCTGGGCCAGTCGATCATCCTTGAGTCCATCACGACTTTCCTTCTGCGCCTCCTTCGGGGTCGCTCTGAATGATCGCGATGTTTTTCCCGATCTCCCATGTGGAGATCAATCCAATCTATCTCGCCGTCATCGGGTTCTTCATCGGCCTGATGGGCGGTTTCTTTGGAGTGGGCGGGAGTTTTATCGCGGGCCCAGGCCTGCGTGCTCTCGGGTTGGATTGGAATTTTGCCGTCGGGACAGATCTGGCGCACATCGTTGGGACTTCGGTCGTAGCCGCGAAGCGCCACCGCGCTCTCGGCAACGTCGATCTCCGGCTTGGTCTCATCATGGCGATCGGGACGATCGGCGGCGCGGAGGTCGGGGCGCAGCTCATCCAAATGTTGAAGCGAGCGGGCAACGTCAACTTCGTTGTCAGCGTGGTTTCGATCGTGATTTATTCCAGCGTTTCCATTTTCATGATCTGTGAAACCGGTCTGACCATGCGCGCACAACGCAAAGCCAGGCGCGCCGGAGAGGCGGAAAAATCTGTCAAAGAAGACGCGACGGCTTTTGGTCATGTCACGCGATGGATTCACCGCCTCAAGCTCTGGCCGATGATTTCTCTGCCCGTCTCGGGCATCAAATCCATCTCGCTTTGGACGATTCTGACGGTTTCCTTTATTGGCGGAGTTTTCAGTGGTTTCCTCGGTGGCGGCGCAGGCTACATCCGGATGCCGATGATGGTCTATGTGCTGGGCGTACCGACTCATCTCGCGGTTGGGACGGACCTCTTTGAGATTATTATTTCCGCCAGCTACGGGACCTTCAGCCATGCGCTCAAAGGCAACGTCGATATCCTGATTGCACTTGTCATGCAGACGGGCGCTGCGATTGGCGCACAGATTGGCGCCATCTCGACTCAATATTTTCCTGGCCCCAAAATCCGGCTCGCCTTCGTGCCGCTCCCGCTCATCGGGGTTGGCCTTGTCCTTTACACCTTGCTGACCGGGCACAAACTTTAAGGAGAGGCCATGCGCATCCTCATTTGCAGCGATGGAATGGATCCCGCCGACAACCCCACCCGGCTCGGTGGCTTGATCGCCGGTCCCTGTCACTCACAAACGACTCTGCTCGGGATCGCCGAGAATCCGGCCGACACGGAACCATTGCGGCGTGCGCTCGAGAGCGAAGCAGAGATGCTCCGCGAGCAGGACGTCTTCGCCGATATCGTGGTCCGCTCCGGCGAGCCGATTCGCCAGATTCTGGCCGAGACGACCGCGAACGAATACGACCTCGCGATCATCGGCGCGCGGCGCAAAGGGAGCGGCGGCCTTTATTGGCGACCGGAGAAAACCTACGAGGTGATCAAGGCGGTGCCGCCGCCAGTGCTGGTCGCGATTGGCGACTGCGAGCGCGTGCAACGCATCCTCGTCTGCACCGGCGGGAAAAAATACATCGACGATGCCGTGCAACTCGCAGGCGAGATCGCGAAATGTGTTGGGGGCATTGTTACCCTCCTTCACGTCATGGCCGAGCCGCCCGTAATTTATGCCGATCTCGTCCGGTTGCACGAGGACGTGGATCGGCTGCTCGCCTCTGGTTCCGAGCTCGGGCGCAACTTGCGCGGCCAAAAGGAAAGCCTCGAAAAGATGGGGCTGAAGGTCGCGGTGCGGATCCGCCATGGGCTCGCGCTCGACCAGATTTTCGCCGAGGTCCAAGAGGGCGGACACGATTTGATTGTGACCGGCACCTCGCAGGCGACGGGTCCGTTTCGCCACTACATCATGGGTGATCTGACCCGCGAAATTCTCAATCGTGCCAATTGTCCGGTGCTCGTGGCGCGGGCGGGCAAGATCGTCGATTACGAAGATGCCGAGGGCGGCTTTTTCCATCGGCTTCTGCACGGCTTCGGCGCGGACAAGGCGGCCTAACGAACTTAGCCGTGACGCGGGGGCGTGGCTTGCATGCCAAACTGCTGCCATTATGCTGCGCGAGCCCGCATATGAATCCAAAACCTTCTCGAATTTTCGTCCTCGTTAGGCTTGGACTCCTTTTTGTCCTCGCTCTTTTTCTCCTGCCCGCCTGCTCGAAAAGGCAGGGTGAACAGACTGCCGGGAGCACCGGCGATTACGTCACCGGCACACCGCTGCCGGAACGGCAGGAAGGCACGTCTTTCTTGAGCGGTAACGTCGATCGCCGGCAATTCCAGCCGATTTATTTCGACTTCGACAGCCAGACCATCCGCGGCTCCGAGAATGGCAAAATCCAGCAGATCGCCAGCTTCCTGCAGCAGAGCAACAGCCACATCATTGTCGCGGGCTTCACCGATGAACGCGGCACACCGGAATACAATCGCGGCCTGGGCGAACGCCGCGCCGAATCCGTCCGCGAAGCCCTCATCGCGCTCGGAGCCAACGCGCAAAACATCCAGACCGTAAGCTTCGGCGCCGAGATGCCGGCCGATCCCGCATCGAACGAGGCAGCCTGGGCGAAAAATCGGCGCGCCGAGATCGGCGTCGTGAAATAACTGCGCGGCCGCCGCAGCAAAGCCTGATCAGGGTCTGGCATCATGCCGCGTCCCACGCTCTCCGCTTCCGCCGCTCGCGGCTGGATCGGGCACCTCTGGCGCGAATGGCTCTTGGAACTGAACCGGCCCATCCGTCCGGCTTTCGCCCGACCGCAGCCTAACGAATGGCCTAACGATCGCTTGACTGCCGCCTGGCTTGGTCACGCGACCGTGCTGTTGAACTTTTTTGGCGTTACCATCCTGACCGATCCGGTTCTCCTCCGCCGGATCGGGATTCCGCTTCCCTTTACCGCCATTGGTCCGAAGCGTCTCACGCAACCGGCGCTGATGGTCGAGGAGTTGCCGCCGGTCGATCTCATCCTGCTTTCGCACGCGCACTTTGATCATCATCGACTGGCGCACCTTGCGCCTGTTCGACGGCCATTCCCGGGTCGTCACCGCGTCGCGCACGCGCGATTTGCTGGATTGGACGCGCCTGCGCAAGATCACGGAGTTAAGCTGGGGTGAGGAGAAAGAAATTCAGTTTGAAACTGGGCCGCTTCTCATCAGAGCGTTTCCCGTTCGGCATTGGGGCGCGCGACTTCAGACCGATACCTACCGCGGCTATAACGGTTACGTCTTGGAGCGTAACGGATGTCGCGTCATCTTCGCCGGCGATACGGCCCTAACGAACAGCTTCACCGACCTGCGCGACGATCGGCCCTATGATCTTGCCATCATGGGAATCGGGGCCTACCAACCGTGGATCCGCTCCCACTGCAATCCGGAGGAGGCGATCGCGATGGCGAACGACGCCGGGGCGCGCTTCATCATGCCGGTCCATCATCAAACCTTTAAGCTCAGCTTCGAACCCTTCCGTGAGCCGATCGAGCGTTTCGCCGCCGCGCTGCAAAACGAGCCGGAGCGAATTGCGTTGCGCGAGATCGGTCAGACCTTTGTCCTGCCGGCCTAACGAAATAAATCGCCGGCGTTTCCCGCCATTTCAAGATTCGAGAAACGATTCAAGATCATGCACGCGGTTGTCATCAATTCCTTTGGCGGCGTGGAGGGAATCGACTGGCAGGAAGTAGAAACACCGCCGCCACCGACCGCTGATCAGGTGCGCGTGCGGGTGCGAGCGGTCGGATTGAACCGCGCCGACATCATGCAGCGCGCGGGGAAATATCCCGCGCCGCCCGGCTATCCGCCCGACATCCCGGGGCTCGAGTTTGCCGGTGAAGTGGAAGCGATGGGAGAGTCAGCCCACCGTTGGGAATTGGGCGACCGCGTCTTCGGGATCACGGCCGGCGGCGGCGAGGCGGAATTTGTCGTCGTGCCGGAAAGCAACCTCGCGCGCATTCCAGCGGAGCTTGACTGGACGCAGGCCGCCGCAATGCCGGAGGTATTCATCACAGCGCACGACGCTCTCTTTACCCGAGCCGGGCTGCAAAGGGGCGAGAGTGTTTTGATTCATGCCGCCGGATCCGGCGTCGGGACGGCGGCGGTGCAGCTCGCACATGTCACGGGAGCAACGGTTTACGGCACCTCGCGCACCGCGGACAAGCTCGCGCAGGTGCGCGCTCTGGGACTCGACGAAAGCATCACCGTGTACGATTCGCCGGAAGCTTTCGTCGAGCGCTTGCGCGAACTAACACGCGGCGCCGGAGTCGACGTCATCATCGATCTCGTCGGCGGCGCCTATTTCCCGTTGAACCTCGAGGCGCTTGCCGAGCGCGGACGCCTGATCTGTGTCAGCACCGCTGCGGGCCGGAAATCGGAAATCGACCTCGGTCTCGTTCTGCGCAAGCGGGCGACCATCATTGGCACGGTCCTGCGAGCGCGGACGATCGAGGAGAAAGCGGAAGCCGTCAGTCGCTTTGCCGCCCACGTCCTTCCGTTGGTTTCGCGTGGTGTCATCCGGCCGATTGTCGACCGGGTTTACTCTCCCAGAGAAATCCGCGTCGCCCACGAATATCTCGAATCGAACCGCAGCGTCGGAAAAGTCGTCCTCGATTTTGCCATGTAGGAGCGGGTGCCTGCTGGCGAAGACTTTCGGAGTGCCGCCAGCCCGGAGCATCGTTTCGCGCACCTGGAAATGGGGGTGGCAGCTCGGCCCTGCCGCCGCGGCTACAGCAAATCGCGGCCAGGGCGTGGTACCGTTGCTGCTTTCTAGTAATTATGGCGAAGTTTCTGAACACCAGCGCAGCGAACTACTATCTCGAGGAGATCATTCGACTCGCGCACGACCGGCTCATTCTCATCACGCCGGTCCTGAGGCTGAACGACCGCGTCAAAGAGCTTCTGGAAGACAAGAATCAGCGCAAGATCGATGTCCACCTCGCTTACGAAAAAAACGAGCTTCTCCCGGAAGAGGTAAACTGGCTGCGGACACTCTCCTTCATTCGCACCAGCTTCTGCCGCAACCTCCATGCGAAATGCTACCTCAACGAGCAGTTCTGCATCGTGAGCAGCCTGAACCTGCACGAACTGAGTCACGCCAAAAGCAATGAGATCGGCGTCCTGGTTTCACGCGACGAGGACGAGGAGCTTTTCCGGAATCTCTTCGATGAAGCGGACCGGATCATCCGGATCAGCGATGAAGTGCGGATGAGTTTCGAAAAGGTGCGGCGAATCAGCGAAGAGAACGCGCCTAACGGCGCGGAGGAACAGGAAAGCGTCGGCAAACTGAGCACCTCGCGCCTGGCCAAGAAGCTCGGCCTCAAGACTCAGGAGCTGACCAATCACCTCGTCCATCTCGGCGCAATCGAGATCAGCGACGGACAGAAACAGATTACGCCGCTCGGCCGCCGGCTCGGTGGCGAGTTGCGGGTCAGTGCGCGCTTCGGCCCGTATTTTCTCTGGCCGGAAGCCCTGCCCCTGGCGAAAGCCTAACGGAGGGACGTGCTTCCGCACGTCCGGGATCTTCCCCCAGCCAGTTCGCGCACCTGAATGGACGCGCGGAAGCGCGTCCCTCCGATCAACCTTCCGCTGACTCGGGCACGGCCTTCTCGGCGGCCTGGAAACCGATCTTCGAATGCGTCCCGTCGCAGAACGGCTTCTCGGTCGAAGCGCCGCAGCGGCAAAGCGCCATCCGTTTTTCGACCGGATACGAATTTCCATCCGCGTCTTTCAGTTCCACTTCGCCCTTCACGATGTAAGGGCCGTTCTTGATGATCTCGATTGTCACGTCAGCCATGCGCGCAACTTCGCATTCGCGAGCGAAAAGGAAACTGCCACGAGAAAGCTGGAGCCGGCGCCGCCGTTTTGTCTTTCCGGAAGACGGGGTCGTCTCGCGGATTTGCCCGCCCGCATTTAGCTTCCGACTTCATGCCTGCCAAATCCGAGCCGCTGGTCATCCGATTACGCGAAGTCGAAACGGACGACCTGCCGCTCTTTTTCGAACACCAGCGCGATCCCGTAGCCGTGGCGATGGTCGCCTTCCAATCGCGCGACCGGGCCGCGTTTGACCAGCATTGGGCGAAGCTCTTGGCCGACGACACGCTCCTGAAAAAAACGATCGTTGTAGCGTCCGCTGTCTCCGCGGATTCCCCCGCGCAGAATCAAGTTGCCGGGCATATCGGCAGTTGGACATCGGACGGAAAGCGAGAAGTCGGCTACTGGCTCGACCGCGCCTTCTGGGGCCGGGGCGTCGCGACCGCAGCGCTCACCACCTTCCTACGGAGCTGACCCCGATTCCGCCCCCCAGGGGACTTTGTTGCTTTCGTGCGGATTGACATAGCTCACTCGAAAGCGCCCCGCGCACGAAAAGCCCGAAGGGAGGCAGTAACACGTTCCTTCGTCTGTGCAAAAAATTCAAAGTCGTCTCTTAATGCGGTCAGTGGCTCGATCTCCTGCCAGCGAGCGATAACCGTCTGCCGTGACCATCGCTCCGCGGAGTTTGTTATCCGAAGCGCAGCGACTTCTGGTGAAGGGGCGCCTTCACGGACGCACAGACCGAAAGTCGCGAGAGCCAATGGCATGTTACCCTCGAAGCCTTCTTCCAACTGCTTCCTCTTTATCTGTGTGACTAAGCCGGCGGCGAAAGCCAAATCAGGCACAACGCGGAGGACAAACTTGCGGGCCTTCAACGCGTTTCCGGGTTTATCGATCTTTCCGCCTAACCGGGTATTTAAGGCAATGAGCGTTTCACCTGACATCCAGCCCCACACCGCATCAGCCAGTGCGCCGCCGAAAAGATCGGCTTGTTCGAACTCGGCACGCAAATCAGCCGGCATCCTATGTCCAACGACGGCGTCGACTCGCTTTTCATCCGCTCCGAGCCATCCGAAAAACCAGCGAACGAGCTGTTCGGTGCCTGTGAGCACTGCCTCTTCCGTGTCAAAAAGATGGTGATGCAACTCTTCAACGAGCTCAGCATTGATGCCTGTGCGGTAGGCAACTTCATCGCGCCACGTGGTCGCTTCCGTCGCTGGGATAATCGCGTGACGACGTTCGAGAATCTGCTCAATGTCCCGCTCAAACCGTAGCGACTGATTGCTCTGTTTTGCGTGCCAGGCCGCTAAGGTAGCGCGAAGAAACCTCTTGGGCGCATCAATGTCATCGTCCGCGCCGGGTGGGATTCGCCGTAAGAAGTACTGCACCTCAGCTTCGGCTTCCGCCGTGTCCTCAGGAGATGCCGCATCTTGAATGCGGTCGATGACCATCTGCACAGGATCTCTCACGGTCAGACATTGGTCTGCGCGTGAGAACACTGCTTCTTGAAGGCGAGTCCACTTCGCCGCAATACGGTAGGTTTGCGGGTCAAAGTCCACCAAACTGTGCGGCAAAACTACGACTACTCCTTGAGCGACGTGTCCAGCTCGGCCCGCCCGGCCCGCGGCGTTCAGAACTTCGTGCGCTTCGAGAGGAGAGAAACGATCCACCTGCTTGTCGAATCGTTCGTCCCCGACGATGAAGACAATGTCCGCCGGCAGATTCATCCCTTGCGCCAGCGTAGCCGTCGCTGCTAACGCGCGAATGCCATCCGTCCGTCGGAAAAGATTTTCAGCCAGTTCACGTTCAGACTGAAGCATCAGCGCGTGATGACAGCCGGCGCAGTGAGCTGGATTGATGACCGCATCTAACGACCCGACTTCTTGGGTGGCCGTTTCCAACAGTCGTGTTTCTCCGGTATTTAAAGAGGGTTTGGCTATGTCTTCGCAAGCGAGCGTGTTGATATCCTTCGCGATCGCGCCGACGTCCCGCGTGTTCTGAACGAACAGAATTACTTTCATGCCGATGCGGACGCACTGCGCAGCTAAGTGAGACGCCACCGCATTCTTGTTTGGCGTGAGATACCATTCTTGGCGCCGAGTCACTCCCTGCTTATCCTTTGCTGGGCTGCAGCTAGCGGACAACGGCACGACATCGTTCAACAGTTTCTGGAGCGCATAATCCTGCGCATCAGTGGTGATCCACGTCTACTCTAGGCAGAACAACGCATAGGGGTGGGCGCGGAGTGGTTTTCTGACTGCGACACCTGGAGCAGGCAATTTCCCGACGCTGCTTCGGGCGGATCGTTCTGACTCCTTAAGTCCAACTGTCAGTGTTTGAATTTCGGCGCGGTCGTATACCAAACAGCCTCGCGCTTGACGCGTTGGCTTCCAATCCAGCGTCAACGCAACGCACGGCCTCTGCGTTAGGTCTCCCAGCCAACCCGCCATTTCCTTCGCGTTCGCGATCATTGCCGACAACAGGAGCCAATCAGCGGCCGGGGCTGCGTCCCGCAAATAGAGGAGAGCAAGCATCGCGTCGATACTGCGCCGACTTTGGCCCGGCTGACTTGGGTGCAGCAGATGGCACTCGTCAAATATGACAAGCCGCACTACGCCGAAGGCGGCAGCCTCGGACGAGACGAGCGCCAGGCAGCGTTCCGGTGTCATCACGACAATCTGCGCGGCAGTAGCCCACAAATCGTCGCCGATCTCGGCGTAGAAATCGTCCGCGATGAGTGAATCACGGATGGGCACGTCCGGAAAACTTTGCGTCAAATCGGTCTTCAGCTGAGCGACCAATGCGTGGGTAGGTGCAAGCACGAGAACGGAGCCTTTGAGGGCTAAGGCGGTGGCCGTTTTCAACTCGGACAGCGTTGATTTGCCCGCACCAGTCGGGAAACTGACCACGGCGGAATGACCAAGGGTCAAAAAGCCGCTCGCTATGGCTTCTAAATGATTGGGCCATAGGAATGGGCGTCGTCTGACTAGCGGCGCCAAGATTCGGGCCCATTCAGATCCTTGCACCCCCGGCGGTGTTGGTGCGCCGGATAACGCAGCCGCGCCGAGCAGATCGACCGTGGCCAGAAGTAGTGTTGCCAAGTGATGCGGTCCAGGAAACGTCGAAATCGGAGAGCGTGGTGAGTGCGGGGATGGCTCGAACGGCCAAGGCTCCTGCTCGACGGCTAAACCTTGCACCTGTTGCAAGATAGTTGTGGCAAGATCTCGTTCAGCAAGTCGGCCTGAAACGTCTCCCAGAAACGCAGAGAGATGGCCAAGCGCTTTGAGTATGCAGCCGTAAAGTGCCTCGGCTGCTGCGTCGTCCGCCTCCGTTGCAAGAGGGGCTGGCTCTCGCGCAGCGAGAGCCACTATATCGGACAAGCGACCCGCTGCCAGTGCGGACAACCCATCAATTAGCAATGCGATTCGGCCATCACCTTGCGGCCGAAGGCTGATCGCGACCCTTGCCATCTCCATCGCATCTGACCCTTGGTTCGCGATGATGAACAATACCAGAGCAGAAATTTCTGGCGAAATCGCTTCGGGCCGCAGTGGTGAAGGGCGGCCCGCTCCCGGTGTAGATGCTTGCCGTGCACTCTGAAGGAGTTGATGGGCTTGAGCGGCAACAAACGCGGCGGAGCGCCTGTCCGGTCGCTCTGGGAGCAGGGCGACAAGCCCTTCAAAAGTAGCCGCCATGCGTCGGAACCGGTCCAGCGATGTACGAAGCTCTCGCGGAAGTGGCCCGTCAGTACGCCCGCTCCGCAGCCGAAATGCGACAATGGCGGCGAACGCCTTCGTCAGTTCTTCTGGAAGCCGATCGCGATTGAGATCCGGAAGCGAAGGGGACTGGCGGATCAAAATGGTTGTTTGAGGATCAAACATTCGCGGCCTCCTCTATGGCAGCGACTACTCGGTTGCAGAATTGCTCCATCCACGTGCGCAACTGCGGTATCATCAATGTCTCAGCGTGCCGCCGCTCTAAATCGCCCGGCGCAGTCGTGTCGTAGCCCACAAATAGCGCCCGGCGTGCGACCGCTGTGTCATGGGCCGGAGCTATAGTGATGCTAACGCGGTACGCTTTGCGGTTTAACCAGTGAGCTTCGGTTAGAATTTGCTCGATATTGCTGACGTTGTAGCGCTGCAGAATCGCGGTCAGTTCACCGTTCAGCTCTGCGTCTCGTTCGCCAGCATCTACTGAGAGGATCGACGGCCACACGTCGTTCGTGATCTGCCTGCGGGGATTGGTCGTGGCTTTTTCCTCGCAGACGATGATGCCGCCCGTTGCTTCAAGATTGTTGTTAAGAGGAACAAGGATC
This sequence comes from uncultured Verrucomicrobiae bacterium, assembly GCA_963742545.1. GTDB lineage: Bacteria > Verrucomicrobiota > Verrucomicrobiia > Chthoniobacterales > UBA10450 > Palsa-1392. The sequence goes on along the minus strand of CAVUMF010000003.1, from coordinate 174,935 downwards.
GCGTCAAACCCCTTATGCGCTGGAAGAAGATGCGGGATAGAGGCCGCAACGTTATTCCCTTTGCCGATGATCGCGGCTAGCCACGCAATATGTTGAAACACCAAGCCGTCGCGGTGCCACCTCGGCGCTTCGTTCCCGGTGCCATTGGGCAGGGTTAGTCGGTTAAGAGCCTGCTGTTCAACCGTTGGCCAGGATTGCAGTTCCGTCGAGCCGAGTGCATAAGCTCGTCAGCTGTGAAGGCCATGTCTCACACCGTGGCTCCGTCGCCTGATCGTCTCATTTCGGAACTTGAATCAAATCACTTCATCCGGTCGAAGGTCTTTTGGAGCCGCGAGAAGAAAGTAAGAAGTAAAAAGGCCAAAGTAGAAAGTGGGTTGAGCCGACTCATTTCATTAGAAAGTTTCCGGGAGCGTGACGCAAGGCCATTTACCTTAGGGCACAGGTTCCTGCTGGGTAACGCAGTGGATGCCGCCACCACCTTGATCGAGGCTGGGGAGCGGGATTTGCACGATGGCGCGACCGGGGAAGGCGCTGGCGGCCACCGCCGCGGCGGCGGCATCGGTCGCGGTGTTGCCGGTCTGGATCATGACGACCGCGCCGTTGATCGGATACATGTTGGCGTAGCCGGCGTATTCGACATTCGCCGGCAGCCGGTTGTAGTCCGGGTCGCCGATCCGGGTGACCGTGATAGCCTCGCCTTGCGCATCGGTCGAGGCGGCCAGGACGGCGGCCTGGTTCTCCTGGTCGATCGCGGAAGCTCTTCGAACAAAACGCGGCAGCGCCTAAAGAGTCGTGAAGCTAAAGCGCAGCGCCTGGTGCAGGCGAGGAGGGAGCTTGGGCAGATGGCGGCGCTCGATCAGAAAGGTGATGATGCCGGAGAGTTCCTTGAAGATGTAGTTTCGGTTCACGGCGCCCTGCAGATATTGCTCGCCGCTGCTCCCGCCGGTGCCGACCCGGCTGCCGATCATGCGTCGGACCATTTGCAGGTGGCGATAACGGAAGTTGCCCAGTTGTTCGTCGATCTCGATGAGCGAGTTGAGCAACCCAAACGGGAGGCGGAAAAGCGGCTCGTCGCGGTAGAGCATGATGAAGAGCGCGGCCCGCAAGGCGGTCGGGCGAAACGGACCCCAGCCGGCTTTGAAAAAGATGTCGTCGAACTTGCCGAGCAGGTCGGCTTTGTCGTCCCGGTCGGAAAGGCTTTCCTCGTAAAGCGCACGGTAGCGGTCCCAGAAGGGTGAACGGCCGCTCGTGCCGGACTCGGCCAGCATTTCCTCCCAATCGCGCCAGAATTCGTCGTTGAAGAATGGCATCCGCTCGAGCCAATTCTCGACCATTTGGAGCAGGCTCGGTTTTGCTTCGAAGGCCTCGATCTCGGCAAAATCCTTTTCGTCAAAACCGCCAAACTGGGTGTGCTTGTAATAGTCGGGCCGGAAACGGTTTTCCATCTGCAGGCCCAGCGAAGCTTCGATTTTGCGGAATTGTTTGCTCTGAAATCCGGAGGCGCCATGAAGCAGCTCACGGAACTCAAGAAAGTCGAGCGGGGTCATCGTCTCGAGGACGTCGACCTGGTGATTGAGCAGCTTCCAAATCTCGACCACGCGCCTGAGGCGATGCACGACCACGCTCATATCGGGGCCGTCGTCGTCGGCGGCCGGTTTGCCCAGCACTTCGCCGCAGGCGGTGATCTCGTGCAGGATCTGTTTGAACCAAAGCTCGTAGGCCTGGTGGATGATGATGAAAAGCATCTCATCGTGCGCGATCAGCTTGCCCTCGCGCAGGCTGAGTGGTTTCTGCAGCGCGAGCAGGCGCTCAATCCCGAGGTAGTCGCCGTAGTACTGCGTCGGGCGTTCGTGATTGATGGGGCATTCCATCGCGACAGTCTCGCGTATCGCGCGGGGCAGAGTCAATGCGGCTGTGCTCCAAGTTGCGCTTCTGCTTCAGTCGTCCATTTTCGAAGGAATGAGAGATTGTCGCCGTGGTTGAGCCGCTTCCCGACTCCGGGTTGACGGCTACCTCGCACGTCGGAGCACCGCCAAAAAAGGTCCCGCTTTCGCCACTGCGTTTCTGGTTGCTCTCCATCCTGATCGGTCTCGTCGGTGGATGCGGTGCGGTCGTCTTTCGCGGGATGATCGGGTTCTTTCACAATCTCTTTTTCCTTGGAAAACTTTCTGTCTTCTACGACGCCAGCGTCCATACGCCGCCGAGCCCCTGGGGTGCGCTGATCATTTTCGGGCCGGTGATCGGCGCGATCGGCGTGACCTGGCTGGTGAAAACCTTTGCCCCGGAAGCGCGCGGCCACGGCGTGCCCGAGGTGATGGATGCGATCTATTATAACAAGAGCATCATTCGGCCGGTCGTGTCGGTGGTGAAGGCGCTCGCCTCCGCGCTTTCGATCGGGAGCGGCGGATCGGTCGGACGGGAAGGACCGATCATTCAAATCGGCTCGGCCTTCGGCTCGACCGTTGGTCAATGGCTGCGCATTCCCGCCTGGCAACGCACCACCTTGATTGCGGCCGGCGCCGGCGCGGGCATCGCCGCGACCTTCAACACGCCGATTGGCGGTGTCCTTTTCGCGGCGGAGCTTTTGCTGCACGAGGTCAGTGTCTGGACGCTCGTGCCGGTGGTGATCTCGACCGCGAGCGCGAGCTACGTCGGGCGCTTTTTCTTCGGACCGAATCCGGCCTTCACTATTCCGCAGTTGCGGATGGATTACTTCCATCTGACCCATCCGCTTTTGCTCATTGCTTATGTCGGGCTTGGTCTGCTCATCGGCCTGGTCTCGGTCGTTTACATCCGGTCGATCTACGCCTTTGAGGATTTTTTCGATTACCGGATTCGCAATCCGTATCTGCGCCACATGAGCGGCATGCTCCTGCTCGGCATCATGATGTATCTGCTCCTGCGGCAGACGGGCAATTATCACATCGAGGGTGTCGGCTACGCCACGATCCAGAGCGTGCTCGCAGGTACGCTCACTTCCTTCTGGCTGCTCCTGCTCCTTTTTGCCCTGAAACTTTTTGCCACTTCGCTCACGCTCGGCTCGGGCGCGTCGGGTGGGGTTTTTTCCCCGGCGCTCTTTCTCGGCGCGACGCTCGGGAGCGCCTACGGGATTTTGCTTCAGCATATTTTTCCCGGCGCGGAGATTACTCCGGCGGCATTTGCGGTCGTCGGAATGGCGGGCATCGTCGGCGGGACGACAGGAGCGGCCATCACGGCGATCGTGATGATTTTTGAAATGACGCTCGACTACGGAGTGATCGTGCCGATGACGATCACGGTCGCGATCGCCTACGGGGTGCGAAAGATGATTTCCAACGAAAGCATCTACACCCTGAAGCTGGCACGCCGCGGCCACCGCATGCCGAGCGCGATGCAGGCCAACATTCAATACATGAAACCGGCCCGTGAATTGAAGCACGCTGGCATCGTTAGGCTGGAGGCCGACATGACCCTGCCAGAGCTGGCGATTGTCCTGCCTGCCTATCCGGAGGACGCCTGTTTCGTGGTGACGAACGAGAAAAAAATCACCGGTGTCATCACCTTCACGGCCGCGCTCAAGGCCGTCCGGAAGCCGCGGCAGGACACGACGGTGGCGGAGATCGCGTCACAAGGCTACGCGGTCATCAGCGCGGACACGTCCGTCTTCGAGATCCTGACCAAGATGCGGCTCGACGGCACGGAGGTCTTCCTCATGGCGCCGGGGCAACGCGACAATCCCGCAAACGGGTTGCAGCGCTGGATTTCGAAGGAGCTGATCGCGGAATCGTTAATCGACGCGATCGAGCTCTTTACCGAATAGCCAAGGAAAAAGGGGGGACTTGAAGGAGTCTTGCTCCGTCAATTTTGTCCAGGGGGCGGAGCAGTCGTCGTTAGGCCCTAACGACGTCGCCGGCCAAAGGAATAACCGCGATGCGTGCGTCCGCCGCCGATCGCGCGTTTCCCGCCACTGGCCGATTCCGGCTCGAAGAGGACGGTGTAGATGTAAGGAAAGTTCTCCAGCTTCAGGCGCGGGATTTTTTGCCCAATAAAGCGCTCAATGGCATGGAGTGCGGGCAGCTCTTCGCCATTCACGAGCGTGAAGGCATCGCCAACGTTTTGCGCGCGGCCGGTCCGGCCGATGCGATGCACGTAATCCTCCGGGTGCTCCGGCACATCGTAATTGATGACGTGGCTCACCCCCGCGATGTCGAGGCCGCGCGCCGCGATATCGGTCGCGACCATTACTTCGTATTTGCCGCTCTTGAATCCCTCCAGCGCCTCAATCCGCTCCCGTTGCGTGCGGTTGGAATGCAGCACCGCGACGGCGTGTTTCCCGACCTTCAACTGATGGGCAATGCGATCGGCTCCGTGTTTGGTTCGGCAAAAAATGAGCGCGCTGTCGTAATTGGTGCGCTCGAGCAACGACATGAGGAGGTCAAATTTTTGCTCCGCCGCGACCGGATAGACGGCATGAGTCACGGTCTCGGCCGGCGAGCGCCAGGCCCCGATCTCAACCGTCTCCGGCTCGTGCAGGACGCTCGCCGCCAGCCGCTCGATCTCTGGCGGAAGGGTGGCGGAGAAAAGCAAGGTCTGGCGATCGGTGGAGACCTGCTTCACGATCCGGCGAACATCAGGGAGGAATCCCATGTCGAGCATGCGATCGACTTCATCGAGGACGAGAATATTCACGTCACGGCAGTTCATTGTGCCCTGCTGGAGGTGATCGAGCAGCCGCCCCGGCGTGGCGACGACGACGTCCATTCCGTTTTTCAGATCTTCACGCTGCTTCCCGTAGCCCACGCCACCATGAATCACCGTCACTCTGATGTCGGTGAAGCGCCCGTAATCGCGAAAGGCGGTCTCGACCTGGGCGGCGAGCTCACGGGTCGGCTCTAGCACGAGGCAACGGAAAGCGCCGTGCTCCGCGAGCAAGGTTAGGATCGGCAGTGCGAAGGCGGCGGTTTTGCCGGTGCCCGTTTGCGCGGTGCCGACGAGATCTTTGCCGGATAAAATGATTGGAAACGCGCGGAGTTGAATCGGCGTTGGCTCAGCAAAGCCCATCGCCTGGGTGCCCCGCACGACTTCCGGGGAAAGCCCGAAGTTGTTGAAAGACACAGAACCCAACCTAACGCCTCGCGCGAAGGACGCAAAGGTTCTCAACGAGATTTACTTATCCGCTTTGGTGTTCACTGCGCTCTTTGTGCAAGAATATCGGTGTGGCGCCGCTTCGCATCTTTGTGCTGGCTGATACGCATGATCACCTCCCGGAAAATCTCGAAGCGCTGGCCGAAGGCGCGGATGAAATCTGGCATCTCGGCGACGTCTGCGCGCCTGGATTAGTCGTTAGGCTGGAAAGTATCGGGCCGCCGCTCACGCTTGTGCGCGGGAACTGCGACGCCAATTTCGAATGGCCGCTGGTGGTCGATTTGAGACGCAACGGCGTCCGCATCCGTCTTGTGCACATCCCGCCCTCGTGCCCGCCCGAAAACATTGACGTGCTCTTGCACGCCCATACCCACGTGCCGCGGAACGAGCGCAAAGGCGGCGTGCTTTTTCTCAATCCCGGCTGCGTGACCCGACCGAGCCGCGGCGCGCCGCCGAGCGTCGCGATCCTCACGATCGGCGCCGACGGTGAAATAAGTTGGCGCCTAACGAGTCTGCGCTCGTTTTAGCGGCGACAAATTTAGCCTTGCAGCCACGCGGCCACTTGCTGCGCGTGCACCTCACCGATTTCGGCAAACGTCACCGGCACGCGACCGAATTGCCAAATCGACGTGGTCGTTGCGATGACAAGCAGCAGGTAAACGACCCCTTCGATCAACCCGCGTTCTTTTTCTTCCGACTGAACGAGCAGCTGATAGGTGCTTTCGTGATAAACTGGACTGACCTGGATTGGTGTTGTCATGGTGTCCTTTCTTGAACACCACCTAATAAAGCAATCGCCATGCCCTGGTATCAGCGATGCGTAACTCTCAGGCAACGCAGCGGTTATGAAACCGCAACAAAGCGTTGCGCAATCGACAATGTCACGAAGTCGGGATACTTCCCTGCCAAAAGCGGGACGATGCTTAGTGTGCCGGAGACTTATTCTTCCGTGCCGGCTTTCTTGTCGTTAGGCTCGCTCTTTTTGCTTTTGCCTGCCGGCTTCGATTCAGTCTCACCCTTGGCGGCTTTGCGCTTTTTGCTTTTCTCGACCGGAGCCGTTTCCTCGACTACCTCGGCGGCATCGACCCACTCGAGAAATGCGATTGAGGCCGCGTCGCTCTTGCGCTGACCGAGCTTGATGATACGCGTGTAACCGCCTTTGCGATCGGCGCTGCGCGGGGCGATGTCGTCGAACAATTTTTTCACCGCGTCTTTCTGCCGCAAAACGGAGAGCGCAGTGCGACGCGCGTGAAGCGAGCCATTCTTGCCCAGCGTCACCATCTTTTCCGCCAGCGGCCGGACGGCCTTTGCCTTGGCAAGGGTGGTCTTGATCCGCTGATGCTCGATCAAGCTGCAAACCTGATTCGCGAGGAGCGCCTTGCGGTGTTCCGCGGTGCGGCCCAATTTGACGGTCTTCTTTTGGTGTCTCATGGCTGATTCTCCTGGCGGATTTCTGCCTAACGACTACTCTTCCTCGACCCCGTTTGCGCCATCGGCGGCGAGCGGGATGTCGATCAGGCCCGGATCGAACTTCTGGCCCAGACCCAGACCGAGCTGCTGCAGCTTGTCCTTGATCTCGTTGAGCGATTTCTTGCCGAAGTTGCGATACTTCAGCATCTCCGCTTCGGTCTTCTGCGCGAGCTGCCCGACGGTCGTGATGTTGGCGTTGTTCAGGCAATTCGCCGCGCGCACACTGAGTTCGATTTCGTTCACGCTCATGTTGAGCAGCTTCTTCAGTTTGACGTTTTCCTCGCTCACGCCGGCCGGCGTTTCGTCGAACTCGATTACGTCCTCGTTGAAATTGACGAAGACATCAAGGTGATGGCGCAGAATCGCGGAGGCCTGAAGCAGAGCATCGTCTGGCGTGAGGCGACCATCCGTCCAGACTTCGAGGATGAGCTTGTCGTAGTCGGTGCGCTGGCCGACGCGGGTGTTTTCGACCGCGTATTTGACCCGGGTGACGGGTGAAAAAATCGAGTCGATTGGGATGAGACCGATCGGCTGGTCAGGGCGTTTGTTTTCGTCGCCGGTGGCAAAACCGCGGCCGACGCGGACGTCGAGTTCAGCTTCCAGTTTGTGCTTCTTGTCGAGCGTGCAGATGACCTGCTTCGGGTTGAGCACTTCGTAGCCTTGCACAAGCTGAATATCGCCCGCGGTCACTTCGCCTTCCTTGTTCACGCTGAGCGCGAGCTTGCGCGCTTCGTGATCGGAAGCCTTGAACTTGATCCGCTTGAGGTTGAGCACGATGTCGGTCACGTCCTCGACCACGCCGGGAAGCGTGCCAAATTCATGCTGGGCCCCATTGATTTTGACCGCGGTAATGGCGGCGCCTTCGAGCGAGGAGAGCAGGACGCGGCGGAGCGAATTTCCGACCGTGTGACCGTAGCCGGCCTCAAAGGGCTCGGCGACGAATTTTGCGTAAGTGTCAGTGGTGGACGCCTCGTCCTTGACGAGGGTCTTCGGCATTTCAAAACGACCGTAACGAACTGGCATAGGATCAATGAGTGATTGAGCGGGTGCGTGGTTGAGAGATTTGTAAAAAACAAATCACCCGATCATTAAATCGCTCAATCGCTAAATACTTTGCGCCGGGTTTCCCCTGGCGAGCGTGGTTTCGCGTCCAGCGACGGAAACCCAGGGACCAACGGCGCGACGTTTAAAAACTCGCAGCGGGACGGGAATGAACACCATCGGGCGCGCTTTGCAAGTGCGGCACGCCCAGAGCTACTGCCCTTCTTCGACCGCGTTCGGCAGCTCGTCGCGATCGTCAGGTTGGCGTGGGAAATGTTGCGCCAGCAAATCGCCCGTTTGCCTGATCGCGTGGACCACGGCGTCGGTGAAGTTCTCCGCCTTGAAATGTGCCTGCATCGCTTCGACCAGCCGCCGCCAGAATTCGTCGCCGCAACGCTCGTGAATGCCGGTGTCACCGATGACGGCAAACTTTTGCGAGCGCGGCGCGACAAAGATGAGAATGGCGTTCCGCTCCCTCGTGGCCATCATGCCGAGTTTCTCAAATTGTTGGCGTGCTGCCGGAATCGGATCGGCAATCTCTCCGCGTTGAATATAGACGCGGATCTCGCCGGAGGTTTTTTTTTCTGCAGCGGCGATTGCGTTCACGATCCGCTGGTGTTCCAGCTTCTCGACGAATTCCTTTGTGCGCATATGCCTTACCAGCCCGAGCCGGCACCCCCACCACCGAAGCTGCCGCCGCCGCCGCTAAAACCGCTGAAGCCTCCACCCCCGCCACCGCTTCCGCCCGACCCTCCGCCGCCTCCAAATCCGCCGATGTAGGGACCGCCCCACCCGCTGTATCCGTAACCGCGTCTTCCCGCCCGGCGCCAGCTTGAGACGATGATGAAAACCACGACGATTAAGAAAATGATCAGGCCGACCGGGAATCCGCCGCCGTTGTTTCCACCCTCCTCTTCCTTTCGTGTCTTGCCGGTCCCTTTAAATTCGCCGCGCACCGCCTGCATCATCGCGGTCACGCCGGCCTGCAAACCGCCGGCGTAATCGCCCTGCTTGAAGTGGGGCGCGATCACGTTGTGCGTGATGTCGTAACAGGTCGCATCCGGCAGCGCGCCCTCCAGACCGTAACCGGTCTGGATAAACATCTGATGGTTTTCGACGAAAACGAAAAGCACCGCGCCGTTGTTGTGGCCTTTCTGTCCGACGCCCCAGGTCTGCGCGATCCGCTGGGTGTAATCCGCGACCGACGACTCACTCTCCATCGTGCGGTAGATTGCGACCAGGATTTGGGTCGAGGTCTCGCGTTCGAACTGGGCCAGTTGCTCGTTCAGTTGCAGCGCGGTCTGCTGGTCAACCACCCGGGCGTAATCATTGAAATAACGATCCGGTTTGGAGGGCATCTTTTCCGCGGCGACCGCGCCAAGTCCAAGGAAGAGCGCGACGATCGTTAGGCAAAGGGCGCGCCACCCCCGGGCCGGGCAAATCCGCGGCGTTGCTCTTCCGTTCATCTCGGAGAACCTTCGACCGGATCTTGCTTCGATGCTATGGCGTCGCGGCGGGCGCGGCCGGAGCCGGCGACGCGTTTCCAAAGTTAAAGTTTACCGTCGGCGCCTTCTCCGCGCCGGGTTGGGCATTGAAAAACGGCTTCTGCTGGAATCCGAGCATGCTGGCGAAGAGCACCGTCGGGAAAGTGCGGACAGCCGTGTTGTAAGCTTGGACGGTCTTGTTGAAATTCCCGCGCTCCACCGAAATGCGGTTTTCCGTCCCTTCGAGTTGGGCCTGGAGCTGTTGGAAGTTCGCGTTCGCTTTCAGGTCCGGATAATTTTCGGTCACAACGAGCAGACGCGAGAGCGCGTTGCTCAACTGTCCTTGTGCGGCCTGGAATTTCTCGAGTTGCGCCGCGTCGGTCGGCGCCTTGTTGGGGTCGAGCTGCACGCGGCCCACGCTGGCGCGCGCATCCGTCACTGCGATCAGGGTCGACTTCTCGAAATTGGCCGCGCCCGAGACGGTGTTGACGAGGTTCGGGATGAGGTCGGCGCGCCGCTGGTAAACATTCTGCACCTGCGCCCAGGACTGGTTGACACTCTGGTCGAGCTTGACCAGCGCGTTGTATTTGCCCATCACCGCGATCGCGATGAGGACGGCAATGAAAGCGACCACGAGCAGGATTCCGCCACAACCAAATGCAAATTTTTTCATCTTAAGGGTTTCATTTGCAGACTAACTTTGCCCGATCGTCCGGAATGTCACACGCTAAATCAAGCCGATTTGCTCGCGAGAATGAGCGGCGATGGCGCCGGGACTTCCATAGTGCGCACGTCGACGAATCCAGCCTCAGTCAACCATTGGGTGATTTCTGGAACGGTGAAAGTGTCGCCCTCTTCCGTATTGACCAGCATGTTGACCGCGAAAAGCATGGCCAGCGGCGGGCCGGAACGATCGTCGTTAGCGATGAACTCGGCGATCGCGATGGTGCCGCCCGGCGCAAGCGCGCGGAAGGTTTTGCCTAACAATTCGCGGCTCCGCGCGCGGCCCTCGCTGTGCAGGATCTGGCCGAGCGTCGCCAGGTCATGGCCACTGCCGAAGTCGGCTTCATGCAGATCGCCGCCGACAAATTCATATTGATCCTCGACGCCGAGCCGCCGCGTCATCCGTTGCGTGGCCGGCAAAACTCCCGGCCAATCCACCGCCGTCACGCGCACCGCTTTGGAACTCTGCGCCAGCGGGATGCTCCAAACACCGGAGCCGGCGGCGAGATCGAGAACCCGCTTCTTGTCGGGCAAAGCTGCCGCCAAAGCCCGCGCCGCCGGGTAACCGACCGGGAATAGATCCTCCACGAACGCTTCGAAAAATTCGCTTCCGTCGCCCTCTTGGTTAACCGCCACCGCCGGCTTTCCGGTCTGCACGACTTCCGTCAGGTGCAGCCATTTCGGAATCGTCAAATCACAGTGTTGCATGAAGCCGCCGAGGAAACCGAGTGTTCCCCTGACGAGAAAGGTCGCGCTTTCCGGCGTCAACGCGTAGCGCTCCTGCGCGTCCTTGCTCAGCAATTCGAGAGAGGTGAGGGCGTTTAACAGTGCGCGTACGCCGCGGAGCGACGCGCCGTTCTCCGCGCATACTTCCGCGGCGGTCTTCGGTCCGCTCTCGAGCAGGTCAAAAAGACGATGATGCACCGCGGCGCTCAAAATCATGGGCGCCGCGTAGCCCCACGCCATCTCGAGCAGTCGGCGCGGCGAGACCGGTTCGGATTCAGCTGGCGTTGGATTCGGCATGTTCGGCGGCTTTCTCTCGTTCGTTAGGTGCGGACTCTGGTGGAGATTCCGGCGCAGCCGGGACAGCCGCCCTGGGCAGCTCGCGCCGCTTCAACTCCTCGGCATTTGGAAGTTCATCGAGATTTCTCAAACCGAAGTGCTCGAGGAAAAACTGGGTCGTTTCGTAGAGCAACGGGCGGCCGGGCACTTCGGCGCGTCCGGCGATTTTGACCAGGCCGCGTTCCATCAAGGTTTGCAAAACGCTTTCGATCACCACCCCGCGCACGGCCTCGACATCGGCCCGGGTAATCGGCTGTCGGTAGGCGATGATGGCCAGCGTTTCGAGCGCGGGCGGACTGAGCCGGGCGGGCTTTGCGGCCGGGAAAAGCTGCCGAACCCAGCGGGCGTACTGCGGATCGCTTGCCAATTGCCACCCCTCGGCTTTTTCCAAAAGCTGAAAGGCGCGCTCCTGTCCGACGTAATCCAGTTTCAACTGCTCAAGTGCGGCCGCCACTTCCGCTTCGCTTGTTTTTGCAAATTCGTTAGGCGTGAGTTCATCCTCCGCGCCCGCGCCCTTGATCGCAGCCGTCAGCTCCCGAGGCGTGAGCGGTTTTTGGGCGCTGAAGAGGAGCGCTTCGAGGACTTGCGGGAGATTCATGAGAGTGAATTAGGAAAGCAGGAATGCAGGAAAAAGAAAATCGGAAGCAATTCAGCCAGCCAAGGCCTCAGGCTCCGATTGCCGCCTCGATCGCCTCGGCGATCTCATCGGCCTGGCGGTCGATCTGCGTCTGCTCCCGGCCTTCAATCAAAAGCCGAATCTTCGGTTCGGTGCCCGAATAACGAAGCAATACGCGGCCCTTGCCGCTCAATTCCTTCTCCGCTGCACACACCAGTTTCCCGATCGCCGGCAAAGTTTCCAGCGACGGCTTTTCCTTCACCCGCAGGTTGCGCTGGGCTTGCGGATATTTGGTCAGGCATTTCTTCAGCTCACTCAAGGGCTTGCCCGTCGCCTGCATGATGCGCAGGATTTGCAGGGCGCTGACGATACCGTCGCCCGTAGTGGTGAAATCGCGAAAAATGATGTGGCCGCTTTGCTCGCCGCCAAGGTTCAGATCTCGCCGCACCATTTCTTCGATCACGTAGCGGTCGCCGACTTTGGTCCGGATGACCTTTCCGCCCTGCGTGGCGAGGGTTTCGTCGAGGCCGAAATTACTCATGACCGTCGCGACCAGCGTGTTCTGGGCGAGCTGGCCCTGGGCGAGCAAATCGACCGAGGAGATGGCGAGAATCTCATCGCCATCCACGATCTCGCCCTTTTCGTCGCAGAGCAGCACGCGATCGGCATCGCCATCGTTCGAAATCCCGACCATCGCTGCGCTCTTCCCCACCAGCCGCTGGATCTCCTCCGGATGCGTGCTGCCGCAATTGGCGTTGATGTTGGTCCCGTTCGGCTGGTTGTGCGCGATGATCACTTCCGCGCCCAGCTCGCGTAAGATGCAGGGAGTTGATTTGTAGCCGGCGCCGTTTGCGACATCGACCGCGATTCGCATTTTCTCGAGCGACATTTTCCTGGGGAAACTTGCCTTGGCGAACTCGACGTAGCGGCCGAGCGCGTCGTCGATGCGGGTGGCGCGGCCGATCTTCTTTGCCGTCGGCCGGACGGAATCGATCTCGCCGGTAAAGACGAGCTGCTCGATCTTGTGCTCGATTTCGTCATCGAGCTTGTAGCCATCGTGCCGGAAGAATTTGATCCCGTTGTCCTCGTAGGAATTGTGCGAAGCGGAGAGCACAATCCCGGCGTCGGCCCGGAGCGAGCGCGTGATGTAGGCGACGCCCGGAGTCGGGAGCGGCCCAATCAGGAGAACATCCACGCCTAACGAAGTGATCCCGGCGACGAGCGCGTTTTCCAGCATGTAACCGGAGAGCCGCGTGTCCTTCCCGAGCACAATCTTCGCTCGCGAGCCGGGCGGGTGCGCCTGCGGATTGAGCGAACTGAAAACATGCGCCGCGGCCCGCCCGAGCTTGAGCGCCGTCTCGGCGGTCACCGGTTCGACGTTCGCGACCCCGCGCACACCGTCCGTTCCAAAAATCTTTTTCGCCTTCACCATTTGTCGTGGCCCGCCGCTCGGATGGCTCCGGTCCTGATCGTTGAAAAAGACGCGCTCATCATCGAGCCCGGGCAGGGTGGCCCATTTTCGGCCGACATTCTTCCCGATCGACACTTCGCATGATAACCGCTGCCGAATCCACATTCTTGAAAATCCGCAAGGGATATCATGACGCGGCCTTGTTCCTTTCCTGAGGTTTCGGGCTTGCGAACTCGGCATTTTCGACACCACTCTCGGCCGATTTCATTTCGTTGATCTTCCGATGCAGCGTGCGCCGGCTGATGCCGAGCTTTTTCGCGGCGGCGGTAATGTTGCCCTTCGTCGCTGCCAGCGCCTGCGCGATGAGGCGCTTCTCCGTCGCGTGGAGGTCGAGCGGGCTCGCGTTTTCGTCGAAGGAACGGATGCGCGCACCAGCCGCGGGAGCTGCCTGCCGCACTGCCGCGGGCAGATCACGCACATTGACTTTCGCGCCGGTCGCCATTACCACACCATGCTCGATCGCGGTCCGGAGTTCGCGGACATTTCCCGGCCAATCATAAGCGAGCAAAGTGTCCATCGTGTCGGAAGTAACGTCGAGCAATGGTTTATCATTTGCTTTGCAGAAGTGACGCAAAAAAGCGCGCACCAGGAGTGGAATGTCCTCCTTCCGCTCGCGCAGCGGCGGCATCGTGATCTTGACCACGTTGAGGCGAAAATAGAGATCGTCGCGGAATTTTCCTTCGCTCACCAGGGCCTCGAGGTTCTTGTTCGTCGCCGCGATGATTCGCACATCGGCGTGCAAGGTCTGTGAGCCGCCGACGCGTTCGAAGGCGCGCTCTTCGCTCATCACGCGCAGCAGTTTTATCTGTGTCGTGGAGTCGATCTCGCCGATCTCATCGAGGAAGATGGTGCCGCCATTCGCCTGCTCGAAGCGTCCGATGCGGCGTTCGTGCGCGCCAGTGAACGCGCCGCGCTCATGACCGAAGAGCTCGCTCTCGAGCAATTGCGGGGAGAGCGCGGCGCAATGCACGGTGACGAATTTCCCCTTGTGCCGCCGGCTCAGGTTATGAATCGCGTGCGCCGCAAGCTCCTTGCCCGTGCCGCTCTCGCCTTCGACCAGGATGTTGGCCGAGGAAGGTGCAACCTGGCGGATGGTGTCGAGCACTTCGCGCAGGACAGCGGATTCGCCCAGAATATTTTCGAGCGCGAACCGCTCATCCACCTGCTGACGCAGGGCGCGATTTTCCTGCTCGAGACGGCGGCTGCCGAGCGCGCGCGCGATCAACATCTCGACCTTGTCGAGATTGAGCGGCTTGGTCACAAAATCGTAGGCGCCCCGTTTCATCGCCTCGACCGCGGTGTCGACCGAGCCGTAGGCTGTCATCATGATGCAGACTGGCGGATGCGGCATTTTCAGGGCGCGCTCAATCAGGGTCATGCCATCTTCGCCGCCGAGGCGGAGATCGGTCAGGAGCACATCGATCTGGTCGCGCTCCAGCACGTCGATCGCGCCCGCGACATCAGCCGCGACATAAGTGTCGTAGCTGTCGCCGAGCAAACTCCGCAGCCCGTCGCGGGTATGCTTTTCGTCATCGACAATCAGGACCGTGGGCTGCATTGAAGACAAGGATAAAGGCGGAAGGATGAAGAATGAAAACTCACCGTCGACGCTTTATTTTTCGGATCATCGTTACAAAAATGGCAATCAATTCATCGACTTCGACACGAAGTGGCTTGATCCGAGTCGATTGTATCGTGCCTGCATCCGCCAGCAACTCCAGCCACAGATCAGTCTCGTCGAGTTCCTGCAGACCGCTCTCGAGCTTGTTTACGAAATCTGGATCGGATTTCGCGCGGCACGCTTCCCGGTAATGAGCTGCCACGGAAGTTCCAGAACGAAGAAGTTGCCGATCGAGAACCTGCGCTACGCCATCGCCCTCAGGCAACGCCGGGTAGAGACGAACAATACGAAGCGCGAAATCCTTCGTTCGTGCACGCAAATCGCGCAGCTCTCCCGATCGTTCATCCTTCATCCTTATCCTTCCGCCTTCATCCTTTCCCTGTCCGGCAGCATGCGCACCCTGCGATCGAGAATCGGCAACCGAATGGTCAGGGTTAGCCCCTTTCCCTCCGTGCTCTCGATCGCCAGTTCGCCGCCGTGCTCGCGCACGATCCGCCTGACGATGAGAAGTCCCAGGCCGGACCCGCCGCTCTTCGTTGTGAAATAGGGTTCGAAGACGCGGCTCAAGTTCTCCGGCGAGATGCCGCCGCCTGTGTCGGTGAAGCTGACCTTCACGTGGGTTTCGTCGCGGTCGGTCCGGATGCGCAGGATGCCGCGGCGCTTCATCGCTTCGAAGCTGTTCTTGATCGCATTGTAAAAGGCCTGTTTGAGCTGGTCGCGGTCGAGCTCAATCCGGGGCAGATCGGATCGCAGCTCCGTCTCGACCACGATGTCGCGATCCTTGATCTCGGGCCGGAAGAAACGGACCGCTTCCTCCACGATCGTGTTTACATCCTCGGGATGAAGGTGCGGCTTTGACGGTCGAATGGCGCGCAGAAACTGGGTCACGATCGAGTCGAGTCGGTTGATCTCGGCGCGCGCGATGTCGATCGATTCCTGCAGCTCGCGCCTGTCTTCCGCGGCCCGCAGTTTCTTCACTTTGCGCTCCATCAACTGGAGATGGATGTGCAGGGAATTCAACGGGTTGCCAATTTCATGCGCGACGCCGGCCGCGAGCAGCGTGAGCGCCGAGAGGCGCTCGGACTCGATGGTTTGCTGGGTCGAGCGCCGGTCTTCGGTAATGTCGCGCAGGATCATGGCGTGACCGGCGGCTTCTGAGATCGATTCGTCAGGCGAGTTGGGCGACGCTCGGCGCTCGATGATCAGCGGTACGACGTAGAAATTGATGAAGCGGTTCGCAGGATAAAAAATTTCCATGTCGCGAGTAAGGGCGGCGTCAGATTGCGCGAGCGCTTTCCAATCGAGCCCGCGCACCTGTTCTTCGAGCGGCTTGCCGACGGCGGTCTCGTCGTCGAGCCCGAAAATTTCGCAGGCCGAATCGTTCAGGTAAGTGATCCGGCCGTTCGAATCGGTCACGATGATTCCTTCCTGGATGGCGTTAAAAATCGTCTCGAGGAAGCCTTTCTCCTGGGCGAGGCGGAGGAGATAATTTTGCACTTCTTCCGGCCCGATCCGACCGAGTCGACCGATAAGTTTTTCCAGGAAGCCGGGTTTCATACGAAATACACAGGTTGTGCGCTCGCATCGGCGAAGTGTAGCGCAAGCTTCCAGCTTGCGGCCTAACGAGAATCTCGCAAGCTGGAAGCTCGCGCTACCCCTCGGGCGCAACACCGATATTACATTGCGACTGATGACTCGCGCTACCGCAAGTCGCCGGAGCATGATCTCCGCCGACTCGTTAGGCAGCTAAAGCCAGAGCCAGGCCTGCCCGGCAAGCGGCTTAGCGCGCCCAGCTTGGCTCGGTGATCTTCCCGAGACCGTCGAGGACTTTGGTTTTTCGGCTGTTGACCGTGTCGAGCATGTAAAGCGCGCCGCCTTCGGTGAAAATCAGATGGCGCGAATCTGCGCCCCACACCGGATCCTGTCCGGAACTCAGGAGCCGCGTTCCGCCGCCCGCCAAATCAAGCACTGCGATCTGAAACTCACCTCCGCTCCGAACGTTGAACGCTACTTTCTTCCCATCCGGCGACCAGTTCGGCTCCGTGCAAAAGCTCTGACCGGTCGAAACCAATCTCCCCGTGCCGCCAGAGGCCGAAATCCGATAAAGTTGTGGACTACCCCCGCCATCAAAAGAGTAAATGATCTCGCTGCCATTCGGCGACCAGGTCGGCCCCGACTCGACGCCGCGGGTGCGGGTCAGGCGCCGCGCTCCGCCGCCATTCGCGTTTACGGTGTAAAGCTCCGGGTTGCCATCCTTGCTGATCGTCAGGGCAAGCTCGCTGCCGTCGGGCGAGAAGGCCGCGCCGCTGTTTGTCCCCGGGAAATTGACGATCCGATTGCGCGCGCCGCTCGCGAGATCGATCAGATAGACATCCGCGTAGCCGCTCTGGTAACCGGTATAGGCAAGCCGGCGACCATCTGGACTGAGCGAAGGATGGACGCTGATCGTGTTGTCATGGGTGAGTTGCCTCACGTTACTCCCGTCGCAATCGGCCACGTAGACTTCCTTCCGTCCGCTGCGCGTGGCGATAAAGGCAATCTTCGTCCCGGCGATGCCCTTCTGCCCGGTCAGCGTCTCGATAATATCGTTGGCAAACTGGTGGGCGTTCTCGCGCGTGCTGCCGCTGTAGCTTTTGGCCAGCACCGTCCCGCCACTGTGATCGACCACCCGGCCCTGCAAACTCCCGCCGCTCGCCGTGCCGCGAACAGTGTAGGTGCTGTCCGCGCCGCCGAGCTTGAAGTAACCGGAGAGAGCGAGGTCGTTTTGCACCACCTTCGTTGCGGCCGCGCCCTCGCCTCCGCCAAGTGGCGAAACCGCGAGGTTGATTTGATCGCCCTTGCTCACGGTGATCGTCGGCACGTCTTTGGCGGCGATCGCCGCCGAAACCGTTAGGCAAAGGCAGAGCCCGAGCGCTGCAAAATTCGAAATCTGAAATCTGAAATCTGAAATTCGTGGTCCCTTCATCGTCTCACTGTAATTCGAAGTTGATGTTCACATCATAATAATCATCGCCCAATCCCGCGGGCAACGGATCGACTCGTTTGACTCGGGCCGCCGCCGCCGTGACCGAGTCGTCCACGACCGGATTGCCGGACGATTTCGCAATCGAGTAATCGGAAATGCGCCCGTCCTTTTGGATCCGGATGCGAAGGAGGACGGACAGCTTGGCGCTGTGCACGACGGAGGTCGGCTGCACCCATTCGCTGTAGAAACGGTCATGCAGCATGTTGCCGTACCAACCGAACTCCGAAGTGCCGCCCTCTCCGGAACCCTCGCCACCGGAGCCGCTGCTCCCTTTTGCCTTGGACTCTTCTCCGCCACCTGCGGCGGTCGCCTTCTTGGCTGATTTTTCCGAAGAGTCTTTTTCCTCTTCAGCGCTTTTCTCTCGGGCGAGTGCGGCTTTCGCAATTGCTTTTTTCTTTTCCGCTTCCTTCGCGGTGGCGTCCTCGTTCGGAGTCGGCTTTGTTTTTGGCTTCGGGGTCGCGGTTGGTTTCGGCTTTGGCTTTGGTTTGGGCGTCGGCTTCGGCGTCGGGCGCGGGGTGGGTTTGGGAGTTGGCGTCGGCTTCGCGGTTGGAGTGGGAGTAGATTTGGGTGTTGGTTTGGGAGTTGGCGTGGGCGTCGCCAAAAGGGTCGGCGAAGGGATTTCTATTTCGCTTTTCACCGTCGGTCTGACCTCGGGCGTCGGTTGTTCCACGGTCGCTTCCGGTGTCGCTTCGGGCGTCATTTCCGGCCTGGCTACTGGCGTCGCAGCCATTGGTTCCGAGCCCGCCACCCCGCCGGCGCCGCCTTCCATCCAGACGATGTTTTTCGTCTCCTGGCGCGGAGAACGACTCCACCAAAGCAGGCCGAACAAGAGCACCACGTGGATCAGCGCGATGATCGTGACGTTGCGCCAGAAACGCGCGTCGCGGGTCATCGTCCCGGTTGTTCTTCCTGCGTCGCGATTCCGACCTTTGTAATCTCGGCACGTTGCAGCGCATCCATCAGATTAACGAGTTTCTGTACCGGCAGGTTGCGATCGGGGCGAATCACGATCGCCACATTCGGGTCCGCTGCTTTCAGCGCCGCCAGCCGGCTCTCGAGCGCTGCCGGCTCGACCACCTCCTCATTCAGCCTAACGACTTCGTTACGGTCGATCGAGAGAATCTGGACCGCAGCTGGATTGATCGGGGCGTTCGTCGTGTTGCTGGAAGGAATAATGAGCGACTTGCTGTTCTCCATCAGCGGGGTCGTGATCATGAAAATGATCAGGAGAACAAACGCGAGATCGAGCAACGGAGTGACGTTGATCTCCGACAGCGTGGTGAACGACGTGCGACTGGAATAGCGGCGCATCTCAGGCTCGTTGATCGCTCAAGAAAGCAGGAACGCAGGAAAGAAATCCGGCTTTTGATTTTCTTCCCGTCTTCCTGCTTTCCTGAGCGGTTGCTTTTTTCATCGCCGGAAATCAGAGATGCGCGCACTGTGCTCGACGTATTTATGTTCAAACTCCGAAGCCAGTTCGGCCGCGAAGTTGTCCATCTCAACGATCATTCCGCGGATGCTGGTGACGAGAAAGTTATAGCCAAACATCGCCGGGATCGCGACGCAGAGCGCGGTCACGGTCGTGATGAGAGCGCCGGAAACGCCGGGCGCCATCGCGGCGAGATTGGCCGAGCCAGCCTCGGCCACCCCGGTGAAAGTGTCCATTACTCCCCAGACCGTGCCTAATAATCCAAGAAACGGCGCCCCGCTCACCGCCGTGGCGAGGAGGATCATCTGCGATTCGAGTTTGAGCGCGGTTTCACCCACGGCGCGCTCCATTGCCGCGCTGACCGCGTGCATTTGCGCTGGTGTGATCTTGTCCGCGATCTCGAGCCGGGCGCGAAAGGTTTCATCGATCTCGGCTGAGCCGAGGAGATGAAAAGTCAGCTCTTCGCAACCCGCGCGATAAACCTGAAAAACCGGCGAGCCGGGGAACCGCACATTGGATTCGAACAGGCGCAACGGCTGGCGGTCCTGCCGGAACGCGGCCAGAAAGCGGTCGGTCTGTTTTCGCGCGAACTGCACGACGCGCATCTTGGTCACCATGACCGACCAGCTGAAGATCGAGGCGATGGCGAGGAGCAGGAGCACCATCTTGCCCGCGACGGTGGCGTGCTCGAACGAGAAAACGACCCCGCCCGCCGCCAGGAAACCTGGGAAAATCAGGTTCGTCATCTTGCGTTAGTAATAGCGGAAGTCGCGCGAAACGAAAGCGGCCAATCGAGTCACAAAGCCGGCGCCGGCGCCGCGTGCTGATTTCGAATTTTCCCGACGATGATGAAGGCCAGCCCGATCGCGATGAGGAAGAAGGAGAAAAACTGTCCACGGGTGAAACCGGCGATGAGCGAAGCGTCCGGCTCGCGAAAATATTCCACCACGATGCGGAAGATTGCGTAGCAAACAAAGAACAAGCCGGTCAGCACGCCGTCGGGCTGGCGCGTCCGCGTTCGCACCAGCCAAAGGATTGCAAAAAGCACCACGCCCTCGAGCAGCGCCTCGTAAATTTGCGACGGATGTCGCGGGGTGAGGATCGGGCGGATGACTGCGCGCAATCGCGGCGAACTGTGCAGCGCGTTCACGATCGCCTCAGGAGTCGTTAGGTTGGGATCAATCCGCTGGGCCGCGAGGAGGGCGCGCTGGGTTTCGGCCGCATCGGCCGGCTCGAGCAGCTCCTTTGGGAAAAGCATCGCCCACGGCACGGTTGTGAGGCGGCCATAGAGTTCGCCGTTGATGAAATTGGCGCAGCGGCCAAAGAACAAACCGATCGGCGCCACGACCACGAGATTGTCACCAAGATTGGTCCACGAAAGTTTGTGCCGCCAGGCATACCAATAGGTGAAGACGATCAGCCCAATCATCCCGCCGTGGCTCGACATCCCACCTTCCCAGACGCGCACAATCGAGAGCGGATCGAGCAACATATCGGGACGATAAAAGAGGACATAGCCAATCCGGCCGCCGAGCATGACGCCGAAGAGCGCAGCCCAGGTGATGAAGTCGCCCACCTGTTCGACGCGCAGTTGAGTGTAGCCGCGCTTCGCCAACACGCGCAGCAGCCAAAAGCCGCAGGCGAAAGCGAGCACGTAGGCCATCCCGTACCAGCGCGGCCCAAAGTCGCCCCAGACCCGGAAGATGAACGGATCGAGATCGTGCAGGTAAAAAGCGAGCATCAGGAGGCGCGACTTTCCGCGAGATCGGGACAGGCGGCAACTTTCCCAACGCCTTGTCATCCCGAGCCGCGTAGACGGCAAGGGACCTCTCCCACGCAATCTGGGTGGAGGGGCAAATGGAAAGCGTCTATTGCATTTGCGGGGTCCTTCGCCGCGCTCTGCCGGCTCGGGATGACAATGCTTTTGAAGCTTTTCGTTTCCGCGGGGTCTCGCCGCCTTGCGCGAGCACCTCGCGCAGGAAGGGCGCCGTCCGGCTGAGCCGATTCTTCGCCACCTTTTCCGGCGTTCCGGCCACCACGATCTCGCCGCCTAACGAACCCGCTTCCGGCCCGATATCGACTACGTAGTCGGCTTCCGCGATCACACTCAGGTTGTGCTCGATCACGATCACGGTGTTCCCGTCATCGACCAGGCGATGCAGCACATTGAGAAGCAGTTCCACGTCTGCCATGTGCAATCCGATCGTCGGCTCCTCGAGCAGGTAGAGCATCGATTTCGGTTTGCGCATCTTGCGCAGGCGTTCGTTCGTCGCCCGGCTGACGCCGCGGGTCAGTTTCGTCGCGAGTTTGAGCCGCTGCGCTTCGCCGCCGCTCAAGGTCGGGCTCGGCTGCCCGAGTTTCAGGTAACCGAGACCGGTCTCGACCAACAATGCAAGGGGAAGCGCGACCTTCGGGTTGGCGGCAAAGAATTCCGCGGCCTGCGCAATCGTCATGTCCATCACGTCGCCGACGCTGCGCTCGTGATAGAGGACTTCGAGCGTCTGTGCGTTGTAGCGTTTTCCGCCGCAATCTTCGCACGGCACATAACTGTTGGGGAGGAAACTCATCTCAAGCTTGATCACGCCCTGTCCACCGCAGGTCTCGCAGCGGCCACCTTCGGTGTTGAAGGAAAACCGGCTCGCGCTGTAGCCGCGAACCCGCGAAACCGGCAGCTGCGCGAAGAGACTTCGGATCTCGTCAAAGACCTTGATGTAAGTCGCGGGCGTCGAGCGCGAGGTCTTGCCGATGGGTGATTGGTCCACTTCGTAAACGGCCTCGACAGCGTCCGCGCCGGAAATCGGAGGGACTCGCTGCGGCGAGTCCTTGGACGCGCGGAAGCGCGTCCCTCCGAGGGCGTCTTGCACCGCCGGGAGGAGGACGGAACGCATGAGGGTGGATTTGCCGGAACCGGAAATGCCAGTGATGACCGAAAACCGGCCGATCGGGAAGCGCGCATCGATATTCTTCAGGTTGTTCGCGCGCGCGCCTTGAATCTCCAGCCAATCCTTAACCTCGCCTAACGAACGCCGCGATTTCCGAACCGGATGACAAAGCGGGGTGCGCAGACAGCGGCCGGTCTGCGAGTCCGCATTTCGCTCGATATCGCGCAGCGTTCCCTGCGCCACCAGCTCGCCCCCATGCACGCCCGCCCCGGGACCGAGATCGATGATGTGATCCGCCCGGCGCATCGTTTCTTCGTCGTGCTCGACGATCACGAGCGAATTCCCTTTCTCGCGTAGCGCGGTCAGGGTGTCGAGCAGCCGCAGGTTGTCGCGCGCGTGCAGGCCGATGGTTGGCTCGTCGAGCACATAGAGCACGCCCCGCAGGTTGGAGCCGAGCTGCGCCGCGAGCCGAATCCGCTGCGATTCGCCGCCACTCAGCGTTTTGGCGGATCGGCCGAGCGCGAGATAACCCAGCCCGACATTTTCCATGAAGCGCAGGCGCTGTTTGATCTCCGGCACAAGATCGGCCGCGATCACTTTCTGCGTCCCGCGAAAGCGCAACCTGCCAATCAGGGCGAGCGCTTCACCTGCGGAGCGCTCGTTGAAATTGTCGATCGTCAAGCCTTGCACGCGCACGTGTCGCGCAATGGCGTTGAGACGCGCGCCGCGACAGCCCGGGCAGGGTCGCGCTTCCTCTTCCTCGATCGATTCAAATTGCTTTTCCGCGGCGAGCTCGCTCTCGAGTTGCGACTCGCCGCTCTCGGGATCGCCGTGCTGCACCGCTTCATTCCAGATTTCGCCGAAGCCGTTGCAGGTCTCGCACCAGCCGTGGGGCGAGTTGAAGGAGAAAAGGCGCGGGTCAAGTTCCTCGAAGGCGCGGCCGCAGCCGGGGCAGCTCATCTCGGTGCTCATCGTCGTGAGGTGATCTTTCCCGTCGAGGAGATGTGCGGTGCCGCGGCCGATCTCGAGGGCGCGTTGCATCAGGTTGCGCGTCTTCAGGATGCGGCGCGCATCGATCGTTCCGACGACGACATCGATCGTGTGTTCCTTGAAGCGCTCGAGCTTGCGAAACTCCGCGATCGCAATCAAGCGGCCGTCCACGAACAACGTCTCGAATCCCTGGCGCTCGGCCCAGCGCGCGACTTCGGTATGGAAACCTTTGCGGGCCTTGACCAGTGGCGCAAGGACGGTGAGCGGTCCGCGGCGCGCCGCCGTTTCCACATGCCTAACGATGGCGGCGAGACTCTGTTTTTCCACCGGTAGATCGCAGTCGGGACAAAACTGCGTCCCCGTTTTGGCGAAAAGGAGCCGGAGAAAATGGTAGACTTCGGTTACGGTCGCGACGGTCGATTTGCCGCCGCCGCGCGTGACCCGTTGCTCGATCGCGACCGTGGGTGGAAGACCCTCGATCAGGTCGACATCCGGTTTTTCCAGCTGCTCAACGAACTGCCGCGCATAGGGCGACATGCTGTCGAGAAAACGACGCTGTCCTTCCGCGAAAAGGATGTCGAAAGCGATAGTCGATTTACCCGAGCCGCTCAGGCCGGTGATGACGACCAGTTGGTCGCGCGGGATGGCGAGCGAAAGGTTCTTCAGGTTGTGCTCGCGCGCGCCATGGATGGCGATGGAAGGGTCGCGTTTGGCTGCGAGATCTCTGGGGAGCGCGGGCGCCCCGCCCGCTCCGTTCGGTGCCTCGCCGAACGGTTCTTCCGCGGCGCGCAAGAGTGGCTCGACTTCGCCGGGGAAAACGTAGCGCGAGGAAGTGTCGCGCCAGGCGCGTGACACAGTGGGCGGGGCGCCCGCTCTCCCGAGTAGATCGCGCAAGAACTGGCCGGTGTGGGAGGCGGCAACTTTCGCCACGTCCTTCGGCGTTCCGGCGGCCACCAATTGCCCGCCTTCCTCGCCGCCCTCGGGGCCGAGGTCGATGATCCAATCGGCACACTTGATCACCTCGAGATTGTGCTCGATCACGACAATCGAATTCCCCGCCTCGACCAGGCGCTGGAATAGCCTGATCAGGAGCGCGACATCGTCGAAATGCAGGCCGGTGGTCGGTTCGTCGAAGATAAACAGATCTCCGGCTTCCCCATTTCCGTTTCCGGTTTGGCCAAGGTGCCGGACAAGTTTCAGCCGCTGCGATTCCCCGCCGGAAAGCGTGTTGAGCGGTTGTCCGAGGCGCAAATAACCAAGCCCGACTTCCTCCAGGACTGCAAGCGGACGGGCGAGCGTTTCGCTTTCCTCGAGCTCGTTGAAAAAATGCACCGCCTCGCTCACGGTCATCTCGAGCAGTTGGTGGATCGAGTGGCCGCGTAGCTTCACTTTCAAGACATGCGGCTGGAAACGTCGGCCTTCGCATTCCGCGCAGCGCACGTAGAGGTCGCTCAGGAATTGCATTTCGATTTTCTCGAAGCCGGTCCCACCGCAGCGCTCGCAACGTCCGCTGCCGGAGTTGAAGGAGAACGCGCTTGCGGTCAGACCCTGTGCCATCGCTTCCGGCAAGCCGGCAAACAACTCGCGCACCCGATCGTAAATCCCAAGGTAAAGGATCGGAGTCGAACGTGGCGTGCGGGAGAGCGGCGCCTGATCGACCATTACAATTTCGCCCACGCGATGCGCGCCGGTCACGCTCTTGCAGGCGCCGGCTTCCTCGCTCCCCGTTCCGCGTGCTCGGAGGAGATTTTGGTAAAGGACTTCGTGGATGAGAGTCGATTTGCCCGAGCCGGAGACGCCGGTTACGCAGGTGAAAACGCCTAACGGAATCTCAACATCGAGGTTCTTGAGATTGTGCTGCGTCGCGCCTTTGATCTTGATCGCGTGAGATGAGGCGCGGCGGACTTTTGGAATCGGAATCGATTTCCTCCCGGTGAGGTAGTCTCGCGTGAGGGAATCGAGATAGTCGAAAGGCTCGCCATTGCTCCGGGGAGCGCGGGCGCCTCGCCCGTTGGCGACCGCGCCCTCGCGGTCGCGAACTTTTCCTCCACGCGGTGTGTCCCGCGAGGCGCGTGACACTGCCGGCGGGGCGCCCGCGCTCCCCAGAAAATCTGCCAGCGTACCCTGGTAGACCAATTCGCCGCCGCGTTCGCCGCGGCCGGGACCGATGTCGAGCAGATGATCGGCCGCGCGAATGAGCGCCTCCTCGTGCTCGACCACGAGGAGCGTATTGCCCTTGTCGCGCAGGTTGTGCATGACCCTGACGAGCCGGCCAACATCGCGCGGGTGGAGGCCGACGCTCGGTTCGTCCATGACGAAGAGCGTGTTGACGAGCGACGCGCCGAGACAGGTTGTGAGATTGACGCGTTGCACTTCGCCGCCGCTCAGGGTGCGGGTGGAGCGATCGAGCGTGAGATAACCGACGCCGACCTCGCAGAGATACCCAAGGCGCGTGCCGATCTCGGCCCGCAGCATCCCGGCGGCCGAGTCGTTAGGCAGAAGGGCCAGGCTGGTGAGAAAATCGCGCGCCTCGGCGACCGGCAGCGCAGCGAACTCGGGCAGCGTGAAAGCAATTCCGTCTTGCCTGAGAAGCCGGTAATTGAGCGTCTCCGGCTGAAAGCGGCCGCCCTGACAACTCGGGCAGGTGGTGTAGGCGCGGTAACGGCTGAGCAAAACGCGCACATGCATTTTGTAGGTCTTGCTCTCGAGCCATCGGAAGAAGCCCCGAACGCCGTACCAACGATCGCTCTCGTAATCTTCCTCGGTGAATTCGCCGGCGCCTTTCTCGCCGTTGATGACGAAATCCTGGTCGTGTTTCGGCAATTCCTCGAACGGCAGGTGAACGTCGATCTCTTCGCGGGCGCAGGCGCGGAGCAAATCCTTTTGCGATTCGCCCATTTCCTCGCCGCGGAAAACGCGCACTGCACCCTGCGCGATGGAGAGCGCGCGATCGGGAATGGCGCGGTTGAGATCGATCGCGATGGTGCGGCCGAAGCCGCGACACTCCGGACACGCGCCCAGCGGATTGTTGAAACTGAAGAGCCCGGGCGTCGGCGGACGAATGTCGAGGTCGCAATGCGCGCAATGCCAGCCGGTGGAGAATGGGTGTTCCTCCTTGGTTGCGAGATCGATGAAATTGATCTTGTCCTTCCCGAAACGCAGTGCGGTCTCGATCGACTCAACGAGCCGGGCGCGGTTTTCCTCCGTGACGGTGAGGCGATCCTGGATCACCTGGACGCGCGCTCCGAGCCGGAGTTTTTTGGTTTCGCCATCGGCCCTAACGACTTCGCCATTCAACCAGACGCGGAGGTAACCTTGCTGCTGGAGGAAACTGAAAAAATCCTTCGGCTCCGTCTTCAGCGGCACGGCCACCCAAAACGTGATGAGGACGCTGGCACCTGGACCTGCGGAAGCAGGTCCCTCCGGAGGGACGCGCTTCCGCGCGTCCAGGCGCAAAGCGTCATCGCTAGGCGAGGCGGACGAATGCCCTTCAAACTGGCGCAACACCTCCTCGGCAATCGACCTCGCGGTTTCGGGCCTGATCTCACGACCGCAGCTCGGGCAGAAGGCGCGCGCCACTCGCGGCAGGAGCAGCTTCAGGTAATCGTTGATCTCCGTCATCGTGCCGACGGTCGAGCGCGAGCTTTTCACCGGGTTCGATTGCTCGATCGCGATCGCAGGCGGAATGCCGCGTATTTCGTCGACCCGCGGCTTATCCATGCGCTCAAGGAATTGCCGCGTGTAAGGGCTGAAGGTCTCGACGTAACGGCGCTGGCCTTCGGCGTAGATCGTGTCGAAAGCCAGGCTCGATTTGCCGCTCCCGCTCGGGCCCGTGACGACGGTCAACTGGCCGAGCGGCAGGTCGAGATCGAAGCCCTTGAGATTGTTCTGGCGGGCTCCACGAATTTCAATGCAGCCCCGTTCCACGAGCGGGATGATGCCGGGTTTTTTACCGTTGCTGGAAGCCACCGACGACAATCGTTTCGACGGGCTGAAAGCGCAAACCTCGGAGGCTGAGATTGCCTAACGAGAAGCAGACCGACGCTTTCGCCATCTCGCGCTGGGACGGGTAGCGCGCTTCGGCATCGTCTTCGAATCCACGGCCAGCGATCCGAAAAAATTTCTCGTGGTGCGGGCAAAGGCGTCGCTTGTGCGGCCGTAGCGTCGATCAAGCCGGCGTGGGGGAGAGCTGGCGCAGCTTGCGCACGATGCGCGGAAGGATCTCGAGCACTTTGTCCAGCTCGGCCTCGGTGTTGAAGCGACCGAAGGAAAAACGCAGGCTGCTGCGGGCGCGCTCGTTCGTGAAGTGCATCGCGCGCAGGACGTGCGACGGCTCCACCGCGCCCGTGGTGCAGGAAGAGCCTAACGAACAGCAAACGCCTTCCTGATCGAGCTTGAGGAGGATGGCCTGGGCGTCGACTCCGGTGAAGGCGAGATTCGAGGTGTTGGGCAGCCGCGCGGCCGCGTCGCCGTTTACCATCACGTCTTCGAGCTCGGCGAGAAGGGTTGATTCAAAGCGATCGCGTAAGGCGCGAACGCGCGTGTTCTCTTCCTCCAAAGCTGAAAGCGCCAGCTCGGCTGCTTTCCCGAGTCCGACGATGGAGGGTACGTTATCGGTTCCCGCGCGCCGGCCGCCTTCCTGCGGTCCGCCGACGAGCAGCGGCTGGAAGCGCGCCTTGCGATTGACGTAGAGCGCGCCGACGCCTTTTGGAGCATGCAATTTGTGCCCGGAAAGGGAGAGGAAATGAATCGGCAGGTTGGCGAGATCGATCGCCATTTTCCCAACCGTCTGGACCGCATCGGTGTGGAAGAAGACGCCTTTGGCGCGGCAGATTTGCGCGATCTTCTCCAGAGGAAAAATCACGCCGGTCTCGTTGTTTGCCCACATCACGGAAACGACTGCGGTGTCGGGGCGAATGGCGCGTTCCAGTTCGTCGAGATCGAGACGACCCTGCTCGTCGACCGGGACAATCGTCGCCTGGCAGTCACGCCTGACGGCCGCTTCGCAGTAATTCAGAACGGCGTTGTGCTCGACGGAAGTGGTGACGACGTGGCGTCGCTCGGGCGACATCTGGAGGGCGGAATGGAGCGCGGTGTTGTCCGATTCCGTCCCGCCGCTGGTGAAAACGACTTCGCTGGGCTGGCAGCCGAGCAGCGCAGCGACGCGCTCGTGAGCGAGGTTCGTTGCCTCCTTGACCCGCGCGCCGAAACGATGCGAACCCGATGGGTTGCCGTATTGCGCGGTCAGGAATGGCATCATTTCCTCGAGCACCTCGGGATCGATCCGGGTACTGGAGTTGTTATCGAGATAGATGACTTCGAGATCAGGCAGCATGATAAGATTCGAGGGTTGAATGACTCGCGCAGCTACTCCGGTGGCCGCGGTTCATTCCCCGGATGTTGTGCATGTTGATGCGTCCAACGGAAGTATAAATTGCGCAGATAGATCGGCAACGGCAGCGCGGTTTGCAGGACGCCGACCGAATCGTGGCGATAAATTGCAAAATAACTCAGGGTCAAAATCGACCCAAGCGCGCTGCATTCCCAGAAGCCAAAGGGAATCACGCTCTTTTTGGCGCGCTCCGAGGCGATCCACTGTATGAGAAAACGCAAACCGAAGATGAGGCTGCCAGTGAGGCCGACGATTTTCCACGGCGTGAGGGTGATGTTAAATAGCTTGGCCGCCGCGATGAATTCGAAGGTGCTCATCTGGGAGCACTATCCACGGAGGGCGGAAGTGCACGGAGATTTTTTGGAAATAACTCGAATCGCTGTGAACTCAGCCGTCTCTGTGGTTCAATTCAGGCATGGACAGCATCTGGAACCTGGCTAAGCCGCATCTGCGCGATCTCGCGCTTTACGAACCGGGCAAACCCATTGAAGAAACGGCGCGCGAATGCGGCCTGCGTCCTGACCAGATCGTAAAGCTCGCCTCGAACGAAAATCCGCTCGGGCCGTCGGCAAGCGTGCAGGTGGCGATACAGGAGGCGCTGGCGGGCGCAAATTTCTATCCGGATGGTGGCGGGTTCTATATCCGGGCGGCGTTGGCCAGCAAGCTGGGTCTCGCGCCGGAATACTTCATCTTTGGCAACGGCTCAAACGAGATTATCGAATTCATCGGGCACGCTTTCCTGCGACCGGGCGCGGAGATGGTCACTTCGGAGAACGCTTTCATTGCCTACCGCCTGGTCGCCTCGCTTTTTGCCGCCAAAACCGTTGCGGTTCCTGATCGCGATTTTCGCTTCGACCTCGAGGCGATTCGGGGGGCGATCACGTCGCGCACCCGCGTGGTTTTCGTTGCCAACCCGAATAATCCGACCGGGACACTGGTCGGGCAGGAGGCGATTGATCGCTTCATGGCGGATGTACCTGACGAAGTCGTGGTCGTCTTCGACGAGGCCTATTTCGAATACCTGGATGATCCGCCTGACACGTTGAAATTCGTTAGGCAGGAACGCAACGTGGTTGTCCTGCGCACTTTTTCCAAAATTCACGCGCTCGCCAACCTGCGGCTGGGCTACGGCATCGCGCGGCCGGAATTGATCCGGGTGCTGCAAAAAACGCGCGAACCTTTCAACACCAACGGTCTGGTTCAGACCGGGGCGGTCGCCGCCTTGGCCGATGAGGCGCATCAGACGGAAACCAAACGGCTGACCGACGAAGGTCGGAGGTACCTGGAGGAAGAGTGTGCGGCACTGGGTCTGCCGTTTGTCCCCAGCGTGGCGAATTTCGTTCTGGTGCGGGTGGGCGACGGCAAGGCGTTCTTCAACGCGCTGCTGCGCAAGGGGGTGATCGTGCGCGCCCTCAGTGGTTATAACCTGCCGGAATGGGTTCGCATTTCCGTTGGCACAATGGAGCAGAATCGCCAGTGCATCGCCGCACTCCGCGAGGTGCTGCAGTCATAGCGCGGCGCGATGATCGGACAGTCGAATGAGACCATCGCCGCGGTCTCGACCCCGCCCGGCGAAGGGGCCATCGCACTCGTCAGGCTGTCCGGACCCGGGGCAGTCTCGATTGCCGATCAAGTCTTTCGCGGGAAACAAAAACCGTCGGTGGCGCCATCGCACTTCCAACAATTTGGAGAGATCGTCGAAGGTGACCGCGTCCTCGATCAGGTGATGCTCTCGGTCCATCGCGCGCCGGCGAGTTACACCGGTGAAGACGTGGTGGAAATCAGCTGCCACGGCGGTGTGCTGGTCACGGCGCGCGTCTGGGAAACCTGTTTACGGGCCGGGGCGCGGGCGGCGCGCGGCGGGGAGTTTACGGAGCGCGCGTTCTTGAATGGGAAATTGGATCTGACGCAAGCCGAAGCCGTAATCGATCTGATCCGGGCGCAAACCGATCTCGCGCTGCGGTCAGCGGCGGAACAACTGGAGGGCCGGCTGGGCGAGAAGGTTTCGCAGCTGCGCGAAGAACTGCTTGCGCTGGTCGCAAATCTCGAGGCCTACATCGATTTCCCGGAAGAAGACATCGAACCGGATGTCGGGGCCGCCTTCCTCGCGCGACTCGATGGCATCCGTGCGCAAATCGAAGCGCTCCTCACGACTGCGGAGCAGGGCCGCATCTTTCGCGAGGGTGTGCGAGTTGTGATCTACGGCGCGACCAACGCCGGCAAATCGAGTCTGCTCAATCGCATCCTCGGTTTTCCGCGCGCGATCGTGAGCGAGATTCCCGGCACGACTCGCGATACGATTGAGGAGGTGGTCAATCTCCGTGGCATCGCTCTGCGCCTGACGGATACGGCGGGACTGCGCGCGGGAAACACCGGCGTCGTCGAGACCGAAGGAATTGCGCGTACCGAGCGCTCCCTCGCCCATGCCGATCTGGCTCTGCATCTGGTCGACGCGAGCGCGGCGAAGCCGCCGCATTTCGATGCGCGCACCGAGGACCGATCGGAGCTTTTGCTTTTGAACAAGAGCGATCTGCCCGAGCATGCGGATTGGAAAGCCTGCGACGCGCTACGAATTTCCTGCCTGGAGGAGAGCGG
Source organism: uncultured Verrucomicrobiae bacterium (assembly GCA_963742545.1). Classification (GTDB taxonomy): domain Bacteria; phylum Verrucomicrobiota; class Verrucomicrobiia; order Chthoniobacterales; family UBA10450; genus Palsa-1392. Next base: position 144,010 of record CAVUMF010000003.1, on the reverse strand, counting down.
TCTCGCCGGACTGGAGGAGGCGATTTTGGCGAAAGTAAGCGAGCAACGCTGGGACGTACCGAGCGCCGTCGCGATCAACGCACGCCATCGCGATTGTCTCCGGCGCGCTCTCACTTCTTGCAATGATGCGCGAAACGCCTTGGTGCAGAATCTCGCGCCGGAGCTGGTGGCAGTGGATCTGCGAGGCGCATTGCAGGCGGTCGGCGATGTCATCGGCCACGCCGGGATGGAGCGAATTCTCGACGCGCTCTTCGCCCGGTTCTGCATCGGAAAATGAAGCGCCTAACGAACAGTTGGTATGACCGGATCGCGCGACCTTTGCTTTTCCAGATGGATCCGGAAACGGCGCATCATTTCGCGCTGAATCTTCTGCGCGCGGTTCCCCGCGTTCCGGGCGGGCTCGCGCTCTTGCGCTCGTTCGCGCCGCCGCCACAGCCGCGCACCCTCTTTGGCTTGCAGTTTCGAAACCCGGTCGGACTCGCGGCCGGCTTCGACAAGAACGGTGTGGCGATTCCCGCCTGGGAAGCACTCGGCTTTGGTTTTGTCGAGATTGGCACCGTGACGGCAAAGCCCCAGCCGGGAAATCCGCGTCCCCGCATTTTCCGTTATCCAAGCGAGCGGGCGCTGATCAATCGGCTCGGGTTCAATAACGATGGCGCGGATACGGTCGGGGAACGACTCCGTCGGCTGCGCGAGAGTCGTTTTTGTCCTTCCGTTCCGATCGGCGTGAACATCGGGAAAACCAAAATCACGCCCCTCGCAGAGGCGGCGGCAGATTACCTTTACTCTTTTCGACGGCTGGCCCCGGTGGCGGATTACATTGCCCTCAACGTTAGCTCACCGAACACACCGGGGCTCCGCTCGCTGCAGGAACACGACGCGCTGGTGGCCTTGCTCCGGTTCGTGACGAAGGAAAACGCGCATCTGCCGTTACCAAAACCGATCCTTCTGAAGATCGCGCCGGATCTTTCCGATGAAGCGCTCGAGCGGGTCGTTACCGCCTGCGAAGGATGCGAGCTTGCCGGGATAATCGCGACAAACACCACGCTCGATCATTCAACGGTTGCTTCTGCAGCCGATCAAGCCGGCGGTCTAAGCGGCGCACCGCTGCGTTTGCGGTCGACTGCGATCGTTCGCTTCCTCCGTTCGCGAACGCGGTTGCCGATCATCGGCGTTGGAGGCATCTGCGACAAAGCCTCCGCGCAAGAGAAATTTGAGGCGGGCGCGCAGCTTCTCCAACTCTACACGGGTCTCGTCTACCGGGGCCCGGAATTGATCCAAGAGATCGCGGGTTCGGTATCGGCGCCATAGGCCGAACGCCTTATCCGTGCTAATAGCGTGACCAATTCGGTCACGGGGCGTTCCTGTTTCAAGCGGGACAGGAACGGACCCAATCCGAAAGGGCAAAACCCTTTGCGCATCGCAAGCCACAGGCAGGCGGAGTTCGGCATCGGAGCTGCTATGCAAGGCCATGCAAAGACGACTGTCCCATGGTATTTTCACGGCTTTTCACGATCGTCTTCGCGTCGGTCGCTCTGTTCTTCACTTGCCAGGTTCATGCTTCGCAATCGGTCAACCTCGCTTGGGATCCGAATTTAGAACAAAACCTCGCCGGCTATAGAGTCTACTTCGGAACCGGCAGTGACAATTACACCCAGACGATGGAGGTAGAGACGCCGTCCGCCACGGTTCCAGATTTGACTGAGGGCGTGGTCTATTACTTTGCCGTCACTGCCTACAATACCGAGGGGGTGGAAAGCGGCTACTCGAACGAGGTTTCATACGCTGTCCCGAGCCCGTCGCCAGCGCAACCCGAAGGGCTGCTCAACATCTCGACCCGGGTTCGAGTGCGCAGCGGCGATAGCGTCCTGATCGGGGGCTTCATCGTCACGGGCGATGCCACCAAGGAGGTGGTGATCCGGGCACTGGGACCGTCGCTGGCGCGGTCGGGAGTTTCCAGAGTCCTGCCCAACCCCGAGGTAGAGCTCTACGATTCCAGCGGCACCTTGCTCGACCAGAACGCTGACTGGACTTCGCTCCCCCCAGGCAGCGTCCCGGCTGAACTCCAACCCACCGATCCGAAGGAGGCCGTCATCGTTGCCTACCTGCCCGCAGGTAACTACACCGCCGTAGTCCGGGGCGAAGACGGCACCACCGGCGTCGCCCTGTGCGAGCTCTACGATCTCTCGCCGGACAATTCCAGCGTGCGCAACATCTCCACCCGCGGAGAGGTTGGGTTGGTTGACGACGTCATGATCGGGGGCTTCATCATCGGTGGCACGGCGCCGACCAAGGTGCTTGTGCGTGCCATTGGCCCCTCCCTGGTGAGCGCCGGTGTCAGCGGAGTGTTGGACGACCCGGTCCTGGAACTGCACGATCGCAGTGGCTCGCTGATCTTCTCCAACGACAATTGGCGCGACGATCAGGAACAACAAATCATCGATACGACAATCCCGCCCACGGATGACAGGGAATCAGCGATAGTCGCGACCCTTTCGCCGGGTGCCTACACCGCGATCGTCCGTGGAGCGAACAACACCACCGGTGTGGCGCTGGTCGAGGTCTACTCGCTTGCACCGGTCCCCTCACTCGGCGGAACCCCGCCCGGCAGCGCACACTAGCCCACCTGCTCCACTTCCCAGCAGCCAAACGCCGTTCCTCCTGCCCCTCGTGCAGACCCGAAAGTCTCGGCTGCTGCTGGACTACGCGCCTGCTTTTCCAGACCGACAACTGGCGCGACACCCGTGAACAGCAAATCATCGACAGGACCGTCCCGCCAACCGACGACCAAGAATCCGCCAGCATGGCGACACTGCACCGGGTGCCGAGCCCGAAGCGCATTGGGTTCGGTGGCTTCGGCCCGTCCCGATCCCGAAAGAGCGCGGACTGAACGCGACGCCCTATGGCCAGCTCATGCTTATTTCTTCGTTGATCAGCGATTTCGCGACGCTTCTCCCGCTCAGTCCTGTCATTGGCATCATCAGCCACGGCTTCGGTGTCGAGATTCTGCTCTTTCTCGTCTTGCTGGCGGTCTTTCTGGCCGCCACGCAGCTCGGGCAATGGGCCAAAGGCATTCCCGGTTTGCTCCGCATGATCGACGAGCTCTCGCATGCCACCGCGCAGTTGCGGGTGCGCGGGGTGTTCGCGCTTTTGGTCATCCTCGTCGCGCTGGCGCAGGCGCTCGGGGTGGAGTTGGTTATCTGGCGCCTTTCTGGCCGGCAGCAACCACGAGCCTGCTTAGCGGCGATGACAAGACGCCGCTGCGCGAGAAGCTCGATGCGATCGGTTGCGGCTTCTCAGGGACCGATCAGCTCGCCAGTTGCTTAGGCAACGCCTCCAGCAAGATTGATAATCGCCATGCATCAACTCGCCGGTGACCCTTGACATCCAGCACCCTGCCGCCGCTCGTCACTTGCAGTTCGATTGCAATTTTACGGATCCTCCTCAGTGGCCTGTTTCCGTGTAGGCATTCATGCCCCCGGCGACGTTCGCAACCTCCTTGTAACCGTGCGCCTTGAGCAGACTGCCGGCAATGGAACTGCGATAGCCGCTGGCGCAGATGATCGCAATTGGACGGTCGTTAGGCAGATCAGGCAATTGTTTGGCAAAAGACGACAAGGGCACGTGTTGCACGCCATCAATATGATTGCTCTCCCATTCGGAAGGCGCGCGCACGTCGAGCACGAAAGGTCCGTCATTTTGCAGGCGTGCCTTCAGTTCCGGTACGCTGACTTGCGGGAGCTTTTCGGTTTGCTTGAGCGCGTCCGCCTTGATGTAACCGAGCACATTGTCGAAACCGATTCGCGCCAATTCGAGGCGCGCCCGCCTCGCCTCCTCGGCTGAGCCAACCACGAACGCGATCGCCTTGTCGCCCGGGACCATGAAGCCGGTCCAAGTGGAAAACGACGGACTGCCCAGGCCGATGTTAATGCTGCCGGGAAAATGAGCCGCACCGAACTTGCCGGGCGGACGCAGGTCGAGCACAACCGCCTGGTCTTTCACCGCGTGTTGCAATTCCTCCTCGGTCATTTCGTCGAGCGGCGGGAGCGCGCTGAAAGGTTCGGCCCCTTCCAGATTCACACCTACGTCGTAGGAAAAGTACGCGGGCCGATCGGGCAGGTTGGCGGTCATTTGCCTGACGAATTCATTCCGCTCCTTGATTTGCATCGCCCAATTCAGTTTCCGTTCCTGGCCGACGAGCGAGAAAGGCGCGTCGGAAATGGCGCGGCCGCAGAGCGAGCCGGCGCCGTGCGCGGGATAAACCTTCACCTCGTCCGGCAGAGCGAGGATCTTGTGAAAGAGCGAGTCGTAAAGTTTGCCGGCGAGCGCGTTCGGGTCCTCGTCGGCGTCGCGCAGATCAGGACGGCCGACGTCGCCCACAAAAAGCAGATCGCCGGTAAAGATAGCGATCGGCTTGCCGCCCTCACGCACGAGGAACGAGAGGCTGTCGGGCGAATGTCCCGGCGTTTCCAGCAACTCGACCTCGAGCGAACCGATCTTCACGCGGTCGCCATCTTTCGCCGCGACGTGCTCGTAGTTCACCGGTGCATGATGCGAGACGTAAACTTTCGCTTCGGTCCGGTCCGCCAGCTCGCGGAAACCGGAAGCAAAATCGGCGTGCGGATGACTGTTGAAGATGGCGACGATGCGCAAGCCTTCGCGCTCGGCCTCGGCGAGGTAATCATCGACATCGCGTTTTGGATCGACCACGGCGGCTTCACCATCGGCGCCGAAAAGGTAGGAGGCGTGAGCGAGTCCTTCGATAAAGAAACGTTTCAGATACATGGTGTGAATTGTTGGCTTGAGGTGTCGTTAGGCTAATCAGGCAGCGCATTCCCGCCCGCCGGGCCAAGAGGTTCCAGCAGGATCACTCGAAAGCAGGTCAATGCCGCTCAGAAAAAGTAACTCCAGTTCTTCGCGATGACAAAGGCGCCGACGGCGAGGACGAACCAGGCGAAGGCCACGCGCAACTGCGCGACCGCCAGCCGCTGCGCGACAAGGCGGCCAGCGAACATCCCGATGAGCGACGCCCCAAGGAACATCCCGGCGGTGCGCCAGTCGAACGGCGTCCGATGCAAATGCCCGGCGAGGCCAGCGAAAGAGTTAACCGCGATCACGAGCAGCGATGTGACAAACGCGGATTTGAGCGGCAAATGACCGAAGAAAACGAGTGCCGGCACGATGAGAAATCCGCCGCCGACGCCGAGAAAGCCGGTGAGCACGCCAACGCCGAGACCAGCGAGCGAGCAACGTTGCCACTGGCATTGTTCCGTGGAATCCGACGCGTGGACGTTGCCGCCGCGCAACATCAAGGTGGCGATCACGATCATGAGCGCGGCGAAGAGCAACATGAGCAGCGCGGGTGAAACGAGATGCGTGAGCTGGGCCCCGGCGAGCGCGCCGACAATGCCGGTAGCGCTGAAGAGCGCGGCGGCTTTTGCGTGCACCAAACCGCTGCGCGCATTCAGCAATGTCGCGGCGAGGCTCGTTCCGCCAACAACCGCGAGCGACATGCCGACCGCCGCTTGCGGTGGCACATGCGCGGCATAAACCAGCACTGGCAAAGTAATGATCGATCCGCCGCTGCCCAGCACGGTCAACGAAAAGCCGATCGCGATGGCGAGGGTCAGGGCGAGGGTCACGCGCGCGCCTTCTTTGTCATTTCCCCAGAGCGGACATCAGATAAAGCACGCCGTCATCTAAATCGAAAACCGTCCCATGAAGCCCGACGATAATCTGCGCCGAGCAATCCGCGTGCTGCCGCCTCGCCTTTGCCGCATTCCCTGGTCGCGACGCCACCTGCCGCGCCCGAAATCACGTCTAGGGTTGGTTCTTGACCGGAACTCTTCCGGGCGGCAGGGCGCTACCCCCTCCTCCGCCGGAGCCGAAGGCAACCGCGTTTTCGGCCGATCCGGGCTTGCCGGTGGTTGTGGCCGAACTGTTTTGATTCGCGCAGCCACCCACGATAATTGCCGCGCTGATTACCACACAGAGATAGAGAGCGATTTTCATTTGGTTTGCCTCCTTGCCTGGCAGCGAACTGGATGCTCGCTTCCACCCGCTTCCTATCAACGAACCCGCCTGGGAGCAAGCCTTGATTCCTGCCTATTTGCCAAAGTCGCCGCGGGCTCGACTCCACGCTGGGTTCGCTCGAATGGGAAAGCAGGTTGAGGTTTGTCACGCGTCCAGCGCGGGCGCGCCCGGGAAAAGCCCGGCGCGTTTCAGCAATGCCTCGTAGGTGGCAAGTTTGTAGAGTTCACCCAGCGTCGGGTAGTTGAAACAAACGCGGTTAAACAGGCTGGCACCCACTCCGGCCAGCATTGCGACGAGGCCGATATGGACGAGTTCGGTGGCCTGTTCCCCGACCACATGCACTCCGAGTAGACGCATGTCCTCAGGCCGAAAGATCAGCTTCAGCAAGCCACTTTCGTCACCAATAATCTGACCGCGCGCATTATCGGCATAACGAGCGCGGCCGACGACGTGCGGGATGCTCTTCTCCTTCAAAGATTCCTCGGTCTCTCCAGCCATACTCGCTTCCGGAATGGTATAAATGCCGGTCGGCAGAATCGGCGCGGCTGCTTCTTTCCCATGAAGATCGAACGCGACACAAACCGCCAGGCGCGCCTGTTCCATGCTCGTGGCAGCCAGGGCCGGCGCGCCGATCACGTCGCCGGCGGCGAAAATGTGCCGCACCTCTGTGCGGCCATGCGCATCAACTTGCACGAGCCCGCGTTTGCCTGGAGTCAGTCCGGCAGCAGCGAGATTCAGGTCGGCCGTGTTGCTCTGCCGGCCAGCCGCGACCAGGACATCGTTGACCGCGAGCGTCGCGCCGGAAGTCAGCATAAGCGTGACATCGCCTGTGGGCGGCGCATCGCAGTGCGTCACTCTTTCTTTCCAGATAAAGTGCACCCCGTTTGCCGCCATCGTGCGCTGAATAGCTTCAGAAATCTCGCGATCAAGAAAGCCGAGCAGCCAGTCGCGGCCGTCGACCAGATACACTTCGACGCCGAGCGCGGCAAAAGTGCAGGCATACTCCGCCCCAATCACTCCAGCGCCGACGATAGCCAATGTTTCCGGGAGCTCGGTAATCTGCAGGATTTCGTCCGAATCGTGGACGTGCGGATGCTCGAACGGAAATTCCGGCGGATGAGCCGGCGATGAACCGGTGGCGATCAGAATCTTCTCACCACGCAAGTGGGTATCGGGCGCGATGCGGACGGTATGCGGATCGACAAAGCTCGCCGTACCTTGGAATCGCTCCACCTTCAACAGGCGGAATTGCTCTGCACGTCGTTTGTGTTCCTCGCTGACGACGTCATCCTTATGATGCATGAAATCGGTCACAGTGGCGTTGCGCCGGAGCGAAAGATCGACCCCAAAGAGCTTGCGCGAGCGCCAGCCTGAAAGCGCCAGCGCCGTTTCCCGCAGAGTCTTGCTCGGGATCGTGCCGGTGTTGATTCCGGCGCCTCCGATATCGCGAAGTTTCTCCACCAGCGCGACGCGCCGGCCAAAAATCGCTGCGGTATTTGCTCCGCAGATTCCGGCTGGTCCGCCGCCGATGACCACGAGGTCGTAGGACTGAGTCTGCATTCGTTAGTCTAGTGCGCAGAGCCGACGAGCGCGAGCGACTCAGGCGTGTGCATTGGAAGCGGCGTTTGGGAATCCCGCCATGACCTGTGCGCCTTACTTCCCTTCGACGATCTGCTTGAGAGTCGCCAGCCCCTTCGGTTGCATCGGACCCATGCCAGTTCCCGGCATGAACCACATGCCCTTCCCCTTGGCATGACAATAGATGATCTGCACGCCGTCGTGCGTCATCGCGTGATGGAACGTGGCGGTGGCATTCTCGGCGATAAAGCCGAAGAACTTCTGCTGCCACGGGTCATCGGTGAACGGGAAGAGCCGTTCGCCGAGCGTCTTCAGCTCTTCGGCGTTGATCGTGCGGATGGACGCCGCGATGCCTTTGCGCCGCTCTTCCGTGATTCCCTCCATGTTAATGGTTTCAAATGGCATGATGTTGCCTCAGTTGGTTCTTGCTCAGCAGTAAAGGATGGAAGCAGAAGCGCTTCAAGTAGCCAAATTCGGTGCATTCGTTTCGGTCGATCCGCCGAGGGCCCCTTGAGTCCAGGATTGCACGCGAGCGGTGATAGCAAGTGACGAAATAGAGGCATTCGAAGATATCGCGATCTTCCCCATGCCCAATCGCGCCATCTGTTGCTCGATTCGACCGCCTCAGAGCCCGTCACCATGCCGCGGGCGCACCCAAAAAAACGGCGGTGATCAGGCTTTGCCTCCCAGTGCGCTACCCGGAAAAGATTTTCGGCAACTGCCTCTAGTTGAGGTTGACCGGTTTGGCTGCCCGCACGATGAGCTGGTCAAAGCGTGGGTCTCCGCGCAAATCGTCCCAACCTGGGTCAAGCTTCAGCTCGCCATAACTCGGGCCCGAAGCCTGTCTCACCAGAGCGCTTAGCTGCTCGATGGCCACATCCTTGTTTCCCACCCAGGCCTGGACTTGCGCCTGCATGCTCGCATAGGCCGGGCCTTCCATCGCGTCGCGCCAGCTCGGGATGAGTTGCACCGACTGCTGACTTGTGCGCAAGGCGTCTTCTTTGCGACCCAATCCGGCATAGGCCCAGGCAAGGTTGGCGAGGACCGCTGGGTTGGTGGATTGTTGTTCGAGCGCTGCCTCCAGAGTCACACGAGCTTTCTCAAAGTCCTCATACGCACCGTCGGCATCGCCTTCGACGCGGGCAATCGTGCCAGACAATAGATCCAGATACTCCCATATCGGCGACATCGGGGCCTTGCGGGCCGCGTCGATCTCGCTCTTGGCCCTTGCAAAGTCGCGCTGAAAAAATGCGATGCGAGCGAGCATGGCGTGCTTGTTACTAATATCGGGCGGAGCAGCCTCGAAGACCGCTCCTGCTCGTTTGGCGTCGCCCTGCGCCAGCACACATTCGGCCTTGAGAGACCAAAACGGAGCCGTGCGAGTTTTGATGAGGGTGATTGCCTTCTGAGCGAGCTTCTCGGCCTCCGCGTATCTGCGCAACGACATGTAGGTTTGAATCACTTCCGTGGCGATAAATGGGTCGTGTGGATCCAGTTCCCACGCCTTTTCTCCATCGCGCAAAGCCTCCTTCCAATGTCCGAGGCGCCGCTCCGTCAGTGCGGTCAGGTCAAAGAACTTCGCCCGATCCGCCGGTGACGGCGGAGCGGTCGCCAACTCGGCCTGCGCCTTTTCATAGTCGCGAAGCCCATTATAATAGTATTGGGCCCGAGCCAGGTGGCTCTCAGGAAGATCTGGCGCCAGGCGCAGGGCAGTCTCGGCCGCAACCCTGGCCTTCTCCAGGTGATCTGGAGACTGGTCGCCCCCAAAACGGTAAAAATAAAGCTCCGCGTCAGTCAGCAAGCAGTAGGCGAGGACAAACGTGGGATCACGCGCAATTGCCTCGTTCAGTAACTTGATCGCGTTTTCATATTGATATTCAAAGAAGGACGCCCGGGCCTGCAAATACAGGTCATAAGCCTTCACGTCTGCTGTAGGGCGACTCTCAATAGCCGCCTTCTCCCGGGCAGATAACCTGCCCTTCAACTGAGCAACAACGGCTTGCGAAAGATCGCTCTGGAGCGCAAAGAGATCATCCAGCTTGCGATCGTATTGTTCCGCCCAAACTTGAACGTCGGAACTGGTATCGATCAACTGCACATTCACACGTACCCGGTCGTTTCGCCGTCTCACGCTTCCTTCCAAAACGTAGGCCACTCCCAGGACCTGACGAATCGCACGCACATCCCGAGGCCCTTTCCGGTATGCCGAGACTCCTGATCGGCTGATAACCTTCAGGTCTTCCGCCTTAGCCAGGTTGGTCAGAATATCGTCCTGCACACCGTCGGCAAAGTAGCTGTTGCCACCGGGTGCGCCAAAGTCATCAAAAGGCAGGACCGCGATGCTTCTGGGCGAAATTTCTGTGGATGGGTGAATCGGAGGCCCTTCCGTGACGGGCGTCGAGGGACGATGAATGAAAAGGAAGCCCAGACCCGCGATAGCTGCAATGACCGCCACCGTGAGTAGGAAGCGGGCGAAGGAGTATTTGTGGCGGCCAGCGAACCGCAGCATCCGATAAGGGAGCGTGTTTGGCCGGGCTTGGACGGGCTCTCCCGCCAGATAATGCCGGACGTCGTGCTCCAAGTCAGCCACCGATGCATAGCGTTCGAAAGGATTCTTGCGCATCGCTCTAAGGATAATGGCGTCCAGGTCACCGCGCAGCGCGCGCTGGGCTTCGAGATCGTCGGTCGCAAGGCTCGGCACAACAGGATGCTCCTCACAAACCACGCGCTCTACTTCGTCTAACCCGGGATGCGCGTTAGAAAACCGATGCGGTGTTTGTCCGGTCAGCATCTCATAAAGCAACGTCCCTAGGGCATAGATGTCGCTCGCGGGAGTGACTTCTTCGCCCCGCGCCTGCTCCGGCGATGCAGAAATTGGAGTTAGTCTTTGGTGGCCCTCGCTGGTGACGATGAGGGGATTGTCCTGCAGCAGCTTGGCGATGCCAAAGTCGAGCAACTTCGGTTCTCCCTCTTCAGTCACCAGAATGTTGTTTCGTTTCAGATCGCGATGAACCACCCGTCTCCGATGAGCTGCTTCGACCGCTGCGCAGATTTTTAGAAAGAGCGCAAGTCGTTCTGGGATCGACAGGTTCTTCTGGCGAACATAACTGGTCACAGGCATCCCCTGGACGTACTCCATGACAAAGTAGGGTGTTCCTTCCTCAGTCGCTCCGGCGTCGAAGAGACCAGCGATGTTGGGATGATCAAGGGAGGCAAGGACTTCGCGTTCCGCGCAGAAGCGACCGATGAGTTCCGTGGTGCCGCCGCCGTCCAGTTTCAGCAGCTTTATCGCTACTTCTTTCTCAAAGTATCCGTCAGCGCGAGCCGCAAGGTAGACCGTGGCCATGCCGCCATGACCCAACTCCCGCACGATCACGTAGGCGCCGACTCGTCGGCCGGCCATGAAAACCTTGTCACCACGCACGGCCGCGCTCGTGGCCGCGGCGCATTCCTCCAGCCGATCATTGTCATCCCCGGCGGCGACCGCATCGGCATCGGCGAGGAATGATTCCGCTTCTCTGAGCAAGCTGGGATCATCTGCGCATTCGTGGGCAAGAAGAGCGGTGCGCGCCACCGGGGAGTCTTCCTCCAAAGCATTCGCCACAATTTCTTTCAGGCGTCGCCAGCGTTCTTGATTCATGATTCAGCTATTCGTCACACCCAACCATCGTTTTAGGAACCATAACAAGGATATCAACTGGGTTGAGACAAAGTTTTGCGCAGCCACAACTTTGCGACCGCCCATTCGCGTTTCACGGTAGCAGGCGAGATATCGAGCAAAGTGGAGATCTCTTCGATCGTTAGGCCGGCAAAAAAGCGCAGCTCTACGATCTGTCCCTGCCGCGGATCGAGCGCTTCCAACTCCCGCAGGGCTTCGTCGACCGCGGCGACGTCGACCTCGTTCCGCTCATAAAATTCAAGAATGGCCTCGGTCGGATCAGCGCCACCGCGTTTCGCTCGCGTCCGGGCGACGGCGTGGTTCGTCAGGGTCTGGCGCATGAGGCGCGCAAAAATGGCAAGTAAATGAGCGGGATTTTCCCAGGAGATCCGTCCCTGAGCGACCAGCCGGAGATAGGCTTCGTGCACGAGGGCGGTCCGTTGCAGGGTATGTTCCGGCCGCTCATTTCGCAGGTAACCGGCGGCCAGCCGGCGCAACTCTTCGTAGACGAGCGGCATCATTTCCTCCAGGGTCTTTGAGTTATCGGAGGGCGCTGCTGTGCCTTGCAGAGGCCGCGCCGAAATGGAAGGCATTTTCTCTCGAACTGATTCATCATCATTCGAGATCTCTGTGTTTCGCCTCGTCATACAGACGACCACTCCTTCATCCCAATTTCCGCGCCCGGAACTCCAGCCGCTGCCCAAGCTTAAACCAGATCGCGTATTTGTGCGAAGGCGAGCGTCCACGGTGCGGAAGGCATCGGTCTCAGAGCACGCCGGTTGGGGGTCGTTCCGATCGATTTCTGACCAAGTCAGCCAGCGGCCCAGGCTCGATCCATTTCGTTAGGGAAAAATTCTTCACTTGGTTTCACACCGAAAGCAGACGAGGAAATTTGCTCCATTCCGCTGCCGCCATGAAGTCCACGGACGAGATCCAACGCACCGCCGACGTGCCGGAGGACCTGACCGGTCGCCCGCGCCGGGTCGCGACCGGCGAGGTTTCATGGCGCCGGACCTTCGCCGCCTTCAAATATCGGAACTACCGGCTCTATTTTTCCGGACAGCTCGTGTCCCTCATTGGCACCTGGATGACGAATACCGCGCAGGGCTGGCTCGTCTACCAACTGACTGGATCCAAGGCATTGTTAGGCATTGTCGCCGCCGCTGGCACCGCGCCGATGCTGGTCTTCTCGACCTGGGGTGGATGGGCGGCCGATCACTTCCCGAAGCGCTCCGTCCTCATCTGCACCCAAATCGGGATGATGATCCTCTCTTTCGTCATGGCCGGTCTCGTCGGGGCGAAAATCATTCGGCCATGGGAGGTTATTGTGCTCGGGCTTTTCGGCGGGGTGGCGATGGCTTTTGACATGCCCGCGCGGCAATCGTTCGTGGTTGAAATTGCGAGCCGCGAAGACTTGATGAACGCCATCTCGCTCAACAGCGCGATGTTCAACGGCGCGCGCATCATCGGCCCGGCGGTGGCGGGTTTTCTGATGGCGAAGGTCGGCATAGCGCTTTGTTTTTTCGTCGATGGTGTGAGCTTCCTCGCTGTCATCGCCGGCCTCATCATGATGCGCCTGCCGCCACGCACCCCGAGGGCCGCAGCTGGCGGTGCGCTCGCCCAGGCGCTTGAGGGCTTCAGCTATGTCTGGAACCATGTTCGGGTCCGAACCATCTTCGCGCTCTTCGCCATCGTTGGAATTTTCGGCTGGTCTTACTCCGTCCTCATGCCGGCCTTCGCGCGCGACATTTTGCACGTTGGCGAACAAGGCTACGGCTTTCTGCTCGGCGCGAGCGGAGTGGGCGCGCTCATCGGCGCCCTCACTACCGCCACCTTTGGCACCAGCTTTTCTCCGCGCACCCTCGCGTTCGGCGGTGTCTGGCTTTTCTCCGCCATGCTGCTGATCTTCTCCTTCAATCGCAGCCTGACGATCGCGATGCTCTGCCTGGCCGGTGCGGGCTTTGGCATGATGCTCTTTTTCTCTACCTCCAACACCACTGTGCAGACGATTGTGGCGGACGAGATGCGAGGGCGGGTGATGGGAATCTGGGCTCTCATTTTTGGCGGGATGATTCCCTTCGGCAGCCTCGAGGCCGGTGCGGTTGCGCATTACTTTGGCACGGCGGCGACCATGGCGGTGGGTGCGATCGTCTGCGCCGTCGCCGCCTTCGTCACCTTGATCATCGTCCGGCGGCGCGACGCACAACTGGCGGCTGGTTTCGCCTGACGAATACCGGTTTGCAGCGGCGGTCCATGACCGACGATCCTCGCCAGGCAAGCTAAAGCAGCGGCCGGCGCAGATGCCAGGGAGTGCTTTGCTCGTAGGCGTGAGCGATCTGGAGAATCCTCACTTCTTCGAATGCCTGGCCGAGAATTTGCAGCCCGATCGGGAGTTCGCCGCCCTCGGCCGTCCTGGCAAATCCGCACGGGATGCTGATGGCGCAGATTCCCGCCAGATTGGCTGCATTGGTAAAGATGTCGGCCAGATACATGCGTAACGGATCCGTCGAACGCTCGCCGAGCCTGAAAGCCGGCTCGGGTGTGGTCGGCGAGATGAGCGCGTCCACTTTTTCAAAAGCGCGCGCGAAATCCTGCCGAATAAGCGCCCGCATTTTCTGCGCGCGAAGATAATAAGCGTCGTAATAGCCGGAGCTCAGAACGTAGGTGCCGAGGATAATGCGCCGTTTCACTTCCGCGCCGAAACCTTCCGCGCGGGTGCGGCCGTAATGATCGAGCAGGCTCAGCGGATTCTCCGCCCGGTAGCCATAGCGGACGCCATCGAAGCGCGCGAGGTTGGTCGAGGCCTCCGCCGTGGCGATGATGTAATAGGCATCGATCGCGAAGTCGGTGTGCGGCAACGAAACCTCGAGAATCTCCGCGCCTAACGAACTGAACTTTGCCACCGCAGCCTCGATCGCGGCCCGGATCTGGGGATCGATGCCGTCCATCAAATATTCCTTCGGCAGCCCGAGCCGCACGCCGCGCAGGTCCGCTTCAAGAGCCGCGCCATAATTGGGGACCGGCGCGTCGAGCGAGGTCGAATCGTTCGGATCGGCGCCCGCCATGACTTGGAGGAGGAGCGCCGCATCGGGCACACTTTTGGTCAGGGGACCGATCTGATCGAGCGAGGACGCGAACGCGACTAATCCATAACGCGAGACGCGGCCATAGGTTGGCTTAAGCCCGACCACACCACTAAGCGCGGCCGGTTGCCGAATCGATCCGCCGGTGTCCGAGCCTAACGACGCGATGGCTTCGTCGGCCGCCACCGCCGCGGCCGATCCGCCGCTCGAGCCGCCCGGGATACGGGACGGGTCCCATGGATTGCGGGTTGGCTTCACGCTTGAGTTCTCGGTCGAGGAACCCATCGCGAACTCGTCCATGTTGGTGCGGCCGAACGGGATCGCGCCCGCGGCTTTCAACCTTTGGACGACCGTCGCATCAAACATCGCGCGATAGTTCCGCAGAATTTTCGAAGCGCAGGTGCATGGTTGTCCCTCGACGCTGATCACATCCTTGATCGCGAGCGGGATTCCGCCTAACGACAGGTTGACGTCGCCTTTGTCGGCGGCGTCGATCGCGGCGTCGAGGTCGCGCGAAAGATAGGCGTCGATTTTCGGGTCGAGCGTCTCAATTCGCTCGTGTAATGCCACCAGCACTTCGCGGGGCGACACTTCCCGATTGCGGAGTACTTTTTGCAGCTCGACGATCGTCAGCCGGGGCAGCTCAGCCTTGGTCATTCGATTACCTTGGGGACGATAAAGAGTCCTCTGGCGGAGCGGGGCGCATTCCGCAACGCTTCCTCCTGCGTCAGACCGGGCCGCGCTTCATCCTCGCGCAGGACATCGAAAATCGGGAAGGCGTGGGCGGCTGCTTCGACACCCTCGAGGTCGACCTCGGTCAGTTTCGCCGCGTGCCCCAAGACCTGAGCGAGCTGCGTTTGGAAAAGTGCGGTTTCCTCCGCCGTCAGGTCGAGACGGGCGAGACGGGCGATGTAGGCAACATCGAGATCGGACGCGGACATGCCAGAAGAAAGCGGGAAAATGAAGAAGTTCGAATGACGTCATTCGGATTTCGTCATTTGGCGCGCTGTTTTTTCACGCCATATCGAGAGACGCGCGGCGTTTCTAGAAATTCAGATGCGTTGCGATCCAGATCACCGCCACCGCGAGCGCGATCACGAGCACGAGAAAGATGAGCCGGCCTTCACTGCGCTGCTTGCGGAGCGAACGCGGGCGGCGGCTTTGCCAATTGCCTTCGCTGAAGCGTTTATCCTGGAGCGCGATTGAGACATCGAGGCGCTCGCGGCCCTCATTGGCCCGCTGCAAAAGTTCTTCTCGTTGACGGCGCGATTTTTCTGCTGCGACGCGTGGCGCTTCTTCGATCATGCGCTGCAGATCGTCCATCTGTTTGCGCAGATTCTCCTCGAGTCGGGCGAGCTCCAGCTGCTTTTGATTCAGCGGCGTGTTGGATGAAACGCGTCGTCGAGCCATGCGCGCCTAACGAGCCGGGCCGGTCAGCCAGAAGAAGACTAAAAGCGCGATCAGACCAAAGACGATCAGCGGCAGGGTGAAGGCGAAACCGATCTGGAGCCATTGCCCGAAGGAATGCGTCAGGTTGCCGCTGTTCTCGAAGCCGGCACTGGTTTCGGGCAAAGCCACGTTTTCGTTTTCGTCGGCCGCGGCCTGGAGGCGGCTGCGCTGCTGGCTGTATTCCGCCCGAGCGTCGTCCACCGTGCTCAGGGCGCGACTTAGTTCCTTATTCAGGTCGACCGGGTTCCAGGTGCGCGGATCGATTGCCTCGAGCAACTCGAGATGCTGGCCGAAGCTTTCGCGCGTGGCCCGGAGCTGCTCCATTTTTTTCTGCGCGTCGTAGGCCTCGCGCTCCAGAACAACGAGCGCGCGCGTCAGTTTATCGGTCATCTCGGCCCGGCCGTGCTCGAGTTCTTCCTGGCGTCGGCTGAGTTCTTCGAGCTCGCGCTTTTGTTTCTCGATTTGTTCCTGCTGGCGTTTCAGTTGGAGCAGTTGCTCCTGCGCTTTCTGCACCTGGGAATCGAGGTGCTCGGTGCTGACACCGTCGTCTTCGTTGAGTTCCAGCATTTGTTCGATCGGACGGATGCGTTCGGGCATGGCCTTTGTTCGGTGGACGCTACGCCGGGGATAATAAATGGGCCCGCTGAGATTGCGAGAATTTTCACTGCAAAATCAGAACTTCGCCGACCATTAAACACCGTCGCGACCGTGCTTCTTATCGGAGGGACATGCTTCTGCATGTCCTGGACGCGCGCTGGCGCGTGTCTTTGGATTGGAGCACGAAGAGGAGAAAAACGAGCGGTCTCGCCTAACGCCCGGGCATCATCTCGAGAAGCAGGCCGCGAAAATATTCGGTTTCCGGAATGGTCGGCAGGACGGGATGATCGAGTGCCTGCTCGAAACGGCGCAACCGGCGGGCCGAGCGCCGCGCATCGACCAGCGCGTCGGCGATCATTTTCTCGAAGGCTTCCGTCCCGACATGATGCGAACAGGAAAAAGTGGCGAGCAATCCGTTAGGCGAAAGGAGCTTGAAAGCGCGGACGTGCAATTCCTTGTAACCGCGCACGGCGTCGTGCAGGCCACCCTTGGTTTTCGTGAAAGAAGGAGGATCGAGAATGATCAGGTCGAAGTGCTCGTCGGACTTTTCGGCGCCGCGGAGAAACTGGAAGACGTCCTGCTCAACCCAGCGTACTTCGAGCTGGTTTCGCGCTGCATTTTCCTTCGCCGCGCGCATACTCTCCGCGCCGACTTCCACGCCGACGACCTCGCTCGCCCCGGCGTGCGCGCAGGCGAGCGCAAATCCGCCCTGGCTGGTGAAACAATCGAGCACCCGCCGTCCCTTCGCGTGTTGCGCGACCAGTTCGTAGTTCGGCAATTGATCGAGATAAAAGCCGGTCTTCTGCGAATGCAGGAGGTCGATCTGCAATTTCAAACCGACCACTTCGATCTCGACGTCGCCCGGCGCGGCGCCGCGCAACATCCCGCGGCGCAATTCCATTCCTTCCGCGCGACGGACCGGCGCGTCGTTGCGCTCGATGATTGAGGGTAGCGCGAGCTTCCAGCTTGCGTCGAGATTGGCGGTAAGCTGGAAGCTTGCGCTACCCTCCAGCGCCCTGACGATCAACTCCTTTCGCTGGTCCATCGCGAGAGTGAGCGTTTGCAAAACCAGACGGTCGCCGTAGCGG
Organism: uncultured Verrucomicrobiae bacterium; assembly: GCA_963742545.1. GTDB lineage: Bacteria > Verrucomicrobiota > Verrucomicrobiia > Chthoniobacterales > UBA10450 > Palsa-1392. The sequence continues at coordinate 126,524 of CAVUMF010000003.1, read as the reverse complement.
TCGACGATCACGCCGGGAAGTCCGTCGCTCTCGCTGCAGACGAGCCGGCAGAGATGCGGATTGATTTCGCGCCGCGCCCGGTACTCGATCGCCTGCGCGATTCGGCGCTGGAAAAAATCGAGGTCGAGCTCCTGCTTCCGGCGCGAGAACCGGCGCGCCACAATCTGCGACTTCGAGTTGTAGATCGCGCTCCCCATCAAATGGTCCCTGCCGTCCTTGAGCGAGATGACATCGCCGTCGTTAGGCTGGCCAAAAACCTTCAGGACTTCCCCGCTGAACACCCAGTCGTGTCCGTGGAAAATCCGCGCGCGAGGTTTAACGACGAGTCCGGCCATCGGCTCTCACTGACGGGCAGGGCGATTGTTCCGGCAAGCGGAAGTCGACCTGGGGCCGTCGTCGCGGTCAGGAATCCGCACTGGAAATCAGGGCAGGATTGCCTAAGAGTAAAAGGCTAACCTCGCATCCTAATCGTCACCTCTATCGCTGTGTGAATCCAACTCCTATTTTGCCAGAAACCCAACCAACCGCACCCACGTCCGAGCGCGCCGATCTTCGTCCCGAAAACATCAACGACGCCGTCATTCGGCTCGCCGGCAACTCGCAGGACGGCATTCAAAGCGCCGGCGCCTTCCTCGCCCGCCTCGCCGGCCGGAGTGATCAGGACGTCATGACCTACATGACGATTCCTGCCACGATCTCGGGCGGGCCGTCGATCTTTCAGGTCCGCATCGGGTCGGGCGAAGTCCTCTCCGCCGGTGACGAGGCCGATTTCCTCGTCGCCTTTTATCAACACAGCTACCAGGACCACATCGACTTCCTGAGGGAAGGCGGCGTCCTGCTTTATGATTCCGATAACGTCGAGCCGAATCTCGACGACAAACGCTTCGTATACGTCGGCGTGCCGATCACCGGCCTGACGGTCGAGGCGCTGGGCGGCACCGCCAAGGACAAGGGCAAAAATATCTTCGTCCTCGGCCTGATCTCGAAAATTTTTCATCTCGATGTCGAGAAGATGAAAAAGATCATCAGCGAAAAATTCGCCGGCAAAGACGAGAGCATCGTCAACACCGCGCTGATGGCGTTCCAGGCCGGCTACGCCTACCCGGTCGGGAAAGTTCTCTCGCACCAATACCAATTTGAGCACATCGCGAAAAAGCCGGGTGCGCCCGAGCAGATCACGATGGATGGCAATCAGGCCCTCGCCTACGGGTTGATCGCCGCCGGCGTGCGCTACGGAGCAGGCTACCCGATCACTCCGTGGTCTTCCGTCATGGAAACGCTGCGGCGTGAACTGCCGAAATATGGTGGTCTCTTTGTCCAGGCTGAGGACGAGCTGGCGGCGGTCTCGATCGCGCTCGGATTTTCCTATTCCGGCAACCTCGCCGTCACCGGCAGCGCCGGACCCGGCATCTCACTCAAGACCGAAGCCATCGGCTGGTCCTCGATGGCCGAGATCCCGCTCCTGATCATTAACGTCCAGCGCGGCGGACCGAGTACCGGCCTCCCCACCAACGTCGAACAAAGCGACCTTTTCCAGGCGATCTATGGTGGCCATGGCGACAGCCCGCGCGTCGTCCTCGCTGCCGAAACGGTCGAAGATTGCTTCTACATCGCGATCGAAGCCGCGCGCATTGCCCGCAAATACAGCACGCCGGTGTTCATTCTCAGCGATACCTCGCTCGCCACTCGCATCGAGGCCTTCGAAGAACCGAAGCTCGCCGATTTGATGCTGGAATCGAAGCCGGACCTGACACCGGTCGACAGCCACAAGCCCTACGCCCTCGACAAGATCACGCACCACGCGCCGCCCGGCACGCCGATTCGCGATGGCAAATATCCGCTAATCAGCGGCCTCGAGCACGACGAGTGGGGCCATCCCACAGGCAGCCCGAAACTGCACATGGCTATGACGGCCAAGCGTCGCAACAAATTACGCCAGCTCGCCGAGGAAATTCCGGTCCCGGAAATTTACGGCGATACCAAGGGCGACGTCCTGCTCGTCGGCTGGGGCTCCACCTACGGCCCGATCCACGACGCCGTGAAACGCGGCCGGCGCCATGGCGAAAACCTCGGCGCGATCCACCTGCGTCATGTCCATCCGTTGCCGAACGGCCTCGAGAAAATCTTCGCGAAATTCAAACGCATCGTGGTCGTCGAGATGAACGACGAGGGCGTTTACGGCTTCGGTCAACTCGCCACCATTCTGCGCGCCCGCTATTGCGAACCGAAAATCTCGAGCCTCACCAAGACCGACGGCCTCACTTTCCGGGTGAAGGAAATCCTCGGGCGCGTCTTCGAAGGCAAAGTCTTCCCACCGGCCTCGCGCAACGGAGCCGACAAGACCACCGATGTCCCGTCCGTCGCCGTCGCCACGGCGCGCGCTGAAGAAGAGGTTTCCACCGCCGTCGATCACGCCGGCGATACCACGCCGACCCGGCCCGAGACCTACGAAGCGGCGATCCCGAGCAAGTCCAAGGATTCCACTGCCTAGTCTCGCGCCAAACAATTCTCACTAACGAATTCCAAAATGAGCACAGACACACTGACCGCTGAACCACCCCGCGAGAAACTCACCAAGAAAGCCATCACTGCCGATCACCCAACGTGGTGTCCCGGTTGCGGCGATTTCGCCGTTCTCGCCTCCTATTACAAAGTCCTCGAGAAACGCCAGATCGAGCACGAGAAAATCGTCACCCTCGCCGGCATCGGCTGCTCCTCGCGCTTTCCTTATTTCGTGAACGGCCATGGGGCCCATTTCATCCATGGACGTGCCGTCCCGCTCGCCAGCGGCATCAGCCTCGCCCGGCCCGATCTGCACGTCTTTCTGTTCGGCGGCGACGGCGACGGCTTCTCCATTGGGGGCAATCACCTCGATCACGGCGCGCGCAAGAACATCAACATGACATACGTCATCATGGACAACTTCGTCTATGGCCTGACGAAAAAGCAGACCTCGCCCACTTCGCCGATCGGGTTCAAAAGCAAAACCGACCCACAGGGCGCGATCGACCAACCGGTCAACGCGATGAAGAAACTCGTCGCGAGCGGCGCCACCTTCGTCGCGCGGACCCACGCCAGCCAGGTCAACCACATGATCCAGATGATCGAGCGCGCGATGGATCACCCCGGCTTCAGCGTCATCGAATGCCTGAGTGAGTGCGTCGAGTTTTTCCCCGGCGCCTTCGACAATGCAAACCCGCGCAAAGGCGGTGCCTTCGAGGTGATCGATGAGAAAAAATACGACAACACGCCCGAGGACGAACTCCGCCACGACGTCACCGACGAGCTTGCCGCCTACAAGCTGGCGCAGATTCCGTTCCCCGGCGTCTTCGGCGTCTTCTACCAAAACGATCGTCCGACCAAAAACGCGCTGGAGAAAAAGTGGATCGACACGACGCGCGAGAAGCTTGGCAACCCCAGCGACCAGGAGATTCTCCAGCGCACATTCGATCGGATGAAGTGACGATGCGTTCCCCGTTGTCATCCTGAGCGAAAGTCGAGGAAGTCGCGCTACCGCTTCCAGAGTTGGAATACCCTGAATGGCCGAAACACGTGCCGTTTCACGGGTTCTGGCTCTGTTTCGCGGAGCAGGTTCTCCGCAAACGGCTATATCTGGCTGGACATCGCCCTCGATCAGGTGGCCTTAGGTTTACCCTATCGATCATCGCCGGTGGTTGCCCAACGGCTGAACGCAATTTGATGTTGCCCGCCGAAGAAATAATTACCGTATGGTTGCGAGCCTGGGTTCGTTATGTCTGAAAAGAAAAAGCACGCGCCTTTTAGTTGGGCTCAGTTCTCACATGAACTGAGACGCCGCCACGTTTACACCGTGGTTGCGACCTACGCGGTCGCCAGCTGGGTGTTGCTTCAGGTTGGTGAAGTCACTTTCGGACCGCTTCACCTTCCCGAATGGCTCATGTCCCGGCTCATCGTATTGGTCATCATCGGCTTTCCGATTGTCGTGGTTCTCGCCTGGTTTTTCGACCTTACCCGGCACGGAATTCGCCTCACCGCCAACCTGCCGCGTCTTTCTACCGAGGAAGGCGACCGGCCCTCCGTTGCGGTGCTGCCGTTCGCCGACATGAGTCCCGAGCGCGACCAGGGTTACTTTTGCGAAGGGGTCGCGGAAGAGATCCTCAACGCGCTCTGCAACATTCCGCAGCTCCGGGTCGTGGCTCGATCGTCCTCGTTTGAGTATCAGGGAAGCAGCGGCGACGTGCGCCGAATCGGCGCGGACCTCGGCGTCAAATCGGTGCTCGAGGGCAGCGTTCGCAAGTCCAACAATCACCTGCGCATCACGGCCCAGCTCGTGGCCGTCTCCAACGGCTACCATCTTTGGAGCAAGAGCTTCGACAGGGAGTTGAAGGACATTTTCGTGATTCAGGATGAGATTGCAAAAAGCATTGCCGAAACTCTGCTTGAATCGATCACCCCCGTGCAACGGTCAGCCCTCAAGACGACTTCGAGCAGCGATGTGACCGCCTACGATTACTACCTCCGTGGGCGGCAGTTCATTAGTCGCTTTCACAAAATCGACATCGACTATGCGCGCCAGATGTTTCGTCACGCCATCGATTTGGACCCTGATTTCGCCCTCGCCTGGGCTGGCTACGCCGACTGTTTCTCGTTGCTCATCATGTATGAGGATCCAATCGCCAGTTATCGGGAAGAAGCGAGGAGGGCGAGCCAGCGCGCGCTGGAGCTCGATCCCAATCTCGCCGAAGCGCATGCCTCCAGAGGCCTCGCCCTCCTTATTTCGGACGAATTCGAAGCGGTCGAGGCTGAGTTCAACAAGGCCATAGAACTCAATCCCCGCCTGTTCCAAGCCTACTACTATCACGCCCGCGCCCGGTTTCATCAGGGTGACTTGGAGATGGCGGCGGAATTATTCCGGAAGGCAGCGGAAGTCGAACCGGCCGATTACCAGTCGCGCTGCCTGCGAGTCCAGATCCTGCGCGGAAAGGGACGGATGGAAGAAGCCGTCAGCGAGGCCCGGGACGCGGTCCGCGTCCTGGAGAAGCACCTCGAGTGGAATCCGGATGATGCGCGGGCCCTGCATCTGGGTGCGGGATCGTTGCTCGTCCTGGGGGAGGTGGAGCGTGCCAAGCGTTGGCTGAAGCGCGCGCTCGAAATGAATCCGGACGATTCCGTTTTACTCTACAACGTGGCCTGCAATTTCGCGAACCTCGGCGAAACGGAGGAGGCCATCGGCTTCCTCGAGCGAGCGGTTGGGCACGGCATGGTCAGCGCAGCCTGGATGCGCAACGACACCGACCTCGTATCCTTGCGTGCCGACCCTCGTTTCCAGGCCCTGCTCAAGCAGTTGGACGAAAAGACAGACGCGACCGGCGCTTGAAATCAGACGATTGTAGGGCAAGCGCGCCGATTGCCGCGCCGGCTCCTGGAGAAGGCGAGTCGCGTCCTCTTAAGCTCACGCGTAGAGCGAGCCAACGATTCAAGATCTCGATTCACGAGTTCCCCTTGGGCGCACCCCGCCATCGACAAGAGCGTGGATTAGATGATTGAATGAACTCATGCCGGCATCCGTGCCTCTGGCGGAACAGAACTGCCTAACGAACAGCACCGTGGCGAGTCCCGCCTTTGCGGTAAGTGCGCTCCCCGCCGCGGCAGCCCGGGCAACGCCGCTGCCCTCGCCCTGGGTTCGCGGCCCAGCCTGGGATGGGTTCTGGATGCTCAGCGCCCTCTGGCTGGCGCCGATCATTCTCTGGCTCTGTCGCGGGTATGCCAACCCGCAGGATAGCCCGCTCGATCTGCTCTACTTCGGCCTCACCGCGCTCTTCTGGATCGGTCATCGCCTCTCCAGCACCTATCTCGCCTACTTCACAGAAGCCTATCGACCGCTCCTGCGCTCGCAGCCGTTCCGCTTCGTGGTTATTCCTTTGTTCGTTACCGCTGGATGTTTTGCAGTCTTTCTTCCACCGGACGCGGCGCTGCCGTGGAGCCGCGAGGAACGTTTGGTCGCACTCGCCATCATCGACTACGTCTTTGTCACTTATCATTTTGCCGCGCAACATTTCGGTGCGCTCGCCCTCTATCGCACGCGGGTCGGCCGCAGCGCCTGCCCTTACACGAGAAAGATGGATCGGCTCTTCGCTCTCGGTGTCGGCGGCGCGCTCGTTTTCCTGGCCGACATTCTCGCCGGTGCGGTCGCGTATCAGGATCATTGGGTCGATCGCTGGTTCTTCCCCGACTTTCTGGTTGCGGCGCAGGACCAGATCCGCGCCGGCGCCACGATTGTGCTGCTCGTCGCGACCGCAGCCATGCTCTTGGTGGAGGTGCGCGCGCCACGCTGGTCGCTCCCGCGCGTCCTTTACGTTCTGGGCATCGCGGCCATGGTCGCGCTCGCGCTCCGTCCGCGGAGTCTGTTTCTTTTCCTCGTCATCTGGACCTCACAACACTGGATCCTCGCAACCGGGCTCGCTTCCCAAACGCCAAGTGCAGAGCCGGCGCCTGGAGGCGGTCCTGTCCGCCGATTGCTGCATGCATTGAACACTCGGCCGTGGGCCATCATAGTTCTGCTCGGGCTCTTGTCGGTCATCCTCATGCCTCTCTTCGAAGTCGAAGCGAACCGGCAGGATGGAACCTTCTACGGGGACCGGATCTTTGGTGCACTCGCCGAGGGATTGCGCAACTCCTCATGGGTTCCGGCGCTCCTCGCCCTCGGCTTCGCCACCGGGTTCATCCACTATCTCCTCGACCGGGGCATTTATCGAATGTCACATCCCGAGGTACGGGCCGCGGCACAAGGTCTTCTCGCCCGAAATGACAAGAAAGTTGTGCCAGCAACGCGGAGATGAAACCCGGATCACCCGCGCGCCAATTTCAGCGTCTCAGGATTTCAGCTTTTCGGAACGTCCCTCGCCTACCACGCTGTTTCAGACCCCGGGAACGACGGTAGCCTCCGTCATTTCCTCGGGCGTTATCTCGGCCCGGTCGGTGATCAGCTTGCGCAGGAATGGAATCAGCACCACGAGCGCGATACCGACGGCGAGACTACCGAGGCCAAGCTCAGTGAAGAGCCTCGCATAACCGGCATTGGTAGCAGCTGCCGTGGCGCCGGTCGGATTGGGGATCATCCCGGAAAAGTCGCCGGCAAAGAGCGACGCCAATCCTGTCACGAGCATCCAGCTACCCATCATGATGCCCTGGTAATGCTTCGGGGCGAGCTTGCCGATCATCGCGTAGCCGATCGGAGAGATGAGCAACTCACCGATGCTCTGCAGCACATAACTCATGAAGAGCCACCAGAACGCACTCTTGCTGTCCACGCCGGCCAGCTTGATGCCCAGCGGGAGAATGAGAAATCCCAGCGCCATCAGGAGGAGCGAGGTCGCAAACTGCTGCGGGATGTCGATCCTCCATCCCCGCGCCCGCAGGCGGATGAAAAGCGACGCGAGGATCGGACCGCCGACCACGATGCAAACGGTGTTGATGTTCTGAATCCACTGCGGCTGAATCTCCACTTTGCCAATGAAGAGGTTGACGTTGTGGACCGCGAACAGCATCAGGCCATTCGGCGCCATCTGATAGAGCGACCAGAACATCAGCGAACCCATCGTCAAAATCAGATAGGCGGTCATGTTGCGCCTCTCGCGGCGGTCGGGGTGGCGGACTGTGAGGTAGATGAGCGTCACCGCAACTGCGGCGCAGATACCCTTGATGATCTTCTCGGTCCCGCCGGGCCGCTGGAGCATGAACCACACGACGGGCACGCAGCCGAGGAGAATCCCGAGGCCGGCGAGCAGGCGTAGCCGAAACTGTTTCGAGGTCGCCTCGAGCAGCGGCGTGTTGCGGTCGGTCAGCGTCTTCCACGAGGCCAGGGCGAGGATGATTGCGACAAAGTTGCCGAGCGTCGCGAAGATGAAAAGGCTCGCATAGCTCTCCGTCCCCTGGAAGTAGCCGGCGACGGCGAACCCGACGAAGAATCCGATGTTCATACCGGCGTAGTTCCAGAGGAAAGCTCCTTCGCGGCGCGGGTCCTCCGGGGTAAAACGCTGCGTCAGCATCATGTTGATGCAGGTGACGTTCAGGCCGCTGCCGGTAAGGAAGAAAGCGAGGCCGACGTAGAACATCGCGAGCGAGCCGGTCGCAATGCACCCGCACCCGATGACCTGCGACGCCATGCCCCCGACGAAGAGATTCCGGTTCGAGAGAAAGCGCCCGCCGAGGTAGCCGCCGAAGAGGTGCAGGCCGTAATTGAAGGCGCCAAACACGCCCATCAACATCGTGGCCACTTTCACCGAGAGCTGGAGATGCTTCGTCGCGTAGAGGACCAGCGTCGAATAAAGAACCGCGAAGCCGAGCGTCGCGAAGATCTGAATGAAGAACAGCACGGCCGTTCCCTCCGGAGCCGCGGAGAAAAGGCGTTTGGGCGATGTCATCGGGCACTCTTGTCGCTCGCCGCCCACGGCAATGTCAAGCCGCCCATGATGCCACGAGCGAAAAACTGTCGCGTCAGTTCGTTTTGTTAAGATTTTGTTGCGTGACGCCAATTCCACTCGCGTCGCCTTCTTCTGTAGCGGCGGTCTGCGACCGCCGAAATCCTTGTCGTCACCAGCTGTGGGCCGTTAAGATTGGTGTTGCATGCCAGAGTTCTTCGTCTCCGCAGTTATCGATTTTTCTTCTTCAGTCGCGAAGGTCGCCAGCCGCTGCAGGTGCATGTAGAACAGGCGGTGCGTTACGCAAAATTCTGGCTCGAACCTATTGAACTAGGTTGTGTTTACGAATTTTGCTCTTGTACTTTTTGGAGCCGAGCTGATTTAAGCTTGGGATGGCAAAACGTGTAGCCGCAGCACTTTTCCAAACGCGCTCGAGAAACCCCGACGCATGATGCGTCGCTCGGCGGGCAAGACGCCACCCTACCCGAGAGTTCGCCGCCCGTAGGGCTACGGTTTTCTTGAACCGCCGCAGCCGTCACCTTCGCCGGCGATAACTTTCAATCTTTTTCAGACCTCGTTGAGCCGTTTTGCGACCCGATGTTGCATTACTGGATGTGGAACAGTTATTTTCCGCGCCACGGAAAACCCTGGGAGGCATTGCGTCATGATGCGTCGCGCAACGCACCCAGACGAGCTGATTCCGAGGGCGATCGGAATAGTTGGTTTCGACGGCGTGGCGGCGCTGGATCTTACGGGCCCGCTCGAGGCTCTGGCCAGTGCCCGCCATGCCGGCGAGCGCGGCGGCGGACCCGCTTGTTACAAGCCCCTTCTTCTTGGCCTGACGAACCGGACATTTGCTTCCGAATCGGGGCTGCCGTTCAAGGCGGAAGGCACGCTGGCCTCGGCCGGTCCTCTCGACACAATCATCATTCCGGGCGGTAAAGGTTTGCGGCAGCCCGAGACGATGCGCCTGGTGGCGACGTGGCTGGCTGAGCGCGCGGGCTGCACCCGGCGGATCGCCTCGGTCTCTACTGGCATCTACGCGCTCGCGCAGAGTGGATTGCTCGATGGCCGGCACGTGACGACTCATTGGCGTTTTTCCCGCGACATAGCGCGACGCTTTCCGAAACTGCGGGTAAATTATGCCGCCACGTTCTTGCGCGATGGCCCCTTCTACACTTCCGGCGGTGGAACTTCCGGGGTCGAGATGACTCTCGCCCTGATCGAAGAAGATTGCGGGAGTCGGGCGGCGCGGGCCGTGGCAAGGGAGCTGGGGATCCGGCTGCGTCCGCCAGGCGAGCCCGACGATCATTTTGAGGTCGTAAATTTTCAGTCGGACCCAACCGAACGAGTCACGGAACTTCCGGCCTGGATTCTCGGGCACCTTAACGAAAAGCTAACGGTGGAAACGCTGGCAGCACGGGCCTGTGTCTGCCCGCGCCATTTGAGCCGGGTCTTCAAGCAGATCTTTAACTGTACGCCGGCGGATTTTGTGGAAGAACTGCGACTGAGTGAAGCGAGGCGGCGTCTGCTCAGTTTGCGCGCCACGGTTGAAAGCATCGCCGAGAGTGTCGGCTTCAACAGCTCGGACGCGTTTCGCCGCGCCTTCGAGCGTCGAGTTGGAACCACCCCGAGCAGCTTTCGCCGCCAAGCCCGGGGTGAGAGTCCCACCGTCATTTCCAATCCAGCCAGCGAAAGCCGAGTAGAAGAGCATCGCAACTATCCGCGTCGTTTGGCCGCCTGACCAGACTTCGTCGGGTCCACCCCAGCCAGTGAGTCACCGCCTTGCAGGCGTTTTCCGCTTCTGACCCGACGGTTTCACGAGGCGAGCAGGAGTTGCAGATAGACAACATCCAGGCGGCGGCCAAACTTTGAGCCGACCTCGCGCAGGCGGCCGGCTCCGCAAAGCCTAACGACTGGAGGAGTCGAATGCTCCCGACAGATTCTTCGCAGGAAGCGGCAATGATAGTGTGATAACCTAACGAACGTGCGCGTTCGATCAGATCCTGCACCGTGACTCGTCCGTAACCGCGTCGATGACAGTCATGGCGCACGTAGATTGTAAGCTCGATCGTGTCGCGATAGGCGCAGCGCGAACGGAACGGCGAGAGAGCGCCCCAGGCGACGATCTCGCCGCCGACTTCCAGCACGGTCAGCGGTTGATTTTCCGGTCGAGTTTGCAGGTCCTCGATCCGCTCTTCCGTTGTTTCGTCCTCGACCTGAAAGGTCGCGGTCGAGCTGCGGACATAGTGATTGTAGATCGCATTGATGGTTTCCGCATCGGCGATCGTCGCCAGCCGGGGACGCAACGGACTCATCAGGTTGAGGGGGTCTTGGCAGCCACGCAGATTTCGTCGCACCAAGCCTCGATCTTCGCGCGAATCTGATCGCGAATCGTACGCACCGTGGCCAGCTTTTCCTCGGGCGCCGACCGGTCAGGACCGACGGATCCGGGAAACCCCAATGAAGGCGCTTCGCCGAACCGGGGAAGATCGGACATCTTTCGGCGCTGGATTCATCACAGACAGTGATGACATAGGCAAAAACCGTTCCCGATTCCAAAACGTCGGAGACGCGCTGTGTTCCCTTGTGCGAGATGTCGATCCCGACCTCGGCCATCGCCTCGACTACGAGAGGATTGAGCGTGCCCAGCTCGAGCCCGGCACTCTGTGCCTCAAACTGGTCGCCGCAAATCCGGTTCAGCCACGCTTCAGCCATCTGGCTGCGAGCGCTGTTGTGAATGCAAATGAAGAGGACGCGGTTTCTCATGGGAATCTGGATGCCTGGCTTACCTTGCAAAAACGCCGGCCGGTTCACAACAGCTCGCCTGCAATCGCGCCAAGCGCTGCAGGTCCCTCCGGAAAACCGCGTCCGATTGAGTGCAATCCTGGAGACACTTCAAGTTCATTTCCAGCTCTGGCGACGGCTTTGAAGGCAGGGAATATATGATCCAATTCCCGCTCCGCTTGGTTTGCACCAGACCGCGACTGCGCAGATAGGCGAGGTGTTTGGAAATCTTCACCTGCGGCTCGCCGAGCACGTCCTGAAAATGGCACACGCACAACGGGCTCTGCGTTAGCAAATGCAAGATGCGCAATCGGGTCGGCTCGCAGAAGCATTGATAGATTTGGGCCAGCTTCATCGCCCCGTTGTCTGACAACAAGCCGCCGACGCAGGCGGTGCCTCCGCTTCGCAACCGCACTTTTGCTTTGCGAGGCAGTCGGTGTGTCTGGCCTCGAGTCGAAATTCGAGTCGGTCGTCAACTGCTCGCCCCGAACCGATTGGATATTGGGAGATGACACAGCAATCCCATTCCAATTCCACTTCCAGCGCATCGTTAGGCAGAATCGAACGGCCGAGGTCGAGGATGTCGGCAAAGTGTCCCGCCTTCAGGCGATGTTCGAAATCCTCCGCCACATAGGTTTGTAAAACGCACGCCTCCCGTTCGCGAAAGATGCCGCCACAATCAACGAACTTCTTCGCCACGTGACCGACCTCGGTCAGATGAAAATGCGATGGAATCTGTTCGCCGCTCGGCAGGACGAAACGCAAGTGCGCTTCAGGGCGAAGACGAAGGATTTTCTTCAATTCTGCAAGCGTCATGGGCAATCTATATTCCTCTACGTGAATGTTGTCAAGGGTGATGCCGTCGGGCTGCTTTGGCGGCCGGCCCGCCCGCAGCGGCGCTTTCCGGACGCGGCGGCGGCGTAGCTCCTAGCCAACCGACGACTGCGACGACGGCGACTCCGAGGCAAATTTCACGAGCAACATCGCGGCGTAGTTCTGCAAGCAAGTCCCCAGGCGGATTTGCCAAACCAACCCCTGTCCTCACGCGTAATCGGTTCCGCGCACCAAGTCCGAGCAGGAGAGCGAAAAGAGCCAGCTTCACGAGCAAAAGGGCGCCATAACCGGTGGCAAAAAGAGCCCTCACGGAACCGACGACCAACCAGGCATTCAAAATACCGCTGACGGTCAGAACGCTGACGCAACAAAGGCTGAGCGCAGAAAAGTGCCGAAGGACCTGCCCTGGTCGCGCTCCCGGTTTTGTCGCCAGATAGATCGCAAGGCAGGGCAGCCCGCCGATCCACGCGCCGGCCGCAGACAAATGGAATGCATCGCCCAACAGACCGAGAGGTTGATCGGGAGCCGCCGCCGGGTGGCTGATCCAAGCAAGAGAGAGGAGGAGCGCTGCCGCGAGGAACCAGAGGGCAAACTTCAACGAGTTTTGCATTCGGCCGCTCAAGGGGCGCAGAGTCATCAACACGAGGCACGCAGCGATCAACCCCAGGCGCAACTGCCAGACGTGCCCGAACCGTGTCCCAAAGAGAACAATTCGCCAGCCTGGACCGGCGAAAGCCTCCGCAAGCGACAAGCCTGTCATGCTGGAAACTTCAAAAGCGAACCAGAGCAAAGCGGAGAGAAACGCTGCGCCGAGACTCCAAAATGCGAGGCCAAACAATTGCCGGTCGAATCGATGCCAGTCGTCGCCTGCCCGTCGACTCGCCGGACCGAGCACGATGAGCTCGAAGGTGAAGATGCCCCCCAGGAGAAGCGACGCGCCGATCTGCACCGCGCGCGCGACAACAAGCAAAATGGCCGGCATTCGTTTTTCCTCCCGTGCCTAACCACCAACCTGAAAGGTGAAGCTTCCGCTTGTCACATGGGTATCGATCGAGACAACGCGCCAGGCGACCCGGTAGGTCCCCGGGCCGAGTCGCGGCAGAGAAACCTTGAGCAGTGCCGGATCGGATGAGCCCACGCGGACATCGCCTTTGTCCACTTCCTTACCCGATGCGGCAAAGACCTGGATTTTGCTCAGAGCCGGCTCCACTGCTTCGGTAAACTGGATCTTTACTTCGTTAGGCGAACTCGGCACCGCGCTCCCCACCCCCGGCTCGGCGTGTTGGAGAAAGGCGTGCGCTTCGAGCCGGCCCACGCCACTCAGGACGAGGAACGAGAAGAGCACGACCGCTCGCTTCATTTTGTCCCTCCGAAGAGCGGACGACCAAAGCTGTGCGGAAAAATGTCGTCGAGGTAAAAGTGCATTTGCGCGATCACTCCCACGTTGTTGCCAGTACGCTGGTTGACTGGGACGATCGCCTCCACGCCAAACTGGCAATGCTGCCCCGCCCAAAGCACACCCGGATTGACCGTGCCCGTGGTCTGGCCCCCCTGACCGCGGTTTAGCGGAGTTTCGAGCGCGAACTCCACCAGCGGAATCATCCGGTCAAAGGGCGCGTGGAGGTGCAGGTCTTTCACCTGCGATTGCAGATAAATCAGACTGTATTCCAGCGCGAAACCCCATTCCAGCGAGTCCGGATGCTGTTCGATATCAACCGAACGAAGACCGCTTGCTTCGTCGACCGTAACCGTGCGACTGCTCGCGCTCGATGGAAACGCAACCCCAAGCTGACCCGTGAGGGCGAACGGTTTCAGGAATCGCACGCTATCCGGCAAATCACCGAAACCCTTGCCAAAAAAAATCGCGGGCGCCCAGGTCGAGAAAGAGTCCGAGCCGACTGAGCGCGCTCCGGTGCCACCCACTTCCACATCGAGGCCGACCGAAACGATCGCTTCGTGCGCGTCGTTCTCCAGGAGTTGATACTTGGCGCCCAGTTCCAGATTGTCGAAGCCAGTCACAGTCTGGCCGTCGCTGGGATTGAGCGAGGTGAAGCCCTCGCCGATTTCAATTCCAAAATTCGGCGCGATGCGTTTGGCGATGTCGATCGAAACGTCGATCTCACGCGTGCCGCCATCGCCCGGCGTTCGAATCGTGCTGAAGGTGGGCAGCGAAAGTTCATCCGCGACAAAGGGATCGTCGGTTGTGAGCGTCGCCGGGAAAAACCGTGCGCCCGCGAAACCATGACCACAAGCCTGTCGAGTGGTCGCAAAAAGTGCCGCCAAAACGGCCATGCCTGCCAAAAGATAAGTCCGCAATGCTTGCAAAAGAATTCCTCCTCAGGAGTTGGGATAGGTCGGCGCCATGGCCTGACGAACCCCGGTTATTGTTGGGTGAGACTGCAACTCGGGTACACACCCGCTGCAGCCAGGACTAACGACCGCTAGTTAACCCAACAGAGCGCGCGGAGGCGGTGCGGGCGGCGCAAGCGAACGTTCCGAAATGGAGACGCGCATCGCCGCGTAGTCATATCGCACCCATGGCGGTAGCCAGCTCAGCGTCCGCGTGATGCAAATGAGATCCATCTTGGCAATCGTCGGAAGAACCTCGGATTTCTTTTCCGATTTCTTACCCTCCGCCACGACGTGGCAGAGATCGCAGGGGTGGCTGCCATCGAACGTTCGGGCGACTGCTTCGCTCAGCGGTTCATGCCGAACATTCTCCACCAGCATCGCGGTCCAGGCGATCGATTGCAGAGCCAGCCAGTGGAAGCCCAGCGACAGACAGAGCGCGAAAATCGTCGTGGTCCGGCCGAGCGCTATGAGCATGTGAGCAGGCTACGACGGCGCTGAAAAGCGTCAACTCATCGCCATCCCGTTCGGAACCTAGTGCAGTGTATCAGTAAAATTGAGATCGCCATGGCAGAGCCTAGACATGCGGAAGCATGTCCCTCCGGAGGGACGCGCTTCCGCGCGTCCACGCTCGCGCCCACAGCCGACGGCCTCGGTTCAGGTGATACACTGCACTAGGATCGCAGGTTAACCGCCAAAATCGACGATCGCCTTGAGGAGGTCGGTAACTGTCGTCTCGGCATCGAGGCGGCTGGGAATTTTGGAATGCGCCTCGTCCGGGTCGAGAGGTTCATGGCGCGCACGCAACATTTCAAAATCTTCCAACCGCGCATCGGAGACTTCCGCCCGGCTCGTCTCGCGACGGCGGAGACGCGCGATGATTTCTTCATCCGAAGCGATGATCTCGACCAGACGGCAACCAATCCTGGCGGTCGCAAGCGTCTGGCGCAGCAGATCGCGCTCTACACGTCTGGCAAAGGTGGCGTCCAGAATCGCGCCTCCCTTGTCGCGGGCGGATTCGATCCCTCGCTGTAGGAGGGTATCGTAGGTCTGGCGCGTCATCGACTCGCGATAAAGCTGCGCCCGGGCCGCCGCATTGCCGCGGACCTCGGGGGCGACGCCGGCCAATTCCTTCCGAATAAGATCTGATGAGAAGACCGGCCAGCCGAGCGCCTCCCCGGCGAGTTGGGCGACTGTGCTCTTGCCGCTGGCCACCCGCCCCATCACCACGATGACGATCGGTTCCGAACCGGCGACCGCATAACCGAGGGCACGCCGGAAAAGTTGCGAGGCGCGCTCACGGCTCCGCGCGCGATCGGCCGCCGCGACTTCGGGCTCGGCGCTTTTGATTGCTGCCACCTTTCCTCGGACATAGGCGCGGTAGCACTTGTAGAAATTCGTTAGGCTGAGCAGGTCAGCATCATTCATTAGATTCGCGATGTGGTGCAGGAACGCCGCGCCCAGATCGGGCCGGTCAAGGACATCGAGGTCCATCGCGAGGAAGGCGACATCGTTGGCCACGTCGACGAAGCGAAGCCGTTCGTTGAATTCGATGCAGTCGAAAATATTTATCTCGTCGTCTGCGAGATGGACATGCTCGCAACGCAGATCACCGTGGCAATCGAGGATGCGACCTTCTTTCCGGCGCCGCTCAAAGAGACTCGCGTGCTGCTCGTAAACCTGCTCGGTAAAAAAGCGAAGGGCGGCGAACGCAGGTCGGCCAAGGAGCGAGTCGACAAAGCGCTCCGTCTGCGTGAAATTCTCGTCCGTGCTCAGTCGCAGCTTCGCTCACCCGCCCCCACTCCGCGATCGTCTCCGATGATTTCTGCGCCTGATAAAAGTCGCAGAGCCTGGCCGCCACGCGCTCGAGATCGCGCATGGTCGCCGCGCCGAGCGCGAGCCGCTCATGCAGGAATCCCGCGCGCGACAGCTCGCGCATCCTGACCGCATACTCCACGATCTCGCCCTCGTCTCCGAAATGGAGTGACCCGTCGCGGCGCGCGATCGGCACAATACCGAGGTAGACATCCTGTGTCAGGCGGCGATTGAGCCGCACCTCTTCCAAGCAGAAATACCGGCGCTTTTCGAGCGTGGAAAAATCCAGGAAGCCGAGATCGAGCGGTTTCTTGATCTTATAAACGTTAGGCGAGGCGATCGCGACGATCGAAATATGGGTCTGGCGGATCTCGACGCTGGTCGGCTTCTCGGGGAAGGATTCGGGCCGGCTTAGGAAGGCGAGCAATTCCTCCTGAACATCAGAGTCATTCATTCATCAAAACTCTCTCTTAAGACTCGGTGCGGTCACGCGATGGTTCGTCAGAGTTTTCCGAGAGTTTAACGGGCGAGGCGACCGTGCCCGGTGGATTCTGATACCAACCCGGATCTTCATAGCTCGTGATACCGTCTCGCACCTTCAAAAGAGTGAACATGCCACCCATCTCGATCGGGCCGAACTGGCCGATGCCGGTCATCATCGGTAAGTGTATTTTTCGGGTCCGGCATCATCTCCGCCATTTCCGACATCCCGAACATGCCGGTTTCGCCCATTGCCATGTAACCGGGAACCAGCTTGCCGATTTTCTGCGCGACTCCGCTTTGGTTGGCACCGATGACATTGGGAACCGTGTGACTCATCGCGTTCATGGCGTGGTGATTCTTATGGCAATGCAGAGGCCAGTCGCCCGGATTGTCGGCGATGAACTCGACGGTCCGCGTGGTGCCGGGAGGAACGTTCACGGTCGCTTCCGGCCACCAGCCTGTCTTGGGAATGGGTCCCCCGTCCGTTTCCACGATCCACCAGCGATGGCCGTGAAAATGAATCGGATGACTATCCATGCTCAGGTTGGCAAAACTGACCCGGACACGGTCGCCTAATTTCACCACGAGCGGGTCGGTTTCCGGCCAGACCCGGCTGTTAAAAGTGAAGATGTTGAAGTCAGTCATGACATTCGGCTTCGGCGTGAAGGTCCCCGGCTCGATCGCCCATTCCTGGAGGAAGATGAGAAAATGCCGGTCGACCGGCTCCGGATATCCGCCCTTCGGATGAATGATAAAGAAACCCTCCATCCCCATCGCCATCTGCGTCATCTCATCGGAGTGCGGGTGGTACATTTGCGCGCCGTGCTGCACGAGAGGAAATTCATAGGCATAGGTCTCGCCCGGCGGAATATGTTTTTGCGTGACTCCGCCGACGCCATCCATTCCGTTAGGCAAAATGAAGCCGTGCCAATGCACGGTAGTCGGTTCGGGCAGTTTGTTTGTCACGAGGATGCGGACACGGTCGCCTTCGACGGCCTCGATGGTGGGCCCGGGCGTCTGGCCGTTGTAACCCCAGCAGTTGACCATCATGCCCGGCGCAAATTCGCGCTTTAGCGGCTCGGCAATAAGATGGAACTCCTTGCACCCATCTTTCATCACCCACGGAAGACTGGATCCGTTAGGTGTGACGACCGGCCGGTAATTTACCTTCGTTCCTGCCGTCGACGTTGGTGAAACTTGCGCGGCGAGTAACTGCGTTCCGCCGGCAATGCGTTGGGCGAGAGCGGATGCGCCAAATAGTGCGGCCGCCCCTGAGAATAATTTTCGTCGTGTAATCATGGTGCTGTCGTTCTCCTACTCGTCCTCCTCCTCTTCCTCGGTTCGATAAATCCCTTCTTCCTCGTTCAACCTTTGATCGAATCGCTCGATCAGTTTGGTAAGCATCGACACAATTCGCAGAAGCGATCCCTTTCCTTCTGCGACCTCCTCCGTAGGACATAGCGCCTTGGCGACGAGTGCGTCGAGACAGGCCGCGCATTCAGTCGCCGAACCGCGTGCATCGTCGAAGAATTTCGCCCGGGTCTGACGTTGCCTGCGTCCATTTCCTTCCGCGGTGTTGAGCAAGGCAGACAAGCTCGCTCGATCGAGCTGATCAATGATTTCGGCCGTGCGCGTGATTGCGCCGGATTGTTTCATCTTTGCGAGCAGGGGCGTGAGCCAGACAATGAACGCAAGTTCCAATTGATAGACTTCGAGTTTCTCGTGATCGAAATAGCTGCGCATGGTTATTGTTTGGATGTGGTTTCCTTCGAGGAGGAGGACAAGTAGGGGAGAGAACCACCCACCGCCCGTTCCAGTTCGGCCCTTGCGATCCAATAGTCGCGCCACGTTTCGATATAACTGCGTTCGGCCGCGACCTCGTTTTGTTTGGCGAACAACAGATCGTAGGCGCCCTTCAGCATGTAGTTATATTGCTGGAGAGTAAGATTGAGCGCCTGTTGCTGGGTCGGCAGGAGCTTTTTTCCGATGTAGGAAGTGAGGTCGCGCGCCGCAAGCAACTGATCCCGCGCTTCGCGCACCTCGGAGCGCACATTCACCGTCCGCGCCTCCAGCTCGCGCCGGGCCTGGCGATATTGCGCGGTCAATTTCGCAATCTCGCCCTGGCCCTGGTTAAAGATCGGCAATTCGAGATCGAGCGTCGGACCAGTCACGCGTTGGCTGTCCGTTTCCCGCTCGGTATCGACGCCGACCTTGATTCCCGCCGGCACGTAGCGCGTCTTGGTGCGCAGAGCGAGCGATTGTCCGACGATGTCCAAACGCATCTGGAGAGCTTTTAGGTCGAGCCGCTGCGCGATGGCGCGCGTTTCCAGATTCTGGAGCGAGATTTCGTGCGCCGGTAATTCCGGCAAATGATCGGCCATCTTCCAGTAGGTTTCCGAACCCCACAGTCCAAGTAAACGATTGAGCCGTTCGCGGTCGCGCAGAAGCTGGAGCTCGGTTTGCGCGACTTCAAGGTGCGACTGTTCGTAGCTGCCCTGCTGATTGGCCAGCTCGAGGTCGCTGGTGTTGCCGGCGTCGTGCAGCCGCTTGGTGAATTCTGCCGCCGCCTCGTTAATCTCCGAGACGACGCGGAGGCGATCGAGCATTTGCCGACGCGCCTGCGCGGTATAAAACGCCGTCTTTACCTCGGCGACCAGCTGCAAGACTTTGTCCGCGACCTGGATTTCGGTCTGGGCCAACTGCGCGGCGGCAATTCGCTTGCGTAACGGAAGCATGATGAGCTCGAGAAAATTCTGCGCGATCGAATACTCGATATTGCTCCCCGACGGCGGCCGGTTGGGAAAACGAAAGCTGGCCGCGAGACTCGGGTTGCTGAGCAAACCCGCCTCGATCACCGCCGCCTGAGCGATTCCGATTTCCTCGAAGCGCGCCTGTAGTTCGCGGTTGTTCAGGAGCGCGATCTGGACAGCACGTTCGGCGGTCAGCTCCCGCCGCAAGATTGCCCTGACACCTTGTTCAACCTGTGCGTCTTCCGAGCCACCGCGGTTCCATTGCACGCGCTTGCCCGTTCGCTCCGCAACCGTTGATTGCACACGCTCAAATGAAGCGGACGGGGTCGCGCAGCCGGCGGCCAGCAAGGCGACCGCGGACAGGATCAAACGCGTCCTCATGACCTGTCTCCTTTGGGCGACGGCAGGCTGACGTCACGGCCGCTCAAGATACTCGCGGCGATCGCGGCAAGAGTAGCAATGTTTCGGAAACTGGAGTTGGTAAACATGAAAAAAAGGAATGGGCGTTGAACGAGCAGGCTGAATGCAGTCCGATGGCAATGCCTCTCGGGCGCATTTGACGCGGCGACCTGTGAGCAGCTCGCACGAGCGAGCGATCAGGTCGTTAGGCCGCGAAAGGAGGAGCGTGCGCGAGCAAGCTCCGTTGCAGGACAGACTCCGCGAACGTTTCTCCGCCCGGCGGTCCGGTATCAAGAAACTGCGACGCACCGATCGAATGCGGCGGCCCAGCCACCATCGGCATTGCGAAATCAAGCGGCGCTCCGGCGAACATGGTCGCGTTCGCCTGAAAGACATTGGCCGAAGTGACCGCGGTCGCTTGCAGCGTCTTGCAACACGGAGTGGCCGGATCCTTCGCCGGGTTGGGTTGCGCCGGGACTCCGCGCGCGCAGCAATCGTGTTCCGCAATGGATGTTGCTTCATGGTTCTCGATCGCCGCGAGGCCGAGGGCGCAATGATTCGAAACGGCCAGCCACGAGATCGCAGCCAGCGTCACCGTCGCCCAGCGGAGGGCGATTGCTCGGTGCACACGCAACACGCCATGTTTGTTGCTTAAAAAGGGGTCCACGTCAATATCTTGCTCCAGCGAGCCGCGCCACCGTCCCTTAAGACTTGCCGCCCGGCATCTTTTCACCTATGCGAAGCGTAGCACATCCACCGAGAGATTCCGGACACGCCGATGGAATTAAGCGGCCGGAAAATCCTCTCACCAATTCTGTCCTTTAAGACTTCAATTCATTCCATCACGATGAGCACGATCAACGCAGAAACCGCCGTCAGGGAACGTTATGCCACCGGGGCCAGGGCCACCGAGGCGAAGCTTTGCTGCCCGGTCGATTACAATCCCGAGTATCTCAAAGTCATTCCGCCGGAGGTGATCGAGCGGGATTATGGCTGCGGCGATCCGAGCAAGTATCTGCGGGCCGGCGAGACGGTGCTCGACCTCGGCAGCGGGACGGGCAAGATTTGCTTCATCGCAGCGCAGGTCGTCGGATCGAGTGGAAAAGTGATCGGCGTCGACATGACGGACGAGATGCTGAACCTCGCGCGGAAGCAGCGCGCCGATCGTGGCGGAGCGGATCGGTTACAATAATGTCGAGTTCCGCAAGGGCCGCATCCAGGATCTGGCGCTCGATCTCGAGAGGCTCGACGCCGAGTTGCAAGCGCGGCCGATCACGGACGCGGCGTCTTTCCTGCGCGCGGACGAGCTCGCCCAGGAGCTGCGCGTCAAGCACCCGCTGGTCGCGACCGACTCGGTGGACGTGGTCGTCTCCAATTGCGTCCTCAACCTCGTGGAGCCGAAATCAAAACAGCAGTTGTTCGAGGAAATCTTCCGCGTCCTGAAAAAAGGCGGGCGCGCGGTCATCTCCGATATCGTCTCGGATGAAGAAGTGCCGGAACATTTGCAGAACGACCCGGAGCTCTGGAGTGGCTGCATCTCCGGCGCATTGACCGAAGAAGGATTTCTCCGAGCCTTCAGCGATGCCGGGTTTTATGGGATCCAAATCCTGCAACGCGACCAGAAGCCGTGGCAGACGGTCGAGGGCATCGAGTTTCGCGCGGTCACGATCGAGGCGTTCAAGGGCAAACAAGGTCCCTGCTTCGAGCGCAACCAGGCGGTGATCTATCGCGGGCCATTCCGCGAGGTGCTGGACGACGATAACCACCGGATGGAACGCGGAGTGCGCTACGCGGTCTGTGACAAGACCTACAACCTTTATCGCAAGGCGCCTTACCGGGAGTTTTTTGAGTTCATCGAGCCGCTGAAAGACATTTCGTTAGGCGAAGCGAAGCCGTTTGATTGCTCACATACTGCGCGGCGACATCCGAAGGAAACGAAGGGCCAGGACTACAAAGTCACGACGGAAGCGAGCAGTTGCTGCGACGGTGGAAGCTGCTGCTAGGGAGCGCTGGCTTGCTCATGAGCGACTTGAAAGCGAAGCCCGCGGAACTCTGCTGCCGCCAGTGACATTGAATTTTGGCTCATGGACCATTCTCCGAGCACCGTGCCCAAACGCCTGGCGTTCTTCGAGCGCTTTCTGACCGTTTGGGTTTTCCTGTGCATGGTTGTCGGCGTTGCGGCCGGTAAGTTCGCGCCCCAATTCACAAGCAACGTGAGCAGACTGGAGTTTGGCCAGGGTTCACATGTCAACGCACCCATCGCCGTGCTCATCTGGCTGATGATTTACCCGATGATGCTCAAGGTGGATTTCACTGCGCTCGGTGGCATCGCTCGCAAGCCCAAGGGTCTCGCCGTCACGCTGTTTATCAACTGGCTCATAAAACCGTTCAGCATGGCGCTCCTCGGTTGGTTGTTCATGCAACACATTTTCAGCGCGTGGATTTCGCCGGAACTCGCGAAGCAGTATACCGCCGGCCTCATCATCCTCGCCGCCGCGCCCTGCACCGCCATGGTCTTCGTTTGGAGTTATCTCACGGACGGGGACCCGGTTTACACACTTGTGCAAGTCGCGGTAAATGACCTCATCATGCTCGTCGCCTTTGCGCCCATCGTGATGTTTCTATGCGGCGTGGCTAACGTCGTCGTGCCGTCAAAAGTGCTTATCACAAGCGTGGTCGTGTTCATTGTCATTCCACTGGCAGCGGGCTGGCTCACTCGAACCATCCTGCTGAATTCGCGCGGCAAGGACTGGTTCGAGGAAAAGTTTCTTCCGAAGTTTCATCCCGTGACAATTTTTGCGCTTCTGTTGACGCTTGTCTTAATCTTCGCCTTTCAGGCGGAGAATTTGACCACACGCTGGCTGGCGGTGCTGCTGCTGGCCGTGCCGATTGTGATCCAGGTCTATTTCAACGCGTCGCTCGCCTATCTGTTGATGCGTAAATTGCGCGTGCCGCACAACGTCGCGTCGCCCGGCGCGCTCATCGGTGCCAGCAATTTTTTTGAACTGGCCGTGGCGGTTGCCATCACGTTGTTCGGCGCGGGTTCCGGCGCGGCACTGGCGACCGTTGTCGGCGTGCTCGTGGAAGTGCCGGTGATGTTGTCCGTCTGCAAAATCTGCAGCCGATCGCGCGGCTGGTATGAGGAACGCCTCAATTTTCGCGCAGCTTAATCGCGCATGATCACACTGGCTCTTTTCCTCGCGACTTGTTTTCTCGCCTACGCCAACGGTGCGAACGACAACTTCAAAGGCGTTGCCTCGCTCTTCGGCTGCAAGGCGGCGAGCTATCGCACCGCCCTCACCTGGGCCACGGTCACGACTTTTGCCGGCTCGATCACCGCCATTTTTCTCGCGCAGTCGTTGCTGAAAAAGTTTTCCGGCAAAGGGCTCGTGCCCGATGCCATTGTCGGCTCCGAACCATTCCTGCTCGCGATCGTGATCGGCGCAGCGTTGACCGTTATCCTTGCAACCCGCTTCGGCTTTCCCATTTCCACGACCCACGGATTGTTGGGCGCTCTCATCGGCGGCGGGCTCGTGGCGGTCGGTGGCAAGGTGGATTTTTCCTCGCTCGGCAAGGGCTTCATCCTGCCGTTGCTCCTCAGTCCATTCCTCGCGATTCTGCTCGGCGGGTTGCTCTACTTTCTCCTGCGCGGCGCGCGGCTCGTGCTCGGGATCAAAAAGGAATGGTGCATCTGCGTCGATTGCGAAGAACGGGTCGTCGCGCAACCACAGCCTGATTCCATCCTAACGATGCGAACCGCGCCGGCGCTGCTCAGTCTGACGGTGGATGAGATCGAGAACTGCCGCGAGCGCTACGCCGGCTCGATGCTCGGGGTCGGATCGCAGCAAATGATGGACGGCGCGCATTTTCTCAGCGCCGGCGTGGTGAGTTTCGCGCGGGGATTGAACGACACGCCGAAGATCGTCGCGATGCTTCTTCTCTGGCAGGCGCTCGATTTGCGCTGGGGCTTTTTCGTGGTCGCCCTCACGATGGCGATCGGTGGTCTCCTTCATTCGAGGCGGATCGCCGAAACCATGAGCCACAATATTACTGCGATGAACCACGGCCAGGGATTCTCCGCCAATCTCGCCACCGGCGTTCTTGTCATCGTCGCCAGTCTCTTCGGCTTGCCGGTCTCGACGACGCACGTCTCGGTCGGCTCGCTTTTCGGCATCGGGCTCGCGACCGGCCAGGCCGACACGCGGGTCATGCGCAACATTGCCCTTTCCTGGATCATCACGCTGCCCTGCGCTGCGCTGCTCAGCGCGGCGGCGTATGCTCTGCTGTGTCACCTATGAACCTGACGGCCGACAACACGTTTGCGCGCAAGCTCGCTGAGCACTCGCTCCCGCTCCGCCACACGAAGACGCAGATCCTGCAAATCAATGTCGGTAAGCTCTGCAACCTGACCTGCATTCATTGCCACGTGAACGCCGGGGCGGCCGCGGCCATGCTCTACTTCATCTTTGCCGGCGCGCTTTCTGGCTACGAAGCGAAACACGGCATCGTGCGGGGCGCGAGGGAAGCGAAGCGACCGCGATGGTCTTCGGCGATTACTTTCCCCATCCCGGTGGCAAGGCGCTCAATGACCAAGCACCGGCCACCACGACGCCCGTTCGCGCCTTCACTGCGGAAATGGTCGGGACCGCCATCCTCGTTCTCGTCATCTTTTGCGCAACCGACGAGCACAACGCGCCGCGACCGCAGGTCCTCACCGCGGCCACGGTCGGCCTGACCACCACGCTGATTATCTCGCTCATCGGTCCCCTGATGATTCGCGGGTCTGAATCCGGCGCGCGATTTTGCGCCGCGCCTCTTCTCCTCCCTTGCCGGCTGGGGGAAGGTGCCCTTTACGACTAACGGCCCAGGCTGGTTGACCGTTTATATCATCGCGCCGATTTCCGGGGGATTGTTAGGCGGCGGAATTTACCGTTTCTTTTTTCGCCCGGCTTATCGTTCATGATCGCGCTTTCGGGGGCGTGTCGATCGCGAGTGTGATTGATCCGGCCGGCCGGATGAGACGGAGAGATCACTTTGCAGATGACTGATTCGGCGGGCGATTCAGCCCGCCGATCGGATTGAACAGGTCGGTACTGCGCTTTGCGATGCTGGTCAGCTAAATCGGTCGCGGGCATGGGCCGGATCCTGCGCGGCACGAATGGTCTCGAGCCGCCGTCACTGGTCCCGTGACGGCGGGAGGCGATGACCGGGTGGAGCCGACAGTTCTGCCCGCTGGTATTATTACTATTCAGCAGATCACGCGTCCGGCAGGCAGGATCGCCGGCTTTGCTTAGTCATGGGGTGGCTGTGGCGCCTGGATGGGAACCGTGACTGGCGCTCCCGTCTTGAAGAAACCGATCACAGCAGTTGCAGCCTGCGGCGGACGGTTGGAATCGAAGCGGAAATTATAGAGAGTACCCCAGCGGATCGCATTTGCATTTGGGTTTTGGGCAAGCGTCTCGCAGCTCCAGGTCATAGAACCGTGTGATACTCCCGTTGTCCAGGGGGCGCTGCTGTATCCCGTGTTTCCTACCGTTCCATCGTTTGGCCATCCAGGCTCCTGGGGCGGCGCGTGAAAGGCTATGTTTCTGACGCGTCCCGTACCAATCGTGAACGATTGAATCGCGCGATCGAGGTTCTCGTTATAGATCGCGTACTCATAATGCCAGACTCGAGGGGATAGGTTTGTCACTTTGTAGCCAACAAATGCGATGCCATCGTTTCCCGGATCGGGCTCGATCTTATTGATGGTTGCTCCGGTCCAGGCATAGATGGCAGGCATCGTTGCCACGGTGGATCCTACGGGCGAAAATGTGAAACTCGTGATGCCACTGACACTGAACTGACGATAGGAGACGTTATTGTACATGTTGCACTGCCCGGGATTGGTCTGGCACCAGGCGTATTCATGGGGAGTGACGTATTGACCTTCGGCGAAATAGGTCGCGCCGGGATTTTGCGTCGTGTCCAGGTCGCTCATTGCCACCGTGACCCGGTGCGACGTGCCTGTGTGAGAGTGGCCCGTGTGGTCGTTCGGATTTGGATTCGATCCCGGGAAGTAGCCGGTAAAGGGATTCACCCACGCGCGTGAACCCAGGCCAGTTTGGCTATAGTTTAAGCTCGCCGAGTACGGATCAGAGCACCCAGAGCACAGATTGGAGCCGGTAGTGCAACCAGCGGTGCTACAGCCAAAACTGCAGTCGTTGTCTTCCAACGCAAAAAATGCATGTTTCACCCAGGATTGGCCAACTTGTTCGAAGCGCTGGGTATTGTCAGTTCCGCCGCTCATTCGATACAGGTTCTGTGGAATGATAGGATGATCGTTATTCGGCAATCCAAGCCAATGCAATGGCTCTTTCCCGTTGTTGCAGGAAGTCGTTCCCACCCCCAGGCCGACAAAGCTTCCATTACTTCCACCCTGCGACACGGCGGGCAAATCTCCAACGATGACATCCGGGCCCGGGATAGTTCTATCCGAGGGCTGGGCAGCCTGTCCTCCCGCGCCAACCGCGCCCCTGAGGGGTGGCATTACAGAAGATCGAACTGTACCGTTGACGAGCGTCTCGATTTCGATCGGTTTCATGCTCGTTCCGATCGAAATTTCTCCAACCACCGAACCCGCTTCCGAGGGGCGTCCAAGCGCCTCGGCGAACTGGGTTGAAATCAGAAGTCTTCCGCCGTTGACGTTGAGGGATTGTGACCTGGCATCGTAATTGTATTGATGGTTATCAACATTGAAATAGACGAAGCCCGTTTTGCCATCGCGCACGGCAAGATCGAAAGCTTCGCCGGAACGGAGTTTTTCGACCACGAGTTGGTTAAGGGATGCGCTTAAGGCAGCAGGAAGAGCAGCGGTGTCTTGCGGGATGAGCGTTATCGCCCCCCCCTGCTGAGCACCACGCAAGACATCGTTAAATACCAGAACAGCGAAAAAGGAATTAGCGGCCACGGCGAAATGCAGCGTCGCAGGTTTTCCCGTCGCGGAGCTGATTCCATTCAGCCGGTTTAGATCGACATCCATCGTGACGCTCCCCTCCGCGACGATCATCTTTTGAAGAGTCCCAGTCTGGCCGTCTGGGCCTTCCTGTTTGGACCCTGCTACAGAGTTCTGCGAGCTGTTGCAGAAAAGAAGAAGTAGTGGGAGCATCAAATACGTAATCAAGTTCTTCGACATTGTCTTTTTAGTCCTCCAATTTTGTGGGCCATTTGCAATAATTATGCATGAAGGCCGTTAACTTATATCCGCTCCGCGGCAAAAAGTAGAGTATTTTTTCAAACTTTTTTTGGAACGATCGGCATTCGCAAATCAGCGCCGTCGCTGGTCCTGTGACGGCGGGAGGCGATGACCGGGTGGAGCCGACAGTTCTGCCCGCTGGTATTATTACTATTCAGCAGATCACGCGTCCGGCAGGCAGGATCGCCGGCTTTACTTAGTCATGGGGTGGCTGTGGCGCCTGGATAGGAACCGTGACTGGCGCTCCCGTCTTGAAGAAACCGATCACAGCAGTTGCAGCCTGCGGCGGACGGTTGGAATCGAAGCGGAAATTATAGAGAGTACCCCAGCGGATCGCATTTGCATTTGGGTTTTGGGCAAGCGTCTCGCAGCTCCAGGTCATAGAACCGTGTGATACTCCCGTTGTCCAGGGGGCGCTGCTGTATCCCGTGTTTCCTACCGTTCCATCGTTTGGCCATCCAGGCTCCTGGGGCGGCGCGTGAAAGGCTATGTTTCTGACGCGTCCCGTACCAATCGTGAACGATTGAATCGCGCGATCGAGGTTCTCGTTATAGATCGCGTACTCATAATGCCAGACTCGAGGGGATAGGTTTGTCACTTTGTAGCCAACAAATGCGATGCCATCGTTTCCCGGATCGGGCTCAATCTGATTGACGGTTGCTCCGGTCCAGGCAAAAATGGCAGGTTGCGATCGCACCGTGGATCCAATGGGCGAAAACGTGAAACTCGTGATGCCACTGACACTGAACTGACGATAGGAGACGTTGTTGTACATGTTGCACTGCCCGGGATGAGCCTGGCACCAGGCGTATTCATGCGGAGTGACGTATTGACCTTCGGCGAAATAGGTCGCGCCGGGATTTTGCGTCTGGTCCAGGTCGCTCATTGCCACCGTGACCCGGTGCGACGTGCCTGTGTGAGAGTGGCCCGTGTGGTCGTTCGGATTTGGAGTCGATCCCGGGAAGTAGCCGGTAAAGGGATTCACCCACGCGCGTGAACCCAGGCCGGTCTGACTCGCATTCAAACCGGCGCTGTACAGATCGGAACAACCGGAGCCAAGATGAGAGCCACCCACGCCGTTACAGCCAAAGCCGCAGGTGTTTGACGATGCGGCCGCGAAAGCGTGTTTCAGCCAGGATTGGCCAACTTGTTCGAAGCGCTCGGTATTGTCAGTTCCGCCACTCATTCGATACAGGTTTTGTGGGATGACCGGATGATCGTTATTCGGCAATGCAAACCAATCCAGGTCTACTTGCCCGTTGTTGCAGGAATCTGTTCCCACCGCGAGGCCGACCTGAGTCCCGACACTCCCGAACTGCTCCACACTGGGCAGATCGCCAACAATGACATCAGGTCCCGGTTGTGTGCCGACCGCCGGCATCACCACAGATTGCGGCTCGCCGTTTACGAGATGCGTGATCTCGATTGGTTGCATGCTCGCTCCGATCGAAATTTCTCCAACCACCGAACCAGCTCCCGAGGGGTGCCCAAGCGCCTCGGCAAACTGGGTTGAAATCAGAAGTCTTCCGCCGTTGACGTTGAGGGATTGTGACTTGGCATCGTAATCGTATTGATGTCTATCAACATTGAAAAAGACGAATCCCGTTTTGCCATCGCGCACGGCAAGATCGAAAGCTTCGCCGGAAGGGAGTTTTTCGACCACGAGTTGGTTAAGGGATGCGCTTAAGGCAGCAGGAAGAGTGGCGGTGTTTTGCGGGATGAGCGCTAACGCCCCCCCCTGCTGAGCACCACGCAAGACATCGTTAAATACCAGAACGGGGAAAAAGGAATTAGAGGCCACAGCGAAATGCAGCGTCGCAGGTTTTCCCGTTGCGGAGCTGATTCCATTCAGCCGGTTTAGATCGACATCCATCGTGACGCTCCCCTCCGCGACGATCATCTTTTGAAGAGTCCCGGTCTGGCCGTCTGGGCCTTCCTGTTTGGACCCTGCTGCAGAGTTCTGCGAGCTGTTGCAGAAAAGAAGAAGTAGTGGGAGCATCAAATAGGTAATCAAGTTCTTCGACATTGTCTTTTAGTCCTCCAATTTTGTGGGCCACTTGCGAAGGTGATGCATGAAGCCCGTTAATTTTTGTATCCGCGCTGCGGCAAAAAGTAGAGCACTTTTTCAAACTTTTTTGAAACCATCTCCATCAAGTTTGGGTTGAACGAATTCTGCCGATTTTGTGGGCGGAATCTGGAAAGATTTGTGAAAAGCGGTTGTATTAGCCGGGAAGCGAGAAATCAGGGATCAATTCAGCGCCTTGGTTTCAAAAATTCTCCGCTGCAAAAAAACGGCATTCGCAAATCAAGAACCGGCCGCTGGCGCGCGGCGGTGCTTATTCTTGTCAACCTGTTGATGATCGCTCACATCATCCAGTGGCGGATCATGGGCAGGACGATCTCGCCCATCGAACCTTCCGAGACGATGCGCACACTCCAGGCGGGAGCGGTCAACGCGGGATTTATCTTCTTTGCTCTGGCGATTTTGGCGACGTTGATCTTCGGGCGTTTTGTCTGCGGCTGGGGCTGTCACATTCTCGCTCTGCAGGATTTCTGCGGATGGATGTTGAAGAAAATTGGCCCCACTCCCAAGCCGTTTCGCTCGAGGCTGCTGGTGTATGTCCCGCTCATCGGCGCCTTGTATATGTTTGTTTGGCCCACCGTGCATCGAGTCTTCGCAAACCCGGACGATGGACCGCTTATCCCGAAATTTACCAACCATTTGGTCACGACGAATTTTTGGGCAACTTTTCCTTCCCTAGCAGTCGCCGTCCCGTTTTTTTTCGTCTGCGGTTTCATGACCGTTTATTTTCTGGGGCAAAAAGGCTTTTGCACCTACGCCTGTCCTTATGGTGGATTTTTCGGACTCTCTGACAAATTCTCGCCTGGAAAAATCCGCGTCACCGACGCCTGCAATCAATGCGGCCACTGCACTGCGACCTGCACTTCGAACGTGCTCGTCCACGCGGAGGTGAAACAATACGGGATGGTTGTCGATCCAGGCTGCATGAAATGCATGGATTGCATCAGCGTCTGTCCAAACGACGCCTTGTATTTCGGTTTTGGGAAACCGACGCTTCTCGTTCCGAAATCGAACGCAATTAAGAAGAGCTATTCCGTAACATGGCCTGAAGAAATCGTTGGCCTGGTCGTGTTTCTTGGAAGTCTCCTGGCCCTTCGAGGCGTTTATGGGCTGGTCCCGTTGTTGATGGCGCTCGGTTGGGCGACAATCACAACCTTTCTCACTCTGAAAACCTGGAGATTGCTCAAGGTCAAAGAATTGTCCTTTTACCGTTTCGATTTGAAATCTTCCGGCAGAATTCGAAAAGCGGGATGGGGATTTGTAGCGTTCGCGGTTGTTTGGATTGGCTTGACCGCGCATAGCGGATGGGTGCGCTATCACGAATATCTGGGCGATCGCGCATTTCGGAGAATCCAAACCCCCGACGAGCTCGCCCTTGCCCAGACAAACCCCACTCGCTGGCTCAGCACGATCGACCGTGAGAATATTCTCGAAGGAAAAAATCATCTGCAGGCCGCCGCGCACTTCGGGCTGTTTACAAATAGCGAAGCGCTCTCGCAGCTTGCCTGGTTTGAATATCTCTCTGGCGACGCGGAGCAGTCCGTCGCGCTGCTCAGCCGGGCTGCAGCTCATCAAAGCGGCCAAGGTAAAGCTCTGAGTCTGTATTATCGCGGCGCGATCCTGAACCGTTTGGGACGCTATGAGCAAGCGCGGACGAGTCTCGACCAGGCTCTGGCGGAACGAGCCGATCTAATTCTTGCTCGTCAGGAAAAAGGCGAATCGCTCTGGCAACTGGGCCGCAAGGAGGAAGCCATTTCCGTTTGGAGCGACGCGGTGCAGCGCAATCCGCGCCTCGTTTTGGCCAACAATGAACTCGCTGGCGCTGAGCGATCGCTCGGCCGATCCAAAGAAGCAATCGCTTACGAAAGACAAGCCGACCAATTCACTCCCGACAATCCTCTTTACCATTGGATGATCGGTCTCAGGCTGCAAAACCTCGGGATGAAAGATCTTGCCGAAAAACATTTTCAACGCGCGATTCAAATCGATTCTGGGTTCCAGGGAGGTCCCAAATAAGCGGCAGACGAAAGGCAAGCGGCCCCTTGATGCGGGCTTGTTGAACTGGACACGATTTGGGATGCGAGTTTCGAAGATCCCCATACTTCTTTGGAATTTTTTGAGGCCGCCCCGCTCACACCCTATGATCGTGATCGTCCTCTTTGTCGCGACCTGGTTTCTCGCCTGCGCTAACGGCGCGAACGACAACATAAAGGGCGTGGCGTTGCTCTTCGCCCGCAACGCCGCGAGCTATGGCACCGCCATCACCCGGGCCACGCTCACCAAGTTTCTGGGTGGCCTGATCAACTCGCGACAGATCGCGGAAACGATGGGCCACAAGATCACGGCGCTGAATCATGGCCAGGGATTCTGGGCCAATCTGGCGACTGGAATTTTCGTCATCGTCGCCAGTCCCTTCGGTTTGCTCGCGAATTTCTCGGTTGGCTCGCTCTTCGGGATCGGGCTTGGGACCCAGCAGCCCAATCCGCGCGTGATGCGGAATATCGCTCTTTCCTGGATCATCACCCTCCCTTGTGCGGCCCTGCTCAGCGCCGGTACCTACGCTCTGCTGCGTCAGCCATGAACCTGACTGTCACGAACAGTTTTGCGCGCAAGCTGGCCGAGCACTCGCTTTCGCTGCGTCACGCGCGGACGGAGATCCTGCAGATCAACGTGGGCAAGCTCTGCAACCTCACCTGCATTCACTGCCACGTGAATGCCGGACCGAAACGGAAGGAAATCATGACCCGCGAAACGATCGATCGCGTGATCGATTGGCTGGCGAAGACCAACATCCCGACGGTCGACCTGACGGGCGGCGCGCCGGAAATGATTCCCGACTTTAAGTATCTCGTCGAACGCCTGAAGGCGCTCACGCCGCCGCGACACATCATTGACCGGTGTAACCTGACGATCCTTCTCGAACCGGGGTTCGAAGATCACGCGGCATTCCTCGCCCGCCACCAGGTGGAGATTATCGCTTCAATGCCTTGTTATTCGCCGGAGAACGTCAACGCTCAGCGCGGCGAAGGCGTCTTCGATGCCAGTATCAAGGGATTACAGCTTCTTAATTCGTTAGGCTACGGAATCGAGCCGGGATTGCCATTGCAGCTTGTTTACAATCCGAACGGCGCCTTTCTGCCCGGGCCGCAGGAAGAGCTCGAAGCCGAATACAAGAGCGAATTGCAGGAACACTTCGGCATCATCTTCAACCGTCTCTACACCATCACCAACCTGCCAATCGCACGCTTCGCCTCCTGGTTGCGAAACAACAATCAACTCGCTGATTACATGGCACTGCTCAACGACGCCTTTAACTCGGCCACCGTCGAAGGACTCATGTGCCGCAACACTATTAACGTCAGCTGGCGCGGCGAAGTCTTTGATTGCGACTTCAACCAGATGCTTAAGCTTCAGTGGCGCGACGCCGATCGCGCGCTCAATCTTTGGGACGTCGATCCCGCCGCGGTCGAGCGTCGCGAGATCCTCACCGGCAACCATTGCTTCGGCTGCACGGCCGGCGCCGGGTCCAGTTGTGGTGGCGCGCTGGTCTAGAGTCTTGTTTAACTCTACGGCGTCAGCTCCCACGTATCGCCCAACACCGCCGTTCGGTTTTGTCCGCCGAAGATGATGGTGCGGCCGAGGACCCGCGCAGAGGCAATGCCGGCGCCCTCGCGCGGTCCCGGTGACTGCACGGGGAAAAGCTCCTCCCAATTTGTTCCCGTCCACGACCAGGTCGTGTTCTGGTCGATCCCGCCGCTGCCACCTCCGAAAAGAATGACCGTGTTCAGGTTTGGATCAAATGTCGTTGAGCTCGCATACACCAGAAGGGGCTGAGTGGCGGGAGACTCCATGGCCCATGTCTGGCCATCATAGGTCCAGGTATTATAGGGATTGACATCGCCCAGACCTCCGAACATGACGATCTGCTTGCTTACGTAATTCACCCCGACGCCGGCTGATGATCGGGCGTAGGGAACCATGCTGAGGTGGACCCGCCTCCAGTCCGAGCCGGCCCAACGCCACATTATGTCCTGATAGAAGTTGCCATCGAACCCGCCAAATAGATCGACCCGGCCATCAAGATCTGTAAAAACCATCGGGCCAGTCACAGCCTCCGGAACGTGAGTAGGAGCAGCTTGCGTCCACGTCGAGGTTGCCCCATCCCAGAGCCAGGTGTCACCGAGGTCATCTATTCCGTTGTAGCCGCCAAAAAGAACGACCTGGTGAGTGCGACGGTCATAAGCCATTTGGGCATTCGCTCGCGCAGAGGGAGCTACCGCCGTATCTACTCTCGTCCACGTCGTACCGTCGAAAGTCCAGGTATCATTCAAATAGCCACTGCCGTCAAATCCGCCAAAAAGAAGAACCTTCCGGCTCGCACCGTCGTAGGTCATGGCGAGATAGGAACGCGCCGGCGGGGAAATGGCCGGGGAAAGCCGAGTCCACGTGAGCGTTGGCGTAGTCGCGCTCGCACCAACGACAGCGAGCAGCGGAAGAAAACACGATATTACGAAGAGAGACTTTAGACGTTTGGTTATCACGTTCATTTCATAAGGCCCCGCCAGCTACTGTCAAGGCACGAGTGCGGACATGAAAACGACATTTCCGGACACCGCGAACACCTCGACCTCGTCCCCACGATTGGCTCGACCTGAGCGGAATCGGACGAGCCCGAATCACGCGGATCAAATGCGAATTGCTCGACCCGATGAACTCGCTAACATGCCCCGGGGCATGGAATTTGCCCTTCCCGTCTGAAGGCGAGAGAACCGCATCAACTGATGACTCCTACTGCGCTTCGGGTTAAAAGAGGCATCGGTCGGAGTTTTTTATGCTCACATATTTTTGGATCATGCTCGGAGGCGCGCTTGGAACCGGCGCCCGTTTCTGGGCGTCGGGCCTCGTGGCACAGCGCTTCGGCGAGGTCTTTCCGTTAGGCACGCTCTTCGTGAACGTAACCGGCTCGTTCATCATTGGCTTCTTCGCCGGATTGATCGATCCGCAGGGACCGTACCTTGTCGGGCCGCGCCTGCGGCAATTCGTCATGATCGGGATTTGCGGCGGCTACACGACCTTTTCCTCCTTCAGCCTGCAAACGCTGGAGCTGGCGCGCGACGGCGATTGGCTGCGCGCCGGACTCAATTCTGTGCTTTCATTGGTTTGTTGTCTGTTCGCGGTCTGGTTGGGCCGGAGCGTGGCAATGCTGTTGCTTTCTCGTTAGGTAAATCGTTATGCAACTTCCGGAAGACGCTCTGCTTCTGCGCATCTTTATCGGCGAAAGCGATCGCTGGCAGCACCAGCCGCTCTACGAAGCGATCGTGCTAAAGGCGCGCGAGCTGCACCTGGCCGGCGCGACGGTCTTGCGCGGGCCAATGGGCTTTGGCGCCGCCAGCCGCATTCACACTGCCAAGATCCTGCGTCTCTCTATGGATCTGCCGATGGTGATCGAGATCGTTGATACGGAGGAGAAAGTGAAATCCCTTTTTCCATTCCTCGAGCAGGTAATGGGCGGCGGGCTGGTCACAATGGAGAAGGTCAAAGTGACTCGCTATGGCCACGGTGGGGCCGAGGAAGGAGCGGAATGAATCGACAAATGCGGTTGGTCATTGCACTGCTCCTGGGCCTGCTCTGCTTCGGCTGCGGGCGGAGAGAGAAGAGCGAGCAGTTGACTGAAAAATCAACTACCGAAAAGGCGGACTGGCTAACGGACTTTGCGAGCGCACGGGCGCAGGCCCGGGCAGAAGACAGGACGCTGCTGATCAACTTTACCGGGTCCGATTGGTGCCCGCCCTGCATCATGCTGCACCGACAGGTCTTTTCGCAACCGGAGTTTGCCGACTACGCCGCTAAACATCTCGTCCTCCTTGAAGTTGATTTCCCGCACACGAAGGCCCAGAGCGATGCGCAGAAACTGGCTAACGAAAAACTGGCGGATCAATTTGGGATCTACGGATTCCCGACCGTCATTGTTCTCGATTCGAGTGGGAAAAAGATTGGCGAACTCGGCTATATGCCGGGCGGACCGAGGGCGTTTATCGCCGCCTTGGAAAAGTTGCACGCGAAGAGTTGATTCGTTAGGCTCCGGCAAAGCTGCTGAAGATTGAGCTCGAGGATGAAAACAATCGCAGTTCTCGGGGGTGGCTCCGCTGGTTTCACGGCCGCTCGAATCGCTTCGGAAAACGGCGCACGGGTCCTCTTTTTCATGGGGGACAACGCGGATCACGCATCGCTTTGCATCAACGCTGGCTGCATGCCGTCGAAGGCGCTCTTCGAACCGATCGACGCGATGCAGCACGCGAAACAACACGGCTGGCTGAAGGTTGAGCCGAAGGAGCCTGACGAATACCTTGCGCGAATCGTGCGCTGGAAGGACCACGAGATCGCGAAGTTTCGCGCCTATCGCCAGCACGAAATCCGGAAACTGGCGAGCGACACCTTCACGATCGTTCGCTCGAATGCCTGTTTCGTGAACGATCAGGAAGTGGTGAGCGAGGGCAAACGTCATCGCTTTGACGCCGCGATTATCGCGACCGGTTCGGTGACCGTTCTGCCAACGATCGACGGACTCGAGCCGAACTGGGAAGGGGTCTGGACGAGCGACGAGATTCTGCACAACACGCGCATCCCAAAATCGCTCGCGGTCATCGGGTCGGGCGCGATCGGACTCGAGTTTTCCCTTCGTTATGCACGCTTGGGCTCGCTGGTGACGCTCATTTCCCGGTCAAAGATTCTTCCGGAATTCCCGCCGCAGTTTGGCAAACGAATCGCATCGATTTACGAGCACGAAAACGTCCGGGTTCTGACTCATCGCCATGTTGCGCGGATCACCCGCGATCAATCCAGCTCATTTCTCATCCAAGGTGAAGGCGCCGAATCGATGGACCCGATCGTCTGCGAGAGAATTCTGCTCGCGACCGGAAGGCGACCGGCGGTGGATCACCTCGGATTGCAGGCTGCGGATGTGGAACTGAATACGCGCGGACGCCTCGAGGTCGGCGACGACATGCGAGTCAAAGGGAAGGAACACATTTTTGCCGCGGGAGATGTTGCCGGGCTGCGGATGGTGGTGCATCACGCACACATCGAAGCCGGCATCGCGGCCGAGAACGCGTGCAGCGGTGGCGAGCGCAAATGGAGCAAGCGCTCTAACATCGACGTGATCTTTTCTGATCCCGAATTTGCCTTCACCGGTTGCACGCCAGCGGAAGCGGAAAAAGACGGGCATCAACTGGTCAGCGCCTCCGCCGAGAGTCGCGACATCGGCAAGTTGCACCTGGCGGGGGATGATCGTGGTTTCGGTGAGTTCTGGGCAGACGCGAAAACAGGCCGCCTGATCGGCGCTGGATTACTCTGCAATGATGCCGCCAACCTGATTCATCTGCCGGCCTATGCGATCGATCACGAGCACACCATTCATCAACTCGAAGACGCCGAGTATTTTCACCCAACGAAGATCGAGATTATTTCCGAGATTGGTGACGCTCTCTGTCGGAAGCTGGGTGGTCATCCGTTCGCCCGGGCCGAAGAGTAGTGCCACTTCATCGATTTGAACCACGAACTTTGGGTGGCCCTGCTCCAAAGGCCGACCCTATCGTTGGATCCCTTTGTTCGTTAGGATACAAAAAAAAACAAGGGCATCCAGCGCTTTCGCCTGGATGCCCTTCAGTTATAGGCTTTCCCCGAGCCTTTCGGGAGTCGGATGGGACGACCCCCGAGAGGCGATAGTTATTCCGCCCCGCTTACGGGAGGCTGTGGTGCGCGTGGTTCTTGACCTCGAGGTGGTCGGGCTTCTCCACCACTCCGCTCAGATTGATGTCGGCGCGGAAGTTGGAGCCTGTGACCGGCTGATTCCTGTCAGCCTGGATAATGTTATCGTCGGCTTTTTCGACTGTGCGGTTGCCGTCCACGTCGCCGATCAGGAAGCCGAAGTCCACATCCGACGTCGCGCCACCCCCATTGACGCCCGAAACCTCGACGGTCACGGTCTGCACGTCGGCCACGTTAGTGAGCGGAACCCGCATTTCGTTCCCGCTGAAGGTCGGTGTGCCGGCCGTGGCCGTGCCGCCGACGACTTGGGCATTACCTGAGGTCACTGCCGCGTCGAAGGTGAAGACTGCCAGGAAGCTGCCAGCCGGATCGCGATCTTCCACTCCCGAGGTGCCGCTCAGCGGCATATCGATGTCGAAGGTACCGGCCGACCCTTGGGTCAGCCGTGAAGCAGCGCTCACCAGGTTCGCACCACCACCACCACCACCCGTCGTCTCACTGTCGGTGAAGGCATCCTGCTGGGATGTGCCGCTAATGGCAACGCGCCCATCAACCCATGAAGTGAGGTGCTCGCTGGCTATCGCGGAGCCGTAGTCGTAGTCACCCGCATACGTCGATTGAACGGTAGTATCAGGCTGCGCAGGGAGCGGGCTGGCTACGTCTGATAAAGAATCGTCAGGCAACCAGGTCACGCCGTTGTCGGTGGACTTGCGCGACCACATCCGGTAGCACGGAACGGCTGGATTGCCATATGTGCAGTTGCCGAACTCACGCCCGTCATACCACGTCGCGAGGAGCGTGCCGGTCGGGCTGACCGAGATGTTAGGCTGCCACTGAGGACGGGTCGTGGAATCGCTGTTCAACTTGAACGGCGCGCTAAAGGTCGCACCGCCGTCGGTCGAGCGGATATAATAGACGTCGCCAGCGTCCGCGCCGGCGCCGTGCTGGGCATAGACCAGGTGGACCACATTGTTGAAGGCAGCCGGTTCACCCCAGCCCTCGTGCCGCCAATAACCACCATTGTCGGAAAACATGCAGGCGAAGTAACCGACAGCGGTGACGCCCGGTCCAGCAAACGCGGGGCCGGTATAAGTGTTGGCCCAGGTCATGCCACCGTCGGTGGACTTGTAGATGTGGTTGGTATTGTTGTGCGGAAAACCGCCGCCGCCTTCATCCATACCTGCAAGGTAAATGGTCCCGTTGCCCGACAAGTCGCCGGTGATCTGGGTATCGCGAATGAAGGTACTGGTATTGCTAACTATTACCGGAGCGTGCCACGTATTGCCGTTATCAGTGGAGAAGGTGACGGAAAGAGCACCGCTACCAACGGCGAAGTTGTTCCAAGAAACGTACATGCGCCCAAAAAAGGGAGACGATGGATTGTTGTCGGACCAGCCTGACTCGCGATCATCAGAGCCGCCGCTGTGAATGCAAGCGCCAGTAGCCCAAGTGGCTCCACCGTCAGTGGATTTCCAGGCACCAATGCCCTGTCCGCCGCAGCCCGTAGCCAGGAAAACTCCAAAGAAAGTGCTGGTAGGCTTGTTGTAGAGAGTGACCGGGTCGCCAAAGTTCGTCCCGTGTCCACTTGAGAAGGGGTTTGGATTGAGGCGGGTGAAGGTCGTGCCGCCGTTGCTGGAATACGACGCTCCGGAGTAGTTAGCAGAGGCGGTTCGAGAATCGTTGTAGGTGACGACGATCTGGTTGGGGTTATCCGGATTGGCCAAAGTGTATGTCTCCGACTGGGTAACGTGGGGAAAGGTCTCGGTGCCGGTGACAAGATCGACGTCCCCGTCGCCATACGCCAGGGGCGCCAACAGTTCCTGGACCAACGGGGAAGATTCGCCGGAAAGCGCGGGTGAGCCTCCCTGGGCTTCGCCGCAGTAAATCGCGATCGCTCCAGCTCGGAGGTTTTCCTGCTTGTCGAGGCCAAGTGAGCGAAATTGAGCAC
Source organism: uncultured Verrucomicrobiae bacterium (assembly GCA_963742545.1). Taxonomy (GTDB): domain Bacteria; phylum Verrucomicrobiota; class Verrucomicrobiia; order Chthoniobacterales; family UBA10450; genus Palsa-1392. The sequence continues at coordinate 87,676 of CAVUMF010000003.1, read as the reverse complement.
AGTCAAACCCGGCAGGGACGAGCGGGTTAATGGACGTGATGGCTGCGTTATTTCTCGGCTGCGCTTGCGCAGAGAACACGCCAAAGCCCAGGCCAGCCAGCAAGACGCCGGTCAGGAATAAAAACAGGCCGCTTAAGACGCGGAGATTAAGGTAGGCGGATTGCGAAGCGAATTTCTTTTTTTTCATAGCATGCGAATGACAGACTTTCGTTTTGGATAGTTTATTACCTAAGTGTTGGTTTTTGGGTAAATTTGTTTTCACCCAATTGCAAGGCTATCGTAATTAGAGAAGATCTGTCACGGGGTTTAACCTTATAATTTGGAAAGGTGCTTGTCCCCGGCAGGTTTACTCCAATCCACTTGGACGGAGGTCAGTGAGTACATCCAAAAGGATATGGTGAGAGAGGACGGGCGAGGCCGGCCGTAAAGCGATCAACGCCGGGCTTTCAATGGCATCTTGTGGATTTTGCGCACGGGTGCGCCGTGGCAGGACATCCCGAGCGTTACGAAGCGTATCAAACGGATGCCAGTGCCATTAAATGCATCGTTCTTACCAGTCAGAGGGCCGAGTGGATCAGTCGACAGGCGAAAGGCGTAGTAGATCTGAGGATTGATGGCGGCGCTGGAGGCGTTAAAGCCGAGGGCCAGATTTTCCCGACCGATCCAGGCCAAAGCCAACTAGCGCCAGAAAGACGCCGAGCAAGCTGAGTGCGAATCCAATCAAGACGCGAACATTAAAGTAAGCATCTCGAGAATCGTCGGTTTCCTACGACGCAGTCGGAGCCACGAGCAGAGTGCCGGCAAGGAGAAATGTCAGGGCTGCCGACAGCAGGCAAAATGGACAAAAGGCGTGCAAGATGAACGCCTGCAAATAGAGAAAATAAAGCGAGGCCAAGAACATTACGCTGACCACGACGATGAGGAAGCGCCGCAACCGCGCGTAACCGGACGCGACAAGGACGGCAAGGCTAAAGACGACAAAATATGCCACCGCGCCAAAAGCCGCCGTGGGAATCCCCCGGATCGTGGCATATGCGCTTCCAAGGACGGTCGAGCAACCTATGCTTGAGCCGCAGACCGCATCGTCTCCGGTCAGGTGCGCCACGGTAAGAAAGGTCGCGTCTGCCAGCCCAACGATGGCGATAACGGCCAGAATCCAGTAAAAGACCAACCGCGGACGTGTTGCGGTGGACGCCAATTTTTGCTTCACCCAGTTCCTCTTTTTGTTGGCCAAGATCAGGATTTCCCTTTTTCCGCTAGGGCCTCTTCGATCGCCGCTCGCAGTTTCTCCCGATTATATGCAGCCTTCGCCTCGCGCCCATTGATAAAAATAGTGGGGGTGTTTTCCACGCCCCGCGCGGCGCCAGCCGCGCCATCGGCGGCCACGCGCGCCCGCACTTCGGGGCTCTTCGCATCCGCCTGAAATCGGACGGGATCGAGCCCAAGCGAACTGGCATAGGCGCTGAAGACGAAACCAGCATTGGACGCCTCGCTCCAGACCGCCTGGTATTGGTAAAGCATGTCGTGCATTTCCCAGAAATGCCCCTGCAACCCCGCCGCCTCCGCAGCCATCGCGGCCTCCAGCGCGTGCCTGTGCATCGCGAGCGGGAATTCATGGAAAACAATCCGCAACTTCCCTGGAAATTGTTTCTCCAGCTCGTCGATCGCGGCCGTGGCAATGGCGCAGGAGGGGCACTGGAAATCGCCGTAAATCTCGATTGTCACGGGCGCGTTGCGCGGACCGCGCACGTGCAGCGACGGATCTTCCTTCTCTTCCGCCGGGGTTGATGTTACGGAGGCTCCGGCCGCCGGTGCCGGTGTGGGTCGCATTTTTGTTCGGTAAACCGCGGTCGCGATGCCCACCGTCAGGAACGCGACGACCGCGATCAAGATGAAAGGAAGAAGACGTTTCACGACCGACGAAAATTCCTTGGCATGCGCGGCGACTCTAGTCACTTCTTCATCCGCGCCAAATAAAAAATCTCCGCACCGTCTCTTTCCGCATTCGTTAGGCAACGCCTGGTGGGGCGTGATTTTCACGGTGGGCGCGGGCCATCGGCACGTTGCTTTTCCGAGGACGAATGTTAGCGTCGCCGCTCTGCGATGAGCCAGAATTACAAGGACACGCTCAACCTGCCGAAAACGGATTTCCCGATGAAGGCCGGGCTGGCCATGCGTGAGCCGGAGATGCTCCAGAAGTGGGAAAATGCGCGCCTCTACGAGCAAATCCAGGCCGCTCGCGCCCAAGCCGAACTCTTCGTCCTGCACGACGGACCGCCCTTCGCCAACGGCGATGTCCACATGGGCACGGCACTGAACAAGATCCTCAAGGATCTCGTTGTGAAATCCAAAACCATGGCCGGTTTTCGTGCCCCGTTTGTCCCGGGCTGGGATTGTCATGGCCTGCCGATCGAATACAAGGTGGTGAAGGAAACGCGTGGCCTCTCTCCGCTCGAGGTGCGGAAGCGCTCGGAGGCGTTTGCCCGAAAGTTCATCGACATTCAGCGCGAGCAATTCAAGCGCCTCGGCGTCTTCGGCGATTGGGACCATCCTTACCTGACGATGAACCCGGCCTACGAAGCCGCGATCCTCCGCGCCTTCGCTGTCTTTGTGGAGCGCGGCCTGGTTTACGAATCGCTTAAGCCAGTCTTCTGGAGCACCGGCGCGCAGACCGCTCTGGCCGAGGCCGAAGTGGAATATCAGGACCGGCAGGACACGGCCGCTTACGTCAAGTTCCCGATCGTCACCGGCCAGCTAAAAGACAAGGCGAGCATTGTCATCTGGACCACGACGCCATGGACGTTGCCGGCCAATCTCGCCATCGCGGTGCACCCGAAAGAGCGCTACGTGGTGCAGAATTTCAACGTGGGAGGGGCCTTTGGACCGCGAGCTGGTGGCGCTTCATCCGATATTGCGGCCGCCGCAGCGATCGGGGCACAAAGGCCCCTCCCACATTCCGAAACGCTCGTCATCGCCGACAAACTAGTCGCACAATTTTGTGCCGCGACCGGCTCCGAGCCGGTAGGCGAAGCGCTCGAAACGTTTCCGGGCAGCAAGCTGGAAGGCATCGGCGTGCAGCATCCGTTTCTTCCTCGCACTGCGATTGTGCTCACGGCGGACTTCGTCACGATGGACACCGGGACTGGCGCGGTCCACATCGCGCCCGGCCATGGCGAAGACGACTACTCGTTAGGCAAGATGAACGGGCTGCCGATCCTCTCTCCGGTCGATGATCTGGGCTGCTATACCGAGGAGGTCGGCCTGCCTGAATTGGTCGGCAAATACGTATTCGACGCCAACGCCGATATCGTCAGGCTGTTGCGCAATCGCGGCATGCTCCTCGCCGAACAACCCTTTCAGCATTCCTATCCCTATTGCTGGCGCTCCAAAACCCCGATCATCTTTCGCGCAGTCGAGCAGTTCTTTATTCGAATCGACGACCTTCGGGGGCAGGCGCTCGAGGCCATTAAGCAAGTAAAATGGCTGCCGGCTTGGGGCGAAAATCGGATCGCCGGCACGGTTGAATCGCGTCCCGACTGGGTCATCTCCCGGCAGCGCAGTTGGGGCGTGCCGCTGCCGGTTTTCTACTCCGCCGAAGGGGAAGCGCTCCTCAAGCCGGAATGGATCCGCAAGCTTGCCGATCTCGTCGCACGGCGCGGATCCAACGTCTGGTTCGAGCTCGACGACGCCGCTCTCGCGCGGGAGCTCGGGCTGCCGGAAGGAACCCGGCATCGCAACGACACGATCGACGTCTGGATCGACAGCGGCGTTTCGCACCTCGCGGTTTGTGCGACGCATCCGGCCTTGCGCGATCCCGCCGACATGTATCTCGAAGCAACCGACCAGCATCGCGGCTGGTTCCAATCGTCGCTCATGACGAGCGTCGCGCTGCACAATCGTGCGCCCTACAAGACCTGTGTTACGCACGGTTTCGTGGTCGATGTCGACGGGAAGAAAATCTCCAAGTCGAGCACCTACAACAAGCCGATGGATGCGGGTCATTTCGTCGGCCGGCACGGTGCCGATCTCGTCAGGCTGTGGGTCAGCAGCATCAATTACACCGACGACGTACCCTTCTCGGAGGAAATGTTCACCCGGCTTGGCGATACCTACCGCCGGATCCGGAATACGCTCCGGATTTTGTTAGGCAACCTGCACGATTTCAATGTGGCAAACGATGCGCTGTCGCATGGGCAACTGACCCTGGTCGACCGATGGATTCTGGACCGACTCACATACGTCACCACGAACTGCTTGTCCGCCTACGAGGCGTTCGAATTCCACAGAGTTTATCAGGCGCTAAATCAATTCTGCGCCGTCGAACTGAGTAGTCTCTACATTGATATCACAAAGGATCGCATGTATTGCGACGCCGCAAGTTCGCCACGTCGGCGCGCGACCCAGACAGCGATGAATTGGATCTTTGATGCTCTTTGTAAATTGCTTGCGCCGATTCTCGCCTTTACTTGCGAAGAAGCTTGGGGGCATCGGGGTGCAGGTGGTTCGGTTCACCTGCAAAGATTTCCATCTCCTGACACTGATTGGATTGACCGCCATTCGTCCAACAAAGTTCATCGGGCCATGTATTTCAGATCGCTCATTAGCCGCGAGATTGAACGCGCCCAGCAAGACAAGCTCATCGGCAGTCCCCTAGAAGCCAAAGTTATTTTGACGGTGCCAGTGAACGAAACGCTCGAAGACTGGATCCCGGACGACGAGGTTAGGGCGGAGCTTTACGTGTTGAGCGACCTAACCGTTAACACCGGTTCAGAGTTTTCAGTCACCATCACAAGAACGCCTAACAAAAAGTGCGCTCGCTGCTGGCGGCATCGACCAACCGTCGGTGCGATCGTCGCTCATCCGGAATTATGTGATCGCTGCGCCGCGGTTGTGGAGGCGCGCGCGTGAGGATTTTTCTTTTCCTCACCCTGCCGCTTTACGCGCTCGATCAAATCACAAAGTATTTGGTTTCCCACTTCATCGACCCGTCCCAGCCGCCGCCCATTCTCATTCCGCCCGACATCTTCTCTCTCGTTCACGTCACCAACACCGGCGCGGCTTTCGGTTCCTTTCGCAACAACAACGGTTTTTTCATCGCGCTCTCCTGCGTCGCTCTCGTCATCGTAACGGTCCTGATGCTGCGCCCGGGGCCGCGCGATGCCTGGCGACGTGCCGCGCTCGGCTTGTTGATGGCCGGCATTCTCGGCAACCTCACCGACCGCCTCCTCCATGGTCACGTGATCGATTTTCTCCTTTTCAATCTGCACGTGCCCTTTGCCGATCCCTGGCCGGCCTTTAACATTGCCGATTCCTGCATCTGCGTCGCGGTCTTCTGCTTCATCGTTTATTCCTTTCGCGATTCCAGAGCGAAGGCGCAATCAACCGCTTGATCTCCCGGTTGGACCGGTCGGCTCGGCGGAGTCTCGCCCCACCAATCGAAAACCCACGCAACCTGAAAAACTAAATCTCTGCGGAATCGGTTTCCCTGTGGTTAACTTTCTTCCCGTGCAGATAACGCCGATGGAAACGACCGCGCGCGCGCTCGTCGATCGACTGCGCGCGGCCGGGCACATCGCCTATTTCGCGGGTGGCTGTGTGCGCGACCTGGTTCGAGGCCAAACGCCCAAGGATATCGATATCGCGACCGACGCGCGCCCAAAGGAGGTGCAGGAACTTTTCCGCCGCACCTACGCCGTCGGTGCGCATTTCGGCGTGATTGTCGTGCTGGAAGGCGACTGGCAATTTGAGGTCGCGACCTTTCGCTCTGATGGCGCTTACCTCGACGGGCGCCACCCCGTAGCGGTGAATTTTTCTTCGCCCGAAGAAGATGCGCGTCGGCGTGACTTCACGATCAACGGAATGTTTTTCGATCCACCTGACGAGGAAGTGATCGACTTCGTCGGTGGGCGGGCCGACCTTGCCTCTCGACTCGTGCGGGCGATCGGCGACCCGGCGCAGCGTTTCGCGGAAGACCGGCTCCGACTCCTGCGCGCCGTCCGCTTCGCCACCGTGCTGGAGTTTGAAATCGAACCGGCGACCTGGCATGCAATCGTTAGGGCCGCCGACACGATCAACGCCATCAGCGCGGAACGAACTCGCGATGAACTTGTGCGGATTTTCCTTTCGCCGCATCGCGTTCGCGGCTGGGACCTGCTCGACACGAGCGGATTGATGAAAGCCATTCTGCCCGAGGTCGACGCCTTGAAAGGCTGCGCGCAGCCGCCGCAGTTCCATCCCGAAGGCGATGTTTTTCAGCACACCCGCCTGATGCTTGAGCTTTTGCCCACCGAAGTCTCACTGCCGCTCGTTCTCAGCGTTCTCTTGCACGATATCGGCAAGCCCGCCACGGCGAGCGTGGACGAATCCGGGCGAATTCGCTTCAACGGGCACGACAAGCTCGGGGCGACCATGACTGAAGCGCTCATGCATCGGCTCCGCTTTTCCCGCGCGGAGATCGAGGCGACGGTCGAGGCGGTCGATCAACACATGGTTTTCAAGGACGTGCCCAACATGCGGGTCGCGCGCCTCAAGCGTTTCATGGCCCGTCCGCATTTCGCCGATGAACTGGAACTGCACCGGGTCGATTGCCTCGGGAGCCACGGGATGCTCGACAACTATGAGTTCCTGAAAAAGAAGAGCGAAGAATTTGCCGATGAGCCGATTATTCCGCCGCCGCTGGTGAGAGGCGACGACCTGATCGCGCTCGGGATGAAACCCGGACCGCAGTTCGGGGAAATTCTCGAAGCGATCGAGACGCGACAATTGGAAGGGACCCTGCGGGACCGTGAGGAAGCGCTGGCGTGGGTAAGGAAGGAGTGGGGGGAAAGGCCTTGATACGTACAAGCGATGTGGCGAAGGCTGGTCGCCCGCGCCAGGGCTGCCGCAGCCTGGATGCCAGGCATCATTATCAGTGATCGGAATGCGCGGTCTTACTCGGGACCATCGCCGCTTCAATCGCATCGCGCACCCGGGCCAGGGCGAAGGGGGGACTAAATTCTCGACCGTCGATGAAAAGGGTTGGCGTGTTCTCGACTCCAAGTGCAATGCCGCGCTCCTGATCCGCCCTAATGCGATCGGCCACTTGCTTGCTTTCGAAGTCGCGGCGGAATTGCGCAAGATCCAGGCCGATTTCTTTGGCGTAAGAATCGAAGAGCGGACGCACATCTGCGGCCTTGCTCCAGCTCGCCTGGTTTTGGAAAAGCCAGTCATGCATCTCGGAGAAGTGTCCCTGCAAAGAGGCCGCCTGGGCGGCAAAGGCCGCTTCCCGCGCATGCCGATGAATCGGGAGCGGAAAGTACCAAAATGTCGCCTGAATCCGGGAGCCATATCTTCGCTCAAGCTGAAAGATGATCGCCGCAAGCATCGCACACGAGGGACACTGAAAATCGGCGAACTCATCCAGTTTGACCGGGTCGCCAGGTTGGGCGCTCGGGCCCGCATCCAACCGCGCCAACGCCGCTTTATCTTCGCTCCGTTTCGCCGCAAAACGCAGTTTCGCTTTGTAGAATAGCGCGCCGCCGACAACCGCGAGCAGCGCGACCGCGAGGATGATGACAAACGGAACGTAGCGCTTCATGGCAAGCTGAGCCTCTTTGCGGGACCGCAGCATTCTAGCGATCGACGCAGAATTCGCCGCTAGACATCCTTTGGCATTCTACCGCATTCCGGAGTCGCATTGCCACGCGACCGTCGTCATTTTACCCGTAACGACCTCGACTTGGAACGGGCCGCTCCGGCCGATAGCGTGCCTTTTCTCTTTCATCGACACGGTGTAGTGACCAGGAGGCAAAGAAACGCGAAATCGACCCTGATCATCAGTCGTGAAGGACGTCACGATGCCCTTCTCGTTTTCCACGACGAAAGCAACCTTTGCCAGTGGACCCGAATCCGAAACGCCTTCTCTGCTGGGGCCCGGATGGATCGGGGTAACGGTAATCACGCCTTCGATTCCCGTGCCCGATTCGGGTTGTGTTTGTCCCAAAGAGAAGCAAGCCGACATTATGAGAAGGATCAGCGTGATTGGGATTCTGCGGGTTTGCACTCTCATATTAATCTCACGACTTCGAATCGGGTCAAAAGCTATGCGTCCCATGGAAAATAGGTCTTTAACGCCACGGATGGCGGCGATTCAGTGACTTCTCTATCCGTGTCATCCGTGCAATCCGTGGTTAGTTGTCTTCGATGAAAATCCTCATGGTCAGCAGCGAAGGGTGGCCGCTGGCGCGCTCCGGCGCCTTGGCTGATGTGCTTGTCGCCCTGCCGCGCGAGCTGAAGTCTCGCGGCCACGAGATTGCGCTCGCCATGCCCTACTACCGCGAGATTCGCGAGAACAGGAAGATCAGGACGAAGCCGCTGCGGGTCAGTCTTGAGATCTCGTTGGGCGAAAAACGTCTTACGGCCGATCTTCTTGAAGGCCGCACGGCCGAGGACCTGCAGATTTTCTTCGTTCACTGCGATGAGCTTTACGATCGACCCGGAGTTTACCAGGAACGCGGCGAGCCCTACGCGGATAACGCCGCTCGCTTTATCTTTTTCAGCAAGGCCGCGGTCGAGCTCGCCCGGCGCATGACGCCGACCCCGGAAATTCTCCATTGCCACGATTGGACCGCTGCCCTTGTCCCGGTGCTGGTGCGCGATCAGGGATTGCCCTTCGCCACCGTGCTCTCAATCCATCACCTCGCCGACCAGGGGGATTTCGACAGCTGGGATTTTGCCCTAACGAACTTGCCTGGCCGCTATTTTGAGCCGAGCGGGGTGGAGTTTTTCGGCCGCCTCAACCTTCTCAAAGGCGGCATCCTTTTTGCCGATCGCATCGTCGTCTCGAGCGAGTCCTACGCGTACCAGATCCAGACGCCATCGTTAGGCGAAGGACTTGACATCGTATTGCGCGAACACGCTCACCGCCTCACTGGAATACCGGGCGGAGCGGACTACCGGCGTTGGAATCCGGGTACAGACAAGCTCCTTCCCGCATGCTACGGCCCGAACAACCTCGATCTTAAAGCCGTGTCGCGGGACGCCCTGCTCGACCAACTTCAGCTCGCGCCGGCACCGCGCGGTCCAGTTTTCGGCATGGTGACGCGACTTGTCGGTGCGAAGGGCTTCGACATTCTCATGCCAGTGCTCGATCGCCTTCTGGCCGACGACGTGCGTCTCGTCATTCTTGGGAAAGGCGATGCGGCTTACGAGACGGCGCTTGCCATCGCTGCGCGCAAATATGCCGATCGCCTCGCCTACCAGCACGCCTACGATGAGACGCTCGCGCACCTGATTGAGGGCGGGAGTGACCTCGCCCTCATCCCTTCGCGCGTCGAGCCGGGCGCCTTCAGCGCGATGCACAGCTTGAAGTACGGCGTGCTCCCGATCGCCCGCGCTACCCGCGGGGTTGAGCAAATCATCGTGGATTACGATCCGTCGACCGACGCCGGATACGGCTTCCTTTTTTACGAATACGGGAGTGAACCGCTCTGGGACGCGATCAAGCGCGCGAAGGAAGTCTTCGCCGATCGCGCCGAATGGGAGCGCCTCATGCAACGCGCCATTGCGCTCGATTTTTCCTGGACGCTGGCGGCGGAAAGCTACGAACGGCTTTACGGCAGCCTTGTCGTGCATTCGGCAGCCGCAGCCTGACGCAGCTCGCCTCAGCCGGCTTGCCTTCACAAGTCGCACGGAATCACCCGGTTCGAGTCGTGGCAGTGGCGATTCGATAACCGAGCAGCGCAACGAACTAGCGGCGAAACGCGGTCCGAGAAGACTGCGGGGCCTACTTCACGTGCAAAGAGCCAACGAGTTTGTCCACCTCGACGAGACTCGGCTCGACTCATCAGGGCTGCAATTCTCGATCAGCTTTGTATTGGGATCGTCTTTTATCGCCACCTCTTGAGTCTTTGCGACCTGTTGATAGAGCCTCGTGAGTCGTTGGTAATCCTTGCGATTCTGAGCGTCGATGATCTCATAGCTTAGATCGGTTGGATCGTGCCGATTGCGGCGAATTTCCGCGAGCCCTTCACCCCAGTCGGGAAGTTTCGGATGGCTTATCCGAAACCAGCCTACAATGGTGTGCTGTCGGTCCTTCGTGACACCCCAGACTTCGTACGTGAGATGACCATTGTGTGCCACGTATTCTGTCGTGTCTTGGGTTGCCTGGCTGAAGAACGAAACGGCATTTCCCCAACGCAAATGCTTCCGTTTATATCGCGCAAAGAGGTAGGCACGGGCACTCTGGGAAGGTAAAAGGGAGGCGATGCCGGGCGGCGGAGGTGACGAAGAAACTCCCACCATTCGTCCAAGTCGGCCTCATAGCCGTCTTTCGCGTGTGCATATGCCGTCTCCACTTTTGGGCTTGCGATGTTGTAGACATCGACTGTCCACGGATGATCATCAGCAGTGTCGCCAGTCTTGGGGCCCACAATAACCACTGTAGCGCGTCATAGGAGCAATCGCCCGGTCTTTGATCCAGTCGATATTGAGGACGTCGTCCCCGGCGTGGAAATGCTCGACGTCATCGCGGTCCGAAGGACAGGCGGCATATCCAACGTCACCGCGCGCGGCTCCGCCCGCGGAGTCGCCGCACCTGCCAGGAAAAGGATGCCTGCGACGAGAATGCAACAGGAGCACGCCACCTTGGCGCGTTGATGATCTTTCATGTCCATGCGTAATCTCACTCGATCGTGGTCGCTTCAATTCTTCAATTGCGCGCTGATTTCCGCGTTCCCCCACAGGGCGACGGATACAAAGCGTTAGACCGCGATCGGCGCCTTGATCGCCGGATGCGGGTCGTATCCGACCAGCGTGAAATCTTCGAACCGAAAATCGTGGATGTTGTGCACCATGGGATTCAATTCCATTCGAGGCAGCGGACGCGGTTCGCGCGCCAGTTGTTCGCGCGCCTGCTCGAGGTGGTTCCGGTAAAGGTGCAGATCGCCGAAGGTGTGGATGAATTCACCGCTCGTTAGGCCACAGACCTGCGCCACCATCATGGTGAGAAGTGCGTAGCTCGCGATGTTGAACGGAACGCCGAGAAAAAGATCGGCACTGCGCTGGTAAAGCTGGCAACTGAGGGCGCCGTCCTGGACGTGGAATTGAAAGAGCGCGTGGCAGGGCGGCAGGGCCATGGCGTCCACTTCCGCCGGGTTCCACGCACTGACCATAAGCCGGCGGCTGTCGGGGTTGCTTTTGATCTGCCCAATGACGCGCTCGATCTGATCAATCCGCTCATCGCCAGGCCCGCGCCAGTCTCGCCATTGCGCGCCGTAAACCCGGCCGAGATCGCCCCCCTCGTCAGCCCATTCGTTCCAGATGGTGACGCCGCGCTCTCGCAGGTAGGCGACGTTGGTGTCGCCGCGCAAAAACCAAAGCAGTTCGTGAATGATCGATTTGAGATGGAGCTTCTTCGTGGTCAGAAGCGGGAACGTCTCGCGCAAATCGAAGCGCGCCTGCGCCCCGAAAACGGAGAGTGTGCCGGTGCCGGTGCGATCGGTGCGCAGCCGTCCCTTTTCCAAAATGAGCCGGAGAAGATCCTGATATTGCCGCATGAAAAAGAGCGCTGGCCTAACGAACCCTAGATGATGCGCCAGCGCGGCTGCTTCGTTTCCGGATCGGTTTCCCAAAGCCGGACGCCACCGGGATAAGCGTTGCGGTTGTGACCCAGTTCGACGCCGTCGGGCAATTTCTCGAGAATCTTGGCATTGCCGCCGCCAAGCACGATGTAATCAGCAATCACGGCCAGCTTGAGTTGCTGGATCGCCTGCACTGTTTCGCGCTGCCACTCTTTCTTGCCCAGGTGATTCATTCCTTCGTCGCCGAGCCAGTCTTCAATGACCCCGTCCCCATACGGCAGATCGCCCAATTCGAGCGGGAGAACATGGTCTTTCCAGACGAGCGCCGAACCCAATCCCGTCCCGAGCCCGAGAAAAAGCATTCGGCCCGCCCCCCGATAACTGCCGAGCGCTTGCAGGGCGGCGTCGTTGATGATGCGCACCGGTTTCCCGAGCGCTTTGGCAAAATCGAAACCCGCCCAGTTTTTTCCGAGATGCTTCGGGTCAGTCATGATTTTCCCCTCCCGCACCGGCGCGGGAAACCCAATTGAGACCGCGTCGAAGCTCCAATCGCCCGTCGCTTCCCTGATCTGCTCAACCGCTTCCGCAGGTCCGAGCTTTGGGCCGGAAGGAAATTTTCGACGCTTCTCCTCCTGCGAGATCATCATCTTGACGTTGGAACCGCCGACGTCGACGACGAGGATCTTCTTCATGCCCGGTCGTTAGGCAAACTCTTGATCGGCGACAAGCACATTTTGGCGGCGCGCTGTTTTTCTGCCAGTTTTTTCGCCTGCCGCCGCGAGTTTTCGCGGAAATGCAGCTGGGCCTGCAAACGTGGCCCGCCGTTTTCCGGTTTCAGGCGCACGTAACTGCCGTCCGGTTGCAACTCGCGCGCCTTGCCGTAGTCGGTCAGGAAGCGCGGCAGAACTTCGTTGATCACTTCGTCTCGCAGCGGTGGCGACTCGATCGGGAAAGCGATCTCGACCCGGCGATAGAAATTGCGCGGCATCCAGTCGGCACTCGCCAGATAGAGATCGGGCTTGCCGTCATTCTGGAAATAGTAAATCCGGCTGTGCTCAAGGAAACGCCCGACAATGCTAATAACGCGAACGTTTTCGCTCAGCCCGGGAATTTTCGGCCGGAGCGAGCAGATGCCCCTGACAATGAGATCGATTTTGACTCCCGCACAGGAGGCTTCGTAAAGCTTCTCAATGATCTCCTGGTCGACTACCGAATTCAGCTTGGCCACGATCCGAGCCGGCTCCCCCGCCAGGGCGTGATCGCGCTCGCGCTCGATCAAGCCGATCACTCGCTGGTGCAAATCGAAAGGTGCAACGAGGAGCTTTTTCAAGCCGGGATAACCGGCCAGCCCGGTCAGGGTGTTAAAGACGATCGCGACCTCTTCGGTCAGGTCCGGCGCAGTCGTGAAAAGGCTGAAGTCGGTATAAATGCGGGCGGTCTTTGGATGGTAATTGCCGGTCCCAAGGTGGACGTATTGGCGAAGCCGATCAGGATCGCGCCTAACGACAAGGAGCGCCTTGCAGTGCGTCTTCAATCCGACCACGCCATAGACGACATGGGCGCCCGCTTCCTCAAGCCGGCGCGCCCACTGGATGTTGTTCGCTTCGTCAAAGCGTGCCCGCAATTCAACCAGCGCCGTGACCTGCTTGCCGTTGCTCGCCGCGTCAATCAACGCCCCAACGATCGGCGAATCACCGCTCGTCCGGTAAAGCGTGATCTTGATCGCGAGCACGAGCGGATCTTTCGCCGCGCTTTCCACCAATTCGACCACCGGGTCGTAACTTTGGTAGGGATGATGGAGCAGGATGTCCTGCTTCCGCATCGCCTCGAAAATATCTGCATGCGGCGGCAGCGCCGGATCGCGCGCCGGCTGAAAAACGCGGTCTTTCAACTTGGCAAAGGCGTCGTTCGCAACCAGCGGCGCGAGATGGGTCATGGAAAGCGGACCCTCGAGTTTGTAGAGATCGGCTTCCGTCAGTTGAAACAGATCGAGGAGCAGGTTTGAGAATTCGTTAGGGCAATCGGCTTCCACTTCCAAACGCACGGCATTGCCGCGACTCGATCGCCGCAGTTCCTGCTCGATGCTGCGCAGCAGGTTCTCCGCTTCTTCCTCGTCGACGTAGAGATCGCTGTTGCGCGTGACGCGAAAGGCGTGCACGCCATCGAGGATGAGGCCGGGGAAGAGGTCGGCCACGTGCTGTTTGATGAGCGAGGCGAGGTAGATGTAGTTCCAGCTCTCGTCGCCTTTGTCGCCGCGCGGCAGATGGATCAGGCGCGAGACCGCGCGCGGCACCTGCACAATGGCATACATCGGGTCGCCGCCCTTTTTGGCTCGCGCCCTAACGAGCAGGTTGTGGCTCTTGTTCAGGAGCTGCGGGAACGGATGGCTCGCATCGACCGCGAGCGGCGTGAGCATCGGAAAAACCTCCTGCTGAAAATAGCGGCGCGTCCAGGCGGCGCGCTTCGCGTTCAGCTCATCCATGTGCTGGATGAGAATATTGTTCTCGCGCAGGAGTGGCTCGATTTCCTTGTTCCAGAGCGCGTATTGCTCCGCCACCATCTCGTGCACGACGCGCTCGATCGCTTCAAAGGTCGCGGTCGGACTCATCCCATCGGGCCCCACGTCGCTCGTCTCGCTCGCGATCTGTTGTTTGATGCCGGCGACGCGAATCTCGAAAAATTCGTCCAGGTTCGAGCTGACGATCCCGAGGAACTTGACCCGTTCGAGCAGTGGTTGGGTTGGATCCTGCGCTTCCTCCAGGACGCGGCGGTTGAATTCGAGCCAGCTCAACTCGCGGTTGATGAAATTTTTCGGATCGGAAAAATCGCGTTTGGCCGGTGCCTCGTTAGGCGGTGGCATCGGTACGACATTGGCCGGCGGCACCGGAGCAGAGGCGAAAAAAGGGACGTCGGACGGCATAAGGCACCAATGCTTGGCAGCAGCGGTGGATATGCAAGAAAACCTTGCCTGCCGCTGCGCGCAAATAATTCCGCAGCAGCACTGGTGTAGCGGCGGGCGTGCCGCCCGCAACCCACCTGGGAGTTGGACATCCCGTCCGACTCGGCCCCACAGCCTTCCAGCCCGTTGGCTCCGAAACGTGGCGTAAGTCCGGGCAGGCCGGAAAGCTGCGCGCCGAGTCAGTCGAGACGACTGACTTCCTTTGCCCATGGCGCAATGATTTTGGCGTGGAGGGACACCCTGTGGCGGCTGCGTATCAGGGTTGCGGAGGGTACAGGGCCCGTCCCTTGAGGAACGCACGCTCGATCTGCAGGTCGAAGCTCATCACCAAGAGGTCCGCGTCCATCCCGACCGCGAGCGCGCCTTTGCCCTTCCACCCCATTGCTCGCGCCGGTGTTTCTGTGGCCATCCGGACCGCCTCGTGCACCGGCCTCCCAACTTCCTCCACTATTCGCCTGACCAGATCGATCATGCGGGAGGCGCCGCCAGCCAGGGCTGAACCGTCCGCCACCCAGCAGGCGCCATCGCGCACCACGCATTCGGCATCGCCCAGACTGAAACGACTGTCGTTAGGCAAACCGGCCCCGGCCGTTGCATCCGTGACCAGACAGATCCCGGTCGCGCCTTTCGCGCGGTAAAGCATTCGCATCAACGTGGTGCCGACGTGATGACCATCGGCAATCAACTCGCAAAAGATCTCCGGCTCGCTCAAGGCAAATTCGAGCAGACCCGCCACCCGCTCTCCATCACGGCGCCGCATCGAAGACATGCAGTTGAAAGTGTGCGTGACCTGATGCATGCCGCGCTCAAAGCCGGCGCGCGCTTCGTCTTCCCAGGCCATGCTGTGCCCGCCGCTGCTTGCGATACCGCAAGTCGTCAGGCGAGCAATCAAATCGAGCGCGCCCGGCAACTCCGGCGCCAGCGTCACGCGCTGGATCATTGTTCCAAGCTCGAGCAGCGGCCTAACGAACTCCGGTTTCGGGTCGAGGATAAATTCGGCGCGCTGCGCTCCGGCTTTTTCGCGCGAGATAAATGGACCCTCGACGTGCGCGCCGTGTAGTTGAGGGATCGTTCCGCGCGCAGCTTCGATTTGCCTCACGACGCGCACGATGTCGTCAAGCGGCGCCGTTACCGTAGTCAGCAGGAGCGAAGTTGTGCCGCCACCGGCGTGATAATCGCAGATCGCGCGAAACGCTTCCGCCGTTCCTTCCATCGTGTCGCGGCCGATTGCACCGTGCACGTGCAAATCGATGAAACCGGGAGCGAGAAATTTTCCCGCGAGGTCAATTACTTCCTCGTCCGCGTCCGGAAGTTCGCGATCGAGCGCGACGATCTTTCCGCCTGCCACCCGAAGCGAAAGTCCCTCCTCGATTCGATCGGGAAAAATCAGCCGGCCATTGGTCAGGATCATGGGCGGGAGCATCATTGCGTTTACTTTGGCGGCAGTCCATCATCCTCCTGCATGAGCGCCGAGTTCGATGTCGCAATTCTTGGCGGTGCGTTTTCCGGCGCGGCGACCGCGCTCCTGATCAAGCGCCGGATGCCCGAAGCGCGCATTTTAATCATCGAAAAATCGACCCGATTCGATCGCAAAGTCGGCGAATCAACAACCGAGGTGAGTGGTTGTTTCCTGACCAGGATTCTAGGCCTGACGAGTTACCTCGGCCATGAGCAATTGGTCAAACAGGGCTTGCGTCTCTGGTTCGCCAACCGGCCCGAACAACCGTTTGACGATTGCGTCGAGATCGGCGCGCGCTATCAGGCGCGGCTCCCGACGTTCCAGGTGGATCGCGCAAAACTCGACGCCCATCTTCTCGACCTGGCGGCGCAAGCCGGCTGCGAAGTCTGGAAACCGGCCCGCGCGACGCGCTGCAAGCTGAGCGGATCGGACGGCCAGTCGTTAGGCGTAAGTGTCGACGGCACGGAGCGCGAAGTGCGTTGTCGCTGGGTAGTTGATGCCACTGGACGTGCCTCGTTTCTTGCCCGCAAACTCGGCCATTTCCGCCAGAACACAGAGCATCCGGTCAACGCCGTTTGGGCCCGTTTCACCGGAGTGAAAGACTGGGACAGCTACGAGTGGCGGGAAAGATTTCCCGCTTACGCCGCCGCCGCGCGCACCGGGCGCAGCTGGGCGACGAACCATCTCATGGGCCAGGGTTGGTGGTGCTGGATCATTCCGCTCAAGGGCGGCGATTACAGCGCGGGACTGGTTTATGACAGCCGCATTTTTAGTCTGCCGGAGGGCCCGAATCTTGGCGCACGGTTGCACGAGCACATCCGTACTCATCCGGTTGGGCGCGAAATTTTTCGCGACGCAGAAGTCGTCGATCACGACACTCGTGCCTATTCTGCGCTGCCCTACTACAGCACGCAGGTATGCGGGGAGGGCTGGGCGATCGCGGGCGACGCGGCCGGATTCATCGATCCGCTTTACAGCCCGGGCCTCGACCTTTGCGCCTACACCACGTCGATCGTAAGCGATCTCGTGGCGCGCGCGCTCGGAGGCAAAGACATTGCGGAACAGCGGCACTACTACAACGAGCAATTTGTCGCGACTTATCGCTGCTGGTTTGAAGCACTCTTTAAGGACAAGTACTTCTACATAGGCGAGGCCGACCTGATGTCCGCCGCGCTGTTACTCGATGTAAGCACTTACTATTTCGGACTCGTTAGGCCAATCTATGCCAACCCGGAACGCTCCTTTTTGCAGCTGCCGTTTGAGGGAGGGCCAGGGCGGTTTTTCGCCGCCATGATGAAGTTCTACAATCGGCGGCTGAGCGCGCTTGGCCGGAATCGCATCGCCCACGGCGTCAGCGGCACGGCCAACGCCGGCTGGCGCGAGCTTTACGACGGCTTCGTGCCCGACATTCGTCTGCACAAGCTGATCCGGAAAGGTCTGTTGCGTTGGTGGAAAGCGGAGTTGCTCAACCTGCGCTTCCTCTTTGCGGCCCGGAAACCAATGCCCCGCAACACCGTGCCGGGAGCGACCGCAGTCGAGGCCTGATGTCGCGCGGTTGGTGGCGCCGCTTCGCGGTGCGCGGTGTCTTTTGGCGGCACTATCTCGACTTCGGCTTAACGAACGTCCCGTTTTATCTCCGGCCCATAATGATCTTCTTTTGGACAATCTTCTTTTTCTTTTTCGCCGCCCCGGCGCGCCGGTCAATTTTGAGCAACCTGAAAGTGGTGCTGCCCGGCTCGAATCCACTTCTGAACGAGGCGCGCGCCTGGCTGACGCTCTACAACTTTGCCTGGACGATTGCCGACGCGGCCGATTACAAGCTGGCTAAGACCGAGTTCGCCTACGAAGTGGAAGGCGAAGAATTTCTCGAGCAATTGGCGGCCGCGCGCGGCGCGATTCTGCTCACCGCGCACATGGGCAGCTACGATTTGGGCGCGGCCGCTTTTGCACAACGTTTCCAGCGCGATATCTGGATGGTGCGCGCGCCCGAGTCCGATCAGCGAACGGCACAGCATCTCGACCAGTCACTCGAACGCGCCGGGGCGGGCGCGGTCAAGGTCGCCTACCATACCTGGAACATGGCGCTGCCCGTCGAATTGCTCAACGCCATCCGTGCGGGGGAGATCGTTTCAATCCAGGGCGATCGACCGGTCCCTAACGTGTCGCAGCGCGCGGCGCGTTTGTTTGGAGAACCCGTCAGTCTGCCGGACGGACCGTTCATGCTGGCTCTGGTCACGCAGGTGCCAATCTATCCGCTCTTCATCGTGCGGACCTCATTTCACCATTACAAAGTCATCGCTCGTCAACCGATTCGTTGCCTCCGCATCGCGCGCGATCGCGAAGCGCCGATCGAGGAAGCGATGCAGGAGTGGACCCGGACGCTGGAAAAGGTAATCGCCGAGCACTGGTCGCAATGGTTTTCGTTAGTCCCGATTTTTCCTCTGCGATGAAGGAGGCCACGATGCGCGAGGTGGGTTACGCATTCGCCCTGCCGCGTCTGACGGTGCGGCTTGCCGGAGGCAAAGTGCGCCGGGCGGAATTCAGCGGCGCGGAAGCCTACGGCCTGGGTATCCTGGTTTTCGCAATCAGCTGCATTTTCGTCGCCCGGGCGCTGCTTCCGCTCGTTGGGCCGCGCGCCTTGCAGTTGCTTGTTTTGTTCTTCCTGCCTTTTGCGATGTGGGCTGCGTATCTCCTGCTCCATTATGTGAACTCGCTCCTCGCCGCCCTTTTGCGAAAACTCGGAATCTACACCGCGGTCACGAACAATCCGTTTCAGCACGTCATAGTCATGTCGCTCACTACCGTTCTGGCTGTGATCCTGGTACGCGACGAAACCGGCTGGATGAGATCGTTAGGGATTTTCTGGCTCGCACTTCTGTCGCTCAACCTTCTCGCGATTTTCCTCGAGAAACTGCTCGATGAAGCCTGAACTGAGCCGGCGATTGATCCTCGGCTTCGGGCTTTGCGCGGCGCTCTTTTTTCTCGCTGTGGTGGCTTTTCATCCGCTGCTCGCGCTTGGCGTTCTCTTCCTTTCCCACCTGCTGATTCTCTTTCCGACGCTGGTGGCAAATTGCCAATGGTGGGGCCTGGTCATCACGCATTTCGAAACAACCCGGCGCGAAGTCTGGCTCACAATCGACGATGGACCAGACCCGTTGCAGACACCGCGCATGCTAGAAATCCTGCGGCGCTCTAAAGCGAAAGCGACCTTCTTTGTCATCGGCGAACGCGCGGCAAAATTTCCGGAGGAACTGGAGGCGATTCGCGCGGCTGGACACGAGATCGCGAATCACACCGCGACGCATCCGAGCACAACGTTCTGGTGCTTTTCGCCTTCGCGCATCGCGGCGGAAATTGATCGATGCGACGTGTCCACGCGCTATTTCCGCGCTCCCGCGGGAATGAAGAACTTTTTCGTTCATCCCGCGCTCGAACGTCGCCAGATGAAGCTGGTCGGATGGTCGGTCCGCGGTCTTGATACGATTAGCAAGAACGCCGATGTCGTTGCCGCGCGCATTCTGCACCGCGTGCGACCGGGCGCGATTGTGTTGCTCCATGAAGGGCATCGCACGGAGGACGATCCGGATTTTCACCCGCGCTGTCTCGAGCGCACGCTTCGTGCCCTGACGAACGCGAGTTACCGTTGCGTTCTGCCTACGCCGGAACAGTGCCGGCCGCGCGCCGGCGAAAGATGAAGAGTTGATTGTTAAAGGGCATGTTACCCCAGAGCGGCCGGACCGTGCGCGAGAATTGATCTTCACCAAAGGCGCCAAGAATCCGTTCACGCGGCGGAAAGTGGAGCGGCACTTTGATATTCCAAGTCGTTGCCTGGGCGAATCGCTCCGCCCAGGAGGTCAGCCAAAACCGCGTGTTCCCGTCCCGCGGACAATCGCGAATGACCACCAGTTCGCCCGGAGCAAGACGCGACGCGAGCCGCCCAAGGAGACGCGACTGTTCGTCAGGCCGGAGATAATGCAGCACGTCGAAGAGCACGATGTTGCCCGTCTGCCCGAGCGGCTCGCAGACATCCTGCTTGATGAATTCCACGTCCCGACAGGCGCCCTGAGCCACGGTATTGGCGCGCTCAATCTTTCGACCATCGCAGTCGAAACCGCTGATCGGCGCGAGGAAATTTCGCTCCCGCAAGTAGAAGGCGAGTAATCCGACGCCGCAGCCGATATCGACAAGCGGTTGGTCCGAATTCCGAAACAAGTCGAAAGCAGTGAGATAAATTGGATCGGCGCGCAATTTCCAGTTCACGTAGATGCGCAGCCAGCGTTCCTCGAAGCACGCCGCGACCCGGACGCAGGCTTCTTCATGCGCGCTCGCTGATGATCCATTTTTCATTGCGTGGCTCCTGTGCACTGACAAAGTGAATATTCCGATGTCTGACCTTTTTGCTCATTACAAGGTCGACGATTTTTTCGACGAGATGTTTTCCGCGCCCAGCGTGGCGCGTCCTCATTACCGCAGGTTGCTTGAGAGCTTCAAGGAAATGGGGCCGGCGGACTTTGAGCGCAAACGCGATCTGGCCGCGGCCAGCTTTCTTACCCAGGGCGTCACCTTCACGGTCTATAACGACGACCAAGGGACCGAGCGAATTTTTCCCTTCGACCTGATTCCGCGCATCATTCCAGCGCGTGAATGGGACCTGGTCGAGCGGGGACTGGTGCAGCGGATCACCGCGCTCAATCTTTTTCTGCACGATATTTATCATGGGCAAGCGATCCTGCGCGACGGAGTTATCCCAAAACAGATCGTTTGGGAAGCAGCGCATTTCCGACCGGAGTTCATGCACTTCGATGTGCCGCGCAACATTTACATTCACATCTGCGGGACCGACCTGATTCGCGACCGCGAAAGGGAATTATCTCGTGCTGGAAGACAACGCGCGGTGTCCCTCGGGCGTTTCCTACGTGCTCGAAAATCGGCAGGCGATGAAGCGTGTCTTCCCACTTCTCTTCGCGGAATACAACGTGCGGCCGGTGGAGAATTATGCCCAGGAGTTGCTCAACCTTCTGCGTTACATTGCGCCGGCCACCGGACACGAGCCGACCGTCGCGCTCCTGACGCCGGGCGTTTACAACTCGGCCTACTACGAGCATTCGTTTCTCGCCCGCTCGATGGGGATCGAGATCGTGGAAGGGCGCGACCTCTTCGTGCAGGACGATCGCGTTTTCATGCGCACGACGAAGGGACCCCAGGCAGTGGACGTGCTCTATCGGCGGATCAACGACGATTTTCTCGATCCCCTCGTCTTTCGCAAGGATTCTGCGCTCGGTGTGCCGGGGCTTGTTCAAGCCTATCGACGCGGGAGGGTGAGTCTCGCGAACTCCATCGGCACGGGAGTGGCCGACGACAAAGTCGTCTACCATTTCGTGCCCAGGATGATTCGTTACTACCTCGATCAGGATCCAATCCTGGCGAACGTCCAGACCTATCTCGCCTCCGACAAATCGGATCTGGCCTACATTCTCGAGCATCTGCCGGAGCTGGTCGTGAAAGCGGCCAACGAGAGTGGCGGCTACGGAATGCTGATCGGCTCGCAGGCCACCCAGGAGGAGCGGGAAAAATTCGCGAACAGCATCAGGAAGAATCCGCGCAACTACATCGCGCAGCCGATCGTGCCCCTCTCGCGTTCGCCCTCGTTTTGTGACGATTCGGTGCAGGGGCGCCACGTCGATCTGCGGCCCTATATTCTGTCACGGCGAAAAGGTCACGATCATTCCCGGCGGCCTAACGAGAGTAGCGTTGCGCTCCGGCTCCCTCATCGTCAATTCGTCGCAGGGCGGTGGGAGCAAAGATACCTGGGTGGTGGAAGAAACGGAGCAGGGAACGTGATTCGTCGAGTTCTTGACCCATTGCCATGCTAAGTCGCGTCGCTGATTCCCTCTACTGGATGAGCCGCTACATCGAGCGGGCCGAAAACAACGCCCGGATTCTCGATGTCAATCTTCAGCTCTTACTCGACCTCGGGAATCAGCCGACAGCGGAGGCGGCCGCGCACTGGGTGCCGGTAATTGCCTCTCTCGAGGAAACGGAGTTCTTCGACTCCCTCTACCAAACGCCGGACGGCAAATCGGTCACCGCGTTTGTCACGCTGCAGAAGAAGAACCCGAACTCGATCTTTTCCTGTCTCTCTTTGGCGCGGGAGAACGCCCGCACGACCCGGGAACAGATTTCGAGCGAGATGTGGGAGCAGATCAATCGGCTCTATCTGTTTGTGAAGGGTGACGCGGCGAAAAGGCTGCTTCGCACGAGTCCGCACGAGTTCTGCAAGCGCATCACCGCGGGTTCTCATCTCTTTCAAGGCATCACCGACGCGACCATGACGCACGGCGAAGGCTGGGACTTTATCCGCATCGGGGCGCTACTCGAACGCGCCGACTGCACTTCGCGCATTCTCGATGTGAAGTATCACATTTTGCTCCCGTCCGGTGAGCGGGTTGGCGGTAACATCGACACCATTCAATGGATGGCGGTGCTAAAATCATGCAGCGCGCTCGAGGCCTACTGCAAACTTTACGTCAGCCAGGTCGCGCCCTGGAAGGTGGCGGAATTCCTCATCACCCATCGCGACTTTCCGCGATCGATTCGTTACTGCATCGATTCCCTTGATTCTGCGCTCCATCGCATCTCTGGCGTCGATGAAAACCACTACGCGAATGAAGCGGAACGACTCTCGGGAAGACTGCGGTCGGATATCGATTTCGTGACAATCGGAGAGATTTTCGCGTTCGGTCTGCACCAATATCTGGAGGCAATCCAGAAGCGGCTCGTGGAAGTGAGCGACGCGATGTATGCGACCTATTGCGCCAGCCTCGGCGCGGCCTGAGCGACGCACGGCCTGGGCAAACGAGTATCAAATCCTGCGTGCGTCGTAGGCCCAGTGAAGCAACGCCTGGCGCTGTTTCCGCCGGCAGGTGAGATCGCCACGCCGGCAGTTCTTTCTCAGCTGCGCGATGTGGCGACGGACCGCCCGCCAGCGTTTGATCTGTCGCTCGTCGTCCACGCAACGCCGGCCGAGGTAGTAGCGGCAATACCATTGAAACCAGCCCCGCGGATCTTCGTGGTAGATCCAGTCCTTTTCGCGCCAGACTGAGAGCGGTTGCGAAGCATTTACCCCAAAAAAGTTGAGTGCCGGATCATGTCGCTCTGAGCAAAGTTTCGCCTTCGCAAACCAATCGGACGGAAACTCCGCCGCACAGTCGGTCATATACTTGCCGCCGAAGACGCCGAGTTGCAGCATCTGTTTTGGGGTCAGTTCGGGTTTGAAACCAGCCGCAAAATCCTTCCCGATGGGCTTGGTTAAAAGGTACTCGTAACCGTGCTGCATCCGGTCATTGACCTTGATTCGTTTGGGTTTCGATTGCACAGCCGCTGAAAATAAGAGCCGTCGGACCGCGACGGCAAACAGAGCTGGTTTTCAAAATGTATTAGCGGTCGTCGAATTGCGCCTGGAACTGAGAAGGGACACCCAGGGCGTAGTGAAGTTCTAGTGGGAGGTCTCCGCGAAGGAGAGGAGGGTCACGTCTCGACGCTTTGCGGGAAAGGCCAGGCCGCGGACCTGCTCAGCTTGTCTTCTTCGCCCGCCAGTGGAAGACCAAACCGAGCAGGAAGAGAAAGAGCCCCGCCGACCCGTCCAATGGTGAGCAGGAACGCCGCGGCGGGCGCCCATCCACCACCACCGCGCGCCGCCCAGCTGGCGGGCCAGCCGCAGAGGAAGCCGTGGCCTTCGCGAAATTCTCGCTTCGTCCAGGCGTAAATTCCGCCTTCATCCGGATAACTGGTCGAAAGCTGGATAACGGCCAGACCTTGCGGCATGAAAAAGAGAAGAGCAGCGAGCAACCACAAGGTAAGTGAACTGGGACCAGCCTTGGCCGCGGTCGCGACCCAGCGTGATACCGATGACTGCAACGAGGTTGAAGAGAACGAGATCGCGCAGGTTGAGGGAGCGCTCCAGCCGCGGCTTCGCGTCCGCGCTCATCGTCCAGTCTGCGTCTGTCGGTAAAGATCTTCCCGCCGATTCGCGAAGACCGGCATCGCGTCTCGCACGCTTTGAATCGTCTCCGCCGAGACCTCGGCGAGAACCAACTCTTCCCGTTCGGACGAAGCCGCCGCAACCACCACGCCGGCTGGATCAATGACCGCAGACGTCCCACAGAATCGCCCGCCATCATCTCGGCCGACACGATTGGCGACGATGACATAACTTTGGTTCTCGATGGCACGAGCGGTGGCCAGAACGCGGAGATGCTCAACTCGGGGAAAGGGCCAGGCAGAGGAATTGACAAAGACATTCACCCCCTGGTCGATGGCCAGCGTACGATAAATTTCCGGGAAGCGAAGGTCGTAGCAGATCGTCAGGCCAACACGCAGCGGTCCGAAGTTGACGCTGGCCAGAGCATCGCCCGCCGCGCAGAATTTGTCCTCTTCGATCGGCGCGAAAAGATGCGTCTTGCGATATTTCGCCACGATCGCCCCGCTCGAATCGATCACGACCTGCGAGTTGTAAATGCGATCGTCTACTCGTTCCGACACCCCGCTGATGATCGCGATCGACAGAATCTGCGCGATGCTTTGCAACTCTGGCACCGCGCCTTCGCTCCAGGGTCTTGCCTGCTCACGGATGACCTGCATGGCGTAACCGGTGTCTGCCATTTCCGGGAAGACGACCAATTCCGCACCCGCGCTCTTCGCCCGCTCGGCGAATGCGCGAATCTTTCGCACGTTCGCGGCGGGATTCCCGAGTTCACAGGCGATTTGGGCGACGGCGATCTTCACGATCACCTTCTTTCGTTAACCTGCGTCCAGGTTCAAATGAAAAGAAGACTCTCATGAAACCCAGCGGCGCGACGGCGCAGGGACGCGCTTCTGGGCTCCAAGACCAGCCTACTCGGTGCGTAACGCTACCATTGGGTTCACGCGAGTGGCGCGGCGCGCCGGGACAAAACACGACACGGCCGCGACCGCGGTCAGAAGCGCCGCGACCGTCGTGTAGATGATGGGATCGAGCGCGTTCACTTTAAACAAAATGTTCTGCAGCGCGCCGGCCGCGATGACGCCCAGGAAAAGCGCCGCGAAACCGATCCCGAGCCCGAGCCCAATGACCAATTGCCACGCACCCTGGCTCATCACCATCTTGAAGATCCGCGCGGCATCCGCGCCTAGCGCCATCCGGATGCCGAATTCCTGCGTCCGCTGATTGACGGAGAAACTCATCACGCCGTAAAGGCCAACCGCGGAAAGAATAAACGCGACTACGCCGAAGATGCTGAAGAGCTGAGCCACCAGCAGCGATCCGCTCAAGACTTCGGCGTGCGCACGCGCCGGCGTCCCGGGGAAATAGACCGGCAAATTCGAGTCAAGTTGCGCGACGGCTTTGCTCAGCGCGGGCCCGAGATTCTCAGCCGATTGCCCGGGGTGCGGGCGCACGATGATGGTGCAGAACTGCGGCGCCGGGCTGGCCCCGAGCAGCGGCACGTAAAAACCGGCCCTATCCGCCTCTCGATTGAACGGGCCCTGCATGAGCGTATCAGGGACGACGCCAACTATCGTCCGCCACGGCTGCGGTTGCGCGGGGATGAAAAGGCGGACCTGATGCCCGAGCGGGCTCTGGTTGCCCCAATACTTGCGCGCAAAGCTGGCGTTGACGATCGCCACCGGTTGCCTCGCATCGCTATCTTCGAGCGTGAAGTCGCGACCCTCGAGCATCTTCAAACCCAGCGTGCTGAAGTAGCCGTCCGAAACCGCCTCGGAGTTACCTTTCGGCCGGTCGCGATCGGTCGCGTACTTCTGACCGTCTACTTCGTACTGGCCAAAGTAGTCGAAAGTCATGCGGAAACGGTCGCTCATCGCTGCGCCATCAAACACCGGGTTGGCGCGGAGCGCGCGCACGGCACGTTTGAAAAACTGCCGTCGCGAATCTTCCGTCGGATAATCGCCTTCGAAGAGACCCATGCGTGCGGTGTAGACGCCTTCCTCGTCGTAACCGTAATCGAGCCTGGTCTGGTTGCGGATCGACCGGATTTGCAGCGCGGAGGCGATGAGCAGGGCCGCCGTCATCGCGATCTGGCCAACCACAAGTATCCGGCTAATGACGTTGACCAGCCGACTGCTGTTGCCGCGGCCGCCTTCCTTCATCATCTCGGAAGCGTTTCCGCGAGCCGCGAGCAGGGCGGGCATCAATCCCGAAACAAACGTTGCGAGGAGAACCGCGGCAAGAGTGAATCCCAGGACCTTGGCGTCGATCTTAAAGACGATCCAATAGGGTAACTGGAATTGCGGCGTGCCGGTGATTTGCGCGAGAAGATCAACCGCCCAATAGGCAAGCGCGACCCCGACGACGGCGCCGAGGAGCGCGATGAGGAAGCTTTCGGTGAGCATTTGCCTAACGATGCGCCCACGCGTTGCCCCGAGTGCGCCACGGATCGCCAGTTCTCGCGAGCGCAAGGCGGCCCGGCCAAACTGCATGTTCATCACGTTCACGCACGCGATGAGAAGGACAACGATGACGGCGCCGAGCATGGCGTACATGATCTGGCGCAGTTGCGGCCCGGTGAACGATTTGAGGAGCGGCTGCACGCTGGCCGAGACGAGATGCTCGTTGGTCTTCGGGTTGTCCTTAGCGATTCGCCGTGCGAGAGCGATGAACTCGGCGTTCGCCTGGTCTTGCGTGACGCCCGGTTTCAGACGTCCAATGATTTGCGGTCCGATGCCCGCGGGGTCGCCGCGCGGCTTGAGGGGGAACTCGTTGTAAAGCGGCACCCAAAGCTCTTCGTTTTGCGGAAACTTAAAATTTGGCGGCATGACACCGATGATGGTGGCGGCTTTGCCGTTGATCCGGACCGCCTGGCCGACAACATGCGGATCGCCGTTGAAATCGCGTTTCCAGATTTCGTTCCCAAGGATCGTCACTTTCTCAGCTCCCGGTTTGTTGTCCTCGGCGGTAAAATCGCGGCCAAGGATCGGCTTTACATCGATGATCTTGAAAAAGTCCTCGGTCACATAGCCGCCGGTATAGCGCTGCGGAGTTTTCTTGTAGGTGACGTTGATGGTCGAGCCGTTGAGATAGCCGCTCATCATGGCAAACGACTTCTGACTCGCGCGCAGGTCTTCGTAATCCTGCGACGATGGGATGTTGCCGTTGCCGAAGTTGTTATTTTGATCCGAGGCCTGCGGATCGATGAAGCCGACGCTCATGAGTTGCTCGGGATGCGGAAAGGAAAATCCGCGCAGCATGATTGCGTTGACCATCGTGAATTGCGTGGTCACGCCACAAATTCCGAGCGCGAGTACGGTAACGGCGAGCACAAAGAACGTCTTGTCCTTCACCAACATGCGAAGACCGATGCGGAGATCCTGAAAGAATGATTCAAAGAACATGGCTATTAGTGGTTGATGGTTCTCGGAAAAAGTTGACCGGCAGCGTCCTGCGACGCTGCGGTCGCTCCGATGAGATGCAGCGAACCCGCGCTTTGGATTCAGATAAATGAGACACCGGCACGGCGCGGTCATGGAGAACGATCCAGCTATTCAAGAGCATAGAGATAACCGTCGGTGCTGCCGAAGTAGACGACCCCGTTGACGATCAGCGGCGAGGAAAAAATTCCTCCGATGGCAAACTCCCGATCGGCGGCGACGATGGGCGCTTCCCGCCAATTCGAATGAAAGAGCAGCGGTTCGTTGAATCCGCGGTCGGCTGTGAGCACCCAGCCCTTGTTTTGTTTGGAAGTCTCGGTCTCGAAATTCCATAGCACTTCGCCGCTCTTTAGGTCGCGGGCCTGGAGCGTGCCGTTCATGACACCAATCAAGACCACGTCTCCAGCGATCGCTGGCGACGAAAACATGAAGGCCTTGTCCTGCTGCTTTAGGATCGGCATGCCGGTCGCGGCGCCGAGGACGTGATAAAGACTCGAGTCCGAAGTACCAAAGAAGACCTTTCCCTGGCTAACCGCCGGCGAGCTGATGACCCAGCTTAGTGCATTATCAAAATGCCATTTCTCTTTTCCCGTCGCGGCGTCGAGCGCATAGAGCTGCGCGTCGCGACAGCCTGTGTAGACAATGCCGTTGACAACAGCGGGTGACGATTGGAAGCCCACCTGGTTGTGAATCGTCGGGTCCTCGCCGCCGTGGAAGCGCCACTTCTCTTTCCCCGTCACGGCATCGACTGCATAGAAATAACTGTCCCAACTTCCAAAAAAGAGGACGCCATCCACATAAGCCGGCGACGCGTGCACCACATCGCCGGTTTGAAATTTCCAGCGCTGCTCGCCCGAGGCAACATCGACCGCATAGAGATTTCCATCGCCGCTGCCAAAGTAGACCGCGCCCTTGGCTACCACTGGGCTCGAGAGAAAAAGATCGAACGGATCCGCGATCGTTTGATTTCTCGGCTTGAAACCGTGAATGCCCTTCGCTTCGAAGCGGCGCTCGCCTCCTGTGGCAAACTTCCAACGCACGCCGCCGGTGCGAGCATCGAGCGCGTACAGCTTTCCGTCGTAACTAACCGCATAAATCGTCCCGTCGACCACCGCCGGAGTCGACGGCACGGGACCGCCCGTGGCCTGCTTCCAGAGTTGGCGCCCGCTCTCCGCGTCAACTGCGTAGATATTGCCGTCGTCGCCGCCGAAGTAGATGACGCCGTTGCTCCAGACCGGCGAGGAAACGATGCGATCGCCGGTCGGAAACTTCCATTTGATACGGTGAAATTGTCGCGGCGCCGATCCCGCATAGACCCCGCTATGGGCCGCGTCACCGCGGAACATCGACTGCGCCCGAGAAACTCCGCTCGTTAGGCAAAGGAGCAGCGCAACTGTGATGGCCAACGTTTTCATGGAGTTTTGGTCGTGCGGCGGAGAACGAGCGGCAGCTCGAACGGACCGAGCGTAAAGGTTCCTCTGATTTCTCCCGCGTCTTTCTGCAGCCGTCCTTCGTAGGTGATTCCGATTTCGTGCGACTCGATCGTGAGAAAACCGTTTTCGTCAGTTACGAGATCGATTGGGGCGTTGGTTGTGCGTTTGCCGACAACGACGAGCTGCGCCGCGCCTGGTTCCGCACCGTGCCCGGCCAGCGTCAGGGTGACGTGGCGCGGGTAGCCATCCATCTCGTAATCGCCCTTCCACTCGCCGGCAAGATCCTTGCTTATCGAGGTACTCTTACGCGGCAACTCCACCTGCGGTGGCACGGTTTTTTTCAAGACGAAGGGCGCGATATTCCCCGCCTGGCGAAAGTTACCGGTCAACTCACCCACATCATTCAACTGGCCTTCGAGGGTCGCGACGCCCGTCCGGGCGCTCGCGAGAGCGCTGTTGATCGTAAATGAAATTCCCGAGTCGCTCACCATAAGCTTGGTGAGCGCCGCGCCCTTTACGTCCACGCCCGGGATGATGATCGAACCGGTCCAATTTTTTCCATCGGTTCGATCAAGGTCAACGATGAGATCGAACTCCCGACCCGGAATCTGGATCGACCCTTCCCAGCGGCCAGCGAAGTCTTCCGCACCAGCCGACACCAGCGTGAAGAAAAGAAAAAGAGCGGTCGCAACTCGCATCGCAGCGGGAGAGATGCAAGGCGCATACCAGCCCAGAATAAACTTCGTAAGTCACTGCGCCATAGACGTTTCAAGTTTTGTCCAGAATATCCAAGAACCCGCCAGTGTTCCGTCTTCGGGATTCCCCGGTTTCGGATTCGAGATCGTCGGCCGACAACTGAGGACAAATTTGCCAAATCCCACCGCTGCCCCGAGCACGGGACCTGCTTCAAAATGGCCATGCAAGCGACTCTCCCGCTCGACCGGCCCATCAAAATTGCCCGCAACCTGCCGCGCGAGACGACATCGTCTTCGGATGCGACCAGCGCCGCCGCTGAGATCCACGCCTACCTCGCCGCGCGCAATCTATTTTTTCACGAGGCAGAAGGGAACCCGAGCGAAGCGAATCTGCGGCGTGCGGCGGCAGCGAACGACTTTGCGGAAGATTGTCTGCAGAGCTCCCGCTCGCCCTACGAAAAGCAAACTTTGCCCGAAGCCGAAATCGCCGGAGAGCGCCAGCGTTGCCAGGTGATCAAGGTGCGGCTTGCCGAGCTGCGTGTCCAAGCCGGCCTCTGCCGTCACGCTGCCTGATCGATTCGTTAGGCGATCTCGTTAGGTGCGGAGTCATTGAGTTCTGAGCCGGGACGAGTGACGCTATTCTCCGCTGGGCTCGCGTTGAGTCGTTCGTTTCTCCTGACTCACTGTACCAGGCCAAAGGGCTGGATTTACTCCTCCTCCCGCCGGTGGCACTCTGATTCTCGCAAGGCGATTTCCAATCACGAGCAGATCAGCCAGGCATCGGAGGGTCGAGCTTCTGCTCGTCCGGCTTGGGGAGCGCGCGCCCCGCGCGCAGGTTGCGCAGCTTCGTCGCAACGAGCTTTTGTCGGTGCCAACACCTTACCCGATGTGAGGCAGAGGAAGTTCGCGAAGGCGAGGCGCCTTCGCCAGCGGGCGGGGCGCTCGCGCTCCCCGGAAGACCTTGCGACCAACTCTTGACACTCACATTTTGGCGAAGAATTGACTCGTTAGGCAAGAAAATGGTGATCGGTAATCACGAGAGGATGCCGCCGGTGTGGTTCAAGGGTCGGATTGGTCACGTTTCCGGCGGCGAGCACGGTGTTCACGGCAACACGCCCTATTGCCTCTCGAAAGGCGGGGTGCGGATGTTGACCCGGACCGCGGGAGTCGAGCTTGCGCCGCACAACATTCTCGTCGTCGGTGTCGGCCCGGGCGCTGTGGCGACGCCGATCAATCTCGGCACGATGAATGATCCGGCGTTGTTGAAGAAACTGGATAGCGCGATTCCACTGGGTCGGATGGCCAGGCCGGAGGAGATCGCCAAGGTTGTCGCGTTTCTCGCGAGCGACGGAGCCGGCTACATCACTGCGACAACCATCTTCACCGATGGCGGCATCATGCAGAGCAGTCCGGGGCTTTGACCGTATTCATCAGGCGGCTGCCAGGACAAATCCGGCTACTTGCTCTCGCCGGCTCCAAGGCTGGCGCCAGGCACTGGCTGTTTCCGTGATTCCAGAAAGTCCGTGATCTTGGCCAGCTCGTCCGGGGTGAGCGATTTGCTGAAGGCGGGCATGTTGACGCCGCCGTTTACGATCCGGATGACAATGTCATCGTGAGTGAGACGGTCACCGACCCAGGTAAGATCGGGGCCGCGCCGGCCGCCGTGGCCTTCGATGAGATGGCAGTTGAGGCATGCCTTTTCCTGGAAGAAACGGGCGCCTTCAAACACGGGTCCGCTGGTTGTGCCGATGATTTTCGGAGTGAGCGGGCGCGGTTCAAAGTTGGGCGACCAGGGTGATCGGGCGCCTGCGATCCAAAGCGAACCGATCATGATCACACTGAGGAGGACAACGGCGATGGCCCACGGTCGGCGCGAAGCCGCGCGTTCCCCACGGTTATTCAGTAAGGGGACGACGAGTAACAGAATGCCAACCAACGCCGGGGCGAGGATCATGACGTAGCCCTCCAGCGCGGGCGGAATCAGGGCCAGCACGGCAAAATACCAGAGCAGATACCAGTCGGGGCGGGGATCCGCTTTGAGGATGCTCGGATCGGGGGGCTTATCGAGCGCGGGTGGCCCGAAATAGATGGCGAGAAATGCGATGACCACGATGAGGAGGGTGCCGACAACGAAATCTCGCCACGCGCCGTCAGGCCAGAAGGGGACACCGGTTTTCTCCAGCTCTTCGTGATACTCTTTTCGGTAGGTATCCGGATGAACAGGTTTACCTGCGACGGGCGGTTCTGAAATGCCGTGGCGCAACACCAGCCAGAGATGGATCCCGATGAAGATGAAGATTAGCGCCGGTACGAGGAAGACGTGAATGGCAAAGAAGCGACTCAAAGTGGCGCCCCCGATGGTTGCGCCGCCGAGGATGAAGTGCGCCAGCCAGTCGCCGATGAGCGGAACACGCCCGGCTTGTTCAGCCGCGATCACCACCGACCAAGTGGCAGTCTGATCCCAGCGCAGAAGCTGTCCGGTAAATCCCATCACGAGAGTGAAGGCGAGAAGCAGGACGCCGGTGGTCCAATTCATTTCGCGTGGGAATTTGTAAGCGCCGAAGAGAAAAGTCTGCGCCATGTGGGCGCCGACCATGAGGATCATGGCCGACGCGCCGAAGTAGTGCAGGCCACGAAGAAAGTTGCCGAACGGTGCCTGGTTGGTGATGAATTGAAGCGTCTCATAGGCCTGCGACGACGAGGAGACGTAGGAGAAGCTCAGCGCCACGCCCGTTACGACTTGAACGATGAAAGCCACCAGCGTGGCGCTGCCAAAGGTGTACCACCAGCGCGCATCGTGCGGCACGAGATGCTTGGCGGCGGGGCCGATCAAATCGACGATGCCGAGCCGGTCGTCGATCCAGCGCCAGGCTCCGAGGACGAGCCGCTTCATAGCTTGGTCGTGATCGGGATCGGGCCGGCTTTGATTTGCACCTGACCGTTCGCGACTCGCACCAGGAGGCGGGGGAGCGGGTTGGGCGGCGGACCCGCCGCGACGGTGCCATCTGAATAGTAAACGCCGCCATGACACGGACACATGAAGAGCTCGGCGTCCGACAGCCAGCGCACCGGACATCCCATGTGGGTGCAATGAACCGAAAAGGCGATGAATTCATTCTCGCTCACCCGGCGCAGCCAGGCCGCGCTCTTGGCCGAAATGCCCGCCCAGGGCAGCGATGAGGGATCGGTGATGGTAACGTTCACCGTCTTCCCGACTTCAAAATCAGCCACCTTCCCGAGCGAGAGCCAGTCGTTAGGCGCCTTGCGGAAGAGCGGGGCGATAACAAAGCCAACCAGCGGCACCCCGAGAATGGCGGCACAGAGGCCCCCGAGCGCAATGGAGATCTTTTCGAAGAAACGCCGTCGCGTCATCTCTTCCGCCGAACCCACCGCAGATCTTGATTCGTTAGGCGTGGTTTCGTCCATGGCGAATTTCGCTGATCCATCCGGCGAGCGAGGCAATGAAAAGACCCGCGCCGACCGCGAGAATGACCCACGAGGTCACGAACCCCCAGAAGAAAAAAGTCGTCCCCATGGCCAGCCCAGCCGGGAAATAATTTGGCCTTGGCAGATGCTCGTCCGGGAGCACCTCCCAGCCTTCGTGCGATTGCTCAGTGTTTTGTTCCATGAGAATTGTCAGGCGACCGGGCGCGGCGCGGGTGCTTCAGCGAACCAGCGCGCGATCTGGCCAAAGATCGCGCCGAGATAGATGAAGCACATTGGCACCCACATGAGGAGTCCGCCGATCTGCTGATCTTTTTCCGGAGTAAATCCCCAACCGTTTCGAATCGTTTCCCACATTCCGAGCCGATCGCCCACCGGCAGCGCGTAAATCGAACAGACCGTGATCGGCGAAAAAGTGAGAATCATCCCGAGCGCGCTGCAGGCGACGCAGGCGCTGAAAAGATAAAGAACCGCCGCGGGCGGCGAGAGCCGTTCCTCGTCGCGCGGCGCAATGATCTGACTCCAAAAGATCGTCCCGCAGAAGAGCAGCGAAACGGTTTGCACAGCATAGACTGAACGCGACGCGACCGCGGCGTTGCAGAGTGTCGGCCAATGCCAGAACCACATCGCGCCGACCCCGGCCAGCCAGGCGGTCAGTGGATGCGCGAGAAAACGCGGCCGCCCGCCTAACGAAAGCGAGCGCGGCAGACTGAGAAGCAGGAACCCCGGCATGACGAGCAAAAGCAGGATGTGTTGTAGCATGTGCGCGCTGAAGAGATAGCCGTCAGCGAGCGCGTTGAGCGGCGACACGAGCGTGAGCAGGAACACCGCGAGCGCGAGAAGGAGCCAGCCAAGCCGGCGCCCGGCGCGAAAGGCAAAGAGATAGGCAGTGAGCCCGGCCGCAGCGGCGAAGAGAACCACCGGATTCCAAGTCCAGGCTGAGAGAAGGAATTGTTCAGTGTTCATCGGATTCGAGGCAGGATGTAAACGACGGATAAAACAAAAATCCAGACGACATCGACGAAGTGCCAGTAAAGCCCGATCGCGTCGAGCGCCGGCCAGGGCCGCTTCTTCGAGTCACCGGCGATCGCCAGGCCCAGCAGAACAAGCAGTGCGATCAGACCGACGCAGACGTGCAGTCCATGGAAGCCGGTCAGGGTAAAGAAGGTCGTCGCGAAAAGATTCGTGTTTACATCGACGCCGCTCTCAAAGAGATGCCAGTATTCGAGCCCCTGGCCGCCGATAAAGATTCCGCCGAGAACGATGGTCGCCGTCAGCCAGCCGATCATCCGGCCTTGATTGTTATTGCGCAGTCCGATCTCCGCGCGCCAGATCGTGAAGCTGCTCGCAAAAAGACAAATGCTGAAGAAGCCGGTCTTGACCAGGTCCAGCCCGTGCGGATTGGGCCCGGGTTGCGGCGTCGCGTTGTAATAGAGAAACGCCAGGATCAGCACCGCGAAGAAGCCGGTCTCGGAAATGATGAAGGAAACAATGCTGGTCTTGTTCTTTTCCGGCTTGAATTGGTCAACATCTCCTCGGCTGCCGACGACTGGATCGGGACGATCCGGATGCGCGACGTCCCAGAGCGGACGGCGGCTGTGAATCGGCGGCAGGTAATGAAAATTCTCGTGCGGCGGCGGCGAAGTGGTTGCCCATTCCAGCGTCCAGGCATCCCACGGATTATCGCTCGCCTTGCGTCCGTTGAGCAGACTAACGACCAGGTTCCAGACGAAAATGAGCGAGGCCGCAGCCATGAAGAAGGCGCCGATGGTCGAGACCATGTTCATCCACGCCCAGCCCGGCAGATCCCCGTAGGTGTAAACGCGACGCGGCATCCCGGCGAGCCCAAGGAAATGCTGGATGATGAAGGTCATGTTGAATCCGATGACCATGAGCCAGAAGGACCACTTGCCCAGCCGCTCGGAGAGCATGCGGCCGCTTATTTTTGGGATCCAGTAATGGAGCGCTCCGAGGATGGCGAAGACGATCAGACCGACAAAGACAAAGTGGAAATGCGCCACCAGGTAGTAACTGTTCTTGGTCTGCCAATCGAGCGCGGCGGAGGCGTGACTCACGCCCGTTAGGCCAGCGACCAGGAATTGCAGGAGCGCCGCGACGCAAAAGAGCATCGGCGTATCGAAGCGGAGACGGCCGCCGATCATGGTCGCGCTCCAGTTCAAGACTTTCACTCCGGTCGGGATCGCGATCAGCATGCTGGAAGCGACGAAAAACAGGTCGATCGTATGACCCAGCCCGGTCGTAAACATGTGATGCGCCCAGACCCCGAGGCTGAGGAAGGCGATCGCGACCGTCGAGCCGGCGACAAACTCGTAGCCGAAAATCGGCTTGCGCGAAAAGACCGGGATAATCTCGGACAGGATGGCGAAGGCGGGGATCGCCACGATGTAGACCTCCGGATGCCCAAAGGCCCAGAAGATATGCTGCCACATGATGGCGGAGCCGCCGGGCACAAGAAAGAAATGAGTTCTGAGCAGGCGGTCGATCAGGATCATGACCAGCCCCGCGTTTAAGACCGGCAACGCGATGATAACGAGAAAGGCGTTGACGAAAATCATCCACGAGAAGAGCGGCAGTCGCCGCAGGGTCATGTTCGGTGCGCGACTGCAAAGGACGGTGGCGATGAAGTTAATGTTGGTCCCGACCGATCCGATCCCGAGGACGAGGAGGGAGAGCGCCCAATAATCCACTCCGGGCTGCGAGGAGTAGGCGGTCTCACTCAACGGCGCGTAGGCGAACCAGCCCACCGCCGGCGCGCCGCCCGCCAGGAAACTGAAGTGCAACAAAATGCCCCCAAAAGGAACGAGCCAGAAACTAAAAGCGTTCAGGCGTGGGAAGGCCATGTCGCGCGCGCCGATCTGGAGCGGCACTACATAATTGGCCAGGCCGAAGAGCACCGGCATGGCGACGAGAAAAATCATCGTCGTGCCATGCATGGTGAAGACCATGTTGTAGTTGTCCGGCTGCAGCAGGGTATTGTTAGGCACGGCCAGTTGCAGCCGAATAAGAAGCGCCTCGATTCCGGCAAAGACGAAGAAGACCAGCCCCGTCACCATGTAAAGGATGCCGATCCGCTTGTGATCGACGGTGGAGAGCCACGCCATCTTCCAATGCTCCCGCTGTTCCGGAGACAAAATCCCGGCCCGATCCAAAACCGTGGCGATCTCGTTCATTTTAGGGTTTCGAAGTAATCGGTCAGTTGCGTCACCTGCGTCTGGTTGAACTTGTAATCAGGCATCTTCACTCCCGGCTTGACCTGTTGCGGGTCGGTCAACCAGCGACGGAGATTAGTGGGAGTATTCTCGACCACCCCGGCGCCCAGAATTTTTCGGCTGGCCAAATGAGTCAGGTCGGGACCGACCCGGGCCACCGCCGCCGTGCCGTTGATGGCGTGGCAATTCATGCAGCTATTTTCTTTGAAAAGAGCAAACCCCTGCGCCGCGCTGCCGCTCACTGGGATTTCCGCCGGCGTCAGTTGCGCTTTTTCCCAGGCCGCGAACTGCTCCGGCGGTTCCGCGACGATGAGAAAATGCATCCACGCGTGCTGCGTGCCGCAGAACTCCGAGCAAATCCCAAGATAAGTGCCGGGATGGTCCGCTTGAATCCAGATGTGATTCGGATGATCCGGCACCGTCGCCATTTTGCGGGTCAATTGCGCGACCCAGAACTCGTGCAGCACGTCGGCCGACTCGAGCCGGATCGAGATGGGCGTAGCGGCGGGAATGTGAATCTCGTTCGCCGTGATCACGCCTGATTTCGGATAACGCGCCTCCCACCACCATTGGTGACCGGTGATCACGATGTCGGGCGTGGCCGGCGCGGGCGGATCGGAAGCGTTCATCGATTGCCAGGTGAGGAGAACGAGTGCGACAACGATCAGACACGGGATCGCCGTCCAGACAATTTCCACCGTTTTGTTTCCGGCGACCTGCTCTGGATCCGCCGCGCCCTCACGCCAGCGATAGCGCATGAGCGCGAAAACGATCATCCCGCCAACGACGACGAAAATGAGCGCAAAGATAATTCCCGAGACGATCGCGAGGTGATAGATGGCGCGCGCCTGGGGCGATTGTGGATCGAGAACGGGCAACGAATTCATGCTGGTCAAGGTTGAAGCGATACGTTCCGCGTCGTTTCTATCATCCGGTGCAAGAGCTGCCAAGAATTTGCGGGGAAAATGTCACAGCCGCGGTCCGCGACCGGTGATTTCGGCCAGGACTTCCTCGATGACCGGCTCTTCGAAGGCCGCGGCGTCGAGCGTTCCATTTCCAGCTCATGACTCCATGGCGAAGCCCGCCCAGGCGGCGTGCCAGGATCGGATTCTCCGGTAAACACCCGAGTGTTCTTCTGCGAGCGGAAGTCGAGCAGCACATCGTCGTCGGAGCGGTGCGCGCGGCAGGCTCCGGATGCTTGTTACGATGCACGATTTCCACGGCTCAACGGCGAGCGCGGCCTTGGACGATACAAGATTAGCCGCGCGCCTCGAATGCAGGAAAAAAAGGACCGACCCCTTTTTGCTTTTGGTTGACCCCTTAGTGATTACAAAGTTGTCTGTGGTGTCGCGCGGAAGAGCGGTTGTTACGAGCTGAGTTCGGCACGAATTTGAAATAGCTCGTCCAGATCGCGCTCAGCTTGTGCGAATAGCTTCTCAACCCATTTAGCGGGAGGATAGCTTCGAAAAGATTCGGCAGCTGCTTTCCGAGCGCTGTCATCGTACACGCGTTTTGGGTAACGAGCATCGGCCCAGCGCGTCCGCCTGTCGGCTTCATAAGGAGGAAAATAGAAGAGGCGGACCACGCGTTCGACCAAATCAAAAAAGCGCGTGGTTTCCGGCGTCCGTCTATATTCAGGGACTTTGCGGAGACTGTCCAAAATCACGAGTAAATCATGACTGAGGTTCTTTAGGATTTGAGCATAGTATCGCCGTTTGGCGGGATTGATATACGACGAATCAGTTAAAGCTCGGCACTCTGCGTACTGGCAAAGCCAGATACCTTTGAGAAAGATTTCCGTCGCCGCTTGAAACACGGGGTACGGCAAGTAACTGCTGATCTCCGGTCCTTGGACACCATTAGGCAATTGAACATGCCCAGTGACTCGTCGGCTTCGAAGCAAATCGATGCCCAGGCTAAGCCATCGCAGCGGCTGAAGCTCGATATCTACTGTGAAATTGTCCTTCGGAATGAGCGTAAGGTTCGCAGGAACTGACAGCATCTTTTCACAGAACTGCTGAAACTCCTCCTCGCCTTCACGTCCGTTCTGCTCCTGGATTATCCGCATTACGCTTTCACAAGGGTCAGAGGTCATACTGTTCAACTCAGCGTTTTCTTTCCCACAACTCAGCGAGGTGGGCGCAGGCAGTTACGGCCGACTCCATATCCTGCACCGCAACCCATTCCGCCGGCCCGTGCGCGTTGTGCTCGCCGCAGAACAGGTTGGGAGTCGGCAGGCCCAGCTCGGTCAGGCGCGAGCCGTCGGTGCCGCCACGCACGACGTGGTCATGGGGTTTGAGTCCCGCGGCCGTGAAGGCTTCGCGCGCCAGCTCCACCGGGCGCATGTCCTTGCGCAACCAGTAAGCCATGTTGCGATATTGTTTGCGGATCTTGCAGCGGACGCGTGCCCGCGGCTCGGTCGCTTGTAGCCCCGCGCAAAGGCCGCGCAAAATTTTGCCTTTCTCCGCCAGCCCGCTCAGCTCGAAGTCGCGCAGGATAAATTTCACCACGGCCCGCTCCGTCCGGCCGTCGA
This sequence comes from uncultured Verrucomicrobiae bacterium, assembly GCA_963742545.1. Classification (GTDB taxonomy): domain Bacteria; phylum Verrucomicrobiota; class Verrucomicrobiia; order Chthoniobacterales; family UBA10450; genus Palsa-1392. The sequence goes on along the minus strand of CAVUMF010000003.1, from coordinate 48,944 downwards.
CATGGATCGGGTGAATGAATCCCTCCCTCCCGTCGGTTGTCTCCGGCGCGCAACGTTCGCGCGGCAGCGCGGCAAGGAGCTTGCCCGCCAGATAGGCGGCGTTGACCATGCCCTTGGACCTCGCTTCCATCGTGTGCGTGGTGATGCCGTCGATCATGACCTCGGCCGCATCCCCGGAAAACGTTTCCCAGCAAATCTCCCCCGGCGCACCGCCGTCCAACGTGTAAGCCACGTCCGCTCCGAGCATGCGCAGATCCAGTTTGTCCATGCCGCGGCCGATTTCCTCATCGGGATTGAAGCAGACTCGAATCAGACCGTGCTTCCGTTTCGTCTCCCGGAGCAACCGCTCGACCAAAGTCATGACGACCGCCACACCCGACTTGTCGTCGGAGCCAAGCAACGTCGTGCCGCTGGCGGTCACGATGTCTTTGCCTACGGCCGTGTGAAGCTCCGGCGATGTCGCAGGGTCCAGAGTCAGGCCGGGTTTATCCGGGAACTTGATGACACGGCCGTCGTATTTGCGATGAACGATCGGTTTCACGTCTTTCCCGGAGCAGTCGGGCGCCGTGTCCACGTGGGCGAAAAAGGCCACCGTCGGCACGCGAGCTTTTCGGGTGTTGGCGGGTATGCTCGCGATGACGTAACCGTGCTTCGTCATCTGCACGTCCGCCGCGCCCAGCTCACTCAGCTCCTGCTTCAACATCTCCAGTAGCACCAGTTGGCCCGGCGTGCTCGGAAAGGAATTACTGTTCTCGTCCGACTGGGTATCGATTTGGACGTAACGCAGGAAACGCGAAAGAAGGTTGTCGCTCATGCCCGGACTCTCCACGCCGACGGCGCAACGCTCAACTTTTCTCCCTGCCGGTTTCGGCTGCCCCAATGTAGTAAGGGGCCTTCGCGCCGCGACCGTCGCCATGCCTAACGACTACCGGTCCCTTGCTCCGGGGCGCTCTTTGCGATGAGAGTACGCAAGCTCCGTTCGCCAGCTCGCCCGAGATCATCTTCAGACGGTTGGTCTTAGCTCTGCGCCGTCGGTGGCAGCACCGGCCAGCGTGACTGGAGCGATCCAGTGTGCCGCAACAAACGACAAAGGCGTGCCGCGAAACGGCACGCCTTTTTTATCGCGACCAAAGAATCAACGGATTGATTCGCTTTACTCGGGACGCGCTAGTGGTCCGCGATCACAAAGCTCGACCTGGGCTGCGGGGCATAGCTTTCGGGATAGCCCGGCTCACATCCGAATCGAACGTCCAGAACCGCTGCCGATGTCGGCCAGTCCGGGACAACCCAATCGAAATACCTGGGCCCGCTCGGGTCCAACCAAGGGCTGATCCACGTCGTGAATGTCCTGCCGCCGTCCAACGACAACCAGACTTCCGCCTCACACGCCCCCAGGTTTATCTTGGGTAGCTTGGATTTCCACTCAACTCTCACCACCTGGCCCGGGTGGACAACCTGGCCAGCCGCCGGCGAAATGAGCTGGGCAGCATAACTGCCTCCCTGCGCATTCGCAGTCTGAACGAATTGCGGGGCGACGCTAAGCGCCACCGCGATACAGATCAAAACTAATCCTCGAATCTTCATTATTTTATCCTTCGTCTAACTAAAAGAGTACCGAGCCTGGGCGAGGCTCTGTCAAACCTTTTATCCTTATGTTTTTGTCATCCGTTCTCCCCGGCAGGTCCTACTCTTGCCGGTCTGGTGTCCGGTCGGAGGAAACGTGAAAGAAGGTTGTCGCTCATGTCGGGATTCTCGACGCCGACAGGGAACGCTCAATTCTCCCTGTGGGGTCGGGGCGCAAAGGCCCCTCCCACATTGGGGCAGCCGAAACCAAAACGACGCGCCCGCGCATCGAACCAACGAGCAAATCTTGCGAATGGCTGCGCGTCGCTTGTTTTTCACGGATGCACTCTTGGTTATCTCCTGGACCTGATGCCAAAGTGGGAGAGGCGTGAAGACGACGATGACCCAAGAAAAGCGCGGCGAAGAAAAGCCGGCCCTCGCCACGATGCTCGCGCCGCGCTCGGTCGCGGTGATCGGGGCGACCGAATCGTCAGGCAGCGTCGGCCGCGCCTTGGTTGAGAATCTGCGCTCCTTTTCGGGCACGGTTTATCCGGTCAATCCGAAGCACGCGACGGTGCTCGGCGTGAAAGCGTTTCCCACCATCGCGGAGGTGCCGGAGGAGATCGACCTCGCCCTCATTGTCACTCCGGCGAAAACAGTTCCGCAAATCGTGCGCGATTGCGTGAGCGCCGGCGTGAAAGGCGCGATCATCATTTCTGCCGGCTTCAAGGAGATCGGGGCGCGCGGTTGCGAGCTGGAGCAGGAGATCACCGAAGCGCGCGGCGCGATGCGCATCATCGGGCCGAACTGTGTCGGCGTGATGTTGCCGCACCTGGGACTGAACGCGACCTTCGCCACGCCGATGGCTTTGCCGGGCAACATTGGATTCATCAGCCAAAGCGGCGCGCTCTGCACGGCGATTCTGGACTGGAGTGTCAGCACGCAACTCGGCTTCAGCGCCTTCATCTCGATTGGCTCGATGCTCGATGTGAACTGGGGCGACCTGATCTACCAACTGGGGGATGATCCCCAGACGCGCAGCATTCTGATTTACATGGAATCAATCGGCGACGCGCGCGCGTTCCTTTCTGCCGCGCGCGAAGTCGCGCTGACCAAGCCGATCATCGTGATCAAGGTCGGGCGCACGGAGGCGGCGGCGCACGCCGCGGCTTCGCACACCGGCGCGCTCACCGGCAGCGACGAAGTCTGCGACGCGGCTTTCCGGCGGGTGGGCGTTCTGCGGGTCAACACCATCGCCGAGCTCTTCAACATGGCGGAGTTGTTAGGCAAACAACCAGCCGCGCGCGGGCCGCGGCTCGCGATCGTGACCAATGGCGGCGGCCCGGGCGCGCTCGCAATGGATCACCTGATCGCGCACGGCGGTGTGAACGCGTCTTTCTCGAGCGAGACAATGGCGGCGCTCGATCGCGTTCTGCCGCCGCATTGGAGCCACGGTAATCCGGTCGATGTGATCGGCGACGCGGATGCCGAGCGTTACGCGCGCGCGGTCGAGATCGTAGCGCGCGATCCAGGTAACGATGGCCTGCTCGTCGTCCTGACGCGACAGGCGGTGACCGACCCGACGGAGATTGCGCGGCGCCTGACGGCGTTCGCGCAACTCGAAGCCAAGCCGATCCTCGCCAGTTTCATGGGCGGCGCAAGTGTGGCGGAGGCAACGGAAATTCTCGATCGCGCCGGCATCCCGACCTTCGCCTATCCCGACAGCGCAACGGAGGCCTTTTGTTATCTCTGGCAATACCGGCACGCGCTGGACGCCCTTTATGAAACGCCGTCGCTCGCACTCGGCGGGGAAGGCACCGCGCCGCGGAGCGGAGCCGGGCGCATCATCGAGCGGGTGCGCAATTCCTCGCGGACGCTTTTGACGGAACCGGAATCGAAGGAGTTACTCGCCGTCTACGGCATTCCGGTTGTCCCCACCTCGGTCGCGACGAATGAGGACGAAGCAGCGGAGCAGGCGGCGCGATTCGCTGGACCGGTCGTGCTGAAAATTTTTTCGCACACGATCACGCACAAATCGGATCTCGGCGGCGTGAAGCTGAATTTGAAAGACGGGGCCGCCGTCCGCGCCGCTTATCGCGAGATCGAGCAAGCGACGCGGGCGCATGGTCGCGCGGAAGATTTTCTCGGCGTGACCGTGCAACCGATGATCGCGCGCAGCGGCTACGAATTGATCCTCGGGAGCAGCATCGACCCGCAATTCGGACCGGTGCTCCTCTTCGGCGCGGGCGGGTATTTCGTGGAGATCTTCAAGGACCGTGCGCTCGGCCTTCCACCGCTCAACCGCACCCTGGCGCGGCGCTTGATGGAGGGGACGCGCATCTACCGTGCGCTGCAGGGATTTCGCGGCCGCGCCGGAGTCGACCTCGCCGCGCTGGAAGACATCCTGGTGCGCTTCAGCCAGCTCGTGAGCGAGCAGCCGCGGATCAAGGAGATCGACATTAACCCGCTCCTCGCCGCCGCCGGGGAAATCGTGGCTCTCGATGCCCGCGTCGTACTGCAAGATGAGCCTAACGAGAACAAGTGGCCGCAGCCGGTGATTCGACCTTATCCAGCGGAATACGTCGCAGAATGGAAAATCGACGGCCAGCCCGTGACGATCCGGCCGATCCGACCGGAGGACGAACCGTTGTTCGTGAAATTCCACGCCGGCCTTTCGGAGGACAGCGTGCGCTCGCGCTATTTCACCTCGATCGCTCTCGAGCAGCGCACTCTGCATGAGCGGCTGCGGCGAGTTTGTTTCAACGATTACGATCGCGAGATCGCCCTCGTGGTGGAGCGCGACGATCCCCACGGCGGGCGTGTGATTCTGGCCGTGGCGCGCCTGAGCAAGGAACACGGCGTGGAGGAGGCGGAGTTTGCGCTGCTCATCGGCGACGCCTGGCAGGGCAAAGGCATCGGCTCGGAGCTGACGCGGCGGCTGGTGCAAATCGCGCGGCACGAAAAGCTGCGGCGCATCTTCGCCCGCATCCCTTGCGACAACCTCGCGATGAGACGGGTCAGCGAGCGCGCTGGATTTGCGCTCCATCTGGATGCAGCCGGCGAGGCCTGGTTGGCCGAAATCAAATTGTGAGAGCTGCCCGACGGAACCTGAGCGCCTGGGACGCAGCGCAAAAAATGGGCCGCAAATCACAAATAGGGTGAAGCGTTTGCGCGAACTCCATTGCAAGTAAACGAAGGAGGAAAATTCATATGGCAATCGAAGTGAAAGAAGCAGACGGGGGCAGGTTCCTGGAAGTCTCGCTCACCGGCAAACTGGTGAAGGAAGACTACGGCACCTTTGTGCCGGCGGTGGATCGTGCCATCCAGGAGCATGGCAAAATCCGAATGTTAGTTGTAATGCATGATTTCCACGGCTGGACCGCGAGCGCGGCGTGGGAGGACACCAAGTTCGGCGCGCGCCATTTCCGCGACATCGAGCGGCTGGCCATGGTCGGTGAAACGAAATGGCAGCACGGCATGACCGTCTTCTGCAAACCGTTTACCACCGCAAAGGTTCGCTATTTCGAGCATGATCAGGTCGAAGCCGCGCGTAGCTGGCTGACGAAACCGGGAGACTGATGTGGCCGCTGGTGCAGAGCGCGGCCTGATTGCATCCTCTCGACATCCCGACCTGGAGCGCTGTGGCCATCCTTGCCGTCTCCATCGGCGTGATGTCGTGGGCCAGCGTGCGGCTCACCTCCGCGTTCGAGGGCTTTGGCGCGCGGCTGCGTTTCTCGGGATGAAGCTGGTCACGTTCACCGCCACGAGCCGGCGCGATCCTGGTGACACTGTACCTGGTTTTTGCTCTGATCGTCATTCTTTGGCAATGAATAGACGGACCCCTGGTCTCGTTAGGCAAAACCCATGAGTTCCAATCCAAAGGCAGATCACATCGCCCTGGGAGAGGCAGCGCAAAGGAAACCCGTCATGAAGCGACAAGCCATCCCACTCGGCCGAATCCTCGGTATTCCAATCGGTTTGGATTACTCATGGTTCCTGATCTTCGCGCTCCTGACCTGGATGCTGGCGGTGAGCTATTTCCCACACGAATTCCACGATTGGCCGCCGCTCTTGTACTGGGCGATGGGGGCGGTGACCGCCATCATGCTCTTCGTCAGCGTGCTGCTGCACGAACTCGGGCACTCGGTCGTCGCGCTGCGCTTCAAGGTGCCGGTGCGCAGCATCACGCTCTTTATTTTTGGCGGCGTGGCCCAGATCGGGACCGAACCGCCGAGCGCCCTCGCCGAATTTCTCATCGCCATCGCCGGACCGATCGTCAGTTTTCTGCTCGCGGCCCTGTTCACTTTTCTGGAACCGCTCGCCTCCGGCTTCGAGCCGCTGTGGGGAGTGGTGAAGTATCTCGCCTACATCAACCTGGCCCTGGCCGTTTTCAATCTGATTCCCGGTTTTCCACTCGATGGAGGACGCGTGTTTCGAGCCATCGTGTGGGCGGTCACTCATAATTTCCGCCGCGCCACGACTATTGCCGCCGGTGTCGGACGCGCCTTTGGTTTTCTGTTTATCTTCTTTGGCGTCTGGCAAATTTTTGCCGGCAATTTCGGCGGTGGCCTTTGGATCGCGTTCATCGGCTGGTTTCTCGATCATGCTGCTTCGCTGCAGCTGCACCAGGTCGTGTTCCAGGGTTTGCTGGCCGGCCACACCGCGGCGCAGGCGATGAGCAGCGCCTGCGCGGCCGTCCCCGCAGGCATTACGCTGCAACAATTGGTGGACGATCATATCCTTGGTGGGGGTCGGCGCTGCTTCCTTGTCAATCGCGGCGCTGACACCGTCGGATTGATGACCCTGCACCGCATCAAGGAGGTGCCCCGGACGGAGTGGCCCGAAACGACTGCCGCACAGACGATGGTCCCGCTTGAGAAAGTAAAGCGCATCGCCCCGGAGACGGGACTTTGGTCGGCCTTGCAGCAAATGGATCGCACCGGCGTAAACCAGCTTCCAGTCATGCGCGACGGCCGCGTTCTGGGCATGCTGAGTCGCGAAGACGTCATCTCGTTCCTCGGAACGCTCAAGGAACTGGGAGACTAGGCGATGACGAACAGAGTACGACTTCGGGGAACCGCCTGTGCACTGGTATTTGCAAGTCCGGCCGCGCCCAACGACTCCGGCCGGCTTCGGAAATGGCGGGTGGCATCAGCATCAATCCCTCGCTCCCGGAAGACGAGGCGGCCTTCTTGAATCACGGTAACGTTGCCGAGGTGCAATGAACGACCCGAGCCATGAAACACGCGCGGCGAATCGCGGCACGATCGCCTCGGTTCGCGGCAGCGTGGTTGATGCGCACTTTGCCGGCGAACTGCCGTCGATTTACTCGGTGCTGCGTGCGGGTGCGAACAACGAGATCGTCATTGAAGTACTGGCGCAAAGCGATGCGTATCATGTGCGCGGGATTGCCTTGACGCCTACTCAAGGTCTCGCGCGCGGCATGGTAGTGCAGGACACGGGTGGGCCGCTCAAGGCACCGGTCGGCAAGGGGATTCTCTCGCGGATGTTCGATGTGTTCGGCGATACGATCGACCGGGGGGCAGCGCTATCCGATGTCCAATGGCGTTCCGTGCATCGGGATCCACCCCCCCTGGCGCGACGTTCCACCAAGTCCGAAATCTTTGAGACAGGTATCAAGGTCATCGATGTGCTCATGCCTTTGGAGCGTGGCGGGAAAGCGGGACTTTTCGGCGGCGCGGGCGTGGGTAAGACGGTGCTGCTTACCGAGATGATTCACAACATGATCGGGCACGAAGAAGGCATCAGCATTTTCTGCGGCATCGGGGAACGTTGCCGCGAAGGCGAGGAGCTTTATCGCGAGATGAAGGAAGCTGGCGTGCTGCCAAACATGGTCATGATCTACGGTCAGATGAATGAGCCGCCGGGCAGCCGTTTCCGGGTGGGGCATGCCGCTCTGACGATGGCTGAATATTTCCGCGACGACGAACACCGCGATGTGCTGCTGCTGATCGATAATATTTTCCGCTTCATCCAGGCCGGGATGGAAGTCTCGGGTTTGATGGGGCAAATGCCGTCACGTCTCGGTTATCAGCCGACGATGGGGACGGAGCTGTCCGGATTGGAAGAACGGATCGCCAATACGGATAGCGGCGCGATTACTTCCATCCAGGCGGTCTACGTGCCGGCGGATGATTTCACGGATCCGGCGGCGGTGCATACCTTCTCGCATCTCTCGGCGTCGATCGTCCTTTCGCGCCAGCGCGCGAGTGAAGGACTTTTTCCCGCGATCGATCCGCTGCAATCGAGTTCCACGATGGCGACGCCGGGAATCGTCGGCGAGCCGCATTACAAACTGGCGCAGGAAATCCGGCGGACGCTCGCGCAATATGCGGAGCTGAAGGACATCATCGCAATGCTCGGCCTGGAGCAGCTTTCTCCGGAGGACCGCAACGTAGTCGCCCGCGCGCGCCGGCTGGAGCGTTTTCTCACGCAGCCTTTTTTCACGACCGAGCAGTTCACCGGCATGAAAGGTAAACTCGTTAGTCTGAAGGACGCGCTGGATGGTTGTGAGCGAATCCTGCGCGACGAATTCAAGGATTTACCCGAGAGCGCGTTCTACATGATCGGCGCGGTCGATGAGGCCAGGGCGAAAGCGAAACCCAGCACGGCCAAAGCCCCAACGGAAGCAAAGCCACAACCACCGCCGGCACCGGTCGCCGCCACACATGCAGCTTAAGATTCTTCTTCCTTTCCAGGTCTTCGCCGAGAAGACCGGCGTCTCGCGCATCGTCGCGGAGACGCGCGAAAGTTCGTTCGGCATTCTCCCGCAGCGGCTCGATTGCGTGGCGGCGCTCGCGCCCGGGATTCTGACCTACGAAACCGAATCCGACGGCGAAGTCTTTGTCGCGGTGGACGAAGGCGTGCTCGTGAAAACCGGTGCCGAGGTGCTCGTCTCCGTGCGTCGCGCGCTCGGCGGAACGGATCTCGGACAGTTACACGACGCGGTGAAACAGGAATTCCTCGCGCTCGATGAGGACGAGCAAAACGTCCGCTCGGTTATGGCGAAATTGGAGACCGGTTTTCTGCATCGGTTCGCAAGTTTTCAAAAATGAGCGACTCGCCTAACGATCGAACGGAAACAGATTTCGCCGGGCAAATCGGGGTAAAGGCGGCGCGCAAACTCAAAGCGCGGCGCCATCCGAAGCCCGGCGTCTGGTTAGGTTTGGGTATGATGGGGTTGATCGGCTGGTCGGTGGTCGTTCCGACATTGCTTGGCGCCGCGCTCGGGATCTGGTTGGATAAGCATCATCCCGGCACCCATTCCTGGACGCTCGCTCTGTTGGTGGCCGGGCTCACGATCGGGTGTTTGAACGCGTGGCATTGGGTCGCCAAGGAAGAGAAGGCGATGCGGGACGACGAGGAGCCTAACGATGAATGAAATGCCGTCATTGCTGTTCGCGGGAGTGGCCGGTCTTTTGCTCGGCGCGATCTTCTTCGGCGGTCTTTGGTGGACGGTGCGCAAAGGTCTTTCCTCCAAGCGACCGGCGCTTTGCTTTCTGGGCAGCTTGTTCCTGCGAATGGCGATCGTTCTCGCCGGCTTTTATTTTGTCGGTCGCGACGATTGGAGGCGCCTGTTGGCCTGTCTGCTGGGTTTTGTTGCCGCGCGTTTCGTCGTGACGTGGTTCACCCGCGCGCCGGTCGCGCATCATGAATCCCGCGCATCGGAAATCAGCCATGCGCCTTAGTCCCGATCAGATCATTTTTTGGCAGCATGGGTTTCTCAAACTCAACGGCACCATCGTCTTCACCTGGGCCCTCATGATCGTGCTGGCCCTCGGCTCAAAACTCATCACCCGCAATCTTTCCACCGAACTGGAACGCTCCCGTTGGCAGAACCTTCTGGAAATCATCGTCACCGGAATGGAGAAACAAATCGCAAACGTGGGCCTGCGTCACCCGAAGAAGTATCTCGGTTTTTTGGGCACGCTTTTCCTTTTCCTTGGCCTGGCCAGCATCTGCACCATCATTCCCGGCTACGAACCGCCAACGGCTTCGCTCTCGACCACGGCCGCCCTCGCGCTGTGCGTCTTTGTCGCGGTGCCGCTGTTCGGCATCGAAGAGCAGGGGCTGGGCGGCTACTTCAAGTCCTACACGCAGCCGACGATCATCATGCTGCCGTTCAATATCATCAGCGAGCTTTCGCGCACCCTGGCCCTGGCCGTCCGTCTCTTCGGTAACATGATGAGCGGCGCCATGATCATCGGCATTCTACTCTCGATCACGCCCTTTATTTTTCCGATCTTTATGACCGCGCTCGGACTACTCACGGGTATGGTTCAGGCCTACATCTTCAGCATCCTCGCCGCGGTTTACGTCGCCGCCGCCATCCGCACCCAAGAGCCCAAACCCGAGCCGACCCCAAGCACTTGAACTGATAACCCAACAACAAAGGACACACCCATGGATAACATCACTCTCATCGCCGTTGCCTCGATCGTCACCGCCGGCCTAACGACCGGTATCGGTTGTATGATGCCGGCCCTCGGCGAAGGGCGTTCGGTCGCGACTGCGCTCACCGCGCTGGCCCAGCAGCCCGACGCCTCCGCCACCATCACGCGCACGCTCTTTGTCGGTCTCGCCATGATCGAATCGACCGCCATCTACTGCTTCGTCGTCTCGATGATTTTGATTTTCGCCAATCCGTTCTGGAATCACGTCATCGCACAGGCGGCCGGAAAGTAATCGATGCTCATCGACTGGTTCACCGTCGGGGCGCAGGCGCTCAACTTCCTCATCCTCGTCTGGTTGTTGCGGCGTTTTCTTTACAAGCCAATCCTAAACGCGATCGACGCGCGCGAGAAAAAGATCGCCGCTGAACTGGCCGACGCCGCCGCCAAAAAAACCGAAGCGAAAAAGGAGCGCGACGATTTCCAGCAGAAGAACGACGAGTTCGACCAGCAGCGCGCCGCCCTCCTAAGCAAAGCAGCCGACGAAGCGAAAGCCGAACGCGAGCGGCTCCTCGACGAAGCGCGCAAAGCCGCCGACGTCCTCACCGCGAAGCGCGGTGAAACGCTGCGAAACGACGCGCAGCACCTGAGCCAAGCCATCAGTCGCCGAACGCAGGAAGAAGTCTTTGCGATCACGCGAAAGACGCTGGCCGATCTCGCCACGGCCAGCCTCGAAGAGCGCACCGCCGACGTTTTCCTGCGACGCCTCCGAGCGCTGGACGCAAAGACGAAAGCGAGTCTGGGCGAAGCTCTCAGGACGGCGTCCGAACCCGCCGTCGTGCGCAGCGCGTTCGACCTACCCGCTGAGCAAAAAGCCGCAATTCAAAAAGCGCTCAACGAAACCTTCACGGGTGAAATCAAACTCCGGTTCGAAACCGTGCCCAATTTGATCTGCGGCATCGAACTCACTGCGAACGGCCAAAAGCTCGCGTGGAGCATCGCCGATTACCTCACGGGTTTGGAACATGGTGTCGCCGAACTTTTGAAAGCGAAGGATCAGCCGAAGCCGCAGCCTAACGAGACAAATCCGGTCGTAAAAAGTAAATGAACGCGACGCCGGAAAGTCTGCAGAGCGTCTTCGATCGTACGTTCGCGGGAATCGATCAGGTGCGGGAACGGTTCACGCCACAACTCACGACGCATGAAGTCGGTACGATCATCAGCGTTTCGACAGGGATCGCGCGTGTGTCCGGTCTTCCCAATGCGGGCTTTGAGGAGTTGCTCAAATTTCCCGGCGATCTTTTCGGGATCGCGTTCAACGTGGACGAAGAGGAAATCGGCGTCGTTCTTCTTGGCGAATATCAGGACTTGCAGGCTGGAGATGAAGTTCAGCGCACCGAGCGAGTCATGGATGTGACCGTTGGCGAAGGATTGCTCGGGCGCGTGATCGATCCGCTTGGTCGTGCGCTCGATGGCAATGGGCCCGTCGCTGCGAGTGAACGGTTGCCGATCGAGCGGCCCGCGGCGCCGATCATGGATCGCGCGCCGGTGACGGTGCCGCTTCAGACTGGATTGAAAGTGATCGACGCTCTCATTCCGATCGGGCGCGGGCAGCGCGAGTTGATTTTGGGTGATCGCCGGACGGGCAAGACCGCGATCGCGATCGACACCATCCTTAGCCAACGCGGCCGCGATGTCGTTTGTATTTATTGCGCGATTGGTCAGCGCGCGTCGGCGGTCGCCAAAGCGGTCGCAGGTTTACGCGAGAAAGGCGCGATGGATTACACGGTCGTGGTCGTGACCGAGGGCAACGATCCGCCGGGGCTCGCTTACATCGCGCCGTATGCCGCGACCAGCATCGCGGAACATTTCATGGAAGCGGGCCGCGACGTCCTCATCGTTTACGACGATCTCACGCATCACGCGCGCGCTTATCGCGAGCTCTCGTTATTGCTCCGTCGGCCGCCGGGGCGCGAAGCTTTCCCCGGCGACATTTTTTACATTCACTCGCGGCTGCTCGAGCGCGCCACCCATTTGCGCAAGGAACTTGGCGGCGGCTCGCTCACCGCCTTGCCGATCATCGAGACCGAAGCGCAAAACATATCTGCCTACATTCCGACCAATCTGATCTCGATCACCGATGGTCAGATTTATCTCTCGCCATCGCTCTTTGAACTCGGCGTGCTGCCGGCGGTCGATGTCGGCAAGTCCGTTTCACGCGTCGGCGGCGAGGCGCAGTTGGCGGCCTACCGCGCGGTGACGGGCGACCTCAAGCTCGCCTACGCGCAGTTCGAGGAACGCGAGACATTTTCCCGCTTCGGCGCGCGGCTGGATGAAGAAGCGCGCAAGATTCTCGAGCATGGGCGGCGCATTCGCGCCTGTCTCGAGCAACCGGAGTTCGCTCCAGTTCCAGTGGTCGAACAGATCGCCGTGCTGGTGGCGTTAAACGCAAAACTCTTCGATCACGTGCCGCTCGAACGGATGAAAGAAGCCGAGCAGGCCTTGCGCGAAGCCGCTGCAAAGATTCCGGCGGAAGTCATCGGGCGCTTGAACACGGCCGACAAGCTTAGCGACGAGGATCGCAAAACGATCACGGACCTTGCGCAACAGGCGCTCGCACCTTTCCAGCCGAAACCGAAAGCCAAAGCCACACCGGAGCATTCAACATGAGACATACTGAAATCCATCGAACCCACCGCATCGGGTGGCTCCGCGCCGCCGTGCTCGGCGCCAACGACGGCATCGTCTCCACCGCCAGTTTGATCGTTGGCGTGGCCGCCGCCGCAGCCGACCGCAGCAGCGTGCTGGTCGCCGGCTTGGCCGGACTGGTTGCGGGGGCGATGTCCATGGCTGCCGGTGAATATGTGTCCGTCAGTTCCCAAGCCGATACTGAGCGCGCCGACCTGGAACGGGAGCGTGATGAGTTGGCGACCGGCGGTGAAAGTGAACATGCCGAACTCGCCGCCATTTATGTCGCCCGCGGACTTGATGCTGGGCTTGCCGGGCAGGTCGCCACGCAATTGATGGCCAAGGACGCATTGGGTGCCCACGCCCGCGACGAACTGGGAATCTCCGACACATTGAGCGCCAGACCGGTCCAGGCCGCCTTCGCGTCAGCGGGCAGTTTCACCGTCGGTGCCTTCTTGCCGCTCCTGCTGGTTTTCCTCGTGCCGCGATCGGCCCTGGGTTGGACGGTCTCCGGCGGGTCGCTTGTGTTCCTCGCCCTGCTGGGTTCCCTGGCGGCCCGCGCTGGAGGCTCACCCGTGGGGATTTCAGTTGCTCGCGTGACTTTTTGGGGCGCGTTGGCTATGGCTCTGACCGCCGGGGTGGGAGCTTGTTTCGGGGCGACACTATGAACGATGGTCCGACTTTACCATGAGCAACACGACGGAGAGTCTGCGCCAAAAGATCGAGAGCGCCGGCGAGCTTCAATCCGTCGTGCGGACCATGAAAGCTTTGGCGGCCTCCAGCATCGGCCAGTATGAAAAGTCGGTGAACTCGTTAGGCGATTACTATCGCACCGCGGAATTGGGTCTGAGCGTCTGCTTTCGGGCGGCTGGTTCATCCGCGTTGGTGACTGGAGAGAGCAAACGCGCGGATGGAGAGTCGATCGGTGCGGTCGTGTTTGGTTCCGACCAGGGATTGGTCGGCCAGTTCAATGATGTCGTGACCGATCATGCAGTGAAGGCCCTGGCCGCCCTGACGGATAAACCGCAGATCTGGGCCGTCGGCGAGCGCGTTCATGTGCGCTTACAAGACGCTGGTCTGGCGCCGATCGGACTCTTCGCCGTGCCGAATTCCGTCAAAGCCATCACCCCGCTCGTCGGCCATATCCTCCTGGCCAGTGAGACTCCCCTGAGCGAAGGAAAGATCGACGAACTTCATCTTTTCTACAACCGCCCCACGGCGGGAGCGGCTTACCAACCCGTGAGTCAGCGACTGCTGCCATTGGACGAAACCTGGCGCCGCAAGCTGGCCGAACTTCCCTGGCCGACAAAGAACTTGCCTGAGGTCGTCGGCAGCGGTGCCGAGGCGTTACGCGCGCTCATTCGCGAGTATCTCTTCGTCTCGCTCTTCCGTGCGTGCGCCGAATCTCTTGCGAGCGAGAACGCTAGCCGTTTGGCGGCAATGCAGCGCGCCGACAAAAATATCGACGAACTTTTGGAGAGTCTCCACGGCACATTCCACCGATTACGTCAGAGCAGCATCGACGAAGAACTCTTCGATGTTATCTCCGGCTTCGACGCGTTGGCGAATACACCTAAGACCGCGGCGCGGAGGGAAACGAAATGAATCGGTGCCGTCCTCGCGTGCGCAACATCTTCAGAACCATCTTGCGTGCTCTTTGTCTGAACCTGGTCTTGACGACTTACTCCTTCGCCGGCCCGCCGTTTTTGACCGACGACCCGCAGCCGGTGGATCTTCACCATTGGGAAGCCTATCTGTTTACCTCCGGCATGACTTCCAGCGACGGCTACGACTTTGAAGGCCCGGCGGTGGAGCTCAACTATGGTGTGCTGCCTGAGACTCAATTGCATTTGATCGTGCCGATCACCTCGGTTGATGGCCCGGGAATGTCGGCCGCCTCCGGCCTGGGTGACATGGAACTGGGCATAAAGTATCGTTTCGTGCAGGAAACGAACGAACGCCCGCAAATCGGGATCTTCCCGATGGCTGAATTGCCGACCGGCGATGAAAGTCGCGGTTTGGGCAATGGGCGGACGTGGTTCCGGTTGCCGTTGTGGGTCCAAAAAAGCTGGGGCCCATGGACGACCTACGGCGGCGGTGGCGCCGTGCTAAATTCCGCCCCGGGACAGCGTAACTACCCTTTTGGCGGCTGGTTGGTGCAGCGTAACTTTGGCAAACACCTCGTGCTTGGCGGCGAAGTTTTTGCGCAAGGCCAGGACACGGAAAGCGACAAAGGATTTGGCGCGCTGAATTTCGGCGGTCTCTACAATGTCACCGAGCATTTCAGCCTGCTCTTTAGCGCCGGTCATACTGTTGCGGGCGACAGCCACGCGCTTTGGTATTTCGGGCTTTACGAGACTTGGTGAAAAGAAAACGCTTTCGCATTCGTATCGGCGCGCTGGCGATCGCGATCGTGGCTGGCCTGGTCTGGTTTTGATTTTTCCACCGCGGCGGCGGCGGCAAGGCCAGTTCGTGCTCTACGGCAATGCGGACATTCGCCAGGTATAGCTTGCCTTCAACGACAGCGAGCGGATCACGACCTTGCTCGTAAAAGAAGGCGACCGCGTTGCAGGCTGGGCAGGAGCGGGCCACCCTCGATAGCGGGGGCGGCTTGAGGCGACCGTCGCGAACCGTGAGGCCAACGTAGCCGCGCAACGTCAAGCCGTCCTCAATGCCGAAGCGGACATGAACGTGGCGCAGGCAATTTCGTCAATTCAGAATTGCGATTGTAAAGCCCCGTGGTGCGAGCCGGCGCTTGGCGCTTACCGGTAGCCAGCGGGGCCTTGCACGGTGCCGCCTGCAATGCAAAGGCGGCGCCGCTTGCGCGACGCCGCCTTGATTGCAGTTGCCTGCTTTGGATTCCTTACTGGCCGCCGAACCTCTTCGTCACTTCGTTCGAACAGTTCATCGTGTTCTTGTTGCACACCTTGTAGGTGTAGGTCCCCAGGGTCGTGAGCGTGTCGATATAGCTCCCGTTGTTCGGAACCCGCGCCAGCTGCGCTCCATTGCGGTAGATGTCCACCTGGGCCGTGGTCGCCCCAGTCCAGTTCAGACGCACCATCAGCCCCGCATTCGTCCGGCGCGATTGGGCCGTGAGCACAATCTGACCCGGCGTCGGGGTCGGCGTCACCGTCGGCGTCGCGGTTGGTGTTGGTGTGGGCGTCGGAGTTGGGCATGGATTGCTAACGATCACGGCTTGCGACAGGAAATGGCCGTCGCTGGAAGGCGCCAGCGTCGTGTAGCTATTTGCTACTGGATCGTAACGCAGCAAGTCCGCATGAACAGTGCTGCCATCGTAGCCGCCACCGATATAGACGAACGTGCCGTCGCTAACCGCGAATGGTGCGCGGGCGGCATAAGGCAGCGGCGCCCGTGCTATCCAGCTGCCACCAGTCAACTGTTCGTTGTCATTGAACGGGATGCCGGGCGAATTGTCACCGCCAGGGGCAACGATGCTAGCGTCGTTAATATTCCCACCATAGAACCACAGCCGGGCCACAAGCATGTTCGGCCCGGTGCTCCAACTGTTGGAAACCGGGTCGTAGATCTGCGTGGCAGTGATGGTCACGGGGAATGGCGCCGCGCCTCCGAAGAGGTAGAGTCTCCCGCTGAACACCGCGCAGCCCGGCCCTGTCACGGGCGTTGGCACTGGCGCACCAGCAGTCCAGGTGTTAGTCGCGATATCATAGATCTGCAAGTTGGGCAGTTCGCTAACGCCGTCGTTACCGCTGGCGATATACAACTTGCCGTTGATGATCCCGAACCCGGCCAGGTACTCCGCTGTCGGCATGGACGCAAGTGTGGACCACGTGTCGCTGGCGATGTCGTAGGCCCGAAGCGTATTTATCGCGCCCGATCCATTATAGCCGCCGGCTACGTAAATCTTCCCGTCCCAATACGCGGTGGCATGGTCGGACAACCCGTTGGGCTCGGGTATCGGCGCGCCCGTAGTCCAGGTGTTCGTAGCAATATCGTAAATACGGGTGGTAGTGGTCTGAATGCCCAGGCCAAATCCGGCAATGTTATAGATCTTGCTCGTCCCGCAAGGTGTCGGACTCGGTGTCGGTGTTGCTGTAGGTGTCGGCGTAGGTGTAGGCGTAGGGCCCCCGGTTGTCCCGTTGAGCCGGTAAACCTGGTCGGGTCCACCGGCAGTGGGTATACAGACCAGTTTTGTTGTCCAGCTCGGACACAACCCAAAGCCGCCGCCCGGGTTTTGCCAGGCTGCGGTGTTGTTGGATTGCACCGTGCGGTCGGTCCAACCCCACTCGCCTTGGGTACCGAAGGTCATGTTGGCCTGGATCTCGATCCAGTACGTCCCCGCTGTGAGGACCGCCGCAGGGTTCAGGCTTACCGAAAAGGTCGTGTTGCTTACCACCACCGGCTGGTTCAGTGTGCTGTAAACCTGCGCGCCGGGAAGCCCACCGTTGTCCGCATAAATGAAAACATTCCAACTGGTGGCAGGTCCAGCCCCATTGAAGTACAACCCATCGGCGTCGATTGACTGCACATTCCAAGTCTGGCCTCCGGGCACGACAAAGTCGTCAGCCAAATCGGCGTTGAAGGTCGCGAAGTCAGTAAACGTAGCAGACAAGCTGGCGGTGGTCGAACCATTGTTGTACTGATCGTAGAGAACGACCTGCGGAAATTTCGGCGCTAACAGAATCGGAACCGAGCGAACGCCCGTCGCGCCGTTCGTCGGCGTAATCAAATGCGACAGCTCGGTGCGAGAAATATTCGGCTGCTCCGGGTGTGCGGAAATCGCTCCCGCAGAAGCCGGCGCAGCCTGCTGATGGGACACGTTTGCGGCTGAGTTCGCTTTGTCGCTGGCTCGCTGACCCAGCGCGAGGGGGATCACAATCACGCCAAGCAGACTGAGCAAAAACGCACCCCGAAACAGGTGCGTCCTAATGGTAGCAGGTGGTTTATTCATTTTGGATTTGGGCTTCTTATTTTTTCTTATTCTTTTTCTTTCTAAAATTTTCTCGCGAAGCCTCGTTTTATTCGGGACCGCAGACGGGTGTCAAGCATTTTTTTCGGTTTTTCCGATTCCAAGAGCCTCAAGAATGGCAAAACCACAAAGGCCGAAGTCCGGGCCCTCCTTAGTGAACCGCAGACGACGGCCTCGCCCAGCTCCAGCACTCTGGGCGGATTAATGCCGGCTGACGGCGCCCAGGCCAGGAGAAGAGAACCGCATGCGGCCGACGACTACGGACCAAATGCCAAGTCAAAGGGTGCTCGTCCTACCTGAGTAATTGTGGACGAGACGGTCAGCGATCGAACATCGATTACCGTGACCGTCGTGTTGCCGGCGTTGCACACATACAGTTTCGTATCGTTTGCGTTGAACGCTATGGTGAAAGGAAAGTGTCCGGTGGGGATCGTTGCGAGGACCGTATGCGTAGCGGTGTCAATGGCCGAAACTGTGTCGGAATATCCATTCTCTACAAAGGCGGTCGTCCCGTCGTCCGTTATTACCACCCTCTGGGGATTGCTTCCAATCCGGATCGTCGCGATCACCGCCAATGTGGTGGTATTGATCACAGAGACCGAGTTACTCGCCTGGTTGGTCGCGTAAACCTCCTCGCCGTTGGGGGTCACGGCAATTCCGAGTGGGGCGTTCTCAACCGGAATGGTGGCGAGGACTCGGTTTGTCGCCGTGTCGATCGCGGACACGGAATTGTCCCTGTCGTTGGCGCAGTAGACGCGGTCGCCCGCGGGAGAAATGGCAAGACGACGGGCACCCGCCCCAGTGGGGATGCTCGTCACCTGATAGGTGGTGGTATCAATCGCGTCCACTTCTCCATTGGAAAAGTTCGCGACATATGCGGTGCTCCCATCCGGCGTGATCAAAACGTGCTTGGCCCAAGTCCCGGGGATAAAAAGCGTGGTGATGATCTGGTTGGTCGCCGTATCAATGACCTCGACGGGACACTGGCGATGGGTCCCGCCCTGATGCACGACGAAAAGACGTCTGCCATCTGGCGTGATCGCGGTTTCTCCGGGTAGCGAGCTCACGGGAATAGTGGCGGTGGCGGTGCGCGTCGCCGTGTTTATTACCGAGATGCTGGAAGATTGCGCGTTGGAAACGAAGGCCTTAGAAAGATCCGGTGTTATCACAATACGAATCGGGAAACTGCCCACGGGGATTTGGGTGATTACTTGGTTGGTCGAAGAGTTGATCACCGCAACGTCATTCCCGCTTCGCGCGGGGCAGAACAGGGAATCAGCCGAAGCCGAGGATGCGAAAGCGCACAGGACGAGAAGAAGAGAAAATGGATATAGCTTCATGGTTTAGAAACAAGATGCGCTCAAGATTGCACGATTTGCAGGTAACTTGTCAAAGGTTATCTAAAAGAGGCCACAGCTTGCGCGTAGCTGGCCTTCGCTTCCTCATGCGAATTGCCAACTGCGATCAGCCCCATTCTTCCCAGTTCCCCCGGGGAGCGCTTATCCTGTGAAATACGACGCAGGTCCGTCGCGTTTGATCGAGGTGCGGTTTGTGCCGCACGACAATATCGAAAGGATCGTCCGGCGTCAGAGTCCGATAAAGCGGACATGACCGCTGTTCTCTTCCTCGCCTTTTGTGCAGGATTGCGATTGTAAAGCCCCCGTGGTGCGAGCCGGCGCTTAGGCGCTTACCGGTAGCCAGCGGGGCCTTGCACGGTGCCGCCTGCAATGCAAAGGCGGCGTCGCTTGCGCGACGCCGCCTTGATTCAAGTTGCCTGCTTTTGATTCCCTACTGGCCGCCGCCGCCGAACCTCTTCGTCACTTCGTTCGAACAGTTCATTGTGTTCTTGTTGCACACCTTGTAGGTGTAGGTCCCGAAGGTCGTGAGCGTGTCTACATAGCTCCCGCTGTTCCCTACCCGCGCCAGCGGCGCTCCATTGCGGTAGATGTCCACCTGGGCCGTGGTCGCCCCAGTCCAGTTCAGACGCACCATCAGCCCCGAATTCGTCCGGCGCGATTGGGCCGTGAGCACTATCTGTCCCGGCGTCGGGGTCGGCGTCACCGTCGGCGTCACCGTGGCTTGGCGTCGGCGTAGGTGTTGGGCACGGAAAAAACAAGCGCCCGGCGTTGGCGACGATCCTGGGGAGCTGGCCGCTGTAGTTATCGGCGTTGTCGCCGAAGTAGCCGCTGATCCCCACCGTCCGTCCTTTGATAGCCATCATGATTGAGCCGTCGCTCCATGTGCCTGCCGCTGTTGCCCCGCTGGCCAAGGTCGTAATCTCTCGGAAGAAGGATTGGAGGGTGGTCACGCCATCGCATAGTCCTGCGTCAGTGCAGGTCTGGAGCGTGCCAGTGATGAAATTGACCGTGGCGTTGTCGTTGAATGGCGAGTCGTTGGTTATCCAGGCCCCGCCGATGGATTGCGTGCCGCCATACCAGTCGAAGTTGAGGGCGACGACGATGCCACCACCCGATAGGTATGCATCGAGATTGTTGCCCAGTGTGGTCCCATCCTGGTATCCGCAGTTGGAGAAGGGCAGCACTATCGCGTACTGTTGCAATTGGGCCAGGGTGGGCGTGCTTATGGTGGCATCGAAAAAGTCTACAGTGCCGATGCCAGGTTCCGCGCGCAGACTAGCTAGCAGAGAAGTCTCGGGGTCGCCACAGTCGGCCGACACGACGAGCACGCTGTAGGTGCACTGCGGCGGAGTCGGTGTCGGCGTAGCTGTCGGAGTCGGCGTAGGTGTAGGCGTAGGGCCCCCGGTTGTCCCGTTGAGCCGGTAAACCTGGTCGGGTCCACCGGCGGTGGGTATACAGACCAGTTTTGTTGTCCAGCTCGGACACAACCCAAAGCCGCCGCCCGGGTTTTGCCAGGCTGCGGTGTTGTTGGATTGCACCGTGCGGTCGGTCCAACCCCACTCGCCTTGGGTACCGAAGGTCATGTTGGCCTGGATCTCGATCCAGTACGTCCCCGCTGTGAGGACCGCCGCAGGGTTCAGGCTTACCGAAAAGGTCGTGTTGCTTACCACCACCGGCTGGTTCAGCGTGCTATAAACCTGCGCGCCGGGAAGCCCACCGTTGTCCGCATAAATGAAAACATTCCAACTGGTGGCAGGTCCAGCCCCATTGAAGTACAACCCATCGGCGTCGATTGACTGCACATTCCAAGTCTGGCCTCCGGGCACGACAAAGTCGTCAGCCAAATCGGCGTTGAAGGTCGCGAAGTCAGTAAACGTAGCAGACAAGCTGGCGGTGGTCGAACCATTGTTGTACTGATCGTAGAGAACGACCTGCGGAAATTTCGGCGCTAACAGAATCGGAACCGAGCGAACGCCCGTCGCGCCGTTCGTCGCTGTAATCAAATGCGACAGCTCGGTGCGAGAAATATTCGGCTGCTCCGGGTGTGCGGAGAACATTTCGGTGACAGGCGGCCCAGTGCGGTAGGTATTCGCGGCGACATTTTGCTTGGCCGCAGGCTTGGTCACGTTTCCTTTGCTGGCGTCTTGCTGCCCCAGCGCGAAGGGGATCACGATCACACCAAGCAGACTGAGCAAAAACGCACCCCGAAGCAGGCGCGTCCTAATGGTAGCAGGTGGTTTATTCATTTTGGATTTGGTCTTTGGTCTCTTATTTTTTCTTCTAAAATTTTCCCGCGAAAACCCATTTCTATTTCTCGCCTTACTCCTGTCGCGTGCACTCCTTTTAGCGAGGAGCGCGAACGGATGTCAAGCTTCTTTTAAAGTTTTTTGGGATGTTTCGCTGCGCCTCGTCCTGAAGGGATTTGAAAATGGCCGGCGCGAATGTTTCAAGCCTCGCCAGGCCCGGGTGGCCAGCAAATGACAAATGTTCGACTGAAATGACGAAGAGCCCAGCCCTTCCAGCCTCTGTCCGCGCACTCCAGAACCTCAGGATCACGCAAACCTACCGGCCAGGATCATCCGGTCTCGGCTACAAACGGCGTGGTACAATCAGCCGAAGCCAGCCAAGGAAGCAAAAGGCCTTGGCCACGCGCGAAACAAGCTTTGTTCTCTTCCTTGCCTTTCGTTCAGGATTGCGATTGTTGAAAGCCCCGTAGTGCGAGCCGGCGCTTACCGGTAGCCGCAGGTCTTGCAGGGTGCCGGCGGCAAAGCAGAGGCGGCGCCGCTTGCGCGGCGCCGCCTTGATTGGCAGTTGTCTGCTTTGGATTCCCTACTGGGCGCCGCCGCCGAACCTCTTCGTCACTTCGTTCGAACAGTTCATCGTGTTCTTGTTGCACACCTTGTAGGTGTAGGTCCCGAAGGTCGTGAGCGTTTCCGTATAGGTCCCGTTGTTCGGAACCCGCGCCAGCTGCGCTCCGTTGCGGTAGATGTCCACCTGGGCCGTGGTCGCCCCAGTCCAGGTCAGACGCACCATCAGCCCCGAATTCGTCCGGCGCGATTGCGCCGTAAGCACAATCTGACCCGGCGTCGGGGTCGGCGTCACCGTAGGTGTTGCCGTTGGTGTTGGTGTCGCCGTGGGCGTCGCCGTTGGTGTTGGCGTGGCCGTCGGTGTTGGTGTCGCCGTGGGCGTCGCCGTAGGTGTTGGCGTCGGTGTCGGAGTCGACATTGTGCAGTTCAAGATTTCCATCGAGGCCGTCGGGGTAGAGGGGGCATAGCCGCCAGCCAGCCAGATTCGATTGGTGCCGTCGGTGCCGGTTGGGAAGTTGCGCCGCGGGAAGACGAATGCCGGAATACTGGTTGACCAGGTGTTTGTGCCTGGATCATAGACGTCCACCTCACTGGAGGGGTTGGGAGCAACTCTCCCGCCGCCCATCACCAACATCTGGCCGTTGAACGTCAGCGCCACCGTCTCGCCTGTGGCCCTCGGTATGGGCGCTATCGAGCCGATGCTGTTAGCGACAGGGTTGAAGCTGAATGAGTTGGTCGTGTCGATCACCGTGCCACCGGAGAAATCCGATGCTCCCGCCAGGTAGATGATGCCACCGATGGAGCATGTCGGTGCATACATAACCCCTTCCGGCGTGTTCACCTTCTGGGCCCACTTCGCGCCTACGCCCGCAGTGGGGTCAAACTCCCATATCTGGTTGGTCGAGGCGACGTTGATGTCGAACCCGCCCAGGACGTACAGCTTGTTGTTCGCCACTGTAAACCCGCCAGGCAGAATGGTGCCCGAGCCATCGCCCGGCCAGTCGTCTGCACTGGTGAGGGTATCGATCGTGTCCGTAGCCGGGTTGTAGCGAAAGACGCGAGCGATAGTTGTAGCCGCGCCCGCGGCCGAACCTCCCACACAATAGATGTAGGGCGTTCCGGTGACCGTGAGCACTCCGCAGGCCATGTTGTTGACCTGGTTATCAGGGTAGGTGGCCGACTTGGTAGTCCAACTGTTGCTGGCCGGGTCGTACTCGAATGGGTGCGTGAAATCGCTGCCCGCTACGTCGGAGCTGCGCCCGCCCATGGCGTAAAACTTCCCATTGGCCGGGAAATAATCGCCCACCGAGCGGACCGCGACACTCGGCATGTCCGGACCCCCTGACCAGCTGCACGGCGGCGTCGGTGTCACCGTTGGTGTCGGCGTCGGCGAGCCTGTTGGCGTTGGCGTCGGCGTCGGAGTTCCGCCTACAAAATTGAACTTGCCGATGCGTGTGTGCCAATCGCCGCTTTGGGCATATTGGTTGATATGCCAGAAGTCCATACCGTTAGAGGGATCGACTTCGGTCCTCGTATAATCGCCCCAGCGCGAGCCGGAAGTCTGCGCGCTGACTCCGGCAAACATGATGCCCTCTCCTTGCCCAAGGTTACTTGACGGGTCACCGGCAAGACGTCCGGCGTACCGGATAGAAGGGAAGATTGTCGTGCTGGAAGTGGAATAACCTATCACCGTGTTACCACTTTCATCTACGGCAATGCTGGGCATCCAGCGCCATAAACCATCGCCGGCATTATCCCAGCTCTGTTGTTGCGCCGCCGCGGCGGGGAAAGTGCCGCCCGTGACATCGAATTGGTACCAACGAACCGCAGTCGGCCCGTTTGGATAATTCTCCAGTACGGTCGAATCAGCCCAGAGCGATTCAGTGCCACCGCGGTTTTGGTAAACAACGGGCGTCATCATCTTATCGCCCAGGGTATCCAGTTTGAGCGACGTTCCCTGCTGGGGCACGAGGTCGCTGGTCGTATTTGTAAAGGCATCCACGAACCCACTAACCGTGATCTCGGCGTTCGGCGTGTGGTTGGCGCCTAGACCAAAAGTGGAATTTGCCGGGTTGGCAAAATCAACATGGAAAAATCGGCCGTGGACTTGAGTTACAGTCACGCCGCCGCTAGACGGGCTGTCGATCGCCAGCACCATTTCATCTCTGCCGGCAGGCGGCGGAGCGCCCGTGCGTTGGGTCGCAGCAACAAAGCTATAGGAATCGAGCACGCCAGCGAGGCCGACTGTAAACCCGATCGCGTTCGCTGCACCACCACTTAACATGCTGGCGCGGTCGAGCGCATAGGCGCGGACGCCATTGAAGGTCGTGCCGTTGCTAAACAGGTTCATCGTCAGGAAATAGGCGTTTTGAGCCGGGCTTCCGCCAGAGTTCCATAACCCGAACTTTGGATAGTCGCCGAGAAATGATGGGTTCCCTGGATCCACTTGCACTGCGTAGAAAAACCAGCCGCCGCTGACGGGGTTGCTGGTCTGAGACACGGCGATACACTGGTAGAACGAGGTGCCCGGAAACGAGGGGAAGGCAAAGTCGCTTATGAGCCAGCGATCAGCAGCCCTATCGTAAAGAACGTAAGGATCTCCGTCGTTGAAGCTAGTGCAAGGAGTGCCAACCAAGGGCGCAAAGAATGAATTGTAGCTGGTCGGGCCCGACAGCGTGTTTCCGTTTTTGTCAAAGATCTTGAACGTTTCGTTGATGGCTTCGATGTAGTTATTCGGGCCGACATCCCCCTCGCTGTCACTCGGCTGACAACCGCATGTATCGCCTATCCCCTCAAATGTGAACAGTGGCCCGGGCATGGCTGGGCGCGAGATATTATTGAGCGCTGCCTGGACATACTTCACGGCGCTTGTCTCCCCCGTCCCGGAGCGCGGATAGCGCGTCAAGCGTCTCTCTTCGAACTCCGCCTTGGGTGCGACATAAGGAAGGCTTCGCACGTCCTGATCCATACGGACTGGACCGACCATGCGCACGACGTCCGGCCTCTGTGTACCGGGAGCGTCCTGCGCCCCGTTGGAACCACCGCTTTGTCGAGGCTGTTTTCCCTGGGCGAACACGTTCGAGAACGCACCAAAACCAACCAGCGCCAGAAAGACGCCGGCCAGAAGGACGAACAGACCGATTAAAACGCGCGGATTAAAGAAGGCGGATTGTGAAGCGGATTTCTTTTTCATGATGGATATGATGTGGATGGACTTTGATTTTCAACGGGCACCTATGGCAAAAAATGCCGGAAACGCATCAACGCTTTTCTTTTTTATTTTTCGTTGTGCAATTCACGGCGTTTGTATTTGAATGCGTGCACGAATGGCAAGCTTTTTCAGCTTACTTTTTTGTAACCCTTCTTAAGAGACACGCGAATTGCCTCGCATTTCGTCCCCGGAGAACTGGATCGACCAATACGCGAAGGCGGAACGCGTTGGCAACCTAGATCCCCAAAGCTTCGGGGTTCTAACCTTATGGGTTTATCCGCTCGGGGCACGGGTGGCTTTGAACGTGCCGTGCTTCGAGGGTTGACCGCCAACGAGGGAGGAGAATTCAACCTCGCCACTGATCGAGCCATCTGTTGCAAATTTTCCCTTGAAGACCAACGTTCCCGCGTCGCGCCCGACGTTGCCGATCAGAAATTCCACTGGTCCTGAAAACGTGACCGAGTTTCCTTCACCCTGAGTCCACTTTGCCTCCGAAGGCTTGCCGGGCCCCCAGACCTTCAATCGTGGATCGAGCAGCAGGAAAGAGCCTTTTCCGGTGCCTTGAGCGTCAAAGCGCAAGGAACGGCTCTCGCCATTCATGAACGTGATATCCACCTTCCAACTGCCGATCATGTTCGGAGACTGTGCGTGGGCCAAGGCGGCGATGCCTGTTTGGGCTACTACCATCAAAATCACACGCCAAGAAATGACGAAGCCCCAATGTCGAATGTCAAAAGCAGCACCCGTCTTCGGTCGCTCCGGCGACCTGCGGCGGGCCAGGCCAGGCCTGAATGCCCAAAAAACCGCCTCACGATCCTTCGTCATTTGGCCATTCGTCATTCCTTCGAGCTTCGCCATTCGGATTTCGTCATTCTCTGTCGGGCCACCTCCAAATGTTGCACGCCTGCCGGGCGAGATGAAGACGTTTTTAAAACTTTGATATCTCCCCTGGCTCTGTTGAAAAAAGGGTTCGAGCGGCGAACGAGACATCAGCCGTGTCCATTTCCTCGGCCTCGCTTCCTAGGCCTGGGCCGACTGGCAGGTCGCATCGCCGATGTTCTATGCGCAGGAGGTGGAACAGCGCCGGCCCGACGTGAAAGTTGTGGACATCAATCTTTTGCGGCGCTCGTGGTATTTTGATTATCTGAGACACGCTTATCCTGGTTTGATCGAGCGATCGCGCGATAAAATTGAGGCCTTCGTTGCGAATCTAAAAGAGTGGGAGCGCGATCCTCGAGCCTTTGCCACGAGTGAGGTGCTTACTCGAAGGATTACCGGGTCGTTTGAGGAGATGCTCCAGGCAATGGTGACGAACGAGAATCGTCTCGGGCCGGTTTACATCACGCAAAGCTACCGGCCCAGGATCATCGGGTCCCGGCTACAACGGCGTGGTAAAATCAGCAGAAGCCAACGGAGCACAAAAGGCCTGGCGACGCGTGAAACAGGCTTGGTTCTCTTCCTTGCCTTTTGTTCAGGATGTAATGTTAAAGCTCCCGGTAGTGCGAGCCGAGCCGGCGCTTACCGGTAGCCGCAGGCGTTGCACGGCTCCGGCGGCAAAGCAAAGGCGGCGCCGCTTGCGCGACGCCGCCTTGATTGCAGTTGCCTGCTTTTGATTCCCTACTGGGCGCCGCCGCCGAACCTCTTCGTCACTTCGTTCGAACAGTTCATCGTGTTCTTGTTGCACACCTTGTAGGTGTAGGTCCCGAAGGTCGTGAGCGTGTCGATATAGCTCCCGTTGTTCGGAACCCGCGCCAGCTGAGCTCCGTTGCGGTAGATGTCCACCTGGGCCGTGGTCGCCCCACTCCAGTTCAGACGCACCATCAGCCCCGAATTCGTCCGGCGCGATCGGGCCGTGAGCACTATCTGTCCCGGCGTCGGGGTCGGCGTCACCGTCGGTGTCGCGGTTGGGGTTGGCGTCGCGGTTGGGGTTGGTGTTGGCGTCGGAGTTGGTGTTCCTTGGTTGCACAATCCTGTGATGGTCACGGTGTAACCTGGGCAACCTGCATCAGGCGTCACTTCGCTTACCACCACCACGAGGGTTTGCCCGGCCGGAACCTCAACGTCGAATGCCTGATCAGGATTCGGGCTGCCGCCTGAATCCCCAATCCAGTTGGTGCAGAGGTTATTCGGATCGAAGCTCCCCATGTAGGCACCTGTGAAGATAAAGTTGGTGCCGGTGCACGCCGTGTTCGTATCGACCGTCGCGCATTGAGTCGCGCCAGTGGTATTGGTGAATGTGTACGAATCGTAATGGCGCGGAAGCCCATCGCCGAAGGTCGCGCATGACGTAGTCGCCGGACACGTTTGCGGAATACCGCTGCGGAACAGGCGATCAGTCTGTATTGGATCGCTCGTGTCAATGCTTCCCATTACTACGATGGGCGTGCAGGACGGCGTCGCGGTCGGCGTCGGTGTCGGCGTCGGCGTCGGCGTCGGTCCGCCGTTTGAACGATGATATACCTCAGCGAGGAACTGGAAGGTAGCTCCGTTTAGGCCGCCTACGCTCCAAATGTCCCCATTTCCGAAGAACCCGGCCTGGTTCGCCTGACGGTTGGGCGTCGGCAGAAGAGGCGGTGATGAAGTCCAGGTTCCTCCGGGCCATGCTGACACATCGAGCTCATTGACCTGGTTGGTCGAGTTGAAGAAGTTACCATCATTCGGCAGGTCTCCGCCCAGCGAGTAGAGCTTGTTCGTTCCCGGATCAAAGGCAAGGCCGAAGTCTGCCAGTTGCGGGGCGAATGCCGGGCCCGTAAACCACACTCCAGATGGCTGACTCATGTCCAGACGCATGCTGGTTGCATAGTTAACCGCAGTCGGGTCGAAGCCACCCACTATGTATAGGAATTGACCTATCTGATGATAGCCTGCCAGCAGGAAGGGGCCTATTGGAGCTGGCGTCCCGCTCGACCATGTATTGGTGCTTACGTTATAGATGTCCACCTGGTTGCTGAAGGAACTCGTCCCACCAGCCACAAACACCTTGCCGTTGAAAAAACCCGACGCAGAGCCGTAGTGATCTGTAACAAACGGGTCGGGAGCCAACGACGTCCAGCTGTCACTGGCGATGTTGTAGGCTGCGAATTGGTTGGTGCCGAAACCGTCCGCGCAATAGACGATGCCCGCACTATCATCGAGCGCGCAGGTAGGCGCTTCATCGCCAAATGGCATCGGCGCACGGGACTGCCACATTCCAGTAGCAAGATCCATGCGGTTGACGGCGTTCGTGGTGGAGCCGTTATCCACACCGCCGAAGACGTACAAGTGGGTGGCTGTCTGGGCAAAACCATAACGCACGATGGTCGTGGGGTACGGCGTGCCCAGCGTCCACGCGCCTATAGCAGGTTGTGCAGCCGAGGCCACCCGCTGCGGCTGGTCGTTTGGGAGAAGATTGGTATCCGGTTTGGCCGGAGAATGCGTCCCGGCAAGCGCACCGGGCGCTGACGACGCGGCATGCCGCACGTTCGCAGCCACGCTTCGCTTGCCGCCGTTTCCTTGCCCCAGCGCAAGGGGGATTACGATTAGACCAAGCAGACTGAGCAAAAACGCACCTCGAAACAGATACGTCCTAATGGTAGCAGGTTGTTTATTCATTTGGGATGGGTCCTCTTATTTTTTAGTTTTTCTTCTGAAATTTTCCCGCGAAACGCGCTTCTGTTTTTCTCTTTGCGCCTGTCGCGAGCACTCCTTTTAGCGAAGAGCGCAAACGGGTGTCAAGCTTCTTTTTGAAGTTTTTTTGGATGTTTTCCTGCGCCTAATCCGGAAGGGATTTGGAATTCCCAGCGCGAATGTTTCGAGCCTTGCCAGACCCCAGCACGGCCGGCAAATGACAAATGTCGACTGAAATGATGAAGAGCCCAGCCCCTTCCAACCTCTTCTGTCCGCGCACTCCGGAACCTCAAGATCACGCAAACCTACCGGCCAGGATCATCCGGTCTCGGCTACAAACGGCGTGGTAAAATCAGCAGAAGCCAGCCAAGGAAGCAAAAGGCCTTGGCCACGCGCGAAACAAGCTTTGTTCTCTTCCTTGCTTTTTGTTCAGGAAAAGCTCCCGGTAGTACGAGCCGGCGCTTACCGGTAGCCGCAGGCGTTGCACGGCTCCGGCGGCAAAGCAAAGGCGGCGCCGCTTGCGCGACGCCGCCTTGATTGCAGTTGCCTGCTTTTGATTCCCTACTGGGCGCCGCCGCCGAACCTCTTCGTCACTTCGTTCGAACAGTTCATCGTGTTCTTGTTGCACACCTTGTAGGTGTAGGTCCCGAAGGTCGTGAGCGTGTCGATATAGCTCCCGTTGTTCGGAACCCGCGCCAGCTGAGCTCCGTTGCGGTAGATGTCCACCTGGGCCGTGGTCGCCCCAGTCCAGTTCAGACGCACCATCAGCCCCGAATTCGTCCGGCGCGATTGCGCCGTAAGCACAATCTGACCCGGTGTCGGGGTCGGCGTCACCGTGGGTGTTGCTGTCGGTGTTGGTGTTGCCGTGGGCGTCGCGGTCGGTGTTGGTGTCGCCGTGGGCGTCGCGGTCGGTGTTGGTGTCACCGTCGGGGTCGGCGTCGGTGTCGGCGTGCAAGACTGCAGAATGTAGCTTTGCCCGCCGGTAGACGCACCACCTGTGCCGTTGCAGAAGTACTGGTCAAACGCGGAGGTGTCTTTCTCTACTCCCGCGGTCGCGCTGCTGTTACCGAGAGCGACCGTGCCGTAGATCACGTCGAACCGACTCTGCCCCTCATATAGCCTCACCTCGAAGTTGGCTTGCGAGGTGGACGCGGCGAAATAGACCGCGCGATATTCGATGTTGAAGATGCGATTAGGCGCACTCCCAGTTATAGAGGTGAAGATGCCGCATGCTCCCCCCGGATACGTCGAGCAGCCGGTGTTCGCATCGGTCCGCAGGTCGTCCCAGTATGGGAAGACGATGTCGGTGCGGCTTGTGTCAGGCAGGCAGGCGTTCGTGAAGACCGACGAGGGGCTACCGAATTGCAGTGTGCCATTGGAGTCCACACTCACACTAGTGTAGGTCTGGTCGTAGAGCGTATAAGAGAACGGCAGCGCGATGGTGGTCGTGCCGTCGTCAATATGATTGCCCGTGTCCACCGTGCCTGGCACGATGCTGCCACCTATCTGCTCAATATCGTAATGATCTTGCGGCGGGCAGCCGTCGACCGTGTAGGTCCCCGAGAAGGCCGCGTTACCATTGCATCCATTAGCGGTGATCGCTCCGGCACCAATGCTCGCCGTCACGCTGCCTCCAAAACTAAAGTGCAGCATGAACCGGGCAGTTGTGTTGCCGTTGACAAGGCTAACACTGGTCACGCTGCCGCCAGCATTGCCGGTCAGGGTCAGATCGCCCGTCGTGACTGATGCTGGATCAACAGCCTGGTTAAAGTTCACGTCATACTGATAGTCGCCCGGCGCTGGCGGTTCGAACGTGCCGCCATCAGGCGGGTTAGTTGTAGTCACCTGTAGCGGCGTTGCGGCGTAACAGAACGAGCACGTGAAATCCAAATTCCCGTCGCCGTTCAAATCATTAAAGGCGCCGGCCGGAATATGCATCATCTGTTCGCCCTGCGTCGTAACCGGCGTGCTATTGAAGTGGAAGGTCATCGTCGTCGTGCCCGGCGTGTAGACAACGCTGTTTGCCGCAATTCCGTTCACCGTGAAATCACTGGCCTGGAGAGTGGTCGGATCCACGGGGTCGGTTACGTTGACAACGAAGTCAGTCGGCTGGGTGGAGATTAGGCTGGAGCAGGCCGGGTCGGTACTGGTCACGCCAAAGCCTGCCAGATCCCTGTCGGTGAAGGCATCTTGCTGGGCCTGGCCGCTGATGGTCACGCGCCCGTCCGTCCATGAACTAAGGCTTTTCGTGGTTATCGCCGAGCCGTAGTCGTAGTCGCCCGCATAGGTTGGTTGAATGCCCGGGTCGGGTTGCGACGGCAGAGGAGTGACTACGTCCGAAAACGTATCATCAGGCAACCACGTCGCGCCGTTGTCATTGGACTTGCGCGACCACATCCGGTAGCACGGAACGGCTGGGTTACCAGCTACACAGCCGGTGCTCTCGCGTCCGTCATACCAGGTGGCGAAGACGACGCCGTTCGGGGTGACCGAGATGTTAGGCTGCCACTGAGGACGGGTCGTGGAATCGGTATTCAACTTGAACGGCGCGCCAAAGGTCACGCCGCCGTCGGTCGAGCGGATGTAATAGACATCGCCAGCGTCCGCGCCGGCGCCGTGCTGGGCATAGACCAGGTGAACCACATTGTTGAAGGCAGCAGGCTCACCCCAGCCCTCGTGCCGCCAGTAGGCACCGAAATCGGTAAACATGCAGGCGAAGTAGCCGGAGGCGGTGACGCCCGGTCCAGGAAACGAGGGGCCGGTGTAGGTGTTGGCCCAGGTCACGCCACCGTCGGTGGACTTGTACATGTGGTTGATGTTGTTGTGCGGGAAGCCGCCACCGCCTTCGTCCATGCCCGCGATGTACACGTTTCCGTTGCCCGAAAGGTCGCCCGTGATCTGGACGTCGCGGATGAAGGTACTAGTGTTGGCCACTGTCGTCGGGTGCCAGGTGACACCGTCGTCGGAGTAGGTGACCGAGAGGGCGCCGCTCCCGACATTGAAGTCGTTCCAGGAAACATACATCCGCCCGTAGTGTGGGCTGGCCGGGTTGTTGTCGGCCCAGCCAGACTCGCGGTCGGCGCTGCTCTCGTTAAAAACGCAGTAATGGCTCCAGCTATTGGGATCCGAAGGAGTGGCGGACTTGTACCCGCCGAGGCCCTGACCGCCGCAGGCGACGTCAAGCCAGACCGTGTACCAAGTGCCATTTGGCCTGTGGTACATAACAACGGGGTCGCCCTCGGTATTGGAGAAGGGGCTTTGACCGCTGGCGTTGGTGACGCGGGTAAAGGTGGTGCCACCGTCGGTGGAGACCGACGCGCCGGAGATGTTGATGGTGCCTAGATTACGGCCTCGTGAGTCGTTGTAAGCGACGACTATCTGGTTGGGGTCATCTGGATTAGCCGTCGTCATTGTCTCCGACTGGGTAACATTGGGAAAGGTTTCGGTACCGGTGATCAGGTCGACGTCGCCGGCGCCATAAGCCAGGGGGGTCAACAGCTTTTGGACAAGCTGGCCGCCGAAATTGACAAAGGAAGTCGCAGAAGGCGAACCGCCAGACGACTCGCCGCAAGCAATCATGATGGCTCCAGCCCGGAAGTTTTCCTGCCGATCGATGCCCTTCTCGTGAATCGTGGCACAGTCAAATCCGTTCGGGACGAGCGGGTCCTGGGAGTTGGTGATAATTTTTGGTTTTTGCGCGACGTTGGCAGCGGTTGCGGAAAACATGCCAAAGCCAACGAGCGCCAGAAAGACGCCGGCCATGACTATAAACAGGCCAACTAAAACGCGCGGATTAAAGAAGGCGGATTGTGAAGCGGATTTCTTTTTCATGATGGATATGATGTGGATGGACTTTGATTTTCAACGGGCGCTTATAGCAAACAATGCCGGAAACGCGTCAACACTTTCTTTTTGTTGTTTTTTCGTTGTGCAATTCACGCTCTTTTTATTTGAGCGCGTGCACGAATGGCAAGCTTTTTTAGCTTACTTTTTTGTAACCCTTCTTAAGAGACACGCGAATTACCTCGCATTTCGTCCCCGGAGAACTGGATCGACCAATACGCGAAGGCGGAACGCGTTGGCAACCTAGATCCCCAAAGCTTCGGGGTTCTAACCTTATGGGTTTATCCGCTCGGGGCACGGGTGGCTTTGAACGTGCCGTGCTTCGAGGGTTGACCGCCAACGAGGGAGGAGAATTCAACTTCGCCACTGATCGAGCCATCTGTTGCAAATTTTCCCTTGAAGACCAACGTTCCCGCGTCGCGCCCGACGTTGCCGATCAGAAATTCCACTGGTCCTGAAAACGTGACCGAGTTTCCTTCACCCTGAGTCCACTTTGCCTCCGAAGGCTTGCCGGGCCCCCAGACCTTCAATCGTGGATCGAGCAGCAGGAAAGAGCCTTTTCCGGTGCCTTGAGCGTCAAAGCGCAAGGAACGGCTCTCGCCATTCATGAACGTGATATCCACCTTCCAACTGCCGATCATGTTCGGAGACTGTGCGTGGGCCAAGGCGGCGATGCCTGTTTGGGCTACTACCATCAAAATCACACGCCAAGAAATGACGAAGCCCCAATGTCGAATGTCAAAAGCAGCACCCGTCTTCGGTCGCTCCGGCGACCTGCGGCGGGCCAGGCCAGGCCTGAATGCCCAAAAAACCGCCTCACGATCCTTCGTCATTTGGCCATTCGTCATTCCTTCGAGCTTCGCCATTCGGATTTCGTCATTCTCTGTCGGGCCACCTCCAAATGTTGCACGCCTGCCGGGCGAGATGAAGACGTTTTTAAAACTTTGATATCTCCCCTGGCTCTGTTGAAAAAAGGGTTCGAGCGGCGAACGAGACATCAGCCTGTCGATTTCCTCGGCCTCGCCTCCTGCGCCCGACAGGTGTGCTAATCAAAAATTTGGGCGCGCCACGCGATTTTCCGTTTTACTTTCCTGGCTTCGGTTTCGAACCAAATGATTTCGCGCAGGCAGATTGTTTCCTTTCCGGCCGAGTTGCTCTGCGCCGGCATCGTTTTTGTCACTACGCTTTTGCTTTATGGTTGGACGCTCGCTCCAACGGTCACTTTGATCGACAGCGGGGAGTTGATCGTGGTCGCTCAAGGCCTTGGGGTCGCACACCCACCCGGCTTTCCGCTCTGGGTCATTCTTGCCCATCTCGCGTCGCTCGTGCCTCTGGGAAACGTTGCCCAGCGTATCAATTTTTCTTCGGCCCTCTTTGCTGCGCTTGCATCCGCAACGCTCACTCTTGGCGTGACGGAACTAATGATTACCTCTTCGTATCTCACCGGGCCAAAGCGAAGGGGAAAGCGCGCACAGCGGCGCAAAAAACTTGCGGCCCATGCCGCCTGGGAAGGCAAGAACGATGATTCAGGCGTCGGCCGACTCCTGGTGCTTGCTCCCGCGATGGGCGTGGGCTTGCTCATGGGATTCTCGCGGACGCTTTGGTCTTATGCCACGATCGCCGAGGTTTATACTCTTAACACGCTGCTCATCTGCGTTATTTTCTTTCTGATGCTTCGATGGCGGCGCGGCATCATCGCAGACAGAAGGCGGGTTGGCGTGCCCGTGGAAGATAGGCGCCGCGCACCCGCAGACACTGCGCACGACGTTTTTCTCTATGGGGCTGCGCTCGTATTCGGTCTCGCGCTGGGAGTCCATCATGTCACCGTGGCGCTGATACTTCCAGCTCAGGCTGTCATCGTTTACAGGACGGAGGGCCTGAAATTCTTTGGGAGCAGACGACTGGTTTATGCTGCATTGATCTCCGTTTGCGCTCTGGTGGCTATCTACAGCTACCTGCCATTTGCAGCAGCGCGCACTCCGGTCATTAACTGGGGCAATCCGCGCTCGCTGCAGGAAATTTGGTGGCACGTCACGGGCCGGCAGTATCAGGTGTTCCTCTCCTTTACGCCGAAACAAATGGGAGAGCAGTCTCTGGAATTCTTTAAGATGCTCTTGCGCGAATTCAGCTCGTCCTGGCTGCCATTGCCGCTCGTCTTCGCTTTCGCGGGCTTCCGCAGCGCTTTCAAACGGGACCCCACAGCTTTTTGGTTTCTCTCGGTTATGGTCATTGCCGATTGGGCTTATGCGTTCAACTACGAAATCGCGGAGGACAAGGATGCATACTATCTGCCGGCATTCCTTGCGATCGCGATTGCCGCTGGCGTCGGCATCCGTTGGTTGATTCAATTGACTGTCTCCAAGCGGATCCTGATTGGAAGGTCTTACCCCATCGCTGCGATTGCCGTCCTGCTCATGCTCACGATAGCATTGACGGGCAACTGGCCTTTCAACAATCGGAGGCACTACCTCATTGCGCATGATTATGTAGAAAATCTCCTTCGTGCGATCGAGCCTGACGGCCTCTTACTGACGGCCGACTGGCAGGTCGCATCGCCGATGTTCTATGCGCAGGAGGTGGAACAGCGCCGGCCCGACGTGAAAGTTGTGGACATCAATCTTTTGCGGCGCTCGTGGTATTTTGATTATCTGAGACACGCTTATCCTGGTTTGATCGAGCGATCGCGCGATAAAATTGAGGCCTTCGTTGCGAATCTAAAAGAGTGGGAGCGCGATCCTCGAGCCTTTGCCACGAGTGAGGTGCTTACTCGAAGGATTACCGGGTCGTTTGAGGAGATGCTCCAGGCAATGGTGACGAACGAGAATCGTCTCGGGCCGGTTTACATCACGAGAGAATTGCTATTCGCCGACGGACCTGATCGGGAACTGACCACGTGGCTTACTCAAAACTATCAACCTGTTCCGCAGGGACTCGTTTTCAACCTGGCGAGGGACCAGAGCTTTCACGACTCGCCTGACGTGCCTTTGCAGATCCGTGGTCTGGCTGACGGCACCCTGCGGTTTGAAAAAGATGACGTAGTAAGGCTAAAGGTGCTCCCGGTCTACACCACCATGCTGATCAATCGCGGGCGGTATCTCGCCTCATTCAATCGGCACGAGCGCGCCATTGCTCTCTTCAGGCAGGCGCTCGCACTCGATCCTGAGCTCGCCGCGGCGCGGCAAGGGCTAGCGGAAAGTGCGGCTAAACTGCCGACCCGATAATAATAGCCGATCGGAGAGTCTGATTACCTCCCCGGGCGGGTCGTCTCAAATCGGAAACCCTTCGGCGAAGGACTACCATGGATTGAGAAAGCAAAGGCGGCGCCGCTTGCGCGACGCCGCCTTGATTGGCAGTTGCCTGCTTTTGATTCCCTACTGGGCGCCGCCGCCGAACCTCTTCGTCACTTCGTTCGAACAGTTCATCGTGTTCTTGTTGCACACCTTGTAGGTGTAGGTCCCGAAGGTCGTGAGCGTCTCCGTATAGGTCCCGCTGTTCGCAACCCGCGCCAGCGGCGCTCCGTTGCGGTAGATGTCCACCTGGGCCGTGGTCGCCCCACTCCAGTTCAGACGCACCATCAGCCCCGAATTCGTCCGGCGCGATTGCGCCGTGAGCACAATCTGTCCCGGTGTCGGGGTCGGCGTCACCGTCGGTGTCGCGGTTGGCGTCACCGTTGGTGTTGGTGTTGGTGTTGCTGTTGGCGTTGCCGTGGGTGTTGGCGTCGGCGTCGGTGTCGGCGTTGCGCAGTTGAAGATTTCCATCGAGGCCGTCGGGACGCCAGTACTGTCGTAGCCGCCGGCCAGCCAGATGCGATTGGCGCCGTCGGTGTCGGTTGGGAAGTTGCGCCGCGGGAAGACGAATGCCGGAATACTGGTTGACCAGGTGTTCGTGCCTGGATTATAGACGTCCACCTCATTGCTGGGGTTGGGAGCAACTCTCCCGCCGCCCATCACCAACATCTGGCCGTTGAACGTCAGCGCACGTGTCTCGCCCGTGGCCCTCGGTATCGCTGCTATCGTGCCGATGCTGTTAGCGACAGGGTTGAAGCTGAATGAGTTGGTCGTGTCGATCACCGTGCCACCGGAGAAATCCGATGCGCCCGCCAGGTAGATGATGCCACCGATGGAGCATGTAGGTGCATACATGACCCCTTCCGGCGTGTTCACCTTCTGGGCCCACTTCGCGCCTACGCCCGCAGCGGGGTTAAACTCCCATATCTCGCTGGTCGAGGCGACGTTGATGTCGAACCCGCCCAAGACGTACAGCTTGTTGTTCGCCACGGCAAACCCGCCAGGCAGGACTGTGCCTGTGCCATTGCCAGGCCAGGTGTCACTGGTGAGGGTTTCGATCGTGTCCGAAACCGGGTTGTAGCGAAAGACGCGATTGGTAGCTGTAGCCGCGCCCGCGGCCGAACCTCCCACACAATAGATGTAGGGCGTTCCGGTGTCGGTGAGTACCCCGCAGGCCATGTTGTTGACCTGGTTATCGGGGTAGGTGGCCGACTTGGTAGTCCAACTGTTGCTGGCCGGGTCGTACTCGAATGGGTGCACGAAATCGCTGCCCGCTACGTCGGAGCTGCGCCCGCCCATGGCGTAAAACTTCCCATTGGCCGGGAAATAATCGCCCACCGAGCGGACCGCGACACTCGGCATGTCCGGACCCCCTGACCAGTTGCACGGCGGCGTTGGCGTCACTGTTGGCGTTGGCGTCGGCGACACCGTTGGCGTTGGCGTCGGTGTTCCGCCTACTGCGGTCAGGATATTGACCCGGCCCCATCCATAGACGTTGTTTGGCGGCCCCGCATCACCGCACTGGGTGGAAGCGATAAAATGAGCCGCGTCATCCAAGGCTGTCCGACTCGCATCGATTTGGTTTTGCAGGCTTGGAATGGCCGACCAGAGCAGGGCCATTGCCCCGGCGATATGCGGAGTCGCCATTGACGTGCCGCTGGCAAAGGTATAGGCGCTATCGGAAGTGTTGCTGGCCGAGCGAGTGTTTGTGCCCGGAGCAGTGATATCCGGTTTTATCCGGCCGCTTCCATCAACAGTGATGGGACCGAGGCTGCTAAAGGAAGCAATGGTATCGGTACCGGTGTTTAGCGCTCCGACTGTGTAGGAAGCCGCATAAATTCCGGGCGGATCTGTCACAGTGGAACAACTTGGACCGGAGTTCTGCGCCGCGGATACCATCATAATGCCGGCAGCGGCTTGAGCTTCTACAGCGGCTTGCAACGTGTCAGGCGAACAGCCTTCCGAAGTCGGACAACTCCAGGAGTTGATCGTAATATCGGGTGCTTTGGTCGGGTCGCCTTGTCCGCCGCCCACCGGGTAAGGGGCCAGAAAGAATTCCATGCACTCGATGTATCTGGCCGGTGTGCCATTGCCCTCGTCCATGTTACGGCAAGCGATCCATTTTGCGCCGGGCGCCATTCCGATCTGGTTGCCCATGCCATCATCACCGATCGCTGTGCCGGTGGTGTGAGAGCCGTGAAAGAAATCGTCGCAAGGGAATGGTGAATCGTTCCCGCAGGGGTTGCCGACGCTGTCGTGGATCGAGTCATGCCAGTTGTAATCGTGATCGGCATTCTGCCCATCCCAGCCGCGGTAGTGAGGCTTGAGCGCGTTATGCGTCCACCGAACACCGGTATCGGCGCTCGCAACGACGATATTCTGTCCAGTGAAACCGAGCGCCCAGACGTCCGGGGCGTGGGTGTAAGTGATTCCCGGCTCGATCGTCGCCGGCGCAGCAGGTTGCAACGGCCCTTCCAGAGTCGGTCCCGGTTCAGGGAGCGAATTTTGAATGTGCGGGTTGCCCTCGATGCTGGCCACGTCCGGCCGAGCAGCCAGCGTCTCCGCGATCTCCCGGCTGGCCTTCACAAAAATTGCGTTAATGATATAGAAGGAACGATGCTCGATGCCGCGTTCACGGAGCCATTGCAGGATCGGCCCTTGCGTGGTCTGACTTTTGTTCAGCAGGGTGTTATACACGTAGCGCCCCTTCTCAGCTTTCGTCTGCAAGGTGGCGGCCTGGCTCAGGTCGGCTTGATCAGCCAGCACAACGAAAAATTCTGCCTGCTGGCCATTGGCAGTGTGATCGATCACCCACGGCGCGATCTTTTTCGCCGTCGCGTCCTGGTTAGGCGGCCTACCCTGGCTGGTGGCGCGCGAAGAGGCAATCGCGCCGAGCGCAGCTACGGCAGCTGCGGCCAAGAATAATGAGCAAAGAATACGCCGCAATCGCGACGGCGTGGATGTGCGGTTTGGGTGCGTTGTCATAGACCGGCCGTTGTATCCGCTTCCCGCGAGCGAGACAAGAAAATTCTTGAAAAAATATTTCCCGCGCGGGATGCAGCAGGCGGCGTGGGTGCCGCAGGCGAACGGAAACGAAGGAAACAGAAGGCTCGTGCGCGAATGACGCAAATGAGATTAATTCTGGTAATCGCAAAGCCGCAGGAACTGCATCCTTCAAAGATGGTCGCTGTGCAATTGCCTCGCTCAAGGCGGTCGCTTTGACGCCGCGGATTTCGTTTCACAACGCGGGAAATCTGCGTCCAAAGTCGATTCGCCTCGAAGGCTGAGACCTGGATCTGGAAGCGGGCCCGTTGCGGTTGATCGACTCCGGGACAAACAGTGCCGTCGCAGCCAGTTTACCAAACTGGCAAAGGCCGTCGGTCCGAAGATGCGCGAAGAGCAGGAATCCCGAAGCGGAAAGCGCTAGGAAGAAGCTTCGGCGTCCTGAGATTTTCTGGCGATCAAGTCACCCAGGCTGCGCAGGCTCGCGAAGTTGTCCGCGACGAGTTCCTCATCTTCCACCCGAATGCCGCATTCACTTTCCATGAATGAAACCAGACGAATCAAACCGAGCGAGTCGATTTGCAGCGGTTCATCCGGGTCGGTGACCGCAGGCAAAGGGGCTCGGTTCTCGTTAATGTAGTCCTTGATTTTCTGTGGTATCTCCATGTTTGATTTGTTCGTTTGAATTATTCCGCGCCGACCCGTTCGCGTTGCGGGGAAGCGGCTTCATCGATCCATTCCTCGGTCGTTTCAACAATTGAATCGGGCGCCCACAACGCGGCGCGCTCCGGATGGTAGCGCGACCCGATCGGGATCGAGTAATCATCCGCGTGGTCATAGTCGCGTTGGCGCTTAAGCATTTTGCGGAAATGCAGAATCCCTGGCGACGGCTGTTGTTCTGTCTCGTAAATGCGGCCCGCGAAGGCGTCGATCAGATCGTCGCGGTAGCGGTCATGCACGAAGACGGAGAAGGCAAACGGTTGTTCCCAAAAAAGATCGACCATGTCTTCCAAGCTATCCATCGCTTTCTCGCAAAAGCGCTGATGCGCATCGAATGGATTCGCCTGGTCGCGTCCCTTCCCGTTGAGGTAGGCAACGACATGCGGAATGGCAAACTCCGCTTCACGAAGCGAGGCCATCAGACCGAAAGAAAAGATCGGATCGACGAAACGATGAGCATCCCCGATGCAAATAAAACCCTTTCCGCAGAAACCCCGTACCTGGTAGGAATAATTGGGGATGACGTGGACGCTTTCCACGTACTCCAGGTCCTCGGTACGACGCGCGAGTTCAGGATTAATCTTCGGCAGGTGGCCGCGGAAAAATTCACCCGGCGTCTGCTTATGAGCGACAAATTCCGCTGTCGGCACAACCAGGCCCAGGCTAACGACTTCCTTGTCAACGGGAATGAACCAGGACCAGTGATACTTCTTCTGGTAGAAAATGAGGGTATTGTCTTTCGCCGTTTCCCCTGAGGTTCCGCTGTCGCGGATGGCCCCTTTGACATGCGCGAAGAAGGCAATCTGCTTGTCGTAACTACCGAGATATTTCGGCCCGGTTACCTTTTGATTGGCGAGGAACGTTGCCATTCCAGAGCAATCCAGAATGACCTCTGCCTCGATCTCGTCGATGCTCTCATCGGGCCGCCGTATCACGACACCGCGCACGGAGCCATCATCGGTGAAAAGTACGTTGGTCGCTTTCGCCCGCACCACGGTAGCCCCCCGCGCGCCGGCTTCCTTCAGCATCATCGCGTCGAAATCGCTGCGCCGAACCTGCCAGGTAAAGCCGGCGTGCAAATTCCAGTTTTCGTCGCGCCCGGCCACGGGAACAAACCAACTGCTGGTCCCGAACACCCTGACGCCATGCTTTACCGGGAACTCGCGTTTCAACATTTCGTCCCCCAGA
The DNA here is from genome assembly GCA_963742545.1 of uncultured Verrucomicrobiae bacterium. Lineage (GTDB taxonomy): Bacteria > Verrucomicrobiota > Verrucomicrobiia > Chthoniobacterales > UBA10450 > Palsa-1392. The sequence goes on along the minus strand of CAVUMF010000003.1, from coordinate 8,311 downwards.
CCCAGCCGGCGGAGAAGAGCGCCAACCTCTCCCGTCATGGATTCGCCAATGTGGAATCGGGGAAATTCCTCCTGTTCGAGGATGATCGGCTTGATGCCTTCCTTAAGCAGGAACATCGCAGCGGCCGAGCCGCCAGGGCCGCCGCCGATGATTAGTACATCAGTTTTCACAGTGCAAAAATGTTTAATCGTTGCATCTCTGGCGAACCTTCGACCTTCTCCAGAGCACGTTGTGAACCATCCCAGTAACGTAAGACACCAGGGCTAATAATGAGCACAACCCTCCGTTTTGAAGGCCGCCTTTTCGTTCGTGTTCAATAACCAAACTGGGAGATTTACTACGTTTTGTAAAGCAATTTCATTCCGTCCCGAGCGGAGAATGGATCGCCGAACACGCCATCGGATCTGCGCAATGCCGAGGAGCGTGCACTCTCGAGGGACGCCCTGCCGGGCCGGTGTCCGGATCGCGCGACGAAGGATTTGAGGCGTGCCGCTCCCAACCGGGTGACTTTTCCAGGTGGCGGAAGCCGGCCCGCGATTCGTCTGATGGCGGATGGTCGGGTGCCTCACACGCAGGATGCGACCGGGCGCGACAGTTGTTCCCGATGTCGCCAAGATAAAGGTGTCCGGCGTCGTCGATCGCCATGTCCTCCCAATCGTGGAACATCGGACCGGTGATCGGAAATGCGGCGCGGGTGGCGCCTTCGCGATTGATGGCCTAAAGGACTTGTTTCTTCGGTCCGCCTCCGTCGTTGTGTGTCCAGAAGACATCGGCATAGCGCCGGCTGGCGATAACACCAGAGCTTTCCTTGATCCGCGGATCGCTGATCCGCGCGAATAACCGGACACCCGGCGCGATTTCTCGGACTGGGTTGCGACTCGCCGACATCGCACGCGGTTCGCGACGCAATGAGCGACGCCGTAAGAAGAAGAGTTCTTAGATGGCTCTGAACCACGCTCGTGTTCCTTTGCGCTCAGCCAAACAACATTGTTGGCGGAATCGAACTGGGCCACTTACCGCCGCAGACCGACCCCGCGAGCTCCCGCTCCGGCGCCGTGAAAACCGACCCCGACTCCACCCCCGGCACCGATCCAATCGATGAACAACGCCGCTGCGCCACCGGCTTTCGGCATCGTACCTTCGATTAGCTTGTAACTGTAGACCAGGTCCTTTCCATCAATTACCGGATGACTGATCTTAACCACGGCCAGCGTGTTTTCCTGATTCCCAGACTCATAGACGGAAAGCGTGGCGTTGGGCGGGTCGCTGCTGAAATTGTCCGGCCCTTCGCCTGCTTTCCATTCGTCCATGTAGGCCGGCATCGTGAGGTGCCCGGCGACACGCGCCGGGCGATCGGAGAAATACAGCGTCTGCTGGCCGACATTGACCAGCCGCAGCGTCGTGCCGTCGGCTTTCAAATCGTCGGCAGTTTGCACGAACATCAACTGGACCTTGTTGTCGCTGGGTCTTCGTCTTGTCATCGGCTCTACCCGTGGGCAGAACCGAAACAATAAGCGCGCCGGTAAGCGCGATAAGTGTGTTTAGATTGCGTTTCGTTTTCATTGTTTTGTTTTTCTGCTCTTGGGCGTTGTTGGTTATTTATGGCTTGAAATTGCTGTAGTCGCCGCCCGCGCGGTCGTAGGTGTTGCCAAAGTTGTCCTGCGTGATGTGCGCGGTGCCGGTCTTGTCTGGGGTGAGGATCAGATCCTGGTCGAGCACCACCGACCGGAAGTTCCAGCCCGCCGGAAGCTTCAGGCGGCTGCCGAGGGTGCTGATCTCGTCGAACTTCTGATCCGGGAATGTGATGAGGCTGAAAGACTTCATGACCCACGGGTTGCCGTCGGGGTCGTCCAGGACGGATATCCGCGTGCCTTTGTTGAAGCCGAAATGGGTGTGGCGCGTGACGGTGATGTTCTTGTAATCGGCCGCACCGGGTTTCGTGCTGATGCCCTTCAAATCCAGCCAATTCACCCAGCGTGCTTTCATGCCGCCGAAGTCCAGTTCCTTGCCCATCTCGACCTCGATCCAGTCCAGCGTCCAGATGCGGGGACCGTTCTTGAAAGCGGCAAGCATGTGGTACTGCTTCGCCATCTCCTTGACGTCGATCTTGTCGAGCAGCGGCGCGGGACAAGAATCCCCGGTGGTGTCGCTGCCATTCAGTCCCCAGGTGTTATAGACGTTCGCCGCCAGATTCTTGGTGATCGCGTTGCCGCCGATGAGGAACATCTCGGTGTAGCGGTGCCCGTAGGTGTCCTTGAACGTGTTCAGCTTCGCGTCAGCGCCGTCTTTCGACAGAGTCACGACGAGTTTGGGATACAGGACGATGGCGGCGATGCCCAGCAGGAGCACGATTGCCACGCTAATTTTGGTTTTCATTTTGGTTCTTATTTGTTGTTTTGCGTTTCGGTTTCCAATTCCTTTTTTCTTTTCCAGGCTGATGGGATCTCGCTTTCTTGCAGTGGGCTATGAGGTCCAGGTGTCCGCGCTCAACCGACAGGCACCCGCAAACCAACGATCGGGCGCGCCGGACTACGGAGTATAGTTACATGCCTTGCCGAAGCCGCAGCCTTGGTATGTGTTTTGAAAGATATGAGCTTGTGATCGGCATGCGTTGCATTCTTTGCGAAGTACTCACCATTTCTTGTCCGACCATCCGACGCGTCGAGCTCTGTTTTTTATTATTATTGCCCCCGAAGTAAATTGCTCGCTCCAGGCCTTCTTCCCGGCTGCTTTCTGGCATGACGGCTCAATTGCAAAAGCGGGACTGGAAGCGTCCCCCTATATTAACGACTGAGCGAAGCACAACGGGCCACACTCCGAGGAGTGCGGCCCGCCAGTTTCACAATCGAATGGCTAATTAATCAACGCGACGGCTGCGTTAGAAGTGGAAGCGCATACCGGCACCGACCAAACTCTGTCCCAGATTGCGGTTCTGATTGGTGTCGATCTGGCTGCTCGTATAGTCGAGGTAGTGGTATTCGATGAAGGTGCTCATCTTCGGAGTCAGGTAGTAATCCGCGCCTGCGATGATATCCCACGCCAGATCAGCATGAGTTCTCGAGCCGGTGGTATTGAAGGTCCCGACCCCGGTATTGACGGTGAAACCGGGGCTGGCCGCGTAGTAGATGCCAACGCCGGCTCCGACGTAGGGCTGGAAGCGGCCAAACGCGAATCTTCCGATGAAGTTCGTCATGAACGCTCCGCTGTTGATATTACCCGAATAGTGCGCTGTTCCTACCGCCCCATCGGCCGTCGTCAAGGTTGCGGTTCCACCTCCTTGCCAGCCGTTGTAAAAGAAGTCTCCTTCAATCGTCGGACGAAAGGTCCCGGTACCAAAGACGTAGCCGGCCTTCATCCCGCCGTAAAAGCCCACGTTGTTTTCCGTGGAGAGCGAGAGCGTGTCTCCGAGCGCGTTGCTAAAGGTTGCGTTTGAGACACGGTTTTGATAAACGTTCGCGCCCAGGTCAAGCGCCATATAGAAACCGGTCCCGAAAACTTCCGGTGCTGGTGCTGGAGCGACGTTCTTCGATTCGGTTGGAACAACGGCTTCGCCAGCTTGCACCGAAACGGCCAGCAATCCGGCCATGATAGGCGCCAACAATAATAGTTTTTTCATAAGATTGGGTGAACTCGCACACCAAAGTCGGAAAGCGAATTAAAACCGTATCCCAAAACCGCAATTAAGGGGTTGGCGTCCGATTGCCAGAAGCCGTAAGATGGGCGGTGGTCAACCTGTCTTCGCCCGTTATCGCTCTGCGAACATCGGACCCCGAGATACTCGCCGCCACCGTCCGAAACGCGAACATCGAGGCCTGCCAGCTCAGCGACCGGCCGGCGCCAAGCCAGCTCGCCAGAGTCGTTTGCCCGCACGCCTTTCTCGATCTGGCCACCAACGGACCCGCGATGCTCTTTAGCGGGGCGATGCCACGGGACTGCTTCACGCTGGCCTTCGCGAACGTATGCCCTGGGAAGGGGCATTCTTTTAATTTTGGTGCCGAACATAACGACGGCTACATGGGCTTCTTCCCGCCGGGCGGCGCGATCGATGCCACTACGCCCGCAGGCTTCGCTGGAGCGATCCTCACCATACCTGCCGCAGACTTCCACAGTGCCATTTCCACGGCGTTCCCCGACATTCCCGAGGCGATCCTCGCGCGAGGCGCCGGCATGCGGATTGGCCCGGCCGAGAAGGCTGGCTTGCGCGCCTTGCTCGCAGCAGTCGATAAAGCGATCTGGCAGCCAGGTAATGGCCTCAGCAGCGTTCTTGCACGCCGCCATCTCGAGCGTGATTTGCTGGAAGCGTTCTTCGCTGCCCTGCGAAGCGGCTGCAGCGACCTTGTTCCGTCGGCCACGTCGAGGGTAGCGGGACGGCAGCGCCACTTGTGCCAGGTCCGCGACTACATCGATGCGAATGCTGTCGATCCGATCGATCTCGACGATCTCTGCGTCTCGACAGGCCTGAGCCACCGCAGTGTGGGATATCTCTTTCGAGACATGCTCGGACTTAGTCCCATGGTCTATCTGCGGCACCGGCGGCTGCACAGCGCCCGTCGCATGTTACGGGAAGCGGCGCCGGGGTTTGGTGTCGTGAAGCAAGTCGCGTACGATTGCGGTTTCTGGCACCTTGGTCACTTTGCCGAGAGATACCGCACGCTCTTCGGAGAAAACCCGAGCGAGACGCTGGGACAACACAACGGACTCCATCACGAGATGGTAACGGTATGAGCCGGTAACTCTCCTCCCTCACCAAGGTTCTTGGCGGGGGTTGTAGTTTCCGGGCAGAATCGGGGTTTGTCTTTTAGCGGCGTTCCAAATCAGGAACTCTCGGGGCCTGCACCGGCCTAGATGGTACGCTCCCGCCCGTGGCCGACAATGGAAATTGAAGCCGGTAGATCGCAGCAAACATGGCGATCGAGTTGTCACTCCAGAAACCTCCGTGACCCCAGATGATTTCCTTCGGCACGCGCACGATCCAGCAAGGCACACGGGCGTTGCCAGTATAAACAAACTCCCAGCTCTGCCAGAGTTCGTTGCCGGTCGCCGGCCGCACTTCGTCGGGGTTGTAATCTGAACCGCGAGCTCATGGAGTGGTCGGGAATGAGAGAGGAGAGGTAAGGGGCATCATGAATAATCAGTAGTCAGTAAACGGTAATCAAAGTTTCCAGCGCGCCCATGCGCAAGGCATTGGAACATCTCGGCCGGTAGCGATTGAACAGCCATCTTCACGGATTTCGTCTTGGGTTTGTTGGTCTTGGTCTCGTTTCAGCGTCCCGGGATTCGCTTCGCGTGTTTCAGATCGAACTAACTACCCACTTACTCGCTAGCCGGGTTCTTGTCATTGTCTGTCCGAGCTTCTTGATAATCTTCGGGCGTGAGATGCGTCGGGAGTTGAATCCCCGCTCAGGCGGAACTATTGCAGCGTTATCTCACGCATCAATTTGCTGCCCATGATTTCGCGGAGCTCTGATCGCTGCACGGCCAAGAGCGCGCTTGAAGGGTTTTCCCTCGTGAATTTGCGGGCTTGCCGAAGACCTTCTCCGAACTCAGAGCGCCATTCGAACAATATCGTTCAGCTCCTTCCGACACGCTAAACTGAACATATTCAGTGGATCGCCCTTGCCGGAGACCACATCCCCCGCAACCTGTTCGACAGGCAGGTTCGCGTCGCTGAAATGCGCGGTAATCCTCTTCACGACATCCTCGGCAGCGTGCATTACGGGATCGGTGGCGCACAGTCGAATCCGGCTCACCAGTGCGTAGAGCGAGACCAGGTCGCCGAGGTTTTCCAGATTGTGAGTCACTGATGTGACAAAGAGGCCGGAGGCTTCCTTGATGAAGTCGGAGTAAAGCGCCTCGCGCGCCGCGGCCGTTCGGTTCGCGAGATCGCGCCGCGCCGCGCTCCGCTGCACCAGAACATTGGTCAGGACTGGGGCAAGTGCGCCAATGGCCGATTCCCCGAGAGCGGCCAGGGCACTAGGATCCTCTTTTCACCTTAACGACGTTTTGTGCCTTGCCTAGTCGTGTCAGTTCGGCGAAGCCCCGAACGCGCGACCAAACTGCCTGCCATAAGGCAGCGAACTCGGCCTAGTTGGACTTGATGTTCAGTTTGAGAATGCGGTCGACTTCGGCAATGGCTTGCGGGTTCTCGGGCGAGCCGTGATCGCACGGCGCGATAAACTCGCTTTTCGCGCCATCGAGGTGGCTGCTCCAGTAAGCGACGACGCCATCGCTGCTCTTGGGCGTGTCACCACGGCCTCGGTCGCCTACGATGGAGGAATACGGAATGCCGGGAGTGATCGGGATCTGGTTGATGGCCATAACGAAGCGGTTGTTCGGGGACAGCGTGTCGACGCTGTTCGGGAAGCGTTTCAACTGTAGGGCCGCGGGATCAGGCGTGGTGTCCTCGCGAACGACCTGGCCGACCGAGAGCAACTGGCTCGGCGCTTTTACCAGCCGCGCCCCAAAACGGCCGATCCAGTCGCTCGCCAAATCGCTGCCGCGATGCGGAGTCGACATGAAAATGACTCGCCCGATCTCCGGTCGATGCTCAAAGATGAGCGCCTCTTCGAGGAGGCGCTTGCTCTCGGCCGGCATCTCTACCTGGTCCGGCGGCTTTCCAAAAGCCTGCAGCCACAGTTTATTCCCCGTGTCCGTGATCAGAGTCCTGGTAATGCATCCCCCCATGCTGTGGCCCACCACCACCATCTTCTTGCAGAGCGGATATTTCTTTTCGATCGCGTCCAGCTCCTGGCGCAGAATGAGCGCGCTATAGGGATATGGATAACCGCTGGGGTAACTGTAAAACCAAAATTGATAGTTGCGCCGGATCTCCGGGTCGCCACGCAAAGCACTCATCAGCGGAACCCATGTAGCAGGCGTAGACATCAAGCCGTGCACGAAAAGCACGACCTCCTTTTTTGGATCGTAAGGTTGAAAACGGAAGACCCGGTTGGTGGCAGCGTACTCCTGTGGATTCAAGAGTCGGGCCAACCCAAGCTTTCCCGGCTTTTCCTGAACCAGCATTAACGCTATCGATGCGGTGAAATCTGCCGCCAGCGGGTAAGTGTGTGTTCCGACTCGAACCGTTTCTGTGGCGAGCGGATCTTCGATCGAGATCACACAACGCGAGCCTTCGAATTGCGCCGTCGCCGTGACACCATAGAAGATCCAGCGTGGTGCAAAAGCTTCGCTCGCTTGTTGTGCGGTGAGCTGCCGTTTGGCCACGAGCGGTGCTCCTATTCCCGCCTTGCTGACACGGTCTTTGACCTCGGTGCCCGTGATCTTCAGTTCATCGACCGGAATTAGCTCGTAGAGCGCCGGGTTCCAGTCCGGGCGTGGATCGCGCTTCCACGTGAGGGTAAATTCGCCCTTTGTTCCAATGCGCATCGGATGGGTCCATGGATCCAGTTTCGCGTCGCGCACCACACTAAAGATGCGAGCGATCGCGAAGTTGTAGTTACGCCGCGCTTCTGCGTCCTTTGGATTGCGATCGAGTTGCCGCAGAGAGTCGTGGGCGGCGGCGGCGAATTCACCAAGCGCGACAACTGGCTGCGTCTTTGCTGTCGACCAGACCGCGATCGATCGTCTGCGTTGCGATCTGTTCCGCTCCTGGTCCGGGCGGCAATGGCGCCGGGCGTTGTTCCGAAACGACCGCGACTTGCGCACAGCCGGCGAAGGCAAGCGCGATGACCGACGCGACTATCAGTTGGTGAATTTTCATATATGATGTGACCAGGAGTCATTGGTTATCGAAGACAAGGCCTTCTCCGAACTCACAGCGCCATTCCAACAATACCGTGCAGCTCCTTCCGACACGCAAAACTGAACGCCCTGAGTGGATCGCCCTTGCCGGAAACAACGTCTCCGCACAACCTGCTCGGTAGTTAAGTTCGGTTCGCTGAAATCCTTGGTAATCCTTTTCACGACATCCTTGGCGGCCTGCAGGAGGGGATCGGTGGAGCAGAGTCGAATGCGGCTCACCAGCGCGTAGAGAGAGACCAGGTCGCCAAGATTTTCAAGCTAGTGCGTCACCGAAGTGACAAAGAGGCCGGAGGCTTCTTTGATGAAGTCGGAATAAAGCGCCTCGCGCGCAGCGACTGTTCGGTTTGCGAGATCGTGTCGCGCCGCGCTCCGCTGCAGGAGAACATTGGTCAGGACTGGGGCAAGTGCGCCAATGGCCGATCCCCCGAGAGCGGCCAGGGCACTAATCGCTGCAGTATTCATGGAAACGCCCTTTCACTGCACCAATTCGAATTCGCCCGGCTTCCATGTCTTGTCGAACCACGGGTCCAACGGGCCGTAAAGGCGCAGG
>CAVUMF010000002.1:0-1175189 GCA_963742545.1 uncultured Verrucomicrobiae bacterium | reverse complement strand
CGACCCGCGGCCCTTCCTGGAAAGGCTGATGCCGCTCATCTTGATGGCAGGCCAATCGCTCCCGGCTGCGCAGCTCGAACGGCTCAGATCAGTGCGCAGGGTGGCGGTGGCGCTCGGATTCGAACATGGCAAAATGCGCGAGACCGATTTTGTGGAGATGCCGCGGGTCGGCGCGGACAAAAATTTGACGCGTCCGCTCCTTGCCACCGCCGGGGCCGACACCTTTTTCTATTCTGTGTCGCGGATGTCCTGGCGGGACAATGTTTTCTCACCCGCTACACCAGCGGCCAGTGGTCTTTCCGCGCTCATCCGTGAATTCAGCCTGAGGCTGGCCGCGCGCGGGATTTCGGCCGACGACCTGAGGCAGGCCTTTGGTGAGCAACTGGAAATGACCGGCGCCTGGCAGGCGGACGCGCATTGGCCAACCTTTCTCGCCGCTCTGCCCGTGATTGACCCGGCACGCGCGCGGAAAATTGCTGAGGCGGTGACCTCCGTCGAGATCGCCGGCACACCTTGGACGCGGACGGAGAAAAATGATGCGACCATTTACAGTGCTCAACCGTTCGGCGGCGTGGTGCAGTTTAGTGCCACGGTCGCGGTTTCGGACAAGATGATGTTCCTTGGCTCGGACACGGGAGCGATTGAAGCTGCGCTAGCGAAGCCGACTGAGCCGACCGGCGAACTAGAAAGAAGCGCCATTTTCCGCGGCGCCGCGACGCAGGTTTCGTCCGGAGATTCGGCATTTAATTACGTCGATACCCGGTTGTTGTTCGAACGGGCAAACGCCGCCATCCGTCCGTTGCTCATCATGGGTGCAGCGGTCTATCCCGCCTTGGGGAAGGATGTCGACCTGGCAAAGCTCCCACCGCCGGAGGCGATCGCGAATCATCTCTCGCCCATCGTGATGTCGCAGCGCTACGAGAGTGACGGCTATGTGACCGAATCGGTTGGACCGGTGACATTTCGGGAGGCAACGATCGGAATCGCGGCCGTGGTGGGAAGCTCGCTCCTCTACTTCCGGGAAGGGTTGAGGAACCGCGGACTTCTCCAAGCGGTGCCGGCCATCGCTTCCCCGACGCCAACGACGCCGTCCGCAAGTCCAACACCCAGTCCTTTTTGAGGGGAATTGGTCAATCTGGCGGACCGCGTTGCGGACCCTTCAGGGCGAGCGACATATTTTTCGCGGAAGTGAGAAAACTGCTGCTATTCGGCCGGAATATGTTATTTTTTGCGCCCTATGGCCATCCTAAAAAAGAACGCCTTCTCACGCCGAGTGCCAGATCTCGTTACGGAAGAACTCGTTGCGGTCCTTTCCCGGCGCACTTCATTCGAGTTTAAGCAACTCTTTGAGATCCTGCATGAAAATCTCCGAGCCCGCAACGCGGCCAGCGGTGGAGAAGAAATGTTGCGCTTGCGCGCCTATGAGAAGCTGCAAAACTTGGTGGCGCGGGGGATGGTCAAGAAAACCGGCAAGAAATATCGGGGATTACCTTCCGCTCTGGCTAAGGCGTTGATCCCGCCGAACGGCCACCTCCCGACGGCTGCGGCCTCTCGCTAGAGCGTTCGTGGCGCCGGTTCATGCTGCCAGGAAAAACGGCTTGAGGTAATGATCCGCGAGTATATTCCCGTTCTGCTGCAGGCGGCGGTCGCGGTGGGCTTTGCGGCAGGAGCGCTTATCATGAGTGTGTTGCTCGGCAAAGCTGGGGTGCGCACGCGGACGAAGGACTCTGCATACGAGTGCGGCATGGTGCCTGAGGGTGAAGCGCAGCCACGTTTCAGCGTTAAGTTCTACCTGGTGGCGATGCTCTTCATTCTCTTCGATCTGGAGATCGTCTTCATGTATCCGTGGGCGGTGGTATATCGGGAGGCGATCGCCCACAGCCAGGTGATCCTCTGGAGTATGTTGAGCTTCGTTTCGATCCTCATGGTCGGCTATGTCTATGCGTTGAAAAAAGGCGCGCTCGACTGGAAGAAATAGCGCCGGGACTCGGCGGTCTGCGAAATCGAAGAGATATATCAGCCGGGGCTGGTGGGTATTACCGATTCTTGCTTGCGCCACCGTCGGCTCAAGCCTAATAGCTATCCGCTCATGGTTCACCACATCGGACTCTACAAACTGAAGCCCGGGGTCACCCCGGAGGAGACCGAAGAAATGATGATGCGGGCGCGGATGCAGCTCCTGAAAATTGACGAAGTGCTCAGCATCAAATGCGGGCGACGGGTCGATCCCAAGCTGCCGTGGCCTTTCTTCATCGCGATCGATTTTGAGTCGATGGACAAACAGGCAATTTTTCGGGAGGACCCGATCTACATCAAGTTCGTCGAGGAGGTGATCAAGCCGAAGACGTCTGAATGTCTGGCGCTCGACTACGAGATGGATCCCGGCAAGGATATCTCGTGAGACCGGAAATCGAAGGACGCAAGCCGGTGGTCGGGAGACCGATCTCCTGAGGGAAACAGATCACCAGGAGCGGGCTTCTTTCCTGCTCCACTTATGACTAACGTTTCGGCGTTTCGTTGTTTGTCCATGGAACTCGCCTATCTTTATTCCCGCTACCCGGTTGTCTCGCAAACTTTTTGCGACATGGAGATGCTGGAGCTCGAGCGGCGCGGCTACGAGCTGCTCATCGGTTCCGTGCATGCACCGCTCACCAGCCTGCGGCATGAACATTTTGCCCGATTTCGCTCGCCAGTTGTCTATGCCCCGCCGGCGCCAGTCCTGCGTTTGTGGGAGAAAAAGACACGCGAGGCGGGACGCTGGCCGGAGGCCTTAATCGACCGACACGATCGGCGTTATGGCCCAGCCTTTAAGGCCGCGCTGCGAGCCCGAAATGCCTCCTATTTCGCCGACCTTTTCACCCGCCATGGAATCAAGCATTTTCATGTGCACTTCGCAAACCGCGCCGCTCACACCGCCATTTTCGTGAAAGAGATCGCGGGCATTCCCTTCAGCGTCACGGCGCACGGCCAGGATTTCATGTCGGATCTCGGGCGCGACGATTTGCTCCAGGAAATCTGTATGGCGGCGGAATTCGTTGCGGTCGAAACGGACTATAGCTGCGAGTTGCTTCAAAAGCGTTGCCCGGAAGCCGCGCACAAGATTCATCGTGTTTACAACGGCCTGGACCTGGCCAATCTGCCCGCGCCTCCGCGAGGCGAGCGGCCCCCGGGTCCGACAACGATTGTGAGCGTGGGACGGCTTGTCCCCTTTAAGGGCTTTGAGATCTTGCTCGAGGCCTGCGCGGAATTGGATCGCCGCAATTTTGATTTTCGTTGCCAGATCATCGGCGACGGGCCGCTGCGCGAGAAGATGGAGACGATGATTGCGGAGCTGAAATTACGCAACCGTGTCGAACTTTGCGGTTCACTCTCGCAAGCGGACGTGTATGGGAAATTACTTGGCTGCGACATCTTTGCCCTCGCCAGCGTGGTCGATGCCGAAGGGGCAAGCGACGTGTTCCCAACGGTGATCATGGAAGCGATGGCGTGCGCCAGACCGGTCGTCTCGACCAGGCTCGCGGGCATTCCGGAATCGGTCGTCGACGGTCTTACGGGGTTGCTGGTTCCCCCCGGAGACTGGGAGGAGTTTGCGCAGGCGCTCGACAAGCTGGTGCGCGACCCGGCGCTGCGGAAGCGAATGGGTGACGCGGGACGGCACCGGATGGAAACCGATTTTAATGTCACGAAGACGATTGAGCCGCTGCACGAACTTTTCGCTGCCCGGCTTGCGGCCGCGCCCGCCAAGCGGCCGACTGTGGGGTCGGGTTTGGAAGGAAAACAAACCGCTTATCTGATCGATTCCTGGCCGGACGAAAATCTCCCATTTCTCGAAATGGAATTGCGCGCTCTGCGCCGCAACGAAGTCCCACATCTGGCGTTTGTTTTGCATCCACCACTCGACTTCGATCCCGTGGCAAAGACGAACGAGCTCATGACCGATTTCGAATATCTCCCTGACGCGATGGTGGTTGAGGCGGAGTGGCAATTGCACCCGGCATTGGTGCGTGAACTGGAAGCGATGCGGGCGAATCAGAAACATCGACCTGCTTCCGATTTGTTCTTGGCCCAGGCGCACGCGGCTCTGATCTTGCGCAGATTGTTTCTGCCGCACAACATCGGTCACGTGCATGCCACCAGTTCGCGCACCTTGTTATGCGCACTTTTTTTGAAGCGCCTGCTCGGGTTGAGCGTGAGCGCGGCGATTGAAACGCGCCCGATTTTGTCGGAACAGCTCATTCGGGAAGCACTCGATCAATGCGTCGGCGGGCGGAGCAATGATCGCGAGTTGCTGGCCCGACGTGGGGGCGGATTCGTCTTTGATGAGACGCTCGACAAACCATCGGTAAACGAGATCGGACCGTGGCTGACGCGTAAGGCGAAGATCGAATGGAGCGGTGCCCGCTCCTTTTGGCGGGAATGGTCGCAGCAACTGATCGGTTGGACGCAGGGCGCATGAGCAAGAAGGCGATTCTCCTCGCCGGCGGTGCGGGGACGCGCCTTTATCCGCTGACTAGGATTGTTTGCAAACAATTGCTGCCGGTCTACGACAAACCGATGATCTGCTACCCGCTGGCCACGCTCATGCTCGGCGGTCTGCGCGAGATTCTCGTTATCTCGACGCCGAAGGATGTTCCGATGTTGCGCGACTTTCTCGGCGACGGCTCGCAGCTCGGGATCCGCCTCGAATATGCGGAGCAACCGGAGCCAAAGGGAATCGCGCAGGCCTTTCTTATCGGCGAGAAATTTATCGGCGGCGACGGCGCGGCGCTCATCCTTGGCGACAATATTTTCTACGGCAAACTCGATTTCTTCCGCAAAGCGCTCGCGCTCGAGGATGGCGCCTGCATTTTCGGTTATCAGGTGCGCGATCCGGAACGCTACGGCGTGGTTGAGTTTGGTCCGGACGGACGCGTCATCAGCCTGGAGGAAAAACCGAAGAAGCCCAAGAGCCAGCACGCAGTTCCTGGCCTCTACGTTTACGATAACCAGGTCGTTGAATTCTGCCGAAGACTGCGTCCTTCCGCGCGCGGGGAACTGGAAATTACCGATCTAAATTTGATCTACCTGCGCCAAAACTCCCTTCATGTTCGGTTGTTGGGCCGCGGGATGGCGTGGCTCGACACCGGCACGCAGACGAGTCTCCTCGAAGCCGCCAACTACATCGCGACGATCGAACACCGGCAGGGCTTGAAAGTGGCCTGCTTGGAGGAAGTCGCGCTTAGAGCCGGCTTCATCGGCCGCGCCCAAATGGGCCGGCTGATCGATCGAGTGCCCAAAGGGGAATACCGGGACTATCTTTGCCTCGTCGCGGAGGAAGATCCCACGCAGGCGATCGGCGACTCGGCCTAGGCGGACAAGGCCGGTCGGCCGGACCCATTGCGACGCGTCGTCGGCCTCTTTGTCCTGACTCTACCAGCCCCGAAACGCGGCCGGGACGATCCGTCGCGCGAACACAAAACCTGCGCCCGGTATGAGGATTGCTCTATATTTTCAATAATGTTCCATATTCACCATATTAATAAGAGCGGCCGATACCGGAGCCGCTCCGGTTTCACAATGGTCGAGACCGTTGTCGCTATCGCGTTAATTGGCATCGGATTCAGCGGGACGATGGCCGCGCTGACAAAGTTCAATGGGTTCGCGAGTGAGAGTCGAAACGCAACCGGTGCCTACGCCGCAGCCATGAACCAGATTGATACCATACAATCAGCGACACCATTTAATCCACCCGGACAGATTCCCCTCGTCCTCACGGTAGGGATCCAGCCCCCAGAAGATGTAAAGATTTACGAGGACGCAGATACTAACACGGTCGTTTCGGGCACGCGCACAACTACGGTTGCGGACGTCAGCGCTGGTGGGGTGACGATCTACCGCGCGACAGTAACGATCAATTACACCTACCTAGGGCGGCCCTACTCGTTCTCGATGGAGACACTTCGCGCATCCGACTAATGAAGATTGTCTCTCACGCGCGCTCCGGCCTGACGCTAATCGAACTAATGGTGACAACCGTGCTGATCGGCGTGCTCGGCCTAATCATTTTTTCCCTCTTGAACACCGGCACCATCCTTGGAGCAAAGAACACTGCTGTGAATACGGCCCATCAGCAGGCCCGCATCGCGATGCTGAAAATGACCGAGAACTTGCATAGCGCGGTCTCGCCGCTCGCGCTCTACGATCCAGCTACCCCAAATACGCCAGCTCCGGCCGACGGTTCGGCTCCCGGAATCCTGTTTCAACTTTGGGGAGGAGGTCCTTTTCGGATCGCGGCTGATGCGACCGCGGGCCAGAATGTCGTCAAGGTCAGAGTAACGAGCGCTGAAGCGCCTAAAGTTCACCAACGCTTGATCATTCTGACCCACAACGTTGACTCGGATATCACAGCGGTGAGCGGTGCCGCGCCCGGGGTGGTCACTCTGACGCTGCAAACCCCTTTGCCGGTGGATATCACCGGAACCGCGACCTTCAATATCGCCTGCTTTACCACAGACGTGTGCGCCTACGTCGTGAATAATGGGGCCCTCGAATGGCACAGCCTCACGGCCCCGCCGCTGTTCGTTGTTTTGACTACCGGCATCACCCGGGCACAACCGTTCCAGACGCCGGACACCGGGGGTACAGGAAGTCCGCGCGTGGTCGCAGCCATCGGTCTTTCCACCGCCGACTCTCAAACCAGCAATCGTGGTTTCAAATCCGCCAACATTCTTCTCAACGGGACCGTTCCGACCAAAGCCAAACTAACAGTAGCTGCCACACCACTTCCACTTCCAATTCCATTCCCAACCCCATAATCCATGAAACAAACAATACGTAAGCAAGAAGCCGGAACCGCGATCGTCCTTGTGATCTCGATCCTCGCCACTCTGATGGTGATCGTGGGCATTGCCGCCGAATACACGATGAACGTGGGTCGTAATGTACAACGTTCCGTCGCCCTGGAGAGCGCAAGCGCCGTTGCGGACGGCTGCCTCGAAAATAGCTTCGCGCGCTGGCGCCAGCTCTGCCAGACGCCTCCCACACCATTACCGACCACCAACCAGTTGGCTAGCCTGGCGTTGCCGACACAAGCACAATTCCCAGGTATTCCAAACTTCACCGCAACCCGAGCCGATTACGACCCGGCCAATACTTCGACCGTGCAACAATGCAAAGTCGTGGCGGTTGACCCCGAAGAAGTCCCTATGGATCCCAACGCCGTACCCACCGCAAGCGTTGGACAGGCGGGAAACGGGGACAACACTTACAACTATCTAGCCACCGCATATGTCACTCTCCCCACCTTGCGAGGCAACGTCGTGGCAAAAGTTCAACGTATCTTTCAAGAACAACAAATCTCCCCATGGAACTACGCTATATTTTACAATGATCCACTCGAAATCCACCCTGGTCCCGATTTCTACATTAACGGATGGGTTCATACCAATTCCGACCTTTACACCGACCACAAGAGCCTGCACTTTATGGATAAGGCTACCTTTTCGGGTCAATGGTCTATTGGCTTTATGCCGGGAGATTTGTCACACGACCCCAACGATCCAGCCAACGGACCGCCTACGTGGCCGATGAACCCGGAGATCAGGCCAGACTACGATTCTACTCATCAACCCTTCAATATTGACCCAGGCACATTCGACCCTGGGAACCCAAACGATACTGGTTATCACGAATTGATTGAGCCGCCGGTCCTGCCGTTAAGCGCCAACCCCGACCCGTTGAGCAGCTATCGATACTTCAACCAGGCGGGAATCATCATCCAAATCACTGACCATGGCAGCGCTGATACTGTAACGCTCCTAAGGCCCAATGGCGATGGCACCACCACCACCTTGACAGCATCGAGCAGCGGAGAAGACCTAAAACTCTACAACATGTTTACCGCGAGTGGAGTGATTACAACCAATCAATCTTTCCAGGACAATCGCGAGCAAGCCTCCGTTCGTGTGACCACTCTGGATATCAGCAAGCTTACAAAGAGCTCTGGCACGCAATGGAACAAGACCGGAACCCCCTTTAATGGAATTATTTATCTCAACAATACAAGCGCCGCCCCCAACGGAATTGGAGCGAAGCGCGGCTTTCGCTTAAAAAATGGCGCTTTCATTCCAACCAATGGATTGACCGTCGCGAGCGCCAACCCCGTTTATGTTCAAGGAGACTTCAACACCGGAAGCAACCCTCCGTCGAACAGCGGCGATCCGACGAAACCGCAGGCCGCCAGTTATACCCGCCAGCCCTGCTCGGTAATTGCCGACGCCGTCAACCTCCTTTCCAATTCCTGGAATGACGCCACTTCTTTTGGCACCGCCTCCAATACGACCTATAATACAGCGATTTTGTCCGGCATTATCCCAAGCGGGACGAGCAATGGCAGTTACAGCGGCGGCGCGGAGAACTTTCCACGCTTCCTCGAGAATTGGAGCAACAAGTCATTGACCTATTACGGCTCGATGGTCGAGCTCTACAACAGCCAGCAAGCCATCGGGATTTGGAGGTACGGGTCGCCCGTCTATAATGCTCCCGTTCGGAATTGGTACTTTGATACGAATTTCCGACTCAAATCTCCTCCGGGCACGCTCCTGACTTTTACCTACAGCAAAGGCAGATGGTCTCTCGTTCCTTAACTGTCGCCTTCTTAAGCCTGGTTCTTCTTGTCGGCGCACGGGCTGAGTTGAATCTGTCACCCAAACTGGCCGATTTCGTTGGGGAGGGCATGACATTCCACCATCTTGTCTTCTCGGACGGGAGCGGTAGCGAGATTACTTATCGGCCGCCGGACGGTTGGCAATATTCCGGGAGTGCAACAAAATTGACGCTTCATCCTCCGAACAAAGCGGAGGCGGAAGGAACAATCACGAGCGTTTCTCTTTCTCATCTCGGCGCCTTCGATGAGGAGACGATGGGACAGTTGGTGAAACAGGCCCTGGCCGAAGTTCCCGAAGACAGCACCGACCTGACCCTCGTTTCCCAGGAGAAGAATCCAGTCAAAATCGGAGGCAAGGAAACCTTCCTTGTAATTATTTCTTACATATTCTATGGCGAACGCTTTGAGCGTTCTTCAATGTTTATGAATCGCGACTCCGAACAAATACGTTTTCAATTCGTCAGTCGCGCGGCGGATTTCAATAACCTCCAGCGCGCCTTTCTCGGCAGCCAGTGCACTTGGTATAATTTGTAACGCCGAACTTCAGCCCCACGGCTTGCGAAAACGCCGTTGGTTGTTCGTCAGAGCCAGTATTACTGGCAGAATCTGCAGAAAGCAATCTATGAGCCTTTGGCCGCGGGAGCGGGTTCCTCCTGGAGGAGATGATTGGTATCGGCCAGGAGACGCGTTATCGCATCGGCTTCAGTCGCGTCGTAGTATCCGCGGATCACGCCATGGCGATCGACCAGAACCAGTCGCGTGCTATGGACAGGCCCAGCCGCGCCGTCAAGTGTGGCCAATTTGAATCCATCGCGGACGAGATGATAAATCGTGTCCTTGTCGCCGGTAAGAAATTTCCAGCGACCGGGCTGAGCATTCAATTTCGCGGCATAATCTCGCAGCACGGCCGGCGTATCATGTTGCGGGTCGACGCTGAAGGAAACCAGCTTCACGTCCGTGTCCTGCAACGGCTTTTGTGTCTCGCTCATCCGGTTGCTGATCATCGGACAAGGCCCGGGACAGGTGGTGTAGACGAAGTCTGCGACCCAGATTTTCCCGCGTAGCTGCTTCGAACCAAAGGGCTGCCCATCCTGATCTGTCAGTTGAAATGGCGGGACGACGCCATCTTTGGGCAACTGGCGACTGGCGAGACGTGCAACTTCCATTTGTCGGAGGAAGAAGAGGCTGGCGGCAGTCAGGAGCGGGATGAGGATGAGCGTCGCTTTCCAGGCGAGCGCGCTCCAAGAGAGAGGCGCCCTGGTCGGAGCGAGACCGGAGGTGCTGCTCATCGTTTCGTCAGCACGAGAGCGCCGAGCAGAAGCGGCAGATAGATGATCGAGCCCAGAAACAGATGTCGCGCCGTCGGCAGAGTACGGTACATTTGAAAACGAAATGCGAGCGCAAGAAAAAGTGTGCCTAACGAGAGGGCGATTGGCAGGTAGGAGAGCGATGCGATTTCAAACCAAATCGGTGTGACGCTGGTGACGAGCAACAGCACCGTGAAAAAAATACTCTGCCGTCCAGTACGCCCGCCCTCCAGATCGCGACCGGAGAGCATGACGAAACCAGCGCGCGCATAATCTTCGCGATACATCCAGCCGATCGCAAAAAAGTGCGGCAGTTGCCAGAAGAACAGAATGGCAAAGAGCGTCCAGGCGGGGAGGGCGAGATCGTTCCGCGCCGCGGCCCAGCCGATCAGCGGAGGGAGGGCGCCCGGAATCGCACCCACAAGCGTGTTCGTGATGCTGATTCGTTTGAGCGGCGTGTAGGCGAAGAGGTAAATGCCAATGGTTGCCGCGGCCAGCAGAGCGCTGATCAAATTTACGGCAATGGCCAGATATACCACGCCGCCAACGCCGAGGATGGTCCCGACGATCAAACCTTCGCGGGGCGACATCCGGCCCGCTGGAATGGGTCGCATCCGTGTCCGCACCATGATGGCGTCGTATTGGTGCTCCCACCATTGATTAAGCGCCGCCGCGCCCCCGGCTGCCAGCGCCGTGCCGGCGACGGCGTGCAAAAGCGCCACAAAATCCATCGGCCCGCGCCATCCAACGTAGAAGCCAACCGCAGTTGTGATCAAGACCAGAAACGTCAGGCGGGCCTTCACTAACTCTGCGAGGTCGGCCATAGTCCAACCGCGCTCGATCGGAACCGCGCGCGGTTCAATCACAGCCGTTTTCACGACGCCGCAGCCTCCGCGAGTTGAGCGCTGGTCCGAAGCGGGGACGGCGAGCTCCGTCCAACCCGGCGCAGACGAAGCAGCACGGCGGAAATGACGATCCCGGTGGCAAACGTGATCGCGCCCACTGCAACATGCGCCGTCGCGATGTCTGCGGCCTTATTGCTCCAAATCGTCCAAGCACCCAGAGTAATTTGCAGGAGGACGAGCCCGAGCCATAGATTCGACAAATTTCGCAAGAACGGCGGACGGGCTCGCTCTCGCCTAACGAGATACCAAAAGATGGCACTTGTCAGGCCAATGATCGCGGCGACAAACCGATGCGCCATTTGCAGCCAGATTTGACCGGCCGACACGTCGGAGAGTGCTTGCGCGTCGCGAGCTTGATTGATGTGAGCAATAGTTGTCGGATCGGTCTGCGGGATGATGTGTCCGTAGGCGAGCGGGAAGTCTAGGATCGCCAAATCAAGATGCTGATGCCGCATCGTTGCCCCGAGGGCGAGTTGTCCATAGATGAAGCCGGAGATGACGATCCCAAAAATCGCGAGTGCTCGACTCGGAACATTCCCACCAAAGCTAGCGAGTCGACGCCAGACCGGCGAAAGAGCGAGCGCAATGACGACAAGCAATCCGAGGAATGCTTGCGCGAGACAGGCATGAAAAATCCCAATCTGATCCTTCAAGAGTGTGACCCGCAGTCCGCCGAGAATGCCCTGTAAAACGACCGTCCCTAACGACACCCAACCGAGCGTCCTTACCCATCTTTCCGCTTTCGAAAGCCAGAGCCAGATTGCCAGGATGATGGTCAAGAATCCGATTACGGACGCGATCAGCCGGTGGGTATGCTCGAAGAAAACTCCGCCAACCCACTTCGAAACCGGAAAGAAAAACATGTTATAACCGAAGGTCGTCGGCCAATCTGGCACGGCGAGCCCGACGCCCTTGCTCGTTACCATTCCGCCGCTGCAAATAAGCAGAACGGTCGCGCCCGCCGTGAACCAGGCAAAGCGATAGAGAAAGCGATTCGTCTCGTTGTCGGGCCTGCGCATCAGTTTGTGGTCCTCCCCGGCGCGATGCCGGTCCACTACTTTATCCGCCGCCCGGGTCGGCTGTTTTTTGAGCGGCCGGCGGCGCCCCCGTTTTAGCCGGCGCGGGCGGATTACCAGCCAGTTCCGCCCGTTCCTTCAGCCAAGCTTGATAATCCGCCGGCGTGTCGACCACGAGCGTCCCTTTCATGGCGTAATGCCCGAGACCGCAGAGCTGACCGCAGACGATCTCGTAGGTGCCGGTCTTGATTGGCTTGAACCACATCGGAATGACCTGCCCTGGGATCGCATCCTGGGCGATGCGCATGCTCGGCAGGTCAAAATTATGGATCACATCCTTTGATGAAACGTCGACAATGACATTGCGATCAACCGGCACATGCAATTCACCCAGTACCACCAGATCGTCCTTTGAGTTGGGATCTGTCGGATCGAGTCCGATCGGATTGGAGTTGCTGATAAGGTCCACGCTGCGTCGACCAAAGACTCCGTCCGGCCCGGGGAGGTGAAAATTCCAGTTAAACTGTTGGCCAATGGCCTGAACAACGATGGCGTCCTTATCGTTTGGGAAAGCGTTCACTCGTTTTGCCCAAAGCGGAATGGCAAAACCGACGAGCAGGACCGCTTCGATCAGGACGACGGCGAACTCCAGATGGGTCGAGATGCCGCTCGTGACGCCTTCATGGTTGGCCACCGGGTTGCGGCTTTTGCGAAAACGCCAGAGGACAAAAATGAAGTAGCTCAGCCAACCGATGAAGAGCGCGCCCATGAACCAGTGGCAGAACTCGATGATATGATCGATCTGGAACCCGTGCTCGGAGACGTTAACCGGCTGCCCGAGAAATTCGTTGATGAGGGCCAGACTAGTCATATTTCTCGAGATCCTCGTCGATCAACTGCTCATGCGGTTCGAGCGGCACATTGGCGTGCCGCCAGAGATGCACTCCGAAGGCGCTAACGCCTCCCAGCACCGACATCAACGCACCAATCATGACCCAGATCGCGACTGCCAGGTGTGCGGTGGATTTGGAATCCTTCGCTCCCATGCAGGTCGCGCAGGCCAGGGCCTGCGCAGTCGGCGAGATGAGCACGAGCGTTAGCCAGAGAAGTAGTTTTGGTTTCATCAGATCAAGCGGAGCCGCTTCATTTTGCGCCAAAACCAGCAGCCATAAATGATTAGCGCGAGCGCGATCACAAAGGAACAAATCGCCCCCGGGGTGTAAGCGGCGGTCTGGTTCACACTATTGGTCCAAAGGCACCAGACGCCGATGCCAAACGCAAGCAGTGTCGAAAAAGTGATGAAGACGATGTGAAAACCTTTGAGTGACACTTTAGTGATGAACCGGGTCGTACCAGGCGAGGTAAATGAGCCAAAAGAGGCCCAGGACAAAGATGGCGGTGAAGATGAGAATCCGATAGATCAACTTCTTCTCCGCCGACAGGTGCATGAAAATATAGGCAACCAATCCCGCTTTGAACGCCGCCAGCACCATTGCCACGGCCACGTTCGCCTTCCGCGAACCGAAATCCACATAGGACAGGAAAACGGTCAGCGCAGTGCAGAAAAGCAGGGCCGCGCCGACGAGAAGATAACCGCGGACGTGTTTGCTGACGTCGTGGACGTTGGGCGCGTAATGCTCCGTCTCGTGCTCGACCGGCGCGGTAGTTGGCGGATTATTCATCGAGTCAAAGCAGGTAAAAGAGCGGAAAAACGAAGATCCAAACCAGATCGACAAAGTGCCAGAACAATCCCGCAACCTCAACTCGATTTGCGAGGTGCTCCGGGTTCTGCCGATAGGTTCTGCCGCCCATGAGGAAAAGATAGCAAAAGACGATCACCCCACCGAGGACGTGCAAACCGTGCAGGCCGGTGATCGTGAAGTAGGTCGCGAAATACGTGTTGTGAGTGGGCAGGAACATGGTCGCGCGTTCCACGTCCGCCTTATCGATTGTCGCGATCTGATCGGTCGGTGGCACGTAGAGGAAGTGCGGCCGATCCATCGCTTTGTTCGTCGGGTCGGTGTAGATGGGATCGAGCGCGATCTCGTATTCCTTAATCTTGGGATCGTTGAGTGCCGCCCGGTTATGGAGATGGCCGGTGATCTCGACCCGCGGGGGCAAACCTTCGCTCAGGAGATGTTTGTTCCCCAGATAGCGCTCATACTTTTCCAGCTCGCTGGTCTTAATGTAGGCGCCGAAGTGATCGTATTTTTGCGGCCACTCGTAACCGAGCTTCACCACGAGAAAGATGACGCCGCAAAGGATCGTGATCGCCATGTAGACCTTGTATCTCGCGTAGCGGCGCATCTTCAACGCCGCCCACGCCAGCACGACCGTGACCGAGGAAGCAATCAGGATCGCCGTGTTAAAGGTGCCGACCGGGACGTTGAGCAGGCCATGCGGCCAGTAGCCGGGCTCGGCATCGAGCCGGAGGAAAATGTAGGCGGAGAATAGGCCGCCGAAGAGCATCACTTCCGAGGCAAGAAAAAGCCAGATGCCGACTTTGGCGTTCCAGAGCCCGGTGTCGGGCCGGGCGGTAACGGTGTAAGGAATTTCCATTTGCGCGATTCGTTAGGGCAGAGGCAGGAATCCTAGTGACTGAGCGACATGGTCGGTTCGCGCAACGTGCGCTCGTCGGGTCGGACCGGCTCGGTTTGCATCGTGAAATCCTTCTCGCGGCCCGGCAGGCTGTATTCATAGGGTCCGCGATAGGCGACTGGCGGAGTAGCGAAGTTGCCGTGTGGCGGCGGCGACGGCGCGGTCCATTCCAGGGTGGTCGCCTCCCAGGGATTATCGTTTGTTTTTTTTCCGTGGCGCATGCTCCAGAAGAAATTGATGATGAATGGAATCTGCGCCAGACCCATTACCCAAGCGGCAATCGAAATGGGCAGGTTCCAGTGGAAACCACTCAAGCCCCACACTTTCTCGCTCGCGAGAGTCCAGCCCTGGCCGCCGTCATACCAGCGACGGTGCATCCCGAGCATGCCCTGCAAAAACATCGGCAGAAAAATCACGTTCATGCAGACGAGCGAGGGCCAGAAATGCACCTTGCCCCAAAAGTCATTCATCTTGCGCCCGGTCGCTTTCGGGAACCAATAATAGATGCCCGCGAAGACGGCGAAGATCGTTCCCGGCGCGACGATGTAATGGAAGTGCGCGATCACGTAATAGGTGTCGTGCAGGTAGAGATCGGCGCTGTTAAACGCCAGCGGGATGCCCGTCAGTCCGCCGATCCCAAACATGGGCAGGAAGGCCGTCGCAAAAAGCATCGGCACCGTAAAACGAATCGAGCCACCCCAAAGCGAAATGAAAAACGCGCTCAAAATAATCACCGACGGAATCGAGATGATCATCGTCGTCGTCTGGAAAAACGCGCTTACCGCCGTACCCATGCCGGTCAGCCACATGTGATGGGCCCAAACGATGAAGGAGAGAAAACCGAGCACGAGCGCGGCGAGCACCAACGACTTGTAACCCCAAAGCGGCTTGCGCGTGTTGTTCGCGATGATCTCCGCCACGATTCCCATGCCCGGCAGAATCAGCACGTAAACTTCCGGATGCCCAAGGAACCAGAAGAGGTGCTGCCAGAGCAGCGGACTGCCGCCGCCGCTGATCGAAACCTGCGCGCCATTCACGACCAAACCGCTCGGCAGGAAAAAACTCGTCCCCGCGACCCGATCCATTAGCTGCATCACGATGGCCGACTCGAGGGGCGGAAAGGCAAGCAACAGCAGAAACGCGGTCACAAACTGCGCCCAGACGAAGAAGGGGAGCCGCATCCACGTCATGCCCTTGGCCCGGAGCTGGATGATGGTCGCGATAAAGTTCACCGCGCCAAGTAGCGACGAGGTGATCAAGAGAATGAACCCGATCAGCCAGAGCGTCTGGCCATTGAAAATGATGTCAAACCCTGGCCCCTTGTCCGCGATGTCGGCCAGCGGCGTATAGGAAGTCCAGCCTCCCTTAGCCGCGCCGCCCGGGACGAAAAAGCTCACCAGCATGATCACGCCGCCGACGAAAAACGCCCAATAGCTCGCCATATTGATTTTTGGGAACGTCATGTCCGGCGCCCCGATCTGGAGCGGGACGACAAAGTTTCCGAACGCCGCGAAGGCGATCGGGACGATGCCGAGGAAGATCATGATCGTGCCGTGCATCGCGCCTAACGAATTGTAAAACTCCGGGGTCATCACCCCGTTGTTCATCGCTCCCGGGCCGAGCACATTCTCGAGCAGCGTGCCGATCACGGGCAGCCTCGTCCCGGGGAAGGCGAGCTGCCAGCGCATCAGCATCATGAGGGTGAAGCCGAAAAACAAAAAGGTCAGGCCGCTGATTCCGTACTGGATGCCGATCACCTTGTGGTCAGTCGAGAAAATATACTTCCGCCAGAAGCCGAGTTCGTGGTGCTCGTGCTCTTCGTAAGCGTGCGGATGGTGAGTGGCGTCTGCAACAGAAGAGGTAGCGTCCATAAAGTGCGAGTTTGACACTGATTATCCGTCGGAACTTTTCAAGAAGAAAGCGACAAAATTAGTTGCGCGCGCGCTCGGATCTTCGGCCAGGCGAAATACATCAATGAACACCTCGATGACGTAGCGAAGGAATTTGGTGAGACCACCGCGATTCGTCCGACCGACGGGAGAATGACGAAACCAGAATAACACATCCCGAAGGTCTGATGACTCACGCCTAACGATTTGCCCAGCCGGCTGGGAAAATCGACCCAGTGGGGAGACTGCCACGTGCGCGGCCTGCGCAGCAAAGCCTGCTGTGGTCTCCGCTCTGGGCGCACCGATTTTTGCGGAGCGATCCGCGCTTTGAAAAGATCGTCTCCTCCCTCGCACCGGAAGTGGAGACTCGTTGAAAACCTTGTCAACCACCCGCGCTGTTGTTATCTAGGCGAGCGAGATTCAGGAATCGACCCGATGCCGCAAACCGAATTGACTCTTCCTCACCGCTCGTTTGGCGAAACGATGCGCGCTGATGTCTGGTGGGCGCAGCCGCTCGTAGTTTTTCTGGGTTTGGGAGCGTTTGTGGTTTACTCGACCTGGGCCGCATTGCAGGGCCGAGATTATTATTTCGGCCCCTATCTTTCGCCTTTCTATTCGCCGGAGATCTTTGGCGCCTCGCCGCACGCCTGGTTAGGGCCGAAGCCGGTTTGGTGGCCCGCCTGGCTGCTTTTTTCGCCCGCGTTCTTGGTTCTTTGGGCGCCGGGAGGCTTTCGGCTCACCTGCTATTATTACCGTGGCGCCTATTACAAGGCATTCTGGGCCGATCCGCCCAATTGCACCGTCGGCGAGCCGCGCAGTGTCTATCTCGGCGAGCGCTCCTTCCCCCTCATCATGCAGAACGTGCATCGCTATTTTCTCTACCTCGCGCTTCTGTTCATTCTCGTCCTCGCGCACGATGTCTGGAAGGCGATGTGGTTCCTCGATCCCGCAACGGGCCTCACCTCCTTCGGGATCGGTGTCGGTACGCTCGTGCTGGCGTTGAATGTCGTGTTGCTCGGCGGTTACACCTGCGGCTGTCATTCTCTGCGCCATCTTGTCGGCGGTTTCCTCGATCAATTCTCGAAATCACCGACCCGCTTTCGTGTCTATGCCTGCGTCGGCTGCCTGAACAGCCGCCACATGCTCTGGGCCTGGATGAGCCTCACCTGGGTGGGGTTCTCCGATGTTTACGTGCGCCTGTGCGCCCTCGGCATCTGGCACGACTGGCGGATTTTTTAGCGCTGAATCGACTAAGCGCCGTCGATCTGTCAGGCCTGGTCTCGGCCCGTTGCAACGCTTCAACCCTTCAATGCACTTCACGACCCGTTGGCCGCCGCGCAGGCCCAACGTTTCGAGCGGGATCAGCGCCGCGACGCGCAAGATTCCCTATGGGATTCAACAACCGGCCGTCAGCGGTCAGATCCTGCAGCTCGAAAAATCGCTTGGGCAAAAGTTGTTTCAGCGGCGTCCCTTTGCACTCACCCCCGCCGGCCGCGAGCTCTTCGCTTTCGCCCAGCCTTTCTTCGGGAGAATCGGCGAGGTTTCACGACGCCTGCGCTCCGACGAAAATGCCCGACTGCGTCTCGCGGCGCCGGCGACCATCCTTCGCGATTATTTGCCCAATCTGCTGCGGGATCATCAGCGGAAATACCCGACTCTGTCCCTGCGGCTGCCCGACACGAACCAAGCCGAAGCCGAGCGTTTGCTGCAAAAGCACGAAATCGATTTGGCAATAACGGAGCTGGAGGGAAAGCCGGCCGCCGGTCTGGGCTCGGCGATCTTGTTCAAGCTGCCGCTCGTCCTGATCCTGCCGCGGCGACTCAGGGTCAGGAACGCAGCAGAAATGTGGCGCGGCGGTGTCGGCGCGGAGACGCTGATTTCGCTTCCGCCCGATGAGGTGATGGTCAAGCAATTCCAGTCGCGCCTCAAGAAACTGGGGGTGCACTGGCCGTGCGGCGTCGAAGTCAGCGCGCTCGATCTCGTGCCGATTTACGCTTCGCTTGGTTTCGGCGTCGGTCTCTCCATCCAGATCCCGCGCGCGAAGTTGGCACCCGGACTCAAGATCCTGCCGTTACCGAATTTTCCGCCGCTCGTATTCGCAGCGCTTTGGCAGAAAAATCTCTCGCGTTCCAACGCCGATTTTCTGTCCGAGATTCAGCGCCGCGCGAGAGAGATTCAGTCGGAGAAATGAAAGTTAGGCGTTGCACGTTGCGCGCCTCAGCGCTTAAACCTTCGACGAACTGTCGCAACGGCCGCTTCAGCGAATGACGATATCCGACTATCAAACTACCGAGCACGACGTTCTCGTCATCGGCACGGGCGGCGCTGGATTGCGCGCCGCGATCGAGGCTTCGGCCGCGGGCGTTTCGGTCGGGATGGTTTCAAAGTGCCTTCTCGGCAAGGCGCACACCGTCATGGCGGAGGGAGGGATCGCGGCCGCGCTCGCCAATGTGGACGATCGCGATGACTGGCGGGTGCATTTCGCCGACACGATGCGCGGCGGACAATACGTGAACAATTGGCGTATGGCAGAGTTGCACGCCCGGGAAGCACCGGCGCGCGTGCGCGAGCTCGAGGCCTGGGGCGCCGTCTTCGATCGAACGAAGGATGGGCGGATTTTGCAGCGCAATTTCGGCGGCCACAAATATCCGCGCCTGGCGCATGTCGGCGATCGCACCGGTCTGGAAATGATCCGCACGTTGCAGGATCACGGGATTCATCAAGGGATCGACGTCCACATGGAGGTCTGCGTCCTCGGGTTGCTGAAGGACGGAGCGCGCGTCGCCGGAGCATTTGGCTACGATCGCGAGCGCGGCCGGTTCCGGATTTTTCGGGCAAAAGCCATCGTCCTCGCCACCGGCGGAATCGGCAAAGCCTACAAGATCACGAGCAACAGCTGGGACTGCACCGGCGATGGTCACTCCCTCGCCTACCACGCGGGCGCGGAGCTGATCGACATGGAATACATCCAGTTTCATCCCACCGGGATGGTCTGGCCACCGAGCGTGCGCGGGATGCTCGTGACCGAAGGGGTGCGCGGAGAGGGCGGGATTCTGACCAACCGGGAAGGCCAGCGTTTCATGTTCGATTTCATTCCGGAGAACTACAAGGCGCAGACGGCCGACGACGAGGAGGAAGGCTGGCGTTACACGCAAGGCGACAAGAACGCGCGGCGCCCGCCGGAACTTTTGACGCGCGATCACGTGGCGCGTTGCATTGTGCGCGAGATCAAGGAAGGGCGGGGGACACCGCATGGCGGCGTTTATCTCGATATTTCCTGGATCAAGAAACGGCTCCCGAACGCGGAGGAACACATCAAGCGCAAGCTGCCGAGCATGTATCACCAGTTCAAACAGCTCGGCGACGTGGACATCACCCAGGAAGCGATGGAGGTCGGCCCGACCACGCACTATATTATGGGGGGAGTGCGGGTCGATGCCGATGCCCAGATGTCGAGGGTGCCCGGGCTCTTCGCCGCCGGCGAATGTGCTGCGGGAATCAACGGTGCGAATCGGCTCGGCGGCAATTCGCTTTCCGATCTTTTGGTTTTCGGGAAACGGGCGGGCGAGTTCGCGGCCAAATTCGCCCAGGGTCAATCGTTAGGCGCAATCAACGAGGCGGAAGTGAAAAGCCTGACCGAGGAAGCGCTCCGGCCCTTCGAACATGAGACGGGCGAAAATCCCTACACCGTGCAGCGGGAACTGCAGGACATCATGCAGCACAACGTCGGGATTGTGCGGGACGAGAGCGAAATGCAGGCGGCCCTCGAACATTTGAAAGCATTCTGGGAACGCGCCCACCATGTCGACGTGATCGGGACGCGCGATTTCAATCCCGGCTGGCACGCCGCGCTCGACCTGAAGAATCTGCTCACGGTTTCGGAAGCCATCACACGCGCCGCCCTGGAACGAAAGGAGAGCCGCGGCGCGCAATTTCGCGAAGACTATCCGGAGAAGAGTGAAGAGTATGCCAAAGTAAATACGATCGTCTGGAAGGGTAGCGATGGTGAGATGAAGATTCGGCGCGAGCCAATTCCAGAGATGCGGGAGGAATTGAAACGGGTGATTGAGGAGATGGGATGAACACGGCCGTTTTCAAAATCTGGCGCGGCGACGCGCAGGAGGGCGAATTCCACGACTACACCACCGGCGTCTCCGAGGGCATGGTTGTGCTCGACGCGGTGCACGATATCCAGGCGCAGCAGGCCAATGATCTCG
Source organism: uncultured Verrucomicrobiae bacterium (assembly GCA_963742545.1). Taxonomy (GTDB): domain Bacteria; phylum Verrucomicrobiota; class Verrucomicrobiia; order Chthoniobacterales; family UBA10450; genus Palsa-1392. The sequence goes on along the minus strand of CAVUMF010000002.1, from coordinate 1,154,613 downwards.
CCTGTCGCTGGAATTGCAAAGCGGGCAAATGCGGTTCCTGCTCCGCGGAAGTGAACGGCATGCCGAAATTGATGTGCATGACCCGCCTGAGCGATCTCCCGCTCGACAAGCCGATCACGATCGAGCCGATGAAGGCCTTCCCGCGGGTGAAGGATTTGGTCACCGATGTCTCGTGGAATTTCGCGGTGAAAAAGCGGATCAAGAAATTCAAGCCACGCCCACCGGACGCGGCCGACGGCACCTGGCGGATGGCGCAGGAGGATGTAGATCGCGTGCAGGAATTCCGGAAATGCATCGAGTGTTTTCTTTGCCAGGATGTCTGTCACGTCCTGCGCGATCATCACAAGCACGACCAGTTTATCGGCCCGCGCTTTCTGGTTTACACCGCCGCGCTCGAGATGCACCCGCTCGACACCGAGGATCGGCTCAAGGAATTGCGCGAGGCGCAGGGAATCGGTTATTGCAACATTACCAAGTGCTGCACGAAAGTCTGTCCGGAGGAGATTCACATCACCGACAACGCGATCATTCCCTTGAAGGAACGAGTGGTGGACGATTATTATGATCCACTCGGCTGGCTTTGGAAGATGATGAGGGGGAAGAAGGGTTGAAGCGCTAAAGGGATGAAGCGGAAGCAACATCAGGGCGAGCGAGCGACGATGGCCGCTTCAACCCTGCAACGCTTTATCGCTTCAACGTGCTAACCGCCATGTCCAAGCTCAAGACACTTTCCCGCGACGCCATCCCGGCGGCTCTCGAAAAGGCCGAGCGCTATCGTTTGCTGAACGAACCGGCGGAAGCGGAAAGCATTTGCCTCGATATTCTCGCGACCGACCCGGAAAACCAGCACGCGTTGATCATCCTGCTGCTCGCCCTGACCGATCGCTTCAGCAAGGGATACGGAGTGAGCGACACGCAGGCGAACCAACTGCTGGCCCGGATCACGGGCGAATACGAACGCGTTTACTACGCAGGGATTCTGGCGGAACGCCGGGCCAAGGCGAAACTGGCGCAGGGCCATCCCGGGGCTGGGCATTACGCCTACCACGAATTGTGCGAAGCGATGCGGCAGTTTGAGAAAGCGGAAGCGATTCGTCCGCCCGGCAACGACGATGCGCTTCTGCGCTGGAATACCTGCGCCCGCATGATGGTGAGAAACAAGCTGGTAGCCCGCGAAGAGGATCGCAGCGAGCCGGTGCTCGAATAAAGAGGCAGTCGCCCGGCGAATCTCGTGCCCGTCCGTTGAATTCCGACTCACTTCCTTCCGCGGTTGACGCCGCGACGCGCGATCCGGAAACCGTTCGCGCGATGTTTCGGCGCGTTGCGCGGCGTTACGATCGCGCGAATCACGTGTTGAGCGGCGGATTGGATTTTTTGTGGCGCGAACGCGCGGCGAAGGTCGTGCGAACCTGGAATCCACGACGCGTGCTCGATCTCGCCACAGGCAGTGGAGATCTTGCCTTAACGATTGCAAAAAAACTGCCGGCAGCGGAAATCACCGGGGCTGATTTTTGCGCCGAGATGCTGGAAACGGCGCGATGCAAAGGCCTGAGGAATACAGTCGTGGCGGACGCGCTCGCGCTGCCTTTCCCTGACGCAAGTTTCGACGCAGTCACGGTCGCCTTTGGTTTGCGGAACATGGCGGACTGGAGCGCCGCGCTGACCGAGATGGCACGCGTCCTCGGGGCGGGAGGCCATCTTTTGGTTCTCGATTTTTCAGTTCCGAGCGGTCGGCTACGGCCGATCTATCGCTTTTATCTCCACCGCTGCTTGCCCCGGCTGGCCGGCCTGGTGACCGGTGAAAAGCAGGCCTACAACTATCTCGGTGCGTCGATTGAGAGGTTTCCGAGCGGCGAGGCGATGTGTGCGCTAATGGAGGCCAGTGCTCTTAGCGATGCGCAGGCGCAGCCGCTTTCCGGCGGTATCGTGACGATCTATTGCGCACGGAAGCCTCAATAGCGCGCTACGGCGCCGCGGCAGGCGAACCGGCCACCGCCGGAGATGGCGTCGCACTGGGCGACGGAGAGGATGCGGCGCTCTTCGTCAGTGGCAGTTTCAGTGCGGTCAGGTCGGGATTGCTGACGACGAAGGTGCCATCGCGTCCATCCGCCTTGGCGAACCACATCCCGTCGTCCGTCCGATTACCGATCGTCAGTTTGTGCAGCGCCTTGTCGTCGGGTGAGGTCGTGAAAGTCACGACCAACTGCGGTTTGTCGAAACCGTGCGCGGGTGTGGTCGCGCCAACCCAGCGCACCGCGCGCAAAGTAGCGAGAGTATTGAGCAGCGATTTCAGGTCGGCGGTGTCGACGGCGCCCTCGCCTTTGATCCATTTCCAATCCTTCGGACCGTTGCGGACGAGCGACTCTTCGTGATCGATGACGCGGGAAAGGCGATGGATGTCGTTAGGCTTGAATTTGAAGATCGCCAGCTCCTGCCATTGCAACGGATCGGCCCAGATCTTGTCCAGCAGCTCGTGATTGACCGCGACGATGAACGGTTCCTCGCCGACCCGTGCATAGACATCGCTCCCCTCGGTTTTTCCAAATGAGAGGGTGAGAAATGGATGTTCGCCGGCCGCTGTCTCGGCTGTGTTTTCCGAGGCAAAGGAGCTGAAGGTCAAACGAAGCGCCGGTTGGTCGAGTCCGTACTTCGGCAGCTCCGTCGCGGTATCAGCAACGAATTGAGTTACCTGTTGATCATTCAGAGTTTCGATCAACCGGCGGACTTCGTCGCTGTTGGCCGGCTGGTTGTTCCGGCTCGCGATCGTCCAGTTTTCACGCTTCCGCGCGAGCACGATCTTGGGTTCGCCGGTCGCTTCGATATTGATCCGATCAAGATTGTTGGTGTCGATCCTGACCAGATGGCGATCACGCAGGTCGTTAGGGCGAACATTCAGGATCTCCTCCGTCTTCTTCGGCAGGGCATAGACCGAGTGGCGCGGCAGCGAGCGCGCGTAGACCGCATCCTTGATCTTCTCGTCCGCGCTGCCGATCTGGATGGTGCGGCCTTCCTTGTCGTCTGCGCCGTAAATTGTGATCGATCCGCGCGGCTCGGAGAGCCCGTAGGCGTGCAGGTCGCCGCGATCATCAGCCACAAATTCCTGGATCCGCGCATTCGTTACCTGGGCGAGCAGATCGCCGATTTTCTGGTCATCGCCCCGGGCCTGCAGAGGTTTCACGATCTCCCAGTGCTCGTTTTTCTTGGCCAGCTCGATTTCGCCAGCCGGAGTCTTTAGAATCGCGCGCGTCACTTGCGCGGTCGTGATGCCAGTCAGTTTGCGATCGCGGAAATCATCGGGCTTTTTCGAGATGTCAGCCCGGACCGATTGCGAGGCGATCAGAACGTCCTTTGAGTCGACCAGGCGGACGTACATTTTTCCCTCCAGCGCGGCGTCCTTTCCGAAAAGAATTTCCGGCGGCATCTTGGGCCCGATCAGGCGCAGCCGCAGCTTCGGTTGCACCAGCCCGTACTCGTTCAGGCGTCCTTTCTCCGCCGTTGCTTCCCTGGCCGGGATGAGCGCGTCTTTGCGCCAGAGCTCGATGTCGCTAATCAAGTTGTCGATCGCGGCACTGTCAGCCTGATCCTTGACCGGAGCGGTGAGCCGCCAGTTGCCGGCCTCACGACGCAGCTCGATGCGGTCGTCACCGTTTTGAATCACGATGCCCCCCAGTTTTTCGCGATCGAAGTTAACGACGTTGCCGGACTGGCGCCGCGCTTCATCCGTGCCTGGCCGTTTGCTTTCGAAAAACTTGATCCAGACCCCGAGCGCGATGACGAGGATGAGAAGGATGAGCGTCGTTCTGGTCTTCATACGGAGTCGTCAGGCGCGGCGGCGCCACCAGACGAGCCACCCGAGGATTGCCGGGACCAGCGGCATCAGAACGAGGACGATCCAGCGCAAACTACGCGAGGCCTGTTCATCGAGCGTGAAGGTGAGTGTCTGCGGAATTTTCGGCGCGATGCCGATCATTTGTTCGCGGCTGAGGAGCCAGTTAAGGCTGGCAGAAACGAAGTCGAGCCCCTGCTGGTCCTGGGTGAGCGCGTTGTTCTGGATAAAGCCGGAATTGGCGACCACGACGAGGCGCGCAGAGTTGATCTGGACACGCGCATCCGCGCTCCCGCCTTTCTCGACCGAGGCCGCGATCGTGAGGGGCTCGCCCTTGTCTTTCGCCGGATCGTATTGCAGCAACGACTCGTCATCCGAATAGTAATCGGTCTCGCCCCAGTAGCCTTTCTCCGCCTGGACGAGCGGCGTGAGATGAATGTTCGCAGGCACGACCCGTTGCGAGTCGAGCGTTAACGAACTGGTCGGGCCAAAGAACAGCGCACGCACATCGGCGAGTCGTTTCGTGACCGGGTTATCGGGCATGAAATGCGCCATGACATCGCGCACTCGCGCCACTTCCTCGATGCCGGTCTTGACCATCGCCATGAGGCGATCGTCATCCACTTTCACCCCCAGCTCGTTAAGAAAGGCGAGTAACTTCGGTGTCTTCGCGGCCGGGTCGATCAGGAGCAAAATACGGCCATCCTTGTTCCAGAAATCGCGCAGTATCTTCATCTCGCGATCGGAGAAGTCGTACTGCGGGCCGTCAATCATGACCACTTTCACGTCCTTCGGAATGGCCGGCAGCTCGAAGAGGTTTAGCTCCTGGAATTTGATATTTTCGTTCTCGATAAACGTCTTCAAGACCGAAATGGGACTCTCACCCGCGAGCGGCGGTTCCTTATGTCCGACGATGTAGCCGACGGTATTCTTCTTGCCCTCCACGATGTCGATCAGCGCGCTGGTGATCGCCTGTTCTCCCTTAAAGGCAGTCACTTGCGCCGGTTCGCCCGTCATCGGATTTCCCTGATCCATGTCGGCCATTTCCGAAGACTTCACGGTCTTGGTTCGACCCTGGTAATCGACAATCAGCACGCTCTCGTCCGTCACCACCTTGTATTTGTCGAAGAGCTCCTTCGCCCTCGTCAGGTTGCGGTCCGGGTCGACATACTCGACGTCGATCTTGCCGCGCGAAGCGTATTGATATTCGGTCAGCAAATTCTGCACATCGCCCGTAATCGGATTCTGCGAGCCGAAGAAAACCGTGATCCGCACCTTGCCCTTGATGCTGTCGAGAAAGTGCTTCGTCTTGTCGGAAAGCGCGTATTTCTTGTCCCGCGAAAGATCCCAGCGTTTGTAATGCTCGAAGCCGAGGTAGTTCACCATGGCGGCGAGGACGATGATGATCGCGACCTGCACGATCAGGTTCAGCCCGATCTGGAGCCGATGGATGCTCTTTGGTTTGCTCGGCGCGGTCTCGTCAGCCATCGATCACAGTCTCCATTTACGCGATTGAAACGCCTGATAGGTGAAGGTCAGCATCACGATCGTCATGCTGAGATAGAGCACCATCGGCCGGGTATCGATCTCGCCCCGGGAGAGAGCGCCCATTTGTTCGATCGCGGAGAAATAGCCGAGCAACTGCCGCGTCTCCGAGCTGACATCGAGCAGGATGAACTGGACCAGCCCGAGAAAGAAAAGCACGGTGATGATGGCGAACGAAATCACCGCCGCGACGATCTGGTTCTTCGTCAGGACGGAAGCGAAACAGCCGATCGAAAGATAGAACATCCCGAGAAGCAGGAGCATGAGGTAGCCGCCCAGATAAGCGCCGCTTGAGCTCGCCGCGGGCTGGTGGGTGAGTGTCTGGAAGATGACGAAGTAGAGAACGGTCGGCATCCAGAGAATGATGTAGAAAATCAGAGCGCCGAAGTACTTCGCGAGCACGACCTGCCAGTCGCGCACCGGCGCGGTCATGAGCGGCTCAATCGTGCCGAGCTTAAATTCCTCCGCGAAAAGCCGCATCGTGATGAGCGGGAAAATGAGCACGAACGCGAACCAGAAAAAAACGGAGTTAAAGAAGGCTTCCTGCACCGAATAGGCCACCGCCCGCTGGTTCATGAAGGAAACCTGGAAGTAGAAATCGAACCCGCTGACGAGGAGGAAGAAGACGAGAACGATGTAGGCGATCGGCGAGTAGAAGTAGCTGCGGATTTCCCGCGAGAGGAGAGTGAAAAATTTTCTCATTAGCTATTCGTTAGAGCATCCTCCGCGGCGCAATTTCATACTTCATCCGCATGGGTGATCTCGACAAAAACATCTTCAAGGGTGGCTTTGCGTTGCGACAACTCACGCACCGCCCAGCGCCGTTCGCTCGCCAGTCGGAACACCTCCGGTCGCACATCCGCCCCTGCTTCGGCGCGGAGCGAGAACACCTGCCAGTCGCCATCAGTCGTTAGGCCAACATCCTTCACGCCGCTGATCTTCTTCATCTCCTCAATTCCGTTGTCATTGCCTGTTTTGGCTTCCAGCCGGACACCGGTCGCAGTCCGAATCTGATTGACCAGGTTTTCCGGCGTATCGCAGGCTTCGATCCGCCCCTTGTTGATGATAATGATGCGGCTGCAGGTCATCTCCACCTCGGGCAGAATGTGCGTCGAAAGCAGGATCGTGTGCTGACGACCGAGGTTCTTGATCAGTTCGCGCACCTGTCGGATTTGGTTGGGATCGAGCCCACTCGTCGGCTCGTCGAGAATCAGGAGATCGGGTTCATGCACGAGCGCGTCCGCCAGTCCGACGCGTTGCCGATAGCCTTTGGAAAGCGCACCGATCAGTTTCTTCTCCATGTCCTTCAACCCGCACAATTCCTTGACGTCGTTGACTCGTTCGTTGATCCGGCGATGAGGGACGCCCTTGAGCGCGGCGCGATAATTGAGGTATTCCGTGACCCGCATGTCGTTGTAGAGCGGGACGTTTTCCGGCATATAACCGAGGTGCGCGCGGGCCTGGAGCGACTTTTCGAAAATGTCGAACCCTGCGACCGAGGCGCGCCCTGAGGTCGGCGGCATGAAGCTCGACAGGATGCGCATGGTCGTGCTTTTGCCTGCCCCGTTGGGCCCGAGGAAGCCCATGATCTCACCTTTTCCGACTTCGAAGTTCAGGTTGTCGATCGCCGTTTGGCCGGCATAACGCTTGGTGAGATTTTCGACTTTGATCATGCAGCCGTGAGTTCTACTGACAACGCCAACTTGAAAGTGTTGGCAAATTTTTTGCCAAAATTTTTCAACGCGCCTCGAGAGTTACCGTCTCGACACGACGCCCGCGGCCTGCGCGGCCGATGACGCCGACGGCGAAGTCCACGCTCGATCCGCTATCCGCCTGCGACAGCAAACGTTCCACGTCCCTGACTGAATTGACGTCATACTTTCCGATCCGGTAAATCACCAGACCACGCTCGAAGCCGGACTGGTCGGCTGGACTATCGGGCGCGACCGCGCTGATCAGGACGCCTCTCCGGCTCGCGTAGCCGAGCGCGGCGGCGAGGTCGTCGGTCAAATCCTGCAACTGCAAACCGAACAAACGATCCGCGCGCGGCGAGCCAATTCCCTCCCCGCCGGGGCCCGGTTGCGGCCCCGGTTGTTTTGCGGCGATCTTCTTGAATTGCTCAATGCTTTGCCGGACAACATCGGCGGGAATAGCAAAGCCGATGCCCTGAGTCGGAATGCCCTGCGGGGTAAAGGCCAGCTTCGCGGAACTGATCCCGACGAGGCGGCCGGAGAGATCGATCAACGGCCCGCCGCTGTTGCCCGGATTGATCGCCGCGTCCGTCTGAAGCAGGTTGCGGTAATCGATGTCGTCGACCGTGATATCGCGGTTCACCGCGCTAAGGACGCCGCGGCTGATCGAACTACCATACCCAAGCGCATTGCCGACGACGATGACCGTTTGACCTAACAAATTAGGTGAGATGTCCTGCAGGTTGACAAAAGGGAGCGGCTTGTCGCTGTCGATCTTGATCAGAGCAAGATCTTTCTTCGGATCACCCGTGATGTAACGCCCCTTGTAGCTCTTATTGTCATTCGTGATGACCTCGATCTTGTAATCAGCTGCCCGCTCCACCACATGTTCGTTCGTCACGATATAGCCCGCGGGATCGATGATGAATCCCGAACCGAGGCTCTGGAGCGTCTGACGGATCTCGCGCGGGCGGTTGCGGTAGACGCCGAAGAACTGCGCGGCAAAATCATCGAACGGATCGCGCACCTGCCGCCGAACGACGCGCTCGGTATTGATGTTGACCACTGCGGGCAGGACCTTTGCCACCGCCAGCACCGCCGGCTCGGTGGCAGGATCGATGGCCGGCGGAGTCGCCTGGCCCAAAGCGGTTGAAACCGCCGCCATCAACATGGCGACCTGCAGACGTCTCCCGGTGGGTAAAAACGCCGGACACGCCGTACGCAGGAAGGAGACAACAACTGCTCCTGCCCTTCGCACGGCGGAGCGCCTGCGGGAATCGGTTGTTCCCTTGTCGTCAGCCGAATCGAAAATGCGCTCTAATTGCCCGTTCACTTGCAGGCGAACATCGAAGCGCCTCTGGCAGTGTCAACTTGCCCACCGGGCAAACGCCTCCAGAGTACCGGAACCATGCGTCCGTCATTTGCGACTCGCAGCAACCTCGATGTGATCGAGGAAAATTATCGACTTTGGGAGAAGAACCCGGAGGCGGTCGACGGCAGTTGGCGCACCTTTTTTGAGGGCTTTGAGCTCGGCAACACTCCGCAACGAAATGGCGCTGCGACGGTCGCCGCACCCACGCCCCCTACCGCACCGGAGGACTCGCTCCAGGCGCGTGTCGACGGCTTGATTTACGCCTATCGCACTCTCGGACACACTATTGCGCGGCTGAATCCGCTGGCTGAAAAGCGCCAGGAAAATCCGTTGCTCAGTCTGCGCGAACTCGGGTTCAGCGAGAAGGATCTCGAGCGGCCGGTTTCCTCCCCGTTCTTTCTCGAGAACAAGAAGATGACACTGCGCGAGATGATCGCGACGCTCGAAAGGATTTACGCCGACACGATTGGCACCGAGTTTCAACACATCCAAAATCCACGCGTCCGGAACTGGGTGCGCGACCGGATCGAAGCGCGACCGCGGTTGCAAGACCGTGCGTCAGCCGCGATCCAGATCGATCTCTTGCGAGCGCTGATGGAAGCGGAGTCGTTCGAGGTTTTCCTGCACGCTCGCTACGTCGGACAAAAGCGCTTTTCTCTGCAGGGCGCGGAGTCTTTGATGGTGATCCTCGAGACTATCCTGCAACTCTGTCCGGAGTCGGGAATCGAGGAGATCTGCATGGGGATGGCGCACCGCGGAAGGCTCAACGTGCTGGCGAATTTTCTCCGCAAATCGCTCAAGGTCATCTTCACCGAGTTCAGCACCAACTACGTTCCCGATCTCGTGGAGGGCGATGGCGATGTGAAATATCACCTCGGCTACACCACCGTACGGAAACTCGACTCCGGAGCGCAGGTAGAGATTCGGCTCTCCGCCAACCCCAGCCATCTCGAAGCCGTCGATCCGGTGGTCGAAGGAAAGGCGCGGGCGCGGCAGCGCATCCGAGGCGACACCGAGCATCGCCGGAAAGTTTTGCCGCTGCTCATTCATGGGGACGCGGCCTTCGCTGGTCAGGGCATGGTGGCGGAAACGCTCAACATGTCGCAATTGCCCGGCTACAGCACGGGCGGAACCATGCACGTCGTGGTCAACAACCAGATCGGCTTCACCACCCTGCCGGAAGACGCCCGCTCCTCGATGTACGCCACCGACGTCGCGAAGATGATCGAAGTCCCAATTTTTCACGTCAACGGCGATGACCCGCTGGCGGTCCGATTCGTGACGGAAACAGCGCTGGATTTCCGCCAGGAATTTGGCCGCGACGTCGTCATCGACATGTATTGCTATCGGCGCTACGGACATAACGAAGGCGACGAACCGTTCTTCACCCAGCCCGATCTTTACGCCAGAATCGCGCAGCGTCCGTCGGTCACCAAGCTCTACAAAAGCCAGCTTTTGCAGACCGGCGTGTTAAGCGACGACGAGGCGGCGTCGCTCGAAACCGAGTTCGAACTGCGCCTCGAAATGGCGCTCGAGGAAGTGAAATCCATCGAAAAGGAAGCGGCCGACCAGACAGGGCGCTTCCAGGAATCGACCGCGGTTTTTCAACCCAAATATAACGTGCGTCACGACGCCGACCGCGATCAGCCCCGAGATGCTGCAACAGATCGTCGACGGCCTGACGAGAGTGCCGGACGATTTCAACGTCCTGCCAAAAGTGAAGCGGATCACGATCGATCGGCAGCGCCAGGTATACGAAGCTGGCGGCCCTTACGATTGGGGATTTGCCGAGGCGCTCGCCTTCGGTTCGCTCCTGCTCGAAGGCATTCCCGGTGCGCCTGTCTGGCCAGGACAGCCGGCGCGGCACCTTCAGTCATCGGCATTCATTTCTCTACGACGCCAAGACGGGCAAGCCGTATCTCCCGCTCCTCCATCTCGGGCCGAACCAGGCGCGAATTTGCATTTACAACAGCCTGCTCTCCGAGGCGGCCGTGCTTGGCTTCGACTACGGTTACTCGCTCGATTATCCAAACATGCTCTGCCTGTGGGAGGCGCAGTTTGGCGATTTCGCGAATGGCGCGCAGGCGATCATCGACCAGTTCATCGTCTCAGCCGAATCGAAATGGCAACGGCCAAGCGGCATCGTCCTCCTTCTCCCGCACGGCTACGAGGGCCAGGGGCCGGAACATTCCAGTGCGCGGCTCGAGCGCTTCCTGCAAGCCTGCGCCGAGGACAACATCCAGGTCTGCAACCTCACGACCGCCGCGCAATACTTCCACGTTCTGCGCCGCCAGATGAAGCGCGACTTCATCAAGCCGCTCATCATCATGACGCCGAAAAGCCTGCTCCGCTCCGAGCAGGCCGCGGCGCGCACGGAAGACTTCACGAGCGGGAGTTTCTCGGAAATTCTGCCCGCGCCGCAAGTGGCGCCGCCGGAGAAGATCGAGCGCGTCATCCTTTGCTCCGGCAAGGTTTACTACGATCTCCTCCACCACAGGACGGAGAAGAAAATCACCACGGCCGCGATCGTTAGGCTGGAACAGCTCTATCCGCTTGCGGAGGAAAAGTTGCGCGCGACCCTCGAACCGTTCGGCAAGGTGCAAAAGATCATCTGGTGCCAGGAGGAATCGCAAAACATGGGCGCCTGGACCTACATCGAACCGCGGCTGCGGGCATTGTCAGACCGCGAGATTCTCTACGCGGGGCGCAACGCCAGCGCGAGCCCGGCGGTCGGCGCGCTCGCGCTTCACAAGCGCGAGCAAGCGGCATTGATTGCGGAAGCGTTTGCCCTCTAGCCGGTTGCAGCCACTGTCGGTAGGGCGAGACTCCGTCGAGCCGAACAAGGCGCATGGCCTGTCGGTCCGTGAAACCACCCTACCCCCCGGCTTGCGCGGGGCGGAGAGTTGGCGGTTGTTCTTCGGGAATGAGCTCGGCAAAACACGTCTTCACTCTGGGCGTCGAGGAAGAGTTTCAGATCATCGATCCGGAAACGCGCGAACTGCGTTCCCACATCCAGCAAATCCTCGGCGATGGCACAGTGACGTTGAATGAGCAGATCAAGCCCGAGATGCATCAATCCGTGGTCGAGCTCGGCACCGACGTCTGCGGCAGCATCGCCGACGCGCGCGAGCAGGTCATCCGCTTGCGCAGTGAGCTGGCGACGATGGCCGGGCGCGGCGGACTAAAGATTGCTTCCGCCGGGACGCATCCATTTTCGCACTGGTTCGACCAGGCCATCACCGAGGGCGAGCGCTACGCCACGATCGTAAAGGACATGCAGCAGATTGCGCGAGCGAATCTGATCTTTGGCCTGCACGTCCACGTCGGAATTCCCGATCGTAACACTGCGATCCATGTCATGAATCAGGCGCGCTATTTCCTCCCACATCTCTACGCCCTCTCGACGAACTCGCCCTTCTGGGTCGGGCGTAATACCGGCTTGAAAGGTTATCGCCTCAAGGTCTTCGAGCGTTTCCCGCGCACCGGCATGCCGGACGCCTTCGAGAGTTTATCGGAGTACGAAGATTACCTGAAATTGCTGATCAAGACCGGCTGCGTCGATAACGCGAAAAAGATTTGGTGGGATATTCGGCTCCACCCGTTTTTCGATACCCTCGAAGTACGGGTCTGCGACGCGCAATCCCGGGTCGACGACACTCTGGCGCTGGCCGCGGTCATCCAGGCGATCGTAGCGAAGCTGCACAAGCTCCAGCACGACAATCTCACCTTCCGCATTTATCGGCGCCGGCTGATCGATGAGAATCGCTGGCGCGCGTCGCGCTATGGGATCGATGGACGGATGATCGATTTCGGACGGGAAGCCGAAGTCGACACGCGCGAATTGCTCAGCGAGCTGCTCGACTTCATCTCGACCGAAGTCGACGAACTCGGGAGCGGACAGGAGATCGAGCACGTCGAAAGGATCCTGCGCGAAGGCACCGGCGCTGACCGGCAGATCGCGGCCTGGGAACGCCAGCACAACATGCATGACGTGGTCGACTTGATCGTGGACGAAACCTACGAGCGCCTGACCGTGGCTTCGGCGGATGGCGTCCCAGCATAGCAATATTCGCTTAGCAAAGGCCAAGGAGCGACCAGCCTCGCCCATCGCCGCCCATTAATTTGTCGGCGTGAATTACAGCTTTATCTCTCGGGAGCGAGGAGGGCACACCCGCCGCCGCTCTGGCCTGAAGCGGGATTGCCCACGACGGTTTTTCGCGCCATGATGAGCGCTTCGCAAATGCCTCACCGTCTCTTCACCGCCGCTCTCGCCGTTGATCCGGAGCTGGCCCCCGGCGCGCGCAACGCGATCCGCGATTGCCTGCGTCTCCAGCCTAACGAACGCATCACCATCATCACCGATGAAGCAACTCGCGACATCGCCACCGCGCTCCAGCAGGAGGTCGAGGAAGTGGGTTCCGAATTCGCCGTCTTCGTACTCGAGGAGTACGCCGAACGGCCGCTCACCGATATGCCGCGCCCGATCCTCGACGACCTTGCCAACTCGCAGGTTTCAATCTTCTGCGCCCAGTCGCAACGCGGTGAGCTTGGCTCGCGCATGCAGATGAGCACTGTCGTGAACCAGCATCGCATCCGCCATGGCCACATGGTCAACATCAGCCGCCAGATCATGTGCGAAGGCATGCGGGCCGATTTCATGGCGATCGACGCCCTCAGCCAGCGGCTCATCGAACGGGTCCGTCGTGCCAAGCGCGTCAGCTGCCGCACCCCTGCGGGAACCGATTTCGTCGCTGATCTTTCGCCGGCCCTTAAATGGGTCAAGACGAGCGGGATTATCACGCCCGATAAATGGGGCAATCTTCCCGGCGGCGAGATTTTCACTTCACCCGGAAACACCAACGGCGTTTTTGTCGTCGACGGCGTGGTCGGCGACTACCTCTGCCAGAAATATGGCGACATCCAGGCCACGCCTCTCACGATCAAGGTGAAGGAAAACCGCATCCATTCTCTGGCCTGCAAGAACAAGGAATTGCTCGAGGAATTTCGCGCCTATACCAGCACCGACGAAAACAGCAATCGGGTCGGCGAATTCGCCGTTGGCACCAACACCGCCTGCACTCGCGTCATTGGCAACATCCTGCAGGACGAAAAGATTCCCGGCATCCACATCGCCTTTGGTCATCCCTACTGCGAGCACACCGGCCAGACCTGGTTTTCCAAAACCCACATCGACTGCGTCGGCCGCGACTTTGACATCTGGTTCGACAACGAGGCCATCATGGTGAGTGGCAAGTTTCTTGTCTGAGACGCGTCTTTCGCTTTTCCCATGGATCGTCGAAATACGATTCATGAATCTCGGCGCTTGAAGTCTTTGTTGTGGTGACTTCTTCGTGTCATTCGATCGGCCGATGGATTCGACTCTGCGCGCACGGGGAAAATGCTGGAATATCTTTGGCCGGGGAAGATTTTCCTTGTCCCATGATTGGGAACACTTATCCGAGCGATGTGAGCGATGATCTTGTGTCGCGTTAGATGGTGTGAATTGCCTTCTCGTTGCCGCATCGAGGTGCTTTCATGGCGTCAGATGAAAAAGGCGAAAAAGAAATCGAGCACTGAAAGGCACAGTTCCTATGAGAAACCAGCCCTGCGCAGCGAAGCGTTTGCCCGGGCGCTGAGCGACGCAAAATTGCGCCTTGCCGGTTCCGGGGGTTTGCGCTCGCTTTTTGAAAAGGCCGCGAAAGAGGCTGCCTCGCTCCCCAGGGAGCGATTCAGAGGGAATTGGCCGTACCTTCAGACGATGCTGCGGCTGGTCCGCGCCTACGAGCACGGTGACTACAAACAGGTTTCGAATGATGCTCTGCTCTGGATCGTAGCGGCTCTCAACTATTTGGTCGATCCATTCGATTTGATTCCGGACAGCATTCCGTTTCTCGGCTTCGTCGATGACGCGATTGTGGCCGAATTTGTCGTGAATAAGACCCGGCAAACGCTGGACGATTTCATGATCTGGGAAACCGTTGGCGACAGTTAGACGGCGTCCGCGTTCCTACACCTAAGAACACGACCGTGAAAAGCTACGCAGCACCCTGGAGCACATCGCTTACTGTGATGTCTTCGATCGTCACGGCGATATGCCTTGGCGTCGCGGTCGCTCTCGTCTGGAGTGGCCACCGCCGGTGGGGAGCCTTGCTTCCACTTGCCATAGTCTGCGGCAGCGCATTGTTCACCGTTAGGGGATACACCGTTACACCCGACGCTATTCTGATTCATCGTTTATTCTGGACGACTCGATTTCCGTTGGCCGGCTTGTATTCCGCAGAGGTCGAGCCGGAGGCGATGCGTGGGAGCATTCGCACATTTGGTAATGGCGGCTTGTTCTCCTTCACTGGATGGTTTTACAGCAAGGCGCTCGGTGTATATCGCGCCTTTGTGACCGACCCGCATAAAGCAGTTGTGCTGCACTTCGATCGCCGCAACGTCGTTCTTTCGCCTTCGGCGCCAGAGGACTTCGCTCGCGATATTCGTAATACCATCCATGCCGTTTAACCAATCGTCGCTGCAGCCGACGGCGAGCCGGCCTTGCCGTCTATCCCGGGGCTCCCCAGCCCGCGGTATTCGCTCGCGGTGGCTCATTGTGTTCTAAGTTGGGCACTCAATTATGGAGCTAACATCATGAAGATCGTTTCTTTTTACGAGATGGCTCCGGGCGCTTTGTCAAAAGTGATGACCGACTTTCCCGCGCATCGTGCGAGACTCGATGAGTTCCACGCTCGCGGAGTACTCCTTGCGGCTGGTCCGCTTGGCAACCCGCCAGAAGGCGCCATGGCAGTGTTTACCACACGCGAGGCAGCAGAAGAATTTATCCAAGGCGATCCGTTTGTAACAAACGGTCTCGTAAGCAAATGGCGTCTGGTCGAATGGAACGCAGTATTTATTTAGTTGCTATTACTTGCATGGCCGTGCCTAACGACGCCGATGGAGTGGGCCGCGAGCCGTCGTACTATCCAGTTTTCACATGATTAAAACCCGAGGATCCGCGGCCACGCGCGAACCCGCTCGCGGCGGCTGTTGCCGTTAGGTCGACGGCTGAAATGCGATGAAACGCATCTGGACGATCATCGGCGTACGCGACGTTCCGCGCAGCTTCAAATGGTACCAATCGCTCTTCGGCCAACCTGAGACGCCTCCCGGTCATGACTACTTTGGTCAGATTCTCGATACGGATGGAACCGTGTTGCTCTGCCTCCACCAATGGGGCGCGCACGAGCATCCTCCCTTGATGAGCCCGCCGGAGGCGTCACCTGGCAACGGACTCCTCTTGTTCTTCCGCGTCGACGATTTCGATATGACACTCAAGAGGGCCCGCGCTCTCGTCACCCGGTTCGAAGAGGGGCCCCACGTGAATCCGAACACCCAAACAAGGGAGTTCTCGGTCCGAGATCCGGATGGATACTACGTCACGATCAGTGCGCTCTCTGGGCCACGGCGAAGGGCGCGCGCGAGGCGACAGCCCAACCGGCGCTTGCAGCCGACGAAGGCGCGCGGCCGAATCAGGAAGTCACCGCAAGGACGTCCGCGTCGTAGCGGCTGAAGCGCTGATCGATACTGGCACTTCATCTCCATAGGCGAAGCCTTTGTGAGATTGTTCCTGTTCAGCCGCCCTCGCCGGCCACTTTGTCGGCTTGGGTGATGTCGGCTTCGAGCTTTTGCTGGCCTTCTCTGGCCCCTTGATCGAGTTGGCGGAAGACCGCCTCCTGGGCCACGGTTGGCCGGCCATAGGACAAGTCGATATCCGCAGCCAGGTAGGCGAGATGATCGCGCAGCTTGGTCTCATGGAGGAGGTCGCCTTCGCTCCCTCTCATGGCCATCTGCGCAACGTTGTCGATGTCGCGGGTGAGTGCGGCCAGGGCGGCGCCGGCCTGCGCCTCGGTCACAGTGTGGGCGGCGACCGCCTTTTGTAGCTTGTCGCGCGCGGCCAGCGCCTTGTTGATCCTTTTATCCAGCGAGTCGAGATCCGCATAAATCTTCAGGTCCAGGTCCAAGCGCGCTTCCAAGTCCTGTTGCGTGGCGTTGAGCCGGGGGTCGAGAGCGACCGTCAGGCTTTGTTGCGTTTTCTGCCCGCCGTAACCGAGCACCACCGAGTAAGTGCCGGGCGCGACGACCGGTCCGGCGACCGAATCCTCCAGGCCACCAGCCGCAATGGGAGTATGATAGCCGGTGATCTCCGTGGCATGCGGGTAACGCAGGTCCCATTGGAGGCGATTCATCCCCGGCTCGGCGGCGGCCAGCTTTGCTTCCTTTTCTCGGATCTCCTGATCCGCGCTTTTCTCGCTTTGCTCCGGTTCGGCGGTAGCATTTTCCAAGTGCTCGCCATATTGCGCGGCAGTGGCCTCTTCATTTTCCTGTTTCTCTTTCGCGGTGGCGAGGTGCAATGGAATGCTGCGAATCACTTTCCCCTGTGCATCGGCGAACTCGAGAGTGGCCGGCGCCTTGCCATCGTAGTTCTCGGGCAGGTGAAAGAAGACGGTCGCGCCGAAGGGCGGATTGTAGCCGGCATCGGGCGGCCGTCTTTCATCCGGGTCGGGAAGGCCGTAGGCGTGGGTGAGCCAGGCCTGTTGCGGAGCGAAGAGATAACTGGCGTCGGATTGGATCGCGGGATTCTTGGTTAACTGCTCGAGGAACGTGAGATTGTCGAGTTCCCAAAAGGCGCGACCATGAGTGGCGGCGACCACCTGACCCTGGCGTGTGTTGATCGCAATGTCGCGCACCTGCGCCACGGGCAGGTTCAGGGTCAAAGGCTGCCAGTGCGTTCCCGCGTCAAGGCTGAAATAGACCGTGCTGCGAGTGCCGAGGAAGAGAAGGTTAGAGTCGTTAGGGTCTTCCCGCAGGTCGAAGACGAATTCGTCCTGCGGCAGCCCGGCCGTGATCGCAGTCCAGTGTTTGCCCAAATCGGTCGTCTTAAAGATGTAGGGTTTGAAATCGTCCAGCATGTAGCGGCGGGCGGTGAGATAAGCGGCTTGTTTGTCGGTATGGGAGGGCTCAATACAACTAATCCATGACTCAGGCAGCCCGGGCGGAGTGACTTTCTGCCAATGCTTGCCGCCGTCCGTCGTGACATGAGCGAGACCGTCATCGGACCCGGCCCAGATGAGATTGGCGTCGAGAGGCGAAATCGCGAGGGCGGAGACGAGAGGAAAGATTTCCGCGCCCGACTGGTCGAGGTCGACCGGTCCGCCGCTCGGCACTTGCTGGCTTTTCTCGTTGCGAGTGAGATCGGGCGAAATCTGACTCCAGGTGGCGCCGTAGTCATCGCTCTTGAAGATATACTGGGCGGCCGTGAAGAGCTGCTTCGGGTTTGCCGGCGAGAAGAGAATCGGATGAGTCCAACCCCACCGATACTTAAGCTCGCCCGAGGATGCGCCTTCCTGATAATGCGGCCACGGACTCACGCTGCGGTATTCGTCCGTGCGCCGATCGTGCTTCACGAAGATGCTGTAATAGCCGCTGCCATAGGTGATGTTGGAATCTCCCGGTTGGGGCACGGTATAAGTGCTTTCCCCATAGGCGACCTCATGCCAGGCGGAGAGCGGAACCACGCCCCCGTTGTGCGCGCTTGGTCCTTCGAAAGATCCTTCATCCTGCTGCGCGCCGTAAATGTGATAGGGAAATTGGTCGTCAAGATTGACGTGGTAGAACTGGCCGGTGGGCTGATTGTGCTCGGTACTCCAGGTCTTGCCGGCATTGGTCGAGACAGTTGCGCCGCCGTCATTGCCCTCGAGCAGAATCTGGGTGTCGTCGGGATTGATCCAGACGACATGGTTATCGCCGTGCGGCGTTTTCAGTTTCGTGAAGGTCTTGGCACCGTCGCGTGAAACCCAGAGCGCATCCACCTCGGGCACATAGACGGTGTTGGGATCCTTCGGGTCAGCAAAAATTGACATGTAATAAAAGGCGCGTTGCCGCAGCTTCATTTCATCGTTGACCCGCTTCCAGGTCGCACCAGCGTCATCCGAGCGGAAGACTCCGCCCTCTTTGGCCTGAATGATGGCATAGACCGTGTCCGGTTTGCTGGCGGCGATGGACAAGCCGATGCGTCCCAGGACCGTCTGCGGCAAGCCGGAATTGCGAGTAATATTGCTCCAGTGCGCGCCTCCGTCGGTCGTCTTGTAAATGCCGCTGCCCGGACCGCCACTGATCAGTCCCCACGGCATGCGGGACGCCTGCCACATCGAGGCATACATGAGGCCCGGATGATTCGGGTCCATCACCAGACAGATGGCTCCGGTCTTGTCGTCCACAAAGAGGATTTTCTGCCAGGTCTTGCCACCATCCGTGGACTTGAAAATGCCACGGTTAGGATCGGGGGCGAAGACGTGCCCCATGGACGCGACATAGACAACGTTGGGATCCTTCGGATCAACCAGGATCGCGCTGATCGAGTGCGCATCGCGCAAACCGACGAACTGCCACGTTTTGCCGGCATCGGTTGATTTGTAAACGCCATTGCCGGGAATCATGTTGGCGCGAATATCAGCTTCGCCAGTGCCGACATAGAGCGTGTTGGGATCCGAGGGCGCCACTGCGACCGCGCCTATGCTCGAACTAGGACCGGGCAACTTGCCATCCGTGATGTTTTCCCATTCGAGCCCTTCGTCGGTGCTTTTCCAAACGCCGCCGCCGACCGTTCCGGCGTAGAAGAGATTGTTGTTTCCCGGAACGCCGGTCACGGTGACGACGCGCCCGCCGATGAACGGACCGACGCAACGCCACTTGAGTTTGCTCATGAGCGTTTGTGGAGGAAGAGGCTTTGCTCCCTGCGATCTCGCGAGCGAGGGAATCAATGCGGCGATCGCAAAAACGAACAGTAGCGCGGCGACATTCACGAAACCAAAGACACGTCTCATAGGAGTTGTTCCTCTGGCCGATTTCTGCGGGTGTCAACCTGCGCCTCCTGGAGCACGGCACGCCCGGTTGATCAGATTTGTTACTCCTCGCACCGCGTTCCTGCTGTTGCGGGGAAAAGGCAATGCCTTCTTTCGCTATTGTGCAATTCTAAACGCTGTGCATTCGACCTTGCGCGCCCGTTTCAATGCCGATTTTTCACCAGCCAAGTACGAGGCATTTTTGAATTGTGTCCAGCACACTGAGCGCTGGCCGGCTGATTTTCGGATTTCCGAGACGCCGGTTTTTTTGACGCGCGAGTTCACGGACGAAGTGGTCGGTGCGGCGAATGAAATCGTGGCGCTGACCAGAACTCCGGAATTCGGACGTCACGCCGCCAATGCCATCCCGCCGGGACTGGAAGTGCCCGACGAACCTGCACACCCCAACTTTCTCGTGGTGGACTTTGGGATTTGCGAGGAAGGCGGGCGGCTTACGCCGCGCCTGATCGAGCTGCAGGCGTTTCCGAGTCTCTACGGTTTTCAACTGCTCCTGCTCGGTTGCATCCGCCAAACGTTTCCAGTTATCCCGCGCGACTGGACCTCAGCCTTCAGCGGATTGAAGGACGAAACCTATCTCTCGCTCCTCCGCGAGGTCATCATCGGTCCCGCCAACCCGGAGAACGTGATCTTGCTCGAGATCGAGCCGGAGAAACAAAAAACACGGATCGACTTCGCCTGCACCGAGACGCTGCTCGGGGTGCGACCGGTCTGCCTGACGCAAGTCCGGAAGCGAGGCCGTCAGTTGTTTTACGAGCGCGACGGACGCGAAGTGCGGATCGAGCGAATCTACAACCGCGTCATCTTCGACGAGCTGCTGCGCCGGCCCGATGTGACGCCGGGGTTCCACTTTCAGGACGAACTCGATGTTGTCTGGGCGGGGCACCCGAACTGGTATTTCCGGGTGAGCAAGCATTCGCTCCCCTTCCTCAAGACCGCGCACACCTCACCGGCGCATTTTGCCGACGAATTTCCGCCTGACGAATCCCTCGAAGATTACGTGCTCAAGCCGCTTTATTCCTTCGCCGGGCTTGGAGTCGACATGGAACCGACACGCGAAAAACTGGCCGCGCTCGAAGCTCCGCGCAGTTGGATCCTGCAAAAGAAGGTGCGTTATGCGGAATTCCTTCAAACCATCGATGGCCGGCGCTCGAAAGTGGAAATTCGGATGATGTTTCTCTGGCCCAACGGAGGCGAACCGATCCTCGCGAACAACCTTGTCCGGATGAGCCAGGGCAAGATGATGGGGGTCGACTTCAACAAGAACAAGACCTGGGTCGGCGCCAGCATCGCGCTGCATCCTCGCGGCTAGTTAACCTTCTGGAGGGAAGGGCGCTGCCCCGCCCCTTTTTCAAACTGGGACGATACACGGTCGTCCCTCCAATGTTACGCTACTTAGGACGACGCCAATTCTTCGTTCGTCTCCGCGAAGGCGTTAACGGCATGCTCCAGTTCCTGACGATTGTGCGCGGCAGAGACCTGCGTGCGCACTCGCGCGGTGCCGTGCGGCACGACCGGATAGAAGAAGCCGATCACGTAAACGCCTTTCTCCAGCATGCGGGCGGCGAACTTCTGCGAAAGCGCGGCGTCGCCCAGCATGATCGGGACGATCGGATGCGTCCCCGGCTTGATTGTCAGGCCACCTTCCGTCAGGGCGGCCCGAAAATATTTCGTGTTCTCTTCCAGTTTGTCGCGCAGTTCGGTCGAGCTGGTGAGCAGCTCGAGCGCCTTCAAGGACGCGGCAACGATCGGCGGCGCGACCGTATTTGAAAAAAGATAGGGTCGCGAGCGTTGCCGAAGAAGCGCGACGATCTCCTTGCGCCCGCTCGTGTAACCGCCGCTCGCCCCACCGAGCGCTTTGCCTAACGTTCCCGTGATCACATCGACCCGCCCCTGCACCCCGCAATGTTCCGGCGTCCCGCGCCCGGTCTTGCCGATGAATCCGGCGGCGTGCGCATCATCCACCATGACCATGGCATCGTACTTTTCCGCGAGGTCGCAGATGCCTTTGAGATTCGCGATCGTGCCGTCCATCGAGAAAACGCCATCGGTTGCGATGAGGCGGAAGCGCGCACCTTTGGCCGCCTGCAACTGCCCCTCGAGATCAGCCATGTCGCAGTTCTTGTAACGATAGCGCTGCGCTTTGCAGAGCCGGACGCCGTCGATAATGCTGGCATGATTCAGCTCGTCGGAAATGACCGCATCCTCCGCGCCTAACAATGTTTCGAAGAGGCCGCCGTTGGCGTCGAAGCAGGAGGGGTAAAGAATCGTGTCCTCGGTTCCGAGGAATTTCGTGAGGGCGGCCTCCAGTTCCTTGTGAATATCCTGCGTGCCGCAAATGAAGCGCACACTTGCCATCCCAAACCCGTGCGTATCGAGTGCCGCCTTCGCCGCCGCGATGAGCGCGGGGTGATCGGCCAGGCCAAGATAGTTATTCGCACAGAGGTTAATGACACGTCTCCCGTCCGAGATCGGGATCTCGGCATTCTGCGGACCGGTGATGATGCGCTCGGTTTTGAACAGGCCCTGCGCTTTGATTTCCTCGAGGGTTGTTGAGACGTGATCGGCGAATTTTGCGAGCATCGCGCAATCTTCCGCAAACCGATTCGCTTGTCATCCCGGACGGGTTCAGACCCAAAAACTCCACTTGTCGCGCTTGTGAATAACTGTTAATAACTTCCGGAACTCGCTGGAGAAATGAGAATCCGATCTGCTCTGCTGGTGGTTGCAGCCGGATTGTCGTTAGGCGCTTGCGGCACCGGGCGACATCTTCCCGCCTACGAGCCGCCCCTGGCCCGGACCGGTTTCCAGCAGGTGCGCACAACTGCCTACACCGACACCGAGTCGGACCACCGGGAATATGGAAATCGCACCGCGCTCGGCGGAGTTCTGCACCCCGCGCCGCCGCCGACCGTATCGCGTGCCATTCCGGTTACACAAACGCTCAAGCAAACGCCGTGGAGTTCCTACCAGCCGATCGCTTACGTCTCGCGGTCGCAACCGTTTTTGCAGGATAACTTTTCCGATCAGATCTACGGCAGCGCGGCCGCGGATTGGTCGCGCTGGCCAGCCGGAACAGTTTTTCGCGTGGTCTCGACCGGACAACTTTACCGGGTGGAGGATTACGGTTGGGCGCTCGCCGGTCGCAACACGATCGATCTTTACATGGCGACTCCGCGCGACATGAACAGCTGGGGCTTGCGCCGGGAGTTGATCCAGATCGTGCAATGGGGCGACCCGCAAGAGAGTCTCCGCCGGCTCGCGCCGCACACGAAATACCGCCACATCAAGCGCATGGTGCTCGAGTTGGAAGGCAAGCAGCGTGCCGCGGCCAAGCTGAACTAAATGTGGGAGCCGCCTTTGCGCGGCGATCGTTAGGCAAAATCGCCACCGCCGGGGCGCCCGTAACGCAACGCGGAGCGCGAGGCCGGGCTTTCCAAGGCCCCTCCCACATTGCGTCGCGGCGCGAACCCTCCATCTTTCACGCAGGATGGGTGGGCTGGAGATCAACTTGGTGGTACCGGATCTCTGGCAACAGGAGGCGGTGCGCGCTCTCCAGGCCGGCAAGGATGTCGTCGTGCATGCGCCGACCGGCGCGGGTAAGACCTACATCTTTGAGCTGCATTATCAGTCGCTGAAAGGCCAGGCTGTTTTCACCGTCCCGACGCGCGCCCTGGCGAACGACAAACTCGCGGAATGGCGCACCCGCGGCTGGGACGTCGGCATCGCGACCGGCGACCTCGCACTGAACCTCGACGCGAAAGTCATCGTCGCGACGCTTGAGACACAGCGTTCGCGTTTTCTTCAACGCGAAGGTCCGCGCCTGCTCGTGGTCGACGAATATCAGCTTATCGCCGATCCGGTGCGCGGGGTGCATTACGAACTGGCGCTGGCTCTCGCCCCGTCGGATACGCAACTACTCCTGCTCAGCGGGAGCGTGAATAATCCGCAGGACGTGGTCGATTGGTTGCGCCGGAATGGCCGCGATGCGGTGCTTGTCAGGCACGACCAGCGGCCAGTGCCCCAGCATGAAATCGATCTGCGCAATTTGCCGGACACCGGCTTTGCGCGGACGCGGGAATTCTGGCCGCGCATGATCGCGCGCGGCCTCCATGGCGGTCTGGCACCGATCCTGGTATTCGCTCCGCGGCGCAACGCGACCGAAGAAATGGCGCTCGCGATCGCGAGCGCAGTGCCGGTACGCGATCCGCTCCAACTCTCGCCGCAACAGGAAGCGCTGGCGGGCAAACGCCTGACAAAATTGCTCCGCAACCGCGTCGCCTATCATCACAGCGGGCTGAGCTACGCGGTTCGGGCCGGTTTAATTGAGCCGCTCGCCAAAGCGGGCCAGCTCAATGCAGTGGTCGCGACGATGGGGCTTGCGGCCGGGATTAACTTTTCCATGCGCTCAGTTCTCGTCACCGATACGCGTTATCTGGCGGGAAATTTCGAACGCCAGGTCCAACCGGATGAGCTTTTGCAGATGTTCGGGCGCGCCGGGCGACGTGGGCTGGACGACACCGGCTTTGTTCTTTTTACACCGGATCAGCCGCGGCTGAGCTTTGCCCGGCCACGTCAGTTGAAGCGCGCCACACAGGTGGACTGGCCGAGCCTGATCAGCGTGATGCGGGGCGCGGCGGAGCGCGGCGAACAACCGTTCGCGGCCGCGGTCGAGTTGAGCCGTTCGCTCTTTAGCGTGCAACAGGTGCCGCTCGGAGCTGAGCACTCGCTCGCCACCGGGCCGAAGCCGTGCGGTTTGTGGGTCGACGCGGAACGCGCCCGGTTCGTCAGGCGACCGATTGTCGAAATCCTCAACAGCCACCAGGAATGGGAGCCGCGCGGTGAGATGGTGGAAGTTTCGCTAGGGGAGTTGCTCCTCCGCGAAGGCGAACGCTGGCTGCCGGCCCTCCGCCGGCCGAAAACGCTCGAGCGTTTCCCGATCGGTAACCTGTGTCGGTTGCGCGAGAAGAAGATTTACGGCCGCGAAGTGCCGCTCGCGACCGTCGCGTCGGGAAAAGTCGAGATGCGGCTGGTCAAACCGCTACGGAAAATGCTCGGTGCAAAATTTATCTCCGAAACGGAGCTGCTCTCCAAAGCAAATGAGTTGATAGTGCGATGGAGCGGCGGCGGTGTGGTCGACGAAATCGTCCGGCGCGGCAATCTCGTTTCGGCCCGGATCGATTTTTCCCCGGTGAAAATTCAAGCCCGGCGCGATTCGTTAGGCCGGGCTCTCATTGATCCACCGGAGCGCGAGGCTCTGCCGCTCGTCTGCCGCGGTTGTCCGGAACTGGAGCACGATCAAACCGTCGAGATCGTCCCCTCGCCGGCGTTCGCCTGGCGGCGACTCGGGTTGGTCGAGCCGGACGGGACACCCACCCGGCGCGGAATTGTCTTCGGCTTTTTCCAGGCCGGCGAAGGGCTCGCCGTCGCGGCGGCTCTCGAGGACGAAACGTATCCGATCGACGATCTGGTTTTTGATCTGGCCAACATCCGTGCCGGTCCGCGTTTTGCGGGCGAGGACTCCCGTCTGGCGGGGCGGCTCGGCGCCCTTTGCCAGACGGTCTACGAACGCGCGGATCATCCGGGTTATCTGGAAATGGGCGTGCCGGTCCATTACGGCGCGGGCGCGGCAGAAGTGATTCGCGAGCTGGTCGAGAATCCAGGCGGACGTTACCGAATCACCTCGGATTTGCTGCGTCATGGCGATGTTGAGCGCGCGCTCATGGAATGGCGCAGTCTCTTGCGCCACATCACGGCGGCGCCCGACCTGGAGTGGGATCGGTGGCGTGAGCTGAAGATGAGAGCCGAGGAATACCTTGGGCGGACATCCTCGCCGGCGCTGCTGGAATTTCCGCCGCTCCTCGCCGCGCAACAGCGCCGCGCCTGAATGTGTGAGGGGTCTGTGTGCCCCGATTTTCGCGCGACCGATCGCCGCACAGAGGCGGGCTCCCAGATTAAAAGCCCTATGCTACGTTGCCGCCCTATGCCGGACGAAACCAAACCCGCTATGCTCGGTTACCGGATGCCGGCCGAATGGGAACCGCATGCCGCGACCTGGCTTTCCTGGCCGCGCCGCGAAGGGATCAGCTTTCCCGATTCCTACGATCGCGTGTTGCCGACTCTGCGCGCGATGGTCGAGACGCTGCTCGAGTCGGAGCCAGTCAACATCAACGTGTGCAACGGCGCCCACGAAGCGGAAACGCGCATGGCGTTGAGCGGATTGCCTAACGATCGCCTGACTTTTCACATCATCCCGACGAACGAGCCATGGTGCCGCGATCACGGCCCAATTTTCCTGACCCGGGACAAGGAGCCGCGCCTGGCGGTAGTCGATTGGGATTACAACGCCTGGGGCGGCAAGTATCCGCCGTGTGATTTGGACGAGGTCGTACCAACGCGCGTGGCCGAGAAATTGCGCCTGCCGGTTTACTATCCGCGCATGATCCTGGAAGGCGGCTCAATCGATGTGAACGGCGCGGGCGCGTTGCTCACGACCGAAGGCTGTCTGCTCAATCCAAACCGCAACCCGCAGCTGAGCCGGGCGCAGATCGAGCAACGGCTGCGCGATTATCTCGGCGTACGCGAGATTCTCTGGCTCGGCGACGGCATCGAGGGCGACGACACCGACGGGCACATCGACGACCTGACGCGTTTCGTCGCTAAACGGACGGTCGTAACGGTGGTGGAAGAGGACGTCTCCGATCCGAACCACGCCCCGTTGCAGGCCAACCTCGAGCGCTTGCGCGGCCTGACGATTGGCGGACAACCGATCGAAATCATGACGCTGCCAATGCCGGCCAGGATCGACCGGGAAGATCTGCGTCTACCGGCGAGCTACGCAAATTTCTACATTGCAAACCGCAGTCTGCTCCTGCCGACTTTTGCTGATCCCAACGATGCGAAAGCGGTCGAGGTTTTGCAGCGGGCTTTCCCGACGCGGCGGATCGTCCCGATCGATTGTCGCGAGCTGATTTGGGGCCTTGGCGCATTCCATTGCCTGACGCAGCAGCAACCGGCTTTGTAGCGGCCGTCCATGACCGCCGTTCGCCGTTCGGGGATGATGCGATGTTCGACGGTCATAGACCGCCACCACAAAGCCGCAGCCGTTCGTTAGTCTGCGAAAGGCGCAGGCTTGTAGCCACTGCGAAGAATCGCGTCATGCAGCGCCGGAGCGTGCGTCTTGCGCGCATCGAACGTCACCCACACTCGTTCCGATTTCGGATCAGCGTTCACTTCTTTCACGCCGTCGATGCGCATGAGCGGTTCGCGCAAACGGCGCACGCATTCGTCGCAGTCGTTGCCTTCGGTTGCGATGTCGATCGTCTCGAGCACGGGGTGGTCGGCGGTGTCATGCAGGTTGTGCGGATCAGCAGGGTCCATATAAGCAATTCGCGTCTCGACGCGAGAGCGGGCGCATTTGATTCCCGGTCCTGGTACTCGGGGGAGCGAGACGCGCATTTCATGCGATTCTTTTGCGTGCCTGCAACGCAAAACGCTCATCTCTTTTCGCCGCTAAAAATGCGTGACGTCCATTTCCGCAACCGCATCGTCGTTTCTCCGATGTGCCAGTATTTCAGCGTCGATGGCTTCGCCAGCGACTGGCATCTCGTGCATCTCGGGAGTCGTGCGGTGGGCGGCGCGGCGCTGGTTTTCACCGAGGCGGCCGCGGTGCTCGCAGAAGGACGAATCAGCCCGGAGGATCTCGGGATTTGGAAGGACGCGCACGTCGCAATCCTGGCGCGTATTTTCCAGTTCATCGAAATGCAGGGCGCGGTCCCGGGGATGCAGCTCGCCCATGCCGGACGCAAGGCAAGCACGAGCGCGCCTTGGAAAGGCGGGAAACCATTAGGCGCAACCGAAGGCGGCTGGAGTCCGATCTTTGGTCCGAGCCCGCTGCCGTTTGATGAAGGTTATCAAGCGCCGCAGGAACTCGATAGCGCGGGCCTCGAGCGGGTACGTCAAGCCTTTGCGCAGGCCGCACAGCGCGCGCTCGAGGCGGGCGCGAAGGTGGTGGAGATCCACGCCGCGCACGGTTATTTGCTGCACAGTTTTCTCTCGCCGCTAAGCAACCGGCGCACGGACAACTACGGCGGATCGTTGGAAAACCGGAGCCGTTTTCTCTGCGAAACGGTCACCGCCGTGCGCGCCGCGTGGCCGGAACCCTATCCGCTTTTCGTCCGGATCTCTGCAACCGATTGGACGGAAGGCGGCTGGACCGGCGACGATTCCGTCGCGCTTGCGAGAAAATTGAAGTCGCTCGGCGTGGACCTGATCGATTGCTCCAGTGGCGGCAACGTGCCGGGCGCCGCCATCCCGGTCGGCGCCGGTTACCAAACGCCCTTCGCCGCCCGCATTCGCGCCGAAGCGCAAATCGCGACCGGCGCAGTCGGGATGATCACCGCCCCGGAACAGGCCGATCAAATCGTGCGGACGGGCGAGGCCGATCTCGTCCTGATGGCCCGCGAATTTCTTCGGCATCCCTACTGGCCACTAAACACGGCGCGCTTGCTCCACCAGAAACCGGATGCGCCGGCGCAGTACGGCCGCGCTTTCCTCTAGCCGGATCTGCTGGCGACGATCCTCAGGCAGAAACCACGAACCGGTTCCCTTCGCTGTCCTTGAACATGGCGTAGGTGCCCCAGGGTTGCTTTTGCGGCGGCCCCTCGAATTCGACGCCGCGCGCCTTCAATTCCGCGTAGGTTTTCGCGATGTCATCGCAGAGGTAGGACAGGTTCATCATCGTGCCGATGCGTTTCTCATCCCCCGGGGCGGTGAAGAGAACGACCCGGGTTTCCGCCTGCGGCACCCGCAATTCGATCCAGCGCTGTTTCTCGTCGAACGGCTGGTCCGTGATGATGGTGAACCCGAGCTTGTCGGTGTAAAAATCCAGCGCTCGATTCTGATCCGCCACCGGAATGCTAACGAACTTGATTTGTTTGATCATGGCGGGGGCACGTTAGAATCGAGCAGTTGCGAACGTCCAGCGCCGGACGCGTCCGCTGTGCGAAAATCGCTGTCCATTAACCGGCATAGCGACTAAACCACCTCCATGCCCCGCTTCCGTAAAACGATCCCGATCGATGATTACGTGCTCGATGTCCTGATGCCCGACCTGGTCGGTCACGATCATCAGCCGGCCGCTTTTCTGGTCTACCTCCATCTCTACCGCGCCGCGGAGCGGGTGAAGTGGCGGCCGGTTAGTAGCAGCCTGCGCCAGATTGCAGAGGGCACCGGGCTTTCCAAGAGCGCGATCCAGATCGCGTTGACAACGCTGCGCCGGCGCCAGCTGGTCGATTCAACAAGTGCACACGTAACGGCCCGGCCGCAGCATCGCGTCCTGCGCCACTGGCGTCGGCCGCGTATTCGTTAGGCATAATCCGTTGGCCTGCCGCCGGGACGGTCGGACGAAGCCCCTCGTCTCAGAGCTGGCCGTGATCGAGCTGGCTGAGGAGGTTCTCGACTTCGCGCGCTCCAATATCGGTCCGCGCATAATCGAGCGGCACGGCGCCATGCAAACCGCGCTGCGGCGTCTTGAGCCACTTGCGCGCCTCGTTCAGGCTGCCGAAGAGATAGAGCGCGTGACCGAGCAGGCGCGCGAAGCAAACCACCCGGCCGGACTCGTCAAAGGTCAGGCGACCGGTCGCCTTGCGTTGCTCGATTGCGCTCCGGGAAAGACCGAGCCGCGCCGACAATTCATCCAGGGAAAGGTCGAGCTGCTTGCGGAGCGCTTCGAATTCTCCGAAGGCGAGCCCGGTTAGCGCGACTCTCTCTCGTTTTTTCGGGGCCGATTTCTTTGCTGCCGGTTTCGATTTTTTTGCGGCAACCGGCCGGGGAGCAACGGCGCTTTTCCGCCGGGCTGCTGACTTTGGTTTGGTCGCAGATTTCATGTGGGGGCCGTCATAGCAGATCGGCGTGGCATCTTACAAGCCCGATGGACAGAAAGGTTCCCGGGCCCTGTTTCACTTCAAGTCACCTTGCGGGGCTCATGAGCCGCCAATACTCTTGCTCATGAGCACGAACCCGACAGCATATGCGCGCCCGGAAGCGTTGGTTGACGCCGATTGGCTCGAGCAACATCTGAACGACAAAGACATTCGGATCGTCGAGTCGAACGAGGACATCCTCCTCTATGACACCGGTCACATCCCCGGCGCGGTGCACATCGATTGGCGAGCGGATCTTCAGGACCCGGTCATCCGGGATTATATCGCGCCGGATAGGTTCGCGGAACTCTGCAGCCGCAATGGCATTACCCCAGAAACCACCTGTATTTTCTACGGCGACAAAGCGAACTGGTGGGCTTGCTACGCGCTCTGGGCCTTCCGGCTATTCGGGCACGAGAAGGTCAGGATCTTGAATGGTGGACGCGACAAGTGGAAAGCTGATGGCCGCAAGATGACGCGCGAAGTGTCGAATTATCCGCGCACAGATTATCCCGTCCCGGCCCGCCGCTTGGACAAGGAGATTCGCGCCTTCGCGGATGAAGCGCTCGCCCAAAGCCAGGCGAAAAAGCCCCTCGTCGATGTGCGGTCGCCCGGTGAATATAAAGGCGAGATTACCCACATGGCGGAATATCCGCAGGAGGGCGTGCTTCGCGGCGGCCACATCCCCGGTGCGATGAGCGTTCCATGGAAAATGGCGACGAAGGACGACAGCACCTTCAAGTCCGCGGCGGAACTGGCGAAAATCTACTTCGACCAGTGCGGGATCGAACCCGGGATGGAAACGGTCGTTTATTGCCGGATTGGGGAACGCTCCAGCCACACCTGGTTTGTCCTGACTTATCTGCTCGGGCTCGACAAGGTGCGCAACTACGATGGTTCCTGGACGGAGTGGGGTAACAAGGTCGGCGCCCCAATCGAAAAGAGCGCGTAGCTACGTCAATCGAGATTCGAGTGCACGGCTCAACGATGTAACGATTCTCGATGTAACCGCCGAATGTATCCCAAGAAGCTGCAAAACATCATCGACCTCTTCGAGCATTTGCCGGAAGTGGAGCGGCGAGAAACGCTCGTCGCCTACTCCGACGGCGCGCCGAAACAGGAGCCGCGGCCTAACGAGAAGTTTGATCTCGAGGACGTCCGCAAGGACGAGGAGTGCGCGGATAAAGTGGGTGTTTACCTTCAGGTCAACGACGAAGGCAAAGCACACCTCCGCATGACGCTCGGTCCAGAAGTGCAAACCCTGACCCGCGCCATGACCTCAATTCTCTGCAAAGGCCTCGACGGCGCGACCCCGCAGGAAATTCTCGATCTGCCGCAGGAATTCGTCACCCGCATCGTCGGTGCCGAGCTGGTGCGGGTGCGGAGCCAGACCACCTATTACGTGCTGAGTCGCATAAAAGGCATCTGCAAGGTTTACCTCGACCGGCAGCGGGCCAAGCAAGTTGCCTAGGAAATCAGACGTCTGGCCTGACTAGGCCGACGGCCTCCAGCCCGTCGACTTCCAATCTAATTACGCAAAGAGGCCGATTGTCTCGACCTCGGCTGGTTTTTGCATAGTCTCCCGCTGCGAATGCCGCGGAACGACCAGCTGCACAAAATCCTGCTCATTGGCTCGGGCCCGATCATCATCGGCCAAGGCTGCGAGTTTGATTATTCCGGCGTGCAGGCCTGCAAGGCGCTGCGCGAGGAAGGCTATGAGGTCGTGCTCGTGAACTCGAACCCGGCCACAATCATGACCGATCCGGAGTTCGCCGACCGCACCTACATTGAGCCGATTTCGCCCGATGTGATTGAGGCGATCCTGGAACGGGAAAAACCGGACGCCATCCTGCCAACCATGGGCGGCCAGACCGCGCTCAACGCCGCGATGGAACTGAATCGCAATGGCGCACTCGTGAGGCAAAACGTCCGGTTGATCGGGGCCAACGCGCAGGCGATCGCAAAGGGCGAGGACCGCCAGCTCTTCAAGGAATGCATGGTGCGTATCGGCCTCGACGTGCCGCGATCCGGCATCGCCCGGTCGCTCGAAGACGCCGCGCGCGTCGCGAACCAAATCGGAAGTTTCCCGCTCATCATCCGGCCTGCCTTTACCCTGGGCGGGTCCGGCGGCGGGATCGCCTATAACCGCGAAGAGCTGGAAATTATTGTCGAGCAGGGCCTCGATCGCTCGCCCGTCAGCGAGGTTCTGATCGAGGAATCATTGTTAGGCTGGAAGGAATTCGAGATGGAGGTGATGCGCGACCGGGCTGACAACTGCGTCGTCGTTTGCTCGATCGAGAACCTCGACCCGATGGGCGTGCATACCGGTGACTCGATCACCGTCGCACCCGCGCAAACCCTGACCGATCGCGAATACCAGGCGATGCGCGATGCGTCGTTCGCGGTCATTCGCGAGATCGGGGTCGAGACCGGCGGATCCAATATCCAGTTTGCCGTCAACCCCGAGAACGGGCGCATGGTCGTGATCGAGATGAACCCGCGCGTCTCGCGCTCGAGCGCGTTGGCCTCGAAGGCGACCGGTTTTCCCATCGCGAAGATCGCAGCCAAGCTCGCAGTCGGTTACACGCTCGACGAAATCCGCAACGACATCACCCGCGAAACACCGGCCTGTTTTGAGCCGACGATCGATTACTGCGTGGTCAAGGTGCCGCGTTTCACCTTCGAGAAATTTCCCGAAGCCGATCCGACGCTGACCACGCAGATGAAGAGCGTCGGGGAAGCGATGGCGATTGGGCGCACTTTCAAGGAAGCGTTGCAAAAAGCGCTGCGGAGCCTGGAGATCAAGCGCTTCGGCCTCTGCGGCGACGGCCGCGAAGTGCAGGTCGATGAAGAAACGCTCCGGCGCAAACTGAGCGTGCCGAATGCCGAGCGAATTTTTTATGTGGCACAGGCATTCCAGATCGGGATGTCGATCGAGGAAGTCTTCGGCCTAACGAAAATCGATCCCTGGTTCCTGAGCAACATCGCACAGGTGGTGGGGGCCGCTGAGACACTGCAGGCGGGACGCCTGCATGACGGATCAGGCGAGACGCCTGAGTTACGATCGTCTGTCGGCGACGCCCCGCGGCAGAACACGTGTAACACAGGCGTCTCGCCTGTCGCGTCGAGCGGGCTTCCAGCCCGGTCATTCTTCTTCCGCGGTTTCAATCCCCAAGGCGAGGTTCAGCAACGCCGCCGCAATCTTCCGCACTTCGCGCAGCCAGAGGCGACTTATTTCATCAGCTTCCGCCT
Source organism: uncultured Verrucomicrobiae bacterium (assembly GCA_963742545.1). Lineage (GTDB taxonomy): Bacteria > Verrucomicrobiota > Verrucomicrobiia > Chthoniobacterales > UBA10450 > Palsa-1392. Next base: position 1,122,103 of record CAVUMF010000002.1, on the reverse strand, counting down.
CGGCGATTCCGTTCCGCAATCGTTGCTCCAGGATTGGCGCGAAGAAAAACGGACCTGGCTCAAACACCATCCTCCTCCCTGGGACTGGAAAACCGAGCAGGAACATCGACGCCGTTTCGTCGAGCCACGCGAAGAATGGCTCGATCGCGGGCACGGCAGTTGTCTCCTGCGCGACCCACGTGCCGCTCGAGTCGTTGCCGACTCGTTAGGGCATTTTCACCTTGAGCGCTACCTGCTCGATAGCTTCGTCATCATGCCAAATCACGTGCATGCGCTGGTTAAGCCGCTACCGGGGCATTCGCTCACCGATATTCTGCACGCGTGGAAATCGTATTCCGCGCATGAACTGAATCGGACGCTCGATCGTGATGGCGAAGTCTGGATGAGCGAGAGCTACGATCATATCGTGCGCGATTGGGAGGAGTTGGCTGCCCTGCGCGAATATATTGCCGCTAATCCTGAGAAGGGACATCTGGCGAAAGGCGAATTTGTCTTCGAGGAGCGCAAGGTGTTGGTGCTTGAGGATGAACAGAGTGACCGGCCGAGACGACCGCTCGACACGTCAGGCGGGACGCCTGAGTTACGGCGTTTCAAACGCCTCGGTTTCTCCGATCGCCAGATCGCGTACTCGTTAGGCACAAGCGAGGAGGAAGTCCGTGCGCAGCGCGTCGCGGCGGGAATCATTCCCACTTATCGCCTGGTCGATACCTGCGCCGCGGAATTCGAAGCCTATACGCCGTATTACTACTCCACCTACGGCGACGAGAACGAGATTCGCAGCGGCACGAAACGCAAAATTATGATTCTCGGCGGCGGACCGAATCGCATCGGCCAGGGCATCGAGTTTGACTATTGCTGCGTCCACGCCGCCTTTGCCCTGCGCGAGCTGGGGATCGAAACGATCATGGTCAACTCGAACCCGGAGACGGTTTCGACCGACTACGACACGAGCGACAAACTTTATTTCGAGCCGCTAACGCACGAAGACGTGCTCAACATCTACGAGCAGGAAAAGCCCGAAGGCGTCATCGTGCAGTTCGGTGGACAAACGCCGCTCAACCTCGCCGCCGGATTGAAAGCGGCAGGCGTCCCGATCATCGGCACGCAACCGGAAAGCATCGAGCTGGCCGAAGACCGCAAACTCTTCGCCGAAATGCTCGACCGGCTCGGCCTGCGCCAGACGCCGAGCGGCTCCGCCACGAGCGAGGAGGAAGCGGTCACGATTGCGGAGCGAATCGGTTACCCGGTTCTCGTTAGGCCGTCTTTCGTCCTCGGCGGGCGCGCGATGGAGCTGGTCTATCATCCGGAAGATTTGCGGCGCTACATGCAGAGCGCAATCGAGGTGAGCCCAGAGCGGCCGGTCCTGGTCGATCGCTTTTTGGAAGACGCGATCGAAGTGGACGTCGATTGCATTGCCGACGGAGAAATCGCCGTGATCGGGGCGATCATGGAGCACATCGAGGAGGCGGGCATTCACAGTGGCGACAGCGCCTGCGTCGTGCCGACCTTTTCGTTATCGCCGGCCATCCTCGAGGAGATCGCGACCGCGACCAGAGCGATGGCGCGCGAGTTGAATGTGCGCGGCCTGATGAACGTGCAGTTCGCGGTCAAGGATGAAAAACTTTACGTTCTCGAGGTCAATCCGCGTGCCTCGCGCACCGTACCCTTTGTAAGCAAGGCGATCGGCATTCCCCTGGCCAAGCTGGCCGCCAAGGTCATGACCGGGGTGTCGTTAGGCGAGCTGGGCTTCGTCGAGGAAATCGTGCCGCCACATTATTCGGTCAAGGAAGCGGTTTTTCCTTTTCTGCGTTTCGAAGGAATCAACATTTCGCTTGGCCCGGAAATGAAATCGACCGGCGAAGTGATGGGAATCGATGCCGACCTCGGACTCGCCTACGCGAAGTCGCAACTCGCCAGCCAATGGCCGCTGCCTTGCGCCGGCACCGTTTTCGTTAGCGTGAAGGACAGCGACAAACAAAACGTCATCGCGGCGGCGCGCGAATATGCGGAGCTTGGATTCGGCATCGTCGCGACCGAAGGCACGGCTGCCGCTCTGGCTGCGGGAGGGGTCGAGGTCAGCACGGTCTTCAAGATCGGGGCAGGCCGGCCCAACGTTCTCGACCTGGTGAAAAACGGACAGATCCAGTTCATCATCAACACGCCGAGCGGAAAGATTCCGCGTAAGGACGAAGTCAAAATCAGGACCGCCGCGCTCGGAGAACGAATCCCGATCATGACGACCCTGCGCGCGGCGAACGCGAGTGCGAAAGGAATTCGCTCCCTGCAAAAAGGACCGATGACAGTAAGGAGCCTGCAGGAATACCACGCGCCGCGTCACGAAAGTTAGGCCTGCCCGCCAAGTCATTTCGGATGACCGAGCCGCGGAGCAAAACCGCAGCAAAAGAGAGCAGGCAGCCAACAAGCGTTTCCTGTGCGATAAATCCCTGATGTCATCGCCGGCCGATCTCATCTCGAAGTGGCCGCTCCTGCGCCAGATCCTCGAGCGCAAGGACGGCACCGGACGCGAGGCGATGTCGGATAAAACGCGCGAGATGCATGCACGCACCGACGACGCGCAGGTGGCGCGCTCGATCTGTCCCTACTGCGGCGTTGGTTGCGGCCAGCTCATTTATCACAAGGACGGAAAACTGATCTCGATCGAGGGTGATCCACAGAGCCCGATCAGCGAGGGAAATCTTTGCCCGAAAGGTGCCGCCTCGTTTCAGCTGCTAACGCACGACCGGCGCGAAACGGCGATAAAGTATCGCGCTCCTGGCGCCAGGGCTTGGAGTTCCCTCTCGCTCGAGCGTGCGATGGACATGGTGGCCGACCGCGTGTGGGAAACCCGCAAGCGCACCTTCGTAAGGGAAAAAGACGGCGCGGTGATCAATCATACGCAAGGTCTTTGCCATCTCGGCGGGGCGACCCTCGACAACGAAGAGAATTACCTGATCAAGAAACTGTTTACTGGAGGCCTGGGCATGGTGTGCGTGTCGAACCAGGCCCGGATATGACATAGCAGCACGGTGCCCGGTCTGGGCACTTCCTTCGGCCGGGGCGGAGCTACGACCGCGCAACAAGATTTAGCTCGCGCAGATTGCATCCTGATCGAGGGCTCGTCGATGGCCGAAGCGCACCCCGTCGGTTTCCGCTGGGTGATGAAGGCGAAGGAAAATGGCGCGACCATTATTCATGTCGATCCACGCTTTTCCCGCACCAGCGCCCTGGCAGACATCTGGGTGCCAATCCGCGCCGGGACCGACATTGCCTTCCTTGGTGGACTCGTCAGGCACGTCATCGAGAACGGTCTTTTCTTCCGCGAATACGTCGTCCATTACACCAATGCTTCCTGCCTTCTGCGCGAGGATTTCCGCGACACGGACGAAGCGGCGAGCGGTTATTTCTCTGGCTGGAATGAGAAAAAGCGAGCCTACGATCCGGAGAGCTGGCTTTATCAGGGCGCGGGGCTCGGTGATCCGAAACGCGACCTTTCGTTGCAGGATCCGCGCTGCGTTTTCCAGACGCTGAAGCGACATTTTGCGCGCTACACGCCGGAGATGGTCGAGCAGGTCTGCGGGATTTCGCCGGCGGTTTTCCAGAAAGTGGCTGATGCCCTAACGAACGCTTCCGGACCGGAAAAGACGGCGGCGATCTGTTACGCGGTCGGATGGACTCATCACTCGAAGGGAGCGCAGATGATCCGGACCGCGGCCATCCTCCAGTTATTGTTAGGTAACATCGGCCGACCCGGCGGTGGCATTCTCGCCCTCCGCGGTCACGCCTCCATCCAGGGCTCGACCGATATCCCGACGCTCTACGACATTCTGCCCGGTTATCTGCCGATGCCACGCGCCAGTGACAGCGATCTCCAGCGTTATCTCGCTCACCACACCAGGCAGGCTGGTCTCTGGCACGAATTCCCAGCCTATGCTATCAGCCTCTTGAAGGCCTATTACGGGAAACGGGCGATCGCGAACAACGATTTCGGTTATCAATGGCTGCCGAAACTTACCGGCGATCATTCGTATTATTCCTTCCTCTACAAAATGCTCGACGGCGAAATGGAAGGGATGTTCCTGATGGGGCAAAATCCTGCCGTCGGAGCGCAAAACGCACGGCTTGAGCGCAAAGCGCTTTCGAAATTGAAGTGGCTCGTGGTGCGCGACCTGGTGGAGATCGAGTCGGCGTCGTTTTGGTACGATTCGCCGGAGATTGATCGCGGCGAATTGAAAACGGAGGAAATCGAGACCGAGGTTTTCTTTTTTCCAGCGGCCGGTCATGCGGAAAACGGAGGGACGTTCACCAATACCCAGCGTCTCCTGCAGTGCCGGGAGAAGGCGGTTGAACCGCCGGGCGATTGCCGGAGCGAGGACTGGTTCCTGCATCAGTTGGCTTTGCGCTTGATCGCCAAGGCGCAGGCCTCGGATGATCCGAACGACGAGCCGTTGCGCGCCCTCGATTGGTGGTATCCGGAGGATCGGAAAGGCGAGCCGAAAATGGAATCGGTCCTGGCAGAAATCAACGGATGGAAGACGAACCCAATGTGGGAGGGGCCTTTGCGCCCCGATTCCCTCCTGCAGCCAGATCGGGGCGCAAAGGCCCCTCCCACATTGGAAGAAGGCGGCGTTCACACAGACGATCGCCACGGTCAACCTCATCACGGCCCGCAGCTCGACAAAAACCAGGAACTAAAGGACGACGGCACGACCGCCTGCGGCTGCTGGATCTATTGTGGCGTTTACGGAAGCGACGGGGTAAACAAGGCGCTGGCCCGGCAGCCTAACGACTACCTCGGTCACGGCTGGGGTTTCGCCTGGCCGGGCGACCGCCGGATCATTTACAATCGCGCGAGCGCTGCGCCCAATGGCGAGCCTTGGAGCGAGAAGAAAAAACTCGTCTGGTGGAGCGCGGAGAGAAACAAATGGACGGGCGAGGATATCCCGGATTTCAAGGAGGACAAGAGCCCCGATTACCGTCCGGCCCCCCATCTCGAGGGACTCGACGCGCAACCGGGCGATGCGCCCTTCATCCTGCACGAGGACGGGCTTGGCTGGCTTCACGTGCCGGCCGGATTAGAGGACGGCCCCATGCCGACGCACTACGAAGCGCTCGAATCGCCGGTCAACAACGCGCTTTACCGCCGCGACACGAACCCGGCGGAAAATTGGTTCACGCGCGAGGGAAACCGCTTCGCGCCGCCGGGCGATCCGCGCTTTCCCTTTGTCCTCACGACTTATCGCCTGACGGAACACCATACCGCCGGCGGGATGAGCCGCTTCCTGCCGCATCTCTCGGAATTACAGCCGGAAATGTTCGTCGAGGTATCGCCCGAAGCCGCGCTCGGACTGGGAATCAAGAACGCGGATTACGTCTGCATTATCACCTTGCGCGGCGCAGTCGAGGCACGCGCACTCGTCAGCCGCCGGATGCGGCCGTTGAATCTCAATGGCAAAACAGTGCACCAGGTCGCGATCCCGTTTCACTGGGGATCGGCAGGGCCGATTTGTGGCGATGTCGCGAACGATCTCCTCGCGATCTCCGGCGAACCGAACGTCACAATCATGGAAACCAAGGCGCTCGTCTGCAATATCGTTCCGGGTCGGCGTCCGCGCGGCGCGGCCTTCCTCCCGTGGCTCAACCGCTACGCGCCGCAAACTGGGCCGGTGAACCTGCATCCGGAACAGCTGCCGTCAGATCAGCACAGCAAATTCGTTTAAGGACAGGATGAATCAGGAAAGCGCAAAAGCAGGAAGAGCAACAATGTGGGAGGGGCCTTTGTGCCCCGATTTCCGATGTGCGCGCACAACTCATCGCCGTACAAAGGCGGCTCCCACATTGTTCAACTCCAAGTCGTTTTCCTGATTCAAGTCTCTTCATGATCGGCGAAGGCCTTCAGAGCACGAACCAGCGGCGCCACACTTACGTGGCGGATAACGTCGAGGTCGGCTTTTTCACCGACCCGAGCGTCTGCATCGGCTGCAAGGCCTGCGAGGTCGCCTGCAAGGAGTGGAACGAAGTGCCCGACGACGGCTACACCTGGACCGGCAATTCCTACGACAATACCGGCCACCTCGGCGCCTCGACCTGGCGCCACGTCCTCTTCGTCGAACAGAACCTGCAAAAAGGAAACCAGATCACCGGATCGATGTCGTCAGGCACCGGGAACGACGAAGACCCGTTGCGCTGGATTTTTCTCTCCGACGTCTGCAAACATTGCGAGAATGCCGGCTGCCTCGAAGCTTGTCCGACCGGCTCGATCGTGCGCACCGAAGTCGGCTCCGTGCTGGTGCAGAACGATGTCTGCAATGGCTGCGGCTATTGCGTTGTCTCCTGTCCTTTCGGCGTGATCGATCGTCGGCCCGAGCCGTTACTGGACGCCGGTGGCGCTTTCAAATGCACCTTCTGCTACGACCGGCAAAAGAGCGGGCTCACACCGGCCTGCGCGAAAGTCTGTCCGACCGAGTCGATTGTCTTCGGCCGGCTGGACGACCTTCGGGCCCGCGGGCGAGAACGCGTCGAGACCCTGCGCGCCAGCGGCTATGGCGACGCGCAACTTTACGATCCGCAAGAAACTTCCGTCGGTGGTCTGCACGCGTTCTTCCTGTTGTTAGGCGGACCGGAAACCTATGGTCTGCCGCCAAAACCAGAGATCCCCACGATTCATTTGAAATCTTCGTGGACCGCAGCAGCGATTACCGCTCTCGGTGCCATCGCTGCGGTCGCAATTGCCTTCGCCTTTTTCGCCTGATGAACCACCCGACAGAGCACGACGGAGAATCTGGAGAGCGCACGCGATCGAAGGAAGTGTTTGGCGGGTCGCCAAACACAGCACGCGAGGTCGCGTGCGCTCCCCGGAATCACCTATGAGCGTCGATCAGAAGTTCGAAGCCCACCTCGATTCGCTCCGTGAGGAAGCGACACATGGCACGCCTTTGCGGGCCCGCGGCGTTGATATTTCGGGCGGGCCCATTCCACGCCAGCCCGGCTACTACGGCGAACCAGTCGTCAGGCCACCCGTCTGGACCTGGGAAATCCCGCTCTACTTTTTCGTTGGCGGTGTCTCCGGCATGGTGCCACTCATCGCCTGCGCCGCAATCGTTCTTGGCCTAACGAACCTGGCGCGAGCCGCACTTTGGATTGCGGCCGCGGGCGCGCTCATTTCACCGATTCTGCTCATCATGGATCTCGGCCGCCCGCAGCTTTTCCTCAACATGCTGCGCGTTTTCAAACACCGCTCACCCATGTCAATCGGGGCCTGGATTCTTTCGCTCTTCGGCATGTTCGCAGTCCCGGCCTGGCTCGTCTTTGAGCTCTACGTCAACGAGGCCTTCGCTCCTTCGATCGATCCCTTGGTTCTCATCGCCGCGGGTCTGCTCACCCTTGGCGCCGCGATCTCCGGACTCGGTCTCGCTACCTACACTGGCGTCCTTATCGGCGCGACCGCGATCCCCGCCTGGTTTCTACATCGTGCGCTTCTTCCAATCCATTTCGGCGCCGCCGGCCTCGGCTGCGCCGCCGCCATTCTCGAGCTGCTGGGCTTTCAAATCCGCCCCCTCTACATGATCGGCCTGCTCGTCGCGATCATCGAGACACTGCTCTGGATCTGGCTCGAATTCGACAAGCACGGCGCGGCCGATCGCGCTCTGCATGAGGGCCGCGCCGGCCGGCTTATTCGCTGCGGCGGAATTCTTTGCGGACCGCTCCCGATCATTCTTCGCCTAACGAATCTAGTTCCGCTGGCCGCGATCTCCTTCCTCCTCGGCGCGCTCGCGAGTCGTTTTGGCTGGATCGATGCCGGCCGGGCTTCGGGGAAGAATCCAGAAGCGGTCTTCGCCTCCCAACGCGCCTAACGAAGAGTCCGGCGATCTCCCTGCCGTATCGTCAGGCCAAGACGATCGAGCCGTTCGAGGAGCGGAACGAGAATGCGGCGCGTGCTCCCAGTCGCCTGGCGCAGTTCGCTCACGGTCGCGCTTTTTCGGCCACGCAGGTGACGCTCGATCATCGTTTGCATTCTGGCGAAATCCTCGGCAGTCATGACGAGGTTGTCGCCCAGCGCCACCAGCTCCCCGGTCTCGCAGAGAAAGCGCAGCGCCTGAAGCGCGGCCGGGTCAGGGGCGATTTCCTTGCGCGCGGGCGGATCGAGCGGCCGGGCACGCAACGCGGCCCGAATGCGATCGCCCGCAGGCTGGAGCGCAGGTGGCAGCGCAGGGCGATGAGTCGCGCGTCGGAGAATGTTACGCGTTTGGATGTAGCCATCTCCCGCCAGCGTACCAAGGAGGGCATCAAAAAGGTCCGCGTTAGCGACACAAAGCACATTCCGCAATCGCGTTATTTCCAAACCCGTCTGCTCGGGATGGGCGGCGTGCTCCGCTTCGATCAATTTTGCGGCCGCCTCGCGGAGCGCCGTCCACCAACTTGCGTCGGCGGCAACCTTCTCGTTGAGGAAGATCAAACCAGCGACGCGCAAAGCATCGAGCGCGGCATTCTCCTCTTCCAGACTGAAGGGAGCGTTCATCAGCAAATGGGCGCGCAGAGCGAACTGATCGCGTTGCAACTGCGTGTGGAGCAAGATCCGGCAGTCGTTAGGTGAGCCGGCGCGCGCGTCGAGCAATGCGCGCTGTTCGAGGGAACGGAGCTTGATTCCGCCCGGCCTCGCGTCGAGGACGGTGCCGCCGGCGATAGTCAGCTGTTCGGAAGAGTCACGCAGGACGAAGCGGTCTCCCACAAAAGCGAAAACCGGTGCGGCGAGCCGCAATCGCGCGATTGCCGATTCGTTAGGCAAGAGTTGCCCGCAATCACGCAGTTGCACCTGAGCCGCGTGGCGGGCGCCGCCAAAATGAAAACTAAGCGTCGCTCCACTCTTGATCGGCCGCGTCGCAGGCGGGAGTCGGGATGAGCGTTCGAGCCTCACGTCCAGCGTGCGCGCCGGCTCGGCCCCGCTCTGCGCGGCGCTAATCGTCGACCCACGCGAGATCTGCTCCGGATCGACATCGACCAGATTAAGCGCAACGCGCGTTCCTGCTCCGGCGACTTCCAGTGGTCGGTTATGACTCTGCAAACTGCGAATGCGCGCACTGATTTCTTGCGGTTGCACCAAAACTTTCTCGTCACGCGAAAAGCGGCCGCCACTGAGCGTGCCGGTCACGATCGTGCCACTGCCGCGGACCGTGAAGACGCGATCAACAAAGAGGCGCGGGTTGCCGAAATCGCGCGGCGCAGGCAGCGCTTCAAATTCGTGGGCGAGGGCTTCTTTGAGCTCAGCGATTCCCGTTTGACTGCGCACGGAGGTCGGCACGATCGGCGCGCTGGCGAAAGGCGTTTCGCGCAAGCGCGCACGAATTTCTTCGCGGCACGTTTCCACATTGCCCAGATCACGCTTCGTCAGCGCGACAACCGCCCGGGTCACACCGACATAGAGCAGGATCTGAAGATGCTCTTCCGTTTGCGGCATCCAACCGTCGTCCGCCGCCACCTCCAAGAGGGCGAGATCGACCGAGCCGACGCCGGCGATCATGTTGCGAACAAAATCTTCGTGTCCGGGAACGTCGATCACGCCGATCGAAAAACCAGGCAAGGCGAGATGAGCAAAGCCGAGATCGATTGTGATTCCGCGCACCTTTTCCTCCGGCAGGCGATCGGTATCGACTCCGGTGAGCGCCTTGATCAGCGTAGTCTTGCCGTGGTCGACGTGGCCCGCGGTCGCAAGGATGAAATGCTTCACGCCCGCTTTGTCGTTAGGCATGCAGTCAGGGCGGCGACGACCAGTTCATCCTGCTCCGGGAAAATAGTGCGGAGATCGAGTTTAAAGCGGTTTTTCGCGACGTAGCCAATAAGCGCGGGAGCGCCTCGACGAAGCCGCGTCGCCAATTCGTCACGTGAAAACCCGGATGCGGAAATTTCGAGTGCAACCGAATGAATCGCGGACCGCGGCAGCGCGCCGCCGCCAATCTCGGTCTTGCTTTCCACCAGACGCGCCGAGAGCGGCAGGGGGCGCAGGCGATCAAGGAGCGCCTCGCCCCGGGCGCGCAGCTTCTCGTTAGGCAAACTGAGCAGGTAGAGCGCTGGCACTTCCGGGGTCGCTTTGGCGAGATGGAGATCGATCGTCGCTTCGAGCGCGGCAAAAACCATCTTGTCGCAGCGCAGGGCGCGAAAGATCGGCTCGCGTTTCAAGGCCGCGACGAGACGCTTCTTGCCGGCAATGATTCCGGCCTGCGGTCCGCCTAACAATTTGTCACCACTAAAACAGACCAGCTCCGCACCTTGCTTGAGCGTTTCCGCCGGGGTTGGCTCGTGCTCGCTCAGACCAAGCGTTTCGGTGGCGGAAAGCGCGCCACTCCCGAGATCGACGACGAACGGCACGCGCCGGCGGCGGGCGATTTGGGCAATTGTATTGTTAGGCGGAAGTTCGGCGAAGCCGCCGAGATAGAAGTTGCTTTGGTGCACCCGCAGGATGAGCGCGGTTTCCGGGCAGATCGCCGCGGCGTAATCGTCGAGCGTCGTTTTGTTGGTGGCGCCGACCTCACGCAGCCGCGCCCCGCTCGCTTCCAGGATTTCCCCAACGCGAAATCCGTCGCCGATCTGCACCAACTCGCCGCGCGAAATGATGACCTCGCGTTTCTTCTTTGTGAAATGGCGTACGACCAGGACGAGCGCAGCCGCGCCGTTGTTCACGACGGTGGCGGCCTCACCGGCGCAGGCGAGGGCGAGACAATGCTCGAGATAGGCGGCGCGTGGACCGCGACCGCCCTTCGCGATGTCGTATTCAAGGTTGCTGTAGCTGCCGGCAATTTCCGCGACGCGCCGAACCGCGTCGCCGCTGAGTGGGGCGCGCCCAAAATTTGTATGCAGAACGATGCCGGTGCCATTGATGACCGGTTGGAGGCGGGTCTGGCCGAGACGAATAATCTCGTCCTGGAGATCCTGCACGATCTCTTCGAAGGCGGGCGCCCGGCCGGCGCGACGGAGCGAGGCGAGATGTGGCCTAACGAGTTGGGTAACGACGGGACGCGGCAGGTCGAGATTGCCGAGCGCCTCGAGCACTTTTCCAACCGCGGGGATTGCGCGGCGCAGGGTCATCCGGGGAGCGCACGCGACTCGCGTGCTGGTTTCTGCGACACGCGGAAACAGTCTTTATCGGTAGTGGTCGCGCCATGGAAAGTTCGCGGCACGCGAGTCGCGTGCGCTCCCCGGAATTGCAGCGACGCCGTCATGATATGGAAATGCTGATGAGCGGCTTCCGCGCCGGGCGGATTTTGCCGATAACTGCACAGCAGGATGTCTGTCGCTCGGTGAGCAGGCGAAGGACTTCGTCCAATCGCCGCGGCGGGATGGCGAGCAACAGACCACCGCTGGTCTGTGCGTCGGTCAGGAGCAACTGCTGTTGCCGCGTTGCCTTGTTCCAGTTGGTCCGCGCGCGGGCGGTCTTCAGGTTTTGCCGGGTGCCCCCCGGAATACAATCCTGCGCGATCAGGTCGAAGATTTCCTCGCTGATTGCGGGCACAGCGGCGGCGTTCACTTCCGCACTGACTCCGCTGGCCCGGCAGAGCGAAGCGAGATGACCGAGCAAGCCGAACCCGGTCACGTCGGTCGCGGCGCGAACCAGACCGCGCTCGGCCAGCTCGGCGCCCACCGTGTTGATGCGTGACATGAGTTTGATGGCGGTAGCGGAAAGCTTCCGACTCGTTAGGCCACGTTTGATGCCGGTTGTGGCGATGCCCGTGCCTAGTGGCTTCGTGAGAACGAGAAGATCGCCGGCTTTCGCGTTAGCGTTCGTGAGCATTCTTTTCGGCGAAACGATTCCAGTCACCGCCAGCCCGTAAATCGGTTCCGGGTTACGGATGGTATGTCCACCAATGATGGCGCAGCCGACTTCATTCGCCTTTTCCAGACCGCCGCGCAGAATGGTGGCGATCGTTTTCGGCGGAACGAGATCGTCGGGCACACCCATGATGTTGAGCGCGGTGAGCGGACGGCCGCCCATGGCAAAGATATCGGAGAGCGCGTTAGCCGCGGCGATCTGGCCGTAGGCGAACGGGTCGTCGACGATCGGGGTGAAGAAGTCGGTCGTCTGCACGAGGGCCCGGTCGCGGTCGAGCCGGAAAACCCCCGCGTCGTCTGCGGTCGCGGAACCGACGAGGACATTGCGATTTCGCTGCATGGGAATCTGACGCAAAACTTGCGCCAGGGCCTGTTGGCTCAGCTTGGAAGCTCAGCCGGCGCAGGAAGAGAGCGAGGTCAGCTTGCGGATCTGCTCACGCGACATTCCAGATCACCTCCTTTCGAGGGTAGTGCGAGCTTCCAGCTTGCACCGGGTTGGATCGCGCAAGCTGGAAGCTCGCGCTACCCCGGGGCGGAGAGGATAGGAATCGAACCTACCTCGGTCGGTGAGGACCGACGGCGATTTTGAAGATCGCGAGGGCCACCAGGCACCCTTCACTCTCCGGGAAAACAAAGAATCGCTCAGGAACGCAGGAATGCAGGAAGGGGAAAACCGGGGGTCCACAAACGGTGTGCAAACCGAGATCAAATCGTGGTCCTGAAAGCCACCCAACCTTTTGTTCTCTTTCCTGCTTTCCTGCTTTGAAAGCCCGGCCTCGCCTTCGGCTGCGTTACGGCCTGAGAGATCGTCAGACTTTCGCTTTTTTGATCTGCCTAACGACGGCGTCGAAATCCGGCCACTCGCCGGAGTCGAGTTTGGAATGGAGCGTTTTGCCATTAGCGCTGACTTCGAAGGCGCCGCCGCTGGACGGAACCAGGGTGAGCGACGCGATCCGATCGCCGAGCTCGAGAATCTTGGCCGCCAAACTGACAGCCTTGGGGGCGTAGTTTCAAACGCTGCAATACTCGATCCGGACTTCGGTTTTCATCGCTCCCTCCTTTCCTCCAGCGAGATTAGCGGGAAGCAAGGAAGGGTCAAGGTTGTGCCCCTCCGGCTCGACGGAGTCTCGCCCCACCGGACGGAGTTGCGGACTGAGCGTTAGGCAGCGGCCGCGTTGGCGGCACGTTTGCGAGCGGTGGCGTCAAGTACGCGCTTGCGCAGGCGGAGCGACTTCGGAGTCACCTCGACAAATTCATCGGCACTGATGTATTCGATCGCGCGCTCGAGGCTCATCTTGAGCGGGGCTTCGAGCTGGATGCCTTTGCCGTCGCCCTGGCTCCGCATGTTGGTGAGATGTTTCGCCTTGCAGGGATTGACCGGGAGATCGTCGGGCCGCGCGTTCTCGCCCACGATCATGCCGGAGTAAATCTCCTCCTGCGGGCCGATGAACAATTTGCCGCGGGCCTGAATATTGTTGAGCGCGTAGGCGGTGCTGATGCCCGGTTCCATCGAGACGAGAACGCCGCGGTTGCGACCTTCGATTTCGCCTTTGAAGGGCGCGTACTCGCGAAAGAGGTGGCTCATGATGCCTTCTCCGCGGGTCAGGTTGACGAGATCAGTTTCGAAGCCGATGAGGCCGCGAGTCGGGATAATGGCCTCAACCGAGACGCGGTTAGTGTGGTGATCCATCCCGACAACTTCGCCTTTGCGGCCGGCGATCGATTGCAGGACGTCGCCCAGGTTTTCGTTAGGCACTTCGACATAAAGATTCTCGATCGGCTCAAGCAGGCCGCCGCTTTCGTCGCGCTGAAAAATGACTTCCGGACGGGAAACCATCACTTCGTAGCCTTCGCGGCGCATTTGTTCGACGAGGATGGCGATCTGCATTTCGCCGCGCGCGTTGATTTCGAAAGCACCGGCCGACTCGGTGTCGTTGACCTGAAGGGAGACGTTGCCGCGCGTCTCCCTAATGAGTCGTTCCCGCACGTGGCGCGCGGTGACGAACTTTCCCTCGCGACCGGCGAAAGGCGAGTCGTTAACCAAAATCCGCATCCGGATGGTGGGCGGATCGATGTCGACAAACTGGAGCGGCGTGCGTTCCTCGCGGTCGGTCAGGGTTTCACCGATGAAAACGTCTTCGAAGCCGGTGAGGCCGACGATGTCGCCGGCGCTGGCGTGTTGCGTCTCGACCTGTTGCAGGCCGGTGTAGGTGAAAAGGGCGGTGACGTTGGCGCGCTCGCGGCGGCCGTCGCGATGGATGCAAACGATCGAATCGCCGACGGCGACGCGGCCGCTGACAATCCGGCCGAGGGCGATGCGGCCGAGGTAATCGCTGTAGTGCAGATTGGAAACGAGCATCTGAAAATAGGGCTCGGTCGCGATCGTGGGCGGCGGGATGTGTTTCACGATCGCCTCGAAGAGGGGCGTCATATCTTCGCTGTTCTCGTGCACCTCGCGCATGGCGAAACCATTCTTGGCGCTGGCGTAGATGATCGGGAAATCGAGTTGCTCGTCGTTCGCTTTCAGCTCGACGAAAAGATCAAAAATCATGTCGAGTACCTTGTGAGGGCGCGCATTCTCGCGGTCGACCTTGTTGATCACGACGATCGGCTTGACCTTGTTCTCGAGCGCTTTCCTGAGGACGAAACGCGTCTGCGCCTGGGGGCCGTCGTGCGCGTCGACGACGAGCAGGACGCCATCGACCATCTTCATGATGCGCTCAACTTCGCCACCGAAATCGGCGTGGCCAGGCGTGTCGACGATGTTGATGCGATAGCCGTTCCAGTTAAAGGCGGCGTTCTTGGCCCGAATGGTAATCCCTTTTTCGCGCTCGAGATCCATCGAATCCATGACGCGCTCCTCAACCTTTTGGTTGGAACGGAAGGTGCCGGATTGACGGAGCAATTGATCGACGAGCGTCGTCTTGCCGTGATCGACGTGGGCGATGATTGCGATGTTGCGGATTTTATCCATGACGTGATCCCCTCGAAAACTTGCGAGGGAGGCGCCGCCAGCCGGGCGAACGTGGCAATTCGCCGGAGGCGGATCGCCCTGCGTTTGGGGAGCGCGAATATGGATGCGACCGCCGCCCGCGTCAACCTGAAGCGCCTGGAGCAACGGGCCATGGAAAAGCAAAAACGGCAGGTCATTGCTGACCTGCCGTTTCGCCAGTTATTTCGATCCGAGGCGTTAGTGAAGCGGGGCCCGAACTGCTGCTTCGGCATTGAGGAAACCGAAGCCATCAAGCTTCGAGTAGCCACCACCAATCTTGTTGTTGACGCTGCCGCTAAAGGTGCCACCGCCCGAGGTGGTACCGCTGAAGGTCATGCCGCGGCCAGTGACCGCACCGTCCGGCAGAAGCAATTCACCACCGAAGAGGTCAGCCATAACGAACGAGGTCGATGTCGCGCCGCCATCCGGGCCGATGCCGTTCGTAACCACGCGGTTATGTTGCGGACCGTGGCCAACGGTAAACCGCACCGTCTTGCCGGCGGTGAAGGTGTTATTGGCAAATGATAACGTCATCGTCCACCACTGACCCGGGAGCGAGGGCAACGGAGCCTGATTGCTGAAGGCGGCGCTGATATCACTCGCGCTCACATCCGAGTCACCCACCGTGAAGGCCTTGGTCAGCGGTTCGAAGACGACGCCAGGATAGACATTGCTGAAGTAGGTGTTGGTCAGGTCCAGGCCGTTGTTTCCGCCGGTAGTATTGCCGGCAGTCGCCGCGGTCCCTTCAGGATTGAAGACCAAACTCGTGATCGCCCCCGGTCCCTTGTACGAGATGGTGAGGTGGTTTACGTTGTTCACGCCCGAACTTGGGTTCAGCCCAAGGTCAGTGTTGGCCGTGAACCTCACTTTCCCTCCTTCCGAAGTGATCGCTTGACCCGAAGCGAAGTTCGGGTCGAGATCGTGCTGGAAGGCACTCTGATGCAGCAGGTCCATCATTTGCGATGGAGAAACGCTGCCGGGACCACCATGGGCTTCAAGGACAAGGGCGGCGATGGCGCCCGCGTGCGGAGCGGCCGCGCTGGTGCCGGAGAAGTTAGGGAACGTATCCAAGTCGCCCACGTCATCGCCTCCGAAAAAGGAGGTGTTGGCAGCGTCAGCCGCGGCCACGCCGGGTTGGAGGCGCACTTCCGGGGTTGGCAGCCGGTTGCCCATGTTATCGAAGTAAACCGTTGCCGGACCCGGCGAGGTAAAGTATTCCGGAATGCTCATCCGGAAAACGCTATAGGCCGCAGTGCCGTTACAGCCGTTCGCCATGGCGTGGCCTTTGGTGTTCGGCGTGTTGACGGTGAAGTATTCGGCCGGTCCGATGCCAGAAAGACCGTTGCCGCGAATGATCCAGCGGATGTGGGTCGCCGGTTGCGGCGCCGTCGGCACACTCGCGCGAGCGATCACGTATTGCACCTGCGTTTCGCCCGCCCTCGGTCTGGTCGCGCCATACTCAAACGGAACGTTGGTCGCGTAGTTATTCGTCGTCAGCGAGCTGGAGGAGATATAATTACCTTCCAAGTCGAAAACAAGCAGGTTGAAGTCGGTCGTGATCTGCGGATTGAAACCGTTGTAAACATTGACCGTGAAGGGTCCCATCGTTCCGCCAAAGTTGGTCACGATGATGGTGTACGGGCCAGTGACAGGCGGAAACAGGTTGACCGTTTCGTCCGTGCCGGTGTCCTGGTTGTTCACGATGATTACTCCGTTTGGATCTTTGATCGTAACGATCGCGTCAAACGAGCTGCCCGGATCGGCCGTCACGGTGATGACATAGTTTTGTCCCGCGGTCAGACTTGGCGTGACGAAGGTCAGGGCCATGTTCGTATAGTCGCCGTGATCGGTGTAGATCGGATTCGGGTCATAATTCAGAATCTGATTGTAGGGATCATCCCACTGGAAGTTGGTTGCCGGCGGGGAAGACGGGACGTTGATTGTTTGTGCCACATCCTGTTGACCAGGATTCGGATTGAAATTGTGGAAGCCACCCTGATAAAGGTTGGTCGGCACACCGGCCAGGCTGATGTTGGTGCCATCGAGCGCCCCAGGACCGTTCGGCACATTCCGATAGTCGGAGTCATAGTCATAGGTGCCGATGTCGTTACCGGCGGAAGAGAAATAGCTTACTCCTGCGGCGAACACATCATTCACCGCATCGGCGATGATGCCATCTTCGAAGAAGGGCTCGTCGCTGTAGCCAACGTCGTCACAGATCACGTCCGCCCTGAAGCCCTGCTGGACAGGGGGAGGATATTCGTAACCCGGCAACGCGGCGAGCGCACGAATGTTATTGGCAAAGCCGACCTCACCGCCATTGGCCGTGGCAAAGCCGCAACGCGCTTTGGGAGCCATTTTATAGCCAATCTGGGTCATGGCGCGGCCTTCATCGGTGCCGGGTATGTCTTGCAGAATGACGACTGGTTGGGTGTTCAACGGATTATTGCCTGCGCCGGGCAAATCGAAATTGGCCACGTCCGTCGCAGTATTGCCAATGCTATCAGAGATGAAGCCGATGCTGATCCCAGCGCCTTCGTAGTCGAACCTGGCGGATGGGTTATAGAACCTGTTAATCTGATCGACCCGATGCTGATAAACGCCCTGGTCGGTTACCGTGCCCAGAAGCGGGACAGTGGTCCCTGGTTGAATGCCACCACCCGGAGGGACCGGGCGACTGAGTTCGGGCTTTAGCCCCAGGTTGACGGAGCGCACTTCGTGCATGTTGCCAAGTGCCGGGACGTCATCGAGTGAAATGAAGCCTTCGACGACACCGACACCATGATACTTTGTGTCTAAGGCGGTGAGCTTGAAGGACGAGAAGCGCTCTTGCAGCATCGGCACGAGCTTCTCCGCATTCACGCGGTTGTTGGTCGGATAGATGTCGACAAGGAACCGACCGGTTTCGGCGTCCTTGATCGCGAGATTGGCGTAGTCCGCAGCCCGCTGAGTCGCGTAGCCACTAAAGCGCGCCGTGTCGGGCTGAGCCTTGACTGCGATGTTGCTCTCGACGAGCGCACTCAGGCCGCCAGCCAGATTTTGTGGGACCGGCCTCGCTTGCAGTGAAGCGGCAGCAAGGAAAAGGCAAAGCGAGGCAGAGGTGACGACCAAGCGCCTCCACGGCCTCGCCGCATTATATCGAAGTAACGTATTTTTCATAGATGTATTATTTGGTTTGAGTTGATCTGATACGACGCCGGCAGGTTCTGCCGCGCGAACTGCCGTGAAGAGCAAAGATTACAAAATTGTAATCTATTCGGCAAGCTAAATCTTCGGACAACCTAACAAATGCCAAAAAACCCCGGGGGGGCGCTTCACGCCTAGCAACTATTATATGTTTCCGCAGCTCTCCAATTTGTCTCCGCGTCTCTACCAAGCTTGGCGTCGTTTCAGTAACCGAGATTTCGGCGAACATGACGGACCGGGATCTTTCGACGTCCGTTCAGTTTTTCACGCAATTTGACGGCAATTCTAATCAACCCTAGACAAGGATTTGCAGGCGCGACAGTCTTGCTTCTGACCCTAACGAACTTCCGGCTGGAACGCAGCGTCCGCTCCGGGCGCCAACTCAGGTTCCGGATTCGAAATAGCATCCACCCATTTTCCGTGTTCGCGGATCAAATCCTGCAAACGATCCACCGCCTCGGTTTCTGGAATGTTGAATTTCACGGCCTTCTTGCCGACGTAGAGATTCACCTTGCCTGGCGCACCGCCGACGTAACCGAAATCGGCATCCGCCATTTCGCCGGGGCCGTTTACTATGCAGCCCATGATCGCGATCTTGACGCCTTTCAAGTGGACCGTTGCGGCTTTGATCCGCGCAGTTGTCGTTTGCAGATTGAAAAGCGTCCGACCACACGACGGACAGGCGACGTAATCAGTCTTGAAAATTCGCGTCCCGGCAGCCTGCAAGATGTTGTAGGACAAGCGTAACGCCTGTCCCGGCCCATGTTCGCCCTGCACGAGGATGGCGTCGCCGATGCCGTCGCAAAGTAGCGAGCCGATGTTAGTCGCGGCCGTGAGTAGCGTCGGGAGGAACTCTGCTTCCGGATCCTGGGAAGTGGCCAGGCGATCTTTCAGCAAGATGGGATGTCGCGGATCCAATTTCGCCGCGAGCAGTCGGTAACCGGCGATCACGGACAGGTCGAGGCCGTCGGCGAGCGCGACCAATCTTGCCTCCACGCTTTGATTTAGCGCAGTGATCGCCGCTTCATCGCGCGGATCGACCTCAGCGACTACTGAGTTTTGGTAGACGAACTCCGGTTTATAGTCGCCCATGCGATCGACCTTGTGCGCGATCTTTTCGAAACCGGCCTGTCGCATGCCGACGCGCACGGTTTCCTCGCCGCCGAGCTGCACTTCACCCGCGTCGCCGATCCCGCCCAGAGCAATCGTCCTGGTCGCGCGCCGTTGATAAGAAAACGGATCGAAGGAAAGACCCGCGGCGGGAGCTCGCAACGCAGAGCGACCCTGGCCAGATTCCCTCATCCAATCCCCGGTCTCGATCAATGCCCGCGCGACCGGAATTTCGTGAATGCTGTCTTCGGTCAGAGAAACACGAATCGTGTCGCCGATCCCGTCACGCAGGAGCGAGCCGATGCCGATCGCACTCTTGATCCGCGCGTCTTCGCCTTCACCGGCCTCGGTCACGCCGAGATGGATTGGATAGTTCCAATCCGCGCCCTCTTCGCGGAGCCGGGCGACGAGCAGGCGATAGGCTGCGATCATCACCTTGGGGTTGCTCGACTTCATAGAAAAGATGAGCGCGTGGTAGTCGAGGGCGCGCGCAATGCGGGCGAATTCGAGCGCGCTTTCCACCATCCCGAGCGGCGTGTCGCCGTAGCGGTTCATGATCCGGTCGCTGAGCGAGCCGTGGTTCGTCCCAATGCGCATCGCGATCCCGCGCTCCTGGCATAGCCTGACGAGCGGCGTAAACCGATCGCGGATGCGCTGCAACTCGGCCGCGTATTGCTCGTCGGTGTACTCGATAATTTTGAACTTCTTCGAATCGGCGTAGTTGCCCGGATTGATCCGCACCTTGTCGACCCACTTGGCCGCCTCCATCGCGGCCTCGGGTTTGAAATGGATGTCCGCCACGATCGGCACATTGCAGCCACGATCGCGCAGCCCCCTGAGGATATGCTGGAGGTTGGCCGCGTCTTTCACCGTCGGCGCGGTGATCCTGACGATCTCACAACCGACCTGCGCGAGCTCGATCGTCTGCGCGATCGAGGCCTCCGTATCCATCGTGTCGCAGGTGATCATCGACTGCACGCGGATCGGATTTGCCCCGCCGACGCCGACGTGGCCGACCATTACTTCGCGCGAAGGGCGGCGCTGGTAATGCAGCAGATCGTCGCAATAGGCAAGGCGGCTCATGGCGGGAGATAGCAAAGCACGAACGCCTCGCTTTGGAAACGCCGGGCGGTTGATCGCCGCTACGGTGTCGGACTGGTCTGCGCTGCCGGAGCCGACGTTTCCTCCGGGCTGCGTTTGTCGCCGATCAAATCGCCAACATCGAAGAAACTGATGTAGGCGATGTAGCCGATAATGAGAACCGCGCAGCCAGTCTGGACCACTTCCAGAACCCGGATGTTGACCGGCTTGCGCCGCACCGCCTCGACCAGCGCGAGCACGATGTGCCCGCCATCGAGCACCGGGATTGGGAGCATGTTCAGGATCGCGAGGTTCACGTTCAGGATGACGCTAAACCAGAGGGCCAACTGCCAGCCGCGCTCGTTTTCAAAAAGCAGATAATAAATCCGGAAGATACCGAGCGGCCCGCTCAGGTGCTGCAATTTCACGTCGGACTTCGGCGAGGCAACGGCGCCGATCGTGTCGAGCGTGCTGGTAACGCTGTTGTAAACCTGCTCGATCGGGTTCGGATGGGTGATGCTCATCCGTCCGGAAGTGTCCCAGGCGATCCCGATCCGCGGTGTCTTTTCGTTAGACAAAATCTCCGGCGTGACGGTCAGGTTGAGGTGCTCGCCGTGGCGATCAACGGCCAGCATGATCGGTTTGCCGGCATGCTTTTCCACATACGCCGCAAGCGCGACCGGACTGTAGATGCGGGTGCCGTCGAAACCGAGAATGATATCACCGTGCCGAAGTCCGGCCGCTGCCGCCGGGGTCTTCGGCTGGACCTGATCGATCACCGGAGTCGTAGCCGGATAAATTAATATCTGCCGGACGCTTTTGCGCCGCCATCCACTTCTCGGCGCGATATAAGGTGTGACGGAGGTGGAGATCCGCCGGCCGTCACGCTCGACCACAAACGGGATCGTGGCGCCTTCGCTTCGAATCACATTCCAGGTCACGCTATCGTTCATTCCGGAGAAGCGTGTAACGC
Source organism: uncultured Verrucomicrobiae bacterium (assembly GCA_963742545.1). Classification (GTDB taxonomy): domain Bacteria; phylum Verrucomicrobiota; class Verrucomicrobiia; order Chthoniobacterales; family UBA10450; genus Palsa-1392. Next base: position 1,100,945 of record CAVUMF010000002.1, on the reverse strand, counting down.
GTTTTCCATCCACTTCGAGAATCTTGTCACCGGCCTGGAGACCGGCCTTTTCCGCCGGCGAATTGCGCTCCACGTAACCGATCACGGTCGTCGTGTCCGCCTCGCTCACTGGATGGCCGACACCCCAGACGATGACTGCAAAGACGATCGCGAGGAGAAGGCTGAAAAGCGGCCCGGCGATCGCGACGATGATTTTATCGAGCGCGGAGACAGGCGGGAGTTGGGCGCGGTCGACATCGGTTTCGCCTTCGATGATGTCCATTGGCGCGAGCTGCGGCAAAGCAACAAACCCGCCGAGAGGGATCGAGCCTAACGAATACTGAACGCCGTTGATCGTCTGCTTCCAAAGCGGCTTGCCAAACCAGACCCCGAACTTTTCGATCACCAATCCGCGCCAGCGAGCGGCAAGGAAATGGCCCAGCTCGTGGACGACGATGAGGAGGTTAAAGAGGATAACAACCTCGAGCAGGATGAAAATGATGCGAAGGGCGTGAAGCAACACTTGAGTAAACGTGATTGGTGAAGAGTAACTCGTGATCGGTCAACCGCGCACCGATCTAGCGCCTTATCGAACCAACGTTTCAACGGCCGCCGCGCGCGCCCAGCGATCGGCGTCCAATATCGCATCGAGGGTGGGATTGGCAACGGAGCTGTGGCGGTTCATGACTTCTTCGACCAGTTGCCAGATGCGCGGGAACGGAATCCGGCGATCGAGAAAAGCTGAGACAGCGATTTCATTGGCGGCGTTCATTACAGCAGGCAGGGTGCCGCCGGTTTCGCCGGCCTGGCGGGCAAGATTGAGCGCCGGGAAATCATCAAGACGCGGGGCCGCAAACTCGAGCTTCTGCAGTTTCCCGAAATCGAGCGGCGGCAAAGTATTCGCCACCCGGTCGGGCCAGGTAACGGCGTATTGAATCGGGAAACACATGTCGGAATGCGAGAGCTGGGCGAGGACCGAGCCGTCGGCGAACTCAACCATCGAATGCACAATGCTCTGCGGATGAATGATCACTTCCACCCGCGCCATTTCCACCCCGAAAAGCCAGTGCGCCTCGATCATCTCGAGTCCCTTGTTGAAGAGCGTGGCCGAATCGATTGTGATCTTCGGCCCCATGTTCCAAGTCGGGTGCTTGAGCGCCTGTTCCGGCGTAATGCTGGCGAACTGATCACGCGGTGTCTCCCGGAATGGTCCGCCGGAGGCCGTGAGAATGATGCGGCGGACCAATGTGGGTGGGACCTTTGTGTCCCGATCCGTGGCGGCCCCACCGCTCATCGGGGTACCAAGGCCCCTCCCACTCTCAAGGCACTGAAAGATCGCGTTGTGTTCCGAATCGACCGGCAAGACCTGCAACCCCTTCGCTGCCGCTCCCTGCATCACCGCTTCGCCCGCCATCACCAGGATCTCCTTACTCGCCACTGCCAGATCCTTCCCCGCCGCAATCGCCGCCAGGGCCGGCCGCAGACCGCCAGTGCCAACCACCGCCACCAGCACCATGTCGGCATTCGTTAGGCACGCGATCTCGTTCAGGCCCGTTTCGCCGGCAAAAACAAGCGGCTCGTACTCAAGGGCAGCGCGCAGCTCATCGATCCGCGATTCATCGACCAGGCAAACGGCTTCCGGCCTGACGAGATTCGCCTGGGCCGCGAGCTTGCGCGCGTTCGACTTCGCGGCCAACCCGACGATTTCCATCCGTTCCGGGATATCGCGCGCCACCTTCAATGCGCTTTCCCCGATCGACCCGGTCGCGCCGAGCACCACTACGCGTTTGCGTTTCATCATCAGGCAGGATCAACAGGATGAGACGGGATTGCAGATATTCCTATCCAGAAATCCGCTAAATCCTGTCCGCACACTACGGCACGCGAATCACTAGTCGCAGATAGAAAAACAGGAGCGGCGCAGTAAACAACAGGCTGTCGATCAGATCGAGCGCGCCTCCGATCCCGGGCAACATGTTGCCGGAATCCTTCACCCCGGTGCTGCGCTTCACCATCGACTCCGCGAGATCGCCGATGACCGCGGCAAAGCCCAGGAGCAACCCGAGCACAATCGAATGCGTCAAAGTCAACACCGACAAGTGACCCGGCATGAGCTTAAAAAGGCCGACGCTGGCGAGCATCGAAAAGGCGAGCGCGCCGAAGAATCCTTCCCAGGTTTTTTTCGGGCTGATGTGCGGAACCAACAGGTGCCGGCCGATCACACTGCCGGTCAAATATGCGCCCATGTCGCTGAACTTCGTAATTGCGATGCAATAGAAAACGTAGAACTGGCCCGTCACCGCCCCATCCGGCGTGCGCGGCGTCACGTAGACGATCTTGGTGATGAAGTTGTAAAGCCAGAGCACGTAGAGCAGCCCAAAGAGCGTGTAGGCCATCGTCTGGAGCGGCTCGTCTTCCCGCAGACTGGCAAACATTTGCCGGGTGAAAACGGTGAGCAGAAAAAAGAGCAAGACCGCCAGCTCGAAATCGTAGGAACGCTCCGGTCCGTAGTGGGAGAAATAATAGAAGCTGCCGATGAGCATCGTGGCCCCGCAAATCATCCCCGTGATTTTGAAGTTCGGCAGTCCCTTGTGATCGAGCATGCCGTAGAATTCCCAAAGGGCGATGAGACCGACCACGCTGATCAATCCGTAGAACGCCAGTTCGTATCCTGAGAAAACAATCAGCAACGCGACCGTCCAGAGCACGATCGTGCTGGCGAAACGGAAGATGAAGACGGACCGGGGCGTCGACGGTTTCGCTTCAGGGCGGGTGATCGTTTCCGGCATGGGTTCGCACACTGCGGAAAGATGCGAACCAAAGCAAGCACGAGGGTTCGCGACCCGAAGAAAAATCGCGACAATCTGGAGCGAGGTCAGCCTTTGGATCGAGAACACCCGACCGTCTGCCTGACGATCTGATTTCATCCCCAACCGTCCACCCGTGTCTGCGGCACGAGGACGGTTCTAGTGTTGTGGATCGACGAGCTTGGCGCGGAGCGATTCCAGCTCCTGCCGGCGCGGCTCATATCGAACGGTGATTGCTCGTTGCCTGCCCGAAACCACGACCGCGAGTGAGCCGACGATGGCTGATCCCATCAGCAAATAAGCCCAGACAGGCGTTGCCACGAGGTGAAAGAGCGTCACGACCCAGATTGCACTCGCCACCCACACCGGAACCAGTCCCCACCAGACGATGTTTCGGGCCATCGCGACCTGAAACTCGGTTTGCGCGAGGGCGCGTTCTATATCGCCCCGGAGAGTGGATTCAAACGTTTCCTCCCGCCGCAGCTGGCGCCTTCTCGCCAGATACATGTAGGCCGAGTAATAGAACCAGATGCCACTCGCCAGGAACAGGACGAGGCTCTCCCAGGACGTGACCGCCACCTTGATCCGCGAGGACGCGGCCAGCCACATCGCGCAGACAAGCATCAGCGCGCCGGACCCCAGCCCGGCCACGATTTCCGTTAAATAACAGCGCGAGATGCAGCGGTTGATCTCCCGCGTCTTGCGCTGCACGATCCCTCGCAGCGCGGCCTCATTCAGGGCGTAGAGCGGTTCCTGGTTCTGCGCATCCCAGATCATTTTCATTTCACTAAACTCCATATGGTTATTCCTCCTTCGTCAGACCTTTGAGATAGTTTTTGATGCGATTGATTTTTACCCCGACGTGGCTCTCAGAAATGCCGAGAGTCTCCGCCATCTCGCGATAGCTGAGGCCATCGAGCAGGAGCAAAGTCAGCGAGCGATCGACATGATCCAGCCGCGCGATCTGCTCATAGAGCCAGCCAAGCCGGGGATCCTTCGTTCGCGAAGTTTCCCAAAGCGCAGGCTCGTCGCGCTCCAACGGCTCCATCCGGTTCCGGTGCTTCCTTTCCTTGCGCGACCAGGCGAGGGCCGAGTTAAGCGCGACGCGGTAAAGCCAGGTCGTAACCGCCGATTCACCCCGGAAACGCGGAATCGAGTTCCACACTTGAGTAGCGATTTCCTGAAAAAGATCATCTCGATCGTGCGACGTGAACCCATAGGCATGAACGACCTTGAAGAGCACGCCCTTATGCTGGCTCAGCCACTCGTCGAAAATGCGGTTCTGTTCGCGTTCCTCCATCACCTATCTCGTGCTGCTCCAATTAGTGACCGGGACGCACGGATTTCTTACAACCACGCGAAAAACCTTTCCTGATTGATCTCTGCAGGCGACACGTCCAGCTCTACATTTCCTGGATTCCTGCGTTCCTGATTCATAGTTCAGCGCCCTCGGCTACAACGCATCCCATCCACGGACATGCTTCCGCGTGCCCAATTTCCGGCAATCCACGCCCAACTCTTTCAGTTGAATTCAGCTCGCGGTGGCCACGGTTGCCAATGCCTCGTGGAAATCCTGGCCGAAGGCAACGATGCCATCCTTGTGTCCGGCCATCGCGAAAATCCTCCTCGTTCGCACGTCCGTTTCGCGGAACAGCCGCCCGACGTCCCGCGCCATCTCCGGCGTGCCGTAGGGCACATCCGCGTCAGTAGCAGGACCTCGATCCAGAAGGCCTTGCCAAAGACTCGCGTCATGCCCGTGCACAACCACCCGGACTTCCGCGGCCATCGCATACACCGCAGCATGGGTGAGCGATTCGGCGGAAGCGATCTCCCGGCCCTCGCAACACAACCAGTTGCGCTCGAAGTCCCATGCGATCACCTTCGCGTAATCGACTAAGCGTAACGACGGGAGACCGCCTGTGCCCGAACCCGTGATATAAAATGCATCGGTCGCTCCATCCCGCAGGCTGACGTTGCCGAACCCGATCCCGTTTTCATCCACGCCGAGCAGACCCCGTCGCCGCAATTCCTGCCGGGCCGCATTCAGTTCTTCAAAACCGGGAAACAGCGCCAGTTCCTTCCCGGAGGATTGGTAGTGAAACTTGACCGCGCCCGTCTCGTTCATCGCGCGTGCTCCGGGAACATTGCAAGAATGCTTTGCTCGTTAGGCTGGCAGATTCCGCGCTCGGTGATGAGTCCGGTGATCAGCCGCCGCGGCGTAACATCGAAGCTGTAGTTCGCCGCCGGGCTGCCTTCCGGTGTAAGGCGCACTTCGACCGGCCGGCCATCGGCCCAGCCATCGGCGTGTTTCACCTCCTCGGCTCCGCGCTCCTCGATCGGGATCTCGGCCAGCCCGTCACGCATCGTCCAATCGAACGACGACGAAGGGAGCGCGACATAGAACGGCACACCGTTATCCTTCGCCGCGAGCGCCTTTAGGTAGGTGCCGATCTTATTCGCTACATCGCCGGTATACGTAGTTCGATCTGTCCCCACGATCACGAGATCGACGTCGCCGTGCTGCATCAGGTGCCCGCCGGCATTATCGGCGATGACGGTGTGCGGCACGCCATGTTCGCCCAGCTCCCAGGCAGTCAGCTTCGCTCCCTGGTTGCGTGGGCGCGTTTCATCCACCCACACGTGCACGGGAATCCCGCGATCGTGCGCTGCGTAAATCGGCGCGGTCGCGGTGCCGTAATCGACGCAGGCCAGCCAACCGGCATTGCAGTGAGTGAGAATGTTCACCGGCCGCCCGTTTTTCCGGGCGGCAATTTCGCTAACCAAGTTCAAGCCGCGTAAACCGATCTGGCGGCAACGTTCCGCGTCGTCATTCGCGAGCGCTTGCGCCGTTTCGCGCGCCAGCGCAATCCTTTCCGCCGGCGTCGCACCGGTCGCGATTTGCGCCAGTTGATGTTCAATTGCCCAGGCCAGATTCACTGCGGTCGGCCGGGTCGCCCGCAAGATTTTTCCCGCTTCGTCCGGTTCCATCCCTGCCAGCAACGCGAGGTACATTCCGTAGCCGGCCGCAGCCCCAATGAGAGGCGCGCCGCGCACGTGCATCTCGCGAATGGCAACAGCCATCTGCTCGACCGTCTTCACCTCCTCAATGACAAACCGATGCGGCAATGCCCGCTGATCGATCAACTGCACCACCCGTCCATCGTCCGGCTTGAGCCAGATGGTGCGATAATGGCGGTCAAAGACATTCATGCGCGTTCACAAAAGCTGAAACACTGAAAAGGTTCATGCGCAAAACCTAATCTTGAACCTTACAAGATCGAGAAACTGCTTCCTGCATGACTCAAGAAACACCATCCCGCCCCTTCCGCTTCCCGTTTCACTATCCAAGAAACCGCGGCAAATCCACTCCGACTACCTTATTTGTCGCAATTCTCTAACAGCTTGGAAACCACGACCAAATCCCTCGTCTGCGAAATGCCCGCAGCTTGCACGCGCTCGAACTCAGCACGAGCGGCAACCCAGTCCCGGCGATGAATGTGCATCATGACGCTGGCAGCATAGACATTTTCTCGGGCCCCCGCCGGAAGCAGACTTAGCGAATATTCAAAAGCGTCAGCGGCTTCTCTTGTCGAGAAATCGTCGAAGTCGTAGGATTTCTCGAGAAGCTCACGCGAGATTAACTCCTTGTAGGCGAAAATGAACGAACCTTTGGGAACAAAGGCGATAGGTTCGAAACAGTTTCGAAAACGGTGCATGATCAGATGGATCCAGGGGGTGTAAAAATGGACAAAGTCCTGGTGATGCACCAGGGAAAGTCCCGGTCTGAGGGCGGGAAAGAAATTGCGCATTACGATATTGGTCAGCTCCCATGATTTCATGGCATCAATGATCAGATACTCAATCGGCTCGGCGGAGTCCCAATTTTCCTTGGCCAGGTCCCCCGTATGAATAGTTACGAGGTCGGCGACTGGCGCGATTTGTTCAACAAAGGCGTCCCTGAAGTCATCTCCTTCCTTGTACCGACCGGCCCAGCGCGTATTAGCCACACTTGGATTCATCCAATCCTGCCAGCGAAATAAGTCGTAGGAGTGGATGCCAAACTTGCCTGCGCTGACCCGTGGATTCTCGCGCAGGCCAATCCCCAGTGGCAATGTAAACGAACCCATCCAGCAACCCAGGTCGACAATCGCTCCTTCATTTTTGAAATCATGCGCGGCGTACTGACGAACAAAATCTCGCTCATGGAGAGAGGTCATTCCGCTAAGCTGTTCGAACTCATGCGGAATCCTATCATGTCCTGCTTCCCGTCTCCTTCGGCGCCGCCACGCCTCAAAAGCAATTCCAAGTAGCCCGAGGGTCAGACAAACAATGGAAAATAGTGAAAATAAGCGCATCCGGAGATCGTGGACAGGGTATCGGACGCCACGGGCGCGCGTCTATGAATACCGTCGCGATTCTTTGATAGCGCCTTGAAGCTCGTGAGGATACAGAATACGCAGAGCGAATCCAACCAGGACCAAGGCGTCAGATTCTTGATGGGAAACCGGGGTAAAAAAACGAGGACGCAGGCGAGGGGCAGACAACCACTCGTTCCGCTCATGATCCTCGCTGCCTTTGGCCTTGGCGCCGGCGCGACGTGGCTGGCGATGCGCGCGTCCACGGATACGCCGCCCAAGCCGAAGATCGAAGACTTTACTGGAGCGCCGGTCGGACAGTCGCCTAACGTTTTTCAGCCGGCACCCGCTGCAGAGGCCGCGGGACCGCCGGACGTTTCACAGCTCGCGCCCGCCGAGGCGGCGCGAACGCTGGCCAACTGGAACTATGATCGGCAGGACTGGACGCTTGCAATCGAGCATTACCAGGACGCGATCGCGCGCGGCGCCGATAATCCCGATGTGCGGACCGATCTCGGCAATTGTTTTCGGTTTCTAGGGCAACCGGAGAAGGCACTCAAACAGTACGAGATCGCGCAAAAAGAGAATCCGCTGCACGAGAACAGTCTTTTCAATCAGATCAGTCTCTTTGCCGATCTGTTGCACGACAACGCGCGCGCCCAGGCGGTCGCGCGCGACTTCATCACGCGTTTCCCTCAAAGCCAGCGGGTCGGGTTGGTGAGAGAGCGCATGCTCCAGCTTCAAAACGCGAGCAAGAGCAGAAACTGATTTGTCGCGGACGAACTCGCCGCGGGTGGATCTCCCACTTCATATCAACGGGCATCGATGGATTGCGGCTCCGAGCGCACCATCAGGATTTCGCAGTCGGCCCCATAGTCCTTCGCCACACAATTCGTGAAGTAGATCAGCTTGCCGTCAGGCGACCATCGGGGCGCTGTGCCGCGGCCTTCGGTGTTCGCGACCAGCCGCGGACCGGTACCGTCTGCGTTCATAACGAAAATCTGGTAACCGTGGCCACGGCGATTCGAGGCGAAGGCAATCTTTTTCCCGTCCGGCGACCATGCCGGCCAGCCATCGAAGAACGGGTTGTTCGTGAGGTTCCGCTGGTTGGAGCCGTCGCCATCGGCCAGAAAGACCTCTGAATTCTCGTCCCCGATGATCTTTCGGAAAACGATCTGCTTCATGTTGGGCGACCACGAACCGTAGGTATTAATCCCGTCCGCGACGAGCGGCGTGATCTTCTTCGTCGTCAGGTCGACGGCGTTAATCTGCGCGGCGTTCTTCTGCGGCGGCTTCAGGTCATCATTCGTGCAATAGATCACCCGTTTGCTGTCCGACGCCCAGTTGGGATGAATCGTATTCTGTTCCTTCGGTGTCAGCACCTCTACGCTACCGCCCTCAACCGCCATGACCGCAATGCTCTGACGCTCTTTCGTGATGAGGACGAACGCGATCTTTGTTCCATCCGGCGACCATGCGGGATCTTCATGATCGGCATCATCCTTCGTCAGTTGGGAAACATGAGAGCCGTCGGCATTCATCGTGCACAATTGTTCCCGGCCGGAAATGACGCTGATGAAGACGAGCCTTTTGCCGTCCGGGGAAGGTGAGGGGTCGTAGTTCTCGGCATGGGTGAGTTGGATCGGGATGGAAATGCCGGCGCCGGGAGCATGCAGCGCGAAAAGCAATATCGTTAGGCCAGAGATTAGAACCGCAAACCGAGCAGCAACATTACGCATCCGAGCTTCCTTATCTGCGAACCGCGACAAGCTAGCACAGGACGAAATGGAACTTGCATTCATGCGCTTCGTTGGCCGTGGGCAGCGCTCCGAGCTAGTCTCGGGCGGTTGGCTGATCGGGCAAACTCCACATGAGAACACTTGGAATCATCGGCGGGACCGGTCCGGAAACGACGATCGAGTATTACCGGAGATTGATCGCCGCCTACCGCGCAGGAAATCTCGAGGGTCGGGCGCCATCGCTGGTGATCAACAGCATCGACAGCAGGAAGCTGGTCGACCTGGTCACCGCCAATAAACTAACACAGTTGGCCGATTATCTGGCGCGCGAAGTGGAACGCCTGGTGGGCGCGGGCGCGGGGTTGGCGTTAATCGCCGCCAACACTCCGCATCTGGTCTTCGACGAGGTGCAGAACCGGTCCGCCATTCCAATGCTAAGTATTGTCACCGCGACACGCGACGCGGCCGCCGCTGCGGACTTACGCCGGCTCGCCCTTTTCGGGACGCGTTTCACCATGCAGGCGGCGTTTTTTCCAGAGATTTTCAAGGAGCGGCAGATCGCAATCGTCGCGCCTAACGAATCGGAACAGGACTACATCCACGACAAATACATGAGCGAACTGTTCGTAAACGTCATTCTGCCGGAGACGCGGCAGGGATTGCTCGATATCGCGCAGGCGATGAAAGAGCGCGAGCAGGTGGACGGATTGATTCTCGGCGGGACCGAGCTCTCGCTGATCCTGCGCGAACCGACGGCCGCGGGACTGCCCGTGCTGGATACGACGCAGATCCATGTCGAAGCCGCGGTCGAATGGCTCTTGGACGATCAAGGGTAGGCGGGAGCAGGTTTCGCCCGAGGGGCAAGCCGAAATGAGCAGCGCGCGGGTAGCGTGCACTACCGGGAAGGGACGAGCCGAGCGGCGGCGCCTCCGGAACACTTTCCTGCTTTCCTGAGTTCCCGATTCGCATATTCTCCTCGGCGTGCAGAAGACGATGCAGGCACTGGTCAAACGCAAGGCGGAGCCCGGTCTTTGGCTGGAGGAAGTTCCCGTCCCGGAAGTGGGCGACGACGACGTGCTCATCCACATCAAGAAAACGTCGATCTGCGGGACCGACGTCCACATTTACAACTGGGATGAGTGGTCGCAGAAAACGATCCCGGTCCCGATGGTCATCGGGCACGAATTTGTTGGCGTGGTCGAGCGCGTCGGCGGACGCGTGAAAGGCTTCGCGCCGGGCGATCTCGTGACGGGCGAAGGTCACATCGTGTGCGGTCATTGCCGCAACTGTCTGGCCGGCCGGCGGCATCTTTGCCCGAATACGGAAGGCGTGGGGGTCAATCGGCAGGGCGCGTTCGCGGAGTTCTTGTCGATCCCGATGTCGAACGTTTGGCACGCGGACCCGAACATTCCGCTCGATGTCCTTTCCTGTTTCGATCCCTTAGGCAACGCGGTCCACACTGCGCTTTCCTTCGATTTGATCGGCGAAGATGTGCTCATCACCGGGGCCGGGCCGATCGGCTGCATGGCGGTTGCGATCTGCCGCCATGCCGGCGCGCGCAACGTGGTCATCACCGACATCAATCCCTATCGCCTCCAGCTGGCGAAGAAGATGGCCCCGAATGTGTTCGCGGTCGACGTGCGCAGCGCGACCCTGCGCGACGCGATGCGGGAACTCGGAATGAAGGAAGGCTTCGACGTTGCGCTCGAAATGTCGGGCAGCCCGAAGGCGTTTACCGACTTGCTGCCGAATATGGTTCACGGCGGGAAAATCGCATTGTTAGGCATCATGCCGGGCAACGCCGCGATCGACTGGAACATCGTCGTCTTCAGCGCCCTCACCATCAAGGGAATCTATGGCCGCGAGATGTACGAAACGTGGTACAAGATGACGGCCATGATTCAGAGCGGGCTCGATATTTCGCCCGTCATCACCCACCGCTTCCCTTACACCCAATTCAAGGAAGCGATCGAGCTGATGAAGTCCGGCAACTCGGGCAAAATCGTGCTCGATTGGAGCGGATTGTCATCCTGAGCCGCGATAGACGGCGAAGGACCTCCCATGTGCAGTCCACGTGTCCTCGCCAACGAGGAGGCACCTATTGCAACTGCGAGGTCGTTCGCCGCGCTGCGCCGGCTCAGGATGACAATGCTTCCGGAAACGAACGCCCCATTCATGACCGTCAGCGCTCTCTTCGTCACTGCTTCGAGATCGTCGGCCCCCCGCGGAGGAGATATTTCTGAACCTTGCCGGTAGCGGTTTTCGGGAGCTCGGCCAGAAAGGTAATTCCCCGGGGCGCTTTGAAGTGGGCGAGATGCTCCCGCGCGAAGTCGCGCAGCTCGGCTTCGGTGGCGGCGGCGCCCGCTTTCAGGACAACAAAGGCGTGCGGAGCCTCGCCCCAGCGCTCGTCAGGCAGCCCAACGATCGCGACCTCCCGCACCGCTGGATGTCGCAACAACACGCCTTCCACTTCCACGGAAGAAATGTTCTCGCCGCCGCTGATGATGACGTCCTTGATGCGATCACGGATTTCCGCGTAGCCATCCGGGTGGATGACGGCCGCATCGCCGCTATGAAACCAGCCACCGCGCATCGCCTCGGCGGTCGCCTCCGGATCAGCGTAATAGCCTTTCATGACCACGTTCCCGCGCACGACGATTTCACCAATCGTCGCGCCATCGTGCGGCACATCGCGGCCATCTTCGTCGACGACCCGCAATTCGCCCGAAGTAAGCAGCTCCACTCCCTGGCGGGCCTTGATCACCGAGCGCTCCACGCGAGAAAGCCCTTCATGCTCGGGCCGCGGCTCGCAGAAAGTGATTAGGGGCGAAGTTTCGGTCAGCCCGTAGGCTTGGGTTATCACCCACCCGAGTTCGCCCTCCACTCGCTCGATCGCGGCCGCGGCGGGAGGCGCACCGGCGGTGAGAACGCGAACGCCACGGCACGCGGTGCGGCGGAGTTCTTCGGGCGCGTGGGCGATGCCGATCAAGACCGTCGGCGCGGCGCAAAGCATCGTCACCGATTCCGTTTCGATCTTTTCGAAAACCGCTCTCGGCTCGACCTTGCGCAGGCAGATGTGCGCCGCCCCCACGGCCGTGACAATCCAGACAAAAGTCCAGCCGTTGGCGTGGAACATCGGCAGCGTCCAGAGATAACGGTCCGCCGTGGTCATTGGATGGTGGAGGAGTGTGCCGACGGCGTTGAGGTAAGCGTTGCGATGCGTGATCATTACGCCCTTCGGCCGGGACGTGGTGCCGCTGGTGTAATTGATCGTGAGCAGGTCGGTCTCGAGAATTTCGGGCCGATGAAAGTGGGACGGCGCTTCAGCCACGAGCATCTCGTAATCCAGCCAGCCGGGCTTGGTTCCTTCGAGCGCGACGAAGGCTGACACGCCAGGCAACTGCGCGCGAATGCTCTCGACCGGGTCGAGGTAATCGGAGTGCACGCAAACAATCCGGGCGCCGCTGTGGTTGATCAGATATGCAAAATCATCCGCGATCAGCCGGTAATTCAGGGGGACGAGGACAGCGCCGATCTGCGGCACGGCGTAGAATGATTCCAACTCGGCATGCGTGTTTGGCGCAATGTAAGCGACCCGGTCGCCTTCCTTCGCGCCAAGCGCCTGCAACGCCGCCGACCAACGATCGCAACGGGCAAAGAACTCCTCGTAGGTCAGCCGCAGATCGCCATCCACCACGGCCTCGCGCGTGGGATAGAGCCGGCGCGTGCGACGCGCGAATTCGAGTGGGCTCAGCGGGATTTCCATAGCGCTCGATGGATAACGTAGCGCGGAGACCGCGGCGAGACGCAAAAAAACTGCCTTTCGCGGCCTGACGATGCGGTGGATTCTCTCGACATCGGCGAAAAAATGTCGGGTAATCGATTGCCACAGCCCCAATGCCCGATACCGAAGCACTGCCGATCGATCGCAAGGTCATCTTCCTTTGCGGGGACCGATCGTTCACCGTCCGCGACATTATCGATGCCGCGCTCTTTCGTGGTGAACTCGAGCCGGCCTGGAACGGACTTCTTCGCCTCGAGACGGCGGAGCACAAAGCTGACGAACAAGATCTCGAGTTCAGCGATGACGCAATCGATGCCGCCGCGGAACGCTTTCGCTATGAGCATGACCTCATCACAGCAGAAGAAACCGAGCAATGGCTCGCGCAACGCGGACTGAGTCTTGCCGATTTTAGTGCCTATTTCGTGAGGCACTATTGGGGCGAGCAATTTGACGACGTGGAACCAGAGCCGCTGGATTACCTCTCCGCGCCTAACGAAATGCGCGAGCTGCTGACGACGGAGTTGATTCTTTCTGGCGAGCTGGACCGGATGGCCGGACGCCTGAGCTGGCGGGTTGCGGCGCTTTACGCGACCGACGGCGCGCCTGTCGATCCCGAACTGATCGCCGCGGAGGAGTCGCAATTTCTTGGAAGAAGCGGATTGAGGGAGGACCAACTGACTGGTTGGTTGGAAAAAGTCGGGCGCGATCAGGAGTGGTGGCGCGAGAGCCTGACGATGGAAGCGATCCAGCGCCGCGATTGCGCGGCGCTCCTTTCCCGCGAGGCCTGCGAACGGGAAATCTCCGCCTTGCGTCTTCCACTGACGCGCTTCGAGGTCGAGATGATCGAGCTGGATTCGCTCGACGCCGCCCGCGAAGCGCTCCTCTGCGCGCGCGACGATGGCATGTCGATGGAGGAAGTTGCCGCGGAAGGACGTTACCCGTACCGTCATCCGGAGGTATTGCTGGAGGAAATTCCAGAGGATTTGCAGCAGAAATTTCTAAGCGTACATCCGGGCGAAATCCTGGAACCGATTGCGCGCGGCGATGGCTTTCACATCTGCAGGGTGATCGGAAAGACCGAACCGGACCTCGAAGACCCGGTGGTAAAAGAGCGGGCCGAGGAACGAATCCTCGACCGGCATTTCGCGGACCTCACCACCCGCCACATTCAATGGCGCCTTTTCCTGGCGTGATTAGCCTAACGAGATGAAAGCAACCGACGAGAGCCTCCTGCGCCGTTCGTCGCTCTTTCAATTCCTGCCGGACGAGCCCTTCGAGAAACTGCGCCGGCTCCTCCAGGAAGAAAGCTACGAGTTCGGCGATCTTCTCGTTAGGCAAGGCGAACCGGCGGACTCGTTCTATGTCCTCGTCTCGGGACGCGCGCGCGTCGTCAAGGCGGATCAAGCCGGCAACGAAATCGTCCTCGCCACCCTCAAGCCAGGTGACAGTTTCGGCGAATCCGCGCTGACCGAAAGCGGAACGCGAACCGCGACGGTCCGTTGCAGCACCGCAGTCGAAGCGCTCCGACTCGATCGTTCCGATTTCCTGGAACTGGCCGAGGAAGTACCCGAGCTGAAACATTATATCGAGATGACCGCGCGGCACCGGTCGCTGCACGGTTTCCTTTACGAGTTCAGCAATTTCGGCCGCCTGCCCGTGCCCGCTTTGCGCAGCCTGGTGGAAAAACTGACGCCGATCGAAGTGCCAAAGGGCGACGCCATTATTCGCGAGGGTGATCCGCCTGGGGCGATGTTCATTCTCGAGAAAGGACGGGCGCGCGCCTTCCATTCCAACAACGGCGCGCAGCAGAATCTCGCCTTCTATCGAGACGGCGATTTCTTCGGGGAACTCTCGATCCTGAACGGCTCGCCGCGCGCCGCGTCGGTCGAAGCCTTTAGCGATTGCCGCCTCCTCGCGCTCGAACCCGACGCGGTGCGCGACCTGAAACGCCGTTACCCAGAATTCGGCAGACTGATGGAGGAACGGCTCGCGCAATACCAGGCCAAAACCGAAGCGCGCGTGCCGCTCGATTTTACAACTGAGATGCTGCCGGCCGAGGTCGCCGCGCACGACAAGATCGGCGTGGACAAGGCCGCGCCTGCGCCCGAAGCCGCCGAGGGCGAGGACCCATTCGCGGATGAGCACGGCTTTTTCCGGAAGAGAAAAAAGCGCATCCGCAAGATCGAGCACATCGAGCAGATCGATGAGATGGATTGCGGCGCGGCCAGCCTTGGCATGATCTGTCGCCACTTCGGCCGCAAGGTGAGTCTGTCGCGGATTCGGCAGCTTTGCCACACCTCGACGGATGGCACGAGCTTGAAAGCGATTTGCCGCGCGGCCACCGAACTGGGGCTCGCAGCGCGCGCGCTCAAGGTCTCGGTGCGCAATCTGCCGATGATGCCGCTCCCGGCAATCGTCCACTGGGAGGGCAACCACTGGATGGTGCTCTACGATGTCGCCGACGCCTACGTGAAGGTGGCCGATCCCGCGCAGGGACTGCGTAAAATTCCGCGCAAGGAATTCGAGCAAAACTGGTCGGGTTACGCGGCCCTCTTCGATTACACGATCGCTTTCGCAAACGCGCCGGAGAGCAAGCCGGGGATGGCCTGGCTTCTGCCGTTCCTCGTCAAGTTCAAGACGCTTTTCATCCAGGTGATGCTGCTTGCGATCGCCATCACTTTCCTCGAACTGCTCTTCCCCGTCTTCACCGAGATGGTGGTCGACAAGGTGATCGTCGAGAAAAACGTCAGCCTGCTCGAAACCATCCTGCTCGGGATGGGCGTGGTGCTTTTCTTCGTCCAGATCTCGTCGCTGGCGCAGGAATATTTGCTCTCCTTCATCGCCGTCCGGCTGGACACCGCCATTCTCGATTATCTGAGCCGGCAAATGTTATCGCTGCCGATGAGCTATTTCACCAGCCGGCGCACGGGCGACATTCAGCGCCGGCTCGATGGCGCGCGGCAGGTCAGGCAATTCGTCGTACAACACGGCATCGGCGCCATCCTCGCGCTCGTCCAGTTGGTCGGCGCACTTTCGCTCATGGCGGTTTACAGCCCATCGCTCATGTTCGCCTTTCTCGCCACGACGCCGCTCTACGGCGGCCTGATGTATTTCTCGCAAAAAGTTCTCCGCCCGCTCTTCGCCGAGGTGGAAGAAAGTCAGGGCAAATACAGCTCGCACCAGATCGATGCGATCAAGGGCATCGAAGCGGTCAAAGCCGCCTCCGCAGAAAGCGTTTTCCGCGACATGATGCTGAACGAATTTCTCGCTGTCTCGCGCAAGATTTTCCGGAGCAGCTTCATCGTCATGACTTACGACAGCGTGCTGCAAAGCATCGGCATGGTTTCGACCGCGATCTTCCTCTGGGTCGGCGCGAATCAGGTCATGGCTGGCAACCTGAGCATCGGTGGCTTTGTCGCTTTCAGCTCGCTCACCGCAATGGCTTACGGCGGCATCCTGCGAACGTTAGGCGTGTGGGACAACCTGCAGTTCGCCAACGTGCTGCTCAATCGGCTGAACGACATCTTCGAACAAGAACCGGAGCAAGGCCGCGATCGTTCGCGTCTCGCGCCCGTGCACAGCCTGGAAGGACGGATCCAGTTGCGCGGGGTGAGCTTCAAGTATGGCGGACCGGAAGCGCCAAATATTCTGACGAACATCACTCTCGACATCGCGCCCGGCCGCATGATCGCGTTCGTCGGCCGGAGCGGTTGCGGCAAAACGACCCTGATCAAGCTCATCGCCGGACTCCTCGAGCCGACGGAAGGGACGATTCTTTTCGACAACACCGATCTGAAAACACTCAACTACCGCGACGTCAGGCGGCACATCGGGATGGTCCTGCAGGAGAACCACATTTTTAACGAATCGATCGCACGCAACATCGCCTTCGGCGACGCTGAGCCCGATCTCGACCGCGTCCTGGCCGCCGCACAAACGGCCGCTTCGCACGACTTCATCATGCGCCTTCCGTTGGGCTACGAAACCAAGATCGGCGAGTCCGGCCTGTCGCTTTCCGGCGGACAGAAGCAGCGCGTTGCGATCGCGCGCGCTCTTTACAACAACCCGCCGATCTTGATTTTCGACGAAGCCACCAGCGCTCTCGATACCGAGTCGGAACGCGCCATTCAGGACAACCTCGGACGCCTCACGGCCGGTCGTACGACGATCGTCATCGCGCATCGCCTGAGCACAATTCGCGAGGCCGATTCGATCGTCGTCCTCGAGAAAGGGATGGTCGCCGAGGTCGGGAACCACGACCAGTTGATGGCGCAACGCGGTTTGTATTTTTATCTTTCGAGCCAGCAACTCGGGATCTGATTTTCGCCTGACAATGCCTACCGAATTAATGCAGCGCGGCTCGCTCGATGCCGAGTCCGAGATGTTGCCGCAGGATCCGCCACCCTGGTTCGTCCGTTCGATGTCGTGGCTGCTGATCGCGATGTTCGGCGTCGCGCTTCTCGCCGCGATCTTCGTGAAGCTGCCCGATACGGTCACGTGTCCTTTTCTTCTCGTGCCCGTGGGCGGCGCGGACCCGATTCAATCGCCCCGGCTCGCGATTGTTTACCGAGTCTGTGTGCGAGTCGGGGACACGGTCAAGGTCCACGATCCGCTCTACATTTTGCGCTCGGACGAGGTCCGCGATTGGGGCACGGAGCTGCGCACGCTGGGGCAAGACCTGCGCACCCGAGAGCAGGGCCTGACGAAGGACGACGCGGTTTTCGATTCGCAACGCGAAATCAAAACTGCGGAAATTTCGCAGGCGGAAAGCGAAGTGAAATTTCGGGAGCAACACGCCAAGAGCAGTCGTGATTTGCTGGAGCGGATGGAGAAACTGACCAAGACCGGCGGCATCTCGGTCGTCGAAGTGATTCAGTATCGACTCGAGGCCGCGGGATCGGAGAAAGATCTGAGCGTGGCGCAGCGCACTTTGCAGCAGGTGAAGCTCGAACGGCAACAGATGGAGGCGGAGCATTCGCGCCAGCGCGCGGAGAACGTGGCCGAGATCGAAAAGCTCAAGATGCGATTATCGGCACTCCGGGATGACCTGCAAAACTCGCAGCAAAATCTGCTTACAGTGCGCGCGCCCTACGCGGGCGTGGTCATTTCGCAGACGCAGCAGAACGCCGGCAGCGTGGTCCAAAACGGCGAGGAGCTTTGCCAGCTTGCGCCTAGCGACGCCAAAGCGCGCGTTCGGCTTACGCCGGGTGAGGCCAGCGTGCCGAAACTGGCCAAAGGGCAGCCGGTGCGTCTTTTCTTCGACGCCTTTCCTTATCAACGCTATGGCGTGGTCGATGCAAAGCTCGACTGGGTCAGCCCGTCCGCCGTCACTACGACACAGGGTCAGCATTTCGTCGCGCTCGCTTCCATCGACCAGTCGGAGCTGACCAAGCGCCATCACCTTGCACTACGCGTCGGGATGGGCGGCGAGGCACGGATCGCCATCGGGCAGCGCACGATGATCGAATATGCTTTCGAACCCATCCGTCAGCTGCGCGAAAACATGCGCAACTAGTCGATCATGCAGCGCGCTCTTTCCCGCCTCAAAGTCGAAGACCTGACAACGTCGAACGACGCCATGAAGCGTTGCCTGCGGCTCGCCGCCCTGGCCGCGAAGTCGGATGTGCCCGTCGTCCTACTCGGAGAAACAGGGACGGGCAAAACCTTGCTCGCCCACGCCATTCACAATTCCTCGGCCCGGGCAGAGCGATCATTCGTGGCCTTCAACGCCTCGGCCATGAGCGACACCCTGATCGAGAGCCAACTCTTCGGTCATGAGCGCGGCGCTTTCACCGGCGCGCAAGCAACGGTCAAAGGCAAATTCGAGCTCGCCAACCAGGGCACACTCTTTCTCGATGAAATCGCCGACATGAGTCCGCTTGCCCAGGTAAAAATCCTGCGCGTGCTCGAGTATGGAGAATTCGAGCGCCTCGGCTCGGAACAGATGTTGCACAGCGATGCGCGGATCATTTGCGCAACCAACTGCTCGCTCCTCGAGCGCGTGCGCCACGGAAAATTTCGCGAAGACCTATACCATCGGCTGAATGGCCTCACCCTCCTCATCCCGCCCCTGCGCGAGCGGATGGAAGAACTGTCGGCCTTGATCGCCGCGGAGCTGAGAGCGTCAGCAGCGAGTGAAGGGAAAAACATTACCGCGATTCACAAGGAAGCGATGGACAAGCTGATCGCTTATCCATGGCCCGGTAATTTGCGCGAACTCAGTCATACGGTGCGGACCATGACGCTCTTCTGCGAGGGCCGCGTCATTCTGCCCGAGCATGTCGTATTCCCGCCCGATCTGAAAACCAACCCGGCCGTGGAGCCGGCGGCCGAGGCCGAAGCCAATCCCTTGCCTAACGGCACCCCGGAATCGAGCGATCTCTCCCTCGCCAGCGCCGTTGCCCACCACGTACAGTCTGTTTATTCGCAAGCCGGGGGAAACCAGCGTCGCACCGCCCGCCTTCTCGGCATCTCGCGCGCCACTCTCGCCAGGCATCTTCGGGCTAAGACTCAAAAATGAGCCGGACTGGGGTAGGATTGGTCCGGAAAGGCTCGCATCGGGGCCGGGGTTCGAGTCGATCCATCCCGGGAATCACGGTTGTTAGGCTAATTTTTTGAGGAATCACAAATGATTCTTTTCAGAGGGAAGCGAAGGCAAAATTTCGTTCTGGGCAGACGCGATTTTTCACCGCAAACTGAGTCTGGCATGAATGGTGTTAACAGGATCTGCAAGTGAGCACGCCGAGAGACAAAAAGCATGCGCCTGCTGGTGAATCCCCCGTTCACAAGCGACCACGCAAGCAGGAAAAATTGATCCGGCTCGATGATCTCATCCCAAAAGGGAACGTCTCGGGCGGCCGTCAATTGCTCTTCGGCGCGACTGACATCAACCAAACAACAAACCAAAGAAAGAGATAGAGAACATGGCTACTGATAAGAAGAAAAAAGAAGTGAAAGTGCGCGATCTGAAACCGTCGAAGGACGCCAAGGGCGGCACCGGACACACCCTGAACATCGGCGGAGGAACGCATGGTCCGACCACGCATGGTCCGAAGACCCATGGTCCGGGCTTGCACTAAGACTGCTCCAGACACATAAGCCGCCTTCCGGTCCAATCCCGCCCGGCGGACTCACTTATCGTCAGGTTTGAATACATCCGGCCCGTCTGGGCCGGGTGTTTTGTTTCCAGAATCCACACCGGCCGGTTGCCGCGGTTCACATCCGCGCCGCTCCCGGTGCAATCGAAGCCGACGTCGACCGTTGATCATGGCAGGCGCGCCCCGCGCGACGCCCGACGCGGCATCGTTATCGACGAGTCGATTTTTCCGCGCAAGACTCTCCTGTGGAGCCGATGAAGAAGGAGCGGATCGTCGAGGTCCTCGAAACGATCGCGACCCTGCTCGAGTTGCAGGACGAGAATCCGTTCAAGATTCGCGCCTACAGCAACGCCGCGCGCTCGATCGAAACCTGGGGCGGCAACCTGCGCGAGCTGGCGGAGGAAAACCGGCTCGAGGAAATCCCGGGTGTCGGCAGGGCGATCGCCGGCAAAATCACCGAATTGGCGCTGATTGGTTCGTCGAAGTTTTACGACGAACTGCGCGCAAAATTTCCGCCCGGGATTCTCGAACTTTTTTCATTGCCCGGGCTGGGCGCCAAGAAGATCAAGGCCCTGCACGAGAAATTGCAGGTCGGCTCGATTGCGGACCTAAAGCAGGCATGTCAGGCTGGGCGGGTCGCGGAGTTGCCCGGCTTTGGCAAAACGACCCAGGACAAAATCGCCCTGACGATTGCGAATCGTGCCCAACACGCCGGCAGCTTTCAGTTGGGCGCGGTCGCCGCCGAAGCGGAACACTTACAGGACGATCTGCGCGCCCACCCGAATGCATCGCGGGTCAGCATTGCCGGAAGTTACCGCCGCCGAAAAGAAATCGTGCGCGACCTCGATTTCATCGTCGCGACAAAGAATCCGGAAGCGATCACGGAATTCTTCGCCGGTCATCCGCTCGTGGAAAGTGTCACCGCCCGCGGCGCAACCAAGACGAGTGTGCGTTTGCGCTCCGGCATCCAAGCCGATCTACGCGTCGTGAGCAGCACGGAATATCCCTTCGCACTCGGCTATTTCACGGGCAGCAAAGAGCACAACATCGTGCTGCGAAACCGCGCGCTCCAGCGCGGCTGGACCCTGAACGAATATCGTCTCGCGCCTGCCGAAACGGCGACGCAGAAGAAAAAGCCGGAGAAGAGAATTCCGCCGATCCGTGATGAAGCGGAACTCTATCGTGCGCTCGACCTTGATTTCATTCCGCCGGAGTTGCGCGAGAACTGCAGCGAGATCGAGGCGGCGGCGGAAGGGCGCCTGCCGCGCCTGCTCGAACCGGAAAACTTGCGCGGCACTTTTCACTGCCACACGAGTGCGAGCGACGGCCGCAATTCGCTCGAGGAGATGGCAGCCGCAGCGCAGGAGCTGGGTTTGCAATATCTCGGCATCGCGGATCACAGCCGCAGTTCAATTCAGGCTAGCGGGCTCGATCGGGCGCGACTCCGCACCCAGGTCGCGTCCATTCGCAGGCTCAACAGGACCTTCGACGGCTTCCGGCTTTTCGCCGGAGTCGAGTGCGACATTCTGCGCGACGGCTCGCTCGATTTTGACGACGAAACGTTAGGCGAACTCGACTACGTCGTCGCTTCGGTGCATTCCGCGTTTCAGTTACCGGAAGCGGAGATGACGAAGCGGATTATTCGCGCGCTCAGCAATCCCCATGTGACTTTTCTCGCGCATCCCACTGGCCGGCTGCTTTTGCAGCGGGAGGGCTACGCGCTGAACATCCCCGCCATCCTCGAGGCAGCGGCTGAAACCGGGACCTGGATTGAAATCAACGCCGCGCCCAAGCGCCTCGACCTCGATTGGCGCTGGTGGCCGCTGGCGAAAGAAAAGGGGGTGAAATGCGTCATCAATCCCGATGCGCACGGGGTCGAGAAGTTGCAGGACCTCTGGTTTGGCGTCGGTGTAGCGCGGAAAGGCTGGCTAACGAAAAGCGATGTCGTGAATTGCCTGTCGCTGGGGAAAATCGAGCGCGAGCTGCAAAGGAAGCGGGACAACTTTAAGTGTTAGGTTTTAGGTCTTAAGATGAGGCCGGCCGCCGGACGGACTTAAAGCTTTACACTGAAAGCCTAAACCTTCTCCCGTTGCGGCATGAACATCGTCAGGCATTTGCAGGCTCCGCCGGCTTTGAGGAACTCGCTCATTGGCAGCGGGTGACAATGAAACCCGCGTTTGCCTAACGACTGCATCAGCTTGGGCGCGCCTTCCGGGAGCACAATCTCCTCGTCGAGAACGACGGCGTTGCAGGAAAAGTGCGCCGCTTCCTCCTCCGCCACGTCGATCAGGTTCGGGACATGACTGCGAATCGCGCGCTGGCCGTATTCGTCGAAGGCGGGCGGGAACCAGACCGCGCCGCCACCACTCAGCGGGCAAAAGCATGTGTCGATATGGTAGAAGCGCGGATCGACCAGTTCGACCGAGACGACAAGGCACTTTAGAATATCCGCCACACTGCGATGCGCGCTCACGTCGGTGCGAAACTTGTAGCCGCAAAACAGAGTGTCGCCGGCAAAGAGCGCATCGCCTTCGCCTTCGAAAAACTGGTCGGCCGGCAGCCAGATGACTTCGTAGCCCTGCTCCTCCATCCATTGCGCGAAGTAGGGCGCTTCTGCGGCTCGTTCCTTGTGCCGAAAATTACTCGGGATAAATTTTTTGCCCACCGTCAGCCCGGCATTGGCGGTGAAGACCATGTCAGGAAGTTTCGGCCGGGGCGGGACGAGATGGACGTCACAGCCAAGGCTGAGCAGTTTCTCGTAGAGCCCGCGCCATTGCTTCTGGACGAGCGCGGTGTCAGCGCCGCGCGCACGACTCATCCACGGGTTAATCTCGTATTCGATGTCATAATAATCCGGCGGGCAGAGGAGCAATTTTCGCATACGCAATTTCGCCTAACGATTCGCGGCGATGCAATCGGTCAGCTCGCGCAAAAAAGGCTCGATGTCAGTCACCAAACCAACCGCCTGGAAAGTGCCGCGGTCAGTCAGTTTCGCGACGACACCGGGATTGATGTCGATGCAGAGCGTCTTGACGGCGGCCGGGAGAAGGCTCTCCACCGCGATTGAGTGCAACATTGTACCCATCATGACCGCGATTGTGACGCCTTCGATCTTGGCCCGCATCGCCTTTTGCGCTTCAATCGCGTCGGTGATGACGTCGGGCAGCGGACCGTCGTCACGGATGGAACCGGCGAGGACGAAATCGACGCCATACTTCACACAGGTGTACATGATCCCGCTCTTCAAAAGCCCGCTCGCCACCGCCTGTTTGATTCCGCCGGCCCCGCGCACGGCGTTGATCGCACGCATGTGATTTGGCATTCCCCGATCGGTCAGCCCCCCATGCTCGAGATTCACACCTAACGAAGTCCCAAAGAGCGCATTCTCGATGTCGTGGGCGGCGAGCGCGTTGCCGGCGAAAAGCACCTGGACAAATCCCCACTCGATCAATTTCTCGAAGTGTTCGACCGCCCCGGTGTGGACAATCGCCGGTCCGCCGACCACGAGAATCCTGCCGTTCTCCTCGCGGGAACGCTTCAATTCCTGCGCCATCGCGCGGATGACCGCGCTCTTCGGTTTTTCGATCGAAACGTTGCTCGACATGAATTCAAAAACATCCGTGCGCGCGGTCGAGCGCTGCAGCGGAACGATGCGGATACCATGATGCCCGACGACCACTTCCATCCCTTTCTTCATCTCGTAGAATTTGGTTGCGGTAGCCGTTTTCGCCTTGCGATCGACAGCGACGGCGCTGTCCATCAAGGCCGGTTTGACTTCGATCTCGGCATCGTCCACCCGCACAAAAGTCTGCTGGTTGGTCGTGACGTAAAAGCCATGCGGGAAAACACCGTCGGCCGGCGCCGGAGCCAGTTGTACACTCTGCTTTTGGCGTACTTCCGCGCCGTGCTGACGCAAACACAGGATCAGCTCATCGAGATCCTCGGCGGAGGACATCGTAACCTCAATCCGCGCAAAACTTTGATCCGCGCGCTGCTCGCCAATCCGGATCTCGCCGATCTTGAAGGTCGCATCCCAGGCGATGATTTCGTCAAGCACCTTCGGCAAAATCAGGGAGTCGATGATGTGGCCGCGCAGCTCGATCGTCTCGGTAGGCATCGGCCGAACTTAGCCACGGAACGCGACCACGCTACTGCTCTCACGCGCGCGAAGATCTGCGCCCGATCGATTTGGGCTTGTTCCCGGGATTCGCTCAGCTATTAATGCAGCCGCATCAACCCCAACGAGATGGAAGAAGCCGATAATTTGACGACCGGTGACACTGCTCCCCGCACGGAAGGCTTCCGGATCTCGAGTCAGCCTGTGGTGGGAATCGCCCAGACCGCGGGCGAGCCTGACGAACTGCCGGCTTCCTACGGGACTGACTTGCTTTATGTCGTTGCCCGGGATCCCAATTCACTTTTCCTTTACTGGGACCTGAATTGGACCCGGCTCTTCGCCAGAGCCGGCCTTGCGCCGCGACAAATTCACCTGCGAATTTATCGCGGGGAAGGCTCGGTGGAAGCGACCCGCGAAATCAATCCATTCCGCGGTTACTGCTATGTCGATGTCGCCGCCGCGGGAACGACTTATTTCTGCGAACTGGGCTGTTTCGACGGCAACGTTTGGAAAAGCCTCGCGCGGTCTGGGACGACCTCGACGCCGGAATCGGCCGTTTCCGACGATCTCTCCGCGACTTTCGCGACGTTGCCAATTCACCTCAGTTTCCAACGGTTGCTGGATGTCTTCAGGACGACTCGGTCCGATGATCGAACTCTCGCCAGTTCCGTGGCCGAACTGCAGGAAAATGCCCGGATGCTCAAGGAAAGGCTGACGCCGGAGGCATGGTCGCGACTTGTCGCCGCAACAGCCGCGTCCCTCGACGGGACGAATTGCCACGGGAACGGTACGCAGAGTTCGGAACTCGCCGCGCTCCTTCAATCATCCCGACAGGGCCCTGTTCAAGCGCCAACGGAGGAGCAGTGCGCAAAGTGGAAAGCGCTGAGCGAAGAGGTCGGCGGCGCGAGCTGGAGCGGCGGGAGCAGCCTGAGGCAACCCACCTAACGAGCACGCAGGTCAGATTCGCAATTGAATTGCGCCCCCCGCGAGAAATCCGGTTGCCAGCGCGACACGATTGCCGCTAAAGAGAGAGCGGATGCGGGAAGACCGTATCCCTTGCCACAAACTTCGCCAGGAGCCTAACGAACCACAGCAATCCGAAATATGAGCAACGAAAAGAAACAGGTGGAGTGGGGCACGCGCGTGGGAGTGATCCTGGCCGTTTCGGGATCAGCCGTTGGCTTGGGAAATTTTCTGCGTTTCCCGGGGCAGGCCGCAGCTCACGGCGGGGGCGCGTTCATGATCCCCTACATTTGTGCGCTGCTCTTTCTTGCCCTGCCGATCGGCTGGGCGGAATGGGCGATGGCCCGGCACGGCGGAACAAAGGGACTCCATAACGGAGCGGCCATTCTCGGAATCGCCGGAGGGGGACGCATCGCGCGCTACTTCGGCGTGCTCTCGATTCTCATCCCGATGGTCGTCTACATGTATTACGTCTACATCGAGGCGTGGTGCCTTCGTTATGCCTGGGAATATCTGACCGGCGGCGTGCAACTGAGCGGGAGCATTGGCGAACAGGTGAAAGCCGCCGGTACATTTTTTGGCAACGCTACCGGCACGAGCACAGACGGTGTGCTCAACATGAGCGCCGTTTTCTGGATGATCGTCGTCGCCTTGAACATCGTTCTCGTCTATCGGGGATTGAAAGGCGGCATCGAAAAGTTCTGTCAGTTCGCATTGCCCGCGATGGCGGTCCTGGCTGTGATCGTGCTGGTGCGCGTGCTCACGCTGGGCACGCCCGATCCAACTCATCCCGACCAGAATGTGCTCAACGGCCTGGGCTACCTTTGGAATCCGGATTTTTCCAAACTGACTGATTTTGAAACCTGGCTGGCCGCTGCCGGGCAGATTTTCTTCAGTTTGTCGGTCGGGTTCGGGGTGATCCTGAATTACGCCTCGTACCTCAAGAAGAAGGACGACGTCGCGTTGTCTGGCTTAACCGCCAGCGCGACGAACGAACTCTTCGAAGTCGGCTTCGGCGGCTTGATCACGATCACGGCCGCGTTTGTTTTTCTCGGCGCGAGCGGAATCGTCGGGACGAGCACCTTCGGACTTGGCTTCCAGACCCTGCCGGTCGTTTTCCATCAGATGGGCGCGGTGGGGCCGTGGATTGGATTCGCCTGGTTCTTTCTTCTCTTTCTCGCCGCCATCACCAGCTCGATCTCGATGCTGCAACCGGTGAAAACATTCTTCGAGGAGGCGCTCGGCATTACCCATGGCAAGGCGATTGCGTTGACCTCGGTGATCTGCGGACTCGGCTCGTTCTGGGTCATCTGGTTCAGCAAAAACACGATGGCGCTCGACACGATGGATTTCTGGGTCGGCACCTTTTGTATTTTCCTCCTCGCCACGGTCCAGATCATCTGCTTCGGCTGGGTCTACGGACTTGAGAGAGGCATGGCAGAACTGGACCAGGGCGCGCTGATCAAGATCCCGCGCATCTTTTTCTTCATCATGAAGTGGGTGGCCCCCGTGTATCTGCTCGTGGTCCTCGGCGGTTTTGGTTATTCCCAGCTTCCCGGAAAGCTGGAGGACATTGCGCAAAATCCGATCGAGCTCTGGACGGTGGTGATTATCGCCGCGACGCTACTTTTGTTGGTCGTCGTGCTTGCAATCGGCGAACGGCGCTGGCGCGCCGCCGGCCTCGATATTGACGGACGAAATTCATGAGAGGAGCAACGAACTGATGAACGCATGGGGTTGGGTTTTCATGCTCATATCGCTCGCCCTGGTTTGGGTGACGACGATCTGGGCTTACTGCCGTTTGCTGGGCGCGCCGCGCGAAGACTCAAACGATCAGTCCTGATCTTGCACGGGCAAACCGTAGCGGCGCGCGCGACGCCCCGTCATTCCGGAACTGAAGCTCGCTTCTCGCGATGATCGCAACCGCCATGGCCGCCATGCCTGATGTCCCGATGCTTTTCGGGATCCCGATCGATTTCATCCTCTTTGCGCTGACCTTGCTCGGCGTCGCGCTTTTTCATCATCACACCCTGCGGGTCGCGCTCATCGGCCTGGCCACAATCACGCTTTACAAAATTTTCTTCACCGGCTTCAAGACCGGCCCGGGCGTGATCGGCTTCCTTTTTCACCTGAGCCATGAGTGGGTCATTCTCATCAACCTGCTTTGCCTGCTGACCGGATTCGCCCTGTTGTCGCGGCACTTTGAGAAAAGTCACGTCCCGGTCGTGCTGCCAAAATTCATGCCGAGCGACTGGAAAGGCGCCTTCCTCATGTTGGTGATGGTCTTTGTCATCTCCTCGTTCCTCGACAATATCGCTGCGGCCCTGATCGGCGGCGCGATGGCGCATCAGATCTTCCGCGCCAAAGTGCACATCGGCTATCTGGCAGCGATCGTTGCGGCCTCGAATGCCGGAGGGGCCTGGAGCGTCGTCGGCGATACCACTACCACCATGATGTGGATCGATGGCGTTTCGCCGCTTGCCGTTTTCGAGGCGATCATCGCGGCTTCCGTTGCGCTCCTGATTTTTGGAATTCCGGCCGCGATCCTGCAGCAGAAATATTCGCCGATCCTGCAACACTCTCACGAACACACGCGCATCGATTGGGCGCGGGTCGCCATCGTTTTGCTGATTCTCCTGTTGGCGATCGGCACCAACGTGACGGTGAACACGAAGTTCCCCCTTTTCGCCGCTCACTTTCCTTTCATCGGCGCCGCGGTGTGGGTGGCAATCCTGATCTCGGTCGCGGCGCGCCGGCCGGATTGGGAAGTGTTGCCCGAAGCCGTCAAGGGTTCGATTTTTCTTCTCTCGCTCGTGCTCTGCGCGTCGATGATGCCGGTCGAGAAACTGCCTGCCGCCTCGTGGCATAGCGCTTTCGGCCTCGGTTTCCTCTCTTCCGTTTTCGACAACATCCCCCTGACCGCCCTGGCCTTGAAGCAGGGCGGCTACGACTGGGGCTTTCTCGCTTTCACGGTCGGTTTTGGTGGTTCGATGATCTGGTTCGGCTCGTCCGCCGGAGTGGCTCTCACCAATCTGTATCCGGAGACACGCTCAGTCGGTCGATGGGTCCGGCACGGGTGGTTTGTCATCGTCGCCTATATCGTGGGCTTTTTCTTTATGTTGTCGGTCTGGCCCTGGCATCCCGACGCGCTGCACAGAAAGCCGCGCGTTGAAGCCGCTTCCTCGCACTAGGTTAATCTGCTGCTTTTCCCGGGTGGACGTGTTACGCTCGGCCCCGTGAAGATTCTCGAGCGCGTCTTCTTCCCAAAAAGGTCGACTCCTCGACTGGGGCGGCGGTTTCACTCCGTGCTCCTGTTCGCTTCGTTCTGCGTGACCCCGGCCTTTGCCGCTGCGAACTCGCAACCGCAGCCCGCCCTGGAGAATCCCGTCTTCCAGGCTTTGCCGCTCGAACGTTCCAGGCAAAACCATCTTCTGGTCCGGGCCGAGATTAACGGCAAGCCGGCCTTGCTCGGCGTCGACTCCGGCGCGCCGGTGAGCGCGATCTCCGCCTCACGCCGCGCCTACTTCGGGATGTCCCCGGTGCCGAGCGATTCCAAACTTCCGTCCCAGCTCCGCATCAATGGTGGTGTTGGCCGCGTCAGGATCGCGCATCGACTCCAGCTTGGCGCTCTCATTCTGCTCGACGAACCGATGGTCACAATTGATCTCAGCGCGCCGGCCCGGGCCGCGCGCGCATTTCACGAGCAGGAACTCGACGGAATCCTGGGGGCCGACATTCTTTTCCCGACTCAGGCAGTGCTCGATTGCGATGCCCAGACCTTGTTCATGAAAATCGATCCCGATGCGCCCGGGACCATGCCGGGAATCAATCATCGCGGTTGGAAAGACGTTCCCATCCGCGTGAGCAAAGGCTGGAATCTCTACGTCGACAGCAAACTGAATGGAAAAGCCGCACAGCTAATGCTCGATACCGGCTCGTTCACCACCTTGATCCATCGCCCGTTCGTGCGGCAAATGCGGCTCCCGCTGCGCAATACGCCCTACGCTTCCGGTGCGGTGAATCTCAAACAGCGCGGTTTGCAGCTGGCGACGATCCGGCGTTTCGCGGTCGGAAACTTCCTCGTGAAAGGGAAAGAGGTTGGAGTGATGGATCTGCGTGGCTTGATCCACGGCGACCTGTTGGAAGGTCAACCGCCGGTCGCGGGATTGTTAGGCTCGGAATTCTTCCGCCGCAATCACGCCATCATCGATTTTGGCACCCGCACGCTTTACTTAAAGCTCTGAGACGGGCTTTAGGGCGAATTTGGAAACCAGGAAGCCAGGAAAGGATCAAGCGCTCGGAAAACAACTTCCCCTTACTTTCACCGCCTATCATGGCTTCCTGGTTTCCAAATTCGTTCTCTGAAAAATCGAGTGCATCGTGACGCCATCCATGTCACTGGTCTGGAATGAAACTAACTTTGTTCTGCTGCCTGCTCGTCTGCTCCCTTGGCCTGGCGAATGTTCGCGGCCAGGACGCTAACAAACCGCAAGAAAAGAAACCGATGGAGACAAATCAAAAACAAGTGGCCGTGCTCAAGACGAGCGATGGCGAAATGGTAGTGGAATTTTGGCCCGAAGTCGCGCCCAAGACTGTCGCCAATTTTGAGAAACTGGCGCGCGAAGGCTTCTACGACGGCACCGCCTTCCATCGCATCATGCGTGGCTTCATGATCCAGGGCGGCGACCCCAACACGAAGGATCCTTCCAAGGAAGCCAGCTACGGCACCGGCGGTCCCGGTTACAGCATCCCGGCTGAATTCAATGATCGCCCGCATCTCCGCGGAGTGCTCTCGATGGCGCGCTCGGCCGATCCTAACTCAGCCGGCAGCCAGTTCTTCATCTGCCTCGGCACTGTCAGCCAGCTCGACCACAAATACACCGCCTTCGGCAAAGTGATCAAAGGTCTCGATGTCCTCGACAAGATCGGCGCCACCCCTGTCGGCCGCTCCCCGAGCGGCGAACTGAGCAAACCGCTGACACGCGTCACCCTCGAGAGCGTCAAAATCGTTCCGGCCGATTCGGTGAAATAGCTGTCCATCTGTAGCAGAGGTCTGCGACCGTCGCCTTTTCGCCTCAAAACCGTGGCCGAGCCGAAGGAAGAAATTCGCCAGTCGCAGAGCGCGGCGACACGAGTCGCACTTATCCAGATGCAGTGCGGCCCCGAGCCGCCGGCCAATTTCGATAAAGCCGTCGCGCGCGTCCGCGAAGCGGCCGGGCAGGGCGGGCAGGTCATATGCCTGCCCGAGCTTTTCCGTTCGCAATACTTCTGCCAATCGGAGGACCACGCCAACTTCGACCTCGCCGAATCCATCCCCGGTCCCTCAACCGAGGCCCTGGGCAAAGTCGCGCGCGAGACCGGCGCAGTCATCATCGCCTCGCTCTTCGAGCGGCGCGCGGCCGGTCTCTATCACAACACGGCTGCGATCATCGGCGCCGACGGCCAGCTGCTTGGGAAATACCGCAAGATGCATATCCCGGATGATCCGTCCTACTACGAGAAGTTTTACTTCGCGCCCGGCGATCTTGGCTTCAAGGCCTGGAACACTCCGCAAGGCAGGATCGGCGTTTGCGTTTGCTGGGACCAATGGTATCCCGAAGCCGCCCGCCTAACGACTCTAAGGGGCGCGGAGATACTCTTTTATCCAACCGCGATCGGCTGGCATCCGGCGGAGAAAGCGAAATACGGTTACGCCCAGCATTCCGCCTGGGAAACCATGCAGCGCAGTCATGCCATCGCCAACGGCTGCTTCGTCGCAGCCGTCAACCGTGTCGGTCACGAAGCGCCCGCCGGGGGCGACGGGATCGAGTTCTGGGGCCAAAGCTTCATCGTCGCGCCCAGCGGCGAGATTCTCGCCAAGGCCAGCGTCGATCGCGAAGAAACCATTTTCGCCGATGTGGAATGGAAACGCGTCAACGAGCACCGTACCCATTGGCCCTTCCTGCGCGACCGCCGCATCGACGCCTACGCCGGCCTCGAGCAGCGTCTCCTCGATTGAAGCGACGCGTCCGCGCTCGCCTGGGCAGACCCCTGGAGGGACGGTCGCCGTCCCGTCCCCGTTTCATCATCCGGGACAACACCGCGGTCATCCCTCCGGCGGCCACCTGATGGGCAGCCCTCCTTGTGCCTGGCGCGTTTGGAACGAGAGAAGACCTCCCAAGGGTAATGTCGGTCGCAGGCCGACAAGCCTTTGACCGCAAGGTACGTATAAGCCAAACGCATCGCCGGGACGTCCGGCCTGGCCGGAACGTGGGAAAGCACAGAGATGAAACCGGGCTCTCCGACCGAATGGGAAATCGCGGCCTGGGAAGGCGACGGTATCTCCCTCATCACGCCGGCCGACAAGGAACGGATCGACTTGAAATTCGACGGTAAGGAATATCCCGATAAGGACCGCGCGTCGCCAAAGGCACCACCGTCTCCGGGAAACGGATCGATTCGAGCACGATCGAACTCGCTTACAAAGTCAAAGGCAAACTCGTCGCCACCGAGCGGACCGAGTTGTCCAAGGATGGCAGGGCGTTAACCACGACCGTCAGCTTTCCCGGCGTAGCAAAATCGGGAAATCGACGTTTACGAGCGGCAGTAGCCCGCCGGCCTCGGACTTCTCAGCGGCGCCGCGTGTGAGTCGCTCGTGGCGCCGCTTCATTTTTGGCAGGATTCAAGAACCAGCCGCCGTTGGACCTCCCGAATCCAGCGGACTCTTGACCCCGATGCCCGGCTTATTGAGCACGTGGGTATAAATCATGGTGGTCGGGACATCCTTGTGCCCGAGCAGCTCCTGCACCGTCCGAATATCGTAGCCATTCTCGAGCAGATGGGTCGCAAAGGAGTGCTGCTTGGTGCGGCTCTGCTCCCCCTCAAAAAGGAGGAGTAGCCCGCGAGTAAATATGAACGGCAAACACACCCTCCTTTTCAACTCGGTGTTCGCGCCTTCACCCCGCGCCCGCAGCCATAAGGTCTAAATGACATCGCGTATATCGCTTCTCCTAGTATTCCTCTTTACGATCTTCGCAGGATCGACCCTCGTCGCGAAGGAGAAGCGCTGGAATCCAGCGATGGCAGTCGCAGATGCGCGGCGCGACATAGCAAATCAACGCATAAGGTTCCGCTCATTGGCGGCTACGTTCCGCACCCAATTGGCGTGCGGGATGGGTCTTACGCCGTGGTTTCACGATATCCTCGCATCGAAGTTGGCAACCAGGGTTGCATCATGAGCGAGCATTCTGCCACCGAACACGAGTATGCGCGCCTGTACAATGAAGAGATGTGGCGTTATGTCTCCAGAAAACGACATTAAGTCATCTAACGGAGCGCTCGAGGCGGTTGCACCCGTCACCAACTAGGCGCTCAAGCTTCGTTCACGGTACGATCTGGAGGCCGAAGGGAGCAAAGTGTGAACGGCCGTCGATCTGTACTTGAGCGAAGAGGCGAACGAAGCCGGGCCGCAACGCATAAATCTGAAATTGCAGTTCCGGGCCGCCGCGCGCAGCGGGATCCAGCACGGGCGGTCCCTTGGGATGGATATGCATCACGGTTTTGTAGTCCTGGTTGAATCCGACAAGATGCGCGAAAGCCGCCATGATCGGCTCCAATTGAGTGAATCCTTTTCCGTCCGCAGTCGTGATCCTCAATCGCGCTGAAGTGGGTCGGCCCACCTGAATTGTTTTCTGCGCGAGGATGAGTTCGTAATTCAATCCATCCACGGTGGCTTTGAAGTTGACAGCACGATTCGTTACCGGTTCGCCCGTCGTGCTCGCGGGAATATCCGTCATCGCGTATTCCTGAAGCCCGAGCGGATACGGTCTCAGGTCCGCCCAAACGCGGTAACTGCCCGGCTTGCTCGGAGTGAAACCAAAGGAATACTCGCCTAGATTTTGAGTCGGCACCGGATGCTCGTGGTGATAATCCGTCAGGCTGCTGTCGATGATGAAGAGATGGATTTTCTTCGTGTGCGTTTCGATCAGATCGGAGAGCAGCACCGGATCGCCGTTCGGTTTTTGCAGGTGGAGAATCGCTGCGACTGGCTGCCCCACGGTCAGCGGTGCCGCGGTGCTCACCGACGCCCGCACCGTTTGCTCTCCAGGCAGCGGAAAACCGGACTTGGAAGGTAGAACCCTGAACACCTGATCCAATGGCATGCCGCATTTGGGACAGAAGTCGGTCCGCTTGCCGACGACATCCCGGTGCATCGGGCAGGTAAAAGTGTCGAGATAGACCTGGGCTTCGGCGATGGTTTTCTTGGAAAAATGCGCCTTCACTTTGGCAAAAGATTTCAGAACCTTGCCAAGCTCAGTCTCCGACTGAACCTGCTGGTTCAAGTCGGCCACCAGATGCAGAGCGCTCACTCTTGAACAGAACGCCGTCAGGTCGGTCTTGAAATCGCTGCCATGGTTCGGGGTGATGGTATTCGACTGGGCTAACAGTTCAGTCGCAGTTGCGCTCAGGATCACATCTTCGTTATGGATTGCGCTCAGGTCTTTGCTCCGAACGTAGTGTTCGAGCTGGACCACGACCTGAGAGAGCATGGCGAGCGATCTCGCCGGAGTGTCCGATGAAAGCGTCGGGCTCGGAGCGCTGTTGGCCGCGACCTTTTGCGGAGGTGCGAGTTCACCCGCGTGCAGAGCGACGATCGCGAAAATGAAAAACCAGATCGCCGTACTTTGTCGGATGCAGAATCGCATGATCTGATAGTTGGTGGGAGTTTGATGATAACGCATCGGAGTCCCTCGACTTCGCTCGGGATGACCTGGGTACAGCGTGATTTGGTTTGCTTCGACTCAAACTGTAACATCACTTCATTGAGGCAAATAATTGGATGAAAACGAACCGGGAACTGAAAGAGCAAATTCTTGCCCTCATGCGGGCGCCAAAATACCGGCCACTCGACACGTCGGAACTGGCGAACGAGCTGGGCCGCAAGAGCGGTTTGCGCACCGGGATAGCCGGATACTTTCATCGCGGCCGAAGAAGCGGATCTCGTGACCGGCAAGCTCCAGGTGCAGCAGGCCGGTGCTGCAGCCGACGGCGAGCCGTCGTACTACCCAGCTTTCACATGATTAAAACCGTTCAAACCGCAGCCCCGTGCGCTCCCGCTCGCAGCAGCTCATCTTGTTCCCGTCGATATGGCTGTCGATCTGTCAAGTGGCAAAAGACCTAACCAGCGCGCTAGGTTGCCGCGGGATGAAAGCGCCTCACGGCCAGCATTCCGCCCCATAGGAAGAGAAGCAGGACGATCACCTGGGCGATGGCGAAGGGAGGCTTGGAGCCGTGCGGCGCGAGGACGTGCAAAGCCTGG
This sequence comes from uncultured Verrucomicrobiae bacterium, assembly GCA_963742545.1. Lineage (GTDB taxonomy): Bacteria > Verrucomicrobiota > Verrucomicrobiia > Chthoniobacterales > UBA10450 > Palsa-1392. The sequence goes on along the minus strand of CAVUMF010000002.1, from coordinate 1,066,806 downwards.
CCGCAGGGTAGGTCCGCGGGAGAATTGCTGTCGATCCCGGTTTTTGTTTCGCGAGAAGAGCACGACCAGCGCAGAGTGGGGACGCCATGGAGCGCTTTGCTGCTTTTCTTCGCGGGATCAATCTGGGTAAACGGCGTCCGCCCATGAGCCAACTGAAGGAGCTTTTCGAAGAGATAGGCTTTGATGAGGTGGAGACGTTCATCGCAAGCGGGAATGTCCTTTTCTCAAGCAAGAAAAGAAGGAGAAGTGAGCTGGAAGTGCGGATCGCGCAGCAGCTCGAAGATTCGTTAGGCTACGCCGTCGATACCTTTGTTCGCACGGCGCAGGAAGTGGTCGCGATCGGGAAAGCGAAGATGTTTCCCGAGGATGGCGAGCCGGGTGTGACGATTCACGTTGGCTTCCTGCACGACGAGCTTGCGCCGGCGGTGGCGCGCAAGCTGCGCGCGGTGCGGACGGCCGAGGACGAGTTTCGAGCGGGCGGCCGGGAATACTATTGGCTGTGCCGGGTGCGCACGCCCGATTCCAAGGTGTGGACTCTGCCGGAGGTCAAAGCACTCCGGTTGCCCAGCTCGTCGATGCGAAACATAACGAGCATCCGAAAACTGATCGCGAAACATCTCGCCTGACGAGCGGCTCGGAGGGACAAGCTTCCGCCCTAACGAGCGCGGGCGAGGGCGAGAACGGCGCGGGCGCAACCCCATGAAAGAGTAAAGCCCGAGCCGCCGTGGCCGTAGTTGTGAATGACGCGGCGGCCGTCGAGCAATTGCTCCGCGCGCAGGCAAACCCCCGCGTGTCGGAACGGTCGCAGTCCAACGCGTTCGGCCAGGATTTTTGGCGGCTCGATCTCCAGCACACGGCTGCATTCCGCGATGATCGAGGCGGTTTGCGCTGGGTCGGGTTTGCGGTCCTCGCTCTGATCGTTGGTTCCGCCAAAGACGCAATCGTTCGCCCGCGGGATTGCGTACATGAGGGGCGGATCGTCGCAAACCATTGCGTAGTCGTGCGGCATTTTTGGAACAATCACGACCTGGCCGCGATGGGGCTCGACTTCGGGATCGGGCACGAGTGTCTTCGCGCCGACGCCGGTGCAATTGACCAGCAGCGTGCAATCGTGCTCCACGTCTTCAATCTTTTCGAACTGAACCCCGGTGTGAATCTCACCGCCCGCGCGCTGGAAGCGCGCAGCGAGATAATCGAGATAGCGTGTCGTGTCCGTGAGCGGAACCTCGAGCGCGAATCCGCTTGTGAAGCATTTTGGGACGGCCGAGCTGTGCAGCCGCCGCACGCCTAACGAGATGGACCACGGCGGAATTTCAATTTCGCCGGTCCGGGAAAAAGAGCGCAGCTCGATCATCGAAACCCCGCTCTCTGGCGCGGCACTCAATTCCCGCAGGACTTCGAAGGTCTCGAGCGACCAGGCGATAACCGCCTCGACCGGTTTCGCGTCGTAGGGAAACCAGATTGCGCCCGCGGCGCCGGAGGTGATGCGTGGTCCGGTTTCCTCGGCAAAGATGCGGGTGCGATAACCCTCTTCGGCGAAGAGCACACCGCAGGTCAGGCCCGAAACCCCGGCTCCAATGATTCCGACCGATTCTGGCATGGGATTTTCCGGCTAGCTTAGCAGAAGAATTGAACGCACTTACCTGAAACGCGTTCGCGGCATCTGGGGAGCGCACGCGACTTGCGTGCCGGTGGCGGCGACTCGCCGCCACGAAACCGGATCGAAGGGCGAGATACTGGTCGGCCGCGAACATTGGGCCAAGTTCGGCGCTGGGGAGTGGCCAGCGCCAGCACGCGGGTCGCGTGCGCTCCCCGGGAGTCTGAATCCGCGTTCTCTTCCAATCGGCAGGATTCCGGTCGTGCGCTCCATTTCATGGCTTGCTTTCGGAGGACGGTGATCCGTTCCCTGATTCGTTAGGCTGGAGCCGCTCCGCCAAAAATTCTGTTTTGGGCAGGCGTCGGGCCGCGCTTAAGCTCGAACCTGATGTTTCGAGTTTTGAAAGAGCGACGCCGACGCCAGTTGCGCGAGCAGCCGGTCCCACAGGAATGGCGTGCTATCATCGGGCGCAACCTCCCGTTCTTTGCCCGGCTCTCCGAGGCCGACCAGAAAGAGTTGCTCGGCCATACACAGGTGTTGCTGGCCGAGAAGCGCTTTGAAGGCTGCGCCGGATTGGAATTGACGGACGAAATGCGGGTGACGATCGCGACTCAGGCGGGCCTGCTCCTCTTGCATCGCAAGACCGATTACTATCCGCGGTTACTTACGATCCTGGTTTACCCGTCGGGTTTTATCGTAGACCAACCCCGGCCGCTCGAAGGCGAGATCTGGCAGGAAGGAAAAGAGGGACGCCTCGGCGAGACCGGAAGGCAAATGGGATCGATGGTCCTCGCGTGGGACGCTGCGAAACGTGGCGCGCTCGATCCGTCAGATGGAAAAAACCTGGTGCTGCATGAGTTTGCGCATCAGCTCGACTTCGAGGATTTCGCGGCCGACGGCGTGCCGGCGCTCGGTTCGCGAGAGGACAAGCGTTCCTGGTCCGAAGTGATGAAGATTGAATTCGCGGCGCTCCGGGCGGCCGATGAAACCGGCATCCCGACTTTGCTCGACGGCTACGGCGCCACCAATCCTGCGGAGTTTTTCGCCGTGGCAACGGAAGCGTTTTTCGAGCGACCGCTCGCCTTGCGCCAGCGGCATCCGCGCTTGTATGGTGAATTGCAGCGCTTTTTTCGGCAGGATCCGGCGCTTTATTCGAGCGAGCCGGCCTCGGGAATCGCGTCGACTTGAAGGACCTGCAAACGCCAAAGCGCGCTGGATACGTTTTTCTTCGAGCGCCTGATCGTTAGGCGGAATAACCCCACTGGTCGAGTTCGGCGCCCAGTTCGTTGCTGAAGCGCGCCTGCAAAGTCGTCGGGAGTTTCTTGCGCCATTGGCCGCTTTTCCCGACGCGCAGAAATTTGGCGCGTCCGGTTTCGCCGCGGCGCAGAAGCGTTTCTTTCTTGCGCTCAAACGATTGGTTTTGCACCGCGCGTGCGATCTCGCCCGGCGTTCGCTGGAGTCCGAGATGATGCAGAATGCGCTCCGCCTCCGCCTCCGGCCTGACGAGTAAATCCTCGTAGCGAATGATCGGCACGCCTGCCTCGCAATAGGGCCGCCAATGATCCTTCCATGAAACGCGCACCCAGTTGTTCACTTCGGCCGATCCGGCTAGCAACGCTTCGGTCATGCGCTCGAGTCGGTAGTCTTGCCTAACGAGAAGCGGATAAAGGGTGTGGCGATATAGCTTCTCGCCGCGGCCCACGCGCCGGAAGAGCGCGGCCAGCCTCGGAAAACGATCGAACTGAAAATGACTCGCGGCCGAGATCGCGATATCGCGCGGATCGCGCAGGATGTAGATGATCCAGTTTGCCGAATCGTCAGGCTGAATGCCCAGCTCGGCGAGTTGATGGTGCGATTTGTAGCAGCGATAATCCGAGACGCGCTCCTCGCCTTCGATCGCGATCTCGTCCTTGTCCCGTTGCCAAAATCCGGCGACCGGACAACCAACCAGTTCCGCCACCAGCCGCGTCGCCCAGGTACAGCCGCTTTTCGGATACCCGGCGACAATAATATTTTTCACCGGCCTAAACGACAACCTGCCAACCGAACCGAAGGTCGCGGAAAGCAGCGCCCAAATGATCGAGCACGTCGCCCGGCAGGAGCGATTCTTCGCTCGACGTGCCGCTGAAAATTGCCAGCTCCGCGGCGCGTCCGCAGAGCCAGGCTCCGAGCCGGGCGGCGTCGTTAGGCAAGAACTTCGCCCCGAGGAGGGCCGCGCACACACCGGTGAGAACATCGCCCATCCCGCCCGTCGCCATGCCGGGATTGCCCGTCGTGTTGTAGCTGAGCGGCCGGCCGGCTTCCGCCACAATCGTGCGACTGCCTTTCAGGAGCAGAGTCACTCTGTAGTCATCGCAAAACCGGGTCGCGATCTCGGCCCGCGAACCCTTCTCGTTAGGGAATAGCCGCTTCATTTCGCCCGGATGCGGGGTGAGCAGGCGCAGACCCTTCACCGTTTTCAGCGTCTCGATGTTCGATGACAAGATGTTGAGGCCATCGGCGTCCACCACCATTGGGACTTTGGCTTCCCGAATCAGTGGCAGAATTTCGGCCGCGCGCTTCTGGCCCAGTCCGGGCCCAATCGCCCAGACATCGACCGGCTGCGCGAGCAGACCGGTGTAAGATTTGACCGGCTTCACCATCACCTCGGGCGCGGCGGCCGAGGCGACGATTTCGTAAATCTCTTCCGGCACAAAAAGCTCAACCAGGCCCGCGCCGGCGCGGAGAGCGCCTAACGAAGACATAATCGACGCTCCCGTAAACCCGCGCGAGCCAGCCACGATCCCGATCCGGCCAAACTGGTTTTTGTAGGCGGAGAATTTCCGCCGTGGAAGCAGATGGCACAAGGATTCAGGGATCGCCAGCTCCGCACCGCCCGCTTCCTTCGGCTGCAACTCGGCGAGCGGGACCAGCTCGAGCCGACCAACAAAATCGAGCGCGCCATCCGCGACCAGCCCGCTTTTCGCGCAGCCGACTGTGATCGTGAAGTTGGCTACCACGCAATCGTCGTCCGCCGCGCCCGATTCACCGTCGAGGCCCGAAGGCAGATCGACCGCGACCACATAAGCGTCTCTTTTGCCTAACGAATTGATTTCCCGACAGGCGCTGCGGATCGGCTCGCGCAACGGCGGATGCGATCCAAGCCCGAGCAGCCCGTCGAGGATAATCGTCTGGAAATGTGGGAGGGGCCTTGGCGCCCCGATTGTTGCCACGCCGGGGATCGGGGCGCGAAGGCCCCTCCCACTTTGGATGGTGTGCTCCTCGCGCAGGGCGCGTAATTTCTCAGTCGTCAGGTTGCCAACCTCGTGCTCCGGGAAGACCAAACGCGTCTCGATCTCCCAACCCGCTTGCGCCAGCCAGCGTGCCGCGACAAACGCGTCGCCCGCGTTGTGCCCTTTCCCGGCAAAGACGATGCACCTCCCGGCGGTCGGAAAGAATTTCGTGACGGCGCGCGCGATTCCTTCGCCCGCCTTCTCCATCAGCGCGTCCGCCGAGATGCCGCGGGCAAAGGCCGCTTCCTCGGTCGCGCGCATTTGCGCCGGAGTGATGATGGGTGAGTGCAAGTTATTCGTCGGAGTCTATCGTTTTTTTCTTCTTCTTCGACGCGCTGGTCGAACTCTTTTTCTTTTTGCTGCTACTGCTCGAGCTTTTCTTATTTGAGCTGGAGGACGTTTTTTTGCTGCTCTTCCGGCTCGAGCGACCGGTGCGATGTGTCGGCTGACGTTCCACGTCGGCGCGGACAAAATCATGATAATCAATCGATTGCCGGATGGGAGGGCTGACGTGCGTCAGACCGGCTACGACCGGGCGATAGCGCGACGGCGGTCTTCCCATCACGCCGTCGGCGATCCGGTCGGCCAGTTCCTGCCGGTAACTGCTTTGCAGTGCGAGCCGCGCTTCCATCGGGTTGGTAAGAAATCCACATTCCACGAGGACAGCGGGAATCCTCGTGTTCCGCAGCACGTAGTAACCGCGCTGGCGGATGCCACGGTTGTCGGTAGTGGTGCCCGAAACGACCTGACGATGAATATTCGCCGCCAGCGCCGCGCTGTTATTGCTGTAGTAATACGTCTCGATCCCGTTCGCGCCCGCCCGGGTGGCGGAGTTGAAATGGATGCAGACGAAAATCGCGTCGGGATAAGAGTTCGCAATCCGCACTCGATCGCCCAGGGTGACGAAGACATCGCTGTCGCGCGTCATGACCACGCGATAGCCGGCCTTGCTCAGTCTTGCCGCGAGCCGTTGCGCGACGTCGAGCGCCATGGTTTTCTCCGCGACTGTCTGGCCGGGAATCCCGCCGCGATCAAATCCGCCATGACCGGCGTCGATCACGACCGTGGAAGGTCTCCGGCTCGCCGACCAGGCCGGCGGAGGTAGAAAAGCGACGAGCGCAAGGATGACCCCGAAAAAATTCAGAAGTGAAGCGCACCGCCCGGCGCGGTGGGAGATTGCCGCCATGGATTGGTCAATCTTCGGATGGCAGGTTGACGGGTCGATCCGATAATCTTGCTGCCGCCGGCCCGGACGCGCCAGGCACGACCGACGCGTCGAGCATCCCTCCGCTGACGGTGACATTTCCGTCGTTCGCGCGACGGAGGCGCGGCATACTCCGGGTCTGCGAATAGGTGGCGTGTTGCAACAGATGTCCATCGGGACTGACGACCGAGTACGACCAGACACGGGGCGCGGAGCATTGCAAAACGTGGAGCTGATTCTTGCGATCGACCTCGGCGTGCGGCTCATCAAAGGAAATGACTTGGCCTAACGAATAGGTGGCATAAACGAGATTCTTCTCCTTGTCCTCTACCCGCACATAGAGCGAGGTGTGATCGGGAAAGCGATTCGTCATGAGGGAGAAAGTGCGCACTCCGGCGCCGCCGGGGTCGCCCACCGTCTGCTGCCAGATTGGACGCGCGTTGGTCACCTCGAAGACCCTGGCGGGCGCGTAGAAGAATTTGTTCAGGTCCGCGAAAAACACATTCGCCCGGACGTGGTAAACGCCGCGGTCGCCGATTGGGAAACGAGAGGTGAGATTGACCTTACGGGCGACGGAAGAGCCAGCGGCGAGCTTGAGCGGCGACTCCAGCGCGTGCGGGAGCGGGGCGAGCGTGCGGCCTTCATTGCCGGTCACTTCAAAACCATACCACACTTGATCGTTGTGGTTGCGCAGTTCGATGGCGCGTCCGGCGAGATTGGTAATCGTGACCGTGGCGACGACCGGCTCGTAGGCGATATATTGCAGACGTTTGAATTTCAAATCGACCCGGATCTGCCCATTAGCCGAGATGGCGACGAGACAAAGCACGATACAGGCGAGGGAGCGGCTCATTGGCGCGTAAAATAATGCAACTCGCGAGAGATGAAAGGTGCGCCGCGGAATCGGCCGCGTTTTCCCGAGAGTTTCACCTTGTCGAGCACGGCGGTTTTCCGAGGCGCAATGAGCGGCAGCGGCCCCGACTCAATATTGTGTATCACTGCGGCGGAAGGGTCACAGGCGGAGGGAAGAGATTGAGCAATCGAGCCGGATCGGCCCGCACCGCCTGGAGCTGATCTTGGTAATAGACTCGCACAATGTAGCCCAGAAACTGGCGCGGGCCGCTCTCGCTCGTCGGTGGAAGGGCAGCGGCCGTGGCGGATTTGCGCGCGGCGAGTTTCGCTTTCTCGACGGAATCCGGCACCTCCATCGCCTGGCTGGCCAGCGAGGAGCCGGGCGCTGGGTCATTGCGCTTGGGGCGGAGATAAGTCACTTCCAGCACCTCGGTGCCGGTGTCGCGCCAGTCGTGTCCCGGAGTGACCCATTCGTAACTTACGTCTGCATTGGTCAGCACAACCTGGTCGTTGTTCACCATGTCGTAAAAGAAGACCTGGATCTTGACCTTGGTATGATCGATTGGCGTGTCCGGCCGCACCTTCACTCCCACGCGCAGGAGTAGTTTGGTCTCCGCATCGGGGTCATTTTCCTGCCGCAGGTTCACCTCCGAGATGCCAAAGGTCGAGCCATCCGGAATTCCCGCGGCGTCACTCGCCGGGGCGCCGTTGTCCGGGACGGGGCTGCCGGCTGCGTTCAGGTTGCCTCGGGCTGGAACGCCGACACTCAGCTTCAATTCCGCCAGTTCATAAAGCGGACTGGCCCCCGCGCCTAACGATTGCAGGCGGCGCCAGACTTCATTCGAACGATCGAAGAGCTGCATCGATTCATAAGTCAGGGCCAGCTCCGCCAGAACCTCGGAGTTGCCCGGGTCGAGTGCCGTCGCCTGCTGGAGTTTTGCAATCGCATTCGTCGTGTCGCCGCGTCCGCGAAAACCTTTCGCAGCCCGGAGGAGCGCTTCGGTGACCGACTTGGGCGGAGCTTCCTCCCGCTGAACGGTCGCCGCCGGAACACGCGTCACGGCGGCGGGAGTGCTCGTAACTTTCGCGTGCCGGGAAAGCCGCGCCTCCACCGCTTTGAATCGGAAGGGCGTTTGTGACTCGGGCGAGCGACGAGTGGAGAGATAAAGTGCAGCGAGAATCTGCGTCGCCGCGACTGCGCCGAGCAGGGCCATCGCGATCGCGAACGTTCTTTGCGCCCGGCTGCCATGAGGAAGAGAGAGCGCGTGCATTGGGAAATCGTTCTCTAAACGAACCCGCCGGAAAGTGTCAATTATGCGCTGACCGGCCGGCCTCGTCCCTCGCAGAAAAGCGAGTCTCATGCCGCAGGAGTTTCGGGCTGATGGCAGCGAGATTACGAGAAAAACAGGCGAGGAAGCGGGAGCGGATAATTTGATCCCTTGCACCGCTTGTTCGCTCAATCCGGGAGTCGCCGGGCGCTGGTAAATCAGCGCGAGATATCGGCCTGGCTCAGGATCTTGAATCCCTCACCCTGGAGCACCGAGCAGGCGCATTCCGCGTCGTCCACGTGCAATGCGAGGGCCGCGACCCCGTGCGGCCGGGTGAGCAGCGGATAGCTGAAGTGCATGTTCACTTCCGCCATGAGGAGGGCGGCGAGCAGCTTCGAAAGCTCCGTCGCCACCTCCCGCAACTCCACCACCACCATCTCGCAAACCCCAAAGGCGACATCGTGCTCGTGAAAAATATTTTCCACCGTCTCGGGATCGCTCACTACGATGCGGGCGATCGCCGAATCGGTTTGTTCCGCGATGCTGAGCGCGACCACATGGGTGTTGCGGGTGCTGAGCAACTTCACGATGTCGAGCATTGCGCCCACCTTGTTCGGCAGGAAAACGGAGAACTGTTTCACCAGCGGTCCGCCGATCTTGGAAGTCGTTTCGGGTAAATCAAGGGCCATAAGAACGCGATCCCGCGAGTCGGACAATATGCCGGTGCCGGGTAGAGCAAGGCAAATGAATAGTGAGCCTGTAAAAGCGGCCGTGTTGGCCGCAACCGCGGGCACCATTTTCAAAATCGCCTCGGATTGAGCAAGACCACCCTCCTACAGGCAGGAAAGGCGAAACCCTGCAGTTCCATTGCTTTTGAGGGCCGCAACCGCGCGGACACGGTCCACGCCCGGCTCGCGTCTGTTGTCGTCCTTCGACAAGAAAACGCTTGCTCCTGTAGAAGCGTGACACTAAGATCGAATCGCGATGGACAAAGTGCGTAACGATTTGCTGCAGGGCACGCTCGATCTCCTGATCCTGAGAACCCTCTCTGTCGGCTCGCTCCACGGCTGGGATATCGCGAAACGCATTGCGGTCGTCTCCAATGACCGACTCTCTCTGAAACAGGGGTCGCTTTACCCGGCGCTGCATCGTCTTGAAGGCCGCGGCTGGATCGAAGCGGAATGGGGCGTCTCCGATGCCGGACGCAGCGCCAAGTTTTACAGACTCACTCGCGCTGGTCGCCGCGAGCTCGAGGCCGAAAAAGCGCACTGGCTTTCGTTCGCCTCCGCCGTTTCGAGCGTCCTTAACATGGAGGAAGTCGAATGATGCCGGAGCGTGTGCGCTGGTTGCGGACGAAATGCCGCCGCCTTTTCCGCCGGCGTAAAGCGGAAGCCGCGCTCGACACTGAGCTACAATTTCATCTCGATCAACTCATCGCGCAGTATCGTAGCGAAGGAATGTCCGAACACGACGCCCAGCTCGCGGCCCAACGCGAGTTTGGTGCGACGAACGTTTACCGGGAAGAGATTCGCGACGCCTGGCGTCCCCCGGAATTGGCGGACCTCTGGCGAAGTCTTCGTTTCGCGGTGCGATCGCTTGCACGCAGTCCCGGGTTCTCGGTCCTGGCCATTATCACTCTCGCTCTCGGGATCGGGGCCAACACCGCCATGTTCAGCGTCCTCAACTCGATCATGTTGAAACCGCTCCCCTACCCCAATCGTGCAGAGCTCGATCGATTCTATCGCGCCACCCCGCAGAATCCCCTCGATGGTTTTTCCCCGGCAGATTATCTCGATCTCCGACGCGAAGTGGCCAGCTATGGCGAGGTCGCCGCCTATACGCCCTCAGACACTAGCCTGTCGCAGCCCGGCCAACCAGCCGAGATGGCGTCCGGAATCCGCGCGAGCGCCAATCTCCTTTCCACGCTCGGCGTCCAACCTGAACTCGGGCGCGATTTTCGCGAGACCGAGGATCTCCCGGGCAACGATCGCGTCGTCATTATCAGTCAGCGCTTTTGGCAGAAACGCTTCGGCGGCCAGGCCGACATCGTCGGTCGCGTCATCCGGGTCGACGGCGAACCGCACGAAATCATCGGTGTGATGCCGGCCTCTTTTAACGATTGGCGCCACCTCGGTTGGGTCGATCTTTTTCGGCCGCTTGCCTTCGACCAAGCGAAATCCGCCGACCGCAGCAGCACGATCCTGCGCGTGATCGGGCGCCGCTCGGGGAAGGTTACTTTCGCCGAAGGCAACCGCATGATCGCAAACTTCGGCGCGCGAATCGCGAGCGATTTCCCGCAGGTGAACGCAGGGAGCACCTGGCGCGCTGTTCCGCTGAGCGATACCGTGATCGGCCGGACCGCTCCTGTCATGCTCTCGATGCTCATCGGTCTCTCAGCCTTCGTGCTCCTGATCGCCTGCTCGAATCTCGCCAATCTTCTTCTCGCCCGGACAATGGCGCGCGCCCGCGAGTTCGCGGTCAGGTCTGCGCTCGGCGCCTCGCCCGCACAATTGCTCCGGCCGTTGATGGTGGAGTCACTGCTGCTCGCGCTCGCGGGCGGCGCCTGCGCGATTCTGGTCGCGAGCTGGATCGGCGATTGGCTCGCCGTGCGTTCCACCGGCGACAATGGCGAACAGGTTCTTTTCATCATCGACTGGCATGTTCTCGGTTGGGCGCTGGCGGCGTCGCTCATCACGGCCCTCGCCTTCGGTCTGGCGCCCGCGCTTTTCGCGATGCGGCTGAGCGTGAACGAGACCCTGAAAAGCGGTGGGCGCGGCACGACCGGCGGCCGCGGGCATCAGCGTTTTCGCCACGTTTTGATCGTGGGCCAGTTTGCGCTCGCGATGGTCCTGCTGGCGGGTGCCGCGCTTTTTGTTCGCGGGCTCGATGAGTTGAACCATCGGCGTGCCGGCTGGACCTCGAACCACCTGATAACCGGCACGGTCGCGCTTCCGGCCGGCAGCTATTCGGACGGCGATAAAATAACTGCCTTCCATCGCCTCACCCTCGAACGGCTCGACTCGCTTCCCGGCGTCGCTGCCGCCAGCATCTCTTCTGTCACGCCTTTCTTTAACTGGCCCGATACCCGCAAATATCTGATCGAAGGCCGCGCCCTGCCCGAGCGCGGCCATGAGCCCGCCGCGGTCGTGAATCACGTCACACCCGGTTATTTCGAGACGGTCGAGACACCGCTCCTCGCCGGTCGCGTCTTCAATAGCCGCGATACGTCGAGCTCGAAGAAGGTGTTCGTCATCAACCAGGCCATGGCGCGAGGGTTGTTTGGAAACGACAACCCGATCGGCCGGCGTGTCGCCCAAGTCGGCCCTGCCACCACGCAATGGGGCGAAGTCGTCGGCGTGGTCGCCGACGTGAAATCGGTCATGGCTGACCCCGGCCCGGTGACCTTTCAACTTTACCAGCCGATGGCGCAGGAACCGGAGCCCTACAACGAGATCGCGGTCCGGACCACGGGCGTCGCGTCATCCGCGATCATTGCCAGCATTCGCAACACCATGACGGCTCTCGACCCCGATCTGCCCGTGCGCGATCTCCAGACGGCCGACGCGAGAATCGAGCGCGCCAATTATCAGGTCGCCGTTTTGCGCGACATGCTGAGCGCGTTCGCCATTCTCGGGCTCGGTCTGGCGTCGTTAGGCATTTACGGCGTCATCGCCCGCACGATGGCGCAGCGCACAGGTGAATTCGCGATCCGCTTCGCTCTCGGCGCCTGTGTGCGGGATATCACGCGACTCGTTCTCGCCTCCGGGGCGAAGCTGGCGCTGATCGGCTCCGCGCTCGGTTTGCTCGGCGCTCTCGGGGTTTCCCATCTCCTGGCCGCCACGAACCCGGGTATGCAACTCAATAGCTTTCCGGTCCTGATCGGCACGACTCTCCTCCTGGTCGCCGTTGCCCTGGTCGCCTGCTGGCTCCCGGCGCGCCGCGCCGCGCGCATCAACCCGATCGAGGCGCTGCGCGCGGAGTAATCAGGCACGGGATTTTAGAGGCCGTTTCTCGTCGCGCAAAAAAAAGAGTGGCAGTGCAATGGTGTTCTAGTTAACTAAAACACTATATGAGGAACAACGATCGATTGGAGCAGGACCCAGCGCCCGCCAATCGCGCGATCTGCGACACCGAATGAGCCGTGAATGGAATGACAGTCAGCCGATTTACCGCCAGCTGCGCGACCGCGGCGTCCATATGATCCTCGATGGCGTCCTCAAGGAAGGTGATCCGCTGCCGTCGGTCCGGAATGTCGCGGCTGAATATCGAGTCAATCCGCTGACGGTTCTGAAGGCCTATCAGCAACTGGTCGACGAGCAGTTGGTCGAGATGAGGCGGGGCCTCGGGATGTTCGTCAAGGCCGGCGCGCGCGACCTCCTGCTCAAGGGCGAGCGCGAAAAATTTCTGACCGAAGAATGGCCGCGGGTGGCTGCCACCATTCAACGCCTCGGGATCAAGCCTAACGAATTACGCGCCGCCGCCACCGGCCGCCGCTCAAAAAGGAAAACTTAAACCATGGCCAGCATCGAAGCCCGCGGCCTGCGGAAGGCCTTTGGAACAACCGTCGCTCTGGATGGCCTCAACCTGCACGTCGAGGAAGGTCGTATCCTTGGACTCATCGGGCCTAACGGCGCCGGGAAGACGACCGCGCTCAATGCGATTCTCGGTCTCACTTCCTACGAGGGCGAACTGAAGGTCCTCGGGCGCGACCCGTGGACCGCCCGCGAACGTCTCATGAACGACGTTTCCTTCATCGCCGATGTCGCCGTCCTCCCGCGCTGGATTCGGGTCTCGCAAGCGCTCGACTACGTCGCCGGGGTGCATCCGCGATTCACCCGCGCGAAGGCGGAAGCTTTCCTGGCCAGGACGACGATCAAGCGCCGGAGCAAGGTGAGCGAATTGTCGAAGGGTATGGTCGCCCAGTTGCACCTCGCTCTGGTCATGGCGATTGATGCGAAATTGCTCGTGCTGGACGAGCCAACGCTTGGCCTCGACATCCTGTTTCGCAAACAGTTCTACGAGTCGCTCCTGAACGACTACTTCGACGGCAGCCGCACCATCCTCGTGACGACTCATCAGGTGGAAGAGATCCAGGACGTCCTGACCGATCTTATGTTCATCGACCGTGGCCGCATCGTACTCGAGTGCAGCATGGAGGAATTCGACTCGCGCTATCTCGAAGTGTTGGTGAACCCCGAACAGCTCGCCGCAGCGCGGGCGCTCAAGCCGATTCACGAGCGACCGGTCTTCGGCCGCAGCGTCCTGCTTTTCGATCACGCCGATCGCGACCAACTCGCCGCGCTCGGCGAAGTGCGCAGACCCAGCATCGCCGACTTGTTCGTTGCCGTGATGGGTAACAAGACCGGCCAGGCAGAAAAAGGAGCCCGATGAATACTTCATCGAACGTGGTACCCGAATCTCCGTTCGACCCGCAGCCAACCACGCCAGCGCTAATGTCGCCGACTCGGCCACTTTATTGGTCGATCCGCCGTGAGTTGTGGGAGAACCGTTCGATTTACCTCGCGCCGCTGATCGTCGCCGGCTTCGTGTTGTTCGGCTACGCCATCAGCGCGATCGGCTTGCCGCATCGCCGGCGCGCGCTTCTCCTGCTCGACCCGGCCCGGCAACGAGCGATCATCGAACAGCCCTACAATGCCGCGGCTCTGATGCTCATGCTGACGGCGTTTCTCGTCGGCATTTTTTATTGCCTCGACGCGCTCCACGGCGAACGCCGGGATCGCAGCATCCTCTTTTGGAAATCGCTCCCGGTATCCGACCTAACGAGTGTGCTCGCCAAGCTGTCCGTTCCGATGCTGATTCTGCCCCTGATCACCTTCGTACTCATCGAAGTCACGCAGCTGATCATCCTCTTGCTCAGCACTCTCACCCTCTTGCCCTTCGGCCTCGGCGCCACGACATGGGAACGGCTGCCGTTTTTCCAGCTCTCGGTCATTCTCCTCTACGGTATCGTCACGTCCGTCCTCTGGGGGGCGCCGGTCTATGGCTGGCTGCTGTTCGTTTCCGCCTGGGCGCGGCGCGCGACCTTCCTCTGGGCGGTGCTCCCGTGGCTGGCGATCTGCATCGTGGAAAAGATCGCGTTCGACTCGGTGCACTTCCTCCACCTGCTCGGGCGCCGCATCTTTGGCAGCTACCAGGACGCGTTCGTCGTCACGTCGCTGCCGCATCATGCAGTCATTCCCGCAATCGATCGACTCAGCCAGCTCGCTCCGTTGAAATTTATCAGCGCGCCCGGTCTTTGGATCGGGTTCGTCTTCGCCGTGACCTTCGTCGCTGCCGCAGTGCGTCTGCGCCGTTATCGAGGACCGCTCTGATCCTCACATTCGATTCAATCACTCACATAAAAGGAGAAACCAATACGAAGCGTATTCTAAAATGGAGCGCGCGCGCAATCCTGGGGGCGCTCATCTTGGCTTTCCTGGTGGGATTCATCGCTTACTGGAGATCGACCAATGATTGCGACACCAGGCCTGCCCCGGTCCATCCGATGAAAGCAATTCGTTACTGCGAATACGGTGTCGTGAAGCTTGATAACGTTGAGAAACCTGTGCCTAAGGACAACGAGGTCCTGGTTAAAGTTCGGGCGGCTTCGCTCAACTCGCTTGATGTCTACTTGATCCGCGGCTCGTGGCTTGGGCGCTTGTTCTTCGGGTTGCGCAAACCAAAAGACACACGGCTCGGACGCGATGTTGCCGGCCGGGTGGAAGCTGTCGGTAAGAATGTGACGCAATTCAAAGTGGGCGACGAAGTGTTCGGCATCTGTTCGGGCTCGCTCGCCGAGTATGCAGTTACTCCCGAACGAGCGCTGGTCATGAAGCCGCCGAACGTTTCCTTTGAGCAAGCCGCCTCCGTCCCGTTGGCCGGACAAACTGCACTGCAGGGCCTGCGCGAGGGAAAGATTCAGCCTGGGCAGAAGGTGTTGATCAACGGCGCGACCGGAGGGGTAGGAACGTTCGCCGTGCAGATTGCCAAATCTTTTGGCGCAGAGGTCACGGCTGTTTGTAGCACCCGGAATGTCGATCTTGTCCGATCCATTGGCGCCGACCACGTCATCGATTACACCAAAAAGGATTTCACCAAGAGCGATCAGCGTTACGACATGATCTTCGATAACGTTGGCAACCATTCCTTCGCGGCACGCCGGCGCGTGTTAACTCCCAAAGGGATCTGTGTTTTGGTCGGTATTGGCGGAACCTCGGCCAAAGGAGGCGAGTTGATCGGACGCATCGCTGGAAATCTCATCGCGCATGGATTGTCATTATTCACCGAGCAAAAGTTCGCCCAGTACATCACTAAGCTGAGCAAGCCAGATCTCGCAATGCTGGGCGACCTCCTTGAGGCGGGAAAGGTCAGGCCAGTCATCGAGCGGACTTACAACTTAAGTGAAGCCCCCGACGCTCTCCGCCTTCTCGATCAAGGCCACGCCCGCGGCAAGACCGTCATCAAAGTAGAATGACAACCCACATAATAGATCCGGCACAACGCACGGCGGCAAAAGTCGCGGGATTCAGTGGCCTCTTTGCGGCGGCGATCGTGGTTTTCGCCAACTATGCGCTGCTCAATCCTATTTGTCTTGTACGGCGTCTATGTCAGACGCCGGATTCGAAAGCCCGCCGTCTTGAGTGAGCGACGGTAATTGATAGATTGCGAGAGGACATGAGTTCAATCAAAAAGACCGCAAAAATCGCAGGACTACTGTATCTGTTATTGGCAGTGACCTCCACGGTTGGTCTGACCATCCCTTCTTTCATAGTACGTGGTGATGCGGCAGCCACCGCTAACAAGATTGATTCTCATCAGCTGTTTTACCGGCTCTGTATCATCAGTGACCTGGCATCGCAGATCGTTTTTGTTTTCCTGGCGCTGACTCTGTATCAATTGTTTAAAGGAGTGAACAAGAAACTGGCCGGACTGATGGTGGCACTGGTTCTAGTTCAGGTGCCGATGACGTTTGCCACTATGCTGTGCGGGATCGCTCCACTCGTACTTTTGAACGGGGCCGATTATTGGTCAGCATTCGACAAACATCAGCTGGATGCCCTGACAATGGGATTTCTAAGCTTGCGTAGCTATGGAATAAACGCGGTCACAGCACTGTGGGGTTTCTGGCTCCTACCGTTCGGGCTTCTTGTATTTCGATCCGGGTTTATTCCACGAATTCTTGGCGTCATCCTGATCGTCGGCTGTTTTGCTGACCTGGCCGTTAGCATGACATCTCTGCTCTTCCCGGCTTACGAACACACTGCTCATAAGCTGATGATTCTGGGTGTTGGGGAGATCTTGATTATTCTCTGGCTTTTGATCTGGGGCGCGCAGGTGCCACCATCCAACGCCCCAGCCTTCTGATCCGGCATTTGCCTAATAGCCTGTGTTTTTAACCTCGACCACAATAAATCAAGTGATTAGCCTTGCGCTCACCGGCCCCGGGGAAATATCACTGATGCTGTGGCTCCTCGTGAGAGGCGTAAACGTTCAGCGACGGAGCGAGTAAGCCTCGTTAAACCTATGAAACTAAAGCGTATTTTAAAATGGTTCGCAGCCGCGGTCTGCGCCCTGGTGGCGCTGGCGGCGTTGGCTCTCTTTATCGCCTACTGGAGATCGAGCAACGACTGCGGCAGCAAGACCGCGACTCAAGGCAACCTCATGAAAGCGATTGTTTACTGCGACTACGGTTCACCCGATGTTCTCAAGGTCGAGGAAATCGCGAAGCCGGTTCCGAATGACGACCAGGTTCTGGTCAAGGTTCGCGCCACTTCCGTTAATCCGCTCGACTGGCATTTCATGCAAGGCACGCCCTACGTCATGCGTTTGGAGGTCGGGCTGCGCAAACCAAAGGACATGCGGTTAGGCGTTGACTATGCGGGTACGGTCGAAGCAGTCGGCAGGAACGTGACGCAGTTCAAGCCCGGCGATGAGGTATTCGGCGGGAGGAACGGCGCCTTCGCCGAGTATGTGTGTGTTCGTGCGGATCGCGCCATCGCGCTCAAACCGGCCAACATCACCTTTGAACAGGCGGCCGGCGTTCCCATCGCGGCGGTCACCGCCTTGCAGGGTTTGCGCGACAAGGGCCAAATCAAGCCGGGACAGAAGGTCCTGATCAACGGCGCGTCGGGAGGCGTGGGCACGTTCGCGGTCCAGATCGCCAAGTCGTTCGGCGCAGAAGTGACCGGCGTTTGCAGCACGAAAAATTTGGACATGGTCCGGTCCCTCGGAGCAGACCACGTGATCGATTACACGAAGCAGGATTTCACCAGGAGTGGGCAACGCTACGACGTGATTCTCGATAATGTCGGAACCCAGCCGTTATTGGGATTCAGGCGCGTCCTGGAGCCCAAGGGCATGTGCGTCCTGATCGGCGGCGGCGGACCAAATGATGGGCGATGGATTGGGCCGCTGGCGCGTCCGGTCAAAGCACTTCTGTTGTCGCCGTTCATGAGCCAGAAGTTTGTCATGTTCATGGCCGACCTGAACCAGAAGGACCTGAATGCCCTGGGCGATCTCATGCGAGCCGGAAAGGTGACACCGGTCATCGACAGACATTACAAGTTGAGCGAGGCGCCTGAGGCGATCCGATATTTGGAACAAGGCCACGCTCGAGGGAAAGTAGTCATATCGGTAGAATAGGTTCGTCGTGCTGAGCGGCGTCGGCAGCCCGAGGTAGCGGAACTTGCGCTACGCGGTGCGGTCGATCGTTCATTGCCGAAGCGGATGACTGCTCGACGCTGCGGCACAAAGCGGGCAATAATACGAATATTCATACGCTGGGTTCCGATGGTTGGTCGTTTGACAGTGCCACCTTTTCAATTCCAATTCGTATGAACGACGTATCAAAAATTCATAACCCTCAACGGCAAAGGAGCAAAGCATGAAGCAATTAGAAGGAGCCAAAATCGAAGAGTTCAAAGCACAGTTCCGCGGGGAGGTGCTTCTTCCCGGTGACGCGAGCTACGACGAGGTGCGCGCGATCTGGAACGCGATGATCGACCGCAAGCCCGCGATGATCGCCCGCTGTGCATCGGCTGATGATGTCGTGCAGGCCGTCAAGTTCGCGCGTCAAAATGATCTGCTCGTCTCGATCCGGGGCGGCGGACACAACATCGCGGGCAACGCCGTTTGCGACGACGGTCTCATGATCGACCTCTCGCCAATGAAGGGCGTCCAGGTAGACCCGAAGGCTCGCCGCGCAAACGTCGAGCCCGGATGTACCCTCGCCGATTTCGACGCGGTCGCTCAGGAACACGGCCTCGCGACGCCTTTGGGCATCAACTCGACCACGGGCGTGGCCGGCCTGACGCTCGGTGGCGGTTTTGGCTGGTTGAGCCGGAAGTACGGCATGACGATCGATAACCTGCTCTCCGCGAATGTCGTCACCGCTGACGGCAAACAGCTTCGCGCCAGCGAAACGGAAAATGCCGACCTGTTCTGGGGACTGCGCGGTGGTGGTGGGAACTTCGGTATCGTTACCAGCTTCGAATTCCAACTTCACCCTGTTGGACCGAATGTGCTCAGCGGGCTTATCGTCTTTCCATTCGACCAGGCGAAATCCGTCATCACGCAGTTTGCCCGTTTCACCGAGACGATGCCGGACGAGCTGAACGTCTGGATGGTCACTCGCAAGGCGCCTCCTCTGCCCTTCTTGCCAGAGGCCGTGCACGGAAAAGAGATGGTCGCGCTTGCCGTGTGCTATGCGGGTGACCCCAGTAAGGGCGAGAAACTGATCGAGCCGCTGCGAGGGTTCGGCACGGCCCACGGCGAGCACATCGGCGTGCAGCCATATGTCGCCTGGGAGCAGGCCTTCGATCCACTTCTCGTAAAAGGTGCGCGCAACTACTGGAAATCGCACAATTTCACCCGGCTGAGCGACGGCGCGATCGACGCCATCATCGAATATGCCGGCAAGCTGCCGTCGCCCTATTGTGAAATCTTCGTCGGCACGATGGGCGGCCAGACGGCCCGAGTTGCCCCCGATGCGATGGCCTACTCGAGCCGGGATGCTAACTACGTCATGAATGTGCACGGCCGCTGGGAGTCAGCCACGGAAGACCAGGCGGTTATCACCTGGGCACGCGAATTCTTCGCCAAGTCGAAGCCGTTCGCCAGCGCGGGCGCCTACATCAACTTCATGACCGAGGAAGAGACCGACCGCATCGCCTTCGCCTACGGCTCTATGTACAAACGGCTGGTGGAACTCAAGAAGAAGTACGACCCGACCAATTTCTTCCGGATGAATCAGAACATCAAACCGGTCTGAGAGACCGTCCGCGCCGCCAACGGTGGACCTTGAGCGATGTCCCGGCTGCGGCGCGGAATTGCCAGCTTTGCCGGTCCGGTGCACCGCTACATGGAATCTTCGCCCAGTATGTGGAGGACAAATGGAAGCAGCATCTGCCAAAGAAGGAGACCGAACAGGGTGCTGCACCGAATGGCTGCCCAGCAACGCCTATTGATGATTCGAAAGCCACCAACGGGCTGCCATCGGTGAGCTGAATCGTTAGATGTACCAGGACCCCTCATGCTAAGGCTAATCAGCGCACTCTCAGTTGCGACATGGATTGGCCTGCTCGTCGCATCTATAGTGGCCTTGCGCCAGCCGCGATCGGACGCGACTCTGTTTGGCGTCCTTCTCCTTGTGAGCATTGTCGCAGTGATTTTGTATTCCGTAACGTTGGTTCGGAATCGACCGTTCCTTGTCGGCCTTTCCTTTTTCATTTCCGTACTCGGATTACTTCCCGGCCTTTGGGGAATCGGGCTTTTGTTCCATTGCATTGCGCTAACCTTTGGTTCGTCCGTGAGTGGCGCCACTTTTAGCGAGTGGTTCTTTGCCATCAACAACGCGATCATGATCGCGCTGCCGATAAACTGGGCGTCTTTGTGGCGCGATTGTCGCCAGGACGTGCAGCTCAACGTCTAACCATATATCTAGTGCAGTGTATCACTTGAACTGAGACCCTCGGCTGCCGGCGCGAGCCATGCCGGTCTCAATTTCTCTGATACACTGCACTAGGTGGTCCGTCGAGGATTTGGAGTGGAGTTATTGGCAGGTGACTCAGGCTTGAGCGAGGGCCGTTCGTCACAGAGTTCACAGGGTCAGTCCTGAGTAACTGCTCATTTGGACAGAGCGGCAAACGGACTCAACGAATCTCTGCGAGTTCTAGATTTTGTCTTCTTACTCAGGACTGATCCCGACGGTATGCGGACAGCCTCGACCGGGCTCGGGCACAGTTGGGAACGCTGGCCTAACGAAGGCGCCGCAGGTTCGCCCTACGGATCGCGGCGCATGTCCGCGCGCCAGGTCAGGAGGGTCCAGAGCCAGGTGCTTCCAGTGCAAAAAGGAGCGCGAGCGGCCCGGGCAGGAAACCGAGATACCAAAGCAGGCCGGCGACTGGCGGGACGACCGGTCGATCGAGCAAACTGGCGAAGACGAAACCTTCCGCGTTGAGGCGGCCGCTGATCGTGTAGAGCATTCCGATTCCAGCGACAAGGACCCCGGCCAGGCGCAAAAAATTGGAGGCCTGCGGCTGTAGGGGCGCAAAGCGGAGAAGCGAAGCGACAAAGTGCGGGAAGATCAGAATCGCGCCGCCTTCAAGGAGGAGAAGCCAGCCGTAAAGCTCGACGGTTTTGGCCGCCCGGCTTTGTTCCGGGACCGCCCGAAGGCGACGGAACATCTCGGCGAAAGGGGTCACGTCATTTCAAGGCAACAACGGGATGAAAGCGCTTCACGGCCAGGATTCCGCCCCATAGGAAAAGAAGCAGGACAATTCCCTGGACGATGGCGAAGGGCGGCTCGGAGCCGTGCGGCGCGAGGACGTGCAAAGCCGGGATGTGGAGGAAGGATTGCACGACCAGGACGAAGCAGTTGAAGTAGAGGGCAACGACGGCGCACACGACAAAGATCCAGCGCCAGGCGCCGGCGAGATGAAAGGTGTAACGGGCGGCGATCGCCAGGGCGAGGACGATGAGGGAGAGAACGCCGACGATGATGGCGGGCGTGACGCCGTGAAACGGGAAGCCGAACCCGGTGACAGAGGTCGCCACGGTGGTGACGAGAAAGAGGAGCGTCCAGCCATTCATCGGGTCGGAGCGGAGAAGCCCGAAGAGGACGATGAGGCCGGAGACGATCCCGATGAGACTCAGGATGACGTGCACGAGCGTGTAGGTGTCCACGGCCGCAGGGTAGGACGAGGGGAGGGTTGCTGTCGATCTCGGTTTTTGTTTCGCGAGAAGAGCACGACCAGCGCAGAGTGGGGACGCCATGGAGCGCTTTGTTGCTTTTCTTCGCGGGATCAATCTGGGTAAACGGCGCCCGCCCGGGAGCCAACTGAAGGAGCGTTTCGAAGAGATGGGCTTTGATGAGGTGGAGACGTTCCAAACCCTGACGAGTCGAATGCGGAAACCCCAGCGGTGGTTTCGTCTATCCAAGCAACGGTGAACTGTGCGAATTTCCCCCTGTGACTGAATTGTTAACCTTGCAGAAAATTCGCCAGGCGGTTCAGACCGGTCCCGTGGAAGCGCGCGTCCATGTGCAACTGGAAGCGGCTGCGGCAAAAACGACTCGCGACCAGAAACCGTATTGCGAGCTGGCCCTGGCAGACGCGGCCGATCGCATGATGCTGCGCGTGTGGAGCGACAACCCGCAATTCAAGGCTTGCGATTCGTTAGGCGCGGGCGACTTTATCGAGCTGACGGGCGAATTCTATCAGCATCAGCAGTTCGGCCTCGATGTCCGCCGCTGGCAGGTTCGCGCCCTGACGAACGAGGAAAAGGCGCAACTTTTGCAGGGTCCCCCGGAGCTGCGGGAGAAACAGAAATCCGATTGGGACTTTATTGTCACCACGACCTCGGCCATTCACGATCCCCGACTAGGCGCCCTGTGCGCCGAATTCATCTCCGAGTATGGCGAGCGCTTCCGCCGCACCGCCGCGGCCCGCAATTATCATCACGCCCGGCGCGGCGGCCTGGTCGAGCACACCGCCCAGATGATGCGCGTCGCGCAACAGGTGGCGCAGCTTTATCCCGGATTGAACCGCGATCTGCTCATTGCCGGGGTCCTTTTTCATGACTCCGGCAAGTTGTGGGAAAACCATCTGCCTGAGACCGGCTTCAGCATGCCGTATGATGAATTGGGCGAGCTGGTCGGCCACATTTCGATCGGGCTCGAGCTGGTCAATTCACTCTGGCGAAAAATTCAAGGCGAAGACCACGCGCGTCAGTGGTCGCAGTTGCGCCCGGCGAACGACGATGTGCGAATGCATCTCCTCCATCTCATCGCGGCCCATCACGGCGAGATGCAGCTCGGTTCGCCGGTTTACCCGAAGACGCCCGAAGCGATCGCCCTTCATTACATCGACAATCTCGATGCGCGTCTCGAAATGATCTTCGCCGGCTATCCGGTCGCGAAGCCGCTCGCGCCGCGGATTTTCGAGCGGGTGCGCCCGTTGCCGGGAAACCTGGTGCAGCCGCTGGAAAAGTTCGATCCCCAGCCGTAGCGGCGGCCCGCGGCCGTCGCCGTCTGGCGAAAAGGGATACGACGGTCACAGGCCGCCGCTACAAAAGGACAGCGACCCTCCGCTTCGCCTCAGCCAGATACTGCTCATCAATCTCGAAGCCGGCAAAATTCGTCAGGCCGCAGCGTTTGGCGGCGACGGCGGAATTGCCGATGCCGAGAAACGGATCGAGCATTCGCCGGGCTCTCGTTAGGCCATGAAGGAGAATGCAATTCACCGCCAGCTGCACGGGGAAAGTCGCCGGATGCGGTCGCTCCTTCGCCCGCCGCTGAATCGTCTCGTAGGGAACGAACCAGGTGTTGCCCCGACAGCGCCGGTCGCGCCCCCGGGTGTGGCTCCAGCGCGCGATATTCGATTTGTCGGCGTAAGGCACGCCGAGCGCGAGGCGGTCGAGCGGGGTCTTCCCTTCCGGCGCGAGATGGAAAACATATTCGTGGCAATCGTTCAAAAAGCGCGGCGAACTGATCGGTTTGAAATGACCGCGCGAGGTCTCCGCGCCCAAGTCATCTGGAATCGTGATCGCCTTGATCCAGTGAATCGTGTTTTGAAGGACGAAGAATTTGCGCAACCGCAAAATCAGCTCGTGCGGCAACATGGGATTGGACGGCGCCGCGCCGACGTTGAGGAAAAGCGATCCGTTAGGCCGAAGCAACCGGCGGATTTGCGCAGCCCATTCTTCGCACCAATCGAGATAAGACGTGCGGTCCGCGGTATCGGCGAATTTCCCGTAGCGAATCCCGAGGTTATAGGGCGGCGAGGTGACAACGAGATCGATCGACCCCGCTTCCAGGCTTGCCATCCCTTTGACGCAATCGCCGAGCTGTAAATCAAATTGAGTCACGCGGGCAGATTAAGAGTGCGACGGTAAAAGTTACAAGTCGCTGGCGCATGACAGCGGCATGCCACGTTGTAGGTTGCATCTGATGTCGGACAAACCTTCCAAGCTCAAGATTGCCGATCGCGAATTCACTTCGCGACTGCTCGTTGGCACCGGGAAGTTCGCCTCCAACGAGTTGATGCGCGACGCGCTGGAAGCCAGCGGCACGGAACTGGTCACGGTCGCGCTGCGGCGCACCGATCTTTCCGGCCGCGGCGATCCTTTCGCCAACATCCTCGATTTCATCGATCCGAAGCGCTTTCTCCTTTTGCCGAACACGAGCGGCGCGCGGAATGCCGAGGAAGCGGTCAGGCTGGCGCGGCTCGCGGTTAGTGCAGGGCTGCCCTCCTGGGTCAAACTGGAGATTCACCCCGATCCGCGTTACCTCCTGCCCGATCCGGTCGAGACGCTGGCCGCGGCAGAGATACTCGTCAGGGAAGGTTTCACCGTTCTGCCTTACATTAACGCCGACCCGGTTCTGGCGAAACGATTGCAGGACGTGGGGACGGCGACCGTGATGCCGCTTGGTTCACCCATCGGCAGCAATCGTGGAATCGAAACGCGCGCCCAGATCGAGATCATTATCGAACAGGCGACCGTTCCGGTTGTGGTAGATGCCGGTCTTGGCGCGCCGAGCCAGGCGGCGGAAGCTCTCGAGATGGGCGCGGATGCGGTTCTGGTCAACACCGCCATCGCGATCGCCTCCGACCCGGTGCGAATGGCGCACGCCTTCCGCAAAGCGGTCGAGGCCGGCCGCGAAGCATGGGAGATTGGCCTGGCCGAAGCGCGCTCGACCGCGTCGGCGACCAGCCCGCTCACGGCGTTTTTCTCCCAGCCTAACGACTAACGAACCGGTGTGCTCCCGGTTCCGGTGGCTGGCGGTGTGCGACGGATGCAAATGAGACTAACCCATCGATCCCAAGGTGCTGATGTTTTGGCTGAGGGCGGAGTGCGCTATCGAACCTGGGCGCCGGGGAAGAAGGTCGGAGTCGTCATCTCGAACGCGGCGGGCGGCGCGGTGCGCAAGGTCCTGTTAGGGACGGAACCGGGTGGTTACTGGAGCGGGATAGATCCCGCGGGGCAGGCGGGCGATCGTTACAAATATCGCTTCGATGGAACTGAGTGGCCCGATCCTGCTTCGCGCTTCAACCCGGAAGGCGTGCATGGCCCGGCACAGGTGATCGATCCGCGCGCCTACGCCTGGGCAGATGAAGGCTGGATCGCGCCGAAGGTTTCCGAGTTGATCATTTATGAGCTGCACATCGGCACCTTTACGCCGGAGGGAAGCTTTCGCGCTGCGATGGAGAAGGTGGATCACCTTGTCGATCTCGGAGTGACGGCGTTCGAGATCATGCCGGTAGCGGATTTTCCGGGGACTCGGAACTGGGGTTACGACGGGGTCTCGCTCTACGCGCCGGCCCGCGCCTACGGAGCGCCTGACGACTTGAGGGCGCTGGTCGACGCCGCCCATGCGCGCGGCCTCGCTGTGATACTCGACGTGGTCTACAACCATCTCGGGCCCGACGGTAACTATCTCGGCGGTTATAGCCGCGATTACTTCAATCCCAAGCACAAGACTCCCTGGGGCGATGGCTTCAATTTTGAACTCCAGCCCGTGCGCGATTTCTTTGTCGAGAATATCGGCTACTGGCGGCGGGAATTTCATATCGACGGCTTTCGACTCGATGCGACCCACGCGATCACCGACGCCTCGGAGAAACATCTCCTGACCGAGATCGCGGAGCATGTTCAGTCGTTAGGCGCTTTCGTTATCGCGGAAGACGAGCGGAATGAAATGCAACTACTGCAAGCGCGGGAGAGAGGGGGGATGGGATTGGACGCAATCTGGGCGGACGATTTTCATCACGTCGTGCGCGTAATGCTGACCGGGATGCGCGAGGGCTATTTCAAATCGTATCGAGGAACGCTCGATGAACTGGCAACGACACTCGAGCATGGCTGGCTTTTGGCGGGCGAGGAACGCGCGCGCCAGCACCTGGGCCAACCGGGAGAAGCGGACAAGTTGTCGCCAGAGAAATTCGTCCTCTGCGTCAGCAATCACGACCAGATCGGGAATCACGCTTTCGGCGCCCGGCTCAATCAGTTGATCTCAGCGCCGACCTTTCGCGCCGCCTCGGCGCTACTCTGCCTCGTTCCATACACGCCGCTGATTTTCATGGGACAGGAATGGGCCGCTTCCACGCCGTTTCTCTATTTCACAGACCACGAATTGGAACTGGGTCGCAAGGTAACTAAGGGACGGCGCGAAGAATTCCGTGCATTCTCCGCCTTTCGTGATCCGGCAACGCGGGAAAGAATTCCGGACCCACAGGCGAAAGAAACCTTTTTGCGGTCAAAGCTCGACTGGAACGAAGTGCGAAAGGAGCGGCATGCGTGTGTGCTGCAGCTCCATCGCGAGCTCCTTCATCTGCGGCGTGAATCTGCTGTCTTGCGCAATCGATCACGCGGCAATTTTCAGATCCTGCCGCCACTCGACGGAATCGTGCGCTTGGTTTTCGGAAAACCGGGAGCGGAACAATGGATGGTCCTGGCTGATTTGGCGGGCGGCCATGACATGCCCCCGCTCGACGGTAAACGCACCTGGCAACGTGTTCTCTGCAGTAATGAAGGGCGCTTCGGCGGTGAAGACGGACCTGCCTTCGCGCAACCGGAGGTGCGGGTCCTGCGAAGCGTCGCAGCGTTTCGTTAGGCGGACGGCCCTTCTTGCCTAACGACAACCGTTGGATTGACCGCCTGTTTCAGTCGGCGAGAATGAACCCGTTCCGATGCCGAAAACAAATTTGAAGATACTGACTTTGGCGGAGCTGACGACGCGTGCGGAGGAGATCCGCGCCAATCGCCGGCGCCTGGTTCTGACCAATGGCTGCTTCGATCTGCTGCATGTCGGACACGTGCGTTATTTGCAGCAGGCGGCGGAACTCGGCGACGTCCTCGTTGTGGCCGTGAACGGCGACGAGTCGGTCCGGTCCCTGAAGGGGCCCGGCCGGCCGCTAAATTCCGAGGAGGATCGGGCCGAAGTCCTGGCCGCGCTGGAGTGTGTCGACTTCGTCGTGATTTTTCCGGACCTACGGGCAACGCGGGTAATCGAGACATTGCGGCCCGCGATCTACGTGAAAGGCGGCGATTACACCCTGGAAAGTCTCGATCCGGAAGAAGTGGCTGCGCTCAAAAAGGCCGGCGCCGAAATCAGGACGCTGCCGTTGGTTCCCAAAAAATCGACGTCGCGCCTGATCGAGCGGATGCGGCACTGATGCGAATGCACCGGCTGGCTCTCGGGATACTCGGATCAGGCAAGGGCTCGAACTGCCGTGCCATCCTCGAGCACATTCGTTCCGGCAAATTGGGCGCGGATTGCCGGATCGTCCTCTCGGACGTGGAGGACGCGGGCATTCTTGCGATCGCGCGCGAGTTTGGCGTGCCAGGAGTTTTTTTCCCGCCAGGAAGATTCCGCACCAAGCTTGAACCGGAAGCAGAAGAGCGACTCGTTAGTCTTTTGCGCGATGTGGGAGTGGAACTGGTGGTCCTGGCGGGATTCATGCGCGTCCTCAAGGCGCCCATGCTGGAGGCATTTCCACGTCGCATCATTAATTTGCATCCTTCGCTTCTGCCGAAATTCCCCGGGCGCGAGGCCTGGGCCCAGGCACTGACAGCGGGCGAAAGGGTGACGGGCTGCACTGTTCACTATGTCGATGCAGGCGTCGACAGCGGTGAAATCATCGCGCAACAAGAGGTGGCGATCCTGCCTAACGACACTCCGGCGATCCTGCACGAACGAATTCAGCAGGCCGAACGAGAACTCTTTCCGGCCGTGATCGAAGAATTGGCGACGAAGATGCCGCCCGCAAGAACCTAGCCCCGCTCGGATTTTTGGTCGCGGCCTAACAATTCCTGCATCGCCTGCGCCGGCGACTTTCCCTCGTGCAGGACAGCATGGACCTGGTCGATGATCGGCGTCTCAACGCCGAGTTTGCGCGCGCATTCGAAAGCGCTTCGCGCGGTGGGAATTCCTTCGGCGACGGATTTCATCCCGCGCGTGATCTCCTCGAGGCTCTTTCCCCGCCCCAGTTGCTCGCCGAGTTGCCTGTTCCGGCTGTAGCGACTGAAGCAGGTTGCGATCAAATCCCCCACGCCGCTCAAACCCTGAAAGGTTCGCATGTCGCCTCCCATGGCCACGCCCAAACGAAGAAGCTCCGCCAGGGAACGGGTGACGAGCGCCGCCTTGGAATTGTCTCCGAAACTGAAGCCATCGCTCACGCCGGCGGGAATCGCAAAGATGTTCTTCAAAGCTCCGCCAAGCTCGATCCCGACAATTTCGTCGCTGGTGTAAACTCGGAATCGGGCGCTTCCGAGCATGGCCTGAAGTTGTTCGCCGACCGCGCAGTCGCAGCAGCCGAGAACCGTCGCGCTCGGCAGGCCGCGAGCGATCTCGACCGCAAGGTTGGGACCAGAGAGAACAGAAATGGGATTACCAGGGAATTTTTCGGCAAGGATTTCACTCATGCGCATTCCTGTGCCGTGCTCAATCCCTTTGGTGCAGCTCATCAGGATCGCCGATGGGTTATCCATCTCTTGGCGAAGGTGCGATGCTACTTCCCGCAATGCCACGGACGGTGTGACGAAGACGATCAAGTCCGCTCCCGCACAATCGACCAGTCGACTCGTTAGGCAAACGTTAGGCGGCAACTCTGCCCCTGGAAGATAATCGGGATTTTGGCGACTGCGCGCAATCTGCTCGACCCGTTCCGGTGTGTGGCCCCACAATGTTATTTCGTTGCCGGTTGAGCCCCAGAGGGCCGCGAGAGCAGTGCCCCAGCCGCCGGTACCCAGGATGGCGGTTCGCCTAACGATCATCTTCGACTGAAGCGTTCTTCCTGCCCGCGCAAGAGGCGTTGGATGTTGGAGCGGTGCCGCCAGACGACGACGCCGGCAATGAGGACTGAAAATGGAAGCAAGCTTGCGCCGGTTAGCATGTTGAAACGCAGATATAACATCACAAACAGCGGGAGTGAAACTGCCCCGCCGATTGAAGCAACGGACACATAACGCGTCGCTTTGAAAAGAAGAAGCCAAACTAGGAAGACTGAGACAACTGCAATTGGCATCAGTCCAAGCAGAACGCCGGCTGAAGTCGCTACTCCTTTTCCGCCTCGGAAGCGGAGCCAGACCGGAAAGGTATGGCCGAGGATGCAAGCGACGCCAGCAGCGATGCCAACGAGTTCGTGTCGAGGCGTCCCATGGAGAATATTTATTATCCAGAACGCAAGTCTCACAGCCAAAAGGCCTTTGAGCGCGTCCAATGCGAAAACGATATAACCCCACTTCTTGCCCAGTACCCGAAGTACATTCGTGGCACCGATATTACCACTTCCATGCTTTCTTATATCAATGCCTTGGGCGCGCGAGACGAGAAGTCCGTTTGGACATGAACCCAGAAGATAGCCAATGGCCACCACAATAACATAATTAACTATCAACTGAATAGACACTTAGGATACTTGATGTGGCCACCTTCTTCGGAGCCAAATGGTAAGGATGCCAAGATCGCTAGGGGTCACGCCGCTGATTCGGCCGGCTTGACCGACACTATTTGGGCGGAGACTAGATAACTTCTGGCGGGCTTCGTTGCGAAGTCCGGGTATCAGCGAATAATCGACTTCCGACGGTATCGTAAACGATTCAGCCGAGCGAATCGATTGCAACTGTTCGTTGTGGCGACGGATGTAGCCCTCGTACTTGAGTTCGGTCTCAAGAAGCTCCCAAATCTCAGGCTCGATTTCCCGGCGTAGTTCTGCCGGCACCGTGCTACCATGAAACTCCGATTTCTTCATGATATGCGCGAGCAGCTCCCCTTCGAAACGGAATGAGCGGGAGATTTGCCTCGCCTTCTGCAGTTGGCGCAATTTTTCTTCGAGCAGCCGCACCCTCATTTCGGCGACGAGTCCCAGCGATGCAGCCTTTAACGTCAATCTCTGATCAGCGTTATCCTGGCGCAGAAGAAGGCGGTGCTCGGCACGGCTCGTAAACATCCGATAGGGCTCCTGCGCCCCTTGTGTGACAAGATCGTCGATCAGCACCCCTACGTAGGCTTCGCTTCTGCCAAGGATAAGCGGCGGTCTGCCGGCAAGCTTCAATGCAGCGTTGGCGCCTGCGATGAGCCCCTGAGCCGCAGCTTCTTCATACCCTGACGTGCCGTTAATTTGCCCGGCAAAATACAGTCCACGAAGCGGCTTGGTCTCGAGAGTCGCGTGAAGCTGTGTTGGGGGGAAATAGTCGTACTCAACGGCATAGCCTGGCCGCATGATTTGGGCATTGCGCAAGCCCGGAATCGAACGAACGAATTCAATTTGCACTTCGTAGGGCAGGCTGGTGGAGATCCCGTTAATGTAGAATTCTTCTGTCTGCCTTCCCTCCGGTTCAAGAAAGAGCTGGTGCTGTGACTTCTCGGGAAATTTGACTACCTTGTCTTCAATGGAAGGGCAGTACCGGGGTCCAGTGCCTTCAATCCTGCCACTGAAAAGAGGCGACCTATGAAGGTTACGGCGGATAATCTCATGAGTCTCGGCGGTGGTGGTTGTGATCCAACACGGCAATTGTTCCACGTGGAATCTGCCGTTCTGGATTCGATTTAGAGTTAAAAACCCTTCATCGTCGAATTCCTCTTCCGCTGGTAGATAGCTAAATCGACTTGGCGGATCGTCCCCCAACTGTTCACGACAGAGCGAAAAATCGATGGATCGGGCGTTGATGCGGCAGGGCGTTCCCGTCTTAAACCGTCCGGTTTTGAACCCCAATTCTCTCAGATTATCACTCAGTGGTGACGGACTATCAGCCATGCGTCCTCCAGGATGGCTCCGATCCCCCACGTGAAGTAAGCCTCGCAAAAAGGTTCCGGCCGTGATAATAACACTCGCCGCTCGGACGGACAGGCCGAAATCAGACTGGACTCCCACCACTCCACCCTGCTCTGTCAATATCCTCACGACTCCGCCTTGCTTTAGGTCGAGCCCTGGTTGCCGTTCCAGAATCGCCTTAATCCGGAATTGGTAGGCCTTCTTATCGCACTGAACTCTGAGCGCGCGAACACTCGGCCCTTTTGTGCTATTGAGTATGCGAAACTGAATCCCCGTTGCGTCGGCGTTGATCCCCATGGCACCCCCCAACGCGTCGACCTCCCGAACCATGTGTCCCTTGCCCAGTCCTCCAACGGCAGGGTTGCAAGACATCTGCCCGACGGTGTCTAGATTCTGGGTCAAGAGAAGTGTTTCCGCACCAAGGCGCGAGGCAGCCAAAGCCGCCTCAATTCCGGCGTGACCCGCTCCCACAACAACTACGTCATAACTTTTCGCCAAAAAAAAATCTTCCATATGGAAAGCGTTCCTTCCAATCTCAAATTGCTATCCAAAAGGCTCGGGCAAACCTATTTCAGGGTGCACTCTTCAGATTCAATAACCTTTATATCAGATACTTGTAGCAAATGAACTTTCCCCCTGGACGTTCCCGGCTCCACTTGCTGCAAGAGTCGCAGCGAAATGCGGCCCAGTAGCATCAGGACAGCCAGAGAAAGGATCAATCCGCCGCCCCAAATCCAATATTCCACCATCCGTGGGTGACTTTTTCCTCTCATTAAGTTTAATCCAAGCTGCCCCAAGGTGCCGATGTACGCATACAAAAACAAACCGGGCGCCTGTCCGATCGCCACCCACAGAATGCAGGTTCGGAAGCGGATAGTCGTTAGGCCATAGAGATAATTCAAAAGGCTTGTGGGAAACAGTGGATGTAACTGGCTGAGGAGGATGATCTTCCACCCCTCGCGTTCAACCGCAGGCTCCAGCGCGCCCAAAGTCGGATTGTGGGAAAGCTTCCGCCGCAGCCAACGGCGACCGATCCAACGGCTAATGACGAACGAAATCGCAGCGCCCATCACGTTTCCTATCAGCACGATCAAGAACCCCCACCAAAGCCCGAAGAAGAATCCGCCACCCATGCTGAGGACGCCGCCAGGCAGTAGGAGCACATTACAGCACGCGTAGAGAAGCGGGTACCACAAGGCGCTCCATGCGCCAAGATGCATCACTTTTTGCTGCACTTGCGCAACCCAATCTGCGATTGGGAAAAAGCGGCTGGCGATGACAAACACTGTTACGGCCAGAATCAGCCCGCCGACTTGAAGATAGACCGCACGCCGCACCTTGGACATCAACGCAACTTGACCGGTTCAGAGCCCGCGCGCAAACGTCGCGAGTTCCACGGTCACAGAGTATTTCAGAAACGGTGTAATGAGATAAACCCCCGGGAAACGTTCCAGCGCCGCCCGCGAAATTTCTCGCGCGATATCAAGTCCCCGCGCTGCGCCTTCGTCCCCTTCGATGCCGGCCATCTTTTTGCGGACCTCGTCCGGCACCAGAACACCCGGCACCTCGTTGTGCAGGAATTCAGCCTGGCGTCCACTCAGCAGCGGCCAGACACCGGTGAAAATCGGTACGCCGAACCCGCTCGTCCTATTTATCATTTCATCGAGCACGCGCACGTCAAACACCGGTTGAGTCATCACATACTGCGCGCCGGCGGCGATCTTCCTCTCCAGGCGCGAGAGCTGCGCGTCGAGATTCTTCGAGTTCGGATTGAAGGTGCACCCAATCACAAACTGCGTCGCTGCACTAAGTGATTTGCCAGCGTGATTGAATCCCTCGTTCATCCGCTTCACAATCCCGATCAACTGGACCGAATTCACATCGAAGACCGACGCCGCCCCTGGATGGTCGCCCACGCGCGCCGGATCGCCGGTCAGCGGCAGCACATGTCGCATGCCGAGTGCCGCCATACCGAGCAGTGCACTCTGCAATCCGAGCACATTGCGATCGCGGCAGCTCATGTGGAGAAGTGGAGTGATTCCGAACCGCTCCTTCAACATCGCGCCGATCGCCAGATTGCTGACCCGCAGGATGGCCAGGGAATTATCGGCTAACGTAATTGCGTCGCACCCGGCCTTCACCAAAGCCTGCGCGCCAGCGAAATACTTCTCCAAAGCTAGCGTCTTCGGCGGATCGAGTTCACAAATAATCACCCGCTGCCCTGCGACGATCTTGTCGAGCAAGCTTTCCTCGCTCGGGACGATGCGCTTCGCCGGAACCGGCGGTGCTGGCTCAATTATCACCCCGACTGCCTTGCTCCGTGCCGGTTGGAGTTGGGAAAGAGTTGCTGCTATCGCCGCGATCGTGCGTGGTGTGGTTCCACAGCAGCCCCCGACTAACCGTGCTCCCTGGGCCACCATTTCCCGAGCAAGCTTGGAGAAATAATCGGGCGACGAATAATAGATGAATCGTCCCTCGTGGTACTTCGGGTAACCTGCATTCGGGTACGCCGAGAGCAGGAACTCTAGCGGAACGCGCTCCAGAAGATGCACCGTCGCCTGTGGGCCATTCAGGCAATTGATTCCCACGACATCTGCGCCCAGCGCCGTCAACTTTCGAAACGCCTCCACCAGCGTCAACCCCGAGGGGAGACGTCCCTCCTGCTCGCAGGCCAGGGAACAGATCGTCGGTCCCTTGGATACTTCCAGCTTTGCTTTCAGAGCAAGCTCTAACTCTTCGTAGTCGAGAAACGTCTCAAAAAAAATTGCATCTGCGCCGCCATCGAGGAGACCGCGCACCTGCTCGGCAAAAATCGCGGCACGATCTATCCCTCGTGTCTTCGCTTCATCTGCAGTGATTCCGAGTGGGCCGATGCTGCCCGCCACGCAAACATCTTTTCCACGCGCAGCCTCTTTCGCGAGACCGGCGGCAGCGGCATTAATTTCATGTGTCCGTTCACCAAAACCAAAGCGTTCCAATCGCACCGCGTTCGCGCCAAACGTATTCGTTTCAATCACCCGCGCGCCCGCTGCAACGTACGCATCGTGAACGTTGCGCACCCGTTCCGGCTCACTCAAGCAAAGCTCCTCCAGGCAGCGCTCGAATGGGACACCCTCTTCGAGCAGCATGGTGCCCATTGCGCCGTCACCGCAGATTAAGTGGCTTTGTAGTTCGTCGAGGAGGTCCATCGTTCGTGCGCTTACCGCCGGTAAGGCGCCCGGTCAATGCTCAACCCGGAAGCAGGTCTGGTGACATCATCCTTGCCCCTTGTTGAAATAATTGCGCAAAAAGAAGTCAATAACTTCGAACAAGCGCCAACGGATTGTAATAAAACGATCCTCGTCCGGTGAAATCAGTAGCGGCACGCTCTGCTTATTCACAGCGGAACTTCTCACTTTTCTTTCCGGACGAAATGCCCAAGCGCGGCAGTTATTCAGAACAAGGAGATGAAGAAATCTTTTGCAGCTAGAATAAAACTCTAATTTAAGTTGTGAAAAAGTCTTGGCGCATCCTCAATCCTAACCAGCAAAATCCGGACGCGCGTGGCAAATGCGCGCTCGCCATCATGACGAAAGTGCCGCATCCCGGGAAGGTCAAAACCCGGCTCACTCCGCCGCTCACGTCTGAGGAAGCGGCTGCGCTGAACAAATGTTTCCTTCGCGACATAGCGACGGCCATCACCCTGGCGGGCCACGGTGCGCAGGGAATTGCCTGCTACACGCCGGTAGGTGCGGAGGAATCGTATCGCGACATTCTTCCCGATAACTTCCAGCTTCTTGTGCAGCGCACCGGCTCGCTTGAAGACCGACTGGTCCAGGCCACGAATGATTTGTTCTCGCTTGGTTTTGGGTCTGTTTGCCTGATTGCTTCCGACAGCCCGACCGTGCCGGCCTCTGTTTTCGCCGAGGCGGCGAGAATCTTGTCCCAGCCTAACGACGGTGTGGTCCTTGGGCCCTCCGGCGACGGTGGCTATTACTTGATTGGCTTGAAAAAAGCGCACCACAGGATGTTCGCAGAAATTGATTGGAGCACCGACCGAGTGCTCAAACAAACAATGAACCGTTCTGTCGAACTGAAACTTCCCGTTTACTTGCTGTCAGCCAGTTTTGATGTTGATGATCGTGCCAGCTTGCATCGCGTTTGCGATGAACTCCTTGGACCTGACGAACTGACGGCGCAAAACATCGCCCCGGCAACTCGAGGATTTCTCCGCAATTTGATTGCGCATGAAGGGCGCGAAAGGATTTGGCCAGAGCGGCCCGTCAATTCGGCGGTTGAATAATGCCTTCTGCCCGGCAGGCACCTGGCGCGCCAGGTATAGCTACCGCTGGCAGCGCGGGCACCAGGCCGTGGTGCGGCCACCGATCGTCGCGCGGCGTAACTTCGTTCCATGGCGCGGACATTTTCCGCTGTCCCTCCAGCGCTGATGCAGCAGCCAATCTCCTGGCGGGTCGGAGTTGTCGCGACCTATCGTCCGCAAAGAAGCACGCGAGATAAAGCGGACCATCCTCCAAAGCAGAGCCAGTTCCTGCGTGTTCAAGGCACCGGCTTTTCGCCACGGCGCGACCCGCGCCCGCCAGAGAATCTCATCCGCCATCCAGTTTCCAATTCCGGGAAAGCCGCTTTGCAAGAGAAGCACAGCCTTAATCGGCGCCCGGGAGTGCCGCCTAACGAACTCGCCCATTACGCGCTTGCTGAATTCCGGCGAATGAATTTCCGGCGCGCTTTCCGTCCACCACGCTGGCGCCTTTTTCCCGTGATGGAAACGAACCCGACCAAACTGCCGGGTGTCGCGAAAGACCAGCGCCTGCAATTTCTGCTCGAGTACGAGGTGATCGTGTTTTCCTGGTTCGAACCTAGTCGGCTCAGCGCGCAGGTTGCCACTCATTCCGAGATGAATGCCGAGCCAGTTATCGCCGGAGAAGACGAACAGCATTTGTTTGCCGCGAGCGACAGAGCGGAGAAGCCGTTGTCTGATGAGCTGGTGCTCCAATTGACGGACGTCGCTACTGCGAAAGATCCGGTTCTCGCCATGCAATCGAACCGCGAGGACCGTCTTTCCGATCCCGACGTCCCATCTTTTCCGAAAATATTCGACCTCGGCCAGCTCCGGCATGGGCGGAGATTAGATCGCCCGTGGCCTCCATGCTACCCTTGGCGCGCATGGAAAAAGTCATCATCGTCGGAAGCGGCTGCGCCGGCCTGACGGCGGCAATTTACGCCGCCCGCGCGAACTTGAGCCCGCTCGTTTTGGAGGGCGGTCAACCTGGTGGTCAGCTCTCCACCACCACGCTGGTCGAAAACTTTCCCGGCTTCCCCGAAGGGATTGATGGACCGCAATTGATCCTCAACATGCACAAGCAGGCGGAAAACTTTGGCGCCCGCTTTTCATACGCGGAAGCGACGGATTTGGAAATGGCTGGCGATTATCTCCGCCTGCGGGCGGATGACGAATGGCTGGAAACCCAGGCGCTGATCATCGCGAGCGGCGCCTCGGCCCGCTACCTCGGGTTGGAAAATGAGGAGAAGCTGATCGGCCACGGCCTAACGAGTTGTGCGACCTGCGATGGAGCGTTCTACCGCAATGTGCCGGTCTGCGTTATCGGCGGTGGCGACTCCGCGGCCGAGGAAGCGCTCTTTCTCACCCGCTTTGCCTCGAAAGTTTATTTGATTCATCGACGCGACCAATTGCGCGCTTCGAAAATCATGGCTGATCGCGTCCTGGCCTGCGAAAAGATCGAGCCGATCTGGAACAACGTGGTCGTGAAATACATTCCTGACGACAAGGGCGAGATGAGCGCAGTCGAGCTGCGCAATGTCGTGAGCAAGGAAGAAAGGATCCTGCCAGTCGCATGCGTTTTCGTGGCGATCGGACACGATCCGAACACAAAGGCGTTTGCCGGAAAACTCGAAACCGATCCCGATGGCTACCTCCTCGTTAGGCATTTGGCTGAGAGCAAGCACCGGGGCATATTCATCGCCGGCGACGTGGCCGACCGTATTTATCGGCAGGCGGTTACCGCTGCCGGATCAGGCTGCGCGGCCGCGATCGAGGCGGAAAGATACTTAAGCGAGCACGCGGGTTGATCTAAAAGCGCAGGACGCCCTTCGGCGCCCACCGCATTCTTTTGAAGGTTTGTGATCTGACGCAGTTCTATTCGCCACTCAGTGGCGGAGTGAAGCGCTATGTGCACGAGAAGATTCGCTTCATCCAGTCCACGCCTAACGACGAGCACGTCCTTGTCATTCCGGGCCCGCGGACGGAGCGCGTCGAAGCCGAACGCTCCCGCATCTACTCCATTCGCTCACCGCTTCTCGCCCGCACCTCGCGTTATCGCGCCCTGCTCAACCTGCGGGCGATCGAAGAGATTCTGGAGCGTGAACAGCCGGATTTGATCGAATCGGGTGATCCCTATCAGGTCGCGTGGAAAGCGATTGCCTCGGGGTCCGCTCTGCGCATCCCGGTGGTTGGCTTTTATCATTCGCATTTTCCGGAAGCCTACCTGCGGACAACCGCGCGCTTTCTCGGCCGAACGGCGACCGAATTCACGATGGACCTCGCGCGGCGTTATGTGCGCCAGATTTACAATCGATTTGAAGCTACCCTGGTTCCGTCGGCGCGCCTGGGGAACCTCTTGACGACCTGGGGCGTTCAGAATGTGCACGCGGTCGACCTCGGCGTGAACATCGATATTTTCCGGCCGGCCCCGGATGACAGGGCGGCCACTCGCGAGTCGTTAGGCATTTCGCCCGAACAATACCTGTTACTCTACGTCGGGCGACTCGCTCATGAAAAGAACACCCAGACGCTCTTTGCCGCTTTTGCCGCGCTCGTTAGGCGCGAACCCCGACGGTATCACCTCCTGATTGTGGGAGATGGGCTGCAGCGCGCGGAGCTGCGCAAGCTGCAGGAGCGGACGGGGAAGATGACCTGGTTTCAGTATTGCTCTGACCCGATGGAATTGGCGCGCTATTACCGGGCGGCGGAGATACTCGTGCATCCGGGGGTGCAGGAAACTTTTGGGCTCACGGCGTTGGAGAGCCAGGCTTGCGGCACGCCGGTGGTCGGCATTCGTGGGAGCTATATGGACCGGATCATTTTTGGGAGCCAGGAACATTGGGCACGAGAAAATTCCGCCATGGCGCTGGCGGATGCGGTCGCGGCGGCCGCCAGGGGCGAGCTGCGCGAGACCGGTCTGGCGGCAGCGGAGAATGTGCGCCAACACTACGCCTGGCCGGTGGTCTTCGCGCAATTGTTTCAGCTCTATCGCACCGTGCGCACCGATTATCACTCAGGTTGAGCGCTGTGGCACGCAGGTTGCAGAGGCATTTGCCTTGTGAGAAGCGAGCGGCACATTACGCAGCACCAACATGAAAACTGACCCGGCCTACACGATTCGCAGCTTTCGCGCCTCGGATCGTGCCGCGGTCCGGCGTCTCTGTTGTCAGACCGGCTTTCTCGGTTCGCCGATCGATCCGGTTTACGAAGATCGAGAGCTTTTTGCGGACTTCCTCACTACCTATTACACCGATCACGAGCCGGAATCGTCGTTTGTCCTCGAAGTGGACGGAGAATTAAAAGGCTACCTCCTCGGCTCGCGCAAGCCACTCCTCAACCAGCTCTATTCCTTTCAACAAAATATCGTGCTTTTCGTGCGCTCGCTCCTGCGTTATCCACGCTACAACGCGCGCTCGCGGCGCTTCATCCGCTGGATGATCGTGAATGGCTGGCGCGAAGTGCCCGCTGCACCTGCTCGCACGCCGCATTTCCACATTAATCTGCTCCCCGACGCGCGCCAAATGTCCACCACGCGCTCGCTCATGAGTGCTTACTTGAGTTATCTCTATCGCTGCGGCGAAAAGCAGGTCTACGGACAGATCGTCACCTTCGAGAGCCGGCGCGGCGAGAAGATGTTCGAGCGTTACGGTTTCCGGGTCATGAACCGGGCGGAAATCACAAAGTATCGCGCCTATTATCCCGAGTCGGTTTATCTCAGCACGGTGATCAAAAATCTTGAGACCGCCGATCCGTTGTCGGCATACGCGAATCCAATCGGAGTGACGAACTTGTCGCCGCGGAGCAGCGCGTTACCGTAGCGGCGTCGATTTGCCGGCATAGCTCAGTTGGTAGAGCAGCTGATTTGTAATCAGCAGGTCATCGGTTCGAGCCCGATTGCCGGCTTTCGCTAGCTGAACTCCGGAGCGCATCGTGCAAACCCGACGTGCGGGTGACTCGCCTCGTAATCGCCGCGCGCAGCAGGGCTTCTGAGGCCCAGAGTTCCACCCCGTTTCGCGCCCTCGTTAGGCCAGTGTAGAGAAGTTCCCGGGTTAAAATCGGCGTATCTTTTTCCGGGAGGATGAGAAGCACGCTTGCGAATTCCGACCCCTGGCTCTTGTGCACCGTAATGCCGAAGGCCGTCTCGTGCACCGGCAGCCGCGAGGGAAGGAAGCGACGCAGTTTGCCCTCCGCCGAAAGAAAGAACGCGCGCAACTCACCATCCGCACTCGGGTCGGGCAAAACGATCCCGCTGTCACCATTGAAGAGCGCGAGGTTGTAATCGTTCTGCGTCACCATGATCGGCCGACCGCGGTACCAATCGCGCCGCGGCGCGATCAGGCCGGCGTCGGCGAGAACTTCCTCTGCGATCGCGTTCAGATTTTCGACCCCGAACGGACCCTGCCGCACCGCGCAGAGAATCCGGAATTTTTGCAAATGAGCGAGCGCCTCGAGCGGGTCGTCCGTTTTGAGAGAAGGCTCGAATCCGGTCACGATCCGTTCGCGCAACGCGTCGCCCAATTTGATCGCAGCGGATAACGGCTGCCATTCGACTTCGCCGCCGCCTTCCTGCAAGGCCGTTATCGTCGCCTCAGCATCGCCGGAGTTGATCGCTGTGCTCACCCGATAGATGCCGCCGGTTTCGGCAAAGCGGTAATTGCGCCGCAAAGCCACCACCGCGCCATGCAATGGTTCGTTAGGCGCGGCTGCTTCCGCCGCGGCGCAAATGTCGGCCAGGACGCTTCCCGCTTCGACCGAGGCCAGTTGATCGCGATCCCCGAGCAGGATGAGCCGCGCCGGCGGTGGCACCGCCGCGACCAGCTTCGCCATCAGCGCGAGATCGACCATCGACGCTTCGTCGACGATCACCACATCGAAGCTCAACGGATTCTCGGCATGGTGCCGGAAGTAGGGCGAGCCGGGCAAATAACCGAGCAGTCGATGGATCGTGGTGGCCGCAAATGTTTCGCGCACCGCGCGAACCGATTCCGTCAGGCGAGCGGCGGCTTTGCCGGTCGGCGCGGCGAGCGCGATCCGCAGGTTCTCGCCGCCCGGTTGCTCGAGGAGGAGCTTGAGGATTCTCATCACGGTCCACGTTTTCCCGGTGCCCGGCCCGCCCGTGATGACGGTGAAATCACTCGTGACCGCTTTCTTCGCCGCCACTTCCTGCAGGTCGATTTCCTTTTTGCCCTTGGAAGAGGAAGCGGACGTGCGGCTCGCGATCGCCTGCGCGAGCTGCTGTTCGTATTCCCAATAGCGACGGAGATAAAGCCGGTCGTGCCCGTCGAGGATGAGCGGTGTGAACGCGCCGGGCGCTCCCACCACGTCACTCCCGCGCAATTTCTTGCGCAGACTCGCGACGCCCGGCGTGCCTTCCATTTCCGCGATCTCGCCTAACGACACGCAGATGTTGCCCTCGG
Source organism: uncultured Verrucomicrobiae bacterium (assembly GCA_963742545.1). Classification (GTDB taxonomy): domain Bacteria; phylum Verrucomicrobiota; class Verrucomicrobiia; order Chthoniobacterales; family UBA10450; genus Palsa-1392. Next base: position 1,026,646 of record CAVUMF010000002.1, on the reverse strand, counting down.
CACGGGCGCGACTCGCGCACATCGCTGCCAGCCGGATCTCCGGCGATCCGCCAGCGAGTCGTTCAAGCAAAGTGCCAAACTGGCGGTCGAGCGCGCTGAAATTTGTTTCCGCGTTCATCCTTCGAAAATCCCGCTGAGTTTCTCGACCAACCCACGACTCAGGCGCTGGAAATGGACACCGCTCTTCGGCTGCGCCGGATCGATCCCGCGCAAAAAAATGTAGAAGGCGCCGCCAAAATGCTGCTCAAAATCGTAGCCCGGCTTGCGCATCCGCAGGTAGCGATGCAGCGCCACGCTGTAGAGACAGAGCTGGAGCGTGTAGAAATTGCGCTGCATCTCGGCCGCGATCGCCGCCCCGTGATAGGCGCGTGTATCCGGCCCCAGCCAGTTCGACTTCCAGTCGGCAAAATAAAACCGTCCGCCGAGCTCGAACGTGAGATCGATGAAGCCGTTCATGAATCCGTTCACCGTCTGGAGCTGGAGTCGCTCCAGCCGCAGATCGATCTCCGGCCGTTTCAGAACCCGGGCCAGCTTCGACGTCGTCAGGCCATCGATCGGAAAGGAAAACTCCAGCTCCGCCTTCCGGGCGTCGTTAGGCACGTCGGCCAGGGCGAAGCGCCCCCCTCCGCCGGCCAGCGGCAGCTCGGCCAGCGCACAAACATTTTCCGCTACGATCTCGTCGAAGCCCTCGATGTTGTAGGCCCTCAGCCGGCGCTGCACGATTTCCGGCATCGTCGCGAGATTCGCTAAATCGACCAGCTCCAGGATCTCGTGCAGACAGGTGCCGGCGCGCATCCCTCTCGGGAAGGCGTGAATGCGTTCGGCGCTCGCCGTCTCCTCCACCTCCGCAGCGACTTCAACCAGCGGACCTTCATCGAGCAAATCCGTCTCGCGTCCGCTGATCAACCGGCTAAAACTGGCGATGCCCCAGGTCGGATCGATCGCGACGGTGAACCGACGCGCTTCCAGTCGCGGCGGCGTTTCGTTCCCGGGGCGAAAGAGGTCGTCGTTAGGCTCCGGAACGTCCGCGATCGCGATGTCGTCCGACACGATCGCCGGTTGCCCGCCCGTGCCGAGAAGATAAGCCGGGGCGCATTTGTCCGGTTTTGTTTTCGCGCGCCAGACCATCGTGCAACGATGTTTGGCCCGCGTCACCGCGACGTAGAAAAGCCGCAGCGCTTCCGCGAGCGCTTCCTTTTCCTGCCGCGGTTTGTGCTCGTCGTTATTCGCGAGGTCGAGGGTCAGCCGGTAATTTTCTTCCGGATCGTGAAACGCGGCCCGCGCTTTGGCGTCGGACCAAACGTAGGGACAAAAGACGACGTCGAACTCGAGCCCCTTGCTCTTGTGCACGGTGATGATGCGGACGGCTTTCTCGTCGCTTTCCAGCCGTAGCTCGCATTCTTCGCGTGGGGCAATGTTGCCGGCCTGCACCTCTTGCCCGAGCCATTTCAGGATGCCGGTCATGCCGAGGCGATGCTCGACGCAGGCCGCGTGGAGCAACTCCGAGAGATGGAGAAAATTCGTCAGGCGACGTTCGCCATCGGGATAACCGAGGAGCCGCTGCCGCACGCCGTGTTCAACCGCGAGATGGCGCAGCATGCGAATGAATCCGCGATCGCGCCAGAGCTCGTGATGTTTTTGGAAGCGCAACAGCTCCGTCTCCCAGGCGGCGTCATTGCGCGAGAGGGCGTCGATCTCGTTGCCGGTGAATCCAAGGGCATCAGTGCAGAGCGCTGCGCGGATGAGTTTCTCATTGCCGGGCTGGGCTGCGGCCGCGAGCAGGTCCCGCATCTCGTGCGCTTCGTGCGAGGTGAAAACGTTGGCGCTGCTGTGGAGCACGCTCGGCACTTGGCGGGCGCGCAGGGCGATCTGCATTTCCGCCGCCTGCGCGTTCGTGCTCGTGAGAACGGCGATGTGACCCGGCTCGAGTTTTTTCCCGTCGATCGTGGCGTCGCAGTCGAGCAGACGCACGATCTCCGTCGCGACGCGGTCGGAGAGATCTTCCTTCTCCGAAGATGTCCAGATACGGAACGGCATTTCCGCTTTACCGTGAAAGAGCAGCGGCGTTTGATCCGCGCGCGGTCCCGCTTGTGCGGGGCGAAACTGGATCTCGTCGAGATGAAACGAATCCGGGCGATCGAAGACTGCGTTCGTCGCCCTCACGAGTGCGCTTTCTGAGCGCCAATTCGTGCGCAGGGTGAACTGTCGCCGGGTCGCGCGCGACGCGTTCAGGTAGGTGAAAACATCCGCGCCTCGGAAAGCGTAGATCGCCTGCTTGGGATCGCCGATGAGGGCGACGGTCGCGTCGCTCCCCTGGTAGATGCGGTCGAAGATCGAATACTGCACCGGGTCGGTATCCTGAAATTCATCCACGAGCGCGGCGCGGTATTTTTCGCGGATCGATTCGGCGAGGGCCGAACCGCCCGGGCCGCGAAGCGCTTCGTCGAGCCGGGTGAGGAGATCTTCAAAGGCAAGAACGTTCTGCGCCTGTTTGCGACGCCGTAGCTCGTTAGGCGCCCAACTGTGGAACTCCGCCCGCAAAGCGGTGCAAAAATCCTCCGCGCGATCGGCGAAGTTTTGGCAGGTGCCGAAGATTGCGTTCTCGGGAAGCGAAAAGCCCTTTTTCATCCCCCCTGCGATGATCTCGGCCGCAAGCAGCTCGATGCTCTCAAATTGGCGCGCTGAAGCGCCTTCCTCGGCAACGATCTGGTCCAAATCTTCCAGGACGCGCGCCAGCAGTTCCGCCTTTTTGTAGTCGCCTTTCCCCCATTTTGGATCGGCAAAGAAAGCTTGGACGCCACTGGCACATTCCGGCCAGACGTTGCGCACTTCGTTCAATGCCTGCTCCACTTGCCTGGCTGCTTCGGCCGAACTGTGCAGATCTTTCGGCAAAATGGTGAGCGTCGGATTCTTCACCAGCTCCTCCAGGTCTTTGAGAAGCTTCTTCGGCGTGATCTTGCCCTGGATCGCGAGCAATATGCCTAACGAATCGGTGGAGTAGAAAGTTCTTCGCCAAAAATCCCACGTCACCTCGCGGAGCAAATCGCGCTCGTCTGTGACCAATTCGGCGTTGAAGAGTGTGCCGGTCTCGAAAGCCTGTTCCGCCAGGACGCGTTGACAGAAACCATGAATCGTGTAGATCGGCGCTTCATCGAAATTGGCCAGCGCATCCGTCAGCCGTTCGATCGCGGCGCGATGATCAGGATATTTTGGCAAGATTTCACCGACCAGATCGTGGTCCGACTTTCCGGCCTGGAAGCCGGCCAGCGCATCGCGCAACAGAACGCGGATCCGGCCCCGCAGTTCCGCCGTGGCCAGCTCAGTGAAGGTCGTGACCAGGATCTTATCGATCGTCAGGTCAGGTCGCTCCAGGAGGAGGCGGAGGACGAGACCGGCGATAGTAAATGTCTTCCCGGTGCCGGCGCTGGCTTCAATCAGAAGCGGGCCGCTGCCGATCTCGGTTTCGAGGAGGGAAAAATCTTTCATGTCTCCTTCGTCATGACCTTGAGGGCCGGCTCGAAAATCGCCATTGCGATCTCTTGAAATTCCGGCCCGAGCGGATCGGGCACGTTGCGGAAGGCCAGATCGAAATAGTCATCTTCTCGCTCTGGTCGCCATCCCGAATTCGTTATCTCGCCGGAGCGCCGAATCACCCCAAGCCTGGTGCGCTTTCTGGAGCGAGGAAGAACCTTTGGTTGGATGAAGTTTCCTTTCCGCGAAGGCGAGCGAGCTGCGAGGAAAAAAGGGCAGCGGCGCGCGCAAGCCCTGCCAATAAAAATCGAGGAGCGAAGCGAGCAGCGCTTGTGCGTCCTCCACCGGCGCGAAACGCTCGATCACCGGCTGCTTTTCCTTGGTCGCGGTGATGAGAACCGATTCGGTCGAGCGGACGCAATTCATGAGCAAATGATCGATCCACACCCCGAGCAGATCGCCCGGTTTTCGTGTCGTTAGGCGGCGACGCACCAGGCGACCATCAAACAGGTTATCGATCCGGGCGCTGAGCTCGAACCGGCCGATGCTGAGCTGCAACTGCTCCGGCTCGCCGCGGCGCTGGCCGGCGTTCGCCCTGACCGCCTCGGCGAAAAGACGCGCATTCTCAGAGAGTTCGCGCAAATGCGATTCACCCGCCCGGCCCGGGGGCAGCTCTCCGCCGGCGCGCGCCACCGGGAACCACGTCTCGAATTCCTCGCCGGCGAGCGCGCGATCCAGGAGGTCCTGTTCCAGTTTGTATTTGGCGAGCCCACCCGGCTCCAGCGGCTCCGCTTCCTCCAGGAGCGAATCCCGCCGCGGCAGGCGCAGGCCGAGTCGCTCGCGAATGAGAAATTTGGATGGATTGCCGAAGAAGGAACGGAGCTTTGCGTTGTCGAGCCGCTGCCATTCCGCTTCTGGCTCGCCGATCCTAGCGGCGATGAACGGCGCCGGCGCGTTTCGCTCCTCGACCGCAGTTCCGCTCGCGAGACAGTTCTCCGCCGAATAACTGAAGAGTCCGTCGGCGCCGGTGAAATATTTCTGACTGAATGGCTGCAGCGGGTGCTCGGTGACAAGGGCGCCGGTGTAATCGAGCAGCTCGCTCACCAGCACGCTTGGCGGGATCGGTTTGTTGTCGCGGATCGAGCGACCGACATAGCTGAGATAGAAAACCTCGCGCGCGGAGAGGAGCGCCTCGAGAAAGAGGTAGCGATCGTCGTCGCGGGTCGTGCGATCGCCGGGCCGCCGATGTTGCGCGATCAAGTCGAACCCGGACGGGCGATCATGCCGCGGATAGGCGGTGTCGTTCATCCCGACGAGACAGACGACGCGGAACGGCACGGTGCGCATCGGTTTTAGCGCGCAAAAGGTGACGCTACCGACGAGAAATCCCGAGCCGCTCTCATTGCCGGCGAGCGCCTGCTCGAGATAGGCCATGAGTACGTCAAGCGACACCGGTTCGTCGAAACCGGATAACATCGCGGTCTCGCCTAGCGAGTCGATGATTCGTCGCAGTCGGTGCAGCTCCCGTTCGCGTTCGTCATCGGCGCCGAAGAAGCGATCGGCAATCTGGCGCAGGGTCTCCTGCCACTCGCTGAGCGGACGCGGATGCTGGAGCGCGCGCGCCGTTGAAAAAAGCGCTTCCGCGAATTCAACAAAGTGGCCGAGCGTTTCGGCCAGATTTCCCTCTACCTCGTCGTAAGCCAGGATGCCCGCGAAGAGTTTTTCGTCCCGCGCGGGGGCGGCGTAACCGAGCAGGAGCCGGTCGAGCCCCGCGCGCCAACTATTCTCCCCAAACTCCGGCAGGCCAAGCTCGGCGCGATGCGCAGCATCGATCCCCCAGCGGATTCCAGTTTCCTCGATCCAGGTGCGAATAATCTCGAGATCGGGCTCGGCCAGATCGAAATTCCGCTGCAGCGGGACCGACTCGAGGATGTTCAAGACGCTGCTCGCCGGGAAGCGGCTCTCGGCGGATTCGAGGATACGCAGGAAGGTGTCGATGACGCCGTTCTCGGCTCGTGCCCCGCGATCGGCGATGCTGAATGGAATGCGCTGTTCCTCCGGCGCAGTGGCAAAGACCGCCTCGATGAATGGCGCGTAGACGCTGATGTCGGGCGCCATCACTACGATCTCGTGCGGTTTGAGATCGGGCTGCTCTTGGAAGAGTGCGAGCAACTGGTCGTGCAGCACCTCCATCTCGCGCATCGGGCTGTGGCAGGAATGGAATTGGAGCGAACGATCCGCGGCGGCGATCGGACGCGTCGCGCGGCCGATCGGATCGTGCAGCTCGAAAATATCGCGCTGGATTTGACCGAGAATGATCTCGTTAGGCGGCGCCTCCGACAGGTCGCGCTCCCGCGCCGGATTCAATTCGGTCACGCTCTCGAGAAAGTCGCGGCCGAGTTTGCCGAAGGATGCGAGAAGCGGATTGCCGCGCTCGAACTGCAGATCGAGTTGCGCGGTCGCAGGCGCTTTGCGGCGCGCCCGCAGCTCTTCGCGTTCGGACCGGATATCGCTCCACCACTCCGGGGTCGGCCGCATTACGAAAAAATGCACCTCGACCACCTGCGCGAGTTCCTGGAAAAATTGGATGTAAAACGGCGGCAACGTGGAGATGCCAAACACTGAAACGCGTTCCGGCAATAGCGCGGCGCCGCGGCGCAAGGCGGCGCTGAATTCCTCCGCCAGTGCCGGCGGATGCAAACCGGGCGCAGAGCGGATCAGATCCCGCCAAAGGATGGCCTGCCAATGCTTTTCGGTTGCTCGTTCCCAATCGAGAACCATGCGTGGTCGGAAGGCGAGATATTGGTCAAAAGAGTCGGCAATTTTTCCCGCGAGTTGGAAGCGGCGCAGCTCGGGGCGTGACTGTTTGAGGTAGCGCTGCAGATCGGCGAACTCGGGCCGAACGGCAAGCTCCGGGAGCAGCTTCATGATGCGCCAGGTAAGATTTTCGCGCGCGTAAAAGCGGGCGGCGGCTCGACCGGGCAACGCCGCGTCCATCAGGCCGGCGACGAATTTTTGCGGAAAGAGGAAAGAGACGTTGGCGCAAATGCCCTGACGTAACGCGAGCTGCTGGGTCAGCCAGCGTTCCAGACCGAGCGTCGGGATCACCACCGCCTCGGCCGCAAATGGGTCGTCCAGCGGACGCTGCAACCCCTGCGCCATCGCATCGGCAAGCCGCTCGAGACGATTGCTGGTATGAAGATAAAGACCGGCTTTTGGGGACACTTGCGAGCACCATATCACAAGCGTTCGGACAAAAGGTGTCCGACCAAATGACTTTTTGCGGGTGCCCGAACGATTGGGCTTGGAAGGGCGCCGCCGCGGCTTTACAGGTTGGACATGGTACGTCCGATAGTCACCCAGGCACGCCCAAACCGGGCCCGGGGGAAGCGGCCCGTGGGCGAGCAATTTTCCCGTCCGCCACTCGCGCGCATGATGCAACTGCATGCGCAGTTGCAGGCGCGGAAATTTCCCAACTGCCGGAAGCTCGCCGGCGAGCTGGAGGTGTCGGAGAAGACGATCCAGCGCGACATCGAGTTCATGCGCTATCAGCTCGGGTTACCGATCGAGTATGATCAGTTGCATTTCGGTTTCGTTTACACCGAACCGGTCACCAGTTTTCCCAGTATCCAGGTCTCGGAGGGAGAAATCGTCGCGCTCTTCATCGCGCAGAAAGCACTCCAGCAGTATCACGACACGCCCTTCGAAGCGCCGCTCAAGGCGGCCTTTCAGAAAATCGGGCACGGTCTGAAAGACAAGGTCACTTTTACCTGGACGGATCTGGATGCGGCCATTTCGTTTCGCAGCGCCGGGCACAGCCAGGCGGACCTGGAGGTTTTCGAAGTGCTCAGCCACGCGGTGCTTGAATTCAGCCGAGGTCGAATTCCGCTATCGCAAATTGCGCAGCACCGCGGAGGAGACAAGGCGGGTGCGTCCCTATCACCTCGGTTGCGTCGATAACCAGTGGTATCTTTTCGGGTTCGATCTCGATCGCCAGCAGCTGCGCACCTTTGCCCTGCCGCGCATCTGTCGAACCGCGTCGGACCGGGGCGCGTTTTCGGCGTCCGGCGAATTTTTCCATCGGCAAATTTCTCGATTCCAGTTTTGGCGTGTTCCAGAGTGACGGCCGCACGACGGTGCGGATTCGGTTTCAACCGTTCGCCGCCCAGCTGGTGCGCGAGCGGATGTGGCACCACTCGCAGAAGATCAAGGAGCTGCGGGACGGTCGGCTGGAATTGCAGTTGCAGCTTGGCAGCCTGGAGGAAATCGAGCGCTGGGTCCTAAGCTGGGGCGACCAGGCCGAAGTGCTCGAGCCGGCGAAGCTGCGGCAGCGTCTTGCGGAAGTCGGGCGCAAGTTCGTGGCCGAATATTCCGGGAAATAAAAATCCGATTCGGCAAAAAATCTTCGCCTGCCGGACAGCGGATGTCTGACCCTGTTTGCAATAATCGGGGCATGAACAAGAACTACACCGAAATCGCTTTCATCCTCGACCGCTCTGGTTCCATGGAGAGTTGCCGGGAAGCGGCGATGAATGGCTTCAATCTTTTCCTCCACAAGCAGCAGCAGACCGAGGGTCTCGCCAAACTGACCCTCGTGCTTTTTGATGACGAATATTTGGTGCCGATCAATGCGCTGCCGGTGGCGGAAGTCATCGCGCTCAACCACGACACCTACCTCCCGCGTGGTTCGACCGCTCTCCTCGATGCGATCGGTCGGACGATCGACGACCTCGGCGCGCGACTCGCCGCGCTGCCGGAGCAGGATCGTCCTGGCCAGGTAATCGTCGCCATCCTGACCGATGGCCTGGAGAATTCCTCCCAAAACTACACGTGGCAACAAATCGCCCGTGCGATCAAACAGCAGACCGAGCAGTATCGGTGGACGTTCCTGTTCCTCGGCGCGAATCAGGATGCGATCGCGACCGCGGCGCAGATGAACATCGCGGCGGCCAATGCCGCGACTTACGTCGCCGATGCTGCCGGCCTGCATGCTTCCTCCAGTTCGCTTACGCGCAAAGTGCGCGGACTGCGCCGGATGATTGCGGGCGTCGCCAGCGTGGAGGAAGCTCAGAGACGCGGCCGCGCCGCTCTCCGACCTCGTGCACGAGGAAGACGAGAAAGAGCGCCGCTGAGGTTGTTGAGAGAACGTCTCCCCGAACGGCGCGCGTCGGGATTCTCCCGGCGCGCGCGCAATCTTTTCGGCTGGTCTCATTTGGGAATCGACCGGAAAGTAGTCGGCGCCCGTGAACCAGGATCTGCCTAACGACGAAATCCGGATCGAAGAGCTGGAAGTCATGGTGCGGGTCGGCGTTCCCGATGAGGAGCGCGCGCAACCGCAGCGCCTAACGGTTTCGCTCGTCCTGCAACCGCGCAGACCTTTCGGCGAACTGGGCAACGAGCTGGCGCGCGCGGTCGATTATGCTGACGTCTGCGAGGAAGTGCGCCGGTTCGTTTCCGGACGGGAGGACAAGCTGATCGAAACGCTCGCGCACGAGACGGCCGAACATTTGCTGCGCAGATTCGATCTCCTGCGGATCGAGCTGGAACTGCGAAAGTTCATTTTGCCCGAGACCCGCTATGTCGCGGTGCGGGTGGTGCGTGCGTTGTAGACGCTTTGCTCTGCGAAGACGCGAGGGAAAGCGTCGTTCGCAGGATTGGCTGGGGTTGGACGATCAGTCTCGAGTTTGAAAGCCCGGCCGTTGCTCCGCATCTCGTTACGGCGCGCAGCGAAACGTCCAGAGCATGCTCGGATTCGCTTTTCGCGACGCCGTCCATAACTTCCTCGCGTGCAAAAGACCAACCTTGTGCGCGACAGCGATGGCTGGGAAACACTCGCGAGTGAAATCCATTTCCAGACTCCGCATCTCACCGTCGCGACGGATGAAGTGCGCACCCCGACCCAGGCGGCCCGGAAATGGTCGGTCGTCCATCGCAAGCCGGCGGTCGTGATCGCGCCGCTGACGCGCGAGGGAAAGTTCGTCCTGATCCGCGAAGAGCGAATTCCAATTCGCGCGGCGATCTGGTCGATGCCCGCAGGTCAGATCGACGAAACTTTGGAACCGGACGAAGAAGCGGTGCGCGCGGTTGCGCGACGGGAAATGCGCGAAGAGACCGGCTACGAGCTGGCCCCGGGAGCGGAATTGATTCCGTTAGGCCACTATTTTACGTCGCCCGGCTTCACGGATGAACATTGCTACTTTTTCCTCGCGCGCCCGGCGGAGAAGAGCGCCGGCGGCGCACAGCATGATGCCACGGAAGCAATCATCGACTGCCGCGAGTTTAGCGCCGACGTCGTGCGCCAGATGATCGCCGAGGGTCAAATCCGCGATGCCAACACCCTCGGCATCTGGGCCCGGCTGGTGGCGTGCGGCGAAATCTTCCCCTAAGCGGGAAAAAATTCGAATGTCGAATATCGAACTCCGAAACAAACAGGAAAAATCGAAGGAAAGGCTCGAAAACTCGAAACTTCGAGCGCTGTCGTTTTCCGCGTTTTTTGAACCTTCGAAATTGATTCGACCTTCGACCTTCGGATTTGGAATTTTCCCAACGGAATGAAATTGCGCGACATCTTTGCTTTTCGCGATCCACCCGAGAGCGAGACATCGAAGCCGTTTCTCGAGCATCTGGAGGATTTGCGCTGGACGATCGTGAAAATGGCGATCGTGCTGATCGTCGCCATGTTTCTCTGCTTTGCCTTTCGGCAACGGCTGGTGGCGGTCCTGCAACAGCCGCTGAGTGAAGTCGGCGGCCAGGTGGGAGCCTTGCGCGCGCTCGGGATCACCGACTCAATCACGATCTCGTTTCACCTTGCCTTTTACGCTGGGATCGTGGTCTCGTTTCCGCTCCTCCTCTATTTCCTGGCGCAGTTTGTTCTGCCGGCGCTGACCGCGGTCGAGAAGCGGTTTCTTTTTCCGGCGATCGTCGTGAGCTTCGGGCTCTTCCTGACCGGGGTGGCCTGCTGCTATTTCTGGCTTCTCCCGAAAACGATTCTGTTTTTCTTTCGCGACACCCAGTCGTTAGGCTGGACTCCGATGTGGACGGTGCAGCAATATTATTCGTTTGTGACCCGGTTCGTTCTCGGCTTCGGGCTGGCCTTCGAGTTGCCGGTTGTGGTCCTCGCGCTGGTGAAGTTTGGCCTTGTCACTTACGAGTTCATGGCCCGCACCCGACCCTACGCCGTTGTCCTCATTTTCATCCTTGCCACCATCATTACGCCGACGCCCGACGTGTTGACGCTGATCGCGCTTAGCCTGCCAATGTGCCTGCTTTATGAGAGTTGCATCTGGATCGCGTGGTTCATGCAGCGACGAGCGGCCCGGAAGGAATCGGCCTGACGAGTGGAAACGCCGGGGTTCTACGAGCTGTTTTTTCGTGTCTTCGCCTTCGTCATGGGCGCGGCGATCGGCTCCTTTCTCAACGTCTGCATCTACCGGCTGCCACGCGACCTCTCGGTTAATGCGCCGCGCCGCTCCTTTTGCCCGGCCTGTAAGAATCCCATCCCGTGGCAGCAAAATCTGCCGTTGCTCAGCTGGCTGATGCTCCGCGGGAAGTGCGCGCATTGCGGGAGCAGGATCGCCTTTCGTTATTTCGTCGTCGAGCTGCTCACCGCCTTCCTCTTTCTCGCCGTCTGGATCGTGTTCCCATGGCCCGTCGCGCTCGCTTACTGGGTCTTCGTTTCGCTCCTCGTCGTCGCGACCTTTATTGACTTCGAGCACTTTATCATCCCGGATGAAATCACGATCGGCGGAACGGTGGCGGGCGTGGTCGCGAGTATTGCGCTGCCAGCCCTCATGGCGGGAGATTCGCGACTGCTGGCGGGTTTATTGTCGTTAGGCTCGGCTGCTCTAGGCTATGCTTTGCTCTGGCTGGTGCTCGAAGGGGGGAAGAAGGTCTTCGGCAAGAAGAGGATCCGGCTCGAGGAGCCGACTTCCTTCAGCTGGGTGCGCGCGGGCGAAGACGCGGAGTTTGTCGTCGGAGATGAGCGCGGGTTGTGGAGCGACCATTTCGCGCGGGAGAGCGATCTGATGCTAATGCACTGCGCCGAAGCGCAGGTCGACGGCCGCTCTTTCCAAAACACAACACTACAATTGCGCTACAACCACCTGGCGATCGGACAGGAGTCCTTTCCGCTCGACGAAGTCGATCGCATTACTGGAGTGGTGCGCGAGCTGCAAATCCCGCGCGAAGCCATGGGCCGCGGCGACCTCAAGTTCCTCGCTGCGATCGGCGCTTTCCTCGGCTGGCGCGCTGTGCTTTGCAGCATCTTCGCGGGATCGGTCCTGGGCTCGGTGGTCGGCCTCACGAGCATGTTGCTGGGTCGGCGCGCCTGGTCGGCGAAAATCCCGTTCGGACCCTACCTCGCCCTTGGCGCCCTGGTCTGGATGTTCTTTGGCGGGCGGTTGGTTGCGTGGTATACCGGGTTGCTTGCGCCCTAGCCGAGGCGGTTGAAATGCCGCATGATCCAGAGCAGTTGATAGCCGGTAAGAAGGATGACCATGAAGCCGTGAAAGCGCTCGTTTCGGGTCCGAATCGCGATTGCAGACAGCGCGATGATGCCCAGGTTCCTGATCGGGTATTCCAAACCGAGACCGACAAAATAGGTCCAACCTTTCACCAGAGTATCGCCGAAGTCGACGAACTGGATCAGTGCCATCGTGCCGAAAAACCAGCCGCGATGAGTGTAAAAGTATTCCTTCAGGTCAGCCTGCTCGCTCAGGTGCTGCGGAACAAGCAAGGCGACAAGAAAGTAAAGTAGAACCGCAAAACAGATCACGAAGGCATAGGGCAGAAAGGTCCAGGTCTGGATGCGTATGAGGCCAAACTCCCACCACCAGAAGTGGATCAGAGTGACGAAGAGATTCACCATCCATGCAGTGTGGATCCAGTAGGTTCGGACTGGCCTTGCGTGTTGGGCGATCTCGGCCGCGCCGCTTAAGAGCTGGGTCATGGCAAGGCCGACGACAATGGACATTAGCGCGAGGATGTATTCGGAGATGCTCATGATGTGTCCGACTCCATGCGGAGATTCATACTTCCCAAATCGATCTGAGCGCGAGCACAAAGATAGCCGCCAAACAAAACAGCCGGGCCTCTTACGAGACCCGGCTGTGCTTGATTGCTTTGGTTAGCGAATAGCCGGTCGGCTTAGTAGTCCATGCCGCCCATGCCGCCCATTCCACCCATCCCGCCACCCGGCATGCCACCACCTGCCTTCTCCTTCTCAGGAGTTTCGGTGATGATTGCCTCGGTCGTAAGGAGGAGGCCGGAGATGGACGCCGCGTTTTGCAGCGCGCTGCGCGTCACCTTGGTCGGATCGACGATTCCCGCTTTCACGAGGTCGGTGTATTCCGCCTTGGCGACGTCATAGCCTTCGTTTCCTTTGCGCTTCTTCACTTCCTGCACGATGAGCGCGCCTTCCTGGCCTGCGTTATCGGCGAGGGTGCGGAGAGGCTCCTCGATCGCGCGGCGAATGATCGCCACACCGACCGCTTCGTCGCCTTCGAGCTTCAGGCTGTCGAGTGACTTCTGTGCCCGGATGAGAGCGACGCCGCCACCAGGGACGATGCCTTCTTCAACCGCGGCGCGAGTCGCATGCAACGCGTCCTCCACGCGCGCCTTCTTTTCCTTCATCTCGGTTTCGGTCGCGGCGCCAACATTGATGACGGCAACACCACCGGCGAGTTTCGCGAGGCGCTCCTGGAGTTTCTCACGATCGTAATCCGAAGTGGTCTCTTCGATCTGACGACGGATTTGCGAAACGCGGCCCTGGATGTCGGTCTGCTTCCCTTCGCCTTCCACGATCGTGGTGTTCTCCTTGTCGATCGTGACGCGCTTGGTACGCCCTAAGTCCTCGAGCTTCACGTTCTCGAGTTTGATGCCGAGGTCTTCGGTGATGCAACGGCCGCCGGTGAGCACGGCGAGATCTTCCAGCATCGCCTTGCGACGATCGCCGAAGCCCGGGGCTTTGACGGCTGCGACCTGCAATGTTCCGCGGAGCTTATTCACGACCAGGGTCGCGAGCGCTTCGCCTTCCACGTCTTCCGCGATGATAAGGAGCGGACGACCGGCCTTAGCCACTTTCTCGAGCAGCGGGAGCATGTCCTTCAAGCTCGAGATTTTCTTCTCGTGAATGAGGATGTAAGGATTCTCGAGAACGGCTTCCATCGCTTCGGCGTTGGTCACGAAGTAAGGAGAGAGATAGCCTTTGTCGAACTGCATGCCCTCGACGACTTCGAGGCTGGTTTCGATCGATTTGGCTTCTTCCACCGTGATCGTTCCGTCCTTGCCCACTTTGTCCATCGCGTCGGCAATGATCTCGCCGATCGTGCGGTCCCAGTTGGCCGAGACGGTTGCGACCTGCGCAATTTCTGTGCGGTCACTAACCTTTTTCGAGATCTTCGCGAGCTCGGCAACAATGGCTTCAACGGCCTTGTTGATGCCGCGCTGGAGCGAGGTTGGATTGGCGCCGGCTGTGACATTGCGAAGACCTTCCTTGTAGATGGACTCAGCGAGGACGGTCGCGGTGGTGGTGCCGTCGCCCGCGATGTCGGAAGTCTTGGAAGCGACTTCGCGCACGAGCTGGGCGCCCATGTTTTCATAAGGATCCTCAAGCTCGATCTCCTTGGCCACAGTCACACCGTCTTTGGTGATGGTCGGGCTACCGAATTTCTTGTCGAGAATAACGTTGCGGCCGCTCGGTCCGAGGGTCGCCTTAACGGCGCGCGAGAGTTTCTCGATGCCGCGGAGAAGCGCATGCCGCGCGTTCTCATCAAATTGTAGTTGTTTAGCTGCCATATTATTTAGTTTCTTGGGTCTTTGGTTGAGAGTTGAGAGATGAATTAACCAATGATGCCGAGGATATCGTCCTCGCGCATGATCAGGTAGGATTCACCGTCCACTTTGATTTCCGTGCCGCCGTATTTCGAGATGAGCACTTTGTCGCCCTTCTTCACGGTGAACTCCACTTTCTTGCCGTTGTCGTCCAATTTGCCCGTACCGAGAGCGACGACTTTGCCTTCCTGCGGCTTTTCCTTGGCGGTATCGGGGATGATGATGCCGCCTTTTTTGGTTTCCTGCTCTTCGATCGGTTGCACGAGCACCCGGTCTCCAAGCGGTTTCACATTAATTGCCATATGGTTTACTTGCTCCTTTTGCTTGTTGGTTGTTGCCGTTGACCGCTCGTCTCACTGGACGAGCGGCCTCAGGCAAATTGTAGTTTAAAAAGTTACTTCTTGTCTTCGTCGACAACTTCGAATTCCGCGTCAACGACATCGCCTTGATCCTTACGCGGACCCTCGGTCTGAGGTTCTGCCTGAGGATCGGGACGTCCGCCAGTTTCGGCACCGGGTGTTGGCCCGGCACTGGCGGCGGCCTGTTTGTAAAGGTCGGCGCTGATTTCCTGGAACTTGTTCTGCAAGTCCTCGTAAGTGCGCTTCATCGCGTCGGTGTCGTTGGCGTTAATGGCCTCACGCACCTTGGCGATCGCGTCTTCGACCGACTTCTTCTTGTCTTCCGGAACTTTATCGCCGAGATCCTTCAACTGCTTCTCGCACTGGTAGGCCAGAGTGTCCGCGTTGTTCTTGATCTCGATCGCTTCCTTCGCCTTCTTGTCTTCTTCAGCGTGAGCCTCGGCGTCACGTTGCATTCGCTCCACTTCCTCCTTGCTCAAGCCCGAGCTACCGGTGATGGAGATCTTCTGCTCCTTACCCGAACCGAGGTCTTTGGCGGAGACATGAAGGATGCCATTGGCATCGATGTCGAAAGTGACTTCAATCTGTGGAACTCCGCGCGGAGCCGGCGGGATGCCGTCGAGGTGGAAAGTGCCGAGATTCTTGTTGTCGCGGGAGAGCGGGCGCTCGCCTTGCAGGACCTTGATTTCCACGCCCGGCTGATTGTCGCTGTAAGTCGAGAAAATCTGTGACTTACGAGTTGGGATCGTGGTGTTACGCGG
Source organism: uncultured Verrucomicrobiae bacterium (assembly GCA_963742545.1). Classification (GTDB taxonomy): domain Bacteria; phylum Verrucomicrobiota; class Verrucomicrobiia; order Chthoniobacterales; family UBA10450; genus Palsa-1392. The sequence continues at coordinate 1,011,225 of CAVUMF010000002.1, read as the reverse complement.
GATCATAGGAGTGGCCACACCGCCCGCAGTCTCAATCGCGAGAGTAAGCGGAGTGACGTCGAGCAAGAGAACGTCCTTCACGTCGCCCTTGAGCACGCCGCCCTGAATGGCCGCGCCGACTGCGACAACCTCATCCGGGTTCACGCCTTTGTGCGGTTCCTTCCCAATAAGTTCGCGCGCCGTCTCGATCACCTTCGGCATACGAGTCATGCCGCCTACGAGCACGAGCTCGTTGATATCCTTCTCGGAGAGCTTGGCATCCGCCAAACAGTCTTTGACGGGCTTGACCGTTCGCTGAAAGAGCGCGTCGGTCAGTTGCTCGAGCTTGGAGCGAGTGAGCTTCTTTTGGATATGCTTCGGGCCGCTCGCGTCGGCGGTGATAAAGGGCAGGTTAATCTCGTATTCCTGGGAAGATGAAAGAGCAATCTTGGCCTTCTCGGCTTCCTCCTTGATCCGCTGAATGGCATCCGGTTGTTTCGAAAGATCTATGCCGCTATCTTTTTTGAACTCGCCGACGATCCAATCGACCAGAACGTTATCCCAGTCATCGCCGCCGAGGTGAGTATCACCGTTGGTCGCCTTCACTTCGAAGACGCCGTCGCCGATCTCGAGAACTGAGATATCGAAGGTGCCGCCGCCCAGGTCGTAGACAGCGATCTTTTCGTCCTTCTTCTTATCGAGACCGTAGGCGAGCGAAGCCGCCGTCGGCTCATTGATGATGCGGAGTACTTCAAGGCCGGCGATTTTGCCTGCGTCCTTGGTCGCGTTGCGTTGCGAGTCGTTAAAATAAGCCGGTACGGTGATGACAGCCTGGGTGATCTTTTCACCCAGCTTGGCCTCCGCATCCGACTTCAGCTTAGAGAGAATCATGGCGGAGATTTCCGGCGGACTGAATGTTTTCTTCTCGCCGTTTACTTCCACTTGCACGTGCGCGTCGCCGTTCGCCGCCTTCACGACCTTGTAGGGGACGCGATGTTCCTCCTCGCGGACCTCGTCAAACTTGCGACCCATGAAGCGTTTGATCGAAAAGATCGTGTTTGCGGGGTTGGTCACGGCTTGGCGTTTCGCCGCCTGACCCACGAGGCGTTCGCCATTCCTGGCGAATGCAACGATGGAAGGTGTCGTGCGGGCGCCCTCGCTGTTCTCCAAAACCACCGGGTCACCGCCCTCCATGACGGACATGCAGGAATTGGTGGTACCCAAGTCGATACCTAAAACTTTAGCCATTGTTGTGTACAAAAATCCTTTCGCGCCCCCTACAGCAACCATCGTTCCAGATTGGATTATCGATTTATAAGCCATTGATAATGTGCATATAATAGGATTCGACCATTTTTCTGCTCTTTCCATTTGCGCGCCACCCTGTCGCGATTCTCGATGGTTGTCGTGCCATCTTGGCGACATCATGACACCCCTGCGAACTGGTATGCGGATTGCTTGAAAAACCCCAATGCAAGGCGAGGCCGGATCCACCACCTCCGAGAATGGAAAGGGCGACGTCTTTTTTCAGTGCGAGCATTGCGGGAGCTCGCTCGTAGTGGACACTGCGGCCGCGGGCATGACTTTGAAGTGTCAGCGCTGTGGCGAGCCGACGACGGTTCCGTCCTCCTTTTGCCACGGATCCACCTCTACGCCCGAGCGATTGGCGGAGCTGAAACGCCATCTTAAAGAAAACGAATCGCAGCGGACCGAGGTAAAAGGTTATATCAACCAACTGGGCATCCAGCTCCATCGCTGGCAGTTGCGCCTCCAGACCCTGGACGAGCGAAACAAGGAACTCACAGGCGAGATTGCAGGCTGTCGCTCAGCCGAGAACGAACAACGCTAGGCTGATTGTTGTCTGCAATCGGGCGAAGAGCTACGGTCGCCAATGGGCGCGGCGGACAGCGAGTTGGTCAAGCGGGAGTCGCTGCGAGATTTGTTGCGAGCAAATTCGCCGTTGCTGATCGCTTACTCCAGCGGGGGTGGATAGCGCTTTCATCCTCGCGACTGCTGCGCAAATCCTCAATGAGAACTGCCTCGGCGTAATCGGGTGACAGTCCGAGTTTGCCCGACGAGCGCTAGGAAACGCCCTTGCTCTGGCGCACGCAATCGAGAGTGCGATTTCTGTGTGATCGCCTACGGCGAGAAGGCCGACGATGTGCGACAAGTTCGGCCGGGCCGGCGGGGCGGCGGTCGAGTTTCGAGTGCTGGCCTCGCTCCAAGAGTAGACCTAACGAAAAGCGAGATTCGCACGCTTTCCCAGACGATGAACCTGCCGACGGCCGATGCTCCGGCGCAGGCCGGTTCGGGCGCGAATTGAGATCGCCTCTGACGAAATGTCGAAGCGCGAAGCGGTCGATCGGGTTCTGTCTGAGGCGGTGCGCAGCGGCTACTAAGAGGCAACGATCGATCCAGATGGCTATCGATAAACTATGCCTAAGCCCTGGCTTAGGGGGTTCCAAAATTTACGTAGTTGTTGCTTTGGCGTCACGCGATTGTAACAATCGCTCTTTAGCCTCTCCAACGTTCGGACGAAATCCGGACGGCAGCCGGTCGGGAGATTTGGCTGCGCCTAAACCACATCGCGGCCTGGCCGCAGAAAAGGAGAATCCATGTTTGCCAAGAAAATCACATTGGTCGCGGCCCTCACCGGTCTGGCGTTCGGTACCGTTACTGTTCACGCGGAGGACGACGACGCGCTCTTAAATCTGCTCGTTAAGAAACGCATCATCACGGAGAAAGAAGCCACCGAAGTCCGCTCCGAGCTCGCGAAGAACGCGGAGAAGGAAGCGCCGGAGAGTTTGGCCAGCAAGATAAAGCTTTCCAAGTCGGTCACCGAACTGGAACTCTATGGCGATTCGCGGGTTCGCTACGAGATCCGAAGCGGTCAAACCAACGTTCCGTATACGCTCGCTCCTCCCGGCGATACCTACCAACGCAATCGGGAACGGTATCGTTTGCGAATCGGCCTGCGGGGCACACTGGTCGATGACTGGTTCTTCAACATCCGTTTGGAAACCAGTCAGAATCCCCGGTCGACCAATGTCACATTCGGCGATGACACTGTCACTGGTCCCGGACCGTTTGCTAAGACCGCCGATGGCATCAACGTAGGGCAGGCCTACTTCGGATACAAAGGGTTCAAGGGATTGACGCTGATCGCCGGAAAGATGGCGAATCCGTTCGTCACTACACCGATGGTCTGGGACCCGGATATCAACCCCGAAGGTCTGGCAGAACAATATAAGTATACGATCAAATTTGGAGGAGGCACCGCGGCCATTTCAAAGACAACGACGGACAAGGATGGTAAGACGATCGTTACCCAAACAACAGAGGCTGCTCCCGGCCCAACGCTCGATCTTTTCGCCAACCTCGGGCAGTTTGTCTACGACGACACTAACCCCGAAAACCCGATCGGCCCTTCTCCAGTCGGAGTGCCAAATGTAGACGCGTTTCTGCTGGGCTGGCAGATCGGGGCGCGCTACAACTGGAACAAGAATATGTATTTTCAGCTGGCGCCGACGATCTATAACTACACCGGTAATGGCGATACGTTCAATATCCACTTCGTCGGCGATCCGACCTTTGTCGATGCAGCGGGGAACACGGTCACACCGAACCAAACCGGCATAAACAGCCTGCTCGTCTTCGACATGCCGGTCGAGTTTGCCTTCAAGCTCGGCAAGCTGCCCGCTCACATCTTCGGTGACTTCGGGGTCAATTTCGATGGAGCGTCTCGTGCGCGCGCCGCCGGCCATCCTGACCAGACCGGCCAAAACCTCGCCTACCAGATTGGCGCCGGAGTCGGAGTCCTCAAACATAAGGGCGATTTTTCGCTCAACGCCTACTGGCAGCATACAGACCAGTATGCGCTTGATCCCAACCTGGTTGATTCCGACGTTTTCGACAGTCGCGTTAATATTGAAGGCGTCTATGTCCAGCTTGGCTACGCGATTTCGGATGCAGTTTGGACGAATTTGACCTATGCGCATGGCTGGCAAATCGACACCAATCTCGGCACCGGCGGTGTGGGCGATCTAGGAATCAACCCGGTCAACAACTACAACCTATTTCAGGCCGATCTAAGCTTTAAGTTCTGATTAGCCTGGCACACATGATTTTGCTCCTGTAAAAGGCAGTTAGGTTTGGGTTAGCCCGCCGGCGTAGATGCCGGCGGGCTTTCTTTTCCCTCGGAGAAAAGATTGTTGCGGGCACTTGGCGGTCTGTAACAAGCTCGCCCCCAAAGCGCACGGAAAACCCAGGCGTTACCTCATCGTAACATTTCCGGCGTCGCACTCCTTGGTTTGCTTCCTAGCCGACCCAGCGATCTGCCATCCAATTGTAACATGAAAGATTTTGACCCCGCCGCGCGCCATACGGCAAGGTGAGCCCACTATGAAAATTCACAAACTCCTCGCCTGTCTGCTCCTGACGGGCATCGCAGCGACTGCGTCCGCGCAGATGACGATTAATGGCGCGGGTGCGACTTTTCCGTATCCGATCTACTCGAAATGGTTCGATGCCTACACAAAGGTGGATCCGTCGGTCCGGTTTAATTACCAATCCATCGGATCGGGCGGCGGTCAGAAGCAAATTCTCGCGCAAACGGTGGATTTCGGCGCCTCGGATGGTCCCATGAGCGACGAGAATCTGGCCAAAGCCCCCGGCAAATTGCTCCATATCCCGACCGTGGCCGGTGCGGATGTGGTGGCCTATAACCTGCCCGGAAATCCCGCTTTGAAATTCGACGCTGATACGATCGCAGGCATTTTCCTGGGTCAGATCACGAAATGGAGCGACCCGAAGATCGCCGCGACCAATCCTGGCGTTTCTTTCCCGGATCGCGATATCGTGGTGGTGCATCGTTCCGATGGCAGCGGCACGACTTATATTTGGACCGACTATCTGAGCAAGATCAGCTCCGAGTGGAAATCGAAAGTCGGCACGAACACCTCAGTGAATTGGCCTACTGGCATCGGTGGCAAAGGCAATGAAGGGGTGGCCGGCCAAATCAAGCAAACTCCCGGTGCGCTCGGCTACGTAGAGTTAATTTATGCCGTGCAAAACAAAATGCCTTATGGAGAGGTAAAGAACGCGGCTGGTAGCTTTGTGAAGGCGACGCTCGAATCGATCACCGCAGCGCTGGCCACGGCGGAGATTCCAGATGACTTCCGGTTCTCGATTACGAATGCTCCGGGCAAGGACGCGTACCCGGTTTGCGGTGCGACTTGGCTGCTCGTGTATCAACAACAAAAGGATCCTGCGAAGGGCAAGAAGCTGGTCGAATTTCTAAAATGGGCGGAGAAGGACGGCGAACAGATGGCGAAGGACCTGGAATACGCTCCGTTGCCGGAGAACCTGCAACAGCGAGTGCTGAAGCGAATCGACGAGATCAAATATTAAGAAAAGCAAATCGTTGGTGTATACCCGTCGGGCAGAGCGAGTCTGCTCGACGGGCAAACCACGTTCCGGCAAACTGATTTTATGCCACTAGTCGCACCGTTGCCCGGCGAGGCGGAAGAAGCGGTCGCCGAATTCATGGCGCCGCCGTCGCGGCTCGGCGACCGAGCCTTCGAATGGCTTACGCTGGGGATGGCCCTCGCTGTCGTCGCGCTCGTTTTTCTGGTCGGCTGGCAGCTTTCGCGCGGCGCGCTTGCGTCGATCAAGGATTTCGGATTTCATTTTCTCGCCACCTCGACTTGGGATCCGGTGGCCGAACAGTTCGGCGCGTTGCCATTCATTTACGGCACGATCGTTTCCTCGCTTATCGCGCTCATTATCGCCGTGCCACTCAGCATCGCGACGGCGGTCTATCTCACGGAGCTTGCGCCACTATCGCTGCGGCAGCCGGTTACGTCCCTCATCGAAATGCTCGCCGCCATTCCGAGCGTCATCCTCGGGTTGTGGGGCATCTTCGTCTTGATCCCTTTCTTGCGCGACTACCCGTTTCCGTTCTTGAAGGAGTATTTCGGTTGGACCGGGCTTTTCACGGGCCCGATTTACGGGGTCAGCATGCTGGCGGGCGGCATCATTATCGCGGTCATGATTCTGCCGATTATCACCTCAGTCTCGCGTGAAATCCTGCGCAGCGTGCCGGACTTGCAGCGCGAGGCGGCCTACGCGCTCGGCGCGACGCGCTGGGAGGTGACACGGATTGCCGTTCTTAGTTATGCGCGGCGCGGGCTTTTCGGCGCGGTCATCCTCGGGCTCGGCCGTGCGCTCGGCGAGACGATGGCGGTCACGATGGTGATCGGGAACACGCCACAGATTGTCGCTTCTCTCCTCCAGCCGGGCTACACCCTGGCGAGCGTGATCGCGAACGAGTTCACCGAGGCGACGACCGACATCTATCTCTCCGCGCTTTTTGAGATCGGGCTCGTCCTTTTCGGCATCACCATTCTCGCCAACCTGATCGGCCAACTCCTGCTTCGCACCCTGCAGACCTCTACCGCGACCCGCGCTGCCTAACGAATGAAAGCGACACGACACGATTACCATGGCTGGCGCAAGTTCAAGAGCGCGCTCGCTTCCACGCTCTCGATTATCGCCGCCATCCTCGTTATCGCCCCGCTCGGTCTCGTCTTTTTCTATCTCCTGCAAAAAGGCGCCGACTCGGTCAACTGGGCTTTTTTCACCCATCTGCCCAAGCCGGTCGGCGAAGTCGGCGGTGGCATGGCGAACGCCATCGTCGGGACGCTCGAGCTACTCGGTCTCGCTTCGCTCATCGGCATCCCGGTCGGGGTGCTCGGCGGCGTTTACCTGGCGGAATACGGAAGCGCATCGGGCAACTGGTGGCTGCGTTTCGTAGCCGACGTCCTGAATGGCGTTCCCTCCATCACCTGGGGTGTGGTCGTTTACGGTCTGGTCGTCCTGAGTTCCAAAACCTTTTCCGCTTACGCCGGCGGTCTCGCACTCGGCTTCATGATGATCCCCCTCATCATGCGCACGACCGAGGAGGTGCTTCTGCTCGTGCCTAACGGATATCGCGAAGCCTCTCTCGCGCTTGGGATCAGTCGCTGGAAAACGATCCTGCACATAGTAATGAAGACTGCTTCGAAGGGAATCATCACCGGCATTCTCCTTGCCCTTGCCCGCATTGCCGGCGAGACCGCGCCGCTTCTTTTCACCGCCTTCGGCAACCGTTTCTGGAATCGCGATTTGGCGGAGCCGATCGCCGCGCTCCCTTTGCAGATTTTCTCTTATGCCATTTCGCCCTACGACGATTGGCATCGCCAGGCCTGGGCTGGCGCTTTGGTTCTGGTCCTGGGAATTTTTGTCATCAACATCCTCGTGCGATTCCTTACTCGCGAACGGGGCGCGCGGATTGTATAAACGAATGGCCACCGTCAAAATGTCTTCTCCAATAAGCACGTCGCAAGGCGAGGTACCGAACCCCGTGCCGACCGCGCCTCCGAACTCTGCCGTCGAAGCGACCGCGTTTGCGGTGAAAAATCTCTCGATCTGGTATGGCGAGAAACAGGCGATCAAGGATGTCACGATCGACATCCCGGCCAAGTCGATCACGGCCATCATCGGCCCGAGCGGTTGCGGGAAATCGACCTTTCTTCGCTGCCTCAACCGGATGCACGAGCTGGTCCCGCGCACTCGTCTGGAAGGTCAGATTCATTTCTACGGCGAAGACCTCTATGCCGCCGGCGTCGATCCAGCCATGATCCGCCGCCGGGTCGGGATGGTCTTTCAGAAGTCGAATCCTTTCCCGACCATGTCGATCGAAGAAAATGTCCTCGTCGGGTTGCGCCTGAACGGGGTGCGCGATCGGCGCATTCTTAACCAGCGGCTCGAGCAATCGTTGCGCATGGCAGCGCTCTGGGACGAGGTGAAGAATGACCTGAAGAAGCCCGGGATGGGCATCTCCGGCGGACAGCAACAACGGCTCTGCATCGCACGCGCTATCGCGGTCGACCCGGAAGTGCTCCTAATGGACGAACCGTGTTCCGCGCTCGATCCCATCGCCACGGCCAAGATCGAGGAACTGATTCGCGAGCTGCGCAACAAATACACGATCGTGATTGTGACCCACAACATGCAACAGGCGAGCCGCGTTTCGGACAAGACCGCCTTCTTTTATGTCGGCCAACTAATCGAGTTCGGTGACACCGCCCAACTCTTCAACCGCCCACACGAACGGCAGACTGAGGATTACATCACCGGTCGCTTCGGTTGATTCTTATGCAGTCTCCTCGACATATTCTGCGCGAGTTCGACCGCGCTCTGGACGCTCTGCGCTCCGATGCCCTGATGATGGCCAGCCTGACCGATCGAAATCTGCAAAACGCGATGAGCTGCCTGCTCGATCGCAACGTCGACCTCTGTGCCGTGACGGTCATGGATGAGAAGGAGGTCGACGCCCTCGAGAAAAAAGTCGACAATGACGGAGTCGAAATTTTGCTCCGGTTTCAGCCCGTCGCCTCGGATCTGCGGCAGGTCATTTCGACCATGAAACTGGGGAGCAATCTCGAGCGGGTTGCCGATCAGGCGGTCAATATCGCGAAGCGTTCCCGCAAACTTTCGATGGAGCCGGAACTCGATGAAGCGATCGCGCTCGGTCCGCTCTTCATCGACGCGATCGCAATCTTTCGCGATAGCATTCGTGCTTATGCCGACGGTGATGTCTCCCTCGCCCGCTCGTTGCGCGAGCGCGATCGCGAGATCGACCAGATGAATCACGACATCGCCGACGATCTCACGGTGAAAATGGCGGAACGGCCGGATCGCATTCCGGATTACCTGCAATTGCTTTTCATCGCCCGTCACCTCGAGCGGGTCGGCGATCATGCCAAAAACATCGGTGAAGATGCAGTCTATACTGCCGAGGCCGAGGACATCCGACATCCCGATAACGCGTTCGCCTACGGCTGAGACGGGTTCCGGCCTAACGCCTAACGAGTTCTGAAGGGAAGACCAAAAGTGCCGAGCCGTTCTGCCAATTACTTCCTCGAGATCTTGGGCGGGACGAGCCAGAGCAACCTGCTCTCTTTTCCCCCATAATCGACCAGCGCGAGGCCGGCCTTCGCCATCTTCACGTTTCCGCCTGTCAACGCCTCGATGACGCTGGAGAAATCCGGCTCGTGACCCACCAGCATCAGGGAATCCTGGGGATACTTGCGCAGCAGACGCGGCACATCCTGAGCGGAAAATCCGGGCGCGAGCATTTTTTCCTCGCGGCAAACTACCTTGAGATGCTCGGCCGCGATATCCGCCGTTTGCTCGGCACGGGGAAGCGGACTCGTGAGGACAAAATCCACCTGCACTTTGCAGCCGGCGATAAACTCGCCCACTTCGTGCATTTCCTTGCGCCCGGCTTTCGTTAGCGGGCGCTCATCGTCCGGTTTCTCCCAATCCGGCCAGTCCGCTTTGCCGTGTCTCAGGAAATAGAGGCGCATAAAGCTAAGCCTGCGCCGCCTCGGCGGTTGCCGCTGCTTGATGGCGAATGTCCTCGGCCGCCGCGGCGAAGACCGCATCCTCGGCGATGTTGGTCGCGTGATCGCCTACCCGCTCAAGATGGCGTGATATGAACATCAGGTTGAGATAACCGCGCAGATTGTCCGGCTCCTGCGCCATACGTTCGACCAGGCGCCGGCCGGTTACGGTATTCATTTCGTCGAGCGCCTTGTCGCGCGCCTTCAGACCGCGGCCCAAATCAACATCCTCCCGCACGAAAGCATCGACGCTGTCCCGGAACATCTTCATGGCCAGTTCCCGCACCGGCTCGATCAGCGCGACCTCCTGCAGTGCTGGATGTCGGTTCAATTTCCGCGCCTTGCGCGCAATGCTTACCGCCTGGTCGCCCATCCGCTCGAGATTCGAGGAGAGTTTCATCGCCGACACAACCCGGCGCAGATCAGACGCGACCGGCTGAAAGCGCAGGAGCAATTCGATCCCGTCCTTGTCGACCTGCTTCTCAAGTTGATCGATCTCTTCATCGTCCGCGATCGCGGTGGCGCAAAGATCGTCATCGCGCTGCAATAACCCGTTGAGCGCGTTATCAAGGCTGCGCGTCGCCAGGCTCGCCATCATTATTACGTTATTGCGCAGTGAGGCGAGCGCTTCATCAAAAGTCCCCAAAGTGTGTTTCGAAATCATCGCCCTTTACCTTTCTCAACCAGCCCGCCTTGCAATGTAACCCTTCATTTGATCGCTGTGAAATTGGAGATGTTTGCTTCCTCGCGTCCAAACCGACGGCAGCGCGCACCTTTCCCTCAGGAGGATGCTGAGACTGCTGCTCAGCGGCAAAATCTTTCATGTTACGATTGAATGACGCCGACCGGCAGATGCACCCGCACGGTCGTGCCGCCTCCGAGTTCGCTCTCCGCTTCGACCGTGCCGCCGTGCAATTGCGCGATGTGCTTCACAATTGAAAGACCGAGTCCGGTCCCGCCCAATTCACGATTGCGCGCTTTATCCGCGCGATAGAACCGCTCAAAGATTCGCGGCAGATCGCGCGCCGGAATTCCCGCGCCGTTATCGTGCACGCCGAGAGTGATGTAGCCGTCGTTGCCCACGGCAGAAAGGCTGATCCGCCCACCGCGCGGCGAATATTTCACCGCGTTATCGAGCAGGTTGTAGACGACCTCCTGGAGTCGCGCTTCATCGCCTCGGAACGGCGGAAGGTCGTCCGTCAGGTCGAGTTTGGCGCGCAGTTTCTTGGAGGCAAATTTCCTTTCCCAATCGCGCATAATGCCGCTGAGGAACTTCGCGGGCTGAATTGTCGTCAGGTCGAGTGCCATGCCCGGGCCCTCGAGCCGGGCGAGGCTTAGCACGTCGTCCACCAAAAGATTGAGGCGATTGGAATGCCGCTCCATCACCTCGAAGATGCGGAGCAATTCCTCGGGCGGTTGCTTCGGATTTTCGAGCAATGTCTCAAGGTAACCGCGCAGAATGGAGAGCGGCGTCCGGAGCTCGTGCGAAACGTTCGCGATGAAATCGCGGCGCATCGCTTCCGTCTGGCGCAGATTGGTGATATCCCGAAACAGGATCACCGCGCCGCTCACGTCGCCCGGTTCATCTTTGATCGGCTCGGCTACGACTTCGAGGTGACGCTCGGCTCCCGGAGGACGTTGCAAAACGATCGTCTCGCACTGCGTCTCGCCGCTACGGAGGGCTTCCCCTAGCAATCGCTCGACCGTCGCCTCGCGCGCCGACTCCAGCAGGGTGACGCCACTCGTCTCCGGAGTGATCTGGAATGCTTCGCGAAAGGCGCGATTCATCAGCCGGATGCGCCTTTCCCGGTCGGCCACGACCAGACCATCGGCCATCGCGCTGATGATCGCCTGCACGCCAAACTCACCTTCCTGCACGCGTGCGCGGAGCAGGCTTTCACGCAGGGCCAGTTGCTCGAGCGCAAGCGCGATTCCGCGCATCCGCTCGCTGCCGCCGATGATGAAAGTGCGCGGGACGCGCTCCGTCGCCACCTCGTTGACCACCTGTTCCAGTTCACGACCCGGTTGAATCCAGCCGCGCCAGACCCACCACCACGTGTAGAGCAGGACAGCGAGCGCGAGGGCAAAAGCGAACCAGCCCATTGGTTTCTCGCGCTTATTCGCGCAGGCGATAGCCGAAGCCGCGCACCGTCTCGATCGCCTTGGCCGCTTTGCCCAGTTTCTCCCGCAATCGACGCACGTGGGTATCGACCGTGCGCGTGTCGATCGCGCTTTCGTAGCCCCACACCTCGTTGAGGAGACGATCGCGCGACTGCACCCGTCCCGGTCGTTTCATCAGCATGCTGAGCAATTTGAATTCGACCGCCGTCAGGACAACCGGCTTGCCCGAAACAAGAACGCGGTGCCGTGCGGGATCGATCGTGATCGAACCGCGCGTCATGCTCGCTTCTGCCGCACCATCGTTATTCTGGCCGCGGCGCAGGATGGCTTTGATGCGCAGGATCATCTCGCGCGGACTAAACGGCTTGGTCACGTAATCATCCGCGCCGAACTCGAGCCCGACGATGCGATCCACCTCCTCCGCCTTTGCCGTCAGCATGATGATCGGGATGTGGCACGTGGCCGCATCGGTTTTGAGAAGTTTGCACAGTTCCAGGCCCGACATCCGGGGCAACATCAGGTCGAGCACGATCAGCGCCGGCAGCTCGGCCCGCGCTTTTTTCAAGCCTTCCGCTCCATCCTGCGCGGCCGTCGCAGAAAAACCACCGGTCTTGCGCAACTGGAGCGTGAGCATGTCGACCACGTCCGGCTCGTCCTCGACGATCAGGATCTTTTTGTTAGGCGGGCCGGTCATTTTTTCAAAAAAAGAATAGAAGTTTGGGTTGCGACTGACAATTTCCGAATCGTTCCCGGAGCGATTTTTCCGTCGAATCAGTCGCGTGCCAGCTTCACATTGCTGTAACGACTCGCGCCTGTGACTTCATCGCCCAGCCAGGCCGGTGGATAAAACGAATGGTAGGTTTCGACATTCGGAAATTCCACCTCCGCGACCATCAAGCCTTCGTTGGAGCCGTGATAAATGTCGATCTCAATCGTCAGTTTTTTCCAGGGAACGTAGTAGCGCGTTTTCGTCAGGCGCGCGCCGACAGTCGCAGGCCAGAGGATGGCGAATTGCGCCGGCGTGAGATGAATCTCGCGTTCCTCGCGCGCCCGCGCCGGACCGCGCTTGAAGGTGAGCGTGCAGACGCGGCCGGCACGGCGCAGGCGGACGTGGGCCTTGTTGCGTGCGATGGCGAGATAACCCTGCGCGATCTCCTTGTGCGGAAAGCGTTCGACCGAGCGGGGGAGCTGCTCGATCAGAAATTTTCGCTCAATTTCAAGATGCGGATTTTTCATCGGTCGATAGTGCCAGGGAGGGGACTCGAACCCCTAAGGATTGCTCCACCAGATCCTAAGTCTGGCGCGTCTGCCAATTTCGCCACCCTGGCGGTGGGATCATTCCGGGAGTGTGGCGACGAACTTCGATCACCGGCGCAGTTTATCGCGCGCCGCGTTGCAAGCAATCAATCAACACAGCGATTCAGGTTACGCCCTGGGTTTCGTTCCAGCGTGCGGCGTAAGCGACGAGTTCGGCGGCGCTCGCTACTCTGAGCTTTTCGCGAATGTGCGAGCGATGCACTTCGATCGTTTTTGGGCTGAGGTGCAAAACGTCGCCAATTTCCTTCATCGTCTTCCCCGCGCCGATCAGTTGGAAAACTTCCAGCTCCCGATCGCTCAATCCTTCCAGGGGCGAATCCATCGTGACCCGCCCGGAGAATTTCTCCAGCAAGTGCCGGGTAATTTTTTCGCTGACCGCGATCTCACCGCGCAGGACGCTGGCGCATCGCTTCGATTAGTTTATCTCCACCTTCCTGTTTCCGGATGTAGCCGCGCCCGCCGGCACGCAGGACGCGATCGGCGTAAAGCGATTCATCGTGCATCGACATGACGAGAATCCGGAGGTCAGGCTGGATGGCGCGCGCCTCTTTGATGAACTCGATGCCATTCTTCCCGGGCAGAGTGATGTCGACCAGGACGAGGTCCGGCTTGAGTTTCTGCATTTTTTCCAGTCCCTCATTAGCCGTAGAGGCGGTGCAACAGACCGAGAGATCTTCGGCCTGCTCAATGATTTGGGCGACGCCTTCGCGCACCATCAGGTGATCGTCGATGATCAGGACGCGATTCTTGCGCGGCGTCGCCGCTTTGGACGGTTTCTTTTTCATCAGCTGAGCGAGAAAGTGCAGGCGAGAGTGGTTCCTTGGCCGGGTTCTGATTGCACCGAGACATTGGCGCCGATTATCCCGGCCCGGTAGGCAATCGTTCGCAATCCCATTCCGTGCGAGCATTCCCTGTCGATCGAAAAACCGACGCCGTTGTCATGGATCGTGAGGGTGACCTTGTCGCCGCGCCTTTTGAGCGCGACCATCAGTTGAGTGGGGCGTCCGTGTTTAAGCGCGTTGTTGATCGCCTCCTGAGCAATGCGGTAGAGATGCGTCGCCACCATCGTGTTGTGGACCGCGACGTCGTCCTTGCTCTCAAAGCGGCAGTCGATCGCGAAAAGTTGCCGGATTCCGTCGATCAACTCATGCAAGGCGGAGACGAAACCGCTTGCTTCCAGCGCTACGGGTGAAAGCCCGCGGGCCAGCATCCGGGTGCGATCGATCGCCTCGCTCACATTGGCGCCAATCTTCTCGATCCGCTCCGCCAAAACCGCGTCGGGGATTTTACCTAACGAGTTGCGGAGCGCGTCGCAGGAAAATCGCACTCCCGCGAGGCGCTGGCAGAGATCATCGTGCAAATCGCTCCCGATCCGGCGTTGCTCGTGATCGCTGATCTCGAGAATTTCCTGTTCCAGCCGCTTGCGCTCGGTGATGTCGCGCACCAGCCCGGTAAAAATCCCGCGTTGCCCAACGTCCGTTGCGCTGACCGCCAGATCCATCGGGAACTCTGTCCCATCCTTGCGCCGGCCGCGCACTTCGCGCCCGATCCCGATGATGCGGCGCTCTCCGGTTTTGTGATAGTGCTCGATGTAGCCGTCGTGTTCCGAGCGATACGGCTCGGGCATGAGCATCGAAACGTTGCGCCCGATGACTTCGCTCGCGCTGTAACCAAAAATGCGCTCCGCTGCGGGATTGATGGTTTCGACAATGCCGCGGTGATCGATCGTGATGATCCCGTCCACCGCGGTGTCGACAATGCCGCGCAGTCGGGCGGCGGCATCGTGCAGCTCGCTTTCAAACTGGAGGCGGGAGATGGCGGTGGCGAGAATGTTGTCGATCGATTCGAGAAAATGGATGTCGTCGGCGCTGAAGACGCGGGCCGATCTGGTATCGACGGTCAGCACGCCAAAGGCTCCCGTCCGGCCGGGAATGACGACCGCCATGCTGCTCGCGACACCGCGGTCGCGCAGAAATTTCGGCAGGCTCAACCCCTTCGCACCTGCGACATCGCTCATGATGATCGGTTGATTCAATTGCAGCGCCCGCCCGATTGACGTTTTCTCGTCAACCTTGATTTTGAGCGTGCCGACATCGCCTGGCCGCCAGCCGGCGCCGGCGCGGAGCGCGAGTGATTTGCCGTCGGGTGAACGTTCGAAAACGGCACTGAAATCGACCCGCATATTTTCGCGCAGGATGTGGACGGCGTCATCGAAAACCGTCTGGACGTTGCGCGCCTCGAGCGCATCGATGCTGAAGCGCGCCGAGATCGCCAGCTCGCGCGCCCGCCGGCCCAATCGTTCAGCTTTCAGACCGGATTTGGCCGGCGGCTTCGCCGGCTTGACTGCTTGGCTGCGTCTGGTTTTACCGGCGCCTGAAGACAAATCTTTCATCGGCTACCGATCTCGATCCGAGGAGAAAAACGATTTCTGGCGGCGCAAGAAAAGGCGAAGAAGTCGCAATCGATGCACGGACAAACCCATTTCGACGTGTTCAAAATGATCGTGTTGCTAATGGTGAAGGGAAAGAAACAAACGGCCAAAAGAGCGCGGCTGCAAAAGCTATTGGTGGCGGTCGATTTTTCGCCCGCGGCCTTGGCGGCCGTTCGTTATGCCGTCGCGCTCGCCACGCGACATCGATCCAATATCGTGCTTCTGCACGTCGCGACCCTCTCCCAGCCTAACGACGCAATCAAGCGAGCAAAGAAGGATCTGGCCCGCCTTTGCGAAGAAGAGGGAATTTCTACCGATCGCCGCCGGCTGCTGGTGCGCGCCGGTGTCCCCTTTTTCGAGATCACACAGACGGCCAGTGGGACCGGCACCGATTTGATTATTCTTGGCCAGCGGAACCGCGCCTCGATTGAATCGATGTCCGACGGCCATACCCTGGAGCGGGTCGTCCGTTATGCGCGCTGTCCGGTGCTGCTGGTGCGCGAAGAAGGCGACGACCTGGCCCGGGATGGAAACGCGAAAAGGAGCCGATCGGCTACGGGATAAGGGATTTCTCTTATTTGCGGTAAGCGTCCCCCACTACGGCGATTTATGGATCGCTCTGATTGTCCGGTCTTCGGCGGAGTCGGATTAATGGGACATGCAAACCAACACCGTTCTTCAACCGGAATCCGTCGGCCATAACGACCGCAAACTGATCGACGCGCTGCGTCGCTCACCGATCTACCGACGATACGAAAAAGTCTTCAGCGAATCGACCGGGCTGCCGCTCGCGCTACGGCCGGTGGAATCGTTCGATCTGCCGTTCCACGGGAAGAAAAGCGAGAACCCGTTTTGCGCTTTTCTCGCCGATAGCAAGGGCGCCTGCACTTTTTGTCTCAAAACTCAGGAGCGGCTGATGAAACAGACCGGCGCACAGCCGCGCAGCATCGCCTGCCCCTTTGGCCTCACGGAAACGCGTGTGCCGGTGCAGGTGGGAGACCGAGTGATCGGCCATCTGCGCATCGGCCAGGTCTTCACCCAGACTCCAAAGCCAGCCACTTTCAAGACGGCGATTCGTCCCCTCTTTCCCGCCGGTTCGGCCGAGGAGAAAAAGGCGGCCAAGTTGTGGGAACGGACACCTCTCATTCCAGCTGAGAAGTACGAGGCGACAGCGCGTCTGCTGACCTTTTTCGCCAAACAACTCTCGGCCCTGAGCAATCAGATCCTGATCGAAGAGGAAAACGCCGAGCCGGCCGTCATCACACGAGCGCGCCAATATATAGCGGCGAACAAAACCGTTCCGCTCTCACTCTCCACCGTCGCGAAGGCGGCGGGCGCGAGCGTCTTTCACTTCTGCAAGACGTTTCACAAGTCGACCGGCCTGAACTTCACCGATTATGTCGCACGAGCGCGAGTGGAAGACGCGCGCGCGGGTTTGCGCAATCCCAACCGGCGGATCAGCGAGATCGCATACGACGTCGGCTTCCAATCGCTCACCCAATTCAACCGCACCTTTAAGCGCATCTTCGGGCAATCGCCGAGCGAGTATCGGGAAAAGATTTTCCATCGCGGCGCATTGCCCGCCTAACGAAGGCAGGACTTCCAGGTCGGAGCAAGAAATGGTGCAACTTCGGCAAACCATGCGGAGCGAGGTGTCGGGTTTGCCGCAAAGTTTTGAGTCATGAAGAAACCCTGGATCCGCAACATTCTGGTTCCAATCGATTTTTCGCGGATTTCGATCGAATCGATCGCGAAAGCAAAAAGCATGGCGCAGGAGTTTGGTGCGGCGCTTCATCTCACTCATGTCCATCACCAGCAATACCCGGCCACGTTCATGGGCCCGATCTTGTCGTCTGGCGAACCGGTCACCTCCTTCGAAGAGCACCGCGAAAGGGCCTTGCGCGACGAATTGAAAGAGGTGGCGCGGCAAAACAACCTCTCGCCCGACGGTTCCATTCACCTCTGCGAAGGCGCGTCCGTCTACCACGAAATCTGCCGGCTCGCGCAAAAGATCCCGGCGGATCTGATTGTGATGCCAACCCACGGTCGCACCGGTCTCAAGCACACCTTTCTCGGCAGCACCGCCGAGCGCGTCATCCAGCACTCGCCTTGTCCGGTTCTGGTCACCCGCGCACGGAAAGGAAAAGCGGCCAAAGCCGCGGCGGAGAAGACCGGGCCTGGTCGCGCCAAAACCATTTTGGTGCCGGTCGATTTTTCCGAGGCTTCCGCCAGCGCGCTTCACTACTCGATTGAGTTTGCCCAGAGTGTTGGGGCGAAGCTGATCATTCTGCATGCGGTCTACCTCGGCGACACGCTCAGCACGGATGGCATGGGTATTTACCGGCTTTCCGACGTCAGGGAAAAAGCCCGTGAAGAAGCGGAACGTCAGCTCGGCGCATTTCTGCGCCCTGTAGAATTCGGCGCCGTTCCCCATGAGACGCTGCTCAAGACCGGCCATCCGGTCACGGAAATTTGTGCCGTGGCAGACCAGCGCAAGGTTGACCTGATCATCAGCGCTACCCATGGGCATACCAGTCTTGCCCACCTCTTGATCGGCAGCGTGGCGGAACAAGTGGTGTGGCGGGCGAATCAATCCGTCCTCGTCGTGCCGTCTCATCCGGAAGCGAGAATCGAGGGGCTGAAAAAATTCATTAGGCGTGGAAGTCAGGCCACGAACCGCAGCATGAAGCGGTTGGTCTCCGCACCGCAACTGACAAGGAGCGCCCGCACCCTGATGGTCTGAGACCGCAGAGAGGGAGGAAGATGAAAAAGCCAGGCATCAAAACCATTCTCGTTCCGATTGATTTCTCCAAGCTGTCTGGGATGGCGATCGAAACGGCAACGGATTTGGCGCGCCGCTTCGACGCCGCCATTCATCTCGTTCATGTCCATGAATTCTATTATCCGCCGGGCTTGCTTGCGCCGGTCCCGATGTCGGTCGCGACCTATCGCGATGACGCCGCTACCCGGCGGGCGCGTCGCCTCCGGATGCTGGCGAGGAAGAATGGCCTGGCGGCGGAAAACTGCCACTTCATGGATGGCTCGCCGACCTTTCACGAGATTTGCAAACTTGCCGGGCAGATCGCCGCTGATTTGATCGTGATGCCGACGCACGGTTATACCGGGATCACGCGCTTCTTTGGCGGGAGCACGGCGGAACGCATCGTGCAGCACTCGCCCTGCCCTGTCCTGGTCGCACGGGATGGCGGCAAAAAATCGCGCCGCACTTCCGGGTCTGGAAAGACGAGTTTTGATCACATTCTTGTCCCGGTCGATTTTTCGCAGCCTTCGTTCCAGGCGCTCGAATATGCGATCGAGTTTGCCGAACGAATGGCTTCCCGGCTGATGATCTTTCACGCGGTTCCCCTCGGCGTTGCCTTCACCGCCGATGGCTTTGCGATGTACGATCTCTCCGCTCTGGAGGAAGCGGCGCACCGGTATGCCGAAGACCAGATGCAAAAATTTGTCGCGCTCGCCAAGTTCCGCCGGGTTCCATTCGAAACCGTGGTCAGAGTGGCGTCCGCGGTTTCGGAGATCTGCGCCTTCGCCGAGGAAAGAGACGTTGATCTGATTATCACTGCCACTCACGGCCGCACTGGCCTCAGGCATCTGCTCGTGGGCAGCACTGCCGAACAGGTGGTGCGCTATGCCAGCCAGCCCGTGCTTGTGGTACCGACACATCCGGAAATCAGAATTGCCGGGCTCACGAAATCAGCTTCGCGCAAAGCGCGACCAAAGGTCGTGCGAATGGACGGGAAACAACTACCGGCCACGAGCGAAACCCCGACCAAACGCGGCCGTAAACTTCTTGCTCATCCGGCGCCGGAAAGACGCAAGACCAACCGTTATCGAGAGTCCCATTCGGTTTGAGCCAGTTCCTTCAAAATGAAGACAAGGACTGCCAGCGGTGAACCACCGATTGCACCGGTTCTCTCCGGGGCCAGTCGCGCGCCCGTGACCCGGGGGCGGACCTCTCCCGCCGGAGAATCTTTGCAGCTCAAAACCATTCTCGTTCCGCTCGATTTCTCCAACGCTTCCATGCGGGCGCTCAAGTACACGGTCCCGCTCGCGGAAAAATTCAAGGCGGCCATTCATCTGGTTCACGTGCAGCCGGCTGATGAACTCACAGCCATCTCGCGCGCCGGAGACCTGATGCTTGACTGCGCCGACGCGATCGCGCTCATGCAGGATCGCCTGGCCGAGATCGAGCGCACGCACGAAGTTCAATTCTGGCCCGATAACTGTCATGTCCTCTCCGGCCGGCCCTACCAGGAAATCTGCAGGCTGGCGGGTGAAATCGACGCGGACCTCATCGTTCTGCCGACGCACGGTTATACGGGCTTGAAGCACGTCGTCCTTGGCAGCACCGCGGAGCGAGTCGTTCGTTTTGCGCCGTGCCCCGTGCTTGTCCTGCGAGGCTCGAAATACCAAACGACCGTCCTGGATGACGCCAGCCGGAACGCTGAATTCAGGCTCGGTCAGATCCTTGTTCCGGTTGACTTTTCCAGGTGTTCACTCGCCGGAGTCCGCTATGCCGCACGCCTGGCGCGGAGCACAGGGGCAAGCCTCCGCCTTCTTCATGCCGTCTATCCTTATGCTCAGGTTATCGCGTTCGACCGGATGGGTTCCAGCTCCGAGTCGGTGATCAAGATTGCCACCGAAACTGCCGAGGAAGAAATGGCCAGGCTTAAGGCAAGGAAGTTCCTCCGCGACATCGCCTGCGAAACAGAAGTGCGAGTGGGTCCCGCCGCCGACGTTATTTCAAGCTCGAGTCGGCAATCCGGGATTGACCTGCTCGTTACTTCCACCCACGGCCGCACCGGGTTCAAGCGCGCTTTGCTTGGAAGTGTCGCCGAACAAGTGGTTCGCTACGCTGAATGTCCGGTCATTACAGTCCCGAGTCGCAGCCGCTTCTGAGCGTTGGGGAAAAGGACGGAAGCGTGGAGACCTCGCATGTTGTCGAGCTTCGCGAGGTCAGCCTGAGCTTTGGCGAGAAGCGAGTCCTGGATGCGATCTCACTTGCGGTCGATCCACAGGAAAGATTGGTCATCATCGGCCAGAGCGGCATGGGCAAGACAACGATCCTGCGCCTGGTCCTTGGAGTGATTCAGCCAACCAGTGGCTCGGTTTTGTTCAAAGGGCAGGATATCTCATCTCTCATGCGGGCCGATCTGCAGCAGATTCGGACGCGAATTGGGATGGTCTATCAGGACGCGGCGCTTCTCAGTTCAGTCAGCGTGTCTGAAAATCTCGCCCTGCCTTTGCAGGAGCTGACGCGGAAGAGCGGCCGGGAAATCGATCGCATCGTCGCGGAGAAGCTCGAGCTCGTGGAAATGGGTGGCGAAGGAAAACTCATGCCCTTCGAGTTGAGCGGTGGAATGCGGAAGCGCGTTGGCCTCGCCCGCGCTTTGGTCATGGAACCGGAGTTAATCCTCTTCGACGAACCTACCCAGGGATTGGACCCGGTCGTGAGCGCAGTGATTGACAAGTTGATCATCGATCTGACCGAGCGCTCGAAAGTCACCTCGATCATTGTGACTCATTTGATGGACAGCGCCTTTCGCGTCGCCACGCGCATGGCGATGCTGCATCGGGGGAGAATCGTGGCTGAGGGAAGTCCCAAGGAAATGCGCCAGTCGCGCAATCCATTTGTCGTGCAATTTCTCAGCGGCAGCACGGAAGGCCCGATGCTGGAGCGGAGCAGGTATCACATGCTCTCGCCTCCGGACTAAGACTTCGGTTGTCTGCGTCCGGGCTCGCGCAAGAGGGTCATCTCGGCGCCGCGGAAGGAGCGATCGGAAAACTGCGTTCGCGTTTCGCCCGCAGGATCTCACGCAATGACTTCGCCGGGCCGAGCAGCTTCACACTGCCGGCTTCGGATTTATTGCGCGCAACCGCTGGATTTTCTACGTCTCCATCGAGACGAGCGCGCGGATCCGCGGCCTCCAGTCTCAAGGTCTCGGCTATGACTGAGGCATTAATCGCGACGCCGAGAGGGACGCTGCCTTCCTTTTTTCCGATCCGTTCCGTCATGATGCCAAGCAGTCTCGGCCTTCCATGGCGCGAAGTGAAGACCGGTCCGCCGCTGTCGCCACTGAAGATGTTGGTGTTCACCAGGAAGGTTTCCCGATCGGTCGGCGGGCCGGGGGAATAAGAGGCGATCCTGCCGCTGCGCAAAACCGGGAAAGCTCCTTCTGTTCCGGGAAGAACACTTGGAAACCCAAGGACAGAGACATCCTCGCCCGGATGCGGCTCGTTTTCCCCAGGATCAATTGCGTTTTCCTCCAGAAATGACGGCAGGGTGACTTCGTTTGCCAGGTCGGCCGGAAGCCGGATCTCGAGTGCGGCGACATCGTGCCGCGGATGCCGGATAAAAGCAGGGCCGATTTCTTCTGGCGGATCAATCTCCAGAACATCCACCTGCGGACTTTGTCCGGGCTGCGAAGAACTACGGTAGGCGAGATAGAACGGTCCATGGGGAGCGACCGCCAGCACGTGCGCGGAAGTGACCAGAACGGGAACAATCCCGTTGGGTGCGGACCGATCTTTTCGATTCACAATCACGCAAGTCGCAATCCCCTTGGGACTGGCGACCAGATAAGTAGACCACATCATCTTTTCCGCCGGTGTGAGTCCCGTCGCGGCACAACCAACGGAAAGCAACGCGATCGAGAACAGCAGGAGTACTCGTGTCGCCATGGTTACCAGTTTAAGCATGGAATCCCGACGAAGCATGATGCGCGACGCGCGCTTCACTCACCGCGGCTTGTTTGATCGTGTTCGGATCTTGCGCCTCTCGCCCTACAAGAACAAGAACTGCGTAGTCCTTCGCAAGATTCGTGGAGCGCAATGAACCGACGTCGCGATGGCTAGGTCATGAAAACAAAAGACGTAATGACGCGGGAACTACACACCTGCCTGCCGGATACGGATCTCGGACTGGCGGCGATGCAAATGTGGGAAGGCGACTTCGGCGTGCTCCCTGTCGTGGCGGATGGCGGGGAAGTTGTCGGGATGATAACCGACCGCGATATCTGCATGGCGGCGGCGAGCAGGAATCAGGCGCCGGGGGCGATTCGGGTGGAGGAAGTCATGACTGGACAGGTCTACAGCTGTTCGGTGGATGACAACATCCACGATGCGCTCAAGGTCATGGAGCAGCGACGCGTGCGGCGGTTGCCGGTGCTGGAACACGGGAGAATCGTCGGCCTCCTGTCGTTGAACGACCTCGCCCTGAAGGCGCGCAGCAGCAAGCTGGCGGACCTGACCGCGCAGGATGTGGAGGAGACGCTCAAAGCGATCTGCTCTCATCACACTTATGCGCTGGGACGTCCCTTCAAGGACTTCGCGCGCAAAGTCGCCGCCGTTGCCTGACCCGGCCTAACGACGGCAGTTCAAATCTGGGGTCGGCAGATCATGCGACACTCGTGCGAGATCCCTTCCAGCCCTAACCTCGATGTCGTGGACCGGTTGGATGAGGTCGCGCGCATTTTTTGCCCAGCAGGGCGCGAACCGATTTCGCGTCCGGGCCTATCGTCATGCCGCGGGGGTGCTGCGTGGCTGGCCCCGATCCGTCGCGGATATATGCCGCAACCACGACATCGACGAGAGCTATGCGCGCGGCATAGCGAGACAGGCACTCAAGCTCGATTCGTTACCCGACATCGGCACGCTCGGCACCAAGTCATTAGTCATCATTCTGCGCGTCCTGAGGATTCATTCGCGTCGCCCTTCGCACGCCGTCTCTTTGTCGAAAGACGGTCCCACTCTATCAATAGGGCGGTCCCAGAGGCCGCAACGCCAGCCGTCGCGACAACCCTCACACTAAATGTCTCCAGAAAGGCAGCCATCCCGAAGAAGAACGTCAGGTAACAAGCAAGATCCGGCGCCGCTCGACCCGTCCGAGGTTGGCCCTTTGCAGGGAGAGCGCATCGCCGCAGCCTCGCGGTGAGCGCCAGGAACCGGGCAGTCTTCGCGAGATTCGACCAGGACGGCGACGAAATAATGCCGGGCAAGAATTGGATAGCGAAACGCAATTCACGGAGAGCGCATGATCTCTTCTCTGGGAGATATATATTTCAAAAGGAGGCATCATGAAGACAAAGGAGAAGGGAACTGGGGGTATCGATCCCGCGCGCGTCGCCTTATTGCTTGGAGTGACCGTCGGGTTGGGAATTGTGGTGCATGAGGGTTTCTTGCTCGTCGCTGGGGCGATTGCGGTCGGCGCACTTTCCGCGGCCATCGCGAACGCCATTCACGATCATTCGGAGAGCATCCCAATAAGGCAGGAACATCGCCACTGAGATGAAAGAGCACAGCCATTCGAATGTCGCTCCGCTGCCGCTGGCAGAGGAGATGGCGTTGTCGGGGGAAAGCAGGATGCTTCACATCCCGGCCGGCGAAGTGCCGCTGACCGGCGATTTGGAGATCCCGGAAAAAGCGCGCGGTCTCGTTCTCTTTGCGCATGGCAGCGGGAGCAGCCGGCTCAGCCCGCGGAATCAGGCCGTGGCCGAAGTTCTGCGCGACGCTGGCCTCGCCACCTTGCTCTTTGATCTGCTCACGCAGGAAGAGGAAGTGGAGGATGCTTACAGCGGCCATCTTCGCTTCGATATCGGAATGCTGAGCCGCCGGCTCGCGGTCGTGACTGAGGAAATCGCGGACGATCCTGTTTCGCGAAACCTCGGTATCGGTTACTTCGGTGCGAGCACTGGTGGTGCGGCAGCCTTGCGCGCGGCAGCGGCGCTCGGGACAACGGTTGGTGCCGTCGTCTCGCGTGGCGGAAGGCCGGACCTGGCCGGCGAAGCCCTCGTCCATGTTAAAGCGCCCACCCTACTCATCGTGGGCGAGCGCGATGAGGAAGTCCTGAAGTTGAACCAACACGCCTATGCACAACTTCGTTGCGAGAAGTCGCTCGCGGTCGTGCCGCACGCCACGCATCTGTTCCAGGAACCCGGTGCGCTCGAAGAGGTGGCTCGCCTGGCCGGGGATTGGTTCTGCAAACATCTGAGGCCACGTCCATGAGAACACATTTCCGCGATCGCACTGAGGCGGGCGAACTGCTGGCCGCGAAGTTGACTCATTATGCCAACAAACTGGACGTCATCGTGCTGGCGTTGCCGCGCGGCGGCGTGCCGGTCGGTGCGCAAGTAGCCAAGAAGTTAGGAGTGCCGCTGGATGTCTTCGTCGTGCGCAAGCTCGGGTTGCCCGGGCATCCGGAGCTGGCGATGGGCGCGATCGCCAGCGGCGGGGTGCGGGTTTTCAACGGCGAGGTGGTGAACGCCTTTCGCATTCCAGATGAAGTTATCAATGCCGTCACGGTGGAGGAGTTCCAGGAACTGAAGCGGCGCGAACAATCCTATCGTGACGATCTCCCGCCGCCCGAGGTCGAAGGCAAAACGGTAATCATTGTTGATGATGGAATCGCGACCGGCTCGACCATGATGGCGGCGATTTCGGCGCTGCGACAGTTAAACGCTGCCCGCATCGTGGTCGCGGCACCTACCATGGCGCGAACAACCTACGATTATCTGCGCGAGAACTCCGATGAGGTCGTGGCCGTGATTGTGCCGGAGGAGTTTTATGGCGTCGGTCAGTGGTACGAAGATTTCTCGCAGACCAGCGACGAGGAAGTGCACCGGCTTCTCGCCGAAATGAACCGCCGGGATACTCCGGCTGCGGCATGAGCGCGTTATCCGATCGCATCAGCGTGGCGGCGAAACCGCTGGCCGGCTCGCCCGACGACTATGACGCGCTTCTGGAAATGGTGGGCGATGCGCGCTTTGTCCTGCTCGGCGAAGCGAGTCATGGCACGCATGAATTTTACCGGGAACGCGCCCTCATTACCAAAAGGCTGATCTACCAGCGCGGGTTCAACGCTGTCGCGGTGGAAGCGGACTGGCCGGATGCCTACCGCATCAATCGTTACGTGCATGGCGAAGGCGACGACGTCGACAGCGTGGAAGCGTTGAGCGGTTTCCGGCGTTTTCCGCAATGGATGTGGCGCAACGCCGATGTGCTCGATTTCGTCGGCTGGTTGCGCGAGCACAACGACAACCAGCCTTTCCCGAACCGCAAAGCCGGATTCTACGGACTCGACCTCTACAGCCTGCACGCCTCGATCGAAGCCGTCCTCGATTATCTCGACAAGGTCGACCCGGAAGCGGCCGGGCGGGCACGGGAGCATTACGGTTGCTTCGAACATTTCGGCAAGGAGGTCCAAACCTACGGTTACGCGACCGGCCTGGGCCTCGCGCCGACCTGCGAAGATGCGGTCGTCAGGGAGCTGGTCGCGCTCCGGCGCAAGGAAATCGATTATCTCCAGCGCGACGGCGAGGTGGCGGCCGACGCCTACTTTTGCGCGCAACAAAACGCCGTCATCGTCCGGAACGCGGAGGAGTATTACCGCAACATGTTTCGGCGCGAAGTTTCCTCTTGGAACCTGCGTGACACCCACATGATGGAGACGCTGGTCTCGCTGGAACAGCATCTCAGCAAACTGCAGGGCACGCCGGCCAAGATCGTCGTTTGGGCGCACAACTCACATCTCGGCGACGCGCGCGCCACCCAGATGGGTGACCGCGGGGAATTGAATCTCGGGCAGCTCGTGCGCGAGCGTTTTGCGATCGAAGCCGTCTCGATCGGCTTCACCACTTACACCGGCTCAGTCACCGCGGCGTCGGACTGGGATGCACCTGCCGAACGCAAGAATGTCCGCCCGGCTTATCGCGAAAGTTACGAAGGGCTCTTTCACGAAGTCGACACGCCGCGCTTCTTTCTCAACCTGCGCGATAACGAACGCCTGGCCGCGCAACTGCGCGCGGAGCGGCTTGAGCGCGCCATCGGCGTGATCTACCGACCGGAGACAGAAATGCAGAGCCATTACTTTCAGGCGCGGCTGCCGGACCAGTTCGACGGGATCATTCACTTCGATCACAGCCGCGCGGTCGAACCGCTGGAGCGCAGCACCGAATGGGAACTGGGCGAAGTGGAAGAAACGTTCCCGAGCGGCCTGTGAACGACCGGTCTTCCGGGACCGACGATCTTTTTGCCGCCGCGCCGGATTCAGCGCTCGGGTCTCTTGGCACAACGGCGGCTGGCCTGACGAGCGATCAGGCGTGCGAGCGTCTGGCCAGATTCGGCGCGAATCAGCTCCGGGCGCGAAAACACGCGAGCGGGCTCGTCCTGCTCCTGCGGCAATTCACGAGCCCGATCATTCTCATACTCATCGGCGCCGCCGTGCTCTCGATCTTTCTCCGCGACGTGACTGACGCGGCCATCATCCTCACGATCGTCCTCGTTAGCGGGCTCCTTGGTTTTTGGCAGGAGCGTGGCGCCGCCACGGCGGTGGCAAAATTATCCGATATCGTCGCCGCCAAAGTGCGCGTGCT
Source organism: uncultured Verrucomicrobiae bacterium (assembly GCA_963742545.1). GTDB lineage: Bacteria > Verrucomicrobiota > Verrucomicrobiia > Chthoniobacterales > UBA10450 > Palsa-1392. The sequence continues at coordinate 984,544 of CAVUMF010000002.1, read as the reverse complement.
CCGTGACGGGGGCGAAACGCTCGTGGCGCGCGAAGAAATTGTTCCGGGCGACATCATTATGCTTTCGGCCGGCGCGATCATTCCGGCCGACTGCCGTCTGCTCGAAGCGCGCGATCTTTTCGTGAACGAGGCCGCGCTGACCGGCGAGACCTTTCCGGCCGAAAAAGCTCCATCCGCGCTGTCGTCCGCGACTCCGATGGCGCGGCGCAGCAATGCCATCTTCATGGGAACGCACGTCGTCAGTGGCACCGGAAAAGCCTGTGTCATCCATACCGGGCGGTCGGCGGAGTTCGGCAAGATTTATGAAACGCTCCGCTTGCGAGCGCCAGAGACGGAGTTCGAGCATGGCATTCGGCGCTTCGGTTATCTGCTCGCCGAAGTCACCTTTGTCCTCGTTCTCGCGATCTTCGCTTTCAACGTTTACTTCCACAAGCCGGTCCTCGATTCACTGCTCTTCGCGCTCGCGCTCGCCGTCGGCCTGACGCCGCAACTCCTCCCGGCCATCATCAGCATCAATCTCGCCCACGGCGCACGCCGGATGGCCGCGCAGAAGGTGATCGTGAAGCGGCTCGCCGCGATCGAGAATTTCGGGAGCATGAATGTGCTCTGCTCGGATAAGACCGGCACGCTGACGGAGGGCGAAGTGCGAGTCCACGCCGCGCTCGATCCGTTAGGCAAGAGCAGTGCGTCGGTCCTGCTCTACGCTTATCTGAATGCCGCCAACGAAACGGGTTTCATCAATCCGATTGACCGGGCGATTCGGGAGGCGCCAGTCGCGGAGGCGGATGGCTGGGAGAAGCTGGACGAGATCCCCTACGATTTTTTGCGCAAACGCCTGAGCGTGCTCGTGCGAAAAGACTCGCGGCCGCTGCTCATCACCAAAGGCGCTTTGCACCAGACGCTGGAAGTTTGCGCGCGGGCCCAGCTCAGCGATGGTTCGCTCGTCGCGCTCGACACCGTCCGGCCAGAAGTCGAACGGCACTGGCGGGAGTTCAGTCACGAAGGTCACCGCGTTCTCGGGGTGGCTTATCGTGAAATGCCGAACCGGACCGCGATCACGCGCGCCCATGAGAGCGAAATGATTTTCACCGGTTTCGTCGTCCTGTCGGACCCGCCGAAAGCCGGAATTCGCGCCACGATCGGCGAGCTGCACCAGCTTGGCATCGCGCTTAAAGTCATCACCGGAGACAACGCGCTCATCGCCGAACACATCGCGCACGAGGTGGGCCTGGGGGAAGCGCGCGTTCTCACCGGACCCGAGATGCGTGAAATGACCACGCAGGCTCTGATTCGCCGCGTAAGCAAGATCGATGTCTTTGCCGAGATCGAGCCGATGCAAAAGGAGCGCATCATTCTCGCGCTCAAGAAAGCGGGCCACGTGGTTGGTTATCTGGGCGATGGGATCAACGACGCGCCCGCCCTGCACGCGGCCGACGTTGGGTTATCGGTCGACAGCGCGGTCGATGTCGCGCGCGAGGCGGCGGATTTTGTTTTGCTCGAGCACGATCTCGAAGTGCTGGTGGACGGGGTGCGCGAAGGACGGCGGACTTTTGCCAACACCCTGAAATATGTCTTCATCGCGACGAGCGCGAACTTCGGCAACATGTTCAGCATGGCGGGCGCGTCACTTTTCCTCCCGTTCCTGCCGCTGCTGCCAAAACAGATTCTGCTCATCAATCTGCTGACCGATTTCCCGGAGATGGCGATCGCCGGCGACAACGTCGATCCTGAAATGGTGCAGGCGCCGCGGCGCTGGGACATTCACTTCATCCGTCGGTTCATGCTCGTCTTCGGCTTGATCAGCTCGGTCTTTGACTACCTCACGTTTGGCGTCCTTTTCTGGTTGCATGCCAACGTCGCGCAATTTCGCACCGGTTGGTTCATCGAGTCGATCATCTCGGCCGCGCTCATCGTGCTCGTCGTGCGCAGCCGGCGTCCGTTTTTCAAGAGCCGGCCGAGTAAACTTCTCGCGCTGGCCACGGTTGCGATCGTGGGCGTAACGGCGGTAACGCCATATCTGCCGTTGGCCGGCGTGCTCGGGTTTCAGCCTTTGCCGATGTATTTCTATCTCATTCTCGGTCTTGTCGTGATGGGTTACGTTGTGACCGCAGAACTCGCCAAGTCGCTCTTTTATCGGCATGAAAAAGGAGCGCGAACAGGAGGAAACCTATGATCAAAGACCTGATCTCAGCCGCTACGACGACCTTGATCGCGTGCGCCGCTTTGCAGCCGGGCAATGCGGCGGTTCCGGAGGAGAGCGCGGCGAACCAATTCATGCACCAGGCGGACTTCGACCAATTGGCGGCTCGCTTCGAGGATCCCGCGCGCGCCGAATGGCAGAAGCCGGAGAAGGTCATCGCCAGCCTCGGACCGCTTGAGGGCAAGACCGTGGCCGACATTGGCGCCGGCACCGGTTACTTTTCGTTCCCGATCTCGAAGCAGGCGGCCAAGGTGATCGCGATCGACATCGACCAGCGGTTCCTCGATTACATCGCGCAGAAGAAACAGACGCAAAAAATCGGCGCCAACATCGAGACCCGTTTGACCAAGCCGGATTCATCGGGACTCAAGCCGGGCGAAGCCGACATGGTGCTGATCGTGGATACGTATCACCACATCGAGGGGAGAATCGAATACCTCAAGAAGCTCAAAAAGTGTCTGCGTTCGGATGGTGTGCTCGTCATCATCGACTTCAAAAAGAAGAAGACACCTCCAGGCCCGCCGGTCGAGCTCCGGGTCGCGGAAGATCAGGTGGAATCGGAACTAAAATCGGCCGGCTTCACCATCGTTTCTACGGACAAGGACCTGTTGCCTTACCAATACATCATCAAGGCGCGCTGATCGTTCCGGCAAATCAAGACGGCGAACTGTAGCGGCGCTGTATTGAGCGTCGGGCTTACGTCGTAATTCACGTGACGGTCTCAGACCGCCGCTACAACAAAGGATTTGCGAGGCGGCTCCCAGACTAGCAGACCTGCTGGGTGTTTTCGTCGCCGCTCGCGCGCCGCACATAAACCCGCAGCTTGTGCCGCGTTGCCTGCAATCGCTCGAGTAACGCCTGGGCAGCCCGTTCCATCATCGCGTAGCCCAGCGCTGAATCGCGCGCGAAAAGCCGGCGAAGATCCGCGACCCGAAAAACACTCGCCGTCACGCGATCGATCGCGGTCGCGGTGAATTGCCACTTGTAAGGTTTCGCCAGCCACGACCACCCGAGCGCTTCGCCGCGCCCCATCTCCTGGATTTGCACCCGGCGCTGGCGCGGCAGCTCATACTCGAGACTGACGCTGCCCTTCTCGATCAGGTAAAATCGATCGGCCATTCCCCGCTGGCGCAGGATCGTTTCGCCCGGCTTGAACTGCTGGCGGGTCGCAATGCTCGCGAGCGCGTCCAGCTGCGCCGGCGAGAGCCCTTTGAGAAAAGAATGCGATTTCGCTTCCGGCGCCATGGCCCACATTACCATGAATCCAGCGAGGCGGCGCCTGACCAGGATGTCGTCGGCACGTTGTCTAGTTCCAAGTATTTTGCGGATTAGTGAGGATATCGATAACGAACGGTACCGAAAGAACGAGGCGAGCAAGCGTGAGATAACCATGACAAGGCGTGACCTTCGGAATGATTCCGTTTTACCTGATGGTCCACTTTCATTTTAGGACATAACGGCAGGTCTTCTTTGTTCCGATCCGGCGCACCAGGCCCGCTTTGATCAGCGGTCGCCATAAATCGAGCGCACCCTGTTTCGAGACGCCGAGCGCGTTCCAGATTTCGCGCGGCATCATGGCCTTGTGTTCACGCAGGAGATGGAGGAGCCGCACCCTGTTTCGGGCGAAGCACCAGCTTCGCTTTCCCCCCCTCCGCGCCGTGAGCTTTTGCACCCGACTCCAGACTCGCTCCAGCGTCGCCCGCAAACCTTCCCCGCTGTATTCGAGCCAAAAGGTGAGGTCACCCTCTTCCTCCTGTACGCTTGCCCTGGCCAAGAAACGGCGACTCTTTGGCAACCAGCGATCAGACCGCACGACCGGGCAACGGTATAAAGAGGAAGAACCGGCGACTCGGTTGAATTGGGAAGCCACGCTGATGCCATGACTCACGCCTTTAAAACCCGGAAACGCGCCCCGCAGCGGATCGAGATCTTTGTCGACAAGATCGAGCAGCTCTTTAACTCGATGGATCCGTCGCCGTTTCACGAGAAGGATCTCGATCACGACGCGGAGGAGTTTATCGTCAGTTGGGCCCGGGAATATCCACGGAGCGATCGCTTCATGCTCATCGTGCATGTGGATCAGTCATCGGCAGGGTTTTCGCAGGAACTGGTGGAAGAAGCGGTGCGAAATTATTTTGCCTACCGCGCCCGGCTCAACGCGATGGAGTTCAAGCGCCTGCTCAAACAAGGGCGCACCAGCCTCGTCATCGGACTCCTGTTTCTTGGCGGCTGTTTCCTGCTCCGGGAACTCCTGTTGCGCCAGGCCGATGAGGCCATCTTTCGCTTCATGCGGGAGAGCCTGACGATCGCCGGCTGGGTCGCGATGTGGCGACCGATGCAGATTTTTCTCTATGACTGGTGGCCGTTGCGGCACCTCGGCAAGATTTATGAAAGACTCAGTCGCATGCCGGTTGAGTTGAGATTGAAGAAAGGGAGCGTGCAGCTGGCGTGAGATCCATGGCCGCGAAGCTTGTCGTCATTGGCGTCCTTGTTGGCTTGACGAGCGTCTTGCTTCGCGCCGAGACGGCTCCCTTGCGCGCGGGTGAGTTCACTTGGAATCCGGAATTTTCTGCCAGCGGTCCGCTCGTCATCATCATCAGCCTGCGCGAGCAGACCTTGAGCGCCTATCGCAACGGCGTTCGCATTGCGCGCTCCAGCATCAGCAGCGGGCGGAAAGGGCGCAGCACACCGGCCGGGGTTTTCACGATCTTGGAAAAAGAGGTGACGCATTATTCGAACAAGTATCATCACGCCCCCATGCCCTTCATGCAGCGACTGACCTGGCAGGGGATCGCCTTGCACGGCGGCGATCTGCCCGGGTATCCGGCGAGTCATGGCTGCATCCGGTTGCCGAAGGCGTTTGCCAAGCTGCTCTACTCGATCACGACGCGCGGCACGACCGTGATCGTGATGGGCGAGAAAGCGCCGGAACCGACCCTGACCGCGCACCCCGGCATGATTTGGTGGCCGCAGGAGGCCGGCGCATTGCGGCCGATCGAGGGCAGTTATGAATGGGCGCCGGAGCGAAGCCCGGAAGGTCCGATCACGATCCTGGCGAGCGCGGCAGACAAGACGGTTTACGTTTATCGAAATGGAGTGCCGATCGGGCGCGCCGTGCTCGGGATCGACGATCCGAAGCATCCGCTTGGGAGTCATGTTTTCACGACGCTTTCCGGGCTGAGCAAAGAGCCGAGCGCGTTTGTTCGAGGCCGGCCCGCGCATCAATGGATGTCGGTGGAGACCAAAGGGAACGCGACGCTGCATGATCTGGGACGACGGGTGCGAGTCCCGCAGGAGTTCGCGGAGAAGGTTTACGATGTGCTCACGCCGGGCACAACCATTGTAGTGACGGACGCTCCCGCGCTGCCGTCAATCCCCGGGCCGCGCAACGTCCCGCTGATGGAAGCGGAACGGAAATAGCTGACGCAGCCTATCGTTAGGCCACTGCGTGCCGACTCTTGAAACCTACTCTCTTTCGGCCAAATGCCCCGAAAGGGCAGATCCGGCGTGCGGCCTCAGAGCCGCGCGCCGGTCCATCCTGGCTAGCCCACTTTCACCTCGATCGCCTTTGGTTTGGCGACCGGGTTTTTCGGCAGGTGCACCCTGAGCACACCCTCCTTGAACTCCGCCGCCACTTTCGTGCCGTCGGCGTCTTCTGGCAGCGCGAAGCTGCGTAGAAACGTGCCGTAGCTGCGCTCGATGCGATGGAACTTCTTGTTCTTTTCTTCCTTTTCGGTTTTGCGTTCGCCTGAGACCGAGAGAACGCCGTTCTCGACGTTCACCTTGATCTCGTCCTTCTTCATCTCCGGCAGGTCGGCCTTGATGAGGTACTCCTTGTCGTCCTCTGTGATGTCCACCTGCGGAGACCAGTCGGCCAGTTTCAGGCCGCCGTTGCCGTCTCCGAATCTTGGAAACCTTCCGCCAAAGAAACCGCCGAGGCGATTCTGCACCTCGTCCAGTTCCCGAAACGGATTCCATACTGTTAATGTGCTCATAATTATATTCCTTTTTCTGCACTCAATCTGAACGGGATCGAATTGCTCCGCTCATCGCTACTTGCGAGAATCTGTTCAAATTTTGCGCAAGCTATTTGCAACCTAAACGTGCTTGTCGGAGAAACGACCCCCTTTTTATTCGCGAATGTTGAGGCCATATCAGTCGCGACCAAGCTTGTTGCAGCATCAAGAAGTAATGGTTATCACCGTTAACGATAAGTATGGAACTTCCAAGGGGGCGCGGACGTTTCGCCGTACCACGCTTCCAAAGGCGCGGTCCGTTTGATGACGAAGACCGATGCTCTGCTTTACGCGAAGGAGAAGATTCGCGTGAACTCGGTTCATCCGGGTTACATCTGGACGCCGATGGTAGAGGGCGTCGGAAAAGACTTTACCGAAGGGATGGAAGATTTTCGGAAGCAGATCGCCGCGCTGCATCCGCTCGGACATATAGGTGAGCCTAACGACATTGCTTACGGGATATTGTATCTCGCTTCGGACGAATCGAAGTTTGTCACGGGCAGCGCCCTAGGGATCGACGGCGTTACACGGCGCAGTGATAATGGAAGTCTCGCGCATTATTGTGCCTGACCTGCTTCGCCGCTAATTACCTTGTCATTCGTACACCAATTCTTGCCTGGCCAACGACCGTTGGGGCGAAGCTCAATCACTAAGAGCCGCGAAAGCCACGGGCAAGAATTGCTCGGTAATTCGCAATTAGCGCAGCGAAGCCGCGCGTCCGTCAACGCAGAGTCATAACATCAAATTGAGTTGCAGAGAGTGAAGTATGAATTGACGGGCGTTAAATTAGACGGACCGAAATCAAAATCAGACCTCAAAGAATATTATAATGAACAAACTACTAATGGCAATCGCTGCTGCCGGCGTCGTCTTCGCCGTTGCTGATAGCGCATTTGCCGGCACCCACGGCGGGCACGTGGGCGGATTTACCGGGAATCCAGGCGCTGCAGGCGCACGTGGAGGACGGTACACCCCAACAGCTCCTCGTTTTCCCGGCGTAGGAGCGGAACGCTTCGTCGGGAGGCCTTACGGCGTCTTTCCAAGAGCGGGAATTACTCCACATCCTTCAACAGGGACATCTGCGCGAGCGAAAGGCACAACCGGCAAACAGCCCAACCAACGCCCAGGCGGCTGGTTGCACAACCAGCAGACGGGCAAAAGCAGACTCGATCCCCAGACGGCGGCGAAATTGCGCAATTGGGGCGGCAAACGCGACAACTCTGCCCGAGCCAACGAAGAACATCGCGCACACAAGAGTCACCATCATGATCACCACTGGTGGCGACATCATTGTGTGGCGATTGTGTTTTTCGATGGGGGCTATTGGGGCTGGGAAGGTGGTTGGTGGTTCCCGGCGTGGGGTTACGACCCGTACTATTCATACTATGCGTACGATGGTCCGATCTATGGCTACGATGGGCTACCTCCGGACCAAGTAGTTGCCAATGTGCAAGGTGCTTTGCAACGGCTTGGTTATTATCAGGGCGCGATCGATGGCGTATTAGGACCGGCTACTCAGGAGGCGATCGAAAACTACCAGCGGCACCAGGGACTGCCGGTGACGGGTGGCATCGATCATCGAACCTTAGCGTCCATGGGATTCACGCAATAGCAACACATGCCGATTGAAACAAAGTTCTCTTAACTGCAGGCCGTTGCCTTCGCCAAATCTTACCTTCCCTCGCAGCGCCTTCCAGAAGCGGATCAGCGCCTCACTTTGTCGAACGCTGGAGATTCGCGAGATTGCCGTGCTCGGTCTGGTGTGACCCCAAAAAGCTGGACATGTTAAAAATGTAGTTCTGCTGGTTTTCGTTTGATTAGGTTTTCGCTGTTTGTGATTCTTTTTGCAAGTTTGGGCGGAAGGAGGCCGTAGGCCGGGAGGAGCCCAAAACCAAGAGCCCGACAGGCTCGGGCTGCGCTGGCCAAGCCTTCTTCCACCTGCCATCTTCACTACCCGGCGCCGGCTCGACGGGCTTACCATTTTTTGCGTTCACCTCTTTTAGGATTTGAATCTGCACGGCCTGGTCCGCCACCAGCCGCCTCAAGCGCCCGTTCTCTTCCTCCAATCCACGCAACCGACGCGCCTCATCCACCTCCATCCCACCATATTTCCGCCGCCAGCTATGGTAGGTCTGTATCGCTACATATTCTCTCTGCTCACGATTCGCTTCGGTCCCGTTTCTGAGCTGCGCGGGCCGCCTGGAGCATCTGATCGTGCTCCGCTTCTTTGACTCCTTGTTCGACAAGCTGCGCACTCTCGCTCCGTCCTTCGCTATCCTCATCTTCGCCTAACGAGTCCGGTGTGTGGTATCCTCTCGATCCTCGCACGGGATCCCAGCGTTCGGATTCGGGCAGCGATTCAAGAACCTCCTCTTCAATATCCATATCCGATCCGCCCGTTAGCTCACGTTGGGCCTGTTCGTAATCAACCTCAGACGGCTGCAAAGGAACACGACCTGCAATAGCGGCCAATTCACGCGCACGAGTCTCAACCATCTCTGGAGTCACCGTGCCGATGCCGCTCGCGTTCTCAGTTAGAACACCTCTATTCAAAGGATTTTTGTGCATATTTTGTTCCTTTCTCTCGCGTTTCACTTCTAGACCGCAGGCGGCTCATCGGCTTATCGGCATTTGCGAGAATCTGTTCAGATCTTGCGACCGCGATCCAGGACTTAAGATGAGATCACTGCTCGCAGTATCAGGGGAAGCCAACATTTTGGTCGATCGGAAGAATTGATTATGCGCAAAGATGCGCGTTCTCCGGCGGTTGTGTTCCAAGGACGACGCGCACCTCGTGAGGCTGTGCATCGTCCCGCAGCATCACGACCTTGTCCGGCACTGCAGTTCCATCCAGTTCCACCAGAGTTACGCCGCGGGAACAGTGGTCGGGGTTCTCAACCGCGATGTGGTAAAGCGTGTCCCTATAACGGTAATGCAGACGCAAGCTCGGCCAATCTTTCGGGATGACTGGGTTGATCGTTAGGGAGTCGCCCCGACGTTGGACGCCGAGAACTTCCTCGAGCCAGACGCGGTAGGTCCAGGCTGCCGAGCCGGTATACCAGGTCCAACCGCCGCGACCGACATGCCCGGTTAGCGAGTAGACATCGCCCGCCATGACGTAGGGCTCGACCTTGTAGTGCTCACATTTTTCTTTCACCCGGGCGCTTTCGACCGGATTCAGCATTCGCAACAGTCGGACGGCCCTGTCGCCATCGCCGCGCCGGGCGAAAGCCAGCGGGACCCAGGTGGCGCCGTGGGTATATTGGCCACCATTCTCTCGCACCCCGGGCGGGTAACCCTTGATGTAGCCGACGTCGGCGGTCGTTTTGTCGAACGGCGGCGTGAAGAGCAAGATCAGATCGTCCGACTCTCGGACGAGATTCTCTTCGAGTGAGCGCAGCGCGGTGTCGACGCGAGCGGAATCGCCCGTGCCTGCAATCGCGGCCCAGGTTTGCGGGAGCGAATCGATCCGGGCTTCGCTGCACTCCTTTGATCCCAGCGGGGCGCCATCGTCGAAGTATCCGCGGCGATACCACGCGCCGTCCCACGCCTCGGCGTCGATCGTCTTGGCGAGCTGCGCGGCGCGCGCGCGGCAGTCTTTCGCTTCCGCTTCACGCCCGCGCAGCAGAAGCAACTCAACAAAATCTTTCAACACACAAATTTCAAACCAGGCGAGCCAGACGCTCTCGCCTTTGCCGCCGATCCCGACACGGTTGAGGCCGTCGTTCCAATCGCCGCTTCCGATCAGAGGGAGTCCGTGCGGACCCACTGTCGCGGCGCGCGCGATGGCGCGCCGGCAATGTTCGAGCAGGGAACCCTGCGTTTTGGAAATGGCGGGAATGGAAAGGCTCTCGGTTTGTCCTTCCTCCAGTGGCTTGGCTTCGAGGAACGGGATCATTTGGTCGAGGATCGCGTCGTCGCCCGTGGCGCGGACGTAATGAGCGGTGACGAAAGGAAGCCAGAGCAGATCATCACTGATGCGAGTGCGGACCCCGGCGCCGGACTCGGGATGCCACCAATGCTGGACATCGCCTTCCACGAATTGGCGTGCGGCCGCGCGCAGGATTTGCTCGCGGACGATCCCGGGCGCGGCATGCACGAGGGCCATGACATCCTGCAACTGATCACGGAATCCGTAGGCGCCGCTCGATTGATAAAGGGCGGAACGGCCCCAGACACGGCAACTGAGCGTCTGGTAAGGCAGCCAGCGATTGAGCATTAGATTCGTGGAAAGCTCCGGCGTTTCCACCTGGATCGTGTCGAGGAGTCGGTCCCACCAACGGCATGTTTCCTCAAAGGCGGCTTCGACATTTTCCGGATCGCGAAATCGATTCACGAGTTTGCGCGCCTTCTCTTCGTTCCCGGTCTGTCCGAGCAGAAAAGTCACCTCCGCGGTTTGCCCGGGATCGATCTCGACCGTGAGCTGCACGGCAGCACAGGGATCCAATCCAGCGCCGGTATCGCCGGTCAATTCTTCGTGCTCCATCGCAACGGGATCGCGTAGCGAGCGATTCCGTCCAATGAAGGCGGCCCGATCGCCGGTGAAGGAAACAGGTGGCGGTGTGGAAGTGGCAAAGGTGACGCGATCGCAAAATTCCGGGTCATAGGAATTGCGGGCAAACAGGGTCTGGCTTTGCAAATCCCACTTTGTCGCCACGTGCAGACCGGTTTCTTCTCGGTCGGTCCCGAGAACGAGCGTGGCGTAGGAGGTCACGGTCAGCCGCCGCCGGCGAGACGAGCTGTTGCGCAGACGCAGCCGTTGCAGTCGCACCGGAAGACCGCCGGCGTCATCGACCGGGACGAAGCTGAGGAGCGTTTGTTCGATCGCGTGGCTGTTGTGCTCGAATCTGGTGTAACCCTGTCCATGTCGCGCGCGATAAGCGTCCTTCTCCCGGATCGGCTGGGGCGTGGGTGACCAGACCGCGCCGATCTCATCGTCTCTAATATATATGGCGGTGCCGGGCGGGTCGGAGATCGGGTCGTTCGACCATGGTGTGAGGCGATCATCCTGGCTGTTGCTGCCCCAGACGCATTCGGAGCCCGCCTCCGAGATCAAGGCGCCGAAATCCGGGTTGGCCATGATGTTGACCCAGGGGAGCGGGGTTTGCCGGCCGGGCCCGAGATAGATGACGTATTCTTTTCCGTCCGCGGTAAAGCCGCCGAAGTCGTTAAAGTATTTCAGCTCCATGAAGGGCAGAGGCGCCGAGGGCTCTTCATGAGATTGCCGGCCGGGCTGCAGACGCCGCGGCTTGGTTGCCACCGGCGCGGTTGCAGCGAGTTGCTGCCGGAGGGTGCCGCGGGCCGCGACCAGGACCATCCGCGCCGCCGCCTGGATGACGATCAATTCTTCTTTCGACATCTTGTGGGCGGAACGCAGATAAACGCCACCTGGTTGATCCACTCCAGTCAGGTATGACTGCGCTTCCGTGAGCCGGCGCAGGCTGCTGATCAACGGGTCGTCGTAGCTCCCCACTTCCTCGCTCACGAGAACGAGATCGGTCTTCAATCCCCGCAAAGACCAAAACGCATGCGCGTTCAAGATTTCGCGCACAATCTCGATGTCGCGCAAATGAGCGATCATGACGGCAACAATCGGCATATCGCCGGAAATGCCCTGCCGCCAGAGCGCGCGTTGACCTTCCCCGCGCCGTCCCAAACGCACCGGTGGCGGGCGGAGCTGGGCCTGGGGAAAGAGGACGTGTGAGGCGAGTTGCTGAAAGGTCTGCACATTCCCCGGGCGGATATGCAGGCGGCGCATTTCCAGCTGGGCATGAGTCCAGGCGGTCTCGAAAGCGCGCGCGCAGGTATGGAACTCCGAGTAACGCTCGGCTAATGCGACGACCGCTTCGCGCGTCTCCGCCATCAGGGTGACAAGGGCAAACTGTAATCGCTCGTTAGGCCGGATCTTCACGCGTCGGCGCAAACTGAAGATCGGGTCGAGAACCGTACCGACCTGTTGCGTCAAGCTGCGCCCCAAGGCCTCGGGATTTGCCGGGGTTCGGCCGCGGCCGAGAAATTGGGCACGATCGGTTTCGAACTCGATCGCATCGTTTTCCTCGTCGCCGGCCACCTCGGGCACCATCAGGTGGGCGACCCAGATCGGCTTTTCCTCCGGAGAACGGAGACGGCGCCGGGCAAGGAGCGCTTCACAATGCGGCAGCCATTCCGTCTCGATGAAAAGCTTGCTGAAGGCCGGATGCGCGCGATCGGCCTTGTGCGGCGCGAGCGCGAGCTCGAGGTATGTGGTCAGCTCCAGTCGGCACGATTTGCGCGAAGTGTTGACCAAAGTGACGCGGCGAACCTCGGCGTCGTCCTCGGCCGAGATCACAATTTCGGTCGAGGTTTCGCACGGGCCGCTCCGGCGGCGGAATTCCGCCTTGTGCGGCGTGAAGCTCCAAGTGTAACGGCGTTCGGGGCTGCGTACCGGTTGGTGGGTGTTGCTCCAGATCATTCCACTTTCCAAATCCTTGAAATAACAAACCGCGCCCGGCATGTCGCAGGTCGTGTCCGCGCGCCAGCGTGTGACGTCCTGCTCGAGCCAGCGGAGGTAACCGCCACCGGAGTTGGTCACCATGGTGGAGCAGGTGCCGTTGGAGAGGAGGTGGATGCGCGGCGTGGCGATGTCGGGTGTCGCCACCACCACACCGGTATCGAAACCTGAGGTCGCCCGGAGGAGCGGGCGCTCTTCGCGCATTTCGCTCGTGGTCGGCAAGATCTGCTCCGGGATGTGTTCGTAGAGCAGCGGCTCAGTGGCCCGGACGCGCGGGTCACGATGGAAACGCAGCCGCATGGTGTTGCCATTTAGTGCATTGTCGAAGGCCATGAGCGACATCCCCTGGTGATGCACCATGTAGCAATGAATGATAATCCCGGCCGCGCCGCCGGGTTCGGTCCGACGCGAGTAATCGATCGCTTCGTAGTAGCCGTATTCGCCGAGGAGGGAAGAATCGCCCAGGGTGGCGAGCCGGCGCAAATTCTTCACCGCCGCGGCGGGCTTCAGGCCAAGGGCGAGCGTTGCGGCATAAGGCGCCACGACCAGTTCGCGTCCCTGGCCCCGCTTCAAGGCCAGCGCCGGTACGCCAAACGCGCGGTATTGATAAACGTTATTCCGGTCGAGCGCGCTGAAGGCCGATTCGGATATACCCCACGGCACCTTGCTTTGCCCTGCGTAGGCGATCTGGCAACGTACCGCATCGTGGCAGCCGCGATCGAGGAGCGAGTTCTCGTGCGTGTGGGTGAAGAGGAGCGGCATCAGGTATTCGAACATCGTCCCGGTCCAGGAAAGGAGGGGCAGTCGGCCGTAGGCGGCGCCAAAGGGCCGGCCCAAAGCCCACCAGTGTTCCACCGGCACTTCGCCGCGCGCGATCGCCAGAAGACTCGTTAGGCGCGCTTCGCTCGCGAGCAGGTCGTAGAACGAGTTGTCGAGCCGGCGTTCCGCCACCTGGTAGCCGATGGCAAAGATCCGGCGTTCCTCATCGTAGAGAAAGCGCAGCCCCATGCCGTCTTCGAGTTCCTGGCTCTGATCCAAAAGTTCGTCCAGGCGCGCGAGTTCTTCCGCGGCTTTTGCACGCGCCTGCTCCACCTCTGTCACGAGACGATCGAGCCATTCCCGCACCGCCTCGGGAATCTTTACATGCTCGCGACGTCCATGAAGTGCGAGCAGCGCAGCCAGGCCCACGATTCCATCGCTGGCGAGGTGGCGCAGCGAATGCGTGGCCGCGAGCGCCTCGCGGCGGAATTCGTGGACGGCTTCGCCTAACGACATCAGCTGCACCGGCGGCGCCATCAGGATTTCCACCGGCCGAAGATATTTATCGATCACGGCATTCCAGTCCGTCACCTGCCGGGCGACCTGTCGCGCCCAGTAGGCACGCGGATCGGTTTCCGATTCGCTGAGGGGATGCACCAGGTCCTGCGCGAGCGTGCGCGCCGAGCGGAAGCGGGTGATAATTTCCTCCAGATTCGCCGGTTGACCCGGGGCCAAATTTTCCAACTGGAGCAATGCCTCCGGCCAATCCGCTTCCTTCCGCGCGGACATGACTTGCCTCAGCACGCCGAGCGTATCCGCCAACCCGCGCAATGCCCTCCCATCGAGAAGCGGGCGCGTGGCCAATTCGTGACAGCTGCTCTCGAAAGTCCAGAGGCTGGCAAGCAGGTTGCCGCTGTCCACGGTCGAGACATAGCGCGGATGCAACGGCTCGAGGTTCTTCAGATCGTACCAATTAAAAAGATGACCTTCGAATTTTTCCAACCGGCCTAGCGTTTCCAGGGTGCCGAGGTTGCGCGTCACGAGGTCGTCGCTGGTGATGTAGCCAAAATCGTTTGCCGCCACTGTCGCCAGCATCCAGAGACCAATGTTAGTCGGGGAGGTGCGCAGGAAAATTTCACGCCGTGGAGTTTCCTGAACATTGTCCGGCGGGAGCCAGGACGTTTGCGGGCTGACGAACTCGTCGAAATATCGCCAGGTACGCCGGGCGACGGTGCGGAGAAACCGGCGATCATCCGGCGTCAAAATCCCGCCGCGCAAGCTCCTTGCCGGGCGGTTGATGAAAATGACAGCGAGAGGAAATAGCGCCCACAAGATCAGGAATGGACTCATGGCCCAAAGGGCCATTGTTCCACGCCCCAATGCGGCGACGAAGAGTAGCGTAGCGGCCACCGGGATCCAAAGCCGGTGGAAAATGAACTGTCGCTGCCGATTTCTCGCGCGCTGGTGGGCTTCCTGCGCTGTCTCCCATTCCAAGAGCAAACGGCGCGAGACGATTCTCCGGTAGGCCACGCGAACGATCGCATTCAGCGCCATGCCCGCGTAATCCGCCAGGAAGATGATCGCGAAGACGGAACGGACCAGGCGATCGCGCGGCTCGCGCCAGAACCTCGTTCCGGGCGGCGGTGGATGCAGCAACAAACCGAGGATGGAATTCAGGACCGGCCAGAGCATGAGGCCCGCGATCATCACACTCCAGAGCTTCGGCGCGGGTGTGAAGAGCCAGCCCGCAAGGAGGAGAGCGACCGTCGCGGGCGGCACCAGGCTGCGGCGAAGATTGTCGAAAATTTTCCAGCGGTTAAACGCGGAAAGCGGGTTGGGTTCGCTCCCCCCGCCGCCGGAAGGCACCCGCGGTTTCAGCCAATCGATGATCTGCCAGTCACCGCGGATCCAGCGGTGCTGCCGATGCCACCACGCGGTGTAGTCGCTGGGAAAGGTGTCCAGCAACTCAATGTCGGTGGAGAGTCCGACGCGCACATGGCTGCCCTCCAACAAATCGTGACTGAGCAAGTGCGCCGTTGGAAATCGCCCGGAGAGCAGTTGGTGAAACGTCCGCAGTTCATAAATGCCTTTGCCGTGATAGCTGCCTTCGCCGGTCAAATCCTGGTAAATATCAGAGACCGCGTGGGTGTAGGGATCGATTCCGCGCTGATTGGTAAAGATGCGCGAGAACCATGTCGCGGTGGCGCTCGGGAGGGTCGTACTGATACCGGGTTGAATAATCGTGTAGCCGCGGACAACTCGGTGCCCGTCGGGCGACAGGCGCGCCTGATTGAGCGGATGGGCCAGCGTTTCGATCAACCGCCGGCCGGTTTCGCGGAGCAGTTGCGTATCGGCATCCAGCGTGATGACAAAACGGATATTCTCGAGTTGTGCGCGATCACCCGCGCAGAGAAAACCCTCCAGCTCGGGCGCGGATTCGCCGATGAGGAAGCGGTTGAGCTGCTCGAGCTTCCCGCGTTTGCGCTCCCATCCGATCCAGCGTTGCTCGCTCTCACTCCACAACCGTCCGCGATGGAAAAGAAAGAAGCGCCCCGCGCCATGCCTTTGGTTCAGTTGCTCGATGCCGCGGACCGCGATATCGAGATCCTCCGCATCCTCGGGCATGACCTGCTGGGGGGCGTCGGCAAAATCGCTCAGCAGCGCAAAGCGCAGGTTCGCATCGGCGTTGCCGAGATAGCGAATTTCCAGGCGGTTCACTTCGTTTTCGATCGCTGCCGGAGTGGTCAACATCATCGGTACCACCACGAGTGTGCGGCAATCATCTGGGATGCCTTCTTCTTCGAAGGACATTTTCGCCAACACCCGCGGTCGCAGGATCGAGGTCACGCAGTAGTTCACGGCCAGCACCGCCAGCTCGCTAGCGGGCACGATGAGAAGAAAACCGAGCAATCCGAGCACTGGCCCATGGACCGACCGCGCGATGAAAAGAAGCGGCAGCGCGATCGTCACGATCGTGAGCACGAGGATGCTCCCGAAATATGAACCGGCGGCGTGTCTGCAGATCGAGCGACGCCACCGCTCCGCCAAAGGCACGCGCGCCTTCATCGCCTGCTCGAGGGCAGGCCGGCCGGCATCGATCAGGTAATAACCGACGTGCCGCGCGATTTCGCCCTCGGCCGAGTGAGCCAGGGTCAGTGCTGCGTCGATGATTTCGTGTTCCGATCGCTTCGACCAACGGGCGATTTCTTCCACCGCGCCGCGGCAACGATCGCGCGTTTCGAAATCGGTTCGCGCATAAATGCCGGCCGGATCCGCCGCCAGCTCGCTCTCCGCGCGGCTGGTCGATTCGAACAGCTCCCGCCATTCGATCTGCGCGAGACGTCGGCAACTGTTGATCAAATTGGCCAGCGCAGTCTGCTGCACCGTCTGGCGTATGTGTTCCTGCTGCATCACTTCGTGCAGGGGCGCGCGGAAAAAGCGCTCCAGCCAGCCCGTCACCATCGGGAGCGCCGCCTCTTCGTCGTAGAGATGGGCCATTAGTTCGTGGGCAAAATGCGCGCTCGGCTCAGGATGCTGTTCCACGAGCTGCTCCATCATCCTGAGCAGACGCGACGAGTTGTGCCGCGCGGCCGTGATCAAACGATTCGCCCAGAAGTCCGCCTCTTCGCTCTCGCCCTGCTGTTGCCCGACCTGGATCGCAAGCAGGCGCAGACTTTCGACCAGACGCAAACGCAACATCGGAGGCACGGCCCAGAGTTCCGCGATGTCGAGCGGCGCAACCTCCTGGAAGGCGACGAGAAATTTCCGAATCGTCTCCCGGTCGAGGGCGCCGCCACTTTCCGCCACGATTTCCGCCGCGAGACGGTAAACCCGCGGGAGTCCCGCCTCCGGCCCGCTCGCAATGAGCGGCAATTCTCCATAAGATTCTCGCGGTAGACTTCCCCGCAGTTCGGTCGCTTGTTCGCGAATGAGGTAGGCGTTATCGAGCAACCACTCTGACGAAAGAGCGAAGGTCTGCTGCGCTTCGGTCCCCATCGTCAGGCTGTCGTTCGCCCATTCCAGCGTCTGCTCGATCTCGCGCAGGCGGTGCAAAAAGGATGGCCCGCGCGGCTCCATCTTCCGGCTTACCGCGATCGAACGCGCAAGTCGGGCGGCATTTTCCGCCAGGCGCTGGCCGGATGGCCGCTCCGGCCAGAGCGGGCGCGTGGTTAATTCAGCCGACAAAGGCGGAGGCGAATAAAAGGAGAATGTTACTGGCGCTTCCGCCTCTACGTCCCGCAAGATTGCCAGAACGCGCGGCGTATCGTCGGCTCGGATCCGGGCGATGACGACCGTTTCGGCCGGCAGGATTGTGCTCTTGCACCAATCCAGGCTCGTGTCATCGACATGCTGCTGAAGCAACCGGACGAGAATCCATCCGGTAAGAGCGCCGGCCAGCGCGAAAGCAAAGAGAAGTAGCGCCGTTTGAGCCAAACCATAAGCGGCCAGCATTCCGCGCTGCCAGAAAATGAATGCGCCCAAACCGAGGCCGAGAGCACAGGCCGTAGCCGATCCGCCGATCGCCGAGACTCCACTTTCCTCGACGCGCGGCCGGCCTTTGGCCAGAGCGTGGACTGCGGCGACGCGGCGGAACCGCGCCCGATGCAGGTTCCTCAGGTACAGTCCGTCCGATTTCCGGACCTTGGAAGAGGCCGACCACCAGGACGCGATCCCCTTTTTTCCGCCGTAATCTCATTTCGACATAACCTCGATAAAAACAGCCTTCCGAACACCGACCAAATCGGTCGACTGACCGTAGCAGAATATCGGCAAAAGCGGCCCAAAGGGATGGACCGGCCAAGAAATGCCGATTGTTTCGCAAGCAACGATAAGCTGTTTCGCTTTGTGCATCCGATTACAAAATTTGTGAGCAAGAGCCCTGAACTTCCGCCGATTGCCGCGCAAAAATCACCCCGCGGCTCGGCCCAGCCGACTGCATCGTTTTTCCGCGATCCGCTCGGCCTGGCGAATATCGTGGTGCCGCTTGACCTCTCTCTGGAATCACTCCGTGCGCTCGATTTCGCCCAGCCGCTTGCGAAACGATTTGGAGCGCGCGTCCACCTCGTGCACGTCTACGAAGGGGCGCACCAATTTTCGACCATCGCGACATCGCCGCTCCTCTGGTCTGAAGGCGAGGGGAAACGTCACCTGGCCGACGAAGTGGAACTCAACTTCGGTACGCGCCCGCAGCGGGAAGATTGTCACCTGCGGGTCGGCAAGCCGCCCCGGGAAATCATCGCCGCGGCGGAGGAATTAAAGGCGGACCTGATCGTGATGGCGACTCACGGCCGGAACGGTTTCCGGCATCTGACCCTCGGCAGCACAACCGAGAAAATAATTCGCAGCGCGAACTGCCCGGTCCTGATCGTGCGCGAAACGTCACGCGGACCGGTCAAGACCGCAGCCGAGGGGATCGTGCTGCAAAAAATTGTCGTGCCGGTGGATTTCTCCAACTGCGCCCGGGAAGGCGCGCGCTACGCCTCGACGTTTGCGACTGCCGTCGGCGCCGATCTTTTGCTCATGCACGTCGTCCGTCTGCCCCATCACCTCGGAGCGAAGCGAAAGGCGCGCGCTCGGAATTGGTCGCAGCAGTTGGAGAACGCGATCCTCAACGCCGAGGACAGACTTGAGGCGCTGGTGAACTTTATCCCGCTCATCGGCATCTCGGCGGAGACGGACCTTGCCATTGGCGAGCCGGCCGAAAAGCTGATTGCAGCCAGCGCCGGAGCCGATGTGGACATGATCATCACCTCGACGCATGGTGATTCGAGCTTGCGTCATGCTTTGCTCGGCAGCGTGGCGGAGGAACTGGCGCGCGAGGCGAGTTGTCCCGTGTTGATCGTGCCGAGCCATCTGCGGGAGCCCCTCTCAGGGGCAGGCGAGTAGAGCATCGCTATTCGTTGGGTTCGGACCAGAGCGTGGTATTCCAGTGGCAGCTCAATCTCGACTACTACGGGCCGGGTGTGACAGCGCGTCGATGTAAACATCCATTTGCTGGCCGACGTAAATGGGCAACCCGGCGCGCGAGAAGCTGTAGATGACTTGCAAGACTCTCGTGTCCACGCGTTCTGTGCTGTCCCCCGTGAGCGAAACTTTCGGTATCACGTAGGGTTCAAATCGGACGAAACGCAGGGCGGCGCTCATCTGACTATTCCCGCGGAGATAGCCGACGGCCTCGGCATTGGCCCGCACGCGCCAGGCGTCGTTCTCATCCACGTTCACGCGCACGTTCATCGGTTCGGTGCTGCCGAACAAAATCAGCGGCTGGGTCAGGACACCGGTGGGCGCAAATTCTCCCAAATGAATTTTACGTTGCAGAACCTCACCATCGAGAGGCGCCCGGACGGTGAGTCGATCGAGATCGGTCCTGGCGGATTCCAAATTTGCCTCAGCCTGGACGGCCTGCGCTTCCGCAGTCTGCGCAGCGTGCCGTCGTGTCTCGAGGTCTTCCAGGCTGATCACCTTTTTTTGCACCAGGCCCTCACCGAGTTTGAGCTCATAGTTCGCCTGCTCCATTTGGGCTTTGGCTGCCGTCACCGCGGCCGTGTCGCTCACGATCAGGGCGCGCTGAGCGCGGTCATCGATGGTGAAAAGCGGATCGCCCTCTTTCACCTGGCTGCCGATCTGAACATAGATTTTCGATACAATTCCCGCGATTTGGGTTCCGATTGCGATGTTCTCGGTATTCGCTTCTATGATTCCCGCCCCGGCGACAAATGACCGATATGGTGGTTGCGGCGCTGCGGCGACCGGCGGAGCGGGCGGGGCGGTGCGATTGGCCCGGGCCGCAATGAAAATCCCAAGACCGAGGCCGAGCACCGCCAGAAGCGGCAAAATGTATTTCCGAAACATGGTTTATAGCTGGGTTTGCATCTCTTCCGGAGAATTGAAGACGCGCTGAATTGCGCCGTCTTCCATTTCCGCGATGCGATCCGCAAATTCGAAAATGCGTGCGTCATGGGTCACCACCAGGACGGCACGGTTTGCTCCAACCCCGAGTTGCCGCATGAGCTCCATTACCTTGCGACCGTTTTCGCTATCGAGCGCACTGGTCGGTTCGTCGCAAACGATCAGGCGCGGGCTGTGCACGAGTGATCGCGCGATGGCGATCCGTTGTTGCTGGCCGCCGGACAAGTCCTGCGGGAAAGATCCTATCATACGGTCGTCAAAGCCGACCTTGCGCAGCATTTCGGTCGCGCCGAGCAAACCGGCGCGCCGATTGGCTCCGTTGATGATGAGGGGCACGGCGACGTTTTCGACCGCGGTCAGCGCAGGAATCAGGTTCCAAGCTTGGAAAACAAAACCGATGTTTTGGCCCCGGAATCGTGTTGTCGTATTCGAGGACATCCGGGTGTAGTCGTGATCGAGCACGGAACATTCGCCACCGTCGCGACTGAGAACTCCGGCGATCACAGAGATGAGAGTGGTTTTGCCACAGCCCGAAGGGCCGACCAACATCATCAACTCGCCGGCGCGCACCTCGAGATCGACCCCTCGGAGGGCGCGCACCGCTGTGTTTCCGGCCCCGAAGGTCTTCGTCACGTTCACGCAGCGCACCGAAAGCTGCGCGCCCGTCGCGTTGGGCTCGATTGCGCTCACCATCCTGCTCCTCCTCAGCTACGAAAGACGATTGCGGGTTCCAGTTTCATCACTTTGCGGATGCTGAGCGCCGCCGCGCTCAGACAAATCAAAAGCACCGCGGCCGCGCTCCCGACGAGCAGCTGCCACGGCAGATTGAAAGCGATCTGGGTTCTGCCGCCGAGGAATCCGCCCCAGGCGGACGCGGCCCCGACGCCCAGTCCGTAGCCGATCGCTCCCACCATCAGCGCCTGCAGGAGGATCATTTGCAGCAGCTTCGAGTCGGTCGCGCCCATCGCCTTGAGCGTTCCGAAGTAACGCAGGTTATCGAGAGTGAAGTTATAAAATGTCTGACCTGAAATGGTGACGCCGACGATGAAACCGAGGGCGACTGCGGTTAGAAAATTGATCGGCATCCCGGTGTATTTGAGAAAATACCAGAAGGTCAGTTGCTTGAAATCGGAGGCCGTGTAGGCATTGAGTCCCGTGTTTTGGTGGATACGCGCCGCGAGGATCTTCAAGTTTTCTCCCGGTTTCGCCTTGGCGATGACGAAGGAAAGCAGCAAGCGCTCCTGCGGCGCGATTGTTGTGGCGTGCGAGTAGGTCGTGTAAAGGACCGGGTTGCTCTGGAAAGTTTGCGTGACCTGGCAAATGCCTACCACGACGCAGCGGTGATCGTTTAGTTCCAGCGGATCACCGACGCGCAATGGAATGCGCCGACCGTCCGGCAACTTTCGCGCCAGCTTTCCGTTTGCGCCGACCAGATCAACAATGATCGAATCGGGCTGACGCAAATCGGCCAATTGCCCCACCACCATTCTGGGAGGACCGCCAATCAAAGTCCCGTCGTCCAAGCCGATGACGACGCAGGTTTGGAAGGTGCCATCGTTCATCCGCGCGCGGAGCGACCCGTCGTACAAGCCAACGGCCCATTGCACGCCCTCCGTGCCGCGCACACGTAATACCTGGGTGTCCCGCAGCGGCTTGATATCCCCGATGTATTGAACCTGCGGATCGACTACCCAAAGGTCGGGCAGGCCGATGTCCGTCACGAAACTGAACGTTCGCATCATGATCCCGATGAAAATGGCGGACTGTTGGGTGATGAGGAGCGAGGCAAAACTGAGCCCGATAACGATGCCCAGGTATTTCGCCCGATCGCCGACCAGCATCTTAATCGCGATGAAGTTCAAGATTTTCCTGCTCGGAGGCAGGCTAAAGATCTCGCGATCTCGCCGCTAACTCTCGTTTGGCAATTGTTCGCCATATTTTGGCACCCAAGAATTGGAGAGGAAAAGCCAAACGCCGGGTAGCACAGCTCTTATCCGGGTCCAAATTGGTCTAAGAAAAAAGGAGGCTGCGTGAAGACAATCACACCAGTTGAGTTGCAGATGCTGATCGATAAGGGCTCCGTCGAGTTGATCGATGTGCGCTCAAAGAAGGCTTTCAGGTTACGGCACGCATTAGGGGCGCGCTCCGTACCGCTGAAGGATTTTGAACCTCATTCGGTTCTCGCTCATCGAAGGATTGAGAGACGGATGCCGCTCTATCTGATGGGTGAGAAGAAGATGATCGTTTCGTTTGCGGCGGGATGCTTGGCTGGTGCCGGGTTGCAATGTCCGGTCGTGGTCGATGGTGGGATGCAAGCATGGGACGAGCAAGCCCTGCCCGTCGTGGGCGAAGGAATCTGGCCAACTCTGCGGGCCGCCTCGACAAGGATTGTTTCGGCTGGGCGCGCTCTACTGACGCGGGCCGCGCGACTTCCGCGGCAGCGGTTTGCTCCGCCCAGCCACGGGCGAATGACGACGAGATCAACCACATGACATCAGGCGCGGGGCGCGATACAGAATACTATCGGAACGAAGATATCCGGGTGCGGATCCGAGACTTTCTCGGCCGCGATTCGTTAGGCAAACCGACCTGTCGTTATCTGGCGAAAGGAGAAACCACCGAGTTCCACCTGCATGAACGCCTTCCGGCAGGTGACCTCAATGCGCTTTTCGAGGAAGGAACCGAGATCGCACGTTCGCTCTGGGATGAGACTGCGCTCATTGCCGATCTCGACGTCGAATACGTCAACTTCGATCAACCAGCCGAGGCTTTCCTGAATGCTCGGCGCGCCTTCGACCTGCAGCGACCGGTCGAGCAAGCGATCGCACGGTTACTCGCTGCCTATGGTATCCGGCCGCTCCATTTGCTGAGCGGACGCGGCCATCACTTCATCTGGCAGATCGATCGGAAGTCCACCGCCTTTCTTCGCCTGGCGAATCTTGGAAATGGCCCGGCGAGCTTGTGGCAGACGACGGCGGAACAAAGATCGCCGGAAGGCGAAGTTGTCTCGCCTCAACTTGCCCGAGCTTTCGCCGGGCTCGGGCAGGTGATGGAATTTCTGGCCGATCGCGTGAAGGAAATCGC
The DNA here is from genome assembly GCA_963742545.1 of uncultured Verrucomicrobiae bacterium. GTDB lineage: Bacteria > Verrucomicrobiota > Verrucomicrobiia > Chthoniobacterales > UBA10450 > Palsa-1392. The sequence continues at coordinate 961,086 of CAVUMF010000002.1, read as the reverse complement.
GGCCCGCGACAGTAAGATTCCGGTCGAGCTGACCGCGGTCGAAGTTGGGCCATCTGATCGAGGGCGCGAAATGGTTTCGCTCGACATCTCGGAGTACGGCGATCCGCTCCCGGCCCGCATGTTGCGGGTGCCGTTCAGCGTTTATCTCAAGCCGTGGCAGCAGCGGGGCTTGATCGCGGATGACCTGCTCGACGGAATTAGACCGCTCTTTGTCATTCCGTTGGGCAATCTGCAGTTGGGAGAAGCCTTGCCCATCATGCGTTCGGCCGAGCAGGCGACCCGGCTCGCGGCCACGGCTGAGACGGGAATTCCGGATGCGAGCCGCGAGATGGAACGGCTGATCGACGACTACCAGGCTTCTTCGTTAGGCAAGTTCCATGGCGATTTTTACTCACAGGAACACGAGCCGCCGGAGCGCTGGTCCGAGACCTATGATCGCGTGCCGTTGGAGACCTGGCCAGCCTGCGGGCGGTTCATGATCGAGCAGCCTAACGATCTCCTTCTCCGCCCAGCCTGCATTCGCTTTGTTGTCCGCATCCTGCTTGCGCTCGGCTGGCACTCGCGCCATATCGCTGGTTTCATTCGTTCCAAGTACGAACGCGATTTCGGCTGGACCCAGTTCACGGATTGCGATCCGGCCGCGCGCGCCGATTTCTACGTACGAGTGTTTGCCGGTCTCTTCGCCACCGGGTGCGATGACCTGGTGGACTTCAATTGCACTTCGGCGCAGGAACAGGGAATCTGTTTTCTGACCGACTGCCACGACAACCTGCTCCGCTTCAAGGAAGCGGCGCTCTTCCGGAGAGGACATGACAAACTGGCCCATCGGCCTTTCAACCGGCTGCTTTTACCAAAAGAATATTCTTGATTGCCTGCCAAGCATTTGCGCGAGCGGCTTCAGCATGATCGAGGTCTGCTCCTGGCCGGCCCATCTCGATTACCGCGATCACTCCGCAGTCCAGTGGGCCGCCGCGCGCATCCATGAGCTGGGGATGGAAGCCTATTCTTTTCACGCTCCCTTCTCCGATCACATCGACATCGCGTCGCCCGACGCGACGCGACGTGCCAGCGCGCTTTCCGAAATCCTGCGCGCGGCGGAGGCGGCGGCGCTGCTCAAGGTTCATTATCTTGTGATCCATCCCGGCCCGGAATTGCCCGGGGAGATGAGCGCCGAGGAACGTTTGGCCCGGATGGAAAACGTCGTCGCCTCCTTGAGCGTAGTCGCGGCGCGCTGCCGCGAACTCGGCATCATGTGCGTGCTCGAGAATAAGCTGCCGCACCTTCTTTTCGGAAACACGAGCGACATTCTCTGGATTCTTGATGCCATTAACACGACAGAGATCGGCGCCTGTCTCGACACTGGTCACGCTACGATCGCGGGCGACATTTCCACGCTGGTGCACAAACTCGCCAGCCACCTGAAGGTGATTCACGCCCATGATAACGACGGCCACTTCGACGAACATCGCACCCCGGGCGATGGCGTGATTGATTGGGAAAAATTGCTGCGCGATCTGGTGCAGGCGCAATTCCATGGCGCCTTCATTCTTGAGTTGAGCGGTGAAGCCGACATGGAGACGACCCTGGCCAAGGCGCGCCGTGGCCGGCAATTCCTTCGCGCCCTGTCCCGAAGAATCGCGCTTGCTTCAGTCTGACGTTGCCTAACGAATTCGCGATGACGTACACCGATCCGGTTTGTGGAATGAAGGTCGAGCCGGAATCGGCCGCCGCTACGAGCAGGCACGCGGGCGCGACCTATTATTTTTGCTCGCCGGGTTGCAAGCGGAAGTTTGACGCAGATCCAGTGCAGTTTCTCGAAGCGACGCATGACGAGATGCCTGCGCCGGCTTTCCCGGGCGCGATCTACACCTGCCCGATGCATCCGGAGATCGAGCAGGATCATCCGGGCGCTTGCCCGATTTGCGGCATGGCGCTCGAGCCGAAGGAAGTTGGCGCCGCGCCGGAAGACAACACCGAACTCAAAGACATGACCCGGCGGTTCTGGATCGCGGCCGCACTCGCCTTGCCGGTTTTCCTGCTCGCCATGTCGCATCTCGTGCCGAGCGCGCCGGCCTGGATGTCGAGCGACACGTCGCGCTGGATTCAATTCCTCTTCAGTACGCCGGTGGTGCTCTGGGCAGGCGCGCCGTTTTTCCAGCGCGGCTGGCGTTCGCTGCACACGGGTCGCCTCAATATGTTTACGCTCATCGGGATAGGCGTAGGGGTAGCCTATATCTATAGCGCGGTCGCGATGCTCTGGCCCGGGATTTTTCCGCCTTCCTTCCTCGAGCACGGAAAGATCGGCATCTACTTCGAAGCCGCGGCCATGATCACGCTGCTCGTCCTGCTCGGGCAGATGCTCGAGCTGCGCGCGCGCCATCGCACCGGCAGCGCCGTGCGCGCGTTGCTCGATCTCGCGCCCGCCACCGCGCATCTCATCTGTCACGGGGAAAGCAAAGACGTGCCGCTGAGCGAGGTGGAGGTCGGCGACGAATTGCGGGTGCGGCCGGGTGAAAAAGTACCGGTCGATGGTGTATTACTCGACGGGCTGACGAATATCGATGAATCGATGATCACCGGCGAAGCGATGCCAGTCGCGAAACACGCCGGCGACGGTGTGACCGGCGGAAGCGTCAACACCGCCGGTAGTTTTCTCATGCGCGCGGAGCGCGTCGGCCGTTCAACGTTACTCGCGCAGATTGTGCAAATGGTCTCGGACGCGCAGCGCAGCCGGGCGCCAATCCAGAGCGTGACCGACAAAGTTGCCGGATATTTCGTTCCTGCCGTGCTGGCGGCGGCGGCCATCACTTTTGCGGTCTGGGCCTGGGTCGGACCCGAGCCGCGGTTCGCCTATGCGATCGTCAACGCGGTCGCAGTTCTCATCATCGCCTGTCCGTGCGCGCTCGGTCTTGCGACTCCGATGTCGATCATGGTCGGGGTTGGCCGCGGCGCGGCCGCCGGCGTTTTGATCAAAGACGCCGCCGCCATCGAGCGCATGGAGAAGGTCACGACGATCGCGGTCGACAAAACCGGCACGCTGACCGAAGGCCGGCCGCGCCTGACGAACATCATTTTGGCGCAAGGCGCGGATGAAAACGATTTGCTTACCGCCGCCGCGAGCGTCGAACAACAAAGCGAACATCCGCTGGCCGCTGCGATCGTGGCCGCGGCCAAAGACAAAAATTTGCCGTTCGGATCGATCTCCGATTTCAACTCCGTCACCGGTGGCGGCGTGAGCGGAAAAACAGCGTGCGTCCAGGTGCTGGCAGGCAGCGCGCAATTTCTCCATGGCCGCAACGTCTCCGGTCTCGAATCGCTCGAAGCCGCCGCGGAAGAATTTCAGGCCAAAGGGCAGAGCGCGATCTTCGTCGCGATCAATCAACGCGCTGCCGGCGTCCTGCTGGTCAGCGATCCGATCAAGCCAACGGCAAGCGTGGCGATTCGGGAGCTGCACCGATGCGGTTTGAAAATCGCCATGCTGACCGGCGACAACCGGCGCACCGCCGACGCCGTCGCGCGCGAGATCGGAATCGATCGCGTGGAAGCGGAGCTGGCCCCCGCCGACAAAAGCGAGGTCGTTAGGCGATTGCGCGACGAGGGCGAGATCGTAGCGATGGCGGGCGACGGGATCAATGACGCGCCCGCCCTCGCCGCCGCCGATGTCGGGATCGCGATGGCGACCGGCACCGATATTGCGATTGAAAGCGCCGGCCTCACGCTCCTGCACGGCGATCTGGATGGGATAGTGAAAATCGTCACCCTGAGCCGCGCCACCATGCGCAACATCCGGCAGAACCTGTTTTTCGCTTTCGCCTACAATACGCTTGGCATCCCGATTGCCGCCGGCGTTTTGTATCCGGTTTTTGGTCTTCTCCTCAGCCCGATCATCGCGGGAGCGGCGATGAGCTTCAGTTCCGTCTCGGTGATCGCCAACGCGCTCCGTCTGCGCCACATTTCGCTCTAGCGCGTTTTGACAAGATCTGGATGAAGAAAACTCTGCTCTGCGTCCTCGGGCTCGCGACTCTGACCTCTCTTCGCGCGGCTCAGCCGTCGCCAGCCGCCGCCGGCAAGCTATTTCCTCCTCAATTCACAATGGTCGATGGCGTCCTCGTGCCGGTCCCGAACGAGATCTTCAACACGCTCGACAAATTCCGCCATTCGAACTGGCGCCCGGTGCAGCGTCCGGAACTCGCGCGTTGGAAGCCGCCCGGCAATCAGGCGGAGAACGCGCTTTTGCTCGGGGCGGTGATTGCCGAAGGATTTATCGCTGTGGAAGCGGAAGACGCCGTCGAAACGAAAAGTCTGGGCCGGTCCGTGCTCAAATTGGCGCGCGGCCTCGGCGTGGAAAAGGCGGCGCTCCGGCGCAGCCGCAGCATTGTCGACTATGCCCAAAAAGGGGACTGGCCTGCCGTGCGCAAGGAATGGGACGGCGTGCTCCCCGACGTTCAGCGCGGAATGGAACAATTGAAGAGCGAACAATTTGCCCAACTCGTGAGCCTGGGCGGTTGGGTGCGCGGCGCGGAAGCGCTCGCGGCCCTCGTCCTGCAGGACTATTCCAGACAAGACGCGGAGCTTCTTCGGCAACCGGCGCTCTTTGATCACTTCGAGAAGCAACTTGCCGGCCTGCGCGGTGACGTCGGGACCGATCCGGTCGTCGCAAAAATGCGCGCCGGCCTCCAGGACGTCCGCAAGTCCCTCGCGGCGGGCGACAACTCGGTCTCACGCCAACAAGTGCAGAAGATCTCCGGCCTCGCGCACGGGCTCCTCAAGAATCTGAGTCGTTAGGGGAAGCTCTGCTTGAGCTTTTTTCGCTCGCGCTAGCGGTTGCGTGGCGAGCGACTTTCGTCCACGGCGGGGATGCCGGCTGGGAAACAGTCTTCCACCAGTTGGTTAACCATGACCTGGTCGCGACACGACTCCCGGACGAAAACGAATCTCACACTCAGATCGGGCTGCGCGCCATTCCCGCGGCCAGATGACGTTTCATTAGATGATTCGTTAGGGCTGCAAGACTGCCGGGCTGGTGAACGGGCCGCTTCAGCTCGATGTTCGGAATGGCGTCGATAAATCCGCGTCGCTCTTTCAGCGTTGCGCGCGTTTCGCCTCCTCGAGCAGGAGCGTCTTTACATCGGCCAGCACCAGGCGCGGATCGAGCGTGTCGGAACTGTAGATGTTTCGGATACGGTGCTCGCGATCGATGAGGAATACGCGGAGCGTGTGGTGGAGTGGACCCAGCCCATCGGCGGGGTTTTGTTTCCGGTCCACCGCCTGCCCGTAGCTGCTGAGGATCGCGGGCAAGTCCCCGACCGATCGCGGCGTAACAAAACGCCACTCGCAGCCCTTGTCGTCATCCCGCACCATCGCCGCGTAGTCGGCCAGCCGCTCCGGCGTGTCGTGTTCCGGATCGAAGCTCATGCTGACAAGACGCATGCTTTGCGCGAGCCGCTCGTCGTGCACGCTGGCCTCATGCAGCTGATTGAGGACGCTCGCCGCGTAGGGGCAGGCCCGCGCGTCACCGCAGCGAGTGTAGATGAAGCTCAGCACAGTGATGCGACCGCCGGTGACGTCGCGCAGATTCAGAGGTTTGCCCTGCATGTCCCGCAGCGCGCCATCGGCGGCTTCTTTTACCACCGGTAGATTGTAGGTTCCCGGAACCGGCGGTTCGTAATCGAAATCGGGATCGCGCGGAAGATCCAACCCCGTTTCCGCGCTCGCCTTGCCTAACGACAAGGCGAACACCAGCAACGCCGCCGCGATCGTTCCGATAGAGTTCTTCATGGCGTCTTCTCTCCAGCGGCTAGCGTTCGGTAACGGTGGGCGGCTTCCCTTCGCCCATTTTCCGCGCGCCAAACAACATGTGGTGAGGTCGGCCGAGTTTCAGCGCCGTAAAGTCGAGGTCGAAGCTCGGTTCCAAGTCCTTCCCATTCCAGGCGTAGGCGCGGAGGAATTGTTCGTTGTCCTTCCCGGTTTTGTCCCACTTCGCGAGGAGTGAGCTGGTGAAGTAGACACGCTTCCCGTCCCAGCTTTGCGAGATCATGTTAACCTGCCGCCCGATTTGCTTCTCGAGGATCTGCCGCGGCTTTTCCGGATCCGAAACGTCGAAGACTCGGCATTTGCCGTCGGCAAAACAGCCGACGAATAACGTCTTGTCATCAGCGCTGAGACTGATGTCGACCGGCAGAACGCCGCCTTTCACATCACCAACGGAAGCGACTTCCTTTGCTTGCCATTCGCCCGCGTCGTCTTGGTGGACGAGCCAGAGCTTGGAGGTCAGTGCCGTGGCGGTGAAGGCGTAGTTGTGCTTCTTGCCCAACGCCCAGCGGATCTCGAGGGGCGCACCCGGCACGCGGAAAACCTTCTTCGGCTGCCTCGCGTGGAAATCCCACATGACCATCGTGTTTCCGAACCGCTTCATCGCTTCCGGATCCGCGGTCACCTTGGCGAATTCCGTCGTGTAGTTATCCCAGCCAGTAAACGATGAGGTCAGGAGCGCGTTCTTCCGCGGCAGGACTCGCGCGTCGTAGCCGTAGCCGTCGGCGAACTCCGCGCCCGCCGCGCCGTGTGCATCTGTCTTTGTCGGCAGCCAATGGGTCGCGATGTAATTGCCGTCATTGCTGTATTCGACCAGCGCTGTGCGGCCATCCTTGTCCTTCGCATTCGAGAGCGCCGGGATGAGCACGCGGCCGGGTAACGCATAGACGCCATGTGGTCCGACCGCCCCGCCGCTTGCTTGCGAGAAGTCGTCGATCGTTTTTACGAGCCGTGGCTTGGCTGGGTCGGTGTAGACGTCGTAGACGAAGATTCGGCTGCTCTCGAGCCCGGCGAGCCAAAGCTGGCGCCGATCATCGGTGAAGCCACCGTGGTGCGCTTCGTTCCGGCCCCCGACAGAGGAGCTGTTGATCACCTTACCGTAGGTGGGCGAACCGGGCTTCACATCCACGGTCACAAGTTTATCAGAACCGTCGCCCAAGCCCTCAACGCCCAGCGTCCAGACGTAGACGAACTCTTCCTGTCCCTCGATGCGCGCGAGGTAAGGTGAGGAGCAAGTCTCATCCGCCCGCGCCGGCTGGCAGAGAGTAGTAAGGATGACCACGAGGCAACTCATCACGGCGGCCTGCGCGACCTTCCGGCTGCGCGATCGTTGTCCGCCTGAGTGATCGTTAAGCAAAGGGGCAATGTCTGCGCTCTTGTTGTTTTCTTGTCTAATGTTGTTGTCCGATGTTGTCATGTTGGTTTGTCCTTCTTTCGGTGGGCATTTGTGGTTGCTGGTGTTCTCCATTGGTTTTTTACTGCAATCCATACTGACTAGTCGGTTTGTTTCGCAAACGAAAAACGCGAGCTCAACCGGTGAGCGCTGGAGCTGTCTCCAACAGTAGCTTCAAATAACGTCGAAATTCTCGGATGCCGGTGGGGATGCGGCGCCAATCCGCATGCGCCTTTGCCAGAACAATCGAACCTTCCAGGCAGGCGAGCAGTTGCTCCGCCAGTTCCCGCGCTGTGGGGCCATCGGTCGAGCCGTGTTGCCGCGCGACCGGTTCAAGGATTGCTGCAAAGCCGTTCGTAATCTCCGAAAAAAGAGAGGAAACCTGAGCCTGCATCCGGGGGTTTGTCTGCGCCAATTCGAGCGAGAAACTCCCAAGTAAACAGCCCTGACTCCAGAGCATCGGCGATTGCTCCGCGAGGTGATCAACATACGCCAGTGCTCGGTTAATCGGATCCGCCATGGTGGCCAATGAGTCGCTGCTGAGGACCTCAGCATGTCCCTCCAGCGAGAACCTCAGCACAGCCAACCCGAGGGCTTCCTTGTCCTCGAAAAAGTGATAAAAGCTGCCCTTACTCAGCCCTGCCGCTTTGCAGATCTGATCGACGCTCGTGGCTTTGTAGCCGTTGGCCAGCATCAGGGTCTGTGCTGATTTCAAGAGCCGTTGTTTCGTAGAGGAAGCCGCCATAATTTTGATCTCTAGACCAACCGGTCGGTATTATCAAATTGAAAATGATGGGCTTCATCTTCCTCCGGGTCCTCGATTCAAGGAGGGCTTGACGCCCGCGATCAAAGTCACGCTTCCAAGACCGCCGCGCCACTGAGCGCGCCGCTGCGGAGCGCGTGGAGCGCTTCATTCGCCTGCGCGAGCGGGAAGGTTTGCGTTTCGGTTCGCACGGGCACCTGCGGCGCCAGCGCGAGAAATTCCTCGCCGTCGCGCCGGGTGAGATTGGCGACGGAACAGATCGTGCGTTCCTGCCAAAGATCGTCGTAGGAAAACGACGGGATGTCGCTCATGTGGATGCCGCCGCAGACGACCGTGCCGCCGCGTTCCAGCACACGCAGCGCTGCCGGCACGAGCGGACCGACCGGCGCGAAGATGATGGCCGCATCCAAAGGTTGTGGAGGAGTTTCATCCGAGCCGCCGGCCCATCGTGCGCCGAGTCGATGCGCGAAATCCTGAGCTGCGGTGTCGCCCGGACTGGTAAATGCGAAAATCTCGCGATCCTGGTGCCGTGCGACTTGTGCAATAATGTGGGCGGCGGCGCCAAAACCGTAGATCCCGAGCCGTCGCGCGTCGCTGGCTTTGCGCAGACAGCGGTAACCGATCAACCCCGCGCACAACAATGGCGCGGCCGCGACATCGTCGTAGGCGTCCGGAATAGGAAAACAGAAACGCGCATCGGCCACCGTGTATTCCGCGTAACCGCCATCGATGGTATAGCCGGTGAAGAGCGCGCTTTCGCACAGATTCTCGCGATTCGTCAGGCAGAATTTGCATTTGCCGCAGGTCCAGCCGAGCCACGGAATCCCCACTCGCTGACCGACCTCAAATCCGCGCACCTCCGCGCCGATCTGCTCGACCCGGCCAACGATTTCGTGACCGAGAATGAGCGGCAGTTTCGGGTCTGGCAACTCGCCATCGAAGACGTGGAGATCAGTGCGACAAACCGCGCAGGCCGCGACGCGCACGAGCAATTGATCCGGTCGCGGCGCGGGCCGCGGCACGTCCTTGGCGACGAGCGGCCGGCGAGGCGATTCAAGGATCATCGCGCGCATCCAAATCGTTACACGCATTCGACCGCTTTTGAAAACGCGGCGCAATTTTCGGCCAGTGAAACGCAACCAACGGTTATCGGTCCGGACGGCCCCGCGGTACTTTCTTGCGTGGACTCAGAACCGCGCGGAAAATTATGAAAGCCACCGTTTTTCACTCAACCAATCAGATTAGCGTCGACGAAGTTCCGCGCCCGACCGCCGGGTTTGGGGAGGCGGTGATCCGGATCACTCTCACGACGATCTGCGGAACTGATCTCCATATCCTGCGCGGGGAATATGCGGTGAAACCCGGGCTGGTGATCGGGCACGAGCCGGTCGGAGTGATTGCAGAACTCGGTCAAGGCGTGACGGGTTACAAGATTGGCGACCGGGTCCTGGTCGGCGCGATCACGCCGTGCGGTCAGTGCCGCGCCTGCCTGTCGGCGCAATGGTCGCAATGCGGACACGGCGAAGGCGTCGAAGCGATCGGCGGTTGGCGTTTCGGCAATACGATCAACGGCGCGCAGGCGGAATATCTGCTGGTGCCGAACGCGCAGGCCAATCTCGCGAAAATTCCGGATGACCTGAGCGACGAACAGGTCGTGCTCCTGGCCGATATTGCTTCGACCGGGTTCAGCGGCGCGGAATCGGGCAACATTCGTCTCGGCGACACCGTTGTCGTGTTTGCGCAGGGACCGATCGGGCTGTGCGCGACGGCCGGGGCCAAACTGATGGGCGCGTCCTTCATCATCGGCGTCGACGGCGACCCGGTGCGGATGGAAATGTCGCAGCGGATGGGTGCCGACGTGGTCGTCGACCCGACGCGCGGCAACCTGGTCGCAGAGATCAAAAAACTGACCGGCGGCGGCGCGGACGTCGCAATCGAGGCGCTCGGCCTGCAGGTGACGTTTGAGAACGCGCTGCGTTGTTTGCACCCCGGCGGTACGCTGAGCAGCCTTGGGGTTTACTCGGGAAAACTTCAGGTCCCCTACGATGCTTTCGCCGCCGGCCTGGGCGATTACAAGATCGTGACGACGCTTTGTCCCGGCGGCAAAGAGCGGATGCGCCGCCTGATGTCGATGGTGCAAAGCAAGCGTTTCGATCCCACGCCGCTGATCACGCACCGCTACAAGCTCGATCAAATCGTCGAAGCCTACGAGCTCTTCGGTTCTCGGCGCGATGGCGTCCTGAAAGTGGCAATTCAACCATGAAAACAGATATACCAGAGCGAGAGACCAAAGCCGCAGCCCCAGCATCGCGCGACGCGCGAAGCCGGTGGATCAAAACATTCAACGAAATTTCGATCGAGGACGTGCCCTCGGTCGGGGGCAAGACGGCGTCGTTAGGCGAGATGTTCCGGGAACTTTCGCCGCAGGGCGTGAAAGTGCCGGATGGCTTCGCGATCACGGCCAAGGCGTATCGCAATTTTCTCAGCACCGGAGGGCTCGACCGCAAGATCGATGATCTCCTGCGCGGGCTGGACACCCGAAACCTCGAGGCGTTACGTGACTGCGGCGCAAAGGTTCGCGAAGCGATTCTGGCCACTCCTTTTCCCGACGCCCTCCGGGATGAAATCCTGGCGGCCTACGATCGGCTGCGCGCAAGCGGCAACGCCGACGCGGGCGTTGCGGTTCGGAGCAGCGCGACGGCGGAGGATTTGCCGGACGCCAGTTTTGCCGGGCAACAGGAAACCTATCTGAACGTGCGCGGGCACAATGCCCTGATCGACGCTTGTCGCCGCTGTTTCGCGTCGCTCTTCACCGATCGCGCGATTTCCTACCGGGCGGACAAGGGATTCAGTCACCGCAAGATTGCGCTCTCCATCGCGGTGCAACGCATGGTGCGCTCGGATCTCGGCGCTTCCGGCATCATGTTTACGATCGATACCGAAACTGGTTTTCGCGATGCCGTGCTGATCAACGCGGCTTACGGCCTCGGCGAGAACGTCGTCCAGGGATCGGTCACGCCGGACGAGTATTCGGTTTTCAAGCCGACCCTGAAAGACGGGTTCCGCCCCATTCTGCAGAAGACGATCGGAAGCAAGGAATTCAAGCTCATTTACGACGTTGACGGCGGTAAGATGGTGAAGAACGTCCCGGTGCCGCCGGGCGATCGGAACCGATTTGCGATTTCCGACGACGACATCCTGGCGCTCGCACGCTGGGGCTGCATCATTGAAGACCACTACAGTACGGTCAAGGGTCGGCCAACGCCGATGGATACGGAATGGGCCAAGGATGGGCAAACGGGAGAAATGTTCATCGTTCAGGCGCGGCCGGAAACGGTCGAATCGCGCCGCGACCGCAATCTGCTCGAAAGTTACGAGCTGAAGCAACGCGGGCGGGTTCTCGTCAGTGGCCGCAGTGTCGGATCGAAAATCGCGACCGGGCCGGTGCACGTGATCAAAAGCGCGCATTACCTTGGCGAATTCAAAGAGGGTGAAGTGCTGGTGACCGACAAGACCGACCCGGATTGGGAGCCGATCATGAAAAGGGCGGCGGCGATCGTGACCAATCGCGGCGGGCGCACCTGTCATGCGGCGATCGTTAGTCGCGAGCTGGGGGTTCCGGCGATTGTCGGGACCGAGCACGGCACAGAAATCTTGCCTGCCGGGCAAACCGTCACCGTCTCCTGTGCGGAAGGCGACGTCGGTTTCGTCTACGAAGGCAAACTGCCTTTCGAAGTGGAGCGGACGAACCTGAAAGGCCTGCCGCGGCCACGCACGAAAGTGATGATGAACGTGGCCAACCCGGAAGAGGTCTTCACGCTTTCGTTCATTCCGAATGATGGCGTCGGCCTGGCGCGCGAAGAATTCATCATCAGCAATTACATCAAGGTGCATCCGCTCGCCTTGCTCGATTATGCGAAGATCGAGGACGCGGAAGTGAAGGCGAAGATCGACCAGCTCACCGCCGGCTACGACGACAAGGCGCAATTCTTCGTCGACAAGCTTGCCCAGGGCGTGGCCATGATCGCGGCCGCGTTCTATCCCAAGGATGTCATCGTCAGGCTGAGCGATTTCAAGACGAACGAGTACGCCAACCTGATCGGTGGCCGCGCCTACGAACCGGTCGAGGAAAATCCGATGCTCGGGTTCCGCGGCGCCTCGCGCTACTACAACCCGCGTTATCAGGCCGGCTTTGCCCTCGAATGCCGCGCCATGAAAAAAGTGCGCGAGGAGATGGGCCTGACGAATCTCAAGTTGATGGTGCCGTTCTGCCGCACCGTCGAGGAAGGCCGCAAGGTGATCGCGGAAATGGCGAAGCACGGACTGAAGCGCGGCGAAAACGGTCTCGATGTTTACGTCATGTGCGAGATCCCGAGCAACGTCATTCTGGCGGAGGAATTCGCGGATGTTTTTGACGGCTTCTCCATCGGTTCAAACGATCTCACCCAGCTCATTCTTGGAGTCGATCGCGACAGTGAAATCGTCGCGGAGATTTTCGACGAACGAAATCCGGCGGTGAAAAAAATGATCGCGGAGGTGATCGCGATTTGCCGCAGGAAAGGCCGCAAGATCGGCATCTGTGGCCAGGCACCGAGCGATTACCCGGAGTTTGCGCAGTTCCTTGTTGAACAGGGAATCGACAGCATCTCGCTCAATCCCGACACGGTTTTGAAGACGACGGTGGCAATTTTGGAAAAGGAAAGGAACCAACAGAAGAAGGAATGAAATGAACAAGCCAGCAAAGTTAGTCACAATTGTCGCAGCCATTGTTGGGCTCGTCGCGCCCAGCGTGGGTGCGCAACGAAATTACGATCCGAAGACCGTGGAAACGGTGCAGGGAAAGGTGTTGTCGGTGGAAAAAACCAGCCCTCCAGCGCAGCACGGGCACGGCGTTCACCTCATGTTGCAGACGGAGAAAGAAACCATCGAGGTGCACCTGGGGCCGGCCGGATATCTGGAAAAGCAGGCCCTGCAGATCGCGGCCAACGATACGATTACTGTGACAGGTTCCCGGTTCATGTTGGGCGGCAAACCGGCGATCATCGCCGGGCAGATCAAGAAAGGAGACGAAGTCCTGAAACTGCGCGATGAGAATGGCGTTCCGGCCTGGTCGGGCGGCCGGCGTGGTCCTTAGGCAATCGAATTCAACGGAGAAGACACTGCATGCAAGAGAAGCGTCAGCGGAGACCCTTGGTTTGCGGCACCGATTCCTCCGCCGTGGCGGTAGAGGCGATGGATGTCGCGGCGGCAATGGCAAGGCGGCTCGAGACGAAGCTGGTCCTGTTGCATGTGGAAGAATATTCCGGGATGGCGGAAGTCGATCCGGGACTCTTCGAAGAAGCGCTCTCGCAAAAGCGAGGCGAGTTCGAAAAGGCGGCGGCGCGGTTGCGCGGACTCGGGACCGAGGTTGAAATCAAACTGCTTTCCGGTTCGGTCTTTGACGAGCTGGTCACGGCTGCGGTTGACTGCAAAGGTCGAGCCATGGTGGTCGGGGCGGTCGGTCATGGGCTGGCGCGGCGCCTGCTTGTCGGCAGCGTGGCCGAGCGGACGGCCGAGACTTCGCCGATTCCCACCCTCGTGGTGCGTCCCGGCGGGCGACTCGGCTCCTGGCTGCGGGGCGAGCATCCGCTGAAAATTCTCGTCGGTTACGATTTCTCGCCCGCAAGCGACGCCGCCCTGCGCTGGGTGAATGAACTGCAGCAAATCGGTCCGTGTCACACGACCGTGCTGCATCTTGATTGGCCGCCTAACGAAGCGGGTCGCCTCGGCTATCACGGACCGATGCCGTTGACCAGGAATCCAACCGAGATCCAAAACTTCCTCGAGCGCGACCTGGCGGAACATGTGGCGCTGCGCTTGGCGCCCGAGCACGTAACGGTGACTGTCGAACCCGCCTGGGGACATCCGGCGGGTCATCTGTTTGAGGTGGTCAAGCGCGACGAGATCGATCTTATCGTGGTCGGAACCTATCATCGCCACGGTTGGAGCCGGCTGCGATTTGGTTCCGTCTCGCGCAGCGTTTTGCATCATGCCGAAGTGAGCGTCGCGGTGGTTCCGCCACTCGAGGAGCATCCGTGCCGCTCGATGCCGAAACTCGAGCGCGTGCTTGTCGCGACGGATTTCTCAGACCTGGGCAACAGTGCGGTGCCATACGCGTGCGCAATCCTGCGCCGGGGTGGGGCACTGAAAATCCTCCACGTGATCGAACCAGCGGCGGCCGCGGCAAAAAACAAACCGCAGCCGGGCAAGGATAATCCGAAGCTGCGCACTCAGTTGCGCTCGCTCGTCCCGGCGGAGGCCCGCGATCGCTTTCGCGTTGAGCCAGAGATCGTCGAGAACACCGAGGCGACAGAGGCGATCAGGCAAGCGGCGGAGCGATTTAACGCCAACGTGATTTGCCTCGGTTCCCATGGGCGAAGCGGTCTGGCCAAAACTTTTCTCGGCTCGATAACGCAAGGCGTCATGACGGGCAGTCGGCGCCCGGTTCTGGTCGTGCGCGAGGAAATCTTGTGATGCGGGCGCGATGAAAAGTAAGCTCGCGTCATGAGACAAAAATCTGGACCCAAGACGACGAAGCCACACCTCCCGGGCAAGGGTCGATCGCGCAAGGCGTCGAATCCTTCGGCAAGAACCCGGCGGTCGTCGCCACGGCGGCTCGGACTGAAAACGATTCTCGTCCCGATCGATTTCTCACCGGCTTCCCTCTACCCGATTCAATGGGCCAAATTCATCTCCCGCCGAGCGAAGGCCAGCATCCATTTCGTCAACGTGCATGATTTTGGTTATCCCGTGCCAATGGCGCTCACTCCGCCCGTCATCGGATCGGAGGCCGAGATCAAGGATCACCTGCACCGCGATCTGCAGGCGGTCGCGATCAGCCAGAATGTCCTGGACGCAAGTTTCCAGATTCGGGTCGGTCGTGCTTTCGATCAGATTTGCCAGGTGGCGAGCGAAATCCAGGCTGACCTGATCCTTCTCGCGACGCATGGTCGGACGGGCTGGGAACGCGCCCTTCTTGGTAGCACAGCCGAGCGAATCATTCGCCACGCGCCGTGCCCGGTGCTGGTGGCGCGGCAACCCAGATCGAGGCGGAAAGCGGCGCTCAAGCTGGGAAGAATTGTGGTCCCGGTCGATTTTTCTGACTGTTCTGCAGAGGGCCTGCACTATGCGGTGGAGCTGGCGCAACTATTTGGCGCGGAGCTGGCCCTGCTCAATGTCGTCCAGCTTTACCACGATCTTCCGCCGGTGGTGGTCTACACTCACTCCGAGCTCAGCCGATGGGCACGTGAGGTGGCGCAAGCTCACATGGCCGACCTGCTGAGTGCGACGGATTTCGGCGAAGTCAAACATGAAGCGGCGGTTAAGATGGGTTCGCCGGCGCCGAAGATTTGCCGCTATGCGCAGCAAATCGAGGCCGATCTCATCGTGACCGCGACGCATGGCCGAACCGGACTCCGGCACATAGTGATGGGGAGCACGGCCGAACAGATTGTTCGTTATGCCAGGTCTCCCGTGCTCGTCGTGCCCAGCCGGGAAAAGGGCGGAAGGATGAAGAGCGCGCCGGCGGTCATCAGGCGTACAAGCGCGCCGAGATTCGCAAGTCGTTAGGCCAAGGCGAACGAATCAGTTGCGGTCCAGTGTTGCACTGCATGGCTCGAATCAGGCTACAGTTGCCGCCACAAGGTCAACCGCAGATGGGGCACTCCTTTTTTACCGAATCGATTTCCACCGTGGTAGAGAATCTGGCGACGGATCCGAAAAGAGGACTCACGACCTCGGAGGCTCAAACGCGGCTCGTCCGCGTTGGGCCAAACAGACTCGCCGAAACGGTACCGCCGCCCCTGTGGCGGAACCTGCTCGAGCAGTTCAATCAGCTCGTTATCTGGATCCTGATTGCAGCCACGATTCTCTCCGGCGCGCTCGGCGATTGGCTGGAGGCGGGCGCGATTTTTGCCATCGTGCTGCTCAACGCGCTCCTCGGATTCTTGCAGGAGCGGAAGGCGGAGGAAGCGCTCTCTTCCCTGCGGAAACTCTCCTCGCCGAGCGCAAGAGTCTTGCGCGACGGAGTTCTGCACAACATCGCCGCGCAGGAACTCGTGCCCGGCGATGTCGTTGAGTTGGAAGCTGGCGATCGCGTGCCGGCCGATGTGCGTTTGATCAGCAACTTCGGGCTGAAAGCGCAGGAAGCCGCGCTGACCGGCGAATCGACGCCGGTGGAAAAGGATGCCGGCGCGGTTTTGCCTAACGAGTCAACAATCGCCGAGCGGATCAACATGGTCTTCATGGGGACGAGCGCGGTCGCAGGGAAGGGGCGCGGCGTGGTGGCCGCGACCGGGATGGAGAGCGAGCTCGGGCGCATCGCCGGATTCCTGCAAAGCGAAGAGCGCGAGCCAACGCCGCTCCAGAAGCGTCTCGAGGAATTAGGGCGCGTCCTGATCTTTGCCTGCCTCGTGCTCGTCGCGCTCATTTTCATCCTGCAACTTTGGCGGGGCGAGAGTCTGGCGAATACCTTTCTCCTCGCGGTGAGCCTGGCGGTTGCGGCGGTGCCGGAGGGTTTGCCCGCGGTCGTGACCATCGCGCTCGCGCTCGGCTTGCAGCGGATGGTGAAACGGAACGCGCTTATCCGCCATCTAGCCAGCGTCGAGACCCTCGGTTCGGTCACGGTCATTTGCTCCGACAAAACGGGAACCCTGACGCGCAACGAAATGACGGTGACGGAAATCGTCACTGCCACGCAGGCATATCGAGTCACCGGCAGCGGTTACGCACCGAAAGGCGAATTCATGGCGGATTCAAGGTGCGCCGAGCTGGCGAAGGAACCGGAGCTCGCGTTGGCCCTGAAGATCGGCCTTTTGTGCAACAACTCACGCCTCGCATCGCCTGACGAGACGGACGAGCGCTGGCGCATCATCGGCGATCCGACGGAGGGGGCGCTCGTTGTCGCGGCGCGCAAGGCTGGTCTCGGCCGCGATCCCGAGGATGTAATCGCGAACGAAATTCCCTTCGACTCGGAACGCAAGTTGATGTCGGTGGTGGTGCGGCACACGAATGAGCAAACCGCCATCTATACGAAGGGTGCGCCCGAGATTCTCCTCGAGCGTTGCGCGTTCGAGCAGCGGCCTAACGAAGTCGTGCCGCTCTCCCCGGCGCGGCGGGAGGAGCTGCGGGAAAAAAGTCGCGAGATGGCGGACCGCGCACTGCGCGTGCTCGGGCTGGCCTGGCGGGAGGCCGATGAAAATTTCAAGACCCACGCCGAGCACGATCTGATTTTCGTGGCGCTGACGGGCATGATCGATCCGCCGCGCGAAGAAGCGCGCAGTGCGGTGGCGAAATGCAAATCGGCCGGCATCCGGCCTGTCATGATTACCGGTGATCATCCAGCCACGGCGCTTGCGGTGGCGCGACAGTCAGGCGTTGCGGGCGAGCAGGATCGCGTCGTCACCGGCGCGCAGCTCGATGGTTTTTCGGATGAGGAATTGTCAGCCCAGGTCGAAAAGCTTCCCGTTTACGCCCGCGTCTCGCCGGAACACAAATTGCGCGTCGTCAAAGCGCTCAAAGCACGGGGCGAAGTCGTGGCCATGACCGGCGACGGCGTCAACGACGCGCCCGCCGTGATGATGGCAGACATCGGCATCGCGATGGGAATCACCGGCACCGACGTGACCAAGGAAGCATCCGACATGGTGCTGACGGACGATAATTTCGCTTCCATTGTGAACGCGGTCGAGGAAGGCCGCGGCATCTACGACAACATTCAGGAGTTTGTTCATTACCTCCTCTCTTGTAACGCGAGCGAAATCGCACTCGTGCTTTTTGCCGCCGTCGTCGGATGGCCGGTGCCGCTCATTCCGCTCCAGTTGCTCTGGATCAATCTCATTACCGACGGCATCCCAGCCCTCGCCCTCGCGATGGAGAAACCGGCAACCGATGTGATGCGCCGCCGGCCGCGCCCGCCCCGGGAACCGTTCTTTACCTATGAACGCGGACGGCGGATCCTGCTGCACGGTCTTATTATGGCGGTGGTAACGATCGCCGGCTTCTCCTACGCCTATCTCAAGCAAGGCATCGCGCATGCGCAGGCTACGGCCTTTTATATCACGACCTTCGCTCAACTCTTCTTCTCCTTCGCCTGCCGGAGTCACTGGCGCACGCTTCCGCAACTGGGTCTCTTTTCGAATCCCTATCTTCTGGGCGCGATTGTCTTGTCGAGCGTCATGCAACTTTCGCTCCTTTGGTTTCCTCTCACGAGAAAAGTCTTCTTCGTCTCGGCGCCGAGTTTCGGCTCTGATTGGTGGCTCATTTTCATTCTCGCGCTCGTTCCTGTTACCCTCGTGGAGATCAGGAAGATCGTGCGCAGCCGGTTTCAGAAGGAGCAGGCAAAATGACTCAGACGAAAGCCGCAAATAGGAGCGCTGGGGTCCCGCCGGTTTCCGCCTGGCAATTGGCCCCGTGAAAACGATGGCCCGGTTGCTCTATCGCGTGCTGAAAGCGGCTGCCTCCGGGTTGATAGCGGTTTGCCTTGTGCTGCTGGTTTTGGGGATTTACCTCTTGAACCAGAAGCCGGACTTGAAGGTCTGGCACACAGCCCGACTCGACGCGGAATTCACCGCCGCGAGTCCAGTGCACAGCTTCGCGGAGTACCTCGCGCTGGAGAAGCGGCTCTTCGCCCAGCTTGACAAAGAAGTCTATGATCGCATCGAGCCGGCAGACAGGGGGCTGATCAACCGCTACAACCGCGGCAGCCTTTCGGACCCGGCCCGCTGGTCTCCGAACTGGAACCGGAGCTTTGAACTAACGATTGATCCTTCCGCCGGGAAGCCAGAAGCAGGCGTCCTGCTGATCCACGGCTTGTCGGATTCGCCCTACAGTCTGCGCAGCCTCGGCGAGCGGCTTCATGCGGCCGGGGCCGATGTCGTTGGCTTGCGGGTTCCGGGGCATGGAACGGCGCCGTCGGCGCTAACCCGGACCACCTGGCAGGATATGGCCGCCGCGGTCGTGCTCGCGATGCGCCACCTGCAAAAGCAGGCGGCCGATCGCCCGCTTTACATCATCGGCTATTCAAATGGCGGAGCGCTCGCGGTGCACTACGCACTCTCGACCCTGGACGATTCCAGCTTGCCGCCT
This sequence comes from uncultured Verrucomicrobiae bacterium, assembly GCA_963742545.1. GTDB lineage: Bacteria > Verrucomicrobiota > Verrucomicrobiia > Chthoniobacterales > UBA10450 > Palsa-1392. Next base: position 941,995 of record CAVUMF010000002.1, on the reverse strand, counting down.
CTCGAGCGAGTCGTGCTGATCTCACCCGAGATCGGTGTGACCCGGATGGCCGCTCTTGCGGCCTGGCAGGAACGAATCGGTCGGTTGCTCGGTCTGAAGAAACTGGCATGGACCGCAATCAGCCCGGAGTACGATCCTTTCAAATACTGCTCATTTCCGGTCAACGCGGGCAACCTTGCCTACGAACTGACGCGCGCGAACCGCGCGCAGTTGGCCCGGGAGGCGGCGGCCGGGAAGCTTGGAGCATTTCCCCCGGTGCTCGCCTTTCAATCGGCGGTCGACGCCACGATATCGGCGCCGGCCTTGGTCCGGGATCTTTTTAACAAACTGCCGGCGCACGGGCACGAGCTGGTTGTCTTCGATCTCAACCGCAATAGCGCGATCGAGCCGCTACTAAAAAAGGATCCGAGGTTTGAAGAAGACATGATCCGCAAGAGTCCGGATCGCGCCTTTACCTTCAGCCTCGTGGTCAACGTCAATGCGGCGAGCCAACGCGTCGTGGTGCAAACGTGGAAGCCGGGCCAGGCAACGCCGCAAGAAATCGATCCTGGTCTCGCTTGGCCGAAATCTATTTACTCGCTCGCGCATGTAGCACTGCCCTTTTCCCCCGGCGATATGGTTTATGGCGGGGAACCGACGGCGAGGAGTCCCGGCATCCAACTCGGGGCCGTCGCATTGCGCGGCGAAAAAAGCACGCTTCGGATCTCGGCCGCGGATATGCTGCGGCTCCGGTGGAACCCGTTTTACCCTTATCTCGAGCAGCGGGTGGTCGCGTTCTTCAAACTGCAGGAGCCGATCCCGGTGGCGGTCGATCCAATGAGAAGGTGACTTCGCGGAGGTGATCATTCTTCTGGCGTTCGGTCCCCTCCCGGTAGTTTATGGAGTAAGTTGAATCATGCCCGACGAACGAACGCTGGAAGCTGCGGAGCTGCCGCGTTTGTTTACGGCGTTGCAAGCTCGCGGCTATCAAGTGGTCGGCCCCACCGTGCGCGATGGCGCGATCGTCTACGATACGCTGACCGGTCCGGAAGATCTTCCCGCCGGTTGGACAGACGAGCAGGACGGCGGGACTTATCGCCTGAAGAAGCGCAGCGACGCGGCGCTTTTCGGCTACGTCGTTGGGCCGCATTCGTGGAAGAAGTTTCTCTTCCCGCCGGAGGAGCGACTCTTTCGCGCGCGCCGAACGAACGACGGCTTCGAAGTCCTGGAAGAGGAAGTTACCGCACCCAGGCTGGCCTTTCTCGGCGTGCGTTCCTGCGAACTCCACGCCATTGCCGTGCAGGACAAGGTTTTTCTCGGCGGGCAATTTGTCGATCCGTCGTATCAGGCGCGGCGGAAAAATGCTTTCATTGTCGCGGTCAATTGCGGCCAGGCGGGCGGCACCTGTTTTTGTGTTTCGATGAAGACCGGGCCGAAAGCGAGAGGCGGCTTCGATCTCGCGCTCACAGAGATTCTCGATCGCGGGCGCCATTATTTCGTCATCGAGTCTGGCAGCGCTGCGGGCTCGGAGGTGCTCGCGGAATTGCCACATCGCCCGGCTGAGGAGGCCGAGATTTCCGCCTCGGCTGGGGCCACCGCGCGGGCTGTTTCGCAAATGGGCCGCACGCTCGAGACCGACGGCATCAAGGAATTGCTCTACCGGAATCTTGAGCATCCCCGATGGGACGACGTCGCGGAGCGCTGCCTCTCCTGCGCGAACTGTACCATGGTTTGCCCGACCTGTTTTTGCTCCAACGTCGAAGACACGACCGATCTCACCGGCGACCACGCAGAGCGCTGGCGCAAATGGGACTCGTGTTTCACCGTCGGTTTTTCCCACCTCGCGGGCGGCGACGTGCGCGCGTCGGTCAAGTCGCGCTACCGGCAATGGCTCACGCACAAGCTCGGAACGTGGATCGACCAGTTTGGGACCTCCGGCTGCGTCGGCTGCGGACGCTGCATTACATGGTGCCCGGTGGGGATTGATCTGACCGAAGAAGTGCGCGCGCTGAGAGGAGAAATGACGAAACCAGAATGACGAATGACGAAATGAATCAGAGCGCGCCCCTTCGTCATTCGTCATTCGAGCTTCGTCATTTTCCATTCGTCATCTGAAATCATGAAAGACATCAAGACCCTCATTCAGCAACATCCCTTCTTCGCCGGCCTCGATGATGCGGCGCTCGAGCTCGTCGCCGGTTGCGCTTCCAACGTCCACTTCGCGACGGGCGAATTCTTGTTTCACGAAGGCGATCCGGCGAACCAGTTTTTTCTCGTGCGCAGCGGACGCGTCCGGCTCGAAACGCTTGTGCCGGGCCGCGCACCGGTGGTGCTCGAAACCATTCAGGCCGGCGAGGTGATCGGCTGGTCGTGGCTTTTCCCGCCCTATCTCTGGCACCTCGATGCCGTCGCGACGGAGAGCGTCCGCGCCACCGCCTTCGACGGAAAATGTCTGCGCGGAAAATGCGAGGAAAACCACGATCTCGGCTACGAGCTGGCGATGCGCTCCGCGCAGGTCATGATGCAACGACTCCAGGCGACGCGGCTGCAACTGCTCGATATGTATGGCACCCGCGCTTGAACCAATCTCCGTCCCGCCTAACGAGCCGATGCTGCCCACGCCGTGGCGGATCGAGCGGGTGCGGAAGGAAACCGCCGACACCTTCACGCTCGCGCTTGCGCCGAGGGTTGACGCGCCGCCGCTCCGTTTCGCCGCCGGCCAGTTCAACATGCTTTACGTTTTTGGCGTCGGCGAAGTGCCGATCTCGATCAGCGGCAACCCGCAGGAACCGTCACCCCTGCTCCACACCACGCGCGCGGTCGGTGTCGTCACGCGCGCGATGGCGAAGCTGAAGACGGGCGACGTCATCGGCGTGCGCGGACCCTATGGCTCGGGCTGGCCGCTCGCGCAGGCGGTCGGACGTGACCTTGTGATTGCGGCGGGAGGCATCGGTCTCGCGCCCCTGCGCTCGGTGATTTACGAGGTGCTCGCCCGCCGGAAAGATTTTGGCGAGGTTGTGCTCCTGATCGGCGCGCGCACTCCGCAGGACATTCCCTTCAAGGCCGAGGTGCGACGCTGGAAGGCGCGGCGCGATCTGCAGGTGCACGTCACGGTCGATCACGCGCTTGGACCGTGGCGTGGGAACGTTGGGGTCGTGACCCGGCTCATCGCGCAGGTCGACTTCGACCCGGGGAATGCGATCGCATTGATGTGCGGTCCGGAAGTGATGATGCGTTTCACCGCGCTCGAACTACAAAAGCGCGGCCTAACGACAGAGCGCATCCATGCTTCGCTCGAGCGCAACATGAAGTGCGCGGTTGGCCTTTGCGGTCATTGCCAGTTCGGGCCGACCTTTATCTGCAGGGATGGGCCGGTCTTCCGCTACGAGCGGGTGAAACCGCTTCTGGGGGTTCGCGAATTGTGAAACGGAAAAGCAAACCGAAGCTGGCCGTCTGGAAATTCGCCTCCTGCGACGGTTGCCAGCTGAGCCTGCTCGATTGCGAAGACGAACTGCTGGCGCTCGCCGAGCAAATCGAGATCGCCAATTTTGTCGAGGCCTCACGTGCGGTTGTGAAAGGCCCCTATGATCTATCGCTGGTCGAAGGTTCGATCACGACCGCGCGTGATGCCGAGCGGATTCGCGAAGTGCGCCGCGTCTCCAGGCATCTGGTCACGATCGGGGCCTGTGCCACGGCCGGCGGCATCCAGGCCCTGCGTAATTTCGCCGACGTAAAGGAATTTACCTCGATCGTTTACGCGCGGCCCGACTACATCTCGACGCTCGCCACCTCCACGCCGACCGCGGCGCACGTTCCGGTCGATTTCGAGCTGCGCGGATGCCCGATTAACAAAGAACAACTGCTCGATGTGATCAGCGCGTTCCTCACCGGGCGCGCTCCGAACACGCCGCCGCACAGCGTCTGCATGGAGTGCAAACGCCGCGGCATCGTCTGCGTGATGGTGGCGCACGGCACGCCTTGTCTTGGCCCCGTCACGCACGGCGGGTGCGGTGCACTGTGCCCGGCGTATCAGCGGGGCTGCTACGGATGTTTTGGGCCAAAGGAAACGCCGCACACCGCTTCGCTCGCCGATTGGATGAGCGAGGAGCTGGACGTCACCGAGCCGAACCTGGTACGCGCCTTCCGCAACTTCAACGCCGACGCGGAGTCGTTCCGAAAAGAAAGCGAAGCGCATGAAGAGAAATGACGAAACCAGAATGACGAATGACGAAAGAATGACGAAGTCCGAAACTCGAGGCGCGCCGGCTGATTTTGAGAGCTTTTGGGCGGGTGGTGACGCGGAGGTGTCGGTTGTTCGGGAGGGAGAGGGGAAAGTTCCACGGTTTGACTTGGAGGAGCGAACGGTCCGGTTTGCCGAGGCGGTGATTGATTTTGCGAAGCGGGTTCCTCCCTCGGCGGTAAACAATCGATTGATTGATCAGGTCGTCGGCGCCGGGACCAGTGTCGGCGCGAATTACTGCGAATCGGATGATGCGGTTTCGAAAAAAGAGTTCATCGTGAATATCAACCGCTGCCGAAAAGAAGCGCGGGAAACGAAATTCTTCCTCCGCATCATCGCCCGCGCCGAGCCCGGCCTGAAGGCGGAGGCGCGTTTGCTCTGGCAGGAAGCGAAGGAACTGAACCTCATCTTTTCAAGCATTGTTCGACGGGCGAAGAAATGACGAAGCCAGAATGAGGAATGACGAAATGAATCAGCCAGCGTCCCTTCGTCATTCTTCATTCGGATTTCGTCATTGCAAGAAACATGTCCACTAAAACGATCAAGCGTGAACTACCTCGCGCGCGTCGAGGGCGAAGGCTCGCTTCTCGTTAGGATAAAAGACGGGGCGGTGACCGATGTGAATTTGAAAATCTTCGAACCGCCCCGCTTCTTCGAGGCATTTCTGCGCGGGCGCGATTTCCGCGAAGCGCCCGATCTTACCGCGCGGATCTGCGGGATTTGTCCGATCGCCTACCAGATGAGTGCGGTGCACGCGATGGAAGATGCGTGCGGTGTAAAGGTGGAGGGGCAATTGCGAGCCTTGCGCCGGCTCATTTACTGCGGCGAATGGATCGAGAGTCACGCCCTCCACATCTATCTGCTGCACGCGCCGGATTTCCTCGGCTACGAAAGCGCGATCCAGATGGCGAAGGATCACGCGCCGCTCGTGCAGCGCGGTTTGCAATTGAAAAAGGCCGGGAACGAAATCATCGCGTTGCTCGGTGGACGCGCGGTGCATCCGATCAATGTGCGCGTCGGCGGGTTTTTTCGGGTGCCGACGAAGCAGGAACTTGCGCCGCTGGCCGAGCGGTTAAAAGTGGGCGCGTGACGCGGCGCTCGAAACGGTGCGCTGGTGCGGGACGCTGCCGTTTCCGGATTACGAGTACGATTACGAATTCGTCGCCTTGCGTCACCCTGACGAATATCCGTTCAACGAAGGCCGGATCGTTTCCAATCGCGGGCTCGACATTTCTGGCGGGAATTCGACGTGCATTTCAACGAGGAACAGGTCGCCCATTCCAATGCGCTGCACGCGGTCTTGAAGGAGCGCGGCGCCTACTTCGTCGGCCCGATGGCGCGCTACAGTTTGAACTTCGACCGGCTCTCGCCGCTGGCACAGGAGCGCGGCGCGCGAGGCCGGTCTCGGCCCGGTCTGCCGCAACCCGTTTCGGAGCATCATCGTGCGCGCGGTTGAAGTGCTTTGGGCGTGCGACGAGGCGTTGCGCATCATCGAGAATTACGAACCGCCGGATGCGCCCGCGGTCGAAGTGACTCCCCGCGCCGCCGTCGGCTGCGGCGCAACGGAAGCGCCGCGCGGTTTGCTTTACCATCGCTATGCAATCGATGAGCGAGGCTTAATCCAGAACGCAAAGATTGTCCCACCTACATCGCAAAACCAGAGGACAATCGAGGACGATCTCCGGCGCTTCGTCTCGCCGCGGGTCGATTTGCCTAACGACGAACTGACCTGGCAGTGCGAACAGGCGGTGCGCAACTACGATCCCTGCATCTCGTGCGCGACACATTTCCTGAAACTGAAAATCATCCGCGAATGAATCGCTTGCCCATCACCCTCGTCATCGGCCTCGGCAACCCTTTCCGCGGCGACGATGCGGTCGGCCGCGTGATCGCGCGACGTCTGCGGGAGCTGGCGCTGCCTGACGTCGATGTGCGCGAGGAAAGCGGCGAAGGCGTCGCTTTGATGGAGGCGTGGAAAGACGCTGCCGGACGTGATTCTGATCGACGCCGTCACAGTCCGGCGCGGCCCCAGGAACGATTCATCGGCTCGACGCGAGTCGGCGTCCGGTTTCGTCGCGTCTTTTTCCGTCCTCGACACACGCCTTCAGCGTGGCCGAGGCAGTGGAATTGGCGCGCGCGCTCAATCAACTTCCGGCGCGCGTCGTTCTCTACGGGATCGAGGGTCGCAGCTTCCGTGCGGGCGAAATGCTTTCTCCCGAAGTTGCTGGCGCGGTTGATGAAGTGTTGAAGGGCGTTTGCGGCGACCTGGGCGGGGTTACGGCGCTTTCCGCCTCAAAGTGCTGACGATCCCGAAGGACACACCTGGCAATCAACCGCGGACGGGCGGTCGGCTCCGATGAACAAAGCAACCAAAGCTTGCGTGGGGGTCGTGGAAGACGATACTCAACCGTTCCGCGAGCCCGGTGGTCCGGGGTCGCCGAGGTTCAACCGATTTCCTACCTCTCATCAAGAGCCTTCCTCGCTTATGTATGTTGATCTAGGTTTGTTCGCGAAGGCGGAATACCTGGCCCTGTTCAAATCAAGATTTAGCCTTCGACGCTGCGGTTACATTCTCTTTTTCACTGCCCTCTACTGGGTGATGTGGAGCATCGTGGCCTTCGGCCGGGCGCTTGATCATCTCTTCTTTCCCGGCTTCAAACGGCAGCCCGTGCGCGAGCCGGTCTTCATCGTGGCGCCACCGCGAACTGGATCCACTCTTACCCAGCAGCTGATGAGTCTGGATGAGGAGCGGTTCGTCTACAACGCGCTCTACCAGACCATTTTTCCTGCCGTCACCTTCCAGCGTTGCTTCGACGCCCTCGTCTGGCTCGATCGAAGGTTGGGCAGGCCGCTGGCGCGGATCGTGTCCTGGGCAGAGAAGAAATGGTTTGGCGGCTGGGATGACCTGCACAAGATGCGGTTCAATCAGCCGGAGGAGGATGATGGCTTTTTTGTTTACACGTTTCTAAGCGAGGCGATTTTCCTGCTCTTTCTGCACGTCGACGAATTGTGGCAGGCGGGATTCCAGGACGATCTGCCGCCGGCGAAACGCCGCAAGGTGATGGCGTTTTACCGGAGCTGTCTGCAACGTCGACTCTTTGCCAGCGGGCCCCGGAAGACCATCCTGACCAAGGCCACGCAATCCTCCGGTGCGGTGGAGTCACTGCTGGAGGCATTTCCGGACGCGAAGTTCATCACCATCATCCGGCATCCCTACGAATCGGTCGCTTCGCATGTGAGCGTATTCTGGCCCGTCTGGCAGGCGCACTCGCCGGACCTGCCAAAAGACGGACCGGTCTCCCAAGCCTACGCCCGTCTCGCCGTGCGATGGTTTCGACATCTCTTTGAGTTCCGGAACAAGGTGGATCCGCGGCAATATTACTGCATCGATTACCGCAATCTGACACGCGATCCGAAGGCCACTTTGGAGCAGCTTTATGCTCACTTTGGATGGACGATGAGCGAGGCCTACCGGGAGAAACTCACGCGCGCGAATGCACGACAACTCCACTTTAGCAGCAAGCACAAGTATTCGCTCGAGGAATTTGGCCTGACGAAGGAATGGTTGCACGAGGAACTGGGAGATCTGCTTGAATACTACGCCCTCGATGATGAGGCCGAAGACGTCGCCTCGGAGGAAGAGTTGCCGGACCATGCTCAACACAGCGAACGCGACAAAAAGGAGGCCATTGCCTACCACGGCGGAAATCACCTTCGTTCCGTCGAAACCCTCAATGGCCACGAGCAGGGCGAGAGCGACGTTGCGCGTCGCGCGACCGAGCGCCACGAGTCAGACCGCTATCTCTGCCGGGGCCACGCGACCGCCGGTCGAGAACCAATAAAATCTCGCTGACACGTGTCAGCGCGAGTCACTGCCGCGATCCCAAGTCTGGAACGCGTCTGCCATATTCGTTGAAAAGAGCAGCGGATAAGATCATTTCGAACTGAAGTGAACGCTACCGAGCGACAAGCGAAGGAAAAAACCATGATTGGCGGTGGCCGCTGTTCCAGGGCATCCTTCCTTTCGACAAAACGCGGCTCACTGCCGGACATCATGGCCGGCATCACGCTGGCCGCACTCGGCATTCCCGAAGTCATGGGCTACACCAAGATCATCGGTACGCCGGTCATCACCGGGCTCTACACCATGCTGCTGCCGATTCTGGCCTTTGCGATTTTCGGCTCTTCTCGTCATCTGGTCGTGAGCGCCGATTCCGCGACGGCAGCCATTGTAGCTGCGGCCCTGACTTCGATGGCATTTGTCGCCAATAGCCCGAAATATGTCGCTCTCACCAGCCTGATCGGCCTTGCGGCGGCGGGTATGCTTTTGCTGGCGCGAGCATTCCGCCTTGGATTTCTGGCCGACTTCCTTTCGCGCACCGTCCTGGTGGGCTTCCTCTCCGGCGTTGGAATCCAAATCGCCCTCGGTGCATTGCACGGCATGCTGGGTCTTGAAAAGGGCGGCCATGGATTTCTGGGTAATCTCCTCTTTACCTTCCAGCATTTGCCGGAAACGCACCTGCCGAGCCTGTTGATTTCGCTTGTGGTGCTGGCCGTGATCGCTGGGTCGGAGAGTTTGGCGCCACGTTTTCCAGGCGCGTTGCTGGCGCTGGTGGGGACGATTGCGGCGAGCGCATATTTTCGATGGAGCGATCACGGAGTGCAGGTGATCGGACATGTGCCGGGCGGCCTTCCTCACCTTGGGCTGCCGGCTGTTTCATGGAGCGACATTGGATTGGTGCTGCCTGTTGCCGGATACTGCTTCATTGTCATTCTCGCCCAAAGCGCCGCCACCTCGCAGGCTTATGCGTTGCGCGATCGCGATCGTTTCGATCTAAATGTCGACCTCGTTGGCCTTGCCATTGCCAACGCTGCCGCCGGTTGCAGCAGCACATTCGTCGTCAATGGCAGCCCAACCAAGACCGCCATGGTGGACGCCGCCGGTGGGCGAAGCCAGATTTCGCATCTCACTGCCGCCACGATGGTGCTGATGGTGCTGTTGTTTCTCACCCGGCCGCTCAGTTTCCTGCCCAGCGCGGTCCTGGCCACGATCGTTTTTCTGATCGGCCTCAAACTGATCGATCGTCGCGGCCTGGTGGAAATCTATCGCAAGACACCGATAGAATTTGGGGTGGCGATTGCCACCGCTGCGACGGTGGTGTTTGTCGGAGTCGGGCAGGGAATCCTGTTGGCGCTGGTGCTCTCATTGCTCCAACATGTCCGCCACAGTTATCGTCCGAACACTGGGGTGGTTCTGCACGACGTCAATGACCGTTGGCGCTTGGAAGAGGCCACTCCGGGCAAGATGATCGAGCCGGGTCTGGTGATGTTTTGGTTCGGCTCCGATCTTTTCTATGCCAACGCGTCACGCTTTGCCGAAAAGGCGCGCCAGTTGGTGGACGAATCACCAACTCCGGTGCGCTGGCTGGTCATAGATGCCAGCGCCATTACCGACATTGATTTCTCCGCAGGGAAGGCTTTCGTCGAATTGCAGCAGGATCTCGCGAACAGAGAGGTGTTGTCCTTGGAATTACCCGGATCAACCGGCGCGACTATCCAGATTTTGACCGTCTGGGCCTGGCCGCGGCGATCGGAGAGAATCACATCTTTGCCTCACGTCATGAATGTATCGCGGCCTACCGAGCGGCGGTCAGGGAACAGCGAGACGACTGATCAACGAATACGGTTCTCCTGTGGCGGGCATTCACATGCTTTGACAACCGATCCTTCCGGTTGAATTTCGTAGCCTCGATCTTGATGACCACGATCGAGTGATGGGCTGACTGCGCCGCGAAAGCCGCCAGATCATAGTGGCGGACTCTCTGGTCCCGATGAAACAACGTAGTCTTCTCTTGCTCTCCGTCGCCGTGAGCCTCGCTGGCTGCGCGCCGTTTGCCGCGGTAAAGACTCAGCGTCCCGTTTATCATCCGCTGACACCGGCCGGGCAGGTTATCGCGCAGGCGCTCACGCAAGATCGCGACAAGCCTTCGGCGGCGATCGGTGCATACCTCGACGCCCTGCATGCGGCCTCCTCGACCTTGCAGAAAACACCGGGCGATGCCGCGGCGCAGCGCGATTACAACTTCGCGCTCAGCCGGATCATCGGCACCCTGCAGAAGGCGAATCTCGACCCGTGGACGCACCCATTGCGCGTTTCCGCTCCAGATGGCGCCGAATACGTTCTCACGCACAAACGCGACCCCCGCCCGGAGTGGAATCCAGCGCTCTACGAGCTCACGCCGGCCGATCAGTTCGACGTCCGGGGAACCGCCTTCCTCGATCGCACCATCCGGCCGGGCCTTGGTGCGCCGCTCGTCGCGGTCGGGCGGGCGCAGCGGGAGAATTACCGCGAAAACTTCACTCTGTCGCGCGTCTATTATGGCGTTACGGCGGTGGCCCGCTTCGACGGCCCGCGGCGGTGCGTGATCTCGTTTGAAGATCCGCTCGCCACCGAGCGTGTCACGATTGGAGAGCATGCCTTTCCGCTCGCGGCGGATTTCACCGTTCCACTCGGGGTCGCGCTCGCACGCGAAAAACCCGAGAAAAAACTCGGACTTTCGCGCTTCCTACGCCCGGCAAGGTTCGCCGAAACCGACCGGATCGCGCGGCTCCAGCCCTATGATCCCGACAAGACGGTCGTGCTGATCATCCACGGCCTGATGAGCGAGCCCTCCACCTGGACGCCGATGATCAACGCTCTCCGCGGCGACGCAGAGATTCGGAAGCGCTACCAATTTTGGTTCTACAGCTACCCGAGCGGTTATCCGTATCCATATTCTGCCACGATTCTGCGTGACCAACTCGACGCCATAGAGAAACGCTATCCCCTGCGCAAGAAGATGGTGCTCATCGGCCACAGCATGGGAGGTTGCATCAGCCGGCTCATGATTACCGACAGCGGCGACACCCTCTGGTTGGACACGTTTGGAAAACCGCCTTCGCAAACGCTCCTTTCCCCGGCAACGAAAGAGATGCTCGAAAAGGCGCTCATCTTCCAGCATCGAAAGGAAATCGGGAGCGTCATTTTCATCTCCACTCCGCACCGCGGCGCCAAGCTGGCGCAAAATTGGATCGGGCGTATCGCCTCAAGTCTCATCAAATCGCCAATCACGCTCCTGAAAATCGGCGCCGAGGCACTAACCTTTCAAACTCCGGACACTGCGACGCTGCGTCTCAAACGCATCCCCAACAGCGTTGATACGCTCGCGCCGAACAATCGCTTCGTGCTCGAGCTGGAGAAGATCCCGATTGCCCCGGGCATCCCGTATTACACCATCTCGGGAGATCGCGGCAAAGGCGGGAACAAGGACAAGACACCGCCAGTGATGAGCGACGGGGTCGTGCCCTACTGGAGCAGCCACCTCAATGGCGCTCGTTCGGAACTGGTCGTGCCTTCCAATCACGGCGCACACCAGAATCCGCAGGCGATCGCGGAAGTCCGCCGCATCCTTCTGGAGTCCAACTAACGAAACCAGCCGTGCCTACGCCAACATCCGCAGAACACCAGGCATGCCGGCGTCGCCGCGTAGACGTTGTATTCGTGGTCTGGGTCACTGTCGCCAACGATTGACGAGCAACCTTTTGATGTGGAGTGGCGAAGATGCGGCGATGTCGCAATTAGCGCGTAGACAAAAACCAAATAACGCGTGACCGACGCAGCGACGCGTGACGTGCCCGTCTATCGCGAGTGGATCGGCATGCTGGACGGTTCCGAAAACGATCTCCAACCTAAACGCAAGTTTGTCTGGCAATCTGCTTGTTGTTTGGAAGCTTGCGCACTCCATGAAATCAATCGCGCTCCTTCTTTCCGTTTCGATCGCACTCGCGGGCAGGTCTCCCGCACAAAATTCCGCCAACAATTCTCCTGAAAGGACCGCCGTGATGGCCAAAGACCGGGCGTATGAAGCCGCCTATGCCAAGGCGGACGTCAAGGCGTTGGCTGACTTTTTCACCGCCGACGCCCAATACACTTCGGATGATGGCCAGACCTTTGATGGCCGGGCGGCGATCGAAGGCAGTATTCGGGCCGCGTTCCAAGCCGGGAAAGAAGCGAAGCTCGCGATCCATCTCGATTCGGTTCGTGTGCTCGCGCCTGAAGTCGTGATCGAAAAAGGTTCCACTACGGTAACGGCGAAGAATGGCGAAACGAGCGGCGCGCAGTACGCCGCAATCTACGTCAAGAAGGATGGTGAGTGGAAGATTAGCCAGCTAATTGAAAGTCCACTCGCCGAAGTCTCCCCGCACGATCAGCTCTCGCAGCTCGCGTGGCTGGTGGGCGAGTGGAAGGAGGCAGACAAGAGCGACGATCTGGCCGTGCATAGTCAGTATGTCTGGGCGCGAGGCGGCAATTTCATCACCCGCAATGTGGCGGTGAAACGCGGCGACGAAACGACGCTGGAAGGCTGGCAAATCATTGGCTGGGATCCCATCGACAACTGTATCCGGTCATGGACCTTCGACGACGAAGGCGGTTTCGCGGAGGGACGCTGGACCCGGGAAGGACAGCGCTGGTTGCTGCGTGAAAAAGGCGTAGCGCCCGATGGAAGTCGGACCGCGGCCGACAACACTTTCACCAAGATCTCGGACGATCGATTCACTTGGGAATCGAACAACCGCACTCTCGATGGCAATCCACAACCGGGCATCCCGCGCATCGAAATCAACCGCGTGAAAGGGAATTAGCGTGACGCGCCCGCGACTTGGCTTGTATTTGGCGGTGTTAACCGGGGCAGCTATCGTTCTTGCTGACACGACCGCGCTGGCCCGGGGCGGGGGGGGACGCGGCGGCGGCGGTGGGCGTGGTGGTGGGGGTGGCGGTAGCCGTGGCGGCGGAAGCTTTTCCCGCGGCGGCGGGAACTATTCCCGAGGCAGCTATGGAGGCGGTGAGAGCTTTACCCGAGGAAGCGGCGGGAGTAGTTACGCACGCGCTGGTGGCGCTGGTGGGAGTTCAGCAAACCGAGTTGGGAGCAATCTTGGCGAGGGCGCGAGTGCCTTTTCCAGCTCCTCCGGCGGAGGCAGTTTTTCCTCGTCCTACTTTTCAGGAGGCGACCTCTCAAGCTCCGCGGGCGCATCGCGACCCAGCGGCGGGCGTGTCCCATCGAGCGACTCGCAGCGTCTGTCGACCGGCAGCGGAGTCACGCAGTTGCCCTCTGGGAATCCACCAAGTCGCGGCACGGGAACCCGCCCCTCGCAAAAACCTTCCGCAGGCACCAAACCGTCAGACGGAAGTAAGGGAACCCGACCAACAGGCAAGCCGTCACAACTTCCTTCGAAAGGCTCGGGCAATTTTCTCGGTGCGGCGACTGGGGCCGGTGGTGCCGCTCTTGGCGCCGTTGCTGCTGGGAACCGTCCGAGTCAGCTCCCGGCAGATCGGCGCGGTTCTGGTCAAAGGCGCGCTCGCCCTGAAGAGCGACCGAATTGGAGCGATCGTTCGCAAAATCGCGATGACCAATGGCGCCAACGGGTGGATAACCGCAGCGAAGCCTGGACCAAACGGGGCGAACAACGCCAGGAGCGGCGCGGCCAATTCCAGAACAATCGCGACCAGCGCTGGGACAATCTGCAAAGTCGTCGCGAAGATCGTCAGGAATGGCGCGACCAGCGACGCGAGGATTGGCAGCAACATCGGGAAGATCTCTGGGATTACCGCGCCGACCGCGCGGAAGAGATCTGGGATAACGCGCAGGATTTTTACGATGATGTTTTCGACGATGCCTGGTGGGGGCATTGGGGATGGGCCGGATACTGGCCCGGCTATTATCCGCTCGACCCGTGGTGGTGGTGGGGAACTGCCACCTGGAGTTCGGTCGCGACTTACGCCTCCTTGCCTCCCGAACCTGAATACATCGACTACGGGATGAATGTCGTCTACGAAGGGGACACCGTTTACGTCGACAATCAGCCGATCCCGGCCAAGAAGTACGACGGTCAGCTCCTGGAAGCCGCCGCCAGCGTCGAACAGCCGCCGCCGCCGCTGCCGCCGTCGGATCCCAAGCAATCCGGCGAATGGATGCCGCTCGGCGTTTTCGCTCTCGTGCAGGAGGAACGCGGCGATCCGGTCATGTTCTTCCAGCTATCGATGAACCGCGAAGGCACAATCAGCGGCGCTTTCCAAAGCACGCTCACGAATGATAGCCATCCGGTGGCCGGCAAGGTAGACAAAGCGAGCCAGCGCGCGGCCTGGCGCGTCGGCGACCACGGAAAGACGCTGTATGAGACAAGCGTGGCAAATCTCACCCTGGATGTCTCACCGATTGTGATTCATTTCGATAACAACCAAACCCAGACCTGGTTGATGGTGCGAATGCCCCAGCCCTCGGCGGCCGGCCAGCCGCAGAAACTTCCCCACGCCTCGAAAGTTCCGCCACCTCTCAAGGTCACCAAAGGATAGTTAGGCCGGGAAGAGCGTTCCTGGAATCAGAACCTTCTCGCTAGGCAAAATGCAAGCGCCGCCTATCGAACGCTCGGCGCAACGCGGAGCATTGGTCCGGCACGTACGCCATCCTACCCCCCAAATAACGCCGAGAGCGCACACGCGCGGTAACAGGCTCAACCGCATGAAATCGGTCGTGGCGACGAGCCCGACTACATCTCTCGCAAACGTGTTCGGATTCATCTTTTGGCGATTGGCTTTGACTGGCAAGGCAGAACAATGATTCATGTGTCCGAGGAACGTCATCGGTAGCAGCCAAAGAAATGACCTCGGCGAACTGAGATCCTAACCACAAACCTATGAGCAAAAAATTAAAATCAAATGGTCCGGAAAAAATGAAAGCGAAGACCTACGACAAGGAACTGCGCAAGCTTCAGGCCCGGTTGTGCCAACTCCAGGACTGGGTCAAGGCGAAGGGGCAGCGCGTCATCATCGTCTTCGAGGGCCGCGACGCGGCGGGCAAAGGCGGCACGATCCGGGCCCTAACCGAAAGAGTCAGTCCGCGGGTCTTTCGAGTCGTGGCGCTGCCCGCGCCCTCCGATCGCGAGAAGTCGCAGATGTATATCCAGCGTTACATGCAGCATTTCCCAGCCGCGGGTGAGATCGTCATCTTCGACCGTAGTTGGTACAACCGCGCCGGCGTCGAATACGTGATGGGCTTTTGCACGAAGGAGCAGCACGCGCGCTTTCTTGAGCTCTGTCCGATCGTCGAAAAATTCGTCGTGGAGGCTGGCATTCAGCTCATCAAGATCTGGCTGGAGGTCAGCGACAAGGAGCAGAAGCGCCGGTTCGAGGCGCGAATCGACGATCCGATTCGCCAGTGGAAACTCAGCCCGATGGACCTGCCCTCGCGCAGCAAGTGGTACGATTATTCCCGCGCCCGGGACCTGATGCTGAAAGCGACCGACACCAAATACGCACCGTGGTATGTCCTGCGTTCGGACGACAAGAAACGCGCCCGTCTCAACTGCCTCGCGCACATCCTGGATCTCATCCCGCACAAGAAAGTCCCGCGCGAGAAGGTCAAGCTGCCGAAGCGCTCGATGAAGGGCGCCTACGACGATGAAGCGCCGTTGAAGGGCCGGAAGTTCGTTCCGCAGAAATACTGAAGTGGGCAATCCTGCGACCAGGTCACCGACCGCATCCCGATGGCTGCCTGCTCTCGGCTGGTTGCGCACTTACAACAAGACCTGGCTCCGTGGTGACGTCGTCGCCGGCGTCACTCTGGCGGCCTACCTTCTACCGGCCGGTTTGGGCGACGCTTCACTGGCCAACCTGCCTCCCGAGTCGGGACTCTACGCCTGCTTGTTTGGCGGACTGGTCTTCTGGCTTTTCTGTAGTTCGCGGCACACGGCCATCACCGTTACCTCCGCCATTTCATTGCTTGTCGGCGCCTCGTTAGGCGAAATTGCCGGCGGCGACACGAGCCGGTTCAGTGCGCTGGCGGCGGGCACGGCTTTGCTCGTGGCGCTCATCGCATTTATCGCCTGGCTGGCCAAGGCTGGCTCGATCGTCAATTTCATCTCCGAGAGCGTGATGGTCGGTTTCAAATGCGGTGTCGCCCTGTTCCTCGCCAGCACACAATTGCCCAAGCTGTTTGGCATCCATGGCGCGCATGGCAATTTCTGGGAGAACAGCGGCAACTTCCTCAAGCACCTGGGCGATACCAATGCCACGTCGCTCACGGTTGGAGGCATCGCGCTGGCGGTGCTCGTGCTCGGGAAGATTTTTCTCAAGAACAAACCGGTGGCGTTGTTCGTCGTGATCGGCGGCATTCTGGCTTCGGGCTGGCTCGGCCTCGACGCCCGCGGAGTGAAATTGCTGGGCGCGGTCCCGCAAGGTCTGCCCGCTCTCGGACTCCCCGCGATTCATTGGACGGATTTGAACGAGTTGTTGCCGCTGGCGCTTGCCTGTTTCATGCTCGCTGCCGTGGAGACGGCGGCAATCGGCCGCATGTTCACGGCCAAACATGGCGGGCGGCTGGATGCGAACCAGGAATTTCTCGCTCTTGCTGCTTCCAATCTCGCCGCCGGGCTAGGCCGCGCTTTCCCAGTCAGCGGAGGTATGTCGCAATCCCTCGTGAACGAAGGCGGCGGCGCGCGCACGCCGCTCTCCGGCGCCCTTGCAGCGGGAATTATTTTGGTGGTGGTGCTTTACTTCTCGCACCTGCTGGCCGCGCTGCCTCAGCCTGTGTTGGCGGCAGTCGTGTTGGTGGCCGTCACGGGGTTGTTTAAGATTTCCACGCTCCGGCATCTCCGACACACCAACCTCACCGAGTACATCGTGGCCGTAGCCGCGTTGGTCGGCGTGCTCAGTTCGGGCCTGTTGCGCGGCGTGATGATCGGCGCGGTCATCTCTCTCGTGCTTTTGATCCGGCGCGCGTCCCGGCCGCACGTCGCCCTGCTCGGCCGCATCCCCGGGACCCGGCGCTTCTCCGATCGCGAGCGACATCCGGATAACGAGTTGATCAACGGCGTCTTGATTTTCCGGCCCGAAGCGAGCCTCCTCTATTTCAACATGGATCACGTGCGCGACACGATCATGGAGCGCGTGCGGTCCGAGACGCCGCCGCAGCTCGTCGTCCTCGACCTCTCCGCCGCGGCCTACGTGGACATGCACAGCGCGCACATGCTCGAAGAACTGGCCGACGAACTCAAAGCGGCGGGAGTGCGCCTGCAGGTGGTCGAAGCACGCTCGTCGGTGCGCGACCGGCTGCGAGCGGAAGCGGTGGATGAACGTTTGGGCGGGATCAACCGGTTCACCACCGTGGCCGAAGCCGTGGACAGCTTTCAAGAAACGGGAGCCGGGCCCGGGCGTGAACCGGAGTGAAAGATGCCCAGCGCTAATTGATCGACATGGCCGCTCGCTCTTCGACCTCGCTCGCCACCTTGCTCGCCAGTCGCGTCAAGGCGGAGCGTCGGCGCTACCGAAAGCGGCTCGAGCGCGGCCGGCGGGAGTTTTCCGAGAACGCGGTGCATGATCTGCGCGTCGAAAACCGCCGACTGCTCTTCGAGTTCGCAGCCATCGAAACGCCAGAACAGTGAAAACCGTCCGCAGACAAAATCTTTCGGCACAGTCAGGGCCTTCGTTGGCAGAGTTCTACGCCATGGGCAAGAGTCTGCGAAAAAAATGCCCGCGCAATTCGCATGCGGTCTGGAAAGCGCCGGACAACCGTCCCGATCCGTTGCGGTTGCTGGAGCAGTCAAACCGGGGTCGCATTGCCGGACTGATTCCCATCCGCCACGGGCGCATGGTGCGGACGCCTTTCACTTATTACCGGGGAGCGGCACTCAACATGGCGGCCGACCTGGCGGGCACCCCGGCAACCGGCCTGCGCGTGCAGGCGTGTGGCGACTGCCATCTAAACAATTTCGGCGCTTATGCCACGCCCGAACGAAGGATCGTTTTCGACATCAATGATCTGGATGAGACTCTCCCCGCGCCTTGGGAATGGGATGTTAAGCGCCTCGCCGCAAGCTTCGTTCTGGCGTCCCGTGAGAATGGTCTCAGTCGAGGCGACGCTCAGGATGCCGCGCTGTCCTGCGTGCGGGCATATCGGAAACGCATCGCGGAATACAGCGACATGACGGTTCTGGAAATCTGGTATGCCAGCATCGACATCGAAAAGATCATCTCGGGAATCGAAGACGCGGAGACCCGTCGGCGGGGTTTGCAACGGCTTGCCACTAGCCGCGCGAGCAGCATGTCGGAACACCACTTTCCAAAATTTGCGATCCGCGACGGCCAGGCGCCAACCATTCAGGACAATCCGCCGCTGATTTACCACCCGCGCGCTCAGGGTGAAGATTCGATCGACGTTCTCGTCCAGGAGTCTTTTGCCGGCTATCGGAAATCACTGCCGGAAGACCGCCGCGCGCTCCTCGACCGTTTTGATCTTGCGGATGTCGCGCTCAAGGTGGTCGGGGTCGGAAGCGTCGGCACCTGGTGCGCCGTGGCGCTCATGACGGCTGGCAAAAAGGATCACCTGTTTCTCCAGATGAAGGAAGCGGGCCCCTCGGTGCTGGAGCCGTATGCCGGTAAGAGCATCTACGCAAATCATGGGCAGCGGGTCGTGAACGGATGCCACCTGATGCAATCGGCGAGCGATATCTTTCTCGGCTGGCTGAAGACCAGGCACGGACGGCATTTCTACGTTCGCCAACTCAGGGACGTGAAGATCGGGGCTCCAGTTGAGCAGTTTGGTTTGGGCAAGATGGTCGAGTATGCTGATTTTTGCGGCTGGACGCTGGCGCGGGCGCATGCGCGCTCCGGCGCGTCGGCACAAATTAGCGGATACCTCGGCAAGAGCGACGCCTTCGATACAGCCATCGCCGCGTTCGCCGAGGCTTATGCCGATCAAAGCGAACGCGACCACGCCCTCTTCAAGAAAGCGGTGCGCTCGGGACACGTGAAAGCTGTCATGGAGTGAACAAACCAATCTACCCCAAAAATGACATGACTATGAAGCCAACACACAATCACGACGCGCCCGCCCGTCTTCCCTTCCTGCAGGGGATCTTGCCGATTACGGCCGCTCGGATCCCGTCTGAAATTATCGCCGGCATCACGTTGGCCGCAATCGCCATCCCCGAGGTGATGGGCTACACCAAGATCTCCGGCACGCCGGTGATCACCGGTCTCTACACGATGCTCATCCCCACGGCACTGTTCGCCCTGTTTGGCTCCTCACGGCACCTCGTGGTGGGCGCGGATTCCGCAACGGCGGCCATTCTCGCCGCCGGTCTCGTGGGGATCGCCTCCATCGGCTCGGAACAATACCTGGCGCTGGCCGGCGTGCTGGCGTTAATGGCCGCGCTGTTCCTGATTCTGGCGCGCGTCATGCGCCTGGGATTTCTGGCCGACTTCCTCTCGCGCACTGTGTTGATCGGCTTCCTGACCGGGGTCGGCATTCAGGTCGCGCTGGGACAGATCGCAGGCATGTTGGGCTTGAAGGGTGGTGGCCACGGCACGCTAGGGAAGCTCTGGCATAACCTGCAACATCTCGGAGAGGCCAATCGCTACGAGTTGACGATCGCGCTTGCTGTTCTGGTGGTTATCGTCGGCCTCGAAAAGATTTCGAAGAAAATTCCGGGGGCCTTGATCGCGGCGATCGGCGCGCTGGTCGCAAGTTGGGCGTTCGGTTTCGACAAGCTGGTGCATGTCGTCGGGACGGTTCCAAGTGGTTTGCCACACTTGGGCTTGCCCAAGGTGGACTGGAACTGGCAGGTCATAACGACATTGATTCCGACCGCGTTTGCGATGTTCGTGGTCATCCTGGCCCAGAGCGCGGCAACCGCCAGCGCCTTTGCCACGCGCTACGAGGAAAGTTTCAGCGAGAACACCGACATGGTTGGCCTGGCTTTGGCCAATATCGGGGCCGCGCTGTCAGGCACCTTCGTCGTCAATGGCAGCCCAACGAAGACGCAAATCGTGGACCGTGCCGGCGGTCGCAGCCAACTGTCGCTTCTGGTGATGGTCGCGATCGTGTTGCTGATCCTGCTCTTCTTGACCGCCGCGTTGGCGTTCATGCCCGAGGCCGCGCTGTCTTCCATCGTTTTTCTTATCGGAGTCGGCCTGATTGATGTCGCCGGGATGCGCAAGGTTTTCGCTCAACGGCGATCGGAGTTCCGGGTGGCTGTGGTCACCGCGTTGACAGTCGTGGTCGTAGGCGTGGAACAGGGGATACTACTTGCCATCGCGTTGTCGCTGATTGAGCACACCCGACACGGGTATCGGCCGAAGAACGCGGTGCTCGTGCCAGGCCCATCGGGCGGCTGGCAACCGGAGCCCGTGACCACGGCCGCGCAGGCCGCGCCCGGCCTGGTCATCTACCGATTCACGCACAGCTTGTACTACGCGAATTGTCAGCAGCTTTCGGATGAGGTCTCGTTTCTTGCGAAGTCGACGGAGCCGCCTCTGCGCTGGCTCTGCATCGACGGGTCAGCGGTGGACGATGTTGACTACTCCGCGGCGGAGACCCTCCGGTCGGTTCACGCGAAGATGAAGGCGAGAGGCATACGTCTGGTCGTTGCGGATGTCATGGAGGACATCAAGACCCATGCCCGCTACCGGCTTAAGGAAGTGTTTGGCGAGGATGCCCTCTACGACCATTTGGAAGATGTCGTGAAGCAGTATCGGAAGCAGTTCAAAATCGCAGATCCGTCCAGGGTGTAAATCTCGTCCGTGATGGGCTGTTGCTCGGAGGAGCAGCACGACCGTTTCCCGGAGAACTGATCTGAAAGCCAATCTCAATCATGCACTTCCCAATTCTCATCGCCGGTGTTCTCGTCACCCTCACGGTGCTCGTGCATGCCACCGGATTCGCCCTGCTGTTGCGGGCGTTAATGAAATCCCACGCAGCGCCACGAACACAAACCTGGTCCATCGTCTGGCTGCTGATCAGCGTGACGTGGTGGCTGATCCTGATTCACGTGACCGAGATCACGCTTTGGTCATTGTTCTATTTTTGGAGCGGATGTCTGCCCGACGCCGAGGCGGCCTTCTACTTTTCCGGAGCCACCTATACAACCATTGGCTACGGCGATGTGGTCTTGCTGAAGCCATGGCGGATACTAGGCCCCATTGAGGGGATGACCGGCATTCTCATGTGCGGATTGTCCGCCGGCCTTTTCTTCGCGGTGGTCAGCCGGATTTACGCATCCCACCTGGAGGCAAAGAGGGAATGATCCGATGAAAACACTCCTCAAGGCCGGCCAAAGAAAACTCAACAGGGAACTAACGATTCAGGAAACGAACCACCAAAATCAAAAACCTCGCGCTGGCCTTCGGGCTTGCATTGGGCATGCTCGCTCCAGCGCAGGCTGCAAAACCCGCCTCTGGCAAGAAGCCGAACATCCTCATCATCTGGGGCGACGCTCCGCCTACCCAACAAATAAAGGGCCTTTTTTCGCAAACAGTGGTGGGCCGATGAATCTCGGCCGCGTATAAGACAGTGGCTGCGCAATAGCAGACAAAGCACCCCCGCCATATGAAAATCAGTATGAAAACCAAGCAAAGACACCGGGCCACGGAAAGAAACACCAGAGTTCTGACTGGTGGCGTATTGTTGGCGACGGCACTAGCGCTGGCGGCGTTCGGCTGCAAGAAGGCCGGGCCGCCGGCAATGCCGCCGCCGGTGGTGCAGGTCATGGAGGTGGCGAAGAAAAACGTCGCGCGCTCCACCACGTTCATCGGCCAGCTCGATTCCCCGCAAAACGTCGAGGTGCGGGCGCGGGTGGAATCTTTTGTCGAAAAGATCCTGTTTGAAGAAGGAACTGAGGTTCAGGCGGGTGCTCCGCTGTTTGAACTCGATAAGAAGCCCTTCGAAGAAAGGCTCGCTGCTGCCAAGGGAGGGCTGGCGCAGGCGAAGGCCGCCCTTAGCAAGAGCACTATCGAAGTTCCCCGGCTTACGGCGCTGGCGGCGCAGAAGGCCGTTCCTCAGAAGGATCTCGACACCGCCGTGGCCACGAAGGAAGCGAACGAGGCCAATGTGGCGTCGGCCGAGGCAAGGGTGAAATCGGCGGAACTGGATCTCGGGTATTGCGACGTGAAGGCGCCGATTGCGGGGCGCATCGGCGCGAAGCAGGTTTCGATCGGCACCCTCGTCGGAAAAGGCGAGCCGACGCTCCTGGCCACGATCTCGCAGGTCGATCCCATCTGGTTCTACTGCGCGGTCAGCGAAGTCGATTTTCTGAACGCCGAAAGGATCGCCCGGGAGGCGGGCCGGAAGATGGGCGAACTGCCGGTGCACTTGATCCTGGCCGACGGCTCGGAGCATCCCGCTCCGGGCAAGTGGATCTTCATGGATCGGGTGGTGGACCCGACGACGGCGACCATCCGGGCGCGGGCGGAATTTCCGAATCCGACCAGGGCGCTTCGCCCCGGCATGTTTGCCCGGGTTCGCATCAGCCTGCCGCCTGGCGAGGGGAACATTGTGGTGCCGGAGCGCGCGCTCACGGAACTGCAGGGCAAGAATTTCGTGTGGGTCGTTGGGGCCGACAACAAGGCCACGCAGCGCGCGGTCGAGGTGGCGCCGAATCGGGTCGGCTCGGACGTGATCATTCTGAAAGGGCTCAATGCCGGCGAGCGCGTTGTCGTTGAGGGCGTGCAAAAATTGCGAGAGGGCGCGCCGGTTCAACTGATGGCTGCGCCGCCGCTGACGCCAGCGGAAGCCAGCCCCGCCACACAAAGCGAAGCCAAGTCTGGGAAGGAGTAACTGCCATGGCTGACTTCTTCATTCGCCGCCCCATCGTCGCGATGGTCATAGCCATCCTGACGGTGATCATGGGTCTAATCTCCCTCAAGCGCCTTCCCATCTCCGAGTATCCGCCGGTCAGCCCGACGATGATTCAGGCGACCACGACCTATCGCGGTGCGGCGGCCGAGGCGGTCATGGAATCCGTCGCCTCGCCCATCGAGTCGAAAGTCAACGGCGTGGACAAGCTGCTCTACATGCAGTCTTACAACACCAACGACGGCAAGCTGACTTTGAACATGTATTTCGATGTCGGCACGGACGTGGACATCATGCAGGTCAACGCGCAGAACCGCGTGGGGCAGGCCGAGGCGCAGTTACCGGCGGCGGTGAAGCAGGAAGGCGTGATCGTCAATCGCTCCAGCCCGGATATCCTAATGGTCATCGGCCTCAACTCGCCCAAGGGCACTTACGACGCGACCTTTCTCGGCAACTACTGCGACATCAATCTAGTCGATGCGATCAAGCGCGTCAGGGGCGTGGGCGACGTGAAGAATTATACCGCGCAGGACTACTCCATGCGCATCTGGCTGCGCCCCGACCGACTGGATGTGCTGGGCATCACGCCGCAGGATATCGCGAATGCGATCAAGGAGCAGAACGCCCAGTCACCCGCGGGACGAATCGGCGCCGAGCCCGCGCCGCCGGGACAGGAAATGCAGTTCAATGTCCGCGCGCTCGGCTTGCTCAAGGATCCGAAGGAGTTCGAGGAAATCATCATCCGCTCCAATCCCAACGGCTCTCAGGTGAAGATCAAGGATGTGGCGCGTGTGGAACTCGGCGCGCAGACCTACGACCTGCGCGCGCGGCTGAACAAGACGCCCGCCGGCGCCATCGGCATCTATCTCGCGCCCGGCGCCAATGCCATCGAGACCGCGGACAACGTGAAGAAGATCCTCGAGGAAGCCAAAACGCGGTTTCCGCCCGACATGGCTTACGATATCACGCTCGATTCCACGCTGCCGATCAAGGCCTCGATGGAAGAAATCGTGCACACGCTCTTCGAGGCGGTGATCCTCGTGTTGATCGTCGTTTACATCTTCCTGCAAAGTTTCCGCGCGACGATCATCCCGATGTGCACCGTGCCGGTCTCGCTGCTCGGCGCGTTCATCATGTTCCCCGCGCTCGGCTTTAGCGTGAACGTGCTCACCATGTTCGGCCTCGTGTTAGCCATCGGCATCGTGGTCGATGATGCCATCGTCGTGGTCGAGGCCGTGCAGCACCACCTTGAGCGTGGCATGACACCGGTGGAGGCCACGCGGCAGGCGATGAAGGAAGTGTCCGGACCGGTCGTGGCCATTGGGTTGGTCCTGTGCGCCGTGTTTGTGCCGGTGGCGTTCATGGGCGGCGTGACCGGCCAGCTCTACAGCCAGTTCGCGCTAACCATCGCTGTCGCGGTGATTTTTTCGGTGATCAATGCGCTCACGCTCAGCCCCGCGCTTTCGGCGATGCTGCTCAAAAAGCCGACGCCGGGGCGCGGCCCAATCGCGGCATTTTTCAGGTTGTTTAACCGCGCCTTTGACTGGATCACGCAAAAGTATGGCCGCATCGTCGGCGGCATGGTTCGAAAGGCCGTGTTCTCCATGCTGCTGCTGGTCGTCGTGGTCGGCGGCATCTTGATTCTTGGCCGGCACGTGCCCGGCGGATTCATTCCGGATGAGGACAAGGGCTACCTCTTCGTCGCCGTCCAGTTGCCCGAGGGTGCCTCGCTCCAGCGCACCGATGAAGTGCTGAGGCAGGTGGAGGAAATCGTGACCAAAACCCACGGCGTCCGCTCCGCCCTGGGGATCGCCGGATTGAACATCCTCAACTCGCTGAACTTTCCCAACACCGCGATGATGTTCGTGGGCCTCGAACCGTGGGAAGAACGCAAAAGTCCCGAGTTGCAGGCCAAAGCCATCGCTCAGGAGTGGACGAAAAAGTTCGCGGCCATCCCCGGCGCACGCGCGTTCGCGTTTGGCCCGCCGCCGTTACCGGGCTACGGCAACGTGTCCGGCTTCACGATGCAGTTGCAGGATCGGTCCGGTGGAACAATCGAGCAACTGGCGGACTACGTCCGGCAACTCCAGGCTGAAGCGGCCAAGCGCCCCGAACTCGCCCGAGTCAGCACGACCTTCAATCCGTCCACGCCGCAGGTGAAAGTGGAACTGGACCGCGAGAAGGCGCGCACGCTGGGCGTGCCGGTGGACAGCGTCTTCCAGACCCTGCAGGCCTACCTGAGCGGGCTCTACGTGAACGACTTCGTGCGCTTTGGCAAAGTCTATAAAGTGTTCCTCCAGGCCGAACCGACCTTCACCAATCAGCCCGAGGAAATAGGGCAATTCTACGTGCGCAACAATGCCGGCAAGATGGTGCCGCTCAACACGCTCGTGAAAGTCAGCAAGATGTCCGGCCCGAACTTCGTTAGCCGCTTCAATCTTTACAATGCCGCCGAGATTATGGGCGCCCCGGCCTCCGGTTACAGCTCCGGCCAGGCGATCAAGGCCATCGAGGAAGTAATGAAGACCATGCCCAGCGAAGTCGGCTACGAATGGTCTGGACTCACGCTGCAGGAAAAGAAGTCCGAGGGCCAGGCGCCGATCGTCTTCGGCGCGGCGGTGCTCTTCGTCTTCCTGCTGCTGGCGGCCCAATACGAAAGCTGGGGACTCCCCTTCGCGGTGTTGCTGGCCACCCCGACGGTCATCCTCGGCCTGATGATCGGCATGTTCGTGCGCCACTTCGATCTGAACGTCTATGCGCAGATCGGCTTGATCATGCTCATCGGACTCGCGGCCAAAAACGCCATCCTCATCGTCGAGTTCGCCAAGATGAAACGCGACGAAGGCGTGCCAATCGTCGACGCCGCGGTCGAAGGCTCACGCCTACGCCTGCGCCCGATCCTGATGACCTCCTTCGCCTTCATCCTCGGCTGCGTACCGCTGATGTTGGCCACTGGTTCCGGCGCCGCCGCGCGCAGCACGATGGGCACGGGCGTGGTCTTTGGCATGACGATCGCCACCGCAATTGGCCTCTTCCTCATCCCGGTTTGCTACGTGTTCGTACAGCGCATCGTCGAGCGCGGCGGGAAGAAAGCGTTCGCGCCTGCCGCCGTGCCTGCGATGGAGAAAGTAGGCCACTGACAAGTTCCGAGAGCGAACCCCATCGAACCACACCGCCACATGTCAGCCGAGCCAGGTAAGTCCTCCAAGCGCGTGTTAGAACCGGTTGATCGTGTTTCCGAAGTCCTCTTTGGTCTGATCATGGTTCTCACCTTTACCGGATCGCTCAGTGTTGCCGAAGCGGGGCGCGATGATGTGCGCGCAATGCTCATTGGCGCGCTCGGATGCAACCTGGCATGGGGGATCATTGACGGAATCTTGTATCTGATGGGTTGTCTGGCAGAAAAGGGGCGAGGACTATTAACGTTTCGCGTTGTGCGCAACGCGACCAATCCAAAAGAAGTGCAGCGGGTCATCGCGGAAGCGCTGCCATCGGTGGTCGCCGGCGTCCTGACGCCAGCAGAAATCGAAGCGATGCACGAGCGCTTGAAGCAACTGCCCGAGCCACCCGAACACGTCCGCCTGGGCAGAGAGGATTGGCAAGGCGCCATCGGCGTTTTTCTCCTCGTATTCCTGTCCACCTTTCCGGTCGTGATTCCGTTCATCTTCATGCGCAGCGCCGGGCCGGCTCTGCGCGTTTCCAACGTCGTCGCCATCGTGATGTTGTTCCTGACGGGCTACGCCTTCGGCCGCCTGACCGGTCGTTACCCGTGGCTGGTGGGAATTTCAATGGTTGTTCTCGGGTCGATTCTTGTCGGCCTAACCATGGTTCTGGGTGGATGACACGGCTGCGATCACTGGCCTGTATGGTGATTGCCGTTGGCCTTGCGGGCGACAACGCGTGGGCCGGAGAGCCGCCGAGCACGAGCCCCGCGCTCGGCGAAGAAACGGACGAGAAAGCCTGGTCCTTCTCGGTCTCCGCCGCCACCTACATCGTGCCTAACGATCAGGAGTATGCGCAGCCTACCTTCACCGCGGACCGCGACTGGTTGCATCTCGAAGCTCGCTACAATTACGAGAGCCTCAAAACGGGTTCGGTCTGGGTCGGCTACAATTTGAGCGGCGGCGAAAAACTGGAATTGGAATTCACGCCGATGCTCGGCGGCGTGTTTGGCAATACGACGGGCATCGCTCCGGGTTACAAGGGCTCGCTGAGCTGGTGGAAACTGGAACTGTACAGCGAGGGCGAATATGTCTTCGACAAGGGCAATTCGGCAGGAAGCTTCTTTTACAGCTGGTCCGAGCTTAGCGTCTCACCGGTGGATTGGTTTCGAGTTGGTCTGGTCGGCCAGCGCACGCGGGCCTACCAGAGCAGCGTCGATATCCAGCGCGGACTTCTCGTGGGTTTCACCTATAAGAAGGTGGATCTTAAAACCTATTCATTCATTCTGAACCAGGGTAAGCCAACGTGGGTGTTTTCTGTTGGTATGAGTTTTTGAACGATGTCACTTATTGCTGTTTTCATCGCGCTCGTCCTTTTCTACTCAAGTTGGCGGTCATGATCGTGCTAATGAGCATTTTCGCGCACGGGCTGAGCGCCCTGCCCGGCATGGAACTCTACGCGCGACAGATCAAGGCATTGCCCGGGAGCGCGCCGGAGCTTGCGGACCTCGCGATTCAGTGATCAAGACTGATTTCAGTTAACAAGACCATCAGGAGAAGCAAGCAAACCAAAACCAACATCATGCCATTCGAAGCCATACACATGGAGGAAATCACGGAAGCCCGGCGCAAAGCGATTGCGGCATCCATCCGTACCATCAGCGTCGAGGAACTGAAGACACTCGGCGAACGGCTCTTTCCGTTCGTCGGTGATCCCTGGCGGGACAAATTCTTCGATTTCATAAGCGAGAACGCCACCGCCACGTTCCATCACGCGATGACGCACGACGGCGTGCAAATCATCTATTGTCATGCCAAGGGGAAGGGCATGTGGTTCATGCCGGGAACTGGCATGGGCCCGATGCAACCGAAGGGGCTGGCCGCTCTCAAGCAGATCGTCGAAGGGAAATAAATCGCGCAGCCCAAGGCGGGACGCCCAAGCGCGCATTCAGCGGGGTGCTCGCGCTCGCTGTTGCTGCGCATTAGACTAACGAATGCAGACTCAGCCTTACGATCTCGTGGGTCAAGGAAAAAGCCGCCCGGGTGCAGTCAACGACGGAAAAGAGCTGGCTTGCCTCGGTTTCACCGGGACCTCGCCCGTTTTCCCCTGACACAACGTGTAGTTTTCATCGAAGCCGCGTCCTTCCCTCTTGTCATGCGGCATCGCTGATGCTTATGATAGGACCCCGATGATCCAGGCGAATTGTCGGGCGCGGTTCACGGCGGCGGATTTTCAATTCATCGTGCGAACTCTGGCCCGTTCGCCTAACGACCAAGTGTCCCTGGTCGACCTCCTGAGCGACGTCGAGACGCGCGACGCAGTCCTCGATCATCCGCGCCTCGTCGAGGCGATCCTGTCCCAAGCCGGGCATCTCTCGATTTCGTCGTCCTTTTATTTTTACGTCCTGGCCCGGCATGTCTTGAAGCGGGCCGACATCACCGACCGCAAACTCTCGGATTACATCGGCTCGCTGCTCGAAACTTTCTCGCGCGTCAATGGACTTCGCCCGCCGCACGCCGAGGAGGATTCCAGCCGCCAGTATCTTTCCGACATGTTGATCGCTCTGACCCGCGCCACCGCGGAACAGAGTTTTCTTCTGCGGGCCCACGTCGGGAATTACTCGCTTTTCGTGAGCGGAATTTTCCACGAGAACGCCCAGCACCGCAGCCGGCGCGGCGCGCCCGACCTCGAGTTCTACGAAAAAATCGGGCGGACCAATTTCCAACTTGTCGCTTCGCATTCGACCGCGCGGCGCTGTGAGCTAAACGATGTTTTCGAAGAGCTGGCGGATCGTTTTCACGATGTTCGACTCGCGCTCAATCGGCTCTCGGACGAACTGCTTAATCTTGACGACGACCATCACGCTTCGGTCTTGCTTTGAACGAAACCCTCTTCAGCCAGATCCAGCGCCTTTTCGAGCGCACCTATGCGCAGGTCGGAATTAATCTCGAGGAATGCCTGATCGACCAGCGGCGCTGCCGGCACCTTTCCAAATTGGCTGGTGCCTCCGCAGCCGAACTGAGCGACCTGGCGCGCACGTTCCTGCGCACGGCAAACGATCAGCTCTATGTCGGGATTTATTATTCGCGCTGGCTCATTGAACAACTGGAAGAGCACGATCCGCGCGCCGGCCTATCGAATCGAAATATTCGTTCGCTCATCATGTTCGTGGAGGAAATCAATCACGCGCTACATGCCGCGATCCAGTTCCGGGAAGGCGAGCGCCGGATCGCTTCCGAGGATTTCGCACGCGATCTCGAACTCCAGGCGCGGGTCGATACTTATCTCGTACTGCTCTTGTTCGTCGCCTTCTTTCGCAAGACGCAGCGCGTCTCCCGCACCGATCGGCGGTGGCTTCGCTTCCATCTTTTCGAGGCCCAAAATCCCGGCGCTTTTCGCAATGCCAACCTCCGCGGACGCTATCTCGAGACGACCGAACTGGCGGCGAGCTACACCCGCTTTCTTGACACCCTCAACGGCCTGCGCCGGGTCGAAGAAATCCGCCGGTTTCGCGCGCTCGACTATGACGCGAAAAAGCAGCGCATCCTCGCGCTGATGGACGCTCCCGTGCGCCAGCTTCTCGGACCGCCCAAGCTTCCGTCGAGCTAACGAACGGCAAACTGATTCCTGGTTCAGAGATCGAGCACGGAATCCAGACCGCGATGGAGGCCCATCAGGGTCGAAACCTTGCGAATCGCCATGAGAGCGCCATCCACATAGGGGCGAGCGCTGCTGCCAGCATCGTGCCGGATGCTCAGTTTTTGGTCTGGCATTCCGAAGATGATCTCGGCGCTGAGGACGTGCCCCGGCAGTCGAACGGAGTGAATCTGTGATCCCCCCAGGGTGACGCCTCGCGCTTCACGCAACCCGATCGTTTGATCAATCGGAACGGTTGGCTCGGGTGGCCGCACTTCGGCGAGGAGGGTCGCGAGTTCGCGGGCCGTGCCGCTGGGCGCATCAGTCTTACTGTCGGCGGCGTAGTCGATGATCTCCCACTGCGGGATGAGCTTCGCGGCCGCGACCGCGAACTTCTGCAGCAGGACGGCGGTGAGGGCGAAGTTGCCGCAGGCGAGAACGCCGAGATGCTCTTGTCGCGCCACGGTTTCGATCTCAGCGAAATCGTTCTCGGTCAGACCAGAAGTCCCGACCACAACGTGCGCGCCACGGGCGAGCGCGGTGAGGATATTGGCCCGGGCGACTTCCGGGCTGGTGTATTCAACGAAAACGTCGCAGGCATGGGCCAGCGCCTCGGCGGCAGAAGCGTAACCTGAGTCGTTAGGCGCGGTTCGGACAGCACTTCTCCGAGGTTGCGTCCGGCGTGCTGGCGAGAGACCGCTGCCACGAGGGACAAGTCGCCAGCCTGCGCCATGGCCCGCGCCAATTCGGAGCCCGCCCATCCCGTCGCGCCAGCCAGACATACTCGAAGCATGAACGGACCTTCACGAGGGAGTCCGCGGATCGCAAGAAGGAGAATCGCCTGGCGGCGGGCGGACGACGGAAGCCACCGCGGGATCACGCGGGGATTATTGCCCTGAATCCGGCAAGATCACTGCGGATGCGTGGCAAAACTCTAGCAACCTTTCGCGTTCCCCCGGCAACTCCTCGTGGACAATGCGAGAAACGAGGTCGCCCGGAGTGAAAAGCAATCGCTGACGACAGCGATAGAGGTGTTGCTTGCCATCCTTAGTCAGGCGATCGGAAAAGGAAATGTCAGCCACATTAGCATGCGCACTTATCAGCCCGCTTTCGTAGTCCACGGTGTCGAAAAGCGAGCGGGCTGTCCTGCCAGCGCAACGATAGGAATCGACGATCGCATCCGCTCCGGAAATCGGTCCGCCGCGTGCCTCGTAACGGCAATCGGGCGCGAGAAGAGCGCGCACCACATCGTAGTCTTCCCTGTCGAGCGCACGGGCGAATCTCAACGCCAGCTCAGTTGGGCTGTGTTTCATTTGCCGGGTAGGGTAATTGCAATTCATCCCTTCGCTCAGGCGCGGCTTCAAGGCAACGAGTGCGATCACCATGGACAGCCGCTCCGGATTGCCAGACTGCGGCATGCGTAAGGAGAAAATCACTCGCGGCAAGTCTCCGCGCGATTGCGCTGATCTGTGCCCCACACCGGCAGACGTAAGGCCCCAAAGGGGGTGATCTGATGGCTAAAACGCCAGCGCTGGGCCTGGAACTCGACGCCATGCTCTCGCCAGCCAGCGCTGCTGAAAAGCGCTCACCACCTGGGTGTAAAACTGCCGTCCACTCTCCTGCACGATCGCCACGATCTGTTCTTCCAACTCTTGAAATCAGGCGCCAGTTGCTCCAGACTCAAGGAACACATCACCGAAACGACGGGTATCGTCGCAACACTTGAAGGGCTCATCCATTTTTTTTGCGACTTGGTTGAGCCTTTCATTGTTCCCTCGCCTTAGAACAACTGACAATCAACCAACCCTAGCGATTTGTGTTGCATCGTCGCGCCGCCCGAGCGTAAACGGATGAATAAGCGGCGGCGCCGCCCGTCCATCCAGTGCGGGCAGTGTTGTTGTCCGCGCAGAGATCCAAACAGAAAGAAAAAATGAAAAGAAAAAGTTCGTTAATCATCGGCGTCTGCATCGCGACCATGGTCCTTTGTGCGCCGAGCCCCGCCCCGGCGAAGTCAAAGAAAACGGAATCACCCACCCCGACCGCTGCTCCCATGGCAAGCGCGTCGCCGGCTGCGGCTTCCGCCAAGATGCCCCGATCAATTCCGTTCCACGGCAAAGTGGCTGCCGTCGACGCGAGCGCGAAGACGTTCTCGATTGCCGGAAAGGAAAAGACCCGGACGATCAAGATCACCGATCAAACCAAGATCACGAAACAAGGCGCCGCCGCGACGATGAAGGACATCGTGGCTGACGAAGAAGTGCGTGGTTCCTATTGGAAGAAAGAGGACGGCTCGCTCGAAGCCCGGAGCGTGAAGCTCGGTCCCCTCACGGCTGAGGAGATGGCGCAACGCGAGGCGCGCAAAAAGAAGAAGAGCGACGCTGCGGCGGAAACATCCCCCAGTCCCAAGCCGTAGTCTGATCTCACGACTTGAAGTGAAACCTGCGATCGATGAATCGGTCGCAGGTTTTTTACTTTTCAGCAACCGTACCCTACAACGAGATCCGCTCCCTTTGCATTCCATGGATGCGATTATCGAAACGCCGCGCCTGATCCTGCGTCATTTCGTCGAATCGGACCTCGACGCGATGGCGGTTTTGATGGCGAATCCGGATTTCATGCGCTTTTCGAGCGGCGTTCTTAGCCGCGAACAGGCGGCAAGGTTTTTGTTCGATCGCGTGATCGCGCCAGCACGCGAAGGTTTGCCGAGTCCATTCGCGCTCATCACGCGCAACGAGAACCGGCTGATCGGCTATTGCGGATTTCTTCGCCAGGTGGTGGATGAGGTGAGCGAAATCGAGATTGGGTACCGCCTGCATCCCGATTACTGGAATCGCGGCCTGGCGACCGAAGCGGCCACCGCGGTACGCGACTACGCATTTGCGGTTTTGAAACTGAAGCGTGTCATCTCCCTCATTCACCCGGACAACCACGCCTCGCGGCGGGTGACGGAAAAAAATGGAATGATCCTGGAAAAAACGACGACGTTTCGCGGCTTCCCTACGCTGGTGTTTGCGATTGCCCGGAGCTGAACTGTAGCGCTGCGGCCTGGTGGCGACGCAGGAATTCGTCCGCAAGCGCGCGATAGGCTTTCGCGCCGGCGCCGCTGGCGTCGTGCTCGAGGATGCATTTTCCGAAGCTCGGCGCTTCGCTCAGCCGGACCGTGCGCGGGATAAGCGTCTCGTAAACGCGTTCGTTGAAATGCTCCCTCACTTCTGCGACCACCTGTGCACTGAGGTTGGTCCGGGCATCGAACATCGTCATCAAAATGCCGCCCAGCTCCAGACCTGGATTCGCCCCGGAATCGCGCACGCGCTCAATCAGCCTAACGATCTTGACCAACCCTTCGAGCGCAAAATATTCGCATTGGATGGGAGTGAGGAGCTCATCGGCGGCGGCGAGGGCGTTGCTCATGAGGATGCCTAACGACGGTGGGCAATCGAGCACGACGTAGTCAAACGTGTCATCCTCGCGCAGGATTTTGAGTGCCTGTCCCAGCCTGGTGAGGTGATCGTCCATCCGTGCGATTTCGATTTCCGCACCAGCCAAGTCGATGTCGGCCGGAACCATGAAGAGCCGTTCGAGACGGGTCGGAAGAACCTTTTGCGTCACCGGATCGTCGCCTAACAACGCGCTGTAGAGGCTTTGCCCTTCCAGTCCCTGCAGCCCGAGAGAGCTGGTCGCGTTGCCCTGGGGATCGAGATCTATCAGGAGAATGCGCTGCCCTTTCCCGGCGAGCGCGGCCGAGAGATTGACCGCGGTGGTCGTCTTGCCGACGCCGCCTTTCTGATTTGCAATGGCGACAACTTTCATCGGAGAGCGGGATTCTGCCTTGGAGGAGATAACGGTAGGGCGAGACTCTTTCGAGCCGGAGGGAGAACGTCTCTTTGGTAGCGCTCCGCCCTTCCCGGCTCGACAGAGTCTCGCCCTACCCAAACAGACAGGTCTCGCTCCACCGACAACACGGTCCTCCGAGGGAAGTTCGCGACGACTCTCATCGCGGGAGGATCTGGGTGCGCAATTCGAACGTGCAGTGTCGGTCGGGTTCCTGCCAGAGCAACTGGTCGGACGGCGGCAGCATCTCCGCGACCTCGAGTTCGCCCGCCTTGGTCAACCAGCGGTGAAAAACTTCGAGAAACGAGTAGCTCTCCAGATCGATAAGAACAGGCTTGGTGTCCTTGTTGCGATGTTCTGTGCGGCAAGATCTGAGGCAGACTCGCGATCTTTGCTTTCGCTCTAGAGAATTCTTCCTGCGCAATTGTCAGTTCTCTCGCGATTTCAGATTCTTAGGAATGGTGATCTGTTCAATCGTAAATGAAAGCTTCGGATTTCTTTGCGTGCTAAAACTTTCTACCGATAATCAGACCGTGGTCGCGAGGCAAAGGCTGACTTTCGATTGATCGAAAGCCCGCGTCATGCATCCATTGGCAATACTCATGCCACGTGTACAACATCCCCTCGCCCGTCGCGAGCGTGAGAAAGTAAGGCGAACCCATTGCGGCAGGATATGGCCCATCCTCGGTATCCCGCTGCATCATGTTAAAGATAGTGACCGTGCCACCCAATGGTAAACTGTCAAAGCATTTGCGAAGGAGCCATCGATTGCGCTTCTCGGACCAAATAGTCAGGAAATGCGCGAACAAAATAGTGTCGACCTCCTTAGGAAAGGGATCGGTGAAACAATCCCCGGGGCATGCACTTAGGCGATCGCTCAGTTCTTCTTTCGCGATGTTCTTCTGGGCGATCTCACAGACTGATAACGAATCGAACACAGCCGCACGGAGGTGTGGGAACTTGTGCGCGAAGGCGATAATGTTGGTGCCGTTCCCACCGCCAACGTCCAGAAGATACTTTGCCCCTTGGAGATTCAGGCTACGGACCAGCATTGCGTTTGCCTGAACCGAAATGCTCTCCATGGCATCTTGGAAAATTTGCTCACGCCATTTGTCGTGCGTCAAACGTCCATAAAGCGTGCCTTCCGCTCCGGCAAATTCTTCAAGCCCGATATTTGAATTGGCGCGAATGGCGTCGGCGAAGTGAAACATAGCGCGATAGTTGATGTGATGCTGCCAGCGCACTATATCAATGATGTTCTTGGCGGAGCTACGCACCAAGAGCGTTCGGGAAAGCATCGTATTGGAATACGATTGGCCGCGTTTGCGCAATAATCCCAGTGTCGTGCATCCCAAGAGCAGGATCCTAATCGGTTGCTCAGCGCAGTTCAACGCTTTTGCAATCTGTGCGCACGTCATGCGTTTGTGTCGGTGGAGAAGTGAAAACAGATCGAATTCCACAGCGGCGCTCATAGTCTGGAAAAAGATGTGGCCGCCCATGATCAGGTAAGTCCTTTGATTTAGCCATCGCAGCAGAACACGCTCTATCAGACAGCGCTGAATCCAGTTGGACGTCCTCCACAGCAGATCGCCGCCGATTTTGACAGGCAAGGATTTCATTCCAAGCGCTAGATCACACGGAAGCCTGTTCCTCCATTCAACGAACACCCCTTCGCAACCCCTGCTGGAAAAACAAAATGGTGGGCGAGAAGAAAATCGTCTTTCACAGCTTTTCGATAACCAACTCCGCGAATGACACCGGCGAATTGTGGCGTCTTAGCCTAGGAATTCACGATAGACACACAAATCCTCTGGAATCTCAAAATTCGTCCGCAATGGAACCCCGTACCCCCTGGGGATCAAGGGCAACGAGTAGAATGCGCCCCCTCCTTCCGGAAGTACAACTCCGAGGTTGATCGCCATGGTAGTTTTGCCGACGCCGCCTTCCTGGTTTGCGATGGCGACAACTTTCATGACGGAACGATCTGCGTCCGCAGTTCAAAGGTGCGCCGTCCATCCGCTTCCTGCCAGAGAAGTTGCTCGGGAGTTGGCAGCATTTCGGTTACCTCCAGCTCGCCGGCCTTGGTCAGCCAGCGGTGGAAAATTTCGAGGAAAAGATAACTCTCAAGGTCGATGAAGACCGGTTTTGTGTCCTTGTCGCGGCCCTCGACGCCGCTGCGCCGAAGCGCCTGTTCGGTCGGCCGGATGTAGACGTAACGCGGGAGATGGCGCTCCGCGCGCAGCCTTTCCACTGCCACGACGAGATCGCGGGAGACCCCGGTGAAATCGGCTGTCCCGAGTTCATCGAGCGTCACTATCCACGACTCGCGTTGCACGATCACTTTCCCGCAGCGCAAACGCGGAGTGTGCTTGCCCAACGAAAAACTGAAGGGGTGGAAGCCGAGCGGGATGACCCACCCGCGGGCAAACGAACCGAGGTATTCGTGAGTGTTGCGGGTTCGCGCGCCGACGTCGCCGGACTCGTCGATGAAGACCTCCGTGTCGGCGGGGCGAAAGGTCTGCCAATTTCCGGTCGAACGTTGGGCGGCAACGAACTTCGTCGAATTGGGCAAAGCGTCGAGACGCACCGCCGTAGTAGCTGTGAAGTCAGCTGCGAAATAACCGTAATAAAGGAGCGGTTTCCCGCAAAGCGTCCGCTCCAGCGCCTTGGAAAGAGCGGTTTTGTCCGGGCACGACCAGTAAAAACCGTGATGCAGGAAGGCCGCGGAAGGATGAAGCTCAGCCAGAATCCATTGGTAGTTGCCGTGGGCGACGGCCTCGGTCGACGCCGCCGCCAGCTGGAGATCCGCCGAAGGGTAGCTACATTGGTCGAATTTCTCGTACGAAAATTGCCGCCTGACGAAATGACAATCCTCCAACGTCAACTCGTACTCCGGCGCGCTCGCCCGGTCGTGTAGCCTGGCGCGAAAGGCTTCTTTGACTTCGCGAAAACCAAGGTGGGCGAGGGCGACCATGCCCACGCCCGCCAGCGGCATTTTCGCTTCTGCGCAGCGACGCAAGAACTCGGGCAAAGGGAGCGCACCATTTTGCAGCGGAGCCTGTTCGAGCAGGTTACGAAGACCGGCGGCGACGCGACTGGCGACGAAGGCGTAATTATCGCGCCAAAGATCGATCCACGGTGCGGCCTCGGTCGCAACTTCGTTAATCAGGTTTTCACTGATAGTGAATTTGCTTTCCCGGAAACATTCCTCGCCAATCGGGTTCGTTGCGGAATAAAGAAAGCGCGTCGCGGCCTTGCGCGCGCCGAGGTTTTCCATTCGCTCGCGAGCTTCTTCAATGGTGGCCAGACGAGAACGTGGGTCGAAGGTGCGGACGAATTGTTCCGCGAGAGCGGCAATGGGTCGCAGCCGGTCGAGCCAGCGCGCGCGGACGGGTTCGTCGCGCCATTTAGAGATGTCGTTGAGAAGATGATCAAAGGCATGCGCGTCGAGCGCGGGTACTTCCATCTCCCACTGAATCAGTTTTTGCCCGGCGAGTGCGCGGAGTTTTTCAAGTTCCACGCCTAACGAATAAGCGGGCCGCGTCCCATCACAGCGGTTGAGAAGCGCTATCGTTTCGGAGTCGAGCGGAGTTGTTTGACCTGTCGCGGTGAGAACAAAATGGTCTTGTTCCAAGCGGCCGGCTGGGTGAAGGCGCGGCGCAATCTCCGCGCGCGTCTCCGGATCGGCGTTGATGGCTGCAGCAGCGCCGTGCGCGGTCCAGCGTTCAAGAAATGCTTCGCGTCGCGCGATCCCAGGCTGCGGATCGAATTTTATCCCTTCGGTTGCGGGATCGATGGTGCCCCAGCTCCCTGGTCCGAATTCGCTCAAAGTGTCATTCTTTCCGCAGATTCGCTGCAAATAGAGGAGTAGATGACGTTCGCGAGCACGCAAAATCTTCTTCCGCGGCGGAAGCGGCTCGCTTGTTTTTGACGTCAGGAGGCCGCTCAGGCCGGTATTGGCGAAGACGAGATAAGGGGGAAGATGGCGTCGCCCCGACTTCATAAGCGCAAGCCGCGTCCGATAAAGTTCCCGTCCTAATAATTCTTCAAAGGCGGCTTCGGCGGCGGCCAACCGTGAAGCGCTTTGCCAGCATTCGGCGAAGGTGCTCGACGTTACGTCGTGAATGGGCGGCATAACTCCGTGCAGAATGGCTCTGCGCCAGGCGCGGAATTGTTCCTTCGACAGATCGTGCCCGCGCGATGCAAGAAGTCTGTTCAACCGCGGCCTTGGTGCGGGAAAATTCCGCTTCGGCCACGATGAGTTCGCGAGCCGCCTTGCAGGTTGCCCTCGTAGAGAGCTGCTCTAGAATTTCAAACGGTACACCGGCCATTCGAATCAAGAAAATGGGAGCAATGCGATAACTGGCGTCCGGCACGCCTGAAGAAAACAGAAGAGACGACGCTGGCAATGGCTAATGCCAGGCTTTGGCGAGCTTCCTCATCAGTCGGTCGCAACGACTTTGGCCGGGCGGCCCGGGTCCGACGCTTCCCTAGTTATTGGCCAACGGGAGGCGCATGGTGATCGTGGTGCCGGCTCCGGGAGCGCTGTCGACCTTGATCGAGCCGCCGTGGTCTTCCACGACCTTCTTGGTGATGTAAAGGCCAAGGCCGGTTCCGCTCTTGCCTTGTTTGGTAGTGAAATAGGGATCGAAAATCTTCGTGATTTGATCCGGGCCAATACCGTGTCCGGTATCAGCGATCCGCACGTCGACATAAAAATCCTTGCGAATACAACTGACCTCGATCGTGCCCTTGCTTTCCGTGGACGCCTGAATCGCGTTGATGATCACATTTTGGATCGCCCGCGTAATCTGAACGGCATCGCCGGTAAGAGAGCAGGCATTGTCGGTCACCTCGCACGTAACCTTGACGCCCGTTTGCTTGGCCATCGCGCCGACGCTCTCGACGACTTCGCGGACAATCTCGGAAACGGAAACGACCTTTTGCGGCGCGGCATCCGCGCTGCCGTAGCTCTGCCACATGGTGAGCAGGTCCCGGCAAAGGCGCACGTTTTGCTCGATGATCTCGAGTTCCTTGTTTGAGCCGACTGCATTGGGATCGTCTGTGCTTCCGGATTCCTCGAGTTTCTTGGCCAGGAGCTGGACGTAGCCCCAAACGATCGTTAGGGGATTTCCGATGTCGTGGACAAACTCCGCCGACGCCTGTCCGAGAGAAGCGAGCCGCTCTTTCTGGGCCAGCTCCTGAAGCAACCGGCTATTGAGTTCCTTTATTTCGCTCGCCGCACTCTCGCTGATGCGCTGAACCCGGGTGCGTTCAACGTTGCGGTTGATCACTTCCCGCATCTCGCGGGCATCGAATGGCTTGCTGATGTAATCGTTTGCCCCGAGCCGGAGCGCTTCCTTCGCGGTTTCGAGCGCGCCGAATCCGGTCAGCATGATGACAGAAAGATGTGGATCGATCTGGCGGATGCGGCGCAGGCCTTCGATCCCTGTCATGCCCGGCATCCGGATGTCCATGACGATTGCATCCGGTTTTTTTTCGCTTAGAAGTTGCAGGCCGCGCTCGACCGAGTCGGCTGTATGCACCTGATAACTTGGCTTCAACAATATGCGCAAACTTTCGCGCGGGCCCATTTCGTCATCGATGACGAGGACTTGTGGGAGATCAGCGTTGGCTATCATTACTCCCATCGCTAGAAGCTAGGGGCGTACCTCCGAGAAAAAAATCTGCAAAGTCATCGTAGGGAATCTAGGAACGAGGCCGACGCTTGATTAATTTGTCTGGAAACGCAAGCACGAATTGTGAATAACTTTTGTCGGGGAAAATTACAATGAAACTGAATCTGGTGCTCAGCTTGCTTTCTCAGGGAGGATTTGCGGAGCTTTTCTGGGAATAATATATGCGCAACCGCAATAGAGTAGTGGTCACCGGGATGGGGGTGCTCGCGCCCAACGGCACGGGACTCAAGGCGTTTTGGCGATCGCTGCTCGCCGGCGAGAGCGGCATTGGACCGATTACACTGTTCGACGCGACTAGTTTCAAGAGCCGGATCGCCGGCGAAGTGAAGAATTTTGATCCCCGAGACTATTTTGAGCCGACCATGAAGCCCAGGCGAATGGCTCGCCATACTCAGTTGGCCTATGCCGCAACGATGCTCGCCTTGCGGGACGCCGGCATGCGCGGGAGCAATCTGAAATTACCCAGCCCGACTCCTGTCGTAATCGGCGTCAGCACCAGTGCCCTCGACGTCATCGAAAGTGTATTTAATGACGTGTCTCGCTCGCGTCTGGACCGGGTTAGCCCGTACGCTCTGGGAGCGTCGAAGCCGCAGGCGCCGGCCAACGTGATCGCCGATCGGATCGGCGCATCTGCCAATGCCTCTACCATTTCCTCTGCGTGTCCATCCGGTCTGGACGCAGTCGCAGCTGCCGCTGCCATGATTAAGCGTGGCGAAGCGGAACTCGCCATTGCTGGAGGTGCGGACGCTCCGATCACTCCGCTAGCGATCGCTAGTTTCGCTGCAAGCGGATTAAGTTCGGTGCGAAACTCTGATCCACAAAGGGCGAGCAGGCCTTTCGACCTCACTCGAGATTCGGGGGTTATCTCAGAAGGCGCCGGGATCCTTGTGCTAGAAGATCTTGAACGTGCCGAGGCACGTGGTGCCAGGATCTATTGCGAGATTACCGGCTTCGGCACACAGCGAGACGTGAGTCCCGATGAGCCAGCATCGGGGTTGGAGCAAGCGATGGTGACGGCGATTTCAAATGCTGGATGTAATGTCACCGACATTGATTACATATCCGCCTACGGACCAGGCCATCCCGTCCTCGATTCTGCTGAGGTGGCTACGATCAAGCGTGTATTCGGTCGCCATGCGTACGGACTGAGTATTAGCTCGATAAAGGCCGTGACGGGAAATCCGCTGGCGGCGGCGGGCCCCTTTCAAATAATTTCCTGCGCTTTGAGCTTGGTTGAGCAGATCCTTCCACCAACAGCGAACTATCAAACTCCCGATCCCGATTGCGACTTGGATGTAATCCCTAATCGAGCCCGGAAGGCGCAGCTGTCCCGCGCGCTAGTAAACGTTCGAGGCCTTGGGGGGAGCGCCAGCGCGATGGTTCTCGAGCGGGTCGAATCGTCATAAGGAGAATCACGTTCTGCAAATGTAATTCGTGAGATGAACGCCCAAACTGTTCCCACGCTTGTTGCCCTCGGCGTTCAAATCGCCTTGGGTCTGGCGGTTTTCCAAGCCAACAGACGTCGGCTGGCGAATCAGTGTTTTCTGCTTCTTTCGCTAACGATTGGCGCGTGGCTGGGAAGCCTCTACCTCGGATTCGTTGCGCAAACCCCCTCGCTCGCAGAATTCGCCATCCGGCAGGCATCTGCGGTTGGCATCTCCTACTTCGCGATGCTCAATCTTCTGCGTCTATCAGTTCGACAACAGATGCGGGGCTGGCGTGATTTAATCGGACATTTCCGGGTCTGGGGATTGGTGACGGTCAGTATCGTGATACTCTGCCAGACGCAGTTTTTCTTAGGTGGTGTTGAACTCTCGGCGAGCGGGCTGCCACCAAAACCAATCTACGGCCCGGGAGTTTACGTCTATTCGGGCTACTTTGCCGTCGCACTCGTCGCTCTTCTCATCAGCTGCTGGCGGGACCTGCGGAATACAAGGGGCGGGGAGCGCGCGGAGGTCAGCTTTATTCTGATTGGGGGCACGACTGCCTTGACCTTCGCCATCATCTTCTGCGTTCTTTCTGGACTACCTGATCGGTCCATCGCGCGCGCTTCTCTTTGCGCCTTTTCGCGTGGTTGTTTTCAGCCTTGTCGTTGGCTACGGCATTGCCACACGCAAGATCCTGGAAGTCGGCTTCTTCATGCGGCGAGCTATTGCCTACCTGTTGCTCGCCGCCTATCTCATCGCGCTTTACGTCCTGGTTTGGTGGCTTTGCCAAGTGGTCTTTGTGCCGATTATCGGTAGCGACGGACGAGGACTCGCGCACATCATCGCCGCGGTTGTGGTCGCTTTCGCGATGGTGCCTGCACGGGGCGTTTCCCAGTCGCTCGCGAACCGCCTCTTCGTTGGCACGCAGCGGATGGATTTCCAGGCGACGATGAATCAGGCGGCTTCGATCCTGCGCTCGGTCACCACCCTGGCGGATTTGCTCGAGCGTTTTGGCCTGACGATCGGACAGGCGGTCGATACGGAAAGAGTTTTCATTCTCCTTCCGGAGCGAGAATTTTACGCGCAACGATTCCCCACCGTGCAAATGGGACCGCGCACGATTCGCATGGAGTTGCATCGCGATCAGGCAATCATCTCTCAGCTCGAGCGGACCAAGGAAGCAATCGTCCTGGACGAATTGCACCGCGTGCGCTCGACCCCGGAGTTAGAGCGAGTGCGCCGACAAATGAAATCGCTCAACGTCGCGGTCGCGATGGGAATTTTCTCCCGTGATCAACTCGCAGGCGTGATGCTCCTCGGTCAGCGACGCTCGGGCCGCATCTACGGCACCGTGGAGCAGAGCGCGCTCCTTGTGCTTTGCGGTCAGCTCGCGGTCGCAATCGAGAACGCGCAACTTTTCACCGAAGTTCAGAACGCAAGAATCTACAACGAGACGCTCCTGCAAAACCTCACTACCGGCGTCGTTGCGGCCGATCGCAGCGGGCTAATCACCGTCTTCAATCGCGAGGTCGAGCAGGTCACCGGCCTCACGGCGTCGGAGCTGCTCGGGCGCGAGATCAGTAACCTCCCCGAAATGTTGCGTAACATTTTGGGTGAAACGATCGGCACCGGTGAGCGGCACGAGAATCGTGAAATTGTACTGCGCACGGGCGACAAGATCATGGTGCTGCGGGCAAGCAGTTCGATCTTCCACGGGCAGGATGGCGAGCCGCTTGGTGCGCTTATGGTACTGACGGATATCACGGCATTGAAGCGGCTCGAGATGCAAATCCGTCGCAGTGACCGACTCGCCAGCCTGGGCACCCTCTCCGCCGGCATGGCGCACGAAATCAAGAATCCGCTCGTTTCGATCAAGACCTTTGCGCAGTTGCTTCCCGAGCGGTATCAGGACTCCGATTTCCGGGAAACATTCTTCTCGCTGATCGGACACGAGGTCGATCGCATTGATTCGTTAGTCAATCAGCTCCTCCGTTTTGCGCGGCCGGCCAAACCTTTGCTCAAGCCGATGCACGTGCACGACGTCCTGGAAAGGGCACTCCTCCTCGTCGGCCACCGTCTTTATCAAAAAGATATCAAATTAACTCGTTCCTGGCAGGCCGACGTGGATACTATTCGCGCGGATGCAGATCAAATTGAGCAGGTTTTCCTCAATTTTTTCATCAACGCGCTCGATGCCATGAAACCCGGAGGTTCCCTCACAGTCGCAACTGAAATTGGTTCCACCGAGACCTGGCCGACCGCTCTTCCCGGCGATTCTGAGGACGTTCGCGAAATTCTGCGTGTATCCGTGGAAGACGATGGCGCCGGCATCAAGCCGGAGGATGTCGCGCACGTTTTTGATCCATTTTTCACGACGAAGGACTACGGTACTGGCCTCGGCCTCTCCGTCGTGCACGGCATCGTACAGGAGCACGGCGGGCAAATCGAGGTGGAGAGCGAACTCGATCGTGGCACCAGCTTTCACATTCTTCTCCCCCTCGTGCGCTTTCAGGAAGAGGTCGCAGCGGCATGATCCTCCCGGCCGCCTGCGTTCTTTATACTCAGGATGCCGATTTCGTTAGGCGGACTCGCGCCTTTCTCCGTAGTTTGATCGAAGTTCATCATGTTGAGCAGGTCGGGCGGCTCGATCCGGTGTTGCAGCAGCACAACCCGGCGATCCTCTTGCTCGATCTGCGCGGGAAAGAGGCCCGCGATCTCATCGAGCAGGTGCAGCTGGGATGGCCCAACGTTTTGATCATCGCTTTTGGCACGCCGCGCTCGGAGCCGTTGCGCGAAGCAGAACAGGCAGGGATTTATGCGGCGAAGGATTTAGATTTGGAACGCCGGGATTTCCAGGCCCTGGTCGGCCGGGCGCTCGATCATCTGCGCGTTTTGGAAGACAACCGCGCCCTGCGTGCGGAAGCCGCGCACGCTCCGGTTCTTGCGAGTAGCCGCGCGTCCCAGCCGGTCTCGGAGGTTCGTGATACGGCGCTCCCCGCCCTGCGTTTTCCGCGGCTCTTGCGGCGCTTGGGGTCGACAGAAATGCTGATGCAGAATGTGGTCGAAGGTCTGGCCGACGCCGTGATGGTCACGCGAGTCGGCATGTTCTCACGTCGCCGCCCGGGGGAGGGTTACCGGTTGCAAGCGGGCTTGCGCTGTCTGCCGGAGACATACGATCTTGAATACCGCGCACACGATCCGCTCGTCCGTTGGTTTGAGCTGCACGCTCACGTCGTCTGCCGCACGCATCTCGCGCAGGCTCGAGATCATGCGCAGCGAGAACTGCTCCGTCGCGCGCTCGATGCCGTCGGTGCGGAAGTGATCGTCCCGCTGCACACGGGCAGCCAGATCAGCGGCTGGCTTTTCTTTGGTCATCGCCAAACAGGCCAGCCCTTCGATTACCAGAGCCTCGAGACGCTCATGATCCTCGGTGATCACGTTTCCATGATCTTGGAGAACACTGCGCTGCACGAAGAAGTAACGCTGCAAAAAACGCTGGCCGAAGCGCTCCTCACAGCGCTCCCACCAGGAATCGTGGCCAGCGATGAAAACGCAATCATCCGCTGGTGTAACCCAACGGCCGAATCGATTCTCGGCATCTCGGCTGCCGAAGTCCTGAACCAGCCGGCCGAAGCCGCTGGTAGCCGTATCGCCTCCCTTCTCCGCGAGACTCTCGCGAGCAGCACCGAGTTGCCGGCGGAGCAATGGGTCGATGCCAATACGCGGCGCTCGCTTTCCATCCAAACCCGCCGACTTATTCGTGGGCAAAAACCGTTAGGCGCAGTGGCCGTCATCCAAGATATGACGCCGGAGGAATCGCTCCGCCAAAAGCAGGAGCTGCTCGATCGGGCGGCGTTTTGGACCGATCTGGCCGCGAGCATGTCGCACGAAGTGCGCAACCCGCTGGTTGCGATCAAGACTTTCGCGCAACTGT
This sequence comes from uncultured Verrucomicrobiae bacterium, assembly GCA_963742545.1. GTDB lineage: Bacteria > Verrucomicrobiota > Verrucomicrobiia > Chthoniobacterales > UBA10450 > Palsa-1392. The sequence goes on along the minus strand of CAVUMF010000002.1, from coordinate 897,422 downwards.
TGCCGGAGCGCTTCGACGACCCGGACTTCCGGCGCGATTTCAACGAAATTGTGGTGCAGGAGATCGATCGCCTCGATCTCATCATCACGCAGATCAACAACTTTGCCCATCCGCCGGAACTCAATTTCAAGTCACTCGATCTCCGTGCACCGATGAAGCGGGCGATCGAGTTGGTGCGGTCGCGCAAGTTACAAAACGGTTTCTCGATTGAAACAGCCTTGCCCGACGATCTGCCGCCCATCGTGGGCGACGAAATCGCGCTCGCCGAGGCCTTCGCCCATCTAGTCGCGAACGCTGCCGAAGCCACCGTCGGCCTGCCGAAAGGGAAAATCACTCTTTCCGCCAAACCGATTCGTGAGGGCGACCGCACCAGCGGAGTCGTGGTCACAGTGCAGGACAACGGCAGAGGCATTGCCGCCGATTTGAAGGATAAAATTTTCTCTCCTTTCTGCACGACGAAACCGCGCGGGATGGGTCTCGGTCTGCCGATTGTGAAACGAACCGTGTTCGATCACAACGGTCGGGTCGACATTGACTCTAATCCGCAAGGCACGTCGGTGAGCGTCCTGCTGCCGGCAGCCGAAAACGGCGGCTAGCGGATTTCTGATTGGAAAGTGGCGGGAGCGCCATAAGGTTGCCGACGCCTCCTAGGCAGCAATCAATAGCTATCCACTCATGATCGTTACCACTCAACAGCTCTACAAGGTAGCCTACGGGAAGTTTGCCGTTGGCGCCTACAACGTAAACAACATGGAACAGATCCTCGGTCTTTTCCGCGGAAGCATGCAAAGCAAGGCGCCCTTTATCATTCAAATCTCCAAGGGCGCGCGGAAATATGCCGACAAGAGAATGCTTGAGGCGCTTATCCGCACCGCGGACAAGATGTTCGAGGAGGCGATCTTTGCCGTCCATCTCGATCACGGTGACGAAGAGACCTGCTACGACTGCATCGACTCCGGCTTTTACAGCTCGGTCATGATCGACGCCAGCCACGAGCCATTTGAAGAAAATGTCGCAATCACCAAGCGCGTTGTCGATCGCGCGCATGAGAAGGGGATCAGCGTCGAAGCCGAACTCGGCCAGCTCGGTGGTGTGGAGGAAGACATCAAGGTCGACGAAGGCCACGCCTCGCTCACCAATCCGGACGAGGCGGTTGAATTCGTCAGGCAAACCGGCTGCGATTCGCTGGCCGCCGCGATCGGAACCAGCCACGGGGCTTACAAATTCAAAGGGAAACAAGGGCTACATTTCGACGTTATCGAGGAAATCAAGAAGCGCATTCCAGGCACGCCGATCGTCATGCACGGCAGCTCGAGTGTGCCGATCGAAGAAGTCCGGCGGATCAACGCCGCCGGAGGCAAACTCGATCCCTCAGCCCGCGGCGTGAACGAAAACGAGTATCTGCCGGCGGCGAAGCTTGGGGTGACCAAGGTCAACATTGACACCGATGGTCGTCTCGTCTGGACTCGCGTTCATCGCGAATTTTTCCGCGATCATCCCGAACAGTTTGATTTCCGGCCGCCGGGGAAAATCTTCGTCGAGGAATATGCGAAGTTCATCGCACACAAGAACGAAAAGCTCGGTTCAGCCAGTCAACTCGACGCAATTCGCACCACTTTGTAAACGCAACGCTGGCTACTGCTGCGGCGCAGAATCGCCTCGGAACTCGGCAATCTTCTGCGTGTCGCCGACGTCGAAGGTAAGCCGCACGTAGTTCGCGTCGACTCCGACGAGCGAGAGGGCGAAGCGCCGCTTGTGCCGGAAGGGAATCGTTCCCGCTACCGTGCTCCAGAGCGAGCTTTCGGCCGCAAGTTGTCGATCGGAGACGGCGATTGAGAGTTGTCCGTCAGCCACCGAATTTTCGTTCACGAAGGTGAAACAGCGTTTCGCCTCCGGATTTGCCAGTCGAATAACAAACGACGAGGTGCCCTGCGGCAGCGGGTAGTTGAGTGGCGCGTCAGCGGTCGTTAGGCGATATCCGCTGAAAGGGGATCGCCCATGGCGTGTATGACCGTTGCGAGTAGGATCGACGCTACCGCCGCGTATCGTCGAACGCCGGGCGACAACGAGGTGATCGAAACGCAGTCCATCGCTTTTCGATTAGAGCTTGAATCGCGCCAGAATCGGAAGCTGCGCTTACAATGCCCGGATATCGTGTCGCGTAATCGGTTCGTCGCCACAACGTCGGAAGGCAGTAGGGCGGAAAGCGGACGATCTATGCTCGCCGTTGTTTAGGCCGAAGTGCGCACCAAGGTCCGAGTCGTTCCAAGCGCGCTCTCGTGATTACTTCCCGACAGCGTGACTGGATTTGTCTTTGATCATCACGAGCCCGATCCAAAGAAATCTTGCCCATCGCCTCGCGGAGTCGCTCGAACTGGGGGACAGAGCAAGTTCCGCAGATCGGCCTACACTTTTGCCCAAAATGCCCTCAGAACTCCGCGCTGCCCGGCGTGCGCGCGAAGGGGATGACGTCGCGAATGTTCGCTACGCCAGTGACGAACATCAGCATCCGCTCAAACCCAAGCCCGAAGCCCGCATGCGGCACCGTTCCGTAGCGCCGCAGATCGAGGTACCACTTGTAATCCGCCAGATTCATGTTGTGACGGCGCAGGTTTTCTTCCAGGACATCAAGTCGTTCCTCGCGCTGGCTACCGCCGACGATCTCGCCGATTCCCGGGACGAGCAAATCCATCGCGGTGACTGTTTGGTTATCGTCATTCAGCCGCATGTAGAACGGCTTAATCTCCTTCGGATAATTGAAGACGGTGATGGGCGACTTGAAATGTTTCTCCGTCAGCCAGCGCTCGTGTTCCGACTGCAGGTTGAGGCCGTACTCGACGGGAAATTCGAACTTTTCCCCGCTCTTCCGCAGCAACTCGACCGCCTCGGCATAACTGATGCGCCGAAACGGTCTTTCGATCACGAACTCGAGCCGCGCGAACAATTCCTTGTCGACGAACTTGGCGAAGAGGCCCAGCTCCTCGGGGCAATGGTCGCGGATGTCGCGTACGAGGTATTTCACCAGTTCCTCCGCCAGGTCCATGTCGCCTTGCAGATCGCAGAACGCCATTTCCGGTTCGATCATCCAAAACTCGTTTGCGTGGCGCGAGGTGTTGGAATTCTCGGCGCGGAAGGTCGGGCCAAAGGTGTAGACCTTGGAGAGCGCACAGGCGAAAGCCTCCGCCTCCAGTTGCCCGCTGACCGTGAGATAAGTCGAGCGACCAAAGAAATCTTTGGCGTTGTCGATCTCGCCATCGGGCAAACGCGGCGGATTTTTTAGATCGAGCGACGTGACCCGGAACAATTCACCGGCACCCTCGCAATCGCTTCCGGTAATGATCGGCGTATGCACGTAAACAAAACCGCGCTCCTGGAAAAATTGATGGATGGCAAAAGCGAGTCGGCTCCGGACGCGAAAGACGCAGCCAAATAGATTCGAGCGCGGGCGAAGATGTGCGATCTCGCGCAGGAATTCCGGAGTATGCCCCTTCTTCTGCAGAGGGTAACTGTCATCCGATGGGCCGACGATCTCGACGGAATTGGCGATCACTTCCCAGCTTTGGCCTTTACCCTGGGAGGCGACGAGCTGCCCCTGCGCGCGGATTGAAGCGCCAGTGATGAGGCGCTGCACGGCGGCGTAGTTAGGCAAAGTATTTCTGGCGATGATCTGGAGGTTGCGCAGGCCGGAGCCGTCGTTCAGTTCGATGAACGAGAAATCCTTCGCGTCACGTCGCGTCCGCACCCAGCCCTGCACCAGCACCTGGCTGCGTGGAGTGGTGCTTTGCAGGGCGTCCTTTACCGAAGTCGGGCTGAGCATGGCAGGAAGGTTGCCGGTCGAAGGCCATCGGACAAGCGGAGAACGAGATTTCGCGGCCCGAGACCGGCAGCGGATCGTTAGGCTGGGGAACGACTCGCCCGCTTTTCTCTCAGGATCTCGGCAATGCAGCGTACCATATCGTCGAGGTGGAAGGGATTGGCGACGAATGTGTAGCCGCCAAGAAAACCGACGGAGCCGATTTGCCCATTCTGGGACAGACTCGTTAGGCAAACCACCGGGACGTCGTGTAGTGAGCGGTCGGCATGAATCCGCTGCGCGACGACGTCGATTTCCATGTGTTGCGGCTCGGCGTCGAGCAGGATCAGGTCGGGCTGGAAATGCAGGGCGGCGTCGAGCGCGCCTGGGCTGTAACCTTCCTGCCGGATCAGGTATTGCCCGCTGGCCTCCAGGGCCGAGCCGACTATCGCCGTCAGATGCGGCTCGTGATCGATTAGCAGGATGCGTTTGGGCGTGCTCACGCGACTAACGAATTTCCAGAGCAACTATTAGCAGCCGTTGTGCCACCGCGAGCGGAGTCACGGCCCCGCGAGATGGCTAACGCGCCTGCTCAAGTCTCACTTTTTAATCGGGCTGCCTATGCTTAATTGCAGCCTTGCCGATATGTCGAACCAAGCGAAGAAGTCCGCTCCCCCTGCGAACTTCGAACAGGCCATGAAACGGCTCGAGGAGATCGTGGAGCAGATGGAATCCGGCGATCTGCCTTTGGAGGATTTGATCGTGCGTTACGAAGAGGGGATGAAGCTGGCAAAGGTTTGTCAGGAACGGCTTGCTTCCGCTGAGCAAAGGATCGAAATCATCACTCGCGACAGTGCCGGAAAACCGGTCGTGAAAGAATTTGTACCGACTGCCGCGCCTGCTGCGGTCCCACTTGAACCCAAAGGAGAACCAAAAGATGCCGACGTTAGTCTCTTCTAAGGCACCCGCTCAAACGACGCGTTTGCTCGATGGAATTCAATCGCCCGACGACGTAAAAGCGTTACCGGAGGAAAGTCTCCCGCAGCTCGCGCAAGAAGTGCGGGATGAGCTGATTAGGGTGCTCTCGCAAACCGGCGGCCACCTCGGGCCGAACCTCGGCGTAGTGGAGCTAACGATCGCACTCCATCGGGTTTTTAGCACTCCACGCGACAAGTTCGTCTTCGACGTCAGCCATCAGGGTTACGTCCACAAGATGTTTACCGGCCGGCTCGATCGCATCCACACCATGCGACAATATGGTGGGCTGAACGGTTTCCTCCTCCGCACCGAGAGCGAGCATGATGCCTACGGTGCGGGTCATGCCGGGACTGCCCTGTCGGCCGGACTTGGCATGGCGGTGGGACGCGACTTGCTGGGTGGAGATGAAAACGTCGTGGTCGTGGCAGGAGATGCCGCCTTTACCTGCGGCATCAGTTACGAGGCGCTGAACAACGTCCGGGTGCAGACGAAACGTTTCATCGTCGTCCTGAACGACAACGAATGGTCTATCGCAAAAAATGTGGGGGCGATCGCCGCCTACCTCAACAATATCGTGACCAACCCGACCTATGCCCATCTGCACGACAAGGCCGGCCGTTTCATCAAGGCGATTGCCGGCCAAAGCATGTTGCACCTTGCACACAAGGTCGAGGAAAGCGTCAAGAACCTGCTCGTGCCGAGTGTAATTTTTGAGGAACTCGGTCTCCGATATTATGGGCCGATCGATGGCCACGATATCCCGCTTCTCACCCGCACGTTCGAGTTTCTGAAAACACAGGACGAGCCGGTCCTGCTTCATATCCTAACGCAAAAAGGCAAAGGCTACGAACCGGCCCTGGCCAAGCCGGACAAGTTTCATGGCCTCGGCAAATACAAAATCGAGAGTGGCGAAACCGCGCCCGCGCCGACCCCGACCTACTCCGAGATTCTCGGCAAGACGTTGGGCAAATTCGCCGATACCAATCGCAAAATCGTCGCCATCACCGGGGCGATGCCGAGTGGCACGGGTCTCGGTTTTTTCCAGTCGCAACATCCCGATCGCTATTACGACGTCGGCATTGCCGAGGAACACGCTGCGCTCTTCGCCTGCGGGCTCGCGACGCAGGGATTGAAGCCATTCCTGACGATCTACTCGACCTTCATGCAGCGCGCCTATGACATGATCATCCACGACATCGCGCTGCAGAACTTGAATGTCGCGCTCTGCATGGATCGCGCCGGCCTCAGCGGCGACGATGGCCCGACCCACCACGGGCTTTTCGACATCGGCTATCTCCGGCACATTCCCAACATCGTGCACATGCAGCCGAAGGATGAGGACGAATTTTGCGACATGCTTTGGACGATGGTGCACTACAACTCTGGGCCAATCGCGATTCGTTATCCACGCGGTGCTGGCACCGGCGCGAAGCCGAAGCCGGAACCGAAACTCCTCGAGATCGGCAAAGCCGAGGTCGTCCAACACGGCAAAGACGTCGCCATCTTCGGCCTCGGCAACATGTTTGAGATGGCCCAGGAAGCCGCGCAAAAACTCGAGGCGCAAGGCGTCTCGGTCGCGCTCATCAACCCGCGCTGGATCAAGCCGATTGACACCGGCACACTGGAGTTCTTCGCCCGTGGCGTGCAGGTCGTCTGCACGATCGAGGACCACGTCCTGCATAACGGATTCGGTTGCGGCGTGATGGAGCATCTGCACACGCAGAGAATCAACACGCCGGTGGTGCGGATCGGCTGGCCCGATCAATTCATCGAGCACGGCACCATCCCGATCCTGCGTCAGAAGCATGGCCTGACGAGCGACGCGCTGGTTGAAAAAGTTTTGCCGCTCCTGCAACGGCGCAAAGAACAACCCCGCCCCACCGCCGCCGCCTGATCATCCCGGTCACGGGATGACTTGACGCTGCGTGCGGCTCTGTTGATTAGAAGGCTCCGCCTTCACCAGCGCATGAGCGTCATCGAAACCTCCGGCCTGACCAAAGTCTACCGCACCTATCGCAAGGAGAGCGGGCTCCGTGGCTCGGTCAAAGGGCTCGTTAGGCGGCGCTACGACGAAACGCGGGCGGCAGACAACATCTCCTTCCAGATCAATGAGGGCGAACTGGTCGGCTTTCTCGGTCCGAATGGCGCGGGCAAAACGACCGTGCTCAAGATGCTCTCTGGGCTGCTCAACCCCACCTCCGGTCAGGCGCGTGTCCTCGGCTTCGTCCCGTGGGAGCGGCGCGATGAGCTGAAGCGCCAGTTCAGCCTGCTCATGGGACAGAAGAATGCGCTCTGGTGGGATCTGCCCGCCCAGGAATCGCTCGAGTTGAACCGCGCCATCTATGGGATCGATCGCGATCGTTTTAAGAAGGTAGTCGGCGGCCTGAGCGAGCTGCTCGAGGTGCAGGACAAGATGAATGTGATGGTGCGCGAGCTGTCGTTGGGCGAGCGGATGAAGATGGAGCTTATCTCCGCTCTCATCCACGAGCCGCGCATCCTTTTTCTCGATGAACCGACGATCGGACTCGACGTTGTGAGTCAGAAACGCGTCCGTGAATTTCTGCGCCTCTACAACAAGGAACATCGCATTGTCACGATGCTGACCAGCCACTACATGCAGGACATCGAGGAACTCTGCCATCGCGTCATCATCATTGATCACGGGAAAATTTTTTTCGACGGCGAGTTGAGCGCGATCATCGACCGTTTCTCCGGACACAAGATCATCAGTCTGACTTTCGCCGAAAAACAGGAGCGCGATTTTTCCGGACTGGGCGAGGTAGTCGAACAAACACCGCTCGGCGTGCAGCTCAAAGTTCCGCGCGCGAAGGTGACTGAAGTGTGCCGGCAACTATTGAGCGCTTGTTCGGTTTCCGACATTAACGTGCAGGAATTGCCGGTCGAAGACGTGATTCGCCAGCTCTTCGGCGAGCGCAGCGCGGAGAATCGCGCCGCTCAGGTACCGGCCGTTTGATTTCGTAGCGCCGCTACACCCAGGAGCGTTGCATCGAGCTTCTCAACTCGTGCACATAGCCTGGGTTCACTTCAAACTCCGTGGTCCACATCTCTGCTGGCGTGACCTGCTCGCGATATGGCTTGCTCTCGACGTAGCCCGCAGCAAGCAGCGCGTTCAACACGTCCGTGATATCGTCCGACGGGATCTGGGTGTGCTCTTGAAGTTGTCGACCCAGCACCGCATCGGCGAACCCGAGGGCTTTCAAGACAGCCAGTTCGCGTCCGCTGAGTTTGATTCGACGCATCAGAATAAAAGAGCAGTTCGCATACCGAAGTTGACGCGCTTCTGGAGCGTCAATCTTTACTCCGAGAGCCCGCTCGGTAACTTTCCAGTCGGATGCCTGTTTCCGAGGATCAGATCAAAGAAGCGCTCAAGATGGTGAAGTACCCGGGCTTCAGTCGCGACATCGTGTCGTTCGGCCTGGTGAAGGGAATTGAGGCGCACGACGGAAACGTTGCCGTCCAGCTCGCCCTGGCGACGAATGACCCGGCGGTTCCGCAGACGATAAAAAATGAAGCGGAAAACGCGCTGCGCAACCTGGCCGGGGTTCGCGAGGCAACGGTGCGAATCGACATTCACGTTCCGCCCGTCGGCAGCGGCGGCGCAGGTGTTGGCGCGAGCAGAATCAGCGGGGTAAAGCACGTCATCGCAATCGCCAGCGGCAAGGGTGGCGTCGGCAAATCCACCATCGCAGCGAATCTCGCGGTCGCGCTCGAGCAAACGAAGGCAGCCGTGGGCCTCTGCGACTGCGATATTTATGGGCCGAGCATCTCGCTCATGTTTGGGTCACGCGAACGACCGATGGCGACGGAGGACAACCGCATCATCCCGGTCGAGCAATATGGTTTGCGGCTCATGTCGATGGGATTCCTCCTCGACGACACCTCGCCCGCGATTTTGCGCGGGCCGATGGTGACCCGTTATACGCAGCAATTCTTGCGGCAGGTCGAATGGGGCGAACTTGATTATCTCGTGCTCGATCTCCCGCCCGGCACCGGCGACATTCAACTCACGATCGTACAGACGGTCGCGCTCTCCGGCGCAATCATCGTCACCACGCCCCAGGAAGTCGCGCTCATCGACGCGCGCAAGGCCTCGACTATGTTCGAGAAGGTCAATGTGCCTGTCCTGGGATTGATCGAGAACATGAGCTATTTCGTTTCGCCCTCGGATGGCAAACGTTACGACATTTTTGGGAGCGGCGGCGGGGAGCGCGAAGCGAAACGGATTCGGGTGCCACTGCTGGGCCAGATCCCGATCGACATCGCGACGCGCGAGTCCGGCGATCGCGGTATGCCCGTGACCGCGGAAAATCGCGAATCGCCCGTGAGCCTGGAGTTCTTCCGGATCGGCCGCCACCTGCGGGAAACTTTGCCCATAATGTAGAGCTTGCCTTTTTACCGAAAGTTCGCCTAAATAACCGCCGCTTTGGTTCGTCTAATGCTGGGAAAAGTTTCACCGGGCAAGGACTGGCCAAAAACGCTGCAATGAAAGAGAAAGCTGAAATGGATTCGTCCGATGACGCCGACTCACACTTTTTGAAAAACTCGGTGCTCTACAAGGAATTCCTCGCCGAGCGCGAAGAAGTCCTGAAGCACAAGTGGATCGAGAGTGAAAAGGCCGGGACTGACATTGGGTTTGAAAAAGCGCTGCTCGATTGGATTGTGAAACATCGCTCCAATTGGCGCGAACGAAGAACGCGCGAAAACAAGCTAGCCAAAGCGCCAGTCTGACCTCGCGCGTGTCCTTTAAGGCGATCCCGTGAGGTCGCGAAGGAAGATGAAGAAAAACCGCTCGCCTAACGAAACCGATGCCGTCCGCATCTTCGATGCGGAAGAAATGCGCCGTGCTTTGCGCCGGATCGCGCACGAAATCATCGAGCGGAACCGCGACCTTTCCACTCTCGTTCTGGCTGGCATCCCGGCGCGCGGCGTGGAGCTGGCGCAGCGCATCGCGGCCAACATCGAAGCGATCGAAAAGGTGCGCGTCGCGACCGGGGTGATCGACGTCTCGATGCACCGGGACGACGTTGGCAAACGGACCGCGCTTCCAGTCGTTAGGGCATCGCAGCTGCCCCTCCCGTTCGAGGAGCGAACGGTGATCATGGTCGACGATGTGCTCTTCACCGGTCGCACTTGTCGCGCGGCGATGGACGCGATCAGCTCCTTTGGCCGGCCGGCCTGCATTCAGCTCGCAGCCTTGATCGATCGCGGCCATCGCGAGTTGCCCATTCGACCGGATTATGTCGGGAAGAATTTGCCCACCGCCCGGAACGAGCGGGTGTGGGTACGCCTGGAAAACATCGACCACGAGCCAGATGGAGTCTGGCTCGTGAAACCGGAGAAAGATGAATAGCGCCACGCAGCGCTGGACGCGCAAGGATTTGCTGGGCCTGCGCGAGCTGTCAGCGGAGGAAATCACGTTCGTCCTCGAAACGGCGGACGCGTTCAAGCAGGTTGGGACGCGCGAGGTAAAAAAAGTCCCGGCGCTGCAAGGCAAGACATTGATCAATCTTTTCGTCGAGCCGAGCACGCGCACTCGAATCTCCTTCGAGCTCGCGGCCAAGCGTCTGAGCGCAGACATCATCAATATCTCCGCCGCTGCTTCCAGCTTAACGAAAGGAGAAACACTTAAGGACACGGCCCGGGTTCTCGAAGCGAATCACGCCGACATCATTGTTCTGCGGCACAGCTCCGCCGGCGCGCCGCAATTTCTCGCAACGCGGATTGGTGCCAGCGTGATCAATGCCGGCGATGGCGCGCACGAGCATCCGACGCAGGGGTTGCTCGATCTCTATACGATTCGCGAAAAGAAAGGCACGGTGGGCGGTCTGCACGTCGCGATCATCGGCGACATTTTGTTCAGCCGGGTCGCGCGCTCGAATATTTTTGCTCTCCTCAAAATGGGTGCGCGCGTCACTTTGGTGGGACCGAGCACGCTGGTGCCCCGCGCCTTTGAGCAGCTCGGGGTCTCGGTTTCGCACAACCTCGAAGAGGTGCTGCCCACGGCGGACGTCGTCAACCTGCTCCGCATTCAGCACGAGCGGCAGCGAAAGGAATACTTCCCCGGGCTCGGAGAATACATTCGGCTCTTTGGCTTGACGAAAAGACGGGCACAGCTTTTGAAGCCGGATTGTCTGATCATGCATCCCGGACCGATCAATCGCGGGGTCGAGATCGACAGCGAACTGGCAGATGGTGCCCAGAGCGTGATTCTCGACCAGGTCACCAACGGTCTCGCCGTGCGCATGGCGGTCCTTTATCTCTGCGGAGGACTGGCCAGATCATGACGACCCTGATCCGCAACGGCCGCATCATCGATCCGGCCAATGAACGCGACGAGGTTGGCGATCTCCTCATCGTCGACGGCCGCATCGCTCCCCTCTCTCAACTCTCAACTCTCAACTCTCAACCCGATGAGATCGACGCCGCCGATCTCATCGTCAGTCCCGGCCTTATCGACATCCACGTGCATTTCCGCGAACCGGGATTCGGTTGGAAGGAGACGATTGAGTCGGGCGCGCGCGCGGCAGCAGCAGGTGGATTCACCACCGTCGTCTGCATGCCAAACACTTCGCCAGCCGCCGACAGCCCGGGTACAATCGCGTGGATCAAGGACCGTGCGGCGGCGGTAGCCTGCGTTCACGTTCTGCCGACCGGTGCGATTTCAAAAAATCTCGCGGGCGAAGAACTGGCACCGATCGGTTCGCTGGCCCAAGCCGGCGTGGTTGCGATCACCGACGACGGGCATTGTGTACAGAATAACGAACTGATGCGGCGCGCGGTCGAGTACGCGCGCATGGTCGGGGTGCCCCTGCTCGATCACTGCCAGGATTACAACCTCGTCGGCAACGGCGTCGTCCATGAAGGATATTGGAGCACCTTGCTCGGTCTGCCCGGCTGGCCCAGCGCCGGCGAAGAAGCGATCGTCGCGCGCAACATCCTCCTCGCCGAGCTTTCCGATCATCGCATTCATTGCCAGCACGTCAGCGCGGCTGGAAGCGTGCGGCTCCTGCGCGAGGCACGGGCGCGTGGGGTGAAAATCAGCGGCGAGATTTGCCCGCATCACATCGCGCTGACGGATGAGTCGATTCAGGATTTCGACACCAACTGCAAGATGAATCCGCCGCTGCGCACGCAGCGCGACATCGACGCCCTTCTCGCCGGAGTCGCCGACGGCGCGATCGATATCCTGGCGAGCGACCACGCGCCGCATGCGAAGTTCGAAAAAGAGGTTGAGTTCGACGCCGCGCCTTTCGGAATTGTCGGGCTCGAGACGGAACTTGGATTGTTCATCGATCTCCTCGTGCACAAGCACCGGACGATCGACTTGCCGCGGTTGATCGCGATGTTGACGGTCAATCCGGCGCGATTGTTAGGCCTGGCCGCCGGGACCCTTTCGCCGGGCGCGCTGGCCGACATCACACTGATCGATCCGAATCTGGAATGGACGGTCGACGCGGGCGCCTTTCAGTCGGCCTCGCGCAACACGCCATTCGACGGCTGGCCACTCAAGGGCCGCGCGGTGCGCACGATCGTCGGGGGAAAAACGGTCTGGCCGGCTGGCTAACAGGGGTAGCCGCCGGAGATGTAATCGCGCAACTGGTCGAGGGTCGCGCTCTGGGCGGAAATAACTTCCTTGACGAGGTCGCCGATGGAAATGACGCCGCGCAACTCCCCATCGCAGACGACCGGCAAATGGCGGATGCGTTTTTCCGTCATGAAACGGAGGCAATCCTCGACCGTTTCGCGCGGATGCGCGGTGGTCAGCTCGGTCGTCATGATTTCGCGCACGGTGCTGTTGCGGGAAGTTTTGCCGCGCAACATGACTTTGCGCGAATAATCACGCTCCGAAACGATCCCGACCAGCCGGCCGTTTTCCATCACGAGGAGCGCGCCGACATTCTTTTCGGCCATGAGCTTGATCGCGTCGTAGACCGTCGCATCGGGCGAGGTCGACCAGATCTCGCCGGTTTTCTGGCGCAGGATCTTGTCGATCGTGCCGCTGACGTCCATGCCGAAGAGAATACCGGCCGCGCAAAAATGACGCAAACAATTAACGCGCGTTAATTTGCGCGCGCTGCGCAAATTTACCGCCGATCAGCGCCTCGAGTTTTTCAACCAGGACCGCATCCGGCAGCCGCTCGAGCACTTCGTTGAGAAAGCCGCCGACGAGCAACTGACGGCCAACCGATGCCGGGATGCCGCGCGCGAGCAGATAAAACATTTCGTCCTCATCGAGCTGACCGGAAGTGGCGCCGTGACTGCACTTGACGTTATCGGCCATGATCTCGAGGCCCGGCATGGAATTGGCCTCGGCGTCGTCGCTCAGGAGGAGATTGCGCACTTTTTGGTAGGCGTCGGTGAAATGGGCGTGCGGTTCGACCCGGATCAAGCCGCCAAAGGTATTGCGAGCCTCGCCGTTGAGCGCGTTTTTGAAAAGCAGATCGCTGTAGGTGCGGGGCGAGACGTGATCCTGCAGGGTGCGGGCGTCGAATTCCTGGCTGTCATCGCCAATCGAAACCGCCAGCATGTCGCTGTGCGCGCCTTCGCCCGTGAGGCGGCTGAGGCTTTCCAGACGGGAAAATTTTCCGCCCAAGGCGAGGTGCAGATTCAACGCGGTCGCGTCGCGCGCGACGGTCGTGGCGTTGATCTGGATGCTCAGGGTTTGCTCGCTCCAATCCTGCGCACAGACGTAGGTGACCTTCGCGCCCGCGCCCACGATCAGGTCGTTGACGCCGCAGGCAAAGCCGGGACGGCGGCGATCGGTCGAGCGGAAATTTTCCACGAGCGTGACCTTCGAAAGTCCCTCGGCCACGACGAGCGTGTGCGGGAAAATCGCGGCGTTCTCGGCATGCAGCCAATGGAAGGTCTCGAGCGGCAATTCCACTTCCACCCCGCGCGGGACGTAAAGGAAAATTCCCGACCGGACGAACGCTTCGTGCAGCGCGGCGAACTTGGCGGAGCCGAGCGTGGCCGGCTGGCTCATGAAATAGCGCCGGAACAGCTCTTCGTGCTCGATCATCGCGCGCTCGAGGGGTTGAAAGATGACGCCGGCCTTGCGCAGCTTTTCGGAAAGGACGTCCCGCTCCAGGAAATGATCGTCGGCAAAAACGAGCCGGCCCGCGGTTTTATCGAGGCCGATCGAGCGCTCGAGAATCTCGCGACCAGCGGCGTCGGGCAACGCGCCCGCGGGCGAGTAGGGCGCAAGATCGAGCGCGCGGATATTCGAGAAGCGCCACGCCTGATCGGTTCGCGCCGGCATCGGCAGACTCTGGAATTGCGTCCAGGCGGCACGCTGCTGATCGACAAACCAGCCGGGCAGCTTGCCGTTATTGCGACCGGGCATGCCGCCGAGAAGACCGCCCGTTTCCGGTTCGGTTTCAGCGACTTCTTCGAGGACGGCTGTCGGGTTGCTCATAGCGGGCAGAGACGCGAACGGCGGTCCCCGACCGCCGTCAAATTGCGTCCGTTTCTGCGGCGGAAAACCTAGCCGACGGAACCTTCCATCTCAAGTTCGATCAGGCGCTTGAGCTCGACGGAGTATTCCATCGGGAATTGCCGAACGAGATCGTTGACGAAACCGTTGACGCTCAGGCTCATGGCCTGAGCCTCGGTCAGGCCGCGCTGTTGCATGTAAAAAATCTGCTCGGCGCTGACCTGGCTGACGCTTGCCTCGTGCTGCACGGCGTTGCCCGTGCCGCGGACGGTGATCGCCGGGTAGGTGTCGGTCCGGCTGTTGGCGTTGATGAGGAGCGCGTCGCACTCGGTGTTGTTTTTGCAGTGCTTGAGATGCTTCGGGACGTGGACGAGGCCGCGATAGGTGGCCCGGCCGGTGCCGATCGAGATGCTCTTGGAAATGATGTTGCTCGTCGTTTCGTCGGCGGCGTGGACCATCTTTGCGCCGGTGTCCTGGTGCTGGCCGTCGCCGGCGAGTGCGATTGAAATGACTTCACCGCGCGCTTTGCGGCCCTTCATGACGACGCCCGGATATTTCATCGTCAGGCGTGAACCGATGTTGCAGTCGATCCATTTCACCTCGGCTTCCTCGTGGGCGAGGCCGCGCTTGGTGACGAGGTTGAAGACGTTGTTCGACCAGTTTTGCACGGTGATGTACTGGATTTTCGCGCCCTTGAGCGCGACCAGCTCGACGACCGCGCTGTGCAGCGTGGCGGTGTTGAATTTCGGCGCCGTGCAGCCCTCCATGTAGGTCAGCTCGGAGCCTTCGTCGGCGATGATGAGGGTGCGCTCGAATTGCCCGAAGTTTTCGGCGTTGATCCGGAAATAGGCCTGGAGCGGGTGCTTCACTTTCACGCCCGGCGGCACATAGATGAAGGAGCCGCCGCTGAAGACGGCGCTGTTGAGCGCGCTGAATTTGTTGTCTCCGGTCGGGATGACTTTGCCGAACCACTTCCGGAAAATTTCCGGATGATTCTTCAAGCCCTCGGCGCTGCCCACGAAAATGACGCCCTGCTCACCGACCGCTTTCTTGATGTTGGAGTAAACGGCTTCGCTGTCGAACTGTGCTTCGACGCCGGCGAGGAATTTGCGTTCCTGTTCCGGAATGCCGAGGCGTTCGAAGGTGCGCTTCACGTCATCCGGCACCTCTTCCCAAGTGCGCTTTGGCTGGGTGCCGCCGCTCAGGTAGTAGCGAATGTTGTCGAAGACGATGGCTTCGAGATCCTTGCTCGCCCAATGGGTCGGCATCGGCTTGCTCAGGAAAGTGCGCAGCGCATTGAGGCGAAATTCGCGCACCCAGTCGGGGTCCTGTTTGACGTCCGAGATGTAGTGGATCGTCTTTTCGCTCAGGCCGATCCCGGCGTCGTGGGTGTGGGTTTCCGGATAGGAGAAATTTCCGAGGTTCCGTTCGATATCGAGGGTTGTGTTTTCCTTAACCATGGCCGTGTTCCTTTCAGGCGAGCGCGGGCTCGCGCGTGTCCTCTTTCACCCAATCGTAGCCCTTTTCCTCGAGCTGGAGGGCGAGTTCCTTGCCGCCGCTCAACTCGATCCGTCCCCGCACCATCACATGCACGTAATCGGGCACGATGTAGTTCAAAAGCCGCTGATAATGGGTGATCAAGAGGATGCCGAGATCCGGGCCGCGCAGCGAATTCACCCCGTGCGCGACGATCTTGAGCGCATCGATGTCGAGGCCGCTGTCGGTCTCATCGAGGACGGCGTATTTCGGCTCGAGCATGGCCATTTGCAGGATCTCGTTCCGCTTCTTCTCGCCGCCGGAGAAACCTTCGTTGACCGAGCGCGAGGTGAAAGAGCGATCCATCCCGAGGAGATCCATTTCCTTGTAGAGGCTGGCGTAGTAATCGGTCGCCTCGAGTTCTTCGCCCTGGGGCAGGCGGGCCTGCACCGCCGCGCGCAGGAAGTTGGCGATCGTGACGCCAGGGATTTCGCTCGGATATTGGAAGGCCATGAAAAGGCCTTTTCGCGCCCGTTCGTCCGGTTCGAGTTCGAGAACATTTTCGCCGTCCATCGTCACCGAGCCAGCGGTCACGACGTAATCCGGATGGCCGGCCAGCACCTTGGCAAGCGTGCTTTTGCCGGAGCCATTCGGCCCCATGATGGCGTGCACCTCTCCCTTTGGAACGGTGAGACTCAAGCCGCGGATAATCTCCTGCTCGGCAATTGAGACGTGTAAATCTTGAATGACCAATTGATCCATAATTACGGATCCTAGGATACGCCGGATTCGGTGTTTTGGCGAACGCGATTCGGTCTTCGGCGACGGTCGAGTTGTCGAAGCCGCTGGTTCACTGCTAACGTCCGCCTTCAAGCCATGATTGATCCAGAGAGACGGAACGAGAGCCGAAGCCTTCGGGCTTTCGTGCTTTGTGGCGGACTGGGGACGCGCCTGCGGACCGTGTTGAGCGATCGGCCAAAGTCAATGGCACCGGTGGCGGGAGTGCCTTTTCTCGAGCTGCTCCTCCAGATGCTCAGAGCCGAGGGAATCCAGGAAGTCGTTCTGGGCACGGGCCACATGGCGGAGCAGATCGAGCGTCACTTCGGAAATGGTCGAGGCTTGGATCTTTCGATTCGATATTCCCGTGAGGATGAGCCGATGGGTACGGGCGGCGCGCTCAAACTGGCCGAAGAACTATTGAGCGATCCGGTTGTCGTCCTGAACGGAGACAGCTACGTGGAGTGGAGACTCGGGTCCCTGTTGAAGCTCTTCGACGAGAAGGACGCGGCGCTTGTCATGGTGCTGCAAGCAGTGGTGGACGTGAGCCGTTACGGCAGCGTGACGATCGATTCCGACGGTCGCGTAATCGAGTTCGTTGAGAAAGGGAGGCGTGCAGGCGCGGGCTTGATTAACGCTGGAGTTTACCTTTTGCGGAAGGAAATCGTAGCTGGATTGCCGACAGGGAAGGCCGTTTCGCTCGAGAAGGATGTGTTTCCGGAACTGCTGAGCGGCAAAGTTTACGGTTTCGTGTCGGGCGGGCTCTTCATAGACATTGGAATACCGGCCGATTTGGAGCGCGCGCAGACTCTGCTCGCCCCCCAAGCTCGGGCGGCCAATGGCGGGAATGCCGTAGCGAAGCCCGCTCGCTAACTCTTCACCGGAGGGCTATTTCGCGATCGGTGTCATTTCGTTGACGAGACGACGCCGATCGATCTTTCCGTTGTCGGTCCGCGGCAGCGAGTCACGGAATTCTATTTTCTCCGGCACCATGTAGGCCGGCAACTTCTCCGCGCAGTGTTGCTTTAGTGTTGTGACATCGAGCGATTGACTGTCCGCGAGGGTCACGACGGCGTGAATGGTGTTGCCGATCGCTTCATCTGGAATCGGCAGCGCCACAGCCTCGGCAACTGCCGGGTGCGCGACCATGACCGCTTCGATCTCACCCAACTCGACGCGATAGCCGCGGGTTTTGATCATGTGATCTTTCCGGCCGACGAAGAGGTAATTGCCTTTCTCATCGAGCGTAACCCAATCGCCGGTGCAATAAAGTCTCTCCTCCCGACCGGCCGCGAACGGATGCGGAATAAAAGACGTGGCGGTGTTTTCCGGCCGACCGTAATAACCCTGCATCACAGTTGAGCCGCGAGCGTAAAGCAGGCCTTCTTCACCGGGACCGGTGACCCGTTTGCCTTCGGCGTTAATCGCGAGGAGCTCGGTGTTGGCACAGGCTTTCCCGATCGGGATTGGCGCCGTCTCTTCGGGGGCGAGTGGCTCGACGTCGTACCAGGCGCAAACGTTGGTCTCCGTCGGACCATAGAGGTTGGCGTAGCGCGGATGGGGGAGTTTCTCCATCAAGGCGCGGAGGTGTTTGGTCGGGAAAACTTCGCCGGCAAAGAGAACGCAGCGCAACGCATTCAGGTCGCGCTCCTCCAGTTTGCCGCGGGCGAGGAGAAGAGTGAGCACCATAGGAACGGAGTACCAGATGGTGATCTTCTGTTCCTGGATGAAGGACGAAAGCTGCAACGGAAAAACCGACAAACCCTCCGGCACCAGCGAGAGCGCGGCACCAGCCTTCGCGGCGACAAAAATGTCGAAGACCGAAAGATCGAAGTTGAACGGCGCGTGATTTGAAAGGCGATCGTCCGGGCCGACGGCGAAGGTGTCGCAGGCCCAGTTCACGAAGGTGAGGGCGTTGAGGTGGGAAAGCATTACGCCTTTGGGCGTTCCGGTGGAGCCGGAGGTGAAGAGAATGTAAGCAAGATCGTGGTCGATGACCGGGACGCCGGGATCTTCGCCTGGTTGCTGCGGGAGATCTTCGGCGAAAGTGAGCGCGGGCACCGGGAGAGATTTTTCCGGTTTCTTGTCAACGAAGATGACCGCGTTGACCGGACAGTCATGGTAAAACTCCGGACCGAGTTTTCCATAAAGAGTGTGACTGGTGACCAAGGCGCTGAAGCCGCATTGCCGTCCGATTTCCTGCAATCGCATCCCCGGCGCGTTGGCGTCCACCGGCACGTAACACGCGCCGGTTTTCATGATGGCGAATATGCTCGCAATCGCATGCGGGGATTTGTGCAGATAAAGCCCGACACGGTCCGCGGGCCTCACCCCATGCGCGATCAGCGTGTGGGCCAACTGGTTGGCCAGGCGCTCGAGTTCGCCGTAAGTGATGCTCTCATTGCGCAGCCTAACGGCTTCGTGATCCGGCTGCCGGGCGGCGCTTTTCGAAAGGAGGTGATGTAAAGTAAAACTCATGGCGATTGGTGCGAGACCCACGTGGGAGCAGTGATCTCGCTCAAGGTAGATTAGTAACTGGCTCCAGAGGGAAGCAGTACGGTTTGATGGCACTCTGTCTGCTTACTGGTGGTGACGGCAGGGCGATCCACGCCAGGCGCGCCAGGCCAAAAATCCGTGATGCCGCCTAAGAAGCATTTCAATTTCGTCGGAGTCAACAACGATCGTTTCGGAGCCTGTTCCCAAGGCGGTCTGAATCCTTCCATCTCGATTGGTGCGAGCTGGAATCGGACCAGAGGAGAGAATCGATTGTCCGCTACGCGGTCGATTGTTTCTCGGAGTGGCATTGGTCGCCAATATGAGGACTCGGGATCGGTAGTCGGCAGGAGCTGCTTTCTGTTGAAGGAACTTGAACGATCGGTTGCGAGCCGCTTCTATAGGTGAGAATTTCCCCGCTCGACACGGCTAGAAATCCAAATGACGGCACGTTTTTTTCGCTACGCTCTCGGCTTCGGCGCCGCAGCGATGCTGCTGTTTTCCGCGCCCAGCGGATGGGCCCGGCCGCCAATTCCGGCGGGAGCGAAAGTCCTTCCCAATCTGATTTACGAGGAGGTCAATGGGCGTTCGCTCATGCTCGATTTGTTTCTCCCGGCGGACTCGTCGGGGACCGTCCCGCTGATCATTTACATTCACGGCGGCGCCTGGGAAAAAGGAAGCCGCCACCAATGTCCGGCGATTGGCATGACGGCCAAGGGTTTCGCGGTGGCGAGCATCGACTATCGCCTCAGCCAGGAAGCGCCTTTTCCGGCGCAGATTGAAGATTGCAAGGCGGCCATCCGCTGGCTGCGGGCTCATGCCTCGGAATATCATCTCGATCCCGATCGTTTTGGCGTGTGGGGAACCTCGGCTGGTGGACACCTGGCCGCCCTGGTGGGAACGACTGGCGGGGCCAAGAGTTTGGAAGGGGACGGTGGCAATCTGCAGTATTCCAGTCGCGTGCAGGCGGTCTGCGCCGTGGCCGCACCGAGCGATCTCACCGAAATGAGTTCCGACACCCATTCGGTGGAGGGAGCATCTGCGAATCCACGTGCAGGACTGCGGGCGCGAGAGGCGGTCTCCGGCCTGCTTGGGGGTCCACCCGATCAGGGAAATGCCGCGGCCCAGGCCAGTCCGATCACATACGTCTCAAAGGATGATCCGCCGTTTCTTCTGATCCACGGCGCGCACGACCGGATCGTGCCCCTGGAGCAAAGCCAACGCTTCGAAGCCGCGTTAAAAAAGGCCGGCGTGCATGCGACGCTCAAAATTCTTCCAAATGAAGGTCATCAAGGATCGCTCTGGAATGCCGTTCCAGACGCCGAAACGTTTTTCCAGAACACGCTGAAGAATCGCTAAATTAATCGCAGAGAATTTCGTGGACGTTTAAATAACCCTTTTGCTAAGCTCCGCCATGCCTACCGCCACGCCTAGGAACCGCATCCGACCAATCGCCTGGATCTTGTTAGCCGCGTTACTCGTTTTCGCGCTCATTGTAGTCTTTAGATCCATCACTTACCAAAAGCATTATACTGCTGCCGAGGCCCGCAAAGCCTCGCGGCCGATCCCGATCGGCGCGGCGGAGGCGAAAGTGATGAACTTGGATGCGACCATCGGCGCCGGCGGCCAGGTGTTACAGTACACCACCGTGACGGTGACCTCGCGGATCGCGGCCACTGCGCAGAAGGTATTGGTCAATGTCGGCGACACCATTCATTCCCGCGACGTCCTTCTGCAGGATGACCAGCGTCCCTTCCAGGCGGCTTTGGACTCGGCCAAGGCGGGATTGGACTCGGCCCAGGTGGCCTTGGAACAATCCGCCGCGGCGCTGAAATCGATTCAGGATTTGAAGGCTAAGGGAATGGCCACCGGGCTGGAGGTGTTGAACGCAGAGGTGGCTGACGCCGCGAAGAAGACCGCTCTCGCGGAGGCGAAATCCCAACTGCTGAAGGCGCAGCTCGATCTCGAAGCTACCCGCATCGTTTCACCAGTCGACGGCATCGTGCTCGCTCGGTTCGTCAATTCCAATGAGCGGGTAGAGGTCAATGAGGTCCTGATGCAGCTGGGCAACCTCGGCAAAGTCTACCTGCTGGCGCAAGTGCAGGAGGAATCGATCAGCAGCATCCACGAGGGACAAAAGGCGGAAGTCTCCTTCTCTGCTTTCCCGACGACAACGTTCAAGGGCACGGTGGAACGAATCGATCCCCGGGTTGATCCCAAGACGCGCGCCTTTACCGCCTATGTCGCGGTGGATAATCCGAACCTGAAATTGAAGCCGGGTTTGACCGGTTTTGTGCGGATCCGTCTGCAAAAGACCGCGCTCGCTGTCCCGACGACGGCGGTGATTAACCCGTTTGGCGAAAACGCCAGCGTCTTCGTGATCAACTCCGATTCGCGGGCGATCCTAACGCCCGTTCGGGTGGGTCTCGAGGCCAATGGCATGATGGAGATCGTCAGTGGAATCAAAGAGGGAACTCGCGTCGCGACCGCCGGAACCGTGGATCTGAAAAACAATGATCGAGTATCTGTCGAATTGTCTCGATGAACTCCTCTCAGCGCGTCGCCAAGAACACGGCATGGATGCTGGTGGCGGGCGGCTTAGGTGCCGCCCTGCAAATGCTCGCTGTTTTGTTGGCGGCGCGTGGGTTGCCCCTGGGCGATTTCGGCACCTTTAATTACCTCCTATCCTTCGCCACGGTCTTCCAGTTTTTGGCGGATTTTGGTTTGACCAATATCCTCGTCCGCGAGGTGGCGCGGCAGCCGGACAAGGTGGGTCATCTCTTGGCGAGCGCGAAGGGGTTGATGTGGGCGCTCTTTTTGTGCTCCACCGCCATTCTCCTGGGGGTCGTGCTGGTGATTAACCTGCCGCTGCGGACGCAGGAACAGTCTTTCGTCATGGGAATCGCGAGTCTGACGCTTCTGCAGGCGATCAGCTATTCGGCCGTCCTGCGCGCGATCGAGGAGATGGAGTTCAACGCCATTGGGTTTACCCTGCATAAGGCGTTTTTCGCAGGGTTCGTCGGCCTGAGCCTTTTCTTACACCTCGGTTTGTGGGGTGTCGTTTGTTCGCAGCTGGTCGCCAGTCTCTTTTTCTGGTTTTTCAACTGGCGAATTGTGAGCTGGCGCGTCGTTCGAGTCTCGCCCCGAATCGATTTCGCCCTCTGGAAGCGCATGCTTTTTGAAGCGGTGCCTCTCGGCAGCGGACTGGTTCTACGGCAATTGGCCTGGCAGGCCGACATCCTCATCCTCATGTGGCTGGTCGACGCCAGCGCTCTTGGGCTTTTTAGCGGGCCCTACCGGATTTTGCTCAGCGTGCGGATGTTTTCGATGGCGTTCGCGCTCCCCTTGTACCCGGCCATCATTCGGGCCACTCTGGGAACCACGGAGGAGTTCTCCAAATTCTACAATCGCGCCATGAAGTGGTTTTGTTGCCTGGCCGTGCCGGGCGCTGTTCTTTTTATTGTCTGGCCACATGTAGTGATCTCTGTTCTACTCGGGCACAAGTTTCTGGAGGCGCAGACTGCTATGCGGTGGTTTGGATTGGCCTTTATTCCGATGTTCGTTTCGTCGCTTTCTCCATTTATTTTCACGGCCTTGGGACGGCAGGGGATTTTTTGTCTGGCAATGGCATTGGCGGTCGTCGTGCGCGTCGGGGTGGATCTCGCGATCGTGCCTTATTTCGGTTACATCGGAGGTTCGGCGGTTGCGGCTTTTAGCGAGATTACGGCCTTTGCCCTGCTCGCCTGGATTCTTGCGCGAAGAGGTTACCCACTGCGGGTGGCCGATTTTCTGGTGAAACCGATCGTCGCGGGTTTGCTCATGGCCGCGATCCTCTACCCCGCGCAGCAGTTGACGCTCCTGCCGGCCTTGCCATTCGCCGTCGGGAGCGCGTTCGTCTATCTGGGAGCACTCTTCGTCTTCCACGTGTTTTCCGATGAAGAGCTCCAGCTGATGCGGGATGGACTCAGTTTCTTTAATGTCTATCTGCGGCGATTCCGGTCGCAAAGGGAGGGTGAGGCGTGAGATTCAGCGCGAAAACCAATTATTGGCCGGTCGGATTCCTGGTTGTACTGGGGAGTCTGGCGCTTCCTTGGTTCGACCCGGTCATGACTCCGCGCTTTAGCGCGCTCAATTTCCCTCTGGCCCACTCGGCCTATTTGTGGCCCTCGCATCTAAACCTCTTCTCCTACGGCATGGTCGCCCTGCTGCTGGTGGCAGCGGGGGTTTTCTTCTGGTGGCGTAATCGTGGACTGGCCGTCCTATCTATCGGCGGGCTGCTCCTGTTCCTTGCCATGACTTTTTACCTTCAGATAACCTGCTGGGAGCCTAGCTGGCTGCGAGCAGCCCTAACCGGTGGCCAGGACTTTGAGCATTGTTATCGTTTCGAGGTGGCTTACACCCTTCCAAACGCTGTAATATCCTCTCCGGCGAAGGGGCTTTTCGAGCCGGTGGAAGGTGTCTCTGCTCGCTTTTTTGCGGCCACTTCCGCACTTGGAGTCGGCTGGTCTTTCTTTATCGCGGGCGCCATCTGGGTATGCGGTGCTGGTCTGGCGCAGATGGAAAACTGGAGGCGGTTGAAGATCTTCCTGCCGGTGATGATTGCGGTTTTCGCACTCTTCGGCTTCCTGCAGATTTGGCGCCCGATTGCCGCCCAGCGTGCCTTGGCCGCCGCCGAGATCGCAGCGGCACACGGTGACTTCGCGGATGCTGAGAAGGACGTTGATCATGCCATGAACCTGGACGCGTGGTATCGCCTGACACAGGATGCCTATGTCCAATTAGGGCAACTCTACGCGGCTATGGGGTATCATGATCGGCCGGAAATTTATCTCGCCAAAGCTGCCGACCTGCAGGCACGTGGGCTGATCCCAGAAGCCCTCTTCGCCTACACCCGGGCCGCTAATACCGACGATGCGCCTCTAAAGCGAGTTGCTTTGGAAGAAAAGGCTCGCCTTGCCTCGCACTACGCCGGCGCTCTCTATGGCAAGGGTTCGATCGGCGAAGCGGCTCATTACTGGGAAATCAGCATTGCGGCCGACCCCAGGCTGGTCGACGGCTATTTCGGTGCGGGCCGCGCCAATTACGATGTGGCGGATTATCCAGCGGCGATCAAATACCTCGAGCCCCTGCTGAATAAGACATCGCAGTTTAACCTTCTCTCCGATGCCGCGAGTTATCTGGGCGATTGTTACTATCGAATGGGCCAGGTGGAAGAAGCGCGAAAATGGTACATGGCCTCGCGCGACTATGATGACCGGGCGAATTTTCGCGCGCTCAAAACTCTCACGGAAAGCTACTACAAATGAGAGAAGGTTTTCGCTTTCGTTACTTCAATTGGTGGCTGTCGCGTCGCGGTGCGATTGCGTTTTTGATCGTCCTAACGACTGGTCTTCTGGTCGGCTATTACGGGCGGCTTGCTCTTATTTCACCACCCACTCGGACTTATCGGCTCAATTTTGGGGATGCTAAGTGGATTCAGCCTTCGCAACCCGGGAATGACGTTTGCTTCCGCAAGGATATCTACCTTGCTGAGACCCCGCGGCATGCCTGGTTGCAGATTACTGGGATTGATGCTTTCCGACTCTTCGTTAACGGCAAACATGTGGGCGTAACTGCCAAGGTTGCCAAGAGCGATCCTATCATTCTGAGTCTCTTCTTAGGAGGCAATGAGTCGGTCATCTGTGACATCACACAATTCCTCGTTCCGGGGACAAACACCATCGCGGTTAATGCGACGCG
This sequence comes from uncultured Verrucomicrobiae bacterium, assembly GCA_963742545.1. Taxonomy (GTDB): domain Bacteria; phylum Verrucomicrobiota; class Verrucomicrobiia; order Chthoniobacterales; family UBA10450; genus Palsa-1392. The sequence goes on along the minus strand of CAVUMF010000002.1, from coordinate 872,712 downwards.
AGGCAGCTTTCCTGGAAGAGCCAAGTTGATTTGCCGAGGCGCGATTATTTCTCCGAAAGGAACCACTCAATTTATCTCTGATAAGAGTTGGCGGGTGTCCCTAGTCCCGGGCACCGTCCAGTCGCTCGTCTCCTGGGTCGATCCGTCCTTAGACGATTCGTCCTGGCAACACGCTGAAGAAACGGTGTCCGACCGCCGCAACCTCGATCAACCGGTACCGCTCCCACCTTTCCTCATTCAGGAGGCGATTCAGGGAAAGTGGATTATCGATAGTCACCCCGGAGCCGGGGGGAATACGACCTTTAAACGGGGCTTTGACGCCATTGGCGGGAATCGTGACACCTGGCTGCAAATCGCCTCGACCGGCGCCTACTCCGTTATCTTAAACGGGCATTACCTCGGGTCTTTTAACGACGCAGTCCCGACGGTTAAGCTCATCAATGTCCGGCGCTGGATAAGGGCGGTTGATAACAGCCTTTTGGTGCGCGTGCAGTCCCCCGACAGTCCCCCGGCAATTATTTCGGAGGTCTCGTTTCTGTCTGGCGGCACTAAGGTCGGCGCGGTCGTTTCGGATAATAAGTGGCAACTGCCGGATTCCAAGGCCGCGACCGTCGTCGGCAGCTATAACTACACTGGTGATCGCTGGGGTCCTCCCGCGAAGATGAGCGTGCCGACAGAGTTATCCGACGTCGAGATGACCCACGAGCAGATCATAGGCATTTCTTTCATGCTGGCTTTCGCAGCCCTCGTCGTCTTGGTCTGGCTTTGGTTCGGAAGGTTTTTATCTAGAAACGAAGTCGAGGCGGAGCGCTTGCTGGAAGTGGATGCGGCTTTGCATCTTCCCGCCCTGGTCGCAACGACAACCCTGCTCCTGCTGTGTAACGACATTCGGTTACGGCCGGACGCGCCGATCAATGGTGGATTTTTCCTGGGCTTGGTTGTCCTCCTTGTACTGCCCCGGCTGCTCACCTTCTTCTGCAGAGAGCGAGAGGAGCCTGTCCCGGTCGCCTTACCCCGCCGAGATCGACGGGGGCTGTGGGCTCAAGGTTATGGATTTTGGGTGGCGCTGGGTCTGATCGTTCTGGGAGGCCTCGTCATTCGTTTGCATAATCTCAGCACGTTCCCTCTTGATCAGGACGACATTTTGATTCGCAACTACGCGCAGGGCGTTTTGGACCGCGGTTACGGCTCGCTCGATTTTTATGGCTACATAATTCCAACCACCACCTACGAGTTGTTGCCGTATCCAATTGCGCTCTCCTGCCTGCTCTTTGGCTGGAGCGATTGGGCGGTGTTGTTACCAGCGGTGATTTTTGGGACTCTGACGATCCTGCTGGTAGGACTGATGGGACGCAGTCTTTTCGATTGGAGGACTGGCTTGGCCGCAGCCTTGATCCAGGCTTTCAACCCTTTGAATGTTTTCTGGTCTCAGCACTGTTTTCATCCTTCGCAGGATCAGTTTTTTGCCGTGATCACGGTGTGGACTTTCTATCTGGCGATTCGTAAACCGGGGAAATTGCACGTTAAGTATTTCTACTGCGCCTGTTTCGGCTTTCTCTTCACCTACTTTTCCTGGGAGGGGGTCGGCTTTTTGCTTCCGATCCTGGCCGGCGCACTCATGCTGGTTCATCCCGGGCGCTGGACATGGCTGCGAGAGCCTCACCTTTGGATAGGCCTGATCATCGTTAGTTCTCTTGTCCTCATACAGCTTTCCCTGAGAAAAATGGCGGCGCCTGGTTTCCTTTTTCTCGGCTACGGCTTGGCGCAGCTGGGTGGTCCCCAGGCTTACTTCCTCAACCCAGAGTCGATGCCATTTTACTATGTCTCGAATTTCCTCTTGACCGCGCCGCTGGTGCCTCTTACCATTTTGGCGGCGATGGGGGTGCTTTTTGCCTGGCAAAACAAGCCGGCGCGCTACTGTCTGGCGATCTTCGCCGCCCTGCTGGCAGCTTTCTCCCTTTGCATGCCGGTTTATTCCGTCCGCTATTTTTATTTTTACGAATTCCTTCTGCCGCTCCTTGGTTGCGCCGTTTTCTTTATCCTTTGGGATCGAATCCGGGACCTGACGATTAGTTGGTGGCCGGCTCGCCCGGTTGTCTGGGCCAGTGGCGCGGTGGTTCTCTTGCTGGTCTTTGGCGTTACGACGGAGACTGGTCTGAAGGCTTTGCGCTTATCGGATCGACGGGAGCCAAGCTTGCGTTATGGGGTGGTCCGCCAGGATACACGGGGACCGGCCCAGTATGTCGCTTCACACCTGCGCCCGGGAGACATCGTGTTGGCCAATCTGACGCAAGCGTTTTATCTCTATGGGAATCGAATGCCCGACTATGCGCTGAATACGCTGCTAGCTACCCGAATGATCTACTTGAATGATTTTGGGACTTACCGCCATCGAATCGTCGGCGTGCCGATGGTTCGAAACCTGCGTGACACCAATAATATCTTCGGCGAGGGGCGACGCGTCTGGTATATCGGCGGTGGCCCTATCACTGTAGGGCGCTCAGAGTTACGGGATGCGCTGGATTATGTCACGCAGCGCTCGAAAGTGGTTTTTAGCACCTATCATACCAAGGTTTATCTTTGGGACGGCGCGGTAACTCTGGCACAGTCGACCGTACTCAACCCGGCGTTACCGCCGCAGCCCGATCTGGCTCCGGAGAAACCAGCACCGCTGGATCGCATTGCGGAAGAGTACGGCGATATGGATCCCAACCGGCCAATCTTGAATCCACAGGTTAACCTGAGTAACCTTTATCCGCAATGGACGCATCAGAAAGTCTCAGAACCCGATCCGGCACGTAAGAATGCAGGCCCGATCGTACAACCACTGCAACCGCCCCCCAAGCCGGAGAAGCCAAATTCCGATGAATAACCTTGTTAATTGCCCTAAAATTAGAATGGCGTTCTCGCCGGCCTTTCTTTTGTTGCTTTGTTGTTCTGCACTGCTGCCGATCCCTCGGCAGCTGTGTGCGGGCGAAACTGCTAATCGTCCACGGCAGAAGCCGATTGTTTCGTTAAGCCTGCGTCAGTTTGTCGACGCCGTCGTGGCTGAAAGTCCAAAGATCCTGGGTTCGCGCTTAGATGAAGCGGCCGCCGACGACGAGGCCCGTTCTACATACGCATCCTATTTTCCTCATCTCACGTATCAGGCAAGAGTGGGCTATATCAATGGCGAAAGGCTCACTGCCTTTGCCCTGCAGGCGCCTGGACCTGGCGTTGCTGCCAGCCAGGTGATACCTGCTCGCAGTTTCACGCAGGAAGGTCCGGTGTTGACGATTCCGGTTTTCAAAGACGGCACCTTTTTGGGGATTAATATTCCTCCGGAGGTTACTCGTAAGCGCGCCGAAGGACAGGTCGTGAAGTTTCGCGGATCGTTAACGAAGCATGACCTCGTCTTTTCGGCTACGCAGGCCTACCTCGACGCAATTAAGGCAACGCATTTGCTGGAGCTTCGCAACGAACACCTCAAGGTGGCGCAGAAAGAAGCCGCCCGTGTCGAAGAGCGTGCAACCAGAAATCTGGCCACTGCAGAGGAATTGGGAGTGGCAAGGCTGCTAGTCCTAACCAGCCGAGCCGCTTTCGAGGCAGAGCGCTGGGACGTTATATATTCTTTTCTTGCGGTCGCCGATCTCCTGGGCCTCGACGCCAGCGAAATTCGGATCGAGCAAAGCTATCCTGCGCCGGCGCCCTTGCCGAATTTTGAAACCGTCGCCAATCTTAGCTCCAGTGAGCATCCCAAAGTGCGTTTGCAAGAAGCCGTAATCGACGGGGCAGAAGCTGGCGTTGCGCTGCGGCGAAGTCAACAGTATCCAAGCCTAAGTGCGGAAAGCTTAGATTTTCAGTATGGCGATTTTCACGGTCATGCTACAAATGAGTGGGTGTCACTGATGACCGCGAGCGTCCCGATTTTCGATTTTGGTGAAGCTGCTTCGGCGACGAGGGCGGCCACCGTGACCGCGCGGGCGGAAAAGCAGCGCCTTCTCGCCGTACAGCAGGATGTGAGAAAGGAGTTGCTGGACGCGTTGGTTCAGGTCAGGCAGTCGGAGTCGGCGTCCGCCAAAGCTGCGGGCGACGTCGCCGAACAGCAGCGGATCGAAACCCGGCTTCAAGAACAGGCAAAAACAGATCAGGCGGTGTTGGCTGATCTGTATACGGCGGAATTGAAGTTGCTGGATTCCAAAGAATTACTTGAGCAGGCCCAATATGACGTCTTCTTTCAATATGCCCGCGTCCAAAAGGTGTCTGCAGGTGAGTGGCAATGGATTAAGCGATAAGCGTTTGACGTTCCGAATCAGGTCGCTTGTCGGCACAGCTCGATCGGTGCGATCTGGACTGAGGTGGCGTATCGCAGGTAGATTCCTCAAAGTTTTTCTCGTCGCGATCACGTTCTCTGAGGTCGATGGCGCGACGGCACAAGAGAAGGCTTCTGCCTCGGGCATCATTTATTTGCTCAAAGCCGACCGCTCGGACTCTCCGTCCCGGCATCTTTCGACCGAGCCTTGCTGGACGAATCCCCACGTCGACGGAGTCCTGCTTCGCACACATTGGAACAAGATCCAGCCGCGAACGGGAGATATCGACTGGTCGTTTCTCGATCAAGGCGTTGCTCTCGCAGCCAGGTACCACAAGAAGGTTGGTTTGTTGATCACCGCCGGCGTTACGACGCCGAGTTGGGTTTACGCAGCCGGTGCCCGTCGATTTACGGTGGAAAAGATGGGTAAGCCCATGGGGTCGTTTCCGATGCAGCAACCGCTCCCATGGGATCCGGTGTTCAAGGCGAAATGGGGTGAGGTTATCCGCGAGTTTGGGGCGCGGTATGATAGCAATCCCCAAGTTGCCTATGTTATCATGGCTGGCTCGGGACGGAAGGCAGAGTCCTTCTTTGCGTCTGCTCCTGAGGATGTCGTCGAATTCTATCGGATCGGAGGACTCGCCTCTTGGAAAGCCGGCGTGGAGTGGATTGTGGACCAATATGCCAAACAGTTCCGTAGCACCCCATTCTTGTTGGACTTGGGTGCCCCGGTTCCAAATCCGCAAGGTCGCGCAGCGATCGCGGATGTCTGCGAATACGGAGCGAAGACCTATCCGCACCGGTTTGGAGTGAAATCAGATGGCCTCACCGCCAATTATAATTTGAGTTCATTCGGGGCGAAGGAGGTTCGTTCGCTGACCGACGCCACAACCGTTGGATTTCAAATGTCTCTTCCGTCAAAAGGAAAGGTAAATCCACAGGGCGGGTCGCTCCTAGGGGATGCGCTCAAATTCGGAATTAGCTGCGGAGCGCACTTTATTGAGGTCTACGCGGTTGATTGCAACAATCCGTTCGAGCAAGGGATCCTCGACCAGGCCTCGGACCAATTGAAGAAAATCGGCCAGCGGACGAACGGCACTGACGTTGAGCGGCGCCCCGAAACCCGCACCCAATAAACAATGCCTGCTGTACAATCGGTTTATCGCCAACTCCGGTACCCTGGTATTGTCCAACGACCGTAGTGCCAAAATCTGGCTTTCACGCCAGAGCTCGGTTCAGGCGGGCAGCAGGCGAGACGTTTCCTTCAACCTCGCACCGAATGTCTTCCTCCTTCTGCGATTCGGGCTGTCGGCGGCAATTTCTTGTTCAGAGGGCATAACGGGTGCTATAAAAACAATAGTTTCCATCGTTTCTGATGCACCGGTCAACAAAGAACTCATTTGGCTGCTTGGAGCGCGGCTCCGCTTCCTGTCACCTCCAGGCTTCGGTGTCTCGAGGCCGGCAACATCAGATGCTGACGAATGTGAAAGGCCCTCGATGCGGGCATGTTTTTCGATGCAGTCCACTCGATTTGCTTTCTCACCCAACGCTACGACGCCGAGGGCAATCCAGGTTTGCCTTGGCTTTCCTCGCAGCGATCATAGTGTGCGCTTCAGCCAACGCCGAGACGCCGAGGGGAATCGGCATCATGTACCTCACGAAGAGTGATGCCGTGGGTAATCCACCGTACGATCTCGCGAGCGACCCGTGTTGGACGAATTCACTTGTGCAAGGAGTCGCCCTCAGAACCCAATGGAGCAAAATCCAACCCACTGAGGCGGCGTTCGATTGGTCGTTCCTCGATCAGGGAATGGCCCTGGCAGCACAGCACGGCAAGAAGATTTCCATTCTGATTACGGCTGGAGTGACGACCCCGCAATGGGTTTATGATGCTGGCGCTTCGAAGCTTATGGTCACTACACAGGCCGGACCCGTAATGCCCATGCCGCTCCCCTGGGACCCGATTTTTCAAGCGAAATGGGGAAACGTGATTCGCGCGTTTGGAACGCGATATGGAGGGAATCCACAGCTAATCTACGTCGTAATGGGCGGGTCGGGCCGCAGGGCCGAATCATACTTTGTTTTCACCGCCGAGGACCAGGCGACATTTGCCGGGCTTGGCGGCCTTGACTCTTGGAAGACTGGGGTTGAGTGGATCGTGGATGAGTACGCCAGGAACTTCGCCGGGACTCCGTTCCTATTGGATCTAGGCGCGCCAGTTCCCACCAATGCCGGTCAAGCTGCGTTGGCCGAGGTTTGCGCTTATGCGGTCGCGAAGTATCCGGGTCGCTTCGGAGTCAAATCGGACGGTCTGGCCGTTGGCTACGGGCCGAATTTGTTTGGAGCGAAGGAAATCCAATATCTCTCGCCCACGGCGACGGTAGGTTTTCAGATGGCTTTGCCATCCAATGGGCAAACAGACGATATGGGTAATCTCCTCTTGAGGAACGCGCTCACGATTGGGATCGACTTTGGGGCGCATTTCATCGAGGTCTACAGCGAGGATTGCAATGATTCGAAGGAGGCGCAGTCTCTCGCCCAAGCTGGCGGCGAACTGCTTAGCATGACCCGGCCGCCGAAGGCACCGACCGGCATTCGGGTAGTGTTGTAAAAGAGCCCCGACTTTCTAACGACCGCCTAGGATTCTAGCCCAGCCGTCGAGAATTCCTTCGCACCATTCACTGAAATGCTAGACTTGCCCAGCAATCCGTCATAGATGCGCTCGATCCTTCGGCAAATCTGTCGCCAGTCGAACTCTGCCAAAACGGTGGCGCGAGCGTTCGTGCCCAGCTCAGCCGCGAGCGACCGATCATTCAAGAGAGTCACAATTCCGCGGCCCAAGCCTTCAAAATCGTGATTCGGCACGATGAAAGCGTCGTGCAAATGACGGACGCCCTTGGCACCGCCCGCAAAAGAAACGACGGGTTTGCCGGCCAGCATGTAGTTGAGCAATTTGACCGGATGACCGGGGCATTCCGGCCGGGGCACGACGCACACATCAGCCAGGGCGAGCAAACTTGGGAGGTCTTCCAGAGTGTGCGGTGAGATCCAGATGATCGAACGGGAGATCCCGAGCCCATCGGCGAGGTGTTGCAGTTCCTTCTCGTGTGCTTCCGAGACCAGCGGACTAACGACCAGCAGAAGCGCATCCGGTCTTTCCTGCAACGCGACGGCGAAAGCGCGCAGCAGATAGTCGACTCGCTGGAAGGCATTCAGGACACCGGTATACATTACCACTGGGCGGTCGCTGAGATTGAATTTTTCGCGAAACCTTTCGGGTGCGGGATGATCAAACAATCCCGGCTCGATCCCGGCCGGTACCATGTCGACTTTTGCAGCCGGAACCCCATGCTCAACAAACCAATCCCTGAGTTCCGGAGACACCGCCGTGATGTGATCCGGGAAAATCGGGGTGAACCAATCAAGGCCACGCGCCAGTCCATGCGCCAGCCAGGCTGGTCGGATAAAACGATATCCGGCAAGCTCGTCCGTCATGAGGTTAACCGCGTTATAAAGCAGCGGTCGGCGCGTCAGCCATTTAGCCATGATCCCGATGAGCGCGCCCTCGTAATTATGCGCATGGATGATGTCGATACGTTCCTGACGGATGACGCGACAAAGCAAGCGAAGGAGGTGAAAGTCGAGCAGGAACTTTTCTGAGGAAGGCCCAACCTTGGCGTTCGTCTCCGGGCGAAAAGCGGCCGTGCGATGCACTTTGGCGCGTCGGACCCGGATTTCCTCCTGGCCAGTGGGATAAGTGACGATGTGAACGCTGTGCCCCATATCCGAAAGAGTGTCAGACATCTCGCGGATACTCGCGGCGGAGCCATGGTTAGCCGGAAAGGGGCAGGCCGCCACCATGGCAACGGAGTAACCATTGCTCCAGTGCTTCCGGTTGGGCGTCCGTGTGTTCACTTCGTCGTTGTCGCCAGTGTTATCACGGGAGTCACGGGAGTCTTAAGATATGGGCTTGAAACCTCACGCGAGATAATGCGCGCCGGAACACCCATGACGGTGCAACCGCTTGGCACATCACTAATGACAAGAGAGTTTGCCGCGACAACAACGTTGTCGCCAACTGTAACTCCTCCCATGACTTTACAACCCGCTCCGAAGTAGCAATTGCTTCCAATCGTCGGACGACCCGATCCCCGGATATTAGCCAATGCGACGCCTTGATTGATGGTGCAGCTGTGACCCATGTGCCTAACAAGCACATGGATACAGGAGAACGTATGGACCACCAACCCCGGGCCAATTTCGCCTTCCGGGTGAATTTTTATTCCGGTAACGGCCACACAAAACACATCAACAAACAGGTAGATGGCGATGAGGATTTGGCGAATAATCGGAATTTTTATACCATACGCCCACCGTCCGAACCGGTAAACAATTACCGCGATCGAGCCAAATTCGAGGAATGGTGTTATCCATTGCCGGAAGAAAGTTTTGTCCTCCGGCCGCACACCATAGCTCTGGCGTTTCCGATGCATGTCAGCACGAATGAGTTCAAACATAGTTTGTTGATTAAAGATTCGTTACTCGATGTAGCCGAGGGCTTGCAATCGCTCCTCGACTTTGGCCGACTCTTCGTCGGTGTAACCGCTTGGGCGGTCGCCTCCTGACGTGCCAGAGGCGGCGCCAGACTTAACTGGATGTTCCGCGAGGAATTCCGGGCGGAAGGCATTGACCAGCACGCTGCCATCCATGTCTTCAGGGACTGAGACTCCCAAAAGATGAAGGATGGTGGGAGCAAGATCGATGAGATGTGGATTGTCGATTTTCGCTCCCGTCTTCAAAGCCGGCGCGCGCGCAACGAGGATGCCGTAAAGCCGGTGAGTGCCGCCCCATTCGGAGGTCTCGGAGGGTTCATGCTTGCGAATGATAAGGGCTGGCTTGCCGGTATCTTCTGGGAAGCTCGGCTGGGTGGAGAAAAGGCTGTTCTCGCTCCACCAGTCTAGAACGAGGTCAGCGCCTTCGTGGGCGAATGGCCCATGAAAGATTTCGTCGCGACGGTAGATACGATTGATGACCGGCTTGCCATTGCGCGGATCCTTCAACTCGGCCAGTTTTTCGATGATGAAGGTCATAAGGGTGTCGTAATCTGCGGGATCAATAATGCCTTGCGGCTTCACACCCTTCAAATTGATCCAGATGCTTGGTGGCGAGGCGAGCACTTCGCTACAGTAGGCTTTGGTGCGACTCCAGTCGATACTCGTAAATGACGAGTAAGCCATTTCGCTCTTCTGCAGAATCTTTGGAAAGAGATGGGCGAGACGGCTTTTCTGGCGCGAAGTGAGCGACCGTCGCAACAGTGAAAACCCGGCTCGCAAGAGTTTTGTGCCAAGGGTTCGGACACCTGACGTAGCCTCCTCCTTGTAATGCAAGAGGCCAAGCTGCGCCAGATAGCGGTTGAGATAGATCGTGCGGTCGACAACTGGTCCGCCGCCATGATCGGACACGACGAAGATCGCGGTTTCGGCGGGCAAGCGATCGATGATCTGGCCGGCGGCGGCGTCGAGGCGCTCGTAGACCTTGCGGATCGCATCGCCAAACTTTGGCGCCAGCTTTGGATCATGTATGAAATGATTCTTGTCCATGTGCTGCCAGAAGTAGTGCTGGACGGTGTCGATCGACATGAAGACGAACATCATCACGTCCTGCGGATGATTCTCGAGCAGATAGAGCGCGGCTTTTGTCCACTGCTTATCCATCTGTTCCATCTCGGCGAGCACCTGATAGCGCCGCTCGTCGGTCGACATCGCGCCGAGAAACCGGAGATCTAACTGGATTCCACCAAGATGCCTGACCAACTCCTCCCGCAACTCGGGCGGATGAATGAATGGGCTCGTCTCGGAAGGCGTGTCCATGCCGGAGATTTGAAATCCCTTCAGCTTCTCCGGCGGATAAGTGAACGGGATGTTCATCGTCCCAACGGTATAGCCCGCATCATTCAAAAGCTTCCAGACAGTGGGCGAGCGGCGCGAGGTCGCGTTCGCATAATTCATCGCGTAGCCGCCGTGTTCCGTCTCGACGAAATGAAAAATGCCGTGCTTGCCGGGATTCTTCCCGGTCATGAACGAGGTCCAGGCCGGCGGAGTAATCGGCGGGAGAATGGACTCGAGCGTGCCCGACACTCCAGCCTTCATGAATTTCGCCAGGTTCGGCATGCTGCCTTCCGCCATCCACGGCCGGATGACAGTCCACGTCGCGGCATCGAGGCCGATAACGACTACCTTCGGAACCTTCTTCATGTGGCGAGCAGGTTAGACGCCATGCGGGTTTCCGTAAAGTCTTGCGGGCGAAGCGGACGGCGGGTGTTCATTTGTAAACCCTCCATGTCTGCATCCCGACGGGGTCGAAGCGAAAATCGGTCACCGAAGTTCCGAGCGCATGAAGACGCTCGCGGACAATGTGCCGTTTGTTAAACGGGCAATAGAGCAACAGGTGGCCGCCGCCTCCGGCGCCGGTGATCTTACCGCCAATTGCGCCGGCTTTGCGCGCCTCTTCATAGAGTTCATCAATGCGCGGCGTGGTGATGCCCTCGGCCATCTGTTTTTTTTGCAGCCAGCCCTCATGCAACATCTCGCCAAAACGATCGAGATCGCCTGCGAGGAGCGCTTTCTTCATTTCGTAGGCGATGGCTTTCACCTGATCCATGGCCGCTACCGGCGCTGCTTCGTTCTTCTTCGCACTCTCCATCTGGCTGTCGATGATCGGCTGTGATTCACGGCTGCCCGTGAAGCAAAGGATGAGGTTGTATTCGAGTTCGTTGATCAGATAGTCGCTCAAGCGCAAGGGAGTGACCACGACCTCTTCGCCGTTGAATTCCATGAAATTGAAGCCGCCGAAGGCCGCGGCGTATTGGTCCTGCCGGCCGCCTTTGATTCCGACATCGTTGCGTTCAATGTCGTAGGCGAGTTTGGCCATGCCGTCCGAAGTGATGGGCAACCCGAGCAGTTCACGGAAGAGGCCGATGAGCGCGACAGTGAAGGTGGAGGAACTGCCAAGTCCGGATCCCGGCGGAGCATCGGCGTGAACGAAGAGATCGAATCCTTCGGTTCGGAACTTATCCAGTTCGAAGCGTTTTAGCACTCCCTTGACGAGGTCCATCTGTCCGTCGAACTGGAAATGTTCCTCCTGCGTCCAGTAAATGACCGTGCCGTAGTCGAAGGAGCGGAAGCCAATCGAGCGTTCTGACTTCGGGACCAATGTCCCGTAAACGTAGCGGGAGATCGTGGCGTTGAGCACGCAGCCGCCGTGGATATCCGCGTAAGGCGATACGTCCGTGCCCCCGCCGCCAAAACTCAAACGGAGCGGCGTCCGGGCCCGTACCATTTTGATCTGACTGAGGAAGTTTTTCGGGTTCGCGTGCATCGTGCGCCGAGGGCCGACTCGTTAGTTCCGGAGCGGCGAGCCCTCCATGTCGGCGGGAACGGGCAAACCGAGGATTTCCAAAATCGTGGGTGCCACGTCGGTGATTTTCGCGCCCTCGAGTGTGCGGGCTGCCTGCGTCCCACCGGCCGGACGCCAGATAATCATGCCGTTCTGCGCGTGGTTCGCGCCGTCGGGTCCGGTGTCATTTTCGAAGGTGTGGATTTTTCCTCCGCCAACCGTGCCGACGGAGCGCCAGTAAAGACCCCCGAAATATACAATCAGATCTGGCGCTACGCCGCGCACTTCCTTGTAAAGCTCCTCGGGGCGGAAGACCTGCGTGCCGATGTCGCGTCCATTTTCGTCTGGGATTGACTTGAGCCCGGCGATGAGTTCGTCGCGCACCTTCTCGTAATCTTCCGGCGCTATCGTGCCTTCCGGTTCGCGGCCGGCGACGTTGAGAAAAACGCGGGCGTAATAACCGCCATCGCCCCACGCCTTGGTGCGCGCCCAATCGATCTTCACTTTGGAAAGTGGAACCGCGCTCTGCGGTAGCTCCTTGAGTGCGAGATAACCATTCGCCATCAACCATTCGTTCACGCAGATGCCGCCATCCATGCGTTTGGCGCCGTGATCGGAGACGACCAGCACATCCGTCGTCGCGTCGGCAAACTTCAAGAGGTCGCCAATCTCGCGATCGACTTCCTTGTAGTAGTCGTGAATCGCGTTCTCGAATTTGTTACCGGCCACGTAGAATCGATGCGCAGGGTCCATGTTGTCCCACAAGGCGTGATGGATGCGGTCGGTCCCCATCTCGACCATGATAAAGTAATCCCAGTCGTTCTTCGCGAGGAGATAACGCGCGAGCTGGAAGCGCTTCCGCGTCATCTCGTAGATGTCGGCTAGGATCTTCTCTTTGTTGCCGGAGCGAAAATCGCGCACATCGAGAATGTATTCCCCGACCACGCTTTCGATTTCGTGTTTGAACTCGGGCGGGTGCGTGTATTCGCACGACGTGTCGGGGGTGAGGAAATCGGTCACCATCGTCCCGTTGAGCGGTTTGGGTGGATAAGTGCCGGGGACGCCAATAACGATCGAGCGCTTGCCCCTCTGCGAAAGGATTTCCCAGAGCCGGTCTTCTTTGATCGCCAGCGAATTGGCGATTGAGTAACGATCGTAAGAATGGTCGGCCCGATTTCGAAAACCATAGACGCCAAGGCGGCCCGGGCTCTTCGAGGACATCATGACCGACCAGGCGGGAACGGTGATCGGTGGATCACAGGAACGGAGTGGGCCGTGCCATCCGTCTTGGTAGAGCGACTTGAGATTTGGGAGATCGTCGAGCCAGCGATCGAACACCAGTTCCGGAGCTGCGCAATCGAGGCCAATCACCATCACCCGCCGGCGCGCTCCGTTGGCAGAGGCGGGCGCGGCAACCGGGAAGGGGGATTCGCTGGTGGTTTGACGGGAAAAAGGATTCTTCAGCATCAGGAAATCGGCCGGCTCAATTTAGCAGATACTGCGCCATCACGCGCGGTGGGGAAAGCCTCGGACGGCCTGCTGGTGCCGCGGTAAAAGCGCTGCCCGTGAATGATCATCGCAAAATGAAAACCGCGGTCCTCAGAAAAATCAGCGCAAGTTACAAAAATGAAAGCATTTTTCATTGAACAATCTTTGGTCGTTGCCCAGTTCGGCACCGGACCATCAAACTGGCTGTCGTTATCCTTGTTTCTCTGGCATCGCCATTTCGGATCGGATGGAGGCATGAAGGCCAGTTCAGCGGGAGTGAACTGGCCTGAGCAACCCGAATTCGGTGCCGACCCTGGCCCCTTGTTTTCCCGCCTAACCTTGAAGGCAGGAATTTACGGCCGCGTCAGTCGGCAAAACACCTGTTGGTGACCCTGGACTGAGCCGCCGCTTCGACCCTTAAGGAACCGGAAATGACCGATGTGCCACCGCCACCTGTATCCGAATTGTACGCGCCGCGTCGCCTGACTTTCGCCACCGCGCTCGCTGGCAACTCGGTCTGAAAGAGACCCGGTTGCTCGTGCGTGACGTTGCGCAACTGCCCCCAAAGCCTGAAAAGCTCCCGGAAGGCCTTCGCGATGACACGCAGGTTGGCGCCTGACGCCTTCCCGGCGCGCCGCGGATAGTGGGTCACCTCGATTTCGTGGATGCGCATGCCAAAGGCATTCGCCTGCGCCAAGATCTCGGTGTTCACCATTGCGCCGACGGCACGGATTTGCACTCGATCAAACACCGCGCGCTGGAATACCTTAAAGGCACAATCGATATCGCGAACTTTTACGCCGAGGAGCATGCGGACCAGCGTTTTCCATCCCCAGGCATTGATCAGGCGATGGGGCGGGTCCTGTCGTTTGGCGCGGTAGCCCGTGACGATGTCATAGTGACTCGCCCACTCGATGAGATTTTCGAGTTCTTGCAGGTCGAACTGCCCGTCTGAATCGGTAAAGAAAATGTAGTCGTACCGAGCCGCCAGGATGCCGCTCTTCAAGGCAGCCCCGTAGCCGCGGTTATCGATGTGATGGATCGCCTTGACCTCCGGATATTGCTCCGCCAACTCATCACAGATTGGGGTTGTCGCATCCCGGCTGCCATCGTTTACCAGGATGATCTCCCAAGTCCGTGCCAGTTTTGGAAGCACCGCGCGTGCTGCCTCCACCGTGTGTCGAATGTTCGCCTCTTCGTTGAAAGCCGGAAAGACTACAGAGAGCGTTACGGGAGAAGCGAACTGGGTGTGATTGCAATTTTTCCGGGTTCCTTCTGCGCTGATTACGTTAGTCATGTATTTGTGATAATCGCTTCTGGTTCCTGCATAGAGCCTATGAACTTTTGTGTGTTCTGTATATGGAATTCTTCCGCACTGGGGCGTTTGCCCGCGATAAACCGATCCGTGAGCAGGAGATACGCCGATCTTTTTTTGTAGAAGACCGCAAAACTCCCCCGCGCGAAACTGAGATCAAGAAAAGCTTGGGTCAGCCGAATAAGCCCGATTGATACTATTTGCAACCTGCGCCTCCAGGTTGTATCGGCAGGCCGACCTCCCAGCACGCTCCGGGAGACCAATTTTATGGCCGATATCACGATGCATTTGCAGGATTCAATTCGGGCCGCGTGCCGCACGTTGGAGTCGTTGCAGGAACTTGCCGATCCGATCGGGAGAGCGGTTGACGTGATAGCCGGCTGTTTGTGCGACGGGAAGAAGCTGCTCGTTTGCGGCAACGGCGGGAGCGCGGCCGATGGGGCCGATTTCTCGGCCGAGTTTGGCTGCCGTTTTGTGACTGATCGGCGGCCCTATCCGGCGCTCAACCTGGCTCAGGGCGGCAGCCTGATGAGCGCGATCGGCAACGATTACGGTTACGACGAAGTGTTTGCCCGACAGGTGGCAGGGCTCGGTCAGCGCGGCGACGTCCTGGTGGCGATCACCACCAGCGGCAATTCCAAAAACATCCTGCGCGCCCTCGAAGAAGGGAAGTCCCGTGGCCTAACGACAGTGTCCCTGCTCGGCCGGAGTGGCGGACCGGCCAGAGGCATGGCGGACATCGAACTGCTCGTGCGAAGCGAATCGACCGCTCGCATCCAGGAGGCGCACAAGTTCATGCTCCACGTCATTTGCGGACTGGTGGATGCGCGCCTGCCGAGGACGTGGTGAGCGTGCGCGCGCGCCCGGTGTAGCTCGTCAGTCTACGAGCAGGCTCCGAATCGCTTCGTCGAGCCTTTCGAAATTAATCGGCTTCGTGAGGTGTCTGGAGAAACCGGCGGCGCGCGCTTTGCTGATGTCGTTTTCCATGCCAAACCCGCTCAGTGCAATGCCGCGCAGGGCACTCTTGGCTCGCAACTCTTTCATCAATTCGTAGCCGCTGCGATCCGGCAATCCGATGTCGCTGATGAGCAGATCGAACTTTTCGACCTGCGCTTTCTCGATCGCTTGATCGGCCGTGTGCGCGAGGGTGATCCGGTAACCGCGGCGCTCGAGGAGCAGCTTCATGCCGACGCAGGTATCGTGATGATCATCCACCACAAGGAGATGCCCCTTGCGATCCGGCCTCTTCGCTTTCTCTTCGTTTGGCAGGGGAGCCGGCGCGGCTGCAGGTTGTGCGTCCGTCGGCGCCGGAACCGTGTTCAGCATAACGCTGAACGTTGTGCCTTGGCCGAGACCGGGGCTCTCCACGGCGATGGAGCCGCCGTGCGCCCGAACCATCGCTTTGGAAATCGCGAGCCCGAGCCCGAGGCCACCGAATTTTCGCGTGATCGAGCTCTGGCCTTGCTCGAAGGCGTTGAAAATCTTTTCGATCTTTGCGCGGTCGATTCCGATGCCGCTATCGATCGTGCGAATCACGATCCGGTTATCGCTCAGGTTCGAAGTCTCGACAACGACCCGGCCGCCGCTCGGAGTGAACTTCACTCCGTTCTTGATCAGGTTCCAAAAGACCTGTTGAAGGCGGGCCGGATCGCCATTCACATGGTCTTGCTCCGCGTTGAGGCGGAAGTCGAAGCTCAGATCCTTTTGCTGGAGGTCTTCCCGGCAAATTTCGTAGGCGCGGCGGAGGGTTTCGTGGACCGAGGTGACTTCAAAACTGAGCTGTAGTTTGCCCTTGGCAATGCGGGTGATGTCGAGTAGATCGTCGATCAAGCGCGCCTCCAGTTCGACATTGCGGCGAATGACCGCGAGCGGTTGCCGGATCGAGCCATCCTCCGGCGCGCGCGCCTCCAGCTCGCCCACCATCGCGATCACGGGCGAGAGCGGATTGCGCAACTCGTGGGAAAGGAGGGCCAGAAACTGATCCTTGGCTGCATTCGCCGAGATTAGTTCCTGGCGCAGGCGCACGTCGCGCGTTTTGTCTTCGACTAGGAACAACACGCCCTGCACGTTCTGTTTCGAATCCTGGAGGCGCAGTAGATTGACGTTGACGAAGTTGGTCACGCCAGCGCGATCAACCAGCGGCTGCTCGACAAGTTGGAAGGGCGTGCCGAAGGAAAGCACCTTTTCGATCGCCTCCGGCGGCGCGATGTTCACCTCCTGATAGGTCGCCTCGCGTATCTCCTTTTCCGCCGGAAAGTCGCCGAAGCGTCGCGCCATTTGCCCAAAGGCTTCGTTCGCCTGAAGGAATCGCCGCGTCTCCGGATCGACCAAGGCGATGCCGCTCGGCATATTCGCGAGGATCTTATCGTTGAAAACGACTTCTCGTTCGATTCGCGCGGCCGCTTCGCTTTGGCGCCGGTAAAATTTGCTGGCCAGCCAGGCGATGATGGCGGTGCCAACGATCAGCCAGCTGGCCAGAAAGGTCATCTTTTCGAGCAGCACGTGCACCGGCCGGTAGGCCACCGCCCGGGGCTGCCGCACCACCGTCACCCAACCGGTCGACTCGATTCGCGCTGAGGAGTAGATCATCCCATTTTCTTCAATGTGGCCGGATTTATCGTCGCGAATCTTTTTGAAAAGAGCCCGATCGGCTGGAGAAACTGTGCCTGTGTTTGCCTTGAAATCCCTGCTGAAAAGCGCGGTTCCGTTCTGATCGACGATTTGGCATTCCGCCTGGTCCGCGAGGGGATCGATTATCGACAGGCGCCGACCGATGCGTTCGACCAAAACCGAGACGCCGATGAATCCAAAGGTCGGGTCATTAGGTCTGTGCACCGGGCTTACGAGATCGGTCGCCAGGCGATTATCCGACGAGCGCGGATGCACCGGTGAAACATAGAAGTCTTTCGCGTTGCGGGCGCCTTCCAGCCAGGTCTTTGAAATCTCGTTCTGCAACGTCATCGGCGGGTCGTCCGGTACCGATGCGATAAGCCGGCCATCCCCAGTCGTGATGAACATTCCGTCAATCCGCGGGTGAGAGAAGTAAATTTCCTGCAGCCATTTTTTGGCAGCCACGTCAGGATATCGAGCGCTGAAAAGATGTGCGACCGGAGGGTAGGTTTGGTAGTAGGACACGATCTCGCCGCTGCGCAAGAGGTCGTCTCCCACGAGATGTGCGATGAGTTGCACAAAGCTTTGCCGATCGCGCAGGATTTTTAATTCCAGCGTGTTGCTCAGGATCGTGTAGGAGATCAAGAGCATGAAAATTACGGGCACCCAGCCGGCGATCAGGATGCTGATGACGACGTTGAGTCGCCCGAAACGGCCAAAAGGCCGGCTCCGCAGTTTGTCTTGCTCTTGCACGTTTCGATCGGGCTGCCGGTCAGTTTTCAGCCGCTTCGCCCGCGACGCAACCGGCGAATCGACCTTACCCTCTACAAGCTCCAGGCGTGCCAGCCAGCCGACGGGTAACGCCTGGATGCGCCCGAAATCGCAGAACCCCATTCGGGCGCGCGCCATGGAACGATCGCGTTTTGTCCGATGAATCGCCCCCTTCTGCCCGTGGACTCGGCGCTTCTTCGCTGCATCTTTTCCCTCGCGTGGCACCCGAGAATTTGATTTGACGCAACACCCGGAAGCGGCATCATGACGCCTCTGTGGGGCCTTAACCGAGCCACCGTCGGGGCATTGTTATGGGAGGAAACGTTGTAGATGTGATCTGGACCTTCTGTTACCTGAGCGTCCTGATTGGACTCTCCGGCTACGGGCTGCACCGGTACTTCATCGTCTACCTTTTCCTGAAAAATCGGAAGCAGGTGCCGCAGCCGCTTGCGCATTTTGAGCAGCTCCCAGTCGTCACCGTGCAGTTGCCGCTCTACAACGAAATCTATGTCGTGGAGCGCCTCCTCAAATCGGTAAGCGAACTCGATTATCCGCGCGAGCGTTTGCAGGTCCAGGTGCTGGATGATTCCACCGACGAGACGCGTGAGCTCACTGGCTCCTGTGTCCGGCGACTCGCCGCGCTCGGTTTCGATGTCGAGTTGATCCAGCGTACCAATCGGATCGGCTACAAGGCTGGAGCGCTCGAGGCAGGGTTGTCCACGGCGCGCGGAGAATTCATCTGCATCCTCGATGCCGATTTTGTTCCGCAACCCGAATTGCTCAAAGCGACGGTGCACTTTTTCACAGATCCAAAGATCGGAATGATCCAGACGCGCTGGGGTCATCTCAATCGTGGCTACTCGCTCCTCACGCGGGTGCAGGCGATGTTTCTCGACGGTCATCTGCTCCTCGAGCAGGTCGCACGCAGCCGGAGCGGACGCTTTTTTAACTTCAACGGGACCGCCGGCCTCTGGCGTAAATCCTGCATTCTGCAGTCAGGTGGCTGGCAACATGATACCCTGACGGAGGATCTCGATCTCAGCTATCGCGCACAGCTCGAAGGCTGGAGGTTCGTCTTCCTCGCCGATGTCGTAACGCCGGCGGAACTACCCGTCGACATGAACGGCTTCAAGTCGCAGCAGCACCGCTGGACCAAGGGCTCGATCCAAACGTGCAAAAAATTGCTACCGCGGATTTGGCACAGCCAGTTGCCGCTGCCGATCAAAATCGAAGCCACCGGTCACCTCGTCTCAAACTTTGCCTACCTCCTCCTGGCCTGCCTTTGCGTGCTTCTGCATCCCGCCACTGGCGGGCCGCAATCCGGCTGGATGCGGCTTTTGTTGCTCGACGTGCCGATCTTTCTCACCGCGTCGCTCTCGGTCGCGGTCTTTTATATTTGCGCCCAGCGCGAACTATATCCGCGCACCTGGATGAAGGAGATCCTGCTTTTGCCGGCTCTGATCGCTCTCGGAGTCGGCCTTTCGATCAATAACGCCCGTGCCGTACTCGAAGCTGTCTTCAATCATCGTTCGGAATTCAAGCGCACTCCGAAGTATGGAATCGAAAGCAAATCCCAGAGCTGGCGTTCGTGCCGCTACATGCCGCTAAAGTCTTTTCTGCCGTTGATCGAGATCGCGTTCGCGATTTACTTCAGCTACTTCATCTGGTTTGCTCTCCAGCACGGGCAATATTTCACCTTGCCGTTCCTGGTCATGTTTGAAGGCGGATTCCTTTACGTTGCACTCTGCTCGCTCGCACAATGGTGGCCGCGTATTAGTCTCCGGCCGGCGCGGGAAGTTGTATTTCGTGCGTGACACAATGCCAGCTCGTTCGCTAAATATGATTCCCATGATGTTTCGGGCCAGCTTTTTCGCTGCCGTCCTTCTCACGTGGTCGAGCATTGATCTGCTCGCTGGAACTCAGGCTGTCATCCCGCCGCGCATTATCATTAGTGTGCGCGACCAAAAACTCATGGTGCTTGAGGACGGCCAGCGCGCTGCAATTTATCCGATCTCCACTTCGAAATTTGGAATCGGCGATCGTTGGGGCAGCATGGCGACACCGATAGGCTGGTTACAGGTGGCGGAGAAAATCGGTGATCATGCGCCGCCCGGCGCGGTCTTCCACCAGCGTCGCTTTACCGGTGAGATCCTTAGGCCTAACGCCCCGGGCCGCGATCCGATCGTGACCCGAATTATCTGGTTGCGCGGTTTGGAGAGGACAAACGCCAACGCCTTTTACCGTGGCATCTACATTCACGGTACGCCCCAGGAAAAGATCATCGGCAAACCGGCCAGTTACGGCTGCGTACGGATGTCGTCCAAAGATGTGACGGCAGTTTACTCGCAGATCCGGGTTGGCGAGCTTGTTCGGATTATCCCCGATTCGCTGCCGAAACTACCGCAATTCAAAGGCAACCCTGGCAGTGTGGTTTTCACCGCAGCCGCGCCGAACGGTAAGGGTGCTGCTCCGGTGGCGAATTCAGCGCCGAGCAATAAATCGAAATCTTCTCGCAAGCGCGTTTCCGCGATGGCGCGCCCCTTGGGCGACGACGCCTGACGACGGCGCAATTTCCACGTCGTAGGGCAATTTCAGATCCCGACGGCGGACGAACCTGCAAACGCTTTGACCCCGCCTTGCGCATTTCTATAGTGATGAAGCATTCATCATTATGGCACTCGCAATTGGCAGCAAAGCACCTGATTTCACCCTTCCTACGAAAACGGCCGACGGCCCGCGCCCGGTTCGCTTAAGCGAAAATTTCGGCAACAAAAACACGTTGCTGCTTTTCTTTCCGATGGCCTTTACCGGTACCTGCACGACCGAGATGTGCAGCGTCGGTAATGGCTTGCGCGAGTTTGGTGATCTCAATTGCGAAGTTTACGGCATCAGCGGCGACAATCCCTTTGCTCAGGAAGCCTGGGCGCAGAAGGAAAAAATCAATGTGCTGCTCCTGAGCGACTACGAACACGAAGTGGCGCAGCAATACGGCGTCGCCTACGACTCCTTTCTTCCGCAGCTCCACCTCGGTTTTGCGGGTGTCGCGAAGCGTTCCGCGTTTCTGATCGATCGCATGGGCGTCATTCAATACGCGGAAGTGCATGAAGACGCGCGTGAGCTGCCGGATTTCGACAAGATCAAAACGAAACTCGCGGAGCTGAAATGACGCTCATCCCACGCGCATTTGGGCGTCCCGCCTGCGTCCAAATCCCGGCTTTTCGACGCTCTGCTCAGATCGAATAAAAAATGACCAACGAATTCGACACCCTGCAAAAATTCGACGCCGGTCACGGCCGCGGCGCTTTTTTTCACTCTCTGCCGGCCCTTGAGGAAAAGGGGGTCGGTCCGATCTCGCGACTCCCGGTCAGCATCCGGATTGTTCTTGAATCTGTCCTGCGAAATTGCGACGGCAAAAAGGTCCGGCGCCAGGATGTCGAGACGCTCGCGAACTGGAAGGCGAAATCACCTGCCAACGCCGAGATCCCTTTCGTCGTCGCGCGCATTGTTCTGCAGGATTTCACCGGTGTTCCTCTGGTCGTCGATCTCGCGGCGATGCGCAGCGCGGTGCAGCGGTTGGGTGGCGATCCGAACATTATCGAGCCGCTCGTGCCAGTCGATCTCGTCGTCGATCATTCCGTGCAGGTCGATTTCTTTGGCTCCGCCCAGGCACTCCGCCTGAACCTCGAGATGGAATTCAAGCGCAACCGCGAGCGTTACCAGTTTCTGAAATGGGGCCAGCAGGCCTTCAAGACCTTCGGCCTCGTCCCGCCCGGCATCGGCATCGTGCACCAGGTGAACCTCGAGTATCTCGCCAAAGGCGTCCTTTCGGCGACGGCCAAGGTCGACGATCGCTCAGTGACTCTTTTCTATCCCGATACGCTTGTCGGCACCGATTCACATACCACGATGATTAACGGCCTCGGAGTGGTCGGCTGGGGCGTCGGCGGGATTGAAGCGGAAGCGGGCATGCTCGGGCAGCCCGTCTATTTTCTCACCCCGGAAGTGGTCGGCGTGCACATGATCGGCGCTTTGCGCGAAGGCGTGACCGCGACCGACCTCGCGCTCCACATCACGCAGATGCTTCGCGCGCAGAAAGTGGTCGGAAAATTCGTCGAGTTCTACGGCGAGGGCGCCGCCTCGCTGCCTCTGCCGGATCGCGCGACGATCGGCAACATGTCGCCCGAATACGGTGCGACCATGGGCTACTTCCCGGTCGATGCCGAATCAGTGAACTACCTACGCGCGACTGGTCGCAGCGAGGAGACCTGCGCCGCTTTTGAGGGTTATTTCCGCGCTCAGAAAATGTTCGGCATGCCGCGGAAAGGGGACATCAATTACAGCGTCGATCTCGAACTCGATCTGCGCGACGTGCAACCGAGCGTCGCCGGCCCGAAGCGTCCCCAGGATCGCATCAACCTGCCGGAACTCGGCAGCGTCTTTCGTTCTTTGCTCGAGAAGCCGGTCAAGGACGGCGGCTACGGCAAATCGAACGGCGACCTCGGGCAGCAGCATCTCGTTAGGTTGAACGGCACGCCGCCGCACGACGAAGCGATGCCGTCGACCGACCAGCGCGACCAGGGAATCCAACCGGGCGACGAGCGCAACAAGCTGGAGATGATTTCCAATCGGCCAACTCCCGATCCAGTCGACGAATTGCCCACGGAGCCGCCCGCCGCCCAGCATCACGGCGAGAGCCGGATCGGCCACGGCAGCGTGCTCATCGCCGCCATCACGAGCTGCACCAACACAAGTAACCCGAGCGTCATGCTCGCCGCCGGGCTCTTGGCGAAAAAAGCGGTGGAGCGCGGCCTGACGATCAATCCGGCCGTCAAGACTTCGCTCGCTCCCGGCTCGCGGGTTGTCTCCGATTACCTGACGAAAACCGGACTGCAAACCTATCTCGACCAGCTCGGCTTCAACATCGTCGGCTACGGTTGCACCACCTGCATCGGCAACTCTGGTCCGCTCCACGCACGGATTGAAGAAGCGATCAACAAGTTCGATCTCGTCGCCGCCTCCGTCCTTTCCGGCAATCGCAACTTCGAGGCGCGCGTCCATCAAAACATCAAGGCCAACTTCCTCATGTCGCCGCCGCTCGTGGTGGCCTTCGCCCTCGCCGGCCGGGTCGATCTTGATCTGGCCAGGGACCCGCTCGGCCAAGATCGGAAAGGACACGACGTCTTCCTTAAGGATCTCTGGCCATCGTTAGGCGAAATCCGCCAGGTCATGCAGTCGGCGCTTACGCCGGAGGTCTTCCGCAAACTCTATCGCGACTTCGCCGATCAAAACCCGAAGTGGAACGAAATTCGCTCCAGCACGGGCGAGATTTACCAGTGGGACGAGAAGAGCGACTACATTCACGAGCCGCCCTTCTTCGCCGATTTCTCGATGGCGGTCGGGAAAATTGAAGACATCCGCGAGGCGCGCCCGTTAGGCATTTTTGGCGATTCGGTCACGACCGATCACATCTCTCCCGCCGGCGCGATCAAGCCCACCTCTCCGGCGGGGAAATACCTCGTCTCGCGCGGGATCAAGCCAGAAGATTTTAACAGTTACGGCAGCCGGCGGGGCAACGATCTCGTCATGACCCGTGGCACGTTCGCGAACGTGCGGATCAAAAACCTGATGGTCCCGGGAACGGAAGGCGGCGTTACCATTCACCAGCCGAGCGGCGAGCAGATGTCGATCTTCGATGCGGCCATGAAATATGCGGAGACGAAAACGCCGCTCGTCATCCTCGCTGGGACGGAATACGGAACCGGATCGAGCCGCGACTGGGCGGCGAAAGGAACGCGATTGTTAGGTGTGACGGCCATCGTCGCGGCCAGCTTTGAGCGGATTCATCGCTCCAATCTCGTCGGAATGGGTGTGCTTCCGGTGCAATTCCATGAGGGAACGAATGTGCAGTCGTTAGACCTGGATGGCTCCGAGATTTACAGCATCATCGGGCTCTCCGAATCGATCCAGCCGGGCCAAGACCTGACGCTCGAAATTAAGCGCGGAGAAGCCAAGCCGCAGAATGTGCCGGTCAAGCTGCGCATCGATACGCCGATCGAGATCGACTACTACCGGCATGGCGGCATTCTCCAGTTCGTCCTGCGCGAATTGCTCGCGCGCAAGTGAACCAGGTCCAGCAACCCGACGCATGAAAAAACTGCGCGTGGCAGTTTTGTACGGCGGCCGGTCGGGAGAACACGAAGTTTCTCTGCAATCAGCTGCGGCTGTTATCAACCATCTGGATCGCGATCGCTTCGACATCGTGCCCGTGGCGATCGACAAGCAAGGCCGCTGGCATCTCAACGATCTTTCTCTGATCGAGGGAAGGGCGTCGCTCCCAGTTTTCAAGGACGCGCCCCGGGTCGTGCTTCCCCCAAATTCCACCGACACGAGTGCGCTGGTTGGTCTGGGCGGCGGCGAACAACCCAAAGCGATCGATGTGGTTTTTCCCGTCGTTCATGGGCCATTATGCGAAGATGGGACCATCCAGGGACTGCTGGAGCTCGCGGATGTGCCCTACGTCGGGTGTGGAGTGCTGGCCTCGGCCGTGGCCATGGACAAGGAGGTCGCAAAACGACTGGCTCGTGACGCCGGCGTTCCCATTGTGCCCTACGTCTCGCTCAATCATGACTACTGGAAGAGAGATCCACAGCGCCGGGCAGACCAAATCCGGAGGGAGCTTGGTTATCCACTCTTCGTCAAACCGTCGAATCTCGGGTCGAGCGTTGGCGTGCAAAAGGTCAAGGAAGCCGCGGGATTGAACGCCGCGCTAGAGAACGCATTCGCCTACGACACCAAAGTTCTGATCGAAGTAGCGGTCGATTCGCGCGAGATCGAGTTGTCGGTCTTGGAGAATTCCGATCCGGGAGCCGAACCGTTAGTTAGCGTCCCCGGGGAGGTCGCCCCGACGCATGAATTCTATTCTTACGAAGCCAAATATCTGGACGAAAAGGGGGCCGCGTTGATTATCCCGGCAAAACTCGCCGTCGAGCAGATCAGACGCGCACAGGACATCGCACGAATAGTTTTCCTGGCGATCGAGGGCGAAGGGATGGCGCGAGTCGACTTGCTGCTTGATCGAACCAGCGGGGAATTCTTCTTCAACGAGTTGAATACGATCCCAGGTTTCACTTCGATCAGTATGTATCCGAAGTTGTGGGAAGCGTCCGGGATCGGCTACACCGCGCTTTTGTCCAGACTCATCGATCTTGCGATGTTGCGGCACGAACGAAAGAAAGCGCTGGTGCGGGAGTTTCGTACGTAGCGCTCCCACTTTTGGCGGCAGGAACGGCTTCCGGGCTCGTTAAGCGTCGCAACGGGTTAGCGCAAGAGCTTGTCCAGCGCCGGGTCGGGCTGGGCGCCAAGGGCAAGAGCCTTTTCATAGTGGCGCCGGGCCAGTTCTTTCGCCGGCGGCTCCGACGTCGAGTAGACAACGGCGAGATTAAAATGTGCGTCGGCGTAATCCGGATCGTCGGCAATCGCCTCGAGCATTTCCCTCTCGGCCGCTTCCTGCCAACCCTTCTGGCTCGCCGTAATCCCGAGGTAATTGTGCGCCGCCGCGCTCTTTGGGTTGATGGCGAGCGATTTCGTCAGCTCGGAGAGCGCGTCGTCAAACTTGCTTTGCTCATAATAAACGATCCCGAGGGTCGTATGGGTGAATTCATCCTGCGGCGCCAAGGCGATAGCCTTCTTCAGGGTGAGCTCGGCGGCTTTGAGTTTGCCGTTACGAAAAAGAACGACCCCGAGATTGGAGAGCGAGTAGAGATTGTTGGGGCTTTTGGCCAGGATTTCCTGATACTGCTTTTCCGCTTGCCTGAATTTCCCTTGGTCGAAGCTGGCCCTGGCCTCGCGGGCGAGGGAGACAAGGTCGGGCGGTACGCCCGGTTTGAAGGTCGCGCGGGCCGGCGGACCGATCGGGTTGTCTTCCCCCTGCGCGACTGATTCAAGCGTGGACTTTTCGTGAGGCGAAGAACTCGTTGGATTGGCCGGTGCATTGCTGATCGTGGTCGGAACTGGCGGTTTCGCCATCGTGAGGCTGGCCTTGACCGTGCCTGGAACTGAATCGGAAATTGCGACCACCGGCGTTTTCAAGAGCGCCAGCTCTTCCGAGCTCAACTTCGTAATCGGCTCGGCGAGGAGATGAATCTGCTGGTCAAGCACGTCGGATTTGATCTTCAGCTTGTCGAACTCCGCGAGCATCAACTTCTTGGCCTGTTCGCGGCGGGCCTCCTCCTGACGTTCTCGCACCAGGATAGCGCGCAGCATCTGGTTTTCTTTGAGCAACTGCGCACTTTCCTCGGGCGTTGCGCCGTTGAGTTTCGCTGCTGCGAGCCGCCCGCTCGTTTCGTCGAGTTGCGCGCGCAAATCCGCAATCGTTTTTTCCGAATCCTGATTGGCTCTCTGACTGGTGACGAGCTGGTCACGCAGCTTTTCCAGCTCTTGCTTCACGGTCTGCAACTCCTGCATTTTGCGCGGACGATCCTCGCTAATTTCGCGTACTGTCTTCTCGGCTGCGGCCAGCTTCTTTTGCAGGTCGCTATTTTTCGCCACCAGCGCCTGGACGCGGGCCTGCGCATCGCCCGTGGCCTTCAACTCGCGTCGAGCATCGTCGCGTTCGCGCTGCATCGTGTCGCGTTCGTGGGTTACGCTGGCGACCTGTTTCCGGGCGTCAAACACCTTGCTGTTCGCTTCCGCGCTTTCTTTCTCGGCGACATTGCGGCCGGTCTCGGCGGTCTGAAGCGCCTTTTTCAACTGGACAATCTCAACCTGCAGCGCGGCGGCGGCCTTCTGGTCGACGCTGCCGGTCGATTGAATGACCTGGAGAGATTCCTGAGCCGCGGCCAGCTGGTCGCGCACTTCTTTTTCGGCCTGCGAAGTCTTGGCCAGGTCGCCCTTTGCCTGTTCGAGTTCGGCGTTGGTCGCCTGCAATCTGCCGGTGAGTTCGAACTTCTCCTTCTGCGCGGTCGAGATGTCCTGTTGCGATTTCTTTAGTTCGGTTTCCAGCGCTTCGACCCGCGCGCGCAACTCCTTGGTCGCATCCTGAAGGGCTGCCTGGTCATCGGTCGGCTTGGTCGTCGGCAGTCGCCGCGGCAATCTCGACGCTCGGTTCGGCTGCGGAGGCTTTTGGCGGGGCCGGAGCGCTGTTCTCAGCCGCGGGCGATCCCGCGGTCGCGGCGAGATCGCCTTGCGTGGTGAGCTTGCTTTGCACGCGCAGGATGGCCTGGGCGATCTTGCGGCTCCGATAATCGACAATCGCCGGCTGCCAGTCGCCGTGATCCTTCTTCAACTCCTCGAGCATGGAACCGGCGAAGCGAAATTTCGAAAGAGCCGGTTTGAACTGGTTCTCGCGCTCGAGTTTTTCACCCTGCTGCGCGGTCATGTAGGCTTTGAGAAAGACTTCCGAAGGGTCAACCTCCTGTGCGAGAGCGGCGGCTGGCAACGCGAGAAGCGCCAGAACGGGAAGAAAAAGCAGCCCGATTTTGATCATCGCCAGAAGGGCCGGACAATAGCCGACGTTCTTCGGCGTAGCAATGTTCGTGCGCGAGGCGTGCGCTGCTTTGTCTTTGCAATTGAGCGCTGGAAAACTAGAGTCCTGCGCGACGGTGGCCATAGCTCAATGGTAGAGCCCCAGATTGTGGTTCTGGCTGTTGCGGGTTCGAGTCCCGTTGGCCACCCCAGAACAAAATTGCCGGCCCGATTTTCCGCCGTTGTCCGACCATTTCGTCAGGTGCCTGTAGCTCAACCGGATAGAGCTTCTGACTTCGGATCAGAAGGTTGGGGGTTCGAATCCCTCCAGGCACGAGTTGGTAAAAGGCCACTTTGGCTTCAGCTTGCCTGACGACAAACCGGAGCTAGGACGCATAAATCCCATCGACCAGCCGGAGCGATTTTTCGTTCGGCAGAATTTGCTGCTCCATCTGGTTCATGACGTAAGCAAAGGCGAGGTTGTTTTCCGGATCAGCAAACGCGTGGCTCCCGCCCGCGCCCGGATGGCCGAACGCTAACGAGGAAGGACCAAACACTCGTCGGTTGGTTTCCGGTGGGTCTTTCATGAATCCGGCTGAGAACGCTGTCGGAATTTCAAAAATCCGATCGATCCCCGAGGTCAGCGTCGTGGTCATTTGCGCGATCGTTTCAGGCCGGAAAAAACGGCGATTGCCGAGTTCGCCCCCATTCGCCAGCACGGCATAGAATTTCGCCAGCGACGTCGCACTGCCGATCCCACCAAACGAAACAATGGCCCGCGCCCGATTCTCCGGCGAATTCATCGCGCTGACCGCGTGCAGGCCGTGGGGTGAGGTGAAAGTCCTTCGCTGAAGTGTCCCTGGTGTTGCCAGTGCGCGGTAGAATTCATCCGGCGGCGCGCCTGAAGCCTTCGCCGGGTAGATGGTCGCGACGCGGTTGTTCTCTTCGGCCGGCAAACCGATCCAGATGTCGAGGCCGAGTGGTTCGGCGAAAACCTCCCGCCAATATTCTCCGATGGAGCGGGAATCGATCCGCCTTACCAGTTCGTCGATCAGAAAGCCGAAGGTGCGGGCGTGGTAGCCATGCGCCGTGCCCGGCGGCCAGAGCGGTCTCTGTTTCTCCAACGCCTTAACGACCGCCGCGTAGTCGGTTACCTCGACCGCTTGATCGAGCGCGACCAAGCCGGCCTGATGGGACAACAATTGCGCGAGCGTCACCGCCGCTTTGCCGTTTTTGGCAAACTCCGGCCAGAATTCTGCGACCGGTTGTTCGAGAGCGATTCCGCGTTCCTGCAGCAGGTGCAGGAGACAGGCGCTGCCGAGGCCTTTTGTCGCCGACCAGAAGAGCACAAGGGTGTCGTCCGTCCACAATGTTTCGCGTCGGGCGTCGCGAAAGCCACCTTGGAGTTCGAGCACTGATTGACCGCGGTGCCAGATCGAAACCGCTGCGCCCAGTTCGCCAAAGTGGGTAAAGTTTTCCTGGAAGAGCGCCGAGACGCGCGCCGCCAAATCCGCATCGATCGTCATCAGAACCTTGCCCGCCTAACGAAGGGCTCAGTACTGGCGGACGTAAGGATATTTCGATTCGTTGCCCAACTCCGGTGGGAATTCGCCATAGCCGCGATGAACCCACGGGATATCGCTCCGCAGCACGGGAAAATAGGTCTCCTTGTAAACCGGGATCGGCCAGAGGAGAGCTTCGTAAAAGCCAACGCCAAAGCGGACAAAGGCGCGTCCCGTTCCACGCACGACGCCGTAGCCGGCCGCAGCGGAATTACCCTCTCTGCCATTGACTGTCGCGATCGTAACGGGGATCTCCGACCAGCCAAAGAGCATGTTGCCAAGGCCGCGCCCGAGCTTGCGCGTCGGGCCGTAGTCGGCCGACGGCGGATCCTGGATATCAGCGAAGGAAGTGGCGGCGAAACCCACTGTGAGAAGCATCAGGAACAGGATCTTCATACGCGACGGACAAGTAAATCGACTCGCCAGACTGATTGCAATGTTTGTTTCTCAAGCGGCGTGCGCCGCGTCCTTCTTCGTCGCCTGAAGCGAGGCGAGGGTGGTGACTGCAAGGAGGAAAAGGATGATGACCAGGGAGAGCCAGCTCGGCACTTTGACCCACGGTTCCGCCAGCATTTTTGAACCGACGAAGCAAAGAACAATCGCCAGACCCAGGCGCAAATAAATAAACCGCGTAACCAGGTTGGCGAGGAGAAAATAAAGCGATCGCAACCCGAGAATTGCGCAGATGTTGGAGGTGTAGACAATGAAGGTGTCGCGCGTAATGGCGAGAACCGCGGGAATGGAGTCGACCGCAAAAACCAGATCCATCGTTTCGATTACGACGAGCACGAGAGCGAGCGGCGTGAGCATTCGGCGCGCGCCGACAAGAGCGATGAATTTCGGCCCGTGATAGTCGTTCGTCACTGGCATGAGGTGCCGGATCGTTCGCAGAACGAGGTTATGCTCAAGCTCGACCGGTTGAGATTTGCCCCGCAGCATGCGCACCCCGGTGACGACGAGAAAAGCCCCAAAAAGATAAAGGACGAAATGAAACTGTGCGACGAGCTCGACGCCCAACCAGATCATGGCTGCGCGCATCAAGAGCGCGCCCACGATCCCCCAGATCAGGACCCGGTGCTCGTAGCGCGGCGGCACCCGGAAGTAGGCGAAGATGAGACCGAAGACGAAAATGTTGTCGACGCTGAGCGAGTACTCGATGAGGTAGCCAGTAAAAAAATCAATCGCCTGATCGGCGCCCTGCCACCACCAGACAAAGGCGTTGAAACTCAGAGAGAGAGCAACCCAGAGAAGGCTGCGCCTTACGGCGCTGCGCAAGCTGATTCGTTCGTGCGCCCGGTCGCTAAAAAGATCGATGGCCAGCGCGGCGAAAACTCCGGCGTGAAACGTAACCCAAAACCAGATGCTGACCGACACGAGGCGCTAGGTTTCCACGAGTGAGGAAAGGGAGCAACACGGAAACAGAAGACCCGATCGTTTGCGCGGACGCGGCCTGTCGTGCATCATAACGCTCAACCTTTTTATGGACGCAGAGCTGCAAAAGTTGGTCGACTCCGGGAAACTAACGACTGCAGGCGCCGAAACGCTCGAACAACTTAAGCCGGGCACTTTCTGCCTCCACAAGAGCTGGGGCTTCGGCCGCGTCGCTTCCTGGAACCTTCTCCTCAATCAGGTCCTGATCGACTTCGAGAAGAAGAAGGCGCACCCCATGCAGCCGCAGTACGCGGCTGATAATCTGACGCCGATTCCGGCCGAACACTTCCTTGCCCGCAAGGCGACCGATCTTCCCGCGCTCAAGATTGAACTGAAGGAGAGCGCTGCCGCCGTGATGCGGAACATTCTCCAGAGCCTTGGCGGCAAGGCGACCCAGGCGCAGATCAGCAACTGGTTGGTAGGCGATGTTTTCAGCGAGCCGGAGTTCAAGCGCTGGTGGGAGGCGACCAAGAAGCTGATCAAGAAGGAGGGCGATTTCCTGATCCCGACAAAAAGAACCGACCCGATCGAGCTCCGTGCCGAACCGGTCGATCATGCGCAGGAGTTGCTCGAGTCCTTCAAGCAGGCCCGCCAGCTGAAAGAGCAGACTTCGGCACTCGACCAGATCATCAAGTCTCATCAAGAATTCAAAGAACCCGGGAGGCAGCTACAGCGTTTGATTAGCGAAATCGAGGAGACCGCGCGCCGCAATCAACGACTCAATCCCGCCATGACCTTCGAGTTTGTCGTCGGTCGCGACGATCTTCTCCAGCGCGAACCGACGCTAAAAGCGACCCATCCCGATCTCACCCTCGAGCGGTTAATCATGGAAGAAGAACCGCGCCTCGCAGCCATTCTGGCCAAGCTTCCGTCGGCCAAGGAAAAGCGCGTCATGCAAGTACTCCCAGCCGCGCTCGGCGAAGGCTGGCCGGCGCGCGCCTTGCAGTTGATGCAGGGGCACAATGCGCGACTGGTCGGGCAGGTGCCGCGCTTGTTTGTCGAGGCCGGCAAACAGGGTGAGATGCTCCAGGCGCTCGATCGCAACCTGCGCGAACATTCTGCGACGAGCGAAATGCTTTTCTGGCTCTGCAAGAACCGCGCCGACTGGCGGGAGTTGATCACGCCCGATTTGTTAGGCGCAATCCTTTCCGCGATCGAGCGCGATCAGCATAACGAGAGTAACAGTCGGAGCACGCGCCTGCGCGATCTGCTTCTCGACGATCGCGAGTTGATCCCCGACATGTTTGACGGCGCGGAGCCCAGCCTGGCCCGCGACTCAATGCGCCGACTGATGCTGAGTCCCGTTTTTGACGAGCTGACCAAGCGCTCACTGATGGCTCGGATCATCAAACTTTATCCCGAACTGCAAAGTCTGCTTAGCAGCGGACAAGGCGAGGGGAAGAGCGACGCGCTGGTCGTTTCCTGGAGCAGCCTGCAAAAACGCAAGACCGAGCTGGAAGAGTTGGTGAACAAGAAGATTCCCGAGAACAGTCGGGAGATCGGTGTCGCGCGATCCTACGGCGATCTGCGCGAAAATTTCGAATTCAAGGCCGCCAAGGAAATGCAGGCCGTCCTCATGCGTCGCAAATCAGAATTGGAGCGCGACCTCCATCGGGCCCGCGGCACGGCCTTCGAAAACCCCGATGTCTCCCAGGTCTCGATCGGCACAATTGTCACCCTGCGCGACGCCAACACGAGTGATGAAGAGACCTATACCATCCTCGGCGCGTGGGATGGCGACCCGGAGCGTGCCGTCATTTCCTATCAAACCGCGATAGGCCAGGCGTTGTTAGGCCGGCGTCCTGGTGAAATCGTGGAGTTGAACGCCAGGGAAGACACCGGTCGTTACGCCATCATCGCGATCGAGCCCGCCCCGGTCGACGAAGTCCCGGCCGATCCCGAGCTGCTCGAAACGGTCGCTGCGAACGATTGATCGCTCTTGCCCGCCTGCGCCTGCTGGCGACCAACGATCAGAGCTTGAGCTCGTCAAAGCGTGCTTCCTCGTCGAGCACGCGTTTGGCGTGAGCGAAGATCTCGCGCGCCTCTTCTGGGGAATTCCCCACAGCGGTCAGGCCAAGCCGGCCTCTGCTGCCGAGCGCGCTCAACATGTGAAAGACGACGCCGGTCTGGCAGACCTGGCCAAAGTGCAAGCCGCGCGTGACAACCAGGTCGAAAAGGTCGTCCGGGGTGTAGCCGCGATAGCGCGGCGATTCGAGATGGTCGCTCGCGACCAGATATTTCTTCCGCCCGTTCGGTGCGGTGAACGTCGTGGTCTCCGCGTCGTAGGTGCCGCCGACCAGGAATTGCAGGGTCAGGAACGGATGCGTCGTGCCGCCCTTGCGCAGGTTAATTTCGATGGCGTAGATCTCCCAGTCGGCGCGGTCGTTGGCGCGGGTCACGACGAAGTCGAGCGCAAAGCGGCCGATCACCCCGGCGTCGCGCAACAGGTCGCCCACCTTGGCCGCATCGCGCGTGATCGTGCTCGCATAGGCCGGATCAGCCGGGAAAATGCAACCGAGATAGCTTTGTCCGCTCGGTCCGCCCAGCATCTGGTCGTGGGTTGAGAGCAACTCCACTCTCCCGAGCGGCGTCACGCGCAATTGCACGCTTGGGCTGCGCACTTCGGCCGCCCCCACGCCGACCCGTTCCTCGACCACCCCGCCGCGTTCGCGAAATTTCTCGGCGTATTCCTCGAAACGGGTATCGGCTTTCTCAAAGCGCATCGCGCGCACGCGCTCGGCAATCGCACTCTCGAACGGTGCGCCGAGATTCGAGAGATCGACCAAAGCGTTGCCTTCGCCGGAGACACCTTCGTTCAACTTCACCACCGCCTGCTGCATCGACGGTCGCTCGGCGTGCATGCGGCCCAGGGCGGCGACCACCTCTTCGATACTTTGGAGATTATCGAACCCGAGCGGGTGACTGATGCCCGCCCGCGCGAAGAGTTGCCGGCAACCAGTCTTCGTCCCAAAGGAGAAATGCTGTGGATCGGCGCCATAGAGAGGAATGCCGAGGCGCAAGGCAAGGTTCCGTTCCAGATAGGTCGTGTTGTAGCAAACAAGATGGGCGCGATCTTTGTCCTGAATGCCGGCCTCGATCCGTTCGAGCAGCCGCGGCCTTTCGAGAAGCTTGAGACTAAGCGGCCGCGGCGAGTCGTCGTAGGCAGAGAGCAGAGTGAGGCGCCTCATCGCGTGGCTGCGAATGACGCTCGGCAAGAGGTCGAGATAATACTCGATCACACTCGGGTGAATCGCCTGCGAGGTAACATAAGTGAGCCGCGCACGCGGTTGCGCGAGGAGAAAGAGCAAGAAGAGGAAGCGCTCCTCGTAACCTTGAATCTCGAAACCGGTCACATCCATGTCGAGCGAGATGGAGGGAACGACCACGATCGTCTGCTCGTCCTGGTTGAAGGACTCAATCGACTTCCAGAGTGGAATCAGCTTCTTTTGCAGGCGGTCGAAATCGGTCGCGGCCTGGGCCGCGGAAACATCGTTAGGCAGGCCGGTCAGAGAAGGATCGCGCGTCATGCGGCGAAAGGGACGCGGTTCGGTCGGCCGAGGCAAGCAAAAATCTATTCGCCATGGACTTGCGGAGGCTTTTCGCGAGAATGGCCCAGACGTGAAGTCGAAAGCCCTAACGATTGGTCCGGTGGTGCTGGGTGGGAAGCGGCCGGGGTTCATTCTCGGGCCGTGCGTAATGGAATCGGAAGCGTTCGTCAGGCGAATGGCGCGCAAGCTGGCGAAGATCTGCGCGGAGGAAGATCTGCCCTTCATCTTCAAGGCATCCTACGACAAGGCGAACCGTACGTCGGTGCGCTCCTTTCGCGGAGTGGGGGTGCAGGCAGGCTGCGCTTTGCTCGCCGAGATTGGACGGGAGATCGGGATGCCGGTCACGACCGATGTGCATTCGCCTAACGAAGCGGCGATTGCGGCCGAGTTCATCGATGTGCTGCAAATCCCGGCTTTCCTTTGCCGGCAAACCGATCTCATCCGCGCGGCTGCGGAAAGCGGCCGGGTGGTGAACATAAAGAAGGGCCAGTTTCTCGCGCCGTGGGATGTGCCCAACATCGCTGAAAAACTCATCGCTTTCGGCGCAAAAAAATTCTTCTTCACCGAGCGGGGTACCACTTTTGGCTACAACAATCTCGTCGCCGACATGCGCTCCCTCGCCTGGCTGCGTGAGGCCGGTTATCACGTCATTTTCGATGCCACCCACTCCGTGCAACGCCCCGGAGGCGCGGGCGATGCCACATCCGGTGAGGCCGCGCTCGCGCCGGTCCTGGCCCGGGCCGCGCTGGCGGCGGGTTGCGACGGGATTTTCATGGAGGTGCACGAGAACCCGGCCCGCGCCCTCTCCGATGGGCCAAACCAGGTTCCGCTAAAGGATTTGCCGAAGCATCTCCGCATGTTAAAAAAGATTCATGCTGCCGTCTCGTAGCGCGCGCTGGTTTAGAAGCGCGCGCTTAAGTTTTGTCTTTTTGCTCGTGGGCGGTTGCGTCGCTTTCGCCGGGGGCAAGCACCGCAAAGCCACTGCGACGCCCGTTCCGAGCGGGTCGGAGGAAGACGTCGGGCTCAAGAACATTCCCCTTACCATCGGTCACGAAGCCAAGGGCCTTGTCCTGCCAAACTACGATCTGCAGGGTCATCTCCTCGGCCGCTTCGAGGCCGAAACCGCTGCCCGCATCGATGAAAACCACGTTCGTTTCAAAGACCTCAAGATTCAGACCTACGACCAGCAGGAGAAGCCCGACTTCAACATCGACATGACCGTTGCCACCCTCAATCTCGATACCCGGGTCATCGAATCGAACCAGCGGACTAACCTCAGGCGCGTGGATTTCCAGATCGCGGGCGATACCATGTCGTTCAGCACCATGACCCACAAGGGAACGATGAAGGGCAATGTGCACATGACGATTTTTAACCAAAAGGAAATCGCCGGACCGGCCGCGAAAAAATGAGACGCATCCCTTTCGCCGCCTTTGCCTTTTACCTTGCGATCGCCCCTTGGTCAGGCGCGCAGGAGTCGGCCCGCGCCGCCGAGACCGCCCCACCGACGAAGGCGTCCTCGACGCCGGCCTCTTCCGCCACCCCGGCAAATGCTCAGCCGATCACGACCGAGATTTATTCCGATGAAACCTCCTTCGATACCGAAAAACGGGTTGGCGTTTTTACCGGGCACGTCCGCGTCTTTGACCCGCGCTTCAATATTCAATCGGACAAGTTGACGGTTTACATTCACAAAGAGGAAGGCGAAGGCCTGGAAAAAGCGATCGCCGAAGGACACGTCGGTGTGGTCCGCGAACGGGCTGATCCCAAAGGCGGCCCGCCCACAAAAGCAATCGGACTTTCCGAGAAGGCAGTTTATACTTCCTCGGATGGGAACGTGGTCCTGACGGGAAGCCCCCGCGTGCAACAGGGTCTGGATACTCACATCGCCACCAGCCCC
This sequence comes from uncultured Verrucomicrobiae bacterium, assembly GCA_963742545.1. Taxonomy (GTDB): domain Bacteria; phylum Verrucomicrobiota; class Verrucomicrobiia; order Chthoniobacterales; family UBA10450; genus Palsa-1392. Next base: position 836,939 of record CAVUMF010000002.1, on the reverse strand, counting down.
GATACGGTCATGGTCTTGAATCAGGAGGGACATCTCACTACCCACGGGCCGAGCCGGACCGAGATCCGGCAGGACAACAAGACGGCCTCGCCGACGCCTTCTCCTACTCCGAAACGGCCGCGAGCCAGGAAAAAGAAATGATCACTTCGAGCGCACCGCCACCAGTGGCCGCAGCGTCGCCCGCCGCGAATCTTCAGCCTAACGAACACCCGGAAGTCCTGCGGACGGATGACCTGGTCAAGATTTACGGCGGCCGCGCGGTCGTGAACGGGATCAAGCTCGACGTCGGCCAGGGCGAGATCGTGGGTTTGCTCGGCAAGAACGGCGCCGGCAAAACAACCACCTTTTACATGATCGTCGGTCTCGTCCGGCCGAACGGCGGCCGGGTTATTTTCTCCGGCACGGACGTGACCGATTACCCGATGTACAGGCGCGCCCGCCTCGGGATGGGCTATCTGCCGCAGGAAGAGTCGATCTTTCGCAAGATGACGGTCGAGCAAAACATTCTCGCCATCCTCGAGACGCTTCCCTTGAGCAAGAAGGAACGGCGGCATCGTTGCGATGAGCTGCTCCATCAGTTCGGGATCGATCGCATCGCGAAAAACACCGCCCTCACCCTGAGCGGCGGCGAGAAACGCCGCCTGACGATTGCCCGTTCTCTTGTCACCAAGCCGAAGCTGCTTATGCTCGACGAGCCTTTCAGCGGGGTCGACCCGATCGCGGTTTACGATGTGCAACAACTGGTCGTCAATCTGCGCAAGTCCGGTCTCGCCATTCTCATCACCGACCACAACGTGCGCGAGACGCTCTCCATCGTCGACCGCGCCTACCTCATTGACGAAGGCCGCGCGGTCAGCGAAGGGACCAAGGATTTCCTGATCAACGACCCGATCAGCCGCCAGCTCTACCTTGGCGAACGCTTTCAGATGTAAACCAAAGGAGCCGCATGCAAACTGCCAACGCCAATCCAACCGTCAAAGTCACCGGCCGCCATCTCGCGATCACGCCTGCGATTAGCGATTACGCCACGCGCAAGATCGAAGGCCTGCATCTTGATTATCCCAAGATCATCGAAGCCCACGTCATTCTCGGCGTGGAAAAATACCGGCACTGGGCTGAGGTCGTACTCGTTTGTTCCAATCACATCACGATCGAAGCCTGCGAGGAAACCAATGATCTCTATGCCGCGCTCGATGCCGTGACGGACAAGATCGCCCGCCAGATGCGCAAATATAAGACGCGCCTCCTGCGTCGGCATCGCCCGCGCAAGGAAGATATCCGCCATCTTGAGGAGCAAATTCTTCATCCCGATCCAATCGAAGAAGACGAACACCACGAGCACACCGTAGTGCGCACCGAGCGTTACCCGGTGAAGCCGATGTTCGTCGATGAAGCGGTCCTGCAACTCGAGATTTCGACCCGCCAGTTTCTCGTTTTCATGAACGCGCGCAATTCGCGGGTCAACGTCCTCTACCGGCGCAAGAGCGGCGACTTCGGTTTGATTGAGCCGACGTTAGGCTAATGTCGGCGGACCCGTCGCCCGCATCGGTGCGGCCGTCTTTCAGCGCTTGGGTCGTTTTCAAGCTTGACACGGTTGTTCCCAAGTTTAAGACACGACGCAGCCGCGCCGTAAACGGTGCGACCGGAAAATTCCACCATGCTTACGATCTCCGCCTTCCTCGTCGTCATCGGTTTCGTGATCGGCAGCGTTTGGTGGGCTTGCCGCAAAGAGACCGCGCCGCCAGCCGACCCGCCCTCCGACATCGCCTCTACCTGAGGTCAGGCACCGAGCATCGAATACGCTGGCAGCACCGATGTCTCCATTCCGATTTGGAAAGTCGTGAACCTTGGTTCCCAGCCTAGCGCGCGAAGGTTCCGGTTTGAGACTCGTTTGTTGCTCGTCCCACGTTTGCGTTTGCCGGTTCGTGTCGCGACCGCAGGCAGTGGTCGATTCAGTTTTGTCGCCAGCCACTGGTAACTTTCCCGTTGTGTGATCGGCTCGTTGTCCGTCACGTTGATGATCGGCGCCACCGGCCAGGGCTCGCCGGATAACGTGACCAGAAAGAGCAGCGCGGCGGCGATGTCGTCGCGGTGTACTTGATTCTGATAACGCCCGCCTCCGTCCTCGAGGCGCGCCTCGCCGGAAAGGAATTTACGCAGGACGGCCGAGCGCCCCGGCCCGTAAATTCCCGCCAGACGCACGACCAGACCGCCCTCTTGCCTAACGATTTCTTCGGTCTCGCGCAAGATGCGGCCGGTTTCGTGTGATGGCTCAGCTGCGCTTTCTTCGTCAACCCATTCGCCATCTGTCTGCGCGTAAACCGATGTGCTGCTCGTGAAGACGAACCTGCCTGGCCGCAGCCTGGCGAAAAGGCTTCTCGCACCCTCCAGATAAACGCGTCGGTAGCTTTCCGCGCCGCCGCCGCCGGAGCTGGCGCAATGAATCACTGCGTCAAACGCATCGGCGGCAGCTTCCACTGCTTCGCGTTCCCCGATATCCACCGCGCGCACCCGGTACGGCTTCGTCGCCAGTTGCGCCGCGGATTCCGGGGAATGGGTCCAGCCTTCCACCTCCCATTGCGCAGCGTGAAACAGGTCGGCGGTTGCGACACCCACGTAGCCGCAGCCGGCAATCAGAACCCTCCCCATCACGTCGCGACCGGCGCGATTTCGATCTCCGCAAACTCGTCAGGCTGGAGCGCCCACACCTGCTTGAGCCGGATCAATTCGAGCAAGGCAAGGAACGTCACCACCACTTCCACCCGCGACGCCATATGCGCGAACAAATCCGAGAATCGGATCGAGGCGCCGCCGGCAAGGCTTTGCAGGATTCGTTCGATCTTGTCCGAGACAGTGAAATTTTCGCCAAAAATCTCCTGCAAATCTTCCCGTGCCTCCAGCCGCTTGATCACGCTCTGCAAGGCGTTGATGAGCTGGAAAATTCCCACCTCGCCGAGATGAAGCGGCGCGATTTCGGGCACGATGCCGTCGCCGATCCGCGCAAAAATCCGTTCCTGTTCCAATTCGCGCGCCTGCAGTTGCGAGGCTGCTTCCTTGAACTTCTTGTATTCGATCAATTGGCGGATCAAATCCCAGCGCGGATCATCCTCGTCGATATCCTCCTCCGGCGGCTGCTGATCGGCCGGGAGCAGGCTGCGGCTCTTCAGGTAGATCAGGTTCGCTGCCATGACGACGAACTCGCCCGCGACATCGATATTCAGTTCCTTGAAGGCCTGGAGATATTCGAGGTATTGCTGCGTAATCCGCTCGAGCGAGATGTCGTAAATGTCGAGCTCGTCACGCTTAATCAAATAGAGGAGGAGATCGAGCGGGCCCTCGAAAATCTCCAGGCGAACTTTGTATTCGGTCTCCATTGTTAGGCGGCGATTTTAATGGCGCGGGAGGGGGTTGTCATCTCGCGTTTCGGCCTGCAACTTCACCCGATTCCAGATCTCATCCATCGTCACGAGATCGACCTCGCCCAGCCGCTGGCCCCGCGTCTGCAACTCGCGCTCCATGGCGTGAAAACGCGTGACGAATTTTTCCGTTGCTGCCGCCAGCACGGTCTCGGCGTCGAGCTTGTTTTTGCGGACCAGATTCACGACCGCGAAAAGGAGGTCGCCCATCTCATCGGCGATCGCCTGGGCGTTCCGCGACGCGATGGCGTCCTTCGTTTCGGCCAGTTCTTCATCCACCTTTGCCACTACCTCCTTGATTTCGCTCCAATCGAACCCGACGCGGGCGGCTTGCGTTTGGGCTTTCTGCGCCAGCATCAGCGCGGGCAAGGCTCTCGTTAGGCCGCTGAAATACGATTCGTTGCTTGATTTCTTTTCCGCCCGTTTGATCGCGTCCCATTGCTTGAGGACGGCCCCGGTATCGCGCGCGTCGCTTTGCGCGAAAACATGAGGATGCCGCCGAACCAGCTTGTCGGCGACCTCGCGGCTCACATCCTCGACCGTGAAGCGCCCCTCTTCGCTCGCAATCTGCGAATGCATCACCACCTGGAGCAGAAGGTCACCCAGCTCTTCGCGCAGATTCGCGTCGTCGCTCGCCCGAATCGCCTCGGCGACTTCGTAGGCTTCCTCGAGCAGATCCGGGACTAACGACTGATGGGTCTGTTCGCGATCCCACGGGCAACCACCGGGCGCTCGCAGCCGGGCCACGATCTGGCAGAGGCGCCGGAAGTTCTCGTTCTCCAGTGATTCGTTAGGCGAGGACGTGTCCACGTTCCCTTTTCGACCATCCCTGCCGCACCGGCAACGTCTCAAATCCGCCAGAGCGAACGATGGCTGCCGAATTCGGAGATTTCTCCCGAGGTTTTCCGCCCGACGTAAATCGTGATGCCGATCACGCCGACGAGGGTGCCGACGAAAATAACCGCCACCAGCCAGGACGGAATGTAACCGACGCGCAAGGCGCGATAGAACGCCGGGATGTTGTCGATCGGCTCTTTCGCATGAATAAAAATTTTCATTACCCACGCGATCATGATGAGAACGAAGATGAAAATGTAATTGCGTTTCAGGCGGCGTCCGACCGCTTCCAGCTTGCCGATCTTGAACGAGGGCAGGATCAAATCTTCGCAGACCAGCTTCTTCCATTCGCCCTGCAGGAGGTGGCGATTTTCCATCACCATCGGAACGAGAAAATGTGCTTCGAGCATGCGCACCCGGGCGCGAAACGCATCGTAAAAACGATAACGCCGCGCCTCAATCCAGAGCATGATCCAAACGATGGCGAGATTGAAAAAGAAGATCAGGTGCGGCACGCCGGCGTTGGAAAACGCGATCGTAATGATGGCGGTGCTGCTCGTGACCGCCCAGTTCGTGGTTGTGTCGAGCCGGGTGCGCCAGATCATGATGCGCCCCATTTCGCCCCGGTAAAAGTGCGACATCGCATTGACGTAGCCCTGGTCGTAAAGGCTGCCGTGAACGGATTGGGCCGCATCCCCAGCTAATGGTTGAGTTTCGTTCGCCACGCCGCGCGAATGATTCGACATCGCGGCACCGCGCGTCAATCTATCAATTCCATGATCTCTCCTTTGCTCGATGCCCTGCTCGATCCAAAGCATGTCGCGCTTGATTTACGCGGTCGCAGCGGAGGCGAGGCGGTCTGGGAAATTGTCGAGTTGCTGGCGGGAAGCGGCGAATTGCGTACCCCGAAGGAATTCTTCGAGGCGGTCATGGAACGGGAAGGGAAAAGCTCGACCGTGGCCAACGGCGGGGTCGCTTTCCCGCACGCGCGCACGGAATTGGTCAATCAGCTTTTGCTCGGGATTGGACGCAGCCAGGCGGGCGTTTCCTTCGCCGGGGGGAAGGAGCTAGTGCATCTGATTTTCGTCATCGCTGTTCCGCAACAGATGGTGAACGACTATCTCGTTTGCGTCGGCTCGCTCGCGCGGCGGCTCAACCGGGATGCGACCCGCCAGTCGCTCCTCGAAGCCTCAACGCCCGCCGAGTTCTTCGAGCGACTGCGCGGCGAGGACTGAATCGTTAGGCGTGGAAGAGCGGTCCTGGTAATACCAGCGATGCAAAGATTCATCTGGATGCCGCGATTGGGAGCGCTCGCTCGGAGATACATTCCTCCAGCCGCGCGTACGGCTTCCGAGGCGACCGGTCCGGCGAGGCATCGACCACGATCACCTCGTGGAATTCGTCCAGCCTAACCAGCGCCGGAATAAGCTGACGAGATTGTCGCAGTCATTCCAGGACGGAACAATGACGCTCAGCCTTAACGAGGCGGGCGCCGGATCGGTCACTTGGATTTGTTCAAGAGCCGATTGCGCGCGCGATCAAGGGCGCGCCGCTCGCTCGCGGTCAGGCTGCCAATGCCGGACTTGGAAATTTTGTCCAGCACCGGGTCGATCGAATCGTAAATATCCTCCGGCTCAACGACCCGACGCGCGGAAGGCGGCGGCACGACTCGCAAAGAGCGTTTCGAACGCCAGCGCGAAGTCCATTCGGTTAACCAGCCGAGGTCCGGGCCCGCGCCGCGCATTTGCACGAAACCACAGGCCAGCCCGGCGCTTACCCAGAGCACGGCCAGCTCCGACCAGCCGTGATAGGCCAGCAGTTGGAGTGAATAGGCGCCGACGAAAATAAGCGCGACCCATTTCGCCATGATGCGGAGGAAAAGTTCGACGTTCGGATAAATCGCCGCGAACGCGATGAAGATGGCGAAGTGAATCGTGGCGGAACCGGCCAGCCCGGTGCGTTGCCAGAGGCCCCAGAGAGTGAGCAAGACTGTCGGCACAAAGAGCAACAGGGCATAGAGCGCGACAAAGGAGCGGCGTCCCATAAACCGCTCCACTTCCCGCCCAAAGATGAAGAGCATGTACATCTCGATCGCGAACCAGAGCAATCCGGAAGGCGGATGCACAAAGGCGTAGGCGGCGATCTGCCAGAAGCGACCGGCATGCAGGACTTGCGCGCTATCGAAGGCAAGGAGGCTGAGGACCGCTCCGCCACCAAGCGCGAGGAGAAAGCAGGCAACGATCATGCACGCCACGTGCACGATGACGAGCAAGGTGGAGACGTGAATCGGGTACGGCCCCACCCAGGCGACCGGTTGGTAGTCATCCGATGTCGCGACGCCGAACATACTGACAGTAAACGACCCCGTATCGCGAAGCGCAAGCGTCGGTGTGGAGGCGGCTTTTCCAGCCGCAAGGACGAATCATGCTGCCTCAGAGCGCGCCTGGCGTCGCACGCGCAGCGGATTGCGGACCAGCCCCAATTTTTTCTTGGCGTCCCGGCTGAAGAGCGCAAACTAGGGATTCGTTCCGTTCGCTTCGGACCCAAGATTATGGAAAACATCGCTCCTGCCATCTCAGCGCCCAGTGGCATGGGTGAGAACAAACCGGCCAACAAAGCGGTCCTTAATTGGGTCCATCAGGTCGAATCGCTCACCAGCCCGGACAACATTTTTTGGTGCGACGGCTCGGTGGCGGAGAACGACTACCTGCTGGGCGAAGCCTGCCGCCAAGGCGTGCTGATCAAGCTCAACCAGGAGAAGAATCCCGGCTGTTACCTGCATCGCTCCAACCCGAACGACGTTGCGCGCGTCGAAAAATTCACTCTCATCTGTACGCCGACCGAAGAAGAGGCGGGCCCGACGAACCACTGGGCCGAGCCCGCCGCGACCTATGGCAAATTGCATGGCATGCTCAAGGGCGCGATGCGCGGACGGACGATGTTCGTCGTCCCCTACATCATGGGACCGCCGGATTCACCCCTGGCCAAGATCGGTTACGAAATTACTGATTCGATTTATGTCGTGCTCAGCATGCGGATCATGACCCGGATGGGCGCGCTCGCTTCCGAGCGGCTGGGCGAAAGGATCGATGCCGAATTTAATCGCGGCGTTCATTCGCTCCTCGATGTCAGTCCGGAACGGCGCTGGATTTGCCATTTTCCGCAGGACAACACCATCATCTCGGTCGGCTCCGGCTACGGCGGCAATGTTCTCCTGAGCAAGAAATGTCTCGCTCTCCGCATCGCTTCGTATCTCGCGAAAAGCCAGGGCTGGCTCGCCGAGCACATGCTCATCCTCGGCGTCGAATCGCCGGAAGGAAAAAAACATTACGTCGCGGCGGCTTTCCCGAGCGCCTGCGGCAAGACCAATTTTGCCATGCTCGTTCCGCCGCCACATTTTGCCGGCTGGAAGATCACAACCATCGGCGACGACATCGCGTGGATGGAGATCCGCAAGGATGGCCGGCTCTACGCGGTGAATCCGGAGAGCGGTTATTTCGGTGTGGTGCCGGGCACGAGTTACAAATCCAACCCAAACGCGATGCATTCGATCGAGCGGGACACGCTTTTCACGAATGTCGCCTTGACGACCGACGGCGATGTCTGGTGGGAGGGGAAAGATGGCGATCCGCCCCAGCAGGCGATCGACTGGCGGGGCAACCCCTGGACGCCGGCTTCGAAGGAAAAAGCGGCTCATCCCAACAGCCGATTCGCCACCCCAATGCGCAACAATCCGGTGCTCGATCCCGAGGTGGAGAATCCGGCCGGAGTCCCGATCAGCGCGATCGTTTTTGGCGGGCGCCGGAGCAACACCATGCCACTTGTTTTCCAGGCCGACGGCTGGACACATGGCGTTTACGTCGGTGCGACCATGGCTTCCGAGACAACCGCGGCGGCGACCGGGGCGGTCGGGCAGGTGCGGCGCGATCCGATGGCGATGCTACCCTTCTGCGGCTACAACATCGGGGAATATTTCCAGCACTGGCTCGCCACCGGCAAACGCCTGACCAATCCGCCGCTCATCTTCCACGTCAACTGGTTCCGCAAGAATGCCGGGGGAAAATTTCTTTGGCCTGGCTTCGGCGAAAACCTGCGCGTCCTGAAGTGGATCGTTGATCGTTGTGAAGGCCGCGGTGGAGCGGGAGAATGCGCAATCGGAGCTGTGCCCCGTCCGGAGGATCTCGACCTTGGAGGTCTGGAGGGCGTTTCGCCAGAGATGTTGCACGAGATTCTTGCGGTCAATCCGGACGAATGGGGCAGGGAGCTGGAAGGCCAGAAGAAGTTTTTGACATCGCTCGGGCCCAAAGTACCGCAGGAGCTGCTGGCCGAGTACGAGAAGGTGGCGATGCAGCTCGGTCGTTAGGCGCACCTATCGATTCCGCTTGCCCACGCAACGCCATCCTCGCGCTTCGCAGCGATCTGGCAAAGTAGAAAGACGCAGTACAATCCCTGGGTGCACTGGGTGAGCATGGTTATCGAGCAACGCTCAGGGCCGCGGCCTGCACCCTTGAAGAATTACGTCGCCCCTCGAGAGAAAGACTGATTCGCTCCATCTGAAGAGCGCAAACTGGTTGCGCGGAATTCATTCCACCGCAATTAGACGATCGATGCAACCTTCCGAGTCATCCCCGACCAAGAGACCGACCGCGAGCAGCGGCCCGGCGTCGACCTGGGTGGTAATCGCATTACCCTTGCTCGTCGTAATGGCTGCTTTCCTCGGTGGCGCTACCCAGCGCTGGAGCGAAGCGATCGTCATCGTTTTTTTTGCTCTCGTCCTGCTCGCCCAGCCGCCGCGTTTTTCGCTCGGCCCGGTCTTGAATACGGCCGCCCTGCTTTTCGTCGCGCTGGCGGCGGCGGCTTTCCTTCCCGCGCACTGGTTTTCCCTGCCGCCGTGGCGAATTGCCCTAACGAAGGATTTTGGGCTGCAGCTCACGGACACCGTTTCGGCGCAGCCCTGGATGACGCTCGACAGTCTGTGCCTTCTCCTCGCCGGTCTCGCCTGGACGTATTACGTCACGGCGTTTGATGCCCATCTGCGCGACATTCGGACTTCTGCGCGCGTTTTTTCCGGCGCCATTATCGCGCTCGCCCTGCTTTGCCTTTACCTGCGCTTCAGGGAGCAGGCTCTCCCGTTCTGGCATGACGCAACAGGCTTTGGTCCCTTCCCTAATCGCAATCAGACCGGCAATTTGTTTGGCATCTCCGCGCTTATCATGCTCGGCTGTCTGCAGGATGATTTCCGTCGCGACCACAAACGTTGGATCATCTGGCTGATCGGCTTTGGCGTCCTGGTCGCGACCCTCATTCTGGCGGATTCCCGCGCCGGCATTCTCATCCTCATGGTTGGGTTTGCGGCCTGGCTGGTGCGTTTCGCCTTCCGAAAATGGTCGGGGCCGGGAGTGGCCATCGCAACTTCGCTTCTCCTCGTCCTTTTCGCCGGGCTGCTGGTCTTTGGCGGCGAAACGATCGAGCGTTTCCATCTTCGCCTCGGGAGTGAAGGCGCGGTCACTGCCGATTACCGCTGGCTCATTTTTCGCGACACCTGGACGATGATCAAAGCGTCGCCTTGGTGTGGGATCGGGCTCGGGAATTTCGAGAGTGTCTTTGCCCTTTTCCGCGATGTGTCGCGCGGCGTCACCCACTCGCTCCATGCGGAAAGCGACTGGCTTTGGGTCTGGGCCGAAATGGGCTGGCCAGCGCTGCTCTTTCTTCTCATTGCAGCGGTCGCCTTCATCAGGCGAGCGTTGCCCTTAAAGGAAGGAACGAACCAGCGCCTGCGTTACACTGCGCTCGTCGGCGCCCTCCTTTTCGCGCTGCACGGTTTCGTTGACGTCTCCGGACACCGTTTCGCCTCTTTTCTCGCCGGCACTTTTCTTCTCGGGCTCGCGCAGGTTCGCCCCATGGCGAGGGTGCCGAGTCGCTGGCTTCCCATTCTCTTTCGCCTCGTCGGTCTGTTCCTCGCGGGCCTCAGCGTGGCCTGGTTCATCGCCTGGCGAAGCATGCTGCCGTTGCCGGGAACCATCGGAGTGGAGAACGCCCGGCAAGCCGTGGTGGTTGCGAATCGCGGCCATCGTTTTGCGGAAGCGATCGCGCAGGCGAACCAGGGGTTGGAATGGGCGCCGCTCGACTGGAAGCTTTATTTCCTCCGCGCCATCGCCCGAATCGGGCTGCGGCAGCCGATCACTCTGGCCTTGGATGATTTTCGACGCGCGCGTTTTTTGGAACCCAACGCCTACCAATTGCCGTTCGCGGAAGGTAAAGCCTGGCTCGGCTGGCAGTCGACGCTCGCGATCAGCGCCTGGCGCGAAGCGCTCCAGCGGCAGGGCGCGGACGAAGCCGGCATCTATGCCCTCATGCTCACCGACGCGGCGAATTACGACAAAAAGGTGCACGAAGCCCTGCGCGAGTTTGCCATCAATCGTCCCGGCCTAACGATCAATTACCTGGAAGCCGCGACTCCGGCGCAGTTTGAGGCCGAGATGCGCGATCTGCTGGCGAACGATCCATCGCTCCAGAAATTTTCGCCCACGCAAAAACGGCGACTCTTTGAGCTTTGGTCGAAGCACGACCCACTCGACGAACTGCTGCGTGGCGTCGAGGCGCATCCCGAATGGCTGGAGTTTGCCTGGCTCGGGGTCGCCCGCCATTACGCTGCGCAGGGTGAGTTCGCTGATGCCTGGCGGCTCGTCAGTCGTTATGAGCCCCCGCCGCTCCTGCCCAGGGTGGCGACGGATGAATCGATGACCGCGCTCGAACAAAAGTTCGCCTCCAATCCGGCCGACTTCGCGGCGGGTTACGCTCTTTACCGCGCGCAAATGGCGGCCGGCAAAGCGGACGACGCGCTCGCCACGGTGCGGCATTTCACCGCTCAGCCGGAGGCTCCGGCCTATTTCTATTTCCTGGAAGCTGAAGCCTGGGCTGCGCAACAAAAGTGGGAACGCGCCTGGCGGTCCTGGCAGGAATACGAAACGCGCCGCGCGAAACCGTGACCGCTCATCTTCCTCTTGCCATCCGTGGGTCGATACGGAAAGCTCCTCCGCAATGCGCGCGAACGACGACAGAGACTCCTTTTCGTTAGGCCGATTCGGTCTTGTCGCCTTCCTTGGCCTGATGATTTTCGCTGCCATGTTGCTCGGTGTTTCGCCCGGTCTGCACGAACAGCTCCACCCCGACACGGCCTCAACGCACCTCTGTATCGTGACGCTCTTCGCTTCCGGTCAGTGTCACGCGACGACTGCGGCGCTGGTCTGCGTCGCGCCTGCGGCTCATCCGTTTCTCGCGATCCTGCCTTCGCCTGTTGCCGCGCTTTTCCCGGGCGACCACTTCTTCTCGCTTCTCGAGCACGCGCCGCCGTCCTTCGCTTAACGATTGGACGGCACCGCGCTCTTTGCGCGGAAAGGTCGCGCGCGGGCGTTCCGCGTGACTTTACGTCCAAAACGCGCGGAACGCATCTATTCGAGCCTGGGAAAAATCCCGCTCGGCACTGGAGCACTCAGATCGAGATGAAATGTGAAGAGATTACTTATCATGGTGGCGGTACTCTGCGCGCGGGCGGCAGTCTTTGCGCAAAACCCGTCGCCAACCACTTCGCCTAACGACGTCGAGACCTTGCGCCAGCAGGTTCAGTCGCTGACTGAGACCGTGAAAGCGCTTCAGCAACAGGTCAAGGAGCAGCAGGAAACTCTCGCGAGAATGAATGCCGGGCCTGCCACTTTGCCGGCCAGCGAAAGTCCGTCCGCGACGCCAGCACCAGCCGGCAGCGCAGCGCCGGTTTTTCCCACCACAGACGAGTCGGTTGTCGCGACCACCGCGCAGCCGACGCCGATTCCAACTGCTGCGGCTGGTCCGGCTGCCCCTGCGGCGGTCGAACAATTCCCGACGACCGACGCCTCAGTCACGACCTCCAGCGAAGGGGTTTTGGCGAACGCTGTGGGCGCGTCGCTGACCGCGCCGATGACGATCATGGGCGGCGGCAAAACGTACATGAATCTTTCCTTCGACAGCGTCTTCACGCTCGCCTATTCGACGGATGCGAATCTCGATCAGCTCGAGGTAGGCGACCACGATCCGCAGCAGCGCGGCTTCAATGCCCGCAACGCGGAGATTGCGCTCGACGGTGCAGTCGATCCCTATTTTGAGGGTTTCGCCAACATTGTGTTGAAACTGAACAACGACAACGAAACCGAGATCGAGCTGGAGGAAGCTTTTGCGCAAACGACTGATCTGCCGTGGGGCTTGCAGGTCAAATCCGGTCAGTTCTTTGCTGCCTTCGGTCGGATCAATCCGACCCATCCGCACACCTGGGATTTCGCGGACGATCCCTTGGTCAACGGCCTTTTCCTCGGATCGGATGGGCTGCGCGGCGTCGGTACGCAGGTTTCCTGGACCGTGCCTGTTTCCTGGTACTCGCAGTTGATGCTCGGGGTGCAAAACGGGCGTGGCAACACGGGTTACTCCTTCCGGAATCCGGGCGATAACGGCCTGTTTTTCGAGCGTGAAACGACCGACCGCGAGCTGCGCGGGTTGCAGGACTTTGTCTGGATTCCGCGCTGGGAGAACTCGGTCGATCTGAGCCCGACCCAGGTCGTGCTCACCGGCTTTTCCGGAGCCTTCGGTTCAAACGAGACCGGCGCCAACTCCCGCACCCAGATTTACGGTGCCGATCTTCTTTACAAATGGAAATCGCCGCGGGCGGAAGGTGGATTCCCCTTCGTGAAATGGCAAACCGAAGCAATGTATCGCCGCTACGAAGCCGGCCGCGGCATTGATCAGTCCTTTCCGGTGGCTGAGACATTCCACGATTGGGGGATGTATTCGCAGGTTATCTGGGGTTTCAGGAAAGGATGGACCACCGGCATACGCGGCGATGTTCTCCAGATGCAGAATTCGGCCTATACGGATGATCCCACCCGTCAAAGCCGCTCGCGCATCTCCGGCGATATCACCTGGTATCCGACGGAGTTTTCCAAGCTGCGGTTGCAGTACAATCACGATTTTCTGGACGCGAACGATTTCCTCCCCGCGAGCCAGGCCGACTCGATCTTTCTCCAATTCGAATTCATCCTCGGTGCGCACGGCGCGCACAAATTCTGATTTCATGAACAAAATCAAACTTATCTGCAGTGGCTGCGCGCTCTTCGCCGCGCTCCTCGTTTCGGCTCAGGCCAAGATCAACGTTGTCGCGACGCTGCCGGATTACGGCGCGATCGCGCGTGAAATCGGCGGCGACAACGTCGACATCACGGTGCTCGCAAAACCGACCGAAGATCCGCACTTCGTTGACGCGCGGCCGAGTTTTGTCGTCAAGCTCCGCCAGGCCGATGTCCTGATTGATGGCGGCGCCGAGCTCGAGATCGGCTGGTTGCCCCCGCTCCTGCAAAATGCGCGCAACCCAAAAATTGAACTTGGTCAGCCTGGCCGGGTCCAGGCTTCGGTGGGAATTCGGCTCATGGAAGTGCCGGAGCAGCTGACGCGGGCGGCGGGCGACGTGCACGCGATGGGCAACCCGCATTTCATGGTCGACCCGATCATCGCCAAGGCGGTCGGGCAGCATATCGCAAACGCCTTTTCCACGGTCGATCCCGCGCACGCGGCCGACTACCAGGCGAACGAGAAGAAGTTCGAGGCGACGATCAACGCCAAACTTCAGGAGTGGGGCGCCAAATTGCTACCCTACAGAGGCCAAAGCCTTGTCGCCTATCACGATTCATGGGTTTACTTCGCGCATCGTTTTGGGTTCAACATCAACATCTTTCTCGAGCCAAAACCAGGTATCCCGCCATCACCCTCGCACCTCGCGGAGGTGATCGCGCAAATGAAGGCGCAGAAGATCAAGGTCATCATCGTCGAGCCCTACCACAACCGGAAGATCGCCGAGAAGGTGGCGCAATCGACCGGCGCCAAAGTGGTCGAGTTCGCGCAGTTCCCCGGCGCACTCCCAAACACGGATACTTACGTGAAACTGATCGACGCCCTGGTGAACAACCTCGCGGTCGCCCTGAAATGAGCGGCCGCGCGCGACGACTCCACTCCGGGGAGCGCACGCGACTCGCGTGCCCGTTTCGGCGACTCGCCGAAACGCTCTTCGGTTCCCACGCCGCATACCCAGAAGCAATCGGCGAGTCGCGTGCGCTCCCCGGAAAACGTGACGCGACGCTCACCTGACCTATGTGGGACGTCATGTTCTGGCCGATCGTGGCCTGCGTTCTCTTGCCCTGGCTGCTCGTCTATCTCGGCCTCCATGTCGTGCAACGCGGAATCATCTTTATCGATATCGCGATGGCGCAGATGGCCTCGTTGGGCATTTGTGTCGCCGTCCTGCTCCATTTGAACCTCGAGGGCTGGCTTGCCTTCTGGATCGCGCTTGGGTTCACTTTGGTCGGCGCCGCGATCTTTTCCATCACCGGGAAGCGCTCCAGCCAGATTCCGCAGGAGGCGATCATCGGCATCAGCTACGTGGTGGCCGCGGCCGCGGCCGTCCTGCTCCTCAGTCGCGCCGCCGAGGGCGACGAGGAAATCAAGAACATGCTCGTGGGTAATATCCTGCTCGTGAGTCCATACGATGTCTGGAAGTGCCTTGGGCTTTTTCTCTTTGTCGGGAGTGTCCACTTCTTTCTTCGCCGTTCTCTCCTGCTCGTCTCCTTTGATCGCGAGGCGGCATACGAACGCGGTTTGCGGGTCCGCTGGTGGGATTTCCTGTTCTACGCCCTCTTTGGCCTGGTCGTGACCAGTTTTGTTCGCATCGCCGGCGTCCTGCTCGTTTTTTCCTACTTGATTGTGCCGGCCGTCTGCGGGATCAACCTCGCCAGGTCGTTCAAACGACGCCTTTTTATCGGTTGGCTGATCTCGCTCCTGGGCGGCGTGGCCGGATTGTTTCTTTCTTTCCATTGGGACCTGCCTTCGGGCGCGGCGATCGTTTGCACCTTCGGCGTCCTCCTCATCCTGATCGGATTTGCGGGACTGTTGCTCCAGAGACAACCGGACTGATCGTCTCTTGCGCGCTCTTCCGTTCCGCGCATAGATAGTACTCACCTCAAATCATGAAACAGCGCCTTGCCATTCTCCTTTTTCTCTGCGTCGCGGTCACCGCGCAGGCGCAGCAGGGGCGGGAATACATCGTTTGTGTCGGCGGTCCTTCCCTTCATATCTGGGAGCAATACAAAGGCCCGGTTGCGCACGATCATTGGTGGGCCAATTTCATTCACGCCGCCCGGGTGCGGACCGAGCAGGTGCGCGCCCAACTTGGCCCCGATGCGATGATCACATGGCTGGTTTACAAACCGGGCTACATCGATCGCGGCCAGCAGGAGAAACAGGACCTGATCGCGAACATCAACAGCGTGCGCGACAAATTTCACCTCAAGCTGGTTTACTTTTATCACAGCGGCGATGTGATCAATTACCTGAACAACGGGCAGCCGCGGAATCAGATCAAAATATCCGGGTTCGAATATTTTGGACACTCCAACAAGGCGTGTTTTCTCTTCGACTACAGCAACGTGATCGACAGCGCGTCGAAAGCGTGGATGCACGAATCGGAGTTGAAGCAGATCAACCGGCACGATTTTGCCCGCGACGCCTACGTCAAGAGCTGGGGCTGCCATACCGGGGAAAGCATGAGCAAACTCTGGCTCGATGCGACCGGTACCCGCATGTGGGGCGCGGTTGGCAAGACTGATTACTCGACCGGTGAACTGCCCGCCCTCTCCTCCGTCGGCGGGAAGTGGGTTTACTGAGATGGGGCTGCGGACGCTTCGCGCTGCGAAGCGACGGGGAGGGTAGCGCCGGTTCTCGCGTCTTCCGGAGGGAGGTCTGCACGACAGAACTTCCGGGAATAACATCCGCTCCTCTTCGCTCGCATCTCCCGAAGACGGAATCCACCTCGGACGGTTGATTTACTTGGCGGCTTTTGCCGCACCGATTTACGATCACACCGTGGCGGCTCTCGACTTCGAAAAACTCGTGGAAGATTATTACATGCCGCTTTATCGCTTCGCGCTTTCGCTCAGCCGTCAGGAATCGGATGCGGCCGATCTGACCCAGCAAACTTTCCTGCTCTGGGCGTCGAAAGGGCATCAACTGCGCGACCCGTCGAAGGTGAAGACATGGCTTTTCACCACGCTTTATCGCGAATTTCTTGGGCGCAAAAAACAGCGGGACCGTTTTGTCGATTCGGAAAGCACGGCGGAGGTGATCGAAGCGCAGAGCGTTCCAGCATCGGTCGTGAACCAGCTCGACAGCGACACCGTGCAACGCGCGCTCCTCGCGCTGGACGAAATCTACCGCGCGCCGCTCACGCTTTTTTATCTCCAGCAACTTTCCTACAAGGAGATTGCCGAGTCGCTCGGTGTCCCGATCGGTACCGTCATGTCGCGCATTTCTCGCGGGAAGGCGCATCTGCGCAAGGCGCTCGCGGATAGCGTTGGCCAAACCAAAGAGAGCGGAGGAACGGCGCATGACTGAGCAGGAGGCGCGCTTCATTCTCCAATCCTATCGGCCGGGCGGTGAGGACAAGGACGACCCGCAATTTGCCGAGGCCTTGCGGGAAGCGGAGAGGAATCCGGAACTGGCCCGCTGGCTGGCGGAGGAGCAGGCGTTTGATTGTGCCGTGGCCGCGCAGCTTGGCGCGCTCCCGGCGCCCTTCGGTTTGAAAACCCGGATTCTCGCCCAGGCCGCGCCGGGTTCCAGCAGACATCCATGGAGTCTGGCGGCCATCCTGGCGGGCGTTGTCGCATTGCTCTTCCTGGCCGTGCAGGTCGTTGGTCTGTTCCGGCCGGCCGCGCCAGCCCCGGTGCTTGCGTCGACGTCAGCGGAGATTCCCGATTACGTGCAGGAGATGGTGAGCTTCATTCGGCTCAATCCGCCGCTGGAAATGAAGAGCCACGACCTGGGGGCGATCAAGGGCTGGTTGGCGAAGGCCGCGATGCCGACGGAAGTCCCGCCGGGCCTCACCGCGCTCGAGCCGCTCGGTTGCCGTCTCCTCTCGTTCCGGGGTCACGAGGTGGCCTTGATCTGCTTCCAGCGGGAAGGGGACCGCCTCGCGCATCTCTTCGTGGTGAATCGAGCGGCGATGCCGAAAATGAAGCCGGGCGCCCGGCCGGTCTTTGCCAGCTCCGGCGACTGGATGACGGCGAGCTGGGCGGAGGGCGACCGCGTTTACACCATCGCGGTGCAAGGAGATCGCGCGACTGTAAAGCGTTATCTGCCCCAGGCCTGACGAACTGCTATTCCTCTTCCGAGACGGTGAAGGTGACGTTATCGATCTTCGCCACGGCGAGCGCGTCGAGGACGTCGATCGTGCGGCTGTATTTCGCCTGAGTATCGCTGACGATCGTGACTACCGCCGGCGTTTTCGTGGCGTCGGCGTTTTGCTTCAGGCGCATCAGGGTGGCCTTCAGCTGCGGCAGGTCTGTGCTCATCGCCGAATCGAACGGTTCGTCGTTGAGCGCGATCTCGCCCGTGTCCGAGATGCTGATGATCTGCTCGTCGACAAAGTCGGTCGAGGACGAGGTTTCGGCCGTGCCCGGAAGTTGGGTGTTGAGTTCGTTCTCGATCTTCACCGCGCCCGCCATGACCATGAAGAAAAGCATGATGACGAAGACGACATCGATCATCGGCGCAATCTGGAAACCGAGGTTTCCTTCGTTAGGATTCAGTTCGAGGCGCATGTTGTTGAATGACGAAGGTCGAATGACGAAATCCGAATTAATCCCGAATAACGAAAACCGATGGCAGTCGCTCTCTGTCGTCGTTCGCGCTTCGTCATTTCCCCCTCATTCCCTGTTCACGGCCGAGAACGAGATGTCGCCGATGCCGGCTTCGGCGCAAGCGTTCATGGCTTGGGAGATAAAAATCGCCGGCACGTCGCGGTCGCCGCGAATGACGGCCCGGAAAGTGGGGTTGGCGCCCGCCGTTACCTTTTTCTCGCCGGTGATGCGCGCGGTCTTGAGCGCTCCGATCATCTCGGCCGCCTTTTGATAAACGTGATCATCGAAGACGAATTGCGCCTTCTTTACCGGCAGCTTCCAGCGCACGTTCAGGATCGCCTCGGCACGCGTGTTGTCCTTTTTCTGGGCATCCTTCGCGATCGGCAACTGGATCGTCTTGTCGACTTTCAAAACCTGCGCGGAAGTGATCGTCATGAAGAAAACGAGAATAGTCAGGAGCACGTCGATCATCGGCGCGACCTGGAATTCGGGTTCGCCTGCTTCGCTGCCTCCGCCTCCGCCTGCCATCGTCGTCAGGCTGTTTGCTCCGCGGGATCAGTCCCGTGAACGTCGTCGTTCGCCAGCCAATTGGGCGTGGCGGCGAAAAGTTCGTCATCGCCGAGCTGCACGCCGGCGAGCGATTCATAAGGCATCCTGCGGAAGAGGCTGTTCGCGATGTCTTGGATGTGGTGCAACGAATCGGCCGCGCGGTTGCGCAGGAAATAGAAGGCGCCAAAGGCGGGGATCGCGATGATGAGACCGCTGGCGGTCGCGACCAGCACCTCCCCGATCGCGGCGGAGAGCCCGGAGGGATCGCCGATGCCGCTCGAACCGAGTTTGGCGAAGGCTTTAATCATGCCAGTGACCGTGCCTAACAAACCGATCATGGGCGTGGTGACGCCGATGACCGAGAGGTAACTGATGTGGGTCTGCATCTGCGAATTTTCCTTCGCCAGCGCGCCGGTCATGCCCTCTTCGGCCGCTTGTTTGCCCTCGCCGAGGAGACCGATTCCCACCCGCAGGACGTTGGTCAGGGGAGAAGGATTGGTCTTGCAATAGTTGTGCGCGCCGACGTAATCGCCCTGCCGGAAAAGCGTCTTGAGCGATTCCTCCTGCTCGGTGGGCGCAGTTCTTTTGCGGCTCGTGCGAATGATGCCGTCTCCAATGAGATAGAGCGTCGCGATCGAGCAGAGCGCGATTGGTAACATAACCCAGCCGCCTTCCTGGATTTGTTGCCAAAGGGTTTTCGATTGCACACCAGCAGGCGGCGCCGCGGGCGAAGTTTCCTGGGCCGGGGTCGGGGCGGCGAGCAGGAGTAGCGCGGCCGCGGCCGCAAACAGGCGGGTCAGGCGTTTGGGTTTCGTTAGGCGAGATATTCCGCGAATCAGTTTTTTCATTTTGGCAGCTTCTTCAATTCGGCTCGGGCGATCTCCGCCTGCGCTGATTTTGGAAATTCCGCAGTCAGATCATTGAGGGACTTCTTCGCTCCCTCCAAGTCTCTCAGACCGCGGAAGGCGCGGGCGCTCCCGAGGAGCGCGGACGGCATCCAGAGCTTTTCGTCTGCGTAAAAGACCGGGACGTGGAGATAGGCGATGACCGCATCGTCCCATTGCCGCTGGTCGAGGAAGGTGTCGCCCTTTCTCACCCACGCCTCAGCCAGGACTTGTGATTTGGCGCTTTCCTTGATCACGGCGTCGCAGAGTTGCAGTGCCTTGTCGTAGTCTTCGTGTCGCACCAGTCCCGGGACGAGCTGCAACCAGGCGGCGCGCGCTGTTTCGGGGTCGGTCACGTTTTTACGAATCCTTTCGCCGAGCGCTTCGGCCGCCTTGTCGAGTTGCATGCCGCTCAGGGCGGCGACTTCGAGGAGCGCGGCCTGCGCCCACCAGTTGCCGGGCAGATCGCGAAATTGCTCATAATATTTTACGACCGGGCCGATATCGGCGAGCGCCTTTTTCGGTTCGCCCTGGCTGAGGAATTCCGCGGCGGTTTTTAGCTGCGCCGGATCAGGAAAATCGATCCTGGTGATGGTGGTGACTCGATAACCGACTTCGCCACTGCTCGAGCCAACCTGGATCTTGCCCATCACCATGTCGCCGGAACGGCGGACGCCCCTGGTTTCAATCATCTCGCCGGTTTTGAGGATGATGTTTTGGGCGTGGACTGACGTAACGAGGACGAGGAGGAGGACAAGGAGGAGCGTGTGGGACATGAGGCGGGTCGAGAACGAGCGGGGGCGTGAAAGCAATTCGTAGGCCTTCATCATCCGTCTCCCAGCGCCTCGAGACGTTTCCGGGCCTCGGCGGCTTCAGAGAAATTCGCCAGCTTCCCGTTGCGCAGCAGCTCGCGATAGGTGTTGGTCGCTTCCTGGGTTTTGCCCAGCTTTTCAAAACTCTCGCCGCTCGCGATGTAGGCTTTCGCGACCCAGGGCAGAAACTTTTGATAGCCGACGTAGACGCGCTGGAAATAGGCATTCGCCTCGGCCCACTGGCCGCGTTTGGCGGCGATTTGGCCTAACGAATAAACGCTGAAAGCGGTGGCTTCCCCGCGCCATTCGCGCACCGACGCGACCTGCTCGAAGGCTTTCTGCGCTTCATCCAGTTTGCCGAGAGCGAGGAATGTTCTGGCACGGCCAAGGGAGAGATCTTTCAACTTCTGCGCCGCAGCGATCTTCTCCGTACCCTCGGTGAAATAACGCAACGCTCGTGGATAATCCTTCTTTTGGCAGGCGATTTCGCCGAGGCCGTTGTAGGCAAAATCGACCATCTGACTCTTCGGGAAATCATCCAGCAGCCGCTGATAAAACTCCGCCGCCCGATCGAATTTGCCCTGGCCTGACAAGTAATCGCCTGCCTCGCCCAAGAGCAGCGGGCTTAGGTCCTCCGGCTTAAACGCGTTCGCGATCTGCGCGATGTTCTTCTCTTCTTCAGCCGGTTGTCGGCGGAGCCGCGCGAGTTCCGCTTTGGCAAAGAGAATGCGGGCCTTTGCGGTGGCTGAATCTTCGTTGGCGGACGAGGTAAGCAGGCGGTCAAGTTCTGCGCCCGGCTCGACTGAGTCTCGCCCCACCGAGGCCGGACTCGCGGCGGCTACGATTTCGCCGGGCCTCTTTTTCTTCACGCAAAGTTGCGCGAGCTGCGTGATCAATTGCTCAACCGCATCGCGGCTCGGATCGGCGATATACTTCTTGATCGTGTCGGTGGTGAGCCGCTTCGCTTGGTCGAGCTTGCCGTCGTGCGCCCTGGCCTTGCCGATCCAAAAAATCGCGGAAACGACGGTCGGATTATCCGGCTTGTCCTTGACGAAGCCGCTGAAGAGTTCCGCCATCTTGTCCCATTCGCCTCGTTTTTGCAGGAGCTTGCTCGCGGCAAAGAGCGAGTAGTTCATCACCTCGTCAGTCGTCGCCGTCTGGTAGGAGCGGATGTAAACCGGGGTGGCGGCGGCTTCGCGATCGCTCGCGGCGTAAGCGTCGCCGAGCAGGGCCAGCACTTCGCCGAGTTGCGGATTGTTCGGAAATTGCTTTTCCCATGCCTGGCAATCGGCGATCACTTCGTCGTAGAGCGAAGCGGCATATTTGCAGACGGCGAGCCGGTACTCTGCGTCGGGAAGAAAACTGCCACCGGGATGTTTCGCGACGTAATTCTGGAGCTGGTTCATCGCTTCCTGATATTTCCCGGCGAAAAGCGCGCAGAGCGCGATCCGATACTTCACGTCCTCGACGTTTCCGCCCTTCGGAAATTCGCTGAGGTATTCGTTGTAAGCCGCGACCGCCTCGTCGTAGTTGCCGGCGGTGAACCTGGCGTTGGCCAGCAAGTAACGAATCTGCTCACGGAACCGGCTATTTGGCTGGGTCTCGAGGATGCGACCAAAATACGTCTCCGCCGCTTTCGTATCTCCGGCCTGAAGCGCGACCGCGCCTGACAAATAGCCAACCGCGTCAGCGTTCGGCCCGTTCTTGAAATCGCGCAGATATTGCTCGCAGCGCTCCTCGGCGCGTTTCGGCTGGTTGACGTCGGCCAGCGCCACGATCAGACCGAAGAGAGCCGGCTCGCGCTCGGGTCCTTCAAGAAAACGATCGAGAATTTCCTGGTTCGCGACGATTGCTTCCCACTTGCGATCGAGCTCGTAAAAACAGCGACCGAGGCGCAAATAAATCGCCGGCGTCATTGAAGGCAGCTTCTCGAATTCGCCAAGCAGCTTTTGCGCGTCGGCGATCGACTCTTTGAGTTGCTTATTAGCCGGCGCAAGCTGGGTGATGTTGGACCTGTCAACGCGGGCGGCGGTGAGATTTTGCTCGATCTGGCGCTGCATGCCGGCGATGCGTTCGTTTTGTAGCCGAATGATCTGCTCGCGCGGACTGGCAAAGCGATAGCAGCCGAGCGCTTCCTTGTATTGCTGGTTGTTGTAGAACTTGTCGCCCAAGTCCACCGCGAGCCCGTTCAGCTCGATGATATTTTCGGCCAGGGCGATTTTTTGGTGGATCGTCTCGAGCGTTCGGAGTGCTTTGATACCGTCGCCGTTCTCGGCGTAAAGCCGGGCCAAGATCGTCGCTCCACGCATCGAATTGGCCGTGTTGATTTCTTTCCCCGCCAGCTTTTCCAGCGCACCAATCGCTGGGTCGATCTTGCCCGCGGCCTTGCAGGCTTCCGCCTCGAAAAGAAGCGCCTGTTCACGCAATTGCGGATCGTTTTCCAAAGCCGCCATCTGCGCGGCGGCCTCCTTGAAGTTCTTGTTCAGCAAATTCGACTGCGCGATGGCGAAAGCGACGCTACCGGCATGCGGGCCTTTCGGAAATTTCGCCTGGTAATTCCTGAAGGCGGCAATCGCCCTGGGGTAATCGGCCGTGTTAAACCAGGCGCAGCCGATCGTGTAAAAGATCGCCTCGACTCGGGGCGTCACTTCGACACGGGCCACGAGCGCTTCGAGCTGCGTGGCGGCCTGGGCGTGGTTGCCGGCCTGGAATTGTGCCATCGCCTGGCGGTAGGCGGTGGCCAGGTCGGCGGTCAGGTCCTCCGCCGGAGCGGTGCGGGCGAACAGGAGGAGAACCAACGCAGTGGTGAGCGCGCTTGTTAGCCTGGGGAAGGGGGGCATGGACGGGGAATATAGCAAACCGCCCCGGCGCCAGTCGACGATTTTGTTTCTTCTCTAAGACCTCTCTCCGCAGGAATTGAGGCAATCGATAGAATCGCAACAATCGGGTTCGGCCGGACTGACTCGGATTCTTTTAATGTGCTGGAGCGTCCGGGACAGCTGATCGAAAGATTTCTCAACGTGCTGCCACGAAGTCTTTGCACGCGAGGCGGCTGGTCGTTCTATTTAACTCAGCGAAGCGGCGGTCGATTCTGCTTTGAGCGCTCAGACGTGATCGCCGCCTCGGGCGATGCCGACCGCAGCGATTCGCCTGTTAAGATTTGCTGCCCGACCCTAATCCTCCCGCTGCTTGAACGCCTTTTGCTAGCTCACCGCTAGGTACAAACAACGCGATAAGCCCCAGTGGAACTCCTAGAAGGAAGGTCTTGGCATAGTCGAGCAGCAGAAAACCGAACCGCGACATTGAAGAGCCGTAAATGAGTAGCACTACCTTTAGAGCAACGATGACGATGGCGACGAATCCAGAAATTCTGAAGTCTAGCTTTACCCACTCGGCGTACACCCAGCGCGGGCTGACGGTCGAAGTCAACATCGCCAGTGTCCCGAGGAAGACCTACAATAGACAGATCACTTGTAGAAGAAGATGCGAGTGCATAAGTGTAACGCGACTTATGGGTCGTGCCCGAAACATTCAACATTTGAACGTTCTCATCAATTGAAGCCGAAGGGTGTCATTCGTGTGTGACGTCTCAAATGTATTTGCCTAACGAAACCGGACAGGGGCTCAGAGTATGGCAAGCCGCTCCGGCGCCAGTCGACGATTTTGTCTCTTTCCCGCGAACTTGTTCGCAGGAATCGAGAGGATCGGCCGGACGGAAAAGTTGCCTAACGACTCGTTTGCGCGGTGCTGGCCGTCTTCGGGCCGGCGCTCAACCGCACCAGGTCGGTGAGAATGTTGAGCGTCTCGTCGCGTTCCGGGTCGATCGCCGCGGGCTTGTTATCGTCGCCGGTGTCGAGATCGGAATCGTCCTCGTCATCCGTGTCAGGCGCAACTTCGGGCGCGCTTTTGAGGTCGCCCTTGGTTTTCGCTTCCGCGATTTTTCCCGGATACATGACGAGCTCGAGTTTCGGATTATCGAGGGTCTCGAGCGTGAGCCGATAAATGCTCGGCTCTTCCTGGTTGCGCGCCAGCCGCTCTTTGGAGCGCTCTGCCTTGTGCGCTTTTTCTTCGGCCACTTCCTTGCGCCGGACGTCTTCGTTCAGGGAAATGTGGTTGTCCGCAAGTTTCTTGCGCAGACGTTCCATGTCTTCCATGACGTAATGGAATTCCGGATCGGTCGCGACGCGCGCCGCGGAGCGTATTTTCAACTCGGGGATGAAAAGGGAATGCGAATCCGACCACTTCGTGTATTTGGCCGGCGGCACTTCGTCGTAGGGCAGCGCATTTTTCAGCGCGCCCTCGCCGAACTCCGGCAGATCGGTCAGGGTCGGGAGGACGATGTCGGAGGTTACGCCGTGCAACTGAGTCGAACCACCGGCGACGCGGTAGAACTTCTGGATGGTCAATTTGAGCGCGCCGTCGTCATCCGATCGGCTGCCGAGGAGAGAGGTGAAGCGGCCGATCTCTAGAATGGTCTGGACCGTGCCTTTGCCGAATGTGCTCTGGTCTCCGACGATGACCGCGCGGCCGTAATCCTGGAGCGCGGCGGCGAAGATTTCACTGGCCGAGGCACTCTGCCGGCTGGTCAGGACAACCAGCGGCCCGTCGTAGGCGATGCCGGGATCGGGATCGGTCGAGATCACAACGCGTTCATTGGCGCCTTTCGTTTGCACGATTGGCCCGGACTTGATGAAGAGACCGGTGAGCGAGATCGCTTCTTCAAGCGAGCCGCCGCCGTTCCGGCGCAGGTCGATCACGAGGCCGGCGATTTTTTCTCTCTTCAGCCGTTTCAGGAGCGCGAGCACGTCCTTCGTTGTGCTCTTCTTGTGCGAATCCATGTCGGCATAAAACGACGGGAGGGTAAGCCAGCCGAGCTTGATTGGGTCACCGTTGCGGTCCTTCTTAATGATGATGTCGGCGCGCGCTTCCTGATCCTTGAGTTTTATCTCGTCGCGGACCAGCTCGACGGTCTTGCGCTGGGCGGGGTCAGTCGTATTCGCCGGAATGATGAGGAGCCGGACTTTCGTTCCTTTCTTGCCCCGGATCTGCTCGACCACCTTGTCGAGCCGCATGTCACGGACATCGACGAAATCCTTGGATCCCTGGGCGACCGCGCTGATGCGATCGCCGACTTTCAGGCGTCCGCTGGTTTGCGCCGGGCCACCCGGAACGAGGCTCTCGATTTTGGCGTAGCCATCTTCACTTCGCAGCATCGCGCCAATGCCGACGAGCGAGAGCCCCATATTGATACTGAAATTTTTCAGGTCCGCCGCGCTCAGGTATTCCGAGTGCGGATCATAGGCCTGGGCCAGCGCGTCGAGGAACAATTTGACCTGCTCGTCGGCATCCTCCTCGTGGATGTTGCGCAACATCCGGTCATAGCGGCGCTCGACCAGTTTGGGTCCGGGCTCGATCGGATGATCGGCCAGTTTTTCCTGGAGCAATTCGTTCTCGATCCGCTTGCGCCAGAGTTCGTCGGCCTCCGCTTCGTCTTTCGGCCAGGGCGCCTTTTGGCGGCTGAGGAGTACGGTATCGTTCGTCTTGAAATCCATCGGCTGCTTGAGCAGCGTCTTGATTTTCTTCACCCGGTCTTCCACCCGTTTTTGGAAAACGGCGAAAATATCGTGGGCCGGCTGGAGGTTGCCGAGCAGGATGTCGTCGTCGAGCGCGGTGGCATATTTGGCGGTGAACCCGTCGATGTCTTTCTGGGTGAAAAAGAGATGGCTGAAATCAAGCATCTCGAGGTAACCGGTGAGCAGCTTGCGCGAGATCTCGTCATCGAGCGGATGATGAGTATAGTGGCCTTCCTCGAGCAAACGCCCGACGGAAAGGCCGATCTGCTCGGAATCCGACTTCGCGCAGACCGGTTGCGCAGCCAGCGCGACGACCATCAAACCCGGCAGCAGCGCAACAGAACGACGAAGAAATCTATTCATAAAAATCGGACAAAAAAGCTCGCAGAAATCAATTTGAAAGCAAACTGAGGAACCGGTCCCCAAAACCCTGTGAAGTGAAGAGTGAGACAACGCGCCCCGGCGAAGATTCAAATTTAGATTTGGCCGAGGGCGCGCCCTGGTGGTGCAAGTTCCGTTCCCTCCGCTCGTGCTCCTGCTTGTGATCGGAGCGGGAGCCGGGAGAGAGTGGCGTTCGAGCACGGTTAGGATTACGAGCAGGAGCGCGAGAAAGAAAAAGCATGATCAAATACCGAAGTTTCACTGGTGGAATTTTTGAGACAAATTGCTACGCCTTGGAGGCGCCGGAGGGCTGGATTCTCTTCGACGCTCCAGACGGCGCCTGCGCCTGGCTGGTTGGGCAGGGCATCCAACTGCGACTGTTGCTTTTAACCCATGGCCATATCGATCACATCCAGGACGTGGCCAGGATCAAGCGGCGCTTCGGTTGCCCCGTGGGCGTTCATCCCGAGAGCGCGCCGATGATCTCCGAGCGGAATTTCTTTCAGGATTTCGGCTTCCAGGTCGAGATCGAGCCGGTGCAGCCCGATCTCCTGATCGAGGCGACGCCGTCGCGTGACTTTCTCGGAATGAACTTCGAGATCCTGGAGGTGCCGGGCCATTGTCCAGGCAGCCTTTGTTTCTTCTCCCGTGAAAACAAGCTGCTCATCGGGGGCGACGTGCTGTTTGCCGGCGGCGTCGGGCGCTGGGATCTGCCGGGGGGCGACGGCGAATTGCTCTTCGCCGGTATTCGCGAAAAACTCTACTCCTTGGGCGACGACGTCATCGTCCTGCCGGGCCACGGACCGAGCACGACGATCGGCGCCGAGCGGCGAAGTAACCCATTCGTGCGCTGATCGCACCAGCGACGCGCGAGTCGCCGCTAAACCGAGACCTCGAGAAGCAGCGCGCGCAATCGCTCGACTCCGTCGATTCCGGACAGAACTGCGCCTAACGACCCGACAGCCGTAGGAATGTGGGCGAGGAAGCCCGCGCTTTCCTTGACCAACCCCAGATACCCATAGGCGCCCAGCGCCTGCATCAACCGTTGCATCGCGCAGAGTCGAAACTTTTCCGCAAAGGCGGAATCGCTCGCCTCGGCCTCCGTCCGATAGAAATCGAACAATTCCGTTCGCTCGACGCCAGTCAGGTGCACGTAGGGATCGTAAAGGAGCGAAGCGAGATCGTATTCCGCGAGCCCCGGACGCATTCCCTGGAAATCGATCAGGTAGGCCTCTCCTTTGCGGATGATGATGTTCTGCGATTGGAAATCGCGATGGACGAGAACGCGCGGAAAGGTTGCCAGCCGCGTGGCGATTTCCTTCAAGGCAGGGAGTTCCGACAATTCGCGAAGAGTCTCTTCTTCGACGCCAAAATGGCGGCCGAGGCAGTTCTCGAAAAAATAACTCTGTTCCCAACGATAAAGCTCGGCGTTGAATTGCGCTGAGAGGCGGCGCCGGATCTCCGCGGAAGCCGGGCGCGGGACGCGATGCAGTTTGACCGCGTCCGCCAGGGCCGATTCGTAGAGCGGACGCCGCACGCTCCAGCTTTCATTCCGATAACTCCAGAGATCGCTTTCGCCCAGATCTTCCATCCAGATCAGACATTCCGCGGGATCGTGAAAATGAATCCGCGGCGCGCGAATTTCCCGCTCGACGAGAAATCGCGCAATCGCAACAAAGCGTCGGTTTTCGCCCCGAGCGGGCGTGTATTTCACGAGGATGATCGACTGCTCCGCAGAAAACTGAACCCGATAGAACTTGCGGCCCGAGCCGCCCTTTTCAAGCGGCGTAATCTTCACCTCCGCCTCCTCGAAGCGCGGGAAATGGAGGCGTGTCTGGCGAAGCAGTGTCTCGGAAAGGATCATTCTAGAGAATGGCGTTGGTCAGCGTCCCTTCAGCGGCGCGCTGGGTGCGGACGATACAACTTTTCAGACGCGCGCAAGGAGCAATTTGTGCCCCTGGCCAGAGGATCGAATCCTCGACCACTGCCTTCGCGCCAATCCGGCAACCGGCGCCGATGGCAGAACAGCCGGTAATCTCGGCGCTCGGATCGATGATCGCATCGGGCGCGATCCGCACCGGCCATTCGGGCGGCGACAGATAATCCGGTCGCCAACCTTCCGCCATGATCGTGCGATGGATCGCGAGGTATTCGGCGGGCGAAGTGAGATTGAACCAGCGGCCGTCTTCGATCACGGCTCCGCCAATTTTGCCGCCGTCAGCGATCCACTCGGCCAGGACGGGAACGAAGGAAACTTTTTCGCCTGACGAAAAGCGGGTGAACGCGTTCCGGTTCCAAATGGAGACGTTGGCGTAATCAAGGTTGCCGGCATGGCCGTGGCGCTTCCCGATGTCGATGACGCGGCCGTCGTGGAAGGCGATGTTGCTGGCCACGCCGGTCGAGCGCAGTGCAAGCGTGACATCGTTGCCGGCGCGAAAGTGCGCCTCGAGCAGCGGAGTCAGCGGCAGATCGGTCAGGATGTCGCCGCTGTAAACGAGGAAGGTTTCATCGGTTAGGAAGCGCTCGGCGTTCTTGATCCCGCCACCGGTTTCGAGCAGGACCGGTTCGTGCAGCAGTCTCAGCGGCCGGCCGCGATAGCCACGCTCGCCTAACGACTCCCCGAATCTGTCCGGCAGATGGTGCGTGTTCACGACAAACGATTCCACGCCGGCCGCGATCAAATGATCGAGGGCAAAAGTGAGAAGCGGCTTCCCGAAAATCGGAATGAGTGGTTTGGGCGTATCGTCGGTCAGCGGACGCATCCGCTGGCCCAGTCCCGCGCCCAGAACAAATGCCTGGGCAATCATTCGCCTAACGAAAACAGAATCAGCTTCATGGCGCTGCGGGCTGCATCGGGCGGGCAGCCCGCTGTGTCAACTGATCGTGTCTTCGGAATCCTCCGGGAAGGTGGGACGGGTTTGTGAATCGGGAACCGTTACATCACGAATCGAATCACGATTCTCGAAATCACGTTTCCCAATCCCTGCCGCCGGCTGGCTTACGGGATATTGTAGAATTCGACCAGTCCGACCCCGGTCGTTGCATTCGCCCCCTGCACGATGGCGGTGTAATCGCCGGCGACAAGCGTAGCGAAGATCGCCGCTTCCCGGGGGTCCGTGGGTGCGAGGCCGGTGGAGGCGATGATTCCACCCTGGCTATCCTGCCAGTTGTCATTCGCGGCCATCAGGTCTCCGTTCGAGTCGTGGAGCTCGAGCGTTGGATCGCTTAGCGTTCCGCTCACGCCGGCTGTGCCTAACGAAGGTCCGAGGGCGCGCACCACCACATTGGCCTGGCCCGATCCCTCTGAAGAAACGATCAGGCCGCCGATCAGGACATTGTCGCCGGTTCCGACCAACCCGCGGGTACTGATATTTCCGAATCGGGAAGCTGGCGTGGCATCAAGGTCGTAGGCTTCGACCAGCGCCGTCCCCGTGGTGTTATTTTTTCCCTGCAGGATGGCGGTGTATTCGCCCGGATCGAGCGTGGCCACGATGGCCGATTCCCGGTCGTCGCTCGGCGGAATACCGGTGGCCTCGATCGCGGCTTCCTGGCTGTCGCGCCAGTTGTCGTTCATGAAAATGGTGCCCGAGGCATCGTCCAGCTCGAGCGTCGGGTCCTGTAAAACCCCCGTGAGGCCGAAGGCGGCGAGCGATGGCCCAATCGCGCGCAGGAGCACGTTTTTCGGTGTCGATCCGGTAACGATGAAACCGCCGATGAGAACGTCGTCCCCGGTACCGACCGTTTCACGCGTTGAGATGTTGAGCTGGCGCGAGGTGTGAATGACCGAGGCCGGATCGTTCGGGTCGGTTCCCGAGAGGAACTCGGAAAGATTGTCTTCGCCATCGCCATCGGCGTCGCCCATTGGGCCGCCAAGCTGTGGGTCCTCGATCTGCGCGAGCGAAAGGCGCGAGGCCTGGAAACTGGTGAAATCAACCTCTGGCGCAATCCCGACGCGGGTGATAAAAGGATCGGGATTGCCGGTGCGGGTATCGACCCAAACCGGCACCGCCGGCACATTGACGTCAGTCGTTTCCGCAATGCCAAGGTAGTCTCCCAGCATGTATCCATCCGACGTAAGGGGAGCGAGGCTGGCGTCGGTTGTGACACTCGTTAGGCGAATGTTCGGCTGCCAGGTCGCGCCGCCGTCGAATGACTGGGCGAGATAAAGATTGCAGAGAAGCGTGTTGCCGCCGCTGTCGCGCTGATCGTAAAATGACACGGTAAGCGTTTGCCCGTCGGGCGACGCCGAGATCGCGCCGTTAAAGACACCTGTGCCCGAGTTGTCGGTCACGGCGATGGGCGCCGACCAGCTCGCGCCGGCGTTGGTCGATTTGGTAAAGAAGATCCGGGGCAGAAAGGCCGTGTCGAGACCCTGATAGACCACATAAAGATTTCCCGTGGTCCGATCGGTGGTGGCCGAGGGAAGAAAAACGCCATTCCGGATGCTCGGCTGGTCGTAGCGTGCCACGGTCGTGACCAGCGTCGGTGCGCCGAATGTCACGCCACCGTCATTCGACAGGACCATGTCGATCTCCTCCGGCCCCGGAGCCGGAGTGTCCCCGCCGCTGTAACCGCTGTCGGCAAAATTCCAATAAATGATCGCCACTCTCCCATCATGAAGAAATACCGGCTGCGAGCCCTGGGCAGAGGTGCTGGCCGCGTGAATGGCCGCCGCGCTGCTCCAGGTCGCGCCGTGATCATTGCTGTAGGCGCGCATGATCGGCGAAGCGTTGGTCGTGCCGAAAAGCGTCCAGGTCACCAGAATTCGCCCGACGCTGGCCGTGCCGGCAAAGGTATTGATCGCCATCCAGGGTTTGTCGGGGAAATCGTTGTTGCTCCCTGGGCTAAAAACGACAGAAGGCGCGCCAAAAGTCGCGCCGCCATCGAAGGAACGGCTTACTAGTATGTTGCCGTTTGCAAAGTTGACGTCTGTTGCGCCTTCGGTGTTAAGAAAAATGGTGCCGTTCAAATCAATCCCGGCTACCGGATCGGTCGCGCGAAAATACGGACCACCCGTTGTCATCGTGAGGTTCGGAATCAGCGCGCGGGTCCAGGTCAGGCCACCGTCATGGGTGACCGAATAGCCGCAATCGACCGCGCCGCCATTGATCGCAAAGCGGCCCTCCTGAAAAACCGCGACCAGAAATTCCGGATCGACCTTGGAGCGAAAGATGTGAGGTTCGGCTTGCGCGCGCATCGTCGGTGGCAACTGATTTGGATCGTCCCCGAGCCGAAGATCCGGCGCCACCCGCAGGTCGAGCGTGACCGAGGTGGTTGCCTCAGTCTGGGCCGCGGTGGTGGCGACCGCTTGAATGAGGTCGCCACTCCGGTCGACCAAACTGATCGCGCCGGACGAGAGACGTTCGAGCGGGACGTTGCGCAGGGCAGTCGGCCAATCACTGCGATCGACCGGGGCGTTGATCGCAGCACCGGGGATGGGTGCGCCAGGGGCCGGCAGGCGTAGCAAGAGGAGCGCGGCCAGCACAAGCCCAACCCGAAGAAAGGAGATTTCTTTCAATTCGCGGAAGTTTATCGCGAAGCGATCTCCGCACAAGCGACGCGCGGCCGACCTTTTCGGACATTGAGGCTCCAGTCGCAACAACGGGTTTGAGTCGTTAGGCGCGGTTGTGCTGCGACACCAGCACGCGCACCTCGCAGACGGAGATGGGTCCAGAATCAATGCAGGTTGTAAACTTCGATCAAGCCGACCCCTGTGCCGCCATTGTTCCCGCTTTCGATCGCCGTGTAGGTGCCGGGCATCAGGGTGGCGACAATCGCCGCCTCGGCAGGATTCGTCGGCGGGATTCCGGTCGCTTCGATTTCGGCCTCCTGCGTGCTCATCCAGTTGTCATTCATGTCGATGAGGGCGCCGTTGCTGTCGTACAATCCCAGGACCGGATCAGCCAGCGGATCCGAGATGCCGGCGCTGGCTAACGACGGTCCGAGGGCGCGGACATATGCCTCGCCGCTCCCGCCGGTGCTGCTCTGAGCGATGAAGCCGGCGATCATGACATCGCTCCCGGTACCGACGAAGCCGCGCGTACTGATGTTGGCCAACTCCGGGCCGATTCCCCCGCTAAGATCGTAAATCTCAAGCAAGCCGACGCCCGTGGTATTGCTCTTGCCGCGTTCGATCACGGTGTAAGCGCCCGCGTTCAACGTGATGACGAGCGCGGCCTCGAGATCGTTGCTTGGGGGAATCCCCGTCGCCTCGATCTCGGCCTCCTGGTTGCTTTTCCAATTATCGTTTTCGGCGATAATCACGCCGGTCGATCCACTATGCAGTTCAATGATCGGATCGGCGAGAGTGCCTGGGACGCCGGCAGCGGCGAGCGACGGACCAAGACCGCGGATTAGAACCGTTTTTGTGCCGGAACCGACGATAATGAAACCACTGTCGAGCACGTCCTCGCCCCTAAGGACGTTGAGCCGGGTGGAAATGTTGACCAGGTCAAACGTCTTCTGGACCACGAGGAAGGCCGGCAAAAATCCGGTCGTGCCAAAGATCGATTCTGTCCCATCCGGGGCGATTTTCTCGACGGTCGCGGTGAGTTGGTTGACCACGTAGAGGTTGCCATCCGTGTCGAAGCCGAGACCAACCGGACCATGCAGCCCTGTCGTTGGGAGCGGGCCGAGATCGACGCCACTCGGAGAAAAAACCTCGACCGTGTCGGAGCCGTTGTTGGCCGCGTAGAGATTGCCGGACGAATCGAAGGCGAGCCCCTCGGGGTTGTTCAGGCCCGTCGTGGCGAAGGGGCCGAGCGGGGTTCCATTCGGTGCAAAGCGCAGAATTGTGGCTCCAAAATTTGCCACGTAAAGATTACCGGCACCGTCGAAGGCAAGGCCGGTCGGACGAGTGACGTAAGCGAAGACGCCGAGGTCGGTTCCGTCCGGGGCAAATTCCTCGACGGTATTGCCGCCGAAGTTGGCCGCGTAAAGATTGCCGCTGCTGTCGAAGGCGAGGGCCATGGCGAAGTTCAGGCCGGTACTCGCAAACACTCCGAGATCAGTGCCGTCGGGCGCAAATTTCTCAATGCTGTTCGGGTTCGTCGAGACGTAGAGATTGCTGCTGGAGTCCAAGGCGAGGCCGTTCGGGCCGTTGATGAAGGCGTTCGTGAAAGGCGAACCGATGCCGCTGTCGTCGTATTTGGTGATCGTGTTGACGCCCAGATTGGCGACCACCACCGTGTCCGCCCGGCCGAGGGGAGCGAGGAGCAAGAGCCCGGCGGCAATCTTCGAGGCAAGGCTGAATTTCATAAACACATGGATGACCAGAGAGCAGCGCAACTCTGAGAGCAGTTCGCGCACCGCGGCGCGTTGTGGCGCCTCCGGGCATGGCCCATATTGTCGGGAATGTCCTACGAGCTCGAATCCAGCTACCGCCCGCGCGGCGATCAGGGGCAGGCGATCGCAAAGCTCTTAAAATCGGTCGAGGCCGGCAACCGCCATCAAACGCTTCTCGGTGTCACGGGCTCGGGTAAAACATTCACTATCGCCAATGTCATCCGCGAACTCGATAGGCCGGCGCTGATCATTTCGCACAACAAGACGCTCGCCGCGCAGCTTTATTCGGAGTTCAAGCAATTCTTCCCGCGCAATGCGGTGGAGTACTTCGTCAGCTATTTCGATTATTACCAGCCGGAGGCCTATATTCCGCGCTCCGACACTTACATCGAGAAGGACTCGTCGATTAACGAGGAAATCGAGCGGCTCCGGCTTTCGGCGACCAGCGCGCTCCTATCGCGCCGGGACACGATCGTGGTTGCAAGCGTCTCATGCATCTACGGCGTGACGTCGCCGGAAGACTACCTGCGTATGCTGTTGACGGTGAAACGCGGCCAGCAAATCTCGCGTGAAACGGTGCTCGGCCGGCTGGTCGACATGCTCTATGAGCGCAACGATGTGAATTTCGTCAGGGGAAAATTTCGCGTGCGCGGCGACGTGGTTGAGGTTTATCCCGCGACCGCGGATGAGGAAGCCGTGCGGCTCGAGTTTTTCGGCGACGAACTGGATGCGATCACGCGTTTCGACCCACTGACCGGGCACGCCCACGAGTCGTTAGGCATGATGACTTTCTTTCCCGCCAAACAATTCGTCACGCCGGCCGACAAATTGAACCGGGCGCTGACCTCAATCCGCGCCGAACTCGAGCAGCGGATCATTCAACTCGAATCGGCTGGCAAATTGCTCGAAGCGCAACGCCTGAAAATGCGGACGGAGTACGATCTCGAGATGTTGCAGGAGATGGGTTTCTGCAACGGCATCGAAAACTATTCGCGCCACCTTTCCGGCCGGCCGCCGGGGTCGAAACCGTTCACACTCCTCGATTTTTTTCCAAAGGATTTCCTGCTTGTGATCGATGAGTCGCACGCCACCATCCCGCAGATCGGCGGCATGTACGAAGGCGATAAATCGCGCAAGACGGTCCTCGTCGAATACGGTTTTCGGTTGCCGAGTGCGCTCGATAACCGGCCGCTGAATTTTCCCGAGTTCATGGGCAACGCCAACCAACTCATCTACGTCAGCGCGACTCCGGCCGAGTTTGAGATCCAGAACAGCATCGTCGGCAATACTGGATACTTTCCGCACAAGCGCGCCCGGATTGGCGAAGAAGAATTGGTGCCGTTTGTGGTCGCCGGTGAATCTCTAGGGCAAGCGCTCCGCTTGCCGGCAAGGAACAGGGCAGGCGACGCGCCCGCCCCACAACTCTCCCGCACCGATCAACCGCCGGAAGAATTCGACGTCCGCACCCCGGGCGCACCATTGATCGTCGAGCAAATCATCCGCCCGACCGGGTTGCTCGACCCGAAGATCACGCTCAAGGGATTGAGGAACCAGATCGACGACACGATCGAGCTTTGTCGCCAGCGAGTGGAACGCCAGGAGCGCGTTCTCGTTACCACGCTCACAAAACGCACAGCGGAAGATCTGTCTGATTACCTGCGTGATGTCGGCTTGAAAGTGCGCTACCTGCACAGCGACATCGACACGATCGAGCGGGTCGAAATTCTGCGCGGCCTGCGCGCGGCCGAGTTCGACATCCTCGTCGGCATCAACCTCCTTCGTGAGGGCCTCGACCTCCCGGAAGTCTCGTTGGTCTGCATTCTCGATGCGGACAAGGAAGGCTTCCTCCGCAGCCAGACTTCCCTCATCCAGACCGCGGGCCGCGCCGCGCGTCATATCAACGGCGAGGTCGTTCTCTTCGCCGACACGGTCACACAAAGCATGCAGGCCCTGATGTCGATCTCGGATTACCGCCGCACCAAACAAATGGAGTACAACGAAAAGCACGGCATCACTCCGCAGACCGTGCGTCGCGCGGTGCAGGAAAGCCTGCACACCATTTTGCGTGGCCGCGAAATTGCCGCCGCCGTCATCCAGGAAGCCGGCGGCGACTTCAATCTGACCGAACTCCTGCGAGAGTTGGAAGACGAGATGCAACAAGCCTCCGCCAACCTCGAATTCGAGCGCGCGGCGTTGCTGCGCGACCAGATCATGGAAGTGAAGAGTGGAACTGGCCTGACGAAGATCGAATCGAAACGCAAGCCGGTGAAATACACCCGCGGCTCCGGCCGGCGGCGCTCGCGGGTTTAATTTCCGGATACAAGACCCGCTCGGTCAGCGACCTATTCAGGGGGACGGAACCTCATAGCGAAAAGTTGATCGGCACCTCGATCACGGTCCAGACGCCCGGGTGACAGCGCCATTGGGAAAAGGCCTATTTGCATTCTGCGTCGAGCGTTGGAACGCCGGTCGAACGCAGAACCGTCGTGCTCGCGACAGTTCCATCCGGCTTGAAATGAAGTTCGAAAATTCCGAATCCGCTCCAATCATGCTGGAGAGATTCCACCGGATATCCCGGAACGGGCGTGGATGTCAGGGTCGCGGCTGTTGTTCAGGTCGACAACGACCTTTGGTTTCATTGAGTGTTGCGTGAAGGCAGGAGGCTAAAATGTTGCCGTCACCGGGGCCAGCATGATCGCCAAGAATTTATTGCTTAGAACTCCTGCTTGTTTTCGACATTCTCTCCCGAACGTAATCGATTGCCAGCAGTGCGGCTGTCGGCGTGATCTCTGGTGCAGAAAAAGGAATTGTAACCGCTTCGCGGTTTTGTTTGTCACTAGCTGGAGACAAGCGAAATCACAATGCTTGCCACGCAAAAATTGAAACCAATGAAACGAAAACTAATTGCTTTGACCGCCTCAGGTGCGCTCGCTTTGGGAACGCTGGCGGTCGTTTATGGACAGAATTCGACCACCACGAGTGGTTGGTCAGGTCATCATCAAATGGCTTGCCACAGCTGGGGGAACCCACTCGATCGGCTCAGCCAGGAGCTGCAGCTGACGACTGACCAACAGGCCAAGGTGCAACCGATCATCGACCAAACCAAGACGCAGCTGAAGACCATTCGCGAGACGGCTGCCCAGCAGTCGAAGACGGCGATGCAAAACGCCGTCGCGCAGGTTCGGCCGTTGCTCACGGCGGCGCAGCAACAGAAGCTCGACGCCATTCAAAAGGCCTACGCTGATATGGAAGCCGCGCACCAGGAAATGCAGGCTGCTCTGCAGCAATAGCTTCAGTCCATATCGAGGAGAACGGCGGCAGTCTCAATGGCTGGCGTCGCTCGCGAGGGCTGCCGGAGGCACGGGACGTCAATCATTGACCTTCCTAGACCTTCGACGTTTTGCCTGTCGCGAAGAGTTTGAAACGCAGATACGCCGCACCGCGAAAGAACCAACGCGTGATCTCGTTGCAGGCTTGATAGGGATAGGTTGCGAGAACGCGCTGAGTTTGAGAAAGCTTCGGGTAAATCCCGGGCTGAACAGAGGAAAGAAAATCACTCTCGCTCTGGGACGCAGGAAAGGGCGAGATGCATGCCGCTCGTAGCCCCATGACCCATTCTCGGTCGAACGCATGATCGAAGGGCAGCCGCATCGGCAGGAGTCGGGAAAGAAAGGCCGACGCAGCGACGCGGTCGATCACATACGCACCCGCACCTTTAAGACGGCCGAGACTCAGACAAAGAGCGTAAGGGCCACAGAGCCCGACCAGCGGCCAGGGATGGCCGTGACTGAGGCCGGTGACCCGCAGAACGTTCCAGGAACGTGCATATTGCATTGCCGCCCCGATGGCGGAGTCGAAATCGGGGCGGAGCACGAGATCGTCCTCCCCTATCAGGGCGTGTTCCTCATCGGTCGCAAGAAAAGTTTCCATGGCCTTGAGATGACTCAGATAACAGGCCAGTTCGCGCACATTGGGAGTCCTGCCGTGAAACCAGCGGTAGAGTCTTTCGGAGTATTGGGCGTGGGGCAGCTCGAGGGTCGCTGCGTCGATCGCCGACACTCGACAGATGACGAGCTGGCTTTCGGCGAACGACTGCCGAACGAAAGCCCAGCGGTCGGTTGCGGAGTCGAGATTAATGACGAATGCGCGCATCATTTGACTCGACTCGGCGCTTTGCCATCGGCCTCCGAGCGACGTGCGAGACAGGGTCGCAACCGCGATCGTGACTAGACAATCCTACAAACTTCTCGGCAACGATTCTGCTTCTTCGGATGGGTCGACTGCCGGCCTCCGGCCGAGCATTTCCAAATTGCGAGGCATCCTCAGGCTTTGCCGGCATGATCCTGAGAGCGCTGCTGTTGAATTGCATTTTTCGTCTCGAGCCACTCCGTCCAACGCGGGGCGGATAGTCTGCCAAAATGGAATAAGCGAAAACTGCGGAAGGGCGATTGAAGACGACGGAGGATTCTAGCCTCAAGCCACTTTGGATCAACCCTGTCCATTCCCCCGCGACGCTGGACCGATTGGGGCGGCACACCGGGTAGACCTCGTCGATGAGAATTTTCTCTAACTGGTCGAGCGAATAGGGCGATGTAGCCAGAACTCCGATGCGCAAGGAACGTGCAGGAGGGTCATCCGTGTCGAGAAACAAATCTGACAGGGCCTCCCAAACAGCCCGTCGGTGATTGAGATCCTTCGTGGTAGATTTCACTACTTCCAGTCTCGGGCCGCGTGATGCGCGTGCCCGCCTTTTGCTGAGCGAAGGTTCTGCCGTTCTGCGTTGGCGGCGAATTGAGTTTTCACCATTGGCGGTCCTTAAGCGAAATCGCCGCTTGCGAGACGGGCTCACAAGCGGCGGTCGTTGGAAATTGGTGAGGTCGCTAGGCGGAGGTGCGATTCATGCCGACGAACCCCTCGCGTTCGAGGTGCAGGACGATTTCCTGGGCCGCTTCCTCCGGGCTGAGCTCAGCTGTGTTGATGTGTAGTTCGGCGTCGGTCGGTTCCTCATAGGGATCGCTAATGCCGGTGAATTCTTTCAGGATGCCGGCCCGCGCCTTGGCGTAGAGGCCTTTGCGGTCGCGCTGCTCGCACACATCGACCGAAGTAGAGAGATGGACGAGGATGAACCCGCCGACCGGATTGATGAGCGCGCGCACGTCTTTGCGCGTCGCATCGTAGGGCGCGATCGGGGCGCAGATGGCGATGCCGCCGTTTTTCGTGATCTCGGACGCGACGTAACCGATGCGGCGGATGTTGATGTCGCGGTGTTCCTTGGAGAACCCGAGCTCGGAGGAGAGGTGCTTCCGCACAAGATCGCCGTCGAGGAGAGTAACGGGGCGACCGCCGACTTCGAGAAACTTGGTCATAAGCACATTGGCGATGGTGGATTTACCGGCGCCAGAGAGCCCGCTGAAGAAGATAGTGAGACCTTGCTTGTGGCGCGGCGGGAAGCTGCGGCGCAATTCGGTCGCTACCTCGGGATAGGTGAACCAGCTCGGGATGTCGCGGCCTTCGTTAAGCCGGGTTCGAAGTTCAGTACCGGAGAGATTAAGGACTCGGGCGTCTTTGGGCACTTCGTTCGCCGGGAAGTATTTATCCTTGTCCTCGAGGTAGACCATCATCTGGAACGGCACCGCCGTGACGCCGATTGCCTTCTCGTGTTTGGCGAAGAGTTCCTGCGCTTCGTAGGGCCCGTAGAATGGTTTTCCATCCGTATCGTTGCCTGGACCGGCGTGGTCGCGACCGATGATAAAGTGGGTGCACCCGTAGTTTTTGCGAATGAGGGAGTGCCAGATGGCTTCGCGCGGGCCGCCCATGCGCATCGCCAGCGGCAGCAAGGAAAGCTTGGCCGTACCTGCGGGATATTTTCCGACGAGGAGCTGGTAACAGCGGACGCGGGTGAAGTAATCGACGTCGCCAGGTTTGGTCATGCCGACGGATGGGTGAATGAGAAGGCTGGCCTCAACTTGTTTGGCCGCGCGAAAGGTGAGCTCGACATGCGCGCGGTGCATCGGATTGCGAGTCTGGAAGGCGACGACGCGACGCCAGCCCTGGTTGACGAAATCAGCGCGCAGCTCGGCGGGTGTGAGGCGGAGGGTTTTGAAGTCGTAGTGGCTCGGAAGTTGGAGGCCTTCGAGTCGGCCGCCGACATACCAGGGGTTGCTCCGGTTCATCAGGTAGGCCACGCCGGGATGCGCGGTACTGGTGCTGTTGAAGACGGCTTTGGCCTCCGCCCGGCGGTCGGGCTGCCAGACGTCCTCGACATGGAGGATGGCGATCATGACGCCTTCGGCATCCCGCAGGGCGATCTTGCTGCTGCCGGGCTGAAGGGTCTTGGCGAAGGCCTCAGTGACGTCGAGCGTGATCGGCATTGGCCAGAGAAGGCCGCTCGTAAGGTTCATTCCGCTGCAAACGCCTTCGTAGTCGGCCTTGTTCATGAAGCCGGTGAGAGGCGAGAAGCCGCCATTGAGAAGCAGCTCGAGATCGCAGACCTGACGCGGGGTCAGATCCCAGGAGAGGAAGTCGCGCGAGGCGGCTTTGGTTTCGGCGGCTGCTTTGCGATCGAGAATGAGATTGATGAGTTCGCCGCCGTGGGGCGGGACGAGATGGCTGGTTTTATTAAGTGTATTCAAAGATGTGATTCTACTGGTAAGTGATTGACTGAGT
The DNA here is from genome assembly GCA_963742545.1 of uncultured Verrucomicrobiae bacterium. GTDB lineage: Bacteria > Verrucomicrobiota > Verrucomicrobiia > Chthoniobacterales > UBA10450 > Palsa-1392. The sequence continues at coordinate 796,831 of CAVUMF010000002.1, read as the reverse complement.
GAATTTCCACACGGACGCGGCTGCGTCATTTGCCGGTCCAGTCGGAAGCGCGGAGCAGACATTGTAGGGAGGATTCCCCATCTGTCCACTGGGGCTGGCGCCCAAGAGCGGCCGCCGGGCGAGACCGCGTCAGGGCGACGGTGCGTCGGGCGCGAGCGTGGCAGCCGGGCTCACATCCAATTGCACCGACCTGCTGGTGACGCTGCCGCCGGGGTTGCTGGCCACGACGGCAAAGATCGAGCCGTCGTCAGCGAGGGTAGCCGGCGGCGTGAGGTATGTGGCCGCGGTCGCACCAGGGACATCGCTGCGGCTCTTTTTTCAAAGACGAATCCAGAGATTTATTTTGCCGGGGGCACGAACGTCTTCCGCTCGCGCTTCTTATTCAGGGCTGGACGGTCAGGATAAGGTCATTCCCGTCGCCGCCTTCGTAGTTTGCCTGGAAGGTGTTGTTGCCGCTGGTAATGGTCGCGCCATCCGAAAGGTTGGCAAAGGTGCCGCTGATCGGGGTCGCCGCGGTATTCTTGATCACTGTTGCCGTCGTGCCTGCAGGCAGCTTGCGATTCGGGGCGGTGAGAACAAACTGGGCGCCATTCTCAATGGTTACTCCGCTGGCAATTACTTCCGCGGTCTTGCTCTTCAGCCGAAAGCTATAGGTCGCATCCGACGTAAAGGTGAGTAGGCCTTGGATGCTTAAAGTAACTTTCCTTGTCGTTCTAAACCCAGGTTGCAAGACGGCACCGCTGCCACTGCCCGTTCCGATCATAACCGCTCCTGCGATCGTCCCGCCGCCGCCCAAGGTGCCGGCGTTGACTGCCACGTCTCCGGTACCCGTGGCCGAGCCGGTTGTGTTACTCACGACCAGTGCGCCTGCGCTCACGGTCGTCCCGCCGGTGTAGGTGCTTGCCGCATTGAGAGTGAACGTGCCCGTGCCAATCTTGCTCACGGAGCCCCCAGTGCCGGCGGTCGCTCCTTCATCCTGAATGATTCCGCTGAAGACCGTGCTCTGATTACTGGTGTCGATCTCTAACTGTCTCGCCCCAAGCGCTACAATACCTTCTCCGGCCAAGGAACCTGTTTCGAGAGGGCTTACTCGCCTTTGAATTCCGCTAAGATCCATGCTGCCATTGCCGTGGAGGGTTATCGAAGCGGTCCCTCCATGAGCTAAACCAGTGAAAAGGAGGAGCCCTCCGTTTCCTCCATTGGTGCCGCCGTTGACCGTGATTGAAGCATTGCCCGCAGTCGCGCGCGTGTAGACGTTCATCAGCCCTCCTTGGGTCCCCGCCGCCGTGCCGCCGTTTACGATGTAAGTGCCGTCAGCGGCATCTCCTTCGAGACTGACAACAGTATAGCCACCTTGGGCGCCACTCACGAGGCCGCCATTGATAATATAAAGTCCTTCTCCGCCGCTCCCATAGATGTTGGTGCCCCCGCCGTTTATCCCCGTGGAGGTTGCGCCATTCATGATGAAAGTGGCCTGACCAGCTGACGTAGCAACGTCGGTATAGCCTCCGGGATTATTCGTGATTGTAGCGGCATTAGCCCCCGTGCTGTAAAATGCCAAAGAGCTGAAGGCGTTGATCGTGAAGCTGGCATTCGCCGGAGTCGAACTGTCGTAAAAGGTAGCCGATGCCATGGCAAAAGTAGAGCCACTAAGGCTAAACGACGCGCTTGCCGCACTCGCGGAGTCGTGGAAAATGATGCTGTTAGGAAACACGCCGGTTGATACGTAGTTCAGCATTTCCCCAGCCGAAGCGCTGTTACGGAAAATAACGCCCTCACTGGCAGAGATATTTTGCACGAGACCTGAATTATTCACCACACCAGCTCCGTAGAACGTTAAGGCAGTAGCTGGGGGATTCACCATGAGCGAATACGCACTGGCAGTGTTTTCGAAGATTATGCTATCCAAGTCGGTCGTGGCCGAGAGTAAGACATGGGTGGCGTTCGACATGCCAAAGGTGGCGATATCGGAGACGCCGTTAGGAACCGTGGCAGGAGTCCAGTTGGCCGCAATGTTCCAATCTCCCGTGGTGGGATTAAGATTCCAAGTGGCGCTGCCGGCGTAGGTGGTTTGAAGACTGAGGACGAGTTGAAAGGATGCGATGAAGACCAGAGCCCGGAGGAAAAACGAGGTTTTCATGAACATGATTTACAGGATCGGGTAGTTCATGGGCAAGCTTTTTCCTAAGACATGCCAGTAGCACGGTCAACGTGAGATCATTGCCGTCGCCGCCTTCGCTGCCTCTACGCGCGGCCCATCCTGCAGCAGTCTCCCAGGCCCATAACCTGCTCCTTGGCCTTATGCCGTCGGAGACCGCCGCCGGGCAACGCGCCGAAGGCGCCGACCGGTCTGAAAATCGTGCCGTGACGACTTGGAGAAATCCCTAGACGAACAGGAGACGCCAATGCTTCGCCCACTATTTTTCGCGTTTGCGGTTGCGGCCTTTGCCGCGGAAATCGTCACGGGTATCGCCGCGGAAAAAGGACAGCCGTCCGGGCTCAAGGCACTGCCTGAAGTCGAATTTTCGGCTCTGAGCAGTCAGGATCAAAATCCCTTCGGCGCGCAGGCCCTCGCCCTGCACCCCCAGGAATGGAGACATGCCGAGACGGACCACTTCATCTATCACTTCATCCACAGCTACGTCGCCACCCCGATCTCAGTGGAGGCAGAGTTTTGTTTTCGCGTGATTGCGGAAGAGCTTGGTCCGGAGACGAGCGCCGGCCTGGTCGCCAAATCCCACATCTACATTTTCGAGAAACCGGATGATTGGAAGGCATTCCAGGCCGACGCGCGACTCGAGCCATGGACCGGCGGTATTCACTCGCGCGGCAGCCTCTTCATCGTGCGCGACCCGGCCTACAGGTTTGCCGATAATTCGTTAGGCCACGAGATCGCGCACCTCATGCTCTTCCGGCGCTATCAACATCCGCTGCCGCGCTGGCTCGATGAAGGCTTCGCCGAATACACCTCGCGAGTCGCGCGCGCGAGCTATCAGCGAGCACGAAACTATGTCGCGGCGCCGCATTCACCGTCGGTTCCGCCCGGACAGTTCATCCCGCTCGCGCAACTTGTCGCAATGGTTGATTACCCTCCGGCCTCACAGATCAGCGCTTTCTATCATGAATCCGAGCGACTGGTGCGGTTTCTCGTTGCCGCGGATCGGACGGCATTTTTGGCGCTGCTCGATGGCGTCGCGCGGGGTGACTCGTTTGACATGGCATTGTCGCGCAACTACGGCAGCCGATTCTTTGATGTCGCCGCACTTGAAACCGAGTTTGCGCCCTACGCATCGAAGGATGCGAAACCGGTATCGTCGGCCAACTGAAGCCTAAACGAACGCCTCGGCCACGCTGTCTGCGAGAAAACGTCCGGCGCGCGTCAGGACGTAGCGCTCACCTTGCGGCTGCATCAGACCCAACCTGACGAATTCCTCCACTTCGTCAGGCCGATCCTTCACCCACTCGGAGGGAATCCCCCGATTGGTGCGCAACGACAACGCGATCGCCTCTGTGCGCTTCATCGCGGGTGTCAGCATTTCGTCGCCGGTCGCAGCCGGCTGACCGGCCAGCACGCGATCACTGTAGATGCGGTAGTCCGAAATATTCTGCCAGCGGCGCACCCCAATCGTCGAGACCGCGCTCGGCCCCAGCCCGAGGTAATCGTGCCCGCTCCAGTAGGCCCGGTTGTGGACCGATTGAAAGCCGGGCCGCGCATAGTTTGAAACTTCGTAATGCTCAAAGCCCGCTTTGCCTAACGACTCGTCGGCCAGGTTGAAGAAATCCGCGTCCGCCTCCGGATCGCTGCGGAATTCGCCCTCGGCGTGGCGCCGGAGAAATTCCGTGTCTTCCTCATACGTCAGGCAGTAGGTGGAAATGTGCTCCGGTCCGAGAGCGATCGCGCGCTGCAAGGTCCACTCCCATTGCGCCAGCGTCTGGCCAGGCAGACCAAACATCAGGTCGATATTCAGATTCTCGAACCCGCTCCGCCGCAACAAGTCGAATGACGCCTCGGCTTGCCCTGCCGAATGCTCGCGGCCGAGCAACTGGAGCAACCCATCGTCGAACGATTGCACGCCCAGGCTGACGCGATTCACCCCATACTCACGCAAGAGCCGCGCTTTTCGTTCCGAAACGCTGCCCGGATTCGCTTCCGTCGTCCACTCCTGCAGTCGTGACAAATCGAGTTGTGCGTGGAATCCGGTGAGCAAGATCTCCAATTGTCCCGTCGTGAGAGCGGTTGGCGTTCCTCCGCCGTAAAAAATCGTCTCCGGACGAAAATGTTTGCCCGCAACAGCCGCCGAGAGTTCGTGCACGATCGCTTCGCAAAATCGGGCCGCCTGCGCCGGGTCGGCTCGCTCCTTGTAAAACGCGCAGTAGGGACAAATGCGGGCGCAAAACGGAATGTGTACATAAATATGCAGCGCCGCGTCCGCTACCGCGGGGTTGTCAATTGGCCCCTTGCTCATAGAGTCCATCATCGCCGCTCGCCTCTCTCGCTCAATTGCTTTTCTGCTCGCCAGCGTCGGGTGCGCCGCCCTCTCGCTCGGCGGCCTCGCTGCCCAAAACCTGCCGCCACCGGCCCCTCCACCTCCTGTGCCCACTCCCTCAATCGTCTATCGTGCGCATGACGAGGACGCGATCCACGACTACCACACCAACCCGGAAATCGTCCGGCGCATGACCAACGCGCTCGTCCTCGCCGTTACCCATCAGCCCGACATCGCGAGCGCCTGGCGTTCGCTGGTCAAACCTAACGATCGGGTCGGAATCAAGATCTCAGCCGTCGGTGGCGAACTTTTCACCACCCATCGCGATATCGTGAACGCGCTCGTCGACGGTCTCGTGGCGGCCGGGCATGCGCGCCAAAGCATCATCGTCTGGGACCGATCGCTCGGCGGGATGAAGGCAGCGGGCTACACCGAAAGCGAGGGCTACCAGTTGCGATCCATCCCGCCACGCGATGGCTACGATGAGAAGGCGGTCATCTCCGCGCCGTTTCTCGGCAACCTGATCTGGGGCGACTTCGAATACACTGGCAACCGCGGCGAGATGCCCCTTCTGAGCGAGACGGAAAACACGAGCAGCGTCAGTCATTTTTCGAAGATCGTCGCCAGCGAAGTGACCAAGATCATCAACGTCCCGGTCTTGAGCGACAACGTGCGCAACGGAGTCGCCGGTTGCCTTTATAACGTCACCATTCCCAACATCGACAACTGGCGGCGCTTCGGCGTGCCGCCCGACTTCGGCGCCTCGAGCATTCCGGAGATTTACAACGATCCGCATATTGGACAGAAAGTGGTGCTCAACCTGATGGATGGATTGCTGGCGCAATATGCCGGCGGACCGCAGTCGCAGCCGGGTTATGCTTTTCCGTTCGCCACGCTTTACGCGAGCAAGGATCCGGTCGCGATCGATGCCATCGCGCTGCGCCAGCTCGAGGAGTGGCGGAAGAGGGGGAAGGTGCCGCCGATCAAGCGCCTCGGTGCCCACGTGCAGGTGGCGCAGGAATACGGACTCGGCAACGCGGATTTTTCGCGAATTGTGATTCGCGACGTGGGGCCGTGAAGGCGGTCCTCAAGTCGGTCTCGCGATCGTTTTATCTTACCATCCGGTTTCTCCCGCGCCCGCTCCGCGAACCGGTCGGCCTCGCCTATCTCCTGGCCCGCGCCACCGACACCATTGCGGACACAGCAACCATCCCGGCGGCCAGTCGCCTAACGACGCTGCGCGATCTGGCCCGCGTCATCGCCGGCGAGCTTGATTTCGCTGCAGTCGAGGAACCGCTGCGGGATTTCGCCGCGCAACAGCGGGATCCGGCCGAGAGAACGCTCATTCAGAATTTACGCGGTTGTCTCGACTGGCTGACCAGTCTCGCGCCGGCCGATCGAGCCGACATCCGGGAAGTGCTGCAAACCATCGTGAGGGGACAGGCACTCGATCTGGAACGATTTGGCGATTCAACCGCGATGGTTTCGCTGCGTTCCGCCGCCGAGCTGGATGAATACACCTACCTCGTAGCAGGTTGCGTCGGCGATTTTTGGACGAAGCTCGGCTTTCGGCGCCTGCCGCCTTTTGCGAGCCGGTCGTCAGGTCGAGATGAGCGAACTCGGAATTTCGTATGGCAAGGGCCTGCAATTGATCAACATCCTGCGCGACCGTCCTGCCGATCTGGCCAACGGGCGTGACTACCTGCCGGCAGACGAACTGGCGACCACGTCGGTTACAAAGGTCTTCCATCACTGGCTTGATCGCGCCGAAGAGGAAATCGGCGCCGGCATCGCCTATTCGTCCAGCCTGACGAACTGGCGCGTGCGGTTTGCGACCGCGCTGCCCGCCTTGATCGGCGCCCGGACGCTTGCGCTTCTGCGCGCGGCTGGGAGCGACGCGAGCAAGGTCAAAGTTCCGCGCAACGAAGTGCGTCGAATCCTGGTCGGCGGGCTAAAGGCGTCTGCGTCTGCACCCAGGCTCCTCGCACTTTTCCAACGCCTGCTCGCTCCACCTCGTTAGGCGCGGCTCTCTTTCCGGAAAGCACTGGCCGTTGGCCTGTTGGTCGGGACGGTCCGCCCCGACGAACTCCGTTACCGCTCCGCCTGGCATGGATGGTTAATCTTCCAAAGGGCGACCTAACGAAATAATCCAGGCCTGTTTTGGAGGGTCGCCAAAACCGACAGGCTAGTGGCCTGTGTTCCCGAAGTGTCACAATGCAAGCGGGAAGCGTCCGAAGGAAAATTTGCCGGCATCATCTCCATGAAAGGCGACGTGTTGCGCTATAATATCGATTCGCTTCAGCGCGTCGATCTCGTGATCAAACACGGTCATCGCTACAAGTGAGCCGCGGCTGCGCTGCAAGAGTTGATCCACTTATTGCTCCCTTGTCGTTGACCGCCGCGAACGATGATGCAACTAAGAAGGGGATCTCGCGCGCAGATCTCCTTCGACTCCATGGAAATACGGCTTCTTCTTGTCCCTTACGATTCCGGCCAGCGTAATGTGCGGATGGGTGCCGGCCCGGAGCATCTGCGCGCCGCCGGGATGGCGGAGTGTCTCGCCGCGCAAGGACACGAGGTCGATGCGCAGACGATCGAGCCTGCTTCGATGAACTGGCGGGCCGAGGTCCAAACCAGTTTTGAGCTGATGCGCACGGTGGCGGAGCAGGTGCGCGCGGCGCGGGCCGCTGGTCGGTTTCCAATCATTCTCTCGGGAAATTGCCTCTCCGCGGTCGGAGTGATCGCTGGTCTGGGCGCGGGCACGGGCGTGCTCTGGATCGATGCGCACGGTGATTTCAACACGCCGCAAACCACCGTGAGCGGTTTCCTGGACGGCATGACGCTCTCCACCGCCACCGGCCGTTGCTGGGCGGAGCTGGCCAGGAGCATCGAGGGCTTCGAGCCCGTGCCGGACAGCGCGGTCGTCCTCTTTGGAGCGCGCGATCTCGATCCGGGCGAAGTGACAGCGCTCGCCCGTTCGGACATCGTTAGGCTAAGCACGGAGTCCCCTTCTGAAGAGATTGAACCCGTTCTGCAATCGCTCGCGCAAACGATCAATAAATTCTACATCCATTTCGATGTGGACGCGCTCGATCCGAGCGTAGGACGAGCGAACGGCTACGCCGCGCGCGGTGGATTCTCCAATGAGAGTCTGCAAAAGCTTCTCGCGCTGATAACGAGCCATCTCCCGGTCGAGGCGCTGACCGTCTCCAGCTACGATCCCTCCTACGATCGCGACGGCAAAGTCTGCACCGTCGCTTTGCAGGCAGTGGCGACAGTTCTGGCCGGAATCCACGCGGCAGCGTGATTCGTTAGGCTGGTAGCTCGCGTTTAACGTCGGCGGGCGCCTTGTCTTCGCGCAAGCCGAGAAAAACCGGCGCCCGCAGCTTGGCGTCGCGCGTCCACTCCGCGAATTTTACCTCACAAACGAAGACCGGATTCACCCAACTGATTTTGCCCATCATCCCGGGAGTGATGTCCTGCACCCATTTGCCGCCCTCTTTTGACGGGAGATTGGCAAAAGGACAATCCTCGCGCCCTTCGGTCCGCAACCTGGCGTGCACTGCGGCGAGCGTATAGTTGTCGAACCCGGTGCCGACCTTGCCCGCAAAGAGAAGCTTCTTCTTTTCATAGTAGCCGACAAGCAATGCGCCGAAATGTTTGCGCGCGCCGGCCGGCGGCGTGTAGCCGCCGATGACAAATTCCTGTTCGTTCACGCACTTTAGCTTGATCCATTTGCCGCTCCGTCGCCCCGGCTCGTAAACCGAATCGGCCAGCTTGCCAACGATGCCTTCGAGCCCACGGCGGTGCACTTCACGGAGAAGGGCGGGGGCGTCGTCGCCCAGTTCGCCGGAATACCGGATCGGGTCGCCGGCGTTGCCGCAAAGCCGACGCAGCACTTCTTTGCGAGTCGTTAGGGGAAGTCCGCTCAGGTTTTTCCCGTTCAGCTGGAGGAGATCGAAAACATAGTAACAAAGGGGCGCTTCGCCGCCTTCCATCTCGCGCCCCTGGAGAAGTTGGAATGATGAGCGACCCTTGTCGTCAAGCGCGACCACCTCGCCATCGATCACGCATTCCGCACAGGGCAGCAACGCGATCGCGTCCGCCACTTCCTGGAAGCGACTCGTCAGGTCGTTCTCGTTTCGCGAGATCAATTTCACTTTCGCGCCGCTCTTCACCGCAAGGATGCGAATGCCGTCAAACTTCAGCTCGTAGATCCAGCCGCCTTGCCTGAACGGCGTCTCTACCAGCTTCGCCTTCATCGGCTCGATAAAGCGCGCCTTTCCGGATGGGAGCGAATCAGGCACTGCCGGCGCGCCGTTTCTTCCTTTTTTTGCCGCCGGCCGATTTTTCTTGTGGCCGCTGCTTTCCTTGCGGGCGACGGCTTTCCGGATTCGCGCTCGCAGACTCTTCTGCGCACTCTCATCCTTGGTGTGATTCGATTGCCACTCCGCGTCGCGATCGCGCGCGATCTGCTTCATCGTCCGGCCGGTCCTAACCGATTCGTCATCGCGCTTCTTCGAGACCGGTTTCACGTCGGCGTCGCTTTTCAAAAGCAGCCACTGATTCTTTCCCCGATCGCTCCGGGTGCGGATCAGGGCCCAGTCGCCTTTGACCTTGTGGCCTTCGAGCACGAGATGAATCCGCCCTTGCGCCAGCGCCTCGAGCGGCTTCTCTCCGTGCACATAATAGTTGCCGCGGTCCCAGACCATGACGGTGCCACCGCCGTAATTGCCTTCCGGGATCACGCCCTCGAAATCCGCGTACTCGATCGGGTGGTCCTCGACCTCGACCGCGAGATGTTTTTCGCCCCGCTTCCACGGCAGCCCTTTCGGCACCGCCCACGATTTCAAAACGCCCTCCATCTCGAGTCGGAAATCGTAGTGCAACCGGCTCGCGTCATGTTTTTGAATGACGAAATGCGACGCGCCCGCGACCCGCTTCGGGCGCGGTTTCTTCGCGCCCCGCGGCTCGGCGGTAACGGCGAAATTTCGTTTTCGTTTGTAATCTTGCAGGCTCATTCTTGTCGCGATTCGCTCGGCGGTCACAGGCCACGCCACAAGATAGGACAAAACACGACCGAAGTCCGCTGCCCGTTGGCTCTCGCGATTTCGTTAATCCCACAATTCCACCGTCACATTCGCGCCCGCTGCGAGATCGCTCCCGGGCGCAATGCGCAGGAGAGCATTCGCCCGGCTCAGGCCGAAAAGAGCGTGTGACTCCTGCCGACCGACCGGAGAGAAGAGACCGTTCGTCAGTCGTCCGCGCAAGTAGTGTGGCCGATCTCCCGGATTCGTCACCTCGTTCGCCAGCCGCGCCGTTACTTCGCGCAAACCGAGAAACTCGTCTGCCGCGCCCGCCGTCTTCAAAAGCGCCGGCCGGACAAATTTCAGGAAAGTTACGAACGCGGAAACCGGATTCCCCGGCAAACCAAAGATGCAACAGCGTCCAGCGCGGCCAAAGAGAAACGGTTTGCCCGGCTTGATCGCGACGCGCCAGAGATCGATCTCCGCGCCGAGCGCGCGCAACGCCGGTTTCACAAAGTCGCGATCGCCGACCGAAACTCCGCCGCTCACGATCAACGCGTCTGCCTGCAATCCGCGCCGGAACAACTCCGTCAGGTTTTCCAGATCGTCTCCGCAATGCTCGACCAGGGTGATATCGGTTCCGGCACCGAGCGCGAGCGCGCGCAGCATGATGGAGTTGCTCTCGAAAATCTGCCCCTTGCCCGGTGTTTCTCCGACGCGCAAAAGCTCGTCGCCCGTTGAGACAATCGCTACCTGCGGCATCCCGCCCACCTCGATCTGCGCCATCCCCTGCGAGGCGAGGAGCGCGAGAGTTTGTGGCGCCACCGGCGCGCCGCGCGCAAGAATCTTCTGTCCTTCCGCAAGGTCGGATCCTTTTCGCCTGACGAACTCGCCCGGCTCCACGCTCCCTTGCAGCACGATTGTTTCGCCTTCGGTCGTCACGTCCTCCTGCATGATGACCGCGTCGGCCCCCGCCGGGAGCGGCGCGCCGGTGAAAATGCGAATCGCTTCTCCCGCTTTGATCGTCAGGCCGCGATCCGCCCCGGCCGGTTGTTCCCCGATCACCTGCAATCTCGCTCCGGCCCGGCCAGACGCTGCCTGCACGGCGTAGCCATCCATCGCCGAATTGTCGAAAGTCGGGAGCGGCCGTTGCGCAAAGACATCTCGCGCTGCAAATCGGCCTAACGAATCGAGCAATGCGACCGAACGATCCGGCAACGCCGTCACTCTTGCCAGGACTGCGTTAATCGCTTCCGTCTCGCTCGTCATCGCACCACCTGATCGCCCACCGCCGGTTCGCCGTCGACGATGTCGGCTGCAATAAATGGTCGTTTTTGTTCCGGCGCCGCTTTCAAATGCGCCGTCTTGCCCGAGGCGTTGGTCGTGCGCAGCGCGGTGCCGGGCGCCGGCACGTAAAGATTGGATTGGAGATCGATCAGGACGAAGCGCTTCGCCTCATTCACCACCGCAATTTCTCCGACGATCATTGGCTGCCGTGGAGGAGGGGCTGTGGCCAGAGGCTTCTTCAACTTGGATGCGCACCCGCCCAAGGCGAGCGACAAAACGGCGGCAACGCAGACCGTCAGGCGACAAAGGAGAGAGAACGAAGCGAGTCGCATGGCACGTGAGTCAAGCAGGTTGACGAGCATGGAACGACCCCGATATTCTGGCAACTTCGACGGCGCAGTGGGTGAGGTGGCTGAGTGGTCGAAAGCAGCGCTTTGCTAAAGCGCCGTACCCCAAAAGGGTACCGAGGGTTCGAATCCCTCCCTCACCGTGCTATTCCCAAGGGGAGAAGCCGGCCTCAGCGAGATTTTTTAGGCCGAGCCAAATCGCAGCTTTGTTTCCTGCCTCGGTGCGGATCCGGACGGCGCGCTCACCTCGAGGATGAAAGGTTTGCCGTCGCCGATTTGCTGATCTTGGCGGCCCTGCGTCACCGCGGCCGCAGCGCTCTCCAGCAAGTCGTCCGGAAGCACGATTTCGATCTTGATCTTGGGCAGGAAATCGACCGTGTATCCCCTCCCCCGATAGAGATTTCGGTGGAAGCGCGCTCGGAGTTGCGGCTCGCTGGGCAATGATCGGTCGGTCACCCTTCTGCTATTTGTATTCAGCGCCGAACATTTTCAGGCGGCGTGGCGCGCGGAATCCGGCCACACAACGATCTCTTCGGTCCGTCGCAAAACCACGGGTCGCGGTTTTCTGGCAAAGCTCTCGCGATTGATCAAGAGTGGAGTGCAATTGGAAGGTGATTGAACTTTAGAAGTTTCAATTTTACGAACGCGCGCGACGGCTGAAAGGAGAATTGGTCTGGACTTCATCGCGCCTGAATCAGCGCGAACTGTTGAAGCGACTTCGTTGCCCCGTCGGCGCCGGATTTTGCGCTAACCCCGAAGGTTAAGGTGTAAACAGGTAAATCGCGCCTTCCCCGCTCGCGCCCCCGTGGACGGTAGCGCCGTAAAAGATGCCGGTGCCATCGCCGACCATGCCGGCATAAGGGAAAGCTCCATCGGGAGGGCCGGCAAAGAGATGGGGCAGGCTTTCCGTCCACGTCCCATTCCCGTTTGACGCGAGTTCGAAGATGGTGCCGCTCCCCAGGCCACCTTCGCTCGTGGTGCCGTAGAGATTACCAACCGCGTCGGAAACGAGGTTACTGATCGAGCTGTTGCCGTCCTGTCCTGCTTGAAACCCGTAGAGGACTTGCTCGCTCCAGTTGCCCCCGGTCGTGCGCGTCAGTTGATAGATCGAGCCGAGGCCATCGGCTCCCCCATAATAAGTCGTCCCGTAGATGTGACCCGTCTGGTCGAAGAGTAACGCGCCGTAGGGAAAGCTGCCGTCTGGTGAGCCCTGAAATTCGTAAAGGGTCCTGAAATCCCATCCGCCCATACCCGTCGACCTCAGTTCGAAGACGGTGCCGTAGCCGGCTCCGCCGGTGGTCGCAGCCCCGTAGAGATGTCGACCGCGAAGAACCATCTTCCCGGCCGACCCCGAGGACCCATCAGGGCCGCCCGTAAAGTCGTGGATGACGCGGAAGGCCCAACTGCCACCCGATCTCGGATGCAATTCGTAGATCGTGCCAAGACCGTCGGCTCCCCCGGTCGGAGTCATCCCATAGACGTTGCCTCGGCTATCAAGAGTCACCCTTGAGCCCGGACCAGACCCGTCGTCCCCAGTAAAGGCGTGGATGACGGTTTGAGTCCAGGTGCCGCCCGAGTTAGTCAGTTTGTAAACGACCCCGCAACCGCCTTCACAACTACCGGAGCCTCCGGTCACAGCCGTTCCATAAAGGTTGCCCGCTGCATCCAGAGTGACCCCTTTGTAGGGCTCGCCGCCGTCCGCGCTCCCGGTGAAGCTATAAAGGACAGTATGAACCCATCCGCCTCCGATCGGTGATAACTCCCACACCGTGCCACCGCCAAACTCTCCGCCCAGGACCGACGTGCCATAAAGATTACCTGCCGCGTCGATTTCAACGTCAGTATCGAGATACTCACCGTCCTCGTCACCGGCGAAACTGTAGATGATCTCGGTCGTGCTTGCCTTTGCACCCGAGTTTCCAAAAACCGCGACCATCAAAAGAATGAGCGCGCCTCCAATCAGGCGGATTGCCCGCCGCGTTTGCCTAACGATCGAACTCGTCAGGCGAAAACTCCCATTGCTCGTCGTCGTCATGGTCTTCGCCTAGCAGAAAAGCGTTGCCAGGAACATAAAAAAAGACGCCCGGCCAACAGATCCCATTTTTCAAGCCGTGATAGATGGCGAGAGGGCCAGCAGTACCTGCGGCAAATGGCGGCAGAACACTCGCTCCAATAAAATTCCCTAACGAGTCCTCTGCTGTCGCGCTGCTTGCCAGCCCGCTCCGTGTCTCCGCTATCCCGATAGATTTCGGTGGAAGCGCGCTGGAGTCGCGGCCCGCCGGGCCATGATCCGTCGGTCGCCTCCTGCTCTTCGCATTCAACGCCGAACATTTTCAGGCGGCGTGGCGCGTGGAATCCGGCCAGATAACGATCTCTTCGGTCCATCGCAAAACCAGGGCTCGCGGATTTCTGGCAAAGCTCTCACGATTGATCAAGAGTGGAGGGCATTTGGAAGGTGATTGAACTTTAGAAATTTCAATTTTACGAACCCGCGCCGCGGCTGGAAGCAGCATTGGCCAATAATCCTGCTTTGTGTCGCCGCCGGCGTCCGGGTGTTTGTTTTTTCTGCCGCTTTTCCGTTTTTCAATAACGTGGATGAGCAGGCGCACTTTGATTTGGTCGTCAAATATTCACTTGGCAAGATTCCCACCCGGTTGGACCTCATCGCGCCCGAATCAGCGCGCTACATGGTGCTTTTTGGTTCGCCGGAATACTTCTTTAAACCGGAACAATTTCCCGACGGGAAAATTCCAGCGCCGCTTTGTAATCTGCCGGCCGATCAAACTGGGCAACGGTACGAACACCAAATGGCCCTCTGGCAAAAGGAGGTCAACCATGAGGCATCCGGCGCCCCACTCTATTACCTGGTTGCGGCGGGCTGGTTCCTGCTGGGTCGCTGTTTTGGTCTCGAAGGCGTCCACCTGCTTTACTGGATTCGTTTCCTGAATGTTCTTATCGTCGCCGCGCTCGTGGTGCTGGGTTTCGTGGCGTCGCGAATGGTTTTCCAAGGTCGCCGCTGGCTGTGGCTGGGCGTTCCGCTGCTGCTGGCATTTTTCCCTCAGGATGCGTTTTACTCGATTCAAAGCGATGTCCTCTCGCCGCTTTGTTTTGGCGCTGCGTTCATCTGTCTGGTGAAATGGTTATCGGGTGTGGATGCGCCCGATCGAAGGTTATCGGCGATGACGGGCCTGACTATCGCAGCCACTGGCCTGACCAAGAGCAGCAACCTGCCGTTGTTAGCCGTGGCGCTTGTCTTTGTGCTCGGAAAAATCTGGCGGCTGGCCAGAGCAAAGAACTTAAGAGCGGCCATGCCTGGGCTGGGGTTACTGACTGTATGTGCCGTCGTACCGATCGGAACCTGGCTGGTCTGGAATCGTCATGTCTTTGGCGACCTGACCGGCTCAGAGGTTAAGATACAATTTCTTGGTTGGACGCAAAAACCATTCGCAGACTGGTGGCATCACCCAATCCTCACGCCACGCGGTGCGTGGATCTTCGCTTCGGAATTGATTGCAAGCTTCTGGCGCGGGGAATTCGTCTGGTCGCTGCGACGCCTGGCCTGGCCAATGATGGACAAGTTCTATGTGATTTCTTCCGTGCTACTGCTCGTGTCAGCTCTGGTTAGTCTGCTCCGGAAGTCGGCCGACAAAACCTCAGTGCAATCTCTGGGACTATGGCTGGCTTTGGCGAGTTTCGCCGCGGTAGTTGCGTTCTTGGCCTTCTTGTCCATCGCCTTCGACTTCGGTCAATGCTTTTATCCCTCTCGGGAACATCCTTACTTTACCTCGGGACGATTGCTTTGCGGAGCTTTGATTCCTTTTCTGCTCCTTTATGTGTATGGACTGGACCAGGTCCTTGGACGGATAAAAAGCAAGGCAACTCCGATCCTGGTGCTGAGCGGCGTGGTCCTGCTGATCTTGATTTCAGAAATCGGTATCAACCTTCCTGCCTTCTACAGTCAATATAATTTCTTCCACTTGTGAACGGATCAATATCGTTCGAGCGAGACGATATCTTCGAAGCGCTGGCGTTCGCGAATAACTCTGAACTGGTCTTCCTCGACCAGGATTTCCGGCGGCAGACTGCGCGTGTTGTAGTTTGATGACATCGCCGCTCCGTAAGCGCCGGCATTGAGGATCGCCACCAGATCGCCGGATTGCAGTCCTGGCAGTCTCCGATTGGTCCCAAAGATATCCGATGATTCGCAGACCGGCCCGACGACGTCGTAGGACTCCGTGGAGTCGCCCTGACGGACCGGGATGATTTCGTGGTAGGCGCCATAAATCGCGGGTCGCGCGAGGTCGTTCATGCCCGCGTCTAACACGGCGAAGCTTTTGCCCTCAGCGTGCTTTATAAACTGGACTTCGGAGATAAGAACCCCGGCCGAAGCCGCAATGGAGCGGCCCGGCTCTAGAAACAGTCGCAGACCGAGCGGCCGGACGTGCTCCGTGACGGCCTCGGCATAGTCTGAGACGTGCAGAGCACTCTCATGCCGGTATCTGATGCCCAGGCCGCCGCCGAGATCGACACGGCGCAAAGGAAAGCCGTCGGTGAGTAACCGGCGGGTCAGATCGGTTACTTTGGCGAAGGCCGCTTTGAATGGAGCGAGGTCAGTGATCTGACTCCCGATGTGACACGCGACACCTTCCACCTCCAAATGCGACAGTTTCCGCGCCTTTTGATAAGTCTCCCAAACCTCGTGCCAGAGAATGCCGAACTTATCGGACTTCCGACCCGTGGAGATTTTCTCGTGCGTGCCGGCGTCCACGTCCGGGTTTACCCGCACCGAAATCCTTGCCTTGAGCTTTCTGGCCGCGGCGATCTGGTTGACGATCTCCAGCTCCTCCGGCGATTCGACGTTGAGCTGACCAATCCCGGACTCGAGCGCAAATGCGATCTCTTCCTTTGTTTTGCCAACCCCGGAAAAGATGATTTTCTCCGGCGCGATGCCGGCCAGCAAGGCGCGCCGGATTTCGCCGCCGGAGACGGTGTCAGCGCCGGCACCCGCGGCCCCAAGCAACTTGAGGATGGCGATGTTGGAGCAGGCTTTAACCGCAAAACAGATCGTCGCGTTGATGCCGGGAAAAGCATTTTGGTAAGCGCCAAAATTCCCCCTGAATTGCTGCGTGGAGTAAAGGTAGCAAGGCGTACCAACCCGCGCGGCGATGTCGGCGACAGCCAGTCTCTCGCAGACGAGTTCGTTGTTTTGATAGGTAAATGACATGCGCTGACCGCTCACCCAACTGATCGCGGGATGTTCATCTTTTCAACAGCGCGTTCTCGTTAGCGAGGGCTTGCACTTCGCCTCTACGCCTTTCAGGTGCAGGTCTCAAACCCTGGCACAGCGAAAGGCATGGGAATGGTGATGGCCGGCTCATTTCTCATGACCTTGCCGGTGATCGCGATCTTCTTTTTCGCCCAGCGCTATTTCCTGCGCGGCGTCACCCTGACCGGGATGAAAGGCTAGACCGAAAGTCCGTGGAGTTCGTTAGGGTGTTTTGTCCGCTTCGACGTCGATCGAGACCGTAACTTCCCCGCCGACGGCTGCGATGCCTTCAACCATCTTGCTCCAGTTCAAGCCGTAATCGCTGCGCTGGATCGGCTCCGGCGTAACCTGCCAGCCGCTGATCGCCTTGCCGCCCATCCCTTTGCCTTTGCCGAGGAATTTCACGTGCAGAGTCATCTGCTTCGTTACGCCGTGCATCGCGAGGTCGCCGATGATGTCGCCGCTGTCGGGGCCGGTCCGTTTCACGCTCTTACTTTTGAAAGTAATCGTCGGGTATTTCGCGACATCGAAGAAATCGACGCTGCGCAGGTCCGCATCGCGCTTCGCGTTTCTCGTGTCGATGCTGGCGGCGTCGATCGTGGCGGTGACGGAAGATTTTTCCGGATGATCGGGATCGACGCGGATCGTGCCCTCGAATTTCGTGAAGTTGCCATTCACGTAACTGAAGAAGTGCCGCACCTTGAAATTAATCGAGGAATGGACGGGATCGATCTTGTAGGTGTCGCCGGCGCGGGCCGGCAGGCTTGTGCAGCAAAGAGCGGCGACGACGAGAAGAGGAAGGCATTTCTTCATGGTGCTGGGACGTTAATGACAAGTGGCGCGGTGGCCAGAAATTTCGCAAGGGAACGAGTTCAACCCAGCGCCTTGAGCAGGGCTGGGCGCCCGCGCGGCAACCGGCCGAAGAGCGCGCCGAGGGCCATGGCTGGGTCGCTCTTTAGCGTCGCGACGTCGTGCACGCCGGCGAATCGGGCCAGCTCCGCCTCGAAGTGGCGCACCGCGCGGAGGGTTGCATCCTGGCGATCGAGAAAACCGAAAGCGCGCTGCAACAAATAAAAAAGCTCCGGCGCCGGGTGTTCCAGCTCCGTGCTGATCTCGATCAATTCGACAAAATAGGAGGCAGTTTGGGTGCGAAGATAATTTTCGCGAATGCCGCCGAAGGGATTGCGCAGGACCGCCTCGGTCAGTGTGTGCAAATGTGATTTTCGGCTGCGTTTGATCTGGATCTCCACTTCGAAAAACAAATCGAGCCGGCCAGAGAAAGCGCTTTTCGGGCGACGGGCACCTCTTGCCACTGTGTCGATATTGCCCAGCGACTCGGTGCACCACGAGATGATGAGACTGGTGTCTCTCAACTTGCGTTTGCGGAGCAGGATCGCGTTGGTTGTCTCCATCACTCAGCCTCTACTTCTTAATCGCACGGCGAATGTTCCGCCGCGCGACCGAAACTGGTGGGGGCACTGCGCTCGCCGAAAAGTACTGCCAGCAGCCCAGCCTTGTTACGGATATGCGGCGACGATTTTGTTCACGGCGCTCTGCACCGCTGCAACGTTCCGGTCCGACATGCTGCTTATCGCCGCCTGGGCCAAACCGCGGAAGACGAGTGAATGCGTCTTGGAGTCCACGAAATCGATCACGAGCGAGCCCTCCGTGTATTCCTTCACATTCGCGTTCAACGCCACGTTGCCCGGACGGTAGAGACCATCGCTAGAGCGGTAGTGGGTAACGCCGCCGTTGGGAATGACATTAACCATCTGTTTCGTGTAGACCCTCGGAACGATATAAAGGCTGGCATTTCCAGGTGAGGTTTCCTTGAACCCTCGACCGGCAAGGCCCGTGCGTAATGTGCTGAGCAACATCGCCTGGGCGGATGGACCAAGGCCCGTGGCAGACGTGTCGATTGTGTAGGTGCGATACTTACCGAAGGACGCTGCATGATCGTAGTCGGTCTTGACGGTGACCGTGGGCGCGATCGAGCAGGCGAAGAGCGTTAAGAGAGCGACCGCAATGCTGGCGTGAACTAGGATTTTTGCACTATGTTTCATTGGTTCTTTCTACGTTAAGCTTTGGTTGCGGAAAATGACTCTTTTGGTCTTTCTATTCCATTCTGAACGCCTCGACCGACACATCAAGCCATTTCGCCGCATTGGCCAGATCGGTAAACAGCTCCACCTCCAGTGGCGAATAGTCGGTCAGCATGGCGTGTAATTTCGCGTAATGAGTAGTTGCCTGACTCGTGACATAAAAGGCCGACTTAATCGCCGGATACTTTGCATAGGAGAGGCGCCGGTGGAGCGCGATATGGAAAACGAACTTGAAATTCAAATCGACCATATCGAGGGCCGAGAGGTCGATGAATCGGTTGAACGGTTTGCTGGCTCGCTTTTCGACTGTCCCGATGAACGCGACCATCTCTTTGACCAGCGCCTTGTGCAGAACGCCGCGCGGCTTCCAAAGCATGAGGGACAAGCTCTTGCGGTAGAGGACGTGTTCAGGAAGCTTCACGCTTATCTCCGTTCCTTTTGGTCTTGCAGTTCTCATTCTTGTCCTTCCCCGAGCTATTGAACCTTTTATGTGACGAATCCGGGATATCAGACAGAAGTTCGACCTGCGACCAAAAGAACATCGTCGTTTGGCTGGCCATGTCGAGTTCGAAACTGCTCCCAGCGCAAGTTTTGTCTGCGCGCGGCACGTCTCCCCCTTCTTGTGGAATCGACGCCTCCGCAAAGCTTCAAGCGCGTTTGCGGTGAATTTGCAATACCCGAAAAACAAAGCTCAATCCGATCAACGTCGGAGGGATCAGGCTCGCCCGCTCGACCACGACTGCCCGGCGCGCTGAGGGCCGAACCGCCAGAAGGCCACATGGATCAAGCCGAGCAGGATGAGGAGGAGTCCGTTTGCCACGACCGCCGGCACCACGCCCGTACCGCCGAAAGCCTGGAGCGCCACGAGCAAAGCCAGGGCGATGTTACGATTGCTCGTGCCCAGGCCAACGACTTGTCGGGCAGTTCGATGCTTTCCACCAAGCGAATAGCCCAACAGCAGCGAGATTTCGCTTGTCAACGCCGTCACTCCCAGCGCGCGCCAGCCGATCCCCACGATCGAGCTCCACGCCGTGGCCGTGACGAAAGCCAGCGACGCTGCTCCGGCAGCTTCGGAAGCCATCTCGACCCGCCGCAGGATCGAACGAACGAACAATGGCGCGACACGGTTTAGTCCCATCCCGATACATAGCGGGAGGACGATCGTCGCACTGAGGACGAGCAAAGCCGCGGTTGCATTGAACTGCACGCTGCCACCGGCGGCGATCCGGCCCAGCGCAATCTGACACACCAAAGGAGTCAGGAAGACAGAGAGAAGCGGAAACAAAGCGGTTAACCCGGCAGCCAGCGCCAGATCGGCCCGCGCCATGCGCGCAAATACCGGCACTACCGGCGCGAAAGGCGCGGCCGCCAGCAGGATCATGCCAGTCGAGACTTCGGTCCCGAGACCGCAAAGCCTCGTTGCCGTCACAACGAGGAGCGGCACAACGGCGAAATTTGCCAGGATAATGAGCGTGAGATGGCGTTCGCGTAACGCGTGAACCACTTGCCTCGCCCTTAGCCTCATCCCGACAGCCAGCAACAGACCACCCAGGGAGATGGTCGTTAGAATGCGGACGATGTTTTCGGTTTCCCACATTGGCGAGCCGCAAGCTTGCAGGAAGGTCTCTTGCTGTCGAGATCAGCTTCCTTGGGCTGTCGACCGAATCCGGCGCGATGTATTGCTCGTCGCTTGTGGCAATTCCTGATTGCCTGGGACCTTTCCGCAGACAACCGGGCATCATTGGACGCGTAAAAAATGGAGAGGGAATGCCAGGCGATAACGAGCACCGGTTTTTCGCTGCGGCTCAAGGGTTGCGTCTTCCAAAGCATTTTTATGAAAAAAATCTTGACGGAGAAACGCGGCCTCGAGAGTAATCGCACCGGGTCAACTAGGGAATCCAGGGAAGTCCAAATCCGATCAACCAACTATGAAGACAACAAACAGCGTCCTTTTTAGCGGAATGCTCGCGGCTGTCGTGATGGCGATCGCGCCGTCCGGCCTGGCCCAGCAAATCAACGGCACTCCGGGTTCACCCGATGCCACCGTCACGATTGACGGGAAACAACTCCCGCCGCCACCACTGCCCTTTGGCGGTGTGATCAAGGAAAGCGCCGTCGATTCCAAGCCCTACTGGCCGCCGCGGGTGGTGCCGCCGAAGGGCGCGCCCAACGTCCTGCTCATCATGACCGACGACCAGGGCTATGGCGTTTCGGGCACGTTCGGCGGCGTCATCCCGACGCCGGCCATGGACCGCATCGCCAAGGCGGGACTGCGCTACACGCAGTTTCATTCCACCGCGCTCTGCTCGCCGACGCGCGCTGCGCTGATCACTGGTCGCAATCACCACTCGGTCGGCTACGGCGTCATTGGTGAAATGTCCACCGGCTATCCGGGTTATGACTCCGTCATCGGTCAGGATGACGCCACCATTGGCGAGATCCTAAAAGAGAACGGTTACGCCACCGCGTGGTTTGGCAAGAACCATAACACGCCCACCTATCTCTACAGCGCGGCCGGGCCTTTTGACCAGTGGCCGACGGGCATGGGCTTCCAGTATTTCTACGGATTCATGGGCGGCGAAACCGACCAGTGGACGCCCTACCTTTATCAGAACACGACCCCGATTTTTCCCTGGATCGGCAAGCCCGGCTACAATCTCACGACCGACATGGCGGACGAGGCCATCAAATACATGAGCAGTCTGAATGCGGCGGCGCCCGACCAGCCGTTCTTTGTTTATTACGTGCCCGGCGGCACCCACTCGCCGCACCAGCCAAAGCCAGAGTGGCGAGACAAATTCAAAGGCAAGTTTGACATGGGTTGGGAAAAGTTGCGTGAGGAGATCTTTGCCAACCAGAAGCGGCTCGGCGTGATACCGGAAGGAACCCAGCTTACCCCGTGGCCGGACGGTCAGGCCGCGTATGGCGGCGCGAAGCTGCCGCGGTGGGATTCGCTCTCGCTGCTTCAGAAAAAACTATACGCCCGCGAGGCGGAAAACTTTGCCGGCTATGCTGCCTATACGGATAATGAGATTGGCCGCGTCATCCAGGCGGTGGAGGACATGGGCAAGCTCGACAACACGCTTATTATCTACATCAGCGGCGACAACGGCACCAGCGCTGAGGGAACCCTGGAAGGAACGTTCAACCAGATGACCGCCTACAACGGTATACTAACGCTGCCCGAGGCTGTGCAGATGTTGCATTACGAAGACTGGGGCTCGGCTAAAACCTATCCCCACATGTCGGTGGCGTGGTCGTGGGCGTTCGATACGCCCTTTAAGTGGACCAAGCAGGTCGCATCGCATTTTGGCGGGACCCGCCAGGGCATGTGCATCTCGTGGCCCGGCCACATCAAAGACGTGGGCGGCATTCGCACCCAGTTCCATCACATGATCGACATCGTGCCGACCATTCTTGAAGCCACGGGCATCAAGGCTCCGGACATGGTTAACGGCATCAAGCAGAAGCCGATTGAAGGCGTAAGCATGGCCTACACGTTTGACTCGGCAAATGCGAAAGCCCCGTCGAAGCGCGACACGCAGTATTTCGAAATGTTCGCCAACCGCGGCATCTACCACGACGGCTGGTACGCCTGCACCACGCCGCCCGAGGCGGTCTGGCTCCTCGGCGCCAAGCCACTGCCGCCCGTTAACGACTATAAGTGGGAACTCTACAACATCGCCGAGGATTACTCGCAATACAATGACCTCGCGACCAAGAATCCCGAGAAGCTAAAGGAAATGCAGGCCTTGTTCCTGGCGGAAGCGGCGAAATACCAGGTCTTTCCGTTGGATAACTCGGTCCTGCCGCGCATTGTTACGCCGCGCCCAAGCGCGGTGGCAGGGAAAACAGAATTCACCTACAAGGGCGAGAATGCCAACATTCCGGTCGGCAATGCGCCGAGCATTTTGGACAAGGACTACACCATCACCGCCGAGATCACCATTCCCAAGGGTGGCGCGGAGGGAATGATCGCAACGATGGGCGGTCGCTTCGGTGGCTACGGTCTCTACCTGCTCAAGGGCAAGCCTGTGTTCACCTACAATCTCCTCGATCTGGAACGCTATCGCTGGGAGGGCGGCGTGGGAGCCGAAGACTGGTTGGGTCACGCGCTCGCACCGGGCAAGCATACGATCGTGTTCGACTTCAAATACGACGGCCCTGGCCCCGGCAAAGGCGGCACCGGTGTCATGACGGTGGATGGCAAGGCGTTTGCCAAAAAGACGATCCCGCACACGATTCCGATGCTCATGGCGATCGATGAGAGCTTCGACATCGGAAGCGATACTAGCGACGGGAGTGGACGACAGTTACAAGCTGCCGTTCCATTTTACCGGCACGATCGACGAGCTGACCTACAAACTCGGGCCGAACCAGATGACGGCAGAGGAGCAGAGGGCGGCTGCGGATGCAGTGGCTAAGGCTACAGACTAAAAGACATCCTAGCAGCCGAATTCGGATAAATCGATCGCGACTCGACCGACGAGTGAAACCATTTCCCTTGGTCGGCAAAACCCGACAGCACCTGCATGTTCATTCACCACGCTTTTCCAGCGTAGCACTTGGAAGTTCACCAAAAATGCGTCGGTATTCGGCGGAAAAACGGCCCAGATGCCAGAAGCCCCACTTGAGCGCTACGGCCTTGACTCCTCCCCATCCGACGCCGGCCTTGAGCTCCTGACGGGCTCCGTGCAGCCGTTGCAGGGAAAGATATTCCATTGGCGAGGCGCCGGTTTTTTCACGAAAAATCTGCTGGAGGCTGCGCCGGCTCAGCCCGCAGGCCATACAGAGGTCGTCCAGATAGAGCGGTTGGCCAAGATGCGCGGCCATGTAATCTCTGGCCCGCCGGAAGCGCATCTCGGATTTTTGCAAAGAAAGACTGGCTTCGGGGACAAGGTGGCGGATTCCTCCGGCCAATGCGTCGGCGAAGAGCGTGCGAGTGACGCGCCCCAAATTCGCCCGCCAACGTCGATCCTCCAACACAGAATCGCCTCCTGCCACGACGAAACGGATTTCCGCGATGAGCTTTTGCATGGCGAGGAGAGTCGACGGCGTTTACCTTCATCGCCGTTGCGCTCTTGAAAAATCGCGGCGGCGGGCGGACATCGCGTGATTCCAAGGCTCGCACCAATTCTTCTAACGGAAGGGTGAGGGTCGCGTTGCGGTAACCGGCCGGCGTGATCGAGTGCAATGGACCCTCCATCGGCCAGAAACCCAGTAGGCCGGGTTCGGTATCCGTGGAAAAATTGAAGGAATGACCTTGTCGCGGAGTCGCCAGCACGAAAACCACCGTGGCATTTTCCGGACTGGTCGCGCCTTCAAATTCGAACGCTGGGGCGAATCGGACGATGTCCAACTGCTGGCTCGGCATGGGGATGTGAGTTAACTCGCTCTCGGTCCCGGTTGGGACAAATTGCAGTGCCGATGTCCGCATCCCGCGAATCGAAGCCCGAATTACATCTGGCTCAGTCGTGCGCAGATGAACCACCGGCGATAGCTGGGTTGATGACATCGGGCGTTCTGGTCTGCCGGGTATGGTAACGAGGCGGGCTGACTTGCGCAATTTGGATATAATTTTCCTTTGCCGGAGCAAGTCCGGCCTGATCAGATGCCTGGGATCGCTCTACAGACCTTTCTGCAATCAGTTCACGCGTCAGGAAAAGCAATGGCGGTGATCCGCAAATCCTTCATCCACCAAATATGAAACACCGACTGCAATATCTCAGAATATCCTTGCTGACAGCGGCGGCGATATTCGTCGCCTGCCCGGCGCAAGCCCAGCAAATCAACGGCACTCCCGGTTCACCCGATGCCACCGTCGTGATTGACGGGAAACAACTCCCGCCGCCCCCGCTGCCCTTCGGCGGCGTGATTAAGGAAAACGTCCAGGATTCCAAGCCTTACTGGCCGCCGCGCATTGTACCGCCCAAGGGCGCGCCTAATATTCTGCTCATCATGACGGACGACCAGGGTTACGGCGTTTCGGGCACCTTCGGCGGCGTCATCCCGACGCCCGCGATGGACCGGGTGGCCAAGGCAGGATTGCGTTACACGCAGTTCCACTCCACCGCGCTCTGCTCGCCGACGCGCGCCGCTCTCATTACCGGCCGCAACCATCACTCGGTCGGATTTGGCGTGATCGGCGAGCTGGCCACTGGCTATCCGGGCTACGATTCCGTCATCGGACCGGATAACGCCACCATCGGCGAAATCCTGAAGGAGAACGGATATGCCACGTCGTGGTTTGGCAAGAACCATAACACTCCGACCTATCAATACAGCCTGGCGGGACCCTATGACCAATGGCCGTCAGGGATGGGGTTCCAGTATTTCTACGGCTTCATGGGCGGCGAGACCGACCAGTGGACTCCCTATCTGTTCAAGGATCATACCCAGATTTTTCCGTGGATCGGGCATCCCGGTTACAACCTCACCACCGACATGGCGGACAATGCCATTAACTACATGCATGTGCTGAACGCGTCCGCGCCGGACAAGCCGTTCTTTGTTTACTATGTGCCCGGCGGCACGCATTCGCCGCACCACCCGACGAAGGAATGGATTGATAAGATCCACGCGATGCACCTCTTCGACAAAGGCTGGGAAAAGTTGCGCGATACAATCTTGGCCAACCAGAAGAAGCTTGGCGTGATTCCACAGGACACCGAGCTTACTCCATGGCCGGATGGTCAGGCCGCGCTTGGCGGTGCCAAGCTGCCTCGGTGGGACTCGCTTTCGGCGATCCAAAAGAAACTCTATATCCGCGAGGCTGAGGTCTTCGCCGCCTACGCCGCCTACACCGACTATGAGATTGGCCGGGTCATTCAGGAAGTTCAGGACGAAGGCAAACTCGACAATACGCTAATCATCTACATCTGCGGCGACAACGGCACCAGTCCCGAGGGCACCCTGGAGGGCACCTACAATACGTTGACGGCGTACAACGGCATCCTAACTCTGCCGGAACCGTTGCAGTTGCTGCATTATGAAGACTGGGGTTCGGACAAGACTTATCCACACATGGCGGTGGGCTGGACGTGGGCGTTTGACACGCCCTTCAAATGGACCAAGCAGGTGGCTTCGCATTTCGGCGGCACCCGCCAGGGCCTGGCCATTTCCTGGCCCGGACATATCACAGATGTCGGCGGCATCCGCACCCAGTTTCACCACATCATTGACATCGTGCCTACCCTCCTTGAAGCGACCGGCATCAAAGCGCCGGACATGGTCAACGGGATAAAGCAGAAGCCGATCGAAGGCGTGAGCATGGCCTACACTTTCGATCCCGCGGCCGCGGGACCAAAGGCGCCATCGAAGCATGAGACGCAGTATTTCGAGATGGTCGGTAACCGCGCGATCTATCACGACGGTTGGGTGGCTGCCACGACCCCTCCCGTTGCGCCCTGGCTGCTGGGAGCAAAGATGCCGGCGATGAGCGATTATCACTGGGAGCTCTACAATATCGCCAACGATTTTTCCGAGAATAACGACCTCGCGGCGAAACAGCCGGACAAACTGAAGGAAATGCAGGCGTTGTTCCTGACCGAGGCAGCGAAATACCAGGTCTTTCCCTTGGACAACTCCGGGTTTGTGCGCCTCCTCGCACCAAAGCCGAGTGCAATCGCCGGGAAAACCGAGTTCACCTATACGGGTGAGAACGCAGGCATTCCTGTCGGCAATGCTCCCAGCATTTTGGACAAGGACTATACCATCACGGCCGAGATCACCGTTCCCAAACGCGGCGCGGAGGGAATGATCGTGACGTTAGGCGGACGCTTCGGCGGCTACGGAATGTTCCTGCAAAAAGGCAAGCCGGTCTTCGAATACAACATGCTCGATCTGGAGCGATTCCGCTGGGAGGGTGGTGTCGGTGGCAAAGCAGGCGCGGACGTGTTTGGCCGTGCGCTTGCGCCGGGCAAGCACACGCTCGTCTTCGACTTCAAATACGACGGTCCTGGCCCTGGCAAGGGTGGCACGGGTGTCTTCACAGTAGACGGCAGGGAATTGGCGAAGAAGACGATTGCGCACACGATTCCGTTGCTTATGTCCATTGACGAAACGTTCGACGTCGGCCTGGATACCGGCACAGGCGTGGACGACAGCTATAGGCTTCCGTTTAAGTTCACCGGAAACATAGACAAGCTGACCATCAAGCTCGGTCCGTCGCAGATGACGGCGGAAGAGCAGAAGGCCGCCGCAGATGCGGTCGCCAGATCCACGGACTAACAACTCATCCTGCGTGACAGGAGATCCGAAATGACGGACTACTTTTCGCTCCAACCGCCATGAACCGTTTGCTTACAGTGACTGCCATCATCGAAGCGGTCACGGGCCTGGGATTGATCGTCGTACCTGCGATGGTTGTCCGGTTGCTACTCGGTGCCGAAATTTCTGGCGCGAGCATTCCCCTCGGGCGTGTGGCCGGGATGGCGCTGCTCGCCTTAGGCGTCGCCTGCTGGCTGGCACATTACGATGAGCAAAGCCGGGCGGCGACAGGATTGGTCAGCGCGATGGTGCTGTATAACCTGGGTACGATGATCATCCTTGGCGCCGTCGGTATCCGTTCGCAATCGGTTGGCATCCTTTTGTGGCCGGCAGTCGTCCTGCACGGGGCGACGGCCGTCTGGTGTTGCTTTTGCCTATGGCAGAGCGCTCCTTGATTAACCGCGTTTTGCCCATCATACTTCGGCCATGAGAAAACCTTTCACCTTCTTGATGTCTGCCATTTGCCTTGGCGCATTTCTGGCCGTCGTTCCCACTGCGCCGGCTCAGAATCCCGAGGCGGCAGCAAAGCTGCAAGCCTTGTCCAAGCAGCTCAACCTGACGCCCGAACAAAAAGTGAAGATGCTGCCAATCCTCGAGACAGAGGCTCCCAAGTTAAAGGCCATCAAAGACAATACTTCCCTCTCCGGAATGCAGAAAATGCGGCAACTCCGAGCTATTCACGCCGAAAGCGCGCCGCAGTTGCAGAAGATTCTTAGCCCCGCGCAGTATCAGCAACTACAGACCATCCGCCAGCAGGAGATAAAGGAAGCGATCGAGAAAAAGCGCGCCGGAGGTTAGGCCGCGCTGGGGCTCGCGCGGCCCTATCTCAAGAGATCGAACGCCGATATCGCAGTCGGCCTCAACTCCTCGACTGTTTCTCCGAGTGGCACTGTCTCTTTGATGCGCAAGGCTAAAGCAAAGGCAGCGGTTCTCGCGGCGACGGCGATGAGGTGGTGCCGTGAGAAGCATTAAGGAGCGCGAAGCGCCACTTGGTTGCATCGTCAGCCAGGCGTGGCGATCACGATCTTCGCAGTTTGAGTTTAATCGAGCGCCTCGAACTTAGGCGCCGGATCCCAGTTCTTTGATCAAGTAATTAACGGCGAAGTCGATGAAGGTCCGCACGCGCGCCGGTAAAAGGCGAGCGCCGGCATAGACGACGTGAACTGGCAGGTCTTTCGCATTCCATTGCGGTAAGACGCGCACGAGTTGGCCGGAACGCAGGTCTTCTCGAATCAACCAATCCGGCAGCACGGCGACGCCGAGACCGGCTCGCACGGCCTCACGCACGCTGGTGATGCCTTCAGAAATCAGCGCCGGCGATAGGCGGAGAGTCGCCTCGGCGCGGTTGCGGCCGAAGAGATTGATTTGCTTTGGGCTCCAAAATTGCGCCGCCAACAGCGCAATCCACGGCCATGAGTTTAGGTCAGCGGGCTTCTTCGCGGCTGGACGGCTTTCCACCAACGCTGGTGAAGCAGCAAGGTGGAGAGTGATTTTCCCCGCCGGCAGCGCGATGACGCTCTCATCCGTGATCTTGCCAGGCAGGATCCCGACATCGCAACCTTCCTGAATCATGTGCAATGGACGATTGGTTAGGGCGAGTTCCGCAGTGACCTTCGGATGGTTCCGTAGAAAGCTGCTGAGCAAGCGGGTGACGATGGATTGTCCTAAATCGATGGTGCCGAACACCCGCAACTGGCCGCTCAGCGTGGTCTGATCTTCGCGCAGGCGTTCCTCCGCTTCTTCGGCGTGATCGAGCACGGAATGCGCATCCGCCAGGAAACGCTGTCCGGTTTGCGTGAGACTCATCGTATGCGTATCGCGTCGCAATAGCCGTGATCCGCATTGTTCTTCCAGCACGC
Source organism: uncultured Verrucomicrobiae bacterium (assembly GCA_963742545.1). GTDB lineage: Bacteria > Verrucomicrobiota > Verrucomicrobiia > Chthoniobacterales > UBA10450 > Palsa-1392. The sequence goes on along the minus strand of CAVUMF010000002.1, from coordinate 768,188 downwards.
GCAGATAACGGCTCAATGTCGGTTGCGGGATTTTCATGCGCCGCGCCCCGGCTGAGATGCTGCCGCACTCGACGATGCACACAAATGCGCGCAACAACGACAAGTCGTCGAACGCGGTCATGCATTTCATGAATAGCTGATATTAGCACTCGCGTCTACACAAGAACGACATCCCGTTCAATCGTGCTGTCGTTATGAAAACCAATTCACTCAACCAGCAGAACGGAAACAAGATTATCAAGATTGTCGTTATCGGCGGCACCGGTTTGATCGGGGCGAAGCTCGTGGCCGACCTCCGTGAGAGAGGTCACCAAGTTGTAGCGGCGTCACCATCCTCGGGCGTGAACACCGTCACCGGCGAAGGAGTGGCGGACGCTCTGAAAGGCGCTCAGGTGGTCGTTGATGTGGCGAACTCGCCCTCGTTCGAAGACAAGCCAGCGATGGAATTTTTCCAGACGTCGGGGCGTAACCTCCTTGCTGCGGAAGCCGTCGCCGGTGTGCGTCACCACGTTGCGCTGTCGGTGGTCGGAACCGACAGCCTGCTTACGAGCGGTTACTTCCGGGCGAAGATGGCGCAGGAGAACCTGATTAAGGCGTCTCAGATTCCGTATACGATTGTGCGCGCTACGCAGTTCTTCGAGTTCGTGGGCAGCATCGCCCAATTCTCCGCTGAAGGTACGACCGTTAAGTTACCACCAGCCCTTATGCAGCCCATCGCGGCAGATGATATTGCTGCAATGTTGGCCGAGGTCGCAGTCGCGAAACCATTGTGTGGGACAATCGAGCTGGCCGGTCCGGAACGGATTCGTCTCGATGAACTCGTCCGCAAGTATTTGCGCGCCACGAAGGATCCGCGCGAGGTGGTCACCGACGCCGAGGCGCCCTACTTCGGCATCATGGTGAACGATCAGTCGCTCGTCCCCGGCACTAATCCGCGTCTAGGCGCGACGCATTTTGCAGACTGGCTCAGTCACTCCACCGCTCACCGGGAGATGAGCCACGCGGCATGACAACAAAGAATCGGGCGTTTTCGGTCGCGGTCGCAAGCGCAAGCCCCACAAGCCCGAGAGCCTAACGTCTCAGCCCTGCCAGATGCAGGGTGTCGCTCAATCATTTTGACTCTTGACAGGTGGGTGTTGCGTCAAAGCCTGAAGAACGATGGCGACAAACGTCACACCATGCGTGGCCCCGAGAAGAGCCGTGCAAATAGCCAGGAGCTTCCCTTGCGCACTTAGCGGGATTAGGTCGCCGTAGCCAACCGTCGTGAACGTGATGATCTCATAGTTGAGGCAGTCAATTGGAGATCGGCGAAGACTGCCAGAACGCTGCAAATAAAAATGACCACGTCAGAAACGCAATCCAAACGTAAACCACCTCTCGTCTGATCTGCCGCAAGAAAAGAAAACGGAGCGCATCGTTAGCCCATACATCACAAAGACCAGTCCGAGCCCGATATATAATAAGTAATAGGTTTTAGCTCCTATGAGAGTTCGCTCCGTAAATGGCAGAACCAAGAACGCGATCCACAGAAGAGCCAGCTTTGTAATAAGCCGAGCGACAGGTGAAAGGTCTAGTCTCATTCTGCCGCGAGGTGCGCCCCTTTTTCGGCGACCGAACGTTTCATGAAGAAGACCAGAGCCACGAGCGCGACGGCGACAACGGCGAAGATGAAGAATGTGTCGAAGTAGGCGAGCGCAGAGGATTGTTCGGCTCGCAGGTTGGCGAGAGTTTGCAGTGCCATTTGTTTCGCTGCGACCGGGTCGCCGGTTTGTTGAAGAAAAACTGACTGTGCCTGATGGAGGTAGGAATTTACCGCCGGATTGAGGTGATCGAGATTTTCGCCCAGGCGCAAGCTGTGAAATTGATCGCGCCGCTCCTGAATGGTCTGGGAGAGAGAAGTGCCAACGCTGCCGCCTTCATTGCGTAAAAGCGCGAGCAAACCCACCGCAGCCCCGCGAAGTCGCGGCGGGATGTAGATAAAGGCGGCGACGTTGAGCGGAGCGAAAATGGCGGAGAGACCTATGATGAAGACCACGCGCGGCCAGACAATTTGCCAGGGACTGATTTCCAGATTCAATCGCGACATCCAGTAACCTCCGACGGCGAGGATAAAAAGGCCTGCGGCCATGAAATAACGCGCGTCCACGCCCCGGCCAAGAAGACGACCAACAATCGCGAGCACCATGATTGCGAAAACTCCCGAGGGCGAAAGGACCAATCCCGAGGTCGTCGCGTCGTAACCGAAAAGCGATTGGAGCAAGGCCGGGAGGCTGATCGTGTTGGCATAAAGAACGGCAAACGCACAAAAGATGATGACGCAGCAGACACAAAAATTCCGATCTTTGAGCGTTCGCAAATTGATCAACGGATTGTCGTACCGCAACTCCCGAAAAATGAGACCGGCCAGGCCCAGCACGAATACCAGCGCCAGTGTTTGCACGCGCAGAAACGGATCGCCGAACCAGTCCCATTCCTGGCCTTTGGTAAGTAAAACTTCCCAGGACATCATGGTGGCTGCGAGCAAGGTAAGACCGAGCGTGTCGAACGGACGTTGTTGTTTGCGAGCCTCGGCACTTTGCGCTTTCAGATAGTCCGGATCGAAGACGAGAGCGTTGCACATCGCGAGCGCCAGAAGTCCAACCGGCACATTGAGATAAAAAACCCAGCGCCAGCCGTAATTGTCCGTGATATAGCCACCGAGAGTCGGGCCCACCACGGGAGCCAGGAGCGCCGCGATTCCGAACACGGTCATGGCCGCGCCTTGCTTCTCTTTGGGAAACGCATCAAGCAACACGCCCTGGCTGGAAGGTTGCAACCCTCCGCCGGCCAGACCCTGCAGAACGCGCGAGAAAATCAGGATGTTTAAACTCGTAGCCATTCCGCACAGGGTCGAAGCGACAGTGAAGACCAGAATCGACAAGAGAAAATAATTGCGGCGGCCGAGGCGGATCGAAAGCCAGCCGGACATGGGCAGGATGATGGCGTTGGCCATCAGGTAACTGGTGATGACCCACTCCCCGTCGGTAACCGCCGCCGACAACCCGCCGGCGATGTGACGCAACGCAACATTGGCAATGGTCGTGTCCAGCACTTCCATGAACGTCGGAATGACGACGGCGACGGCCACAACCCAAGGATTAACAGCGCGTGGAACTGCCGTTGCCGAGTATCCCGGAACGGCGATCGACGACGTGCTCATTATTTTGCCGGCCTTGCGCTGCCAGCTGGGGAGGACTGCGGAATCAGCTCTTGCAAAAACCGGCCCGCGCTCGGCCCGGTCGGTTTGCTCCACAAATTCACCGATGGCGTGACCGAAAGACCCACGAACAAAGGCAGTTTGTCGGGATCGTAATTCAACAGATCAATCCGGACCGGCAAACGCTGTACGACTTTTACGTAATTGCCGGTTGCATTTTGAGGTGGCAGCAGCGCAAGCGTGGAACCGGTCCCATAGGTAAAGCCGGAAATTCGGCCTTCGAATCGGTGTTTGCTGCCATACATATCGACTTCCAGGTCCACGCGTTGACCTATCCGAAGGTTTCGCAGCTGTGTTTCCTTGAAGTTGGCATCCACCCAGATATCGCGCAGCGACCGGATCGCCATCAAGCTCTGGCCCACCTGCACATTGTCGCCGGGGTTCACATCGCGGCGCGTGACGACGCCGTCGATCGCGGCCACGACCGTGCAGTAGCGCAGATCAAGTCTTGCTTGATCAAGATCGCGCTCCGCCTGCATCACTTTCGCCTCTGCTTCCTTCAACCCCGGCGCGGTCTTAATGATCTGGGCATAGATCTTGTTAATGTCGCCGCCAGGATCGCGTCGGTAAAATTGCGCGAGCGTTTCCTTTGGCGTCATGTTCCAGGACGAAGGGACCACGCCGAGTTGCGCAGCGCTTTGCAATAGCGCGCTGAGCGCTTCGCGGACCGAGGAAAAAGTTTGATCGAGATTGGGAGGAACCTCAGCGAGGTTCGTTCCTTCAGCCGGTTGCGCAGGCAAGCCGAGAGCAGCGCGCGTCTGATAAACGCTTTCCAGCGCCTGCTTGACCTGCGCGTTTGCAACATCGAGTTGCTCACGTTTTTGGTCGAACTCCTCTTTACTCGATACTTTGGTTTGGAGCAGTTTTTTGGCGCGTTCGAATTCGCTTTGAGCGAGCACTTGCGTTGCCTGTGCCTGCTCCCATGTAGCGACGCGCGCCCGGATCAGCGCGACTTGATTGTCCACGTCTTCAATCGCGTGTTGGAGTTTGAAGCGCAAGCCTCGGGCCTGCCCAATCTGACTGCGCACCGTGGCTTGCGCCACAACCAGATTAGCTTGCGCGGAATCGACCGCGGCTTGCTTGATCGCGACCTGCACGCGATACGGTTCCGGATCGAGCTCGACGAGAACGTCGCCTTTTTTGACCCGATTATTGTTATCGACAAGGACGCGCGCGACCTGTCCGCTCACACGCGGCGCCACGAACGTGACGTAGCTATTCACATAAGCGTCATCAGTCGAAACGGTGTGCCACGCGTGAAAGGCTTTCGGGATTATGACAAAGACGAAGATGATCGCGCCGATCACGATCAGGGCAGTTCGCAACCGGCGTTTTTTCGAAGCTTTGCCTTTTTCGCTTCCAGCTGGCTTGGGGGAAGGTGCCGACTGATCCGGTGGCGCCGACTTTGACTCCTCACTCATGTTTCTCCTTCGATCTTGTCATTTTTTTCCGGCCTTCCGAGGAGGCATTTGAACGAATCTGGGTATGTCCGGCCTCCTTCCGCGCCGCCCCCTTAAAGGATTCGAGAACCCGGCCTTCATCGGTTGGAAAAAAGCTGCTTTGCTTTGATTATTTCCGTAACAACCGGCGGGACCATTGCTTCCCAGGAAGCATCGCCCTTCTGAATCCGGCGAAGAACGTCGGGCGTTTCAATTGAGAGATACGATTCGTTGTACGAGCGAATGGGCACAACCCGACCGAGCTCAATGAGGAGCTGCTGCAAGTGATGCCAGGGTGCCGGTGCCTTGGCAGTAGCCAAAGTCTGAATCTCACCCGTAGCTGGATCGCGCGTCGGATAGACATACATTTTCACCGAGCGTTTGAATAGACGTCCAACCGATTCGAGCACGCCGCCTGGAAGTTCGGTGTAGTATTTCTCTTCCGCCACCTGCTGCCGAACGGTGGGCAGCCCGGCTGCGATACCGATCAAGCCATCGGTGTAAGCCGCGAAATAATCGGCAAGTCGATAATGTTGCTCGAACCGGGAGATCAAGACGTCGAAGCCAAGTGCTGTGAGGATGTCTGCCCGGTCAAGGAAATCGTCGTGTCCTGTCTCAGATCCGGGGGTCAGACTGCGCAACGTCATTTCCGCAAACACGACCGGCTCCTTACCCCGTACTTCGGGCTCTTCCAGAAACTGTTCGCGCGCTCGTTCCAGCAGATCCAAAGTCAAATTCGTCACCGGCCGAAAGCCGCCTCGCTCCACCAGGATCGGTTTCTTGTATAGCACCTCCGAGGGCTGCACCACCTCACCCGCGGCGGTGAACATGGCAGCGTCAGTCAATCCTTGCTCCACGAGTTGAAGGCTCATGAGCCGATTGTCCACGTTGGGAAATGCCGGCCCGGAGAGCTTGATCATGTCGATCTCAACCCTTCGACGGCCCAGGTCGTCCGCAAGCGACGCGATGAACCTCGCCAGGTCCTCAGAGTAAAAGAACGCCGCGTGAACGAGATTCACCCCGAGAATGCCTAGCGCTTCCTGTTCCAGCGACGCGGTTAAGTCCAGAAGGTGAGCATGAATGACGACCTCGGATGGCTCTTCGCCTGGACGGGTTTGAAAGCGGATGCCGATCCAGCCCCGCCCATTTCCGGCCTCACGAAAGGCGCGAGTCGCGACAGTGTTTGCGAACGCGAAAAATCTCTTCGTGTCGCCGTGCTTTGCCTTTAAGCTCTCGAGCAATTCGGCAAACTCATGTTTGAGCATGGCCTCAAGCCGTTCCCGGCTGACGTACCGCTTGGCCGGGCCGTAGCGTCGATCGCTCATCGCCATGTCATAGGCGGAAATCGTTTCTGCGACCGTTCCTGCCGCTCCCCCCACAGAGAAAAACCAGCGCGCTCCTTCCTGGCCGCCACCGATTTCGGCGAAAGTGCCGTACCGGGTAGCGTCGAGGTTCAAGGCCAGTGCTTTTTGACGGGTGCTAATCGAGTTGCCGTTCATCGTAGTGCCTTTCCGAGTTTGCTTCCTGAGCGCAACACGTCAACACGTCACAAAACGTTCGTAACCGCGGCTCGCCTGGGATGCATCAATATCAGCGGTCCCAGGCGCCGCTAGAAGCTACGGCGTGCCAGGCGATCAAGAGCATGAGCTCGCCACGGCGATTCTGTGTCGCCGCGGCGACCGCACATGATTCCCGCAGCACCCGGAGCCTACACGGGCTGCGCGGAGGAAGACCAAAAGGAAGCGGAAGAGGAAGATTAGCCCGGAGCCTGCATGGTCCGGTACCTTTTTATCACTTGAGTCTATTTCATAGCCGAAACGGAATCTCTTAGAAGCCAATCTCTCTTGGGTCGAGCCGGCCGAATCGGCGGCGCGGGCGCTGCATGCCAGGAGCCCACAAACAAAAACCACAGCACTCCAAAGTACCAACCACGGATATGCCTTCCTAATGGTTGGCGCGATGGACTCAATATTCATCGGAGGCTACGGGTAGGTTTTAAGAATTCTTATGACCTCGGCGATCCCCTGGGGATTCTGATTTGCGTTGTGATCCGACGGCACAATCTTCTCGGATTTGGCTCCGCTGATATGTGAGCTCCAATACGGAACGACACCGTCGCTGCTATTGGGTGTGTCTCCGCGTCCACGATCCCCGATGATCGAATGATAAGGAATTCCTTTTGCTAGCGGCAGCGTGTTCATGCTTTTCACGAACGGGTCGTTAGGTGCAAGCGTGTCGATGCTGTTTGGCATTCGGTTCAGTTTCAGCGCGGTCGGGTCCTGCTGGACAACGGATGCCTGCATGATTTCGGGACCGAACCTAACGACTTCCATCGGCTTATGGATCAGGCTTGACCCGAGTCGGCCAATCGGACCTTGTGCGATGACGCTGCCGCGGTGTGGCGTGGAAATGAAAATCACGCTCGCTACATCATGTCGCGGTTTGAAAATCAATGCCTCCTTGAGCAATGCCTTACTTTGCGGAGATAACAGGGTTTGTGCAGGTGATTTACCGAAGAAGTCACGCCAAAAAGTGTCACCACGCGAGTCGGTGATCATCAGGTGGCTAATCACACCGCCCATACTATGCCCTATCAGGACAATCGGGCGGTGGTGGGGAAAGGTTTTGTCCAGCGCGTCGAGCTTCCGCCGCAGCAGCAAGGCGCAATACGGAATCGGATAGCCGCTTGGATAGCCGAATATCCAGACCTGATAATTTCGGCGCAGGACAGGATCAGCCCAGAGTGTGTTTATCATCGGCGTCCAAGTGGCCGGCGTGGACTTAAGTCCGTGAACGAAGAGTACCGGAATCTTGTTCGGATCGTACGGTTGGACTTGAATGAGACGCTCCTGGCCAGCGAATTTCTCTGGATTAAGCATTGCCGACATACCCACTTTCTCGGGATGCTCCTGTGAAAGAACTAACGCTATCGGCGCGGTAAAGTCTGCGTCACTTGGCAGACTGCGTCCCGAAACGCTGACAGTATCCTTCGCAAGTGAGTCGACGAACTCGATCTCGCACATGTGCTCGCGAAAATGGGCGACTGCAGTTATAGCGCAATAAATACGCGGCGGACCAAATCGCAGCCGAAGTTTTGGAGCCTGCGGACTACGCACCGCGACCAGTGCTGCACCCACGCCTTCACGAGTCACCCGAGGAACGACAAATTTGCCGCGCACATCGAGTTCGTCGGCAGGGATGAGTTCGAAATCTCGTGGTTTCCAGCGCAGGCTCGCATTCGGACGCTGTGTGAGGACGTAGTCGTCGCCATTCGGCGACCGTACGTGTAACGGGTGCGTCCAGGGATCGAGGCGAGCATCTCGAATCACGGAAAAGACGCGCGACAAGGCGAAGTTATAATCACGCAAAACGAGGGGGTTTGTGGGATCTTTTCGTAAGGCCGTGTCAGTCGCTTCTAACCCGCCAAGGTAAAATCCGATCGCCTTATCTGGATCGCTGCGCTGCAACCTCTGACCTTCGGCGATCGCTTGCTCAGCGGATTTCAGCTGTGGCAGTGTCCCGTGCGCTGCGCCTAGTTTGGGATTAACCTCCCGAACCTCTGCCAACGGCGCGCAGGCACCGAGGGTTGCCAGCGCGGCGACGAGAAGAATATGAGTCTTGCTTCTTCTAATCCGCGACCCGATACAGCGACGGCTGGTCGGTGAAAAGTGATTGATCTTCTGCGCAGCCGCTTTCATAAAAACTCATCACGCCATCTGGCCGATTGTTTTGCGGAAGCGCATCAGCGCGACGCCGAAGAGAACCGCGCCAATCAGCGCAATGGCGAGGAATTGCGGCCAGACAACATCTAATGCCCCTACCCGAAAGATGATGCCCTGCACAAGTTTCACTAAGTGAGTGGTGGGCGCCGCGATCATGATCTGCTGAACGAACTCGGGGGGCCTTTGCCTCGCGTTTCGGTGATGTTGTCGAATGGCGGCGAATTTATCGAATGGCATCGAGATTCCTGGATTATCTGGTTCGTTGGGCTGGAACGGGTTCAACGGAGCGAGATGGTGTGCTCTCGCGCAGAAAATCGTCGATCACATCGGCAACACTGGTGAAGCGGTTCACCCCGCCCAAGTTACGGTCGACGCCTTCATGGCGGAGCCGATCGCGCACCGACGAACGCGGCTCGACCGCTTGGAATCGGATTCCTTTAGCCGTGAGCTCGCTCGCGATGGCGGCAAGCGTGTGTACGCTTTGCAGATCTACGTATGGCGCCGCGGAAAGGTCGAGAACGACCAGTCGCGGCGGTACTGGCTCGGTATGGATTTTGTTCAGGATGATGTCGCGAACGTGGTCGATGTTGAAATAAACGAGACCCGATTCCGGCCGGAAAATCAGGACGCCAGGAATTAGCTCGTTGCCCAGGTGTCGTTCGCGATCTGAGAATCGACGGGTGCCAGGAATACGACCTAGCAAGCCGACATGCGGCCTGGACGCGGCATGCACCAACTGCACCAGGGAAATCGCAGCACCGATCATTACCCCACGGAGCAGCCCGAAAGTGAGCACGCCGATGAAAGCTGCTACCGCCACCACAAATTCGTGACGATCGCTCCGCCAGAGCCGCTTCAGAGTCGAGAGATTGAAAAGGCTCGCCACCGCGACCAACACGACCGCAGCGAGAACCGGCTGAGGCAATGCGCTCAAGAGATGTGAGAAAAACAGCACGACCGCGAGAATGAAAGCGGTTGCAAAAACGGTGGAGAGCGGCGTGCGCCCGCCGCCGCTTTCATTGACTAACGACTGTGATGTCCCGCCGCCTACCGGAAAACCACCGCCTAGTCCAGCGACCAGGTTCGCCGCCGCGAGCGCGAGATTTTCCTGATTCGCGTCAAACCGTCCGCCATGTTTAGCGACGAACATTCGACCGATCGCGGCCGTCTCAACTGCACTGAGAAGAAAACAGGCGAAGGCGAGCGGAAGGAGTTGGTCCAGGTCGCGCCAGTAAACCGGAGGCAGTTGGAGCGGTGGAATTCCCTGTGGGACGGCGCCAATCAAATTCACACCGTGCGCCTCGAGTGACAGCACCGATGCGGCGACAATGCCTCCGATCACAACGAAAAGTGCAATGGGCTTGTGCGGCAGGAAGAGTTTTCCGACCACGAGCAGCGAGAGCGCGACTCCTCCCACGAGAAGCGAAATCGAATTTGTTTCCCCGAGATGCTTCAAGAAGAAACCGGCATTCTCCCAAAAACTTCCATGTGCGCCGTGAAAGCCGAAAAGTTTTGGCAACTGTGTGCTGGCGAGGAAAAGCGCCACGCCGCACTTGAAACCGGTCATGACACTCTCCGAGATGAAATGAACCAGCACCCCGGCTTTAACGAGCCAGGCAATGAAGGCGATTGCGGCAACGAGTAAGGCCGTGCCGGCAGCAAGCGCGCCGAAGCGAAGTGTGTTTCCGCCCGTAATTTCCCCTAACGATGATCCGATGACTATTGAAATGGCAGAAGTAACTGAGACGACTGTTTGTTGGGAGCTGCAAAAGATCCAGAAGACGAGACCGCCGAACAAACAGGCGTAAAGACCGGCTTGCGGAGGCAGATTGGCCAAAGATGCATCGCCCAATGCCGCAGGAAGTAAGTAGGCGGCGAGGGTAACGCCCGCAACCAGATCCGGGCGAAACCACTCACGCTGGTAACCCCGCAACCAACGGACAGCCGGAAGTGCGCCTTCCCACCAGGTATTGTCGCTTGGGATCATGACTTGGCCTAACGAAAGATCGACGTCTGTTACTTCTTGAGCAGCTTGTTTTTCGCCGCCGCGAGTTCCTTCAATTTGTCCGGACCAACCTTGGGATACGCCAGGTCGAGATCGGCGAGGGTGTCAATCACAGCCGCGCCAACGATGGTGCGTGTGAACCACTTATTGTTCGCCGGCACCACATACCAGGGCGACTGTTTCGTCGCGGTTTCGCGGATCATCTCCTCGTAGGCTTCCATGTATTCGTCCCAGTAATCACGCTCCGCCGCGTCGTTCGAAGAAAACTTCCAATTCTTCAACGGATCGCCGATTCGCTCGAGAAACCGGCGTTGCTGCTCTTTTTTGGAAACGTGAAGGAAGAATTTCCGCACGACGACGCCGTTGCGGCTTAAGTATTGTTCGAAATTGCGAATGTCTTCGAAACGCTCAGTCCAGATTTGTTTGCCGAGTAATTGTGCCGGTAGCTTTTGCTTCGCCAGAAATTCCGGATGCACGCGGACGGCCAGCACTTCTTCGTAGTAGCTACGATTGAAAATTCCGATATGCCCGCGATTGGGTAGGCATTTCATGCAGCGCCAGAGATAATCATGATCTAGGTCTTCGGCCGACGGCGATTTAAATGAAAATACCTGGCAGCCCTGTGGATTTACGCCTGACATTACATGCTTGATGGCGCCGTCCTTGCCGGCTGCGTCCATCGCTTGAAAGATCAAGAGCACCGCCCATTTGTCCTGGGCGTAAAGTTTGTCTTGCAGCTCGGCCAATGCCGCAACGCCAATCGTCCGGGCTTCCTCGGCTCTGGGCTTGTCGGCGTCCCTCCTAAATTCAAGTGTGTCGTTCGGATCGACATCTTTGAGGCGAAACTCTTTCCCTTGGCTGACTCGGAACGGTTCGGCCAGGCGACGCGCGGCGACTTTGACGATCTTTTTTGTTTTCATATTTTCCAGTGGATTCATTTAGCCATCGCTAGGCTCTTCGCTTCTTCCTTCCCCCGGGCTACTACAAAGCTGTGTGGATCGATCTGAGTTCGGCTCGACAACATTCCGCGAATGACTTGAGCGGATCAGCGTTGGCGCCATCGCGAATCAACGCGCGCAGTTGTTCGAGCGAAAGATTCGGTCTGAAATACTGTTCGGTGATTGCTGCCAGCGCTCGTTCCGCCTCCGCTAGGACTGCGTCCGACGCACAAAGCCTGATGCGGTTAAGCAGGGCGTAGATTGACAACAATCTTTCGCTCTTATCGAGAGTGTGCTCAAACGAATCCAGCGCGCGTTCTGCGCATTCGTTGATAAATTGGCCGTAAAGCGTTTCACGTCTGGTGAACTCCGCGCGGAATTCTTCGCGCTTACCCAGCGTTCTTTGCGTGACCCAGGCGGTCGCTACGCTTGCAGAGCCGCCCAAGAGTGAGCCGAAAAGACCTGACAGTGCAGTAACGATTGTGGTGTCCATGGCTATGTTGCGCAGCCTGTGCGGATCCGACTCCAGCGCTCTCTGAGCTCGTCGTAGCCGGGCGCGGAGGCGGCATTGATTGCCTTGGGTGCGGTGCGTATGAGCGTGGCGGAGGCCGGGGTCATTTCTAATGCGTTGCGGCTGGCTGAAGGATCTCGCTGTGGTCTGCGGGTACTTTGATTAATTGATGCATAATGGAAGTGGGTGACTCGATTGATCAGACCGCTACTGCGGCCGGAGCTTGCGTCGAGACGTCGGTCGGAGTGGTCCGTTCTCCGTCCTGCCGGATTTTGAACCAGGTGATGTAGAGCGACGGCAGCGAGATCAGCGTCAGCACTGTGGCCACCGCGAGCCCGCCCATGATGGCGTAGGCCATGGGGCCCCAGAAGACGGTCGGCGCGATCGGCGCCATGCCCAGGATCATCGCCTGCGCGGTCAGTGTGATCGGACGGAAGCGCACCAGGGAGGCTTCGACCACGGCATCCCAACCCCCGCGTCCCGCTGCCTTCTCGACTTCGATCTGGTCAACCATGATGACCGAGTTTCGGATGATCATGCCGACCAGCGCGACGGTGCCCAGCATCGCGACGAACCCCATCGGGCTTTGCGTGACCAACAGCGCCAGGACGACGCCGATCACGCCCAGAGGCGCGACGCTGCAGACCAGGAACAGGCGGCTGAAACTCTGCATCTGGAACATCAGGACGGTAATCATCAGCACGACCACGATCGGGAAGACCGCGAGGACGGAGCCCTGCCCCTTGGCGCTTTCCTCGACGCTGCCGCCCTCGACGATCTTGTAGCCGACCGGCAGTTGCTGCTTCAGCTCGGAGACTTTTTGGGCAAGGCCCGCCACGGCGGTCGCTGGCAACACGCCATCCCGCGGCTCGGCTTGGATCGTCAGGGTGGGCAGCCGGTCGCGGCGCCAGATCAGAGGCAAATCCTGTGTGTACTCGACCTTGGCCAGTTCGCTCAACGGCACCGATCGTCCGTTCGGAAGCGGAATCTTGAGGGTGCGGATCGTCTCCAGAGACATACGTTGATCCGCCTGGGCTCGCACTACTACGTCAATGAGGTAGATGCTGTCGCGCACCTGAGTCGCGGTGATGCCCGAGACGGCGGCGTTAATCATCTGGGCGACGCTCGCCGAGCTGAGCCCCACTTGCCTCGCCTCATCCTGGTTGACGCGGATCCGGAGTTTACGGATCGGATCCATCCAGTTGAAGGACACTCTTTTGATGTCGGGGCTCGCCCCCACGATGCCCGCGAGCTTGTCGGCAATTTCACGCACCTGATGCGGATCGGTGCCGCTGAGCCGGTACTGGACCGGCCAGCCCACCGGTGGGCCGAGCTCGAGCGGGAAAACGCGCCCGACTGCCTCGGGGAACTTTTCCTCCAGCGCTGCCTCGAGGCGTTTCCTGACTTGTTCTCGCACCTTCAGGCTCTTGGTGAGAATGATCGTTTGGGCGAAGAAATCGTTTTGGAGCTGCACGTCGAGGGGCAGATAGAATCGAATCGCCCCGCGCCCGACGTAGGAACTCCAGTAGACGATATCGGGGTCGGCACGGAGGATTTCGTCGAGCTTTTGCGAGGCCCTGTCCGTGGCGTAAATCGAGGCGTCGTGCCTCAGGCGCAGATCGAGCACGAGTTCCGGCCGGTCCGACGCGGGGAAGAACTGGCTGGGCACAAACCGCGCCAGCCACAGCGACACGCCGAAGATCGCGATCGTCACCGCGAGCGTCACTTTGGCGTGTCGCATCGTGAAGAGCAGCAGGCGCCGATAAACACTGAGCACGCGTCCGCCGCCCTCGTGGTGGCCCTTGCCTTCGCCCTCCTGCTTGGGGGGCTTTAGGAGCATCGTCCCAATAAGCGGCGTGAAGAGCGCGGCGACGACCCAGGAAGTGAGGACGGCGATGACGACGACCGCGAAGAGCGTGAAGGTGTATTCGCCAGCCGAACTCTTCGCGAACCCGACCGGCACGAAGCCGAGCGCGATCACGAGCGTGCCGGTGAGCCTCGGATAAGCGGTGGAGGCATAGGCAAAGATCCCCGCTTTGATCCTGTCCCAGCCATGATCGACCTTCGAGACCATGGCCTCGATGGTGATCATCGCGTCATCGACGAGCAGCCCCAGCGCGATGATCAGCGCCCCGAGCGAGATGCGCTGCAAGTCGATCCCGCAGATCTGCATGACGATGAACACGATGGCCAGCACGAGCGGGATCGAGGCCGCCACCACCAGGCCCGCTCTCAGGCCGAGATTCAGGAAGCTGATGACGAGAACGATCGCGATGGCCTCCCAAAGCGCCTTCATGAATTCGTTCACCGCTTCTTCCACCACCTTCGGCTGATTGGAGACCAGGAAAGTCTCGATGCCGACGGGCAAGTCCGCTTTGAGTTCCTCGACCACGTGATCGAGATTCTTTTCCAAAGCGAGGATGTCGCCGCCGGTGCGCATCGAGAGCGCCACGCCGATGGCGTCCTTGCCGTTGACGCGGAACTTCGGCTGCGGCGGGTCCGCGTAACCGCGCGTGATCGTCGCGATGTCGGCGAGGCGCAGCATCTTGCCGCCGAAGACGAAATTGACCTGCTGCAAGTCCTTTTCGGATTGAAATCGTCCGGTCACATCCATGAGCACGGACTCCTTCTTCGTCTGGATCACGCCGGAGGGGACCACGGCGTTCTGGGTGACGAGCGCCTGAATCAGTTCCAGGCGGTCCATGCCGAGTTCGGCTAGGCGCTGCGTTGAGAACTCGACATAGATCCGCTCGTCCTGGGTGCCCAGGAATTCGGCTTTGGAGACATCTTTCACACGCAGCAGGCGCGAGCGCGCCTCTTCCGCGTAATCGCGCAATTCCCTGTGACTGAAGCCGTCCGCGGTAAAAGCATAGATGATCCCGTAGGTGTCGCCGAATTCGTCGTTAAAAAACGGCCCCACGACTCCTTGCGGGAGCGTCTGCCGAATATCGCCGACCTTCTTGCGAACCTGATACCAGAGGTCCGGCACATCCTTCTTCGGAGTGGACTCCAGCAGATAGACAAAGACGGTTGAGGTCCCGGCGATGGTATAGCTCTTCAGGTAGTACAGATTGGGCGTATCTTGCAGCTTCTTCTCGATGCGGTCAGTCACCTGCTGCATGGTCTCTTCCTGGGTCGCGCCCGGCCAGAGCGTCTGAACAACCATCGTTTTGACCGTGAATTCGGGGTCTTCATTGCGCCCCAGGTGCAGATACGCTGAGACCCCGGCCACGAGGCATACCAACATGAAGTAGATGGAGAGCGCCTTGTGGCGGATCGCCCATTCGGTCAGATTGAAGCCTTTCATTATTGGCCTCCCAACAGTTTCACGGTTTGACCTTCATGGAGCTCTTGGACCCCGGCTGTGACAACGCTCTCGCCGGAATTCAGCCCGCCCGTCACGATGACTGAGTCCGGCGCATAGCGCGCAATGACGATTTCCCGACGATGCACGCGCTGATCCTTTGCATCGACCACCCAGACCGCGGGCTTGTCCTGGATCATCGTCAGCGCTGAAGAAGGAATTTCGATCAAAGACTCGCCCTTCAATTTCAGGCGCCCGAGGACCGTCGCGCCGAGAAGCATTTCCGCTGGCGGATCGGCGAGTTCCACTTTGACCTGATAGTTGCGGGTGACCGGATCGGCCTGCGGCGATATCTCGCGCAGCTTCCCATCCACCTTGATCTCTGGATGGTCCGCCAGCCAAACCTCACCTTCCTGCCCCACCGCGAGGCCGTCGCGAATGGCCTGCGAGGGCGCGTCGAAAACAGCATCGCGACCGCCTTCCTGCGCCACCTTCAGGATCATCTGGCCCGCACGCACGACCTCGCCCACTTCGGCCCCTTTTTCCGTGACCACGCCGGCGGCATCGGATTTAAGTTCCGTGTAGCTCAACTCTTCTTCGGCGGATTTCAGTTTGGCTTGCGCCGCATCCAACTGCGCCTGTGTCGTCTTTAGTTGGCGCAAAGCCGAATCGTATTCGTTAGGGGAGATCACCCGGTCGGTCAGCAGTTTCTTCTGACGCCGTTCGAAGGCTTCTGATTGGTCAAGAGAGGCTTGCGCCGCGGCCACATCGGCCTGCGCGGAGTTCCGGGAGTTTCGTTCCACTTCGGCGTCCAGTAACGCCACCGTCTGGCCGGCTTGAACCATGTCGCCGACGCCCGCTTTTCTTTCGATGACTCTCCCGTCAATCCGGAACGCAAGATTGACCTCGTCTCGTGCGCGCAGATGGCCGCTCACGACGACGGGATCTCCGACCTGACGTTTTTCAACAACGACCGAGCGAACCGGGCGGACCACCGGCGGCGGCTCCTCTTTCTTTGTGCATGCGCCCAATGCCATGACGGCCAAGGCCATCGGGATGGCAAGGCGTCCGACGCCGAACGGTGGCGGGCAAATGGAATTCAGTATTTTCATGAGCGTCTGCAGGTTTTGGTTTGTGAATGCGGATGCCCGCGAAGAGGGAAAAGGTCCTGCAACAGTTCTGGAGCGTGCAGGAGACCGATCGTGTCGCTGGCCAGGCAGCGGGTCGCGGGCGAGGCCCGGAAAAGGCGACTCGTCAGGGCGTTGGAGCAGGGTTTTCATTCTTATCCTCCAAACTTCCAGCCGGAAAGAGAGCCTTCGATCGCGCCCTTCATGAGGCTTTTGCCAGTCGCATCCAACGGTCCAATCCCGCTGCCGACCAGCACCCAGACACCGAAGTGTGCGTCGCGGCAGTAATAAACTACGACGTTCTTCTCGGGCACTGCAGTGTAGAAGCTGGCCTGCGGTTGCTCTTCCATCAGGCGCACGAACTCGTCGCGCGAAGGATTTTCAACAAACTCTTCTTCGTGCTGCTTAAGGATCTTCTTTAGCTCGTCGAGGCTGATCGGTTGCAGTGACTGCTCGACGCCTTTGCGCCGCTCTTCCCACACCGTCGGCAGGTCCACGAACCTATCGAATGGCATAACGGCTGGCTCCTTTCGCGATTTGCGCGGAGCCTATCATCCGCGGTGTGCTCGGTTCAATTGTTGTTTTCATGATTCTTTCTCTTTTGCTGAAGAAACGATGAGTCGCGGAAGAATGTTTGTGAAAGACGATGTTTCTTGCCTCGGCATGCCTGGCAGGCATACTGCGCACGCGCGTTCGAACTGTAACGAAAGACTCAGCAGCTCTGCGAACCGCGACTCGTACGCATCGCAGATGGGAGAATCGCCATTCGGTTGGACCCATTCCGAATGCTGCGCGCGGAGCGCATCATGCATCTCGCGCTGAAGTTCCGCGTACCCGGGAACTTCAGCCTCGTCCGTTGAAGATTGTGTCGTGTTCATCAGCTAGCACCAGACGTTTTCGCGCTGCCGAAGCGGATTGAAGATCCGATTCCAGCCGCGATCAGAGTTAAAGATCGACATGTTAATGACCAGCATCGGGTCATGCCGGCAGCGCGACCTGCGAAACCAACGCCTCGATCTCGTGATTTTAGTCTTCTTGGGATTCGTCGTTTTCATCTTTGCGTTTCCTTTCAGTGATAGATCAACAATAATCCGAGGTAGCCGAATAAAGCGCCAATGATGGGACTCAAAAGAACGAACCAGAGCGAGTAGTTAGATCGGGCGCTGGGTTCAGAATGTGTGCTTGTCGCCATGGTCGTCTTTGGTTGAATTGTTTGTTTGTGACTCAGCTTTTTCGATGCTCGTTAGGCGCCTCGACGTATCCACCAAACAAACAGATGACCATTGCCATTGCTAACATTGCCATTGCGATCATGGTTGCTTGTAGTGGTTACGTGTTGCGAGGACCGGTGACGGGAACAAGCGAACAACAAATGCAATTTCCAATGCACCTGTCCCGAGATCGTCTCGAGGCCGTGCTGCCATCGGTTGACGCGCTTCGGATTACGCGGGATAAAAGGGGTTGTCGTTTGTGGGATGAAGGAGGGATATTAGTTAACGTTTTCATACAAGGATGATCCACCTACAAAGGTTGTCTTGTGAAAGAGTATTTTTCTTGCCTCAGCATAATCAGCAGGCATGCTCGCGCTCTCATTGCCCTCGCTCACAAAGAGCTGACGCAAAGAAGACCGAAGTCGACTGGCCGCGCGCTTGCAGCGTCGCACCGGGTAAGTGAATGCGTTTAGCGACGCGTCACCGATCAGTTCCTGGCGCACGTTTTCGGGGGAGAGACGCAATAATCGACAAACGTTTTGGAATGAAAATGGCCAAGAGCATTCATCGACCGTGAGCCAGCGATACGCATCGAGGTAAAGTTCTCGCTCGATTTTGCTCATTGCACCATGGAAGCGGCGTAAATCCTGTGCGGCTTGTTTGAGCACACCAGCCGCCAACTCCCGTTGGCTTTCCGGTGTGAGATCAGCGTCGTTCGCGTTCATTGCTTGTCGTATCACACCTCTATCTCCCGAGTTTGGAGGACTACATTTCACAAGACCTGAGATTTTTTTGCGGTGTGTCGCTTTACGCGACGGCGACAAGCTCTGTTTCGATTCACGGCGCATCATTCGCGCTGCGCGGATGCGGATTTTTCAATGCTGGCCGCGAAGTGATTCGCGCTACCTCTTTCGATTGATCCGGTCGAGCGCTGGCGGGATATCGGCAAACTGATCGAGCCAAGCATCCGGCGCGAGCGTTTCTGGCGGCACGCGCAGATAACCATAGCGCATGAGAATGACCGCAACGCCGGCCGCGCGCGCCGCGGCATAATCGTTCTCGTTGTCGCCAATCATTACCGATTCGTTAGGCGATGCGCGAAGCTGTTCGAGCGCTGCGAGAAGATGCCGGGGATCGGGTTTTCGAAATGGCACGACGTCGCCGCCGACGATCACTTCGAAATATTTGGCGATGTTGAATCCGTCGAGCACCGCGAGGGTCGCTGTTTGCTGTTTGTTCGTGCAGATGGCAAGCCGCGCTCCTGATCCGATTAACGAACGCAGAGTCGTCGCAACATCGGGATAAAGGCGGCTCAGTCGGGTGGGCGCCGCTTCGTAGAAATCGAGAAATCGCTGATGCGCGTTTTCAAGATCGACAACTTCGCCGGTTGCACGCAGCGCACGCCCGACCAGCGCATGTGTCCCGTCGCCGATCATCCGGCGCACTTCGTCTGCCGACAATTCGCGCCGTGCGAGGCCGCGCAGCATCTCATTCAATGCCGCACGCAAATCCGGCAGGCTGTCGACGAGAGTGCCGTCGAGATCGAACACGAGCGCGGCTTGCTGCATGGAATCAGCGTCTTACACCAACGGCCAAAGCATCGCGAGCATTGGCAGAACAATCAGTGCGCCGCATTCCACTAGCGCCAGCTCGTTTTTCCGCTTTCGCGCAGGATCCACATCGTCCAATAAACGGATCGTCGCCGGATGGTCATCGAAAATCAGGACGCGGCGAATCGGCGCTGCGCCTTCGCTCAGTCGAATCGGCCGCGAAACTTTCATAAAGACTCGGGTGCGTTTCGGGCCTAACGGGTCCGGCGTCACGTCAAACCGTCGTTGACCTGCGTTGCGCATGATCAAAATGAAACGGTGAGGCGTTTGTTTGAGCATACCCGCCGCCAGCTCATGATGGCTTTCATTGGGTGTTGCGTGACACGCATCTTTTCTCCTTAGTTCATCAGACATGCAGCCAGGGCGCTGATGATGAAGCCGAGCACCGGGCTAAGTATTACGAACCAGAGCGCTGCATTTGTGACGGTCGGTCCGTGCGTTTCGAAAGTTATTTGTGTTTGCATGTTCTTTCTTCAGCCGAACCAGAGTCGATAAAGAACACCCAGGACCGCGAGCGTCAGGCCGCCCCAAACGAAGATAATTCCTTCGAGGCGATTGTGCCTGACGACAGGCGTGTCGTTCACGACTTCCGAATCGCCACCAAACAATTGATCGCGCCGCCCGTAGATGAAAACGCCAACGCCCAGGGCAGTAAGCAGCGCAATGGTAAATGCGATGCGCAGCGCAGGCACGCCGGCCGGTTCGATAGCGAGAAGAAAAGCGAGCGTGTTCATGTCGAACTTAGCTGACGGCGAGAGGCTCGCAGCCGTCGAAACTCCTGTGCGGTTTGTTTGAACACTCCTGACGCCAACTCGGGTTAGTTTTCCCTTGCGATATCAATGCCGTTAGCTTCATCGTAGTTGTGTGACGTCTCTATTTCCCGACTTCAGAGGAATACATTTCAGAAAAGTTGAGATTTTTGAGCGCCACGGAGCGGCGATTTCGCGATCGCCATAACGCAATCGGCAGCGGCTCAAGCTGCCGTTCCTTGATCCCCTTGCGTTTTTAGTACCGAACGGGTGGTGGGTTCTTTAGCACCGTTTGAAAGCGCGGATCCTTGCGCAGCGGGTCCCAGTAAGGTGAGTAGCGGAGGTCACCAGCGGAGATTCCGCCTGGGACTTCAAGCAGGTGCGGAAGAGCGGCAACGGCTGCATCGATCTCACCCAACTGGGTCAGAACTCTTGCCCGATAAGTTTCGACGATCGGTTTGATTACGGCGTCGTTCTCGTAGTCGAGCACGCCTTGCCTCGCCTGCTCGAGGGCGTTCGCTTTATCCCGGATGCCAGCGTAGGCCTGCGCAAGAAACGCTCGCGTTCCAAGAAGTGGCGGGACGCGGAGAACACCCCCCGGCGCGAGTTCCTGAATAACACGCTGGAATGACGCGTGCGCGTCCTCATTTCGCCCGGCCCAGAGCTGACAGTTACCCTGAAGCAGAAGAGCAAAAATGTCCTGGTCATTGAACGCTTGTCCCGGACCGGGAGAGCTTGTGGCCTTTTGGGACCAGGAGATCGCCTCTTCGAAGCGCCGTTCCAAGGCCGCCTGGTAGACGCGATGAAGCAGGACCGTCTTGTCGGTCGAGTTCGGAACGCGCGCCAGCTCTTGGGCGGCTTCACGCAACCGGCCTTCTTCCTGATATTGCTCGACCTTAAACGCGATAGTGATCTGATCGTTAGGCGAAATTGCCAGTGCCCGATTTAATGCTGCCTCTGCCTTTCCCCAGTGTCCTAATGGCCAGTAGATGTCCGTCGCAAGGTCTGTCCAAAGGCCGCTGTTGCGCGGGTCAAGCTCGGTTGCTCTGGTGAGATGAGCCTTCGCTTCTCTCCAACGACCAAGGTGGCGTTCGGCATTCGCCATGTATTCATAAAGGAGGGCACTGTTCGGCAAATACTTCTCGCCTTCGTGATATGCCTGCAGCGCGGCACTGGGATCATCCAAGACACGAGAGCGATACATACCCTGCGCCAACCATGCTTCGCCCGATTCCGGCGCGAGTGTCATGGCGCGATCCGCGGCCTCCTTTACCGCCGCGGCGGAATTGACGCTCGGATCGACTCCATTGTAATAAAGAAAGGCCCGAACGGCGCTCAGTCGCGCCCAGGCAAGGGCAAAATTGGGATCAAGCCGGACGGCTTCCGCATAGGCTTCGGCAGCCTCCTCATTGGACATGCCACCAGATTGGCTCCGCTCTATGCCGACGCCGCGAAGGTACGCGCTGTAAGCCGCCGGGTTAACTGTCGGCGAGGTTGTGCTGATCCTTTGCACAAGCCTTGCATCCAGTTGTTCCGCAATTGCGTTCGCCACCTCGCTCTCGACAGCAAAGACATCGTCAAGTTTGCGGTCATAACTGTTCGCCCACAGGTGAGCGTTGGTGCGTGTATCGATCAGCTGGACATTTACCCGAACCTTGTCGGCCGCTCTCTGGACAGAACCCTCTAGGACCCTGCCCACCGCGAGTTGCTTTCCGACTATTCGCAGGTCTGGTGGTTTGTCCATGTAGCTTGCCGTTGAGGTCCGCGCGATGACCTTCAGGTCAGCGAGACGAGCCAGGCTGGTCAGAATTTCATCCTGAATACCAATCGCGAGAAACCTGTCTTCTGTGTTCGAGGTGAGGCTTTCAAAAGGCAGCACCGCGATCGCTCGGTCCAGCGCAGAAGCCGATGCCCTGCGCTGGTACATGCCGTTGGCGAAGTAGAGGAAGGCGACTGTAGCCACCACTCCCACGGAAACAAGAACGAGACGTTTACGCCTCCGGCGCGCTGCCGGCTCAAAACGGAGACAGCACCCGTGAACCCTTTTCAGGAGCTCGCGCGCAGTTTGCGGTCGCTTTGCCGGGTCCAGAGCCAGCATTGACTTCAAGAGCGTCACACATTCGACGGGGACGTGTGCATTCTTCAGCTGCTTGAGTGGAAGAGGCTCTTCCTGCCTGGCCCGAACCTCCTCAATCGAGCGGCCGGCAAAAGGTGTGTGTCCCGTCAGCAGATACCAAAACGTGACCCCGAGAGCATAGATATCGGAGCGGGTGTCGATCTGTTGCTGCCCCACCTCATTAAATTGCTCCGGACTCGCGAAGGCAGGAGTTCCGATGAAACCCGCCTGCGTCTGATAAGTCGCGTTCGTTTGTGCGGCCGTGACTTTCGCCACCCCGTAATCGATTATTTTGACCAAAAGCTGATCGCCTGCGTGCGATTCGATCATCAAATTGGACGGCTTGAGATCTCGATGGATGACCCCGCATTCTTCTCCGGCAACAAGGCCGCGGGCGATCTGCTCTACTACCTCCAAGGCCATGCCCAGAGGTAGTGGCCCGGCACGTTGCACGCGTGTTTCGAGCGTCTCGCCGTGGACGAGCTCCATCGCATAGAAGCATTCCCCGTCCTGCTCGCCGTAGTGAGTGACTCGCGCAACATTCGGATGCTGGATCTGCGCGGCGGCACGCGCCTCGCGCAAAAATCGGGCACGAGCAGTTGGATTCTCCGCCAGCTTTCCACTGATAACCTTGAGCGCGACGGTGGAATTAAGAACTGTGTCGCGAGCACAGTAAGTTACCGCCATCGCTCCCGCGCCCAGTATCTTTGGGTGGCCGTCGGCATTTACTTCGACTTCGAAATGAGCGTAACGCAATGGGCCGACCCTTGGCTGACCGGCCGTGCTTGTCCGCGGTGATTCATGTTCTTCGGCAAGAAAGCCAAATCTGACCAGACATCGGACGCACTCACCGTCTGGACCGGGATGCGTGATTGACCCACCGCAGGTCCCACAAACTCCCGGGCGGCCCTGTTCTTTCTCAGGATCGGCTATACTCACGAGGTCAGAACCTGATAAACGTAATGCAGCTCATCATCGATGTCGGCCGGATTGGAAACCGTACTTGCCACCTCCACACGTAAGGCCTGCCGATAACGTTGACGCAGGCGTGATACCGATACGCGCAGATTCTCGACCGATGTCTGCAATCGCTTTGCGACATCTTCCTGACTCGCCGGAGTTGCGGTGCCGCCCGCTACGAACGGCCTTAGCTCATCGACCCATGCTTGCTTGCCCTCCTCAACAAACCTCTCCCGCACATTTTTCCACGCCCGTGTCACGACACTGGAAGCCCATGCGATATCGTATGAGCTGACATCGTTCAAATGAGCAGTCGCGTTCATCGCCGCCTCGGCGTCGATCAGCTGGTCGTCAAACGACACGATCTGACGCCCGCCACCTCGTTTCATCGCGCTCATGCGCTCCCGTTGCTTGAGGAGGAAATTTTGCAATGAGCCGAGCAGGAACGTGCGAAGCCGTCCCTTTTCGCGATCTGCGCGGCTCAACGTCTTTTGCTTAAGTAAATGCTCGAAAAACCCCTGGACCAGATCTTGCGCGTCAGTCGGCGAATAGCCGCGGCGCCGAACGAACGTGTAGAGCGGCGGCCAATACGTTTCGCTGAAAACGGCGAGCGCTTTTCGCGCCGATTCGTCGGCGTCTTCCTCGCCCGCCTGCAACACGACTGTCCAGTGTGTCGTCTGGAACGGCGCGCCTCCCTCCTGCAGCGTTCCTGGAATTGGTTTCGTAGGCAACTGAATATTCTGCGGGCGTTCGTTTTGCGAGACAAAATTGAACGCGGCTTTCGGAAAAGAGGATGTTTCTTGCCTCGATATACGTGGCAGGCATAGGCTCATCGGCTGTGGAGCTTCGCCATTTGCGCTACTTCGTTGCCGTGGCCGAGATGGAAAACGTCTCGCGCGCCGCGATGCAACGATTGCACGTGTCACAGCCGTCCTTGAGCCGGCAGATCCGCGATCTCGAAGATGAAATGGGCGTTCAGCTACTCGAACGCACTGCCAAGTCCGTTCGCCTCACCGACGCCGGCCGCGCGTTTCTCGACGAAGCTCGTGCGATCTTAAAGCATACTGACGACGCGGTCGGAAAAGTGCGCGCGATCGTCGGGAAGGGCGAGACCGAACTGCACATCGGCGATTGGCCGCTCGCGACTGGCCAGGTCATGCCCACGCTTCTTCGCGCTTATCAGAAAGCCATGCCGAACGTAAAAGTGAAGGTGCATGATTGGGCGGTCGAGAAGAACATGGCGGGAGTGCGCGATGGTCGTTTGCAGCTTGCGATCATTCTCCCACCGCTCAAAGCAAATGCGCTGGAGGAGCTACGCTTCGATCCGTTGTTCGACGGCCGCGTTTGTCTGGCGGTTTCCTGCGATCATCCGTTCGCGCACCGCCGATCCGTTTCGTTAGCTGATGCGGCGCGGGAACCGTTCATCGGCTTGACGCACGAAGACTATCCGCGTTACCACGAATATCTGAGTGCGATCTTCGCGCGCGTGAACGATAAGCCGCGTCTCGCGGAGGAGCAGGATGGTTGGTCCAGTGTTTTTTCCTCTGTCGGCGCCGGCGCGGGAGTGGCGCTCACATCGGACGCGTTCAATTATGCGTTCAACGACCGGATCAAATGCGTGTGGCTCACGCCTGAACCGAAACGGGTCGTTGTTGGAATCATTACGCGAAAAGGAAAACTTAGTCCGGCCACAGAAAAATTCTGCCAGTGTGCGAAAGACGCGTTTGTCCCGAGTCGTTAGGCTCTGGGTTTTGGATTCTGCGAATTCCTAAAACCACGCGGGCAGCGATGTGAGTTCCGCCCGGCATGCTTCCGCGAATGAGCGAAGCGGATCCGAGCTGGCCCCATCTCGCACCAAGGCGCGCAACTGTTCGAGCGAGAGATTTGGCGAGAAGTACTGTTCGGTGATCGAGGCCAGCGCTTGTTCCGCTTCATGAAGAACGGCGGCGGACGCGCAAATCCGGATGCGGTTCAGCAAAGCGTAGATCGACAACAACCTTTCCGATTTGTCGAGCGTGTTCTCGAACGAATCGAGCGCACGTACTGAGCACTCATTGATGAATTCGCCGTAGAGATTTTCGCGCTTGCTGGTTTCGGCGGCAAGCATTCCACGCCTACTTAGCGTTCTCTGAGTGATCCACGCCGTCGCCACCGTGGCCGAACCGCCAACCAGCGACCCGAACACGCCGGCCATCCCACTAAGAATCGTCGCGTCCATGGCTACGCCGCGCGTCGGTCGCGAAGGCGCGCCCAGCGCTCGCTGAGTTCTTCGACATCACGCAAGGTGATCATCTGTTCGATGTCGCGGCCGAACAAAAGATCGAGCGTCCACGCCATCATCACGCGCAGTTTCTTCACCAGGCGCGGGAGCTTCATTAAGTAGACCGTGCGCCACATCGCCCAGGCGATGAAACCGGAAAACTTGAACCCGAACATACTCGCTACCCCGGTGTGATGGCCGATGCTCGCAAGCATCCCCATGGTTCGATATCGAAACGGCTGCAGCGGTTGATCGAGAATGGTGCGCTCAATGTTCTTCGCCGCGGTCAGCGCCTCGCGCATTCCGTGCTGCGCGGTGGGCGGGAAAAAGATTCCTGTTTCGTAGCCATCGGGAACAGCCGCGCAATCGCCCGCTGCCCACAACCCCGGGAATCCAGGAACCTGAAGATATTGATCTGCAAGAATCCGACCTTTCTCTTTTGGACATGGCAAAGCCGCGACCACCGCGCTGGGTTTCACCCCAGCAGTCCAAATGAGCGTCGCGGCGGGAATTGCCAGGCTGTTGTTCAGCGTGACGACCCAGCCATCGTAGCTCGCCACGCGCGCGCCTTTGATCACCTCCACTTTGCGCTCGAGCATTTTGCGTTCGGCATAACGACCGAGCTCTTCGCCTAACTCCGGCAACAAGTATTCGCCCGGATGAATCACCACGACGCGAATCTCTTCGTTGCCCACACCGTGGTAAAACTTCGCGGTCTCGCGCACGAAATCATTGACCGCCCCGGCCGTTTCCGCGCCGGCAAATCCGCCGCCCGCGATCACGAAGGTGAGCCATTGGCGACGCGCGGCGGTGTCTTTCTCCAACGTCGCTTCTTCCAGAAACGTCACCATGCGATTTCGCAGCAGCGCCGCGTCGCTAAGATTTTTCATCGTCACCGCCCAATCGCGAATGCCGGCATTGTCGAAAAAGTTTGTCTCCGAACCGAGCGCGAGCAGCAAATGGTCGAACTCGAACTCAAGCTCGGTGCGGTCAAGCCCATGCGCGCATCGGACCTTCCGTGCGCTCAGGTCAACATCTTCCACGTCCGCTTCGACCACGTGGACATGGCGCAGAATCCGCCGCTGCGGATTTACAATGTCGGCCGGCGCGAGATCGCCAGCTGCCACTTCATGTAACATCGGCGTGAAGAGGATAAAATTCTCCCGCGCGATCAGGGTCACTTCCATGTCCGGCCGTTGCCCCAGATGCTTGTCCAAATATCTCGCCGCATAGAGCCCGGCAAATCCGCCGCCGGCGATCACGATTCGTGTCTTTTTCATGTCAAAAGTCTTCGCCCGGCGCTGTGCTCTGGTGAAAGACGATGTTTCTCTCCTCAGCATAGCCGGCGAGCATGGTTGCACGCGGCCGGTTTGGAGCGCGGCTGCGAAGTTCCTGCCGAAGAATCCGGATCACTTCAGTTCGCGCGGCGGGGTTATTAAGAGCGTTGTGTCCGCTGCGAACGACCAGCTCTGAATTTGCCCGGTCGAGATGCGAGCTCGCATAACGAACGACGCCGTCGCTTTCGGCGCCGTCGTGCTCCTGGCCAATTATGCTGTGAAACGGCACGGCGATCGGTAGACGCGCGAGCGCGAGCAGAGCCGGATCGTGCGGCGAAAGCGTGTGCACGGATGTGAAGTTCAATTGCCGATAGAAAGCCGCCGCCTCCGTTGTCCTCACCGGCGCGTTTTCCTCCGCAATATCCGTGAAGTCAGTTTGTAACTCGTTAGGCAACCGAATGAGCGACTTCGCCAGACCACCGATCCACGAATCTGCCATTGCGCTGCCGCGATGCGGAGTGGCCACGAAGACGGCGCGCACCACGCGCGGATTGCGCTGGAAAAACAACGTGCGCTGCAACAGGCGAATCGTCTCCGGGTTACCGCGCAATTGGTTCGGCGGAACAACGAAGAGGCTCTTCCACAAAAGATCGCCGCTCGAGCTGACCAGCGTGTGCGCCAGGAGGCCGCCCATGCTGTGGCCGACGACGATGACCCGGTGCGTCGCAAGATCCTTATCGTCGGGATCGACAATGTGCACCGTGCGCTCTAGCTCCTCACGTAACCTGAGCGCGTCCAGCAGAACCGGTGTGCCGGTACTATAATAGAAGTGCCAGAACTGGAAGCGCCGTGCGATTTCCGGATCGCTTTCCAAGGCGGTCACCAATTGTAGGAACGCGACCGGCGTCGATTGCAGACCGTGCAGCAGCAAAATCGGAATCTTTTTCGGATCGTAGGGTGCGGTAAGAACAATCTCCGCTTTCGCGCGAACGTCCGGATGTAACAGGTTTGTTAGCCCGCTCTGCGCCACGCGCCGCGCCCGACGGACGAGCATGGAAGTTGCCGCGGCGCGGTCTGTAACGAGCGGATAGGTGCGCCGACCAAGCGCTACTCTGTTCGCGGCGGCGACGAATGAAAGACGCGGTTGGCCATTCGCGCGCCGGTAAATCGCCGTCGCGGAAAGGAACATCCCCTCGCGTGGATAAATCGAGGCGCGGCTGGTGTCGTATTCGAGCACGACGGGCGCGCCAATCGCCAGGGACTCGTTAGGCTCCGGCGATGTCCGAACAGGATGATAGCGAACGAGCGGCAACTTCACCGCGGGCTCATCGATCTTTACTCCAGCCCGGCTAAGCTCGCTGTGCAACACCGCAGGCGTGGTCAGACCAAGATCCCGCGCGATTGAACTGACCGCATTGTTGTATGCACGTGTATCTTTCCGCGCGAACTCGCGATAAGCCGAGTCAGCCGCAGCAATATCTCGCCGCAACCGATCCGGCGAAGCAACCCGCGTCGACGCGCAACCGCTGCACGCGATGACGGCCGCGATAGCAATTGCGAATCCGCTGCCGCTTCCAGATTTCATTCGCTCAGTGCGCACGCGCGTGTTCGAACGCCAGGGAAAGACTAAGCAAGTGCGCGAGACGCGATTCATACGAATCACACGTTGGGCAATCGCCGTTTGGTTTAATCCAATCCGGGTGCTGCGCACGCAGCGCGTCATGCATCTCGTGTTGCAGCGCGACATAAGCCGGAGCTTGAGCCGTGAGATTTGTCGATAGTGTCAAATTCATCGTTAGCACCACACGTTCTCGCGCTGCGGAATCGGACTGAAGATTCGGTTCCAACTGCTGCCCGAGTTGAAGAGCGACATGTTCAACACCAGCATCGGATCGTGCCGACGCCGGCGCGCGCGAAACCACCTTCGCGACTTCTTCTGGTTCATTTTTGTTGTGTTCATGATTGTCGCCTTTCAATGCGCGAGGACAAAAACTCCAAACGCGCCTAACAAAACGCCGATTGCCGGACTGAGTAGGGCAAACCAAAATGCCCAATCCACGTTGCCCGTAACCTCACACTTCGTCTGCATGATGGTCATTCCTTTCGTTAGGCTGTTCGCCCTCGATCGCGAACAGACAGATGACCAAGGCCCATAAAATCGATGTCGTAACCATGGCTCCTCCTCCTAACTGGCCGCACGGGCGAGCTGCGTCGGCGCAAATGTGAAGCGCAACTTTCGTGATGTGACTCCGGAAAGCGTTTCTGGTCCGCGTTGCTGCCATTCCGCAATGAAGCTGGGAGCGGAACTCTGAAGCCCAGGCTCGCCACCGGATGAGTCCGTCCAATCGGCGGACCGGAGGGGCGGACCTGCAGGTCTCGTCCACGACTTTACCTTGTCCTCCGGAGCTGCAATGGTTCTGCTCAGATTGTTCCTCCAAGTAGTTAAATTTTTCATCCGGCTATCATCCGACCGGATCTGCCTGCCCGTGAAAGACTATGTTTCTTGCCTCGGCATGTCCGGCAGGCATGCTCCACCCCGTAGTGGAACAACAGGTTTTTCGAATTCCGTGGGCCAAGACCAGAAACGCCACCGCAATTTCAAGATGATCAGATTTCCCATTGGCTCCGGAAATCCGGGATCAAGGCGCGGCACATGAAGTGGCCCGACAGAAACCGCGGAGCCTACGGGGCTCGAACCCGCAACCTCTGCCGTGACAGGGCAGCGCTCTAACCAATTGAGCTAAGGCTCCTCGAAAAGAGAGGCAACCGTAGGGCGCAGGCCCGCGCCCTGCAATCGATTTTTGCCGCCGCCGTCCGGCATGAAGTTTGCGACCTGAATCCCGCGCGCGTATTATTTTAAGGCAGCGTCAGAACGAGGGAAAAAGGGAATGAGCGACGAATGGAATCAAAACCCGGAAAAGGGCGGTTCGCCTAACGACGAGCGCGAGATCAGTTTGCTCGAGGCGTTCGATCGCGCGGTTCTGCTCCTGCCTCAGGACGATTTTGCCCGCGACCGGCTGATCGCGCTCCGGGCCGAGATCGCGGCGCAGGAAGAGATGGTGGGCGACGCGCGCGAGATGATCGAGAAGCTCGAGCAGGTGATCAAGAAGGTGACCTCGCCGGCGAATCGCATCGGCACTTTTCTCGGCAGCCCGGCCCGCGACACGGCGCAGATCGTAGTCGGCGGCGCGGATTATTATTGCAATGTCGACCCCCGCATCAGTCTGGCGAAGTTGCAGAAGGGAACGCGGGTTCTGGTCAACGAAGCCTACGTCATCGTGGGTGATCTCGGTTTTGAAAAGGCCGGCCCCGTGACCAAGGTCGCGGAGGTGCTGGCGGATGACCGGCTGCGCGTCGGTGCGGAGCATGGTACGCAGTCGCTGGTCCTGCAGCGTTCAGCGCAGCTCACGAAAACGCTCTTGAAGGCGGGCGACGACGTGCGCGTCGATGCAAATTATCGCGTCGCGCTCGAGCTCCTCGCCAGCCCGCAGTCGCGCGACCATTATCTCGACGAAGTGCCCGAGCTGCCATGGGAAAAAGTCGGCGGCCAGCAGCCGGCGCTGGAGGCGATTCGCGACGCGATCGAGCTGCCGCTCCTGCACGAGGAGTTGTTCCAAAAATTCCAGCACGCCACGCCGAAAGGCTTCCTGCTCTACGGGCCGCCCGGCTGCGGCAAAACGCTCATCGGCAAGGCGACGGCCTACAACCTGACGAAGCAACTACGCGGCAAATCGGGCGCCGACATGCGCGAATATTTCATGCACATCAAAGGCCCCGAGATCCTCAACATGTGGGTCGGCGAATCGGAGCGGATGGTGCGGGAAATTTTCGCCACCGCGCGCGAGAAACGACGCGAAGGTTACATGCCGTTTCTCTTTATCGACGAAGCCGAGAGCATTCTTGGCACTCGACGGGCCTCGCGTTACTCCAACATTCTCTCCACTCTCGTGCCGATGTTTTGCACCGAGATGGATGGGATCGATTCGCTCAACGAAGTCGTCATTATCCTCGCCTCGAATCGCGCCGACCTGATCGATCCCGCGATCCTGCGCCCCGGCCGGATCGACCGCAAAATCAAGGTGAGCCGGCCTAACAAGGAGGGGGCGCGCGAAATTTATCGCATCTATCTGACGGACGACCTGCCCTACGACTCGGCACTCCTCGAAGGCGCGGAATCGAAAGCGGCCGCAATCGACGCGCTCATCGGACGGTTGCTGGAAACCCAGTTCGCGAAGCGGGAAGAGAATCGCCTTCTTGAAGTGACGTTGCGGAGCGGTCGCAAGGAAGCGCTTTATCGCAGCGACGTGATCAGCGGCGCGATCATCGCCTCGGTCGTCGAGCGCGCGAAAGGGATGGCGATCAAGCGGGAGATTGCTAAGGCTCTAGCCGGGGGCGGCGATCCCGGCCGAGAGGAAGGCATCAGCGAGGTCGATTTGCAGGTCGCCTTCAACGCCGAGTATCTGGAAAATGAGATCCTGCCTGCGACCGACATCACCGAAGACTGGCTCAAGCTGATCGATTACGATCCGGACAACGTGGTCAAAATCTCACCCGTCCGGCTGATCGATCGCGGCAAGGCGAAAGCGCCGTCCGGCGTCATTTAACGCTTCATCGCGGACTCTGGGGAGCGCACGCGCCCTCGCGTGCTGGCCATGGCGCCCCGCCATGGCGAACTTTTCTTCCGCCGCGCCGTACCCATAGAAAGCCTGTTTCGGCGGGGGCGCCGAAACCAGCACGCGAGGGCGCGTGCGCTCCCAAGACATTTCTCTCGCGCACGCATGCTTTTGCGCGGATAGAAATCGCCACACCGATGAAGACACTTCCACTCACCATCGCCGTTCTCGCGGCGACCACGGCCATCGCTCCAGCGCAAAACTCCGGCCAGCCCGACCTGGCAAAGCTCGAACAGATGACCGCCCGCTTTGCGCCGACCGAGATCACCGCGGACGTGGCGAAACTTTCGCCTAACGATCGCAAAGTGCTGGCCAGACTAGTCGAGGCTTCGCGGATCATCGACGGCATCTTCCTCCGCCAGAGGTGGGCGGGCAATCCTTCGATGCTCCTTGACCTCGCGGGCGAGACAAGTGCGGAAGGCCGGGCGCGCCTCCATTATTTCATCCTCAACAAAGGCCCGTGGTCGAACCTCGATCACAACGCGCCCTTCGTCCTCGGCGCGCCGCAGAAGCCGGAAGGCGCCGGCTTTTACCCGCTCAACGCGACCAAGGCCGAGATCGAAGCGTGGATCAAATCCCTGCCGGCCGCCGAACAAGCTCGGGCCAAAGGCTTCTTCACCGTGGTCCGTCGCGAAGCGGATAAGAAGCTCACGCTTGTCCCCTACAACATCGAATACGAAGGCGAGCTGACGCTTCGCCGCCGCGCTCTTGCGCGAAGCCGCCAAGGCCGCGAGCGAGCCGACCCTCCAGCGTTTTCTCACCACCCGGGCGGAAGCATTCCTGAGTAACGACTACTACCAGAGCGATGTTGCCTGGATGGAACTGAAGGGCGCGATCGAGCCCACCATCGGGCCCTACGAGGTCTACGAAGACGAATGGTTCAATTACAAGGCGGCTTTCGAGTCGTTTATCACCGTCCAGGACGAAGCGGAAAGCGCGAAGCTGCAGAAATTTTCCGGCCAACTCCAGGACATCGAGAACCATCTCCCGATCGATCCGAAATATCGCAACCCGAAGCTCGGAGCGCTTTCTCCGATCGTGGTCGTGAACGAAATCTTCTGCGCCGGCGACGCCAACCACGGCGTCCAGACCGCCGCCTTCAACTTGCCTAACGACGAACGCGTCACGCGCGAAAAGGGCTCCAAGCGCGTCATGTTGAGGAATGTGCAGGAGGCGAAGTTCGCCAAGACGCTCGTCCCAATCGCGAAGATCGTCCTTTCGCCTGACGATCAAAAGGATTTGTCCTTCGACGCCTTCTTCACCCACACCGTGGTACACGAACTGATGCACGGCCTTGGCCCGCACGACGTGACGGTCAACGGCCGCAAATCGACCGTGCGCGAAGAATTGAAAGAAACCTACAGCGCGCTCGAGGAAGCGAAGGCCGATATCTCCGCCCTCTTCGCCATCCAATTCATGATCGACAAAGGTGTGCTCCCGAAATCGCTCGAGCGCCCGCTCTACACGACCTATCTCGCCTCCAGCTTCCGTACCATTCGCTTCGGCACGAGTGAAGCGCACGGGCGCGGGATGGTGGTGCAGTTCAACTATCTTTTCGACCACGGCGCCTTCGTCGCCAACCCGGATGGCACCTTTGCGGTCAACATGGACAAGATCAAAGCCGGCGTGGAAGGGCTGACCCACGAGATCATGACCCTTCAGGCGGAAGGCAATTACGAGAAGGCCAAAGCCCTCCTGCCTCATCCGGGGTCGATCAAGCCGGAAGTGGAACGAGCGCTCGGCAAAATGGGTGGCGTCCCGGTCGACATCGAGCCGAAGTTCACTACTGCAGAGCAGCTCGTGCGTGAGAATCCCTAACGGCGAGCCTGCCGGCTCCGTAACTCCCGATCAGCTGGAAGCTGTTTTCCGCTGGGGCGTCGCTGTTTTCTTGAATCCAAATCGCCGCCCGGCTGCATCCATTCATTAGACACCATGGAAACGACCTATTCGACACCACCACCGCTTCCCGCCGCTCCAGCCCTCACTAACGTCCACACCTGGGCCGCGCTCTGCCACGCCAGCGCCTTGCTCGGCGTCTTCCTGCATTTTCCCGGTCACCTGATCGGGCCGCTGATCGTCTGGCTGGTCAAGCGGGGCGACGCACCCGAGATCGATGCCCACGGCAAGGAAGCGCTCAACTTCCAAATCTCGATGCTCATCTACAACATCGTTGCCGTCGTCTTCTGCCTCATTCTGGTCGGCTTCGTCTTCCTCGCCATCCTCTGGGTCCTGAATGCCGTTTTCGTCATCATTGCCGCCATCCAGGCGAGCGACGGAAAATTCTACCGCTACCCGATGACGATCCGGTTCATTCAATAAGAACGACCGCCTCTGCTCTCCGTCCTCTACTCCGGTTCCTCTTCCACCCGGCAGATTACCATTCCCCGGGCCTGATAATTGGCGAGGGCGCGCGGATGATCGCGCGTGCAGGTGTGAACCCAGACGCGATTGACCGCGGGTGTCGTTCGCCAGGCTTGCTCGATCGCGTCGGTCAATAATGCGCCGCCCAATCCCTTCCCGACAAACGCCGGCAACAAACCAAAGTAAGCGATCTCGATCCCGCCCTCGCCATCGCGCCGCAGCTCGTAGTAAGCGGCCAGCGCCTCGCCGCAATATCCGCCAAAGGTCCGCGACTCCGGGGCGAGCCCATATTCCTGCCACTGCTCGTCGGTCCAACCTCGCTTATCCGTCCACGCCCAATCCGCACCGACGGCAAAATAGAGATCCCGATTGAACCGCCAATCGCCTTCCGCCCTCTCGCGGATTTGCAAACGTCCATCCGCGCACCGCTTCGGGCGCAGTTGCTCCGGCGACAGCATCTCGAGATAAGTAGTAATCATCGGAGAGAGCGGCTCTGACAAAAAGGTAGCGCATCCCGCCTTTTCGAGGCAATCCAACCGCCGAGATTCAAAATTCAAGGATTGCCCCTGTACACTTAGGCGAATCGCGGTCCAAGGATAATGATCATCCCGATATGGATCGCGGTCGTGATGATGGCCGCCGGCCAGAAACCGGCCCCCGCGCCAGAGCACCCGCAGGGCGTAACCACGAAAGAGATATTCCTCATTCAAGCTCACGAGCAGATTCGCTGTTTTCGCGAGTTGGCTGCCACCGTGCGTACATGGCATTTGTCGGAAAGATTTGTTGACGGCTCGCAGCGGCTTACAGAGATTGCCACCGGCTATTTCATCTCTGTAGAGCCATTTTGGTGTTCGATCTGGAGTTACTGTTATGCAGAGTCCATATTCTCACCCGCACCCTCCTCCTCCCTCCAACGCTCAGGCAGCGAATCCGCCGGCAGGGCCGTTCTTCCTCGAGTTGCAGCTGAAGGCGACGAAGTTTTGCAAGCTGATCGCCAACCGCATGCGCATCGAGCCGATCTGCATCCCGCAAAAGATTGTGAGTCCGCTGACCGGTAAGCCGGCCTTGGTTGTCGATCACCTTTCCTTTCCGGAAGGCGTCAAGCTTCAATGGAGTCCGCAGCCGAACGGGCCAATGCTGCTCGAGCTGGTGGTTGCGCTGCGCGTGCACTTCCTCGATTACGAGAGCAACACTCGCTTCCCCATCTCATTTGACGCTTTCTTCAGCCTCACGGCCGAGGGTTCAGAAGTGTGCGCGACATTCCGTGGGACGGATCTGCCGCAGGAGTTCGCCGCCTATGAAGGGCTGCTTCTCGATGTGCTCGGAGGAGTTGATCTCTGCGGCACGCTCGACCTGACTCCGCTGCTGCGTTTCATGGGAGGCAGCGCGACGATCACAAAGATGCACATCAGCGCGACCGGCGGTTTGAACGTCGTGA
The DNA here is from genome assembly GCA_963742545.1 of uncultured Verrucomicrobiae bacterium. Lineage (GTDB taxonomy): Bacteria > Verrucomicrobiota > Verrucomicrobiia > Chthoniobacterales > UBA10450 > Palsa-1392. The sequence goes on along the minus strand of CAVUMF010000002.1, from coordinate 733,231 downwards.
TCGTACGGCTGCTGGTAGGCGATCCCGGCGCGGGAACGGCGGGTTGGTTGAAATTCCGGGACTCAGCCATTGAGCCGATGTTCGTCGGCAAGGAGGATTGGGCCTTGCTGCTGGACGCCGATCTCATGGTCACCGCGGCGATCGAGCAAACAACCGATGGCTTTGCCAGTCGCGACGACGTTTCGCTCGACGAGACCCCGAGAGCTTCATGGTCGCCGGCGCCGACCTCCATCTATCTCAGGGACCCGGAGTTTGTGCCTGGAGGGTATGACCCGGGAAAGAGGAAGGTCCTACAGGGCGCGATTAGCCTAACGATTGAAGGAACATCGCACAAAGTGTGTGACGTTGGTTTCAGCGTCTCTGTCGTCGTTGGCCTGGAAGTGAACAAACCGGACGTGGTGAAAACCTTTACCCGGATCGATTGGTCTCCAAACTACTGGGATGCCTTCTGGTGTCTTGGGCCGCTCGCCGGTCTGCTGGCGGGCGGGCTGCTCGATATTATCGCCGGCGCGATCTCACCCGACCTTCCGACTCCTTCGCTCTGTACCAGGACGACAGACCATGTGATTGAGTGTGAGTATCCGGTCAACCTGCCTCCGCTCGATTTCGGTGCTTCTTCCTCCCTGGCTACTTTTACTCTTACCTCTTATCGACCAACCAAGAGGAATCTGGTCCTCGCGGGGAGTATAAGTCTCGCTGACGTACTCGAGGCCGAGCTATCGCTGGAACGCTCGCCCCTGGCCTGGGCTGTCCAGGGTTCGTGCAATCACTTTTTTATTGGCGCGCAGGCCAGTGTGATCGTGGCGTCTCTCCCACCGTTGCAAACCCGGTCGTGCCAAATCGAAGTCATTGACGACGAGCTGGGATTTTTCCGGCCCCGGATGGTGATCGAGCCGGCGAACTCCCGCCTCCTTCCCCGCGCTGTCTCCTTCACCTTCGAACTCGACTCTGTCTCGCCGGATGATCCTTACTGGAAAGATCCATATCCCTTGCATTTGCTGGTGCAGACGACCGCCGGCGCAGCAGTGGTTCACCTCGGAGTACTTGCCCCGCAACCCGACGGGGCGGCCCTCACGGCGCTCCAACTGCAAGTTGCATCTGCACAGGCAAGGTGCGCCCAGACCCAGGAGGGACTTTTCGGTCCCAGCGCCAGCTTCGACCTCCATTGGAGCGTGGATCCCGAACGCGCCGGTACTACTTTGTGGAACGGAGCGATCACCCACGCGACGCCCGGTTCAACCTTCGAACTGATCGATCGCGAAGGTCGCATCCTCGGCTCGGCTCCTGTGGGGTTGGATGGGAATGCGCGTCTCGCGGCCCGCTTGGACGGCTCGAACGGACATCCCACCCGGATTGTCCGGCGTTCGCCGGTCGCCGCTGGCAGTCGCGCCGACGCGATCAACACGCCAAAGGCTGCCCTGACGCAACGGCAACGGCACCTCGCCGCGCGGGGCGTCGTACGGCTCATCGGCGTTTGTCGGTCAGTGCAGCTCGAGGTCGTCGATCGCCTTGTGGTTCTGACCGCCGCCACGACGCGCGGGATTGAATTTCACGACGTTTCGGCGCCGGACAGGCCGCGTCTTCTTTCGCGCATCGCAAGCGCCTGGGTTCGCGGTGCGCTCGCCTGGGGGCGCGGGATTCTGTATTGGGGCCAGGAAGGGGCCTGGTCTTCAGCGAACGGGGCCTGGGTCGAACAACCGGTCGCGGCTGCCGAACGATACGGCGATCTCCTCCTGCTCCTCACGGCTCACGGACTCTCCGTGCACGACCGGAATCTAAAGGCTTTGGGCGATCTGAAGGTCGAGCACACTGGACACATGGCACGGGCGGGTCGCTTTCTCGCAATCAGCACGCGGTCGGGCCTGACCATGGTCGACCTGACAGACGTGGAACGGCCTGCGATTGCAGGATCGCTTGATCTTCCGTTTCTGAAAGCAATCACCTCGGGAAAGGTTCTCGACACGACAACGACCGTGATCGGGCTGCACGAACGCGGTGCGGCTCTTGTGGAAGCAGGGACACGGCCGCGGGTCCTGGCACATTACGACCATCCACCGTGGGCTGCACGGACATGCGTTGCCGGCGGGGTGTGGGCCCGCGTCGCGGATGACGGGGCGACGGTGGAACTCTACACACTGTTCGAGACGACCCCTAACCTTCCCCCTCCTGCAGCGATGCACGGCTGAACGCGCTGGACATTGCCTCTGGTGGAACACGGCCGGGAAAGGCTCGGCTTCAAGGAGTGCTGAAAAACTAGCAACCGTTCCGGGCCCCGCTTCAACTCTTGCCAGCGCCGCCGTTGCTACGCATTTGAAACCCCCAGCATCGCCTACGGCTGCGTTGAGGATTACGGCAGCTTTTTACTCGTCGTTCTTCCCGCGCAGGAACCAAAGGACATAGACGAAGGTCGCGATCGCCGCCGGCACCATGAAAACGCTCGCTTCGGTCCCCAGTTCGCCGCCATTGAGCAGGGCCGGCCCGTTGAACGTCACCGCCAAGAGATGCCCGACTGGTTCCTGTCCGCCGTTATGGGTGCCGATGAGGAAGAATTGTCCGAAATCAAAGGCGGCATGCCACCCCACCGCCCACCACAGCGTGCCCGTGCGCTGCACACTCAGGCAAATCGCCAGACCGAGGATAAAGATCATCCCGATATCCATCGCGTTCTCATGCGGCTTGCTCATGTGCAATCCGGCAAAGATCGCGGTCGTGATGATGGCCGCCGGCCAGAACCCGGCCCCGCGCCAGAGCACTCGCAGGGCGTAACCGCGAAAGAGGTATTCCTCATTCAATCCCACGAGCAGATTCGCTCCCAGCCAGAGCAGGGCGAACGAGGGCAGCGCACTGCCGGTGAGGGCCAACCCATGCACCTGCATCGCACCGGTCGCGATCATGCTGCCCGCCACAAAGATCACCACGAGCAGACCGGCCAGCATCCCTTTCCAAAACAACCGGCCAAAAGCCCGCGAGACCGGCAACCCGTAATCATCCACCCGCCGGTGCTCGAGGAACGCGGCGATCCCGGTCACGAGCAGCACGATCAGAAGACCGACCAGTTCCTCGAGGAAAAGGCTCGGCGCCGAGAGCTCATCGAGACGAATCCCCAAGCGGTGGCCGATGAGGGAGATGAGCGGCTCGCGCAGGCCGAACTCGGCCAGCTCAATCCCGAGCACGAAAAGGAGAAAGCGCCAACCCGCGCGCAGACCGTCCGGCCCGACGAAGATTGAGGCAATACCTGACCATCCCTTGCGCGCCACCGCACCGATGCAACCGATTACGCCGGGCGCAGTCAATCGGAAATGGAACGACACGCAACGCGGCTACCGCTCCTGTCAAGATTTTGCTGCCTGACCCCTATTCTACCCTTCCCAGTTCTTTAGGACTCCCTCCCAAACGCGAATAGCATTCCAAATTAGGCCGAAGCGCTCATCGGGCGAGACATGGATTTATCGCAGAGTACCCTGAAGCGACAACTTGGTAACGCCGGACTAGCCGTGACACCTTGTCGCCGTTCGCTCGACGCTTCACGTCTTGGTTACGACGCAAACACGTGCTGGAGCGCCCCGTCAGTCGGAATCCGATACTCCAGAAGGGCCTTTTGAATGTCTACTCCCGCGACGACGGGGCGACCAATTTGGCGGACCTGATGTCATGCCTCCTCAATGGTATCGACCAGAGCGGGAAAAACTGGGATAATCTGCCTCGCGTGGTCGGCTCCATCTCTCTCTTGGTTGGGCTTGCTCCTATCTGCTGGGTCGAGCATCTTGCAATTGCACTTCCTGATACATCGCTGCCCAATAGCGCCACGCGTAATCCATACCGGGCAAAGTCATACCTGCCGCTCGGGGCCGCTCTACTCCGCCTTCGACCAAGGTAGCGTGCGATTGGCAAAGCTAGCTTGCCCAGTCACCAGGTGAAACACGTACGAACCGAGGCAGAACCGGCCGAAGATCAGAGCCCCGAGCGCCACTAACAGGAGTGCTTCAAGAGCCCACGCCGCTCCATGCATGCTCCCGTAAAGACAGCCGGCAATCGCAGCCATGAACGTTCCAGCCATCCCCTGGGCGAACCGTCGTGGAGCGGGCGCCGGCCCCAACCGCGGCATCCCTTTTCGCTTCGCCACTGCCAGGTCGTAGAGCGCATCAAAGGGATTCAGCCGCGGCACCGTCACGTTCCACCACAGAACAACCGCGAGGACTAGGAAGTATGCCCGGTTCTGGAGAAGAACGCCCAGCAGAACGAGCACGCCAATGATCCGAGGCTGCAGCATCAAGGCCGGGAATTGATAGCCACAGGACTCGGCCGAGGCCTCGCGAAGGCCCTGCTGCCGAACGAAGTTCACTTCTCCAGACATGCATCACCCCCGGTACCGACGACACGTGATTTTGCTTCTCGGAGCGCCCAGGCAAACGCCTCGCCGCGGAGGGCTGTTTTCTGATAGGAACCGTGCCTTTCGGCGCTCGATTTCCTTTTCGGCCTTTTCATCTGACGCTATGAAAGCACCTCGATGCGGCAATGAGAAGGCAAATTCACGCCGTCTAACGGCAAACCGGACTTCACAGTTTGAGCGCATTGCCGGGACCTCTGCGGCTCCCACGGCGAAAATGAAACCGGGCACCCCGACGAAGTCGAAGCACCCGGCTTTTAGAAGATCTTACAAGTCCCACGTCGTTGAGGAATTTGGCGCCTCCGTCCCCGCGACCAATCGCTTTCTCCGTCGCCCCCTAAGGAACAAGAGCTTTTGCAACGCCGTGTCAACCGGCGCGGCCGCCGCACATCCCCACGGGTCCACAGTTCATTGCTGCATGATTGATTTTGAACAGCTTATTTCGTGCTTGCCAATCTTCACCAGGCGAGTCAAAAACGCGTATTATGAAGTCGAATCTACTTAAGATCGCGATGCCAGTTGTCGCCGCACTGTTAGTCACCTCCTGTGAGCACAAGAAGTCTCCTCGAATTGTCGTTACCAAGGATTCCATCATCCTCAACGGGGTGGATTTGAAGAAGTCGGACGCTAACGCGATGAACGCGATCCTCGAACAATACGACAAGACATTGTTTAAACTCGACGAATTTGACGACGGAAAACTGAAAGAAACGACGGGCGAGATGAGTGAATTGGCGCTAGACAGGGCATTCGAATCGGCACACGTTGAGCGCCCGATCGGAAACGCCATCCACGTACACTCCGGAAACCCCCACATCTCGGCTGTAATAATGTGTTGTGGCGGAAATCCCCACCACCAAACGCCACCCCCCTCGCCAACCCCCCCGGTAGCTGCCGAAGGACAGTCTCTGCAGACGGATCAAGACTTCGAAGATTTGAAAAAGATTTTGGAAAAATATCGTTAGCGAAAGGTCGCGACGGTGCAGCTACTTAGTGGGCGCAAGCGATTTTATCTCATTTGCTTCGCCCTACATTTCGCGCTGATCGCGGCGGTCTGTATCCGCGATACGTTTTGGCTTGTCGGGAAAAGCCAAACCGTTTTACCGGACTCTGCGAAACCTATGTGGAACGAGGCTGGGAACGCCGTTTCGGGAATTTTGGGCACCTCTCTGCCGCGTTCCCACATCATGCGTCGAGTCGTTACTGCCTACACTGAAGTTTCAGGGATCGAGGCTGGCTATGCCTTTTTCGCGCCGAACGTACCTGATGCTTACAAGCTTGTCTTCGAGTTGCGCTACCCCAATGGCGCTGTTGAATATGACCTGCCACGAGCTTCAAATGCAGGCGGAGGATTGGGGACCGGTGCTTTACTGGACAACATCGGCACAACTCAGTACGGCCCATTGCGGGAGCGCTTGATCGAGATGCTCGCTTATTCTGCATGGCGCCGACATCCGAAGGCCAAAACTATTCGCGCGGTTCTAGGCTGCGTTCATTTGCCTACCGTCGCGCAATTCCGACAAGGCGCGATCGAGTCCTACGAATATCTGTATGCCTACGAGTTTCACGTCGAAGACAGATCGGCACGATCACCAACTTTTGTCCCGCTATGGAGTGGTCACGATCGCTAACAAACTTCTTATTTCCGATTCGTTCCAGTTCCAGCATTACCATTTTGCGAAGCGGCCTTGGCCTTTCGGTCATCTTTTTTTGCTTGTCCTTTCCTTCTTCTTGGAGTCGGGTCTTCGCTGGCCACGGAAACGGCCTGATCGACAGAAATCTCACGGAATCGATCGCCGGTCTTGGAAATCCTTTGGCACCGAGACTCAGTTGGTTTGTGACGCTTGGCAGCTGGGGCGGATTGTCCGAAGGATTCGTTCTGTGGGTCGCGTATGCGGCTCTCTTGCTTAGCGGATTTTGTCTGTTGCTAGGGTTTTTGTCCAGGATCGCTGCACTGACGGCGTGGTTTGTGTACCTGGCCGCAGTGACCAGCGGTGGGTTAGCTTCTTACGGCGTCGATCAGTTCATGGCGATCGGCCTTTTCTACGTGGCAATTTCACCGCTCCCAAGGGCTCATCTCTTTAAAGCGATGTTGCTTGATCCCACTGAGGAAAACGGATGGCAATTCGGCTTCTTTCAAAGGGTCTTACAGCTTCACTTATGCCTGATCTACTTTTTCGGGGGCTTGGCGAAGTGTTTAGGGGTCGGATGGTGGAACGGCGACAGTATCTGGCGCGCTTTGACGCGTCCGCCCTTTAACACCATTCCTCCCCAAGTTCTTGTTGGATGGAGTGCGGTATTCCCAATTATCGGGATTTTGGTGTGCCTAATCGAAACTTTCTATCCGGTGTTTATATGGCCGAGGACGACCCGAGATGCGTGGCTCCTCTTGGTTCTCGGAATGCACCTCGCGATCGCAGCGACGATGGGCATGTACCTTTTCGGATTAATTATGATCGTCTTGAATTGCGCGGCTTACGGGCCCGGGTCCGCCTTGGCCCGAGTGGGAGGGCGCCTCCTCGAACATTTTGATCGTCGCGAAGGAGCGAGTCGTAGATGGCGCGGCAGCGCATTTCCCATGTAGAAACTGTCTAAATCTCGTCGAACGTTACAAGAGTTGTGCTAATTTAAGCTGCCTAGTTTTAGGGCCCCTGATTCCAGGCAGGATGAGGGTGCCAAGCAAGAACGTACCTCATGCCAGCCCAGACGAGAGCGGAGCTCGAGCCAGAAATTGGGCACGTTTTGTTTATCGACACGGTGGGTTTCTCCCGCCTTCTCATAGACGAGCAGCGCGCGGTTCTTGAAACGCTTAATCATGCCGTACGCGGTGCTAAACGGTGCCAGGTTTCGAACGCCGCCGGCAAATTGATTCGAATCCCAACCGGCGATGGCATGGCGCTCGTGTTCTTCGATGGTCCAGAGGCGCCGGTTCACTGTGCGCTCGAGATTAGCCGTGCCTTGCGCGAGTTCCCCAACGTTAAGGTACGGATGGGCGTTAATAGTGGACCCGTTAGCCGAGTTCCTGACATTAACGAACACTCGAATATCGCTGGCGCTGGAATCAATGTCGCCCAGCGCGTTATGAGTTGCGGAGATAGTGGACACATCTTGCTTTCGAAGCGTAGCGCAGATGATCTAAACGTCTACCAGCACTGGAAACCTCACTTACATGATCTTGGCGAGTGCGAAGTGAAAGGAGGTGACAAGTTATCACTTGTTAATCTTTATACGGAAGACTCTGGCAATCCTGCGATCCCAGAAAAACTGCTTCTCGCAGATGCGCAAATCGACCCGAAACGCCGGCCTTCGAAGGCGAGTTGGTTAACGATCGGCATCGTTCTATTGTTTGCGTCGGCCCTCGGACTCTTTTTGTTGTTTCCTCGAGTGCCGAAAGAAACGCCTCTCGGTGGCCCGAAAGATATCGTCCCCCAAATTAACGCTAAGAGCATCGCGATCCTCCCCTTCGAGAATCTGAGCGACGATAAGCAGAACATCTATTTTGCCGACGGGGTTCTAGAAGAAGTGCTAACGGACCTGGCCGCCATCCGGGATTTAAAGGTAATCAGTCGCACTTCGGTCATGGAATATCGGAGCGGTGTCGCTCGCAATGTGAAGGAAATTGCGAAACAACTGGGTGTTGCTCACATTCTAGAGGGGAGCGTTCAGCGATCGGAGGGACGAGTGCGGGTCAATGTCCAATTGATCGATGCCAGAACGGATTCGCATATTTGGGCAGAACACTATGACCGCGAAGTCGCTGACATATTTTCCTTGGAGAGCGAACTCGCCCAGGAAATTGCAGCCAGCCTGAAGATCGAGCTTACGCCCCAGGAGGAGACCGCGATTCAAGAAAAGCCCACCGCCGATGTAGCGGCCTACGAACTCTACGTCCGCGCCAAGACTCTCATGGCTTCCTCGGGCTACAGCCGATACGAAGAGAGCCTGTTTAAGGCCGTCGAACTGCTCCAGGACGCTCTCGAGCGTGATCCGAGCTTCTTCATCGCCTACTGCGAATTAGCCAGCGCTCACGACCAAATATATCTCGCTGGACTGGATCATTCAGATAGTCGTCTGGCTCAAGCGGCGACGGCTATCGGAAAGGCCCGGAAATTAAGACCGCAATCTCGTGGCGAGCTTCAACTCGCCTCGGCGGGACACCTTTACTGCGGTTACATGGATTACGACGGCGCAATCGCAGAACTGTCTACCGCACGGAAAACGCTGCCAAACGATCCAAGGGTTTTCGAACTCTCGGGCTACATTGAGCGCCGAAGAGGAAATTGGGAAGATTCACTCCACGACATGAAGCGAGCTCATGATCTGGACCCGAGAAACTTCTACATTCTGCAACAGATGGCGTTAAGCTACGGGTATCTGCGACAATACGAAAGTGAACTTAGAGTATTGGATCAGGCTCTCGAGATTATACCCACGGATCAAGGAGCGAGACTGCAGAGGGCAGCTGTTGAGCTTGACTGGCACGCGAACCCTAGGCCCTTGCACCTTACGCTTCAAAAGATCTTCACTGAGGATCCTACTGCCGTAGCGTCGCTCGCCGGACAATGGATCGACTTGGCTCTGTGTGAACACGACGCCGTGGCGGCGAAACAAGCGCTAAGCGCTATGGGAGCGAGTGGAAGTCACTACGTAGGGCTGAATTTTCCTCGTTCCTGGAGCGAGGGAATCGTTGCTCGGTGGGCAGGGAACAGTGACCAGGCACGGGTCGCATTTACCGCTGCCCGGGCAGAAGTCGCGAAAACAGTGCATGACTTGCCAAACTATGCGGAACCGTTGTCGATCTTGGGTATGATCGACGCGAATCTCGGTCGAAAGGAGGAGGCGATCAGTGAAGGCAAGCGTGCGATCGAGTTGCTACCGGTAACGCGTGATTCGATCAAGGGGGCGCTTTTTCTGCAAAGCCTTGCGTATATCTATGCATGGACAGGCGAAAAGAATCTCGCCTGCAAACAGCTGGCAATAGTAGCAAAACTCCCCAGCGACCTAAGCTACGGGCAGTTGCGGCTGCATCCCGACTGGGATTGCCTGCGTGGTGAACAGGGTTTCGCAGAAATCGTCGCTTCGCTCGCCCCAAGATGAATTAATCTCAGCTCGTCGTATCCGATCGCTGTGCCAATAAAACGCGCCGATTACCTTGGAAAACCGGTCGGTAACAGGCGGTCGGGAGAACCGGCGGGTGAATCGAGAAAATTCATTGTCTCGAATCCTGACGCGTTCCGGAAATCGGCGCCGGGTAAGATCGGCGACGCGGCGGGTGTTGCCGCGGGTGCCCCGTCGTGGACTGAGCGCCCGCAGATGACCAAGCAGTTTCAACGGTGATCCAGCCTGCAATGAGGGCTTTGTGAGTCGTTTATTGCCGGGCAAGGAGACACACGGCAGACCACGGGCGCCTGGCCTGGAAGTGGGGCGAGGAAATCCTGGCCATGAGACTCAGAAAGAATGGCAGCCTGCCAAGTTTCGCGGCGGCATGGATCGTGGAGTGGACTTCTTCCGGCTTCCAGTCGCAGCGGGCGAAGAAATCGGGGCCCTGTTCGGGCGCAAACTTCAACGGAGCGCCGGCCTGGTCGAGCGGCGCGCCCAGCTTCTTCGCCAGCATTTTTAAAAGCGCGGGCGAACCCAAATCAATGATCCAATGCTGGAAGGCCGTAGGTGCGGCGAGATCCCTCGCAAGACCCGCGACTTCTTCTTCGGTCAGGTAAATCAGCAAACCCTCGGCGATAACCAACACACGGCTGGCTCGTCGCCCCAGCTCCGAAAACAATTCGCGGCGTGCGTTTGTATCGGAGAGGTCCAGCCGGACTCGCTCCAACTGACAGACCGGTTTCTCATCGCGCAGCAGCTCTTCCTTGTGCGCCAGGATTTCCGGCAAATCGACTTCAATCCATTGCAGTGAGTGCGGCAAATCCATCCGGTAGGGGCGAGCGTCAAGACCTGCAGCGAGATTGAGGACCATATCGGCGCCTTGCCGCACCTGGTCATCGATCAGTCGATCAACCAGCCACGTTCGGGCGACGAACGGCCAGGAGTGTTTTTCCGTGAACGGGATGGAAGCGGCAATTTGCTCTCCCCGTTCCCCTGCCAGGCGCCGGGCAAACGGATCGCGAAATACCGCATCCGGCCGGTCGCTCTCTCGCGCACGATAAACGGCCACCCAGCGTGCCGTGTCGGAGATATTACGAATTTGCGATTCGGGCTGCTTCATCTGTCCCTTGGATATAGCACCAAACGCCCAACGCGAACCAGCATTCCCTGGATTGAACAAGCAGAAACGGAGTGACCGGCATCAAGGGCGCGCTTCCCGCGTCGCGGCCGAAGGGCTATCACCGCTCGTGCTTGACAAGCTGAAATCCGAGACCGGAGGTCGGAGATCAGAGATTGCAGATTCGTGGAGCGGCGAGGAGAGAGATGAGCGGCTCGCGCAGACCGCCGACCTCATACGCCACGGCCCGGTCGAGCTCCGGAGTGCCTCCCCTTATCTCGGAATTTCAGATCTTAGCGTTTGAGCTTTCGAAATTGCCCGATCATCCCTTTCGTGCCATCGAACCGATGCAACCGATTACGCGTGGCACAGTCAATCGGAAACGGAACGCCACGCAACGCGGCCGTACACTGCTCCTGTCAAGATTTGTAGCTGCCTGACCCCACTTCGGAGCGACTGGGGTGAGCGACATAGACAGGGCGGCGCAAGGGTATCGGAATCGCAGCGGGACCCGAATGCATCAAATAACCGACACAGCCCAGCCTTTTTCCCTTCTACTTTAGCCTTTTCTTTTCTACTTTCTTCCCGTGCTGCGCAGTCGCTCCTCCTCGAAGAACACCTCTTGCGCGAGCGACTACCCCGGGTCCTACCAATCTTCACAGCGAGGCCAATTGGAGAATGTCGGCTCTGCCTCAAAGTGGGGCCCCTAGAATATTCACATATCATTCCGGAGTTCATTTACGAGCCGATGTATAACGAGAAGCATCAGGCTTTCGTATTCCGCACGGGCCAGAAAGTGACGGTGTTTCAGAAAGGCGCGAGGGAATATCTACTTTGCCGTGAATGCGAGACGCGATTTTCGCGATACGAGCGCTATGCAGCCGAAAGTCTTTTTCGACGCGATCTCGATCAAGATCGGCAGGTTGGAAAGATCGCTATCGTCTCCGGCCTCCAATATGCGCCGCTGAAACTGTTCATGCTTTCCGTTCTGTGGCGGCTTTCCGAGACATCCTTGACCACCTTGAAAGGAGCAGAACTGGGACCGCACAAGCGTAGGCTTTGGCAGGCGCTTTCGAATGAGGATCCGCGAGACCAACTATTCTTTCCCTGCGTAACAACGCAGGTGAGTCTGAATGGAGTTCTTCTCCATGGGTGGATCTTGCCGCCCAAGAGAAGCAGGCCAGACGGTTTCTGGGTTTGGAACGTAGCCCTCGGGGCGTTCTTGTTTTCGTATTATGTTGCGAGCCATTCCATTCCCGAAGGCATTATTCAAATGGTCCTCTCTCCGGGAGGCAAACTTGGGGTTTACCGCGAGGATATCCGACATATTCGCGGCCTCAAAGATGCAGCGGCCCGTTTAGCCAAGATTGAGTTCTGACCTCGAAGATAACTATCCCAGTTTCGCGTGTAGAACGACAGCTTCCTTCAGCTTGTGTCTGGCCTCATCCCGGGCACAGCGCTACACTGTAGCGCTTGTGAGTCTTTTGGGAGTCAGTCCTCACAATTGACACAAGCGTGGGCGGGTCCGTAGGAGAAATTCAACTCATCGGCGGCAGGTCAGACTAATTCCGTCTACTTCACGCCGTTGGCCGGATTCCAGGATCCCTGCAGTTTGCGCACATAGAGGATCTGCCCGGTGTGATAGGCGTTATGGGTGCTGATGTGGGAAATGGTCGGCGCCACCTCGGCCAGCTTTTTCTCTGGCATTCTCTCGACCTCGGCCTCGAGGTTCTTCATCACGCGATCGAGCCGCTGCACGATGTCGTTCCAATGCGCCGCTTCGAAGTCATTAAAGGTCTCGTCGTTGCTGCTGGGATTGGCAGGCTTTTCTCCACGCAACCGCGCCAGCGCGTTCTCGTTCCAAAAGACGAGATGATAGGCCAACATTCCGACCGAGTGATTGGCCTCGGGGTCGAGCTTGCCCTCGGCGTTTCGCGGCACCCACTTCGCCTGCTCGGCCGTCAGCCCGGCGACCGCAGTATTCATCGGAGTAAACCACTCCGCTTTGTCATGGGTGCTATGGAGTTCCGACAAGAGAACCGAGCGCAAGGTAGCCGGCGCCGGCGAGGGAGAAGACGGGGCTGGCGTTTGCGAGAAGAGGCTGGTGACGCTCGCCGAGACGAGCAAAAGCATACTCAGAGTGCATAATCGACGCATGGGTCCGACCTTAGCCATCGGCGGCGCGGCTCACACGCAAAATATGAATGCCCTGTAGGAGAGGAATCCGACAATTGCAGACGCGGAGGCGGACATCAAAGTAGAAACTGGAGAAGGATCGGAGTCGGTTCTGAACCGGTCAGAACCGCGGCGCTCGCCCGCGCCGAGCCCGCATCGCTCGTGACCCAGCAGGTCTCGAGCGAGGCCAAAACGCTCCTGTCCCAATACCGCGGCGAACACCGTTCTTGTCAAGATTTGATGCCTGACACCTATCCTGACCACGCGCTCGCGGAGTGGCGCGAAAAGAATCCCGCGTTGGAAACACGAATGAGCGAGGCGCGGGAACGAGCAAGGTTAAAAGCCCTGCAAGCGATAAAGCGGCGGGAGACCGCGACTGGCGGGCGCACGCAAAGTGGCTGGAGCTTTCGCATCCATCCGCCTGTCGAGGCAGCACGAAAATCGACCTCTCCGCTAATGCTTGATGTCGTCAGTCGTGACCATGACCGAAGAGCGGTGGATGGAGCTCGTCCCAAACCATTAACGGCTACGCCCGCAATCGCACTTCGCGGGCTATAGTTTCTCCTTCTTAGGAGTCGACGAAAAAAAAGACCGCGGACAGATTCTCCGCCCGCGGTCTGCCAAAAATTTGATGTTCCCTAGCTCGCCAGCTTCCTGCGGAGAAATCCAATCCCGGCGAGGGTCAACCCCAGAAGAGCGACGGTCGAGCCGCCATCAGGTACGGTATCAAAATGCGCAAAGGCGGCGTCAAAAACAAAGTCGCCACCAAAAGCTCTGACTCTGTAATTCACAATCCCGTCCGTCTCAATGTCGCCAGCCACGGCGAGATTGCCGCCAAAATCGAGAACTGCGCTGCCGGTGAACGAGCCGTTGTAGAAGATCAAATCTAACGGACCCAGATTGATTTTTTCACCTTCGGAACCGCCGTTCGGATCGCGGATGAAGAACGTGAAGAACAGGCTCATCGGGTCAATGGTCGTACCAACAGGGTAGCCGAGCGCGGACGAATACGTCCCCTGTTGGCTTTGATCATAGGGCAATCCGATCGTAAAGCTCGGCGTTCCATCATCGGCGACGAAATCGAAGGACGAAGTTAGAAAGGGATGACCGCCTGCACTAATGAGAATTCCATTCGGATTGCCATTGGAGTTGGTCCCTCCGTAGAAGTCCGCGTCGGCATACATGGTGGCATAAGCCGAGGTTGCACCGCAAAGGGCGATAATAATCGCTGTGATGGTATGCTTTTTCATCTTTTGGCTCGTTGTAACAAACGTTCATAGTTGACAGCAACATTGATGCCAAGGGCGGATCGTCAGATTCAAACTGCTGATAAACAGTATGTTATCTTACTCGAGTGAATTTAGGGCAATTTCATTTGCTACGAATTGTGTAAGCTTTCTCGACGAATTGAAAATTGTGGTCAGAGTGGGCTTGCCCCCTTAAGACCCACTCTAAGCGCAACTTGTCGAGCACCAACCGACAAGTCTGTCCATCAAAAGTCCCTTATCGAAAATTGGATGGATGATGCAAATCCTCCCAGTTGCCCCGAATTGCATCTCTCCGCTGCAATTTGGACAGCGCGCGCGCTGAAACTTTTCCGAGTGGTCGAAACTAAAGGATGAACGGGATGATTCGCTTCACTCGCTCTCGATACACGGGGTATTGGTCGGGGAATTGTTTACGCATCACTTCTTCTTCGTGGCTCGATTTGATCCAGAAGCTGACGAAGATGAGGACGAGCCCGATGATTCCCCCGAGGTGCCCCAGTTGAATGGCGGTGGCGACGACCATGGCAAGCAAGCCGGTGTAGATTGGATGGCGGACCAGCCGGTACGGACCGCGCACGATCAATTCGTGATTTTCTTTCAGGGTAACCGTGCCGCTCCAGTTGCGCCCAAGAACGGCCCGGGCCCAGAAACAGAAGCCAACTCCCCAGACGCACAGGATCGAGGTCGCAACAAGCAGAGCGCCGGTGTGGGGAATGATCTGGACATTGAACGGGTAGGGGAGACGATATCCGCGAAAGAGGAGATAGCAGCCGATCAGGATCGGGATCGTGTAGCCATAACGTTGTGCTCTGCTCTCGCGGTAGACGGTGCGCTTGGTGAAGATCGCAGCCAGCAGCCAGACAACGGCAAAGACACCCCAGCAGGCGCTGATAATATTTTTCACCTGCCCTATAAACGATCCTGCTGTTCCAGCAGCATGCCGACAGTTCGACGATCCCGGACAGGTTCGAGCTGGCTGATGAATTCGCGAAAGCGCGCCGAGAAAAGTTCGCTGCGTATCTCCCAGTACCGAGCGATGCCCGGCGCGGAGATATAATGTCGAAGCAGTTCCTGCCAGCCGCGCCAGAGCTGCTCGTCCATCAGCCCGTTGACGTGGTGAAAATGAATGGTCTCGAGCGCCTTGAGGAATTGATGAGTGGCGTGAAAGAAACGGGCCTGCTCCTCCCGTGACAACGTTTTGATGTCTTCAAGGCCTGTTCCCCAGATGCGCGACATATCCGCGCTTTCCATGAAGGTGTTGGTCACATCCCGGACGGCCGAGGCGGCGGCGTCCTGGGCGGCCACCTTCGCAACGCGCGTACTGCGGTGCACCTCCTTGGCGAGATAAAGCACCGACAAGACGACGGCAATCGAACTAACAAATTGCGAAATCGCATTGATCGCATCCCAATTCATTCTTGGTCGTGTCCGGTTCGTTAGTGCGAGTGACGCAATATGATTTGCTATCGCCGCGACGCCATGTCGATCACGAAACGATATTTTACACTGCGCTTCAGTCTGCCGTAGCTTCGTAGATTCTGTCGGTTGGACGGCCGGCCGTCGTGGAGCCGTGGGCACGCGGTGTTGAGACGTTTTCGTCACGAAAAAATGATTTGTCTTTTCCGCTCCGCGCCCGGAGAGAGCTGTATGCCAAACACCAGCTCTCATTTCGTCACGTGGATCTCACGCGGAAAGCGTCATCATGGAAGCGCCTATCAGGACGTCGGCCCGTCATCGAACAGCAATTTGGCGACGGGGGATACTTTTCAGCCGCAATGGGCTCCGCCGAGTCTCGACTGGACGGAGACGGACCCTGACGGCAAGCAGGTGACCCACCACGGCGTTTTTGCCTTTTGGTCGATCGCTGGCGGCGCAAATGGGGGCGTAGTGGATTTCAATCAGCTGGCCCAGGGCGTGCTGGTCGGGAGCAGCAATATCACAGCTTCGGCAATTTATATCGAAACCGACGGCGGACCGAACGGCGGGCCCGGGGTTGACATCGATGCCTTCGACGTGAACCAGGGAATTTTTGTCGACGACGATTTCGTGAGTGTGTCTCCGGATTCCGCGCTGACCGCAGCGGCGAACAATGACGGATGGGTCCCTTCGGCTTCAGCGGAAAGCGTCATTGCCTTTGGCTCGATTCACGCGGTGCCTTTCAGCAGTTGGCATGTTTTCCTGGGGACCGAGATGGTCAACAACACGACTCTGAATGTTGCCGCGCAGTCTTCCGCAGTGGCCTTTGCCTTCTATAAGACACCGGTCTCGAGCGGACCGTCCAAGATCAACAGGCAGTTTGCAGAATCGGTCTGGGTTTCCTATGGCGTGATGGTTGATGGCGGCGGACCGACCAGCGGCGGCCCGGTGGATCCGTGGGGACCTTACGTGATGGAGCTCGCGGCCGGGCTGATGCTGGCGGAAGCCGCGAAAAAGGTGAGTCCCGATTTGAGGTCGGGCGTGATGGCGATTGCGGCCAAGCAAGTGTCGCTCGCGGCCTCGGCGATTCAAAAGAACATGGCGGCCGCGGCGAAGGGTTCGACGCGATAGTTCGTTGGGCTGCGGGTTCGTCGCAGGTGGGACAAATTCCAGGGAGGTCAGGCCGCCGGCCTGCTGTCCTGTGCTAGCAGGAGCGGCTGGCCGAATGTGTCTGCGCGCAGCGTAGACTGTAGGCGAACCTGCTGTAGCGGCTCAGCTTCCCAGGTGTTCGGCGCGAGCCGCACCGAACGACCGGCCAGCAGCCTGTGTTCTCCCGAGTCCTGCGCTTTGGGCTTTCCGGTTGTCGGCGCGCCGCCTACGGTTGGCGGCATGAAGAGCAGCTTTCTCTTGGGCGCGGTGCTAGTCGCGTGGAATGCACCATTCGCGGTCGCTCAGGTCACGCCGCGGCAGCGTACGCCCGACGTCTCGAACAAGGCGCTGATCACGAATGCGACGCCGCACCTCGCTTCGGCAAGGTCAGCCGGGGCTGCGACACTGCACAAGCTGGCGAATGAGTTTTACGATTGGCGCAACCAGGAATATCCGGTCCAGAGTAGCGACGCCGGACTCCACACATGGGATGACCGCCTGACGGATTATTCGCCGGCGAAAATTGCGGCGCGCGCCGAGCACGTTCGCGCGCTGCTGGCCAGGGTGAACGCGATGCAAACCGCCACCTGGCCGAAGGACGAGAAGATCGATTGGATTCTCTTCCGCTCGCAGCTTGAGAGGTTCGCGTTCGACGATCGCGTCTGGCATTCCACCGCGCGCGACCCGCAGACTTACGTCAGCGAATGCAGCAACGGAATTTTTTCCCTCCTGAAGAAGGACTACGACACGCCGCAAAATCGTGCCCGGGCTGCGACCGCCCGACTGCGCGCGATGCCGGCGATGCTCGCGCAAGGGGAAAAGAATCTGCAACAGCCAGTCAAGCTTTTCGCCCAGCTCGCGATCGCGTCGGCGCGCGCGATCGACCCGCTTTTCAACGAGAGCCTGATGACGCTGGCGAAGGATCTTCCGCCTAACGAACGCGAAGACCTGACGAAGGCGCGCGACGCCGCGCTGACCGCGATCCACGATTTCGCGGACCACCTCGAGAAGGATCTGCTCCGGATGGTGGCCTTCACGCCGATGGGCGAGAAGAATTACAACCATTACCTCAAGCACATTCTGCTTCTTCCGCTCGATGCCGTGGAGGTGGAAATGATCGGCCGGGTGGAGCTGGCGCAGTATCGGGCCTACGAGGCGTGGCTGCCGGACCCGTCACTGGCCGATCCCGATCCGAAGCGAAGCAAAAATATCCCGAAGGATCAGGCGGCGTTTCTGAAGGCCTACGAGAGCCGCGAGGCGGAGATGATTCAGTTCCTGAAAGATCGCCGGCTGGTGACGCTGCCAGCCTACCTGGGGAAATTCGAGATCCGGCAACTGCCTGAAGCGTTCAAGCCGACCAGCCCGGGCGGGTTCATGAATCCGCCGGGCGTTTACGACAGGGATCCGACCGGATTCTATTTCATTCCCACCTACAGCCCGGACTCGAAAAACTTCTACATCCGGGCAGCGATCGAAGATCCGCGACCAATCCTCGGGCACGAGGGAATTCCCGGACATTTTCTTCAGCTCTCGATTGCGAATCATTTGCCGGATGAGATTCGCCGCCAGCATGACAACAACGTCTTCATCGAAGGCTGGGCCCTTTACGGGGAGGAAATGCTGATGCGTGAGGGTCTTTACCCGCTTGATTCGGCGTCGCAGGGCCAGGTGCTGCGGTTGGCGCGCTATCGCTCGGCGCGAATTGGTGTGGATGTGAATCTGCACACCGGCAAATGGACCTTCGAGCAGGCGGTGAAATATTTCATGGAAGCCGGCGGCCTCGATCGGGAAGCAGCGGAGGGCGAAGCGGCTGGCGCAGCCTCGAATCCGACGCAGAAGATCAGCTACATCATTGGGAAATGGCAGATCATGCAATTGTTAGGCCGTTACCGCGACAAGATGGGAGCGAACTTCCGGCTCGGAGAATTTCACGACGATCTGATCAGCCACGGCAGCCTGCCACTCTCGGTCATCGAGTGGATCATGCTCGATGATCCGTCCGACGTGGAAAAGGCGCTGAAGTAAGGGGCGCGAAGGGTCACGCCTCGCCAGTCGGAGCGTCGACAAACCGCAAGTTTGGTGGCGCGATGCCGCCTTACGGCTTCTTATGCCGCGGAACCGGGGTCTCGTCTGGCGGCAGGTAGCGGCGGGGCCGGGGAGTCGGCGTCGGTGTGGCGTTCGCCTTTTTCAGCTCGTACTCGAGCCGGGCTTTGCGGTTCTGCGCGTCCGTGTTATTCGGATCAAGGCTCAAGACCTTGTCGCAATCCGCGATTCCGTTGGCATAATCCTTTTTCATCTCATAGACGTAGCTCCGATCAAGGTAGGCTTCCTTGTCATTTGGCTTGTCTTTGATGATCTGGCTAAAGTCGGCAATCGCCTTGTCGTATTCCTTCAAGTTCCAATAGGCGAAGGCGCGCCGATCGAGGATTGGATCATCGTCCGCCTTCGCTTTGATAACGATGTTGTAATCCTCGATCGCCTTCGCGTAGTCCTGCGTCTGAAGGTAGGCAAAAGCGCGGAAGCGATGCGCGGCGATGCTGTCGGGTTTCTCCTTGAGCGCCCGGTCGAGATCCTCAATCGCCTTGTCGTATTTCTTCTGCGTAGTGTAAACCACGCCCCGATTCACGTAGCCCGCGGCATCGTTGGGCTCCGCTTCGATTCCGTCGCTAAAGGCTTTGATTGCCTCATCCAACTTGCCCGCGCCCCTGTAGGCGAGGCCGAGATTATTGTAATTGTCGGCCTCTTTCGGGTCGGCCTTGAGCGCCTTCTGAAAAAGATCGATTGCCTTGTCCCATTCCTTGTTTTTGGCGGCTTCGATGCCTGCCTTGCCGTATTTATAGGCATCTGCTTTATCGTCGGCCCGCGACGTGGCGGGCAGGGAGAGGACCAGTGAGAACAAGGCGGCAACCGCCGCGTGACGATGCAGATTTTTCATATCGAGTGGGTACTTCAGTAATACGGGCGAGCCGGCACTTTGGTCGCAAGAATTTCCTCCCGCAAGTGGAACTTGTGGGCCGGCGGCAAAATTAACCCGGAGGCGTTCCAGCGGCTGTCGGGCCCGGTTCGTCGACGCGTCTGATGCCGCGCGCGCGCCCAGTCGTCTCATCGATCTCCAGCAGGATCCCCCGGAGCCGAGTTTCCCCCTCGGCAATGGGGAAGGAAGCGGGCAGATTGGAAATGAAACGCCCGAGCACCGGCTCGATTGCGCGCCCGAGAATCGAATGGACCGGGCCGCACATCCCGGCGTCGCAGATGAATGCCGTGCCGTGCTCGAAAATCTGTTCGTCGGCCGTTTGCACGTGCGTGTGCGTGCCGAGCACGGCCGAGACGCGACCATCGAGATACCGCCCGATGGCGATTTTCTCGCTCGTTGTTTCCCCGTGCGCATCGACCACGATGACCGGCGTCTCTGCGTGCATCGTGGCCACCGCGATGTCGAGCATCGGGAACGGATTCTCCAGGATCGGCTGCATGAAGGTGCGCGCCTGCACGTTAATCACGCCCACCTTTCCTTTCGGCGTCTCGAGCACGATCGTGCCCGCGCCCGGAGCGCCGGGCGGATAATTCAGCGGACGCAAAAGGCGTGGTTCTGTCTCGATGAAAGGCATGATTTCCTTCCGGTCCCAGATGTGATCGCCAGTCGTGATGACCGAAGCTCCGGCGCGCAGGAGGTCGATCGCGAGCTTCGGCGTGATGCCGCGCCCTGCGGCTACGTTCTCGCCATTCACGATGATGAAATCGAGCGCCCAATCGCGCTTCAATTCCGGCAGGCGCGCGATCACCGCGCTGCGGCCTGGCTCGCCGACAATGTCGCCGAGGAAAAGAAGCGTGAGCATGCGCCGATCATCGTATTAAACTCAAAAATCCCAAATTGATGTTTCGCCCTCTCGTCATGCGCGGCCTCGCGCTCCTGCTCCTCGCGGGCGCGCCCGTCACCCGCGCGATCGACGAAGAATCGCCTAACGAACCAGCTTCGAACCTGAGCACGCTGGGACGCGCGCCGGACTGGAGCGAGCTGGAGAAATATCAGGGAACCATGGCGCGCGACGAGTTTGTTCATCTGCTCGACGACGTCTATTGCACGCGCGGCTATGACACGGAGTTGATCAAGATCGAGCCGGAAGAGTCGCGGATTCTGACCAAAAGCCGGACGCAGGATTACTTCGTTCTGCACTTTGCCAAAAACGCGACCGACCGCCTCCCGCTGACGCATTGGTGGACCGAGCCCCGGAGTCTGCCGCCGCCGACCGCGGGCAAGCCGCTGGCCGGGTTCCGGATCGCGCTCGATCCCGGCCATCTCGGCGGGACGTGGGCGAAAATGGAGGAGCGCTGGTTCAAGATCGGCGACGCGGCTGCGGTGCAGGAAGGCGACATGACGTTGCGCGTGGCGCAGATGCTCAAGCCGCGCCTCGAATCGTTAGGCGCGAAAGTCACGCTCCTGCGCGAGAAGGCGGAGCCGATCACGCCTTATCGCCCGTCGGATTTTGAGGACACCGCCCGCAGGGTCCTGGAGCAGGCCGGGGTCAGCGATCCCCGGGAGAACTTCGACGGCCCGGCCGACCCGGAGAAGGAAAAAACGGTCGCGTGGCAGCGAGAGTTGTTTTTTTATCGGAACAGCGAAATCCGACGCCGGGCCAGCCTGGTGAACTACCAGTTGCAACCGGACCTCGTGATCTGCCTGCATTTCAACGCCGAGCCGTGGGGCGATCCGAATCAGCCGACCCTGGTGGAAAAAAATCATCTGCATCTGCTCGTCAACGGGGCTTATTTGCCTAACGAACTGCAACTGGATGATGAGCGCTTTGAAATGTTGCAGAAACTCCTGAGCCGCACCTTTCCCGAAGAGCTCGAGCTGGCTGAGACCATTGCGGAGACGATGGGGAAGGAGACTGGACTGCCGCCCTATCATTACAAGACCGAGAATGTGACGCCGGCCGGCGCGAGCGGCTACGTTTACGCGCGCAACCTGATGGCGACGCGTCTCTATCGTTGCCCGACCGTTTACCTCGAGCCGTATGTGATGAACAGCGAAGAGGTTTTTGCCCGGGTGAAAGCGGGCGACTACGAAGGGGAACGCCGCGTGGCGGGGAAACAGCGCCTGAGTATTTATCGCGAATATGTCGAGAGCGTGGTCGACGGCCTGCTCGCGTATTTCAAAAAGACGAGGTAGCGCAAGCCTCCCGATTGCGGCCTAACGAAAGACAAGCTGGGGCTACCTTGCCAAGGGCCGTGCTACAATGCAGCGACAGCGGCGCGCAGATCTTCCATCGTCACTTCGGTCGAGATGCTGGCGCGACCGATTTCGTGCGCGACCACAAAACGGATCCGACCACCTTCGAATTTCTTGTCGCGCGGAAGCGCTTCGAAAACCCTCTCGCGCGGGAAATCTGCCGGCAAGGCGATCGGAAGATGATGCGCCTGCAAAGCCGCGCTGATTCTTTTTACTTCGCCTGACGACAAGCCGACCCGGCGCTCAGAAACATGAGCCGCCGCCATGATCCCGAGGCTGATCGCTTCTCCATGCAGGATATTACCATAGCCGGCGGCATACTCGATCGCGTGCCCGATCGTGTGACCGAAATTCAAGAGCGAGCGCGTGTCATTCTGTTCGCGTTCGTCGGCCGCGACGATCTCCGCCTTGAGCGCGATGTTGCGCTCGACTAATGAGGGTAGCGCAGGCTTCCAGCTTGCGTAATCGCCGGGCTGCAAGCTGGAAGCTTGCGCTACCATTTCGAAAAGTTCGGGATCGCGAATGATGCCGTGTTTAATTGCCTCGGCGAAACCTTCGTTCCAGATCCGTTCGGGCAACGTCCGCAGCGTTTCGGTATCGGCCACGACCAGCACCGGATGATGAAAGGCGCCGATCAAGTTTTTCCCGGCACTGGAGTTCACTCCGGTCTTGCCGCCGATGCAGCTATCGACCTGCGCCAGCAGGGTCGTCGGGATCGAAACGTATGGAATCCCGCGCAAAAATATCGCGGCAACAAACCCGGCCAGATCGCTCACCACGCCTCCGCCTAACGACACGACAAGGGAAGTGCGATCGAGACCGGCCGCGCTCATGCGTTCGCAAAGCTGCCCCGCCTGCGTCGTCGACTTCGCCTCCTCGCCGCCGGCAACGGTGAGAAGATCCACGGCAAAGCCCGCTTGCCGCAACGCTGCGCAGATCTTCTCTCCAAAAATCGGCGCGACATTCGCATCGGAAATCACCGCGCAACGAGAACCGGCGGAACATTGCCTGACGAACGAGGCAATTTTACCCAGCAATCCGTGGCCGATCAATACCTCGTATCGATGTTGGCCGGCGTGGACTTCAAGCGACTTCACGGTGTAAGGCCGGCCGGATCCCAGCGTCGCTCCGCGTCTTCGAGGTATCTCGATCGAGAATAAGATCGGCTTCTCATGGGCAAAATTTCTGCCGGGCGCACCGTATCATCCTGGCTCCGTTTTGCGTAAGAGAAATCGCCCGTGAAGCAAAGCTTGCTCCCGCGCCGCGGATTCATGTAAATAAAGACATGCCTGATCCAGCCGATCCTGTCCAACCGCCCTCTCCGCCGCCGATCCCCGAACCCGGGGCGACACCGCCGCCCAACTCCACCGGGTTGCCTTCCAACGTCGCGGCCGCGCTGGCCTGTTTCCCGCTCATCGGGGGCATCATCTTTTACATTTTGGAGAAGCGCGACGGGTTTGTGCGCTTCTACGCAATGCAGTCCATCATCTTTGGCGCAGCCTGGTTCTTGTTTAATATTTTGTCGTCGATCATGCATGCCATCCTGCGGGCGATTCCCGGGGTGGGACTTCTGCTCGCGGGACTTTGGGCGCTCGCTGCCGCCCTCGTGCAAATCGCCTTCCTGGTTGTTCTGATCATCGCCATCGTGAAAGCCTTCAGCGGTGTGCGTTGGGACATTCCGTGGGTCGGGCCGATGGCGCGCAAGCAGACGGACAACGCTGCGTAGAGGCATCCCACGCGTTGCGTTGCGCAGCGCGCACGGTCTACGTCGTTAGGTGGAAGCCAGCAGTTTCACCACCACCTGGTTCAGGATCAGCTGATGGTCGAGCTGAGTCGTGACGATCTGCAGGTTTGCCGTCAGGCAGGCTTCCAGACCCGCGATCAGCTGGGCGGTCTCGAAGTGATGCGCCTGCATCGCTGCGATCCCCAGGCTGTAGCCGTTGATTGAGCCGTCCTTCTTTCGCGGCAAGTGCGCGGTCGCTTCTACCGGGAGACGATTCAGGGTTGAGATAAACGTGTAGGGCGCGCCTGGGCGCGGAAGCCTGTGACGCTGCATCAGGTCCTTGGCCAGAAGTAGATTGCGGATTGTCGGGATGATTGCGACCAGCAAAATGCCAATGGCCGATTCGCCCTGGTCGAGCAACCGCCTGACGAGAGCGAGCGCGTGCTCAAGGTTGCGGGCCGCGAGGGCATTGCCAAGCTCGAAGATGACGCCGGCGCGCGAGATCGGCACCAGGGTGCGAACGTTTTCCAGCGTCACCCGCCGCTCCTTCTCGCCGAGGAAAAGATCGAGCTTCTCGAGCTCGTTGTTGATCGTGCGCGTGTCGCCGCCCGTCAGGAGAACGAAGAGATCGAGCGCTTCTTCCTCAAAGTGCAATCGCCTTTTTCGCCCTAACGACTGCGCGAGATCGGTGGCCGCTTCCTCCCAGCCACTGCGGCTCGCGTCGAGCTTGTCAAAGACCTGAAGTTCGGCCCGTTTCGCAAGCGCCTTGTAAAATGACCGGCGCCTGTCCACTTCCGGCGCGCTAAGGAGAAATTTCACGTTGCTGCCGAAATCGCTTTGCAAAGCGGCGCTCAATTTCTCGAGCGCTTCCCGCACCGCGATTGACGCACCCAGCTTGCTGTCGCCGAGAAAATTGGCGTTCTTTAGCCAGACAAGTTTGCCATCGCCGAAGAAGGGCAGGGTCTGCAACGCTTCAATCGTCGAGCGAATCCGCGCACCCGCCTGGTCGGCGTTGTCCGCGCAACCGTCGATGATCTCGACCCCAAAATCGCCTGCCCCCGGCGGGGCAAGCGTCGCCGCGAGTTCGGCCGCGACTCGCTTTACCTCACTTTCATCGGAACCGACGACCGCATGGATGTCAGCGGTAGATGGCGCGGCTTTTTTCGTTTTCATCCGTCGGCAGCGAATCACTTTCAGCGGCCGACTGCAAACCAGTGATCTGCAGAGACCGCGTCTAATGCAGCTTATCGGCGAAGGCGAGAGTCACCCCGTGGGCCAGGCCGTGGACGCGCGGAAGCGCGTCCCTCCGGAGGGACATGCTTCCGCATGTCCAAGAGCCTGCGCTATACCCCGCCGTAGCGACGCTGGCGCCGGCCAAACTCCTTCACCGCGTCGAAAAGATCTTCCTTCCCGAAGTCCGGCCAATATTTCGGCGTGACATACATCTCGGTGTAGGAGAGCTGCCAGAGGAGAAAGTTGGAAATCCGCATTTCGCCGGAAGTGCGGATGAGCAGATCGGGATCGGGATAATAGCGGGTGTAAAGATGTTTACTGAACATCTCGACATCGATCATGGCGGGATCGATATGCCCGAGCTCGATCTCGTGCAGGAGACTCTTGATGCCGTCGATGATCTCGAGCCGGCCGCCATAACTGAGCGCGAGGATGAGAGTGAGGCCGTTGTTCTGCGCCGTTTGTTCGATCGATTTGTGCAGCTGTTGCTGGCAGGCTTCCGGTAATTCCGTCAGGCGGCCAATCGCCTGGAGGCGGACGTTGTTCTCGATTAGCTCCGCCGTCTTTTCCTTCAGGAACCGCTCGAGCAGCCGCATCAGGGCAAAGACTTCGTTCTTCGGGCGCTGCCAGTTTTCGGCGGAGAAGGCATAGAGCGTGAGGAACTCGACCTTGAGCTCGCCACAGCCTTCGACACAGGCGCGCACCGCCTTCGCCCCTTCTTCGTGGCCCTTGATTCTGGGCAGCCCGCGCTCTTTCGCCCAGCGGCCATTGCCATCCATGATGATTGCGATGTGACGCGGGATCGCTTTGTTCGGCGCGGCCATGATCCTACAGGTAAAGCGTCTGGCTGCGGGCCGGACCTACACTCACCATCGTAAGGCGGGAGCCGGTCAGTTCCGCGAGGCGACGAACGTAGCTTTTCGCCTCGTTAGGCAAATCCGCGAACTTTTTTACCTTTTCCGTCGGTCGCTTCCACCCCGGCATCTCGAGATAAACCGGCTCGCAACGCGTCCATTGCGCGGCGTCACTCGGCGGGACGTCGAGTATTTCGCCGTCGAGCCGGTAGGCGACACAGATCTTGATCGGGTCGACGCGATCGAGGCCGTCGAGGTTGGTAATGGCGAGTTCGTCGATGCCGTTGATCATCGTGGCGTAATGTGTCGCAACGGCGTCGAACCAACCGCAGCGCCTTGCACGTCCGGTGGTTGCGCCAAATTCCCGCCCCATCTCGTGCAACATGCCGGCGATCGCCGCGTCCTCGGTCGGGAGCGCACCTTCGCCGACGCGGGTGGTGTAGGCTTTCATGACGCCGACGACGCGATCCATCCGGTGCGGCGGCACACCAGTGCCGGTGCAGGCGCCGCCCGCGGTCGTGTTCGAGGAGGTAACATAAGGATAGGTGCCGTGGTCGATATCGAGAAAGGTTCCCTGCGCGCCTTCGAAAAGAATCTCCTTTCCCCGCTGCAACGCCCTGTGCAAATAAACGACCGTGTTGGCGACAAACGGCTGCAGTTTCTCGCCCGCTGCGAGAAAATCGGCGTTCACTTTGGCAAAGGAAATCGGGCGAGCGCCGAGCGCTTTCAAGATGCTATTGTTCTCGCGCATCTTGCCTTCGAGTTTTTTCGTGAAAAGCGCGGGCTGCATCAGGTCGGCCATGCGCAGCCCGGTGCGCGCGGCTTTGTCGCCGTAGGCGGGACCGATGCCGCGTTTGGTCGTGCCGATTTTGGCGTGGCCCTTGCGCAGCTCGCGCTGTTCATCGAGCGCGCGGTGATAGGGGAGGACGAGATGCGCGCAATCGCTGATGAGGAGGTTCTTCCCGATCCTGATCCCGACTTTGCGCAGGCCCTCGATTTCCTGGACGAGCGCGATCGGATCGATCACGACACCGTTGCCGATGACGCAGATCTTGCTCCGCCGCAAAATGCCGGAGGGAATGAGATGGAGGACGTATTTTTTCCCGCCCTGGATGACGGTGTGCCCGGCGTTGTTGCCGCCCTGGCTGCGCACAACGATATCAGTGTTGGCGGTAAGGACGTCGATGATTTTGCCTTTGCCTTCATCGCCCCATTGCGCGCCGACGAGTATCGTGTTTGCCATCGCGTTGCTGCTTGAGAGCAACCGCCGGAGACCTGAACCGCGGCGTCTGCGGCCGTTGCGCTCGAACGATAGGGTGACGGGCAGCGGGCGCAAGCCGGTTTTGTTTCGGCGCAACACCCGAGGCAGGACACCGCGGCGGGGCACCCGCCGGCGGAAGCCCGTTCGTTAGGCTTGTTTCACTTCCACGACCGGCAGCGGGAAGCGCAACTTGAGTTCGTCGCCGAGATAGATCTCAACATGGTGCAGGCCGAATTGCTGGAACTGCACGCCGCCAAAATAATGGACGTTGGTGGCGTGCCCTTCCATCTGTTTGAGATCGAAATCCACTTCCGCCTGCGCGATCGTTTGGGAGTCGTCCGGTCCGACGATCTTGGAGCGTTGATGAAACCGCCCCGTGCCGCTGCACCAGCGCGTCCAGATGCAAAGGCGCATGTAGTTCACCGGCAGCTTCGGGGTCGGGATGATGTTGAGCACACCGACGAGCGTTTGCATTCCGTTGAATTCGCAGCGGACGTCTTCGCACAGAACGCAGCTCTGCAGGTCTGGCAGCATGATCTGGGTTTGCACGGTCGAGAGTTTACTTCTTTTCGCTTCAGTGGCCAAGCATTCCGCGCCCCAGCGCCAGAAGCAGGGCCGTGCCGAGCAGAATGCGATAGACGGCGAAGGGAGTAAAGCCATGCTGCCGAACCCAATGAAGGAACCAGGCGACAACGGCGTAGGCACTAAAGAACGCGACCACGAAGCCGATCAGAAGCACGATCCAGAGATGTGGTGTCATCGCGAGGGGAGCGATCGCTTCCGTGGTCGCGTGCGGCTTGAGCGTCTTCAATAAATCGTAACCGGTCGCGACAAACATCGTCGGGATGGAGAGAAAAAAGGAAAACTCGAGCGCGGCTTCGCGTGACATGCTGGCCACTTGCCCGGCCGCGATCGTGCACATGGAGCGCGAGGTGCCTGGAAAAACCGCCGAGAGCACTTGCACCGCGCCGATCCAGATCGCGGTCGGAAGATTCATCTCCTCCATGTGCAGAATGCGTGGCTTGACGAAAACCGCATCGACGATCCACATCGCGACGCCACCCGTAAGGAGGGCGAGCGCCATGACGTGAAGGTTCTCGAGATTCTTGCCGATCAACTTCGTGAGGAGAAACGCGGGAATCGCCGTCACCACGAAAGCGATCAGCACCAGACTCAGCGGATGATTCAGAATCGTGCGGTCGCCCCGTTCGCCGCAGGGGAAGGTGTGAAGAAACCCTAGGATCCGGCGCCAAAAGAATGCGGTCAGGGCCAGGATCGCGCCCAACTGAATGACGATAGTATACATCTTCCAAAAGCCGTTCCCCAGATCGATCTGGAGCAGCGCTTCGGCGATGCGCAAATGCGCGGTCGAGCTGACCGGAAGGAATTCCGTCAGGCCCTCGATCACGCCAAGGAGAACCGAA
The DNA here is from genome assembly GCA_963742545.1 of uncultured Verrucomicrobiae bacterium. Taxonomy (GTDB): domain Bacteria; phylum Verrucomicrobiota; class Verrucomicrobiia; order Chthoniobacterales; family UBA10450; genus Palsa-1392. Next base: position 704,894 of record CAVUMF010000002.1, on the reverse strand, counting down.
AGCAGGTAATCGTTCACGTGAAGGGAAAATCGATGGCTGCGGAGCGCGTGTTAGATCGCCTCGGCCCCGCGTTCATCCGTCCGGATGCGGACGGTCTGCTCCACGTCGCTCACGAAGACTTTGCCATCGCCAATCTTGCCGGTTTTCGCCGCTTGGGTGATCACTTCCACCGCGCGCTGCGCCAGCTCATCGGTCAGTACGATCTCAATCTTCACCTTTGGCAGAAAATCGACCGTGTATTCGCTCCCGCGATAAATCTCGGTATGACCCTTCTGGCGCCCAAAGCCTTTGACCTCACTCACGGTCATGCCTTCGACCCCAATCTCGGCGAGCGCTTCCCTTACGTCCTCCATTTTGAACGGCTTGATGATCGCCTCGATTTTTTTCACGCGGAGATACTAGAACCGGCGAATTAAAGCGCAAGCCTGGTCGGTCGACCGCTCCAAGGCGGCGTTTTGTCTCAGGTATTTGGCCGGCGACAAATTGATGACCGCGAAAGTGACCTCGACAAGCCGTCGATTGTTGCGTGCCGCTCGACGTTCGCCCCGCCGCGAGTCAGGTTGGTTGCGCTTGATGAACCGGGCAACACTTGTCGCGCAGTTCGAAAGACTGCTGCCATTGGCTGCGAAATGGGCCGCCACCGTCGAAGGGCGAATCTTGCGCGAAGGCGTTCCGTTGACGGAGGAAGGAATGGCGGATGCCAGCGCGCTCGGAGTTCGCGAACCGGAGCGCGTGCGCCTGCTCGCCCTGGCGCGCGTGCCCACTCCATCCGATCTCACTCTCAGGACCGGGGCGGCCGCGATGCGATTTCTCACTCCGACGACGTGCGGTCTTGCCTTGCGCTACGGGATCTTTGTCCGGAGCGACTACTGGGGCGATCGCAGATTGGTCGCGCACGAGCTCGCCCATACCGCGCAATATGAGCGCCTCGGCGGTATCGAACCGTTCCTGCGGCAATACCTCTATGAATGCCTCAAAATCGGTTATCCCGAGGCGCCGATGGAACAGGAGGCGATCGCCGCCGCCGGCCGCCTCGATTTCGGCGATCTTGCCTAACGAATAACGAAAGGCGCCGTTCTTTTGATTGCCGCCCGGAACTGAGTTGTTAGCATGGCGGGAGCCATGCAAGTTTTCGTTCCGCGCGAGATTGAGGCCGGAGAAACCCGCGCCGCCCTCGTGCCCGAAGCGGCGCACAGACTGCTCGGGCTTGGGATGGAAGTGGCGGTCGAAGCGGGCCTCGGCGCGTCGATCTCCGCCTCGGACGATCTTTATGAAAAGGCCGGCGCGCGCTTGTGCAATGATCGGCGCGAGGCGTTGCGCTCGGCCGATGCGATCCTGCGCGTGCGCAAACCGCCCCGGAACGAGATCGCGCTTCTTCGGCCGGGCACGCTTCACATCAGTCTGCTCGACGCCTTCAATGAGATCGAATTGATTCGCGCCCTGGCCGCCGGTGGCATCACCGCGATCGGCCTCGAGATGTTGCCGCGCACGACGCTTGCGCAAAAGATGGACGCGCTCAGTTCCCAGGCCAGCCTCGCCGGATATGTCGCCGTGATCGTGGCTGCGTCCAGAATTGATCGCATTTTCCCCATGATGATGACGCCGGCCGGCACGCTCAAGCCGCTGCGGGTTTTCGTTATCGGTGTCGGAGTCGCTGGCTTGCAGGCAATCGCGACGGCGCGGCGTCTCGGCGGCCGCGTGGAAGCGTTCGACACCCGGCCGGCCGTTGAAGAACAGGTGCATTCGTTGGGCGCGAAGTTTGTCAAAGTCGATCTTGGCGAGACTGGCCAGACGAAGCAGGGTTATGCGCGAGAGCTGACGCCCGAACAACTGGAAAAGCAGCGCGAAGTCATGGCGCAACATTGCGCCAAAGCCGACGTCGTCATCACCACCGCGCAAGTCTTCGGCCGTAAGGCGCCCTTGATCGTGACCACGCAGATGGTCAAACAAATGCAGCCCGGAAGTGTGATCGTCGACATGGCGGTCGAGAGCGGCGGCAATGTGGAATGTTCGCGCCCGGGTGAGACGGTTGAGGTCAACGGGGTCAAGGTCATCGGCCTGAGAAATCTGCCGGGCCGGGTTGCGCGCCACGCCAGTGAAATGTTTTCCAATAACCTGGTGAACCTGCTCGAACATTTCTGGGACAAGGATGGCAAAAAGTTCCACCTCAGCCTGGAAGACGAGATTCTGAAACACTGCATCCTGACCCACGACGGGAAGATCGTCCACGAGACGGCCAAAAGACTTTCCAGCGCCTAACGAACATGACCATCCCGGATTGAACAACACATGATCCTCTTACTCTTCATTTTCGTCCTCGCCGCCTTTCTCGGCTTCGAGTTGATCGCCAAGGTCCCTTCCCAACTGCACACACCTCTTATGTCCGGGTCGAATGCCATCTCCGGGATCACGATCGTCGGCGCGTTGATCGCCGCCGGAACAGAGGGCGGCGCCGTCGCCACCACGCTGGGAGTGTTGGCCGTGATCTTCGCCACCATCAACGTCGTTGGTGGTTACCTCGTGACCGACCGCATGCTCGCGATGTTCAAGAGCAGGAAGAGATCGAAATAGGTTCCCCGGATGCCAGTGCTCATCGATTGGTCCTACATCGCAGCGGCGATCCTTTTCATTCTTGGCCTGAAGTTCCTCGGCAAACAGGCGACGGCGCGCAAAGGGAACCTGATCTCCGCCGTCGGCATGCTTCTGGCGATGGTCGCAACACTCCTTGTGAGCGGTTTGCACTATCAATGGATCGTCGTCGGCCTGTTCATTGGCGCTGGCATCGGTGCGGTTGCGGCGCAGCGGGTGCAGATGACCGCCATGCCTGAAATGGTCGCGCTCTTCAACGGGGCCGGTGGCCTCGCCAGTCTGCTCGTTGGCTGGGTTGAATACCATAATCATCGGACTCCGCCGCTTTCCGCCGCGATTCCCGTTTTCCTCGCGGTCCTGATCGGTGGGGTCACTCTAACCGGCAGCGTGCTGGCGTACGCGAAACTGGCGGGGAAGGTGCAAACGCGTCCGGTCCAGTTTCCGTTGCAGAGGACAGTCAACGTCGGGTTGGTGCTGTTGGTCCTGTTTGGTGGCGCGATCTTTTGCGAATCTCCGGCGCGCAGTTACCCGATTTTTCTTGTTCTCATCCTGCTCTCTTTTGTCCTCGGAGTGCTGGGGGTCATTCCGATTGGCGGGGCGGATATGCCGGTGGTCATCGCATTGCTCAATAGTTACTCCGGGCTCGCCGCCGCCGCCGCTGGCTTCATCATTCAAAACACCGTGCTCATCGTTGCCGGCTGCCTGGTCGGTGCCAGCGGAGTTATTCTCACCCAGATCATGTGCAAGGCGATGAATCGCTCAATCTTCAACGTCCTATTTGCCGGTTTTGGGTCCAACGTCGTCGCGAGCAGCGAGGCGATCACGGGCGAAGTCAAAGCGATCACCCCGGAGTCGGCTTACTATGTGCTGGAGGCGGCGTCACAAGTCGTGCTTGTCCCAGGCTATGGTATGGCGGTCGCGCAAGCCCAGCACGTCCTGCGTGAGCTGGCCGACCTGCTGGAAGACAACGGTGCCGAAGTCCGTTATGCCATTCATCCCGTGGCTGGCCGCATGCCGGGCCATATGAACGTGCTCCTCGCCGAGGCCGATGTGCCCTACGAGCAGTTGGTCGAGATGGACGCGATCAATCCCACCATGTCCACCATGGACGTCGCCATTGTGGTCGGCGCCAACGACGTCGTAAATCCAGCCGCGCGCGAGATCAAATCCAGCCCCATCTACGGCATGCCCATCATCAACGTTGACGAAGCCCGCACCGTTTTCGTCCTCAAGCGCTCCATGTCCTCCGGATTCGCTGGGATCGAAAACCCGCTCTTCTTCAAGCCAAATACCTGCATGCTTTTTGGCGACGCCAAGGCCAGCCTGCAAGCGCTGGTTAGTGAATTCAAGTCAAGTTAACGGATCCGAACTAACAGCGTCTGGCTTATTGACTTCAAATCAGCGCGACCACTGGCTGCGTCGCCCTAACGATGACTCGATCCGCAATGCTAAATGCATAAATTTTGATAGATCGAATCATGCGTCTTATGGCTGCCAAGATGCGCGCTGTCATGCGGATCGAACCGGGTCAGTGCCTGAGATCTGTTTAGCGTCTTGCGTGGCTCGAAGTGTACGACGAAGAATGGCCGCGCGCAGCGCAGGCCTCCGGGGAGCGCGGGCGCCTCGCCTGCTCTTTTTGGCGCCCTGCCAAAAAGCTCCGCGCGTCCAGGACGTGTTCCGCGAGGCGCGTAACACAGCGGGCGGGGCGCCCGCGCTCCCCGGAACACTGGTGTCGCCCCGTTCCTCGATCGAGGCTCGACTTGAGGCGCTGACATCGCGCGCCGCCTGTTCAGTCCGGACGAGGGGCAGCAATCGCCTGGTTGCGGTGCGGATGCGCCGGCGCGCAAGTTTGCGGCGAGCGCCTTTTGCGGTTGCCTTTCGCGGACATTGCCGCTCTGATTTGCGAAATCCGAGCGAAAGGCAGCTGCTGATGTCGAAGATCGATCTGAGAAATCCACCTAACGCCGTAACGCAGCCGAAGGCGAGGCCGGTCCAGCCAATGTCCGACGTCGCCGGGGAGCGGCCTTCCTTCCCTCGCGTCGCTCGGCCAACATCCTGACGAATATGGGCAAGGAACTTACTGTCCGCGGGCTGATCATCGGAGTCTTCATCACGCTGGTCTTCACTGCGGCCAACGTCTACTTCGGTCTCAAGGCCGGCCTGACCTTTTCGACCTCGATTCCCGCGGCGGTGATTTCGATGGCGATCCTGCGCGGCTTCAAAGATGCGACCGTGCAGGAGAACAACATCGTGCAGACCGTTGCCTCGGCCGCGGGCACTTTGTCGTCGATCATCTTTGTCCTGCCGGGTCTGATCATGATCGGGTGGTGGACCGGGTTTCCGTTCTGGATTTCTTTCCTGATCTGCGCCCTCGGCGGGATTCTGGGCGTGATGTATTCTATTCCGCTGCGCCGCGCGTTGGTGACGAACTCGGACCTGCCCTATCCCGAAGGGGTGGCCTGCGCCGAAGTGCTCAAGGTCGGCAGCAGCGGCGATAAGGAGCATGCCGCCGATGTCGAACACGGGCGCGCGGGGCTGCTCGCGGTCTTGTGGGGATCGATCGTTTCGGCGGTGTTTGCGGTCGTCGTCGCGACACAAATATTCGCCGCCGACGTGGCGCAGACGTTCCGCATCGGCCGGCGCGGCGCGGTCAGCGGTTATGATTTTTCGCTTTCGTTCGCGCTCCTCGCGATTGGTCACCTCTGTGGATTGTCCGTCGGCATTGCCATGCTCATCGGCACCGGCATCGGCTGGGCCTGGCTCGTGCCGCACTACTCGGCGCTCACCGGCGACCTGACGACGGCGGCTGGCGCGCTCGCGCAAAGCACCTGGAGTCACAAGGTGCGATTCATCGGCGCCGGGACGATTGGCGTTTCGGCAATCTGGACGCTGCTGAAGTTGGTTAAGCCTGTCGCGAGCGGCCTGGCTGGCGCGATGGCGGCAGCCCGCGCGCGAAAAGCGGGACAAGCGGACACGCTGCCGATCACCGAACGCGACATTCCGATCGGCATCGTCGGCATCGTCACGCTCGTGTGCATGCTCCCGATCGGCTGGGTCCTCGGCTACTTCGCAAACACGAGCGGGCTCGGCTCGCACGTCACAACGCTCGTGATCGGCGGCGTCTTCTATGTCTTCTTGATGAGCTTTTTCGTCTCGGCGGTCTGCGGTTACATGGCGGGCCTGATCGGTTCCTCGAACAGCCCGCTCTCTGGGATCGGCATTCTGGTGGTGATCGGTGCCGCCTTGTTGCTTGTGCTCGGCGTGAAACCTTATGTGGGGCCGGAAGCGACCAAGGCGCTGATGGCATTCGCGCTTTTCACGACCGCCGTCATCTTCAACGTCGCCGCGATCGCGAACAACAACCTGCAGGACCTGAAGACCGGGCAACTCGTCGACGCGACTCCGTGGAAGCAGCAGGTCGCCCTGATCGTCGGCGTGCTCGCCGGTGCGCTCGTTATCCCGCCGGTGCTGAACCTCGTCAATCAGGCCTACGGCTTCGTCGGCGCGCCGGGCGCGGAATTGCGCCCGCATCCCTTGCCAGCACCCCAGGCCGGCCTGATCTCGTCGCTCGCCCAAGGCGTGATCGCCGCGGATATCGATTGGAGCCTGATCCTGATGGGCGCCTACATCGGCGTTGCCATCATCGTGCTTGACGCCCTCCTCGGCCGATTCACCAAACACATGCGCGTGCCTCCGCTCGCCGTTGGACTGGGAATTTATCTGCCGACGGCGAGCACACTCATGATCGTGGCCGGCACAATCGTCGGCTGGGTCTTCGACCGCCGCGCGGAACGCACGCCCAATCCGGAGGGCACGAAGCAACTGGGCGTGTTGCTCGCTTCGGGATTGATCGTTGGCGAAAGCATCATCGGGGTGGTGATCTCCGCGATCGTCGTCTTCTCCGGCGTCGCAGCCCCGCTCGCGCTGGTCGGTGCCGGATTTGAAACGGCCGGCATCCTCATCGGCGGAGTCGCCTTCGCCGTCATCGCGTTCATTCTCTATCGTTGGATTCTGCAAATGGCGAGGCGGTCGGCTGGAACTGTCTGATTCGTTAGGCCAAAGCCCGGGGGAAAAACGGGCAAAATCCGAAATGGCAAACATCGACCTGCGCAATCCGCCTAACGAAATGCCCGACATTGTCGGGTACAAGCCGGAGAATCCGCTCGCGGCCAATTTCAAGCCTTACATCTCTGCGGCGACGCGGATGCGCGAGCTGACGCCAGTGCCGCTGATCGTGGGGACGCTGCTCGGCGTCATCTTCGGCGCGTCGTCGCTTTATCTTGTCCTCAAGGTTGGTCTCACGGTCAGCGCGTCGATTCCGGTCGCCGTCATTTCGATCACACTCTTCCGGATTTTCTCGAAGATGGGGATGCGCGACGCGACCATCCTCGAGAACAATATCGTCCAGACGGCGGGCTCGGCCGGCGAGTCGATCGCCTTCGGTCTCGGCGTGACCATGCCGGCGATCATGATCCTCGGGTTCGATCTCGAGATCACGCGCGTCGCGCTCGTCGCGGTCCTCGGGGGATTGCTGGGCATTCTCATGATGATCCCGCTCCGGCGCGCTCTCATCGTCGATCAGCATGGGTTGCTCAAGTATCCCGAAGGCACGGCCTGCGCGGAAGTGCTGAAAGCGGCCGCTTCGCGCGAAGGGATCGAGACCAAAGAGGCGTCCGAGGAGAACACGGCCGGCGGCAAAACCATCTTCAGCGGTTTCGGGCTTGGGTTCATTTACTACACGGCGATGGAGGCCTTCAAAGCGTGGAAGGAAGTTCCCGAGAAGGTTTTCGGCGCGCCTTTCAAGGCTGGCTCGATCTCGCTCGAACTCAATCCGGCATTGTTAGGCGTGGGTTACATCATCGGTCCGCGGATCGCTTCCATCATGTGCGGCGGCGGTGTTCTCGCCTACCTCGTGCTCATTCCCGCGATCAAGTTTTTCGGCGAAGGCGCGGCCGGGATTCTCGCGCCTGGCACTATGCCGATCGGCCAGATGGGCCCGGATGATATTCGCGAGGCTTACGTTCTTTACATCGGCGCAGGAGCGGTCGCGGCCGGCGGCATCATCAGCATGGTGCGCTCGTTGCCGCTCATCTGGCACGGAATGAAAAGCGGCTTTGCCGATCTGCGGAAAATGCAGGGAAAAGCCGTCGGCAAAACGGAGCGCACCGATCAGGATCTGTCGATGAAGTTCGTCATCGGCGGAGTGATCGCGCTGCTCCTCGCGATCATCATTGCACCGCAACTAAATCTGCAATGGAACTTGTTAGGCGCGCTCCTCATCGTCGTGATCGGATTTCTTTTCGTCACAGTCTCCTCCCATCTCACCGGCGAGATCGGTTCGTCCTCCTGCCCGACGTCGGGCATGACAGTGGCGACGCTGCTCCTCACCTGTCTGGTTTTTCTCGCCGTCGGCTGGACCGGGCCGCCTTACTTCGTGACCGCGCTTTCCATCGGCGGCATCGTCTGCATCGCGTCGTCGAACGGCGGAACGACCTCACAGGATTTAAAAACGGGATTCCTCGTCGGATCGACGCCAAGACTTCAGCAGATCGCGATCCTTGCCGGCACCCTCGCTTCGGCCCTCGCCCTCGGCCCGATTCTGCTCGGTCTGAACAATTCCTACACCGTCTATGTGCCGCCGACGACTTTCCAAAAAATCGAAGCTAGTGCGACCCCTCCGCGCGTGCAGGTCGCCAATCTCCCGCCATTCCACGAGAAAATTAAGCCGGACACGACGGGCCATTATCGCCTCCTGCATAACGAAAAGGGTGGCGTGAACTCAATCGTTCCCGGCCTCAATCCGGGGGATTATCTGGTCAACGGAAAGGGCGAAGTCGTTTACAAGCTCGAGCATAACTTTTCGCCCGATCTGCGCGCCCCTAACGATGCCGAACTGGGTCCGCCGGAACACCTCAAAGGCGCGCAGGCCAACATGGACCAGCAACTTTACCGGTCCTGGCAGCGCTCGGATCCAAATGGCGGTGGCGCCCAGCGTTTCCTCGTCAACGACCAGCGCGAAGCGGTCTACCTGGTCGATCCCGGGATCAACGGCACGCACAAGATTCGTCCCGACGGCTCAACCGTGACGAAGTTCGACGCCCCGAAGGCGACGCTGATGTCTTACATCATCAAGGGAATCCTCGGCCACCAACTCCCATGGGCGCTGGTCTTGTTAGGCGTGATGATCTCGATTGTCCTCGAGATGAGCGGCATTCCTTCGCTCGCGTTCGCGGTCGGCGTTTATCTGCCGCTCTCTTCTTCCACTCCGATTTTTGTCGGCGGGATGATCCGCTTGCTGGTCGATCGCTGGTTGCGGCGTCACAAATTCAAAGATCACGATTTAACGCATGAAGCGCTGGTCGCGGAAGGCGATAAGAGCTCCGGCGTGCTTCTCGCTTCGGGTTATATTGCCGGCAGCGCGATCACCGGCATTGTCATTGCGCTCATGAACCTCGTCCCGAGTCTGGCGGCGACGAGCGATCGACTGACCGCGTGGGCGACCGCGCACAATCCCTTCTTCGCCGGACCTCATGCCGACCTGCTGGCGCTCATTCCTTTTGCAGGACTTTGCGTTTTGCTCTACCTCGTCGGGCGCGATGTGCTCCTTGCGCCGAAGAAGAACAAAGCCTGACGATTTCACATTCGATCCTCGCCACGGCCGCGGCCTCGCGCCTACGATGCGAGCTGCAGCATGCCGACCCAGACCGCAGCCGTTCCGCCCAGGGCTCAACTCCGCTTGCGCCGTTATTCGCCACCAGTCCTGATTGGGGTGTTGGCGTTGCACCTCCTCTTTGGGGGCATTGCTGCCTTCTGGGTCGTTTCGAAATATTCCGCGGCACGCAAGCTCACCTTCAAGGCGGGCCCGAAATCGCCCAACCCGAGCGAACGCGCGCTCGAACATCGCGTCCAGTTGCAGAAGAAAATGCAATCGACCAGCGCACCGGCCGCCGTCCCGAAGCGCGTTATCACCACCGGCGTCGCGAAAATAACGCTGCCGCCGCTGCCGGAAATCAATCTGCCAACGAGCGAGCCGCGAACCATGATGAATCCGGGCGGAACGGGTGTCGCGTTCGGCACGAGCAATGCGACCTCGTTAGGCGGAGGCGGCGGCGGCAACGGCACGGCGATTAACTTCTTCGGGATCCGCGACATCAGCACCAGCGTCGTCATCATGATCGATGTCTCGGACTCAATGTTTACCCGCACCGGCGATGCTTCCGGGCGCAAGCTCATCCGGCACGGGCGCGATCAGTATTTCCAAGTCATCCGGGACGAAGCGATCAAGCTCGTGCAAACCCTGACCCCGCAGACGCGTTTTGGACTCGTGCGCTGGGCCGGCGGTGCTTACGCTTGGAAACCGGAACTGGTCCCCGCGACAGAGGCAAACAAGCAGGCCGCAATCACCCACATCCAGAACGAAATCGATTACAAGACCGCCAGACCGCAGCCCGGCAAACCGGGCGGGACGCGGCATGACTACGCGCTGGAGGAAGCGTTCTCGCTCAAGCCGGCAACGATCTACATGCTGACCGACGGCAACGCGACCGCCGCCCAACCGCATGGTGGATTGAAGCCAATCCCGCCATCCGAGATTTACAAAGTGGCGCAGGACGGCCAGAAGCAACTGACGAAGAAAGCAAATCTCCACGTTATCTATTATCTGAACGCGAAGGAAAAATCCGACGAGGCTGAGATGTTGCGCGGCCTGGCCAGTCGCAATGGCGGCAAATTCGAGAAGGTGGAAGCCAAAGGCCGGAAAAAGTAGGACTTCCCGGTGGGGCGAGACTCTGTCGAGCCGGGGGGAAGACGATGCTCCTGGGGCGACCCGCTCTCCGCGGCTCGACTGAGTCTGGCCCCACCGGGATTCGGATTGCCAACGCCTGGCGGGTTGCCTTTCTCCTGTGCGCGGGCAATCTGATTTCCATGCGCAAAGTCAACGTCAACGAAATCCCGGAGGACGAACGCAAATCGCCCAAGGGGAAATTCCACAAATTCGTCAAAGACATCTCGATCGCGCTCGGCCGCGAAAAGGATTCTCTCGACCTGAACAAACGTCATCCCTTTGATCTCGCGCTCGTCCGAATTCCGAAAGGCAAAAGCTACTGTCCCTACCACGGACATGGAGCAGAGACCGAGCTTTACGTCGTTGTCTCAGGGAAGGGAAAAGTGCGCGACCACGACGGCACGACCGAGGTGACCGCGGGCGATTCATTTTTCTTCGCGCCGGGCCAGGCCCATCAGCTCTTCGCCGCGGACGACGAAGATTTCGTCTACTACGTGATCGCGGATAATCCGCGCGGCGATACCTGCTACTACCCCGACAGCGGGAAGTGGGTCGCCTTCCAGGAAGGAGCCGAAGAGATCATCGCGAAGGGCGCGGAAGCCGACTACTACGACGGCGAGGAGTAGCCGCTTCGACGTCTTTCGTTTGTCTCCTGCTGGGGAGCGCGCGCGCCTCGCGTGCTCTTTTCGATCGCAACCGTCCTCTCCGCGCAAAGAAGGTCTCCAGCGAGGCGCCGGAGACGGCACGCGAGGCGCGTGCGCTCCCCAGGCGGGCCAGCGCGGCGTTGCTGCTCTCGGGCAGTAATGGTAATCAATCGGATGGTTTCCCTGCGTTCATTTGCCGGCGGCTTGTTCGTCCTGGCCACGCTTCTTGCCGCGCCCGCCGTGCGTGGTCAGAAGTTTCAAGGTCGCCAACTGGTCGACGCAAAGCTCATCGCCGACACCACGACGGTTGTTCCCGGCCAGCCGTTCACCGCCGGGCTACTGCTGAAGATGGTCCCCGGCTGGCATACCTACTGGCAATACCCGGGCGACGCCGGCATCCCGACCGAGATCAAATGGAACCTGCCGCCCGGCTGGAAAGCAGGCCCGATCCAGTGGCCCATTCCGCTCAAGCTGAGCGAACCGGGCGACATTCAGGTTTTCGGCTACCACGACGAAGTTCTGCTCATGGTTCCGTTCACGTCGCCGACCAAAATCAACGGGAGTTCCGTGAAACTTTCCGCTGCAGCCGACTGGCTCGTTTGTGAGAAAATCTGCGTGCCGGGCAACGCCAACGTTGAACTGGATTTACCGGTCGGATCCCAGAGCGCGTCCGCCAACACCGATCTCTTCACAAAATTTCGGGACCATCTCCCGCGTGCCCTCCCCGCAAGCGCAGCGAGCGCCTTGCAATGGAGCCGCGAAGCAAAGGCCTTTCGCCTGACGATTGCCGACAAGAGTCTCGCCCAGGCGCCCTCTGTCGATTTTTTCCCACTGCCGAAATCCTCTTCCACCGTCATCGGCCATCCGCATCGCGAGCAGACGAGCGACGGTTCGCTCGTTTTCGTGATTCCCATCGAGTCGGCGGATAAAGGTGTGCAGTCGCTCGACGGATTGATCGTGGCCGGCGATCACGCTTTTTCGTTAGGCGAAATCAATCAGCCCGCGGCCGGGGCCACGGCAAAAATGAGCGCCGGTGCATCGACGCCCGACAGCCTGCTCAAACTCCTCCTCTTCGGTTTCATTGGTGGCTTCATCCTCAACCTGATGCCATGCGTCCTGCCGGTGATCTCGCTCAAGATTTTCGGTTTCATCAAGCATGCTCGTGACAGCCGGGCGCGCATCTTTGGCAATGGCCTCGCCTTCACCGCCGGCATCTTCGCCTGGTTTCTCGGCCTCGCGATCCTGATGATCGCGCTCAAGTCGGCCGGACACGAAATCACCTGGGCGTTCCAATTCACCAACCCTTATTTCGTCGTGGTGATGAGCGCGATTGTGCTCGTTTTTGCGCTCAATCTTTTCGGCGTCTATGAGATCGTCCTCCCGGCGTCGGCGACGACCGGGCTGCTCGGCTGGAGCGCGCGCGAGGGTTATGCCGGATCGTTTTTTCAGGGCGTTTTCGCGACCGTCCTGGCCACGCCCTGCACCGCGCCGTATCTCGGCACCGCGCTGGGATTCGCCTTCGCGCAATCGGCCGGGATCATCCTCCTCATGTTCGTGGCGATCGCGAGCGGGATGAGCCTGCCCTATCTGCTGCTCAGCGCGCAACCAGCCTGGCTTCGCTTCGTCCCCCGGCCCGGTCCCTGGATGGTGCGGGTGAAGCAATTCATGGGCTTCCTCCTCATCGCGACGTTGCTCTTTCTTCTCTGGGTAATCGGCGTGGCCCGCGGCATCGACGCCGCCATTTGGGTAAGCGCGTTTCTCCTTGCGCTCAGCATCGGTTGCTGGATGCTCGGCTCCTTTTCCACCCCGACGTCCTCGCGTGCTGCAGCGCTCCGTCGTCCTCGTCCTCATCCTTCTCCTCGTCCTCGGCAGCGGCTTTTATTTCATCGGCCAAAAATTCAGCGCGACAAAAATGGCGGCCTCCAACCTGACGAAAGGCGACTGGATTGCCTTCAGCCCCGAGCGCCTGCAAAGCGAACTCGCTCAAGGTCACACCGTCTTTCTCGATTTCACCGCCGCCTGGTGCATCACGTGCAAATTCAACGAAGCCTCCGTCCTCGAAAGCACGGCGGTCAAAAATGCGTTCGAACACTACGGCGTCGTGAAAATGAAAGCCGATTGGACGAATGCCGACCCGGTCGTCACAAAAACTTTGAAACAATTCGGTCGGGTCGGTGTCCCATTATACGTGCTCTATCCGGCAGCGACTCCCAACCAACCGGTCGTCCTGCCGGAACTGCTCACCCAGGCTCTCGTCCTGGATCATCTTGAATCCGCGGCGCCAAAAGTCGCGGATACCAAATAGGCTTATGAAAACAAAACTTCTCTTCGTCACCCTCACTGCCGTCTGCACCGGTGTGCTCGGCGCCGCCGAGTCCCCGCAAGTCGGCGCGCCCGCGCCGAATTTTTCCCTTCCGGCCGCAGACGGCAAGACCTATTCGTTAGGCGATTTCAAGGGCAAATACGTTGTGCTCGAATGGTTCAATCCCGGCTGCCCCTTCGTGCAAAAGCATTACAAGAGCGACAACATGCAGAACCTGCAGAAGGAATTCACCGGCAAAGGCGTTGCCTGGCTGACGATTGATTCCTCGGCCCCGGGCAACCAGGGATATCTGACGCCGGCCGACGCCAACAAGCAGGTGGCGGAATGGAAGATCGACTCGACCGCGCTGCTCCTCGATCCGAATGGCAAGGTCGGCCACGAATACGGAGCGACCAACACGCCCCACATGTATGTCATCGATCCGAGTGGAAAGCTGATCTACTCCGGCGCGATCGATGACAAGCCGTCGACCGATCTGGACGATGTCAAAACCGCGAACAACTACGTGAAAGACGCGCTCGAGGAAGCGATGGCGGGCAAACCAGTCGCGACCCCGACCTCACGCGCCTACGGTTGCTCAGTCAAATACGCTCACTAGCAGCGCCTCGGAGGGACGTGCTTCCGCACGTCCAGTCGCAGGATCAACGTTACCTCCCGCGCTGTCGGTGCCGGCGAGCGGCAAGCCTGGCGGTGTTCGAGGAAGCGACGGCGCGCTTCCTTCCAAGGCCTGAGCTAGCCTCGCTTGGCAAAAAGTCGGTTGCTCAGACGAAGCAGCGGCAGCGGTATCAGCCTAACGACAAGCATCCCAATCTTCATCACCACGCCCGGAATGACGATTGGACGATTGCGTTCAATGCCATGCAGAGCATCCGCCACCACCTGCTCGACCGCGACGTAAGCCAACTCCGGCTCGGGAGCGACCGGGCCGCCGGCGCGGCGACGCGCCACCTCCGTAAACTCGGTTCGGACCGGCCCCGGGCAAAGCGCCGAGACGTGCACCCCGGTCTCGTGCAGCTCGCCACGCAACGCTTCGGAGAAACTCGTCACGTAAGCCTTCGTCGCCGCGTAGACCGCAAAGTTCGAGATCGGCAGGAAGCTCGCCGACGAGCTCACGTTCAGAATCGCGCCGCGTTTGCGCTCAATCATTCCGGGCAAGAGCGCGCGCGTCAGTCGCGTCAACGCCACCATGTTGACCTCCATCATTTGCTCGATGCGCACCGGATCGGCAGTGGCAAACGATCCGAGATCGCCGAGCCCGGCGTTGTTGATCAGAAGGTCGAGCGCGAAATTCTGCGCCGCGATCCACGCCAGCAACTCATCCACCGCGGCGTGCTGCGACAAATCGGTCATGTGAATTTCCACCTGCAATCCCGGATGGCGCGCGACCAATTCCCCTGCGCAGCTCCTCCAAACGCTGCTGGCGGCGCGCAACGAGGACGAGCGCGCCCGCGCGTTCCGCCAGTTGCCGCGCAAACTCGCGGCCGATTCCCGCCGAGGCGCCGGTGATCAGCGCCTGGCAACCATCGAGTCGCATCACGATCCGTTCTTCTCCAGGATGGGCGCGAGCACGCGCCAGACATTTTCCGCCACGATTTTGTGGCCGGCCGCAGTTGGATGAATTTGATCGCGCTGATTCAAATCGATATGACCGCCGACACCCTCGAGCAGAAATGGAATGAGCGCGGCATTGTTCGTCCGCGCGAGATCGGCGAAGACCGCGCGAAAATCGTTCGCGTAATCGTCACCGAGATTCGGCGGCATCTCCATCCCGGCGATGACAATTTTCACCTGCGGGTTTTTGGCTTTCACCTTGTCGATGATCGCCTGCAGGTTCGCTTTCATTGCCGCCACCGGAAGGCCGCGCAGACCATCGTTCGCCCCCAACTCGAGAACGAGGACGTCGATCGGCCGCTGCAAAAGCCAATCGATCCGTCGCAACCCGCCCGCGCTCGTGTCGCCGCTCAGGCCGGCATTGATTACCTCATAGGGCAGGTGTTGCGCCTGAATCTTCTCCCCGATCAAGGCCGGAAAGGCCTGGCTTTCCTCCAGCCCCTGCCCGGCGGTCAGGCTGTCGCCGAGGAAAAGAATCGTACCGCCGAAGACGGGCGGCGTGAAGAGAAGCGCCAGAAATGCGAGAAGGAGATTTTGACGCAACAATTTCTTCATGCGCGCCGTATCACCATCGCGTAAGCAAGACGCGCCGCCGGTAACCGTCAATGAACGCGCTTCCGATTCTCGAGGTCCGTGACCTAACGAAAAGCTACCCGACCGGCGCGGGCCGCCTGACCGTCCTGCGCAACGTCTCGTTCGCCCTTGCGCAGGGCACGACCTGTTCGATTCTCGGACCCTCGGGCAGCGGAAAAACCACCCTGCTCGGTCTAGCGGCGGGACTGGATCTTCCAACTTCCGGTTCCGTGCTCCTGAACGGCATCGCGCTCGCCGAAATCAGCGAGGACGAGCGCGCCCGGGTCCGGAATGAGCATGTCGGTTTTGTCTTTCAAAACTTCCAGCTCATTCCGACCCTGACTGCGCTCGAGAATGTGACCGTGCCCATGGAATTGCGCGGCGATCGCAGCGCGCGCGCCCTCGGGCTCGACCTGCTGCAACGCGTCGGCCTCGCTGAACGGAGCGACCATTATCCAGCGCAGCTTTCCGGCGGCGAACAACAGCGCGTGGCCCTGGCACGCGCCTTTATCAACCGACCCAAAGTATTGTTCGCCGACGAACCGACCGGCAATCTCGACGCGGAGACGAGCCAGTCGGTCATCGAGATCATGCTCGAATTGAACCGAACCGCCGGGACCGCGCTCGTCCTCGTGACGCACGATCCCGAGGTCGCACGCCTGACCGAGCGAACGATCCGGTTGCGCAACGGAGAGATGATCGAATGAGGAACCAGCGCAAATCCATTTGCGGAGCGGAGGGACGTGCTTCTGCACGTCCAGGATTTCGCGAGCGCGTCATCTCACCAGACTGGACGTGCGGAAGCACGTCCCTCTTGAACAATGCATAACACGAATCGGAGGATCGCCTTCATCCCCCGCATGGCCTGGCGCGATAGCCGTTCCAGCCGGCGGCGGCTGTTGCTCTTCTCCATTTCGATTTCGTTAGGCGTGGCCGCCCTCATCGCGATCGGCTTGTTCCGCGCCAGTCTTGCCCAGGCGATTGACGACCAGGCGCGCTCGCTCCTCGGCGCCGACCTGGTGGTGGAGAGCTCGCGCCCTTTCACCGCCGAGCAGGAAAAAATGCTCCGATCGTTAGGCGAAACGCAGGCGCGAGAAGTGCGTTTCCGTACCATGGCGCTTTTTCCAAAGAACGGCGGCACCCGGCTCGTCTCGGTGCGCGCGCTGGGCGGGAATTTTCCCTTCTACGGCAAGATGGAAACCGCGCCACCGACGCGCCGCCCACACTTTCCGCAACGGCGGCCAAGCGGTTCCGGAGGAAAGCTTGCTCTTTCAATTCCATGCCCACCCCGGCGATCCGATCAAAATCGGCGAGCGCACTTTTACGATCGCGGGCGCGCTGACCAAGATGCCGGGGGAAGCTTCGCCGGCCGCGAGTTTTGCGCCACGGCTGTATATCCCGTTGCAAAATCTGGCGCAGACCAATCTGCTCAAGCCGGGGAGCCTGGCGCGATACCTGAATTTCGTGAAGTTCCCGCCGAACGTTGACGTCGCGGCCGAAGTGAAAACGCTCGCGCCGCGCATCGAGCAGGCTGGACTCGAATACGACACGGTCGCAAAGCGCAAGAAGAACCTGGGCCAGTCGCTCGACAATCTTTATCGGTTCCTCAATCTCGTCGGCTTCATCTCACTTCTCCTCGGCGCGGTCGGCGTAGCGAGCGCGATCCAGGCGCATCTGCAGCAAAAAATGCGAACAGCGGCGATCTTGCGCTGCCTCGGCGCGGCCGGCCGTACCACCGTTGGGGTTTACCTGCTCCAGGCGATGGCGATGGGAATTGTCGGGGCGCTGGCCGGCGCAGCGCTTGGCCTGACGATGCATCGATTATTGCCAGGCGTGCTGCAAAACTTCATCCCTTTCCCGCTCCCACGCGCGATCGCGTGGACGCCGGTTTTGGGCGGAATGGTGGTGGGGTTGGCGGTTTGCATTCTCTTCGCGCTCCCACCGCTTCTGCGTTTCCGGCGCGTCTCGCCGCTCCTCGCTCTCCGCGCCTCGGTGGATGAAAATGCCGCACCGGTGCGACGGGATCTCGCGACCTGGCTGGTTTATCTTCTCATCGCCGCCAGCCTAACGGTCTTCGCGATTTTGCAGGCCGAAACGTGGACCGATGGTTTGTTCGTCGCAGGCGGCCTGGCCCTGGCGATCGCGATCCTGACCGGCGTCGCGAAGCTGCTGATCTTTCTCGTGCGCAAACTCCTGCCGCAAAGCTGGAGCTTCGTCCTGCGACAGGGGCTGGCCAATCTTCATCGGCCGAACAATCGCACCCTGCTTCTCACGCTGTCGTTAGGCCTGGGCACCTTTCTGCTTCTCACCATCTATTTGACCCGCGACGTGCTCCTGACCCAGTTCCGCTCGATCGACGCGAACAATCAGCCCAACATCTTTCTCTTCGACATCCAGCCGGATCAGACGAAATCCGTTGCTGATCTCGTTAGGCAAGAACGGCTGCCCGTGATCCAGGAAGCGCCAATCGTGACCATGCGCCTGACGGAAGTGAAAGGCCGCAAGTCGTCCGACATCCTGAAGGACCCGCAGCTGAAAGTCCCGAAGTGGGAGCTGGAACGCGAGTATCGCTCGACCTATCGCCCGGATCTGAGCGAGACGGAAAAGATCACCGCCGGCAAATGGGTCGGCCATTTCGATTATCATCCCGGCGATACCGTGCCGATCTCGGTCGAACAGGATATCGCGAAGGACCTTGGCCTGACGATCGGCGACACAATGGTCTTTGACGTTCAAGGCGTGCCAGTCAAGACGCGAGTGGCCAGCCTGCGCGAGGTCGATTGGAAACGTTTTCAGACCAATTTCTTTATCGTCTTTCCAACTGGCGTGCTGGAAAACGCGCCAACCTTCAACGTGCTCGTGAGCCGGGTGCCAACGCCCGCCGCTTCGGCGCGATTGCAGAATGCGGTCGTGGCAAAATTCCCGAATGTCTCCGCGCTCGATCTGACTTCGGTGATTCAGACGGTCGATTCAATCCTGGGCAAGGTCGCGCTCGTCATCCGCATCATGTCGCTCTTCACTGTCGGCACCGGCTTGATCGTTGTCGGAAGCACGATTTGGAGCGGACGCTATCAGCGGCTGAAGGAAAGCGTGCTCCTGCGCACGCTGGGTGCATCGCGCTGGCAGATCTGGAAAATTCTCGGCGCGGAATATTTGTTCCTCGGCCTGCTCGCGAGCGCGACCGGGATTGTGCTGGCGCTCGCCGCCAGTTGGGCGCTGGCGGTTTTCACTTTCAAACTCGCCTACACGCCATCATTCCTGCCGGTGGCGCTCGCGGGGCTGATTGTGAGTTCGTTAACGGTCGCTGTCGGTTTGCTTACCAGCTACGGAGTCGGATCGACTCCGCCCCTCGCAATTTTGAGGGACGAGCTCGAGTGATTGTAGGACGGGCGCGTCGCCTGCCGAGGCGAAGCGCCCGCCCTACAATCGCAACTTCGCCAGCTCGCTTTTCGTTAGGGCTCGCCAGCTGCCGCGCGGCAAATCGCCCAGCTTTAGGTGGCCGATGCGGGTCCGGACAAGCCGCTTCACTTCGAAGCCGAGATCGTAAAACATCCGGCGGATCTGGCGGTTCAAGCCCTGTTGCAGGACGACGCGCAGCCGGGTCGGGCCAAATTGCTGCACGCGAGTGAGCCGGGCGCGTTTCCCATCGAGAAAAATTCCCTGATGCAATTTCTCGGCGAGCCTGGGCTCCCAAAGTTTGTCGAGCGTGACCTCGTATTCCTTCTCCACCTTGTAGCGCGGATGGGTGAGATGCTGCGCCAGATCGCCGTCGCTCGTGAGAAGGAGAAGACCCTCCGTCTGGGCGTCGAGCCGGCCGACGTTAAAGAGCTTGGAAAATTTCGCCGGCAACAAATCGTAGATTGTGTCGGTCGCCTTCGGATCGCGCCGGGTGGAGACGAAGCCGGCGGGTTTGTGCAGGAGAATGGTCAGGTTCTCTTTCTGCCTAACGAGCCGATGATCGACCTTGACGTGGTCGCTCTCTTCAATCTGCGTGCTGAAATTGGTGCACGGCTGACCATTAACCGTGACCCGGCCTTCCGCGATCAGTCCGTCGCAATGCCGGCGTGAACCAAGCCCTGCGGCGGCGAGGAAGCGATTGAGGCGCATGGGCGTTGCAGCGGTGAAGGGTTGAAGCGCTTACGCGGCGGAAGTCCGCTGCAACGCTTTATCGTTTCAACGCTTCAACGCCGCCTAGACATCCGGCTTGGTCTTCGGCAGGCCCATGACCTTGCTCGTCTCTTTCCACTGGCCGCGCTTCTTGAGCAATTCAACCCGCTCGAAACGCTTTAAGACATTGCGCTTGGCCGTGATGGTGCTGGCGCCTTTAAGACTGCGATGCTGCGACATAAGTTGCTCCGGGTTATGGTCCGAAAATGAGCCGGGAAGGTAGCTGGCCTCGCTGATTTTTCAAATGGATTGCCGATTCTCCTCACGACGCATCTCGGGAGCGGTCAGTTTTCGACTGGCGGCCGGAGTAGGCATCCTGCTGCTCTGCGCTCTGGGATTGCTCTCTTCCCGGAGCGTCGATTGGTTTCTCGTCAAACGTTCGCTGCGGAACAGATTTAGCGATATCCAATGGATCACGACGGCGGAGCTGGCCGATTGGTTGGCGGCAAAGGATCGCCCGCAACCGGTCCTGCTCGATGTGCGAACCCGGGCCGAATGGCAAGTGAGCCATTTGCCTGGGGCGCGGTGGGTCGATCCGAAAACGGATCCGAGAAGCGCAGTGGAACGGTTGCCGAAAGATGTGCCGATTGTCAGTTATTGCGCAGTCGGCTATCGCTCGGGTAAAGCGGCGCGAGAGCTGCGAGCCGCTGGTTACAGGCACGTGCAAAATCTCGAAGGCTCGATTTTCGAGTGGGCCAATGAACATCGCCCGCTGGTGCATGACGGAAAACGGGTCACGCAGGTGCATCCGTACGGCCCGCCCTGGGGCTACCTGCTCCAGCCGGCAGTGCGCGCGCCGATGCGGTAGAGGCCATTAGATCGCCGCGTGTCTCCGATCTTGATCGGGCTTCTAACTGACTCCGCTTCGAGCAAAAGCAGAAGAAAGTTGGCCTAACGACGATTACTCAGCAGCACCGTTGTGCCGCAAGTCGTTAGCTCATCGGCGGTCGCGCCGGTTGCCTTGAGGAGTGCCTCCCAATGGGGCAGCCGCGCTCGCTCAATCAGCAGGTAAAGACGATTGGGACCGCCCCATTCGTGCACGACCGTCTTTTCCTCGAGGAAGACATCCGGCGCCCCCCGCAGCGCCGCTCCCGGCTCGGAAGCAGGATCCTGATTCACGAGATAAAATTTCCTCCCCAGATAAAAAAGCAGGCTGCTGCCGACGTGCAGCTGTCCCTCATAGATCACCATGTCGTCAGGCGCGATCCCTTCCTGGATGACGTCGGCCGCGTCAGCGAGTGAAAAATAGGGCGCCATCCGCGCCACCCCATCCATCATGCTAAAACCGATCGGCACCATGGCGGCGGCCAGCGCAGTGAGAGCAATGCGCGGACGTTCCCGATAAATGAACCAGAGGGTGATGAGCGAAAAGAGAACGAGAGCGAGCCCGCCGACCACAAACATCGAACGAAAATCCAGCCAGGTGGAAATCGGAATCGCCTGTAACGTCAGCCAGGCAGTCGAGCGTTCGGCCGTCGTGCCCCAGTGCGCGCCCGCGCTCTGCAAGAGCTCCGGCAACCGCCAGGCGATGCCGCCCGCGGCCAGGCCGACCGTGAGCAGGCCGACCACTCCAACGATGTGCGTCCAGCGCGGCATCCGCTCCCAGGCGGTGGCGGCGAAAATGGCGAAGCCGCCCCACATGCTCATGGAGTAGTAGTCCTGTCGCTGCCCAATGAGGAAGAGCGGGAGGAAGACCACCGCCATCCAGCAAAGCGGGACGGCATCAGCGAATTCAATTTCGCGCGGACGAAACACCCGCCGCCATGCGAGCAATACTCCGGGCAGAATCGCGACCGACCATGGAAACCACCAGGCGAAGTGCAACCCCAGAAAAACATGGCGCGGCACGTTGTCGTAGCTGTGACTCGGATCCGTTTCACCCGCGAGGTGGGTCAACCATTCCCGGGCGGTGAATTGATTGATGAAACCGGGATTCTGCCACTCGAGCCAGATATGCCAGGGCGCGGCGATAAGGAGAAAAATGAGAATCCCATCCCAGCGCAACAGTCCGCGAAACCGCCGGCGCGCTTCGCGATAAAAGCAGCAAAGCAAACCGATGATCGCCGCCGGATAGAGCAGACCGTGCAGGCTCTTCGTCATGCAGGCGAGCGCGGCGCAGATCCAGAAGCCGATGAACCAGCCTCTTCGGCCGGGTCGTTTTTCGTAGCCCCGAATCGCGCAGTAAATCGCGCCCGCGATGAGAGCGCTGAAAAGCGGCTCGGGCATGACGATGCGGCCGAGAAGAAAAGTGGCGCAGCAACAGAGATGGATGAGACCGGCGAGGAAACCGCGCCATGGCCCGCCAAGGCGGTCGCCGATGAGGAAAGTGAGCGCAACCGAGGCCACGGTGGCGAGCGCGATGGGCAGGCGTGCGGCCGCCGTCGTCAGTCCAAAAACCTTCAAAGAAACAGCGATCGCCCAGTAGAGGAGAGGCGGTTTCTGCAACCGCGGGATGCCGTCATTCGTGGGCGTGAGCCATCGATGCGACTCGAGCATTTCGCGCGCGGCGCCGGCGTACTGGCCATCGGTTTCATTGTAGAGGTCGCCCCAGCCAATCGTCGCGATGTGGAGCGCGGCGGCGAGACAGAGGAGGAAAAGAAAAAGTGTGCGCCGGGTTGAAGGCGCCGTTAGAGCGCCCGGGCTGAGAAAGACTTCATCGAGGCTGAGTGCAGGGTTGCCGGATGACATCGTCGTTAGGCTAGCTCCCAGGGGCGAAAAGTCTCACGCGGATTTCTAGCGCTCCGGAGTCGGTGCCGGCGCGCGATAGCGCTCCCACGTTTCCGGCAAGCGGAGCAGTTTCGCCTCCGGCATCTGGATGAGAGCCAGCATTTGGCGGCATTCCGCGATGAGGGCATCGTCGCTGATCCGTCGGATTTGAAAAGCGCACCAAAAGCGAGCCCGCTCGAGTCGCTCGAGCCAACCTTCAATGCGCAGGCGATCGCCCAGTTTGGCGGCGCGCCGGTAGTCGATTTCCGTCCGTACGACCACCGGGTATTGCTGCGTCCCAGCCATTTCGACCAGCTTCATGCCGAGTTCTTCAGCCAGGAGCGTTCGGGCCGTTTCGATGAAGCGCAGATAAGCGATGTTGTGCACGACGGCCCCGCAATCGGTATCGAAGAACATCACCTGCACTTCGGTTTGGATGCGAGGGGCGTTTTCGATCATCAAAAGGCCTTCGGCTTAAATTCGAAATCCGAAGCACGAAATCCGAAACAAATCCGAATTGGGAAAATTCGAATGGAAGGAAACAGAGCGACACACTCTTTTTTCGGATTTCGACATTCGGAATTTCGGTCAGAGGCGGACCAGGTCGAGCAGGAACTGGCACCAAAGATAGATCATCCCACGCCAGGAATACTTGATCTCGCCACCCGGGGTTTGCATGAGCACTCCAGCCTCGATGTTATGCGCGATCTGGTCGCGCAGGTCGTTCTCTATTTCCTCCTGAATCCGATCTTCATCGAGCAGATCGATCCGATCGGTATCGATGCTTTTTTCACGCAGAAACGCCTTGTGACTTTGATAAAGCTGCCAGAACGATTGGTCGGGCCGCTGCCGGTTGATGCGAAAATACGGGGTTAATTTCAGGCCGTAGGAAAGTGGATAGTTCCACGTCGTCCAGATCGTGCCGTCCTGCGCGCGGGAAGAAATGCGCAGGTAATAGAAGGAAAGATCGTGCTGTTCGTTCAGGCAGATCGTGGCCTGGGCGCGGTCTTCCTCCTTGTAAAAAAGGCGGAAGAATTGCCGGTAGTCCTCCCAATCCCAACCGGCATCACTCACATGCACGAAGCCTTCGCTCTCGATCTGCGCGGTGATCTCGTCGAGCGCCGGGAAAACCTCGTGCGAAGGAGGACTCTTCGGGCGGAGTGTCTTCTCACGCGGGAGCCGGAGGGCACGGATGCGGGTGAGAATTTCCAGCCAGGGAAGAAAGAGCCAGCTAAGGGCGCTGAGCAGACCCAGCACCCAATTGCCGGTGATGTAATAGATGGCGAGAAAAGAGGCGGTGAGGATGCCGAAGGCGCCGACCTTCTGCGAGATGGATGATTGATAACTTCGCAGCGCAACGCTGAGCACCGCGACCCCGAGGGTGATGAAAAGCCCGAATAACATTTACGGGGCGATGGCGTGCTTGCGCAGGAATTTCTCCAATTGATCCGTGTCGAAATTCGCAAGCACCTCATCGCCGGCGACGAGCGTGGGCACGCAGGTCTGGTCAGACAGTTCCTTCATTTCCCGGAAGGCCGCGCGATCCTCGCCGACATCGATCTCGGTAAATTTGAAACCGCGCCGGGTCAGGTAGTCCTTGGCATCGATGCACCAGGAGCACCATTCGCGGCTGAAGAGCTTCATCTCGGTCGGCACCGGGGGAATAAACAATCATCGTGTAGGGCGTCAATTGGGTTCATCCTCCTCTTGCTTCGGCTGGTGCTCCGGCTTCGTGATCGCATTCGTAATCGATTGGTCAGGGCTGATCTGAACTAACGACCGACGATTTTTCCGCGACATTTTCTCTCTGCGGCTAACGAAGCCGCCTTCCGTGGCTTGTGCTCCGATTTACGAGCACGAGTCGGACCAGGAAGCGGACTCAATAAACAATCTCCCAGCTTCCATCCCGTTTGCGAACCGCCATCAGTTTGCCCGGGTAAATCATCGAGAGCGCAACCCCGGCGCACATTTGCGTCTCTTCGTCCTTGATCGAAGCGAACGTTTTCTCATCCAATCCGAAAAGCGGTCCTCCCTTTTTTGTCACGACCACTTCCGGGCCGTTCGTCGTCACGAAATCCAGCGCGCCCGCCTGCGGCGCGGTCACTCGCACCCCGGCCTTGTAAACGGCCTCAATGCATTGCGCTTTGCGCACGTCATCCACCTTGAGCGATTCGTTTTCCTCCAGCGCCTTGTAGAGCGCGGCGAAATCCGGCTTGAACCAGTCGGCCCGTGTTTTCAAGAGCGCCGCGATCTTCTGCTTGTCCTCCTCCGTCAGCGAGGTGACCGCGGGATAATGATGCCACGGCAGGTCGAGCGCAAAATCCGCCGGGAATTCGCGCTCGAAGACGACCTTGCCTTTGACCCCTTTGCGATCGTCGGCTCCTTCGTTCGCCTGGTTGGTCGAGCGCATGCTCCCCGGCTCCTCTTCTTCCCTGGGCGTGTCCGTTACAAAGGCCCAGCGCAACTGCGCGCGATAGGTCTTCGTCGCGTCGTTAGGCGTGAACTCGATCCGAATGGTGTTTTTCCCTTTCCGCACCACCGGACCGACCGAACTCATCGGCACCCAGACGGATGGCCCCACTTCGTGTTCATCGAAGAGCACCGGCAATTCATCCTGCCGCACTTCCTGCTCTGCAAAAGGCACGTTGTTGATGAAAACGACCGCCTTACCGGGCACGGTCGTGACTTTTTCATCCTTCGCCGGGTCCCCAACAAACGGCGTGAACTTAAACTCGACATTGATCACCGAGGCGCGGGCCAGCGGCACAAGCAGCAATAGCACAAGGAGCGGTCCGGCAAACTTTCGCATCCGTCTCTTATCTTGAAAATTGCCCATCAAGGCGAGACGAAAAATGCTCGCCTTGCCGCCGGCGCTTTCCGTTTTGCAGCCTTCGAAAAGTATTCGCCTAAACTTCGCTTTCGGCCCCGACATCGGATTCTTGCCCCCGCCATTGAATTGCATCCATTCTCCGGGAGGCAGCGTATTGAGCCGATGGTGCAACAGCCACCCTGAAGCCATGATCGAAGATTTCCTGCAGGACCGGGCCGCTCTTTATGTCGCCGGCTTGATGACCCCGCCGGAGCGCGAGGAATTCGAGTTGATCCTCGAATTCCATGGTGAACTCTGGGAGCTGGTTTGCGATTTGCAGGAGGTCGGAGCTGCCGTTGTCGTCTCGCACCTTCCGCGCCATTCTCCCGCGCCTCCGGCGGAGCTGAAATCGAAGGTTCTGCGCGCGATCGCCGCTCAACCCCGGTGGGCAATTCCGGAAAGTCTTGTCGTGACCCGGCCCGACCGGCTTGTTCATTGGGTCAATCCCGCCTTCAGCCAGATGTGTGGCTATACGCTCGATGAGCTGCGCGGGAAAAGCCTCGGACCGATTTTGCAGGGTAAAGAAACCGATCCGGCGGCCGTTTCACGAATACGCGCCGCGCTCCACGATCAACGACCCTGCCACGAGACGATCGTGAATTATCACAGGGACGGTTCCGCCTATTGGGTCGACATCGCCATCACTCCGATATTGGATGACGCGGACCGCTTGCGTTGGTTTGTCGCGCGGGAACGCCTCGCGCAACCGCTCGCTGCCTAACGAATCATCGCTCTGCGGACGACCGCATCTTTTTCCCGTACCAAACATGGAGGAACATGATGGGCGGCAGCGCCAATCCAACCCAAAGATGGGCGGCGCTAATCCAGGAGCGAAGACGTTCGCCTCCGGTGTAGTAGAGTCCGTAACCGGTCAGGACGAGGAAACCAAAGAGGCCGAGAAGCGAGAGACCGGTGCGAAGATTTCGTCCCGCCCGCCAGGCAAATTTGACGTGCAACGGCAGCAGCGTGCCGAGGAAGACGAGGACCACCATCGCAGCCGCGCCGTGCGCTCTTAGCATCCAGCTTTCAGCCGGACTCGGGCCGCCGAATTCGTTAGGCGAAGCGCCCAGGTAATGCAGCCAGGCCCAGGCCGCGCCCGTGGCGAAAACCGATGCGCCGACCGCGTAGGCGAACCATTCGTGACGACGGCTCAGCCGAATGGAACTGCGACGCTTCATCGCCGTGAAAGCCAGCGGGGCGAGAGATCTTTTTCGAGCAGGAACGCATCCGCCTCGTAACGGGCGAGCAACTCCTCCGCTTCCCCGCGCAAAGCGAATGCGATTTTCGTCAGGGAATCAGCCGTTAGGCAATCACAGGCGGCCACCGTGACACTGGTTTTGTCCGGCAGCGCCCGACCCGTGCGGCCATCGAAAAGCGCGGACGCAAAATAGCGCCCGGAAGTCGCGAGCGCGCGATCGCGCAGATGAACCACGCCGGCCGGGCGGCCCGGATCCAGCGGATGGCGAACCTGCACGGCCCGAACTTCGTCGCCGAAGACTCGCAGGTCGCCTCCCGCGTTTACGATTCCAGAAATAGCGCCAGCCTTTCGCAGCGCTTCTATCGCGCGGTCCACCGCGAATCCTTTCGCAATCCCGCCGAGATCGATCGTGAGCGGACCGCGAAAATGAACACGGCCATCTTCGTCGATCAATACATCGCGCCAGCTCCCCTCCGACCCGGCCGTGATGTCAAAGGCTCCGTCACTTTCTCTGGCAAATCTCTCCGCTGCGCGCAGCACCGCGAGGGTCGAACGATGCACCGCAACCTTGCGCCGCGCTGCCTCGCGATTGAGCCGGCTCAACTCGCTCAGGGGATCGTGGCGGTTCATCCGCCACTGCACTTCGGTCACGGCGATGAAACCGACTGCGATGGCACGGCGCAGAGTCGTCTCGTTAGGCGCACGCGCCGCGATCTCCACAAACGTGCCCAGGAGCGGGCGCGCCCGGCGCGCTTCAACGCAGTGCGATCTCATACAAGGCAAGGACTCGCCGCACGCCGTCGGTCAGGTGGCGCGAAGAAAGGGTCGCGCCACTGATGTTCTTGATGTCGCGGTCAAGGATGAGCGGGTTAGCCCTTGTCTTGCCGACAAACTGCGCCCGCCATTTGGGATCGCGTACCTGCCCGCCATAGCTCTCGCGGTAATCCATGATCTCAAGCCCGCGGACGGTGCCATTACTCGTCAGGCCAATGGCGTAAGTGATGAATTCGTGCTTGCCGATCACTTCGTCGACAATGAACCAGCCGCCGCCGGTCACTCGCCAGATCTCCGGCCGCTTGACGATAAGACGGACGCCACTCTCCTGCTCGATTGACCGGCGTTGCGCATCGGTTAGTTGCAGCGGAAAAACGGCAAAGTTTTTACCGGGAAAAATCGCCTGCTGCGCCTGCTCGACGTTCAGGTAAGTGACCGCAAAGCCGGTGCTGACGAGGGCAGCCGAAAGCGGCGCCGCGACAAAAATGAACTGCGGCTTCAGCATGCCTAGAAATTGATTCCCACCTTGAGTCGAAACTCGTTCCGCTGCTCCTCGGCAAAAGTTTTGCCGTCGTTGGGCTCGCCCACACCTTTGCCAAAGACCTGGTAGTTCCAGGTCAGCGTCGCCCACCAGCGTTGTTGCGCATAATGGACCGATGGGCCGGCGTAGAGCACGCGATGCTCGAAATTATAGAAATCGAATTGCGGATATTCCGTGCGGTAGTGCGCTTCCGCTCCGGCATACCAGTTCGGGGCGAAGCGATAGGTCACGCCACCGGCGGATTCGAGCGCGAGTTCCTTCGGATATTGCTCGGCCGGTTGTTTGCCCCAGGCCCATTCGGCTCCAAAACTCAGAACCGTGATGAGGGTGTCATCGAGAAAATCCTTTTGCAGGTCGATCTCCGGTTTGACGTAGCGTTCGTGCTGCGGCAGGCCGTCGACTTCGTCGTTCAGCAGGTAACCGCCTTCCAGGCGCAGGGCCAGGCCGAGTGGATCCTTGAACGGACTAAGCAATCGATATTTCCCTGAGGCCTCGAAACCACCAAAGCGATAATTGTTCCGGTTAGACAGGTCCGCCACATCCTGATTGTAAAAGTAATGATTGACGGCGGAGAGACTGGCCTGGAACTGATCGGTGAAGCCATATTCGAACTCCGTTTCGTAGTCCGAGCCGTAGTATGTGCCTTCGTCCTTGCCCGTGCGCAGGGTAAGGAATTGATAAACCTCGGCGTGACCTCCCGGGAGAGTCTCGGCCCCGCGCGCGAAGCCGAAGAATTGCTCGTCCGCCTGTGCCGTGGTGACGGCGGCAAAATGCAAAGCAATGATGCCCGCGAAGAGCGCAGGCGGAATGAACCTCATTCCTCCATGCTATTCGACCGGCGGACACTCCGCTGCCGGTCGGTTGCCAATTATTAGCGGCTCCTTGTCACTGCTTTCGGCCGCCAGGGAGACTGAGGTTACCCGATCACCGCTCGGTAGGCGGCCGCGTCCTTCAGGTCCTTTAGCTGATCGGGGTTGTCGACTTGCAGGACGTAGATCCAGCCATCGCCATAGGGATCGCTGTTCACCAAGGCGGGGTTCGATTCCAGCGCCTTGTTTACTTCCAATACCGCGCCCTTGGCCGGCGCGTAGATGTCGCTCGCGGCCTTGACCGACTCGACGACCGCGATCGTGGCACGCTCTTCATACGTCGCGCCCACTTTCGGCAACTCGACGTAAACCACATCGGTCAATTCGGCCTGCGCGTGATCGGTAATCCCGACTCGGATCTTGTCGCCTTCGCGGCGGACCCATTCGTGTGATTCGGTGTAAAGGAGGTCGTCTGGAACGTTCATAACTTCTTGTAGAGCGGTTTCTTTTCAATGACAGCCGGAAATTTCTGGCCGCGGATTTCAATCTCGATTTCTTCGCCCGGCTTCGGCACCGGTGTCGTTAGGTAAGCCATTCCGATCCCGTAGTTCAAGCTCGGCGAAAGCGTGCCGCTCGTCAGCTCGCCCGCCTCCACCCCGTCGCGAAAAACCCGGTAATGCGGCCGTGGCGGCGGACTCTTGCCCTTCATCTTGAAGGGAACGAGCCGTCGCGAAGAACCTGCTTCCTTCTCGCGCAGCAGCTTTTCACGCCCGATGAAATTCGGTTTCGTCAGGTCAACGAAAAAGCCCAATCCGGCCTCGAGCGGGTTGTGCTCCGGTGAAAGGTCGGAACCGTTGAGCGGATAACACATCTCGAGGCGCAAGGTGTCGCGCGCACCCAGCCCGCAGGGCCGAATGCCTGACGACTCCCCTTTTTGCAGAACTTCGTTCCAGACCCGCGGCGCCGCGCTGGCCGCGAAGAAGACTTCAATCCCGTCTTCTCCGGTGTAACCGGTCCGCGCCACCCAGAGCTTTTTCCCGCCAAGATCGAAGGCCGCAATTCGATTGCGCGCCGGCAACTCCTTGTCAGCGCCAAACAGGGCCTGGAAAAGCTCGCCAACTTTCGGTCCCTGGATGGCCAGGCCCGCATATTGATCGCTTTGATCTTCCAACTCCACTTCCATCGCGCGATGCGATCGCAGCCATTGAAAATCGTCCGCGATCCGCGATGCGTTCACAACGAGCAGAAACTTCTCGTCTTCGATCCGGTAAACGATCAGGTCATCGATGATTCCCGCTTCGTCGTTGAGCAAAAAGGTGTACTGCCCGGTGCCGACCTCGAGCTTCGTGATGTTGTTCGTCAGCATCGTGTTGAGCCACTCGCCCGCCCGCGGCCCAGTCGCGAGAAGTTCGCCCATATGCGAAATATCGAAGACGCCGACGGCCTTTCGCACGGCCTCGTGCTCTTCTTTGATGCTGCGGTATTGCACCGGCATCAGCCAGCCGCCGAAGGGGATGATTTTCGCCCCCAGCCTCACGTGTTCGTCGTAAAGAGGAGTCCGTTTTTCCGCGGCGTCGCTCATCGCGGCCAGCCTAG
This sequence comes from uncultured Verrucomicrobiae bacterium, assembly GCA_963742545.1. Taxonomy (GTDB): domain Bacteria; phylum Verrucomicrobiota; class Verrucomicrobiia; order Chthoniobacterales; family UBA10450; genus Palsa-1392. Next base: position 674,711 of record CAVUMF010000002.1, on the reverse strand, counting down.
ATGTTGCGCTCCGGGTGTCAATCGCTCCACCCCGGCCCTTCCTCGATCCCAGTTTGTTGAACTGCCACCAGCCCGCCTTTACGGTGAAGTAATCATGGCTTTGCTCGATTCACTCGAACGCCGTTTCGGCCGATTCGCCATTCCCGGCTTGATCCGCATCGTAGCCGGGTTTAACGCGCTCGTTTTTGTCCTTGCGCGGATGAACCCGGACTTCGTGCACATGCTCGACCTGAATCGCGGCGCGATTCTGCACGGCCAGGTCTGGCGGCTGGTTACCTACATTTTTATCCCGACCACCGACAGCCCCTTCTGGATCATCTTCGTGCTTCTCTTCCTCTGGTTCATCGGCGAGGGCCTGGAACGTGCCTGGGGCGCGTTTCGGCTCAACCTTTTCTATTTCATCGGGATGATCGGCACGACGATCGCGGCCTTTTTCTTCGGGAGCAATTTCTCGAACACGATGCTGAACGCTTCGCTCTTTTTCGCCTTCGCCAATTTCTATCCCGATGAGGTCATCTACATCTTTTTCATTTTGCCCGTAAAAGTGAAATGGCTCGCCTGGATCTCGGCCGCGCTTTTGCTTTTCGGATTCGTGAGCGGCCCGAATGCTTATCGAATGGCACTGGTCGCCTCTCTCGCGAACTATTTCATCTTCTTTGGACCGGACATCGTGCGGACGGCGCGCAATCGCCAGGAGGTGGCCAGCCGTCGCCGGCGCTTTGAGGAAAAGGCGCGACCGGAAGACGAGGCGTTGCACCATTGCGCAATCTGCGGGGCGACTGAGCTAACGAATCCGAACCTTGAGTTCCGCGTCTCGCGCGACGGCGAGGAATACTGCCTCGCTCATCTCCCGAGCGCGACGCAGGTGGAAGCCTGAGGATTGGAACCAGGAGTCACGTCGGGCTGTTGCCCGAGAGGGGCTTTTTTGGTGTGAAGAAGAGATAAGTCGAGGACTGATGGGCTAGGCGAAAGAGACTGATCGGAAGGGCGGGAGATTACTGAAAGAGAAGATCAGTCGCCTGAGCCGCTGTGGGAGGAATCCTAGGAGAGCTAAAAAGCCAAGTCTGCCTTTGCGCAGAAGGATCTTGAGGTTTTGCAGGGTGGCGATGAGCTGGTCTTGAATGGTCTGCTTGGGCAGGCCGCGCCAGCGGGCGCGTTTGAAGCCATGCTGGGTAGTGGCCTCGGCGAAGTTGCGCTCCTGCAGCCACTGCCGGCGCTGGCGATCGCGCCGCGCCGCAGGGCCATGGGATTGACGGCGCGCCCGCTCCAGGAGGTGGTGGTCGCGATAGCGTAGCTTGACCCCGTTGCCGCGCGCGGGGAAACTCCGTCGATGGATCCAACGCCCGCGCCGCTCATCCCGCAGGAGGGCTGGCATTGTCTGCACCTTTTCTACCGGATTGAGTACGGCCAGTGGCAATTGCTCGACCCCGACGAACAACGCGAGGCGAAAATCACTCTTTCAACCCTTGTCCAGGACGTGCGCGCGCTGGAATCAACCCAGCTCCTCACCCTTAGCCAGGTCACATCCAAATCCGATCTCGGGTTCATGCTGGTCACGCCCGATTTGCAGGTCGCGAACCGCGTTGAGAAGCAGCTCACCCTGTCGTTAGGCGCGGATGTCCTCATCCCGGTTTACAGTTATCTCTCGCTCACCGAGGAGAGCGAATACACCACGTCCGACGAGCAATACGCCGAAACGCTCGAGACCGAACAGAAACTGCAACGCGACACGCCGGAGTTCGAGACGGCAATGCAGGCCTTCCGCGGGCGCATGCAAAAATACCGGCACGAGCGCATTTACCCGACGCTGCCAGACTGGCCGGTCGTTTGTTTCTACAACATGACGAAACGACGCGGCGAACAGAGGAATTGGTATGCACTTCCGTTCGAGGAACGACGGGTCCTGATGGGCGGCCACGCCCGCGTCGGGCGGCAATACGCCGGCAAGGTGAAGCAACTCATCACCGGCTCAACCGGGCTCGACGACGCCGAATGGGGCGTGACGCTTTTCGCGCACGACACATTCCAGATCAAAGCCATCGTCTACCAGATGCGCTTCGACGAAGTGAGCGCGGCCTACGCCGATTTCGGCGAATTTTACATTGGCATTCAACTGCCGCTCGACGAACTGTTCCGCCGCCTGCAGTTGTAAGAACTCGTCCTCGATCGCCCAGCCGAGGACGAGAACGATTCGGGATGGGTGACAGAGCGGTCTATTGTGCACGCCTGGAAAGCGTGTGTGCTGAAAGGCACCCGGGGTTCGAATCCCCGCCCATCCGCCACTCGATTATGACGCGTCGTTTCCCTGGCGTCGGCTCAACACCTGTGTCGTCTGTCGCACCTTGACGATGCTGTTTGCCGGCAGCACACCGCGGAAGTTTGTCCCCGGATAAATGATGCAGTCGCGTCCGACCACCGAACCGGGGTTGAGGACCGCGTTGCACCCGATCTCCGTCCGGTCGCCGATGATGGCGCCAAATTTCCGCAGGCCGGTGGCGATCAAACCATCGGTTGCTGCCACAGAAATCTCGGCATGATCGAGTTTGACGTTGGACAGGATCACGCCCGCACCAAGATGCGCTTTGTAGCCGACGATCGAGTCGCCCACGTAACTGAAATGCGGGATCTGCGCCTCATCAAAAACGATGCAGTTCTTGAACTCGCACGAATTACCCATGACCACGCCGTTGCCGACGATGACGTTCTCGCGCACGTAACAACCGCTCCGCAGGTGGCAGTTTTCACCGATCCAGGCCGGTCCTTTCAACATCGCGCCCTGCTCAACGATCGTGCCGCTTCCGATGAAAACAGCGTCGCTGACGTAGGGTTTCCCAATCAAATCGCCGAGCACGGCCGGTTGGAGCCGGAACTGCAAGTAGCTTGGGATTTGCTTGAGCGCGTCCCAGACGTACTTGTCGGGCTCGAAGAGCTTCGAATGCGCCGTGTGTTCGAGTTCGAAAAATTCGGCCGCGGTAAACATGTCGTCAGGCAAAAAACAACCTGCGATCGTCAGGCTCCGGCGCGGCGGGTGAGGACCTGGCCCTCCTTGGTGTCCCGCACTTCCCAGCCGCGGCCCTGGATCGCATCGCGCAATTCATCACTTTTTTGCCAATTCTTGGCAAGCCGCGCCTGCACTCGCTCCTCCGCCAAAGCGGCGATTTCCGGCGCTGGCTTTTCCTGCTCGCTTTCAAAGGCGAGGATCCGGTTGATCTGCTGCCACCAGTTCAGCCAGGCTCGGGCCCGCTCTGGTGTTACGCCACGATCGAGTTCCCGATTGCTTTCGCGAATCTGTTCAAAAAGATGTCCGAGCGCGGCCGAGATGTTGAGATCGTCATCAAGCGCCTCGGCAAATTTGCCACCGCTGATCGCCTCCGTCTCACCTTCACCTGCGGCGATTTCGCGCAACCGGCGGAGCCATTCATCGATCCGCGCCAGCGCCTGACGCGCCTCTTCCATGCCTTCCCAGGTGAAATTGAGCGGCGCGCGATAATGCACTCGGATGAGTGCATAACGAACCTCCCGGCCGCTGTATCCTTTCGCCAGCACATCGCGCAGAGTGTAGAAATTGCCTAACGACTTCGACATCTTTTGGCCGTCGACCAGGAGATGCGCGCAATGCAGCCAGTAGCGGACGAAGTGTTTCCCGCTGCATCCTTCCGACTGCGCGATCTCGGCTTCGTGGTGCGGAAAGATGTTGTCCACCCCGCCACAATGAAGGTCGATCTCTTCGCCTAACAATGACGTGGCCATCGCGCTGCATTCAATGTGCCAGCCGGGCCGCCCACGGCCCCACGGACTCTCCCACCAGACTTCGCCGTCCGCTTCGTCCCACGCTTTCCAGAGCGCAAAATCGCCCACGTGCTCTTTGTCGTACTCGTCGCTCTTCACCCGGCCGGTCGAGCGCAGTTCCGACAAATCGAAGTGCGCGAGATGTCCGTATTTTGGAAAACGATTGATGCGATAGTAGACCGATTTGTCCTCCGCCTGGTAGGCGAGTCCGAGCGCGATCAGTTTTTCAATCATCGCGACCATCGCCTGGATGAAGCGTTCTTCCGTCGCCGCGGGGTAGGCAGTGGCCCGCTTGATTTGGAGCGTGTCGAGGTCCTGGAAAAATGCTTCCTTGAACGGCGCGGTGAATTCACCCAGTGGAAGATGCGCAGCGCGACTGCCCCGGATTGTCTTGTCGTCCACATCGGTCAAATTCATCACCCGATCGACCGCGTAGTCGCGCGCTTCGAGATGCCGCTGGAGCAGATCTTCAAAAATGTAGGCGCGAAAATTTCCGATGTGCGCGTGACTATAAACCGTCGGCCCGCAGGTGTACATCTTGACCGTGCTCCCGTTGGGATCGAGCGGTCGGAACTCCTCGATCTGGCGGGAGTAGGTGTTAAAGAGACGCAAGGCCATCAGAGTGGGGAAAATTAATGAAGTGGTGGAGTCGTGGAGTGATGAATCTGCATTGCCGGCAAGACTACTTCACTCCTCCATCTCCACGCTCGCCACGGCCAACGCGGCCATTCCTTCGCCGCGCCCGAGCGCGCCCAAGCCTTCGTTCGTGGTCGCCTTGATTCCGACATCGGCGGATTTGATGCCAAGTGCGGTCGAAATCTTGTTTCGCATCGCTTCGAGATGCGGCCCGATCTTCGGCGCTTCCGCGATCAGGGTCGCGTCGACGTTGATGACGCGGCCGTTTCTCGCCGCCAAAATTTCGCCGACCCGCCGCAGGATGTCGAGACTGCTGATCCCGCGGATGGATTCGTCGTTGTTCGGAAAATGATGGCCGATGTCGCGCTCGCCGATCGCGCCTAACAATGCGTCGGCAATCGCGTGCAAAAGCACATCCGCGTCCGAATGTCCCTCCAGTCCCAAGGCGTGCGGAATCTCGATTCCGCCCAGAATCAGTTTCCGCCCCTCTTTGAAGCGGTGCACATCGTAGCCGATCCCGGATCGAAACATCTCGTTAGGCTAGCGTAATTCGAGGCGGCCGCTCGAGGCAATGATGCGAAACTTGTCCGGCATGTCCGGTCGCGGCTCCAGTTGGATCCGACCCCCGGCGCTCTCCACCAGGAGCATGCCGGCGGCGATGTCCCAGAGGCTGATCCCCTGCTCGATGTAGGCGTCGAGGCGGCCGCAGGCGACGTAAGCCATGTCGAGGGCGGCGCTCCCCAGCATTCGGCATTTGCGCACCCGGTGCACCATCTCCTGCAGGAGAGGCAGACCTACCTCGATCGTCGCGCTCGTTTTCGCGAAACCGATCGAGACAACGGCGTCGGCCAGTTCGTCGCGCGGGCTGACGTGAATCGCTTTCCCATTCAGCAACGGAGTCTGACCTTTTTCGGCACTCCAGAGTTCTTCGCGCATCGGATCGTAGATCACCCCGACGATGATTTCGCCGCACAAACGGAGTGCGATCGAAACGCAAAAATGCGGGATGCCGTAGAAAAAATTCACCGTCCCATCGAGCGGATCGACGACCCACTGGTGATCGCTCGACTGGTCGCCGACAAGGCCTTCTTCACCGTAGAGCGCGTGGGTGGGAAAACGTTCCAGTAAAATTTCCGTGATCAGATTTTGTGCGAGCACATCGACCTCGAGCTTGATGTCGTGCGCGGTGGCGGAGTTGACCGTGAGCGATTTTCCGAAGTGCGAACGAAGCAGCCCACCGGCGGCCCGGGCCGCTTCCTGCGCCACTTCCAGAGGTTGCATAAGGAGGCGAACCTAACCGATTCCATGTCTGCGCCGCGAAGTTTTTCGGCAAAAAAATCGGGAGGAGAAAATGAATTCTCCTCCCGGGTTGAAGTTAACGTGAGGAAGAACGGCTAATGCACCGCCCTTCTGTGGAGATCCAGCGTTAGTGTTTTTTCTTGCTGGCTGCCTTTTTCTTTGTCGCCATCTTTTTCTTTGCTGGCGCCTTCTTGGCCTTTTTCTTTGCTGGCATTAGGGAATCCCCCCTTTCAATCCGCAGAAGCGGTGTGTGAACAGTTGGTGAATAACTTCACTTTCATCGAGTCACTAATCGTCACTGTTTTTTTGTCAAACATTTTTCGCACGCATCCAAAATTATTTTCAGCAATGCGCGCGCCAACTCTGCTTTTTTTCCGCGCGGGAGTTTTTTTTGTTCGCCGTTTCTGAAAAAGATCAGCAGCTCGTTCTCGTCCGAATCCATTCCGATGTCTGCGCGGCTGACATCGTTCGCCACGATCAAATCGCAATTTTTTTCTGCCAGTTTGCGCGCGGCGTTTGCGCTCAGCTCCTGCGTTTCGGCCGCGAAACCGACGACAAAACAATCATGCGCCGCATTGGTTAGGCTGGAGAGAATGTCGCGCGTCGGCACCAGGGCAAGGGAAAACGGTGCGCGCTGCTTCGGAGATTTTTCCGACGCGTAATGCGCGGGTTTGTAGTCGCAAACGGCGGCACACATCACGAGCACGTCGCACTGCGCGAGCTGCGCGGAGACAGCGGCGAACATCTCCTCGGCCGTTGTCACTCGCAGAACTTCCGCGCCGCACGGCGGGGTGAGCGCGACCGGTCCCGAGACCAAGGTCACCGCATGCTTTTCTTCGAGAGCGGCGGCGGCGATGGCGTAGCCCATTTTCCCGGAGGAGCGATTGCTCAGGTAACGAACCGGATCGAGCGGTTCGCGCGTCGGCCCTGCCGTGACGACGAGCTTCACGCGATCAGATTTTCCTGACGCGCGAGCAAGAACTCGGCGCGGAACGCGATTTCATCGACTTTCCACAAACGCCCGAGTCCTTCGTAGCCGCAGGCGAGCAAGCCCGCTTCCGGTCCGATGAATTCGACGCCGCGCGCGCCTAACGTCGCCACATTTTCCTTCGTCGCCGGGTGATCCCACATCTTACCGTTCATGGCCGGCGCAAGCAGGATCGGCGCGCGGGTCGCGAGCGCGATCGCGGCCAGCGGGTGACCAGCCAGACCGTGCGCCAGCTCCGCGATGATGTGCGCGGTCGCGGGTGCGATCAGGAGGAGGTTGGCACGATCGGCCAGCGCGATATGCCCGGGATGCCAGCTTTGTTTCTCGTCATAGAAACTGGTCGTGACCGGATTTTTCGAGAGCGTCTGCAGGGTAAGCGGGGTGATGAATTCGGTCGCGTCCTTCGTCATCACGACATGGACATCGTGGCCTTGTTTGACGAGCAGGCTGGCAAGCTCGGCCGCTTTGTAGGCGGCGATGGAGCCGGTGACACCGAGTATGACCGATCTTTTTTTTGGCTTCATCGTTAGGCGTTTCTGTGAACTTGGTCAGGCGATGATCAGGCGGCTGCTCAAGATTCGCTCCGCGCCCATGATCTGACGAAACTTGAGCAAGTCTTCCTCCATCGAGCGACTGATGATGGTGTAACGATAATCGCGCCAGTGCTCCATTTCACGCGCGGCGGTTTGCAGACGCAGCTCAATTTGCGCCGGCGTCTCGGTTCCGCGTTTCGTCAGGCGACGCCGCAATTCCTCGAGATCGGGCGGCATGATGAAAACATCGGCCAGCGCCTGGCGCACGAAACCATCGTCGAACTGCCGAATGGCAGCCGCGCCCTGGGTGTCGACGTCGATCAATACATCGACGCCCTTGTGCAGGTTGCTTAGAATCGGTTCGCGCAAGGTACCGTAGTATTTTCCATGCACATTGGCGTGCTCGAGAAACTCGCCCGCCGCGATCCGGCCGAGAAATTCCTCCTCGGAAATGAAATGATAATCCTCGCCCTCGATCTCGCCCGCGCGCGGCACACGGGTAGTGCAGGAAACGGAATAAACGAAATCCGGTGTCTGACGCAGCGCGTCGCACAGCGTCGTCTTGCCCGCACCGGATGGCGCGGAAACGACGAAGAGAATTCCGTAACGGCTGAATTCCTTATTCAAGATTTTGGATTTGCTCGCGGATCTTCTCCACTTCGGACTTGCAGGCCACGACGTGACGCGAAATTTCTGCATCGCCCGCTTTCGCGCCTAACGTATTCAGCTCCCGGGAAATTTCCTGCGTAATAAACTCGAGGGTGCGCCCGACCGGTTCGTCCTTGCGCAGGTGATGGGCGAACTGCGCGAGATGACTTTCGAGGCGAGTCAGCTCCTCGGAGACATCGGAGCGGTCGGCAAAGAGCGCGACTTCCTTGAGCAAACGCTCGTCGTTGGGCGCGAATTCGAGCCCGGCCTTGTTCAATCGTTCGCGCAAAGTGACGCGATATTTTTCCGCAACCGCGGGATGCAATTTGCGCACTTCCTTGAGCGACTGGCGCACGACCTTAAGGCGGTGAATCAAATCTTTCGCGAGATGCTTTCCCTCGCGCGCGCGCATCCTGACCATTTCGTCGAGCGCGGCCGCGAGGGCTTCCTCGAGCGCAGGCCAGGCTTCGCTGGGCGTAAGGCCGTCGTCGGTGAAACGCAAAACCCCTGGTGCCTGTAAAATCATCCCGATCGTGATCTCGCCCGTAACGCGCAATTCATCCTGCAAGGCGCGCATGCTTTCGTGGTAGGAACGGGCAAGAGCGCTATCGAGCGCGAGACTGCGCGCAGCGCTGGCGCTGCGGTCATAGGCCACGACGACATTTGAGCGTCCGCGTGACACGCGATCGCTCACCGCCTGGCGGACCCGCGGTTCGAAGGCGTTCAGCTCGCGCGGCAGATTAACCACAATGTCGCTTTGCCGCCGATTCACGGAGTTGATCTCAACGCTGATCTTCGCTCCGCCGCGTTCGCTTTCGCCGCGGCCATAGCCGGTCATGCTTCTCATCGGAATGCAGCTTCGAAAAATCCCGCTGGAATAACAAATGGAAATGCGCGGCTCTTCACGGCGTCCCCCGGCCATGAGTCGAGTCGCGCAAGGGAACACCTTGCTGATAAAGTGAGAGATCGCGCTCAAACAACTGCGCGATGGCCGATTGCCCTTCCGCCTCCGCTCGTTGTTCGCCCTCCTCTGCGATCCGGATCGCTTCCTGGAATTGGCCGTTCGCGGCAGAGGCCGCCGCCAGCACGCGATAGGTCATGAAGTTTTTATCGGCGGCGGTTTGGAAAGCGCGCCGCGCGAGCTGGAGCGCGCTTTTTTCATCGCGCAGTTCGGCTTCGGGTGCGGTCGACAAGATCCAGGCGAGGCTGATCTCAGTGGCGAGTTTGTCGGGCTGGAGGCGAAGGGACTCACGCCATTCGGCCACGGCCTCGGCGATTCGGCCCTGGCCGAGGAATGCGACACCGAGGTTGTTGTGCATCTCGGCGTTGCCGGGTTGGATTTGCAATGCGGCCCGCCATTCCGCGATCGCCTCCTTCGTTTGGCCTTTTTTCAGAAGCGCGATCGCGAGGTTGTTGTGGGCGTCGACGTTCCGCGGATCGAGGCGCAGCGTCTGCCGGAACTCAGCGATCGCCGCATCGAACTGGCCGTCGTGCTGCAAGGCGATGGCGAGATTGTAATGCGCCGCGACGTTTGACGGACTCAACTTGATGGCCTTTTCAAAATACGGGATCGCCGCGCTCGTGTCGCCTTTTTGCAGGAGAGCGTTGCCGAGGCTGAAGGCTGCATCGGAATCGCCGGGCTTGATTTTCAGCGCCTCGCGAAATTCCGCGATGCTGTCGTCGATCGCGCCGTTCTGGAAAAGCGCTTTGCCGAGATTGCGCCGGTTCCCACTGTCGTTAGGCCGAAGGCGGACGACTTCGCGAAAGCGTTCAATCGCCTCGGGCAGCTCGCCCTTTTGAAAAAGCGCGTTGGCAAGGTTGGTCAGGCCATTCAGGTCGGCGGGGCGAATCCGCAGCGCAGCGCGATCGTGGGCGATCGCTTCGTCGATCTGGCCGACCTTCAGCAAGGCCGTCCCGAGACCGCGCTCGGCGACATCATTGTCAGTTGTGACCGCAAGAGTGTGACGCCAAAGATTCACCGAACTCGACCAGTAACTCACCTGCCGCGACACGAGCAGCATGAGGGCGACAACGAACAAAGCGCCCGCGCTACCTAAAATCAGCCGTTGCCTGGGCCAGCCGGCTGTGATATCCACGGCGCCCCAACTGAGCATGAGCGAGATACCGATTTGCGGCAGATAAGTGTAGCGATCGGCGTGCGCCTGCCATCCCACCTGAACAAGGCCTAGAACCGGCACGAGCAGGCCGAGATACCAAAGCCAGCCAGTGACAAGATAGGGATGCTTTGCCCGCCACATCCAGACGACTGCAGAAACGGCCAGCAAGGAGATTAGGGCAAGAATCACCACTCCCGCGGCGAAGTTCCCACCCGGGTGCGGATAGAAGAGCGCCAGGTTCGTCGGCCAGACCATCTGACGCAGATAGACCCAGACGGTCACCAGGGCATTTTCCGCCCGCGCCAGAAGCGGCCATTTCGCGGCCGCTTCCAGCGCTGGCTCCTGGGCCACAACCGTCGCGACCGCCGTCGCCGCCGCGAGCAGGAGAAACGGAAGCTTTTCCAGCACTAACCAGGAGAATGACTCCACCTTTCTCTCTCTGCGATCGGCAGGGAACTCTAGGGTTGACCCAAAACGCCTTAACGGCCAGTAATCAAGCAGAAGAAGCAGAAAGGGAACTGTGACCAGCATCGCCTTGGCGAGGAGCCCCGCAGTCAAAGTCACCGCTACCAACAGATAACTTGCCAACGACGGTGATTTTCGCGTGTAAAGATAGTAAGCACCGAGCGTCAACATGAAAAAAACACCACTCAAGACATCTTTGCGTTCTGAAATCCAAACCACCGATTCCGCGCGCAAGGGATGAACCGCAAAGATCGCCGCCACAAAAACACTCCGCCAGACGGCTCCCGTCATCGCTCTTAGGACGAGGAAGAGAAGAACAACCGCGATTGAATGCAGCAGGACATTAACAAAATGATAGCCGCCCGCGTTCAGACGGAAAAATTGTGCGTCCAGCATCAGGGACAGGGAGGTCAGCGGGTGCCAGTTCCCGACCAAAGGACGTGTGAACGCCAGGATGAATCCAGCGTAGGTTAGGCCGTTGCTGACCGATGGATTCTGATAGACATAGTAGCTGTCGTCGTAGTTAAGAAAATCAAAGCGCACTGTCCGGCCGAAGACGATCCATGTGATCGCGAGCAAGCTGAGACAGATTACCGGAATCAGCCAGGGGCGCGTGGAAAACGCCGGAAAGCCTGTCACAGCGGCCGGTTGGGCATGGCGCGGCCTACCCCGCTTCCTCTTTTTCCTTGAACGCGACCCTGTCATGACTGGACTTCGCGCCCTAACCGGTCGTCTGCCTTATGTGGACACTATGGCTTGAGTTCATAAATCAGAATTCGATCGGGCGAAACGCGAGCGGGAGTGGATTCAAGTGGCAGGTAATACTCGGGCGGTGCAGAAGGAAAGATGTTAACCAAGCCAATCCCGACATAGTTGGACCCAAGGTAACTGTTGATCCAGTTGAGAATGGTTCGATCTGATTTCTCTTCCACAAGCCAGGAGGGAGTTACAGAAACAAAGACCACCAGCTTGGGACGCGACTTTTCGATCTCCTCGATCATTTGAGTTTGCATCTCTCCGGCATATCGCTGTGCTTCCATGAGAGCATAGGTGTAGATATAACCGGTCGCGGAATGACGATGCGAATAGAAGTAAATTTCCGGTTCCGAGCCGAGGACGGCGATATTATCCGACGGGTCGGTGTGTTCCCGGAGGAACTTGGCGATCGCGATTGATTCCACAAATGGATTATTGAAATAGATTTCCCGAGAAGCCGCCTCGGGCGAGAGGGAGTAGAAGATGTTTCGCTTGCCTACAAGAGGAAGGACAAGGGCGGCCGCAAAGAGCAGGAGCGGTGCAAAGCGTACGACAGTTCGGCGCGGGGGAATTAGATCCGTGAGGCTGGCGACAGCAGCGCCTGCAAGTAGCGTCACCGCCGGAAGGACAAAAACAAAGTAATGTTTTTGAAAATAGAGGCCGGCGGAAACGGCCAGCGCAGAGAAGCCGAGAAAGCCGAGCAGGAAGATGCCGCGCTGCCGCGTCCGGGTGTTGCAAAGGCAACTGATCACTCCAGTTCCAGCCAAGGTCCAAAGGAGCCAACCGTCGCCCACGACCTGAGGAAAGTTCCGGGCAAGATATTGAAGGCCCCGGTTAAAAGAAGTCTCGCTCCCGTAGGCCCGCGCATAGTCGATCGTCCAAAACCAGAACCTGGCGAAGACACCGGCTCGCCAGAGGAGAAAGAATGTGGCGGCAATCGGCAGGCCCACCCCGCAGGCAAATATGACGCTTCGGGTAGCAATCGTTTTCCATCCCAAACGCGCTCGGAAATCTGTCCAGACCAGATAGCCTGCGCCGAAAAGGACGAAGGCAACTCCCGGCTGTTTCATGAGGAGACCGAGGCCGAAGAGGAAGCCAGAACCACCGAGGGCCGACAGGGAGCGCCGCTCCGGCGGAGAAAGTAAAACTAAAACCGCCGCGAGTACCGGCAGCATGACGAAGTGTGTGGCATGAGCAGCGAGGCCCAGGACTGACGGGCTAACTGAAAGCACCGCGTAGGCGCTGGCTGCCGCCAGGCCAGCCGTCTCGCTCAAGAGCTTTTGTCCGATGAGGAAGATGAGAGCGATCGCAGCCAGGTTGACGATTAGAAACCCGAGATGCACTCCCGCGGGCGTCTGACCGAAAAGAGCCATGATCAGAGCGTAAGCCGCGTAAACGCCCGGGAATTTCATGTTGTAAGCCAGTTGATATGGCGGAATTCCCTGGAGAAGAAGTTGGCCGGCGTAGGCATACTCGCCTTCGTCGCGCTCGAGCGGAATACCGAGCAGACGAAGTCTGATTGCGACCACCGTGATCAGCGCGAAAACGAAAACCACCCACCATGCGATGCGCAGCAGCGGTCGCGCACTCAGGCGTTCGCGCTGGGTTTCCTCACGCCTCATGGCTTCGCCGGTAGTCGATGCCGTCGCGCGGCCCGGCAATAACGAATAGCCGTCGCAAGGCAGCCGATTCCATAGCGAACGCTCGCGCGGAAACCGATCGAGGAGGCTTCCGGAAAATACTTGGTCGGACAACTGATTTCGCCGATGGAATAACCCAGGCTCAATACCTGGGCCAGGATCTGGTTATCGAAAAGAAAATCATCCGAGTTTTCTTCCATGGGCAGGCGTTCGAGGAGCAAGCGATGGAAGGCGCGATAGCCGGTGTGATACTCCGAGAGCTTGGCGCCCAGGAGGAGATTCTCCACTAGGGTGAGAAGCCGATTGGCGACATACTTCCACCATGGCATCCCACCGCGACGCGCGCCCCCGCCGAGAATGCGCGAGCCAAGCACACAAGAGTAAAGGCCGCTCGCGACCAGCGCCGTCATCGCGGGAATGAGGGCGGGTGTGTACTGGTAGTCGGGGTGAATCATGACCACGATATCCGCTCCCGCCGCGAGGGCGAGGCGATAGCAGGTCTTCTGGTTGCCACCGTAACCGCGGTTCTTCGGATGGACTTCCACCTGCACCAGTGGCAGGCTCCGCGCCATCGCGGCCGTCTCATCCTTACTCGCGTCGTCGACCAGAATGACGCGGTCAACAATCCCGTGCTCCATGACTTCGTCGTAAGTCTGGCGCAAGGTCATGGCCGCGTTGTAAGCCGGCATCACGACGACAATTTTTTGACCCTGTAACATGCGCTTAATTTTTCGTCCGGTGGAGCCTTCGCTCGGCGGACAGCAGGAACGCGAGCGCGCGACGATGGGGAGTGGGGAGGGGCAGCCGTTCAAGCGCGCGGTGCGAAAACCATCGCTGCTTTTCGTTAGGCATGATTGCGTCCGGCCCTGCGAAAACGGCGAGCGTGATGCGGTGGCGGGTGAAGGGAAATTCCATTTCCAGGAGCGGAGCTTTCTGCGGAGTCCGCGACAGACGCGGCAAAATCCACATCCCGCGCCAGCGTTCGTCCGATTGCTCGAGGAGGACGCGACTCCGGCGTTGCGCAAAGATATGCGACTCGGTGAGTTGAATGATCGTTGGCCGTTTTTTCTTGCGCGGGAGCAAGGCCGGCTGCTCCGCGCGGCAGAACCGTCGGACCGGACATTCGCCGCAGCGCGGCCTGCGTGGCAGGCAGAGTAGCGCGCCGAGATCCATCAGAGCGGAGTTGTGGACACGGGCGTTGCGCGCGGGGAGGAGCGCGGTCGCCGTTTGCCAAAGATGGGCCCGACCCGCTGTCATATCGATCGGGATTTGCAAATTCGTCAGGCGGGCCAGCACACGCCCAATGTTGGCTTCGACGATCGGCTCGGCGCGGTCGAAGGCAAAAGTGACAATCGCGCTCGCCGTGTAGCGGCCGACCCCGGGCAGCTCAGCGATTTTGGAGGGCTCGTCAGGCAATTTGCCCCCAAAGTTTTCAACAACGCATTTGGCGGCAGCGTGAAGATTCCGGGCACGCGCGTAATAACCGAGTCCCTGCCAGGCGTGCAAAACTTCCGCTTCCTGCGCCCGCGCGAGCGCTGCAAAATCAGGAAAACGCTCGAGCCAGCGCCGGTAGTAGGGGATGACCGTCGTCACCTGAGTCTGCTGAAGCATGAACTCTGAGACCAGAATCTCGTAAGGGTCGTGGGTGCGACGCCATGGAAGATCCCGACCCCGGAGCCGGAACCAGCGATGCAGGCGGCGTTGAAATTGCCGGTGGTCTGACAGCGATCCGGTAGTTTCAGGGTGTCGCGACATGCGTGCGGGAATGATGCCACGAGTAGACGAATCCCCAAGCCGCGAAGAAGAGAATCGAGGCCACAAGAAGGCAGCCAAAGATGCGCTCGCTAAGCAAAAATTGGCCGACGAAAAGGATAAGCGCGCCAAAAAACATCAAACGCCCGCCTAGCCGATGCGTCGCCTGCCACGTCTCGGGATTTTCCAGGGTCCACGGGGTGCGGATGCCGACAAAATAGTTCGGGCGCACATTGCCAAGATAATTTCCCAGAACCATAAAGAAGAGAAGCACCGCGGAGACGATAATCCGGCCGCCGGGAATGGTTCGTCCTAACGACGCCGCGATTTGGACGAAAAAAATGGTGTCGAGCAGGAGCAGAAGCGCGAGCCGAATAATCGGAAGGACGGCAGGCATCAGGCTTTCGTCGCCCAAGGCGCGTCGGAGCCGGGGATCGAACCGAGGCAGGACGCGGAGGAGCGCGGTAATTCCAAGCGCGGTGAGCGGGATGATGAAAATTCCAGGCGTTTTCGTTGCCCAACCGTCGATTTGGCCGCGAAAATTCCAGTGGATAGGAACCCGGGCCGGGAGGTCATTCCAATAGATCGCGAGCACGACAAGGGGCGCGGTGAGTAGGACGGTCTCCAACCAACTTAGTTTTGTTTTCATTTTCGTTTCCCTTTTTTCATTAGATCCAAAATCCAGCCGAGAGAGTCATCCAGGACGGTGGTCTCGAGCGAGTAGGTCACGAACTGGCCTTTTTTGCGGGAGGAGACGAGCTGAGCATGCCGGAGGAGATCGAGGTGATAGGAAATACTCGGCGCGCTCATGGAGAACGCCTCGGCGATCTGCCCGGCGGTGAGGTCGCGTTCCTTCAGCATTTCGAGGATGCGGCGGCGAGTGGGATCGCGAAGGGCTTTAAAGAGGAGATTCAATGGATGTATAATTATGGAAATATCTAATTATTGTCAACCGCCTTTTCGAAGCCAACCAATACGTCTGATGGCTGAGAGCTTGACGGGGAGCTCGCTTTTCCGCTCCTGCCCGGGTTTCTTTAATTGGCTATCGAGGTGGCCGGAGACAGATCAGCAAAAATCCTCGCCTGAACCGACGAGCAATGATCTCGTGTGAGGCGCTGCCATGCCTGGCCGACCACTCACTACCTACACCGCACTGCTGACGAAGGAGCAGGTCGAGGCGCTCCGGCGCCTGCTCGAGGAAGCCGGTTTTGAGTTCTCGTCCAAGCCCTATACGGTCTTTTTCGCCGGCAAGAACAAGCTGAGCGTGGCGGTTTACGAAAAAGGACCCAAGCTGCTCCTGCAAGGCAAGGGTATCGAGGATTTCGTTAGCTTTGAGTTGGAACCGAAAATTTTCGGCGAAGCGCGACTCGGTTATGAGGAAGTGCATTCGCCGGAAATGTTCGAGCCGCATTTCGGAATCGACGAAAGCGGCAAGGGCGATTTCTTCGGGCCGCTCGTGATCGCTGGCGCCTATACCGATCGCCAAATCACGCGACAATTTTTGGAAAACGGAACCCAGGACAGCAAAAGGGTCGGTTCCGACGCGCGCGTTCGCGCCTTGGCGAAAATGATCCGGCAAACGCCGGGCGTCGCGTTCGACATCGTACTCATCGGCCCGGAGCGTTACAACGATCTCTACGAAAAGTTCGGCAACCTCAACAGCCTGCTCGGGTGGGGACACGCGCGCGTAATCGAAAACCTGCTCGCGAAACGGCCGGATTGTCCACGCGCTCTTTCCGACAAGTTTGCCGATGCTCTCGTGATCGAAAAAGCGCTCCTCCAACACGGCCAGCGTATCCAGCTCGAGCAGCGGACAAAAGCCGAATCCGATATTGCGGTGGCGGCGGCGTCGATTCTGGCGCGGGAAGCGTTTATCGACTGGCTCGAACGCTCGGGGAAGCAGCTTGGCCTGCCGCTCGGCCGTGGCGTTTCCGCGACGATAAAAGAAACCGCGCGCAAGATTGTCGAGAAGGAGGGGCCTGCTGGTCTGCGCCGTTTCGCAAAAGTTCACTTTCGCACCGCGCATGAAGTCGCTCCGGGCCACTTTGCCGCGCCGCCGCCGCGACGCGAGTGGCGGCGATAGCACGAGGGAGTCGCCGGCCGGTTACGGCAGGATTCCTGCTCTAATTCCCAAGGCGATTTTTCAAGCGTGGAGACAAGACTGCTCATCCTCAATAGCGATCCGGTATTCCAGGACCGAGTGCTGGCGATGTTCGACGCCATGCGCAACCTGGAAATCGGAATTGTCCGCTCCCTAATGGAAGCCGTTCATGTATTGTTGCGAGAAGATCTTGACCTCTTCGTGGTGGAAGGCGAACCGGCGATCGCGATCGAGCAGGCGACCGACGCTCGCCAGCATTTTCCGTCGCTCGAGATTCTCTGCTTCCTGAGCGAAATCGAGGACGCAAGCCTGCACGAACAGGCGATGCGCCAAAATCTCCAACTGGTGACGACGAATTGCAGCGATCGCTCGCTGCGCAGGCAGCTCCGCGAAATTCTTTCCACCTTCGAAAGAAGCGAAACCATCGCCTCCGAGGGCATCGATCCGTGCCATTCGCTGGTCGGTAATCTTAACCAATTTCCTGCCGCCGAAATTTTGCAAATGAGCTGCATGGGGCAACGGAGCGGGCGCTTCACTTTCAAATCAGGCCGGGGCAACAGCGAGATTTACCTGCACCACGGGATGGTGCGGCACGCAGTTTACGACAGCCTCGAGGGCGAGGCGGCAGTGGCGGAGATCTTTCGCTGGCGGCAGGGCCGGTTCTTTTTTGAGGAAGGCATCATCAGCCAGGTACAGACGGTTACCCGCCCATGGACCCACCTCCTGATCGATAACCTGCAAAAGCTGGATGAAACGATGCAACTAATGAGCGCGCACCATAGCCGATGAGAGATGTCACGCTGGAAACTCATCTTCGCCTGCTCACTCTTCAGGTAGAGTCCTGGAAGAAGCTGCACGGTTTCATCACCTATGCGCTCGACAAAGCGAAGCCGATCATCTCCGGCGACCACGAGCGCCAGTTTACCGACATCCGCGGGATTCTGCTCCAGGAAAGCGAGCACATTTTCACTGAGCTCGGGCTCGTCGCGGAGCTTTCCGGCAAGGCGATGAATGTACTGCAACGCGTCGTTTCGCTGCGCGCCGTGCGCGAACTCTCGAGCGAAGACGCCCGCCGCCTTGAGGCGGACTGGAATTCTGTCTTCACCAGGATCGGGCTCATGCAGGGGCAGTTGAAAGTGCGTCGCAAGGAGCTGCTTGGACGCAGCATCCTGGCGCATACTCTTGCGCAACTGTTTGGCGGCAAGAAGGTGGCGCGTTAGCCACTGAGCTGCAGAACCTGTGGCTGAGCAAGCCCTTCCGACCGACCATCTGTTCCGGAAGCCGCGCAAATTATTGCGCAACGCATCCGCACATGGGAGAGTCGGCAAACGAATCCCATACACCATGAGCAAGCTCACAAAACGCGACATCGTTGTGTCGATCAGCAACCAAACCGGAATGGTGCAACACCAGGTTTTCGAGGTCGTCCAGCGAACCCTGGACCAAATCACTGACAGCCTGGCACGCAACGTGGCGGTCGAATTGCGCAACTTCGGCGTCTTTCAACCCCGCCTGACCAAACCAAGGGTGGGGCGCAATCCAAATCAACCCGGCAGCAGTTTCGTGATTCCCCCGCGGGCAACCGTTAAATTCAAAGCCGGCAAAATTATGCGGCAACGCGTTGAGAAGCTGTCCCGCGAGATGAAAGAGGCCGCGGAACGGCAGGCCAATGGCGCTCCTCAGGCATCGTCCGACGGAGCCGCCGCTGGAAACGCGGACCACAGCTAGAGGCCAGCCGCCGGCTCTGGCCAACGACCCTCGAGAAGGAGCCGGACCAAACGCCGGTTCATTCCGGTGCCCGCAAAGGTTGTGCAAAAGCGGAGTTCGCTTTGTGCCAGTCGCACGATTGCGCTAATGAAGAACTTCGTTTCATGAAGAGATTTTGCTTCACCTTTTTTTGCGCCATCCTCTTCACCCTCCCCCATGCCCGCGCAGGGGTGGAGGCAGAGAGCAACGCCGTTCCGATCACTACACCGACCCCCGGACCAGTACCGCTTGACGTCTTCAAGTTGGAATCCAGCTACGTCTTTGGGAGCGACTTGAATCACGGTGGCAGCTTCGGAAAACAGGATGAGATTCAAACCGAATTTGAATACGGGCATCGCATTCAGTTGACGGGAAATTATTACCTCCGTCTTGGGGTTGCCTATGAGCGTTTTGATTTTGGAGGCACCAGCGCTCCCGTGCCCAACCATCTCCAGTCGATGGCTGGCGTGGTGGGGGTGGAATACATGCACGGCAGTGACGTGGGCGCTTTTTTGCAACTGCGTCCCGGCTTTTATTTCGAGAACCAGATTGGGATCTCGTCCTTCGACGTGCCGATCGCGTTAGGCGCGATCTTTGTCGTGCAAGAGAAAAAACTCTACCTCTTCGGCGGCGCCTACGTCTCCTTCCTGCGCGGCGAGTTTCCGGTCCTGCCGCTTGCCGGAGTGATCTGGATTGTGAGCGATCACGTTCGCCTCATGGGCATTGTCCCCGACCCGAGACTGATTTATTCGCCAACCGACAAACTCGACCTCTGGGTCGGCGGCGAATTTGTTGGCTCCTCTTTCCGAACCGATCGCAACGACAACGTTCAACCCGGAAAACTCAGCGGCGCGCAGGTGGATTTCGCCGACTATCGCGCGGGCGTGGGTCTAACTTATACCATCTCGAAGAATTTCCTGCTGGATGCCGGCGCCGGGTATTCAATCCAGCGCAATTTCGACTTTGCGCGCGCTGGCGAAACCTACCGCACCAATCCCTCGCCTTACCTTCGGCTTCAGCTCTCGGCTTCGTTTTGAAGTTTTCCGGTGCTTTCAATATCCTGCGCAGTTCGTCGGGCAAAACGCTCGGCGGATTGCTCCTCGCAACTACCCTTGGCACGCCGCTCCGGGCCGGTCCCTTAGAGGAGTTGCGTTCCGATGCGCAACTCTCCCAAAGCGTCGATCTCGCCAGCCTTAAGAAAGGCCAGATCATTTGCACTCGCGGAGCCCTCGGCACCTTCTCGCGCGGAATTTCGCTCCAGTCCTGCTACTTCATTCATGCCCCGATGCAGAGGGTGGGGGACGCGCTCCTCCACTGGGATCCTCCGAAGCACAAGGAGCTGGAGATTCATTCCTATCGCGAATATTCCCTGCCCGGCACAGCCGCTGTTTTCGCAAAACTGCGGCTCGACCCGAGACTTCCGGAAGATCACTGGCTCCTCAAGCAGACAGACCGTGCGATCCAGACCGGCGAGGCCGGCGACCTCCATCTGACGAATGAGGAAGCCTCTCGTCTCGCAAAGGAAAAGACGCCCGCGAGGACCGCGTGGCAGGAGATTCTGCACCGCCGCAGCGATGCACTGGCGCAGGGCGGACTTGCCGCTGTCGCGCCCTACGGCGCAGATCGATCGCTCTCGCCCGCATCGGAATTTGAAGGCTTGCTCTCGCTCGTGCCGCAAGCCGCCCGCCATTTCCTGTCGATCGCCGGAGCGTGGCCACTCGTTGCCGCCGGCCGGCCTGCGAATGAAACGGTCGCTTACTGGGAGACCCCCAGAATACGGGATCACCACATCTTGCAGCTCGGATTCTTCGCCGGGCAGAAAGGGCCCGATTCCTGGCAGGTGGTCGATTGCGTTTATTATCCGTCCGACACCTACTTCATGTCGCTCAACTTCTTCCAACTCTGGCCGGTGGACGGCGGCACACTCGTCTGGCACGTCGGCCTCGTCTCGGCGCCGTTCCGCAGTTATCTCGGCGGCATCGATCGTTACTTCGCCGGGAAAATCATGACTCAGGCCACTCTTGCCACGATCAAGGCCTTCCGCGCCGATCTTGAGCAAAAACCGTGAGCCACCATCACAGGATCTCGTCGGTTAATCGTGGATGCGTCGCAAAAGCAGGGCCGCGCCAAGGAAGGTCACGACCGCGCCGACGAATAGAAAGATGAGATCGGTGCCGTAAAAGGTCGGACCCGCCTGATAAAGATTGACCAGCCGAAACGCCCGGCAAAAGTGCGTGAGCGGAAAGCATTCCGCGAGGTAACGAATGGCGGGCGGGAGCCGCTCCAGCGGCGCAAACGCTCCTGAGAGCACGAAGATCGGGAGCAAGAAGAAAACCGAAAGCTGGATAGCCTGCGTCTGGGTGCGCGAAAAGGCCGAGATGAGCAGCCCCAGGCCTAACGAGCAGAGAAGAAAGAGCAGACACAGGAGCGCCAGCACCAAGTGCTGATGAAACGCGACCTGAAAATGCCAGCCCGCCACCACGATCACGACCAGGATGAGCAGGATCGAGATCGCGAGATACGGCAGAATCTTTCCCAGCACGATCTCCCAGCGCCGGAGCGAGGTCACCATCAATTGGTAAAGTGTGCCAGACTCTCGTTCGCGGGCAATCGTGCAGGCGGTCAGGGTGACGGTGAGCAATTGCAGGATGATCCCGATAATCCCCGGCACGACATATTCGATGAAGCGCTCGTCGGGATTGTAAAGCACGTGCGATTTGACTCCCCATTGCGCCATCGCGGAGACAAAAGTCTTCTGCACCGTGACCGGCAACTTCTTCGCCAGATCGATCACGCTGTCGGGTAATGCCTCGACCGTTTCCTCCAGCTGCTTCTTTTGAAACTTACCGAGGTCTTCCTGGATTCGTCCTTCCAATTCGTTCGCCGTGTTCGTGTCGCCTCCGTCGAGATAAAGTGGAAGAGCAATCGGATCGCCGTTTTTCAAACCAGCGCCCCAACCCGGCGGAATGAGCAGGGCCGCCTTCACATGCTCATTCAGCAAATCGGGATGACCCACGATCTTGGCCGTTTGCTTCCACTGGAAGGTCGGATCCGCGGCCAATTCACTCACGAGTTTCTCGCTCGCCGGCGACTTGTCGCGATTCTCCAGCAGGGCCGGGACGTCGCTCGATTTCGTGGCCTCGAAGGCGTGGCCGAAGATCAGGGTGAAGACCGGCGGCAAAATGAGCAGGAGGACGAGAATACGCCAGTCGCGATAGATGTGGATGAATTCCTTCACCGCCACACTGCGGATCGCCTGCAGGGAAGAGTGGCCGTTCATCGCAGGGCATCCTGACTGAGCATGACATTGTAGCCTTGCGAGTAGGCGGTGAAGACATCTTCCATGTCCGGTTCCGCCCAACGGTGTGCGACCAGTTTCAAGCCAGGGAAAGGCCATTGCCGTTCCCAATCCGCGATCAGACCCTCTGCGTCCGGCGCATAAATCCGCAGGCTGCCGCTGCGAAGCGAGACACCAAGGATACCCGGCGTCTCCCGCAGCTTGACGAGCGCCTCCATCACTGGCTTGGCATCAAGCTCGAGCAGCTTGGCCTTGAAGGTGGCCTTGAGAGCGCGCGGCGACGCCTTGGCCAGGAGGCGCCCATCATGGAGGAAGCCAACCTCGGTGCAGCGCTCCGCTTCATCCATGTAATGCGTCGTGACAAAAATCGTCATTCCGACGTGGCTCAGGTCGTACAGCAAATCCCACATCTGTTGGCGATGCACCGGATCAAGCCCCGAGGTCGGTTCATCGAGAAAAAGCAGGGGCGGCTGGTGGACCAGCGCGCAGCCGAGGGCGAGCAGCTGCCGTCCCCCACCGGAGAGACTGCCCGCCGGCGTGTGCCGCTTCGCTTCCAAATCCACCTGCAGGAGAAGACGGTCGACCCGTTTTTCCAATTCGTTAGGCGGGACGCGGGAGGCGCCGGCAAAAAAGCGCATGTTCTCGAGCACGGTCAGGTCAGGATAAAGACTGAACTTTTGCGCCATGTAACCGAACTTCGACCGCACCGCGTAACGGTCTCGCCAGACCTCGGCGCCGTCGATCGTCGCGTGCCCCGATGTCGGGCGCACCAGCCCGCACAGCATCCGCATCGTGGTCGTCTTGCCTGCGCCGTTCGCGCCTAGGAACCCGAAAATTTCTCCACGCTGGATCTCGAGCGACAGATCGCGCACCGCCACGAGATCGCCATAGCTTTTCGTTAGGGCAGCAAGGACAATGATCGGTTTACTCATCTAGGCGCAGACGCGGCAGGCGTTCATCCAGTCTCTCAGTAGGGAAAACAAATTTTTTTTCAAGAGTGCGCCTTTCCCGCACGTTGACAGCCGGTCCATCCGCTTAAGACTGGAAGAGGCAATCGATTCCGCCATTTCAAACGCTTTCTATTACCATGAAGAACTTCTTCCTGCCTCGATTCGCTGCCCTCGCCCTGCTCCTGCCCGCCGCCGCTCTTGCCGCCGATCCAGCCGCGGAGATGGCGCAGTTTTCCGTCTTCCCAAAAGTTGACCTCGTCGCGCTGGCCAAGGGTGATATCCGAACCGCCACCGGAGCCCCAATGAACATGCCGCGCTACCTCTCGGTCCAGGGCTGCTACATCATCCCAACCCCCCCCGCCCAGCTGATCGAAGCCATGGAAAAATTCGATCCGACCGCATATCGTGAGCTCAAAGTTCAGCTCCATACCGACCTGCCGGCTTCGCCGACCGCTGCGAATTTTTCGAAACTGAACAATCTGCCTGACAACCCTGCGGTGAAGGCCTTGATCGCCGCGACGCAAAGCATGTCACCCAAGCTGCAAATCAGCCGTGATGAAGCGCAAAAATATTCCAGCGGCCAGCCTGTTTTTGCCTTTTGGACCGACCTCCTGCTCAAACGCACCCAGGATTTCATCGCCGGCGGCGCGGCGGCCGAGGCGCCCTACGATCACACCGCCGTTCCTGTCCGGCCGGGGCAGGAGCTGGCAGAACTCGTTAGGCAACAAGCCCGGGTGAACCGGCAGTTTGGCGGATTTCTCAACAGCACGGGTTTGATTGGCGGTAAAGGCTCGCTCAAGCCCGATCTTTATTGGGAATTGGTCGAGGCGCAGGACGAAGGCGTGCTCACCCTCGGCGCTTCCTACCACCGCGCGATGCCCGGCGGCGGTTTCCAGGTCGCCGACGGTCTTTACTATTCGAGCGGCGGCTACAATGTCGTCCTCAGTCTTTACCAGCTCTGGCCAGTCGACGTCGGCAATCGCGCCTCCACCCTCGTCTGGCGCGGCAATTTCGTTTCTGCAGATGTGCTGGCCGACCTGCACGGCATCGAACGGGTCGCCTCCGAATCGATTCTGCGGAAGGACATCCTGAAGTCCGCCAGCATCTTCCGCCGCCAGGCCGCCCGATAATTTCCCGTTGGCAGGAGCCTGCTCCCGTCGCTCGAGAAAACGTCAATTCACTGACCGATTCGATTCGTTAGGCAAGATGCCTGTCCAGCGCGCCGATCTTGCGCGTTTCCGGCCACTTCAAGGCGACGACGAGCACGACCAGAATCGTTCCGATTCCGCCACCGATGACTGATGCCACCGGACCAAAAACCGCCGCGGTCAGGCCTGATTCGACCGCGCCGAACTCATTCGAGGTGCCGATGAAAATATTGTTCACGGCGGAGATTCGGCCCCGCATTTCATCGGGCGTGAGCAACTGAACGAGCGTTTGCCTGACGATCACGCTCACGCTGTCGAAGACGCCAGTCAGGAACAACATCAGGAGAGAAAGCCAGAACCAGCGCGAGGCGCCGAAGACAATCGTGGCCGCGCCGAAACCGCTCACGCACCAGAGAAGTGCACGGCCGGCGTGCCGCATCGGCGGCAGATAGGCAATCGTCACTGCCATGACAAATGCGCCGACCGCCGGCGCGGCGCGCAACCAGCCGAGCCCGATCGGTCCGCAATGCAAAATCTGATCGGCAAAAATCGGCAGAAGTGCGGTCGCGCCGCCAAGGAGGACCGCAAAGAGATCGAGCGTGATCGTGGCGAGAATCATTTTCTTGCTCAGCACAAAACGGATTCCCTCCCCCAGGCTCTTCCACGCACTTCGTGCCACACGACGTGCGGCGCGCACTTTTTCGATTGGCAGGACGAGGAAAAAAAAGCTCAGCGCACAAACGGCGTCGAGCGCGTAGATGAACGGGAATCCCAGCCTGACGATGAGAAATCCGCCCAACGCCGGACCGAGCACGCAACTGACTTGAAAGATGCTGCTGTTCCAAGTGACGGCGTTGGCGAAATTGTCCCGCGGCACCAGGGTCGGAAAAAACGAGCTGCGCGCAGCCCAGCCAAAGGTGCGGACCGCGGCCGAGAGGAGCAGCACGAGGTAAAGGAGCGGCAGCGACAGATCGTCGAAATGAAAGGTCGGATGCCGTTCGAAAACGGTCGCGATGGCGCGCAGAAAATCATTCGCCCGAAGCAGGATCGCGAGCCGCGGGAGGTTGAGATGCTTCCACGAAATCAGGGCAAGAGAGATCGAGCAAAGCGCGCTTAAAGCCTGCGTCCAAAGAATGATCGATTTGCGGCGAAAGCGATCGGCCAGATGCCCGGCGGGCAGGGAAAGTGCCACGATCGGGAGCGCGGCCGCCAGACCGACCAGGCCAAGGGCAGTGGCAGAGTGGGTGCGGGCGTAGACTTCCCACTCGATCGAGATCGTCAGCATCTGGCGACCGGTGGTCGCAATGAAATTTCCGAGTGCGTAAAAGGCGTAGGCGCGAAAGCGGAAAGCCGCGTAGGGATCACGCAGGGCCGGCGCTCCTTCGGCGGTGGGCGGCGGCGCGTACGGTTTTCGCTCGAGCATCGTCGCGCGCGGCCATCGGCCCGGGCGCACGAGATTGTAGATTCAGGCAAGGACGTCGCAACCAGCTTCCGCGCGCCCTCTACAACCGGAACGTACTGCGCCGCCAGCCGGTGCGATCGTTAGGCGAGAACGTCGCACGCTCGAAGCGCGGGTCTTGCAGATGGGCCGATTCGTTCCCGTCGTCCGGCGCGCGAGGCGCTTCCGGTGCCGGGGGAATTTCAGGCAGTTCCTGCTTTTCCAGCTTTTCGAAACGCTCGCGCACATTGGCTGGAATCTTCGCCCGCTCTGCCTCGGTATCGATCGGGCCGTTGAAGAGCTCTTTGCCCTGCGCGTCCCTGGCCGTCAGCATCTTTTTTCCGTTGACCCGTTCCAGTTTCAGCTCGCCCTGGTCGTCCGAGAAGGTGATGGTCGCTTTCCCGAGATCGACCCTGGTCGATTTTGTCGTCTCGTCGTCGGTCGTCACGATCCGAAGTCTGCGCGCGGCTTTGCGCGCCTCATCACCCGCCCGCATCGCCTCCGCTTTGGCGCGTTGCACCGCCTCACGCACCGCGGCCATGTCCGGCATCTGGAAATCGAAATTCATTTTATCGAGGTCGTCGAAATTCCATTCCTTCTCGAAACCAAACGGACCGTGACCGCTCGGGACATCGTGTTTCGCCAGCTTGACCGTCACTTTCACCTCCTGCCCTTTGCGGAGCAGCGTGAGGTTGATGGTCGTGCCTTCGGCAAAACTGCGCACGAGTTTCCCGAGCTGCTCGGGACCGACGATGATCTGGTCGTTTAACATCCGGATGATGTCGCTTTGTTGGACGCCGGCGGTCGCCGCCGGGCTGCTAGGGGCGACGTAATCGACCACCACGCCGAAACCGCGCGGCAGCCCCATTTGTTCCGACAAAACGCGCGGCACGTCCGAGGTCTCGACGCCGAGAAAAGTGACCGGCTCTTTCGGCCCGTCATCGCGCAGATGACGGACAGGCGGAACAGGTGGGACGGGCGGAGCCGGTGGAGCGAGAGCGGGAATCGGTTGCTGGGCCGGTTGCGCGGCACCGGGCGCAGGGGATTGCGCAGACGCGAGCAGCGGAAGGAGAGCCGCGAGCGTTGTCGTTAGGATGGCTTGTTTCTTCATGGGTTTCTCCATTGGTTATTGAAAGGAAACCGGCGTGAGGACGACCTGCTCCGCCGGATAGGAGACACGCAGCGAGGCGCCCGTCTGCGGATTGCGCCATTGCATTGTCTCGCGGGTGTCGTAACGGACCCGCCGGAGCAAACGCTCCGATTGGTTAGGCGAGAAAACGAGACCTTCGTCGTGCTGACGATAAACCACCTGGGTCAGCGCCGAAGGTTGAAAACCGTTCGTTCGGGGAGCGGAAGGCGTGGCAGTCTTTTGCACCACACTCGGCCGCGGGTGCGGTGGCTCGGCCAAAAATCCGAGGCCAAGCAAGACAAGCGCGCTTGCACCCGCGAGCCCGAGGCCGAGCGACCACCAAATGCCGGAACGGCGTGCTGGCCGCGCGAGAACTCCGGCGGTTGGCACCGCGGCCGGCGCTGCCAGGGCGCATTCGATCCGCGCGAAAAGCTCGTCCGGGACCGGCAAGGGCTCGAGCCGCTTCAATTCTGCTTCGAGTTCAGCGAAGTCATTCATGGGGTTGCAATGTTTTCTTGAGCGCGCCCAGCGCATAGCGATAGCGCGAGGCGGCGGTGTTTTGGGAGATCTCCAGGATGCTGGCGATCTCGGCGAACGTGAGTTCGTTCCAGATTTTCAAAATCACGACCTCCCGTTGTTCGTTAGGCAAACGCTCCACCGCGGCGGCGAGGATTTGCTGGCCTTCGTCGAAGGTCGTGAAT
The DNA here is from genome assembly GCA_963742545.1 of uncultured Verrucomicrobiae bacterium. Classification (GTDB taxonomy): domain Bacteria; phylum Verrucomicrobiota; class Verrucomicrobiia; order Chthoniobacterales; family UBA10450; genus Palsa-1392. Next base: position 647,577 of record CAVUMF010000002.1, on the reverse strand, counting down.
TGCGGCTCGAAATGTTCCGCGCCATCGAGAGCGACGGCCGCTTCGCGCCGGGCGCGGCGCTGGTCGCTGCGCAAGCGATCGAGCGCGGTTGAGCGGACGGTGGCGTAAAGCAGCGCGCGGTTCTCGATCGAATGCTGGCGCCGCCAGAAACGGACGAACGCTTCCTGCACGATGTCTTCGGCATCGGCGCGGCAGTTCGTCCAGCGGCGAGCGAAGAGAAGCAACGCCGGGCCGAGCTGCGCCAAACAGGTTTTCCAATCTTCATTCGTGAGCGTTCTCTCCATGACCTCTTCACGGTCTTTTAAGATTGAGACGCCGCCAAATGCTGCTTTTGTCTGGTCGATCAATTTTTTCCTCCGCGGCGCGGCGACCCTTGCTCGTTTTACGACGGTTGACGCGCGCGCCGAAATTCCGGAGTTACTTTGCCGGCGTTACCGGCCGCAGAATCAAGCGACCCACCCAGTAGGGATCGGCCACGCCTTCTCGATAGGCGGCGAGCGCTTCTGGTGAAGAATTGATGTGCAGGTTGCTGTAGGTCTGGTCGTCGTTCTGCCAGCGCTCGTGCCAGTAGACCGCCGCTCTTACCCGGGGCAGTTTCGTGCGCATGATCTCAAACGCCTCGCTGATCCACTTCGCCTTGTCGCCTGAACCAGGGAATTGGCCTGCCGCCCATTCCGCGATCATGATCGGCTTTTTCGGATCGAGCCGCGCGATTTCCTGGTAGGGCCAATCGACCAGAGGCCAAAAACCCGCCCACGGTTCTTCGATGAATTGCTGGCCGTAAACGCTCAAGCCCAGCCAGTCGACATACTCGGAGCCGGGATAATAAGCGGGGGCCAAATTCCAGGTATCCAGCGGAAAGGAATAATTATTTGCCTGGAACATCCACTGGATGTTGTGCGCGCCGCGCGCCCGCACCCGGTCGACCACATAACGGTAGGCGCGCTTGAACAACTCGGGGCCTTCCCACTCGTTAGGCCGACCAAGAATCCGTTTCGAGCCTCCATAATAGATTCCCGACCAGGGAAACCAGTCGCCATTCATCTCGTCGCCAAAGGAGACAATCAGGGGGTGACCGAACTTGCGTGCGGCGTCGGCCCAGTCATCGATGTAGCGATTCCACGTGCCGGCGAGAATCGCGTTGAGGGAGAATCGGTCTGGTCCTTTTTTCTGCTCGTAAGGCCGGTCCCACGGCGACCAGAAGACGAGCGGAAGGGAGCCGTGACGCCAGAGCATCTGCAAGGTGGCGGTGGGAAAGTTTTGCTCACCCCAATAGCTCGACGACGCAATGATCGCCTGATGTTTGCCGACCATCTGCTCGAAGTCCTCGATCGTCTCCAGCGCGACGGCGTCTTCCGCCTCGCCAAAATCGATGTAGGCGCCGGTGTAGGCCCCGTGCTCGGGCAGAACGACTTGCATCTTTCCGTTCGGATCGACTGGCGACGCCGGCTTCGGCTGCTTCCGACACCCTGATGAAAACCCAGCGAGCGTCAGGAGGAAGGCGATCGCGCAGATGGTGCGGAAACGCTCCATCAAACCCGTACCGGCACAGACGCGGTTCGCTCGAGTTTGCCCCAGCCAACCCAGGCGCCTTTGATCGCGCGCAGGATCGCCTTCCAGATCACGTAACTGAGCAATGGCCGATAGATCAGCCGCATCGGGAGAATTCGCCAGGCGCGCAGGATTGGTTCGCGCTCCAGAATGCAGGCGAGGGTGGCTAGAATCACGTCCATCGCGAGAAAGATGGCCACGAAAGGCAGGACCGCACGCCACGCGCCGAAGGGGAGCGAGGCGACGAGGAAAAGATCGACCATGGGAGTCAGCGCGACGAGCAGGATTTGGAAAAACCAGACGCTTGGCAGGCTGAACCAGCCCAGCGCGCGATAACGCCAGTTGAAGACTTTTTCGCGATGTTTCCAGAGACACTGCAACGTCCCGTAGGCCCAGCGAAAACGCTGTCGCGCCAGGGTGCGCAAGGTCTCGGGCGCTTCCGTCCAGGCGATCGCATCTGGCGTGTAAACGATCCGGTTGTCGCCCCGGTATAAGGTGAGCGTAAGATCGGTGTCCTCGGCCAGGGTATCGAGGCTGAGGCCGCCCACGCTCGCAATGGCAGAGCGACGAATGGCGCTGATCGCGCCCGGCACGACGGTAATGCAATTCCAGCGATTATAGGCCCGCCGATCAAGATTGAAGCCGCAGGTATATTCGAGCGCCTGGCACCGGGCGATGAAACTGCGCAGGTTGCCTACCTTGGCGTGGCCCGAAACCGCGACCACGCGCTCGTCGTGCATCGGCCGGACGAGCAGGCGCATGGTATCGGTTTGCAAATGCGTATCGGCATCGAGGAAAATCACCAGTTCGTGCTGGAGCAAGGCGAGACCCCGCCGCAACGCGACCGCCTTGCCGCGATTCGTTTGCCTAACGAGTCGAACACGGCCGTCCGTCTGCGCGATTTTTTCCACCTCGGCCGAGGTTTCGTCGCGCGAGCCGTCATCCACCACCAGCACCTCGATCTCACCCGGGTGATCGCTCGCCAGCACGGCGCGCAAGGTTGCGGCGATCACTTTCTCCTCATTGTAGGCCGCGATCAGCACGCTCACTGGCGGCGCGAAATTTCCTTTGGGCGGCGGCATGCGGCGAAAGCGGGCGGCAAGGAAAATCACCACCAGGGTTCGCACCACGATCAGCGCGGTAGCGACAATCATGAAGGCCCAGAGAAACTCTTCGGTCGCATGAAAGACGCGGAAACCGGCACTGCTCACAAAGCGCGGCAGGCGTTGTCCGTTGCCAACGGGCGGCATGACGGCGTCGCGCGAGCTGCCGAGGAGTGTGCTCAGCGACACGATGGTGTCGCCGCGGACGTGCAGCCAGTCGATGATCTGCGGTAGGGCCGCGATCGTCTGCGAGCGATCGCCCCCGGCATCGTGGAGCAGGATGATGCTACCGTCGCGGCGTTGCTGTTTGATCCGCTCGAGAATGACATCGGCGCCAGGGCGCGCCCAATCCTGGGGATCGATGTTCTCGAGCACGACGAGGTAATTCATCTCATTCGCGATCCGCAGCGGCGCGAGATCGGCAAGTGACGAGGGGCTGGTATCGGCGTTGTAGGGAGGCCGGAACAGTGTTGTGGAGCGACCGGTGATCGTCTCGATGAGCAACTGGGTCGCGTTCAATTCGAGGCGGATGTGTTCCGGCCAGCAAATCGAAAGGTTGGGATGGTAATAGGTGTGGTTGCCAATCTCGTGCCCCTCGGCCACGATTCGCCTGACGAGATCGGGGTATCTCTCCGCGTTAACGCCGACGATAAAAAAGGTCGCCTTGATTCCGTTCGCTTTCAGGATGTCGAGCACCTGGGGCGTCCACTTCGGATCGGGCCCGTCGTCGAAAGTGAGCGCGACCTGGTGCTCACCGCCGGCACCCTGGTGATAAAGAGTTGGAAATTTCGGGAAGCGAAGATAGGTGGCGCCGAGGTAACCGTCCGGTCCGACCTCGATCTTGCGCGCGCCGTCGCTCTGCGTTTCATCGACGCTCACGATTTCTCCGTCGCCCACGTCCGTGATCGTGTCGGTCCCCTTGAGCGTGCCGAGCGATTGCATCGCCGGATCGTTAGGCGAAATCCGGCGCGGAAGGCTAAGCGCATCCCAGATCGCGGTGTCTTCCGTCCCGAGCCGGTAAATGGCGAAACCGCCCGTCTGTGCATCGCGTAGCGCGTGCAGCTCGTTGAGAAAGCTGACGACGTCGAGGAACCAGACCGAGTGTTCCTTGTCCCCGTCATCGTAATCGAAATCCGAGCTGTGATCCGGCGGCGCGACTGCGCCTTCTTCGACGCCCGCGACACTCGCGCGACTCATCGCTTCTGGAAAGCTGATCAGTTCGGCGCGATGCGCGCCGTTTGTCCAATCGTATCCGTAGCTACCGAGGGCGATGATCCATTGCTGGGGATCTGCGTCCTCGAGGAGCGCGTGCAGCCAGGACTCAAACCACTGACGCGAGGCGAGCGGCCCGGGCGAGTCGGTGTCGGAAGTTTCATCGAAAAGGAGCGCGACAAAGCGATCGACCTTTTCCGAGACATTGTCGAAATCGATGTAATCGAGATCCTGCCCCGGCGGAACGCAGATCCAAAGTTGCAGGCCGGCGGCGTGTAGCGCGCCCGCCATTTTGTTTAGCAGCTTCGTGATGTCCGATTTGTAGGCGGGATCGACCTGCTCCCAATCGATCACCACGCCCGCCGCCCTGGCAGCGCGCAGATCGGTCACGAGTTTTGTGATGAAGCGCTCCTGCCGCTCAGTTGGTCCGTGCGCGAGATTCTCGACCGCTTCCGGCTGCCAGACGTCTCCGACGAGATTGGTCAGCTGTGGCATGAGCGCGAGGCCCTTCGCGGCGGCTAGTTTTGGCAGGCGCACATCCGCGTCCACCTGCATGTTCCCGAGCCCATCAACGAGCGTGAACCATTCCGGGCAGACGTGGGTCAACTGGGCTGCATGTTGTTCCAGCGACTTGTAACTGTAGGGATCGCCGTTGGTATAGAAAGCCATCCGCACTTCGCCGCCGGCCAATTTCTTCGCGGAAGCTGCCGGCACCGGCGGTTTCTTCGCAGCCACCCGCGCGGCGATGAATTTTTCCCAAAGCGGAACGTTAGGCTGGAGCTGGCCCGCCGGATTTTTTTTCTGCAACGATTTCAACTGCCCCTTCAACTGACGCAGGGTGAAAGGCAGCCGCAGCTGCGGGGTAACGAAAAGGGTCTGGACGAAAAAGACCGTCGCGATAAAGACGGCGATGCCGGCAAAAAGCAGAGTGAGCCGAAGGCGCGGCCATCGTCGGCCAGCCGGGTCGGAGAAAACAAACGCAGCGCGCTCGTTTGGAAAATCAGCGTCCATCAAGCCCTGGGGGCGCAATCTTAGCCGAGGACGCAAGAAATGCCAAAAGTGATTGTCGTCCGCGGCACGTCTTCCAGCTACTCGACGTGGCGGTTGGGTCGCACGATCGTTCAACCGGCAGCTTGGTGCGGAAATTTTGGAGAGCACCGGGGCGGGATGCTGGCGCATCGCGCGTCGCAGACTATCTTTGCCGAGCGATCCTCTTGTGAAACCAATCCCGCTGCTAGAATGAAACGGCCAAAGCTCGCTTCGCTCGTCGCCGTCGTTTCGTTGACGTCCTGCTCCACCATGCACGATGCCGCGGTCTCGACCTTCCGCGTCGTCGATACGCCGAACCGCTACCTGCGACGCAAGCTTGAGGTCGATGAAGAACCGTCTCCGACGCCCGCCACTTCAACGGTTCAAGCCGCCTCCTCGAACAACGCGGCCTCTCGGCCGCAGCAACCTTACCCGGTTCAGTCGCAGCCTGCTTCATCTCATCCGGTTCAGCAGCCGCCGCCGGTGCAAACGCAGCGCCAGGTCGCCGCCCAGCAACGTGCGCCGGAACCGCCAGCTGAACATGCGCCGTCCGCCACACCGCCCGCTGCTCAAAAAGAGCGAACCACGACCGCGCGCACTGTAAGCGCCCACACCACAGAGCCGAAACCATCCGCCACTCCGCGAGCGGCTTCTTCGACTCCGCAAGCCGGCGATCTTCCCTATGCCAAGCCGGTCCCGGGCAAACCCGGATATGTCTTCAGTCCATACGATAAGAGCGGCGGTTACGTCGACGTCACCGGATACGCTCCGGGACAAAAAGTGAAAGATCCCTATACCGGGAAGATTTTCCTCGTGCCGTAAGCGAGACTCCGCCAGCGGGAAAAGTGCGCCTAACGAGACCGCCGCGGACCATTGCGGCGAGCGGGCTCGCAGTCGTTAGGGCGATTTTCCCAATCGCTCCTCCAGCGCTTTCACCCGCTCGAATAGTTTCCCGAGCCGGCGCACCCAGGCGAGGTGCTGCATCGATTCCTTTAGCGGTACCGCCGGCGTCGCCCACCACGTGCCCCCGTGCAGGCTCTTCGAGACGCCCGTTTGCGCGCCGATCATCGTGCCATCGTCGATCTCGATGTGGCCGATGATTCCCGCCTGTCCGCCAATCACGACGCCCGCCCCAATCCGCACACTGCCCGCGATCCCGACCTGCGCCACGATGATCGAATGTTTTCCGATCACGACGTTGTGTCCGATCTGCACCAGGTTGTCGATCTTCGCGCCTTCCTGAATCCAGGTGCGCCCAAAGCGTGCGCGATCGATTGTCGTGTTGGCGCCAATCTCGACGTCGTCATCGATCTGCACGATGCCGATCTGTGGAATCTTCTTGTGTCCACCGGGCTCCATTTCAAACCCAAACCCATCGGAGCCGATCACGACGCCGCTATGAAGAATGACGCGACTCCCAATCTGCGTGCGCTCGCGAATCGTGACGTTTGGGTAAATCACACACCCGCCACCGATCGTTGTCTCGTATCCAACATAGCTGTTGGCGCCGATCCGCGTGCCGTCGCCGATGCGCGCGCCCGGCTCGATCACGGCGTGCGCGCCGACCGCGACCTCTTTGCCTAACGATGCCTGGCCGGCCACGACCGCGCTCGGGTGCACCCCCGGAGCGAAAGTAACCGGCTGCGGCGCAAACCGGAGCACAACCTGCTCGAATGCCCGGGTCGGATTAGCGACCCGGATTTGGGCGTCGACGATCTGTTCTTCGAAATCCTCTGGAACAAAGGCCGCCGAAGCGCGTGTCTTACGAAAGGCTGCAAGGTAACGCGGATTGCCATAAAACGTGATCTCGCCCTGGGTCGCTTCCGCGAGCGGAGCTGCGCCGGTGATCGTTAGACCAGAGTCGCCGGCGATCTTTCCGCCGCACATCTCGGACAGTTCTTGCAGCATCAGGTTCACAAAAAGTTTTCCTCAGCCACCGGGCGAAAACCCCGGATGGCGTCCCCTCCTGGCCTCGACGAAACGGCCCGGAGCGTCGATGCGATCGGATTGATGAGAGGCGAGCCGGAGAGCGAGACCCGCAATGCGATTGGCTTCGATTAACATTGTAGCGCAGCCTTATTTTCGAACCCGGGGAAAGCAAGGGAAATTCCATCATCGCACGTAGCAACCCGGGCACAGATCTAGCTTTTATCAGGATGCGGCCATGGCCGTGACCGCATGGCGACAGCAACCATAAATCCAACCAGGCAAACGCCCAGAAAAACTGATGACGATGAAACCAGTGCGAGGAAGCAAAACGGGGTTCACCCGCATGACGTTGTGGCAACGAGCACGGATTACTTTGAAATCCTTGCTCGGGCTACGAACGATGCGATTCGGGATTGGAATATAAGGAGCGGCGCGCTTGCCTGGCCCGGTGGCGCGGCAAGCCTGCTCGGAGATCCGCCGAGGGCGACCGACAAGATCGGCTCCTGGTTCAGCCATCTTCATCCCGATGATCTGGCGCGGATCCAAACAAGCCTGCAGGAGGCTTTCCAAAGCGCCGCGGAACATTGGACAGGCGAGTACCGTTTTCGGCGGGCCAATGGGGAATACCGTCACGTTTTTGAGCGGGCATTGATCATTCGGTCGGCCAAAGGCGCGGCGGTGCGCCTCGTTGGCACGATGATGGATGTGACCGAGCGCAAGCAATTGCAGGCCCAGGCCTGCCGATCGCAGCGCATGGAAGCGTTTGGTCAATTGGCCGCTGGTGTAGCGCACGACTTCAATAATTTTCTCACCACTATTCTCGGCTATAGCGATCTGCTTCTCTCCGGGACAGCGGTGAAAGGGCCGGTCGCAAATCAGATCCTGGAAATTCGCGATGCCGCCGGGCGGGCTTCCGCCCTCACCAATCAACTCCTCGCTTTTAGCCGCCGCCAGGCGCTTGAGCCGACCGTTCTTGAAGTGAACAGCCTTATTAACAACCTCGAGCGTTCACTCCTCCGTTTGCTGGGCGACGACATCTCGATCGTTTGCCACCTGCATCAGCTCAAGGAAGGCGCGCACATCAAAGTCGACTCCGGGCAGTTCACCCAGATCATCGTCAACCTCGCGGTCAACGCTCGCGATGCGATGCGCAAAGGCGGTTGCCTGACGATCACGACCTCGACCCTCGAAGTCGCCCCGGGGGCACAACCGCTCTGTCCGGGCGCACCCGATCTTTCGCCCGGCGAATACGTTCTGATCACGGTGGCAGACGACGGCGTCGGAATGAGCGACGAGGTTAAGGCGCGGCTTTTCGAGCCATTCTTCACGACCAAGGATCAGGCCCGCAATAGCGGACTCGGTCTCGCCACCAGCTACGGTATCGTCAGGCAAAGCGGCGGCCAAATTTGTGTGGAGAGCGAGCCGGGGCAGGGGGCAACCTTCCGTATTTTTCTGCCCCGCGTCACGCCGCCGCCGGCACCTGCCTACAAGAAAGCGGCCCAGAAAAGAACGCCCACCGGAACCGAGACGATCCTCGTCCTGGAAGATGAAGTCGGCGTGCGCCATCTCTCCGTTCGCTTCCTCCGTAGCCTCGGTTACGAAGTGCTGGAAGCAGCGCACGGCGACGACGCGAAGCGGCTCATCACCCGTCGTGGCGCAGCGAAGATCGACCTGGTCCTCACCGACATGGTGATGCCCGAGATCAGCGGGCGCCATTTTGCCGATTGGCTGCGAGAAGCCAGTCCCCTCACCAAGGTAATTTTCATCTCCGGCTATCTGGAGGAATCGCTCCACCCGCACGACCGGCGCGATCCGGAGATGTATTTCCTCGCCAAGCCCTTCAGCACCGAGCAGCTCGCGAGCAAGGTGCGCGAGGCTTTGGATTGGGCAGAGGAAACGAGAATCGAGAATCGTTAGATCGTTACGTCGAAGCTGAGCCTCAGAACAGGCTCCCGTTCATCGCGAGTTGCTGCTCGCAGGACGATGGACGAAAAATTCTCGCTCACTGCACTCCAACGATTCACGATCCACGGGTCTCGATTCACTCCACCCACCTTGATTACCTTGTCCGACATCCAAGCAGCGGCCGACCGTATCAAGGGCTCGGTCTACCACTCCCCGTGTCCGGAGTCGATCCCGCTGAGCGAGCTCACCGGGATGCAAATCCATTGCAAGCTCGACAACCACCAGCGCACCGGCAGCTTCAAAGAACGCGGCGCGCGCAACACCCTCGCCCAGCTTTCGCCCGAGCAGAAGAAACGGGGCGTCATCGCCGCCTCCGCCGGTAATCACGCCCAGGCCCTCGCCTATCAGGGTCGATTGTTAGGCCTACCCGCCACCGTCGTGATGCCGAAGTTCGCGCCGCTCATCAAGATCAACAACTGCCAGAAACTTGGCGCGATCGTCGTGCTGCACGGGAAAGATTTCGCCGAAGCCAAAGCCCGTGCCTATGAAATCGCCGAGGAGAAAGGCCTCGCCTACATCGATGGCTACGACGATCCCGCCATCATCGCGGGACAAGGGACTGCTGGGCTCGAGATCGTCGCGCAGGTGCCCGACCTTGATGCCGTCATCGTACCGGTGGGCGGAGCAGGTCTGCTCGCGGGCGTCTCGCTCGCGGTGAAAACCTTGCGCCCACAGGCGCGAGTGATCGCGGTGGAAGCGGACCACGTTGCCAGTTTCTCCGCCGCAATGAGCGCCGGGAAACCGGTGCTCATCGAGACGCGCCCCACGCTGGCCGACGGTCTCGCGATTGCCCAGGTCGGCAACAATGCCTTCGAAATCGCGCGTCAGCACACTGACAAGGTGGTGCTGGTGAACGAGGAACAAATCGCGCTCGCGATTTTGCGGATCGTCGAATTGGAGAAAGGCGTCGTGGAAGGTGCGGCCGCGACCACCCTGGCGGCCTGCATGTCCGGACAACTTCCCGAGCTCGCCGGCAAGCGCGTGGTTCTTCTCCTTTGCGGCGGCAACATCGATCCGAACGTGCTCAGCCGCGTGATCGAGCGCGGCCTCGTGGCCGACGGTCGCCTCTCGCGTTTCACTGCGGTGATCAACGATCGGCCGGGCGGCCTCGCCGATCTCACCGCGCGAATCGCGGCAGTCGGCGCAAGTATCAAACAAGTGGTGCACGACCGCGCCTTCGCCAGCCCCGATGTCTCAGCGGTCAACGTCCTTTGCACGGTCGAGACGCGCGACCGCGCTCACCTTGAGGAATTGCTCGCCCGCCTCGAGGAACACGGCGTCAGGATTTCCGTCATCCGATGAGTCATGCTCTTCCTTCCCCGCCGTCCGGCTTGAATCGCCCACGTTCCCCCGTAGGATTCGCAATGGATTCAGTTGAGACGCCGGCGCCGGAGAAAACGGCTTCTTCCCAGATCGAAAAATCCTCCTTCCCGCCGCCGGAAACGTCCGAGGAACTGAGCCGTTTCGTCGGCCGCCATATCGGGCCTAACGACGAGGAAATCGACGCCATGCTGGCGGAGGTTGGTTTCCAGAATCTGGACGATTTCATCGATGCTACCGTTCCAAAAGACATTCGCCTGACGAATCCGCTCGATCTTCCCGCAGGCAAATCGGAACAGGAAGCGCTCACGGAATTGCGCGCCATCGCGCAGCAAAACAAAGTCGCGCGCAGCTTCATCGGTGCCGGCTATTCCGATTGCGTTGTGCCGCCTGTCATCCAGCGCAACGTGCTCGAGAATCCCGGTTGGTACACCGCCTATACACCCTATCAGGCAGAGATCGCGCAGGGCCGTCTCGAGGCTTTGCTCAATTTCCAGACCATGATCACCGACCTGACTGCGCTCGATATCGCGAACGCATCGCTCCTCGACGAAGCGACCGCCGCAGCCGAAGCAATGGCCCTGTGCCACGCCGTCGTAAGCGGACGTGACACATTTTTCGTTTCCGAAATGTGCCACCCGCAAACGATCGGCGTCGTTCAGACCCGAGCCAAACCGTTGGGCATCGAAGTCGTGGTCGGGAACGCGGCGACTTTTCGGCCTAACGAAAAGATCTTCGGCGTCCTTCTTCAATATCCGACGACCGATGGTGCAATCGTCGATTACGAGCCCTTCATCAAATCGGCGCACGACGCTGGCGCGCTCGCCGTCGTGGCGGCTGATCCGCTCGCGCTCACGCTTCTCCGTCCCCCAGGCGAAATGGGCGCCGATGTTGCCGTCGGAAGCACTCAACGTTTTGGCGTCCCCTTAGGCTTCGGCGGACCGCACGCCGCCTACATGGCGACGCGCGACCAGTACAAGCGACATCTTCCAGGTCGGCTGGTCGGCGTTTCGCATGACGCCGACGGGCGGCCGGCCTACCGGCTTTCGTTGCAAACGCGCGAGCAACACATCCGGCGTGACAAAGCGACGAGCAACATTTGCACAGCGCAGGTCCTTCTTGCCGTCATGGCCTCGATGTACGCGGTTTATCATGGACCGGATGGATTGCGCAGGATCGCGCGCCGCGTCCACGAGCTGACCTGCCGCCTTGCCGGCGGTCTCGAACAACTCGGCTATGGTCTCGCGCACGGCGATTTCTTCGACACCATCCGCGTCGATCTTGGAGCCAGAACGAGCGGGGAATTCATCCGCCGTGCGGTACAGAGAAACTGCAATCTGCGCGTCTTTGGCCCGCGCAGCATCGGCATTTCGCTCGATGAAGCGACCACATTCGACGACGTCGAATTGCTCCTCTCCATTTTCGGTGAGAATCGCATCGTCCTCCCGGGAGCCGCGCCGACCACGCGCATTTCGCAAATCGAAAATCGCAAATCCAACTTCCTCACCCATCCGGTTTTCAACACGCACGACAGCGAAACCGAGATGCTGCGCTACATCCGGCGCCTGGAGTCGCGCGACCTCTCGCTCTGTCATTCGATGATTCCGCTCGGCTCTTGCACCATGAAGTTGAACGCTACGGCGGAGATGTTTCCCGTTTCCTGGCCAGAGTTTGCCCGCCTCCATCCCTTCGCGCCTGACGACCAAACCGCTGGCTATCGCGAGATGTCTGACCAGCTCGAGCGCTGGCTGGCGGAGATTACCGGTTTCGCCGCCGTTTCCCTGCAACCGAATGCCGGTTCGCAGGGCGAATACGCCGGGCTCCTCGCGATTCGCGAATATCACGCGGCGCGCGGCGAAGGGCATCGCAATGTCTGTCTCATCCCGACTTCCGCCCACGGCACAAATCCGGCCAGCGCCGTCATGGCCGGATTCCGCGTCGTCCCGGTGCGTTGCCTCGACGACGGCGACATCGACCTCACCGATCTCCGCACCAGAGCCAACGAGCACGGCAAGGATCTCGCCGCCCTCATGGTAACGTATCCGTCCACGCACGGTGTTTTCGAAACCACCATCCGCGAGATCTGCGCCATCGTGCACGAACACGGCGGGCAGGTTTACATGGACGGTGCCAACATGAATGCACAGGTCGGCCTTTGCCGACCGGGCGACATCGGAGCGGACGTGTGTCATCTCAATCTGCACAAGACTTTTTGTATTCCGCACGGCGGCGGTGGCCCGGGGGTCGGCCCAATCGGGGTCGCCGAGCACCTCGCGAAATTTCTTCCCGGCCTTCCTTCGCTCACCGCTCAACCCTCGGGTCTCAACACCAGCGGCCCCGTCTCCGCCGCGCCTTACGGCAGCGCCAGCATCCTCACAATTTCGTGGATGTACATCCGCATGATGGGCGGCGCCGGCCTGACGAAAGCGACGAAGGTCGCGATTCTGAACGCCAACTACATCGCGCGCCGGCTCGAACCGCATTTCCCGGTTCTCTTCAAAGGCCGGGACGGCCTGGTCGCGCACGAGTGCATCCTCGATCTGCGTCCCTGCAAGAGCGCGGGCGTGGAAGTAGAAGACGTAGCCAAGCGGCTGATGGATTACGGCTTTCATGCACCGACGGTTTCCTGGCCGGTCCCCGGCACGATCATGATTGAGCCGACGGAGAGCGAACCGAAGCGTGAACTCGATCGCTTCTGCGATGCGATGATCGCGATCCGCGGCGAGATCGACGCGATCGGCTCCGGCAAAGCGGATCGCAATAACAACCCGCTGAAAAACGCGCCTCATACCGCCGAGCAGGTGACGGCTGACAAGTGGGATCATCCCTATTCCCGCGAAGAAGCCGCCTATCCGGCGAGCTGGACGCGCCAGCAGAAATTCTGGCCGGCGGTGGCGCGGATCGACAGCGTCTACGGCGATCGCAACCTCTTCTGCATCTGCCCGCCAATGGAAGAGCTGGCCGAGAGTCGTTAGGCTAGGCGAGGTGGATTGTTCCCTCGACGTAGGTGAGCGCTTCGCCGCCAATCCCGACACGATCGCCGCGATCCTCGCAGAATAGTTCGCCGCCACGCTTCGAGATTTGGCGCGCAAAAAGCTCCCGCTTGCCCAGGCGTTGCGACCAATAAGGGATGAGCGTGCAATGGGTCGAGCCGGTCACCGGATCCTCCGGAATCCCGGCGGCAGGCGCGAAATAACGCGAGACGAAATCGCAATCGTCTCCCGGCGCCGTCACCACCACCCCCTGCGCATCGAGTTTCGACAGCGCGGCGAAGTCAGGCTGGATCGCCGCCACCTCTCGCTGCGAAGGAAAGACGGCGAAATAATCGCGACCCTGGAGGACTCGCTCAGGTTTGGCGCCTAACGAATAAGCAAGAGCTTCGGAAAGGTCGGCTTCTTTCGCCGGACGCGATGGAAAATCGAGCACCAGGCGGTCCCCATTTCGTTCCACCATCAACTTGCCGGCGCTTCGCGTCTGAAAATGCGCCGTCTTCCCCGCGTATCCGCAATGCCGAAAGAGCACGTGCGCTGAGGCAAGGGTGGCGTGCCCGCACAGCTCCACCTCAACCGTCGGCGTCATCCAGCGCAGATCGAAATGTTCGCCCCGCTCGCAAAGGAACGCCGTTTCGGGCAAATTGTTTTCGGACGCGATCGCCTGCAATTGGTCGTCAGGCAACCATTCCTCCAGCAGGCAAACCCCGGCCGGATTGCCGGCGAAGAGATGGTTGGTGAAGGCAACAACTTCAAAGAAGGGAATCGTTGTCATGAGCAAAATAATTTCAGCTCTCACAAAATAAGGAAGACTGCGTAAAGTGCGAAATTCTGATGCGCGTTCTGATTGCACCCGATAAGTTCAAGGGTTCGTTAGGCGCGGCCGAAGTCGGCAGCTGCATTGCGGCCGGGGTAGGCCGCGCCCTGCCGATGGCGGAGATCGAAACGGTCGCGATCGCGGATGGCGGCGAAGGGACGGCGGAGGCCATTTGCCTGGCAGGAGATGGTGAATGGATTATCTGCGCGGTACACGACGCACTCGGCCAGCCGTTTGATGCTCGTTATGCGTGGCTGCCGGAGACGCAGCTCGCCGCCGTCGAGATGAGCGCCGCGGCCGGTCTTGCGCAACTTCTGCCCGACGAACGCAATCCGCTAAAAGCCTCGACCTTCGGCGTGGGCGAAATGTTGCTCGCCGCCTCCGCCCGCGGCGCGCGCGAGATCATCCTCGGGCTCGGCGGCAGCGCCACGAATGACGGCGGGTTCGGCCTCGCTCGTTGCCTTGGCTTTCGCTTTCTCGCAAATGACGATCGCGAGCTGATCGGACCGGTTTCCGATTTGCTCGATTTGGCACGAATCGCTTCGCCTAACGAATTCTCGCTCCCGCGGCTCATCGCGGCCTGCGACGTTACGAATCCCCTGCTCGGTCCCAATGGGGCAACCCGGACCTTTGGCGCGCAGAAAGGAGCGACGCCCGAGCAAATCGAAATCCTCGAACGGAGCCTGGCGCGCCTCGCGGATGTCGCGGCGCTTACCTTTGGTCGGGATCATCGCGAGGAACCGGGCGCAGGGGCGGCCGGCGGCTTGGGCTATGGGCTGCTGACCTTTTGTGGCGCGACCATCCGATCCGGCTTCGAGGTCGTCGCCGACCTCATCGATCTGCGCAAGAGAATCGCACGAGCCGACATCGTCATCACCGGCGAAGGAAAGCTCGATCACCAAACCCTCGCGGGCAAAGGACCGGCCGGTGTCGCGCGCATGGCGCGAGCGGAAGGCAAACGCGTTTTTGCAATTGTCGGCCAGGCCAGCGATGACGCGGCCGCTCGCGAACTTTTCGATCAAGTAATGACGTTGGACGACGAGAGCACCAACTACCGCGAAACGGCCCAGCTGCTGGAAAGCCGCGCTCAAGCCCTCGCAGCCGGATGGAGTTGACCGAGAACATTTCCCAATTTGCCCAAAAGGCGGGAGCCGAAGGCGGGGATTGAACCCGCGACCTGCTGATTACGAATCAGCTGCTCTACCACTGAGCTACTTCGGCGCGCGAACGAGGGCGAAGATGGCATCCCGGCGCAGCTTGGGCAAGAGCCGGCCGCGTCTCACGGCCCTGACCGCGCTCTGTCAGACGATCGGTTGCTCTGCCGATCGATCGGGAAAATCGAAACGCTGAGCAGATTCGAGATCGCCTTCTGGAATCGTCACGTTACAATTTGCTCAACATCTCCGCGCTCTGGTGCTTGCCGAAAAGGCGACCGGCCTAACGAACGTTGCCATGCTAAACTGCCTTTCCTTCCTGACTGTCTTCCTTGCCACGGAAGCCGCCTTGTGGGCCGCCTCACCGGCGCCCAGCAGCTCGCCGACGCCATCGCCGACCCCTGCCTGTGTCGCGCCGGAGTTCCGGCAGTTCGACTTCTGGTTAGGCAAATGGAATGTCACCGACCCGCAGGGCAAAGAAGCCGGCACGAGCGAAATCAGCCGCGCGTCCGAAGGCTGCGCGATTCGTGAGCAATGGACGTCCGCTCGCGGCACGACCGGGATGAGCATCAACTATTACGACGACGCCGACCATGAGTGGCACCAGGATTGGGTCGGCGGCAACGGCACTATTCTGCATCTCCGCGGCGGCCTTAAGTCGGGTGCGATGGTCCTGACTGGAGAAAGCAGAGGTACAAAGGGGACGATCATCAACCGCCTTACCTGGACGCCTCTCCCGGACGGGAAGGTGAAGCAGCAATGGGAAACCTCGACCAATACCGGAAAGACCTGGAAGACAATTTTCGTCGGGATTTATGAGAAGCAGACAGGACCCACCGGAGGATAATGCAGCATGAAAACCCTTGGCATGATTGTTATCGGGCTCGCACTTGCGCAGGCATCTTGCCTCGCGCAAATCACGATCAGCAGTCCAGCCTTCCAGGCTGGCGGCGCGATTCCCGCGCAGTTTACCTGCAAGGGTGCCGACCAGAATCCGCCGCTCCGCTTTCACGGGATTCCGAAGGAAGCGAAAAGCCTCGCCTTGATCGTCGATGACCCCGATGCGCCGGGCAGTTTGTTTACTCATTGGCTCGTCTGGAACATCAATCCGACCGCCACGCAGCTCGGCGAGAATAGCGTCCCGGCCGGCGCAGCCCAGGGGACGAACGACTTCGGCCGGATCGGCTACGGCGGTCCGTGTCCACCTTCCGGCACGCATCGCTACTACTTTTGCCTCTTCGCTCTCGACCAGAAGATTGACCTCAACCCAGGCGCCAAACGGAGCGCCCTGGAGCGAGCGCTCAAGGGACATGTTGTGGCGCGCGGGGAGCTGATGGCGCGCTTCAGTCATTAGCGCCTCCGCGCCGCCTCTGCAGCCTTTGTCGCATTTCCCCTCCTAAAAAAACGCGGGCTTGCCGTTCGGCGTGCTCCTGACGCAGTCTGGAATCCCTCATGACAAAGCCTCGAGAAGAGTGGCACCACCTCGCGCTACTCATTTCCATTCTTCTTCTCTTCGCCCTTGGCCCCGTGGTGGAGGTTCTTCCCCGGGGCATTATTATCATGAATGTGCTCGGGGTATTCGTCCTCGTGGCCGGCTCTTATGCGCTCAGAGCGCGCAAGGGCCTTTTCACTGCTGCGATAATCATTTCCGGGATTTCCGTCATCGGCACCTCGCTCGTCCAAATGACGCAACGGGAATGGGCCGCCGCTTTCTCCTTCAGCTGCTTTATCGTTCTCGTCCTCTATTTTTCCATCACGATCCTGGCTTACGTCTTGCACGGCACCAGTGTCACGACGGACAAGATCTTCGCCGCGGTCTGCGTTTACCTGCTCATCGGTCTCGCGTGGACCTTCGCCTATGCCTTAGTCGACGCGTTGAACCCGCACTCCTTCGTCGCTCTCTCAGCAGCCGGACATGAAAAATACATCATCCGGGTCCTGGAGCTGCGCTATTTCAGTTTCATGACCCTGACCACGGTCGGTTATGGCGACATCGTCCCGCACTCGACTGCCGCGCGCACTCTCGCTGCCCTCGAGGCCATCGTTGGCCAAATCTATCTCACCGTGCTCGTGGCGCGGTTGGTCGGGTTGCACATCGTCCATGCCCACGGTTTGTCTTCGCGCAAAGAGTGACGGGTTTGCCAACGAGGGGAGTCTTTCACCCTCGATCCGCATCCGGGGTCGTCATTCTCCAGATTTGCGCTATAGTCCGCGATGTCCAAACCATCCGGCACCTTCTTTTCCCGTCGCGCACCTGACATCATCACCGAAGAACTGGTGGCGGTTCTTTCCTCCAAGACCGCCTTTGAATTCAAACCGTTGTTCGACATCCTCCTCGTCAATCTCCGAGAGCGCAACGCGGCCAGTGGCGGCGAAGAAATGCTGCGGCTGCGTTCCTACGAAAAACTCCAGAGCCTGGTGAGCCAGGGCGCGGTCGACCGCAAGGTCAACGGCACTACTAAAAAATACAAAGGCGTGCCCGCACGCATGGTCGCCCTCCGGGCCGAGATGAAAACCCTGCGCGCCGACTGGAACGAGCGGGCCCAGGCCAAGGCGGCCGCGGCCGGCTGATTTGAGGGGCTGGTCGGCCTTCATTTTTCCTGCTTTCCTAATCGGATTCTCCCGCCTTTGTTTTCTCATGATCAAAGGCAGCGAAAAGCGCAAGGCAGACTACCCGATTCAATCTTTCATCCTCGACCGCTGGTCGCCTCGCGCCATGACGGGCGAAAGCATCTCCAGCGATGAACTGATGCGCCTCTTCGAGGCCGCTCGTTGGGCGCCTTCCTCCTTCAACGCGCAACAGTGGCGCGCCCTCTACGCCCGGCGTGAGACGGAACATTGGCCCAGGTTTCTCGGGTTACTGGTGGAAGGAAACAAAGCCTGGGCTCAAAACGCCGCCGCCCTCATCGTCTTCATCTCGGGCAAGGATTTTGAACATAACGGTGAGCCGTCCATCACGCACTCCTACGATTGCGGGGCCGCCTGGGAGAACTTCGCCCTCCAAGGCTTCAGCCAGGGCCTCGTCGTTCATGGCATGCAGGGCTTCGACTACGAGCGTGCCCGTAGCGAGCTCAAGATTCCCGATGAGTTCGAGGTCGAAGCCATGGCCGCGGTCGGCAAACCGGGCGACCCATCACTCCTTCCCGAAAAGTTGCGCGCGAAAGAAAGTCCCAATGATCGCCGCAAGCTGAGTGAGAGCATCTGCGAAGGGGCGTTTTCCTTCGAGGCCTGAATCCTGACTGGCTTTCGTCGAATCCGAGACAACCTCAGGCGGACCGGGGCATCCACTCTCCCGGGCCAAGAAAGGTCGACACCAGGGCATCTAACTCGACCCCGAGATATTCAGACGCCGCCGCCGCGCCTGCGTCCTTGCGATCGGCGTGGAGCAGGAAATCACGAAAACGTGACGGCGAAGGTCGCAGATCCGTCGCAATGAAATCCATCAGAACACGACTCAGACCATAGGCCAGTTCCTGTCCCTCCGGTTTTGAAAAGGAAGCACCGCGCCAGAATTCCTGGATGGTTTGCGCATTCCAATATTCGGCATGGCGGGCCGCCAACTCCTGCGTGACTGAGGGCCAGCGATGACCAGACAAATCGCGCTCGAATTCCATCGCAAGCCCTTCGTTCAACCAACGGGGCAGCGAAAACCCTTGCAGCAGGTTATGCGTCAGTTCATGGACGAGCGTGACGCGATCGATTCCCGGCGTCTCGTGACGAAGGCAGGCAATGTGCAGGTACCCGTCGGACAAGAATCGCCCGCTGGAGCCCGCATATTTACCCTCGAGATCGAAGTAAGAGATATAGCGATAATATTCCTCTTCGGCCGTGAAACGCATCACGACATGTTTGCCGTGATGTCTCGGGAGCGAGAAATCGCCCAGAACGCGCAGAATGCGAGCCCGCGATTGCTCAAGAAACTGAAGTAAGTCATCTGCGCGCTGCGCGTCGAGCTCGGAAAGTAGATGAAAGTTCTCTGACTCGGCGAGCCCGTAAGAGTTGCCCAGGCAACGGCAGGTACGCTCCAGCCAGACTCGCGCGCTCTCTCGCCAGGCATCATCCACTTTCTCCGGCAAGACATTCAGTCGAATCCACTCGCGGATCATTTTCCAATCCGGGCGCGGAAAACCGTCGATCTCCGGAAACCAGGCATGAAAATCGGGCGTAGTGGAGGTCATGCCGGTCTCTTAATTGCAGATCTGCCTGATCATACCAAGCGGGAGAATGGCAATGAAATTCAGCGGTGATGGAACTTTCGCGTGGCCGGTCGCGGCCGTCGCGACACTGACTGAATTAGCTAGACCGACAGAGACACAACCGCCAAAGATCTCCGCCAGTCACCCAACCCTGATGAAGAGCCTTTGCTTCCTATTCCTCGCGGCGTTTGTCGTCGTTACGGCCCAGGCGCGCGTCGAACGCGTGGAAATACTTTCGCGCGCCGACGTCCTCGACGGCAAAACATTCGGCGACGCCGGCGCCTACGAGAAGGTAATCGGCAAGGTGCACTTCGCGGTCAAACCCGAGACCGCCTCCAATAAGACCATCGTCGACCTCGACAAAGCTCCGCGGAACAGCGCGGGCGAAGTCGAGTTCGCGGCCGATGTTTACATTCTCAAGCCGAAAGACGCCGCGCACGCCAACGGCGCCGCGCTCATCGAGATTCCAAATCGCGGCGGCAAAGGGATGCTGCGCGTGGTGCAGAACGCCAAAGGTTCGCTCGATCCCACGACCGCGGACGAATTCGGCGACGGCTTTCTCATGCAGCGCGGTGTGACCCTGATCTGGATTGGCTGGCAATGGGATGTGCGCAATGAACCTGGCCTGATGCGTCTCTACGCGCCGGTCGCAAAAGGTCCAGAGGGCAAGCCGATCACAGGTCTCGTTCGCTCCGATTTCGTTGTGAACGAGAAGACGATGGAGCAACCGCTGGGGCACGTCATCATCGGTCAGATCGGCGGGACGGAGTACGCCTGCTCGGATCCCGATGATCCGGCCAATGTCCTGACTGTGCGCGACGCACCGATGGGCGAGCGGCGCACCATTCCGCGCAAGCAATGGAAGTTCGTCGAGGCGCCGAAAATCGGGCCGGGCCTGCGCGCAATTCGCCTGACGAACGGATTCGAGCCGGGCAAAATCTACGAGATCGTCTACCGCGCGCAGGATCCGGTCGTGGTCGGCCTCGGGCTCACGGCCGTGCGCGATTTCGCTTCCTACCTCAAGAGCGAGCGTGACGACGTCGCGCCGGTGAAACGTGTCGAGGCGATGGGCATCTCGCAGTGCGGCCGTTTCCTGCGCGATTTTGTCTACGAAGGATTCAACGCCGACGAAGACGGCCGACGCGCGATCGACGGACTGCTCATCCACGTCGCCGGCGCGGGCCGCGGCAGTTTCAATCATCGCTTTGCCCAACCCTCGCGCGACGCGCAACCGACCAACACTTTCTTCTACCCGACCGACATCTTCCCCTTCGCCGACATTCCCCAAACCGATCCGGTCACCGGCCAGACGGCCGGCCTGCTCGACCGCACGGTCGCCGGGCATGTTGTCCCGAAAATCTTCTACACCAACACCTCCTACGAATACTGGTCGCGCGCCTGTTCGCTCATTCACACCTCACCCGACGGCAAGCGCGACGTCCCATTGCTCGACAACGTCCGCATCTATTTTCTCGCCGGACTGCAGCATTTCTCCTCTCCCTTTCCGCCCGAGCGCGACAAAGGTGGCGTCCTGCTCGGACAAAACCTGCCGAACCCGAACCCGGTGCTCTATTTCTGGCGCGGCCTTTTCACCGCGATGGACGACTGGGTGCGCGACGACAAAACACCGCCCGCGAGTCGTTATCCAAAACTCTCCGACAAGACACTCGTTAGGCACGATGAAGTAAAGTTCCCGAAAATCCCGCACGAACATTTGCCGGAACGCGTTCACCAGGCGTTTCACCTCGACTTCGGTCCGCAGTGGAAAAACCGGATCATCACCAAACAACCGCCCGGCGTCGGTAAACCGTTTCCGGTCTTCGTCCCGCAAGTCGACAAGAACGGCAACGACCTTGATGGCGTGCGCCTTCCCGAATTGGAAGTGCCCGTCGCGACTTACACGGGATGGAATCTGCGTGACCCGAAAACCGGCCTGCCCGGCGAGCGGGTCAGCTTCATCGGCTCCGACCTGCCGTTTCCGAAAACCAAATCCGACGCCGCCTCTACCGGCGACCCACGGAAGCCGATCGCCGAGCGCTACCCCTCCCGCGACGAATACCTGGAGAAATTCCGCAAATCTGCCGACAAGCTCGCGGCCGACCGCTTCCTCCTGCCCGAAGACATCGACGCGCTGGTCAAGCGCGGCGGCGAGGAATGGGATTGGGTAACGAGCCAGCCAACGTCGGATAAAAGCGCGTCCAGCCGCTGATGGATTCGCGATCTACTGCGTAACGGCGGATCCAGCCGGCTGCAGACGTGCCATGGTGATCATTGCTGCAAGCGCGGTTGCACAGCATTGACCTCAATCGCCGGGTAAGCGCAAAATGCGCAAATCATGGCTGCTTATTCCACCGGTAAGCTCCTTTTCATCTTTGTTGTGGCCGTCGCGCTGGCTTGCGCCGGCGCATGGTGGACAGCTTATCGTTACCGGTCGGCGATGCGCCGACTGATGAGTGCGCCAACGGCGAAGGACCAGCGCGCCGCGACGCCCTCAGTTGAGGGCGAATCGCTTCCGCCACCGGTGCCGGTCAGCCTGGCCGATAACCGCCGGGCCGCGATCCGGCTCATGCTGCTGCTGATCGGGTTGTCTGGCCTGATCGCAATCAGCAGCACGAGCTTGTGGTTCGCCCTCGCATTCTCCGGTGAGGCTCTCGCACCGAAGCGCATCGCAGTGGTGGCGCTGGCACGTCTGTGGCCGGTGATCCCTGCGCTCGGCCTGCTTTGGCGCTGGTCGCGCTGGCGCACTCTAGGGATGCTGGCGCTTTGGTATCTGTTTTGTTTCGCCGTCCTGTGGTGGCGCTCGATCGACCCGCAGCCATTGCAGTTGTTGCTGTTTTTGGCCGGCGATATCGGCCCCTCAATGCTGATCGTCGCGGTAATCTGCATGGGAAATGCGACGCGAGCCGTCGCGCCGTGGTTGCTGCCTCCGCTTCTCGGGCTCGTCTGGGCCTCGATGATCGGCACGGATGCCCTTGCACTCATGGTGGAACAGCGTTCGGCACTGCTGCTGTGGATGACTTCGTGGCTCGACGCCCATTGGATCATGCTGCTGTTCGCGCTCCTGCCATGGCTGGTGGCGTGGTGGCCGCTGCGCCTTCTCGGACGCGCACTGGGCCGGGCCTATGCGCGCAAGCAGTTGTCGGAACTGCTGGTGCTATTCACTGCGGTTTGGGCTATTGAGCTGTTGAGCGAGGCGCTCGGCGTGGCCAGCGACGTGGGGCTGACCGCTATCTCGATGTTTCTGCCGTTGCTCTGGATCCCGCTCGTGATTCTGCCCTGTGCCAGATTGCGCGCGCGGGGCGGCCGGCCGCCGACGCTGCTCGTGCTGCGCGTATTTCAGCGCGATGCCCAGGTGCAGGCCCTCTTCGACCACGTCATCGAACGCTGGCGGCTGAGCGGCAATACCGTCATGATCGCCGGCACCGACCTGGCAACTCGCACGCTCGACGCCGATGACATCTTCACCTTCCTTGATGGCCGTCTGGCCGAGCGCTTCATTGACTCACCCGCCGACGTAACCCCGCGCCTCGACGCATTCGACATGGCGCCGGATGCCGATGGGCGCTATCGCGTCAACGAGTGTTATTGTCACGATACGACCTGGCAGGATGCCTTGCAGGCGCTGGTGGGGCGGAGTGACGTCGCCTTGATGGACTTGCGCGGGTTTCAGGCGAACAACGCCGGCTGCCGTTATGAATTGCAAACGCTGGCGCAGGCGGCGCGCGACTTTGCGCGTGGTCGTGCTCGCCGATAGCCAAACCGATCGCGCCGCGGCAACAGAAGCGATCAGGCAAAACCAGCCCGGACGCTTCGTGTGGCTCGATGCCGCGAAAATCGACGCGCGCAAACGGCGCGAAGTGCTGGCCAACCTGTTTAGTTCGCCGGGCGTCATGCCGCGAACGGCCTGAGCCGGGCAGACGACATCCGCGAAAGGGGAATGATCCCGCTTCGCCCTGGCCGTTAGGCGTCAGATATCAGCGGCCGCGCCCCTGAATTCCCTGCGAACGTCAGGCCTGCTGACTCTGGCTCTGACTCTGACTTTGACCGCCGAGGCTCTGAAGGAGCGATGGCAGGAGCGCCGCGAGACCCTGCTGATGGTCCGCGTTGGGATCGACCTGGCCGGTGGGCGTGAGCTTATCCACGACCTTGGGCAGGACCTGAGCGAGCAAGTTCGACGCGGTCGCGGGATCGATACCGATCTTCGCGGCCAGCGCCTGAACCTGTTCGGAGCCGAGCGCATTTTGAACCTGCGACGCGGAGACAGGCTGGTTTTCGCCTGTGCCGACCCATGACGAGAAGATCCCGCCGAGGCCGCCCTGTGAGAATTTGTTCATCAGCCCTTGCACGCCGCCATTTTGCGCCAACACCGCGCTAAGCACGCCCGCGAGCGCCGCTTCCGTGCCGCCGGCCGCTGGTGATTGGCCGCCCTGACCACCGCCGAGAAGTGAATCGAGTAATCCCATAATGTTTTCTCCTTGCTTGTTTGTTGGTTCGCGAACCTAAATCCGTCGGAGCTTTTTGTCGCCTGAATTAACCGCGTCGAAAGCGACCGCGACTCCAATCGCGCCGGCGAGAATCGGAGACGAAATCGCAAACGGATTTGCCGGCGCGCTCGGCGGCCAAGGCATATGAACTGCTGAAGCTTCTCCCTTGATGCCACACGATCCTGTCTTCGATTCGACTGAAAACCGGGCCCTCCTCGTCGTCTGCGCGCGCCGAACGATCCGCACCGCCGCCATCGCGGGCATCGTCTGGGGCGGCATCAACCTCGCGCTTGGCTTCGTCACCGTGCAGATCAACCCCTTGAACCTGGGCCTCGTGGCGCTCGCCCTCCTCATGCTCGCGACCGGAGTCACCGCGCTGATCAAACCTTCCCTGCATGCGCTCCTTGCCGAGGCTTTCGTGAGTTTGCTCTTGCTCGTCTGGAACATCGGCATCACCGCCCTGAACGTGCGTGTCGGGGACACCAGTCACGTCAACGGGCATGGCTTCATCTTTCCGCTCATCGCAGCCGTCGCTTTCTTTCAGCAATACAGAAAGCTCGGTCACTTGAAAGAAGCCATCTCCACGATGGACAAGAAGACGGTGGCAGAGGCCTCGAAGGTCTGCAAAGAGCTCTTCAAAGCCAGGATCAAGACATCACCGGATGTGGCCGAGGCTTCCTCCCGACGCTGCCGCATCCGATTCATGAAGGATTCGGTCTTTTGCGCGCAAAGAAACCTGGCGCGCGCCTTTCACATGAGCATGGCCAATTTCCAGCGCTCAATCACCGATCCCAAAGGAAAAACGATCCGGGTCGTGGTGCAACACCCGCTCGGCAAGGTGACCTACGCCTTCGACAAGAAGAACTCCGAAAAGATCAGAGGCTGGCTTGGGTCACCAGCAGCATTGCTCAACTGAGTGCGGACCCCGAACTCGTGGCGCCGCGGACAAAAGTCACCTGAAAGTAACGCACCGGAACTCGACAGCCCATCCGACTGGCTTAGCTTTTCTCCATCATGAGAACAAACACTTCGATACAGAACGCCCGGCTGCGGCAGTCTGCGATCGGTGTCTGATCGCGAGCCGGATCGCCAGCGGCGAACTCTCCGGCTCCACCTCTGTCCCGCGGGACACTCGTTCTTCGTCTTCCTGAAGGAACCTCAAATTTTCCTCAAACCTCAACCCACCAAAACAACATGAAGCCAACCTCTATCTCAAAAATCGAATACCAGCTCGCGCGGCAGCGACTGCCGCGCGCGGAGCGATCGCCATTTCCCGGCGACCGACCATTTTTTCCGTCCGCAACCGGACGTCACGCTCGGCCGTGCCGGGCATCATCCCGGCGGCGACCCGGCCCGCAGCGCGTTTCGCAGGATGACTGCGGAAATGATGGAAACTCAGAGCCGGCGTGATACGGTCGAGATGATCGTACTCGCGATCGTCATTGCGATCATTACCTGGCCGCTGATCTCGCTCCTGATCGTGCTGGCGCAGACCGCGAACGGGTGATCGACGCCGGATAATCTCTGGGGGAACGCAGGAAATCGATTGTGGGGCGGGCGCATTGCCTGCCGTGCCGTCGCTCCGCATCGCCAAAGCAGATCACCGGCCCATTGCTGGAAAACGCCACCGCGTTAGAGTGTGCCCATGAGCGGAGTGATCGTGATCGTGGCTTACAAACCGAAACCCGGCAAAACGAGCGACGAAGTCCTGGCGATCGTCCGGCGGCGCATGCCGCTTTTGCGCGGCGAAGGACTCGTGACCGAGCGCGTGCCCGCGATCATGCGCTGCCGCAACGGCACCATCATCGAAGTGTCGGAATGGAAATCGCAGGCTGCGATCGACGAAGCGCACAAGAATCCCAACGTGCTCGCGCTCTGGAACGACATGTTCGCCGTGATTGATTGCGTGCCGCTGAACACTCTGCCGGAAGCGGAGGAGATGTTCGCCGGCTTCGAGCCGCTCGAAGAATGAGTCACTAGGCCGCGTCTTTCGACATCCAGCGACTTCCGACTTTCCACATCTGGCTTCTAGTCTAATTACTTCGTCGCAAACGGCGGCGCGACCATCCGCTCAACGCAACTGGTGTCGAGGCGAGCGACGCTTCCCTTTTCCATGAAGTCGATGATGATCCGGTCGATACACCCCGGGTCGCTCAATCCGTCCACTCCGTGGCCGGCTTGCTGAATGATGACGTGACGGCTGTTCGGCAAATACTTCGCGATTTCCTCGCCTCGTTGGGGCGGCGTAATCGGGTCCATGTTGCCCGAAAATATCAGCACCGGAATCTTTGACGAAACGGGGTCGCGATAATCAGCCGGTATTTTTCCCCGCGGCCACAAGCCACAGGCCCGCGTTTGCTGGACGACACGATAGTTCCCGAAAGGATTACCTTCGTCCAGCTTCGCCGCTTCCGCCGGATCGATAAACGGTGTGTCTTCGGCGCAGGTCACCGACAGATACATTCCGTCTGCAATGATGTCCGTGGGAGACGGTGCGATCGCCTCATGGAGAAACGGCGTGAAGTCGCCGTGGGCGGCTTGATGAACGATAAACGGAATCCGTCGCGCCTTGTTCGCGGCATACATCAGCTTTCGGATTTCTTCCGCAAAAATGTCGTGTTGAATCTCGACGGTGACCGGTCCGCTCTTGTCCGCCGGCGAATACTGCGCGCGCGCGGGTTCGCGTCCGAGTTGGGCCAGCACATTCTGCCAGTTCGCGCGGATTTGCGGGAACGCTTGATGACAGGTCGAATCCTTCTCGCATTCTTGCAGTAACAGATTCATTGCACGCGCCGCTGCCTGCGAATGGTAAAGCGGCATCCTCATGTAGGTCGGCACCACACCGGCGATCGTCGCGACGTGGACGTGCTCCGGATGTTGACGAATGTAAACAAGCACGGCGCGCGATCCGTAGGACAATCCAAAGAGATCGATGCGTTCGTAACCGAGCCAGGCGCGCACGTCATCGAGATCATCCATCGCGATCGGCGTCGTGTATTGCGTGAGATCGGCGTGCTGTTCCAGCGTTCGCCTCAGGTTCTTCACGTATTTCACTGGATACATCTCCGTTAGACAATCCTGCGGTGTTCTCTTGACCGGCGGCGCCGTCAGCGGATTCGATTTTCCTGTTCCGCGTTGGTCGACCAGTACGATGTCATGTTTGCGCCGATACTCCTTGCCGTCGGTTGCATAGAACCCTGCGGCAACGGTGGAAGGCACGCCCGGCCCGCCGGCAAGATCGAAGAGCGGTTCGCTCTTGTTTTTCTGATCAAACGCCGGTAGCACCACGATGTTGAGATCGATCGTCCGGCCGGTGCGGGTTTGCCGATTTTCAAACACTGTGAATTTTCCGCAGAGCAGCTGCTCGTTGATTCCCGGCAGCCGACACGGCCGCAGTTTGGCCAGACCTTGGCGGCGCTCACAACCACCCAGCGCAGCAAAGCAGAGCAGACCCGCCAGGCCGACAAGACCGGTCGAGCAAAAATAACGCACCGCGCGCATCCGTCCGATCAATATCCAATATCGAGCGTCCAGTATCCAGCCCAGTCGTGAGACGTCTGACCCCAACGTCCGCGCTCAAGCCTTCGTGTCGGCCGCGAATGTAGTGAGCCCTCCGCGGCGCGAACCGTTGTTGGACGTCCGGACGTCAGAAGTCGGCGATCTGAGGACAGACTGCCGCCTGAAATTGAAAGTGATCGAGTATCGAGTATCCAGGATCGGGCATAAATTTGCCCAATCATGAAAACTGCGTTCGTCATGATAAACTCAGCCGGCCCAAAACGTGACCTGGCGAAGGGCACGCGGGAGCAGCCCTTCTGGAACGAGCACGCCGAGTTCATCGATCGACTCGTGGCGGAAGGTTTCATCTGGATGGGCGGCCCGCTGGTCGATGAAGGCGGCTCGCTGCTTTTCTTTCACGCAGCCGACGAAAATGAAGTGCGCGAGAAAATGAAGAACGATCCCTGGCTACAGCAAGGGATCCTTAAAGCGGAGAGCATCAGGCGCTGGGAGATCTTCATCGACGAGAGGAAGTAAGTCCTCGCGATTCTCTGCGAAGGTGCGCGTGCAGTTAGGTACCGACGCCTTCAAGTTCGACGTGGCGCATGGCTGTTGGCGTCGCCGAAGCGCTTTTGCGCATCGAGGATTTCCAGCCCCGCGAGCCGGCCTTCGCTATCATAATCAGCCGCGATGCCTTCGGCGAGGTGCTTTGTTGCCACGGTGGTTTCGCTGAGCGCGGCTCGTTGACGCATTCCTTTGTCGCAAGTACGCTCGGCTGATGAAGCGAAAATTTCACGTCACTCTGCTCGAGCATGACGGAGGCGTGTCGGTGAGTTGTCCCGAACTGCCGGGCTGTCATTCCCAAGGCGCCAACGTCGATGAAGCGCTCCAAAACATCGAGGACGCGATTCGCGGCTACATCGACCTCTATGGCCAGCCAGAGACGCGTTGTGAAATTCGCGAAATGGAAGTGGTTACGGCCTGATTAATGCCGAAGCTGCCCGGCGTTAATCATCTGCGCGCGGTCAACGCGCTGGAGAAAGCTGGCTTCCGGATTGATCGGCAAGGCAGGCACATCTTCATGTCGAAGGGAGCGACCAGAGTTGTCGTGCCTCGCAACAATCCCGTTGATGCCTACACCATGGCGGCAATCGTCCGCGACGCCGGCCTGACGATCGAGCAATTCAAGAATCTGCTTTGAAACCAACGACGCAACATCATGGGCAGCGCCTGCGATGTTGGTCGGTTCAATAGTCACCGACGAACGGCACGGGATTGGTTTTTGGCGCTTTGATTTTCAAAGGCAGCCGCCGCAATTTCGTGAATGCAACGAAACCAAAGAGTCGCCTTCGTGACGGGCGCAAATAAAGGAATCGGGTTCGAAGTGGCGCGCCAACTCGTCCGCGAAGGTTTTCGGGTCTTTCTCGGTGCGCGCAACGAAGCGGCCGGCAAGGCGGCGGCAGAAAAACTCAACCTGCGGGGAAAGATCAGGGAACGTTTCCTTCCTCGAGATCGACATCTCGAAGCCGGAGAGCATCAGGCGCTGGGAAATCTTCATCGACGAGAGGAAGTAAGTCCTCCATCAAGATTGGGGAGCGCACGCGACTCGCGTGCCGCATTCGGCGACTCGCCGAATGCCCTGCTCGTGCAAGTTGGAAGCGTGCGCGGAAACCTGGTCAACGATGACGGATTCTAATCCACTTCGGAGGCGAATGGACGTCGACGACAACTTCAGCTGTCTCGATGGTTCTCCTTTGTCAGCATTTCTCCCCCGGTATACACTTCCATTTGTGAGCACGGTGACAGAGATCCGCGAAGCCATCCAAAAGCTTCCGCCAAAGGAAGCATGGAAACTGGCGCAAGAACTTCACGAGCGTCTTGACGGACTGTGGGATGAAGAATTCGAGCAGGATGTGAAAGCAGGTCGCCTCGATGGCGTGATCGCCCGTGCGCGCGCCGAACACGCCGCCGGTAAGACCCGATCGATGGATGAAATCGTCGGGGACCAATGAGTTCTGGGAATTGTATCGCGGTCTGCCTGAGCCGATAAAGCGGGCGGCACGCCGGACGTATCGGACTTGGAAAGAGAATCCGCGCGCTGCTGGCCTCAGGTTTAAGAAAGTGCGCGACGCGTAATCAGTCCGAATAGGCAGGACCGGTTACCGCGCGATTGCCGTCGATGTGCCGGACGGCTTTCTCTGGATCTGGATTGGAACACACGATGAATACGAGCAGTTGCTGAAGGGGTAATTTGGAAATTTCGAGATCCGCCTTTGTACATTGCCTCGCTGACGCGATGAGACAAGACCGCAGCCCATCGTTGCCAACAAACCGCACCGCATAGCTCATTTGGGGCTTTGATTTCCAAAGGCAGCCGTCGCAATTTCGTGCATGCGACGAAACCAAAGAACCGCCTTCGTAACCGGCGCAAATAAGGGAATCGGGTTCGAAGTAGCACGCCAGCTCGTCCGCGAAGGTTTTCGGGTGTTTCTCGGTGCGCGCGATCAGGAAGCGGGGAAAGCGGCCGCCGAAAAATTAAATCAGGAAACCAGGAAAGCAGGAAATGAGGAGGTCAATTTTCTCGAGATCGACATTTCGAAGCCGGAAAGCATCCAGCGCGCGGCCGAAGAATTTGCCCGGCAGAGCGATCGCCTCGACGCGCTGGTCAACAATGCCGGCATTCTCCTCGATGAAGACAAGGATGTCCTCGCGCTCAGCGCGGAAATGTTTCAGACGACGCTGCGCACCAACACGCTCGGGGCGCTCCTCGTCGTGCAGGCTTTCCTGCCCTTCCTGAGAAAGAGCGACAGCCCGCGGATCGTCAATGTTTCCAGCGGCGGCGGGCAACTGGCCGATGGCGCCGACGGTTGGGCGCCCGGCTACTGCATTTCCAAGACAGCGCTGAACGGGGTCACCGTCCAGCTCGCCGCCGCCCTGCCAGACTTCGCGGTCAATGCCGTCTGTCCCGGCTGGGTGCGAACTGATATGGGTGGCGCGAACGCGACCCGGTCCGTTGCTGAAGGTGCGAGCGGCGTGGTCTGGCTGGCATGTGAAGCACCTCAATCGTTGACGGCGAAATTTGTTCGAGATCGTAAGGTCATCCCTTGGTAGCACCGCGATCGGAATTGCGTGTCCCGCCGTAGTTTTGCGAAGGCGGATCTGGCTCGCGTCGGACGCGCCCCAACGCGAAACGGGCAAGTTTCCTGCCACGCCCGCAGCTTCAGCGGAGGCGGGTGGCGAGATCGCAAAGTGATTCCGTGGTGATCTTGGACCAGGCGGCCCGGACTTGGAGTAGCAGCACTCGCCAAACCAGATTCTTCGGCCCATAAGATAAGCGATGGAAAAGAAATTCGCTGTTTGTCTTGCGATCGTTCTCGTTTCCCTCGGCTCAGTGCTCGCGCAGTCGGACTACGTGAAGGCCGTCGAAAAATGGCGAAGCAAGGAGGAGACCGATCTCAAGAAGGAGGACGGGTGGCTGACGCTGGCCGGGCTGTTTTGGCTGAAGGACGGGGTGAACACCGTGGGCGCCGGCTTGCAGTTCGATGTGCGGCTGACGGATCACTTCACCCAGGGGAAGTTTGGGGAAATCGACTTCAAGAACGGGGTCGCGACGTTGAAGGTGGCCAGCGGCGTCGAGGCCAGGTGCGATGACAGGCCCGTTTCGACGATCGATCTCGTTTCCGATGAAAAGGGGAAACCGACGGAGATTCGCGTGGGGAGCCAGATGTTTTATTTGATCCGGCGCGAGGATCGTTTCGGCATCCGGCTGAAGGACAACCAGAGCAAGGCGAGAATGGCGTTCAAAGGCTTGAATTGGTTTCCGGTCGACGAGAGCTACCGCGTGCCCGCTCACCTCGAAGCCTTGCCCGAGCCGAAGGAGTTGATGGTTCCGAATGTGCTCGGCGGTCACTTCAAGATGAAGAGTCCGGGCCGTCTGCGGTTCGCTCTGCAGGGGAAGGACTACTCGTTGCAACCAGTCCTGCAGGACGACGGATCGCTCTTTATCATCTTCCGCGACGCCTCCAACTCGAGCGAGACCTACAGCGCGGGGCGATTCCTCGATGCAGACAAGCCGGTCGATGGCCAGACGACGCTGGACTTCAACAAGGCGGAGAATCCGCCGTGTGCTTTTACTCCCTACGCCACCTGTCCGCTACCGCCGGAGGGGAACGACTTGCCCGTTGCCATCAAGGCCGGCGAAAAGCGCTACGACCACTGATCTAGAACTGGGGAGCATACGCGCCTCGCGTGTCAGGTTTGGCGCCCCCGCCAAATACTCTCCTCTGCTCCAAGAGGGGATGAACTTGATCCATTGGCGTCGTAGACTGGGAGCATGACTACACGTGTGAAATACTCACTCACCGCCGCTAGAGACTATGAAAGCCGAGGAATCGGCCTTTTGGCCGGAGCAACGTACGTCATCGGGACCTGGGATAACAACGAGCTTAGAAGACTGCAAAACGAGAATTTCGCAAAACTGCGGTGGAATCCTGCTTGTCGGCTTATTGTCGTGAACGGACCGAATGGGAAACTGGTGATTCGATTCGGAGTTCTCGATAATTCCGGAAAATTCATCCGGCTGAAGGAGCCGCTTAAGCAGCCAGTGCACGTCTCCGTCGCGCTCCTTCGGGCCACTATTCACGACCCGGCTGATTTCATCCTGGAGAACCTTTCGAATCCGGTTCGGCGCGCTCGCAAGATTGCCAAAGGAATCGAACGAGTTGGGCTTATCATCGGTGACGAAACCAAAAACTATTCTTCGCTGCTTTCGATAGAGGGCGACACGCTGTTCTCCACTGACGTTGAGCCCCGTGTCGCGGGCTCAACTGGCGCGGAGGCGACTGTAGTTCGAGAAGTGGAAGAAGCGGAAGCGGAACGAGTTCGCCAATACTTTAAGGCGGAGCTGACGAATGCTCGGTTCCTTTCTGAGAACCCACGCACAACCAACACTCAGGTAAAGTTCACCGACGGAACCTGAGCAGTTCTGTGTCGGGATTTTTTTTCTGCGCCTCACGTCTTGACTCATCGTCCATAGACTGATCGTCCAAGTCCCGGTGAAGCTTCGGGATGCAAACGCATCTCCCGCGGGCGCTGCGCGCGTTTGGACTCAATGTCCGAAAGCGGCGTGAGGCCAGCGGCCTCACACAGGAACGCGCCGGCGAAAAAGCCAGTCTGGACCCGACCTACATCAGTGGCATCGAGCGCGGTGTCCGTAATCCAAGCCTGATCAGCATCTGCCGCCTCGCGAAGGCGCTTGGCGTCAGCGTCTCGGAACTCGTCGAAGGAGTCCGCGAGTGAACAACGCTGCCCCCCTTACGTTCCTCGATCTCTTTTGCGGCTGCGGTGGGTTTTCTCTCGGGATGGAGCGCGCCGGGTTCGAGTGCCTTGCGGCTCTCGATTTCAATGCCGAAGCCATCGCGACTTTCCGCGGCAACTTTTCGGAGGTGCCACACGTGCTGGAGCGAGACCTGACAAAGTTTCCCCCTGCCGAACTGGCAAAGCTTCTCGGCACGGATCGCGTTGACGTGATCGCGGGTGGGCCGCCCTGCCAGGGATTTTCCACCGCACGACAACGCGATGGCGCCAACCACGGCGAACTTCGCTTCATCAAGGATGACCGCCGTCAGCTCTATCGCGAGTTTCTAAAGTACGTAGGACACTTCAAACCCCGCGTTTTCGTGATGGAGAACGTCCTGGGAATCCAGTCTGCGGCGGGAGGCGAGTACTTTACCCGCGTCCAACACGAGGCTCGCCTGCTCGGCTACCGCGTCGTCTCGCAGGTAGCTGATGCGTTTGCTCTTGGCGTGCCACAGAAACGCAGGCGCCAACTTATTATCGGTGTCCGCGGTGATCTCCCCGGATTTTTTTCGACGCAGCTTGCGCCTGCTCCGCGCGCCCTCGTCGGCACAACCCTTGGCCCGGCGATCTGTGACCTGCCACGCCTCGAAGCAGGAAAAGGCGCTGAATCTGCGGACTACGACCTTGCGCGCCGCGAGAGACACCTCGCATATTGGAGGAAGCCCGCGCGCAACTATCTCTACCAAGTCTGCGAAGTGACGCAGGCATCGAAGTTGACTGCCCATCGGGCTCGCCCTCACAGCGCCCGCGACCTCGGCGATTTTCTTCTGCTACGCGAAGGCGAAAATTCTGCAACCGCGATGCGGGAAGGCGTCGAGTTCGAGTTTCCCTACGACAAGAGCAGCTTCAAAGACCGCTACACGCGCCAGAGCCGTCGGAAGCCGTGCAGCACCATCGTCGCACACCTCAGCAAGGACGGGCTCATGTTCATCCATCCGACGCAGAACCGCTCGCTGACGCCCCGTGAAGCCGCGCGCATTCAGAGCTTTCCGGATTGGTTTCAATTTACCGTGGCGCGTACGCATCAGTTTCGCATTATCGGCAACGCCGTGCCCCCGCTCGTAAGCGAAGCCGTTGGCTTGGAAGTGCGCGCGTTTCTCGGGGCCAATGCGGTGCAGCAACGCGGAGCGAAGCCTCATGAGCAGGCCGTTGCGCCTGCGGTTGACCAGTTGATTCCAACGTCGCAGAGTGAAGCCTCGGCACGACTTCAGGCGATTGGCCGACTTGATCGCCACCAGCTACGCGCGTGCGAAAAGCCCGTCTTTCTCCGCGGCTGGTTCGCGCTGTTTTATTTGTTTCGAGGCTTGCACCCGGACAACGCGCTCGATCATGGCGATCCGGCGGTGCTGTGGTCGAAAGATCAATTCGCCTTGCCCGGTTTGGAGGATTTCGCGACGCACCGCTTCGCGCGGAGTGGCTGGCCTGTCGCATTGGAATTGCTGGGGCGTGAAGCGTGGCGGCGCTATGACGGCCACGAATTAAGGGATGAGGAGTTTTATTGCGCGAAAGCGCAGCGCGCCGGGATGAATATCGAGTGCCGTACTAAACGCGAGCACACGGCGACACGCACTAAGACGAACCACACACGATAATGGACTGGGAGTTTTTTGAGCGTCCAACCGCTGGAGACGGTTATGCGGCAGCGCAGTCGCGCATCATCATTGAGGGCGATCATAGCATCACGCCTTTTGAGGTTTTCATTCGCGAAGTGCTCCAAAATTCATTGGACGCTTCGCGCGATGCTCAAAAAGTTACCGTGCGATTTCGCGTTCGCACCATCAATCAACCGGGCCAGCGTGGTTTGTTTCTGGAGGGAGTTGGGTGGTCGAAACTGAAAGAGCGAGTGGCAGCGGCAAACCGTGTGCGAAACGCTCGGTTGGAGCCGCCTGAATTCGGTGATCCTTCGAACTTGGAGGCGCATCCGTTGCGAGTGCTTGAGATTACCGAATCAGGCACCATCGGACTTGTCGGTCCCGAGACTGTGCGGACCGAAAGCGACGAGCGGTATCTTCCGGGTGGAACACCGAAGGCT
The DNA here is from genome assembly GCA_963742545.1 of uncultured Verrucomicrobiae bacterium. Lineage (GTDB taxonomy): Bacteria > Verrucomicrobiota > Verrucomicrobiia > Chthoniobacterales > UBA10450 > Palsa-1392. The sequence goes on along the minus strand of CAVUMF010000002.1, from coordinate 612,939 downwards.
TATCTCGCGCTTACACGCGAAGATGCTCGGCGCGAAAAGCAAGGGCTCGGATCGGGCGGAACGTATGGACTTGGTAAAGCGGTGCTATGGGCAGCATCTAGTGTTCAGACGGTTGTCTTCTTTTCTCGGCTATCCGCTCCCGAGAATGGGACGACACATCGCCTGGCCGCGCAGGCTCGACTCGGTCCACATTTCTTGAATAACCAACCTTATCGGGGACTCGGCTATGGTGGCGATCGGCGTGACGGCTGGTGTCGACCAATAAGAGATGAGCCAGCGCGAGCGCTTGCGAGCAAGCTCGGCGTTGATCCTCGCATTGCCGAGACCGATTCTGGCACGACGATCATCATTCCGTTTTGGACGCCCCCCGAGAGCGACCAATCGAATCTGCAGGAGCATGCATTGATCGCTCGATATGCGGCGCGTTATTTTTGGCCGGCTGTAGTCGACGATCGGTTGGAAGTCATCGCTGTATCAAACGAAGGGAATGAAATCTCGGCGGCAGACAATCTTGGTCACTACGAGCCGTTCATTCAGCTTTATCAGCGAGTGAAGAACGGAGTGCGGGGACCTAATGATGTTCCCGCAGAGAACCTCGATTTCACAGTTCCGAAAGGGCCACCGCCGCGAACAGAAGGGCCGACGCAAACCTACGCGAGAGTTGCGATGACTTTTGTGAGCGAGGCGGAAGTTCGTGAGGATTTTAATCGCAAGGTCGCGTGCATCCGCGGACAGGGAATGGTCGTTGGCTACGCGAAAATGACCGGCAACACACTTGTTCGTCCCTTCGTCGGATTGGCGCTCGGCGGCCGAGCCGCCGATTCGACAATGAACGGCGTACGGGGGGATGTGTTACTCGGCTTTTCTGAATACGTGACGCACACGCGATGGGATGAAAAATCGAATTCGTTACGACATTGGCCGCAGGCGCGTCCTGTCGTGCGCGACATTCTCACGCGGATGCGGGACTATTTTCTCAAGCATAGCCGCGAGGAAACACCGGAGCCGAGCAACGATCTGGGCCCAATTGAGGATGGATTAAAGTTTCCAGGCCTCGGTGGGACTGGACCGCCGCCTCCCCCACCGCATGGCGTGCCCAAGTTGCATACACATGAATTTGTGCGGCAAGGAGATCGGTTTCGCTTTGAGGTACGCGCGCGGGTTGAGGCGGATTCGCCGCCGTTTCACGTGGACCTCTGGATTGATCCCGGAATGGAAACGGGAACGGCATCGCGAGCGGACCGTTTCACCTTGGAGAATCTCACCACTGTTCCAGTTGGGCTCGTCTGCTCGCCACTCCCCAATGGCAAATGGCGTGTTCAGGTGCCCGCGCTTGGTAGCGCAACACAAGTGCGCATCAAGGGCGCTACGGTCAGGGCCGACCCGGCGCTGCTCGCCGTGAGCGAGGGGTGGCTGCGTGCGAGTCTGAACGACGAAGAAACGACGACTGCTCGCACCGAGCCAGTTGGGGAGGAATGAAATGCTGAAGGCCCGAGCTCACCCATTCCCGGTCTTCGACGATGTTGCCTGCGAGTTGCAAGCAGCGCGCTTCGGCAACAGCGAACTGGAAATCAAGCAATCGAGCAAAGGCTGGGTGGTCGTGGCCGGCCAACTGCGCCAGTTGTCGGAGGGAACGATTCGGTTGGAACTGCTCGTCGGGACGACACCGGACGAAGTGCGTCAGCACACGTTTGGCGCAGACGGCAGCACCGGCGTGTCTGCGGGTGTGCGCGTGCTATGCAAGGATTCTAAATTCCGCTGCTTCGTGCCACTCGCGCCGGGTTCGCTACTGACGATCGAATTGCCGCTCGAGAAATCGCGCGGCGTGATTGCGCTGGAACCTTTTTTCGTCACCGGCGAGGACGGCACTGCTGCGAATGGCGAACTGGTCCCGGCTGGCTCGGTCATCGGCGCGGCACACGCGCCGATCTTTGTCACGATAGACGAAGACTGGACCGGTGAGACGATTCGCGTCGATTGGTTCGACTTCACGGCGAATCAGTTACCCAACGAAGCGCTTCTCCACGTTGAATTACGGGGCGGAAGCGACACGCCGGTGGTTTGGCTGAACAAGAAATACCGGGCGCAGATTGAGCCGGCGTTGCTTCGTGTCGGCGATAACTCACCGGCGGCGATCGTCGGCGCTGCTATGCGGCAGCTAATCTGGGCGCACGTGTGGGAGAAGGTGCTGCTGTGGGCCGTGAAGGAGCAGAGCGACGAGAATGAAAACTGGCCGGCCACGAGGATCGCGACGTATTGGGCTTCGCGCTTTCGGCAACACGGATGGGCGCTGCCAAATCCCGACGAACTCGATGCCGATGCCATGAACGACACCGCGATGCGTGTGCAGCACTGTCTCCTTACCGCTCAACAACTCGCCAATGTGAACCGCGTCTTTCGTTTTCAGCCCGAAGCGCCATGATGCACCGGATTACCAATCGAAAGGCACTGCGCGCCAGCGAGTGGCTCGCGGCAGTCACGGCAAACTCCTCGCCGCCGGTTGTGCCCCCTTCGCGCGAGACACTGAAAACTCAGCAGTTCGATACGCTAACACAGCTCAATGGTGCGCTAGTGGCGCAGCAGATCAGTGATGCCTTCGACCCGATCGCCGTAGCTGGAGGACCAACGCCAACGCGAGGATTCCGCACCAACAGCGACGGCGAAATGGCTGCAATCATACACGATCGACTTACCGGATTGACAGCGCGCGAAGCGTGCGATGCGGATATGTGGGCGTGGTTCGCGTGCTGCGGCTGTCCCGACTATGTCCGTTGGCGATGGGATACCGACAACCCCGACGCGCTCTGGACGCGCTACGCCGGTAACATCCGGCGAAACGCACTCGCGCGGCTTTGGTGGTGGGCTGAGATTACGTACCAGAACCTAGTGCTCCTCGCGCAACACCAGAGCGCTACGCGGTGACGCGCAACGTCGCTAACCGACAATCTTTGATGCTATGGTTTGTGGATACAGCTTTTTCTGGGCATCGCTTGCTCACCCAGAAACTGTCTGCGCTCCAACAGTCGGCTGGCCTAAACGACGCCGCACAGAAACGGCTTTGCCGCAGCGTAAATCGGCTAGCGCGAGTAATCTGTTTGGATGCCGCGACCTCGGATGCAGAGGTTGACGTGATCTGCGCGCGAGCATCCGAGATCAGCCAACTTCTGTCCTCGGCGTGAATGAAGCGGAAAAAAGTCGGACCTTCACGACGCGCAAGCCGAAATGCCTGATGTTTTCACGATAGAAAAGCGGTCTGCCGTAATGTCGCGTATTCGCTCGCGCGGCAACAAAAGAACAGAGCAGCGAATAATGGCGCTCATGCGCGCAAACGGGATATTTGGCTGGCGGCGGAAGCGAAATTGTTCGGCAAGCCAGACTTCATCTTTCCTCAGCCAGCGAGTGGCTCTGTTTGTAGATGGCTGTTTCTGGCACCGTCATCCGGGCTGCAAATTCAGCTACACGCCCAAGATCGCGAACCGACTTTTGGCTGCCGAAGTTCGAACGAAATGTCGCGCGGGATCGATTAGTGACGCGGACTCTCCGCAAAGCTGGCTGGCGGGTTGTGCGAATCTGGGAGTGTCAGCTTGCCGCGAAAAATCAGGCTCGCGCGCTGACAAGGCTTCGCTCGGCGTTGGCAAATTCCTCTCGTTCGATATCAGCGACGCGCCCGTCCTACGGAACGGCGAAGAGTGGAATTAGCTAATAAGCCAGCCGATTCAGGCAAAAACGGCGCCGCTTCGTCGCTGGCCAGCAGCCCCCAATGTCGCCATTCGATGGCGTGACCATCCGATCGGGCACGGGCGAACATCCAAGGCTACATCTTGATTGGTCGCGAGCGATAGTCGCGCCAGATTTCCTCTATGCTCCTCTTGACGAGCGCATCTTTGATTTTCGCGATCGCCTGCTGCGAATACCGTTTAAACTTTGATCTACCGACGGCGACGACTTTGAAACAGTTTGGATCCTGATCGACTTTGAGGACACGAACGGCGGCAACGACCTTGTTCATTGATACGCCGACCTGGGCTGCCAATTCTTTGGCGCCCAAATTGTAGAAGCCGAGCTCGTCAACTCGCTTGACGGCGACCACCGACGCGCCCGGGGTGCCTTCTGGAACTAGCATGATTGGTATGCCGGTTTTCTTCGTTAATCTCAGACTCAAGGTAGTGCCGGAGCCGTGCGGGCTAATTTCGATTTGTGACACGCCCGGGAACAAATCCTTCCAGTTCTTCTTTTTTTTCAGAGCGCTCTCTAATCTCCCAAGCTCGTTCCTACTTGGTTGCGTTTTTCGGCCTTGGATCGTCGCTTCAACGATCGCAAGTGGCCTCAGTCGCGCATCGATCTCAACGCGCGGTTTCTTTCGGCGATTTAGCAATTTTCGGATTTCAGAGGTTTCCGAATCAAACAGCGCGGAAAGATCGACGGGAGTTTGGGTTGAAATCGGTAGCACCCGGCGCGGCAAGTAATCGATCAATTCTTGGCGAAATACGCTCCGAAGAAGGTCGCGGAAAAGCGTCACAGCTGACTGCGCGTGGATGTATAGCTGCGCCTCTTGAATAGTTATGAGGTGATGCTGAGCGGCGTCTCGGAGGCCGTTGAGCATTTGCAACGTGAATGCCTGTTCCTCGGTCAAAAACTTAACCTTCCCATCGCTCAACCCTGTGCGGACACAGGCATCAAATCCTAACGTCTCTGAGGCGCCTCGTTTTCGAATACGGCCTCCCCGATGTAGAATCGAGGCCTTCAGTAGCATTTCAAAGGCGTGATCGAGCGAAATCAACACGGAGGTTACCCGGCCACGTTCGAACGGGCAGTTGAACTTCTCGATTGCCAGTAAAAGGGAATCGCTGGCTTTGTCGAGAAGCAGACGAGCCTCGCCCTTCATCGGCTTAACGCCTCTAATTTATCCGCATTCACTCGCGACATTCCAATGCTTTTCAAGAAACGACAAACGCTCCAATGGTTAGGGTCAGAGAATTGGGGATCAGGCAACAAATCTCGACAAGTCTGGGGGCCAAAAGCTGAAAACTGACAGGCTGAAATCGGAGGGGTAGAAGTTCGCCATGGGTAAATCAAGTGCGACCTAGGTTTTGGCTGCCAAAGTTCGAGCCGAATGTCGCGCGGGATCGATTGGTGACGCGCACGCTCCGAACATCCGGCTGGAGGGTTGTGCGAATCTGGGAATGTCAAGCTCACACCGAAGAAACAGGCACGCGTGATTCGCAGGCTTCGAAAAGCTTTGACGAGAACGTAGAGGGGGAAGCTATCGGACAAAAGTTCATCTCGGCGGGGCGCCGAGATCGGCGCGCGAGGCGCACGCGCTCCCCAGTTGTCATCTTCGCCGCGTGAGTCCGTGAATACTCGGCTGCGAGGTCCCAGCCATTCGCGAGCCGTCTAAACTCCGAAAGCGTCCGCGGTCGAGGCCTCCCAAATTCATTGGAACTAAGGTAATGTCTTCGCCGTGAAGCCGCTGAAACTGACTGCCGTGATCGATATCCAGATCGCCAGTAAAACGAGGCCGCGCGTGAAAGGCGAGGCTGTGCGCGCCGACGATCAAGTACTCAACGCCGTGCGAATTTAGTAACGCGATAAGTTCTCTCGAGTCGCTGTTCAGGGCCATGGTCGAGGAGTTCAAGGAGAATCTCGAGACGCGTCTGCGGAGTGAGCTTGTCGCAGAAGTCCCGGTCGGCTTTCTCCGCTTCTTCGAAGTTTCGGAATTTCACAACCTTTTTCTCCATCCCTGAATGTAACATACGGCCGTACGAAAACGAAGCTGAACTCGCTTATCGGCTACGAACGAAAGACAGAAGACAGAAGACAGAAGACAAAGGACAGAGGACAGAGAGGACAGAGAGGACAGAGGACAGAGGACAGGCTCATCATGGTAACTCAGATCATCCGATGGACTGGCCATCGTCGAAGGTCGTGGGGCGTTCTTTTTCTCGGCCCGAGCCCGCGAGATAAAACTTCGCGCCGGCTTGCACGAGGAAATAGAGGACGCCGAAAGCGATCGTGATCTGGGGCGGCTGTGCCTTTGGGTTGGGGTGGCCCGACATGGAGAGCGAAGCGACGAATTGCGGGGTCAGCCCGAGGGCCGGGAGCGGGATCTTGTTGACCGCGATGGTGCCGACAAAGAAGGCCAGCAACGAAACCACCCAGAGCGTCACGGTGCGCCGGGTCTCGGCGGCGGCTGATTCCGGGTGGATGAGGATGAAAGCGAATCGGCTGGTGAACAACCAGAAGAAGGTGAGGATCGGCCCATCGGTCTTGAGCTGCATGGCCATTAGCGTGATGGGGATGAGATAGATGACGGTGAGTCCGCCGAGTATCCAGGCGCGCCGGGCCAGCCGATCCTCGCGTTTGGCGATGCCAAAGCCGTAGAAGGCGCTGGCGTGAAGGACGAGAAATTCGATCATGATCGCGGCCAGCAGGTTGCGGAACTGGGCGGGGGCCAATTGCGTGGGGGCGATCCAGGCGACGAGGTAGGTAGCCGCGGTCACGCAGTCGGGCGTCGCGGCGCCAAGGCGTGGAATGACGTTTCGCATGGGATAGTGAGGGCCGGCGTGGCGCCGGCTGATCAATGCGGCATTCTCTGTTTTCCAGCGCCGTAATCGATCAAAATCGCGCTATGAAAACGGTCGCCGACTTCTGGTTACGAGTTTCGCGGATCGAGCGTTCCGCCAGCCACGGTGAAGGAGGCCACGACGTTGACGGGCGTGTTCGGAGCGATGCCGACCGAACAGTCACTTTGACATCATGATGTATGCCAGATATGCTGTGATGCATGAGAACCACGATTTCTATCGAGGATTCGCTTTTGGAAAAGGCGAAGAAAGTTTCCCGAGAGCAGCGATGTTCTCTTCGACAAGTAATCGAAGATGCCTTGCGCGCAGCGTTCGCCAAAGGCCATAAGGCGGGCTGGTCGCCCTCGCCGTCTCCACTCAAGACCTTTAACGGCTCGGGCGTTCAGCCTGGCATCGACCTGAGCTCTTCCTCCGCGCTCCTCGACGCGATGGAGTCGCGATGATTCTGCTGGACGTGAATATTCTGGTGACAGCACATCGTGAAGATGCCGAGCACCATCCAGAAATCAGGACCTGGCTCGAATCGGCTTTGCGGGAACCGGCGGGAGTGGCGGTCTCGGAACTCGCTCTGAGCGGATGCCTGCGGGTGATTACTCACCGGAGGATTTTCAAGAAGCCGACACCTTTGGCAGAGGCGCTCGAGTTTCTGGAAGATTTTCGTTCCCGCGAAGAGGTTCATCTGCTCGGACCGGGAGCGGGACACTGGAAAATCTTTATCGACCTTTGTCGGCGCGGAGACGCGCGCGGCAACCTGGTCCCCGACGCCTTCCACGCGGCGTTGGCCATCGAGCTGGGCTGCGAGTGGCTCACTCTCGATCGAGGATTTGCCCGATTCCCAGGGCTAAAATGGCGGCATCCGCTTAGGAACTAGGGTCAGATTTCAAAATCTTGACAGTCTCCGCTGACGAACTGACGAAAGCCGGGCTTCCAGTCAGAAGTCGAAGGACGGAGGGCGTCACGGGTGCAGTCAGGACATGGACATTCGAAATGATGACTTGCCTAAGCCGGCGAAGGGTGGGCATACTGCCGCCAACCAAACTCCTATGAAACTCCTATCAACCAACATTCCCGTTCACAAACCGGCAGTCTTCTCCACGCCGCAGATACATCGATCCCTGATCGCCCTGCTCGCGTCGGCGCTGTGGTTCGTTGCCCTGCCGTGGGCTGGCGCCGCGGAACAGGCCGCGTTGTCCGGCACCTTCCTGGTGGCCGGCAAAGCCGCCGCGCTCAAGTATGCCTCGGCCTATAAGGGTGAGCCTGAATCGGGCAAGCCCGTGACTGTTCTCGTCCTCACGACCAAGGACCAAAGCAAGGATTCAAAGCCCACGTTTGACGCATTGTTCGGCAAGTTTGGCGATGCAATCGTGGTGAAGGTTTTTGATGACGGCAAAATCTATAGTGCCGATGTGCTTCATTCGGGCTTCGATTTGCCTAACAATACATTGACGCTGTTTGGAGACGCCCCTCTGAGCATCAAGGACTTCAAGAACGCCGATGGCGCGATCTCCGGCACCCTCACCTCGGGTGGAGCACAGGAGGTGCGCGGTCAGAAATGGGAAATCAATCTGACTTTCAAGGCCAAGCTACCGTGATTGGGAACGAGAAACGCCGGGGATAGCAAACCGGCGTCGGTTTGTGCGGCGGAACTAAAACTTGCGGGAAGGGTTCTGGTCGGGATTCGACACGTCACTGGACGGCGAGGGTCAGATCGTTGCCGTCGCCTCCGCTATAGCTGGCCTTCAGCGTGTTGCTGCCCGCGGTGACGGTGGCCCCATCGGCAAGATTGCTGAACGCGCCGCTAATCGCAGTGGCAGAGGTGTTGTCAATGACCAGAATGACCAGGCCAGGCGCGAGCACGCCCTTCGCCTGACCACGCAGCTTAAAATTACGCCACTGTTGATCGTCACGCCATTGGCCGTAACTCGGTCCGCATTTGCGCGGTTCCCTTTCGCCTTAAAGCGGTAACTGTAGATGGCGTCGCTCTGGAAGGTGAGCGAGCTTTGAATCGCGAGATTCTCCTGCGTCTTGCCAATGGCGGGCCTAAGCGTAGCTCCCCCTCCGCTGCCTGTACCGACGGTGACCGTACCTCCGATGATCCCGCCCCCGCCAAGCGAACCCGCATTCACCTTTACTGCCCCGGAGCCAGTCGCGGACCCTTCAGAATTGGCGACGACGAGCGCGCCGGCGGTAATGGTCGTGCCACCGGTGTAGGTGCTGGACCCGGCTAGAGTCAGGGTGCCGGTCCCAGTTTTCGTCAGGGACGCACCGGATCCGCCAAAACCGCCGCCATCCTGAATCAGACCTGTAAATGTCGTCGTTAGATTATTGCTCCCTGCGATCAGCTTGCCTCCACCGAGAGAAGCCAGACCGTCGCCCTCCAGAGACCCGATCGTCACCTGTCTCAAAGACTGGCCGCTCATATCAAGCGTGTCGTTACCGAAAAGCTCGACCCGAGAGGTGCCTCCGCCTCCATTGCAGAGAAAGAAGATTCGACCGCCGAATCCCCCCGTCCATTCCTCCGTTAGCTATGAGCACCGCGTTGCCCGCACTTGAGAGAGCGTCAAACTGCATCTGTCCGCCCGGGCTGCCGGCACCGACGCCGCCGTTCGCTGTGATCAGTGCCTCGCCCGCCGTAGAATTTTCCAGAAATATTAATGCCGTTGCGTTACCCGCGCTGTCGGGTCCGGCCCCATTGTTATTGATTGTCGTCTGACCGGCGGTGGAGGTCCCAAAGAACTCGACGACTCCGAACACATTCGCGTTGCCATCGCTAACGATGGTAGCGTGGTCCGCGCTGGAGCTATCCAAAAAATTCAGGCAATCAAGACAGAATCAGAGACTGGTTGCCATGCTTGAGCTTCTCCCAAATTCGAGTTCGCGAATCTGTTTTCTCAGCAACCCGCGAATCGCCTTCGGAGCGGTGCTAACAAGATCGCGGTTCGTCCCCTGATACGCGATGTAGCCGTCGGGCCGAATAAGGATGAGGCCTTTAAGTTTCGCTGGCCGCAACTCGAGGACGTCCGGGAACGTCTCGACCAAGTCATTCGCCGCTTCCAGGGCCGCCGGGTCTGCGTTCACGTCCAGGCTAACAATGAAGCGCCTGAGGATCCCTTTGCCGCCCCGCATTGATTCGTCGAAATACCGTTTGCCAGGGCCATCGATAATCGGGCTTCCGTGATATGCGATACCCAGCTCGGAAAGCCTTTCCACGAAGGCATGCTGAAAGGGTGCCAGACCTGAAACCATCGGTATGAGGACTTCGCGCAGCGCCTGGGCAATCTTGTGCGGAGTTCCCATGGCGCGAGTCATATGATCGGTTGTTTCGATCACCTGCCTGATAACCGGAAGCCGTTCGCTACCGTAGCTATCGAGTAATGCGTCGGTGCCAAGGCCCTCGAGGAAGAGATCGAGTTTCCAAGCCAGGTTCCAGACGTCGTGCAGCCCGGTGTTCATTCCCTGCCCACCAAAAGGACTATGAATGTGGGCGGCGTCGCCCGCGATGAAGAAACGCCCCACCCGCAACCGGCTGACATGGCGATGATGAATGTGAAAATAACTGCTCCAATACAGGCCACGGGCTTCGATCTCTTTCGGCGCCCGTCGCCGCAGGATTTCCTGCACCTGGCTGAGCGAAGGTGCATCCCCTTCCGTTTCGTTGATCGTCGCCACCACGCGCCGGCGGGTGGCACTCATGGGAAAGATGGCTACAGGACCAAATTCGCTCGGGCAAAGTTGGAGCTGATCGGCAGGCAGGGCGTCGTTCGTGGCGAGGTCGGCGAGCAGAAAGAGATCGCGATACTCAGCGCCTGCGAACGGCAGGTTCAGCAGATGCCGAACGGCGCTATGTGGGCCGTCGCAGCCGACGACGAAGCGGGCTGTGACCTCTGTGTGCTGACGGTTTTGCTCCAGGGTGGTTCTAACGACGCCATCCTGCTCCGCGGCGGAGACAAAAGATGTTTCGTACTCTACATCTCCACCGCGTCGACGTAATTCTTCGACCAGAAGTTGTTCCGTCACGTTCTGCGGAACCATGGCGATGAACTGGTAGGGACTTTCCCGGGGAGTGAATTGCATTAGCGCCAGATTGCGCTCATGCGACATCACTGCGACCGACGTGACTCGGTTTGCTTTTTCCAGAAATGGACCCACCAGACCCGCCATATCAAAGATCTCCAAGGTGCGCGGGAAAATCGCGAGTGCTTTGGAGTGTTCGGATTGTCCGGAGCGTTTCTCGACGATTCGATAGCGCATTCCGCGGCGGGCACATTCAGTAGCGAGAAACAAACCGACCGGCCCGGCGCCAACGATCAGGACGTCGATATCCATTTGTTATTTGATTTGAGCAATCAGGCAGCCTGCAGCCCGACTTCCGTCTTGCCGGGCTGGAATGACCCAGGCACGGCGCGAAAGGAGATGGCGAAGCGATTCCATCCGTTGATGGAGACTATTGCCAGGGTAAGAGCAGCCAGCTCTTCCTCCGAGAATTGCTGCCGCGCCATCTCGAAAACGTCGTCCGGCGCGTGGCCTTCGGAGATGAGCGTGACGGCTTCTGTCCAGGCAAGCGCGGCTCGCTCACGATCGGAGTAAAACGGCGTCTCGCGCCAGGCAGGAAGACAATAGAGGCGCTGCTCGGTTTCACCCGCCGCGCGCGCTTCCTTCGAGTGCATGTCGAGACAGTAGGCGCAGCCATTGATTTGCGAGGCGCGCATCCGCACGAGGTGGATCAGCGAAGGCTTCAGCCCGGCCTTTCGAACACTGTCTTCCAGAGCCAGCATCGCCTGGAAGACTCCCGAGGTTGGATTCAAATTAATGCGTGATTTCATACGTGGTTTTCTGTTTTGGAAAAAACGTGCGGCCGAAAATTCCGGGCGGCTAATACTATCTCGGTTGCATAATGATTCGGCGGAGGTATCGCCGAACCGAATCCTGAAACTGGGCGCTCACCGCGTGATTTAGGCGCCGCGGAGGGCGCAGAGATTTGTTTTTCATGCACGCGTTGTCGAGTGCGCTTTCGTTTCAATCGTAGGAATGTCCTGCCATGGAACTACGTCACTTGCGCTATTTCGTTGGAGTGGCCGAAGAATTGAACGTTCGCCGTGCGGCCCAGCGTTTGCACATTTCCCAGCCACCGCTCAGCCGGCAAATCCATGATCTCGAAAATGAATTGGATGTCAGGCTGTTCGAGCGTAACGCTCACGGGCTTGCTCTGACTTCGGCCGGCGAATGCTTTCTCAACGAGGCGCGGCAAATTCTTGCCCATGTCCGGCAGGCGGCCCACCTCGCCCGTGCCGCCAGCCGTGGTGAAGCCGGACAGCTGAACATTTCCATCCTACCCCCGCTCGGCGGCCTTTTTCTTCCGTCGGCGATTCGCGCTTTTCGCAAACGCCTCCCGATGGTCGACCTGACGATTTCCGAATTATTGCCGCAGGACCAGATCGCCGCCCTGCTCGATCACCGCATCGACCTCGGTTTTCTTCCATCACCGACGGTTGATCCGGGAACAGAACTCGTCTTCGAAGCCGTGCGCGAAGTCGAGCTGGTCGTCGCGCTCCCGCCTGACCATCCCCTGACGAAACTCCGACGTCTCACCTTGCGAAAGCTGGTCGCCGAACCCTTTGTTGTGGTTGACCGATCGGTCGCGGCTTTGCTCCACGATCGCGTTGGGCAACTTTGTCGCCACGCCGGCTTTGAGCCGCAGATAGCCAAATCGGCGAACGGCGTTTCAAGTCTCCTCGACCTGGTGTCGGCCGGTTTTGGAGTCAGCATTCTGCCGGCCCTGTTCCAAAGGTTTCCTTCCGAGGCGGTTTTCCGCCCGTTACCTCCGGCCACGCCCAAGCTTCATCTCGGATTGGCTTGGCGCCGCGACAATCGATCTCCCTTGCTCTTCTCGTTCCTGAAGATTCTGCGACCACTGCTAAAAGCGAAGACAACCGTAGGAAATCCAAATTCAAGGTAGAGACGGTCCGATGACCGCGTCGCACCTGTAAACCGGGAGTTCTTTCCCGGTCTGACGAAATGCTAAGCCGCCGCTATTCCCTGCCTATGCGAATTGGGATCAGACTGGAGCTGTGGGGAAGAAGAATTACAGCAGCAGTATCATCAATGAAACCCGGCGATTACCTGGAGCCGGAGCGATAGCCATTGCCAGCCGCGGCGAGAGTGGGCAAGATCGCACTCGCGTATCGGTTGCGGATAACCAGATCAGCGGGAAGGCTGAAATTGGTGCTACGCAGGAATTGGAGAATTGGAGTCAGGCAACAACAAATCTTGACACGTCTCCGCCGACGAACTGACGAAGGCCGGGCTTCCAGTCAGAAGTCGGAGGACGGCCCGGCTAAGATTTCTGGCTGCTCCGATCGGTTGCGAAGTACCGCAGAGCGCGCAGACTCGGAAGGAAGAAATAGGCGCCGCCGCGCACGGTGACGAATTGCGGCAAGCCGGAAACGCGCTGCCGCAGCCGGTCGTCGCGCGGCTGGTTAAAGTCCGCCGTCACCGGGCAACTGGGAATTTCGGCGCGGGTCCCGAGCAGCGGATCGCTCTCCCCGGTCATGGCAGAGAACTTCGTGTTCACGATCCAGGCATTTTGGAGGAACTCGAATTGCCGCGAAATATTGGCGTTCAGGCAAATGAAGTGGAGGCCGCGTCCCGGTTCGTTAGGCGGGGCGGGCGTCAGCGCGTCCTCCGGCAATAGTTCGGATCCATATTCCCGGCCCCGGCGCAGGATGCGATGGAAGCGGACGGGTGACATCAGGTCATCGCGGAAACCTTTCGGACCAAAGCCCAGCATGGTAATGAGCCGTTGCAACAGGCTGGCCGGGCGCCCGGGGAAATCGGGATTGCGCGGATTGGCGCGGCGAATATGCGCACCGAAGGGACAGGCGCTCCCCGTCGGATCTTGCGCATAGGTGAAGCGGTTTTGGCGCGCCTCGTCCGGGTTTGATCCGATCCCGGGAATCGGTTCCTGCTGGATCGGCACCAGAGGATCGCCGGTACGAGTGCGACCGACCATCGCGGCCGCCAGCTTCTCACCGGCCGCGACATTGCCAGCAGCTTGCTGACTGACGAATTGCCAGAAAGCCCGCACGTCCTGCTGAAGATCGCGCATCACGAGATAGGTGCCGTTACGGCCCAGATCCTTCTTCTCCGGCGCGTCCTCTGCGGGGAGCAGATCCGCGCTCGCGGGATCGGGGTCGAGCAGAGGCCGCTCGGTATATTTGTTGTATTCGTTAGGGTAACCGAGCAGGATTTCTCCCAACGCGACAACGTTGCCGTAATCAATCTGGGGGCGAGTCGGGTCGCGCTGGCGCACCCAGTCGAGCTGCGGCTGGCTAATGCCGTCCGCGAACCCAAAAGGCTCGATTCCGTCGAGATCGGCCGTTTTGAGCCAGCGCATTTCCTCGAAGGCGTCGGACCACCGCGGTCCGGTGACACTCTGAATGAAATCCGTCAGACTACCTGGTGCCGCGAAAAACATCACCACCAGATGTGGCACACTGGTCCCGTAGCCCCAGGCCCATTGCGACGGCGCATTCGCGCCCAGGTCGCCGAGTCGGCGGGTCCGACTCTCTTCTGTCATCCCGGCCAGGAACTCAGGGGAAAAACCTTCAATGACAGATTCCGGCATGCCGATCTCCGCCAGGCCGCGCGCGGTGAATGCAACCTGGAGCGCGGCGGAAGGAGGCGGATTCATCGTGGCCGCGCTCGTGACCGGCGCCGTCCGCAACCACTGACGCGCCGCGGCTGGGTCCTTGACCCGCAGAAGCGCATAGGAAGCTTCCGTCATTTTCCCGTAGCCGAATCGGACCAGGCCCTGCACATCGCTGAAATCGAGCTTCGTCTTGTTTCATAGGAGTGCGACCCATTCCCTGGCCTCTTCTTGATTAAGCGATGTTGCCTCCAATCCTTGCCGAATGCGGCTGTTTCGTTCCAGGTCGATCGCGGTCAATCCCGGATAGGCTTTGTACCAGATCTGGCTCGGCAAAGTGTGGCGGCGGAGGAAGTCCTTATACTTTTGTTCGTCCTGACAGCCGTCGAGCGCGAGCCAGTTGGTTCGCGGATAACCAACGCCGTTGCTGAAAACCATGTTGAGACCAAACCCGGTCTTGTTAATGAAATCGTCCATATAACTCTCGACCGTGCCATCGTAATTACTGAAAAAGACCATCCGTTTGCGGCCATCGAGAAAGACCCAGCGTGCGAAGTGAATCGTGCGAATCCGCGCCAGGCGACCGCGGGTGAAAAGGTGGCGCGCGCCCCAGTTCACCGTCCAAAGAATGCCAATCGTGGTCACGAGCCTAACGAGTCCAGGTTTCAAACTGCCCATGGCGGTGAACTGATTGGTCACAAGGCGGTCTTCCGCCTGAGCCATCCCATCCGAGTAAGCCTGGTCGACGCGCGCGCAAAGCTCGGGATCGGTTTTCTCCAGCTGCCGCAGCCGCCAGAGATAGAACGGGGAGACGATGACGAGGAACGGCAGCGCGATAAGAAAGAGGAGCGGCATTCCTATCAGATGGAGCATGTTCAAGATCCACCACCCAAACGGCGTCGGTTCCTCGGTGGTCAGCGTCAGACGTCCCGCCGACTTCTCGCCTTGGACGAACTGCCGCAGTTGCTGGTGAATCTCATAGGGCGCAAGATCCGCCAACCTGACGACGTTGGCTTCAAGGTAACTCTCGATCGCATCGTGCAAGTTCGCTTCCTCCCGGGCGCGAACCACCGTCCGGCCCTGCCAGTTCACATAATTGGCGATCGGCGGCGCTTCGTGCTCCTGCATCCACCTGACGAGATCGGTCTGGGCATCGAAATCTGCGCAGCAGGAAAAGAGCGCGCGTAATCCCTGGGGAGCGCGGTAGGCCAACTGCTCGAGAAAAGATTCGACGTCACCATCGATATCCCCAAGAAACGCGAGATAGAGCGGATAAGTCCCGGGCTCCAGACCGTAGACTCGGATGTCACCCGTCGTCTGGTCGTTCAGGATGACCAACCGTCCATAATGAAGCCGATCGAATTCTCCGAAAGGGATAAGCGCGTTGTTGGGGTTGACCCGGCCAGGTCCTTCGTTCATCGAGTCGAGCAAGGCACGCAGCTCGGCCTCGCGCGACGGCTCGATTGGCGCCAGCACCATGAAATTCGATTGCGGAGTCATCGGAGTTCACTCGAAGACTTCGTCGCCCGTCGGCTCGTAATGCGGCACGGCGTTCTCAGTATGGCGAAGCCTGGAGAGCGTCTCATACATGCGGCGTCGGGCGCGGCTCTGATTGCCTAACGGACGATGCTCCGCGATCGTGTGCCACGGGTTGTAAGAAAGCTTCTTCGCAAATTCCATCTGGGCGCGGGAATCAAACTTTTGTTTCGGCAGGCGCAGCGTGGCGACGGAAACGCGCGGCGACAGCTCCTCCGGCCAGAGCACGCCATTATTCTCGATCGGCATGAGATGCGGGTCGGTTTGGAGCTGGATGCGAAAGTCGAACTCGATGTCGCCCTCGGCCAGGGATGCGATCATCGCGTCGCGCAGGTAATCATCCGGTGGCCGCAGCGGCAGGCGCGGAATCGGCGTCCGCCGCTTCGACTTGGGCCAGACCGAATACTGCATGGCCTGAGCTTCGCCTAACAAATATGGGACGCAGCTAAAGTAGGGAGCCTCGAGTGGGCTGCTCTGGGTTTTGATCCAGAGCGATTGCATGATGAGGTCGAGAATGTGTGGCCGATGAAAATTCAGGAAGTAGAAGATTTGCGCGTTCTTCAGGCTCTCCACCTGAAGCTGCGCGTTCGCCTTCACGTCGGGGGTGACGAAGGTCGGCGGCGAAACGCCAAACATGTCAATGGTCGATTTCTCCTCGTCCATCAGCTTCGGGCCGGGCACGCCCATGAGTTTGATGCTGATGCTCATGAAACCCACGTCGTCGATGTCGGGCGTGATGTAGGGACCGGGCCCGGAAAAGCGCACCCAGGCCCGGAAGCTCTGCGGCTTTGCGTAGATGCCGTGGCGAAATTGCGCAGGGAGATTGTCGTGAATGATGAATTCTCCGCGGACGATGCCATGCGTCTTGGTGTTGCCGCCACGCTCCATCCCGCCGGGTTTCCAGAGCTTGCGCATCTGTTTCGCGAAGGTGTCGATGATCGAGTCGAGATAAGCCTCCTCGTCGGGCAGCGGTTTTTCCTCTGCGATCCGGAGTCCTTCGTTAGGGCGTTTCCGGTTGATCAGATTGGTCGTGAAGCGCGCGATCGGGTCGCGCAGGAGAGCATCGAAAGCGGGGCGAAACCATGGATCGACCCGGCGTTCCAGATGCAGGAGCAAGGTAAAGAAATCGCTCAGCCCATTGAGGAAGACCGAACCGGTATCCGCCCGCGGCATGGGGCGACTGGCATTGGAATTGAAAGCCGGCGGCTGACTCGAAGTGGCTTCAGAGACGTCAGCCATGATCGCGCGCTCTTCGTTAGGCCGACACTTCCGGGAATTCGAGCGCGAAGTCGATCAGGCGCTTTTTACTCCAGTAAACTTTGCCGAGGTAGGTGCGGGGTGCGACTTCGCGGATTTCATCGCGAATCCAATGGGCAAGGAGCGAGGTCTCGGAGTAATCGAGGACGATACATTCCTTGCCGTCGAGCCAGCTGTCACCTTTGTAGACTTTGGCGATGATCGCGTTGAGACCAAACGGCGTGATCTTGTTGCACAACACGCCTTTCTCCGGGTCGAAGACCTTTCCCTGCCAGTCGAAGTGTTTGACAAAAGTCGCGATGTCCTCCGAGTAAGTCGTGCCGGGCGCGACGATCGCTGTTCCTTTCGCTTCGCCCTTGGGAATGTCACCGGCAGGACTATTGGTGAAGAGGTCATCCAGCTCAGTCTGGGACATTTTGAGCATTTCCGCAGCGGTCATTCTGTTCCTTTCTTCAAGTGGCGATTGATCCCTTTGCGTTCATTAGAAAGTCTTCATGTATTCGATGAGTGAGCGCTTATCTTCGTCGGGGAGATCGGTCCCGAAATAGTGGCCTTCGTCCTCAATGAAGTCGGGGCATTTGTTGGCCGAGAGCAGTTGCGGCACGGTCTTTAGCAACTCCGCGCGAGCTTCTTCCGGCGAAAGATTCTTCGCGTGAATTGCAAGGAGCGCGTTACTCAGCGTCACCTCGAGCGCAGCGAGGTCGCCGAAGTTGGGCTCGAGGTTGGCGAGGAGGTTCACCGGCGTGCCCTTTGGGATGGGGCCCAGCTTCAACCAGCCATCCTTGTCGGCAAAGACCTGAAGCGGCTTCGGCACGAATTCTTTTCGCAGGTGCAGGTTGCATTCGTTTTGCGTCCGCCAGATGGAGTCTTTGCCGAGGCGTTTCTCAGGCCAGAGCAATTTCTCGGCAGCGTCGTTATAGGCTTCCATTCGACCTGCGACGGAGGGATCGCCGGTGAATTTGCCGAGCGCATTGGTGTGCAGGAACGGCGCCGAACTCCAGGCATTAACGAGTGAAGCGACCCGATAGAACCCGGGGCCAGTGTGCTTCGTTTTCGGCTGGAACTTGATCGGCTGTGTCTCGTCAAATGGGTTGAAAAGGTCCACCTCATCGGGCAGCGGAAGCTTCTTGTAGGTCTGGGAAGAGAAGTTATCCCAGATGTGGCCCGGCATCGCGTTGGTGCCGAGAGCGCGGGCCGAGTTGGTTTGGATTTTCGAGAGTGGATAGCGCTTGTCGGTGGAGAGAAAATTGTTCTCGAGAAAATCCGGCTGCATCACGGCGGTTCGGAACCAGGCCTTGCCGTCGCCCGATTCTGGATCGATCCCCGCGGGCGGTTGTTTGCTCGAATGGCAATAGGCGCAGTTGTTGGCGAAGACGAGTTTGCCCCGATTCAGGACCGCTTCGTCGGTCGTGATGTAGGCAGAACCGCCCGGCGCATCGGCGAGATGATATGGCTTCAGGCGGCGGAAAAATGCGGCGACGTTTGCCACCCTTTGTTCGGTTGCGCGCCAAAATACGGAATGCTTTTGCGCGAAGGAGATTTCGAATGGTTTTTGGGGAGTCAGGCCAATAAGCCGGTTATGACGGGTGAGCCAGTATTCGGAAAACATCCCAATGTTGACGTAAACCCGGATTGTCGCGCCGGGGACGCCGATCGAGTCGGCTCCGTCTTTCAGGATGTGGGGGATGGCCATTTCCTCCTTCTCACCCGGCAGAGCGAGCGTCCCGCCGGCCATTTTTTCGGTCTGGGCGATGCGTTCCCGCTCGGCCAGGAGGAAAATGGCGTTGATCGCGTTGGGATTGTTGATGTGATCGGTTGCGATGCGCGAGGTGTCTGAAGTGCCGGGCGGTTGCGCGGCCAGCTCCTCGTAAAAAAAGCCGCCTTTCTCGACGTTCGGCGCAAAGACTTTGCCCTCCCGGATATATTGGTTGCCGATCGCGGAGGCGAGGTTTTCCCAGCGCGGATTTTCCGGGTCGGCCGGCGGGTTGGAGGGGTTGGGCGAGATATGGCAGGCGCCACAGGCCACGCCAACCCGGTACGGCCTAACGAGTTGGTTGGTGCTATAATAGTGCGGGTCGTTCACGAAACGCGCGCCATCCCATTTCTTGCGCGCCTCGTCGTTGAACTCCGGATTCGGGAAAAGCCGAAAGCCGAGCACGCCGGAGGGTTTGCCGTAAATCTTCTCGTCGATTCCGGCCGGCTCCGGCTCGACCTGTTCGTCCAGCCAGAGGCCGTATTCATCCGGCTTGCTCGCGGCGTGGAAGCCGGGTTCGTTGACCAGGCCGAGCGTTTTGAAACGTTCGCCGCGCGCATACTTTCGATTGTCGAGCATCTTGAGCAGGTCCATCAGCCCGAAGCTGTCCTGCGCGACATGATTCCAGAAATGCTGGTTGCCGCCGCTCCAGAGGTTCCAGGTATTGCGGCCCATGATCTCGTTAGGCGCGAGCACGATCCCGCCATCCATCGGTTTGAAAATGTCGGCCGTGATCTGCGGAAAGTCGTCAGGCGAAAGCCCAGCCAGCCTGGCTTCGTCCTCCGGAGTCTTGCGGTTGCAACCGGCGACGAGGAGGGAAAGCAACGCCAGGGCACAGGTTGCAATCGACGCAATGAGCGAGCGCGCCGCCAAACCGCGTTCCAGCGCGTGCGGTTTCATATCTTTTTTTAATCGCGTTCCACGAAGCCGAGCAAGAAGAAATGAAACGAAATTTCCCAGCGGCCAGTGCGAGGCGAAAATTGGATGCTCAAGCGACGCCGGTTTTTGCCCGCGCCAACCCTTCTTTCACCTGGGTGAAGAAGTCTGGCACGTCCTTGGGCGGCCCATCTTCTGCGCAGATCGACTCGATGGCGTGCAGCCCGAGCAATCGATAACTCTCCAGTTGCGATTCGCTAAACCACTGATCGGTCGTCGGCTCATGCGGAAATTCCGGATGAGCGGCGGCGTAGTTCGTTACATCGGGTGGCTCGTCGCCAAAGATGGTCGGTTTGATGTAGATGAGAGAGCCGTCGCTCGTCGTTCCGTCGACCGCCGAGTAGCCGATCGTACCGAAAGCGCAGCGCGGGATTGCACCGTCGGCTTTCCTGGGCGAGACCACCCTGATGTCGATCGGGATGCCGAGATCGATCCGGATTTTGCGAATGGCGTTGCCGAGATCTTCAAACACGTAATTGGAATCCTGCCCGGCATCGACCGCGAAGATGAACCGGCAGCGGCGCAACACCATCTCGTAGAGGCCGAGATTATCGAAGTGCCCGCCATCGGAGAGATTGACGTATTTATAGGAATCGGTCGTGTTCCCAACCGCCTCGGAGAAGAGCGGCCCAACGGCGTAATGCGGTCCGCTGCGCCGCCAGGTAGCAGCGCCCGGGGTTCCCGGATTCCCGAGCCACCAGCCGAGGCGCACGTTGAAGAGAGTCATGATAAAACCGACCAGCGGCGAGGAGTGATACCCCATGTTGGGACTGGCGGCGGCGCCCGAAATGGTCAGTGCGGTGCCGAGGCTGATCCCGTCGCCGTAATCCGATGAAGGGCGGTAACCGAGATGCCATGAACCGCAATGCAGCCGGCTCATGGTAAAGGATTCCGCCTTGCGCTCCTGCCACGCCAGTTGTTCGCCCCTTACGAGGTTGAGCGCCGCATTGATGACGTGAAAAGGCTTCCCCGGCTTCAGGTCGCGCAGCTTGATATTGTCGTCCGGATCAAAGCCGGTGAAGAGATGCGGCCGGCGCTCTTCCGACTTGCGCGAGGCGGCAAGAAAGGCGCGAATGAGCCGCATCCGGTAGGTGGCGTGAAGGGAAAACTTGTTCACGTTGATGAAGTAACCCATCACGATGCCGAAGAGGAGATTGGCGGCCGTGAGGAAGAAGACGACGAAGAGCTGCGTCTGATAAGTCTCGGCCTTGCCGAAAAACAAGCGGCTGGCGTTTACCGCCCACGATCGCGAGCCCAGAACAAGAAGAATCCAGGAGATAACGAGAGAAAGGAGCACGAAAAAGACGATGGACGCGAGTACCAGGATTCCCTGCGAGCCGCGCCCCGAGCCAAGCGCCTTGGAGAATTTCGAGCGCAGCGCGAGAAAAGCGGCGATGATTCCGGTCACTCCACCGAACGTTCCGAGGAGGGCTTTGGCCACGGGATTCGCTTGTACTTGGCCGAGGAAAACCGCGAGGCGGTTATCGGTTTGAGTCGTTAGCGCCTGCGCACCCCAGAGGACGAGGACGTTGATCGCGATCCAGGCGACAATCGTGATGAGAATCCAGGCGGCCGATCGAGCCCACCATTCGCGGTCCTGGTCTTGTGAAACCCAACTGGCGAGACCCGTGAAAAGGAAGTTTACGATCAGGAGCATCGCGAACACCATCGCCGGCGCGAAGCAGACATAGTTCAATGCGCTATTGGCTGGATTGAAAAAGAGGCGCGTGGCGGCGGCCCAAAGACAAAGACCTCCGAATGCCGTGGTCACGAGAATCGTGCTGAAGCGCAGGGTGGAGGCCACAAAGTTGCGGGCCTTCGTCGTCCGTCGCCGAATCCAGAGGAAGATCGTGCCGAGCACACCGCCGCTCAGGTAAGCTGCGACCGCAAAGGCGACGAACCTAAACAGCCCGGTGCCGGAATTGAAGGATTCGCTACCGTGAACGTTGCAAAACAAGGCCCACCATTCCGTCAGAGCCAGGGCCGCGAAGAGCAGGGGAATTTGCCGGACTTTGAGAAAAGTCCTCTGTGGAAAGCCGGCATTGCCGGTCGCGGGAACGTCAGCGATCGCGTAAGCCATCGCCACTGCCACGAGCACGAAACTCGCGGCCAGCAGGACGTTAAGCACAATGTCATAGTGCTGCACGACGCGTGCGTAGTCCGGCGAGGACGCCCAGCCGGTCGGGGGCAGCAGGATGGCGGTCAGGTAAAGCCGCGGTACCATCATGGCTGCGGCCAGCCAGGAAATCAGCACCAACCAGTTAAGGAAAATGTTGCGGAGATAGGTGGCGATGAGAGTCCAGGAGTCGACCGACGTGATGCCCGTCTTGGGCGTCAGGTAGTTGCTGAAGGTGCGAAGATGGCGAATCGGCTGCGGCTCCGGGTTCAGAGTGAGATCTGGCCGGCGGCGCAGCTCCTCCAAGACGCCGCTCATCCCTTGCGGGTGATTCTTGATCCACGCCGTCAGCCAGCCACCGACAAAGCCACCGCCCGAGACTGTCGAGAGAAAATCAAATTTTCCGAGCAGGTTTTTGCGCGCCAGACCCTGGAGGACGCCGAGGCCGAAAATCGCGCTGCGAATGCCGCCGCCAGAAAGGCAAAGCGCCGAACGCTCCGGCTGTTCCGTCTGAATCCGGTCGTAGACATCGCGCAGGCGCGGTTGCTTTTCGGCTACCGACAATGCCTGCGTTTCATCCTTCCCGAGCTGGCCATCGAGTTCCTCGGCGAGGATATCTCCGAGTGACTTTGGTTGTGGCGCGAGTTCCGGGTTATCACCCATGGGCAAACCTCCCTTCGCACGGGTTTAGGCTGCGTCAGCGGAAGGGGCAAGCCAATTTGTTTTCGGCGCATGTCTGCGATCCATCCTCGCCGAGCACGGGAAAATCGATTATGAAGTCAGCGGCGATGAAACTGCTCCCACACGCCTGACGGCCGGTGAAGTTGCACCCGGTTCCGCATGCCTAACGAACGAGACCTGAAAGCCGAGATCGGCCACGTGCTCTTCGTCGACATCGTGGGCTACTCGAAGTTGCTCATTAACGAGCAGAGTGAACTGCTGCAAGAGCTGAACGAGATCGTGCGTCAGCTCCCGCAGGTCAAGACGGCTGAGGCCTACGGAAAATTGATTCGACTGCCGAGCGGCGATGGCATGGCCCTGGTATTTCGCGACGACCCGGAAGCGCCCGCGCGATGCGCCCTGGAAATCAGCCGGGCGCTCCGAACCGTGCCTGCGATCCAACTGCGGATGGGAATTCACAGCGGACCGATCAACGAAATCTCCGACGTGAATGAGCGGATTAATATTGCCGGCGCTGGGATTAATGTCGCCCAACGAGTAATGGATTGCGGCGATGCGGGTCACATTCTCCTCTCCCAGCGGGTGGCGGACGACCTGGCGCAATACCGCCATTGGCAGCCGTTCCTGCATGAGCTCGGCGAATTTGAAGTGAAGCACGGCGTTCGCCTCAACCTCGTTAATCTCTACAACGATGAATTGGGCAACCCGGCGCGACCGTCGAAGCTGGAGGTCAAGACAGCGCCGGCTTCAGTCTCTGCGAGCCGCTTCGGTTCGCGCGGACTTATGCTCGCGGTTGCCGGACTCTTCCTCGTCTCGTCAGGCGTGGCGACTTGGTGGTTTGTCACGCGTCCGATCAAGCCTGCGCCCCTGCCCAGCGCCGTGCAAGGCGTCCCGGTCATCCCGGAAAAGAGCATCGCCGTTCTGCCCTTTGAAAACCTGAGCGAAGAGAAAAAGAATGCCTATTTCGCGGATGGCATTCAGGACGAAATCCTGACGGACCTGGCAAAGATCGCAGATCTAAAGGTGATCAGCCGAACCAGTGTAATGCAATATCGGAGCAGTCCGACGCGCAATCTGCGCGAAATAGGCAAACAACTGGGAGTGGCGTACGTCCTCGAAGGCAGTGTCCAGCGAGCCGAGGGAAAAGTGCGGGTAAATGCACAGTTGATCGATGCCCGGACTGACGCCCATCTCTGGGCGCAAACCTACGATCGCGATCTCTCCGATATCTTCGCGATTCAGAGCGACATCGCTCAGTCGATCGCCGCACAATTGCAGGCGAAATTGGCGCCCGAGGAAAGGACCCGCCTTGCCGTCAAGCCAACCAAGAACCCGGACGCGTATCTGCTTTATCTGCAGGCGAACGAACTGATCTACGTCGCTGCCTCGCGGCAGGAAGCGGTCGATGCCGACGATCTCTACGCGCAAGCCATCGCGCTCGATCCGAATTTTGCGCTCGCTCGCGCCCGAGCCTCCATGCTGAACAGCCTGATGTATTTGATCGGGCGTGATCCGGCGCGAAAAACAAGAGCGCGCGCTTTGGCCGACGAAGCGCTCCGACTGGCGCCTAACCTCGGCGAAGCGCATCTCGCTTTAGGGCTGTGCTTTTACCGGATTGATCGCGATTACACGGCGGCGTTGAAGGAACTGGCGGTCGCGGGCGCGGCCTCGCCTAACGATTCCGAGATTCTCGACGCGTCGGGCCTCGTTTATCGGCGGCAAGGTCGCTGGCGGGAAGCGCTGGCGGCATTTGCGCGTGCGAAGGAACTGGATCCGCAGCGCGCGCATTTCGATGAGACGCCGACCACGTTGCAACTGTTGCGCCAATGGCCGGCGGCGAAGGATGCCTACGAAAAGGGGCTGCAACTCGAACCCCAACTCCTCGATGGGTGGATCGGCCTCGCCCACGTCCAATTTGCGCAAACCGGCAACCCCGCCGTCGCCAGCGCCACCCTCGATCGTTTACCTGAGACCATGAAGAATAAGTCGGACGCGAGTGAAGCCAGATGGGATTATGCCATGATGGCGCGCGATTTCGCCACCGCGCAAAAGAGCTTTCCAGACCGCCCGTTGAACGAATTCCCGAACACCGAGCCCCGTGCGTATTACGAGGCCTGCATCGCTTTCGCGCAAGGTGATCTGAATCTGGCGCGCCGCCTTCTCGAAGAAACCCGACCACTGCATGAGACGGGCGTCCGCGATCATCCAGACGATCCAAAATTCCATGCCTCTTTGGGACGGATCTACGCGTTGCTTGGGCGAAAAGAGGATGCAATCCGCGAGGCTCGGCGTGCGGTCGAGCTTTGCCCAGAAAGCAAAGATGCGGTCGACGCTCCGAACTACGAAACGAATCTGGCCTTCGTTTACACACAGACCGGTGAAGTGGATCAGGCGGTCACCTTAATCTCTCGTTTGCTGACGACACCGGCAGCGGAGCGAGTGAATCTCGCCTATTTGCGCCTGAGCTGGGAGTGGGACCCGCTGCGCCAGGATCCGCGCTTCAAGGCGCTGATTGAAGGACCGGCGCCAGCCACGATTTATCATTAGCTGATGATCTCGGGAAGTTTCCCTGTCGAATCGGAGCAGTGGAATGTCGATCGTGCCAGTGCGATCTATGTCATCACGAATTGGTTTCTCGTTCAGCGTTTTGTTTGTCTGGGCCAGCTACGGTTCTGGAACGACCCCAATTGTCTAAGTGGATATCGCCCCTGAATCTGAAAGAAACCTTCGGCTCGAGATAGGGCATGTGCTCTTCCTCGATGTCGTGGGCTATTCCAAGCTCCTGATCGACGAGCAGAAAGAGCAGATGCGCCAGCTGACCGACATCGTGCTGGCCACAGCGCAGGTGCTTGAATCGACTAACGAGCAACTCGTGCGGCTGCCAACCGGCGACGGGATGGCGCTGGTCTTTCGCAATAATCCGGAGGAACCGGCGCAATGCGCTCTGGAGGTGGCGCGCGCTCTCAAGGAGCATCCCGAGATTGCGGTGCGGATGGGAATTCACAGTGGTCCGGTAAGCGAAGTGACTGATCTGAACGAGCGGACCAACATCGCGGGGGCGGGGATCAACCTGGCGCAACGGGTGATGGATTGTGGCGATGCGGGCCATATCCTCCTTTCCCAACGGGTGGCGGAGGATCTCTCCGAATACCGGCAGTGGTCGGCCCACCTGCATCCTCTGGGCGAGTGCGAAGTGAAACACGGGGTGAAGCTCTCGGTCACCAATCTTTTTGGCGATGATTTTGGGAACGCCGCGGTGCCGGCGAGGTTCGCCCGGGCGGGCATGGGTCGCGGGTCCAAGGACCCCACCTTGCTGGGGCTGGACTCGAAGAGTTTTTTCGGCGAGCTGCGGCGGCGCAACGTGTATCTGGCGGCGGTGATCTACGCACTGGCGGGCTGGCTGCTGATCCAGATTGCGATCCAGGTCTTTCCTTTTTTTCAGATCCCGAACTGGGTCGTCAGACTGATTGTCCTGCTGCTTGTGCTTGGGTTTCCGGTTGCGCTGGTCCTGGCCTGGGCCTTCGAGATCACCCCGGAAGGGGTCAGGAAGACGGATGAGATTCCGGCGGGAAAATCGATTCGTTGGAAGGCGGGCCGGAAGATCGACTTTGCCATCATCGGCATTCTGGCGATGGCGATCGCCGGTTTGCTTTATCTGCGCCGTTCCCCTTCCCACCAGGGGCAGCACGGCGTGGATATTTCCGAGAAAAGCATCGCCGTGCTCCCTTTTGAAAATCTGAGCAGCGATAAGGAAAACGCCTACTTCACCGATGGAATCCAGGACGAGATTCTGACCCGCTTATCCAAGATCGCCGACCTGAAGGTGATCTCGCAGACCTCGACCCAGCAATACAAAAGCGCGCCGGAAAACCTGCCCGAGATCGCCCTCCAACTTGGGGTCACTCACATTCTCGAAGGTAGTGTGCAAAAGAGCGGCGACACCGTCCGCGTTAACGTTCAACTCATCAAGGCCGCCGAGGATTCCCATCTGTGGGCGGAGAGTTATGATCGCAAACTCACTGACATCTTTTCGGTCGAGAGTGAAGTGGCTAAAGCCATCGCTGGTCAATTACAGGCCAAACTGACCGGTCAGGAAGAGCGAGTCATCGCCGCCCGGCCAACCGAAAATCCGGATGCGTACGATGCCTATCTGCGGGGGCTGGCTTACAATCTGAAAACGGCCAACTCCGCCGCTAACTCCCGGGGCGCGCAAAGATATCTTAGGGAAGCGGTGCGGCTCGACCGGAAGTTCGCTCTGGCCTGGGCGCTGCTCTCATTCGTGGATGCGCGCGGCTATCTTACGCAGACTCTCCAGCCAACCGATGACCTCCGGGAAGAAGCGCGGCAGGCAGCAGCCACTGCGTTCGCGTTGGAGCCCAACCTTGGCGAGGCGCTGCATGCCGAGGGATACTATTACTATGCCTGCCTGAAGGATTACGACACCGCCGTACGTTACTTTGAGCAGGCACGGCAGTTCCTGCCTAACAGCAGCCGAATTCCCGAATCGCTCGCCTATGTCATGCGTCGGCAAGGCAAGTGGGACCAGAGCGAGTTGTACTTCAAGGAAGCGGAGCGGCTCGACCCGCGGAACGTTTATGTGCTCTCGCAGCATGCCCAATCCTACATCGCCCTCCGGCGCTTTGCGGATGCGTTGCGAAAGCTTGACCAGGTTCTCACGATCATTCCCGACGACATGGACACCATCGCGGTGCAAGGGGCCATCGCTCAGGCCCAGGGCGATCTTCCGCGGGCCGCCGTGCTTCTCGCTCCGCTCCACCCGCCGGTCAACGATTCCAACGTCCTCTACACACAAATTTACCAGGCGATCCTGGAGCGCCATCCGGCGCCGGTCATTCCGCGGTTGCAGGAAATCCTGGCCAAGCCTGATCCGGGGTGGGGTTACAACCTCGGGGAACGGCGCTTTTGGTTAGGCTGGGCGCAGGATGTCGCAGGCGACCATGCGGCCGCCCAGGAAAGCTGGCGCCGGGCCCGCGGCGAACTGGAGCCTTACCTCAAGGAACAGTCCGATAATTACAACCTTCTTTACGATCTCGCACTCATCATGACGGGCCTGCGTGACAAAGACGCCGCGTTGACTTTCGCGCAACGCGCCATCGCCGCGATGCCGATCGAGAAAGACGCCTTCGACGGGCCCGCGCCGATCGAGATCCTCGCCCGGGTCGCGGCCCAGGTCGGTGAACCCGACCGCGCGATTGCTGCTTTGCAAAAAGTGCTTTCGATTCCTTATGAAGGTCCGCTTGGTGGAGGACAGGCGCCGCTCACTCCGGCGCTCCTCCGGCTCGATCCGATGTTCGATCCGTTGCGGTCCGACCCGCGCTTTCAGGGACTCATCTCAGGGCAACCTTGATCACTTCTTTCGCGTCGTTATTTTCCGCCTAACGAATTTGGCCTGTCTCTGCTGCTACCTTCCCATGTCGAGCACGACCCGGAAGCGCGCCTTGCCGCTTATCATTCGCTCGTAACCTTCGACCACTTGTGAGAGCGGAAAAATCTCATTCATCGATTTCACTCCGGCGAGCGCGCTGAACCGGAGCGCGTCCTGGGAATCGATCGAGGTTCCGGAATACCAGCCCTCGACCGAGCGAGTGCCCGTGATGAGCAAGAGCGGGTCAACCGAGATCGGACCTGCGGCGCCGATCACCATAAAGACGCCTTTTGGTGCGAGACCGCCCATCGTCGCGGCCATTGCGTCGGCGTTCGTGACGGTGGCGATCACGACTTTGGCACCACCTAATTTCTGGAGTTCCGCCGCCGGATCCTGCGTCGTGCTGTCGATGTACTGCGCGGCACCCAGTTTTCTCGCAAGCGGTTCCTTGTCTTTCCCGCGAGCGATGGCGATGGTACGGAATCCCATCCTGGCCGCGTATTGCACCCCGAGATGGCCGAGTCCGCCAATCCCGAGCACCGCGACCACGTCGCCGGCGCGCGCCACGCTGTTGCGCAGGGCATTGAAGGTCGTCACCCCGGCGCACATCAGCGGCGCGGTTTCCACCGCCGATAACTCGTCGGGCATCAGGGCCAGGGCTTTGGCTGGAGCGGTCATGTATTCCGCGTAGCCGCCATCGAATGAAATCCCGGTCGTGAGCAATGCGACCTGGCAGGCAAAGAAATCACCCCGCCGGCAATTGTCGCAATAGCCGCAATGCCCGCCGTGCCAGCCGACCCCGATGCGCTGCCCGGTCTTCCATCCTTCCACGCCCGACCCGAGGGCATCGATCGTTCCGATGACCTCATGCCCGGGTACGCGCGGATATTGAATCCCCGACCAGAGCCCATCCTTGACCAGGGTGTCGCTGTGGCAAATCCCGCAAGCCTGCACCTTTACCCGCACCCAGTCTGCCGCCGGCTCCGGGATTTCCCTTTCCACGATCTCGAACGGCCCTCTCGCCTCCGACACCTGCACTGCACGCATTTTTTTTGACATGCTTTTTTATCGGCCGATTTGCTCGAAAGACAATCCTGAGATGAACCTTGGATTTGCCGAAAATTATGCTTGCAATCGGGCAATGGGAGACTCAAACCGGAACCCATGAAAACCCGTTTGATCTTTGCCCTCGGTCTGTCGGTCGTGGCGCTCGTATCCTGCCAGCGCGCTCCCAATCAATCGACCACCTCTGTTCGCAGTCCGGTCCAGATTGACGAACATTCGGTTCTGATTCCGGGAACGGCGATCTCCGGTGAAGACCAGGAGGCGCTGAACAGGATCTTCCAGAAGTACGACGACTCGCTCTATCGGATTGCTGTTTACGAGAATGGCAGCCTGAAGAAGCAGATCGGCAATATGGACGAAATTCAGATTGGGGAAATCGCTCAGGAATATTCCACGAATGCGACCGCCAGCGGTTTGAGTAACTGGACAAATCAGATCGGCGCCAGGACGCATGTCACGCATTACCCTCCGACGACGCATGTCACGCACCCCGGCGACACGACGCATGTCACGCATCCTGGCGACACGACGCATGTCACGCATCCTGGCGACACGACGCATGTCACCACAGGCCAACCGACGCACGTGACGCATCCTGACTTCGCAAGCATCGACCAGGAGTCTGATGCACTGGTCAAAGAGGTCACGCCAATCCTGGAGAAGTACAGCAGAAGTACAGCAAATAACTAGCGACGGGCGAGGAGCGGAGTCTCCAGGTGTGGCGCGACGGCTTGCCGTGGCCTTCATTGGTTTCCACCTTTTCCTGATCGTGACCGTATGTCTGCGCGACACATTCTCGGTGTTCGCGAGCACACCAACGATTCTTCCGGCGTCAGCCAACCAAATTTGGGTCGACGGTGAGCAAACCGCGGCGGCGCTCCTGGGAGAGCGACTGGGCCATTCGAACTGGGTGTGCAACGGAATCGCCGTCTACCTGCACACCGCAGGGATTGAAGCCGGCTACGGGTTTTTCGCTCCGAATGTGCCCCCGAATTACAAACTGGTGTTTGAATTGCATTATCCCGACGGGCGGACCGGCTATGAGATTCCAGCGGTGAGCAGCGCTGCGACCGGCTTGCGTTTTTCAGGATTGCTCGACGAAGTGGCTGAGATCAGCTACGCGCCTTTGCGAGAGACGATGGTGAAAATCGTGGCCTACTCCGTTTGGCAGGCACATCCCGACGCCACCAGAATCCGCGCCTACCTCGGCTGCGCGCATCTCCCCACTCCCGGAGAATTCCAAAGAGGACGGAAGGGTTCCTACGAGCTTCTCTTCGCTTACGATTTTACCTTCCGCCACAGACGATCGGACGCGCCGTGATGCGACACTCAAGGCAGCGCCTGGAGGAATTCCTTTTTCTTCCTGACTCAGATGCCTGGCTCGGCTTCCTGCGCGTTGGTGTCGCGCTTCAGGTCATCTTCTATTGCTTCTCGCTGCGCGGGGACTGGAATGAATTGTTTGCAATCGACCGCGCGGGAGTGATCAAACGCGATCTGGCTGAAGCCATCCTTTCCGCGCAGAGCCATTACATCCCGCGTTTCGGCTGGTTGGTGGATTTGGTTACCAGCTTTGGCGGAACCGAGCAGGCTGCGCTTGCGATTGTGTGGTGGAGTCTGGTTTGCGCCGCCCTCCTCCTGTTCATCGGCTTGTTCAGCCGGGAAGCGGCGATTGCCGCACTTTTTCTCCACTTGTGCGCGGTGAAAAGCAGCAGTGGATTGACCTACGGAGTCGATAACTTCACCAGCATAGGCCTCTTCTATCTCATGATCGCCCCGCTGCCGGACCGATGGGCGGCGGATCGCTGGCTCCGGAGCTTGCCGGGTAAAGCTGCCCAGTGGCAGGGATTCAGCCGACGCATTCTGCAATTGCACCTTTGCCTGATCTACTTTTCCAGCGGCATCACGAAATGCGTCGGAGCCGGTTGGTGGGACGGAACGAGCATCTGGTACGCGCTGATCCGGCCACCCTTCAATTTGCTTCCACCCGAGATGCTGATTCCGTGGAAGAGTCTGTTTCCCGTCCTGGGCATCTCCGTCTGTCTTCTCGAGACGGGATATCCGTTCTTTATCTGGATGCCGAAGACGCGGGCGTTTTGGCTTCTCGCCGTCATCGCGATGCATCTGGCCATCGGGTTGGCCATGGGCCTGTATCTTTTTGCCGTCGTCATGATCACTCTAAACTTGGCGGCCTTTGGGCCGGGGTTTGCTTTTCGCGGGATCCGGAGCAACCCGCCGCGACAAATTGCGGGGCCGCCTCCGATTTCAACCTGATCGAGCGTCAGGTTGAGGGATCGGGTTGTTTCCATTCGACACTGGCGATTGGACCTGAGAGTATTCAACTCAATCGCGGGGAGCGATGGCTGCGGAAATCAAATGCGATCCTGAGTTGAAGAATGCCAGCGTCTTCATCGACGCCGCGGGCGATTCGAGAGTTTTGATCAAGCCGAAAGTGCGCGGACAGAAAGGGGACGAAAAAACAGCCTTTGTGAGCCCGGGCAAACTCGTTGCCGAACTAAAACGGCGTAATGTTTGCAAGGTGGCGATCGCATGCGCGGTCGTCGGAAAGAAGACGAATGGCACCTGACTCCAAGAGCAATCTTCAACTCCAGATTGGCCACGTCCTCTTTATCGACTTTGTTGGCTATTCCAAGCTCTTGATCGATGAGCAGAGGGAGCGGCTGCGCCAGCTCACCGAGATCGTGCTGGCGACTCCGCAAGTGCTGACGTCGACCAACGAACAACTGGTCCGCCTCCCGACGGGAGATGGGATGGCGCTGGTCTTTCGCAATAATTCGGAGGAACCGGTGCAATGCGCGATCGAGATTGCCCAAGTGCTCAAGGGGCACCCGGAGGTTGCAGTGCGAATGGGCATTCATAGCGGTCCGGTAAGTGAAGTGACGGATGTCAGCGGACGCGCCAACATCGCCGGCGCGGGCATTAACGTGGCCCAGCGGGTCATGGATTGCGGCGATGCCGGGCACATTCTGCTCTCCAAACGCGTGGCGGAAGATTTGGAGCAATACGGCCAGTGGAAGTCGCAGCTACACGACCTTGGCGAATGCGAAGTGAAGCACGGCAGACTTCTTGGCGTGGTCAATCTTTACGGAGACGAAGTTGGCAATCCGCAGTTGCCCAAGAAATTCCAAGCGCTTAAGAAGCGACGTAAACGAGTGCTCTTGGGGACGGCGGCCGGAGCGGTGCTCGCGCTCGGCGCAATCGTGGCCGGCATCTTGATTTTCTCCACGGAATCGACCCGGGCAGCGCCGGCAAAATCGATCGCAGTCCTGCCCTTCGAAAACCTGAGCGACGAGAAACAAAACGCCTACCTCGCCACTGGCCTCGTGGATGAGATTCTGACTGACCTGACGAAGGTGGCTGATCTCAAGGTGATCTGCCGCACCTCAGCGATGCAATATGCGGCCGGCGGATCGCGCGACGTGCGCAAAATCGGGGCCGAGCTAGACGTTGCTTACATCCTGATGGGGAGTGTACAGCGCGCCGGGCCACAACTCCGCGTCCATGCGCAAATGGTTGACGCCGCCACTGGCACGCAGGTCTGGGCGGAGGCTTATGACCGTGGGATCTCAGATATTTTCGCAGTCGAGACCGAACTGGCCCAGGCAATGGTTGCCCAGCTCCATGCGAAACTTTCGCCCGGGGAAAAAGCGGCGATTGAGAACAAGCCGACCCCCGATCTGGACGCCTTCGAACTTTACACGCAGGCACGCGATCTTCTCACAACATCCGCGATTGCCCAGGGCGAGGAGAAAAGATTGCAGGCTATCGGGCTACTCGAGCAGGCGACGAAGCGTGATCCGAACTTTCTGCGCGCGTATTGCGCCCTCGTCCGGGTGCATAGCGAACTTTACCTCTTGGGCATGGACCACACGCCGGCGCGGCTGCGCCTGGCGGAAACAGCGTTGCAAAATGCGCAGCGCCTTCAGCCCGAGGCGGGCGAGACCCATCTCGCCGCGGCCTTTCTCCGCTATTGCCAGCTCGATTATGATGATGCTCGCCGCGAACTCGCCCTGGCTCAACGGGCCCTCCCGAATGAATCGTTCGTCTACGAACTTGCCGGCTATATGGATCGGCGTCAGGGCCGATGGGAGGAGTCCGAGCGCAATCTGCGCCACGCTCTCGAGCTGGATCCGCGCAACTTCTATTTCCTGCAACAGTTATCCTTTAGTTACGAAAAGCTGCGCCGGTTTGATGATATGCGCATTCTCATGGACCGCGCTCTGGCCGTGGCACCCGACGATCCCGGTGCGCGCATCAATCTCGCCCAAGTTGATCTCTTCGCGCGCGCCGACACAAAGCCGGAGCGCGCCGCTCTCGACGCAATGATTCGCGAGAATCCGCAGATCAGTCAGGATCTGGCGGTGGAATCGATCCAACTCGCGTTGTATGAACGCGATTTCCCCGCGGCCGATCGCGCGCTCGCCGGGATGGCGGAGACAGGCGGGCTCGAGGGAGCGTTCAGTTTCCCCCGGGCGTGGTATGCCGGCCTGATTGCGCAGGCGAAGGGAGACGGTGCTGTGGCACACGAAGCGTTCAAGGCTGCGCGCGCCGAGGTCGCCAGGACGTTGAGTGAGCGAGACGAATTTCCCCAACCCCTCTCCGTTCTGGCCATGATCGACGCCGCGCTCGGAAACAAGGAGGAAGCTGTGGCAGAAGGTCGACGCGCGAGCCAATTGCTTCCTGTCGCTCAAGATGCCATCACCGGTGCTGACATCTTAATGCATCTGGCCGTTACCTGCGCCTGGTGCGGTGAGAAGGATCAGGCGCTCGAACAATTATCGGTCCTGAGCAAAATCCCCAGCGAGGTGAACTACGGGATCCTGCGTCTCGATCCCGTCTGGGACTCGCTCCGGGGCGATCTGCGCTTCGAAAAGATCGTCGCCGATCTCGCGCCGAAGGATCCGAAGTGATAAGAAAACCTGCGTGCCTTTGGCTGATGTAGGGCGCGCCATCCTGGCCGCCCGACGTAAATGCCGACCGAACCCGGGCGGCCAAAATGGCGCGCCCTGCACCGCGCGTGTAACCTGCACTCATGAAATTTCTTGTCACGAACGACGATGGAATCGATGCCCCGGGCCTTGCGGCGCTCGTCGGTGCCGTGGGCACTCTGGGCGAACCGGTCGTGGTCGCGCCGTCCGGTCCGCAATCGGGCGTGAGCCACGCGGTTACCTGGCGCGAAGGTGTCCGGATCGAGCCGCGCGGCGAGCAGCGTTTTGCCATTCACGGCACGCCAGCCGATTGCACGCGGCTCGGCCTCCTCCATCTGGTGCCTGAGGCAAAGTGGATTCTAAGCGGGATCAATCACGGCGCGAACCTCGGCGCGGACATTTACTACTCGGGCACGGTCGCGGCGGTGCGCGAAGCGCTTCTGCACGGCTGGCCGGGGATCGCTTTCTCGCTCTACCGCAAGAGCGGAGTCGAGTTCGATTGGGCGCGGGCGCAGCGCTGGATCACACCCGTGCTGGCGAATCTCCTGGCGAAGCCGGTCGAGTCCGGCGTTTTCTACAACGTCAACCTGCCCCTGCTCCCGCCCGAGGCGCCTGATCCGGAAGTCGTCTGGTGTCCGCTCGATCCAAAACCGCTTCCGCTCAACTACCGACACGAGGAAGAGAGCGGCCTCTATTTTGCCGGCGATTACAACCTGCGCCACCGGACCCCGGGTGCCGACGTCGACGTCTGCTTCGCCGGCAACATTGCCCTCACTGCCGTCCGGCTGCTCTAAGCTTGCGTAGTGATCGTGCTGATTACCTGGGAGCTTTGCAACCGTTGCTAGTTGGGGCAAACTCCGCCCGAGCAAAACGACTTTGAACTCCACGCAACTTCTTCGCCGCGCTCGAGGATTGTCATTTCCATGACGCCTGAACCCGAACGCAATCTCAGGCTGGAGATCGGGCATGTCCTGTTCATCGATCTGGTCGGTTATTCCAAGCTTCTGATCGAAGAGCAGAAGGAACGGCTGGGCCAGCTGACCGCGATCGTGCTCGCCACTGCGCAGGTGCGTGCATCGACCGACGAACAACTCGTTAGGCTACCGACGGGCGATGGCATGGCGTTGGTCTTTCGTAACAGTTCGGAAGAACCGGCGCGGTGCGCGCTGGAGATCGCCGAAGCGCTCAGGAAACACCCGGAGATTCCGGTCCGAATGGGAATTCACAGCGGCCCGGTAAGCGAAGTGACCGACGTGAGCGGGCGCACCAATATTGCCGGGGCCGGGATCAACATGGCGCAGCGGGTGATGGATTGCGGCGATGCCGGACACATCCTGCTTTCGAAACGCGTCGCCGACGACCTGGAAGCCTACCGTCACTGGGCGTCGCACCTGTACTCGTTAGGCGAGTGCGAAGTGAAAC
Source organism: uncultured Verrucomicrobiae bacterium (assembly GCA_963742545.1). Classification (GTDB taxonomy): domain Bacteria; phylum Verrucomicrobiota; class Verrucomicrobiia; order Chthoniobacterales; family UBA10450; genus Palsa-1392. Next base: position 577,612 of record CAVUMF010000002.1, on the reverse strand, counting down.
ATGGTGTGCGCCTGCAACTGGTCAATCTCTACAGCGACGATCTAGGTAACCCGGAGACGCCGCAAAAATTGCTGCAGGCAAAAGAGAAGGCGGGCGCGGAGACAGCCGCGGCGGACAACGGATTCTGGGTCGCCGTACTGCCTTTCAAGTATGGCGGTAACAACGCGGACGTGACGACCCTGGTCGAGGGCTTAAACGAGGAGATCGTCACGGGCTTATCGCTCTTCTCTTATCTCAAAGTCATCTCGCGCGGTTCGACTGTGCGCTACGCCAACGAATCGGTGGATATTCGGGCGGCGGGTAAAGAGTTGGGCGCCCGCTATGTCATGGAAGGAAGCGTGCGCCAGGCGGGAACCAGGCTTCGCTTCGCGGTGCAGCTGGTGGACGCCGTTTCGGGTGCTCATCTCTGGGCCGAGAGTTACGAACGCCTCTTCAGCCCGGAAACATTTTTCGAGTTACAGGACGACCTGGTTCCACGGATCGTTTCGACCGTGGCGGATCACCACGGAGTGCTGGTTCGGAGCATGAGTAAATCTCTCCTGAACAAGGCCTCCGAGCAGTTGAGCCCCTACGAGGCGGTCCTGCGCAGCTTCGGCTATTTCGACCGCATCACCCCGGACGAGCACGCTGCCGTCCGGTTGGGTCTGGAGCGAGCGGTCCAGCAGGCACCCGGCTATGCGGATGCCTGGGCCATGCTGTCGATCATTTGCTGTGACGAATATAAGTTCGGCTTCAACGTCCGACCCGATCCTCTCGGTCGCGCACTTGAGGCCGCGCGGCGTGCGACCGATGCCGCGCCCTCCGATCATTTCGCCTATCTTGCCATAGCCCAGGCTTTGTTCTACCGCAAAGAGTTCCCGGCCTTCCGCAGCGCCGCCGAGCGGGCCATCGCCCTCAATCCCATGGATAGCGGCACGACCGCTTACATGGGGAGCCTCATGTCCTACGCCGGCGACTGGGACCGCGGCTCTGTCTTGGTTAAACGAGCCATGGAGCTAAACCCCAAACATCCCGGGTGGTACTGGTTCGCCCTCTTTTATGACGCCTATCGCAAGCGCGACTACCGGGCAGCTCTCGAAGTGGCGCTCAAGATCAACATGCCTGGTTTTTACGGTACACCCCTCGTGGCTGCGGCGGCCTGCGGGCAACTCGGAGAACGTGACGGGGCGGGACAGGCCCTGCGAGAGCTCCTTGGGCTCTGGCCTGATTTCGCCTTGAGCGCGCGCGCAGAGCTAGGAAAACACTTGGAACCGGAGCTCCTCGAACACGTGGTCGACGGTCTCCGCCAAGCGGGGTTGGAGGTTGCGGCCGAGGAGACGTCGCATAGATCCTCGACTAACGCGACTAAGTTAAGGAACGGACGACCAAGCCAGACCGTGAAACCGAAGCGGCCTCCCGCGGACATATAGCCCTGCCATGGTCATCAAATGGCATTGGCCAGGAAGTGGTCTAAAGGAGGATAATGGCGCCTGAATCCGAGAACAATCTTCGTCTCGAGATCGGGCACGTGCTGTTCGTCGATATCGTCGGCTATTCCAAGCTCTTGATCGAAGAACAGAAGGAACGCTTGCGGCAGCTGACCGAGATCGTGCTCGCGACGGCACAGGTAGGCGAATCGACGAACGAACAACTCGTCAGGCTGCCGACCGGCGACGGGATGGCGCTGGTCTTTCGCAATAGCTCGGAGGAACCGGTGCAATGCGCGATCGAGATTGCCCAAGCGCTCAAGGGGCACCCGGAGGTCGCAGTGCGAATGGGAATTCACAGCGGTCCGGTGAGCGAGATGGTCGATGTGAGCGGCAAAGCGAACGTGGCTGGCGCCGGGATTAACATGGCACAACGGGTGATGGATTGCGGCGATGCGGGGCACATTCTTCTTTCGCGGCGGGTCGCGGAGGATTTGGAGCAATATCGCCAGTGGCAGCCGCGTCTGCACGATCTGGGTGAATGCGAAGTGAAGCATGGCGTCCGCCTGCACGTTTTCAATCTCTACACCGAGGAAGTCGGGAATCCGGCGGTGCCGGGAAAGTTTAGACAGGCTGAGAAGCAAGAGCGGTCAGTGGCGGGTGCGGCCCGACAGCGAAGCCCCTGGGGGTTGATCGCTGCCATCTTGCTAGTGAGCGCCGCGCTCGTCGCGGGCGCGCTGTTCCTTTTCCACCGGTCCTCGTCATCGGCTCCCGCGGCGCCGGTCGCCGCGGAAAAATCAGTCGCGGTGCTGCCATTCGAAAATCTGAGCGAGGACAAGGAGAATGAATACTTCTCCGACGGCATCAGTGAGGAGTTGCTGACCGTGCTCCAGAAAATTCCCGGGCTGCATGTGGCTGCCCGGACCTCGGCGTTTTCCTTCAAGGATAAAAACGCTTCGGCCCAGGAAATCGGCCGGAAGCTCGGGGTAGCCAATCTCGTCGAAGGCAGTGTGCGCAAGGCGGACCAGACGGTGCGGATCACGGCCCGCCTCAGTCGTGCGGCGACGGGCGAACAGTTATGGAGCGAGAGTTACACTCGTGATCTGAAGGACGTGTTCGCGGTGCAAAGTGAGATCGCGCAGACCATCGTCGTGCAGTTGCGCGGCAAGCTGGGAGGCGCGGTGGCGCAACGGGTGCAGGCGGCTGTTCGGGGCGGCACGACCAACCCGGAGGCTTACGAGCAGTTTCTCCAGGGTCGCTATTATATGAACCGCTTCTCGATCGCAGATTTCGACAAGGCGCGCGTTTTCCTCGAGCGCGCCTGCCAGCTCGATCCGAAATTTCCCCTGGCCTGGGCGGCCCTCTCGCAGGTCGTGGCTTTGCAAACCGGTTGGTCGGACAAACTGACGCGCGCGCAGTTCAGGGCCGGCCTCGTGCGTGCGCGCGAAACGGCGGAGCGGGCCCTGCAGTTGGATCCCGATTTGCCGGAGGCGCTCACGGCCCGGTTCCAGATTCAATTCCTTTACGATTACGATTGGAAAGGCGCGGCGGAGACGATCAAGCGGGCGCAGGCTCTGGCGCCTTCCGATCCGATGATCCTCACCTCCGCGGCGCAAGTCGCGGTTATTTTTCACGACTACGCCGGGGCGGTGAATCTCGCACGCCAGGCCGTGACACTCGATCCGGTGAACGCGCAGGTCCGGGTTTATCTGGCAAACGCGCTCATGCAGGCGCGCCAGCCGGCGGAGTCGCGAGCCGAATATGAACGCGTCGCCGAGCTGAATCCTTCCACGCCCTGGGCGTTTGCCGGTCAGGGGGTGGCCGATCTTTTCGAGGGGAAAAATGCGGAAGCATTGGCGGCGGCGCAGAAAGAAACTTCTGAGTTTGCCCGCGGCGTAGTCTCGGCTGTCGCTCTTTGGAACCTTGAGCGCAAACCAGAGTCGGACGCCGCGCTCGCTACTCTACTCAAAGACGACAGCGACGTCGGCGCCTTCCAGATCGCGGAGGTCTATAGCGGCCGCGGCGACAAGGACAAGGCGTTCGCGTGGCTGGAGCGGGCGCGTCGCCAGCAAGATGGCGGACTCGCTTACTTCCCCCATGACCCGCTTCTCGACCCGCTCCGATCCGATCCGCGCTGGGCGGCCTTTCAGCGCTCGATGGGCTGGGCCGACGATCAGCTAAAATGAGTGCTCCTGTTGGCGAAATTCGCCACATGACTGAATCTCCTCGCGCGATGAACGAATTCCTGCAACGCCTGAAAGAGCGCAAGCTGGTGCAATGGACGGCGGCCTATGTCGCGGCCGCGATCACCCAACTTCTTCGCCGAGTTCGAGGATTGCCATTTCCATGACGCCTGAACCCGAGCGCAATCTTAGGCTGGAGATCGGGCACGTCCTCTTCATCGACCTGGTCGGTTATTCCAAGCTTCTGATCGAAGAGCAGAAGGAGCGCCTGCGACAGCTGACCGAGATCGTGCTGGCGACGGCGCAGGTCCGCGAGTCGACGAACGAGCAACTCGTCAGGCTGCCGACCGGCGACGGGATGGCGCTGGTCTTTCGCAACAGCTCAGAGGAGCCGGCGCGCTGCGCGCTCGAAATCGCGCAAGCGCTCAAGGCGCATCCGGAGATTGCGGTGCGGATGGGAATTCACAGTGGGCCGGTGAGCGAGGTGACCGATGTGAGCGGGCGGACTAACATTGCTGGCGCGGGCATCAACATGGCCCAGCGAGTGATGGATTGCGGTGATGCTGGACACATTTTGCTCTCCAAACATGTGGCGGAAGATTTGGAGCAATACGGCCATTGGAAACCGCAGTTGCACGACCTCGGCGAATGCGAAGTGAAACACGGCGTCCGGCTGGAGGTGGTCAATCTCTGCGGGGATGGTGTGGGCAATCCGCAGCTCCCGAAAAGGCTCAAAGCGCTCCAGCAGCACCGGAATCGGATCCGTTGGGCCGGTATCGCTGCGGCGCTCCTGCTTCTGACGCTCCTGCTGGCGATTGGCGGCGGCTTGCTCTGGCGCGTCGCCGGTGCTTCGCGTGAGCGGGCCGTCACGTCCGTCGCCGCGCCTGCTCCGGTCGCGACGCCAGTTGTCTCTACCCCGACGCCAATTCCGGAAAAGTCGATCGCAGTTCTTCCCTTCGAGAATCTGAGCGACGAAAAATCGAACGCCTACTTCGCCGATGGCGTGCAGGACGAGATTCTCACTGATTTGGCCAAGATCGCCGACCTGAAGGTGATCAGCCGCACGAGCGTGATGCAGTATCGGGATACGGCGACGCGCAACCTTCGTGAGATCGGGCAACAACTCGGCGTGGCCCACGTCCTCGAAGGAACCGTGCAGCGCGCGGCGGACAAAGTCCGGGTCAATACGCAGTTGATCAACGCGCGCACGGATGCGCACGAGTGGGCCGAGAATTACGATCGGCCGCTGACGGATGTTTTCGCCATTCAAAGCGAGATCGCGAAGGCCATCGCCGACCAGTTGCAGGCGCAACTGTCCCCGGGAGAGAAAGCCGCGATCGCGCAAGCGCCTACCAATGACGTGATCGCGAACGATCTCTACGTCCGGGCAGCCGCATTCGACGACATGTCGAACGATCCCGGCGCCAAGGGCTACCTGCTCCAGGGAGTGAGCCTTCTCGAAGAAGCGTTGCGCCGCGACCCGAACTTCCTCCTTGCGCAATGCCTGCTCAGTGAGATCCACAGCGACCTCTACTGGTTCGGATTTGATCACACCCCGGCGCGCCTGGAAGAATCCCACAAGGCTTTGCAAGAGGCGGAGCGCATCCAGCCGGATGCAGGCGAAGTGCACCTGCAAAAAGGTATCTATGCCTACCACGGTTTCCGCGATTACGACCAGGCGCTGGCCGAGTTCGAGCTGGCCCGGAAGAGTCTGCCTAACTCTTCGAGACTTTATCTCTATCTCGGCGTGATCGATCGACGACAGTCGCGCTGGGACGATGCGATCAGGAACATGAATCGGGCGGTCGAGCTTGATCCGCGCAATTTTCTCATCGTCGAGGAAGCCGCCTTTACCCTGGGAGGAGTGGGCCATGCGGCCGAGGCAACCAGGCTCCTGCAGAGAGCGATTGAATTAAGTCCCAAAGACTACTTTGCCCGAATGCAACTCGCCATGACCCCGTATTTCGAGCGAGGCGATCTTGAGCCTTTGCGCGCCCAGTTGGACGTTTTTGAAAAGGAGGGAGCGGAAGCGACCGCCAATGCGTCTCAGAGTTTTGTCATTTACGCGCTGGCGAAGCGCGACCCCGCGGCGGCAGCGAAAGCACTCACTTTCATACCGGCGGAAGGTTCCATCTACGAAAACACAAACTTTCTCATGCCGCGAGATTGGTTTGTCGGGCTGGTCGCCCGAACCTTCGGCGACACGAAGGAAGCAGAGCGCGCATTTACTGCGGCCCGGACGATCGCGGCCAAGACGGTGCAGGAACAACCGGATTATGCGCCGGCCTGGAGCCTGCTCGGGATGATCGACGCCGGCCTCGGTCGCAAGGCCGACGCGATTACCGAAGGCAAGCGAGCTTGTGAGTTACTGCCCATTTCCAAGGATTCATGGGAAGGTCCCATTTACGTCACTAACCTCGCTCTCATCTATGTCTGGGTTGGCGAAAAGGATCTCGCCTTGGAACAACTAGCCCGCTCCGTCAAAACTCCCGGCGGCATCACGTTTGGCGAACTAACGCTCGATCCGACGTGGGATCCGCTGCGCCAGGACCCGCGATTCCAGGAGCTGCTGAAATCGGCGGCGGCCAGCCAGAAGAGCGCCGCGTTATGAATGAGTTCCTGCAAGCCTGAAGCAGCGCAAGTTGGTTCAATGGGGCGCGGCCTACATAGCGGCGGCCTTCGCGCTTTTACAGGGTATCGACATTGTCGCGCAGCAATTTGGATGGCCGGAAGGCGTGCGTCGCGGCATTACGCTCGCTTTAGTCGTCGGATTTTTCGTTGCACTGGTCCTGGCCTGGTATCATGGGGAACGCGGCGCGCAACGCGTGACCGGCACGGAACTACTAATTCTGACGCTTTTGCTGGCCCTCGGCGGCGGATTTCTCTGGCGTTTTGCCAGCGCTTCGCGCGAGCCAGCGACAACGTCGGCCGTTCCGGCTGCTGCGATCCCGGAAAAATCGCCTGAAAGAGCGCAAACTCGTGCAATGGACGGTGGCCTATGTCGCGGCCGCCTTCGCGCTCCTCCAGGGCATCGATATCGTCGCGCAGCGATTTGAATGGCCCGAACAAACGATGCGCTTCGTCATCATCGCGCTCAGCGTCGGCCTCTTCGTCACTCTCGTTCTGGCCTGGTATCACGGGGAACGAGGCGCACAGCGGGTGACCGGGACCGAGCTTCTCATTCTCGCGCTCCTGCTGGCGATCGGCGGCGGATTCCTCTGGCGGTTCTCCGGCACTTCTCGAGAGCCGATCGTTACCACCACCTCCCCCGCCGTGGCGATCCCAAAGAAATCGATCGCGGTCCTGCCTTTTGAAAACCTGAGCCGCGACCCGGACAACGCTTATTTCGTCGACGGCATCCAGGATGAAATCCTTACGCGACTGGCCAAGATCAGCGCGCTCAAGGTCATCTCGCGTACCTCCACCATGCGCTACGCCAGTCGCCCGGATAACCTGCGGGAAATCGCCAAGCAGCTCGGTGTCGCCAACATCCTCGAAGGAAGCGTACAGAGGGCAGGCGGTGCGATGCGGGTCAATGTGCAGTTGATCGAGACCGAGAGTGACTCGCATCTCTGGGCCGAGACCTACGATCGTGACATCAAAAATATTTTTTCGGTCGAAAGCGAAGTCGCGCAAGCTGTCGCCGATTCCCTCAAGGCCACACTCCTGCCCGCGGAATCGGTGCGGATTGCGAATGTGCCGACGAAAAATCCGGCCGCCTACGACCTCTTTCTAAAGGGCCAGTATCTCTTTAGCCAGCTCCAGAACAGCGCCTCCAGGGATCCTGTGGCAGATGGTAAGGCGGCCACGGAGATGTATCGCCAGGCGGTTGCGGCCGACCCTGATTTCGCGTTGGCCTATGCTCGCTTGTCCTATCTCCAGAGCTACCTGCACTGGTACGGGGTGGACAACAGCAGCGCAGCGGTGGACGACGCGCGCGCGAACGCGGAGCAGGCCCTGGCCTTGCAGCCGGAGTTGCCCGAAGCGCATCTCGCGATGGGCTATGTCCACTACTGGTGCCATCGCGACTACGCGGCGGCGTTGCATGAGTACAGCATCGCGCGCGCGGCCCTGCCTAACGACGCCGAGGTCCTTGCCGCGATCGGCTATGTGCATCGCCGGCAAGGCATCGTTGACCGTGGAGTCCCGGAAATACGGCAGGCGATGGTGCTCGACCCGCGCAATTCCTTGCTCCCGCGCGAAGTGGCCAATTCCTACACCGCCCTGCGCCGTTACGCGGAGGCCGACGCCGCTTATGCGCGCTCGTTGGCGATTTTTCCCGGCGATATCGAGGCCCAGGAACAACGTGCCACCAGCATGATGTTCAGCGGCGACATGGCGGCAGCTGAGCGCATCCTGGCGGAGATTCCTGCCGATACCAATCCGCAGGGTTCCGTTTCGCTCATCCGCTACAAGCTGGCCATGACGCAACGCCAGCCGGATGCGGCGTTGGCGGCGATCGCACACTCGCCGGACTGGCTCATGACTCGTTGGGAACACAGCCTGGCGCCAGTGAGCTTGCTGCGGGGCGAGGCGTTGGCGCTGAAGGGCGATGCCGACGCGGCCCGCCCCGCGTTTCTCGAGGCGGAAAAGGAATTACAAGGCTTACTCGACAAAGGGCAGCAGGTTGCCGATGCGCAGAGTTATCTGGGACTGGTCTATGCCGGGCTCGGGCAAAAGGAGGCGGCGTTGAAAGCGGGGCGCGCTGCCGTTGAACTCCTGCCGATGTCGCGTGACGTCATCGTCGGCGCGTTCCATCTCGAACGGCTGGCTCGAGTCGAGGCGCAGGTCGGTGAAACCCAATCCGCGATCGACCATCTCGAGCAACTCTTGTCCTCCTCGGGTGGAGAGACTGTCTCCGTCGCAACCTTGCGGATCGACCCGGTCTGGGATCCGCTGCGCAAAGACTCACGCTTTCAAACGCTGCTGACCAAATACAGCCTCAATAAGAAAGATCAGGCGCCATTATATTAAGCAATTCCAATAAATCATCAATTTAAAAATTATAAATCTCCTAACAATATTAACACCATTTAAATACATATTATTTTATTAAAAAATCAAATATAATTACAATTTAAAAAAAAATAAACATATTTTTATTTAACAATTTTTAATTTACATCAAACTCAAAATTAATTTTATAACATTATTTTACTTATATCACATATTTATATATTATATATATTTGATTTAAATTATTAAAATTTACAAAATATTTTATCTATTATTTAATTAATTCTAATATTTTTAATATAATTTAAAAATTAATTATATATAATTATATTTAAATTATTAAATTTTAATTTATTTATTAAAAATTTATTTACTATAAATTTTAAAATTATAATTTATATTTTTTTTAATTTTATATTATTATAATTTAATTCTATAAAAATATAACCATACTTTAAATAAAAAATCTCAGCGCAATATTTTATTAATACTTTTAAAATTTACAATTCATTTATTAAAAATTTAAATTTTAATATTTATTAATCAAAAATTTTAAATAATATTATTATTATTTAAATTTTTATTATTTAAAAATTTTAAAAAAAATAAATTAATATTTAATATTTTTATATTTTTATTATATAAATTTGGCGAAACATGCCGTCGATGAGAATGCGGGGCTCGCGCTCGCGGCCGTATTTCTCTTCCTGCGCAAGCCAGCACCCGCCGCGACCGGGCCGCAGGTCATTCGTTCCATCGCCGTCCTCCCGCTCGACAACTACTCGGCGATCCCAGCCAGATTACTTTGCCGAAGGGATAACTGATGAGTTAACCACCGACCTCGCGACGATCAGCCGGCTGCGCGTGATCTCGCGTAGCTCGGCGACCCAGTTTGCCGGCGCGCATCGGCCCCCGACTCCGGAGATCGGTAAACTACTCAATGTCGATGCCGTAGTCGAAGGCTCCGTCCGGCGTGCCGGCGACAAGGTGCGAATTACGGCACAGTTGATCGATGCGCGGGCGGACCGTCACCTTTGGCGAAGACATTCGAGGGCGACTCGCGCGACGTGCTGGCGTTGCAGGATCAACTGGCTTCAGCCATTGCCGGCGAAATCAACGTGCAGTTGACTCCGAGTGAGAAATCTCGCCTGACGACTGCGCGAGCGGTGAATCCTGAGGCAGGACGAAGCCAGGAGAGGTGGGGAGTTAGACCCGACATTCTTCTTCCCCCAAATGCAATTCGGCTGGGTCGACCTGCAACAGGGAAACGTTCGTGCTGCCATCCCGGAACTGGAGAAAGCCGCGGCGATGGAGGCGCCACCTTTCGCGACCGCGTACCTCGGCTACGCCTACGGCGCCGCGGCGATCGCGCACGCGCGATGGCGACGATTGAAGAGCTGAAGAAAAGGTCCGTGTCCGGTTACGTGCCACCCTTCAATCTCGCGATCGTCCATGTCGGTCTCGGCGATCTTGACCGGGCGATGGATTTGCTCGAACAAGCCAGCGCCGATGACTCGCAATGGATGATGTATCTAAAGGTGGATCACATTTTCGACCCGCTCCGAACGAACCCGCGCTTCATTGCGCTGATGAAGAAAGAGAACTTCGACCAGTGAACTCGAACATTCGGTGGCCTAACGGAGATGCACGAAGTTGAATGAGTTCTTCCAACGCCTGAAGCAACGCAAGCTGGTGCAATGGGCGATCGCTTACATCGCGGCGGCGTTTGCCCTGATCCAGGGTATCGACGTCGTGGCGCAGCAATTCGGCTGGCCGGAAAGCGTCCGTCGTGGAACGACTCTGGCGCTGGTCGTTGGTTTCTTCGTGACTCTGGTCCTTGCCTGGTATCACGGAGAACGCGGCGCGCAGCGCGTGACCGGCGCTGAACTCTTGATTCTTGCGCTCTTGCTTGGGGTTGGCGGCGGATTCCTTTGGCGGTTTGCCGGTGCTTCGCATGAACGAATCGTTAGGCCGACTGTGACCGCGGTGTCGCCGGCGCCCGCTGCGATTCCGGAAAAGTCGATCGCCGTGTTGCCGTTCGAAAACCGTAGCGCGAGTGGTGAGGATGCAGAATTCCTTGCCGATGGTATTCACGAGGATCTGATCAACACGCTTTCCCGTGTGCCCGGGTTGAAAGTGATGTCGCGGACCTCGGTGCAAAGATTCCGCAACTCCGCGACCCCTTTGCCCGACATCGCTGCTCAGCTGAAGGTCGCCAATCTGGTTGAGGCCGGGGTGCAACGGGCCGGCGACCGCGTGCGGGTGAATGTGCAGCTGGTTCGCGGAGCGGGCGAAGAGACGCTGTGGTCGGAGCACTACGACCGTGTCCTCACTGCGAATGGAATTTTCGCTTTGCAGGAGGAAATCACCGCGGCGATCGCGAAGGCCCTGAAACTGCAATTGGAACCGGGCCAGACCGGGGCGCTGATCACGGGCACGACTAAGAACACGGCGGCCTATGAGGCGTTCTTGAAGGGACGGCAGGCATGGAAGGCCAACATGGCGAGCGGCGCAACGGAAGCGATCGCTCAGTTCAAGCAGGCTATCCAGCTCGATCCTAATTTCGCGCTGGCCTACGGGGCGCTGGCGGAGGCCTACATCACGCTGGGCAATTCCGGTCAGGATTTTCCGGCCAACGTTTACCCGCTGGCCAAGAAGGCCGCGGATCACGCGCTGGCGATCGATCCGCGCTGCATCCAAGCCCTGACCGCGCTCGGCGAATATGCCTTCCACTATGAATGGGACTGGGACAAATCCGAACGCCTTCTCCGGCAGGCGCTGATCGTCGATCCCAACTACGCCAATGTCTATGGCTGGCTGGCCGGGCATTTGCGGATGATGAACCGCGCCGCCGAAGCAAAGGAGTTGGAACGGCGGAAGGCCGAATTGGAGCCGGAGCGACCGCTCACTCGCGAGCGCAATGAGTTGGATGCGCTCTTGGAAAAAAAGCATTTTGACGAAGCCGTCGCCGTCGCCCGGCAGATTGCGGATCAAATCCACGGCAACTTTATGGGGAGCGTCATCCTGGCTAGCACGTTGCGCCAGGCGGGCCAGCGACAAGAATCGGTTCAGGTCCTGGAGAAAGCCGTGGCAGAATTTCCAGATGAGGATGCCTTATACCGTGAGCTCGGCGTGAGCTACGCCGCGTTGGGCCAAATAGAAAAAGCGCAAGGAGTCCTCGGTCGATTGTCCGCGATCCGGGAGACTCATTTTGTTTCGCCACTCGACTTTGTCGCAATCGCCGCGGCGTTGAACAACCGCGACCTGGCCTTCTCCGAAATCGAGCGCGCCTTTCAGCTGCGCGACCCGTTCCTGCCCAGCATAGGAATCAATGAGGGTATGGCTCCGCTCAAGGGCGATCCCCGCTTCCGCACCGTGCTCAAGCGACTGAAGCTCGATGTCTATTTCCCGGAAGCTGAAAAGAAATGAGTGACTTCAGCGGAACCAGCGTTTTTTTCCCGCGGCGTGAGCCAATCGAAGTCGAGTCCGCCTCTGGAATCGTGTTTTCGGGCGCTGACAAGAGCCATCAGGAGTAGCGTCGGCGCAGTTCAGCATGAACGAATTCCTGCAACGCCTGAAAGAGCGCAAGCTGGTGCAATGGGCTATAGCCTATGTCGCGGCGGCCTTTGCGCTGCTCCAGGGGATCGACATTGTCGCGCAACAGTTCGGCTGGCCCGAAGGCGTGCGCCGCGGCATTACCCTGGCCCTGATTGTCGGATTCTTCGTCACCCTGGTGCTGGCCTGGTACCACGGCGAGCGCGGCGCGCAGAAAGTAACCGGCACGGAGTTGCTCATTCTTGGGCTTGTTCTGGCGATTGGCGGCGGACTTCTCTGGCGTTTTGCCGCCGCATCGCGCGGAAACAACGATCGCGTCCGCTCCGCCCCTAACGAAACGCCAACGCGCCGTCGCCACTTCGATCCCGAAGAAATCGATCGCCGTCCTGCCGTTCGAAAACCTGAGCGACGACAAGGAGAACGCCTACTTCGCCGACGGCATGCAGGATGAGATCCTCACCGACCTGGCCAACATTGCGCGACCTGAAGGTCATCTCGCGGACGTCGAGAGCGAAGTACGCGTGACCATCCGGACAACCTGAAAACGGTCGGCCTGCAACTTGGCGTAGCGTACGTCCTCGAAGGCAGCGTGCAGAGCGCCGGCGGCAGGCGTGCGGGTCAATCGCAGCTGATCGACGCCCGGACGGACGGTCATCTCTGGGCGAGACCTACGATCGCGACCTGAAGGACGTCTTTGGCGTCGAGAGTGAGGTCGCGCAAACAAGTCGCCGGTCCGCTACAGGCCACGCTGACTCCGAAGGAACAAAAAGCGAGTCGTCAGCCTGCCGACGACCGACCTGGCCGCGCACGACATGTACTTGCGAGCCCGGGTTCTGGACGAACTCGCGCCAACGACCGAATGGGCGCGAACAGTCTTCTGCCGCAGGCGATCGCAATTACTGGAACAGGCCACCCAAGCGATCCGAATTTTGTCCTGGCCGAGTGCCTGCTCGTCAGGGCACACATGTATATGTACTTTTTCGCCCCGGACCGCAGCGATACGCGGCTGAAAGCAGCAAAAGACGCCGTCGATCAGGCTCTGGCCGAGGAGCCGGATCTCGGTGAAGCACATTTCGCCCTCAGCTTCGACTTGTATTGGGGCTTTCGCACCACGGCCGCCCGCACGGACTCGATCTGGCGCGGAAGGCACTGCCGCATAACTACGACGTGGAGGAAATCAGCGCCGCGGTTGCCCGGCGCCAGGGCAAATGGGAGCAGACCCTGGAGGGACTGGGCCGGGCGCAGGAGTTCGATCCGCGGAACTCGAGCCCGCCGTTCGAGTTCGGCCAGACCTATGCGCAAATGCGCCGTTACGCCGAGGCTGATCAGGCCTATGCGCGTGCCGCGGAGCTGTCCGCCGATCCGGCGCTATCGAGATCCGGCGCGCGCAAAATACGGCCCTCTGGAAGGGCGATCTCGGCCCGCTGCGCGCTACGCTCGGGGCCTTGGCGCCATCGAGCGACGCGTATCGAACAAGCCGCCCGGTATCTTTCGACCTAGCCTGGTGGTCGCGGGACTTTGCGACCGCAGTGCGAATCGCCGAGGAATCGGATCAGCCGACCTGGACGTATTCCCGCGGCAATTCGGTGACGCCGCGCCTGCTGCACCTGGCTTGGGCCTATGCTGCGATGGGCGATGGCGCGAAGGCCAAGGCGCTCTACAGCGACGTCTACCGGGAATATCAGTCCGCCGTGCGTGACCGTCCGGGCGACTGGGATTACACATGGCGTTGGGGCGTGCCGCCGCTGGTCTCGGACTCAAGGACGAGGCAGTCGCCGAGGGACGCCGCCCGGTTGAGCTCTTGCCGATCAGCCGATGCCTTCGCAGGGCCGAATACCTGGGCTACCTGGCGCGGTGTATGTGGCGGTCGGCGCGATGATCAGGCGATCGCGCTCCTGCAACAACTGATGTCGATTCCGGCGGGCCTGTCGATGTCGTCGGCATTGCTCACGCTCGACCCGGTCTGGATCCGATTCGGAACGACCCGCGCTTCCAGAAGTTGATCGCCGATGGCAAAGCGGCCCTGGCACAGGCGCAGACCAAGCCATGAGCACCAAGCCTTCCTTCTTTGCCGAGTTGCAGCGTCGCCATGTCTACAAGATCGGCGCTGCCTATGTAGTGGCCGGTTGGCTGGTGGTGCAGGTGGTCACACAGGTTTTTCCGATCTTTAATGTCTCCGCGCTGGCGCAGCGAATCATTGTGCTGGTGATCATCGCGGGATTCCCAGTTACGCTAGTCCTAACCTGGCTCTTCGACATCACCTCTCACGGCGTCGTGCGGACGGGCGATCTTCCCGAGACGGGCGAACCGCCCGAAGTGCGACGCGAACGGCGCGGGACGGACCGTAAGCTTAACTATATTCTTGGCCTCCTTCTGCTTTGCGCCGTGGGTTACGTCGTGTTCGATCACGCCTTGCTTCGGCGCGCATCGGCCGAGGCTGGCGACGCAGCCAGGTCGATCGCCGTTCTGCCCTTGGTGAACACCAGCGGTGATCCCGCGAATGAATATTTCTCCGATGGCCTTTCGGAGGAACTGATCGCGGTGCTGGCCAAGATTCCCGGTCTCAAGATCATCGGCCGCAGCTCGTCGTTCCTCTTCAAAGGCAAATCCGACACCAGCCGGACAATCGGCGAAAAACTGGGCGTAACGAACTTGCTCGAAGGCAGCGTGCGCAAAGAGGGCGATCGAGTACGGATCGTCGCCGAACTGATCAATGCGGCCGATGGGCGCGCGCTGTGGTCCGAGACCTACGACCGTGAGTTGAAAGATGTCTTTGCCGTCCAGAGCGAGATCGCCACTGCTGTGACCGAACAGCTCAAGATCAAGCTTCTGGGCGCACCGGCGAAATCGATGCGGCGCCGTCCAACGACAATCTCGCGGCCTACAATGCCCTGCAGCAGGGAACGTTCTACTTCCGTCTCGGTACTGAAGAAGGGACGCGCAAAGCAGTAGAGTTTTACGACGAAGCCATCCGGCTCGATCCGCGCTACGCGCTCGCCTATGCGCAGCTATCCGCCGCATGGCGACAACTCGCCGCCACCTGGCTGGGTGGCGCTGAAACCAACGAAGCCTACGCGAAGGCGCGGAACGCAGCGCTGACTGCCTTGTCGCTCGCGCCCGATCTCGCCGCCGGGCACGAAGCGCTCGGCTTCGTCTTGGTGACACCCGACCTCGATTTCGCCGCGGCCGAAGCCGAATTCCGCAAGGCCGAGAAACTGGCCCCGGCTGCCGCTGGACCCAAATTCGCGCTGAGCTTTCTGTTCGCTGCGCAAGGTCGGCTCACGGAGGCAGAGAACATAATGCGACAGACGCTGGCACTCGATCCGTTAGGCGTGACTCGCTACTTGAATCTCGCCCGCATCCTGATTGGCGGCGGCCGATACGACGAAGCCGAGGCTACTTTGCGCAAAGCGATCGAGCTTCAACCGGCGGCCGCTCGCCTGTATTCCTATCTTACGATGATCGATGTATTACGTGGGAACGCCGCGGCCGCGCTGCAAGATGCGCAGCTGGAGCCGAAAGGATTTTGGCAGGATTACGCGCTGGCTCTGGCGCAGCAGGCGCAGGGTGATCCCGCAACGGCCGACTTTGCTTTGCAAAAGTTGCTAAACGAGGATGCACAGAGTGGCCCTTTCCAGATCGCCGTCGTTTACGGCCTGCGCAAAGAACCCGACAAGATGTTTGAATGGCTCGAACGCGCTTATACCGAACACGACCCCGGTTTAACGCAATTGTTAGTCACGCCCTTCATTCTGAATTATAAGGATGACCCGCGCTTCGCAGCATTCTGTCAGAAATTGAAGGTTCAATTCCCGCCGCCCGCAGGCTCCGCGAAGCCATGAGCGAAAAGACATCGTTTTCGACGAGCTGAAGCGGCGGAACGTTTGCAAGTTGGCGATCGCGTATGCAGCGGTCGGATGGCTGACGAATCGACAACGCGCCCGGACCGCGATTGCGGCTTTGGATGTGCAGGAGAGTCGCCGACATATCGACGGTAAGACCCTCGGACTGCTTCTCCTTCTGGCGCTTTCAGTTTTCATTAACTATGTCGACCGCGGCAATCTCTCGGTCGCGGCGCCATTGTTGAAAAGCGAGCTCCACCTATCCGCCTATCATCTTGGCCTTCTCCTGGGTGCTTTCTTTTGGACCTACGTCACTCTCATGATCGTGAGCGGTTGGCTGGTCGACCGCTTCGATGTGAACTGGGTGCTGGCCGGCGGATTTGCCATCTGGTCTTTGGCTACGGGACTTACGGGCCTAGTTAACGGCTTCGCGACACTCATGGTCTGCCGTCTCCTGCTCGGCGCAGGAGAGTCAGTCGCTTTCCCGGCCTATGGGAAGATTCTCGCGCGTCACATTTCGCAGGAACATCGCGGCATCGCCAACGCCGCCATCATCAGTGGAATGAGCCTCGGCCCGGCTTTCGGGACGTTCTTTTGTGGCGGCCTGATTGCAACCTACGGTTGGAGACCAGTTTTTGTTGTACTCGGATTCGTGAGTCTTCTCTGGCTTGTGCCGTGGATTCGCTGGATGCCGAAAGCGGCTCCTGCATCGCAGCGATTTGTCTGTCCGGCATCGGTTGACGAGATTCTTCGCCTGCGGGCGTTTTGGGGCACGGCGGCGGGACACTTTTGCAGTAACTATCCATTCTATCTCATGATCGTTTGGCTGCCGTTTTTCCTCGTTAGCGAACGGCATCTATCGATGCAGCAGATGGCTCGAGAAGGGGCTTTGTTCTATCTCGCCTACGCTATCGCTTCGCCCATCCTTGCGTGGATTGCCGATGCGTGGGTCCGGGCCGGCGCGAGCCCGAATTTCGTGCGCAAACTTTGGATGGGGATTGGTCATGTGACGATCGCGGCCGGTTTGCTTGGTTGTGCGGCGGCGAGCGCACGCACCTCGTTTGTCTCCCTTATGGTCATAGGCATGGCGGCCGGCTTCACTGGGCCCACGATCTATGTTTTTGCCCAGACTCTGGCCGGGCCGGCGGTGGCTGGAAGATGGACCGGGCTGCAGAATGCGATCGGGAACCTGGCCGGCGTGGTCGTTGCACCCCTGACCGGCCTGGTGGTGGATCGCACCGGGCAATTCTGGTGGGCTTTTGTCGTCGCCGCTGGCGTGACACTCTTGGGCGGCCTGTCCTGGGTGCTGTTGGTCGGGCCGCTCGTCCAGGTCCAATGGCCGGCGGAAAATTGTGCCGGGCAAGAATCATGAGCGCGCGGCGCTGGCCCGGCTGGCATCCATTTTGGAATTGTGGTTCTCGATCTCTTTATGCATACTGCGTAATGCATGATGCGTAATCCGATTAACCCCTTCGAGTACGGCGGAGTCGTGGCCGAGAACGCCTTCTGCGATCGCGCCAAAGAAAGGGCGGACCTGGCGAAGGCGATTCGCAACCACGAAAAGCTTTTTGTCTTCTCCGAGCGTCGCTTCGGCAAGACCTCACTCGTTCAAATGGTGCTGGCCGGCTTCTCGAAAAAATCGGCCGTTTGCGCCTACGTCGATCTTTGGCCGATGACCTAACAAAACGTTTTCCGCAGGACACGGTTGTTCAAACCCAGTATCTGCCCATGGCTCGGTCAGCGCTCGCGCTCAACAGTGGAAATGCGGAAGCCGCCTTGGCTGCTCTGTCCGCGGCTTTGCCTTATGAATTGGGACACACGAACGATGACTTCACCTTTGCGCTCTATCCTGTTTATTTTCGGGGGCAGGCCTATCTGGCGGCGAAAGACGGATCGGGCAGCAATCAATGAGTTTCAGAAAATTCTCGATCATTCGGGAGTGGTCGGGAATGAGCCGATTGGCGCGCTCGCCCACTTGGGTCTCGGTCATGCCTATGCCCTGTCCGGCGATTCCGCGAAAGCGAAGGCTGCCTATCAGGATTTCCTGGCGCTCTGGAAAAATGCCGACCCGGACAACCCGCTCCTGAACCAGGCCAAAGCGGAATACGCGAAGCTGCCGTGAAGCCTCAAGCAGCTTGAAAGTCGTGAACCGGTGGAATTCTTTTGTCGGGCTGAAGCAGAGCACCATTTACAAATTTGCGGCCAATTAGACGGGCGAAGCGAGGAAAAGTGGTATTGCCCGCGGCGCAATTTCGTATTATCAAAAACCATGACCACGATCACCTGCAAGATTCCGGACAAGATCAGTGCCCACCTGGAAGCGACGGCCCGGCAGCGTCGAGTTCCGAAGTCTCAGATCGTGCGGGAAGCGCTGGCCGCAAGTTTCCGCAAGAATAAACCCAAAGTATCCGCCTTCGATTTGATCAAGGATGTGTGTGGAATTGTTAAAGGCGGCCCGAAGGATTACGCCAGCCACCCCAGACATTTGAAAGGCTTCGGAAAGCCTTGAGCGAAATCCTGATCGATACCGGGCCGCTTGTCGCGATGATTTGCGCGGGCGATCGAGACCATGCCTGGACGGTGGAGCGATTCCGCGCGCTGCCTCCGCCGTTCTTCACTTGCGAAGCGGTGATTGCGGAAGTCTGTTTTTTGATCGAACGGCGGGGCGTGAGTGGAACCGTGATCCTGGAGAGAATTGAGAACGGTTTGCTCCGGATCGCTTTGGAAATCGAGGACCACTCGGCCGCGCTCAGGAAGCTGATGACGCGCTACGCTAGCGTACCGATGTCCCTGGCAGATGCCTGTCTTGTGCGCATGGCCGAGATTTATCCCGCGAGCCATGTTTTCACGCTCGACAGTGACTTTCGCGTTTATCGTCGGAACGGACGGCAGATGATTCCGACAATCGCGCCCGAGCGTTAGGCACGGCCAGGGAATATGACATCCAAATCCGAGAGCGACCTACGGCTCGAGATCGGGCACGTCCTCTTCATCGATCTGGTCGGATATTCCAAGCTCTTGATCGAAGAGCAAAAGGAGCGGTTGCGCCAGCTCACCGACATCGTGCTGGCTACCACCCAAGTCGCGAAGTCGACCAACGAGCAACTCGTCAGGCTGCCGACTGAACCACAAGTATTGCGATATTGCTTTATGGGTTTATCGTCCGCGTCGTGAAAACCACGCTCGACTTGCCTGACGCCTTGCTTCGGCGCGCCAAACGAAAAGCGCTCGAAACGAATACCACCCTGAAAGCTCTGGTCATTTCCGGTTTGAAGCGCGAACTGCAATCCCCTGGTCCCACGCACGCCAATCCGCTCGAGCATCTCAAGTCGATTGATCGTTCCATCTGGCGAGGGGTAAAGGCCGATTCCTATGTGCGAAGACTGCGCAAAGATTGGAAATAAATGCGCGTTTTCTGGGACACGAATCTTTTCATCTATCTCTGGGAGGACTCCGCCGCGGCGGCGCGGATGAAAGCCCTCCTCGCCTGGCAGGAAGAGCAGGACGCCGAAGTCGTCACTTCCACCCTTACTCTGGGCGAATTACTCGTGCGACCGATGCAGCGGCAGCGCGCGGACCTGGTGGCGCAGTACTCCGCGGCCTTTGAGCAAATGCACCTGATCGAATTTGACCGGGCGGCCGCCTTTCGCTTTGCCCAACTGCGTTCCACCCACGCTGCTCTGGCCGCGCCTGATGCGGTCCAACTCGCTTGCGCTTCGACCGCCGGAGTCGATCTCTTCGTCACCAATGATCGGCGCTTATCGCGGCTACAAGTCGCAGGTATCAGCCGCATTCGCGCGCTCGCCGAAGCCGTCGCTTCCCCATAATTTCGGCTTTCCCATCCTTTCGCGATAGATGATTCCAGACTCTGAAAGCAATCTGCGACTAGAGATCGGGCATGTTCTTTTCGTCGACATCGTCGGCTATTCCAAGCTCTTGATCGAAGAACAGAAGGAACGCTTGCGGCAGCTGACCGAGATCGTGCTCGCGACGGCACAGGTAGGCGAATCGACGAACGAACAACTCGTCAGGCTGCCGACCGGCGACGGGATGGCGCTGGTCTTTCGCAATAGCTCGGAGGAACCGGTGCGTTGCGCGATCGAGATCGCGCAAACGCTTAAATCGCATCCAGAGGTCCTGGTGCGAATGGGAATTCATAGCGGGCCGGTGAGCGAGGTTACAGATGTCAACGGTCGCACCAACATCGCCGGCGCTGGCATTAACATGGCGCAGCGCGTGATGGATTGCGGCGACGCGGGTCACATTTTGCTCTCCAGACATGTGGCAGAGGATTTGGAGCAGTACGGACATTGGAAGCGGCAGCTGCATGACCTCGGCGAATGTGAAGTGAAACACGGGGTGCGTCTTGGCTTGGTCAATCTTTACCGCGACGATGTTGGCAATCCGCAGCTGCCCAAAAAACTTCGGATACTCAAGCAGCACCGGACTCGAAATCGTTGGGCCAGTATCGGCGCGACCCTTCTCCTGCTGGCTGCAATCGTGGCGGCGCTCCTGATTATTGCGCGCAAGCCGGCGCCGACCATTGCCATACCGGAGAAAAGCATTGCCGTCCTCCCGTTCGAGAATTTGAGCGACGAGAGGAGTAACGCTTACTTCGCCGAGGGCGTGCAGGATGAGATTCTGACGCGGCTGGCCAAAGTGGCGGACTTGAAAGTCATCTCGCGCACTTCGACGCAGCACTTCAAGAGTTCGCCCGAGAATCTTCCCGAAATCGCGCAGCAACTTGGGGTGGCCAATGTTGTCGAAGGCAGTGTGCAAAAGGCTAATGATCAGGTGCGGGTGAATGTGCAGCTGATTAAAGCCTCAACCGATGCGCACCTTTGGGCGGATAGTTATGACCGCAACCTGACGGACATCTTTGCGGTCGAGAGTGACATTGCGAGGACCATCGCGGAAACGCTGCAGGCGAAACTCTCCGGCTCGGAGAAGGTACTGCTCGTAAAAAAGCCTACGGCGAATCCCGAAGCCTATGAGCTCTATCTCAAAGGAAGATTTTTTTGGAACAAGCGGACCGGCGCGGACCTCCGCAAAGCGATCGATTATTTCCATCAGGCGATCGAGAAGGATCCCGTCTATGCCCGTGCCTACGCCGGGCTCGCCGACGGCTACGCGCTGCTCTCGGTCTTTGGCGAAGCCAACCCGCAAGACTCCGTTCCACAGGCCAGGGCCGCCGCGAAGAAGGCGCTCGATCTCGACGAGACTCTGGCCGAGGCACACGCCTCCATGGGCAGGATTCTGACGGCTTACGATTTTGACTTTCCTCGGGCCATCGCGGAATTCGAGCGCGCGATTGCCTTGGACCCAAACTACGCGATGGCCTATCACTGGCTTGGGTGGGGTCCCTTATCCGCCTCCGGCCAGTTCGATCGCGCCATCGGCGAAGGAAAGAGGGCGGCGGAGTTAGATCCGCTTTCGTCGATTATCAATGCCGATTTGGGGCTGATCTATTTGCATGCCCATCGCTACGACGACGCCATTGCGCAACTTCGCAGGACGATCGAATTGGATCCCCACTTTTACATTGCGCCGTATTATTTAGGTTTGGCCTTTCAACTCAAGGGGCAATTTCCCCAGGCAATTGGCGCTTATGAAAAAGCCGTGGAGTTAAATGACGATCCAGAGAATCTCGCCTATCTCGGCCAGGCCTACGCCCGAACAGGTCGCCAGGACGAGGCACAAAAGATTCTGGCTCGGCTGATCGAGGAAGCGAAATCCCGTTATGTTTCGGCCTACAATTTTGCCGTCTTGTTGCTGGCTCTGGGTGAGAAGGATCGCGCGATGGGTGAGTTGGAACGGGCCTATCGGGAGGGCTCCGGTAACGATATCTTCACGATCAAAATCGATCCTATCCTCGACGATCTTCGCGGGGAGCCACGGTTCGAAGTGTTGGTCCAGAAAATCTTTCCGCCGGCTGCAAGCGTGAAACGATGAACCGGCGCAGCCTCTTCGCCGAACTGCAGCGGAGTGACCACCATGGCGCCTGAACCCGAGAACAATCTGCGACTCGAGATTGGGCATGTTCTGTTCATCGATCTGGTCGGCTATTCCAAGCTCTTGATCGAGGAGCAGAAGGAGCGATTGCGCCAACTGACCGAGATCGTGTTGGCGACTTCGCAGGTGGCGAAGTCAACCAACGAGCAACTCGTTAGGCTACCGACCGGTGATGGGATGGCGCTGGTCTTTCGCAACAGCTCGGAAGAACCAGCGCAATGCGCGCTTGAGATCGCGCAAGCGCTCAAGATGCATCCGGAGGTCGCGGTGCGGATGGGCGTGCACAGCGGCCCGGTGAGCGAAGTGACCGACGTGAGCGGGCGCACCAACGTTGCCGGCGCGGGCATCAACATGGCACAGCGGGTGATGGATTGCGGCGATGCCGGCCACATCTTGCTCTCCAGGCGAGTTGCGGAAGACCTGGAACAATATCGCCAGTGGCAGCCGCGCCTGCACGATCTGGGCGAGTGCGAAGTGAAACATGGCGTCCGCTTGCACGTGTTCAATCTCTACACCGACGAACTCGGCAACCCCGCGCTGCCCGCCCGATTCGCTGAGCAGAAACAACCGGGGGAAACCAGGCCTTCGAAAAGTCGATCCTTTTCGACCGCTCTGATCGTTCTATTTTTTCTGATCTGCTTTGGGGTTCCGGCTCTCATCTTCACTCCCGCGATTCTTCACTCGCGTGCAAAAGCGAAGACAAATAGTCCGCTCCACGAGAGTGCCGCGACAGCAGTCCCGGGAAAAAGCATCGCGGTGCTGCCGTTTGTGAACCTGAGCGCGGACAAGAGCGACGAGTATCTGAGCGATGGCATGACCGAGGAATTGCTCAACGCACTGACGAAAGTGAAACAATTGCGCGTGCCTGGACGCAGCTCTTCCTTCGCCTTCAAGGGTATGAATAAGGAGGACATCTTTCGCAAGGTCGGCCAGGAACTCCACGTCAACACGGTGCTGGAAGGCAGCGTGCGCAAAGCTGGCGAGAAGCTGCGTGTAACCGCCCAGCTCATCAAAGTGGCCGATGGCTTTCATCTCTGGTCGGAAACCTATGACGGCGATATGAAGGATATCCTCACGTTCCAGAGCGATGTGGCGAAACGGGTGGTCGAAGCCTTGCAGGTCCAGTTGGGGGTTAACGAAGCGCGCGCTTTGGCCAAGCGGCCGACCGAGAACCCGGAAGCCCACCGCCTTTATCTGCGCGGTCGCTATAACTTCGCCCAGTTCACGCAGGAGGGATGGACGAACGCCATCCGCGACTTCGAAGAGGCGCTGCAACTGGATCCGAAGTTCGCCCTCGCTTATTGCGGATTGGCCGATATTTACGGCTGGGCTGGAGGACAGACGATGTCGGGGAAAGAAGCCTGGGCTCGGCAGATGGAACTGGCGAAAAAAGCGCTCGCGCTCGATCCCGAACTCGCCGAAGCCCATCTCTCCATGGGAACAGCCCTCCAGACTTCCCTCGACCTCAAGGGCAGCGAAAAGGAACTCGATCGCGCCGCGGAATTGAATCCGAACCTGGCCCTGGCCTATGACCAATATGGGTGGACGTTCGCGACCCAGGGCCGATTCGATGAGGCGCTGGCGAATGAGAAGAAGGCGTTGGAATTGGATCCGCTCAATCCTTTGCTCAATACGGATTTCGCCTGGTTTTATTACCTGGCCCGTCGCTACGACGAAGCCATCACGCAAATTCGCAGCACCCTGGAATTGAATCCCAACAATGCTTTCGCTCACAACGTTGCGGGCTGGTGCTCGATGGCGAAAGGAAATACCGCGGAGGCCAGAGCGGAGTTCCAGAAAGCAATGACACTCGATGACCTCCCCTGGTATCTGGCTTCTGTCGGTTATACCGACGCCGTTCTGGGCGATCGCACGCAAGCCGGGCAGATCCTGCGCGAACTGGAAGATCTCTCGAAGAAACGCTATGTCTCGCCTTCGAATGTGGCGACGGTCTATCTGGGACTGGGCGAAAAGGAGAAGGCCTTCGATTGGCTGGATAAAGCCCTTGAAGACCGGGATCCCGTTCTCTGGTGGATCAAGAGTGACCAGCTTTACGATAGCGTGCGCGACGAGCCGCGCTTTCAGGCGCTGATGAATAAGCTCAGTGAGCTGGAAAAAGCAGCGCAGCAATGAACCCGCGCAACTTGTTCGCCGCGTTGAGGTCGCGCAGAGCCCATGGCGCCTGAATCTGAAAGCATTCTTCGGCGCACAATCGGGCATGTCTTGTTCATCGATCTCGTGGGTTATTCCAAACTGCTGATCAAGGAGCAAAAAGAGCGGCTGGGCCAACTCGCCAACATCCTGGTGCGACAGCACACGTGCGCGAGGTTCCAGACGAGCAACTCGTTAGGCTCCAGGCCGAGGATGGAATGGAGTTGGTGTCTCGCAATTATTCGGAGGAACTGGTAGGCTGCGCACCGGAAAGATCTCAGACTTTGTGAAGGCGATGGGGACAACTGGACTGGCTGTGTTGCTTGCCATGGTGGCAAGCGCCGCGCGGGCCGATTGGCGCGTCGATGCTGAAACAGGCGCCCTCTATGACAGTAACCTTTCCAACTCGGATCGCGCGTCGGACGCTAAGGACGACTGGGCCTGGGAGAGCAATCTCGGGGTTGGAAATGCCTTTCAACTCACGCGCGATCTGCGCTTGAATCTTGGGGTCGACTTGCGCGAACAGGTCTGGGCTCGATTTGAAGCGTTCAACAACCTGGCTCCGGGTGGAAGCGCCAGTCTGCGTTATCGATTTGGACTTGGGCGCATGGCGCCGTGGGTGTTGATCGAGGACAGCCTGGCCTACGACTTCTTCAAGGAGGACGATCGAAGCGGGGTCGAGAACGGATTCAAGATTAGAGGTGGATTCGGAATTACTGAACGGCTTTCGGTGGAGGCCGTTTACATCTTTGACGACTACGCGGCGAAAGACCCCTTCTGGGACCTGAGCGGAAACAGTGGCGCGATTCGTTTAGCGTTCGATGTAACTTCGTCGCTCCAGGTGGCGGTGGGATACCTTTACCGCAATGGTGAAGTGATTTCCTACGCGCTCCCGCCGCGACCCGACGTTTTCGCTCTCAGTTCGGCCCGCGAGTCAGTAAACAGTTTCGGCAGTCCGCCTTACACGGCCTACCGGTTGCGTGGCGTGACAAACGCGTTTTCCGCGTCGGTTGGTTACACGTTAAGCAAATACATTTCTCTGCAGGTGAACTACGAGTTTCGCAACACGACCCACGGTCCGCTCGACTATGTAAATCATTTGGTTGAAGCGAAAATCGCTTTTGCTTATTGAGGCGTGAACGCGCGAACAATTATTCTTCTCGCCGGCTGCCTTGCGTGCAGCGGGCTGGAGGCCGGTTCGCTTACCGTGATGGTGAAGAATGGAAAGGGTGCGCCTGTTTCGGATGCGGTCGTTTATGCGAAGTCGAGCGCCACTGCGGCGCGCGCCGAGAAAAAGGCTGTGATCGATCAGCAAAACAAACAGTTCATTCCCTACGTCACGGCGGTGCAGGTCGGCACCTCGGTGATGTTTCCGAACAAGGACAATATTCGTCATCACGTCTACTCGCTTTCGCCCGCGAAAAGATTCGAGTTGCCGCTTTATGCGGGTGTTCCCGCGGAGCCGGTCGTTTTCGACAAGGAGGGATTCGTAACGCTCGGCTGCAACATTCACGATTGGATGATTGCCTACGTCGCAGTCCTTGCGACGCCGTATTTTCAGGTTACTGGCCGGAGCGGGCGCGCCGTCTTGAAAGATTTGGCGCCCGGGCAATACACGGTCGCCGTCTGGCACCCGCTGCTGAAAGGACAGCCGGATGGAGCGGCGCAACGGGTCGACGTTAGACAAGGCGACGCAAAACAATTGGTCTTCAGTTTGGATTTGAAACCGGACTTTCGCGTCAGGAGAGCGCCCGGGCTATCGGACGGAGGTTATCCCTGAGGTTTCAATTTCGCAGTTTCAGGAGCCGGCTCCTCTTCTCTCTTGTCGCGCTTTTGACCCTCCTGCAAAGCGTGACTTATCTCGTTGTCCGGCACGCGAATCGGGAGCACGCCCTCGCGCAAATCGACGCGCGTCTGCGCGCCGGTGCCCAGGTTTTCAAGAAGTTGATCGAGGAGCGTAGTCAGCGGATTACGAGTGCGGCTGCAATTCTCTCTCGCGACCACGCCTTTTTGGAGGCCTTTGCCGGCGCGAATCAGGATCGCGCCACCACTTTGTCCGCACTGGAAAGTTTGCGCGGCCGGATCAACGCCGAGCGCATTCTGATCGCGTCGCTTGAGAAGCAACTTCTTTTCGATACTCGCCAGCCCGAGCGGCGATCTGTTCCGTTTCCCTTTCCCAAGCTGGCCGACAAGGCGGAAGCAGACGGGGCGGCCTACGCGTTCGTCATCCTGGACAAGGAGCTATACGCCTTGGCGGTGACGCCGCTGCTCGCGCCTGCTCCGATCGCGTGGCTCTGCCCCGCGTTTCTTATCGACGACCGATTCGCCCGTGAAATCCAGGCTTTCTCTGATTTGGAGATCACATTTTTCGATCCGGCTGAATTGGCGAGTCTGTTCGCCTCCACCTTTGAGGGGAAGAAACGCGAGTCGCTGCTGACGCATTTGCGAGCGCGGCGGCCTCCTCTCAAACAAATTGTCGATTTTCAATTTGGCGGAGAACATTTTGTCAGTTACTCGCTCCCGCTCCCGACAGAAAACGGGACGGCCGTCGCGCTTCTGGAACGGTCGCTCGACAAAGAACTGGCTCCCTATATGCGTCTCGAGCGCACTTACCTTTACCTCGCGCTCGCCGGGTTGCTTATCTCCGTCGCTCTTGGAATTTGGATCGCACGCAGTGTTTCCCGACCGGTTTTGCAACTTGCCGAAGGCACGCGCAAAATTAGTGCGGGCGATTATTCGCACCGCATTAAGGTGCAAACGGAGGATGAGATCGGTCAGCTCGCCGAGGCCTTCAATCATATGAGCGAAGGCTTGGCCGAGCGCGATCAGGTGCGCGATTTACTCGGCAAAGTTGTCTCGCCGGCCGTGGCCAGGGAGCTGTTGCGCAAAGACGTGACTCTCGGTGGCGAAGAACGTGAAGTCACCATTTTGTTCTCTGATCTGCGAGACTTTACCGGCATGTGTGAGGCCAGTTCTGCGCAGGAGATGCTGGAGGTTCTGAATCACTATTTCACCCGCATGAGCGCGATTGTCGAAGCGCACGGCGGCGTGGTCGACAAATACGTGGGCGACGCCATGATGGCGTTGTTCGGCGCGCCGCTGACTGGTCCCGACGATGCCGATGCCGCCATGGTATCGGCGCTGGAAATGTCCGAGGCGCTGGATGAATTGAACCGGGAACGCTGCGCCCAGGGACGCCACCCTCTCAGTTTCGGGATTGGGATCAACACCGATGTCGTCGTGGCGGGCAACATGGGATCGCAGACCCGACTCAACTACACCGTGATCGGCGACGGGGTAAATCTCGCCTCACGTTTGGAGGCGCTGACCAAGACACCCGAGTACGGAACGCGCATCATTATTTCCCAATTCACGCTGGAGCGGGCGAGAGGGCGTTACCGCACCCGGCGACTCGGCGAAGTTGCGGTCAAAGGGAAGCAAAAGCCGACGGAAATCCACGCCCTGCTTGGCCGCGAGACTTAGCGATGCGCTCCCGTCCCTTGGCGTGGACAAGAGACCGAATATGCTCGACCGCAGCGCGAGTTGTGTTTTTCTCATCCGTCGGCTCGCCCCGGAGATCGCGGTTGGGCTCGATCACGTTATTCACCGAGCTGAACCGGCCATTCTTGTTTCAGCTGAGTTAACCTAAAGCCATATGAACTGGGAAATGCTGGGGGCGATCGGGCAATTAGCGGCCGTTTTTATCGGGATTCCTTCCCTGATTTATCTTGCCGTTCAAATCAGAGAACAGACCAGGGAGCGACGCCGGATAGCGATGAACACCCTGGCCGGGCAATGGGGCGACCTGGTGGAATCGCTCACCGACAGTGCGGATTTCAGCGCGGTCTATCTTCGAGGCGTGCAGTGTTTTAGTGACCTGGATCCAGTGTCCAAGGTCAGGTTCAGTGCGTTTTTCAGCCGCTTTTTCAAGAACTTCGAGGGGATGTATTATTACCGACGCGACGGCACCCTTGGCGCCTCGCTTTGGGGGGAAGTCGAGCGGACAATGAGTGACCTGATCGCTTATCCCGGCGCGCGCCAGTGGTGGGAGACACGGAAGCATTGGCACACCGAGGAGTTTGCCCGCGTGGTGGACGAGATCATCGGCTGGGGCCATGAGCCCGGCGCCTATTCAACCTACAATCTGGATCAACTAATCGTTCCGAAGGAAAACGCGGGACCGCAGTCAGTCTGAAAGCGGCAAAACTCTCTGCCGGCCGCGAAAGATAATCACAAATGAGAAAGACCACAGACCTGCGCTTGTTCACTACGTTCGTCATGGCTCTGGCCGGATTGGCGCACGCGTCAGCCGACCAGCGCACAGACAAAATATTCATTCAGGGCAACCCGGCCGGCACGCAGACGGTGCAGACGGAGTCGGCCGGATCCACACGGGTCGAATATTCCTACAACGATCGCGGCCGTGGCGATCACATCATTGCCACCTGGAAAGTCAACGCTGCCGGCATTCCGACCGAATACGAAGGCCACGGCAATGATTACATGAAAGCGCCGGTCGAAGAGCGCTTTGAGATGAAGAATGGCAGAGCGAGCTGGAAGAATCGGAGCGAACAAGGCCAGCAGGCGGTTACGGGCGAGGCCTTCTATCTGCCGATCAACGCGCCCCCGGAATTCCTTGGGGTGCTGGCGCGTGCTTTGCTCAAAGCGCCCAATCACAAACTGGCGCTTCTCCCGGCCGGCGAAGCGAGCATCGAGGAGGCCGGCAAAGTAAGTGTCGCTTCCGGCAGGGGCGAGTTAGCGCAGTACCGCATTACGGGTCTTGGCTTTTCGCCGCAATCGATCTGGCTCGACCAAGACGGGAATACGGCGGCGTCCCTCTCGTCGTGGTTCTCGGTGGTGTCGGCTCCATTCGAAGCAGCGATGGCGCAATTAAAAACGGCTCAGCAGAAAACCGACGACGACTGGTCGGAGCGCATCGCGCACGAACTTGCCCACACTCCGAAAGGCGACCTCGTGATCCGCAACGCCCGCCTCTTCGATCCGCGCGACCTGAGCGTGACTCCGGGGACGAGCGTTCTTGTGCGTGGCGATCGCATTGTGCGTACTGCCCCGGACGCTAATTTGAAGCCATCTGCCGATGCCGAGATCATCGACGGGCACGGCCGGTTCCTCATGCCCGGGCTGTGGGACAACCACCAGCACTTTAGCGATGTCGATGGCGCGCTCGATCTGGCCAACGGCGTGACCAGTGCGCGCGACATGGCGAACGATACCGATAGCTTTTTGCAGCGCGTGGCGCGCTTTGACGACGGCCGCGAGCTTGGCCCGCGTGTCTCGAAGGCCGGCATCATCGACGGCACCGGGGAGTACGCCGGGCCGACCAAGATGCGGGTCGACACCGCCGAGCAGGCGATCAAGGACGTCGATTGGTATGCCGACCACGGCTACGTCCAGATCAAGATTTATTCCTCCGTCAAACCGGAGCTGGTTCCGATCATCGCCGATCGCGCGCATGCGCACGGGTTGCGGGTGAGCGGGCACGTGCCGGCCTTCATGTCAGCGCGCCAATTCGTCGAAGGCGGCGCGGATGAGATCCAGCACATGAATTTTATCGAGCTGAACTTTCTCTATCCGGAAGTAAAGGAGACGCGCAATCGCGATCGCTTCATCAAGGTGGCTGAGCATGCCTACGAGTTCACGCCGGACAAGCCGCAGGTGCGCGACTTCATCATCTTCCTTAAGCTCCATCACACCGTGCTCGATCCGACCATGAGCATCTTCGAAGCGCTCTTTTGCGGAGACCCGACCGCCGTCCCGCCCGGCCTGGAGAAGATTGTGCCGCGGTTTCCGGCGCAGGTTCGGCGCTCGATGTTGAGCGACGCGCTCGAAGTCCCCGCCGACAAGGCAGCCGCCTATCACGCAGCCTTCCCCGCGATGCTGCGCTTGCTCAAGGCTCTGTATGACGCTGGGGTCACGATTATCCCGGGGACTGACACGCTGGCTGGTTACACGCTCCATCACGAACTCGAGCTCTATGTGCGGGCCGGGATCGCGCCGGCTGAGGTGCTGCGGATGGCGACATGGACGCCGGCGCTGGTCATGGGTGTGAACAAAGACCGCGGTGTCATCGCCGCGGGCAAACTGGCCGACATGATTCTCATCGATGGGGATCCGACGAAGAATATCCGCGACATCAACAACATCAGCACCGTGATCAAAGGCGGGAAGGTCTACGACCCGGCCGCAATCGAGAAAGCGCTCGGCATTGCACCGCGCAAGGCGGGACCACAGACGAATTATGGCGCCATGAACCCGCGCAACTTTTTCGCCGAGCTGAAGGGCCGCAATGTTTACAAGGTGGCGATCGCGTATGCTTGGTTCCAGCCAAGCTATTCTTTAAGGACCGTAGCGTAACTAAGTATGTTTCTCGTTTACTACGATGAGTCGGGAGACGACGGCTTCCCACAGACTTCATCGCCGTTGTTCGTCCTCACGGCCGTCTACCAGCACCATCTGGTATGGAAGGACAATTACGAGCGCATTAAGGTCTTTAAGAAGCAACTCGCAGGTGATTTCCCCTTTCCCTTTCATGAAGAGCTTCACGCTCGTGAGTTCATTCTAAACAAGAACCCGCATTTCAACTGGAATATTTCTGACGGAGATCGCGTCTGCATCGTCGATTTATATTGCCAACTCTGCGCGCAGCTTAATCTAAAGATCATCAATTTGGTCATCGTTAAGCCGCGCTTCCAGAAAGCGGAGGTCGATATCCTCGACACGGCTCTCACTTTCTCAGTGCAGAGGATTGAAAACGACCTCGCTTCTGAGCCGCACAATCGCTTCATGATCATTACCGATTGGGGTCGGGTTGGCAAAATGCGTAAGACCACTCGTCGAGTGCAGAAGATTAATTTCATCCCCTCGAAATTTGGGCCGACGCCGCGTCGGCAGGAGATTCAAAAGCTGATCGAGGACCCGCTGCCGAAGGATTCCAGCGAATCTTATTTCATCCAGCTTGCGGACTTGGTCGCCTGCATCGTCTCTCTCTATGCGGTCGTCACACAACACGTGGGCCGCCTGCCGCGAAGACTCCCCGCCGCGATCCACGCCGCGCGGATCGAAGCTTGGATTGAGATGTTGAAACCGGTGCTAAACACGAAGGCAGCGGGCGACAACAAGTTCGGGGTGAAATTTTACCCGCCGCAGTAAAAAAATCAGCACCTACGACGCATACGCGTTTTCGGTGCTTCGAATCGAACGTACCGGATTCCCGTTTAGGGGACAAGCAAAATAATTTCGCCGCAAGTGGCTGATCATTCACATATCGAATGGACGGAGGCGACGTGGAATCCGGTGACGGGTTGCACGAAGATCAGCGCGGGCTGCAAGAATTGTTATGCCGAGCGGCTGTCCCTGCGCCTGCGAGCGATGGGGAGTCAGCGCTACCGGCGCGGGTTTCGCCTGACTCTGCATGAGGATGTTCTCGATCTGCCGCGCACGTGGAAGGCGCCACGCCGGATTTTCGTGAATTCGATGAGCGATTTGTTTCATGCGGACGTGCCGCTTTGGTTCATTCGCCGCGTCTTCCAGACGATGGAGGAGTGTCCGCAGCATACCTTTCAGGTGCTGACGAAACGGAGCGACCGGGTGCAAAAGCTCAGCGCGAAGCTTTCCTGGCCACAGAATGTCTGGATGGGCACGAGTGTGGAAGACAGCCGCGTCCTCCGACGCATCGATGATCTGAGAGAGGTGCCCGCTGCGGTCCGCTTTCTGTCGTGCGAACCGCTCATCGGTTCGCTGGCGGAACTTGATCTGCGCGGGATTCATTGGGTGATCGTGGGCGGCGAATCCGGTCCGCATGCTCGCCCCATGCAGATTGAGTGGGTCCGGGAGATCTTTCGCGCCTGCCGAAAGCAGAGAGTGCCGTTCTTCTTCAAGCAATGGGGTGGCGTGCGCAAAGATCTTACGGGGCGACTGCTCGGCGGGCGCACTTACGACGAGATGCCAGAGCGCCTGGCTGCCTGAGCGGCCTTTTAAGGACGATTTCATCGGTCGCTCGCCGGCGTCGACGCGGTGGCGGCTTGCAATTCACAGGTGTATGGCTCGGTGCCTGGCAACCGCGCCTGGCAGTTCCGGCATTTGCAACCATTGGCCATTGGAGCAGACTCCGCCCGAGCAAGAAGGACTTTGAACCCGCGCAACTTTTTCGCCGAGCTGAAGCGCCGCAATGTTTACAAGGTGGCAGTCGCCTACGTGGTGGCAGCATGGTTGTTGATCCAGGTTGCGACGCAGGTCTTTCCGTTTTTCGAGATTCCGAATTGGGCGGTGCGCCTTGTCGTGCTGGTCTTGATTCTCGGCTTTCCCGTCGCGCTGATTCTCTCGTGGGCCTTCGAGATCACACCCGAAGGAATCAAGCGCGAGGAGGATGTCGTGCCTGACGAGTCGATTACCAGACGCACCGGCCGGAAGATCGTTGGCCTGACGGTGGCCCTGGCGGTGATGGCGGCGGGCTTGTTCGCCTACCGAACCTGGCAGCCGAGAAGAGAGACAAGGGCGATTCCGGCGGCCGCTTCGACTCCCGCGGCGGGCGCCGCGCCCACCGCCGCGATCCCGGAAAAATCGATCGCGGTGCTGCCGTTCGACAATCTTAGTCGTGACCCGGACAATGCCTACTTTAGCGAAGGCATTCAGGATGAAATACTGACTCGTCTGGCGAAGATCGGCGATTTCAAGGTCATTTCGCGCACCTCGACCGAGAAATACAAAAGCGCGCCCGAGAATCTGCGCGAGATTGCGAGGCAGCTCGGTGTTGCCAACATTTTGGAGGGCAGCGTGCAAAAAGCGAGCGATCAAGTCCGCGTCAACGTGCAATTGATCAACGCGCTCAACGACGCCCACCTTTGGGCCGACACCTACGACAGGAAATTGACCGACATCTTCGCGGTCGAGAGCGAGATCGCCAAGACCGTGGCGGAGACCCTGCAGGCAAAGTTGGACGGCCGCGCGGAGAAAGAGCTGGCCTCGCGGCCGACGGAGAACCCGGAGGCGCACCAGCTTTATTTGAAAGGCCGTTATTTTTGGAACAAGCGCGGGACGGAGAATCTGAAAAAATCGATCGATTATTTCCAGCAAGCGATCGACCTGGATCCTAACTACGCGCTGGCCTATGCCGGTCTCGCAGACGCGTACTCCATCATGCCGAATTATGCCGGAACGCCGCCTGGGGCTGACGTTCCAAGAGCGCTCGCCGCCGCACGCAAGGCAGTGGAGCTCGATGACAACCTGGCCGAAGCGCATACGAGCCTGGCCAACGCGCTCTACCAGATTGTTCAGCTGCCAGCAGCCGATTCGGAGTTTCGCCGGGCGATTGAATTGAATCCCAACTACGCTACGGCGCACCATTGGTTCGGAGCCGCTCTTTTTGGGCAGGGCCGCTATCCTGAGGCCTGGGTCGAGCTGCAGCGAGCCCATGAACTCGATCCCCTCTCGCTTGTCACAAATTGCGACTACGCCCTGGCTTTGGCGGAGCGCGGGCAGACCGACGAAGCGATCGATCAAATACGCCAAACAATCGATTTCGAGCCGACGTTCAGGCCGTCGCATGACGTGCTTGGTCAAATTCTTGAAGACCAGGGAAGGTTGAGCGAAGCGATCCCCGAGTACGAAAAGGCCTGCCAACTAAGTGCCACTCCCGACGACCTGGCCATGCTCGCCCATGCTTATGCGAAGGCCGGCCGCATGGCGGAGACGCGCAAGATTCTGGATGAATTGACAAATCGTTCCCGCTGGAGCTACGTCGGGCCTTACGCGCTGGCGGTTGTTCACCTCGCACTCGGCGACAAAGAAGAAGCGTTACGCTTGCTCGAGAAGAGCTTCGAAGAGCGCGACATCCTGCTCCAGGGACAGTATGGCAGCCTCAAGATCGACAAACGCCTCGACCCGCTCCGTGGTGATCCTCGTTTCCAAAAGCTCGAAGAGCGCTTCATGACGGGGCGACCAGAATGAACCCGCGCAATTTCTTCGCCGAGCTGAAGCGGCGCAATGTTTACAAGGTTGCGATCGCGTATGCCGTGGTTGGCTGGTTGCTGGTCCAGGTCGCCACGCAGGTCTTCCCGTTCTTCGAAATTCCAAACTGGGTTGTCAGGCTGGTCGTGCTCCTCATTCTCCTCGGCTTCCCCATCGCATTGGTGATTGCGTGGGCCTTCGAGCTGACACCGCAAGGTTTGAAACGAACCGAAACGGCGGATGCCGGGCCGCCGTCCGGACGACGTCGGAAAGGCGCGTGGATTTACGTCGTGCTCATCGCGGGTGCAGTATCGATTAGTCTGTTTTTCGCCGGCCGCTTCACTGCGCCGAAAACAGCAAGCGCCACAACCAGCGGATCAGCGAAGTCGATTGCGGTCCTGCCGTTCGAAAACATGAGCGCAGACAAGGACAACGCTTATTTCGCGAGTGGCATGCAGGACATGATCCTGACCAAGCTGGCCGACATCGGCGACCTGAAGGTCGTCTCGCGGACCTCGACCGAGAAATACAAGAGTCATCCGGACCATCTGAAGACCATTGCGCGCGAACTCGGCGTTGCGCACATTTTGGAGGGCAGCGTGCAGAAAGCGGGCAACCAGGTGTTGATCAACGTGCAGTTGATCGACGTAGCGACCGACGAGCACTTGTGGGCGCAGGCCTATACGCGCACGTTGGACAACGTCTTCGGCGTCGAGGGCGAAGTCGCCCAAATGGTCGCCGAGGCGCTGAAAGCCAAACTCTCGCCAGCCGAAGCGGCGGCCGTGGCCAAGGTTCCCACCCACAACAAGGAGGCCTATGACGCCGTCTTGAAGGCCGTCTATTACCTCAACGAATCCAATCGCACTGGCGATCAGGAGGACCTCGAACGCTCCGTCTCACTGTTCCAGCAGGCCGTTAACCTCGATCCCGATTACGCTGATGCCTACGCCGGGCTGGCGTTTGCCTACTCGAAGCTCGGCGGTCACTCTAGGGAACAGGCGGCGGCGGCGCGCCGCGCCCTCGATCTGGATCCGGACAGCGCCGGAGCGCACAAGCAAATGGCATTCGTGCTCTCGGCTGAAGGGAAGAACAAAGAAGCTGTCGCCGAAGCCGAACGCGCCGCCGAATTGCAGCCTGGGAATGTAGGAATTCAAGACGGGCTCGGTTTCACCTACTTCTTCGCGGGACGATTTGATAAGGCCATCGCGGCGTTCAAGCGCGGGGTCGAGCTGGTGCCGAACTCCAGTAGCGTGCACCTGTTTCTCAGTCTGTCGCTGGCTGTGCAGCGCCGCTATGCGGAAGCGCGCGATGCGCTTCAGGCCGGGTTGGCACGCGATCCCGGCGACATGAACTCCGTGCAGAACCTCGCGGAAATCTATATCCTGGGCTGGAGCGATCTGGATTCCGCGCGCAAAGTCCTTCAGGCCGCAGCACAGACGCCCGACCAATCCATTCCGCTGGCGCAGGCGTGGTACGAAGTGGATCTCTATGCTCGCGACTACGCGGGAGCACTGGCCGTGATCGACAAGGCCCCGGCCAGGCTGTTTGTGCAATCGGGTAAACCCAAGGCGCAATACCAGGCCCAAGTCTACCAGGCCCAGGGTGACGCGGTCCGTGCAAAGGCGGCGTTCGCGGATGCGCGCCAGCAACTCGAAGCGTGGATCAAGGTCAGACCCAACGCAGAGAACCTGCACGCCAATCTGGCCTTGACTCTCGCGGGGCTGGGTGAATTCACTCAGGCGCAGGCCGAGGCCGAAGAGGCCTTGAAGCTGAACCCTGTTGGCAGGGCTGTCGTAACCAAACCGCCACTGCTGGCCACCAAGGCGGAGGTAGAAGCTCGAAGCGGTGATACTGAGGGCGCGCTCAAGACGCTGCAAGAATTGCTCCAGACGCCGGCCGGCGAGGAGATATCCGTAGCGAAGCTCAAACTCGACCCGGCCTGGGATCCGTTGCGGAATGATCCGCGGTTCCAAAAACTAATCGCCGATGGCGAAGCGGCGATGAAGCCTGTGGCCACGCCATGAGCAACAAGCCTTCTTTCTTTGCCGAGCTGAAGCGGCGCAATGTTTACAAGGTAGCGGTCGCCTATGCGGTCGTCGGCTGGCTGGTTATGCAAGTCGCGGCGACGGTTGTGCCGGCGCTGCATCTCCCCGATGGCATCACGACGGCGGTGGTCGTGGTAACCCTGCTCGGTTTTCCGATCGCACTCGTGATCGCCTGGGCTTTCGAAATGACGCCGGAAGGAATGAAACGAACCGAGAACGTTTCGCCTGACGAGATCATCCCGCAATGGAGCGCCCGGAAGTTTGCCGCCATGATTGTCTCGGTCGCTCTGCTCGCCGCCGCTCTCCTGGTCTTCCAGATTGTGCGGAGCAAGTCGACCGCCCCGGCGCAGCCCTCGCCAGAATCCACGACTGCCGCCGACGACAAATCGATTGCCGTGTTGCCCTTCGTCAACATGAGTTCGGATAAGGAGCAGGACTACTTCTCCGATGGTCTTTCGGAAGAACTGTTGAACCAGTTGGCGCAGATTCCGCAGTTGCGCGTGATCGCGCGCACCTCGTCGTTTTCGTTCAAGGACAAGGAAGTCGATGTCGCGACGATCGCCAAGGCGTTAAACGTCGCCAATGTGCTCGAAGGGAGCGTGCGAAAATCCGGCAACACCTTGCGCATCACCGCGCAACTGGTCCGCGCGTCCGACAGTTCGCATCTCTGGTCGCAAACCTACGACCGCCAGATGACCGACATCTTCAAGGTGCAGGACGGGATCGCCGGTGAAGTCGTGGCCGCGCTCAAGGTGAAGCTGCTGCCGACCCAACAGCTGCCGAAAGGGCAGCGCACCCGCAATGTCGATGCGTATGAGCAATACCTGCTTGGCGTGGAGCTGGGCAGGGTGAACAAACTGGATTCCGCGCAGCGGTCCGTCGCCGCGTTGCAGAAAGCCATCGCACTCGATCCGCAGTATGCCAATGCCTATGCCGCGCTCGCATATTCGCAGCGTGAACTTGCGGAGAATGTGAGCGACCCCACGCAGCGTAGCGAGATTTACAAGCGGGCTTTTGCGAGCGTGGAGAAGGCCATCTCATTGGCGCCCGACATGGCGCGTGGCTACGGCATTCGTGCTTATCTTCGTTATCGTTATTCATGGGATTGGGCGGGGGCCGAGGCGGACTACGAGCGTGCCATTGCCTTGGATCCCCGGGACGCCGTGTTGCTGTCCGGTGTAACCGGTTACGCCCATTTTTTGTTCTGGAATGGCCGTCAGGCGCAGGCGCTGGCATTGGATGTCCAGGCGATAGCGCTCGACCCGCTGTCCGCCGAGCCCCGGACGGCCTATGGCTTGCACCTGCTTGCCTCTGGCCAAAGCTCCGAGGGGCGCCAGGTCCTGCAGCAGGCCCTCGAACTCGATCCGAACTCGGATTTTGCGAACTACAACCTCGGCTATTCTGACCTGAAAGAGGGAAAACTGGACAGCGCGCGGGCCCACTTCGGCGTGTCAGGTGACGGTTTCAGCCAAGCCGGTAGAGCGATGGTCGAGTTCACGCTCGGCAACGAAGGTGCATCGCAACAGGCGCTGGCTGAACTGAAGCGAGACTTTGTCGCCGGCTATGCCTACCAATTTGCCCAGGTGTATGCGTGGCGTGGAGAGAAGGACCAAGCCTTTGAATGGCTCGACCGGGCCTACCTTCAGCACGACGCGGGCATGACAACCCTGCGCTACGACCCGACGCTCGCCAGCTTGCACGACGATCCGCGGTTCGCGGCGCTGGTAAAGAAGATGGGGCTATCGGAGTGAAGAGATGAGCCTTTTCGCTGAACTCAAACGCCGCAACGTCGTCCGGATGGCCGGCCTCTATCTGGTCGGCGCGTGGCTGCTCGTGCAGGTCGCAGGGACGCTGCTGCCGGTCTTCGACGCGCCGGCCTGGGTGATGAAATCGCTCGTCGGCTTGCTCGCGATTGGTTTCGTGCCAGCGGTGTTCTTCAGTTGGGTCTTCGAGCTGACGCCGCACGGATTGAAGCGCGACGAGGACGTCCGGCCGGAGGAATCGATCGCTCCACAAACCGCGCGTCGGATGAATCGGATGATCATCGCGGTGCTCATGCTCGCGCTGGGATATTTTGCCGTCGACAAATTTGTCCTCGCGCCTCGCCGCGAGGTGGCCAGATCGAAACAGTTGCCTGACAACGGGCCGAGCACTGTCGCCAGCGCCAAATCCATCGCGGTCCTTCCCTTCGTCAATATGACTTCGGAGAAGGAAAACGAATTCTTTGCCGACGGCCTTTCGGAAGAAATTCTGAATTCGCTCGCCCGGATCGACGGCATGCGGGTAGTCGGCCGCACCTCCTCATTTCAATTCAAAGGCAAGGACGAAGATCTGCGAACGATCGGCGAAAAGCTCGGCGCCGCTACCGTGCTCGAAGGCAGTGTGCGACGCGAGGGTGAACGGGCTCGGATCACCGCGCAACTCATCCGCACCTCCGACGGCATCCACCTCTGGTCGGAGACATACGATCGCACCCTCACCGATACGCTGGCCGTGCAGCTCGACATCGCCGAACAGGTAGCCGGCGTACTCAATGTGGTGTTGGACGACCAGCAGCGCGCCCGGATGCGCGCGGCCGGGGTGAAGAATGTGGACGCCTTCATTGCCTACCAGAAAGGCCTGAAGCTCTACGCCGACGCGCACGACCCCACGCACAGCCGCAACGTGATGGAAGGTCTGCGTTTGGCGAACAAGGAGTTCGATAAGGCGATCGCACTTGAGCCCGGTTTTTCCCAAGCCTATTTCGCCGCGGCCGACCTTTATGACCACATCCTGCTCGCGGACGATCAGACTCAGGCCACACGCCTCGATGCGCAACGCCAGGCCCTGCACTATTACGAGATGGCCGCGACCAGCAGTCACGACGAGCAACAGCGGCTGCTTACTCTCGCCGATCGACAGTTGGTGAGTGACGACTGGCATGGGCTAACCGCGCGCATCGAGGCCGCTTTGCGCGCGCCGGGCTGTACGGCGCCGGACTGGCTGCCTGTCTTCGCCAGTATCTTCGGTTATGGCGATCTCATCGAAAACCTCTGCGCACGGGTGAGCGTTTGTGATCCTCTTAACTCAATCAACTTCAACAGCCGGGTCCGCGCGGCGCTGATGGCGCGCCAACCGGAGCGGGCGTTGACGATCCTGACGGCGGCTGAGAAGGCGAAGGGCGGTGCTCCCATCCCGAATGCCTATCGGGCCGAGGCGCTGGTCATGTTGGGAAAGATCGATGAGGCGAAGGCCGAGCTGGCGAAGGTGGATCCGACAAACGAAAATTATTACAGGGCGGCGCTCCTGGTGGGCCTGGCCGCGGGTGAGAGTGCGGCGAGCCTTCAGGCGCGCCTCGCTTCGGTGGATCGCAGTCAGTCGATTTATAAGATGTGGGGCATGACTGATCTGGTCGCGGCCGCGCTCACCGGCAACCGGACGGAAGCGAATCGGCTGGCGGCGCAGATCGACACACAACCCGGCGGCGGCCTGGTGCTGGCTGTGGTGACCACCGATTACCTGTGCGGCGCGCCCTTCGATCTCGAAGCGACGCCCAACTTTAAGGCGAGGCTTGCCGAATCCGGTCTGCCTTGGCCGCCAGCGCCGGCCATGAAGATCCCATTGCGGGCTGCGGAATTGCAGCGATGAGCGAAAAGCCTTCGTTTTTCGACGAACTCAAACGAAGGAACGTCCTGCGCGCGGCGGCGTTCTACGCCGCGAGCGCATGGCTCCTAGTGCAGGTGGCGACGCAGGTTTTCCCGTTCTTTCACATCGTCGAGTGGGTGGTGCGCTGGATCGTGGTCGCAGTCTGTATCGGGTTTCCCTTCGCGATGCTTTTTTCCTGGTTTTACGAATGGACCCCGCAAGGTCTCCAGCTTGAGAGCGAGATTCCTCCTAACGAGTCTATCGCTCGTCATACCGGCCGGAAACTCGATCGCTGGATCATTGCCATTCTGGGCATGGCGGTCGTGTTGTTGCTGGCCGACAAACTCGTCCTGCGCCAGGACGCGAGCACACCGACGCTTGCGCCCGATGCAAAGTCGATCGCGGTTCTGCCCTTTCTCAATGAAAGCGGCGATCCCAAAGACGAGTATTTCGCGGACGGCCTGTCGGAAGAGTTGATCTCCGCGCTTGCCCAGATCGGTGATCTCAAGGTGATCGGTCGTAGTTCCTCGTTCCGCTTTAAAGGCAAAAACGAGGAGACGAGGACGATCGGTGAGAAACTGGGTGTGAACACACTCCTGGAAGGGACAGTGCGCAAGCAGGCGGATCGCGTCCGCATCGTGGCGGAGTTGGTGAATGCCGCGGATGGCAGTGAGGTTTGGTCGCAGACTTTCGATCGCGCCCTCAAGGATGTCTTCGCCGTGCAATCCGAGATTGCGAGGGCGGTCGCGTCGTCGTTGAAATTAACTCTGCTCGGTCCGGAAAAGATTGGAACCCATATTGCGACGACAAATGCGCCGGCGCACAACGCCTATCTTGAAGGTTACTTCTACTTTCAGCGACGCACATCGGAAGACTACCGCCGCGCGATCAACTTCTTCGCTGACGCCATCCGGCTCGATCCTGATTACGCGCTCGCCTACGCGAGGAGTTCCGAAGCCTGGACCTGGATCGCGGATCAAAGCGGAGTCCCGCACGATGAAGGTTGGGCTAACGCCCGGCGGGACGCCGAGAAGGCGGTGGCAATCGATCCCAATCTTGCCGAAGCCCACGCTGCTTTCGGCTGGGTGCTTGCGTTTCGCGAATGGAAGTTCCAGGAAGCCGTCGCCGAACTGCGGCGGGCGCGCGAGCTCGCGCCCGGCAGTGCCGACGCGAATGACATCCTCTCCCGAGTTCTCGTCTATCTCGGCAAATACGAGGAAGCGGAGAAGTTCGCCCGACGTGCCGTCGAGATCGATCCGCTGGATTACAACGCGCGGAACGGTCTGGCCCGCGTGCTATACGTGGAAGGGAAACTGGACGAAGCCATTGCCCAGGGAAAGAAGAGCGCCGAGTTACAACCGACCGCGAATTCCTCTCACCGCTGGCAGTCGTTCGCCGCCCTCCTGCGAGGCGACACACAGCTGGCGCTGCACGAGGCCGCGCTTGAGCCGAGCGAAGGTTACCGGCTTACCTGTCTGGCGACCGCGCGTTTTACCTCGGGCGATCGGGCTGGATCAGACGCCGCTCTTGCTGAATTGATCGCGAAGGATCAAAACTATGCCACATATCAAGTCGCGCAGGTTTACGCGTGGCAGGGCGACAAGGAAAAAGCGTTCGAGTGGCTGCAAATGGCCCTCGACCGGCACGACACCGGTCTGCTTAGCCTCCTGATCGATCCAATGATGAAGAACCTGCGCGACGATCCACGCTACGCTGAGTTTCTCGCGAAGATCGGACTGCCTAAGTCAGCATGAACCAGCGCGGATCCACTTTCTTCGCCGAACTGAAGCGCCGCAATGTTTTGCGTGCCGGCGCGTTTTACGCGGCGAGCGCCTGGTTGCTGGTGCAGGTGGCAACACAGGTCTTTCCGTTCTTTCACATCGCGGAATGGGTCGTTCGCTGGATCGTGGTCGCGGCGTGTGTCGGGTTTCCTTTCGCGATGCTGTTTTCCTGGTTCTACGAATGGACCCCACAGGGTCTCATGCTCGAGAGCGAGATCGCGCCTAGCGAATCTGCCACGCGCCAGAGCGGCAAAAAACTCGATCGCTGGATTATCGCCATCCTGGCCCTGGCGGTCGTGCTCTTACTGACTAATCAGTTCGTCCTGCATCGGGACGAGAAGCCC
Source organism: uncultured Verrucomicrobiae bacterium (assembly GCA_963742545.1). Lineage (GTDB taxonomy): Bacteria > Verrucomicrobiota > Verrucomicrobiia > Chthoniobacterales > UBA10450 > Palsa-1392. The sequence goes on along the minus strand of CAVUMF010000002.1, from coordinate 535,747 downwards.
GCGGAAGACACGCCGGTGGCGCCGGCGATTCCCGAAAAATCCATCGCCGTCCTGCCGTTTGAAAACCTCTCGGACGACAAGTCAAACGCCTACTTCGCGGACGGCATCCAGGACGAAATCCTGACGCGGCTGGCAAAAATCGGCGCCCTCAGGGTAATCTCCCGCACATCCACCCAACAGTATGCCAGCAAGCCCGGCAACCTGACGGAAATCGCTCGACAGCTTGGTGTCGCTAACATCCTGGAGGGCAGTGTGCAGAAAGCCGGGGACACGGTGCGTATCAACGTGCAGCTGATTAAGGCCCGCGGCGACATGCATCTCTGGGCCGAAGTCTACGATCGCAAGCTCAACAACATTTTCGGCGTGGAAAGCGAAGTCGCCACTGCCATTGCCAATGCGCTCAACGCCAGGCTCACCGGGGCAGAGCAAAAAGATCTCGCGGTCAGACCCACGAGCAACCCCGCCGCCTACGACGCGTATCTGCGCGGGCTGGCGTTCGCCCTTCGCGCGGATGCGTTGGACGTGAACATCGCCAAGTCCATCTCCGCCTTCGAGGAAGTCGTGCGGCTCGATCCGGGCTTTGCGGCTGCCTGGGCCTGGCTGTCGCAGCAGCACGCCTACGCCTATTTGCGGGGCGACCATTCACCAAGCCAGAAGGAGGCTGCACGCGCGGCGCTCGAAACCGCCGTCCGTCTGGCGCCCGACGCAAGCGAAACTCTGACCGCGCAAGGTTTTTATCGTTACCGGATCGAACGCGATTACGATGGTGCGCGCGAAATCTTCCAGCGGCTGCGCGAACGATCGCCTAACGACCACCAGGCTACCTGGGCGCTCGCGGCGATTGCCCGACGCCAGGGGCGCTGGGACGAGAGCCTCAACCTCTACGAACAGGCGATGGTTATTGGTCCCCGGGATGGACAGACCTTGAACAATGCCGCGGATACCGCCCTGGCCATGCGCGACTGGCCGGCCGCCCAGCGTTTGGTGGACCACGCACTCGATATTTCGCCCGACGCCCCGGGTGCCCTCCGACGGCAAGTCTACCTGCTCCAGGAAAAAGGAGAGGTCGATCGGGCGCAGAAAATTCTTAATCACATGCCGATTGCGCCGGGTGACGTCGACACGGTATTCGCCTTTACAACCAATACCGCCATGATGCGTGCCTACGCTCCGGCCATCGCTTTACTCAAGTCGCAACTGGAGAAGCCGGAGACTTTGGGTTTCAATCTCGGGATTTTCCAGGAGACACTGGGTGACTTTCAACGCCTCGCGGGCGATTCGCAGGCGGCAAAGAGCAGCTACGAACAGGCGCGCGAGACGCTGAAGGCGGCGTTGCGTGCCCAGCCGAATAGTCCGGAACCAGAATTGGTCGCCTTTCTCGCAGCGGCTGAGGCTGGCCTCGGCAACCAGGCCGAGGCGTTGGCAATGGCCAGGCGAGCCATCGAACTCCTGCCCGCGTCGAAGGATGCCTACATCGGGCCGCTATACGAGGAATACCTGGCCCGCCTCCAGGCTCGCTTTGGCGACAAGGATTCCGCCATCCCGGCTCTGCGACACCTGCTCAGTATTTCTTACGGCTACCCCCCAATCACGGTTGCGACGCTCCGCCTCGACCCCGACTTCGACAATCTGCGTGGCGACCCGCGCTTCCAGAAATTGATCACCGATGGCGAAAAGGCGATGAAGGCGCAGACCACGCCATGACCAACAAGCCTTCGTTCTTTTCCGAGCTGAAGCGGCGCAATGTTTACAAGGTTGCGATTGCGTATGCCGTCACCGGCTGGGCGTTGGCCGAGGGCGCATCGCAGATTTTTCCTGTTTTCGATATTCCGAATTGGGTCGTCAGGCTGGTCGTGCTCGTCATCGTCCTTGGCTTTCCCATCGCTTTGGTGATCGCATGGGCTTTCGAGCTGACTCCGGAGGGATTGAAGCGCACCGAAACGGCCGACGCCGAACCGCAACTCCGCCGGCGGCGCAAAGTCGTTTGGATCTACGTGGTGCTCATTGCAGGCGCGAGCGCGATTGGATTGTTTTCGATTCAGCATTTCACCGGCTGGAAAAACCCGGCGAAGGCCGTTCCGCAGTCATCCCAAAAATCGAACGCGCAGCCGGCCGCGACTCCGGCCAAACAACTCATCGATCAGAAATCCATCGCCGTTCTCCCCTTCGATGACCTCAGTCCGGCGCACGATCAGGCAAATTTTTCCGACGGCATGGCCGAGGAAATCCTCAATGCGCTGACCCGGATCAAGGCGTTGAAAGTGATCGCGCGCAGTTCTTCGTTCCAGTTCAAGGGCAAGGAGATCAGCCCGCAGCAGATCGGCGCGGAACTCGGCGTGGCGCACTTGTTGGAAGGTTCGGTCCGCAAGCAGGGCGAGGAGCTGCGAATCACGGCCACGCTGGTGCAGACCTCCGACGGTGTGCAGCAATGGTCGAATACCTACAACGGGCAGCTCTCCGATGTCTTTAAGCTGCAGGAATCCTGCGCGCACGATATTGCCGACCAGTTGAATGTGGTGCTGGGTGACAATGGCAAACAGCAACTGGTCGACAAGACGACCGATAACGCCGAGGCCTACGCGCTCTTTGTCGAAGCGCAAACCCTGGTCAACGCCCGGGTGGGCGACAGCCTGCCGCGCGCCATCGCCAAATTGGAAAAAGTCACCGCGCTCGACCCAAAATTCGCGCGTGCCTGGTCCAAGCTGGCGGTAGCCCATGCGGTTTTGCCGCAATATGTCGGTGGTGATTGGGCTGAGAACCTAACGATCGCGGAATCCGACGCGCAACGCGCCATCGCGCTCGATGCCGACAACGCGGAAGCTTACGCGGCGCTCGGCTACGTCGCGTTTTCGCGTCGTCGTTATGTCGAAATGGTCGCGCCGGCGGCGCGGGCCCTGACGCTGGATCCAGATGACGACACCGCGAATTTCTGGGCTTCAAATGAGCTTGCGGCCGTGGGACGCAACGCGGAGGCGGAAAGTCTTCTCGACCATGTCCTGATTCGTGATCCGGCGAACGCAAGGGCTGTTTATTACAAAGGATTGATGCGCTGGCAGGCAGGCGATGCGAAGACTGCGGTAACGCTGAGCAAGCGCGCCATCGCCCTGGGGTTTTCCCTCGGCGGCGGCACGCTTTCGTCGATTTTCGCGATGAAGGGCGACTTCGACCAGGGTGCGAAAGAGTTTGCCCGCGGATTCGGGGCTATCGGCGCGAAATTTTCATCCACTGAATTGCAGACGATCTATCGCGGGATGTATCTGGGCGCGAGCGAACACGCCGCGGCGTTGAACGTGATCGCCACGCACAAAAACGAACAGTATGTGCCCACGTTCCTCCTCATGCTGGGCGAACCCGAGCGCTCGTTCGCAGAGTATGAGCAGAGCGCGACCGGGCTGTCCGATGCGTATCTCAATTTTCTCTGGCTACCCGATGCCTGGTCGCGCAAGGCCCGCCAAAGCCCGGCGTTCCAAGATTTTGCCAAGCGCATCGGCCTGGTGGATTACTGGAAGCAGAATCGCTGGCCCGACCTGTGTTCCCCAACGCCTGAAGGCGGCCCTGACTCATTTACGTGCCGATGAACTTCTTCGCCGAACTCAAACGCGGTAATTTCATGTCCATCGCCGGGTGCAGAACGCTACGGTTCTGGAACGAGTCCAATTGTGTCAGTGGATACGGCGTCTGAATCTGAGAAGAATCTTCGGCTCGAGATAGGGCATGTGCTCTTCCTCGATGTCGTGGGCTATTCCAAGCTCCTGATCGACGAGCAGAAAGAGCAGATGCGTCAGCTCACCGACATCGTGCTGGCCACAGCGCAGGTGCTTGAATCGACTAACGAGCAACTCGTGCGGCTGCCAACCGGCGACGGGATGGCGCTGGTCTTTCGCAATAATCCGGAGGAACCGGCGCAATGCGCTCTGGAGGTGGCGCGCGCTCTCAAGGAGCATCCCGAGATTGCGGTGCGGATGGGAATTCACAGTGGTCCGGTAAGCGAAGTGACTGATCTGAACGAGCGGACCAACATCGCGGGGGCGGGGATCAACCTGGCGCAACGGGTGATGGATTGTGGCGATGCGGGCCATATCCTCCTTTCCCAGCGGGTGGCGGAGGATCTCTCCGAATACCGGCAGTGGTCGGCCCACCTGCACCCTCTGGGGGAGTGCGAGGTGAAGCATGGGGTGAAGCTCTCGGTCACCAATCTTTTTGGCGATGATTTTGGCAACGCCGCGGTGCCGGCGAGGTTCGCCCGTTCTCGGGCCAGGCCAGGCGCGGCGGATAGCTCCTGGCTGGGGCTGGAATCGAAGAGTTTTTTCGGCGAGCTGCGGCGGCGCAACGTGTATCTGGCGGCGGTGATCTACGCACTGGCGGGCTGGCTGCTGATCCAGATTGCGACCCAGGTCTTTCCTTTTTTTCAGGTCCCGAACTGGGTCGTCAGGCTGGTTGTCCTGTTGCTTGTGCTTGGGTTTCCGGTTGCGCTGGTCCTGGCCTGGGCCTTCGAGATCACCCCAGAAGGGGTCAGGAAGACGGATGAGATCCCGCCGGGAAAATCGATTCGTTGGAAGGCGGGCCGGAAGATCGACTTTGCCATCATCGGCATTCTGGCGATGGCGATCGCCGGTTTGCTTTATCTGCGCCGTTCCCCTTCCCACCAGGGGCAGCACGGCGTGGATATTTCCGAGAAAAGCATCGCCGTGCTCCCTTTTGAAAATTTCAGCGCTGACAAGGAAAACGCCTTTTTTGCCGACGGCATCCAGGACGACCTGCTGACCAACCTGGCCAAGATCCAGGCCCTGACCGTGATCAGTCGCACGAGCGTGATGAGGTACCGGAACACGGGCACACGCGACATCAAGGAGATCGGGAAATCGTTAGGCGTGGCCAACATTCTTGAGGGGAGCGTGCGACGAGAAGGCAACCGGGTGGTGGTGAATGTGCAGTTGATCGATGCCCTCAACGATCGCCACATCTGGGCCCAAAACTACGATCGCACGATCGCTGATTCGTTAGGCTTGGAAGGCGAGCTGGCGACCGAAATCGCCGATGCCTTGCGCGCCCAGCTCACGCCGGAGGAAAAGGTGCGGGTGGCGACGAAGCCGACGCAGAACCCCGAGGCTTACATCCTTTACCTGCGCGCCCTGCCCTACGAACAGGGGCCCGACACTTTGAACCAGGATTACCGGCAGGCGGAGGATCTTTATTCAAAGGCGATCGCGCTCGATCCGAATTTTGCCCTGGCCCGCGCTCATCTTGCCTCGACCTGTGCGGAAATCTTCCATTTTGTGGAACCGCTCGACTCCTGGAAAAACCGTGCCCGGAGTGAGGCCGAAGCGGCGCTCCGCCTGCAACCGGACCTCGGGGAGGCGCATTTCGCGCTTGGCCAATGCGCCTACTGGTTTGACGAAGACTACGAACGCGCGCTCGCCGAGTTCGCGATCGCGCAGAAGATTCTGCCAAACGACAGCAATATCGGCGCCTACGTCGCCGCCATTCGCCGGCGACAGGGCCGCTGGGATGAAGCGCTCGCTACCTATGAGCGGATGGAAAAGCTCGACCCGCAGAATCCGAACATCCTTCGCAATGTTCTGTTCACTAATAGCTCGATGCGCCGCTGGCCGCAGGCCGCGCAGGCCGCGGCCCGTTTTCGCGCGGTCGCGCCCGATTCTCTCGTCGCAAAAATCCAATCCGGATATCTCGAGTTCCAATGGAAAGGGGAGACCAGTGCCGTGCAACGCTGGCTCGTCGACGTTCCCTCGAGTGATGATCCGGACGGGATCGTGACCTGTGCACGCTGGGACGCCGCGATGCTGAACCGGGATTTCGCCGGCGCTGCTGATCTGCTCACCAAGTCAGCAGCAAGCGATTTTTCTTATCTCAAAATCGATTTGCAGCCCAAGAGTTTCCTTCTCGGCATCACGGCCGTGGCGCGCGGCGATGGCGCGGCGGCCGCGAAGAATTTTGCCGCGGCCACGCCCGAGTTTGAGAAGGCGGTGCAGCAGGCGGCTGATTCCGCCGATCGCCATGCCAATCTCGGTTTGCTCTATGCCTTCATGGGCCGGCGGGACGACGCGATCCGCGAAGGGCGGCTGGCAGTGGAACTGAAGCCGATCTCGAAAGACGCCACCGATGGCGCGCTCATGCTCTGTTATATGGCCCTGATCTACGCGCGGGTCGGGGAAAACGAGCAGGCGATTCCGTTGATCGAGCGACTGCTCCAGACGCCGGGCGCGGTCGACAGCGTCGATTACAGTATGACCCTGAACGACCTGAGGTATCGCTGGGAATGGGACGGACTGCGGAACGATCCGCGCTTCAAGAAATTAGTCGAGGGAAATGCGCCGTCGCCGAAGTGAATTGTAGGGCAGGCGCTCCGCCTGCCGGAGACATGGGGTGGCAAGCGGGAGCGCTTGCCCTACAAACCTTTTATCTCGAGCAGAGCGACACGGATGAAAGGTGCGTGGAGTCATTCCGCGCAGATGTAGCCACGGCGCTCTGTCGCCGTGTCACGCCCCGACAGAGCGGCTACAGCAGAAACCACGGCACGAATATTCATGAGATGGCTTGGCTTCTAGAACTTCTTCGTCAGGCTGAGGTAAACAAAGCGTCCGGTCGCATCGTAGATAAAGCCAGGATAGCCGGTCCCGCTGCCGCGAAAACTACCATATGCCTTGGGCGGGTCCTGGCCGAAGACATTGTTGCAACCGATTGTGATCGAGGTGTTTTTTAGCAGGTTCTTCCACCACGGCGTGGCGTAGTTGGCAGTTTGCGTGGCCTCGACGGCTTTACCGTCTTTGCCGCTGACTATTTCCTGGTCGCCCTTTGAATAGCCAGCGACGGGCTGCGCTTCGACTGGTGCGATGAACCCGAAATCATAGGTCGCCTGCACGTCGAAGAACCAGGTCGCATCCACCCAGTGTTCCTTTTTGCCATCCGGATAAGGATTGCCTGTGTCCACTGTCCGAAAAATGATTTCGTGAAAACCATCGATGAACCGAACCGTGGCCACGACATCGAGATGCTTCCACGCCCAATCGAGGCGCGAGATGCCTTTCCACTTCAGGTAGGCATCGCTCGAGTCAAACGTTCCGGTATTGCTAACTTCAACCGCGGGCGCGCCGGGTATCGGCGCGAGGAGGAACGAATCGAGGTAGGTTGCCTGGGTCAGACTGGTAAAGATTCCGAACGACGTCGGCACCGCATACTGCAGGCCGAGATCGACTCCGCGCGCCCGTTGCGAACCGCCATTTTGATAAGTCTTGATGATGCGCGTGACCTCGCCGGTCGGATCGCGGAACACGGTTTCGCCGGGCAGGAGAGTGCCGTCTTCATCCCGGCTGATCACATCGTTGTCATCCGGAAGAAAGACGGCTCCCGTGAGATCGATATTGTAGAAATCGACCAAGAGAGTCAGGCCAGGCGCAAATTTCGGCGAGTAGACGATCCCAGCGGTGAAGTTGCGCGAATCCGACGGCTGCAACGACGGATTGCTGTTGACCGTCACCGGAGTGTCGTTACCGGGGCCACCGAAACCGTAGGTAGGCGAACCAAACAATTGATAAAGCGTCGGCTGAAGGAACCCTTCACCCCAGGTCGATCGGATGGTGAGACTCTCGTCCACAGGCTGCCATTTCATCCCGAACTTCGGTACGAGGGCGTTCGTGTTGTTATTTCGGAAAGCCTCGAAGCGCGCCGCGGCCGTAAAATCCAAGGCGTAAAAAGTGGGAATAGAGTTCGCCGCGCTAAAGATCGGAATATCGGCCTCAGCAAAGATGCCGTAAGACTTTCGCCCCGCCGCCAGGCTGTTGGTTGGTCCTAAGCCAACGATAACTCCATTCTCCAGGAGGTCGATATCCTGTTTGATACTTTCCCGGCGAAACTGGGCGCCAAAAGCCAGGCCAACCTCACCTGCCGGAAGCCGGAACAACGCCGTCGTGTAAAAAGTCGCGTCAAGCGTTGCGAGCTTGGAGGTGTCGATGTCCCTGGGGTGGACGGTTGCGAAGTTAACCGTCGCAAAGTTGGAAGGGAACGGAACCCGATAATCCGTAAATGGATTGAATGGGGTCGTGGTGCCGATGTATTGCTTCGAGCTCGGGTCGAAGATGGGGTCGTTGGCGTTCAAAATCCGGTCGAACAAAACGCCGGAAGCAAAGGTTCCGGTGGAGATGTTGCGGATCTGGCTGTAGCGAAAACCGGCGTCGTAACCCCAGCTTCCGTCGAATAAGCTGTCGCCTCTAAGACCAAGCGTCGTCATGAACGCATCGGTCTCGTTATTGATCAGGCGATCCCCGAAGTCCGCCAGCCGAGCGCGACTGCCGCCCGAGATGAACTCCTGAAAGGGGTTGAAAGGATTGAAAGCGCCAGGGGGAGCGCCGACCTCGTCTGCGCTAAGGCCGCCGACTGTCCCGTATGGCTTGCCGGTTGCGGGATTCGTCGCGTCCACAGGATGTTGCGGTGGGATAACGAGGGTGGTCGATCCCGGGCTAAGGAAGTCGCCCGTGGCATCAGGAGCGAGTTCATTGTGGACCTTTACGTTCTGATAAAACAGATCCGCGTAAGCGACGAGCCGATCGCCCCAGACCTTGTGCTCGGCGTTGACGAAGCCGCCGTATCGCTCCGTATCAGGAAAGGAGAGAGAGAACTGGTTGTAATTGAACAGGGAGGTGCGACCGCCGCTATAGGTGTAGGCCGATGCCGGCGAAAGTCCGTTCGTGCCAGACGGCGCGTGGCCGAAGAAGGTTGTTCGCACGTTCTGGCCGTCTTCTGTGCCAGGGACGGTAATCGTCGTACTAACACCCGGGATGGTGGCCTGGGCGTCAGCCGCCGCAAGACCGGCGTCGTTCAAAACGAAGCTCACGTCTCCCGTATCCGAATTAGGTACTTGCTTGTAAAACTGAGGCGTCGTTTCCGGCGTTCCAACCACGTCCGCGGGCAATTCGAGGGCTGCCAGGACGGCAGCTCTCGAAAGCTGCAGGTTATATGGGCTCGCGTTCGTGCTCAGAAAAGGCGGTACCGCGGAGAAACCGCGGTCGCGATTCGCGATCGAGTTGCGGTGATAGAAGTTCATCACACCGGCGACCTGCGTCTTGTCGTCACCGGCGCCGAAGATGAGGCTGGCGGCGAATTCGCCCGAATCTTTGTCGAGCGTGTTGCCGTATTCCACCTTCGCCTCAACGCCACGATAGTTGTGGCGAAACTTGATGTTGACCACTCCCGCCACCGCGTCGGCGCCATAGATGGCGGAAGCGCCATCCTTCAGCACCTCGATGCTTTGGATCGCGACGGCCGGGATCGAGTTCAGATCGACAAACGACTGGGTGCCGTCCGCTCCGATCGGATAGGGCGCCACCCGGCGGCCGTCGATCAGGACAAGGGTGGCGTCGGGCTCGAAGCCGCGCAGCGAGATCGAAGAAGCGCCCGGGGTAAAACCGGTCCCATTATTTGAAATGGGCACGCCGTTTGCATTCGCGATCGGCAGGTTCCTGAGCAATTCCTCGGTGTTGCGTTCCCCGGATTTGTCGATCAGCTCGCGAGAAATCGTCAGGACCGGATTAGGTCCGACTTCTTCTGCAGTGGGAATATACGAGCCGACGACGATGATGCGTTCCGTTTGCGCCCTGCCGCCGGTATCATTTGTCAGCGGCACTGCGGGCCTGGCGTTGGTCACGTCGGTCGGCGCGGGACTGCTGGAGGCCGGGCTGGACGACGTCTCCTGACCGAAGACGATTGGGGACAGGAAGAAGCAAATCCCGACTGTGCCAAGGCGGGCGCACACCGCGATTGATGGCTTGCTCAAGCCTCTTCGCTCAACTTGCCTCTGGCTTCGCGGTTTCAATAGACCGTTTTTGGCTCCGGGCCGGCAAGGATCTTCTGGAAGCGCGGGTTGCCGCGGAGCGAGTCCCACTCCCAGCGCAGACGCAGATCGGCCAGCGTGATGTTCGAGCTAGCCTCCGACGTCGCGCAGACCGGGCCGGGGGTGGAAAGCAAACGCTCGATCAGTGTAATCGCCTGATCCTGTTCGTCAGTGAGTGCATACACCAGCGCCAGCTGGGCCGCCCAGACAGCGCCATGAAATGCGTCCTTACTTTCCGGCTCAAGTTCAACGGCTCGGCGACCCTCCCGAATGGCATCCTCCTTCCTGCCCATATAAGCGTAAAGTAATCCGAGGTCAGCGTGGCGGCCTGGGTCGTCGGTCTTTTCGCGCACCAGCCCCTCGAGAACTGGCAGCGTGGCGGCAAAATAACGCTGGGCCGATTCGATGTCGCCGCGGGCGAGGGCGGTACGACCCTGGTAAAATGTTTTCGGGGAAGCTTCCTGGTCTACCAGGATGTTCGACGGAACAAAATCGGTCACAATCTTTTCTGCCGTGGCATAATCGCGTTCCAGCATGGCCAGGTCCCAGCGCGCCAAGACGACACGGACGTCGGAATCATGGGTGGACGGAATGTTTCGCAGGATGGTTTTGGCCGCAGCGAGATTGCCGTCTCGAAACACTTCCAGATAAGCACGGATGGTCTTGCTATAAATCGTATCCGAATACATTTCCACCACGTGAGTTAAACCGGCGTCCGCGGCAGACCAGTCACGCATGAAAAGGTGATTAAGAGCGACGTGAAGAGCCATCAATATGTTGCGAGGATCGAGGGATAGGGCGCGATCATGGCTTTCAATCGCTTCGCGCCAGCGTCCCTGCCTTCGATAGATGACACCCATCCACCTGGGAACGTCGGCGTTATTAGGAGATGTCGCTGTGGCGAGTTCGAATTCCTTGAGAGCTGCGTCGTTATTCTTGTCTACCGTGAGGCATAGACCCAGAGCGAAATGAGCTTCGCCCAAGGTTGGCGACAGTCGCAGAGCTTCCTCCGCCTGGGCGCGCGCTTTCGACTTTCGTTCCGAAGAGTCGCTCTGCTCGAAGAGCGAGAAGTTACAGAGGGAAGCCCGCGCATACGCCAGGGCGAAGCTGGGATCAATTGTCGTAGCCCGGACGTAAAGCTGCTCCGCCGCCGCAAGCTGATCTATTCCTTCCTTTCCTAGTGCTGTCAGGTATAGCACGTAGGCGTCCGAGTTAGTCGTTGGCTCGACTCCCAGGCGGCCCTTCTCTTCCGGAACGATTGTCGCTTTGAGAGCCGCTGCGATTTGCATGGCCAACTCTCCTTGCAGGCCGATCGAATCGGCGACGGTGCGGTCATAACTTTCCGCCCAGAGGTGCCGATCGTTGCGCGCGTCGATTAGCTGGACGTTCACCAGGATGCGGTTCCCCGCGCGGCGCACGCTCCCTTCGAGAAGATTCGCCACGCCCAGGGCCCGACCGATCTCACGCACATTGCCTCGGCTGGGTTTTTGATATCGCTCCACGCTCGTCCGGCTGATCACTTTCAGGTCGTGAATCCTGGCCAAGCTCGTCAGGATGTCATCTTGAATCCCGGCCGCGAAGGATGCGTCTTTCTTGCCTTCACTCAGGTTCTCGAAAGGCATTACGGCAATGCTTTTCTCCGGCGCCGGAGCGGCGAATTCCCCATGCCAGAAGTAGGCCGCAGCAATCGTCGCAACAACGACCGCAATCGCCGCTGCGAGCGCGGTGCGCGAGCGAAGCCAGGAGTGCGCCGTAGACGTGGCTGTCAGACTTTGTGAGTCCGTGGTCATCTCCATCCGGTGTCGGACCGCCTTGAGGGCATCCATCAGTTCCCCTGCGCTGGAGTAACGTTCGTTAGGCTTTTTGTGCAGCGTCCGGGTGACGATCTCTTGCAGCTCGGCCGGTATGCCCGCGGCGTCGGAAGGAAGGGGCGGTGGCTCCGACATCAAAATGGCTTTTAATACTTCGGTAGCGCTCTCACCGGCAAACGGTGGGCATCCAGCCAGCATCTCGTAGAGGACAGTCCCGAGGCTCCAGATGTCGCTCTGCAGTCGCACCGCTTCGCCGCGCGCCTGCTCCGGAGACATATAACGGACGGTCCCGACAATCGAGCCGAGCCGGGTGTGAAGGACCATGTCCGGCCCGAGATCTTCGTCGGTGATCGCAATCGGCACCGGCTGCTCGGTCAGCTTGGCGATGCCGAAGTCGAGCACCTTCACATAACCGTCGGGCCGCAGCATGATGTTCTCCGGCTTGATATCGCGATGGACGATGCCGGCTTCGTGCGCGGCGGCCAGCGCGCCGGCTACCTGGATCGTGAGATCGAGCGCCCTGTCCACCGCGACCGGGCCGCGCGCGAGGCGTTGGCGCAGCGTTTCACCCAAGATGAGTTCACTCGCGATATAATGAGTCGCGTGATCCTCGCCCACTTCGTAAACCGTAACGATGTTGGGATGGTTGAGCGCCACGACCGATTGCGCTTCCTGTTCGAATCGCCGGAGTCGCTCAGGGTCACCGGTGAAACGCAAGGGCAGCAGTTTCAAAGCGGCTCTGCGGCCGGTAACGATGTCCCTGGCGAGATAAACTTCACCCATCCCGCCCGCGCCGATGCGTTCGACGAGCTGGTAGTGACCGATGGTTTGGCCGGCGAGCGGATCAGTCTCCTCCGCATCGAGAATCCTCGTCGCCAATTCTGTGACCGGCTCCTGGATGAAATTCCCAATTCGTCGATGCGAGGCGAGCAGGGTCTTGACCTGGGAGCGCAGTGACTCGTCGCCATGGCAGGCTTTCTCGAGAAAGGGCTCGACCTGGTCCGGGGCGCAATCCAAGGCGGAATAGAAAATTCCCTCGATCGTCTGGAAGCGCGCCGGGGTCATGAGAGGGGAAATGACGAAATCCGATTGTCGAATGACGAAAGAACGACGAAGTCCAAATCCTTTGGGGATCTGGTTTCACGAGGTTTGGGGGTTTGCATCGCGGTGACTCTTTTACTTGTTTCTCCAAATCTTGGAGAAGATCAGGTGCAGCTCCTTCGCTTCAAGCCAGAGCGTTCGAGCGGGCGGCTTCAATTCCGGCGCCGCCCGAACAATCATTCGAGTTGTTACTGGATTTGGTGGAATCATCTTTGCAAAATCGATAATTGCTTCGCCGAATCGGCCCGTCGTTCTTCCAGATCGTAAACGCGTTTTGTCTCGGGTTTTTCGCGCACGAGTCCTGCACCATCGTGCCAAAACGAATCGTCGTCGGACGCATCCCGCCTTTCCGAATTCGTCATTCTTTCGACATTCGTCATTCGTGCTTCGTAATTCACTCACCCTTCGCTGTGCAATTCCGAATAGAGCCAGGTGCGGGCGAACTCCCAGTCGCGCCGCACCGTGATCGCTGAAATCCTGAGCACCTCTGCGATCTCGTCGTAGTTGAGGCCACCGAAATATTTTAGCTCGACCACTTCGGCCTTGCGCGCGTCGAGCGCGGCCAGGCGATCGAGCGCCTCGTTCAGCTCGACGATCTCTTTTGATTGCGCCGGTGAGACGAGTGCCACGTCATCCAGCGCCACCTTCAGCGCACCGCCGCCGCGTTTCTGAGTTTGATAGCGGTTGGCGTAGTTGATGAGAATCTGGCGCATGGCCCGCGCGGCCACGGCGATAAAGTGGGCGCGGTCCTGCCAGCTCGGGTTGGTCTGGCCGGCCAGGCGGAGATAAACCTCGTTAACCAACGCCGTGGTTTGGAGCGTGTGATCGGGGCGCTGCGCGCTCATGTAATGATGCGCGAGGCGTCGCAGATCTTCGTAGACCAGCGGCGTGAGTTCCGTGAGAGCGGCCTCATCTCCCTGGCGCCACTCGCTCAGGAGCTGCCGAACTCGCTCTGGCGAAGAAGGAAGCATATTCGTGCATTGTCGCCAACTGACGTCGATTTGGCAATCTCCCCATGCCGCCTCCGGCCATCGAAACGGCGTCGTCCTTCCGTCCTCGGGAAAATTTCTTCTCCCGGATGATCAGGTTGCCCGGGCTTTCCTGTTTGTGGTCGTGAAAGGCGGATTAACGCCAATCAAAACAACCAAGAGAAAGAACAAGAAAATGAAAAACACGAACAAGAACTCAATCCTAGGAGCAGTCCCCTCGGTCTTTGGACTGATGGCACTCCTCGCCTGCACCTTCCTGGCCACTTCGGTCAGCGCCGCGAGCCAATCACAGCAGGGACCGACAATCACAACCATCGACGTGCCCGGCGCCGTCGCCACCGTTGGTCAAGGGATCAATGCCAGGGGAGATTTCGTCGGCTACTATAGCGATGCGACATCTTCGCATGGCTTCGTCCTTTCGAGTGGAACGTTTACTTTCTTTGATGTGCCCGGGGCCTTGGACACGGAAGGTCGGGCAATCAACGCGCGTGGCGACATTGTCGGCGAATATGATAATGACGGCGTTACGAGCCATGGCTTCCTCCGCAGTGGAAACAGCTTCACCACGATCGATGTCCCAGGCGCAGTCGATACCTTTCCGACCGGGATCAATGCTTCCGGAGATATCGTAGGCTACTGGGATGACGACGTGACGACCTACGGCTTCCTCCTCGACAAAAACGGAGTGTTCAGCGCCATCATTTATCCGGGTGCGGCGGTCACGCAGGCATACGGAATCAACGACAAAGGCGATATTGTGGGAAGGTACTTTGACAGCGCCTTTGTCTCTCACGGTTTCCTCCTGAGCAATGGTACGTTTAGCACGATTGACTTCCCGGGTGCGCCCAACACCTCAGCCCGCGCCATCAACTCGAGCGGCGATATCGTCGGGACCTTTTTTGGTGCCGTGAACCATGGATTCCTATTGAGGAAAGGCGCGTTTAGAGTGACCGACGTACCAGGGGCCGTCGTGACTAACAACCGGGGCATTAATGCCCGCGGTTTCAGCGGGAACTACACCGACGGCTCACGCAACACGCACGGCTTCCTCTGGACCAGGTAAGCTCGTCGAGAGAATCGTGATCCGGGGGGAATCGCAGCGAGCTGCGATTCTTCTCCGGATTCTCCGCTCGCAACGCCATGCGGATCGCGATCTCGCGTGTCCGCCGCGCCACCGCATATGCCTCGTCATTCCGTCGACGGGAAAGTCTTCCAGAAAATCTCTTCCTCCGGATGATCAGGTTGCCCGGGGTTTCCTGTTTGTGGTCGTGAAAGGCGAACTAACGCCAATCAAAAACAACCAAGAGAAAGAAGAAAAAATGAAAACCATAAACAAGAAATCAATCCTAGGAGCAGTCCCCTCGGTCTTTGGGCTGATGGCGCTGCTCGTCTGCACCTTCCTGGCTACTGCGGCCAACGCCGGCAGCCCATCGCAACA
Organism: uncultured Verrucomicrobiae bacterium; assembly: GCA_963742545.1. Classification (GTDB taxonomy): domain Bacteria; phylum Verrucomicrobiota; class Verrucomicrobiia; order Chthoniobacterales; family UBA10450; genus Palsa-1392. Next base: position 520,564 of record CAVUMF010000002.1, on the reverse strand, counting down.
GAACGGAGGGAATCGACTTGTCGGCTTCTTTGAATCAGAAGTCACAATAACGAATTGCAACGGCGTCGTCCTCAGGACTCTTGAGGCATATGAGCAGTTTAATCAGGGCGGCACCCTCACGAGCGTGGATAACCAACCGCTGCGCACTCCAGGAATCGGAACCTGGCAGTATAACGGCCGGGGAAGCTACTCGGCGCCCTTTGAGAGCTTTAGCTTCAACGCCGACGGCACCCCTGCCGGAGAATCCAAGTTCACCCGAGACATTCAGCTTGCGGCGGACGGGAATAGCTATACCTCCGTTGTCACCGTCTCAATCTTTGACGTGAATGGCAACCTGATTGCCACTCTCTGCGCGACCGAAGTCGCGACGCGAGTGGTCGACTAAGAAAACAGTCAAGCGCGAGTTCGGCGAATCTTTTCGCCGAACTCGTCGGCTTGACGATCGATCTTTTCGGCAGCGACTTAGCCTAACGAAGTCACCCGCATTGAAGGCGCCTGCGAAGACGGTCCAAACTGGCGTCCTCCATCATGAATGGCAATGAAAGGCAAAATAACTGCATTAGATAGCAACCCCTCTCACCCGGCCCCGGCCTCCTCTCGCCTGGGCCATGGTAGATTAATCAATCGCCATCCAACCGCGCTCCTCGGTCTGGCGATCGCCAGCATTGTTTTGGCCACCTCATTGCGACCCGTCGAAGCGTCCGAGCCGCGATACACCGTGACGGATCTCGGCGGATACCTGGCTCACAGCATCACGGCGTCAGGTCAGATCACCGGCTTCTACATGACTTCGAAGGGCGATTTTCGCGCGGCGTTTTGGTCGAGCAGCCGAGCCGAAGCATTAATCTCGGCAGATTGCCGGATTTGATCCAAAGCGAGGCGAAGAGAAGCAACCCGTCGGGCCAGATTTTGAGCCCACATTTCTGACCACTTATAGCCCTGACTTTAACCCCGTTGAACGACTCTGGTTACGCCTCAAAGCTGGTTACTTCACCGAATTCATCGCCCGCACTCCGAGCAATTGACCGAGCGCTTGTTCACCGCGCTCAAAGTCTTTATCGATGATCCCGAAACCGTCGCCGTCTCCCAGTGCCCTACCCGGAAATGATTTTCGGCAACTGCCTCTAGCTTCCCGATCCGACGTATTCCGCCGAGTAGGTGTCGAACTTCGCCGTCGAACCCACCTGCGGCGGATTCTTCACGTCATAGACGTTATTGCCGACCACCTCCTGCGATTGCGTGTCCCAGATCATCACGCTCTTCTTCGCCTGCGGCGAGGTCTGACCGTTCTTCTCCGTGTCGACTGCGATGTAGCGCGTCTTGCGCGCTTTCATCTGGCTTTTTTGCTGCGCATAGGCGCGCTTCGCGCGTTCTTCCGCGATCTGGCGCTGGCGCTCCGTGGCCTGATGTTCCGCGATGATATAAGTGACCGCGGCGACGACCGCCCCGGTCGCCGCCCCGATCGCGACCGATTCGCCGGCGCCAGCACCGGCGGCGCTCGCGATGCCTCCCGCCGCGGCGCCACTGGCAGCCCCAAAAACGCCGGCGTTTTGCCCTGGGGTGAGATCAGCGCAGCCCGTCACAAAGAGCGACGCGCCTGCCAGCAGTGAGGAAGTTTTGAGCATCGGAATTTTCATAAGGCGACGAGTCTGAGGCCGGGCGCTTCCACGTGACAAGCTTTTTTGATGTAAAGACTCTTTGCTCGATCAGGGCGCCGGCTCGGTCTCAAAATTCACATTGTGTTGCCGGCACCAATCCTGGGCCGGTCGATTGCCCGCCGCTGCCGCCCGCCGATACCAATCGCTCGCCTCGGAGGGATTGGCTTCAACTCCGGTGCCAAGTTCGAAGCAGCGCGCATAGAGATACATGCAAAACGCATTGTTCTGTCCTGCGCCGTCGCGAAATAGGTCGACCGCTTTTTGCGTGCGAGCGCCTTGATCTTTCCCGAGATCGGTTTCATCGCTCGTCAGGTAAAGCACCCCAAGATTCCCGACCGAGTCGAGATAGTTCAGCTTCGCGGCCGCGCTATAAAGGCGAAAAGCCTCGCGGTCGTCCCGTGTGATTCCGATGCCCTTGTGATAACAGGTTGCAAGTTGATCCATTGCGCGCGGATCCTTGGCCGAGGCCGCATTTTGCAAAAGCGAGACGGCTTTCGCTTCGTTCCTGGTCACGCCTTTGCCGTAGAGATAGCACTCGGCGAGCAGAGTTCCGGAGCTCACGTCCCCGGCGGCACGTGCCTGCTCGAACCATTGTGCCGCCTTCACAAAATCGCGCTCAACCCCTGCACCGTTTGAGTAACGCAAACCGATTTCGGCCATGGCATGCGCCTGCCCGCGCGCCGCGGCCGCGCAGAGCCAGTTGAAGGAGGCTTTCGGGTCGCGCTTGCGCAGAAACTCGCCCAGAATCTCCATCGCGCCTACCGCTCCGAGCTTCGCCGCCTCGGTCAAAGGGTCGCGCAACCCATCGAAATTCTCGTCCCGCAAAGCACTTTTTTCCGACTGCAACTTGCTGAGCAACAATTCGAGCCGAACCCGCCCGACGTCGCTCTGGGGAAAATCTTTCGCCATCTTGATATAGGCCATGATGGCGCGCGGCCAATCCCGGGCGGCTTCAAATTTCTCCGCCTCAGCGATCGCGTCTCTCGTTAGTTCGGGCGACTTGCCTAACGACGCGCTGGGCGAGGGCGTCTGGATCAAAGGAGTCGCGCTCGCTTGCGCGACGACCGGCTTCGGCGTGGCGGCGATCGAGGGCACAGGCGTAGCGCGCGGGAGCGTGACCGTTTTTCCGGTCGGGCGCATTTTCCAAAAAACGAGCAAACCGACCGCAAGAAGAAGAACCAGCGCGATCGCCGCCCAAACGATCCCGCTCGAGGATTTTCGGACGACGGCGGGCGGTGTCTCCCCCGGCGAGGAAGCCGGTGTCGCCACCGGCAGGGGAGGCGGCGTCGCCTCTACCACCGTCGGGAAATCCTGCTCGTCCGTTTTCGGAGTCGCCTGGATTTCCGCCAGACATTTCTCCAGCTCGGCGCGGAGCGCAGCCGGCGTTTGCGGCCGCTTCGCCGGGTCTTTTTCGATCATGCGGCCGACGACGGTCCGCACGCAGGCCGGGAAATTCTGCAGCTTTTCGAGTGGCGGCGGCTTGTGCAGATGCTGGCTCATGACCTGGGCGAGCGAGCCGCCAAAGGGCGCCTGCCCGACGAGCATGTACCAAAGCGTTACCCCTAACGAGTAGATGTCGGAGCGAACGTCGATCTCTTTTTCCTCGAGCTGCTCCGGACTGGCGAAGTGCGCCGTCCCGACAAATCCACCCATGGAGAGCGTCGCGAGGTCGTCGTCTTCCTCATGCTTGATCGATTTGGCGAGGCCGAAGTCGATCACCTTGACGAGGAAATCGTCGTCTTCCCTGACGAGCATCAGGTTCGCCGGTTTGATGTCGCGGTGCACGAGGTGGTGCTTCTCCGCCGCCGCGAGCGCACGCGCGACCTGCAACGTGATGCGCAACGCAACCGCGGGATCGATCGGTCCCTGGCGCTTGATGAGGGATTCGACCGTCTCGCCATCGACAAACTCCATCGCGTAAAAAAAGGCGTCGCGACTCGTGCCGAGATGAAAGACGGAAGCGACATTTGGGTGCCGCAACTGCGCCGCAGCGCGCGCCTCGCGCAGAAAGCGTTGCTGCGCGATTTCGCTCTCGAGGTACTTCGAGTTGATTACCTTGAGCGCGACGTTCACCCGCAGGTTCGTATCAAACGCCTTGTAGGTGATTCCCATCGCGCCCCGGCCGAGTTCGAAGGGCGAGCCATCTTCGTGGGTCAGCACCTCGTAGTGATCGAAGATGAGTTTCTCGGCCATTTGGAAAACGGACTATATCTCCCGATTCGCGTCTGGCGCTATCGGTTTAAGACGATCTTGTCGCACGCGACCTGCTGCCAGATACTGCCAGCGCCATGCCCGCCAAACTTCGAGTCACGCCTCTCGCCGGTGAGCCGTTTGAGGTCACGATCGGCAACACCGCCACGATCGGTCGCACGAGCGACAACACCGTTTGCCTGAGTGGCAGCCCGCTCGTCTCCCGCCAGCACGCGCTCGTTCGTTGTCACGACGGATATCAATATCAGATTATCGACCTTGGCAGCCGCAACGGCACTTTGGTGAACGACCAGCGGGTCGTGATGCCGATGACGCTCACCCCGGGCGCGCGAATCCTGATCGCCAGGAACGAACTCGTTTTCGAGCAAATCGAGGATGATTTTTCCAATGCCCATCTCGAAGTCACGCTCGCCGGTTCGATGGCCGGGGTTGCCTCCGCGATCCGGCCGGTGGCGTTGCTGGTCTGCGATATTCGCGGTTTCAGCAGCATGGCCGAGAAAATCTCCAGCTCTCATCTGGCGCAACAGCTCGGCGTTTGGTTTCGCGAAGCCGGCAACCTCGTGACCAAGAGTGGCGGGACGATCGACAAGTTTATCGGCGACGCGGTGCTCGCCTATTGGAGTGGCGGGGAGGAAGGCGTCGATTGCGCGGCGACCCTCCAGATTGCGCGCGATCTCCTCGGGCTCGCGGCCGGGACCAAATGGGCCAATGGCGAGCCGTTCCACGTCGGGATCGCGCTCCATTTTGGCTCGGTCACCTGCGGCAATGTCGGGCTCGACGCGCAACGCGACGCCACCATCATCGGTGATGTCGTGAACACCGTTTTCCGTCTCGAATCGGTCATGAAGGAACTCAACCAGCAGGTTCTGCTCTCGGCCGATTTCGCCGAGCGCCTGCCGACGACAGAGAAATTGGTCGACCTCGGCGAACGAAAATTGAAGGGGAAACAGCAGGCCGTCCGCATTTACGGTCTTGGCTGAGCCCCGGCATTTACGAGGACTGCGCGGCTCCGGGATCGGAGCCCGCTGCGCTAAAAAGTCGCAAGAACGCTCCAATGGCACGGTGTAAACGCGCCGCTCTACCACTGAGCTAACCGCCCGATTGAATCTCGACTCTTAGTCCACCCCACCGAACGTGTCGAGTCGGGGCAATTACTACGACGTCCAGTCCGGTGCCTAGTCGCACTACCGAGACCTTTCCCAAGCGCAAAGTCTCCTACAACGCTGGTCCGCGAGGATTGAGGCGGAATCCTGATCCGACCCAAGCCTCGATCTTACGGCTGCTTCTCTTCACAAAGTTTCCGGAAGCGCGGATCGTTCCGCAGCGGGTCGAACATTGGATCAAGCCGCAATAGCGCAGGAGTGAGCGGCACGCCCCCCGGCCAGCGGGCCTTCATAGGGCATCCGGAGTAGTTTCTGTAAAGCAGTGATGGCGCGGTCGGGTTCGATCTCGGGAATTTTCATCTTGAAGATGGGCAGGAAGAGTTCATCGCACTGTCGCGGGATGCGCCGTTGTAGAAGTCTTCCATCGGCGGAACCGTTCTGACAAAGCGAGACGGCAGCGACGCGAAAGGCGATGTGCCGGAAGAGGAGCTTGCTGCCCAGCGGCGCAGGCAATAAAGTCGTCAAGAGTGATCCCAACGCAGAAGCACCCGAAGCGCGCAGCGTCAAAAGCAGATTCCTGTCAGCTGTCGCCGCCACCGCGGATCCGCGCATCCTTACTCTTGGAGGTCATCGCATGCATCGGCCCGCTGCAATAAGTCCTTTTTCAGTACCTGCTAGCCGGAGGTGAGTCATGGCCAAGAAAAAACGCGATTCCGCTGCCATCGACAAGGCCGCTTGCACGGGAGATGTCATTACCGAGGGTCGACGACAAGAGGCCCTGCTTGCAGCGGGGGCTCTGCAGAACGCGATTTTCAACAGCGCCAACTTCTCGTGTATCGCCACGGATGCGAAGGGCGTCATTCAGATCTTCAATGTTGGCGCCGAGCGGATGCTCGGCTACGCGGCCGTAGAGGTAATGAACAAGATCACGCCGGCCGATATTTCCGATCCGCAGGAAGTCATCGCCCGCGCCAAGTCGCTGAGCGTTGAACTCGGAACCCCGATCACGCCAGGCTTTGAGGCATTGGTGTTCAAAGCCTCGCGCGGCATCGAAGACATCTACGAGCTGACCTACATCCGCAAGGACGGGAGCCGCTTCCCGGCGGTGGTGTCCGTCACGGCGCTGCGCGACGCGCAGGAGGCCATCATCGGCTATCTTTTGATCGGCACCGACAACACCGCGCGCAAGCAAGCGGAAGAGGCACTGCTCAAGGCGGGAGCCTTGCAGAGCGCGATTTTCAACAGCGCCAACTTCTCGAGCATCGCCACCGACGCTAAAGGCGTCATCCAGATTTTCAACGTCGGCGCCGAGCGGATGCTGGGTTATACGGCCGCCGACGTGATGAACAAGATCACCCCGGCCCACATCTCCGATCCGCAGGAAGTCATCGCCCGCGCCAAGGCGCTCAGCGTCGAACTCAGCACCCCGATCACGCCCGGCTTCGAGGCCCTCGTGTTCAAGGCCTCGCGCGGCATCGAAGATATCTACGAGCTGACATATATCCGCAAGGATGGCAGTCGCTTTCCGGCGGTGGTGTCGGTCACGGCCTTGCGTGACGCGCGGGACGCCATCATCGGTTACCTGCTGATCGGCACCGACAACACCGTGCGCAAGCAGGTCGAAGACGCGCAGAAGAAACTCGACCAGCAACTGCGCGACCAGCAATTTTACACGCGTTCACTGATCGAATCGAACATCGACGCTCTGATGACGACCGATCCGTCTGGCGTCATCACCGACGTGAACAAGCAGATGGAAGCACTCACCGGTTGCTCGCGCGAAGAGTTGATCGGCGCACCATTCAAAAACTACTTCACCGATCCCGCGCGCGCTGAGGCGGGCATTAAACGGGTGCTCAGTGAAAGCAAGGTCACCGACTATGAACTCACCGCGCGCGCCAAGGATGGCAAGGAGACTGTGGTGTCCTACAACGCTACCAACTTCTATGACCGCGATGGCATCCTGCAGGGCGTCTTCGCCGCAGCTCGCGACGTGACGGAGCGCAAACGCTGGGATCGGCAACTGCGCGAGAACACCGTCGAACTCGAGAAGGCCAAAGCCATGGCGGAAAAGGCTAACCTCGCGAAGTCGGATTTCCTTTCTGGCATGAGCCATGAGCTGCGCTCGCCGCTGAATGCGATCCTCGGTTTCGCCCAGGTCATGGAATCTGACTCCCCGCCGCCGTCGGCCACCCAGAAGGCGAGCATCGAGCAGATCCTTCACGCCGGCTGGTATCTGCTCGAGTTGATCAACGACATCCTTGATCTTGCTGTGATCGAGTCAGGGCGGCTGGCGCTCTCGCTGGAGGCGGTGTCGCTGCCCGAAGTCATGCTCGAGTGCCAGTCCATGATCGAGCCGCTGGCGCAGAAGCGCGGCATCGTTATGACTTTCCCGGAGTTCAAGAATCCGTGTTTCATCAAGGCCGACCGGACGCGCCTGAAGCAGGTGCTGATCAACCTGCTTTCCAACGCGATCAAATACAACAAGACGGGCGGAACCGTCGTCGTGGACTGCGGCGCAGGCACCAGCGGTCACATTCGCATCAGCTTCACCGATACCGGCGCGGGACTTTCTGTCGAAAAACTGTCGCAGTTGTTCCAGTCGTTCAATCGTCTCGGCCAGGAAGCCAGTGGCGAGGAGGGTACCGGCATCGGCCTCGTCGTCAGCAAGAGACTCGTGGAGCTGATGCAGGGCTTGATCGGCGTGGAGAGCACCGTCGGCACCGGCAGCGTGTTCTGGATCGAGCTGATCGCCGAGGTTGATCCCCATCTTGAATTGGGCAAAGCTGAATCCGCCACCGTCGCCGAATCACCGGTCCTGACAGGGCCACGACCCCGACTGCTGCTCTACGTCGAGGACAACCCCGCAAATCTGAAGCTCGTCGAGAAACTGATCGCGCGCCGCCCCGACCTGCGTCTGCTGACGGCGGCCAATGGCAAGGACGGCATCGAACTCGCACACGGCTATGTACCGGATGTCATCTTGATGGATATCAATCTGCCCGGCATCGGCGGCATCGAGGCCATGAAAATCATCCGCCTTGATCCGGTCACATCCCACATCCCAATCGTCGCCCTCAGCGCCAATGCCATCCCGCGCGACATCGACAAAGGTCTCGAAGCCGGCTTTTTCCGATATCTCACCAAGCCAATCAAGATTATAGAGTTCATGGATACGTTGGACGTAGCACTGGAAAGTGCGGAAACGGCGGTTCGTTACCGCAAATGAGTCAGCAGATGATCCGATGAACAACCCTCAACTCAAAGAGTCATGAAAACCGTTCTCGTGGTTGACGATGATCCTTCGACGTTGACCATCGCCTCAAAACGGCTGCAAGCCGAGGGTGTCAGGACTTTGACCGCCGGCGACGGAGCCGATGGATTGCGGATGCTCAAAGAACATCGCCCCGACGTGGTGGTGCTAGACCTGATGATGCCCAAGATGCACGGCTACACCCTCATTCAAAAGATCCGTAACGACCCTGACCTGGGCCATGTCCGGATTCTGGTCACCTCGTCCAAAACCTATTCGTCGGATATTGAAAGGACTCGGCGGCTGGGAGCAGATCGCTATTTGAGCAAACCATACGACTTGCAGGAGTTCTGGGCTACCGTCGCTGAACTACTGGGAGACACACAGCCGCCCTTTACCATTCGGTTCTGGGGCACGCGCGGTTCAATTGCGACGCCGGGACAAGCGACCAATAAATATGGTGGAAACACCGCCTGTACCGAGGTGCGCTGCGGCGAACAGTTGCTAATTCTGGACGCCGGCACCGGGATTCGCGTGCTCGGGTTGTCGCTGCTCCATGAGTTCCAGCAAAAGCCGATCAAAGGCCACATCTTCGTGGGACACACGCATTGGGATCACATTCAGGGATTCCCTTTCTTTGCCCCGGCTTTCAGTCCCGCCAACGAGTTTACGATCTACAGTCTGCACGGGGCCGAAAAGCCGCTCCATAAAGTTTTTCGAGGACAAATGGACGGCGACTACTTTCCGGTCCTGCTGAGTGAGATGAAAGCAAAGTTGAACTTTTGCGAGTTGGAATCAGATGTCCACCTGGGAGAGACTAACGTGTCGTTTATCTTCCTAAACCATCCGGGTCTGGCGGTCGGCTTCCGCATTTCATTCGCGGGGCGATCGTTGGTCTATCTGAGCGACCACGAAACGTTCGGGCGTTTGTCGCCTCAAGGGCCCAGTCCCAATCCTTTGGACATGGAGATAGAACGCTTTGCCGAGAATGCGGATTTGTTGATCTGCGAGGCGCAATATACCGAGGAGGAGTATGCGCAAAAAAAAGGATGGGGACATAGCACATTTCTCGATGCTTTGGAGCGGGCCGCGCAAGCCAAGGTAAAGCGTCTGGCTATCTTCCATCACGATCCTTCTCATGACGATGCGTTCCTGGATCGAATTCAGGAGTTCTGTCAGAAGACCATGACGGATCGTAACTATGCATTCTCATGCTTCCTCGCCCAGGAAGGAACAACGATTGAACTCTGAAATTTCAAGCGCTCTCACCAGATGAACGAACGCCAATACCTTGCCGGCGGCCGATGCCGATCAACTTTCGGAGCTTCTGCGCCGCCCATCGGTCGCGGAAGAACGCGTGCTCTATCTCAATCTCGAAATTCAGCGCGCATTTTTCGTTAGGCGCCGCTGCAAGATTTGCGAAGCGCGGCAGTTGAAAATTGAGGCGGACCGGCTGCATATCTTGAACCTCAGAGGCGCGCGGGTGGATTTGGCGAGAATTGCGGCCCGTGTTCGGAAAAGTCAGTTCGCTCTCATCATCATCGACCCGATTTACAAATTGTTAGGCGGGCGGGACGAGAACGCAGCGCATGAAATTGCAGATTTACTCGGGCGGGTCGAAGCGCTCGCGGTGCAAAAGATTGTTCTCGTCCAACCGGATGGCACTCCGGCCGCGCCGTCGCGCAGCGTTGTCATTGGAGAAAACCGGAACCGGCGAAATTGCTCCTGTGACACGGTGTAAACGCGCCGCTCTACCGCTGAGCTAACCGTCCGTTTGCATCTCGACCTCTAGGTCACCCCGTCCCCGGTGTTGAGGGCGACGAGCGGCTCTGGGAAAAGCTACGAAAGACACTCGAGGGTGATCTTTGCTCCGAGATCGAGGACCAGTAAGCGCAGTTAACGGCGAGATTTTATTCCTGTGATCACAACACCTGCCAGCCCCACCAGGCAGACCCATGCAAACCAGTCTCCTAGCAGTGCGTAGACCGTCCGCGTTCCTTGGGTAGGAACCTGTGCGACAAGAACACGATCAGTTGTGACGTAGTGATCCATCGAGGCGAGCTGGCGACCTTGATAGTCGAAAGCGGCTGAGAGACCATGGCTCGTGTGCCGGACGAGGTTAAACCCCTGTTCGATTGCCCGGAAACTGGCCATCCTTGTATGCCACGGGTCGATTGCTTTCCAGTCGTTCGATGGATCGAGCAGCAGGTCGGTTCGCAGTCGTCCCGCCTGTGCGAGAAGCTGCGGAAAGTCGGCGTCAAAACAGATGACCGAGCTCAGCCGACCGTACGGAGTATTAAGCGCGCGTACCTTTCCATCACTACGAATGGAGATCGCCGCCTCACCACCGGGCACTGGATGCGCTTTCAGAAATTCCCAGGCCGGAGTGCCATCCGGTTGGACCAGAACAATCTTGTTTTCCAATGGCGGCGTTGTTTCCAGATGCCAGCTCGCCAGCACCATGCCGAGATAAATGCCGTTGGCCTTGGCGAGGATCCCGCCGCGCCGGATTAGATCGTTCTCATCTTCCTTCAGCACCGGCGCATTCGCCTCGCCCCAGAAGATGATGCGGGCTCCAGCTTTTGCTTCGCGCTCACTCCGGTTTAGCAAATCATCGTCGATCGCGGCTGCGTTTTTCCGAATCGTCGCAATTTCCTCAGGAGTGAGCGGTTCGTGGCGGAAGAAGCGTCCGATGACTTTCGGATCAGGGTGTAATGCGCCGTTGACCCCTGAAAGCGTCGCTACCCGGACCGTTTTTCCCGCGGGCGGGAAGAGCGCAAGACGCGCGCCGCCAGCAAGCATCGTGATGATGACAAGGAGCGCGCACGTCGTCGCAACCCACGAGACGCGTCGTGCGGTAATCCACTCTTCCCACAAGGCATTTCCGGCCGCGGCCGTCCATCCAATCAGGAACGTGACACCCCACAGACCAGTGACCGAAAGTAGTTGGAGCAATGCCAGGTTTCCGTACTGGGAATAGGCGGTCGAAAACCAGCTTCCGAACGGACCCAGTGAGAGAAGATATTCGACCGATGTCAAGATCAGCGGAAAAACAAGCGTACCCGAAAACACTGAGAGTCGGTGCGACAAGAGACTGTCGCCGAGATAGGGCAGGGTGAAACAGAGGCCATAAAAGACCATCACAACTACGTAGACGGGCGTTGGAAAAGGCACCATCCCGCGATACTGGAATGCGAGCGTTGCGATTTGCACCGCCAGGACCAAGGGAACACTGACCATGATTCTCTGCGTGCGCGTGAACCGCAGCAAAAAGAGTGGCGCCAACCATGCGGCCAGCGCAACCGCGTTCGCGCCGTTGGCGAACGGCAGCAGAGCGAGGGCAACGATTAGTGGAATCCACGACTTGGTTCTCGCCGCTCCGGTTGTGAATGGTGCCTGGGATTTCTCGGCAGCTGCTTCGAGTTTCGTTGGCATGGCGTTCGTCTAATTTTCTCCTTTTGTTTTCCTGCGCTTTGTCGGGGCAAGTGCCCCTTGGACGGCGCTTTCGATGACCTGATCGATGACGCGCTGCTTCGAGACCCAGGGAAAGGAGGCTCGCAGCGTGAGAAGGGAAGTGATCCCGTGGGTGGCGGCCCATAACGCCTGGGTGCGTAATTCCAAATCGCGCTCGGCGGCCTTGGAGCTGCCCAAACAACGTTTCACGAGCGCGCGCGCGGCGTCGAACGGAGGATGAGTTCGGTACGGTTTCTTCGCCGGATTCCGAACGACGAAGGCGATTTGGTATTCACTGGGATATTTCAATCCCCACTCAACATAGAGGTGCATTCCGCGCTTCAACTGACGCACCGGATCCCTGGTGGGCTCCTCAAGCAGAACTCCGAGCGCTTCGTGCAAGTGGGCAAAGCTTGACTCCACCAGCGCGTCGAAGAGTTCCTCCTTGCTGGTGAAGTGCAGATAAATCGCAGCGGGAGAGCAGCCGACCGAGCGCGCGAGCGTGCGCATCGAAAAACTCTCGAACCCATCACGCACGAAAATTTCGCGCGCCGCGGCCAAAATTTCCGATCGGGCCTCTTCCCGATGACGTTCCCGTCTCGCGGCGGAGTTAATGAACATTGTTTACTATACTGAACAGCGTTCAGTTATCAAGCGGCAAGCAGAAATAAATAATTTGAGACAGTCCCGGCGAGCGAAAACTCAAGGGCAAACAACAAGCCGTCCGCAACTACGGTCTTGGTTGAGAAATCCAACGGTTCGGCGGATGAGCGGGTGAGGGGAATCGAACCCCCGTATGCAGCTTGGGAAGCTGCCGTTCTACCATTGAACTACACCCGCGTGGGAAGGAAGTGAATGGTGATCGGTAAATGGTGATTAGTCAAAAGCAAAAGAGGAGACATCACTGCCACGAGATGACGTCGTCGTCGTAGGTCCCGCTTTTCTTATTGCCGCCTGACGTGGCCGTTGTTGCCCCAGCTCGATCTTTCCCGATTGACCATGCAATCACTCCCAACTGGATTGGATTGAACCCAGCATTCTGGGAGTAGGGATTTTCGACGGTACCAGAGAAATTGTTATCGATACGAACGCGATAACAGCTGCCCCATGGGTCGTAGAATCGTCCGTTTCCTCCGATGCCTGATCGGGGGTTGTTTGGATCCTTTGCGATTATTGGCTGAAAGAAAGCGATGGCCTTGGGGTTATGGGTCTGCACATTCCCGTTGTTAGGATCACCGCGCAAAATATCGAATAACGTATTGTTGGAATCGTCGTCTGCCGCAAAAAAATCCTGGGCGTCAGTTCCGGATTGGGCATCGCACGGATATTGTCCATACTCGGTGTAGAAGGCATTTACCGCGGTCACGATCTGCATCAGGTCGTTTTTGGCCTGCGTTCGTTTCGCCTGGTCTTGCACGCCCCGGAATGCTGGAAACAACAACCCCATGAGGATCGCGATGACTGTGATCACGACGAGCAGTTCGATGAGCGTGAAGCCGCCGTCGAATCTCGAATTTTCTCCTGTCATGCCCATTTCTGCATCTGTTCGGGGAAGGGACATTGCGTGCAGTCTGAGTCGTCTTGCAAGCAAAAGTCTTCGTAGATCTGGAGCAGTCCCTGTTGCCACGCCACCGTGCGCAGGAACCGCGACCGGCGGGGATCGTCCCCGAAAAGCCGCGCCGCGCCCGTCTCGATTCGCCGATTCGTCAGGCGCGCGGGCAGCGCAGCGTAATCCGGCCAGGCGGCGCCTGTTCGCAGCTGGCGCCAGGGCAGGACGACATTGGCCAGGATTTCAGTGATTCGCGTTTCGCCAACCAGGGCCATTGGCGCCGCCGAAGCTTCCGAGGTGAGCGTGTAGTGGAAATTCCAGTAGGGATGCTCGAGCTCGAGAAAGAAACTTCTTACGGCGGCGAGATTTTCTTTGCCTAACGACCGAAGCAGTCGTGGCCAGTCCGCCGCAATGCCAGCGAGCGCGGCGAGACGGCGCTGCGGGTGATTGAGGGGGCGCGTCCCGCTCAGGCGCCAGGTGCGCGGCGGGAGGATAAGCCGCTCCAACTCCGCGCGCTGCGGCCACCAACGGTCCCAGAGCACCCGCAGATATTGGCGTGTGCCCGGCGCGAACCCCGCGAGGTCCGGTGCGCCCAGAAATCCGGCCACGCCGAAGAGGACGGATTCGATTTCGTCAGGCTGAGTGCGCAAGCCTTTGAGCGTGAGACGTTGGGCGAGGAGGGTAAACAGCAGTTTGTTTTGTTTGTAGCCAAGGGTGGCTGCCAGCTCCTGGAAGAGCGCTTCATCGTTCCCATGCAACTCCGTCAGTCGCTGCAACCGGAGTGCCTTGCGCTGGAGGCGGAACTGCGCCGCCGCATCGAGGATGCTGATGATTTTTTCCTCCCGCAGATCACGCAGCGGCGCGTGGCAACGTCCGGGGCGCGCGAGTGGGAGATTGCTCGAGAAGGCGGCAGGCAGGGTTGCCGGGTCAACCCGCACCTGCGGCACCTGCCGGTTCGCGCTTGTCCGGGCAAAGAAATCGCGTGCGCCCGAGTCCACAAAAACGTGTAGCACGGTTTGATCGAAGGCCGGATTGGTCGCGTGTCCGTGCGTTTCCCAGTTATGGTCGACCAGATCGAACTCAATGCTGCCGCGCTGGACTTCGCCGCGGTTGATCCGGATGGCGGCGTCGGAAAAATCGGGGCCGGCCTCGCGATTCCAGATGCCGAACTGCACAATCTCAATCTCCTCACCCGCCGTGCCGGTGAATGACCTGCCGAAATCGCCCGCAAACCAGCGCGCCTGCAGGTCCAGCTCGCTGAGATTTCGCGGCAGCGGGAAGAGCGGGCGCTCGCGTACTATCGCAGTCGCGCGCAGCTGGGAATAGCGTTCGGCGGAGAACATTCTGCGCAGGTTAGGACGCATCCCGCCCCGTCTTCAAGGCGGAAAGCGTCGGCGCGATGACGGAGCGCAGGGAGTCACTTTGAATCCGACGAATGCGGCGCGCTCAACGACTGGCTGCAATCCGCGTCCCAGGCATTTTCGGCCTGGGTTTCCGCTTGCTGGCCGCTTCGCCCGCAGGTTGCCAGGCGTGCTGCTGCCAGAAAGCTTGCAGACCGGCCAAGCTTCCTCGGAAGATATTGCGTTCCGCTTTTCTGATGTTAGCGACACTCTTCGGGAACATGGCGCGCGGAAGATCACACGTACCATCACCCGTGTATTGCCAAAGGTGCCAACGATCCCACGGCGCCGTGTTGCGCGGTTCGGAATGATAGTTCGCGATCCATAACCAGCAATTGGCGAGAATTTGTCGTTGCGACGAGCTCACGCCGCGACCGTTCAGCATGGTACGAAGCCGATTCTCACTGCCATAAACGCCGGGATACTTCCCGGTCCGCTGCCGAATCCGCTCAACAAAGGTGACGGCTTGATCGACTCGCATCGTACCGCCCGGATAGTGATCGTTCTTCTCAAAATCGAGCACCAGCAACACTCCGTCCGGGCGCAGGTTTTGGCCATGCCACTGCTGAAGCTACCATGTCGAGGAAATGGTCGGCCTGTCGAACGGGATTGGTAGCATCGCCAAAATGGTAGGCGCCCCAGAGCAAGCCCGCGCGCGTTGCCGCGTCTTGCCGCCTTCCGTAGTAGGAGTCACGATCGAAACGCGGATACGTGGCTTCGTGAATCACGCCGACGATGCCTTCACGCTTCATCAACTCGAAGTCCACGTGCATCAAGTCGTAGTGCGACAAATTAACGACGCTGTTTGATGCAAACGCGCATACTTGGAAAAGCTGAAACACGAGCAGAATGCGAGTGACGGAAATTTTCATCGGGCGACCTTGAGACCTCCGTTCTAACCGAAGCCTCTCTCGACAATGCCGACTCGAATCTACCTTCTAAAAGCGAGTCGGGATTATCCAGTGGGGCTGAGGTAAGTCACTATTAGGCCTTCGTCGCCCGGCGGGTGTCAACACAAATCCTTGAGAATGTGGGAACCGAGGCGCGACGGTGTCTTGAGCGAACGGCAGGCCGTGGGGAGCGCCGGCGTCTCGCTTAGCCGATCCTGGGCGGCACGGTACGGCACGCCGGCGCGACGGGCTCCCACGAATTCTCCTGGCGGTTGTTGCTGGAGGCCGAGGACCGCACGATCCAGGGACGCGCATCGACTTGAAGGGCCGCGCCGCCCGGGCGGGCACCGCAGGCGTACCCAAATGACCAAACTGGGATTGAATCTCAATCAGCGGTTTGGAGGCGTTATTCGTGGTTCGAATCCATGCGGGGCAACGCGCTTGTTGGAGCACAAACGACAAAGCCCGGAAATGCCTTCGGGGCTATTCATGCTTCCAATCCATGCGGAGAAGCGTGATCATTCACAACCTTGCCAGCGCACACGAATCGCAGCGTTTATGAGCTATTGTTTGAAAACCGACGCGACTCTGCCTGCAGGAATACGCCGGATCGCGCGCGAGGAACTCGAAAGTGCGCTCTGCGAAATCAACGGCGTGACCGCGGGCCGGCAAGCGCGCGCGGTCCACGAAACGCGCAAACACATCAAGAAAGCGCGCGCCCTCCTGCGCCTCGTGCGGGAGGAGATCGGAAAGGAAATATTCAAGGAAGAAAACCGCCGCTTGCGTGATGTGGCGCGGAGCTTCGCCGGCTCGCGCGACAGCCGCGTTCAGCTCCAGGTGCTCGAACAATTGCGCGACCAAATCGGGCCCGAAGGCATGGCTTTTCCTCGAAGCGTCGCCGTTCTGAAGCGAAAGATCGAGGCGGCCGCCGAATCTTTTGGGCCTCGCCAGTGGGAGGCCCTCACAACCCTGCAGCAAGTGTGCGACCGGATCGAGGGCTGGCCGCTGGAGAATCTCGGGATCGATGATCTCTGCTGCGCGCTGAAGGATGGCTACCGCCGTGCGCGCAAGTATTTTCGGGCCGTTCGCGCGGAGCCCACGGCGGAGAATTTCCATGCTCTCCGCAAACGCGCGAAAGACATCTGGTACCAAGCGCGTATTCTGCAAAACCTTAACCGCGCGGTCTTGTCCGAGTTGGCGGAAGCAGCCAAAACTCTCGGTCAGCAATTGGGCGACCTGCACGATCTTGCCTCGTTCCGCGGCTGGTTGGAAGGGGGCGACGATTCGCCGGAGGAGGAACGCGCCATCCTGCTCGGCCTCACCCAGACGCGCGAGCGAGAGTTGGAACGGAGCGCACTCGATCTTGGGGCGCGCTTTTTTGTCGAGAAACCGGGCGCGTTTGAGCGGCGATTCATCCACTACGCGCGCGACTGGCCCGTGCGCAGGACTTCCGCCTAACGAGAAGATTTTTGCCCGATCAGTTCCCGCAAATCCCCGAGTGTGGCGTCGATTTTCTTCAGGTCGCGCCGGCGACCCTTGCCCGGTTTGCCATCGACCTTGCGCA
Organism: uncultured Verrucomicrobiae bacterium; assembly: GCA_963742545.1. Classification (GTDB taxonomy): domain Bacteria; phylum Verrucomicrobiota; class Verrucomicrobiia; order Chthoniobacterales; family UBA10450; genus Palsa-1392. The sequence goes on along the minus strand of CAVUMF010000002.1, from coordinate 503,483 downwards.
CCAGCGTAATCATGTCGCCGAGATCGCGGATGCGCGCTTTTGGCAGATCGCTTTCCTTGGCGCGTTCGCTCGCCCAGGCGGCGACTTCGTCGATCTCCGCCTCCAGCCGGCTGAGATAGGCGCGACCGGTGCGGCGCAATGTCCGGCGCAAACTAACGAGATCGGTAAGCAATGAACTTGCCGGAGAAACCTCGTGGTTCGGTTTCTCCCGGCGCGCAGTCGGTTTCTTTTTCATGAGTTTCGTTCGGCGCCAACCCGAGCCGCTGCTCCGGGAGGCGTGGTGCCGGCTGGATGTCTGTTCGCATTCTCGACCGCACGCAATCGGTCAGCAACTCGATTTGCCCGTCCTCGTGTTCAACCAGGGCGGAGCAATTCTCGACCCAGTCGCCGCAGTTGTAGTAGGTCTTGTCGCCAATCTGTCGAATGATTGGGCTGTGGATGTGACCGCAGAGAACGCCCTCGACGTTGAAGCGCTCGGTATAACGAACGATCGCATCCTCGTAGGCGCCAATGAAGCTAACCGCGTCCTTGACCCGCGCCTTAACCGCTTTGCTCAACGACCAGTAGCCGAAACCGAAGATCCGGCGTACCGCGTTGACGAACGGATTGAGCGCGAGGAGGAATTGGTAACCGAGGTCACCAAGGAGCGCGAGCCACTTGATGTTTTGCACCACGGTATCCAGCTCGTGCCCGTGCAGGACCAGGATGCGGCGTCCCTCGGCGGTTACGTGCACGGCGTGCTTTTGGATCGTGATCGCACCGTAGGCGCCGAAGTGGCTGGCGAGAAATTCGTCGTGGTTTCCCGGGATGTAGATCACGCGCGTCCCTTTGCGCGCCTTGCGCAGGAGCTTTTGGATGACGTCGTTATGTTCCTGCGGCCAATAGATTCCGCGTCGGAGCGACCAGATGTCGATGAGGTCGCCCACGACGTAGAGAGTCTCAAACTCGTTCTCCTTCAAGAAAGCGAGAAAGGCCGCGGCGTTGCTGCCCCGGGTGCCCAGGTGCACATCGGAAATCCACGCAGCACGATAGCGATTCGTGCGATTAATCACCACGCTTCCCTTTCTAATCAAAGCCAGGCGAGCGGGCAAAAGCTCAATTGTTACGTTTCTGCGACAAAAGCTCTTGCGCAAAATCCAGCAACTTTCTCTCGATGAGGAATAGCCGGCTTTGTCGGCATTAAGTCCGAAGAGCCGGCTTGTGTAAGAGGCGATCGTCGGTGCAAGCTTCTCTGCATGAAGACGACAATGAGTTGGGAACCTCCAGACGCTGGCTTGACCTTTGCCCGACAAATGTTAAATCCCTCGGCCATGTCCAAATCCCTCGTGGGGTGTCTTTCGATTTTTTCTTTGCTGGCCGGCTGCGCCGCGCCGAGTCAAACCGCTCATCCTCAGGCCTCCGCTGGTCAATCAGCGACCGCAGCCGCGGTTAACACCGCTCCCGCTGATAATGATTCAGACTATGAAACCATGTTCGTTCCGCCTCCGACCGGCAGCCTGCTCGGCGGCGGTTCGGTGCGCGTTGCCAAGAGGAAAATAACGGGGAACGACGAAAACGCTCTGCTCGGCAGCATTAACCACCTGAATGCTGCGGCTGGCACGCGGGCCGAACGTCCCTATGTCGTCTCCGCAATCTCAAAGGCCACGGGAGTGAGCGAGCGGGAATTGCAGGCCCAACAGGATGTTTTGCAGCTCCGTTTCGGCGAACTCTGCGCGATCAACGCCATTGCCCGCGGCAACAGCAACAAGGTGCAGGAAATTGCGACTCTTAAAGCCAGGGGGCGAACCTGGACGCAATTGGCGAACTCTAATGGCCTGAGCATCGCTGCGGTCGTGCAGACGACCCGCAATGCGGATGAGATGACGGTCGCGTCCTATAGCAACGCGATGGAGCGCGCCAAAGGCGGTCAACAGAAGCTGAATCAGATGGGAGTCCACCCTCAGCCAACCGGAAGACCAAACGGCTAACCCCGGCACCCGCTACGAACTCGGAGTGGACGTAACGATCGGAGAGGTCGTTGGGATCAAACTCGGCGAAGCCGTCACAGAAGGCGACTCGTCCGGGGTCGGATAGGCGAAGGTTGGCGAAACGATCGGTGTTGGCGAAGCGGTCGGCGATTCGTTAGGCGAAGGACTCGGACTCGCGCTTGGCGATGGCGTCGGGCTGGGAGTCGGGGTCGGGGTCGGAATAATGTTCTGCCATCGATACAACGGCACGCTCGCGCCACCGAGTTCCTGCACCAGCGTCTCGCAGCGAGCGCGCATTTTCTGCAGATCGGGCGGTCCGAAGGGCGTTTCGGCTGTGCCGGGAAAAATCAGATAGGTCACCTTCAAATCGCTCACCGGCCGGTTATTAGCCGTCGCAAGCGCGTTGATCTGTTTCGCGATCCGGAGGGAGGCTTCACCCACCTTGTCGTTAGGGCCGACATCCCCCACGATCGCGGGATAAATCTGGTCGCCGTAAACTACCACTGCATAATCGCCTACCTTGCCGCCTCCCTTTGCGTGCACGAAAATTCCCGGGAGGACAATGAAAGGATCGCTTGAGGCGATAAGAAAACTGAAGCGTTGCAGGGAATCGACCTCAGCTTTCATCCGCTGGATACCGATTCGCAGGTCGCGGTTGCGTTCCATCGTCAGGCCTTTTTGCGCGAACTCGGTTTCGTAGCGCTGCAGTTTCTCTTCGGCCGGGACAAGGAACGGGCTCGGGCGGGAGGTCTTCTTCGTCCAACGGTAACTGGTGAATGGCTTGAAATTGGCCGAAGAACCGTCGATGTCGGGCAGCCGGTCGGCATCGGATCCATCCGCATCGACGTCCATGTCGGCCTGGAGCAGGACGGCATCTCTCTTGGTTTCGGGATGGCGCAGGTGCAGGATGGTCTGGCAATCGTAGAAGTTGTGGCGGGAGAGGAGTTGATCCAGCCGGACGAGATCCTCCCGTAAGGTCTGGACCTTGAAGTCGTATAACTCCTGGAAGAGTGGCGAGACCGGATCAGAATCGAGTGTGACCGCCAGGTTTGGCAGCAGTTTCGAGAGTTCCGGCGTGACCCTGGCCAGTTCCTCCAGCGTCCGGTTCGGTATCGGCACCCGCACCTTCAGCTTCAAATCCAGAACGTAACTCTGCGGATCGAGCCGCTCGACCGAGGCCGCGCCCCCCGGGGTTGGATCGACTTCGGCATGTACCGTAATGCCGCTCCATAATTTCGCGGTGTCGAGTCGCCCGACGATCACCGGCGTTCGCCATGGTCTCGGAGTCGGGATTAATGCCGGAGTCGCGGTCGGCGTGGGAAGCGTCAAAGGACCAAGCCGCTGCATGGTCAGCCGCAGGCGTTCGAGCGAGATCCAGCGCAGCACAATGGCGCCGAAAAGCCCGAGAAAGAGCAGCAGAGCGAGCCAGCCTAAGGTACTCCGGCGAAACTTGCGCACGCGCAGCGCCTATTTGCGGACCCAGGCAACGATCACAAAGATCATGCCGAGGATGCTGAGAAGCGACATCATTTCAGCCGGCATCATCTTGCGGGTATGGAAGAACGTTGGCAGGAAATAACCGATAAGCAGGAGCGAAAGGATCCCTCCGAGCGCAAGGCCGGCGACCAGATGTCCCGGCAGCAGAATAACCGCCACCAGCAGCAACAAGCCGCTGATCGTGCCTGAGATGAGCGAGATCGTACTGCCGGCTTTGACGTAGCCCATCACGCCGCCCGCGATTGTCAGGAGGCCGAAGATAATGAAGTAAATTTCAGTGGGGCCAAACATGAGAAGAAGTGCTCTGCATCGTTAAGCCAGATCGTGGATGCTGTCCACCGGAGCGGCCAACCGCCGACTATCTCCAAGCGCGAAACCGCGCGCGCGACTTTTTTCACCTCTTGGCCTTGAGCAGCAGCACGGGCACGTCTACCTGGTGCCGCACCTTATCCGCGGTGCTGCCGTGGAGAAGATCGCTGATGAAGCGATGCCCGTGGGTGGACATCGCAACGAGGTCGACGCCGCGTTCCGTAGCCACCTTGATCACTTCGTCGGCCGGTTCCCCGAGCGCGAGGAGATAATCGACCGTAAAACCTCCGGCGCGCAGCTCAGCCGCACGCGCGGCCAAATAAGCCCGGTCCTCGCGCATCTCCTCGCTCTCGGCCAGCTCGAGCCGGTCGAAATTGCGCGCCACCCAGCCATCGGCGACGTGCAGCAGCAACAAGCGCGCGCCGGTCAGCTTCGCCAGCGGTTTGATGTGGTTGAGGATGACCTCGTCAGCCTCGCTGTTTTCCAATGCAACCAAAATGTGCTGATACATTGCGATCGTTTACTCCGTGGGCAGCCCGAGGAAACCATAGAAGACTTTGAGCATTGGAGCCGGGACAAAGGTATCAAAGAGTAGCTTGACGTTAAGGATAATGATGACCCCGGCGATGAGCCAGCCCAGCACCCGCAGCCAGAGCCGGTTGGCGAACTCGCCCATTTTCGCCTTTTCATCGGTGAAACGCATCAACGGCCAGACGGCGAATCCGAGTTGCATGCTCAGGACCACCTGGCTCGCGATGAGCAATTCCGTCGTCTTCCCCTCGCCGTAGTACCCGATTACGCAGATCGCGGGCACGATTGCGATTGCGCGCGTGATGAGACGGCGCAGCCAGGGGCGCAGGCGGATGTTGATGAAACCTTCCATCACAATCTGCCCCGCGAGCGTGCCGGTTAGGGTCGAGTTTTGGCCCGAGGCGAGCAGCGCGACGGCGAATAGGAGACTCGCGAGCCCAACTCCGAGCATCGGGCTGAGCAGTTTGTAAGCGTCCTGAATCTCCGCCACATCCCGATGGCCCGACCAATGAAAAACGGCGGCGGCGAGGATCAGAATGGCGGCGTTGACGAAGAGCGCGAGCATGAGAGCGACGGTCGAATCAATCGTTGCGAACTTGATCGCCTCGCGTTTACCGGCGGGTGTCGGCTCGAATTTTCGCGTCTGCACAATGGAGGAATGCAGATACAAATTATGGGGCATGACAGTCGCACCGATGATGCCGATGGCGACGTAGAGCATCCCGGGGTGAGTAATGATCTCCGTGCTCGGAATAAATCCGAGGAGGATGCCGGTCAGGCTTGGTTTGGAGAAAAAAAGCTCGGCCGCGAAGCAGCTGCCAATGGTTGCGATAAGTGTGATCACCACCGCCTCGATGTAACGGAACCCTTTGCCTTGCAGGAAGAGGACGAGGAGCACGTCGAGCCCGGTGATGGCGCATCCCCAGACCAGCGGGATGCCGAAAAGAAGTTGCAGCGCAATCGCCGAACCGACGATCTCAGCCAGATCACAGGCGGCAATCGCGATTTCGCAGAGGATCCAAAGAAACCAGACTGTCGGGGTGGAATAATGATCGCGGCAGGCTTGCGCCAGATCGCGTCCCGTGCCGACGCCGAGTTTGATGCATAAATGCTGGAGGAGAATCGCCATCAGATTCGAGATCATGACGACTGAGAGCAGGGTGTACCCGAATTGCGCGCCGCCGGCCAGATCGGTCGCCCAGTTGCCCGGGTCCATGTAACCGACCGCGACGAGAAAGCCCGGGCCTGAGAATGCGAGCAGCTTGCGCCAGAAGGAAGCATTTGGGGGGACAGTGATGCTGCGATGGACCTCGGGGAGCGAAACCATCCCGCCGCTCCGCTTCCAGGTGCCGGGATGGTCTGCGGCCTCGTCAGTTGCTTCCGGCATCAAAATTAATTTAGCGAATTCTACATCTCGAAGCCGGTGCTTAAAGATGTAGCACAGGCTACAAATTCATCTTCCGGTTGTCAACCGACGCCCCTTTTGGTTTGTTCCTAGCCATGCCGGCCTCCGCAAAATCCGCGAAATCCCGCAAACGCCGGCCTGCCCTGCCTTACCGGCATCCGCGTCGGACACGCGAGGAACATTCCCACGAGACGGCGCAGGATTACGTTGAAATCATCGCCGAGCTCATCGCCGCGACCGGCGAAGCGCGTGTCATCGACCTGGCGCGGCGGCTTGGCGTCACGCATGTGACCGTGGCGCGCACCATTCAGCGGCTGCAACGCGAAGGCCTGGTCACGAGTCGACCCTATCGCTCCATTTTTCTTACCTCGAGCGGGAGCAAGCTCTCGGAAGAATCGCGTACCCGGCACGAAATCGTGGTCGAGTTCTTGAAGTCGTTAGGCGTGCCCGCCCTTGTCGCGGAGTCGGACGCAGAGGGGATTGAGCATCACGTAAGCGAAGAAACGCTGCGCGCCTTCCTCAAAGCTCTGCGCCAGCGGAAGCGGCGAAAAGGAACTCGTTAGCCAAGACGGAAGCGCAGGTCGCGGATCACTCTCCCGCCAAAGCGCTCTTTCAGTTTGCGCAGGATCTGGGGTTTGTTTACCCGCTCGAGCTCATAATGCAATGCCGGTTGCAGAACGTGCACGTAGAGGATGCCGTCGCGCAGGGCGATCGGGCAGGAGTGCGCCGCGATGAACTCACCCACGAGCGCTTTCCACGCCCCAAGAATCTCATGTTCGTGCAAACGTTCACGCAGTCCGAGCTTATGCATCACTTTCGGCATCAGTTCGGCCGTCGATTGAGTGCGGTCCGGCCGCGGCGGGTCGGAGGGCAAACCGCGCCATTCGGCGATGATCGCCCGACGGAATGAGGGTGTCATGACCTCGTGGTGCCGGTCTGATCTTCCGCCGCGAGCCGCGCTTCGGCGGCGGCGATCATGGCCTGGAAGCGGGGATCGTCGCGAAGCGGATCGAGATCTGGGTCAATTTTTGCGTGGTTTAAGAGCCCCATCGATATTGTCTCGAAAGCCGGTCCGAGCAATTCGAGCGCGTCCTCTTTGCCTTTCCTATCGCTCGCAAGGCCACAGGCAAAATTATAGCGCATGTGCACGTTGTCTGGATCAATCAGCAGGGCACGATTCATCCATTCCCTGGCGCGTTCGGCTTCGCCAAGGATTACAAGGGCACTCACCCCCCAGCCCGTAACCGCTCCATTGTTCGGATCCTGCGCCAGGGTTCTTTCGGCTCTGGCGAACGTGATCTCTGCCGCGCGTCGGGCGGCCTGGGAATTTCCGAGAGCGGCGTAACACGTCGTCAACATGGCAGACGAAGCGACGTCTGTTTCCACGAGAGCCGTCGCCTTTTCCCAATAGCGAATCGCATCTTCCAGCCGGTGCTGTCGGAAGCTTAAAAGGCCCGCCGACCTGTTCACCTCAAAGGACTCGGGGTCGAGACGAAGGCCGTTTGCGATTTCGGCAGAAGCTTCATCGTGACGATCGCTTTCGGCGAAAATTCTGGCCTTTACGGCATGGGCCGCGGCTAGATTGGCGTCCAGCGCAAGCGCGCGTTCCGCAGCCGCCAGGCCATCTTCGCCTTTGTTGCCATGAATGAAGCGCACGATCATTTGGCCAAGAGCCATGAGCGCCCAGGCATCCGCATAGTTGGGATCGATTTCCGTGACGCGGCGACAGAGGCGGATGCTTGCTTCCGCTCGCCGAAGATCGCTTTCCCCACCGGTGACATAGTTCTGTCGCGCCATCAGATAAAGATTGTATGCCTCGACACTGTCCGTGCCGCGCCGCTCGATGGCTTTCTTCTCCTCGGGAAGGAGTTTCAACTTCAGCGCCTTAACGATAGCTTCGGAGATTTCGTCCTGGAGGGCGAAGATGTCGCTCAGGTCGCGGTCGTAGCGTTCGGCCCAGACGTGATCGTTGGTCATCCCGTCGATCAGCTGTGCAGTAATCCGCACACGACCGCCTGATTTTCGCACGCTGCCTTCCAGCACATGGCTGACCTTCAATTCGCGCGCGACTTTCGGAAGATCAACATGCTTGCCCTTGTACATGAAAGCGCTGTTACGTGAAATGACGGCAAGCGCCGAAACCTTGCTCAGATCTGTAATAATGTCCTCGCTGATCCCGTCGCTGAAATACTCCTGCTCGGCGTCGCCGCTCATGTTGGCGAAGGGCAGCACGCAGATCGAGTGCCGGCGGGGTTGCTCCGCTTTTTGTTCTCCAGCCTCGCTGCGTTCGGCAGCCGCACGCACAGAGAACACATGCACGGGGCGCTCGATGTTCTTGACCGTGTGTTCGCCCATGTCCTCAAAGGCGCAGGACATCTTTCCCTCAACGTTGTCCCGGACCATTTTGGAGAGAGCCACGCCTCCCACCGGAGCGAGCGCCTGAAGCCGCGCCGCCACGTTGACGCCCTCGCCATAAATGTCGTCGCCCTCGACGATCACTTCCCCAAGATTGATGCCGATGCGGTAACGGATGCGCCTGGCTTCGGCGCTCTCAGTCCCGGCTTTTTCCGTCGCCTCCTGTATTTTCAGCGCGCAGTTCACGGCGGCGATGACGCTGGAAAACTCGACCAATGCGCCGTCGCCCATCAGCTTGAACACGCGGCCGCCATGAGCGGCGACTTGAGGATCGAAAATTGTGCTCCGGTTGGCCTTCAACCGTTCCATGGTCCCAGTCTCGTCGGCCTCCATGAGGGCGCTATAGCCAACCAGGTCAGCGGACAGGATGGCGGTGAGTTTGCGTTGCATGATCCCAAGCTGGGGCCCGCACGTTACCACGGAATCCATCGTGGCTGCAATCTCGGGCCAGATTGCGCACAGGGACCACTGCTGAGAAGCGCTAGAGCTCGTTTACGCCTCACCGAAAGCCGCGATGCTCAATACTTCCGCCGCATGTTGCTCGGCAAAATATTGAGCTCCGTCCGGTACTTTGCGACCGTGCGCCGCGCGATCGGGATGCCGCGCTGGCCGAGAATCTCGACGATTTCCTTGTCGCTCAACGGCGCGCTGCCCGATTCGCTTTTCACCAGGTTCAGGATCGCTTCCTTCACGCTCGTGTTGCTCATCGAGACGCCGCTCGAAGTTTGATAGCCGGGCGTGAAAAAGTATTTCATCTCGAAAACGCCCTGCGGAGTGGAGATGTATTTGCCCGAGATGGCGCGGCTCACCGTGGTCTCGTGCACGCCGACGGCATCGGCGATTTGCACCATCGTCATCGGTTTCAAGTGCGCCGAACCGTGCTCGAGAAATTCCTTCTGCCGATCGACGATCTGGTGCGCGATGTTGGAGATCGTCTGCTGGCGCTGGTGAATTGATTTGATGAGGAATTTCCCGCTCCGGATCTTGTCCCGGATATAATCCTTCACTTCGCTCCCGTTGCCGTCCTGCGCCATGATGTCCTTGTAGGTGTTGCTGATTCGCAGGTGCGGAATCTGTTCCCCATTCAGGATGATCTGGTATTCGCCCTGGATTTTTTCCACGGTCACATCGGGCAGGACGTAATTTTGCGGCGCCTCGGCAAAGATCTGGCCGGGCCGCGGATCGAGCTGCGCAATGTTGTTGGCCGCCTTTTGCACCTGCTCGACCGTGATCCCCATCCGGCGCGCGATCTCAGGAAACCGCCGCTTGCCCAGGTCGACCATGTGATCGGAAACGACCCGGTATTCGAGACTCTTCTCGCGGCCGTCGCGCTTTAGTTGAATCAGGAGGCACTCGCGCAAATCGCGCGCGCCCACACCCGGCGGATGAAAGCTCTGGACGAGCGTAAGCATGAGCTCGAAATCCTCCTGCGGGATGCCGGTGTTCATCGCCATCTCTTCCGGCGTCGTCTGGAGGAAACCGTTGTCGTCGATGTTGCCAATTATGAGTTCCGCCGTCTTGCGGTCGTCGCTGCTCAGGGCGTTTTGATTGAGCTGCCCAACGAGATGCTGCTGCAAAGTTTCCTGGGTGGCGATGGAATCGAAGAAGAACTGGCGCTTCTCCTCATCCTCCTGCGAGCGGCCGCTGTAGCTGCTCGATTGCGCCATGTAATCGCGCCATTCATCATCGAGCTTGGCCAGCTGATCGAACTCTTCCTTGAAATTATCTTCCGCCGGTTCGCTCTCGGAAACCTGCCGCTCCTCCTCCGTCGGTTCGGCCAGCTCCTCGAGCACCGGGTTGGTCTCCATCTCCTGCTGAACGAGATTGCGCAGTTCGAGGAGAGGCGCCTGGAGAATGAGCAGACTTTGCTGGAGCTGCGGCGCAAGGACCTGCTGCAGGGAAAGATTTTGAGACTGAAACATTCCCGGGCCGGCCATAGGGCGAAGGGTATCAACTGGGCTCCTTCCCGCAAGCAGTTTTCGCGCCGCAGACCAGTTGGAGGGCACCTCGTGCGGGCGGAGGAACGTGACTTGCTTCGCTATTTGGGCGAGACGGTTGCTTATGAAAAAACTGACATTACTCGGCGGCCTTGTGCTCCTGGCCACCTCGATCAGCGCCCAGTCCCCCGCGGCCAATGAACAGGAACAGGTGGTGGCGATGATGAAGGAAGTGCAGGCCCAACAACTCCAGATCGCGGACAACCAGGCCAAGATTGACGAGAAGTTGGCGACCCTGGCCGAAGCCATCCGCGTGGCAAGAATCTATGGCAGTCGGGGAGGTCGCTAGGATGAAAATTTTGCTCCTCGCCGCGCTTATTTTCGTTGGCCTAACGATTTCGTTGATCAAGGCGCAAACTCCCGCCCCGATCATCATTCAGGCCGCGACTTCCGCCCCCGCTGCCGCGGTCGCCGTCGTGCGCCGAATTCCGCCGCCAGTACCGGCCTCGACAACCGGGTCATGTTGCAGCTTTTGCAGGAAATGCAGGCCACGAACGCGGCCACGATCAAAAAGCAGGAAGCCACTCTGCTGACCATCGACGCGCTGCAGAAAGCCGCCGAAGAACTCAAGATCTTTAGCAAGCGCGGCTAGTCCTCCGCCGTGGCCTTCTTCCAATCAACGCCAGAAAAGACGAATCTGAGTCGCATGTTTCTGGCGTGCGATCTCCGCGTTGCCGCGTTTTAGACACGGACTGCGCCATTCGCTATCCACCCGCATGCCGGCCGGCCCTTGGTTTCGTTTGGAAGGCAGCGCGGAATCAAGGAAGCTCTCCACAACGTCTGTCGGAAGACATGAACAAACTATCCGCCGTTCTCAACGTCGCGCTGTGGTTCGCGGCTTCAACCGCCTTCGCCGCCGAAGCGCCCCAGGTCATCGATATCAAAGTGACCGGCCACGGCAGACCGGTCATCTTCATTCCCGGCCTTGCCACGTCCGGCGCCGTCTGGGACGGCACGGTCAGATGTCTGCAGGAAAAATACGAATGTCACGTCGTTAACATTGCCGGCTTCGGCGCCATGCCGCCGGTCAAGACCAATCACCTGCTCGACGACGTCCGCGACCAGATCATCGCCTACGCTCGCACCCGGAAACTCGACAAACCCACCATCATCGGCCACAGCCTGGGCGGCACGCTCGCGCTCGCCATCGCCGAGCAGGCGCCCAACTTGCCGGGGGACGTAGTTTGCGTCGACGGCCTGCCTTTTCTCGCTGGGATCAGATTCCCCGGCGTCCGCAATGAGGAGGACGCAAAAAAGGCCGTCGCCGCGGCCCGCCAGACGATAGAAAAGCAAACCGCGGATCAATTCGCATCGCACCCACCTGCGGAGTCCAATCCGTCGCCGGCCACCAAGTCGGAATACGCCCAGCGAATCAACGAGCTTTGCGGTCAATCCGATCCGGCCACCGTCGCCCAGGCAAGGATCGAAGTCCTCGGCACCGATTTCCGTCCGGCGCTAGGCAAGATCAAATGCCCGATCCTTGTTCTCGGCGCGCTGGCCGGTAAGTCGCAGACCGCGTCACGCGAGATGCTCGAAGAGAATTACAGAAAACAATATGCGAATGCGCCGCAGACGCGTTTCGAATTCTTTCCCGGATCGCGGCATTACCTCATGCTCGACGATCCCGCTGGATTCTACGCCGCGCTCGAGAGAGAACTCGCCACCCATGAGTCCGTCTCGTTAGGCGGCCGCCGGCGCAAAACCCGCCATCGCTTCATCCGCCTAAGGATGCGGCGCGCTCGAGGGTTGCGCTTCGTTAGGTTCCGCTCGCCTCGCCTTGCCCGTCATCGGCACAAAGCGCACCGGCAAAACCATCCGACGCTCGAGGCGGCCATCTCTCTTCCCGAACAGGTAAAGGTTCTGATCACCCACTGAACCCACCGGGATGATGATGCGCCCGCCTTCTTTGGTTTGCTCGATCAGCGGCTGCGGTACGTGCTCGGGTGCGCAGGTCACGATGATCGCGTCGAATGGCGCGTGCTCCGGCCAGCCCTGATAGCCGTCGCCGATTTTCACGTGCACATTCTTGTAACCGAGACGCTGCAAGGTCGCGGCGGCACTTTTGCCTAACGGCTCGACGATTTCGATCGTGTAAACCTCCGCCGCCAACTCGCCCAGGATGGCCGCCTGATAACCCGAGCCTGTCCCGATCTCCAAAACCCGGTCGGTCGGTTTCACGCGCAGCTTTTCGGTCATCAGCGCGACGATGTAAGGCTGCGAAATGGTTTGGTCGTAGCCGATCGGCAACGGCTGATCCGTGTAACTCAGATCGCGCATCGGCTCGGGCACGAACGCGTCCCGCGGCACTTTGCGCAGCGCAGCCAGGACGCGCGCATCCGTTACGCCACGCATCGCGATCTGCTCCTGCACCATGCGCTCGCGCTCGGCGCTGAAATCTCGCGCCGGGCGCCGCAACCGGTCTGCAGCTCGCCAGAGCCAGCAAGAGGCAGAGCGCCGCACGCCTCAGTCGGACTGCCATGATGCAAATTCGGCGTAACCTGCTTACTTTGCAGCCCATAATTTCCGCTTTTGCCTGCCCATGAATGATGAACGTTCAGTCGCCGAAGACGTCGCCGCCGAGGAGGGACCGCACGCCCATGAAGGTCCGCCGATGACGGAACTGGAACGGATTCGCCATTCCTGCGCGCACGTCCTCGCGACCGCCATTCTGCGCCTCTGGCCGGAAGCGCAGTTCGCCGCCGGGCCGCCGGTCGAGAACGGCTTTTACTACGACGTCGAGCTGCCGCACCGCATCTCGCCTGAGGATTTCGAGAAAATCGAGGCCGAGATGAAAAAGGAGATCAAGGCCAACCATCGCTTCGAGCGCGTGGAAGTTTCGCGCGCGGAAGCACTCGCTCTGGCGCACGCCGGCGAGCTCGCCGCGCTCGGACCACGGCCTGAGGCGAGTAAGTTCAAACTCGATATCGTCGAGAACATCCCGGAAGACGAAACGATCACCCTCTATCGCAACGGCGATTTCACCGATCTCTGCGCCGGGCCGCACGTCATGCGCACCGGCAACATCGGCGCCTTTCGCCTCACGAACGTGGCCAGCGCCTACTACAAAGGCGACGAAAATAATCCGCAGCTCCAGCGCATCTACGGCACCGCCTTCAAGAACAAGACCCAGCTCGACGAATACTTCGCCATGCTCGAGGAAGCGAAGAAGCGCGACCACCGCAAGCTCGGCAAGGAACTCGAGCTTTTTACCTTCGACGACGACGTCGGGCCGGGCCTGCCACTCTGGCTCCCGCGCGGCGCGGCAATCATCGAAGAGCTGGAGAAACTCGCGAAAGAAACGGAATTTGCCGCCGGTTATCAGCGCGTTCGCACCCCGCACATCGCGCGCGAGAATCTGTATCTAACCAGCGGCCACCTTCCCTATTACGCGGACTCGATGTTTCCGCCGATGGAGCTCGTAACACAGGCTTCCAGCCTGTCGGGTCAGGCAGGCGTCTCGCCTGCCGAACCTGAGCCTGCAGGCGAGACGCCTGCACAAACGAATCAGGCTGGAAGCCTGAGTTACGATCGCTATTACCTCAAAGCGATGAACTGCCCGCATCACCACAAGCTCTTCGCCGCGGTGCCGCACAGTTATCGCGACCTCCCGCTGCGCCTCGCGGAATACGGCTGCAACTACCGCTACGAGCAGAGCGGCGAACTCTTCGGCCTCATGCGGGTGCGCTCACTCCAGATGAACGACGCCCACATCTACTGCACTGAGGAGCAGTTCGAAGAGGAGTTTAACGCGGTCAATCAGATGTATCTGAAGTATTTCAAGATCTTCGGGATCGAGAAATACGTTATGCGCTTCTCCACCCACGATCCGGCCAAGCTCGGTCAGAAGTTCGTCGATAACGGCCCGCTCTGGCTCAAGACCGAGGAGATGGTGCGCGGTGTCCTGCAACGGAGCGGGATCAACTACGTCGAAGTGCCTAACGAAGCCGCCTTCTACGGACCGAAGATCGACGTCCAGGTCTGGAGCGCGATCGGCCGCGAATTCACCATCGCCACCAACCAGGTCGATTTCGCCGTCCCGGCGCGCTTCGGCCTCGTTTACAAAACCCGCGACAACACCGAAGCGACCCCGCTCTGCATTCACCGCGCGCCGTTAGGCACGCACGAGCGTTTCATCGGCTTCCTCATCGAGCATTACGCCGGCAACTTCCCGCTCTGGCTCGCCCCGGAACAGGTCCGCGTCCTGCCCATCGGCGACGAAGCGCCGCTCCTCGAATACGCCCGCGGCATCCAAACCGAACTGCGCGCCCACGAGGTCCGCGCCGAGCTCGACGCAAGCAGCGACCACATCAAAGCCAAAATCTCCGCCGCCGAGCAGATGAAAGTCCACACCATGCTCGTGATCGGAAACCGCGACCTCGAAGCCAACGCCGTCAGCGTCCGCGTCCACGGCAAAGGCAACCTCGGTGCGAAGCCGCGCACGAGTGTGATTGCTGATATTCTCTCGTCAATTAGGGAGCGCCGCGCCTGACAGACTGTCGAAACGTCCAGCATCCAGATTGGAAAGCCTGGCCGTCGCTTCGCGTCCGTTGCAGCGCAGATTTGCACAGAGAAGATAATCAAACATTCGCTTAAATCTGTGGACGCATTCCACAGTTTCCCAAGGTCTTTTCAATGTGCCCGGTCAAACGGGTTTGGGATTTTTCGACCCGGAGGCAGCGTCTCGGTTCTCTGAGAAATCTGTGGTTCCATTTTCTCCTCGTCTGGCGCGGATTCGACCGGATCGGTGGAGAATTTGCGGAGTTGAGCGATGCGTTGAGTCGTCAACAAGAGCGTGGCCTCCGTTTCCGAACCTCTGCAGGCGCGGGCGTTCTCATCGCGGTAAACGATCCAGGCCCGCTGGGCTTCGCGCGCTGCCCCGGCGTCCTCCTTGCGCACCGTAAGGAACTTTCGATAACACTCGTTTAACTCGCGATCGGCATCGTGCAATTGCGATTGTAGCCGAGGCCCACCCTCTTGCGCCTGCGGTTGCAGCATGGCTTCAAGTTCCTCCCGGCGCGCAATCGTTTCTCCGAGCTTAAACCGCCATCTGTCCTCGAGATTTGTAAAGTTGGAGATAACCTTCACGTCCTTTT
The DNA here is from genome assembly GCA_963742545.1 of uncultured Verrucomicrobiae bacterium. Taxonomy (GTDB): domain Bacteria; phylum Verrucomicrobiota; class Verrucomicrobiia; order Chthoniobacterales; family UBA10450; genus Palsa-1392. The sequence goes on along the minus strand of CAVUMF010000002.1, from coordinate 488,269 downwards.
CGAGGAACGCGATCCAGGCCCGCTGGGCGCGGCGAAGTGGATCGCGCGCGGGTGGAGGAAGCGCGGCCATGACTCGTTGGTAGGTCGCGTTCAAGCTCGCATCCGCGGCCGCGAACTCTACGAATACTCCCAGCTCGTCCGCTGCCAGGAGCCGGCCGGGCACGCAGATCGCGATCGCGAACCCGATGGTGGCAAGAGCTTGCCCGAGTAAAACCGGCACTCTCATGACATCACTTTCATAAACAATCTGAGCCGGAAAGCAATTCGGGTGAATCTGCGAACGCTACCGGATGCTTGACCTGAGGAGCGGAAACTGGCTTCATATAGACAGGGATATGAGTCACTCGATTTTCTCCCGTCGCGGCTTAAAAGCTACACTGATCGGATGGAGTCTGCTCTGCCTAACGAACGTAGTCGTTTTCGCCCAATCCGCCGAAACGACCCGCCGTGCCCTGGCCAACCTGCGCGCCGACAAAATCCCAAACAATTGCAGCGATTCCACTTTGTGGCTGTTCAACCACCGGGATGCGCTCAAGGCGCAGATGCTGGAAGAACTCTACAAGACCGACGCGCAAGGACGCGACGCGCTCCTGATTGTGCTTTTCCAAACGGGGTCATTTGTTCCGGATGAGCGTTTCGCCCGGTTCGTCATTAACCGCTTGCCGGAGCAGAATTCAAAAGTTGGCAACTCCGACATCAAAGGCGTGGACCAAGGAGCCCACTGGCTGGCCTGGCCCTTTATCGACAAACATTTCGACCTGTTCGAGCCTCTGCTCACAGCGCAGATCGGGAAGACAAAAGACGGCTGGACCCTCTGGTGTATCGCGTGGCTTTTTAAGCAACGCGGGGTTCTGGAAAAGCATATGGATTCGTTCACCCCCGGCGTGCTCGCCAAAGCTGGCTCGGCCCTGCGCGACGATGGAATGCCCTACACCGCTGGCTGGGCGATCCGGCTCTTTTTTCTCCTGGGCGACGCCTCTTTGCCGACTTTGCGAGAAGTCGCCAAGTCGGGCGATGCCCAAGCCAGGAGCTTGGCTCGCGCCACCATTGATGCCTACACAAAGGGCAGCCACGAGGCCTTTGGGTACCTCTGCTCGAAAGTAAGTCTGGATAAGACACCGTTTGGACCGGAACCGGAATCGCCACCCTGGCTCGGTGAGCTGATTGAGCAGTATCGGTCAAAAGAAACCTATCCCTGACTTCCCAGCCTCGCTCCGGCGTTGAAGCCGGTTGCGCTAATGAGAGGAGGCGCGCGCGATCGCCGCCTGTAATGCTGGCTCTCCCTCAGTCAGAAGAGTCGCTTCGTGAAGCGAGTCTGGCGTACCTTCGGCGATTCGCGCGGCAATATACTGCGGCACGTCCGTCGTCGCGAAAGGTGTCAGCGACCGTTTCGCCGCGTCGGCAAACCACCACTTCGTCAGAACGGCGACCGAGCCGACCTCGAATTGATGCGCCTCCGCACGTAATTCCTCGACCGTCCCCAGCGCGTGCCACTCGACCCGGCTGGAACTCTGCAGGCGGGCGTTTGACATGGTGAGTGCGAAACCGGCCAGCGCCTGACGCTCGACCGGCGAACCTGGAGTGGCGATGTCCCAAATCCGAATGGCCCCGTCGGAAGAGACGGAACAGAACACCCGGCCACTGTTTTGGAAAAAGAGCCCGCGAATCGAGCCGGTGTGGGTAAGCCATTCGTTGACCGGCTCCCCTGTTTCAACATCCCAGAGGCGAGCTCGGCCATCGTCCGCCCCAGTGGCAATGCGGGATCCGTCTGGACTAAAGACGAGCGCCGTGATCCGAGACGAATTCTGCCAGATTTCTGAAACCGATTGTCCGGTATCCGGATTCCAGATCACGACCATTCCATCAGCCGAAGCCGTCGCCAGCCTTTTGCCATCGTCCGAAAAGCTCAGCGCGGAAATTTCATCCTTGTGCCACAGCGGATCGCGAATGCGTTCTCCGCCGAGGGTCCATAACTGCGCGGAACCGTCATGCGAGCCGGTCGCGATACAACTGGCGTTTGGCGAAAACGCTCCGCATTCCAACTCTCGTTCACCCTGTGCCAAAGTCGCGGTGTTCCGCCCCGTTTTCGAATCCCAAAGTTTGGCCGTCTTGTCCCACGAGGTGGTCAGGATTCGCGTTCCGTCTGGGCTGAATGCAATGCTGGTAATCTTGTCGCCGTGATTCATCGGTTCGCCTAACGGATGAAGATCCGGCAGCGACCAAATCCGCGCAGCACCCGTCTCTGTAGCCGCAGCGAGCGATTGACTGTCCGGACTGAATTGGATTCGGTGAATCATCCCGTCATTCGAGAGGGGCGCGCCGACTGCTTCCCCCGAATCGGCGCGCCAGACACGGACCTGTTCGTTGACTCCCCCCGTCGCGATATACTTTCCGTCCGGGCTGAACCCGGCACAAAGCACGCCTGCCCCGTGATCGAGGATCGCGGTTGCCGAGCGCTTCGCCACGTCCCACAATGTTGCCTTCCCGTCGCCGCCTGCGGTCAAGAGCAGGCTGCCATCCGCGCTGGTCGCTATCGTTTCAATCGCCTCGTGATGCCGAAGCAAATCACTCGCCGGAGACGCGGTCGGCGCACGCCATACTCGGGCCGCATTGTTTGCTGAGACGACCAGAAGCCGGCGCTCGTCTGAGGCAGGGTCAACCGACACGATCGCTTCTTCTTCCCGCACCGGCTCGCCTATCGGCTCTCCATTGAAGACACTCCAGCTCTGCAATCGGCCATCCTCGGTGCCCGTGATTAACCGAGCGCTGTCGCGGCTGAACCGTGCGCATTTCACTTTCTTGCGGTGTTGAATCAGCCGTTTCTCAGCGCCTTGGAAAAGATAGACCGCATCGCCGGCGACGGTGGCGATGAGTTGATCGTTTGGACTGAAGATGGCGTCTTCGACTACGCCGTCGTGCTGCAACGGCTCGCCGATCAACTCTCCAGTCGCCGAATTCCAAACCCGGGCGGTGCCGTCGTCGCTGGATGTTATGATTTTTTCGCCGCTCGAGTTGAAGCGCGCCGAATTAATCTGCTCCTGGTGTGGCAAGGCAAACAGCTCCCGTTGCTCAGGCACGTTCCATACATGACCTGCCATTCCGCTCACGCTGAGGAGCAGACGTTCATCGGTAGGATGAAAAGAAACCGTGTGGACGTTCTCCGTTCCGAGGACATTGAAAACGCGCTTGCCCGTCGAGACTTCCCAGACGCTCAAGGCGTGGTCTTGCGAACCGGTGGTAATGTAGTTGCCCCCATGACTGAACGCGACTGCGCTGATCGAATTCTCGTGCTCCCCGGTCCAACGCAAATCGCATTTTTCCTGACCAACGCTCCAGAGACGCACCTTTGCGTCGTCGCAGCCGGTGACGACTTGTTTGCCATCCGGGCTGAATGCCGCGCACCGCACCACCGCCGGATGCTTGATCGGCTCTCCGACCGCGCGGCCCGTGGCGGCATCCCACAGCTGCGCGCTGAAATCTCTCGAGGCAGTGAGCACCCGCTGCCCATCCGGACTGAAGGTGGCGGCGATGATTGCAGCCTTGTGTCGCATCGGGGCGGAGAGCGGTAGCGGCCAGGCGCGTTGGGTGAGCGCAAACCAAAGTCGATCCGACGCCACCCCGCTTCCTTTCGGGTAGCTCCCCACCGCACGAGCAAGAAAAGCGAGAGCGCTGGGCGCTTCTCCGCTGGCAATGAGTTCCTGCGCCTTGGAGAGATCGGATAGCGAGAGCACACGCTGCGTCGCGTCCCTCTGGGCGACAGCCCGCTGACGTTGTGTCCAGGCGAGAATAGTTAGGCCGATTGAGACAATCAATCCCACGCCTATTGCGCCTGTAATCAGTCGTTGCAGTTTCGCCGCTGCCTTGCGGCTGGCGATGATGTATTCGGTCTGGAGCGCGGTCGGTTGGCGCTCCTTATCCGTGCCGGCCTGGGCGAGCCATTGCTCCGCGGAACGCAAATCTTCTCCGCGCAAAACAAAACTGCGGCTCTTCTTGTTCGTCTCCCATTCCAGAGCGCGCGTCAGCAGCCGGGTGTGGGCGTGGACCCACTCCAGATCCGTGTCGAGTGCGCTAACCAGTAAAGTGACAGCCGCGTCAAAGTCGTCGCTCTCCCGACAGAATATCCAATTCAGCTTCGCGAGCGGTTCCGGCACGGTTTTGGCCTCAACCTCGCGCGCGACGATCGGAACCATCCGTTTGTTATGAGTCGCCGCGTGCTCAATCTCGCGTCGGCAGACTTCGGAAACAACGGAATCGGGCGTGAGGATAAAGACGAAGGTGTCGGCGCCTTCGATCGCCCGATAGATCGCCTGCATGAATTCCTCGGTGGGGCGAATTCCTTCCCAATCGACCCACGCTTCCCGGCCACGACTCTTCAGTTCATCGTCCAGGCGACGCACGAACTCTTTGTCCTTGCGGGAGTAAGAAATGAATACATCACGTGCCTGTGAAGTTTCGTTATCTGGGGACGCGGTTGTCATCGCGAAATCCCTAGGCCGTGAAACCGTTGAAGTGTTCTATCGCGACTTTCACGCCGACCGCGCGTCCCACTTCCTGCATCTCGGAAATGTGGTCCACTGAATCCATCTGCTGCACGTGCCCGGGATTGATCCGCTGGAGGCCAAGGGCGTCAAGTCCTTCACGAGAGAGTTCGGCATTGTAGCGGACATAGGTGAATAGTTTCGGAGCGTCCTTGATGCCCTGCCCGATCACATCGCCTAGCTCGCGATCGAGCAGATCGCCCGCGAGGCATTTGCCGAAGACGCGGCAGAGGAAATCCTGCTCATGCAAGGCCGCGGCCATCAAAGCCGAGGGAATGTTGCTCGCGTTGTAGATGAGGTTCATCTCACGCGGGGTGAGATCGTTCTTCGCGTTCGCGCTTGCGCCGGTGCCAACTGAAACGATCAACATTTGGTTTTCGCCCGTGGGCCAGCAAAGCCGGTACGGTTCAGTTGTCGCCATCAGGAAAAGCTGGAAGGCGGGGTTGTTATACATGGTGACTCCGCCATCCACGAAGACGAATTGCTGCGGCCCGACATTGACTACCTCTGGCGGAAAATAAGTGGGCGCGGCGGTGCTGGCTCGCACAAGTTGCCAAAGCGGCAAATGAAGATTGCTGCCTCCGCCGCGGACCGCGAGATCGTTATACTTGGCGCTCGGATTGTTGCTCAGCGGCCAGGGGGAGTCGGTTGTGGCATTGCGCAAAACGATCATGAGCAGCGTGCGCAGCTTGTCGGAGCCGAGTGTGGTCTCTTCGCCCGTCACTTCCTTGAGCATCCTGGTCAGGTTGTCGTCGTCGAACTTGGTATGCAGCCGCTCCCAGAGCCTGGCGGGCTGAAACATTTCCGCGCCGCTTTTTAGATAAAAATCGCGGATCGCGTCCACGCTGAACCCGAGTGAGACGAGGGTGGCGATGATCGCGCCGGTGCTGGTGCCGGCGACGTAGTCGAAGTAATCTGCCAGGACGAGATCGGGTTTACCGCTGGCGGCGCGAAGCTCCGCTTCGATGCGAGCCAGGATTTCGACGGAGATGATTCCCCGGATCCCGCCGCCGTCGCAGGCGAGGAGCTTGCGCGGACCGGTCCTGGTGAGTTTGTCTTTGAAGGAAGATGCGGGCCGGGTCATAGCGGAAGAATTGAAGTATCAGCGTCGCGGGCAACGCCAGAGATTGATCATGTTTCGTTGGCTCCAGCGCCGTGGGCGCTTCGTTGAGTCTCAATAAACTGCGAGGTGGTGTTGCCGATCAGATTTTCCGCTCGCTCCACGAGAAGGCGATTGCGCCCGCATTCATCCGCCTTGGCGTAGTCGGCCGCGCCCACTGAATAGAGTTCTTTTTCCCGCTCGAGCGCTTCGGCCAGCGCGCGGTATTGCAACCAGTTCTCGTGAAACTTGAAGAGTTTCCCCATGGCTGCCGCGACGACAACGATTCCGCCGAGAACGGCCGAGAGCACGCCCGCCCAAAAAGCATCGTGCACCAGCCATAGATTAACGACCGGGATTGCGGCGCCGGCGAGCAGCGTCGCGACTTCCGCGACGTAGAAGCGGCGCTTGTTCCAGGTCGCTGTGTCGTTATGCCATTTTCGCTGCGGCTCGAGCCGGCGCTCAACGTATTCAAAAGTTTTTTCACTCATGGCAGATTGGTCGGGTTGATGATCTCAACGAGTCCCCCAAGATCGCGAACTTTTTGTTCGAAATCCGAGGTGCCGCCCGGGCCATCGCCGGTCGGCTTCTCGTCCCAAACGAGCAGCGCATAGATTTTGGCGCTGTCGGCCGCTTCGACCCGGGCGGTGTTGATGATCCAGAGATTGTTGCGCGCGTAAATTGAGACGTCGTTAGGCTCTTTTCCGAGCCGCTCGGGTTGAAGCGCAACCTCGCCCTTTTCGCGCAGGGCGTGAAAACGCTGCACCCAGTCGTTCCCGGCATGACGCACGGAATCGCGGACAAAATCATCCACCTCCTGCGCGAGAAGCAAGCGCAGTTGGGCGCCACGACGGAGAGATTCTTCGGCGAAGAGAATGTCGGCTCCGCACGCCCCGCCGCAGACTGCGAGGTCGCCGTCGCCGATCTTCCATTGCTCGAGCTGTTGCGCGATTTTCGCGCGCACAGCTTCTGCCTTGCCCGCAGGAAAGCGTGGTGTCTTCCGATCCGGCTTGTCGATCATGTGCCCGCTACAGATCACAACCTTGTCGAAGCGCGCAGAACGATGCGGAAGTTCCGCCAGTCTTTGCTCGAGCAACGCCGCGACCGGCCCAACTGTTTCGGGTTCGTAACCGAGGAGTTGGAAAAGCTGCACTTGCTCGAACATCGATCGGATGTTGAACCAGCTGAGGCTCGGGTCCGCGGTCGCCTGCTCGTAATCATCGAGCGCTTCCTGCGGCTGGCCGAGCCCGAGATGAAGTTCGCCGAGCGTGGCGCGCGCCCAGACCGTATCACTTTCCAGTTTCCCGGTTGCGGCGAGTCGCACGGCCGTCTGGAGATCCGCAAGGTCGGGGACTTCCGGTGTCACCGTGCGCTTGTTCGCGCGCGCCACATACTCAAGCAGCACGGTAAGAGTGACGACGTTGATGCCATTGAAATAGCTGTCGAGATCGTTGCGAATGGCGACTTCGTAGGTAACGAGCGATTTGCGCGCGGTAGTGGCGTTGCGACATGCAAGGGAAAGACGCTCCTCCATTTTTTCGGCGCGGCTCCATGTCGTGCGCCACATATCTTTGTAAACCCGGCCGAGGATGCCTTGCGCCTCGTTATCACCGGGCATGGCTTTCGCCAGATCGCTCAGTTTCTGCTCCGCTTCGCGCGTTCGGCCAAGGCGATTGGCCAACAATGCGAGTTGAGTCTTGACCCGGAACTCTTCCGCGGAGCCAGCCCCATCCAGATCCTCGCACAACTCCTTGAAGACCTTTTCCGACTGTGCAAACCGGCCGAGCGCGAGGAGCGAATCACCGCATTGTCGCAGCAACTTGCGGCGATAGTAGGGCGACGGCACATCACCGGCGAAGGTGAGAATGTCCTCGGCGTGGCCTTCTTTTCCCGCAATCGTCACCCGCTGATTCCACTCGTCGGATTGCTGCCTGGTAATGTTTGAAGCGCGCTGTGCCGATGTTGCTTGCATCGATCGGCTTTAGGTCCGGGAGACTGGCATATACTGGGCTGCCCTCGGTCGTGCGATCAGCGGCGACGGCGTCACGCAGAGTTTTGCCGAGGCGCGCAACCTCCGCGGTTACTCCGTCCTCCCAGGCAGCGTCATGTTCCAAAGCGGCCACGAAAAGCTTGCCGTTATATCCGAAGGTGCGTTGCGGCGCGACGTCGAACGGACGATCCGCCCATCCCGCGTGCACACAGATCACACCGTGCGGTCCAACCGTGTGGCGGATGCCGAGTTCGTAGAAGACGTTCGCGTTAAGAATCGAGATGTCTGCGAGAACGAAGTCCGCGGTCACGAGCTCCGCGAACATGTCCTTGAGGATGTCCCCCGCTGCTTCTTCATCGTCGGCGCGAAAGGGTTGCAACCCCGCGGCTTCAAGCGCAGGACGAAAAAGCTTCTCGTAAACCGCGTCAAAGTCGACTTGGAGTGTTGCATCCTCCTCTTTCGATCCGAGCGGCGGATCGACTCGCGGTCTTTTCGGCACCTCCTTTTTTCCAAAAGGCATGACCACGAAGACGCGACGTCTGAAGCTCGCTCCGGTCGCCGTCATGGCGCAATTACAGCTTCGCGTCCTCCTCTAAACAAGGAGAATTCATGGGGTCGACCAGCACGCGGCGGACAGATGCATCTTCCTTTCTGCTTTTGTCTCGCTCATCATGACGGCCGCCGCAATAGTCAAGGCGATGAAGCAACCGCGACTTTTCCTGCTCCCAGGCTTCGTCCCGAAGCCTTGGCCGAACGAGCTTTGAAGGCTTTCCTGGGATGGTTCGCCGGATTTTCAAACTCCTAATCTTCGGAGCGCTCGCGGCGCTTTTTCTCCATTTCTGGATTGAGAAACAGGCCAATTCCACCGGGGAAGGCGGCCGCTCACGTCCTCTGCCCGCGCGAACTTTTTCGAGAACCGCGACCGCGAATCAAGCCGCTCCGCGGGCTGCCGAAACCTGGGGAAACCTGGCCACCCTGCCCGATCATTTCGCGCGGCATGGCTCTGATTTCGCCGCGACGAGCGCGGAGGATTACGCGCGGCTCGCCTGGCAGTTTCTTCAACGCGCGAGGGCGGAAGGATTACCCGCGAAAGTTGACCCGACGGGAACGTTGCGCGTCTACGATCCCGGGACCGGTGCGTTCGCAGCTTACAATCGCAACGGCACAGCGAAGACGTTTTTCAAACCCGGCAGCCCGGGCTATTTCGATCGGCAACCGGGACGCCCGATAAACCTCAAGACGTGGAAATAGGATGAATCACAAGTGCCCGGTCTGCGGCTACCCGAACCTCGAGGAAGCGCCGCGTACCCATGCCGGTGGCGGCTCCTACGAGATCTGCCCAAGCTGCGGTTTCCAATTCGGCGTAAGCGACGACGATCGCGGGTTCACCTACGCGCAGTGGCGGGAAAAATGGCGTGCCGGCGGAATGAAATGGTCGAGCAAACAACAGCCGCCCGTCGGTTGGGATCCAGCGCGACAACTCGGAAAAGGAACTGATGCGGACCTTTCCAGCATCGCCGAGGAAACCGTCGTCACGTCGCCCGTGATAGACGGCCGTCGCGGCCTCCGTAAGTTTCCCAGCCATACTCTTATCTTGCAGGCCCCAGGAAACTAATTAAACTATTTTGGTTTCCTAAGTCTTTAGGAGCAAAACGAGATGCAGCCTGCGACAAAAAGCACAAAACGGGGAGCGGCAAAGCCCACTTCCCTGGCACCGAGGGCGGCTGCGCGCGGCGCCACTTCTTCCCGCCGCCGGGTACTGGCGGAGGCCCGCGGCCATTTCTTTAGTCATGGTTTCCGTACCGTAACGATGGACGATCTGGCGGCCGAATTGGGCATGAGCAAGAAGACGGTCTACGCCCATTTTCCAAGCAAGGAGGCGCTGCTCGAAGCGGTTATCAAAGACAAGTTTGCCCGCGTCAGCGCGACGCTGGAGACGATTCAACGCCAGCAACCGAATGATTTCGCCGCCCGGCTGCACGCCTTGCTCGACGGGATGCAGCGCGAGCTGGGCGAGCTCAAGCCGCCCTTCGTGCGCGACATGCGGCTGAAGGCGCCACACATTTTCAAGCGTCTCGAGCAACGACGCGCGCGTTTGATCGAGACGCACTTCTGCAGCTTGTTCCACACCGGCCAGCGTTCCGGCGATGTGCGTCGCGATATCCCGGTCAGGCTCATGATCGAAACCATTCTGTCGGCCATCCAGGCGATCATGAATCCGCAGAAGCTGGAGGAACTGGGGCTCTCGCCCAAAGAGGCCTTTGCCGGCGTAATCGGAATCGTCCTGCGCGGCGTGCTCCTGCCGCGGAAAGGAGGGCGATGAAGGCATTCCGGAAGTCAGGGCGAGAAAGGCTGCGGAGTTTTGTTTGCCTAACGAGCGTGTTTTGGCTTGTCGCCGGTTGCGATCAGGCACCGAAAGATCGCTACCAGGGCTACGTCGAGGGTGAGTATGTTTACGTCAGTTCTCCGCTCGCCGGCATTCTCGACCATCTGGCCGTGCAACGCGGGCAGCAGGTCGCCGCCGGACAACTGCTCTTTGCGCTTGATCCGACAATGGAAAAAGCGGCGCTCGACCAGGCCAACGCCGCGCTGGCTCTTTCCGAGGCAACATTCAAGCGGCAGGAGGAGCTCTATCGCACCGGGCCGTCGGCGGCGCAGGATTTGGACAATGCACGCGCGGTCCGGGATCAGGACCAGCAACGGCTCACCCAGGCAAAATGGAATCTCGATCAGATGAAGCAATTCGCGCCGAAGGCCGGTCTGGTTTACGACACGCTTTACCGGCAGGGCGAATGGGTCGCGGCAGGCAAACCGATCGTTTCCCTCTTACCGCCAGCCAACATCAAGGTGCGCGCTTTCGTTCCCGAAACGCGCGTTGGGTCGATTCAACCCGGTGATACGACGCGCGTGATGCTCGATGGTGTGAGCGAGCCTTTCATCGGCCGCGTAAGTTACATTTCGCCGCGCGCTGAGTACACCCCGCCAGTCATCTACAGCCAGGAAAGCCGGGAGAAATTTGTCTTCATGGTCGAATCCGTTTTCGATCCTGCGACCGCGGCCCAACTGCATCCCGGCCAGCCGGTCGACGTGCAATTCGAAGGAAAAAAATGAACGGCGAGCCAGCGATCGACGTGCGCGGAATGACGAAGCGCTTCGGCGAGCGCACGGTGGTCGATCACGTCGACTTGCAGGTGCACACGGGACAGATCTACGGATTCCTCGGCCCGAACGGCAGCGGCAAGACGACTTTCCTGCGCATGCTTTGCGGCCTGCTACGCGCGGACGACGGCAGCGGTTCCGTGCTGGGTCACGATGTCATCACGGAAAGCGAGGCGATCAAACGCGAAGTCGGTTACATGACACAGCGCTTCAGTTTCTGGGAAGACCTCAGCATCCAGGAGAATCTGGATTTCGTGGCCCGGATGTACGGGCTAAAGAATCGGCGCGCGATGGTCAGGGAAAGCATCGCGCGGCTCGGGCTGGCCGGACGGCAAAAACAACTCGCCGGACAACTTTCCGGCGGCTGGAAACAGCGCCTCGCGCTCGCCGCCTGCCTCATTCACAAACCAAAATTGCTCCTGCTCGACGAGCCGACCGCGGGGGTAGACCCGAAGGCACGGCGCGATTTCTGGGAACAGATTCACCAGCTCTCAGCCCAAGGGCTGACCTTTCTCATCACGACGCATTACATGGATGAAGCCGAGCGCTGTCATCGGCTGGCTTACATTTCCTTCGGCAAACTTCTGGCCGACGGCTCGGTTGATGACGTCATCGCGCAGGTCGGCCTAACGACATGGTCGGTCAGCGGTCCCGATCTGCCGAATTTGGCCGAACAACTCCGCGCCCAGCCCGGCGTGCAGCAGGCCGTCGCCTTCGGCAATGCCCTGCATGTGAGCAGCGACGATGCGGCCGCGCTCGAGCAGGCGATCGCGCCCTTCCGCCACCCGCCCTACGATTGGCGCAAGATTCCCTCCGGCCTGGAGGACGCCTTCATCAGCCTGATGGAAGTCTCGAAGGACAATTTCGCGCCATGAAGCGGCACCCGAAATTCTCTTTCGGACGGCTGCGCGGGATCATCGTAAAGGAGTTTACCCAGATGCGGCGCGACCGGCTGACCTTCGCCATGATGCTCGGCATTCCCCTCATCCAGCTCACTCTCTTCGGCTACGCGATCAACTCCGACCCGCGCCATCTCCCAGCCGCCGTGGTCCTCGCCGATCGCGGCCCGTACGGACGAACGCTCCTCTACGCGATGAAGAACAGCACCTACTTCAATTTCGTGGAGCAGGTCCCCACCGAGAAGGAAGCGCACAACCTGCTGGCACGCGGCGAGGTCCAGTTCGTGATCAATATTCCTGAGAACTTCACTCGCGACCTGCTGCGCGGCGATCGTCCGGCCATTCTCGTGGAAGCCGATGCGAGCGACCCGGTGGCGACCGGCAACGCGCTTGGTTCGTTAGGCAACGTCATTAACACCGCCCTAGCAACAGGACCTGAAGGGGCCGCTCGCTTCGCTTAACGCCACCGACGGCCCGGTCGACGTGCGGATCCACGCGCTCTACAACCCGGAGATCGTTACCCAGTACAACATCGTGCCCGGCCTCATGGGCGTGATCCTCACCATGACCATGATCATGATCACCGGCCTCGCCATCACGCGCGAGCGCGAGCGCGGCACGATGGAAAACCTGCTCTCCATGCCCACTCGCCCAAGCGAAGTGCTGATCGGGAAAATCGTCCCCTACATTATGATCGGCTACATCCAGGTCGGGGTCATTTTGGTCGCGGCGCATTTTCTTTTTCATGTGCCGATGGAAGGCAGCATCCCTCTCCTGCTCGCAGTCGCGCTTGTCTTTATCGCCGCCAACCTCGCCATGGGAATCACGTTTTCGACCATCGCGAAAAATCAACTGCAAGCGATGCAGATGACCTTCTTCGTCTTTCTGCCCTCCATCCTCCTCTCCGGCTTTATGTTTCCCTTTCGCGGCATGCCGCGCTGGGCCCAGGCGATCGGAGAATTTTTCCCGCTGACGCATTTTCTGCGCATCGTCCGCGGGATCTTGCTGAAGGGAAACGCCTTCAACGATGTCATCCTGCAACTCTGGCAGATCGCGCTCTTCGCGTTGATCGCCCTCATCATCGGGGTCAAGCGCTACCGGCAGACGCTCGATTAGCGATCCGCTCTTGCTCCGGCGGCTGAGGAGGTAAAAGCTGGCCCGTGGTTCTCCAAGTCGCCCTCAAGAAACACTTCGGCTACACGGCCTTCCGGCCGCTCCAAGAGGAAATCGTGCGCGACGCGCTCGCCGGACGCGATGTTTTTGCACTCATGCCGACGGGCGGTGGGAAATCGCTTTGTTTTCAATTGCCGGCCTTGTTGCGCGACGGCCTGACGATTGTGATTTCGCCGCTCATCTCGCTCATGAAGGACCAGGTCGACGCGCTCCAGGCGAGCGGCATCGCGGCGACGTTTTTGAACTCCGCGCTCGACGGCACGCAGGCGCGTTCGCGGCTGCGGGGATTGTACAACGGCGAGTTCCGACTCCTCTACGTCGCGCCGGAGCGACTCATGCTCGAGTCGTTCATCGAGAAGGTGAAAGAATGGAAGATCGCGCAGATCGCGATCGACGAAGCGCATTGCATCAGCGAGTGGGGCCACGATTTCCGGCCGGAGTATCGCGAGCTGGTCCGGTTGCGGGAAATATTGCCAGACGTCCCGATCATGGCGCTGACCGCGACCGCGACCGAGCGGGTGCGGCACGACATTCTCGAGCAGCTCAAGTTGCGCGATCCGCAGTGCTACGTCGCCAGTTTCGACCGGCCCAACCTGACTTATCGGGTCGTGCCGAAATCGTCGCCCTACGACCAGTTGCTCGACTTCCTGGAGAACCGGCCTAACGACAGCGGAATCGTCTATTGTGCCAGCCGCAAGATGGCCGACTCGGTGGCCGCAAAGCTGAACGCGGACGGCATCGCGGCGAAGCCGTATCACGCCGGGCTGGAAGCAAAAGAGCGCGCGCAAAACCAGGAGATGTTCCTGCGCGACGACGTGCGGGTGGTGAGCGCGACGATCGCCTTCGGGATGGGAATCAACAAACCGAACGTCCGCTTCGTCGTGCATTACGATCTGCCGAAGAACATCGAGAGCTATTACCAGGAGACCGGGCGAGCTGGACGCGACGGCTTGCCGAGCGAATGCGTTCTCCTTTTCAGCGCGAGCGACGTGGTCAAGCAAACGCGTTTCATCGAGGAGAAAAGCGAAAGCGAAGCGCGGATCGCGCGCGAGCAACTGCGCCAGATGGTGCATTACGCCGAGACCCGGGAATGCCGCCGCACCACCCTCCTGCGCTACTTCGCGGAGGAACGGCCTGACGAATCATGCAACGGCTGCGACAACTGTCTCAACCCGCGCGAGACTTTCGACGGCACGGTCGCGGCGCAGAAATTTCTCTCCTGCGTCCTGCGCGTGCAGCAGAAGAGCGGCTTCGCTTTCGGCCTCAACCACATCGTCGAAGTGCTGACCGGCGCCGACACCGAACCGATCCGCCAGCGCCGGCATAACGAACTCTCGACCTATGGAATCGGACGCGAATTGAAACGCGAAGCCTGGCAGGCGCTCGGGCGCGAGCTGCTGCGCCTCGGCCTGGTCGAGGTCGCGCCAGGGAAATTCGCCACGCTCCAGGTCACCGCGACCGGACGCGCGGCGCTGCGCGATCGCACCGCGATCACCCTCACCAAGCAGGTCGAAAAACCGCCCGCGAAAGTGAAACAACGAGCCGGCGAAATCGAATGCGACGAAGCCCTCTTCGCGCGCCTCCGCGGCGTCCGGCGCATGCTGGCGGACGCGCGCAACGTGCCGGCCTACGTGATTTTCTCCGACGTGGCGTTGCGCGAAATGGCGCGTTCCTATCCCACGACGCCGGTTGAGTTTCGCCGCATCCCGGGCGTCGGCGAACAAAAGCTAAAAGATTTCGCCGAGCCCTTTCTCGCCGCGATTGTGGATTACCTGGAAGAAAACCCGCGCCAATCATTCGCTCCACCTAACGAGACCCGGGTGCCGGCGGAACGGGTGAAGTTGAACGACAGTGAAGCGGAAACCCTGCGCCGCTTCCGCGCCGGCGAATCGATCGACCAGATCGCGCGGACCCGCGGCTTTGTTCGCAACACCATCTTCGATCATCTCACGCGCGCGATCGAGTGCGGCGTTGCCCTGACAACCGATCAATTCTTCACCGCTGCGCAGGCAGGGGAAATTGCCGGCGCGATGCAGCACAGCGGACCACGCAATTTGACCGGGTTACGCGACCATCTCGGCGGCAGGTATGAGGTCGGTGAACTGCGCATCTTCCGCGCCCTGGCGGGGCGGTGGTAGAGACTATCGTGTTCACGCCGAAAATCGACCGCCTTAGAAGAATCCGCGTAGGAACGCCGCCACTTCATTTGAGATGCCAACGATCTTGTTCGTTGCCTGACGATAGAATTTGAAATTGAGCTCGGTCTCGGGCCGACCGTCGTTCCAATCGGAAAAAAGTTTGAGCTCCCTCCGCCCCAGGCGCCGTTTCGCGAGCGCGGTCCGTCTGACAGTGATGCTCACGCGTGGCGTTTGCCGGGCGATCCCGCTTTTTTTTGCGATCGCTTTGGCTGAGGTGACGGCGCCGCTCGCGATGAGACCCGGCCCGCCTTCGTTCTCGCTCGCGAAAACGAAGATCGTATCGCCTTTGGCGATGTGCTTGCCGCCATACATCGTCTTCATCGCGCTGAACGCGAACGTCTCCGCCAACGGATCGCTAACATCGGCTTTGATTGCGAACGTCATGCTTTCCATCTCGTGCCATTATTTCGCAGCCGTCCGCAAAGGCCAAATCGAACGAGGAGTGGGGAAACCGGGTCGTACCGGCTCGCCGTCAGCTGCAACGGGCCACGCGCAACCTTCAGCCCTGCTCGTCTTGGGTTGCACAGACACTGTAGCGCTTGTGAATATCGATTCCAACGTAGTTCATTTTGCAGTTCTCCTTCGCTTTGGTTTGTTTCTAAAACCTCGCGCCTCCTTGAACTGCTTTCATGTTATCTCACCCCTATTCCTTACGCGCGGGGCTGATGGCGTCGATCGCGTTCCAGGTGCCGGAGCTGACGACGGCGTTCTGATTAGCGTAATTCTTTAGCAGGATCCTTTGCCGAAGGTTCACATTTCACTGATAGTGAGCGCTACGTGATCACAAGGCTTCTGAGGAAACTGCGCCGACCACTCCCTCCTGTCGTTGTGAAATGCAAGCACGTGCTGAGAGACGGCCTGTTTACTGTTAATAATAGTCATTGTCTGAAGGATCCCGCGTTCCTCGCGGCATACGCGCGAGGTGTGGAGGCGAGTGATGGAGTGGATTCGGGAATCCATTGGCGCGTGCATGTCGCGTTATGGGCGGCGGCGACGGCCATTCGAGTTCCCGGCGATTTCGTGGAATGCGGCGTGAATGCCGGATTTGTAAGCTCCGCCATCATGCGCCGACTCGAATGGAAAAATGTTCCCAAGCGTTTCTATCTCATCGACACATTTCGCGGACCAATCATGGCACAGTATTCGAGCGAAGAAATCAAAGTAGGTCGGCTCAAACTGACGGAAACGGCGATCACGAGTGGAGGGTATGTGACTGATATGGAGCGCATCCGCGAAAACTACGCAGAGTGGCCGAACGCCGTCGTTATCCAGGGTGTAGTTCCTGAAATATTGCCGGAAGTTCCTGCCGATTGTGTGGCATTTCTGCATCTCGATATGAATTGCGCTTATCCGGAAAGGGCGGCGCTCGAGTTTTTCTGGCCCCGTTTAACCCCAGGCGCGTTCGTCCTGTTCGACGACTATTCCTATTTCGGCTGTCAGCAGCAGACTGAAGCCATTGACGCAGCTGCAGCTATCCTTGGAGTGAGTGTCCTATCCCTACCTACCGGACAAGGGCTGGTCATGAAGCCTCAGTCGTCATGCGCGACGTAGGATAGAATAGGGGTCAGCTTAAGCTTGCCCCATTTTCACGGACAGTGAGATAGGGTAATTGGGATTCAAAATTAGTTGGGCTTTGGTAGTCAAGAGTGGAGTCTGGAGCGGTTGTAGAAGGTCTCGATGGTCCGTCATGGGGGGTCAGCCAGCATTTGTTGACAGAGCAATCCATTTCTCCGGCGAGTATGACGGATTTGCTGGCGGGTCGCCTTTGGATGGAGAACGATTTCACGATTGGCGTGATCACGGATTCGAGCGCTTTGAGCGCTTTGCGGTCGATGGAGGATATCAAACAGCCGGACCGCGGTGCGTCCAGCATCAGAATAGCCAGGGGACGATTCGCGCAGTCGAAGCGGCGTAGGTGAGATAGCGTTCGCCAAAGGCTTCCCGTAATGCGTGTTCCTCGACGTGCATGCGCCAGAGAAAGGCGGCGGCGACCGGCAGGAAGACAGCGGCAAGCGAGAAGATGTTGAGCATGCAGAGTCCGTAGCCGAGGAAAATGAGGAACGTGCCGGTATAGGAAGGATGGCGGACATAGCGATACGGGCCGGTGGTAATGAGTTTGTGATCTTCGGCAATCGCGACGTTGACGGTGAAAAAGCGGCCGAGATAAATGATGGCGGCCCAGCGAACGATCAATCCGAGAACGAACAAAATCAGGCCGATGATATAAAAGACTCGTGGATGAGGCAGGCGTCCCTGCGGGAAGGCAGCGTGCAGAAAAAAGGCCGCCCAGATGCTGAGGCCGATCACGCTCCAGAGAAGCGGCAGGGTGAAACGATCCTTCCCGGTGGCGCGGGACTTTGAGCGTTTGCCCAGTGCAAGGGCTAGCTCGGACGCGAGCAGAATTGCACTGAGAACATTGACGCTCGGCAGTTGCATCGCGGGCAGGGCCGGGGCTCCCGGCTACAGCAACCTTAGAAAGCTGTTGAAATAGTCCACAGATTTCACAGATGAACACAGATTTTTGGGAAGCCTACTGATGAGCATCTCTGTGGAAATCTGCGACATCTGTGGATAAATCCTTTCCGGGAGTTTTTCGACGGTCTGTTAGGCCGAGACCGAGCGCGATGGTTCGGAAGAACGCCTCGAACGCAGGGCGTGACGGACAAAGTTATTGCCGATTTCCCACATCGGTCCCGGGAATTTCCGGCATTCGGTCAGGGTCGCGTCGAGCGCTTTGACAAACATGTCCACCTCGCGCTCGCCGATCATGAGCGGCGGCAGGATTTTTAATACATCCATGGCGTGACCGGCGACCTGGGTGAGGATGCGATGCTGGGCGAGCATCTGGGTCACGACCATCTGGGCGAAGAGAACCTTGTCGACCTTGTGCAGGAGCTTCCACGCCATCTTGAGCTTAAACTCGTTAGGCTCGTGGAACTCGACCGCGATCATGAGACCCTTGCCGCGCACTTCCTTGATGAAGGAATGTTTGGCGCGCAGCGCGTCGACGCGCTCGACGAGGAGCTGACCCATGCGTGAAGAGTTCTCGATCAACTTCTCGTCATCCAGCACTTCGAGCGCGGCGAGGCCGCAGGCCATGGCGAGGTTGTTGCGGCCGAAAGTGGTGGAGTGCACCACGCAACGATCCATCCGGCTAAAGGTCTTCTGGTAGATATCACGTCGCGCCACGATCGCGCCGCAGGGCACATAGCCGCCGCTCAGGGTCTTGGCCAGGGTAATGATGTCCGGCTCGAGATTCCAATGCTCAAAGCCAAACATTTTGCCGGTGCGCCCGAGCCCGGTCTGGATTTCGTCACAGATAAAAAGGGTGCCGTATTTCCGGCAAAGCTCCTGGGCGCGGTTAAAGAAATCGCCGCGCGGATAATTCACGCCCTTGCCCTGCACCGGCTCGATGACGAAAGCGGCCACATCGCGCTTCGCCAGTTCGCGCTCCAGGGTCGCGAGGTCATCGAGGGCGATACGGCCATCGAATCCCTGCATGAGCGGACCGAAGCCTTCGGTGAAACTTTCGCAGCCCATGAGCGAGAGCGAACCGAGGCTGAGCCCGTGAAAGGCGCCGCCTAACGAAAAGACGCGTGGTCGCTGGGTGGCGGCGCGGGCAAACTTGAGCGCGCCTTCCATCGCCTCCGTGCCGGAGTTGCAGAAGAAAACCGCGTCGAGATGCTTCGGCGTCCGCTTCGTCAGCGCTTCGGCGAGGAGACCGCTGAGGAGCGAGCAATCCATCTGCACCATGTTGGGCAGATCGAGATCGAGCACGTCGCGGATCGCTTTCTGCACCGCGGGATGATTGCGTCCGATATTGAAAACGCTGTAGCCGCTCAGGAAATCGAGATAGGCGGCGTTATCCATGTCGTAGAGATAGGCGCCTTCGGCCCGGGCGTAGACTTTGTCGAAACCGATCACGCGCTGGGCCGCGACGAGGGTGCGATTGAGATGCCGCTCGTGCAGTTCGTAGTTTTCGCCGAGCCGGGCGGCGACCATTTCCTTCAGGTCAAAAGCCATCGGCAATGCTCTGCGATTTGGAGAGGAAACGCAAACCCAGCGGACCGAATCAACTGAACGGGAGACGACCTCCTTGGCCAGAGATTGGACGCGCGAACACGCGTCCCTCTGGAGCATGTCCGCGTTTTTCGCGGTCGTTTCGTTTCTTTTGGTCTACGGCCCTAGGGTTTCCAGTCGCGATGGGCAACAAAGGCGCCGACTTTCAGGTTGGTCTTGCTTTGGCTGTGACGGTCGAGTTGTTCCGCCAGCCATTGGAACCATTCCCAGCTCTTCTGGGTTCCGGTGCGCTCGCGTTCGTCGAGGACGAACGGCCGGAACTTGCGCCACGCGATTCGCGCCATGCCACCAACGAGGTCATCGGCCACCGACAGCGGCACAATCCGGGCAAAGACGGAGTAGCCGATGCCTTCCATGATGGTCGCGATCTTCAACGTTGCTTCCAGAACGCGCGGGTTGTTTTCCAGTTCCGCGGCCGTCGTCCCCTCGGGAATCGACGCCACGATCATGGACGAACTCATCCACTCCGGGGTCATGAGTGCCTGGACGGCGGCGAAGGCGGCACGCTCCTCGCGTTCGCGGCGTGCCCGGCGCATCTCGATCAGACCAAAGCCGACGCCGGTGAGGACGGTCAGCGCCGTTGCGACATTGGCGAGCGTCGATAAATCCACGGCCCGAGCCTAGCAACTTTGGCGGCAACGAGAATGAAATTTCTTTGCCGATTGCACTCCGCGCCTCGACCCTTAACGTGCGTTCTCGATGTCGGCCGTGGAACCAAGAGTCACTCCTGAAATCGTCGCGAAGCATGGCCTGACGCCGGAGGAATACGAGCGGATAAAGAAAATTCTCGGGCGCGAACCGAACTTCACCGAGCTGGGGATCTTTTCCGTCATGTGGAGCGAGCACTGCTCCTACAAGAACTCGCGCAGGGAGCTGAAGAAATTTCCGACGACCGGCCCGAACATTCTGGTGCGGGCGGGGGAGGAGAACGCGGGCGTGGTCGATATCGGCGACGGCTGGGCGGTAGCATTCAAGATCGAGAGCCACAATCATCCGAGCGCGATCGAGCCGTTCCAAGGCGCGGCGACCGGGGTCGGCGGGATCATCCGCGACATCTTTACGATGGGCGCTCGGCCGGAGTTTCTGCTTAACTCGCTGCGCTTCGGCCCGATCACGGGTTCAAATCGGAAGATGGTGGGGCGAGAGTCTGTCGAGCCTGCCGGGAACGTTTCCTCCGGCTCGACGGAGTTTCGCCCCACCGATGAGCGGATAGCCGCCAATCGCCGGCTTTTCTCCGGCGTAATCGCGGGCATCGCGCACTACGGCAATTGCATCGGCGTACCTACCATCGGCGGCGAAATTTACTTCGACGAAAGCTTCGAGGGCAATCCGCTGGTCAACGTTTTCTGTCTTGGCGTTCTGCGTCACGAGCAATTGGCCCGTGGCGCGGCCAGTGGCGTGGGCAACCCGGTTTTCTATGTTGGGGCCGAGACTGGCCGCGACGGCTTGGCGGGCGCGGCCTTTGCCTCGCGGGAGTTGACGGAAGAATCGAAGGAGGATCGGCCAGCGGTGCAGGTGGGCGACCCATTCAAGGAGAAGCTCCTCCTCGAAGCCTGCCTCGAATTGCTCGCCACGGATGCGGTCGCCGGCATCCAGGACATGGGGGCGGCCGGGCTGACCTGTTCGACCTGCGAGACTGCCAGCCGCGGTGGCACGGGCGTCGAAATTGATCTCGCGAAAGTGCCGAAACGCGAAACCGGCATGACGCCCTACGAAACGCTCCTGAGCGAATCGCAGGAGCGAATGCTGATCATCGCCCGGCGCGGAAAGGAAGATGTCGTCAGAAGGATTTTTGAGAAATGGGACGTGCCTTGCGCCGAGATCGGACGTGTGACCGACGACGGAATGATGCGGGTCCTGAACAACGGCTCGACCGTGGCCGAGATCCCGGCCAAGCCGCTGGCGGACGAGGCGCCGCTGTATTCGCGCGAAGCGACGAAATCAACCGCGGATGACGCGGATTACACGGATGAAGATTTGCTGAAAGAAATATCCGTGTCATCCGCGACCGTAACGGATGCGAAGCAACGGCCGGGCTTTCCATCTGCGGTTCAATCTCTTCGTTTGTTGCTGCGCGATCCCTCGATCGCCTCCAAGAACTGGGTTTATCGACAGTACGACCACATGGTCCGTACTGGCACGGTCGTTAGGCCCGGATCGGATGCAGCCGTCTTTCACCTCCGCGAAGCGAACAAGTTTCTCGCGGCCACGACCGATTGCAATTCGCTCTATTGTCGGCTCGATCCGCGTGAAGGCGGGCGGATCGCGGTCGCGGAGGCAGCGCGCAATCTTACCTGTTCGGGCGCAGTCCCGCTCGCCGTGACCGACAACCTCAACTTCGGCAATCCCTACAAACCAGAAAACTTCTGGCAATTGCGCGAAGCGGTCGAAGGTCTCGCGGAAGCGTGCTGCGCGTTCGAGACACCGGTGATTGGCGGCAACGTCTCACTTTACAACGAAAGTCCGGCCGGCGTGGTTGATCCGACGCCGACCGTCGCGATGGTCGGCCTGATCGAGCGCGAGGAGTGGATTACAACGCAGTTTTTCAAGGCGGCAGGCGATGTCGTGATTTTGCTCGGCGACTTTGGCCACGAGATGGGTGGGTCGCATTATCTCAGGGTCGTGCATGGCTTGAAAGCTGGTTTGCCGCCCCGGCTCGACTTTGAGCGCGAACTGGCGGTGCAGAATGCGCTCCGCGATTTGATCCGGGTCGGCCAGGTGCGGAGTGCGCACGATTGCAGCGAAGGCGGTCTGGCGGTCGCGCTCGCGGAATCCTGTTTCAACCCCGCTGGTTCGTTAGGCGCGCAGATCGATTTGGCCGCAGCGGGACGAGAAAGGCTCGATCAAATACTCTTCAACGAAACGCAATCGCGGATTGTCATTTCTACCGTGCCGGAGAATGCCGAGAAGGTTTTGCATTTTTTGCAGAGCCGGAATTTGCCCGCACATCGTCTCGGCACCGTGGGCGGCGACGCGCTCGCAGTCACGGTTGCGGGCGAAACGCTGGCCTGGCCGCTCGCCCAAATTCACGACGATTGGTTCAACGCGATCGCCAACGCTCTGTGCGAGGAGCTGACGGCCTGATGAAAATGGAGAAACAACGGACTTACGAAAAGGTGATTCTTGGCCTTGAACTGCTGGGGTTCGGAGCGGTTATCGCTGTCCTTTGGCTCGACGAATACGTTGACCTGCCATTTCGATTTCTCGGAGCGCCCAAAACGCCACCACGTCCGCAGGAATTCTTTCTGGAAGGGCTCATGGTCCTGATCGTCGCCACGGTTGTGGTGGTGGCGACGCTCTGGGTCTTCCAGCGGCTGCGCCTGCTCGAAGGCTTCATCCAAGTCTGTGCCTGGTGCCGGAAAGTCAACCTCGGCGACGAATGGATTTCGTTTGAGCAATACCTCAAACGCGAGCACGACGTACACTCGACGCACAGCATTTGTCCCACCTGTCGCGCCGAAGCGAGCAAGCCGAAACGGCAGTCTGTTCCTGCCTAAGCCGCTTGACCCACCGGACCGATTGTTTCTTGCCTGACGAGGTAAGCGACCAATCCTTGCGGATTCCAAAGCTGCTTTGGGATTTAGGGGGAACCGGCGAGATGCAGAAGAGCGCGGAATGAGTATCTTTGCCGCCCCGATGGTTCAGGAAGAGCTTTTTCCGCCACCGTTGCCGCCTTATCCGATGCATGAATGCGGCATCTTCGGCGTGTTCGGTCATCCGAACGCGGCTGTCCTGACGTACTATGGTCTCTTTGCCCTGCAACATCGCGGGCAGGAGAGCGCCGGTATCGTCACTTCCAACGGCCCGGGCTCGACGTTTTTGCTCCATCGCGACATGGGGCTCGTCTCGCAGGTCTTCGGCCAGGAGGAGCTGGCCCGGCTCAAGGGCACACGAGCAGTCGGGCACACGCGCTACTCCACCACCGGCTCGAGCACGGTGAAGAACGCGCAGCCCTTCGTGGTCGATTGCTACCGCGGCCAGCTTGCCATCGCGCACAACGGCAACCTGATCAACGCCGACGTCCTGCGGGACGAACTGGAACGCAAAGGCTCGATTTTCCAAACCACCGCCGACAGCGAGATCATTCTCCACCTGCTCGCGCAGCCTTCAAAAAACGGCGGCAACATCCTCACTGCGCTGCGCCGGGTTGAAGGCGCGTTTTCGCTCATCCTCATGAGCGAGCGCGAAATTATCGGGGTGCGCGATCCGTTTGGCTTCCGGCCATTGTCGTTAGGCAAACTCGATGGTGCCTATATCCTCGCCTCCGAGACTTGCGCGTTCGATCTCATTCACGCCGAGTTCATCCGCGAAGTCGCGCCCGGCGAGGTCCTCATCATCAGCGAGGATGGTCTGCGCTCGGAATGGCCCTTCAAGGAGGAGAAGCCGGCCTTTTGCATGTTCGAATACGTCTACTTCGCGCGGCCCGACAGCATCATCGGCGGAGTCAATGTCGCCAAGGCGCGGACGGAGATGGGGCGCGAACTGGCGCGACAATTCCCCGTCGAGGCCGACATCGTCGTGCCGGTGCCCGACTCGGGTAACTACGCTGCGCTTGGCTTCGCCCACGAGCTGAACATCCCCTACGAGCACGCCTTCGTGCGCAATCACTATATCGGACGCACCTTTCTCCAGCCGAGCCAGCTCATTCGCGACTTCGACGTGCGGGTGAAACTCAACCTGATCAAAGAAGCGGTAGCCGGGAAACGAGTCGTGGTGGTGGATGATTCGATCGTCAGGGGAACGACCGCGCGCGCCCGTGTTGTCACCCTGCGCGAGGCGGGCGCGAAGGAAGTGCACATGCGGGTGAGCTGTCCGCCGCACCGGTTCGCCTGCCATTACGGGATCGATTTTCCCGATCCGGTAAAGTTGATCGCGAACCAAAAGACGATGCCGGAAATCTGCGAATACCTCGGGGTCGACAGCCTCGGCTATCTCGACGTCGAGGGGATGATTCGCGCCACGGGCCGGGAGCCCAACAGCTTTTGTCTGGCCTGTTTCACCGGTGATTACCCGCTGCCGGTCGATCCCGAGCTGGACAAGTTCATCATGGAAAAACGGGAGGCGCGCGCCAAGGCCCTCGTCGAGGAAACACAGCCGACCCTTTTCTCCGGGCTGAAGTAAATCGTCCGCAGATTTCGCCGATTTGCGCAGATTGGAAAAGGCAAGTTTGGCCGCCCGGAAAAATCTGCGTAAATCTGTGAAATCTGTGGACTCCAAAAAAGCCTACGCCCGTGCCGGGGTTGACGTTGACCTCGGCAATCGCCTGAAGCGCAAAATCCAGGGACTCGTCAGGCAAACACACGGCCCGGAAGTGCTGGGCAAGATCGGCGGCTTCGGCGGTTTGTTCGCGCCTAACTTCGCCGGGATGGGCGAGCCGGTCCTGGTCAGCAGCATCGACGGCGTCGGGACCAAGTTGAAGATCGCCTTTGCGATGGACCGGCACGACACCGTCGGGGCCGATCTCGTCAACCATTGCATCAACGACATCGCCGTCCTCGGCGCGCGCCCGCTCTTCTTTCTCGATTACATCGGGGCGGAGAAACTCGAGCCGCACATTTTCGATCAAATCCTGCGCGGTTTCACGAGAGCGTGTCGTGTCGGCGGCTGCGCCTTGATCGGCGGCGAAACGGCGCAGATGCCGGGAATGTATCGAAGCGGCGAATACGATCTCGCTGGGTGCATTGTCGGGGTGGTCGATCGCGCGCGCATGATCGACGGCTCGCGCATCAAACCAGGCGACATCATCCTCGGCCTGCATTCCAATGGATTGCATACCAATGGCTATTCGCTGGCGCGCAAAATTTTCTTCGAGCAATTGCGGCTGAAACCGTCCGCCCGCATTTCCGGCCTGCGTTTGTCGTTAGGCGAAGAGCTCCTTCGGATCCACCGGAATTACCAGCCGCTCCTCGCCAAGATTACGCGCGGGAAGGTGAAAGGCCTCGCCCACATCACCGGCGGCGGGTTGGTCGACAATTTGCCGCGCATTTTACCTGACGATTGCGACGCCGGCATTGACACGAAGAGTTGGAAAGTCCCGGCGATTTTCCAGATCATGCAGCAGCGCGGAGGCGTCGATCGTCGCGAGATGTATCAGGTTTTCAACATGGGTATCGGGATGGTGGCGATCGTCTCGCCTAACGACGCCGCGGCCGTTGGAAAGCAATTGCGTGCCAGAGTCATCGGCCGGATCGAGCGGGGTCGCGGAATTACTAGCTTGTCATCCTGAGCCGCGCAGCCGGCGAAGAGCCTGTTCTGAGTCTGTCAAAGGAACCTCACAGTTGAAGTCCGCGCGTCATTGTGGCGAGGAAACACCGATTGCGATTGCGAGGTCCCACGCCGCGCTGCGCCGGCTCGGGATGACAATTCGTTCGGCGCCCTCTAATTGTTCCCACTGTGGGAAAGTGGCCGTGTGGCCGGAGCTTTCTCGTCTACGCTCGTAATTCCAGCTCCGCGCCGAACAGTTCGCGCATCCTTTTTGTCCGAAAATCGAAGATACGTTCGATGTCCGGGCGCACCAACCAGGAATGGACGATGGGGTCGAATAAGACGGCGTAGCGCACCCGGTCACTAATCATCGTTCCTCCGTCGCGTTCCAAAAAAGCGTGCTCGTGCCGCCAGATCCGATAGGGACCGCGGCGCTGTTCGTCGACGAACCGGTGCGGCGGTTCCCAGCCCGTGATCTCGCTTTGCCAGCGAAACGGAATGCCGTGCACGACAATCCGATAGTCGATCAATGTGCCTGACCCAATCGGAACCGGACGAGGAGAAAGGACCTGAAAATTCAGCCAGGGCGGGGTCAATACCTCGAGATTGGATGCATCGGCAAAAAACGGAAAGATCTCCGCGACCGGTCGCGGCAACCAGAGTTCGCGATTTAGTTCGTGAATGTTCACGCGCGGCCCGGCTTCTTTGCATGACGCAGGACATCGAGCTGGTTGCAGAATTCGTCGATGCCACTGATGAACACGGCCCCGATTCGCACCAGGGTCTCGAGATAGGCGGTCGCGGCGCGGCCACCGATGAGAATTTTTGTTTCTTCAGGGAGGAAGCGCCGAAGGTTGATCAATTCCTGTGGCAGACTCGGATCGTCCTCGGGATAAACGACGCTCAGGGCCACGACCAGGGCGCGGTTTTGCACGGCCGCACCGGCGATTTCCGCTGCTGGTAGACTGGCGCCCAGATAGGTGGTGTGCCAGCCGACTTGCGCGGCGGCGGCATTCACGATAACCGCGCCAAGTTCGTGCAGTTGGCCGGCTGGAGTTGCAATGATGATGCGGGGTGCACTGGCCGAGACGGCGAATTGTCCCGACGAGTGTCCGAGGAAAACCTTCAGCCCGGCGCTGAGGAAGTGTTCGTGGGCCGCAGTCACGGCACCCGTCCGCCAGAGTTCGCCGATGGTTTGGGCGAGCGGAGCGACTACCTGGCGCAGCAGGCCCAGGTTCCCGAGGGCAACGGCCGCTCGTTGCAGCGTCTCGTCAAAGAGACGCCCGTTGAGCTGTTTCACCGCCGCGAGGCAGGAATCATGAAAAGTCTGGGCGGAGGCAACTGGGCCCTTGGATGCGGGCGCGGCCGGCTCGGTACCATTCGCTTCGGCGACGAGCAATTTGAGCCGGTCGAGCGGAAGTTTGGCGATGTTTCCAATGCTGTGTCCCGCCGCGATCGCCAGTCGCAGGACGCTTAGTCGTTCAATCTCCGAGTCCGAGTAAAGCCGGCGATTTGTCGTGGTGCGCTCCGGTTCCACCGCTCCGTAGCGCTTTTCCCAAATGCGGATGACGTGAGGTGAAAGGCCGGTCTTTCTCGAGACGACTTTGATGGAGTGATGGGCGTTCGCCATGTGCTTGGGCATTATATAGACATACATTAGACATCATGCAAGCAGACGAACGAAAAATGATTGTTTTGCAGAGGGAAAATCGATCGACACATTTAAACATAAACAAAAAGTTGACATCCTTGAAAATATCTATACAAATATGAGACAAACCAAGTCAGGAATCCCGAAATTATGTTTAACAAAGTCGATCACCCATTCATTATTGCCTCCTTTGCCAGTCTCGCCGTGAGCGTCGCGCTCTGGTTTCTCGTCAACAAAGACTACGGCATTTTCGTCGGTCTTTGGGTGCCCAGCATACTCGCTCTCTGGGTGGGCGTGCGCGTCGTCCTCCTCGCTCGAGTCATCAACCAAAGGAGAAGGGACTAACGATGTTCGAAAGCCTTTTCCCAATTTTTTGTTTCGGTGTCGTCATCACGGGAATCGTCGCCAAAGGAATGATGACGGCGGCCGAGGTGGCGCAGAGGGAAGCGGATTTAGAGGACCAGAGGCGCTCCCTCTCCGCACTTTCGCGCAGCGCTCCGACCGCAATGACGGTATCCCGGCAAACGATCGGCGTCTCGCTCAGCCCTATCGATAGCTGCGCTCCTCGCCGGTCAACCCCGCTTTCTCGGCATGGCCAAGCCATCTGAATCAAACCTATGAAAACGGAAAGATCGAATCGCTTCGCGACCAATATCGAAACCAAAGGGCGACTCTTCCGCGCCACCGGGGCGGGCCTGATCGGCACTGCTGCGGTCGTGCTCTGGTGGAGGTCCCCCGCGACCGCCGTTTGCCTTGCTCTGGCCGCCGCGTTCCTCGCGTTCGAAGCCGCCCGCGGCTGGTGTGCCCTCCGCGCCTGCGGGGTGAAGACAAAATTTTGACCGGCAAATCCGACGCGCGAACTCACCAATGAAAAAAGATGTCATCATCATCGGCGCCGGTCCCGGTGGCCTCGCCTCGGCCATTCTTCTCGCCACGGCGGGGGTGAAGGCAAAAATCATCGAACGCCTCCCGACCATCGGCGGGCGGACTTCGTCGATTGAAGCGGACGGCTTCAAGTTCGATCTCGGTCCCACGTTTTTTCTGTATCCGCGCGTGCTCGAAGAGATCTTCGCTGCCGCGGGCACGTCGCTCCGCGAAGAGGTGGAAATGGTGCGACTCGATCCGCAATACCGGATCATCTTCGGCGAGGGTGGCGAGATTCGGGCGACGCCCGACGTCGCGCACATGGAGGAGCAGATTGCCACGATTGCGCCTGACGACGCGCCGGGGTTCCGCCGTTTTCTCGAGGAAAATCGCACTAAGCTGGCGCGGATGGAGCCGTGCCTCGAGACGCCGTTCATGGGCTGGCAGGACCTCGTCAACACCCGCCTCATCAAGATGCTTCCGATGCTCCGGCCGCATCAATCGCTCGACAAATATCTCGGCCGCTTTTTTCGCGATCCCCGCATTCGCCTGGCGTTTTCCTTCCAGTCGAAATACCTCGGCATGTCGCCGTTCCGTTGTCCGAGTCTGTTCTCGATTCTCTCCTTCCTCGAATACGAATACGGGGTCTTTCATCCGATCGGCGGTTGTGCCGCCGTCACGGCGGCGATGGCGCGTGTCGCAGAACGACTCGGCGTCGAGATCCGGACCGATTCGCCCGTCGAGGAAGTGCTCTTCGAAGGCCGTCGCGCCGTCGGCGTGCGAACTGCCGCTGGGCTGGAAAGAGCCGGTGCGATCGTGATGAACGCCGACTTCGCCCGCGCCATGCAGCGTCTCGTGTCCGACCGCCTGCGCCGCCGCTGGAGCAATCGCAAAATCGCGCGCAAGAAATTCTCCTGCTCGACCTTCATGATGTATCTCGGCGTCGAGGGCACCTTCGACTTGCCCCATCACAGCATTCACATCGCCAGCGATTACGCGCGCAATCTCGACGAGATCGAGAACCAGCACGTGCTTTCTGATGATCCGTCATTCTACGTGCAGAACGCGAGTGTGACGGATCCCACACTCGCGCCGCGCGGGATGAGCGCGCTCTACATCCTCGCCCCGGTCACGCATCAGCATCCGAATGTCGATTGGTCGCGCGAACGCGCAGGTTTCCGCGCGAAAATGCTGCGACAGATCGAGAAAGCCGGCTACACCGATGTCGCACACCGCACCCGCTTCGAGCGCATCGTCACCCCGGACGACTGGGACACGAAATACCAGATTCACCAGGGCGCGACCTTCAGCCTCGCACACAGCCTCGATCAGATGCTGCACCTTCGTCCGCACAACCGCTTCGAGGATGTCGATGGCGTTTACCTCGTCGGCGGCGGCACGCATCCGGGCAGCGGTTTGCCGGTTATCTTCGAATCCGCGCGCATCAGCACGCGTCTGTTGCTCGCTGATCTTGGGATCGCGCCTAACGAAACCGCCGCCGAGCCGGAGACCGCGTCATTGAGCCTGGAGCCTGCGTGATGCGTGCCGTCGTCGATTTTCAAGTGGAGCGCGTCAATGACGTTCACGCACAGGCGCGCGAGGCCCAAAGTCGTTGGGTTGCGGAGCCGGCGCGGCGGCGGCTGCGATTCGTCAGGGAACTTCGCCACCTGCTCGCTGAGAACTCAAAGCCACTGGCCATCGCGGTTGCCGCCAGCAACGATCGGCCGCTGACCGAAAAGCTTGTTTCGGAAGTTCTGCCGCTGGCCGATGCCTGTCGCTGGCTGGAAAAAAGAGCCGCTCGCGTGCTCGCGCCGCGTCGCCCGGGCAATCGTGGCCGTCCGTTTTGGTTGCGCGGCTTCTCCTTCGAGGTCCAGCGCCAACCTTTCGGCCTCGTGCTCGTCATTGGCCCGGGAAATTATCCGCTCTTTCTCCCGGCCGTTCATGCCCTCCACGCGCTCGTTGCCGGCAACGCCGTCCTGCTCAAGCCCGCGCCCGGCACTCGGAATATCGTGCTCTTTTTCGCCAAACTCACGCGTGACGCCGGGCTCGATCCCGCGCTTCTCAGCATCCTGCCCGAGAGCGTTGGCGCGGCGCGCGAAGCCATCGCGGGCAGCGTGGACAAGGTCGTCTTCACCGGCTCTTCCGAAAACGGCCGCGACGTGCTGGCCGATCTCGCGAAGACGAACACGCCTGCGGTCATGGAACTTTCGGGCGAAGACGCGGTCTTGGTTTTCGCCGACGCCGATCTCGATCTGGTGGTCCGCGCGTTGGATTTCGGCGCGCGCTTGAACAATGGCCGGACCTGCATCGCGCCGCGGCGATTGATCGTCGTGCAGTCGGTTGCTGACGATCTCCTCGTCCGAATGGCGGACGCACATGTCCCGTGCCTGCCGATCGAACGCGTCCGCGACGAGGCGGCCGCGGTGCTCCGCGGGAACGCGGCCGATTTCGCCCTTGGCGCGTCCATTTTTTCCCGCAACATCGCGCGCGCGCGGCCGCTCGCGGCGCGAATCAAGACCGGCTTCGTGCTCATCAACGATTTGATCGCGCCCACCGCCGATCCGCGGCTGCCTTTCGGCGGCGTGAAAGCGAGTGGCTTCGGTACGACCCGCGGCGACGAGGGTTTGCTCGAAATGACGTTCCCGCATGTGGTCGCGCTGCGTCGCGGAACTTCGCATCCGCACTTCGGCGAGAGTTCGGCCAACGATACGAAAATTTTCTCCTCTTACATCCGCGCCGTCCATGGACGCCGCGGGACGCGTTTCAGTGCGATCCGCGATTTGAGCGGCGCTCTGCTCGGCAAAATCAAAAACCGGAAAACCAACTCATGAAACACATTGGCATCATCGGGAGCGGCCTCGGCGGACTTTCCGCCGCCTGCGTGCTGGCCGCGCGCGGACACCAAGTAACGCTCTTCGAACGCAACGAATGGCTCGGCGGCAAAGCGGCCCAGCTGCGCGGCGACGGTTTTCGTTTCGACATGGGACCGACCATCATCACGATCCCATCTGTCCTGCGGCGCATCTTCGACGAGGCCGGCGCACGGATGGAGGACTACCTGGATCTCGTCCGGCTCGACCCGCAATGGCGCTGCTTTTTCGACGACGGCTCGGTCCTCGACCTGGCGCAAAACCCCGCCGCCATGGCGGAGACGCTCGACGCCTTCGCGCCGGGGACGGATTCCGGGCAGCGTTACCGCGAGTTCATCGATTATAGCGAACGACTGAACGGGATTTCGCAGCGGCACTTTTTCTATAAACCGATCGGCGGGCTGCTCGACATGTTCGAGTGGAAGGCGTCGTTCGATCCGAAGATGCTCGGCGACGTGCTCGCGATGCGGATGGGTCGCTCGGTCGCGGGCACAGTGCGCGCCTTCATGCCCGATCCCCGCGTCGCGCAGATGATCGATCACTTCACGCAGTACGTCGGCTCCTCGCCTTACGGTTCGCCTGCGATCCTCTGCGGGATCGCGCACATGCAGACCGATGAAGGGATCTGGTATCCGTTAGGCGGGACGCGCGCCGTGCCCGAGGCACTCGTGAAACTCGCGACCGAGCTCGGCGTCGAATTTCACACCGGCGTGAAGATCGAGAAAATTCTGTCACGCGGCGGCGAAGTCGCTGGCGTGCTGACCGACTCGGACGAGGGGATTTCGCTCGACGCCGTCGTGTCGAATTGTGATTCGGTCCGCACGCATCGCGAATTGATCAACGGCTCAGTCGGCGCGGCCTTCGAGCGCCGGCGCAAATACGAACCCGCCTGTTCCGGCATCGTGTTCTACCTCGGCCTGAACAAACGCTACGAGCATCTCGCGCATCACGATTTCGTTTTCAGCCGCGATCCGCACGAGGAGTTCGATTGGATTTATAAAAAAGGCGAGCCCGCGCCCGACCCGACCTGCTACCTCGCGGCGACGACCTGCACCGAGCCGGGCTCCGCGCCGGTCGGCGGCGAAGCGCTCTACGTGCTCGTCCACGCGCCGTATCTGCGTCCGCACCACGATTGGAAAAAAATGCTGCCGGAGTATCGGCGCGTGATTTTGCAAAAACTCAAGCGCACCGGCCAGATGCCCGACATCGAGTCGCGCATCGTCTTCGAGCGCGCCCTCACGCCGCAGGATATTCACGACCGTTATCACGTGCTCGACGGCGCGATCTACGGATTGGCCAGCCACGGAAAATTCCTCGGCGCATTCAAGCCGGGCAATCGCAGCCCCGACTTGCGTGGTCTCTACCTCGCGGGCGGCGCGGCCCATCCCGGTCCCGGCATGCCGATGGTGCTGATGTCCGGCTGGATCGCCGCCGATACCCTCGACCGCGACGCAGATGCGACCACCCAGCCGCGCGAACTCGGGGTCGCCGGATGAAAACGATGCCGCGCGCAAAATCGCCTAACAACCAGCCGCGTGTCTCCGCGGCCGTGATGAGTGGCTTCGCGGCCTACTGCCGCCGCTATGTGCGCCGGAATTTTCACGCGCTCCGCATTTTGAAAAGCGGGCTGCCGCCGCGTGATTCCGCGCGCCCGATTGTTATCTACCTCAACCACGCCTCGTGGTGGGATCCGCTCGTCTGCCTGCTGCTCGCGCGCGAATTCTTCCCGGACCGCACGTCCTTCGCGCCAATCGATTCCGCGATGCTCAAGCGCTACGGCTTCTTCAGGCATCTCGGTTTTTTCGGGATCGAGCCGCAGACGCAGCGTGGCGCACGCACCTTCCTGCGGACCGCACACAACCTGCTTGCCTTCTCGCAAAACGCCGTTTGGCTCACGCCGCAGGGACGATTCATGGATGTGCGCGAACGTCCGCTCCGGATGGAGGAGGGCCTCGGCGCGCTGGCCATGCGCGAGCCCGGCGCCGCCTTTATCCCGCTCGCGATCGAGTATGCATTCTGGACCGAGCCGCGGCCGGAAATTCTCGTCTCGTTCGGCGAGCCGATCGTCCCGGGTGCCGACCCCGCGCGGCTCGCCGCCGACTGGACGC
This sequence comes from uncultured Verrucomicrobiae bacterium, assembly GCA_963742545.1. Taxonomy (GTDB): domain Bacteria; phylum Verrucomicrobiota; class Verrucomicrobiia; order Chthoniobacterales; family UBA10450; genus Palsa-1392. The sequence continues at coordinate 455,436 of CAVUMF010000002.1, read as the reverse complement.
GCGTCTTTACCGACGCTCTTGAAACCACGCAGGACGAACTCGCGACGCGCTCCTGCGGCCGCCACTCTGCGGAGTGGATCACACTCAACCGCGGCAAATCGGGCGTGAGCGGAATTTACGACGCCTGGCGCTGGTCGCAGGCACGAGTCCACGGCGAAAAGTTTCAGCCTGAACATCACGCGGAGGTCATCGGGTGATTACTTGGATCGCCGCGACAAGCTGTATTCTCGCCGTCGTTCCGGCCGTGCTCTTTCTGCGCAATCTCTGGCTTTACCGGCCGCTGCCGCGATCTCGTGCGTTAGGCAGAGCGTGTTCGGTGCTGATTCCTGCGCGTAACGAAGAAGCGAACATCGCGGCTGCGCTGCGCTCGGTTCTGCAAAGCGATGACATCGACATCGAAGTGATCGTGCTCGACGACGATTCGACCGATCGCACCGCGGAGATCGTGCGCGAGATCGCGCAGAACGACTCGCGCGCGCGCCTCGAAAGAGCGCAGCCGCTGCCTGCCGGCTGGTTTGGCAAGAACTTCGCCTGCCATCGCCTTGCCGGGTTCGCGCGCCATCCGCTTCTCTTTTTCATGGATGCCGATGTGCGGGTTTCGCGTTCCGATTCGCTGGCCCGCCTCGCGGCATTCGTCGAGCAAAGCGGCGCGACTCTCGTCAGCGGCGTCCCGCGGGAGGAGACTTGCGGTCTGATGGAGAAGCTCATCATTCCGCTCATCCAATTCGTCCTGCTCGGGTTCCTCTCGCTCGACCGCATGAGGGGCAGCACCGATCCGCGCTTCGCCGCTGCCTGCGGCCAAATCCTTGCCGTGCGCCGCGACGCCTACGAGCAGGCCGGCGGCCATGCGGCGATCGCCAATCGCATTCACGACGCACTCGCGCTCACGCGCACATTTCGGGCTCACAAACTCGCGACCGATCTCTTCGACGCCACCGACACCTTTCACTGCCGCATGTATCAGAGGGCTGCGGAAGTCTGGCCCGGCTTTGCGAAAAACGCGCACGAAGGTCTGGGTTCACCGCAGCTTATCCTCCCTGCGACGTTGTTCCTCCTCGGCGGGCAAGTGCTTCCGCTCGGGTTGCTCGCCGTTGCCTCGTCTCCGCTCGCGCTCACTTTCTCCGTTGTCGCCACGGTCGCCGCATTCCTCCCGCGCTTCATCGCCGCGGCGCGTTTTCGCCAATCGCTCCTCGGCGCGCTGCTGCATCCCGTCGGCATCTGCGCGCTCGTCGCGATCCAGTGGTTCGCTTTCTTTCGCTCCCTCCGTCATCAACCTGCCGTCTGGAGAGGCCGTTCCTATTCTCCGCTGCACGCGGCCTGAAGGCTGCAAAGAAGGAGGGCGCCGGAATCGAGTTGAGCGCGCTAATGACTACTGCTTGACCGGCTTGATGGACTCGGCGCGCCAGACGGGTCCGTTAGGCAGGAACGGAGGCAACTTCTGTCCTGACTTCAGCGCCGGCATCTTCCCGTCCGCGACTCGGAAGATCGGCAGGATCGGGCTGCCGTGATTCTCTTTTTCGTAGCTCACGCCATCTTTCTCGATTACATTCGAGGGGAAAAACTCGAGCCACGGGTTTTCGATCAAATCCTGCGCGGTTTCACGAAAGCGTGCCGCGCCTTGATCGGCGGCGAAACGGCGCAGATGCCGGGAATGTATCGACGCGGCGAGTACGACCTTGCGGGCTGCAGCGGGAAGCCAGGGACCGAACGCGCAACTCTGCCTCGAGCGAATCGCGTTCGAAAAGGGCAGGAGTTTCCCCCGTTTAAAACGACACCTCAGGTATCTATGACGCCCTCTACTGGGACTGGGACTAAAATTATGCTCCCTCGGTGGCGTGAGAAAATGGTTAGGCAAATCGGGTTGGAATCCCTCCAGATTTTTTCCGTCCCGGACACCGGTTCAACCCTGGCCCCGCTGGCCCCAGACCTCGGCGGTGTTTTCGCCTTGCATCGACGGCGCAGTCTTCGCGCCTAAAGAGATTCCGCTTCCCGTTTTTTCTTCGCCATCTGCAAGACGATTCCTAGGCGTTGCATCGCCATCGACAGGATTTGTCGAGCGGAATCTACGCCGCCGCCGGCAAGCGCAACGGGAAAGGAGTCGCGCCACAATCGGGAGCGGTTTGGTGAATGTTGCAGTGTCGTTTTGATAGGTCCAAATGACGCCGTACGAGGGCGCCAACCGATTGTTGCAAAGCATTGTGCGTTTCTTGGCGGATGAGTCGGAGGTCGGTGGGCAAGTTTTGCCTCGCAAATGCCAACCAGTGCGCAGCAGGAATCACTTCCTCGGTTCCATTGAACTGTAGAAATAAGGAAATGAAAAACAAAAGTTAGAAAAAAAGAAAGAAGGAAAAAATGAAATCAAAACGAGTAATTGGAACTTCGCTATCCAGCCGGAATCGGTGGATTAGGGGGTTTTATTCAATCGGCCTGGTGGCGTGCCTCGCCATCGGGATACCAACGTTGCGTGCGCAACAAGCAACATATCGTGTCATTGATCTGGGAGTTGTCGACGGAATGACGGCGAGCGAGCCGGCAGCCATTAACAACCTCGGGCAGATAGCGGGAACATCCACCGCCGGCACGGTAGGGTGCGCGTTTCTGTATTACAATAAACTAATGCAGGATATCGGCGGCGAAATTAGCCGCGGATTCGGTATCAGTCAGAACGGGGTTGTGGCGGGTGACTTCGTTCGAACGGAGCCCTTAACAGCATTTGATCACGCTGCCCTCTTCAAAGGTGGGGCACCAACCGATCTTGGTGTGCTGCCAGGTGGGCTTTACAGCCGCGCCAACGGAGTTAACTCCAATGGGTACGTGGTCGGTTACTCTGGTTCCGAATTCGACAGCGATAACAGCCGGGCTTTTGTCTGGCAGCTCTCGACGGGCATGATCGATATCGGCACGCTCGGCGGACCCTATGCTCAGGCGATGGCGGTCAATGATGCTGGTTACGCTACTGGCAATGCCAGTATCGCCAAGAGCATTGGAGCCCGCCATGCCTTCCTCTATGAGGTTTGGCCAGGGACCGGTCCCATGGAGCCGATGCTTGACCTCGGAACCCTGGGCGGCGTTTCAAGCTATGGGACGGCCATAAACATGAGCAATCATGTGGTTGGGTATTCCATGTTGAAAACCAATGCCATGCACGCCTTCCTCTATAATGGAGGACAGCTGGCTGACCTGGGCTCGCTCAGCCCGAACGTGTCGGGGGCCGATTACAGTGTGGCCCTGGGTGTAAACAACAGCGACACGGTCGTGGGTTATAGCTATGTCCAGTACGGTGGGTCGGACATGAGAAAACAAGCCGCCTCCATCGTCTACGGCAATATGCTGCAGATGCGGATGGTGAACCTCAACGACCTGATTGGCCGCGCGCGCGCAGAGTATTGGCTCTTCTCCGCAACGGCAATCAATGACCAGGGGCAAATCGTTGCCTGTGCTTACCACGGCACCGACGGCGCGGTGCACGCCGTTCTACTGAACCCAGCCGGACGGTGAATGCCGAATCAATAAAACAAAACAAGAAGGACAGGCAGTGTCTCTCAATTCCTGAGAGGCGCTGCCTTCGTTTAGGTTTACACCGTGTCATTGCAGCATCTTTGCGACTCGCGCTTTTCTCCACTGACAGCCCGGCGCGACGGCTTTCTCACAGCTAAAACGGCATCCGAAAAGCAATAAACCACGTTATTTTAGATATGCCTCAAAAGTAAGAGGCAGTATTAGATTTGAGTGACAACGGCCTAACGAGAGCTTTATGCGCCTAATTCCAAGCAAGGGTATAGGAACCTCGCCAGCAGACGCGGAAAGCAGAGCGCTCCGCGAATCCGCGCCATCCAAACAAAGACCGGATCCGGACTCGGTGAGTAAACAATGACGCTGACCAGTGGGTCTGAACGCTCGCCAGAATTGGACGTGCAGGCGAAAGCCGTAAGGCGAGTAGCGAATTGCGTTGATACAGGGAGCGCAGATCGGAGTCGATCCTTGACACTTGACAGATTCATCCAAGGTCATGCCGAACTCGTTGCCCGACGCAATTGAAGCATTCGGCTCTGCAGTTTCAGCGAGGTAATGCCGCCCGCTCCAAGGTCTTGCGCTCCGCTCGCGTGCGGGGCGCCCGCGGGCGCTCACAACGCACCCACCGCGCGTGAAATCAGGAGCACGACGATCGAGAGCGAAATGAAAACCTGGATCATCGCGAGCACCTTGGCCCACCGCGCCAGGAGCGGCGCGTCCGTCGGCCCGAAGGTCGAGCTTTGCGTGAACGCGACGAAAAGGTAGTCAACGAAGTGCGGGCGCCAACCCGTGCAGGCGAATTGCCCGCGCTCGTCTCTCGGAACCTGCATTTGGGGGAAAAGAAAACTGAGACTACCAAACTCTTTGCGCTCCTGCCGTTTGGTGGGTCCGCCGCCGTCGATGCGCCAATACCAAAGCGCGAAGACAAGGACATTGGTCAACCACAACAAGGCCGCGGAAAGCAAAAGCTGGAGCGGCGGTTCCTTATGTGAGGGCAGAGCGTGCACCAACAATACGACCGAGCCGATCAGGGCAAGGGTGATGATGAAACTGATGGCGAAACCAAGAATGCGATTAAGGGAGAGCTTTCCGAGGCGATGGCTGACCACGGTCGGGACGAGCAACCCGCCGATCAGAGTGGGCAGCAGCCAGGTCGGACCCACAATGAGCGACGAAGGCAGCGCGAGATAAATCGTGGCCACGGCGACAAAGGCGAGCAACGCCTGCCAGCGCGGCTCCGGCTTGTCCACCCGATGCCCTCCCTGATTCATGACGTCGCTTATACCACGAAGAGTGGTGTGTGCGCGAACCTCCAGCTGACACCCGTCCGCCTGAGGTGCGCACTCGCCTGGCCAGTGCTTCAAAAGCAAGCGATACGCCGCCGAATTTCTCCCTATCGAACCCTGACTTGAACCCTTCGTTAGGCACACGCTCCACGACGCCTCCGTCGGGGCAGATCAGGGGCAGATCAGGGGCAATCCTTGGACACTTGACAGATTCATCCAGGTCATGCCGAACTCGTTGTCCGGCGCAATTGAAGCATTCGGCTCTGCAGTTTTAGCGAGGTAAAGCGGCGAGTGCCCTGACTCGCCGGCTACAACTCGACACGCGGCGCGGTCTGGACTAAGAGTCGAAACGCGCGAACGGGCGGTTAGCTCAGCGGTAGAGCGGCACGTTTACACCGTGTTCTAGGAGCATTTTTCCCATTTTCGCTTTTTACCAATGACAACGTGGTGCGACGGCGTTCTCATAGGTAAAAAACGGCCTCGGAAGAACAGTAAACCACATGATCCCATGTTTGCCTTAAATGAAATGAGCAGTATCAGATTTGAGTGACAACGGCCTAACGACAGCCTAACGAGAACTTAACGAAGCTCCTTGCGCGGTCTCAATAGAGAGCGCGAGCGAGAGCTAAATGCATGCGTGCAGTGCGCCCTCAATGCCGTTGATCGTCGCCTCGCTCGCGCCGAAATAGATTGGATAAACGCGACGCGTCCTCGTAGAAGGAGCCATGCCGCCCGAGGAATCCGCCGATTCGAAGTTCGAGATCGGGCACGTCCTTTTCCTCGATATCGTTGGTTATTCGAAACTCCTGATGGAGGAGCAGAAGGAGCGTCTCGCCGATCTGACGAGGATCGTGCTTGGGACGGCGCAGGTGCGCGAATCGCCTGACGAACAACTCGTCAGGCTCCCGACCGGCGACGGGATGGCACTGGTGTTTCGTCACAGCGCCGAGGAGCCGGCCCGCTGCGCGCTGGAAGTTTCGGAGGCACTGCGGAAGCATCCGGAGCTCCAGGTGCGGATGGGCATTCACAGCGGACCGGTCAGTGAAGTCACCGACGTGAACGGCCGGAGCAATCTCGCTGGCGCCGGCATCAACATGGCGCAACGGGTGATGGACTGCGGTGATGCGGGACACATTCTTCTCTCCCAGCACGTGGCGGATGACCTCGTGCAATACCGCCAATGGGCGCCGCGCCTGCGCGATCTGGGTGAATGCGAAGTGAAGCACGGCGTGCGCCTCCATTTGGTGAACCTCTACGCCGATCCCCTGGGCAATTCGGAAGTGCCGGAGAAATTCCGGCAAGGCAAACAGATGCAACAAGCAGCAGTTGCAGCGCGTTCATCCGGCCGAAACAAGCTGCTACTGGTCGGTGCCGGCCTCGTCATCCTCTTGCTCCTCTGCCTCGCGATCCTTGCACTGATCTTTGGGCCCGCCGTGGTGAAGTCGGTTTCTCGCCAGAACGCCGTGATGCCTCCGCCGCCGACAGCGCAACCTTCGCCTTCAAGTGCTGCCGCGGCCATTTCGGAAAAGTCCATTGCCGTGCTGCCATTCGAGAACCTGAGCAGTGACAAAGAGAACGCCTACTTCGCCGAAGGGATTCAGGATGAAATTCTCACCCGCCTGGCCAAGGTCGGCGACTTGAAAGTCATCTCACGCACTTCAACCCAACACTTCAAAAGCTCGCCCGATAACCTTCCAGAAATCGCGCAGAAGCTCGGGGTCGCCAACATCCTCGAGGGAAGCGTGCAGCGCGCCTCCGACAAGGTGCGGGTGAATGTGCAGCTGATCCATGCCCAGACGGATGCCCATCTCTGGGCCGACATTTACGATCGTAAGCTGACCGACATCTTCGCGGTCGAGAGTGAGATTTCGAAAACAATCGCTGACACTCTTCACGCGACGCTGACGGGGCAGGAAGAAATCTCCATCGCCAAGAAACCTACGACCAGCTCCGAAGCCCACGACCTTTATGTGAAAGGTCGCTTCTTCTGGAACAAACGCACCGGCGCAGATTTTCATAAAGCGATCGAGTATTTCAACCAAGCCATTGCTAAAGATCCAGCTTACGCACTCGCCTACGTCGGTTTAGCTGACTCCTTCGTCCTGCTCTCACCCTACGGCGCTGCTGCTCCCAAGGATTCGATCCCACAAGCGAAGGCGGCGGCGGAGAAAGCGCTGGAGCTCGACCCTAACCTCGCCGAAGGCCACGCTGCCCGGGCGATCCTTTACCACTACGCGTTCGACTGGCCGCATGCGATTAGCGAATACGAGCGTGCGATTGAACTAAGTCCTAACTACGCCACCGCCCATCACTGGTTTGGAGATGGCCCGCTCATGGCCCTGGGCATGACGGATCGGTCGGTCGCCGAGGGGAAGCGCTCGGTCGAGCTCGATCCGCTCTCACTGATCAACAACGCCGACCTTGGCTGGGACTATCTGAACGGGCGGCGCTACGAGGAGGCGATCGCTCAATGGCGTAAAACGATTGAAATCGATTCGCACTTTTATATTGCGCGTTACTATCTTGGCGAGGGCCTGCAACTGACGGGCCGCCTGAAGGAGGCAATCGCCGAGTATCGAACGGCAGTCGAGTTGAACGATGACCCCCTCGCGCTTGCCTTCCTCGGGCAGGCCTATGCGCGTGCCGGACAGAAAAAGGAGGCACAGGAGATTCTCACCCGGCTGACCGAGGAAGCGAAATCTCGCTATGTGTCTGGCTACAGTCTTGCACTCGCGCGCTTAGGCTTGGGAGACCGGGAGGGAGCGATTGATGGGTTGGAGCAGGCCTACCGCAATGGAGAAGGCGATGACATTTACCTCATCCGAGTCGATCCCTTCATGGATGAGTTGCGCGGTGACCCACGATTTGAAGCGCTCGCGGAAAAAATTGTGCCGGCGCGGGAATTCAAAGGCGCAACTTTTGGCAAATGACTGGATTCCCACGACGCCGGAATCCGCAAGCTCGTGCAGCGCACTGGGGCGGTAGCGGTGGCGCGCCGCTTACTCCCGCGCTGCTGCGGCTCGATCCGATGTTGGACCCGCTTCGCGGCGATCCAGGTTTCGAGAAGATCGTCGCCTCGCTCGCGCCGAAAACGGCGGAGAAATGAACGAAATTCGAAGAATTGATTGGTTTTCCAACGGACGATAACCTCAAGGCAGAATAGGGCGGTTAGCTCAGTGGTAGAGCGGCGCGTTTACACCGTGTTGGTCGGGGGTTCGAACCCCTCACCGCCCAGGTGATGTTCGATGTTCGATGTTTGATGTTTGATTGCGGCCCTTGTTGGCAGAATGGCGAGCGCGATGAAACTTTGTACCACTTTGTCATCCTGGTTTTTCGTCAGGCTGCGATAGCGGATGAGACCGTAGCCGGGTTTTGATTTTGAAAGGCGTGCCTCGAGAATTTCGATCTCGACTCGGATGCGATCGCCCGGGCGCACCGGTGCCGGCCAGCGCAGTTCGTCGATCGCCCGGCCGATGATGCCGCCTTCGACCTGCATCATTTCAATGAAGAGGCGCATTGAGATCGCCGCCGTCTGCCAGCCGCTCGCGGCCAGGCCGCCGAGCAAATTTTTCCCGGGATCGGAAGTGAGGTGGAAGGGTTGTGGATCGTAGCGGCGCGCGAACTCGATGATTTCCTCTGCGGAAATCGCCTGCTCGCCGGAAACGAAACGGCTGCCCACCGGAAAATCTTCAAAGGCGCGGCCCATGACAGAGCATCGGCGAAGAGCCACGCGCGACGCAAGCCGGGTGTAGAGGCGGCCGTGTCGGCCGCATGGGAGTGGTTTTCCAATGTTAAAGGAGGTGGCTCCCCCCGGAGACCTGCGGCTGACACGGCCGCCCCTACACCATTGCCGAGGGCAACATGAGAGCTATGCTGGCCTAACGACGCCACATGAACGAAAAAGAATTAATGGAAGCGGCCATCGCGCTGGGCCGAAAAAGTTTGAGCGAGGGCGGAATCCCGAGGGCGAGCTGCTGGCCGTCGGTCACAACAAGCGGGTGCAGGAGGGCGATCCGATCACGCACGCCGAGATTGATTGCCTGCGCAAGGCGGGACGGATCGGCAGTTTTCGCGACACAGTGCTCTATTCCACTCTCATGCCCTGCTACCTCTGCAGCGGAGCGGTCGTCCAGTTTGGCATTCCGAAAGTGATCGTGGGGGAGAGCCGCACTTTCCCGGGCGGTCCGGAATTCATGCGCAGTCACGGCGTGGAAGTGGTCGATCTCGATCTGCCGGAGTGCGTGGAAATGATGAAGCAGTTTATCGCCGTCAATCCGGAGCTCTGGAACGAGGATATCGGTCGTTAGGGGAGTGTGCTCCGATGGGACCGCGGATTACGCGGATTTAACGGATTGGAAGAGGAGAGAAAAGGAGTGATGAAGTGGCTCCTTTTTCTTTTTATCTGGGTTATCCGAGTAATCCGCGGTTCAAAACTCTCCGCCCGCTGCGGCGCGAATTACGGCCCCGGGTTCACGCCGAGCAGGCGCGCTTTCTCCGCCTCGGGCATGGAGCTGTTTTGAATCCATGCCCGGGCGGCGGGCGGATCCTGTTTGAGCCACTCGGTTGCAATCGCTTCTTCGGACTTCTGGCGTATGGACGGATCGGAAATCGTTGCGGCCCACGTGAGAGCAAGGGCGGAGTCCTCAATCGCGACACCGCCGCTAAAGGTCACGACCGCTTCGTCTCGCGCGCTTCCGGCTAACGAATTGAGAAAATCGCCGGCTGTTTTCGGATCTTCTTTCGCCCAAAAATACGCCGCGAAACCGACCGCGCTGCCGCGCTCGTCCGCCGGCAGGTTGGCCGCCCAACGCGTCGCCGCCTCCGGATCATCCTGTGCCCAATTCTGCGCGACGCTGTTATCGGCCGCTCGGCGCGCCGCGACGTCCGGCAGTTGGCTGGCCCACTGCCGGGCATGTTCGGGGTCCTTATCAAAAAGCATGTTGGCGAACGCCGAAACCATCATCTCATGCCCGCTCGCGTCCTTTTGCGCCGATACATAGGCTTCAGCTGCTTTCGGATCTTTCTCCCACCAGCCGTTGATTGCGCCTTGCAGAGCCAAATCCCCGTGGCCATCGGGATGTTGCCGCGCCCATGCGAGGGCGGCGACCGGATCCTGAAGCGACCACTGATATGAGGTGCTGTTGAACGCCGCCGTGAAATCGAGGCCCTGCGCTCCGATCGAGTCGAGAAACTGCGCCGCCGCGACCGGCTCAAGTTCAGCCCATTTCCCGATCGCGCTGCTCAGTATCCAGTTCTTTCTTGAAGCGGGGAGAGCGCTAGCCGGCAGGTCCTTGATCGACTGTGCGAGTGCGGCTGCCGCGGTGGGATCGGCTGCGCGAACCACCGCCGAAATCGCTTTCTCGCGGAAGCGCGCATCGCGCATTGCGATCGCGGAGGTCAGGGCTGCCTTCGCATCCGAGGTGGCCCAGGCTTTGTAAAAGGCGGCGATCTGGCCATCCGCCGCCGAGCTGTGAGGAAGATTTTGCAATTGCTCGGCCAACCTGGCGTTTTCCTCCGGGGTTCGCTTCGCGAGCAACGAGAAGAGTTCCTGGAAAGGCACCTTCGCGATGTCACCGAGGAGAAGGCGGTCTTCTTCGCTTTTCGTCAGGCGATGATTCGACGCGTCTTGGCTGCGGCTACGGGAATTGTTCGCTGTTTTTGCGCCAGCCACCGTTCCGCTGGATCGCGCCGGGTTCCGCGACGCTAGCCAGAGCAGCCCGACGATCACAACCGCGAGGACGCCAGCAGATATGAGCCATCTGAGTTTCATCTTCCCGGAGCCGCGGCGAGCAGGCGTGATTTTTCCTCCGCGGGCAGGGAGCTGTTCTGAATCCAGGCGCTCGCAGCCTGGGGGTCGCGTTTCAGCCAATCGCTCGCCACCTGTTCTTGGGAGGAAGCACGCAGTTTCGGATCAGAAATAGTCGCCGCCCAGGAAAGCGCGGCACCCGGATCCTTGGACGCGACATTCGAGGTGAAATTCTGGACGGCTTCATCACGGCCCGCACCGTTATAATCACCCAGCCAATTTCCGGCCGCGGCGGGATCCTGGCTCGCCCAAAGACCGACGGACTCGGCAAGCGCGGTCGTGCGTTCGCCGGCCGGCAGGCTGGCCGCCCAACTGGTCGCGGCCGCCGGATCGTTGAAAGCCCAGGAGATGGCAAGCATCGACGTCGCCTGTTTACGAGCATCTTCGTTAGGCAATTGGGCTACCCATTTTTTCGCCCGCTCCGGATCAGCATCAAACATGTTGGAGGCGAGTGTGCTGGCGAGTCGCCAATCTTCTCGAGTCGCGAGATGCGAAGCGACGTAGGCCTCGGCGGCGCCTGGATCGTTCTGCCACCAGCCCGTGATTGCGCCCGCCATCGCAGACTGTTGACCGCCGTGCGCCGCCTTTCGCGCCCAGTCGAGCGCCGCCGCCGGATCGGTCGCCGCCCAATTCGAGGCGACCTCATTCCAAGCAATGGAGAAGTTCATCCCGCGCTCGTCACTGGAATCGAGAAACTTCGCGGCTGCCACCGGATCGACCGAGCTCCATTTGCCGACCGCTCGCGCAAGTAGATTTGCTTTTGTGTTCGGTGGAAGGTTTTCCTTCGGAAGATTGTTGATCGAAGTAACAAGCGAGGCAGCCACGCTCGCGTCCGCTCCATCGAGCACCGCGCTGAGCGCGTTCCCCCTCAGCTCCGGTCGGAGCGAGATCGCCGTCGTGAATGCAGCGGTCGCGTCGAGCGTCGCCCAGGCTTTGAAAAAGGCGGCGATTTTCGCCTCCGACTTCGAATTCCGAGGGAGACTCTGCAACTGCCACGCCAGCTCAGCGATTTCTTCCGGCGTTCGTTTCGCGAGCAAACCGTAAAGTTCCTGGAACGGAACGGCCGCGACGTCGCCGAGAATGATTTTGTTTTCTTCTGTTTTCGTTAGGCGCGGAGACACCGCGGAATGATCAGGCGCGCGTCGCGTCCCGCCGCCTGAGCTTTTATGCGTTCGATCATGCCGGATCAGGAATCCAAGCAAGGCGAGTGTGCAGGCGCCGAGCAGAATCAGACCAATGACCTTTGGGCGTTTCATTCCGGGAAAAGCGGCGTGGCCGGGATCGGAACCCCGGACTCGTCCGCCCTGAAAATATGCGATGATCCGCTTCGCGAAAGGTTCAATCGCTCAGTCGATTGTATTTCTTCAATACCTCGCGCAGGCGATCGTGGGGCAACGCTTCGACCTTGTGATCGTCGCGGCCGGTCATGTCGCGATTATCGACCAGCGCGTTGATAATCGCTTCCTCGACCGCCTGGACGGTGGCTTCGAAGATCGGATCGAGCCGGTCGTTAGGCACGGTTTGTACGCTAACGGTTGGTTTTTCCGGATTGGCCGCGCCCGGGTTGGCGGTCGAGAAGGCGAGGAAAAGATCGCCCGAGCCGTTGCCGGAAGTGGCACCAGTGCGAGCGAGACCGAGACTGGCGCGGCGGGCGAGGCGTTTCAGTTGTCCGGGCAGAAGGGGCGCGTCGGTCGCGACCACAATGATGATCGAGCCGGTCTCTTCTGGATAAACCGAGCCGGGAATTTCCTTGCCGACGGGAACGCCCGCGATCGTGAGCTGCGGGCGACGTCCGCAGTTCGCCTGCACTAAAGCGCCGATCGTGTAGCCGCCATCTTTTTGGTCGAGGACGCGCGACGCGGTCCCGGTACCGCCTTTGAACTCGTAACAAATCATACCGGTTCCGCCGCCTACGCTGCCCTCGGCGATCGGCCCGCCCTTGGCCGTGTCGAGCGCATGCGCGACATCCTCCGGTTTTACATGAAAGCCATTGATGTCATTCAACCAGCCGTCCCACGTCTCGGCGACGACCGGCAAGCTCCACCAATAGCCGGTCTTGTCCGCTGCGCCGTGCGCAAGCCGCCAGGCGATGACCGCATCGCGCGCCACGCCGACGCTGTGGGTGTTGGTGATAACGACCGGCCCCTCGAGAAAACCGCTCTCCTCGACCCAGGCGGTACCGGTCATCTCACCGTTGCCGTTGAGGCTGAAAGTGCCGGCATAGACCGGATCGTTAAGTGAATCGTGGCCACGCGGAATGATCGCGGTCACGCCGGTGCGGACCGGGCCTTTCCCAACTTCGAGTTTTCCCTCGCCGCTGATCAGAGTCGTGTAGCCCACTTCGACGCCCGCGACGTCTGTGATCGCATTCAATTTTCCGGGCGTGCCGTCGAACGGAATGCCGAGGGCGCGGGCGCGAATCGCGGTAGAGGGCGGCGGCGAGGTCTGCGGCTCACGCGCCTGCGCGCAGAGCGTGAGGACGAAGAGACAGACCAAGATTCTTGTTTTCATCTTTTCAGAGCGTAGCAATCGCGCCGGCATATTTCTGCAGAAGATGATCGATGTAAACGCTGTAGCGTTCGGCGAGCGCGGCGCTTTCGAGGAAGAGGATGTTTTCGGCATTGAACTGCGCGCTGCGCGAGAAATTGTAGGAACCGGTGATGACCGTGTCATCGATGATCAACACCTTGTTGTGCATGAAATCATGCCGGCTGGTTGGTGTGTAGGGTGTGGAATTTTTACCCACGAGATGAGCGCGCGCGATGATCTGACGCACCGCCGGAATCTTCCACTGGTTGGAAGGCACAGCCTGCCATTGTCGAAAAACCTCTTCCATCTGGGTGCGATCGAAGATCCCGTCGATCTCCACCTGTCCGACGCTTAATAGGTGTTCGAGCGCGGAGATGAGCGTGCCGGAGTTCATGAGCAAACTGCAAAGCCGCACCCGCCGCTGCGCCCCGTGCACTCGGCGCGCCACTTCGGCATCGATCTCGAGCCCGCAACCGGGCGAAAACATTACCCGCACGGTCACGGGCTCGCCCGCGAAGCGGAGCGTCGCACCGGTGGTTTTGAGATGGCCGGTGTTCTCAAAGTTTCCGTTCTCCCAGATCTGCTCGAAATCCTCTTCGTAAAAACTGGCGAGTGCCGGCGAATCCAGCTCGATGACGTTGTTCTCCATCAGCGTGAACGCGTCATTCGTCAGGTTGAGTGAGCCGGTCCAGACCGATGCGCCATCGCGCACGATGAATTTGTCGTGCATCAGTTTCATCCCGCCGATGCGACGCCATGGAAACCCAAGGCCTTGCACAAATGCGCCGGTGCCGGGCGGCGCCGGGTCCTGGCCGCCTGCGACGTTCGGCTTCTCCGGTTTGTCGCCATCGTAGCAAATGCGAATTCGCACCCCGGCCGCGGCGCGTTCCTGCAAGGTTCGCAAAAGCTGGAGCCGCAGCGCCTCGTCGAGGCGCATATCGTAGACCGCGAGGTCGAGGCTGTGTTGCGCCCGATTGAGGAAATTCGCTAGGCGCGCCATTACCTCGTCGGCCGGTTGCTCATCCTGGGCGAGGAAAAAGACCGCGAGATCGTCCGGCACGCGAGGATCCTTAGCAGGATTCATCTGTTCTGGGAAATTCTGTTTTCGCCCAACCTTCGAGGCACTAGATTGGGCGGGTGAGCTACCAGGTTTTCGCGCGCAAATATCGGCCGCAGACGTTCGACGATCTGGTCGGCCAGGCGCACGTAACCCAGACGCTCAAGAACGCGGTCGAACAGAATCGGCTTGCGCATGCCTATCTGTTTGTCGGCCCGCGCGGGATCGGGAAGACTTCCACGGCGCGCATTCTGGCCAAGGCGCTCAACTGCATTCACGGGCCGACGATCACGCCTTGCGGCGTCTGCGATAGCTGCAAGGAAATCGCCGCCGGCAACAGCCTCGACGTGCTCGAGATCGATGGCGCGAGCAATAACGGCGTCGAGCAGGTGCGCGAGCTGCGCGACAACGTTCGTTATGCACCGGCCAAGGGTCGCTACAAGATTTACATCATCGACGAAGTGCACATGCTCTCTTCGCAGGCTTTCAACGCGCTTCTCAAGACGCTCGAGGAACCGCCGGAGCACGTAAAATTCATCTTCGCCACGACCGAACCGCAGAAGGTGTTGCCGACCATCCTGAGCCGTTGCCAGCGCTTCGACCTCCACCGCATTCCCGCGAACCTGATCGCGCAACATCTGCAGTTCATCGCCGGGCAGGAGAAGATCACGCTCGAGCCGGCCGCCGCCCACGCCATCGCCCGCGGCGCGGATGGTGGGCTGCGCGATGCGGAGTCGATGCTCGATCAATTGGTCGCGTTTTGCGGCGAGACGATCGCGGAGAGCGACGTCCTGAACGTCTTCGGCTTTACGAGCGAACAAACCGTGGCCGGTTTCACGGAAAAAATTCTGCGCGGCGAAACTTCGGAGGCGCTCGCGGTGCTCGACGAGCAGGCGGCCGCGGGCAAGGAGATGATGAAATTAATGTCCGATCTCATCGCGCACCTGCGCGATCTGCTCGTCTTCAAGGTGCGGCCGGATGCGCTCTCCGACGAGGCAGCGCCGGAGCTGCAGTCGTCGTTAGGCGAAGAAGCCGCCCTGATCGAGACCGATCGTTTACTCGAGCTGATCGAGCAATTTGCCGAAGCCGAAGGCCGGATGAAATGGGCGCCGAACAAGAAGCTGCATTTCGAGGTCGCGGTCATCAAAGCCATTCAAACCCTGAGTCAGGTCACGCTCGACGAAGTGATCGAAAATCTCACCGCCCTGCGCGGAGGCGCCGCGGCGGCAAAGAACGCGGCGCCGGTCGTTAGGCCGACACCTGCCAAACCGGCGCCCTCATCGAAAAGGATGGCCTCCGAGGAGAAGGCTGCGCCAAGGGTTGCGGAGAGCGCGCCTGCGCCCACACCTCCGGAATCGACCGACTTTTCGACGATCTGGCCGAGAGTGGTCGAGCTCGCTTCCGCCCGACGGCCCCTGGTCCGTAGTTGGATCGACGCAGCGCAGTTGCGCGGGACCGAAGGTCGCCATGTTTTGCTCGGGTTCGCACCCGAACAAAAGACCAGCATGGAATCGCTCGAGCGTCCGGCGACCCGCGGCTTCATCGAAGCGCTACTCCAAGAGCTGACCGGCTCAAAATGGGAAGTGAAAATGAGCCTTGTACAAGGCCTGGCGCCGGTGGAAAAGACTCAGCGCGCCACCGAGGCAGACAAAGCCGAGCCTAACGACTCGGTCGAGTCCTTTAGGGACGATCCGTTAATCAAGGAAGCGCTCGAAATTTTCAAAGGCGAAATCAAATCCGTAACCACCTGACCCGATGAATCTCAACAAGTTGATGAAGCAAGCGCAGAAAATGCAGGAGCAAATGGCCAAGACCCAGGCCGAACTGGAAGAGAAAACGGTCGAAGTCACCTCTGGCGGCGGCAAGGTCACGGTGGTCGCGAACGGCGCGGGCGACGTCCTTTCGATCAAGATCGCCAAGGAAATCGTGGACCCTGAGGACGTGGAAATTTTGGAAGACCTGATATTGAGTGGGGTGCAGCAGGCGATCGCGAAGGGCAAAGAAATGGCCGGCTCTGAGATGTCGAAGATCACCGGCGGGATGAATCTCGGCAGCCTCGGCGGGTTGGGGATGTGAGCCCGAGCAATTAATGAATCGAGTCACTGGCATCGGCGGCATCTTTATCGAGGCGAAAGATCCGGATGCCTTGCGCGCGTTGTGATAGCGAGCATCTCGGGATTGATGTTCGGGAATGGGGGCGGCGCAACTTTCCGCTGGCACTCGCCCGATCGTCCTAGTCCGGATGGCGTGACGGTCTGGAGCGTTTTCCCGGGGGACGTCCGATTATTTCACGCCGAGCAGCGCGCCGTTCATAGTGAATTATCGGGTCAATGACGTGCACTCCTTCCTTGCCCAGCTCCGAAGTGAAGGTTGCGAGGTTGGTGCGAAGACCGAGGAATCGGAATTCGGGAAGTTCGGGTGGGTGATGGATTGCGAGGGAAATCGCGTGGAATTGTGGGAGTCGCCTTCAACGCCTTTTCCCACGCAGGCGGAAACTCAGGCAGGCGACGCTTCTAGTGGGGTACGGACGTCGAGTTGACGTTCAGTGGGAGAATGAAAGGTTTCTTTGTGAAGACGCTGATTCTCTTTGTCGGGTGGTGTATTCTCCTCGTCCTCTCGTGGCCGCTGGCCCTGCTCGCGTTGGTGCTTTTTCCAATAGTCTGGCTGGTGGCGCTGCCGTTCCGTTTGCTCGGGATGACTTTTGAAGCCCTCCTCGCGTTCGTAAGCGCGGTGCTCTTTCTCCCGGCGCGATTGTTCGGCTGGCGACGGGCCGCCTGAAACCGGGGGAGAACTCCATCGCACCTCGGCCAAGCCGAGCGTCGGCCGAGTGGCAAATCGGGATCGCAAGAGCGCCGCATCGATCAAAGCGCAACCGCCGTGCGTCGATGCCGGTCGAAAACGCTGACTTCGCGGATCCCCAGCGCCGTCATTTTTTGCGCCAAGAGGTCGAAGTTTTCCCCCTGCTGCACATGTGAATGTCCGTCGGATGCGGTCGTGAATGGGATTCCCTTCGTCAGGGCCCGACGGATGATTTCGTCGCTCGGATAAAGCTCGCCGACCGGTTTGCGCCAGCCGGCGGTCGATAGTTCCATCGCGAGATTGGCTCCGTGAATTTCGGAAAGGACGGCTTCGAGCAAATCGCCGAGATCGGTCGTCGGGCGAAAGCCAAAGATTTTTACGAGGTCGAGATGTGCCATGCAATCGACCAACCCGCTCGTCGCCATCGCACGAATCCGCGCGTAGTAATCGGCGTAAACTTCGTCGATGTCGCGCCGCTTGAACTCCGCCTCCGCGCCCGCGAGATCGAAGGCCCAATCGCCGCGCAAGAAATGCACTGAGCCGAGGACGAAATCGAGATGGTCCCAATTCTTTTCCACCCAGGCCCGACCGTCGGCGGAGTGCACGGGATCGTTATCCAACTCGATCCCGGCGCGAATCTTGAGATCGGGATTCGCTGCGCGCAGCCGGTCGATTTGGTCAAAATCGACACCCCGATGATAGCGATCGTGATCCGTCAGGGCGATGTCGCGCAGGCCGATCGCGCGGGCGCGATCAGCCCATGGCTGGAGCAGTTCCTCGGAGTAGGGTTGAAGTCGGTGGCCCTGTGGATGCAGGTGGTAGTCGGAGAAAAGCTTCATGTGCTTCGTGATTCGAGAAGCGTGAATCGTCGGAAACGCGTTCTTCCGAATCTCGATTCACGGATCCCCATCACTGCGCGGTCATCGACTTGCGTTTCGCGTCAAGCTCTGGATAGGCCGGCACCAACACGTCCACGGTGAAAACCTTGCCAGGACTAAGCTCGCGAGTCGCGATCGTCTCGGAGTACTCGACGTGCTCGTTTGGGTTGATGAGAAGCGTGCCGGGCTGTTCCTCGAAAGCGCGGTTGTCCGACCAGCGGGTCACGACGCGCCCGGTCGAGTCGTGGAGCAGAATCTCGATTCGTTGCTCGGTTGGAAAATCAAGCTCGACGGCGTGATCGCCTCGATTGGTCAGGAGGATGTGAACCGGCAGCTGGCGCATCTCTGTGAGCTTTACTGGCTCGGCAGGAAGGTCCACGGTCAGAACAAGGCCGCGAATCTTCGGGTTGCGATACTCTGGGATTTTTTCGGTCGAGCCGAAAGGGTGGAGAACGCGGCCCAGCCAACTCCGCTTCTCCTGCGCGGGCGCGACGCCGGTCGCGATGAACAAGATCAGCGCGGCAAAAACAAACGTTGGTCTCATTCGCTCCAAAAGGTCAAACGTTGCAAAAACTGTCAAACCCTTTATCAATCCGCCATGAAGACTTTCTTCGTTGCCGCGCTCGATTTCTCGTGCAACGGAGCCGCGAAAATGGATGGACGGAGTTGCATCTTCCGCGTCCATCTCGAGGCGAATGTGGGAGTGGTTCGGCCTTTGCCCAACCGATTCGAATGCCGGCATTGAACTGATGAACAAGGACTGGAAATTGATCGGCGGGCGGGAGCGAAAATGAGAGGCGGCTTGCGCGCCGCGGCGCTGCTCACTCTGGTCATGACTGCTCTCGCCCAGGCGGAGGATGCGCCGGTGAGTCTCGCGCTGCCGACCGATAACACCGCATTGCTCCGTGGCGACAAGGCGGAGTTTTATCAGGTGATCGAACGCAACCTGAATGGCGTCGCTTCCTACCCCTGGGAGGGCGGGCAATATGGTTTTGTACGCGATCCGAAGCAGTTGGCGGGCGAGACGGTTTACACCCGTTTCCACGAAGGCATGGACATCCGCCCAATGCGCCGTGACGCGCAGGGCGAACCGATCGACGAAGTGCGCGCGATGGCGGACGGGAAGGTCGTCTATACGAATCGGCAGGCTGGCGCTTCAAACTACGGCCGCTATGTGGTGGTCGAGCATCGCTGGGGAGTCTGCCCTTACTACAGTCTCTACGCGCACCTCAACACGATCGCAGTCGAGGCTGGGCAACGGGTGCGACAGGGAGAGAAGCTCGCCATCATGGGGCATACCGGAGACGGCATTAATCGCGAGCGCGCCCACGTGCACGTCGAGCTCAACCTGTTGCTCAACACCCATTTCGAAGGTTGGCACGCCGCGGTCTTTCCAAATGAGATCGATCACCATGGCATTTATAATGGAATCAATCTGGCCGGCCTCGATCTGCCGCGGCTCATCCTCGCTCTGCGCGGCAATCCGGCGCTTACCATTCCCGCCTTCCTCAGCAAGGAAGAGACTTTCTACAAAGTGATCGTTCCGAACTCGCCTGACTTTGAGCTTCCGCGGCGTTACCCCTGGATGGTGGAAGAGGTGCCTAACGAAAAGCCGACCAGCTGGGAGGTTTCTTTTGCCCGCAGCGGCGTGCCGTTGCATCTCGCGCCGAGCAACCGCGTGGTCAGCGCGCCCGAGCTCTCTGATCTCAAATCGAGCCCGGTTGATGCCCGCTATCTGACCCGCGATGTGGTCGCCGGGCGCGGCAGCAGTGCGCATCTGAGCGAGAGCGGCCGGGCGCTAATGCGCCTGTTGATTTTCCCAGACTGACGGGAGTGAGCGGGTCGGTTTAAGGGGCTAAAGCGGAAAGACTCGGCCGGCTGAATAATTTTTTGACAGCGCGGCCCGGCCCGATACCTTACGCACCCCGTCGCACTGTATTCAGTGCGGAGTAGATCAGGAGAGCCTTCCGGCTCGTTAGGACTGAAACTTATGCAAAAAAATCGCAGCAAACGTTATCGCGCGGCCGCCGAGCGGGTGGATCGCAGCAAGGCATACAGCTTCCCTGAAGCAGTCAGCACGCTGAAGAAGCTGCCGCCGACCAAGTTCGATCAGACGGTCACAATGTCGTTTCGGCTCGGGGTTGATCCGAAACAATCGGACCAAATGGTGCGCGGCACATGTCCACTTCCCCATGGCAGCGGCAAGCAAGTGCGCGTGCTCGTCTTCGCGCAAGGCGCGGCGGCGGCAGCCGCGAAGGAAGCTGGCGCCGAGCATGTCGGCTTCGAGAATTTGATCAAGAAATGCCAGGAAGGTTTTCAGGATTTTGATGTCGCGATCGCCACGCCTGCGGCCATGGCCGAAGTGCGCAAGCTCGGCAAGGTGCTCGGCCCGCGCGGCCTGATGCCGAATCCAAAGACTGGCACGGTAACTGACGACACCGCCAAGGCCGTGCAGGAAGTGAAGGCCGGCCGGGTGGAGTTCAAGCTCGACAAGAACGGCAACGTCGCCGTCCCGGTCGGCAAATTTTCTTTCGCCGAAAATCAGCTGGTGGAAAACGGAACGGCCATCATCGAGGCGGTGGTGAAAGCCCGGCCCGCCACGGCCAAGGGTCGCTTCGTCGAGGGGATGACTCTTGCGGCGACGATGTCGCCCGGCTTACGCATCGATCCGTCGCCGTACCTCACAGTTTAGAACCTTCTCAACATGAGACCTGAAAAATCCAACATCGTCGCGGACCTCTCGGAGAAACTGAACCGGTCGCCATTTCTGCTCGTAACAGATTACCAACGGATGAACGTCGACCACTTCGGCGAACTGCGGAACCGGCTTGCCTCGACCGGGGCCGAGGTGCACGTGGTGAAGAACAGCTTTTTGAAGCGTGCCATCGCAGCCAGCGAACTGCCGGACATCGCGGGACAGCTCACCGGACAGACCGCGGTCGTGACCGGCGACAAGGATGTCGCGCCGGTGGCCAAGGTGTTGAAGACTTTTGCGGCCGAGTTCAAGCTCTCCGCGCTCAAGATCGGCGTGGTCGACAAGAACGTGCTGTCGACCGCGGAAGTGGAATCGCTCGCCGACCTGCCGGCGCGCGATATTCTCCTCGCGCATCTGCTTGGCGTGCTTTCGGCCCCGGCGACGAAACTGGTCCGCATCCTGAACGAACCCGCCTCGGCACTGGCGCGGCTCTTGAATGCCAAGGCCGAGAAGGAAGGCAAGACGGCGGAGGCCGCAGCTTAACGACTAACGAAATTTCGTCCTGTCAAACGCAGGACGAGCAACAACAAACATGTCCGGCTCGATGGCGATCGGGCTTAATTTTCCGGAAGCTTCCGGAAGCGGCAATTGGAGGAAATAAAATGGCAGATATGAATGCATTGGTGGAGCAACTCAGCGGGTTGACCGTTCTTGAAGTTGCTGGATTGGTGAAGCAACTCGAAGAAAAATGGGGCGTGAGCGCAGCAGCTCCGGTGGCGATGGCGGCAGCGCCTGCGGCCGGTGGCGCGGCTGGCGCGGCGGCGCCGGCGGCCGAGGAGAAGACCACTTTCGACGTGATTCTCAAGGAAATGGGCGCGAACAAGATCGGCGTGATCAAAGAAGTGCGCGCTGCAGTTCCTGGACTCGGTTTGGCGGAAGCCAAAGCCCTTGTCGAAGGCGCACCGAAGCCTCTCAAAGAAGGCGTGACCAAGGAGGAAGCCGAAGAGATCAAGAAGAAGGTCGAAGCGGCGGGCGCCAAGGTCGAAATCAAGTAATTTCCACCGGTCGACGGGCGCGGGGCTTCTGGGATTTCGTGAATCGTTACATCGGGAAGGGCGTTCCGTGTCCGGCGCGCTCTTCCGATTTACGATTCTCGAATATCGTCCCCAAAAGAAATTCCTTGCGCCCTCCGGCAGGGTGTGGATATTGAGTTCCCCTTTTCCGAGCACAGAAGGTCGCCCGACGTATTTTTAACCCGCTCTCGAAGGCAGCATCCAAGATTGGCAACAAAACGGTGGAGGTCAGTTTGACAGACCGCCGTTTTGCTGCCACTTTTTTTGCCCGCTATTTCCGGACGAAGCCGTAGCTCCGGATTCCTCGCGACCTGCATCCAGGGTCGCTGCAGGTCTTAAAAACCATTGGAGATTGGTGCACCAGTTATGTCAGACCGTACTGCAACAGAACGTATCCATTTCGGGACCATCAAGGAAGCGATCGAGCCCCCAAACCTGATCGAGGTTCAGCTCAACTCTTACGTCGATTTTCTGCAAAAAGACGTTCCGCCTAACAAGCGAAAGAACACCGGACTCCAGACGGTCTTCAAGGAAGTTTTTCCGATCGAAAGTTACGATGAAAAAGCGACGCTCGATTTCAGCCACTACGAGATTGGCGAACCGAAGCTGACCGCGCTTGAGGCGCAGCGTGAAGGACAAACCTACAGCGCGCCGTTGCACGTTACCTTCCAGCTCAAGGAAGAGAAAGGGACAAAAGAGGAAAAAGTGTACATGGGCGAAATCCCGCTTATGACGCCCTCGGGCACGTTCGTTATCAACGGTGCGGAGCGCGTTGTCGTCAGCCAGTTGCATCGCTCGCCGGGCATCGCATTTGAGTCGAGCATTCACCTCAACGGCAAGGTGCTTTACAGCTTCCGGATCATTCCGGACCGCGGCTCGTGGATTGAAGTCCAGTTCGATACCAGCGACCTGCTTTATATCTATCTCGATCGGCGCAAACGCCGCCGAAAATTCCTCGCCACCACTTTCCTTCGCGCTCTCGGTTACGGCCCGGACGAAGAAGTGATCAAACTCTTT
The DNA here is from genome assembly GCA_963742545.1 of uncultured Verrucomicrobiae bacterium. Lineage (GTDB taxonomy): Bacteria > Verrucomicrobiota > Verrucomicrobiia > Chthoniobacterales > UBA10450 > Palsa-1392. The sequence goes on along the minus strand of CAVUMF010000002.1, from coordinate 432,783 downwards.
TACAACATCGAAAACCTGAAACTGAGCGAGAAGCTCGATGAAGAGAGCCTCGCTACCAAGGTGCTAACCGCCGATGTGCTCGACGGCGAAGTGACCGTGGCGCGGGCCTTCGAGCCGCTCACCCTCGCGGCCGTGCGCCAGATCATGGGCCTCGGTCACAAAGAGGTGAAGGTGATCGACATTTCACACGACGACACCGTGGTTAAGGCGCTGAAGAAGGATCCGGCGCACGACCAGGAAGAAGCGCTCAAGGACATCTATCGCAAACTGCGTCCCGGTGATCCGCCGACGGTTGCGAACGCGCGCGCCCTTCTTAAGAGGCTCTTCTTCGATCCGAAAAAATACGATCTCGGTCGTGTTGGACGCTACAAGCTCAACCAGAAGCTGGGCATCGACGTCGATCTCGGCGAGCGCATCCTGACTGACAAGGATTTCATCGCCGCGATCAAATACCTGATCAATCTCCGTCGGGGCGAAGGCACGCTCGACGATATCGATCACCTCGGTAGCCGCCGCGTCCGCACCGTCGGCGAACTGCTCGCCAATCAATGCCGCGTCGGTCTGGCCCGCACCGAGCGTTTGGTGAAGGAGCGCATGACGCTGTTCGACGTCAACATCGATGGCATGACGCCGCAAAAGCTGATCAACCCGAAGGCGCTCAGTGCCGTGGTGCGCGACTTCTTCGGTCGTTCGCAGCTCTCGCAGTTCATGGACCAGACCAACCCTCTCGCCGAACTGACGCACAAGCGCCGTCTGTCTGCCCTCGGGCCAGGAGGCCTGAGTCGCGATCGAGCCGGATTTGAAGTGCGCGATGTTCATCCGTCCCACTACGGCCGTATTTGTCCGATCGAAACCCCGGAAGGTCCGAACATCGGTCTCATCAGCTCGATGAGCACCTTTGCGCGGATCAACGAATTCGGTTTCATCGAAACGCCCTACCGAAAAGTGGAGAACGGGCGGGTCACCGATCAGGTCGACTATCTGACCGGCGACCGCGAAGAGAACTTCATCGTCGCCCAGGCTAACGCGCCGATGGACGCGAAAGGTCATTTTACCGGCGAAAAAGTTTCTGTCCGTTACCGCGGCGACTTTCTCGAGGTTGAACCCTCGAAAGTCCACTACATGGATGTCTCGCCCAAGCAACTCGTCTCTGTCGCGGCCGGCCTGATTCCGTTCCTCGAACATGACGATGCCAACCGCGCGTTGATGGGTTCGAACATGCAACGCCAGGGCGTGCCGCTGATCGTTTCCGAAGCGCCGCTCGTCGGCACCGGTCTCGAAGGCAAAGTGGCGCGTGATTCGCGCGCGGTGGCGGTCGCGGCTGAGGCTGGCCGCGTCGCCTCCGTGACCGCCAACCAGATCGTCGTAACGAAGGACGGCGAAATGCCGGAAGGCCGCAAGAAGCTCAAGACTGACCTTGAAGCCGGCGTGCACGTTTACGAACTGCGCAAGTTCATGCGCTCGAATGCCGGTACCTGCGTGAACCAGAAGCCGATTGTGAAAAAAGGCCAGCACGTGAAGCGTGGCCAGGTCATTGCCGACGGCCCGAACACCGAACACGGCGAGCTCGCCCTCGGCCGCAACGTCCTCGTCGCCTTCATGCCATGGAATGGCTACAACTTCGAAGACGCCATCATGATCTCGGAGAAGGTGGTGAAGGAAGACATCTACACCTCCATCCACATCGACGAGTTCGAGATCGGCGCCCGCGACACCAAGCTCGGCCCGGAAGAAATCACCCGTGACATTCCCAACGTCAGTGAAGAAGCGCTCCGCAACCTCGGCTCCGACGGTGTGATTCGTGTCGGCGCGGAAGTGAAGCCGGGCGACATCCTGGTCGGGAAAATCACTCCGAAAAGCGAAACCGAGCTGGCGCCGGAAGAGCGTCTGCTCCGCGCGATCTTTGGAGAAAAGGCGGCCGACGTGAAAGACACGTCGCTGACCGTTCCATCCGGTACCTACGGCATCGTGATGGACGTGAAAGTTTCATCGCGGCGTGAGGTGGCGCGGGAAAAACTCACGCCGGCGGAAACGAAACGGCAGCTCAAGGCGATCGCCGAAGAGAATCGCAAGAAAAAGGACGAACTGACGGAACAACTCACCGACGCGCTCTCCAATGTGCTCCTCGGGGAAAAAATTCCGTTGGACGTCGTGAACGCGCAGACCGGCGAGATCATCATCCCGGCCAATCGCAAAATCACCAAGACGCTCCTCCGTAAACTGGCGATGTCGCACGATCACATTGAGATCGATCCGAGCCCGATTCGGAACAAGATCCGCGAGATCGTCGCACAGTACGAACACAAATTCGCCGAGCTCGAGCTGGAGCGGGAGCGCTCGATGGATCGCGTCGAAAGCGGCGATGACATCGACCCCGGCATCATCAAGCAGGTAAAGGTTTTCGTTGCCAGCAAACGCAAGCTAAGCGTCGGCGACAAGATGGCGGGTCGTCACGGCAACAAGGGCGTGGTCGCGCGTATCGTGCCGGAAGAGGACATGCCGTTCCTCGCCGATGGCACGCCGGTTGAGATCGTTCTCAATCCGTTAGGCGTTCCGAGCCGTATGAACGTCGGCCAGGTGCTCGAAACTCACCTCGGCGTGGCGGCCAAGGCGCTCGGCTTCAAGGTCGCGACTCCGGTTTTCGATGGCATTAAGGAAACGAAAATCCGCGAATACCTCAACGACGCCCGGAAGATCGACGGCTTTACCTGGGTGCAGGAAAACGGCAAGGCGCGCCTCTTCGACGGTCGCACGGGTGACCCATTCGATCAGGAAGTCGTCGTCGGTTACATCTACATGCTGAAGCTCGGCCACCTGGTCGCGGACAAGATTCACGCTCGCGCGGTCGGCCCTTACTCCCTCGTCACCCAGCAACCGCTCGGCGGCAAAGCGCAGTACGGTGGTCAGCGTTTCGGCGAGATGGAGGTTTGGGCGCTCGAAGCCTACGGCGCCGCCTACACCCTGCAGGAACTCCTGACCGTTAAGTCGGACGACGTGCAAGGCCGCACCCGCATCTACGAGTCGATCGTGAAAGGCGACAACTCGCTCGAAGCCGGAACACCGGAATCTTTCAACGTGTTAATCAAGGAAATGCAGTCGCTAGGCCTCGACGTCAAAGTCGGCGGTCAGGCGCCCAGCTTTCTCGAAAACGTTGCCTAACAATCTACCAAACTTAGAAATACAGCTCTCATAATATGAACGAACATTCCTGGCGGGAATTGGTGGGTGAAGAACGCACCGTGGGTTTCGATCAGGTCGCGATTGGCGTTGCTTCCAGCGACACGATGCGCTCCTGGAGCAAGGGCGAGGTCAAGAATCCGGAAACGATAAACTACCGGACGTTCAAGCCCGAAAAGGGCGGCTTGTTCTGCGAACGCATTTTCGGTCCGACCCGGGACTGGGAATGCTCGTGTGGAAAGTACAAGCGAATCAAGCACAAAGGCGTGATCTGCGATCGCTGCGGCGTGGAAGTGACCCTGGCTCGCGTGCGTCGTGAGCGCATGGGCCACATCGAATTGGCGGTGCCGGTTTCGCACATCTGGTTTTACAAATGCATGCCGTCGCGTCTCGGCCTTATGCTCGACATGAGCGCGCGCCAGCTCGAGCGCGTGATCTATTACGAGGATTACATCGTGATCGATCCGGGCAATACGCCCCTCACGAAAACTCAGCTCCTCACCGAAGTGGAGTTTCGCGAGGCGCAGGAACAATACGGCGATGAATTCAAAGCCGGCATGGGCGCCGAGGCGGTCAAGGTGCTCCTGGGCGAAATCGACCTCGCGAAGTTGAACAAGGAGCTCGAGGAAGCGATGGGCAATACGAAGAGCAAACAGATTCGCAAGAAACTGGCGAAGCGTTTGAAACTTGTGCAGGGCTTTGCCTCCTCGCATTCCCGCCCCGAATGGATGGTGCTCGAGGTCCTCCCGGTCATCCCGCCGGACTTGCGTCCGCTCGTGCCGCTCGAGGGCGGCCGTTTCGCCACCTCGGACCTGAACGATCTCTATCGTCGCGTCATCAATCGCAACAACCGGCTCAAAAACCTCCTCCAGCTGAAAACGCCCGACGTCATCATTCGCAACGAAAAGCGCATGTTGCAGGAGGCGGTCGATGCGCTCTTCGACAACGGCCGGCACGGCCGCGCCGTGACCGGTGCGGGCAATCGTCCGCTCAAATCGCTCAGTGACATGCTCAAGGGCAAGGGCGGACGTTTCCGTCAGAATTTGTTAGGCAAACGCGTCGATTATTCGGGCCGCTCCGTCATCGTCATTGGTCCCGAGCTAAAACTGAATCAGTGCGGCCTGCCCAAGAAGATGGCGCTCGTGCTCTTCGAACCCTTCATCATCCGCCGCCTGAAGGATCTCGGCTACGTCCACACCGTGCGCAGTGCGAAGAAAATGATCGAGCGCCAGACGCCGGAAGTCTGGGACATTCTCGAGGAAGTGACCAAGGGGCACCCGGTGCTGCTTAACCGCGCGCCGACTTTGCACCGTCTCTCCATCCAGGCTTTCGAGCCGCTCCTCATCGAAGGTGAGGCGATTCGCATTCATCCGCTCGTCTGCACCGCTTATAACGCAGACTTCGACGGCGACCAGATGGCGGTGCATGTGCCGCTTTCAGTCGAAGCGCAGATGGAAGCGCGCATGCTCATGCTCGCGCCGAACAACATCTTTTCGCCCTCAAGCGGAAAGCCGATCACGACTCCGTCGCAGGACATCACACTCGGCTGTTACTACCTCACGCAAAATCCGCGGCGGGCTGCCGGCGCCGCCGTCGAGTCGCGGCTCCCTCTTTTTGACAACGCCTTCGAAGTTGAGTTCGCGATGGCGGATGGCGCGGTGAAAACGCACGATCGAATCCGCTTCAAGAATCCGGATTTCGGCAAGGACACCATCTACGGCGACAAGGAAACGCGCGTCATCGAAACAACTGCCGGCCGCGTCATCTTCAACGAAATTTGGCCGGACGGTCTGGGCTTCTTCAACAAAGCCGCGGGCAAGAAACAGCTGAGCGACATTATCTGGCGTTGCTATCAGGTGGCTGGCCAGCAGGGCACGGTCGAGACGCTCGATCGTCTGAAGGAGCTTGGCTTCGCGGAAGCGACCAAGGCCGGCGTCTCCATTGGCATCTCCGACATGATTATTCCGAAGGAGAAAGAGCTCCAGCTCGCGAACGCCTACAAGCAGATCAAGCAGGTCGAGCAGCAGTACCGCAAAGGCATCATTACCGATGGCGAGCGCTACAACAAGATCATCGACATCTGGACCCACGCCGGCGACGAAATCTCCAATGTCATGTTCCGCACCCTCGAGCATAACGATGGCCGCAAGGAACTGAATCCGGTTTTTCTCATGGTTGACTCCGGCGCCCGTGGCAATCGGCAGCAGGTGAAACAGCTCGCGGGCATGCGTGGTTTGATGGCCAAACCTTCGGGCGAAATCATCGAGCGGCCGATTACCTCGAACTTCCGTGAGGGCCTGAGCGTGCTCGAGTATTTCATCTCGACCCACGGTGCCCGCAAGGGTCTGGCCGATACCGCGCTTAAGACCGCCGATTCCGGTTACCTGACGAGAAAACTGGTCGACGCCTCGCAGGACGTGATCATCAACGAGATCGATTGCGGCACGGTCAACGGAATCGTTGTCCGTTCGATCTACGAGGGCGACGAAGAAGTCGTCGACCTCGCCACGCGCATCATCGGCCGGGTCAGTTGCGAAACGGTCGTCGATCCTGTGACGAAGAAGAAAGTCGTGAAGGCGAATCAGCTGATCGACGAAACTGTCGCCGCCGCGATCGAGAAAGTGGGCGTTGAAAGCCTCAAGATTCGTTCGGTTCTCACCTGCGAATGTGGGCGCGGTGTCTGCGCGCATTGCTACGGGCGCAACCTCGCGACGGGGCAGTTCGTCAAACTTGGCGAAGCGGTCGGCATTATCGCTGCGCAATCCATCGGCGAACCCGGCACGCAGCTGACGATGCGGACGTTCCACATCGGCGGCACGGCGAGCCAGACCTTCAAGCAGCCGATCATCAAGGCAAAGAATGATGCTGTGGTGCAGTTCAACGATCTGCGCACCGTGCAATCGCTCGACGGCAACTGGATTGCGCTAAACAAGAACGGCTCGATCACCTTGCATAACGAAGAGGGGCGCGAGATCGAGCGCTACAATATCGTTATCGGTTCCGTCATCTCGGTTGCCGATGGCGGCAAGGTGAAGAAGGGCGAAACCTTCGTGCAATGGGATCCCTACAATGTGCCGATCCTGACCGACAAGAGCGGTAAGATTGAATTCCGCGACATGATTGCGGGTGTCACGATTAAGCGCGAGGTCGACGAAGCGACCGGTCTCATGGGCACGGTCATCATCGAGCATAAGGAAGATTTGCACCCGCAGATCGTGGTCGTGGGCGACGACGGCGAAGTCGCCGCGAGTTACTCGATTCCAGCCGGGGCGCACGTCATCGTCGAGGCAAACCATAAGATTCGCGCCGGTGCCTTGCTCGCCAAGACGCCGCGAAAGGTGGCCAAGACCAAGGACATCACCGGCGGTCTGCCGCGGGTGGCGGAATTGTTTGAGGCGCGTCGACCGAAAGACGCGGCCGAGATCGCGAAGATCGACGGTATTGTCGAAATCGGCGGGACGGTCCGTGGCAAACGGAAGCTGATTCTCAAGGACACTGAAACCGGTTCCGAAGAGGAGCACCTCATTCCTCTGACGAAACACATTATCGCCTTCAAGGGTGACTTTGTTAAGAAGGGACAGCAGCTCACGGAAGGTCCGGTCGTGCCGCACGAAATCCTCGAGGTCTGCGGTCCGCAGGACTTGCAGGAGCATCTCGTGAACGAAGTGCAGGAAGTCTACCGCCTCCAGGGCGTCGAGATTAACGACAAGCACATCGAGATCATCGTTAGGCAAATGCTCCGCAAGGTGAAGATCACCGATCCAGGCGACACGTCGCTCCTCTGGGGCGACCAGATCGACAAACTTGATTTCGAACGGGAAAACGCTGCGGTCGTGAAACAGGGCGGCAAGCCCGCCGAGGCGACTCCGGTATTGCTTGGCATCACCAAGGCCTCCCTCGAAACCGACAGCTTCATCTCCGCGGCGTCGTTCCAGGACACGACCCGCGTTCTGACCGAAGCAGCCACGCTGGGCAAGATCGACAAGCTGCGCGGCTTTAAGGAGAACGTGATCATGGGGCACCTCATCCCGGCCGGCACCGGCTTCCCGGCCGTGCGCGAGATCAAGCTCGTTGAACTGGGCGAACAGGTCGGCGCTCCGCTGATGGAAGAAGCGGAGCCGCAACCCGCGCTCGGCTAACCAAACAAGAATCAATGCTGTAGAAGTGAGAGCCGCACATTGGTTGCGGCTCTCATTATTTTAAGATGTCAATCGCAACCAAAACCGGCGATGCGGGCGAGACCTCCCTGATGTATGGCCGGCGCGTGCCGAAGACGGACGCGCGGGTCGAGGCTTATGGTTGCGTCGACGAACTCAACGCGGCCTTGGGAATGGTCCGGGCCAGCGTCGGCTCTTCCTCGATCGCCGACCAGATTCTCTCGATTCAAAAGGGGCTGGTCATCGTGATGGGCGAGCTGGCGACCGCGCCGCAGGATCTCGAGCGCTACGAAAAGGACGGATTCAGCCTGACGACCGCGGCGATGGTCGATCGCCTGACGGCCGCGATTGACGATCTCGAGAAAGACAAGACGCTTTATGGCAAGGGCTGGGCAACTCCGGGCAACACGCCCTTGGCGGCCGTACTCGACGTCGCGCGCACAGTTTGTCGTCGCGCCGAGCGCCGCGTGGCCGCGCTCGACAGCGCGCAGCATTCCATCGCCGAAATCCTGCGCTACCTGAACCGGCTCTCCGATCTTTGCTGGCTCCTCGCGCGCCTGGCGGAGAAACAGAGCGCCTGATTTCCGAATGTGGGAGGGGCCTTTGTGCCCCGATCCGCTGGCGGCACGCAACTCCATCGGGGAACAAAGGCCCCTCCCACATTGATCTCGCGCCTACTTTGGCACGTCGTCGTCTTTGCCGAGATACTCCCAGCGCTGCAACGAGATCGGCACATTGCCGTTCTTCCAGACGAAATCGTGGAAGGCGCGCAGACTGAACTTCTCTCCCTGCTGGAGACGCGCTTCGGCCAGCATTTTGGTGATCTGGAGTTTGCCGATCTGATAGGTGATGGCCTGCCCCGGAGCGGTGGAGAAGGAGGTCGCCTCCTGGTGGGCCGTTCCCACATCCATCGGCACTTTTTCTTCGAGATATTTCGCCGCCTGCTCGAGCGTGAACTCCCCCAGCGCGAGTTTCACGTCCACTTCCACTCGCAGCGCGCGCAGGCGCATGAAGTTGTAGATAATTTCGCGGGTGTGCGGGCTGTCGTCGAAAAGGCCGGCCTGCAGCATCATTTCCTCCGCGTAGAAGCCGATGCCTTCGTTCGCCCCCGAATCGTAGTAATGCCGCCGGATCGGATCCTCGTGTTTCCAGGAAAGACAAAGCTGGAAATAATGCCCCGGGATTCCTTCATGCACGATGAGCGGCCGTGGATCCTGCGCGGTGGCGTGCATGAAATAGCCGAGTTTCGGCGAGGGAACATCGACATAACGAATGCAATTCTCTTTCAGGCGTGACGGTGAGGTGAAGTCGTCCTCTTCGGTAAATCCGAGCGCGCGCAAGTATTTGGGAATTGGCCGCAGCGTGTAATGCTGAATCCAATCGGGCATGGTGAGAATCGCGTGCGCTCCGAGAAATGTGCGGATCTGCAGTTCCCTGGCCGCTGTGTCCGCGACCCAATCATCGATGTTGTCAGCGATCTTCAATGGCGGGACAGCCTTATCCCGGTTCTTTTCATACGCTTCGAACGCGACCGAGCGGTTCCATTCCTGCCGGCCCGTGGCGAGAAGCTCTTCGGGCGAATACGGCATGAGCGCGACATTCCTGAGAAAGAACAGGTAGGCATCGCGGCCGAGCGCGGTTTCGTTAGGCAGCGAGGGCAGGATTTGCTCAAGATGGGCGCGGAATTTTTCGAGTGCATCGGCCGCGGATTTGACCGCGCCCTCCAGCTCGTTCTCCTTGAGTGTGGTCGATCCTGCGAGCGCAGTCGCCATCCGCTGCAGCCGTTCGCGTATGCCGTCGAGTTGCTGAATCGCCACGGTCGCAAACGGCGCTGGCGGTTTCTCCAGATTCTCCGTGGCTTGCTTCAGGATCGACGGAATGTTTTCGATCCGGATCAGAATTTCCCGGCTGCGCGACTCATCAAACGGTGCCGGGACGGTCAGCGCTTCCGCCACCGCCGTGAGCGTTTGTTCGAGGTAAAAATTCGGATCGCGTTTCCAGCGCGGATTGACGTCCAGTTCCCAACGCACGCGGGCCAGGGCAGAGCCCATCAGTCGATAATCGACCTGCTGCGGAATTGGCCATCCACTGGCCTCGATTCGTTTCCAGCGCGCCTCGAATTCGCCGAGGTCAGCGCGGCGTTTTTCGATGGCCGCACCAGACCAGTCGCGCAACCCACCGGGCCGCTCCATCCGATTGACGTCGTCGCCCGTGAACGGCGCGTATTGGGCGCGCCAGGTCCAAAAATCCGCAGATAACTTTTGCAGTTCGTTTACACCGGAATTAGTCGGCGTCTGGCAAAAGCTTCGACTGACAAGCAGGAACGAGAGAACAAGAAAGGTGGATCGTTTCATGAAGGGTGTGCCGTGCACCGCACCCTAGCGCTCGCCTTCGAGGAGGAGGAGCAAATTAACCGGCAGTGTGGAAACGAAGTCCGGGGAGCGCGTGCGCCTCGCACGCTCGCAATGGGCCCCGCGTCGTGAAGTTTACCCTCGAGCGAAGTGCCCCGCGAGGCGCGTGACACAGCGGGCGCGGCGCCCGCGCTCCCCGGATTCACTCATAGCGCAGCGCAATCACGGGATCGACCTTCATGGCACGACGCGCGGGGAAAAACCCTGCAAGAAGGGCGGCGGCTCCGAGGAGCAGGACGACCGCGCCGTAGGTCGGGAGGTCGGTTGTGCCGACGCCGAAGAGCAACGCGCTCAACAATCGAGTCGCGACGAAACGCGCCGACCAAGTCCGACCGCGATGCCGATCGCGGCCATCGTCATGCTTTGCCGCAGAATCATCGTCAGCATTTGCCCTTGCTGTGCTCCGAGTGCCATCCGAATGCCGATTTCCTTGGTTCGTTGGGCGACATTGTAGGCGATGACGCCGTAGATTCCGACGGCTGCGAGAAGGATGGCAACGGTGGCGAAGGCGCCGAGGAGCGCGGTGTTAAAACGGGTTTGCGAAAGCGTCCGGCTGACCAGGCTCGATAGCGGCCTGATCTCGGGAACAAATTGTTGAGAATCGATCTCGTGCACCGTGCGACGGATCATCGACTCCACGCCGCTTGATGTTGCCGCGCTCGTGCGCACGACGATATCCATGTAGCTGTCGGGATCCTGCGCGAACGGAACATAGAACTCCGGCGATTCCGGCTCGGCCAGACTGCCATGCTTCGCGGTTCCCACGACCCCGATGATTTCCCGCGGCGGCGCACCGTTCGCTGGTCCCGCGCCGATGTTCACGCGCTGTCCGAGCGGGTTTTTGTCTCCGAAATATTTTTCGGCAAAGGCTGCGTTGATCACCATGACCGGTGTCGATTTCCCGGTGTCGCGCGCGTCGAAGCTGCGGCCGTTCTGCAACGGGATGCGCATGGTTCGAAAGTAATTTCCGTCAGTCGTCAGGCGCGACGCGGAGGGTTCCATCCCCTGTGGCGGCGCGGGCTGACCGACGATGGTGAAGGTGAGGTGCTGATCGTCGCCGCTAAACGGCAGTGGCGAAACCATGCCAGCGTTTTCAATCCCCGGCAGAGATTTCAGTTTCGGGAGCAGCTTGTCGAAAAATTGAACCTGCTGCTCCGGCCCGCTGTAGCGCGCTTTCGGCAGCGCCTGCCAGAGTGTGAGAACACCATCTGGATCGAACCCTGGTTTCACGGCGCTCAGGCTGGCGAAACTACGAATGAGCAGCCCCGCGCCGACCAGCAAAACAAGCGAGAGCGCAAACTGCGCGACGACAAAAGTGGAACGCAACCTTTGACTGCGCGCGCTGCCGGTCGAGCCGCGGGAGGTTTCCTTGAGCGATTGCTCGACCTCCGGGCGGGACGCTTGCAGTGCCGGGATCAGGCCGAAGATCAAACTGGTCAGAAGAGCGATACCAAAGGTGAAGGCGACAACCGCGCCATTGACGCGGATCTCATCGAGCCGCGGCAGATCGGCCGGGCCCATCGCGACCAGCGCGTCGGTACTCCACCAGACGAGCAAGAGTCCGGCTGCGGCGCCGAGCAGCGCGAGCAACAGCGTCTCGATCAAAAGCTGGCGTACGATCTGAAACCGACTCGCACCGAGGGCCGTGCGGATCGCGATCTCGCGCTCTCGCCCGGCCGCACGAGCGAGGAAGAGGTTGGCCACATTTGCACACGCAATCAGCAAGACGAGCGCAACCGCCGCGGTCAGCACAAGGAGCGCGGGGCGCACGTCGCCGACCACATCGGATTGAAGATCGACGGCCCGCTCGGTCCGGCCGGCGTCGGTATCGGGATACTGTTTCGCGAGCTGGGCGGCGATCGTTTGCAAATCCGCCGTCGCCATGCGCAAATCGACGCCCGGCTTTAAACGACCGACAACCGAAAGCAAATGAGCGCCGCGGTGGGTGAGGTAATCAACGGAAGAACCAGAGAAAAGCGGCTGAAGCGGCGCGATGTAATCAACCTCTTCGCGTTGCACGGGAAATTTCCAGCCGCGCGGCATGACTCCCGTGATGGTGTAATCATGATCAGCCGACCTGATCTGTTTGCCGATAACGTTTGGCTCACCGGCAAAACGCCGTTGCCAGAACCGATAACTGATCACCACAACGCGCGCGGCGCCAGGTTTCTCATCCGCGCGCGAAAAACCACGGCCGAGGAGCGGTCGTGTTCCCAGGACGGCAAAAATATCCGACGTCGCGGCGAGACCGGGCACGTCAGCGGAGTCTTCGCCCGTGCCCCAGATTGTCGAAGCGCTGGTGTAGGCTGCCAAGGCCGCGAAGGAGTGGTTTTGCGCGCGGAGATCGAGATAATCCGGATAGGAATGCACCTGCCGGTCGTCGCCCGGATGCTGCGGCGCGGTCGCCCAGATCATTGTGAGGCGAGACGGCTCGGGAAACGGCAGGGAACGGATGAAAACCGCATCGATTACACTAAAAATGGCGCTATTGGCCCCGATCCCGAGGGCGAGAGTAAGGACGGCGACGAGGGTGAAGACGGGAGATTTGATGAGTTGCCGAAAGGCGTAGCGGAGATCATTCATAAGGTAGCGCAAGCTTCCAGCTTGCATGGTTGATTGGTTGGTTCGTTAGGTTGAAAAGTCGCGTCGCCGTTTCGATGAAACACGCAAACTGGAAGTTCGCGCCACTCATTCATAACGAAGGGCGACCATGGGATCGACTTTGGTGGCGCGGAAAGCCGGGACGATGCTGGCCAGAAAGGCCGCCAGAGCGAGAATCGCGACGACCAGAATATAGGTGACAAGATCTAGCGCACCCACGCCGTAAAGCATCGTGCCTAACAATCGCGTCGCCGCCAACGCGATCGGCACGCCGATCATGATTCCAGCCACCGCCAGCATTCCGCTCTGTCGCAAAACCATTCGCAGCATGTCGCTACGCTGCCCGCCGAGGGCCATCCGAATTCCAATCTCTTTCGTTCGTTGGGCGACCGAATACGAAATCACACCGTAAAGCCCGATCGCTGCGAGCAGGGTCGCGAGCCCGGCGAAAATCGAGAGGAGCAGCATCACGAATTTTCTGCGCAAAACAGAATGCGCCAGCACGTCCTGCATCGTGCGCGGATTGGCCAGCGGGACATCGCGGTCGATGCTCCAGACCGCTTCCTGCACCGATGGAATAAGGGTGAGCGGATTCGCCACCGCGCTCCGAACCGCAACGAACATCAATGGCCACGAACTTTGCGTCAGCGGCGTGTAAACTTCGGGCCGCGCCGCCGTCTCCAGCGCGACGTGGCGGACGTTTCCGACCACCCCGACGATTTGTAGTTTTGCCTTCTTCGGTCCGAAGTTGGTCAGATATTTACCGATCGGATCCTGGCCGGGAAATGCGTTCGCCGCGGTTGCCTGATTAATGATCGCGACCGGGAGCGAATTGCTGTCGTCGTGCGCAGTGAAGTTCCGTCCTTTCAGGAGGGGGATCGCCATGGTCTGGAAGTAATCCGGTGTGCTGACGCGAATGTCGGCGTCGTAGGACTGGCTGCTCCCGGGGAGGTTGAAACTGCGGGTGCTGTTCCCGCCCGAGAGCGGCAACCGACTGACCGCGCCCACGGCCTGCACTCCCGGAATGGCGCGCAGCCGCTCGACCACCTGTTGGTAGAACGAAATCTGTCGCGTCGTATCGGCGGAGGTGGGAAGCCCGATATTAAAAACGAGCAGCCGCTCGGGATTAAAACCGGGATCGACATGGGTCAGCCGGACAAAGCTCTTCATCATCAGACCGGCGCCGACGAGCAGGACTAACGATAGCGCGATCTCGGCCGTAATCAGAGCCGCGCGGGCCGGACTTTTGCCTAACGAACTGCCGCGTTCACCTTCGCGCAGGGCTTGATTCGGATTCGCGCGTGAAGCGAAGACGGCGGGCGCGAGTCCGAAGAGCACGCCGGTGAGCAGCGAAACGAGCAGGCTGAAAAGCAGAACCGGGCCATTCAGGTCTGCATGAGGGAATGCTCCGATCTCCGCTGGGCTCAACGAAAGCAGCAAAGGTAGCGCCCAAAGGGCGAGCAAAATCCCGACCGCGCCGCCGCAAAGCGCGAGCAACGCGCTCTCGGTCAGAAGTTGACGAATCAGTCGGAATCGCGATGCGCCCATGGCGGTGCGAATCGCGATCTCGCGGGCCCGCGCCGCCGCCCGGGCGAGGAGAAGATTCGCCACATTGGCGCAGGCGATGAGCAGGACGAGCGAAACCGCGCCGAAGAGGATGAGCAGCATCGGCCGCAGGTTGCCGACGATTTGCTCTCGCATCGGCACGAGCGTGATGCCCGTGTTTTCGTCCGCGTCGGGAAATTGCTGTTCGAGGCGCCGGGCGATCGCGCTCATCTCGGCCTGCGCTTGCGCTTGACTCACACCCGGCTTCAACCGCGCCCAGGCATCGAGATAACTGCGATCGCGCATCGTGCGCGGATTGTCGTTAGGAGAAAGCGGATGCGTTGGCACGTCCCAGGGAGACGGGACCCAGAGTTCGCCGTAGTCGTCCGGAGAAAACCCGGCGGGCATCACTCCGATGACGGTGAATTTTTCTCCATCGAGATTCAGGTCGCGTCCAATGATGTCCCGCTCTGCGCCATAACGCCGCGACCAGAGCCCATGACTGAGCACCACGACATGAGTATTCCCCGGTTTCGCATCCCCAGGTCCGAAGGTTCGGCCGAGGATCGGATTGACTCCGAAGAGCGCGAAAAACTGCGCGGAAGCCATCGTGGTGCGAACCCGCTCCGGCTTGTTCGCCGCCGGAGAGATTAGCCTGCCAGCCGCGCGCACAGGCCATCGTCGAGAAGACCGAGTTCTGCGTCGCCCAATCGACGAAATTTGCCGGCGAAGCATCTTCGGTCGAGACCCCGGTGCTGCGGATCGTTTGGGAGACACTGACGATTTGATCCGAGTTTGGATAGGGCAGTGGGTGGAGTAAAACCGCGTCGACCACGCTGAAAATGGCGGTGCTGGCCGCGATTCCCAGCGCGAGCGTGAAGACCGCGACGAGGGTGAAAGCGGGCGATTTGAGCAACTGACGGACGGCGAAACGGAAATCATTCATGGGATTGTTGATTCATGACTGCTGGATGTTGATTTGGGGAATGAGAAGCTCGAACGGCGCGGCGAATGGCGATAGGAATGCGCGAGGCCCTTGCCTGGGGAGCGCACGCGCCTCGCGTGCTGGTTGCGGCGCCTCGCCGCAACAGGCTTGAAATTTCGCGATGGCGAGGCGCCATCGCCAGCACGCGGGGGCGCGTGCGCTCCCCAGCGGTTACTCATGGCGAAGCGCAATCATGGGATCGACCTTGGTAGCGCGGCGCGCGGGGATGAGGCAGGCCACGACTGAGACCGCGGTCATGACCAGCGCGGTGCCGAGGAGAGCGGCGATGGGCAGCGTGGGCAGGTCGAAGAGAACGCTCTGCATCGCTCTGCCGGCCAGCCATGCGCCGATCAGACCGAGGATGGTCCCGGCCGCGAGAAGGCGCAGACCTAACGAGAGGAATTGCGCGCCGATCTGTTCGCGCTGCGCGCCCAGCGCCATGCGAATGCCGATCTCGCGCCGGCGTTGCGCGACCGCGTAACTCAAAACTCCATACGTTCCAAGGGCCGCCAGGAGCAGCGCCACACCGGCGAAAATTCCGGCGAGCAACGCGGGCGAACGGCGCGTAACCAGGCTGTCGGCAATCCGCGTATCCATCGAGCGAACATCATCAATCGCCAGATTCGGATCGGTCGTGCGCACCAGTTTTCGCAGCGTGGCGGCAAACGCTTCCGGGCGCTGGCTCGTGCGGGTGACGACGAAGATGTTGCCGGAGTCTCGATAGCGGAACGGGAGGTAAACCGCACCCTGCCCCTGGGGCTCCGTCAGCTCCGCTTGTTTCACCGCGCCGACGACGCCGACAATGGTGAACAGGTTCGCGTTGTCTGTATCGTGGCCTTTCCCAGTAAAGATAATTTCGCCATGAAACACCTGTTGCCCGAGCGCGCCGCCCTCGGGCCAGTAGCGCCGCGCAAAGTCTTCGTCCACGACACAGACCCGTTGCGAGCGATGAGAATCCGCCGATGTCAGGAAGCGTCCTTCGCGCAACGGGATGCCCAAAGCCGAGAAGTAATCGCCGTCTACGCCGTAAGAATAGTGACCGTGCAATGATTCACCGGGCCGCGGCACATAGCCTTTCGGCATGACAGCGGTTTTGCCGTTATCTCCGCTCAGCGGCACGTTCGTGATCGTTCCGGCGGCAGCGACTCCCGGCTGCCGGCCGATTGATTCCAGCAAGCGATCGAGGAGAGCGACGCGTTCGGATCCGTCATAACTTCCCCACGGGAGCGTGAATTGGCCGGTGAGAACGTGATCGGTGCGGAAGCCTGGAGGAATGGCCATTACCTTTTTCAGGCTCAGCCCGAGCAGCGCCGCGCCCGCGAGCAAAACAAAAGCGAGTGCGATCTGCGCGACGATGAATCCGTGGCGCAGGCGTTGTGCGGCCCGACTGATCGTGCCAGTGCGCGATTCCGATTGGAGCGCTTGCGCCAGATGGCTGCTCAGGTTGAACCAGGCGATCGGCACAGCGATGACGACTCCGAGAAGAATAGCACCCCCGAGACCGATCGACGCCAGCCAGCCATCAAATGCAATGTGTGCGCCTAGCGGCAACCGATCCGCGCCAAGGATTTCGAAGAGCCGAATTCCCCACGCCCCCACCACGAGCCCAAGTAATCCGCCGAGCAAGGTCAGCAAAACGGTTTCAACCATTACTTGCGTCACCACATGCCGCCGACCCGCGCCCATCGATCGACGGATCGCCATTTCTTTCGCGCGCCCACTCGCGCGGATCAGGAGCAGGTTCACCAAATTGACCGCGCCGATGAGCAGAAGAAAAAATACTCCGGCCTGCATCAGCAAGAGTGTCGGGCGGATGGAGCGTACGTAATCGGCGTGGAGTGGAAGGACGAGCGAGCGGAAACCGGCGTCGGTCATCATCTTCGCTTCCGGATCATCTGACTCGACGGCGGCGTTATGCGCGTCGATCTGCGTTTGCGCCTGGGCGATCGTTGCGCCCGGTTTCAAGCGCGCGATCATGTGCGTGTCGCCGCCACCAGAATGACGCTGCTTCGGTGTGCGCATGTCGGCTCGGGAGGTTAGTGGCAGGAAGAACCGCGCTTCCGAGGAGAGGAAGCGAAAATCCGAAGGCAAGACACCGATGATCTTTCTCGGCACTCCGTTAACGCGGAGTTCCCGGCCGAGAACGTTTGGGTCGGAATTATAGCGCTGGCGCCAGTAGGCATCGGTCAGGATGACCACTCCGTGATCCTCGACCGGAGTGATCGTTTCCGGCTCGGTAAAGGTGCGACCCATTACCAGGTTGACGCCTAGCGTTAAAAAAAAATCCGGTGAGACGCGCATCAGCTCTTCCTGTTCGGTCGAACCGGTTTCGCCGACGACTTCGCTGCCGTAACGGAAGATGGACAGGCTCGCGAAGGCCGGGATGTGGCCGCGTCGCTCGTAATAATTGGTCAGCGAAGAGCCATCGTTCTCGACCCCGGCTTTCGGGTAGGTGTTGTAGATCGTGATCAGCCGATCGGATTGCGGAAAGGGAAGCGGCCGCAACAAAACTGAATCGATCACCGCGAAGATGGCGAGATTCGCTCCGAGACAGATCGCGACCGTGGCCAGCGCAGTCACCGTAAAGGCCGGAGCCTTGCGAAGCTGGCGAAGGGCGAAGCGAATATCGTTCATCGTGGATTACCCTGTCCGCCAGGTGCAGTTTGTCTGGGGAGCGCACGCGACTCGCGTGCCCTTTCCGGCGACTCGCCGGAATAACCGGACGACCCCGTGGGTTCCAAAAGCTGCTCGGCGAGTCGCCAAGCAGAGCACGCGAGTCGCGTGCGCTCCCCAGAGATTGCGTGAAACGACGAGTTCATTCATAACGGAGGGCGACGATTGGATCGACCCGGGTGGCCCGCCGGGCCGGGAACCAACAGGCGAGCAGGGCGACGAAAGCCAGAGCCACGATGGCGGTAAACAAGGCCATGGGGTCGAGATTGCTCGTGTCGTAGAGCAGGCTGGCGAGGGCACGGCCTGCGGCGAACGCACCGAGTAAACCGAGGACGAGACCGGTACCGACGAGGAGTAGACCGCGCCCGAGCGCAAGCCGGAAGACATCGTGCCGCGGCGCACCGAGAGCGAGGCGGATGCCGAACTCGCGTGTCCGCTGAGTCACGCTCAGAGCCATGACACCATAGAGTCCGACACTCGCGAGGACGAGAGCGAGAGCGGCGAAGGAGCCGAGCAGAGTCATCGTCAGACGACGGGTCGCGAGGCTTTCCGAGATGTTCTTCGCCATGGTCGAGATGTTCGCCACCGGCTGATCGGGATCGAGGTTTTGCACCTCGCGTACGACCGCCGGCGCAAGTCTCAGTGGATCGTCCGTTTTTACTCTGACGAGCAGACTGTTTTCGAACTGCGCGAATTGGGCCGCGTAAAAATACATCTGCGGCAGCCGCTGCCGGTCGAACTCCTCCCCCGGCACATCGGAACGCACTCGCGGCACCACCCCAACGATGGTGAGCGGCGGCGGATTCTTCTCATTCGCCTGGTTGTCGTCGAGGTGCTGGCCGATTGGGTTTTGATTCGGGAAATAGCGGGCCGCGAACGAGTCATCGATGATGATCGAGCGCGGCTGCTGCGGCCGGTCTTCCGGACCGAAAATGCGTCCGCGCAGAAGTGGCATCTTCATCACCTTGAAGTAATCCGGCGAAATCACGTTGACCTCGGCCGACGGTTCCTCGCCCGGATGCGACGACGGAGTTCCGGTGATGTGAAAGGAGCTGTCCCACTCGGTGTTGTCGAAGGGCACATTCTCGCCGATCGCGGCTGATGCCACCCCGGGCAGCGCTTCCACCCGTTGGATGAGCTGGTTGTAAAAGGCGACGACTTTTTCGTTCGAATCGTAACGGGCCGGAGGTAGGGAAAGCGTCATCGTCAGGATCCCGTCCTTATCGAAACCGAGCGGTGCATTTTGTGAACGCCAGAAGCTTTTCAAGGTCAGGCCGGCGGCGGCGAGGAGGACGACAGCGAGCGCGACCTGCACGACGACGAGGACGCCGCGGGCGCGTTGCCGGCCCGTGCTGTCGCTCCCGCCGCGCGTGCCCGTTTCATGCAGCACGCCGCTGAGCGAGGCGAGCCGCGAGACGCGCCAGGCGGGCCAGACGCCGACCAGAATTCCGCAGAGCAAGGCAATCCCGGTCGTGAAACAAAGCGTGAGCGCGTCGATGCGCGTCTCCTGGAAACGGAGCGAATTGGGCGGGCTAAGTGCGTGGATGGCGTCGAGGCTCCAGATCCCGATGAGCAATCCAACCGCGCCGCCGACCACGCTGAGAACGGCGCTTTCCACCAGCACGAGTCGCATCAGGCGCCAGCGGCTCGCGCCCATCGCAGTGCGCACAGCAAGTTCTTTCCCGCGGGAAAGCGCGCGCGCCAGTTGCAGGTTGGCGACGTTGGCGCAGGCGATGAGCAACACGCAGGCGACGGCGACGAGAAGGAGATCCAGATTCTGCCGGTAATCGCCCACCCCGGCCTCGAGCAGAGTCTTGGCGTTGATCGTCCGGCCGGTGTTCGAACCGGGATATTTTCTCGTTAGTTCGGCCGCGATGTTGGCGAGATCGGCTCGCGCCTGTTTCAGGGTTACGCCCGGCTTAAGGCGGCCGAGTACCGAGAAGCCCGGATGGTTGTCGCGCTGGACGGTGCTTTTGTCCGCCCGCAGATCGCCTAACGGAACGTAAATGTCGCTCGTGCGCAGGACTCGCATTTTATCCGGCAGAACGCCCACAATCGTCCGCGGCACGGCGTCGACCATCAATTGCTGGCCCAGCACCTTGAGCGACTTCCCGAAACGTCGTTTCCAAAGGCCTTCGCTGATCAGCACGACCTTGGGTCCGCCGGCGACATCATCCGCCTCCGTGAAATCGCGCCCGATGGCCGGCTTCAGCCCGACGATCCGCATCATGTTCCAGGTCATGACGCCGCCGAGGATACGCTCCGGCGAGGTCGTCTCATCGCGGCTCGAGAGATTCATCGAGTCGCGCCGGAAAAGAGCGAGATCGGTGAAACTGCGCTGCATGGTGCGCCAATCGAGATAGTTCGGATAACTGACCGAGCCCGATTCGAAGATCGGCATTCGTTCGCGGAGAAGGATGAGCTTGTCCGAGTCGGGATACGACAGGGGCCGGAGGAGGACGGCGTTGACCACGCTAAAGATGGCGGTGTTGGCCCCGATCCCGAGGGCGAGGGCGACAATGGCGATGATGCTGAAAGCAGGGGACTTGATCAGCATCCGGATGGCGTAGCGGAGATCAGTCAGCATTTTGTTCTAGTTTCGTTAGGCATATTATTCGGCGCGCAATGTGATCATCGGATCGATTTTGGCGGCGCGGCGCGCAGGGATGCAGCAGGCGAAGAAGGCCACGCTTGTGAGCAGAAAGGAAACGCCGATCAGCGTCAGCGGGTCGGTCGGACCGACGCCGAAAAGCAGATTGGCGATGATCCGCGTGAGGGCGAACGAGGCTGCCAGACCGAGCGCGACACCGATCCCGGCCAGCACCATTCCCTCGGTCGCGACTAATTTGAGCACATCGGTTTTCTGCGCGCCCAGAGCCATGCGGATTCCGATCTCTTTGTTTCGCTGGGTGACGAAATAGGCCATGACGCCATAGATCCCGACGGCGGCCAAAACCATCGCGAGAGCGGAGAAAACGCTCAGCAAGCGCATGACGAACCGGCTCTGGGCGACGCTTTGGGACAGCCGCTCTTCCATCGTCATGATCCCGAAGACCGGTTGATCCCTGTCCACAGCGAGGACCTGCTCGCGGATTGCCGTGATCATGCTCGAAGGTTCGCCCGCGGTCCGCACGACCAGGGTCATGAAATTGCGTGGTGACTGCAGATACGGCTCGAAGAGTTCGGTCTCTGCCTCGGCGTCGAGGCTGAGGTGTTTCACATTGCCGACCACGCCGACGATTTCCGACCAGATGATCTTGCCGTCGGTTTCCAAACCGAGGCGTTTGCCCAAGGCGTGCTGGCCAGGGAAGAAACGGCGGGCCAAAGCCTCGTTAACCACAATGACCGACGGCGCGTCGGCGCGATCTCGTTTCGTAAACGCGCGCCCTTCGAGGAGTGGTATGCGCATGGTCTGGAAGTAACCGGGAGTCGCCAACCGCTCACCGACCTGGGCGCGTTCAGTCGGCGGAACGATCGGCTGGCCTTCGATCAGGACGCCCGTGGTCGAATCGCTGTCGCTCATCGGGAGGGGATCGACGCCGCCGGCTGACTCGACTCCCGGCAAACGACCGATTCGCTCCAGCAACTGAGTAAAGAAGATGTTTGCCTGCTGGCTCTCCCGGTACTTCTGTCCCCGCACAGCGATGTTGAGCGTAAGAAGGTTCTTCGCTTCGAATCCCGGGTTCACCTGGAGCAGGCCGCGTGAACTCCGAATCATCAGACCGGCGCCGACCAGCAGGAGAAGCGCAAGAGCGGTTTCCGTGATCACGAGCAGGCGGCTCAAGCGACCGCGTCCTAACCCGGCGGACGTGCGCCCGCTTTCCTGCAGTGTGCAGTTCAAATCCAGCCGCGAGGCGTGGAGCGCGGGAGCGAGGCCGAAAAGGATGCCGGTCAAAAGAAGAATTCCGAAATTCCAAAGAATTACCGGGCGGTGCAGGCCAATCTCGTTCAAGCGCGGCAAATAGGCTGGAGCGAGTGTGCGCAAGAATTCGATCCCCCAGCTCGCCAGGAGGAGGCCAAACAACCCGCCCAGAAGCGACAAGATCACCGCCTCGGTGAGCAATTGCCTAACAAGCCGCGCGCGTCCGGCGCCCAGGGCCAAACGCAGCGCGATCTCTTTCTGCCGGCCGCTCAGCCGCGCCAGCATGAGATTGGCGACATTCGCGCAGGCGATCAAAAGGACGAAGCCGACGGCGGCGAAGAGCACGTAAAGGTAGGGTTGCACCCGGCCGACCAATTGTTCGTGTAGCGGGATGAGGTTGACTCCCGAGCTCGCGTTCGTGTCGGGATATCGCTTGCGCAATTGCCGCGCGATGACATCCATCCCCGCCTGGGCCTGCTCTCGCGAGACCCCATCTTTCAGCCGCCCGATCACATAGAGATAATGCGCGATGCGATCGCCATCTTCCGAGTCGTGACGGAGCGGGCTCCACATGTCCATCTGCAGACTGGCGGGAAACTGCACTGCGAAACCTGGCGGCATCACCCCCACGATCGTAATCGGTTCGCCGTTGAACGTGTGCGCACTGCCAATCAGCGCCGGGTCGCCCCCGAATCGGCGTTGCCATAACCCGTAGCTGATGACCGCGACCCGGGGCGCGTCGGCTTTCTCCTCCTCTGCCGCAAAGACCCGCCCAAGCGCCGGCTGCAATCCGAGAGTTTGGAAAAAATTGGAACTGACCAGCGCACCCTGAATTCTCTCCGGTTTGGAAACGCCGATCAGATTGAAGTTGGCGTAGGCGATAGCGGCGATCTGCTCGAAGACCTGATTCTGCGCGCGCCAATCGTAGAAATTTCCTTTCGCCACTTCGTTGCGAAGATTCGTCTCGGTGCCAGGCTGTTTGTTCGTTTCCCACACCGCCACCAAGCGGGACGGATCTTTGAAGGCGAGCGGATGGAGCAGGACTGCATCGACGACACTGAAGATGGCGGTATTCGCACCAATGCCGAGCGCCAGGGTAAGAACGGCGACGAAAGTGAAGCCGGGCGACTGGCGCAGTTGGCGGAGAGCGAAGCGGAGATCAGTCATGGTTCGTTAGGCTATTCCGTCCGCAACGCGACCATGGGATCGACTTTCATGGCGCGACGCGCCGGGATGAGGCTGGCCAGAAAGGCTGCGCCGCCCAGCAGGACCACCACTCCCGCATAGGTGAACAGATCGGTGGACCCGACTCCGTAGAGCATGGTGGAAAGCAGGCGCGAGGTGGCTGCTGCAGCCGCCAAACCAATGACCATGCCAACGGCGACCAAGCTGAGGCTTTGTCGCAAAATCATGGTCAGCATACCCCTGCGCCGCGCGCCCAGGGCCATGCGAATGCCGATTTCCTTGGTCCGCTGCGCGACGTTGTAGGCGATCACGCCGTAGATCCCGATCGCCGCCAAAACCATGGCGACCGCCGCGAAAAGTCCGAGCAGTGTGCTGTTGAAACGCGGCCACGCGAGAGATGCGGAAAGCAACGAATTCATCGGATGCAATTGCGGCACGAAAACGCCGCGATCGAGTTGTTGGACGGCGGCGCGAATGGCCGCGTTCAGGCCGGTCAGGTTCTCGGCCCGAGTCCGAACCGCGAGGCTCAGGACGCGGCCGGGATCCTGCGCGAATGGAACGTAAATTTGCGGTTCCGCTTCCCGGCCTAACGACTCAAGCCGCGAGTCACCGGCGACCCCGACGATGCGGCGCGCTCTGCTCTGGTGGTCGGCGCTATCGATCAGGACAGTCTCGCCCACCGCGTCTTTTCCGGGGAAATATTTGCGCGCAAATGCCTCGTTCACGATCGCCACCATCTCGGCTTTCTCGTGGTCGCTCGCCTGGAAGTCGCGGCCCCGGCGGATAGGAATCTTGAGCGCGGAAAAATAATCGCCTGCCGTGCTTGCATAGACGGCGAGCGGATGATCGGCCCCCGCGATCGGGGCCCCGCCGGCGACAGTGAAAGTCGTCCGGCTGCGAAAGCCACCGAAGGGCAGTTGGGTGACCGCACCGACTGCCGCGACGCCGGGAATGGCACGGATCTTCTCAAGAAACTGCGCGTAAAAATTCCGCTGCCGGTCGGGTTCCGGATAGGCGGCAGCGTTGAGGACGAAGTCGGCCGTCATCACGCGAGTCGGATCGAATCCCGGCTGGGTCACGCGCAGATTGGCAAAACTGCGAAGCAACAAGCCGGCTCCGATTAAGAGCAGAAGTGAAAGGGCCACCTGCGAAATCACGAACAACCCGCGCAAGCGATGCGCCGAAACGCCGGCACTCGCTCCCCGGCCGCCTTGTTGCAGCGCAGCGCTGATGTTCCGTCGCGAAAGCTGCAACGCGGGCAACAAGCCGAAGAGCAACGTGCTCAACACGGCGACGCCAAAAGTGAAAAGGCCAACCGCGGGATCGACCGCGATTCCGGCCGCGCGTGGCAGTTGGCCCGGGACAAGAGCGAGCAGCAGGTCGAGGCCCCACCACGCGATCAGCAAACCGCCGAGTGCCCCCGCAAAAGCGAGCAGGAAACTCTCGGCCAACAATTGCCGAATGATGCGAACGCGGCTGGCCCCGAGAGCCGACCGAATCGCCATCTCGCGGCTGCGCGCCGCAGCGCGGGCGAGCAGGAGATTCGCCACATTCGCGCAGGCAATGAGCAGAAGCAGAGCGACCGCGCCGAACATGATGAGCAAGGCTGGGCGGACGTTGCCAACCACCTCGTCCGCCAGCGGGACGAAAACAACACTGCGGTTGCTGTCGGTGTCTGGATATTCCTTCGCCAACTGCGCGGCGATGGCGTTCAACTCCGCTTGGGCGCCTGGCAGGCTCACCCCGGCCCGCAGACGGGCGATCATGGCGAGGGAGCGGCCGCCGCGGTCCTGCGCGTCGGTGGCGATCGAGGGACCGAGCGGCATGACGTAATCGGTGCGGCCGTCCTGCACAGGAAAAACCCAATGAGGCGGAAGGACGCCGACGATGGTGACGGAGCGCGAGGCGAGCCGGATTTGCCGGCCGACGATTTTCGGATCGGCGCCGAAAGCGCTCTGCCACAGTGCGTGGCTGATGAGAACGACGCGCGCCGCATTCGCGTCCGGCTGGTCGCGCTCCGGTCCGTAGGCGGTCCCGCGAAAAGGAACCAGATCGAGCGTGGGAAAGATTTCTGAGGAAGCGGCGAGTCCTTGCAAGAGTTGCGATTGATCCGCCGCTTCGAGCACGGTCTCGCTGCGAGAGATGACGGCGGCATGGGCAATACTTTTGCTGCGCTCACGGATATCGACCGCATCGGGATACGACAGCGACACGGCCGATTCGCCTTGCTGCGTGGTCTTATTCCAGACCATGGCCAACTCGTTAGGCTCCGGAAACGGCAGTGGACGAAGCAGGACGGCGTTAACCACGCTGAAAATCGCGCTGTTGGCCCCGATGCCGAGCGCGAGCGTGAGAATGGCAATCAGGCTGAAGCCAGGCGACTTGACGAGCTGGCGAAAGGCGTAGCGGAGATCGGTAAGCATGACGTTTTCTATTCTGAACGCAGGGCGGAGACGGGATCGGCTTTGGTGGCGCGAAGCGCGGGAAGGAAGGCGGCGAGGAGGGCGATCGCGCTGAGAATAAGGACGACGAAAGCGAAAACAAATGGATCGTAGGCGGTGGTACGGAAGAGGAGCGATTTCATCAACCGCGCGACCGCGGCCGCGCCGATGAGACCAACGATCACGCCAGCGATCGTGAGCTGCGCGCCCTGGCCGACGACCAGTCGCAAGACGTCGGCCGCCTGCGCACCGAGCGCGATCCGGATGCCAAACTCGCGCGTCCGTTGCGCGACACTGTAGCCGACGAGGCCGTAGATTCCGATTCCGGCGAGGAGCAGGGCAAGCAAGGCGAAAAGACTGAACAGGGTCAGATAAAGTTCCGGCTGGGTCAGGCTTTGCTGAACGAGCGTGCGGACGGACGCGACGTTCGAGATCGTCTGATCAGGATTAAAATCCCCCACGGTGCGCTCGACAGTTTGCGTAACCGAGTCGACCGGCATGGGCGAACGCACGAGGAGAGTCGCGAAGGGCGTACCGCGCTGGCCTAACGACGCGTAGGCTTGAAAAGGTGTCCCGGCATCGAGGCCGTCGCGCGGCACGTCGCCGACGACGCCGATCACTTCCAGGACCTCTGGCGCCGCCTGCTGCCGGCTGGGCGGCAGAACGAGACGCTTCCCGATGGCATCTTCGCCCGGGAAAAATTTCTTCGCGGTGGAAGCGCTCAGGACCACAACCGGCGGCCCATCGGGTCGATCGTTCTCCGTAAAGGTGCGGCCGGCGAGCACCGGAATGCGCATCGTCCGGAAATAGGAAGGGCTTACCGAATCGTAAATCGTCGGAGGCAATTTCGCGGCGTCGTTAGTCGAACCGTAAATCGAGAAAGCGGCCGGAATTCCCCATGTGAACGGCATCGTCTGAGTCAGCGCGGCCGCTTCCACGCCCGGGACGGCGTTCATCTTTTCGAGCAGCCGCTGATAGTAATTGCTCCGCTTCAGCGAGGTGTCGTATTGCGTCGGCGCCAGGGTCAAGACCATGCTGAGGGTGTTCTCGATTTGCATCCCGGGATCGACCCGCATGATGGCGGCGAAGCTTTTCCAGACCAATCCCGCACAGACCAGGAGCACGAGTGTGAGCGCGATTTGGAAGATAACCAGCGCACCGCGCCATCGGACTGTCTGCGCGCCAGACGATCCCTTGCTGCCGTCGCGCAACGAACCGATTGCGTCGATCCTCGTCGCCCGCCACGCCGGGTAGAGGCCGAAGATTAACCCGGTCAGCAAGGCGACCGCGCCCGTCGTGCAGAGTACCGGAAGATTCAGCGAGATTTCGTCGCCGCGCGGGATCCAGTCACGCGCCAGGCTCGCGAGCAGAAAATCCAGTCCCCAGCTACCGAGCACTGCGCCGCCGATGCTACCGAAGAAAACGAGAAGCAGCGACTCCGCCAGGTGCTCGCGCGCGACAGCCATCCGGCTGGCTCCGAGCGCGAGCCGAATGGCGACCTCGCGCTGCCGAGTGGAGGCGCGGATAATTTGCAGGCTGGCGACGTTAGCGCACGTGATCAAGAGCACGAGCAGCGCCGCACCGACCACGAGGAGAAGACCTTCGGCGAAATTTCCGACCACCCGCTGTCGCAGCGGGATTGCGAGGAAATTCCAGCCCTTGTAAAACTTTGGATCGTTCTGCGCAAAGCGAGACGCGATCGTCGACAATTCTGCTTCCATCGTCGCTCGCGCTACGCCGGACTGCAGACGCCCGATCACACCCCAATAGCGTGAATTTGCGATCGCGTTCTCGCCGCCCTGGTTCGGAAACGGCCGCCACAGTTCCGCATTGTTAAAAGGTTCCTTGAAGTCGCGCGGCATGACGCCGATGACTTCGTGCGGCACATCGTCGAGCGTAATTGTTTCGCCGACGATCTCGCGTCGGCCGCCAAATTGTTTTTGCCAAAGCGGATAGCTTAGAATCACGGTACGAGAGGCGTTGGCTGCTGCATCCTCCCGGGTAAACGTGCGGCCGATCAGCGCTGATTCGCCAAGAACCCGAAAGTAATCCTGCGTAACGAAGCTCCCAGTGAGCGACGTTGGTTTTTCGACGCCCGTGAGGTTGTCGTAATTGTAACGACTGGCCGCGAGGTACTTGAATGTCGTGGCCTGTTTCTCCAGTTCGCGAAAACCGGCGGGCGCGAACCCTTGATTGATTAAATTCTCGGACACGTTGTCCGATTGCAGCGACATGATGCGATCCGCATCCGGATATGGCGGTGGGGCGAGGAGGACGGCGTGAACAACCGTATAGATTGCCGTGTTCACCCCAATCCCGAGCGCGAGCGTGAACACGGCCACGGCCGTGAAACCTGGAGCTTTCCTCAATTGCCGAAACGCGTAGCGGAAGGAATTCATCGGTTTCGGGCTGCCATCGTTATTCTTCCCGCAGTGCGACGAGCGGACTCACGCCGGCGGCGCGTTGGGCCGGGAGCCAGCAGGCGAGGAGAGCGATAGCGCCTAACAAGATCGCGACGCCGCCAAACGTAATTGGATCGAACGAGCCGACGCCATAAAGCATGTTTCCGAGCAGTCTCGTTAGGGCGAAAGCTCCGCTTACGCCGATGAGGACGCCGAGCGCCGTCAAGCGCATTCCGCCGCCGACGACCAGTCGAAGGACGTCGCCCTTTTGTGCGCCGAGCGCCATCCGGATACCAATTTCCTGACGACGTTGCGCGACGGAGTAAGCCATCACGCCATAAATGCCGATAGCGGTCAGGAGGAGCGCGACGCCGGCAAAGAGAGAAAGGAGAAGCGCGTTAAACCGCGGGCGGGCAAGGGAGCGCGCGATGTAGTCCTCAAACATCTTCACCCGGGTGAGCGGGACGTCGGGATCGATCTTTCGAAGCGCGTTGCGAATCGAGCCGGTGAGCGCGGCGGGTTGCGAGGTGTTGGTCCGCACGATGAGCGAGAAAATCCCGAGCGGGAATTGTGAGGCCGAAACGTACATCTCGGGTGTGTAATCGAGCTGGAGCGACTGATGCTTTACGTTCGTCACGACCCCGATGATTTCCCGCATCGGGCCATCGGCGTCGGTCAGGGAAATGCCCGGCCGGATGCGTTTGCCGATCGGATTTTCGCTAGGGAAAAACTTCTCCGCGAAACGTTGATTGATGATGATGACCGGCTTGGAATCGAAGCGATCGGATTGATCAAAGAGCCGGCCCCGGACTAACGATACCCCCATGGTGTGGAAGTAGTCGCTCCCCGCGACCCGGAGCTGGCTCGTGTCCCGGTTGCCTTCCGGTTTCGGGCGTTCCTGCACGTCGAATGAAGTGGCGACACCGGTGCCGCTGAGCGGGAGCGGGAAAACGGTGCTCGCGTCACGAACCCCCGGCAGAGCGCGGACGCCGGTCAGAAGTTGATCCTGAAAGATGGCGACCTTCTCCGGTTTCGGATAAGTCGCATCAGAGAGCGTGATCGCGGCGGTGAACAAACGTTCCGGTTGCACACCGGGATCGACCCGGCTGAGCCGGGCGAAACTCTGAAGAAGCAATCCGGCTCCGGTGAGAAGCAGGAGGGCGAGTGCGACCTCGAGGACGACGAGCGCGCTACGCAGGCGATGGTGACCACCGCTGCTCGAGCCGCGCGAACTGTCGTTCAGCGCGCTCCGCAGATCGAGCCGTGAACTTTGCAAAGCGGGGGCGAGGCCAAAGAGAACGCCCGTGCCCAGTGAGGCCAGAAAGGTGAAGGCGAGAACGACGCCGTCGAGATGGATCTCTTTTGCGCGCGGAATGTTTTCCGGAACTAATGAGACCAGAAAATCGGTCCCCCAGAGGGCGAGGATCAATCCGCAGAAACCGCCGATGGCGGCCAGGAGGACGCTTTCGGTGAGCAATTGCCGGATGATCCGAGCGCGACTGGCCCCGAGGGCGGAACGGAGCGCGATCTCCTTTTGCCGGACGGTGGCGCGGGCCAGGAGCAAGTTGGCAACGTTGGCGCTCGCGATCAGGAGCACGCACCCGACGGCGCCAAAGAGAACGTAGAGACCGCGCGCGACGTCGCCGACGAGGTCTTCGCGCAGCGGCGCTGCGCCGGCGCTGAATTTGGTGTTCGAGTCCGGATATTGGTGGGCGAGGGCGGCGGCAATCGTCCGCAGTTCGACGTCGGCCTGCGCGACCGTCGCGCCGGATTTCAAACGGCCAATTCCTCGCAGGCTGTGACTGCCGCGCTGTTCGCTTTCCGGTTTAGTTCCGTCCGCGCTGCTCGCATCGAGTGCGATGGTGATAAATACCTCGGCCGGGTCGGCGTCGATTGGGAAAGAAAAGTCGGCCGGCATGATGCCGATGACGGTGAAGGACCGGCCGTCGAGCTTGACTAGTTTGCCGACCACGGAGCGGTCACTTTTGAAGTGCTCCTGCCAAAATGCGTGACTGAGAACCACACCGAAGCCGGATGGACCGCCGCCCGCTTTTTCCTCGTCGCGCTTGAAGGTGCGGCCGAGGATCGGATGCACGCCGAGGACGTCGAAGAACTCGCTCGAAACCTTTTCGGCGCGCAGACTCTGCGCCGGGCCCTCGCCGGTGAGAGAAAGATTTTCCCGGCGATAAACGGCGAGGTTTTCGAAGCTCTTATTCTGCGCTCGGAAATCAAAGAAATCGGGATAGCTGACCGAGCCAAATCCCGTCTCGCCCAGCGGCCGGTTCTCGATTGAGCCCCAGGCGACGAGCTGCTGCGGCTGGGGAAAGGGAAGCGGCTTGAGCAGAACCGCGTTGACCACGCTGAAAATGGCGGTGTTGGCACCGATGCCGATGGCGAGCGCGAGCACCGCGACGATGGTGAAGCGCGGCTCCTTAAAGAGTTGGCGGATGGCAAAGCGGAGGTCGTTCATCGTAATTCAGGCGTCCCGCCTGACATGTATCGCGGGCGTCTCGCCCGCAGTTTGGTGAGTCGCACCGGCGGGACACCCGCGCGACGGGATAGCCGAGACGGCCGTGTTACTCATTGCTGCGCGGTCGCCTTGTCGGCCGAGACGATGTCGATCGAGCCGGCGCTGCTCCGCAGAACGAGTTTCGTGCCGCCGCCGTTCAAAGTTCCCTTGAGCGAATCGCTCTCGGAACTGCTCCGAGAAATGGGCAAATCGCTCCGCACGCTGCCGGCACTGGTCTCGGCGTCGATCGTTAGGGCGGCATTCGCGGGCGTAAGCACCGTGATGCTGCCGCCGGAGGTTTCCAGTCTCACATCGCCGGCCACGGGCGAGGGCAGAATGGCGGAAACCGATCCGCCCGAGGTTTCGCCGCTCAGTTTTCCGCTGATGTTGCCGAGCCGCAGTTTCCCGCCGCTGCTCTCTACTTTCGTGTCGCCGACGCGGTTCAGCACCGTGACGTTGCCACCCGAGGTATCGACGCTCAATTTACCGCGCCCACCAGTGACCTCGATTCGGCCACCGCTCGTGTCGAGAACGGTTGTGCCGTCGCAATCCTTTGCCGTGATATCGCCCCCGCTCGTGTCGGCATGAATCTCGCCATTCAGCCTGCCGAAATTCAGGTCGCCCCCGCTCGTGTCGACCTTTGCGCTTCCGGTGAGGCCGTTCGCGGATATGTCGCCACCCGCGGTGTCGAGATCGAGGTTAAAATTGGAAGGCACTTTGATGACGTAACGGCCCTCGGTGCGGGTGTGTCCGATCATCCGCCAGAGCTGTCTGCCTAGCGGTTCGTGTTTTTGAATGGCGCGCACAACGACCTTGTCGCCCTCGGTTGTGATCATGAGAGGTGCCGCTTTCAGGTATTCTTCCTCTTTCTCCTTGGAGGAGGCCTCGATCTTGCGATGCGCGTCGATCACGACCTTGTCGTTCTCGCCGGGGGCGACGTCGATCGAGCCGAAATCAACGTCGACAACCAGTGTGCCGCCGGGTTTAGCCGGTCGTGTTTCGTGTTTGTTTTCCTCGGTCGTTGCGAAGGCGGTGAGGATGGTGAGGCTAACGAGTGTCGGGACTGTGAGTAGTGTTTTCATAAAGGGAATTCAGCTTTGCGATTTTAGAGCTTGGGACGACTTGGGATTTTCATTCGCAGCGCAATGCGACCATTGGATCGACCCGGGTGGCGCGTCGTGCCGGCACGAAACAGGACAAGGCGGCGACGAGCGTAAGCAAGCCCGTAACCGCGAAGTAGATCGTGGGGTCGAGCGGATTGACCTTGAAGAGAATGTTCTTGAGCGCGGCGGCCGCGACGACCCCAAGGAGGAGTGCGACGCCGCCGGCGCCGAGCACCAGACCGATCGCGAGTTGCCACGCGCCCTGGCCCATGACCATGCGCAAAATACGAACCGCATCCGCGCCCAGCGCCATTCGAATGCCGAACTCCTGGGTGCGCTGATTGACCGAAAAACTCATCACGCCGTAGAGGCCGACGCCGGAAAGGATGAAGGCGACGAGGCCGAAAATGGTGAAGAGCGTGGCGATGACCCGACTGCCGGAGAGGATGTCGTTGTGAAACCGCGCGGGCGTGCCGGGGAAGTAGATCGGCAGATTGGAGTCGAGTTCGGTCACCGCCTTACTCAGGACCGGTCCAAGGGTGTCGGCGCGGACTCCGGCGCGCGGCCTAACGACTACGGTCGCAAACTGCGTGGCGGGCGACGCACCGAGCAGCGGCATGTAGAATCCGTCCGCTTCAGTTTGCTGATCGAACGGGCCCTGCATTAAGGTGTCGGGCACGACGCCGACGATGGTGCGCCACGGCTGCTCCTGGCCGGGATTGAAGATCCGCACCTGATGGCCGAGCGCGCTCTGGCCGGGCCAATGTTTGCGCGCAAAGCTTGCGTTTACGATCGCGACCGGCTGCTTCGAGTCGGTATCGTCGATCGTGAAATCGCGGCCCTCAAGAATCTTCAGGCCGAGGGTGGCGAAGTAGCCGTCGGAGACGGATTCGAAATTGCAGCGCGGACGATCGCGATTGGTCAGATATTTTTGGCCATCGACCTCATACTGCCCGGAGGGCGCGAAGGTCATTTGGAACCGATCGGTCATGGCCGCGGCTTCGAACTGCGGATTGACGCGCAACGCGCGAACGGCGCGGGTGAAAAATTGGCGGCGCGAGTCTTCCGTCGGATAGGTGCCTTCCATCAAGGCGAGACGCGCGGAATAAAGACCTTTCTCGTCGTAGCCGTAATCGAGCTTCGTTTGGTTTCGGATCGATTTGATCTGCAACGAAGCGGCGATGAGCAGGGCGGCGGTCAACGCGATTTGGCCAACCACGAGCACGCGGGTGATGACGTTAATGAGGCGACTACTGTTGCCGCGCCCGCCTTCTTTCATCAGCTCAGCGGTATTGCCGCGGGAGCTGAGAAAGGCGGGGAGCAAACCGGAGACGATGGTCGCGAGCAGGGTGATCACGAGAGCGAAGACGAGGACGCGCCCGTCGATCGTGAAGCGCCACCAGTAAGGTGGCGGGAAGGGTGCGGCCTTTACCACTTTGTCAAACATGTCCACGCCCCAATAGGCGACGAGCGTCCCGGCGATCGCGCCGAAGAGAGCGACGACGAGGCTTTCGGTGAGCATTTGCCTAACGAGTCGCGAGCGGGTCGCTCCGAGCGCGCCGCGGATGGCCAGTTCTTTCGCCCGCAAGGCAGCACGACCGAACTGCATATTCATCACGTTCAGGCACGCGATGAGCAGAACAAAGATGACCGCGCCGAGCATGGCCCAGACGATCTGGCGCAGTTGCACGCCGGTGAATGCATTGATCAGGGGCATCACACTCGCCGAAGTGAAATTCTGATTCGTCTTCGGGTTATCCTTCGCGATGTTGCGCGCGATCGTGATCATCTCGGCGTTTGCCTGGTCGAGTGTGACGCCCAGCTTGAGCCGACCCATCACCGCAGGCGCTCGATTATTGGCGCCGAGGAAGAGCTCGCCGCGCGGCGTGAGCGGCCATTCGTTGTAGAGTGGCGTCCAAAGCTCTTCCGAAACCGGGAACTTAAAGCCCGGTGGCATCACGCCGATGATGGTGGCGGCCTTGCCGTTAATCCGGCAGCTCTGGCCGACGATGTTTGGATCGGCGTTGAAATCGCGGCGCCAGATTTCGTCGCCGAGAATCGCGGTTTTCGGTGAGCCGGGTTTATTATCTTCCGCCGTGAAATCGCGTCCGAGCACCGGCGAAACACCGATGATTTTGAACATGTCTTCGGTCACATAGGCGCCGGTGTAACGCTGCGGATTGTTTTTGTAGGTGACGTTGATGGTCGAACCGTTGAGATAGCCCGCCATCATCGAGAACGAATGCTGCGCCGCCTTGATGTCTTCGTAATCCTGCGCGGCTGGGATGTTGCCGTTGCCGAAGTTGTTGTTCTGATCACTCGCTTTGGGATCGATCAACCCGACGCTGACCAGTTGTTCCGGATGCGGAAATGAAAACCCGCGAAGCACGATGGCGTTGACCACCGTGAACTGCGTCATCGCGCCGCCAATCCCGAGCGCGAAGACGAGGATGGAGAGAAGACAAAAGACTTTGTCCTTCAGGAGCACGCGGAGACCGACCCGAATGTCCTGAGCGAAAGATTCGAGAATCACGACGATGTCCCCCCGTTGCCGTCAACGATCCAGCCGTCGCGCAGCTGGATGGTGCGGTTGCCGTAGGCCGCGTTGGTTTCCGAATGCGTGACCTGGATGATGGTGGTGCCGGCGGCATTCAGTTTTTTGAAGAGCTGCATGATTTCGTCGGCCTGGCTGGAATGGAGATTGCCGGTGGGCTCGTCAGCAAGGATGAGCTTCGGCTTCGCGATGATCGCACGGGCGATGCTGACAAGCTGTTGCTGGCCACCGGAAAGCTGACGCGGGTAGAGGTCCTTTTTTCCAACGATCGAGAAGCGATCGAGCGTATCGGCGACGAGGGCGGTCCGCTCCGATTTGCTGTAACGACGGTAGGAGAGGGGGATGTCGAGATTTTCGTAAACCGTCAGGTCGTCGAGCAGATTGTAATTTTGAAAAACGAAACCGATCTGCTCGTTGCGCAGAATGGTGCGCTCCTTCGGCTTGAGGCGATGGACGGCGGTTTCATCGAGGTAATATTCCCCGGTCCAGCCGAAGTCGTGCATGCCTAACAAATGGAGGAGGGTGGACTTGCCGGCGCCGGAAGGCCCCATCACGGAAACGAAATCGCCTTCCTCGACCTCGAGATTGATGTCGCGCAGGACATAGAAAAACTGCTGTTTGCCTAACGGATAGCAGCGCTCGATGTGATTCAGTTTGATTAGTGGAGCGAGCATAAGGTCATCCTTTCCAAGGAACGCGGGCGCCTCGCCCGCTCTTTTTGGCGTCCCGCCGAAAAGCTCTTCGCGCGCAGAAAGTGACCCGCGAGGCGCGTGACACAGCGGGCGGGGCGCCCGCGCTCCCGGGAGAAGACTTGCGCGCGATTGTGTTTCTTCATCGTTAACCTCGACCCAGCGCGATCATTGGATCAGCCCGCGTGGCGCGCCGGGCCGGGATGTAACTCGCGATCAGTGCCACGAGCGTGAGAATCGAGGTGACAAAGAGGAATGTGGAGAGATCGAGCGCGCTCACTTCGTAAAGGACGGAGCGCAGAGCCGAGGTGCTAAGAACGGCGACGATCAAACCAAGGATCGTGCCGGCGGCGATCAATGCTCCGGCGTGTGCGATGATCAGGCGCAGAACATCCGAGCGTTGCGCGCCGAGCGCCATTCGCACGCCGATTTCATGTGTTCGCTGCACAACGAGGAACGACATCACGCCATAAATGCCGACCGAGGCAAGGATGAGGGCGACGACGGCGAAGACGGCCAGGAGCGTGACCGAGAGCCGGCGCGGCGCGATCGAGTCGGCGATGACCTGCTCAAGGGTGCGAACATGGGCGATCGGCAGGGTGGGATCGATCGCCTGCACCTCGTGCCGGATCGCGTTCGTCAGGCTGGTCGGATCCTGGGTGCTGCGGACGGCGAGAATGACGGCGGGATAAGGAGCTTGGGTGAGGGGAACGTAAAATTCCGGTTTCACCGGCTGATCAAGCCCGCGATGATGCAGGTCGCCTACGATCCCGACGATCGTCGCCCAAGCCGGTCCTTCCTGCGTCGGAACCCGGATTCTTTTGCCAACTGCGTCCTCGTTAGGCCAGTAACGCTCGGCCAGGGCATGATTGATGATCACGACCAGCGGGGCCTCGAGGTTGTCCGCCTTGCCAAAGAATCGGCCTTGGAGAAGAGGGATCTGCAGAGTTCGGAAATAATCTGCGGAAACGAGGCGAATTTCCTCGTCCGGACCGGGATGGGCGTCGTTGACTGGCCGGCCTTCGATCATGAAGGAGGAGTCGCTGTTGATGCCGCTCATCGGCAAAATGATCGTCAGGCCAACATTCTTCACGCCGGGCAGATTCGCGACCCGCCGCTCGAGTTCGGTGAGGAAATTAACCTGGGTTTTCTTGTCCGGATAACGCAGTGCGGGCAACGAAATCTCGGCGGTCAGGACGTTGCGTGGATTGAAGCCGGGATTGACGTTTTCCAGCCTAACGAAACTCTTGAGGAGCAAACCCGCGCCGGTCAGGAGAACGAGCGCGAGGGCAACCTCCGCGATGACGAGTGCGTTGCGCAATCGGTTGTGGCGCCGGCCCGAAGTGGAACCGCGCCCGCCTTCCTTGAGCGACTCGGTCAGGTCCGGTTTGCCGCTCGCCAGCCCGGGGACGAGGCCGAAGATGAGTCCAGTTGCAATCGCGATGGCGAGGGTGACGAGAAGGACGGTGCCGTCCAGGTGCACTTCGCTCAGTCGCGGGATGGTTTGAGTGCCGATCGATTTCACGAGGTCGATTGCCCAGATCGCAAACAAGACTCCGACTCCCGCGCCGCAGATCGCCAGCACCACACTTTCCGTCAGGGCCTGACGCAACAGTCGGCTGCGGCTGGCACCGACCGCGACGCGAATGGCCATCTCGCGTTCGCGCGCTGTAGCGCGGGCGAGCAGCATGGTCGCGAGATTGGCACAGGCGATGAGGAGGACGAGCGCGACCGCGCCGAGCAGAATCAAGAGGAGCGGTTTCATTCCGCCGATGACCTGCTCCTTGAGCGGGTAGATGGTGGCGCCGAAGCTGTCAGTCTGCGGATAATTATCCTTAAACCGGGCGCGCATCCCGGCCACGACGGTTTCGAGTTCGGCCTGCGCCTGCTGCGGCGAAACGCCGGGCGCAAGGCGGCCAATCACCCCGTAACTGCGCGAGCCGCGCTGTTTCATTTCCTTGTCGGTAAAACCAAGCGGCTGCCAGATATCGGCCTGCTCGCCGAATTGCGCGCCGGTGATGTTAAAGAGCGGGAGGGGGAATTCGAAGCTGGCCGGCATGATGCCAACAACGGTGAAGGCGCGGCCGTCGGCCATGAGCTTGCTTCCGAGGACGCGCGGATCGCGATCGAATTTGCGTCGCCAGAGTCGTTCGCTGATCACGACGACATCGTCGCGGCCGACGGCGTTTTCTTCCGGGCGAAAAGTGCGGCCGCGAATCGGCTGGACGCCTAACAATGGGAAAAGATCGGCCGAAACTTTTGCTCCGAAGACGCGCTCCGGCAGCTCGCCTTCGGTGAGGTTGAAGGTCGCGGTATCGAAGGCGGCGAGTTTGTCCAAGCTGCGGACCTGCGCCTTGTATTCGAGAAATTCGGGCGGCGAAACCGGGATGGTGTCGAGATGCTGATCCCTGAAGTGCTCGAAGAGCAAAACGAGGCGCGCCGGATCTTCGTAAGGCAGCGGCTTGACGAGAAGCGCGTTGACCAGAGTGAAAACTGCGGTCGTCGCCCCGATGCCGAGGGCCAGTGTCAAGATGCCGACAAGGGTGAAGAGCGGGTTTTTGACGAGTAGGCGGAAGGCGTGCCGAATTTCCTGGAACATGGCTCTGATTGATCGTTAGGGCTGGAGTGGATTCGGGAGCACACCCGCCTCGCGTGCTCCGTTCGGCGCCTCGCCGAGTGGCTGGGTAGCGTGCACATCGGGGAAGTTTTCGGCCAGGGCGCTGAAAACACTACGCGAGGCGTGTCTGCTCTCCGGAGGCGGCGCATCCTGGTGGCGGTGAGAGAAGGCAACCGCGATATTGGCGAAGAGCAGGCCGAAGATGAGGAGCGTTTTGATCGATCCGTCGCTGAGATCGTTCAAACGCATCGTTCCGTTCCTTCGTTAGGCGGCGATTTTGTCCTCGACGACCCGGCCGTCGAACAAATGGATGGTGCGATCGGCGTGCTGCGCGAAGCGCGTGTCGTGTGTGACCATGCAAATGGTCGCGCCGCCGGCATGCAGTTCCTTCAAAAGATCCATCACCGCTTCACCATTGCGCGAATCGAGGTTGCCGGTCGGTTCGTCGGCCAGGAGGATGGCCGGCTTGCCCGCGAGGGCGCGCGCTACCGCGACGCGCTGCTGCTGGCCGCCGGAAAGCTGGCTTGGGAGATGTTTCGCGCGATGGCCCATGCCGACCCGCTCGAGCGCTTCGGTGACGAACGTTTTGCGTTCGCTCGCGGCCATTCCTCGATAGGTCAACGGCAGCTCGACGTTTTCATAAACCGTCAGGTCGCCGATGAGGTTGAAGCTCTGGAAAATGAAGCCAATCTCGCGATTGCGGATCCGGGCGCGTTCCGGGAAGGAAAGGTTTGCGACCTCGCCGCCCTTAAGGGAGTAGCTACCGTCCGACGGAGTGTCGAGCAACCCAAGGATGGAGAGCAAAGTCGATTTTCCACAACCGGACGGGCCGGCGATGGAGACGTATTCGCCGGTGCGAATGTCGAGGTGAATGCCCGAGAGCGCGTGAGTTTCGACTTCGTCAGTGAGGAAGACTTTCGTCACGCTATCGAGGTGGATCAGGGTGTGGTTGCCGTTATTCATTTTGTGTTGGTAGGTCGTGAGGTGGTTCGAGTTCGTTAGGATTTTCGGTTAGTTGAGGCGAATACGATCATGCGAATCGTAGGCGCTGGTGTCGGACAGGATGACCTGATCGCCTTCCTTCAGGCCGCTCAGGATTTCAATGGTGTTGACCGAGCTGCGGCCGAAATGCACCGGGGTGCGGACCGCTTCGCCGTTGGAGGTCAGCTTAAAGACGCCGACGGTCGCGCCATCCTGGGCAAAGGCTGGCCGGCCGACGTAGAGAACGTTGTTGAGCCGCTCGAGCTCGATCGTTCCGTCCACACTAAGATCGGGCCGCGCGCCTTTGGGCAGCGCACCATCGAGCGCCACGTCGACCGTGACGGTGCCTTGTTCGACTGCGGGATCGACCCGGGTGACGTGGCCGGCAATGATTCCGTTGCGCGTGTCAATTGAGGCGGGCTGGTTTAT
This sequence comes from uncultured Verrucomicrobiae bacterium, assembly GCA_963742545.1. GTDB lineage: Bacteria > Verrucomicrobiota > Verrucomicrobiia > Chthoniobacterales > UBA10450 > Palsa-1392. Next base: position 394,462 of record CAVUMF010000002.1, on the reverse strand, counting down.
CTGGATGTCCTTCGCCTGGGTTTCGGCGATTTTGATCTGCGCCTTTAGTTTTGTCGGATCGGCGACTCGGGCAATGTTGGTTCCCGGGGTAACGCGCTGGCCGACTTCGACCGGCAGTTGTTGCAGCACGCCGGTCATGCCGGCGCGGACGTGCAAGTTTTTGACCTCGTTCTCGCGCAACTCGGCGGATGCTTTCAATTGTTCGACCTCGGCCTGCTTTGCGGCCAGTTGCGGGTCGATTGAACTACGGGCAAAGGAGAGCCGTTTGGCCTCAATCGTATCGCGATTGGCGAGTTCATCCCGTTTGATAATCGAGGTCTTGTAGGCGAGCTCTGCGATGAGGCCGTTCTTGATTAGACTGTCGTTTGTTTCGGCTTCCATCTTGGCCTGCAGATATTCCGAGTGCACCTGGGCGGTGGTCGATTCCTGGTTGAGCAACTCACGCTGGAGCGTAGCACGAAGCGTAGTCAGCTCGGCTTCCGCGCCCTTCGCCTTAAGTTCAGCATCCAATGCGGCCTGCTGGAGATCCGGGCTGGAGAGCTCCACGATCAGCGTGTCGGGCTCGACGTGGGCGCCTGGCCTAACGACAATCTTTTCGACCCGGCCGTCCTTGGCCGCCGCGATCCAGCGAATGTCCTCCGGCACGAGCGTGCCGAGCCCGCGCACCTGGCGAAGCATCGGGCCGCGCTTCACCGTGTCGATCCAGACCGACGCTCGATCCACGCTCACGGCCGCCGGTTTTAAGCGCGAGACAACCACCGTGATGAGGATGAGGCCGAGCACCGAAGCCGCGGCAATAATCAGCCGCCGCTTCCGTTTTTGACGGGCGACATGCGGGCGCGGGACATCCATGGATGAAGTGACCGGTGTGAAGCCCGGAGCGCGCGCGGGCTCGGCACCGCTGATCACTTCGAAGCTTCTTTGCATGATGGTGTATTCCGGCGTCTAAAGCACGCCGAGATGATGAATGAGGGTCGCGACTGCCTGGACGCTGTTCACGATCGGCAAAAGCGCGGTCAGCATGAGGGCCGCGAAGACGCCGGCGTCCAGGGCAAAGCTGCGTTGCGCTTCTTCCGCGAAATACTGGTTGCTGATCCGGAAGAATGGAATTCCGCCGCGGAATTTCGCCGGCGTCCCGCAGGTTCCGTGCAAGGTCGCGCTCTGATAGTTTTGGTTGATCTGCGGGAAGCTTCGGCCGCTGCGCTCAGCGCGCGGGTTCGCGTCATGCCGCTGACTCAGGTCTTGGATTTGATGTGTAGTATTCATGTTCTTACTGGCTGTTACTTGTGAGATGCATTCGGTCTCACATTTGGATTCAGGATTTTTTCCTGAAGTGAGCGGTCCTATTGCAATGCCCGTGCCATGTCGTTTCAATTTCTCGTAAATGGCTGGACCATAGTTCATTGTGCTCACACCAGGATTTTTGAAAGCCGTGGTTTTGCCTCGACGCTGGGACTGAGATGTCCCGATTGCGGGACGCACGCATAAGAATGCCGCGTCTGCTTTGTCGTTAGGCTACAAGCGGCAGGCACAGCAGGGCCTCACAACCGGAACGGTCAATGCGGTTCGTCAGGTTGAGCGATCCACCGTGGGCCTCGGCGATCTGCCGGCTGAGAGTCAATCCGATTCCCGAGCCACCTGGCTTGGTTGTGAAGAACGGAACGAACAAATTGCTTGGATTCATGATTCCGGGTCCTTCGTCGCGCACGAAAACCTCCGCCCGATCGGCCTCGACGCGCCAGCCCGCGGTCACATTGCCACCGGTTTCGAGCGCGGCGTCGACCGCGTTGTGCAGGATGTTGATTAGCAGTTGCTCAATTTGCGCCCCGTCGGCTCCGAGCACGACCGCTGGGCCTTCGACGAGTCGCACTGCCATGCGGGTTTCCAGGCCGACCACTCGCCTGACCAGTTCGCCGAGATCGATCTGCTCCTTCTGCGGCGGTGGGAGTCGGGCGAGGCGGGCGTAGGCCTGCATGAAACGGCTGAGCGATTCCGCCCGGGTCGCGATTACGGTCAAGCCGCTCCGCGCATCATCGCGCCAATCGGGCGGCAGCGGATCGCGCCGAAGCAGGCTCTCGAGGCTGCCCGCGATCGACTTGATCGGTGCGAGCGAGTTGTTCATTTCGTGGCCAAGAACCCGCACGATTCGCTGCCAGGCCTGGCGTTCTTCCTCGCGCAGGGTTCGACTCAGATCGGTCAGGACGAGCAGTTCATGCGGCAAACCGTGCTCGCGAAAATTGCTCTTCCGCACGCCCCAGCGGCCAGAAGCGCCGGGAAAGGTCAGGGTCAGCGGCGCGTCTTCATCGGCGTCGAGACACACCGCCAGGCCGAGATCGCTGGCGCGACGCCCGAGCAGCTTGTCGATTGGCCGGCGGAGCAGATTTTCTCCCGCGCGATTGACCAAACGAAGCCGCCGGTCGGGATCGAAAGTGAAGACCGCGACATCGATCTCCGCCATGATGGTACGCAAGAGCGCGGTCGCTTCGAACGCGCCAAGCCGCTGGACGCGCAAGGTTTCGCCGAGCTGATTGATTTCGAGCAGCACTTCGCCGAGTGCGTCATCAGTGCGCGCGCCGCGGGCGCGAATCGAATAATCGCCCTCGCGCAGAGCCGCGAGGAGGTTGCTCATCGTTTGGAGCGGACGCACGACGTGTTCGCGCGCACTGGCAAGAAAACCGAGCGCGCAACCCAGGATGATCAGAGTCAACGTCCAATCGACCTTTGCGCTGAAATCGCCGAACAGGAGCAGCGCGAAAACAATGATCGCGGCCGGCGTGCCCGCCGCGATCGTGAGCCATGTCAGGCGCCCTTCGTGGGAGAGGCGGCGGTGGAATTTTCGATGGCCGATTCCTGATTTCTGATTTGTCGGGTTGGCCACGTTTTCTCCCAATCAGCCCCTCAGAAATCAGCAATCAGAGATCTCAAAGCCCGTGGTGCTGGAGGCGCCGGTAAAACGCGCTCCGGCTCAGGCCCAATGCCTCGGCGGCTTTGCGCGCGTTGCCATCATTCCTGGCGAGCGCTTTCTTGATCAAAAACGCCTCCACTTCGTCCAGGCTCATCTCCTCCAGTCTCGGAGAACCGTCCGACGCATTCGTCAGGCCAAGATCGTTCGCCTTGATCTGCGTGCCCTGCGACATGAGCACCGCGCGCTCGATCACGTGATCCAGCTCGCGTACGTTGCCGGGAAATTCATGGCGCATGAGCGCTTCATGCGCGGCCGGTACGAAGCCGGTGAGCTTCTTTCGGTAACGCTCGGCATGCTGCCGTAGGAAGTGAGCGGCGAGCGGCGCAATATCTTCGCGTCGTTCGCGAAGCGCCGGGAGCGCGATCTCGATCGTGTTCAGGCGAAAGAGCAGATCCCGCCGAAACCGTCCGGCCCCGACTTCTTCGTGCAGGTTGGAATTAGTCGCGGAAATGATCCGCACGTTCGCGTGCAAGGTGCGCGAGGAGCCGACCCGCTCAAACTCGCCCGTCTCGATCACGCGCAGCAGTTTCGCCTGCTGACTCATCGGCAGATTGGCGATCTCGTCGAGAAAGAGCGTGCTCTCGTCGGCCAGCTCGAAGCGGCCCGCGCGATCCGTTTTCGCGTCGGTGAAGGCGCCTTTGACGTGACCGAAAAGCTCGCTCTCGAAAACGCCCTCGGAGAGGCCGCCCATGTTGACCGTGATCATCAACTTGCTTGCCCGCGGCGAGAGAGAGTGCAGGGCCTGCGCGATCAATCCCTTGCCCGTGCCGTTTTCGCCCGTGATCAAGACATTTGCATCCGAGGGCGCAACGCGCGTCACCAGCTCGATCACCGGCCGCATCCGCGGCGAATCGGAAATGATATTTGGCATCTTGCCCCGCAGCAGCTCGTTCTTCGCCTCGAGTTGCTGGCTTTTGCGGAGGGCGTTCCCGAGCGCGATCTGGGTGCGGACGATGGCGAGAAGCCGGTCGTTATCCCAAGGCTTGGTGACGAAATCGCGCGCCCCGAGCTTCATCGCCTCGACCGCGAGATCGACCGTCGCCCAGGCCGTCATGACGACGATCGGCAGCGTGTCGTCGAACGCCTGGATGCGCGGGATCACCTCGAGACCTTCCTGTCCGGAGGTCGTGTCCCGGGTGTAATTGAGGTCCATCATGAGAAGGGCATAGCTTTTCTTCTCGAGCGTATTCAAGACCGCGCCTAACGACGTGACCGCGTCGGTTTGATGACCTTCGCTCTTGAGCAAGATGCGGAGAGCCTCGAGGACATCGGGCTGGTCATCGGCGATCAAAATGCGGCTCACGGGATAACGATGAACCGCATTTCCGGCGGCGCGTCAATTCCAGCCCGGAGAATTGGTCGTCAGATGCGCCCCGCTATTTCGTTAGGCGCGCTGCGCCCGTTATCAATGCGACTTCGGTGACCGGCCGGTAGAAGACTTTCTTGTCGGTCTGGAATCGGGTGCGCGGGCAGAGGTGGTTCGCAGTTTGGAGGTGTTGCGCTCGTTGCCGATCGTTCCCGCCAAGTTTGGTCTAAGCTAGGCGGTCACGATCTCTGGGAAGTGCGTGCGGAGTAGACCGTTTCACCAACGTTGGTGGAGACTGGGACAGCCTCGGCTCGCGAGATCGTTAGGCGCTTCTGCCCTAAAACACGTTGAAATGCATCGGCACGCGCACCTGCGCGGTCACCGGATGACCATTCTTCATTGCCGGGGCCCACTTCCATTTCGCGATCGCCCGCATCGCCTCGTAGGCAAAAGCCGGATCCGTCATCTGCTCGATCTCGAACTCGGTTGCCTTTCCATCGACGCCAATCGTGCAGATGACGCTGACGAAGCCTTTCTCCCGATTGTCGGCTTCGGGCTGGGGATATCTGGGCCGGTATCCTTTCAGGACTTTGGGCGGGACATCAAACGCACCCGAATTGCCATGCATGACCGACACCATTGGTTTAAGCGGAGTGCGTGCCCGATCCTGGTAATTCCCGCAATCGGCCAGCAGCAGGAGCGCGAGGATAACGGAAATTCCTTTTCCGGTGCCGATGAGAAAGCTGCTGGTTTTCACTGTTTATCCTTCTCAGTTAAGAGTGGCGATATGTTGAGGATGCCGTCGCATCAATCTAATTAAAGATCACGGAAAACGCTGCGGCGCAACGACGCGAAACGCGATTTCGCGGTTGTGATTCGCGCCGTTGTCAGCGAGAAATGCCCCTCTTGAATTGAGCAGGCAATGAATCTTCACACCGTTCATCTGATCATCGTCTTCGCACTCGTGGTGGGTGTCTTCATAGCCTTCGTTCGGGAATGGCTCTCACCCGATGTCGTCGCCTTAAGCGCGCTCGGCGTGCTCCTCCTCACGGGGATTTTGAGCAGCGAGGAGACGATGAAAGTCTTCAGCAATAGCGCACCGATTACGATCGGCTGCATGTTTGTCCTGAGCGCCGCCCTGGAGCGGACCGGCGCGATTGATGCGCTGGCTCGTGTCTTTCTGCGCCTGGCGGGCACGAGTGAGTTGCGGGCCCTGGTCGTGCTGGCGGTCTTTACCCTGCCGCTCTCCGCCTTCATGAACAACACGCCGGTGGTGGTAGTCTTCATGCCGGTCGTTTTGGCGCTCGCGCGGCATACCGACCTCAAGGCTTCGCGGCTCCTCATTCCCCTCTCGTACTTCGCCATCCTCGGCGGCACCTGCACCCTTATCGGCACCTCGACCAATCTGCTCGTGGACGGCATTACACGGCAGCATGGTCTGGCGCCGTTTGGAATTTTCGAGATTACGCCGCTCGGCATTATCTACGCCGGGATTGGTGCGACCTACCTGTTCTTCATCGGACGAAAGCTGCTCCCGCGTCGTGAGACTCTCGCGGCCTTGATCGGGAGCGGGATGGCGCGGCAATTCCTGATGCAGGCGGTGATCAGTCGCGACTCGCCGCTCGTCGGAAAGACCCTCGCTGAGACGCCGCTCGTGCGTTTGCGCGAAGCGCGCATCATCGATGTGATGCGCGACGGCCAGCGGCTCGAGACGCCGTTGGACGAATTGCGCTTCGCCGCGGGCGATCTGCTGCTACTCGAGACGCCGGTGGCGGGAGTGAAAGGAATCAAGGAAATGCCGGGGGTGGTCTTCCAACCTGAAGCGGAATTGGGAGATGAAACCAGCGGAGCCCGGGAAGCCGTCCTGATGGAAGGCATCATAGGGAGCCGATCGACCTTCGTCGGCAAGACACTGCGCGAACTCAATTTCCGGCAGCGCTACGGCGTCCTGATCCTGGCGGTGCACCGGCAGGGCGAAAATCTACGCGAGAACTTCGAGGATGTGCGCCTCGCCTTCGGCGACACCCTGCTCGTCCAGGGACCGGCGCAGGGAATTCAACGGCTGATGCAGGAGCGCGATTTCCTGAACCTGACCGAACCCAAACAGCGCGCCTTCCGTCCGCACCGTGCGCCGCTCGCGATCGGTACGATTACCGTCGTGATGCTGGTGGCCGCCTTCGATCTCCTGCCGATCGCGGCCCTCGCGCTGATTGCGGCAATTCTCGTTGTCGTCGCTGGGTGTCTCGACATTGAGGAAGCCTACGAAGCGATCGAGTGGAAATTGCTTTTCATCATCTTCGGCATGCTCGCCCTCGGTTCCGCCATGGAGACGACAGGCGCGGCGCATCTTCTGGCTAGTGGCGTAACCGGCGCGGTCGGACGATTCGGGCCGTTTGCGACTTTGTCGGTCATGTATTTGGTGGCGATGATCCTCACTGAAATGATCAGTAACAATGCGGTCGCCGTGCTTCTCACGCCGATCGCGTTTGAAATCGCGGCGACCATGGGAGTCGATGCGCGGCCGTTTGCGGTCGCAGTCATGTTTGGTTGCAGCGCGAGCTTCGCCACGCCGATCGGTTACCAGACAAACACCTATGTCTTCGGCGCTGGCGGCTACCGCTTCATGGATTTCCCGAGGGTGGGTGCGCCGCTCAATCTGATTCTTTGGCTTACGGCCAGTCTGCTCATTCCTCACTTTTGGCCGTTCATCGCGAAGCCCTGAGGCTGGCGTCGCGGTGACGTTTGCAAATTCGTCGAGCAGAATTATTTCCGTAGAAATGCCTTGCCAGTTCGGGATTTGTCAGTCATCGTCGGGGCCGCGTCGGCCAAAAAATCTCGGCTACGCCAGCATTAACTATCCAAAACATATCCATGAAAATAAAACACTTCGCTCTTCTCGCACTCCTGACTCTGGCTGGATCGGTCCCGGCCTTTTCCGGGACTAGCTTCACCGCGACCGGCGTCATCGACATGATACCGACCTCCATGTCGGACGACGCTTCGATTGTCGTGGGGACTGGCATCTACGGCTCGCCGAATCTCTATTATACGGAAGCTGGGGGTGCCGTTGTCATCGGTGATGGGTGCGACAGCGGTCTGCCCGCAATTTCGGGTGACGGAACGACCGTTGTCGGTTGCCATGTTGACGTCAATGGCAAAGAGAACGCTGCCAAATGGCTCGGTGGCACAAGCTGGCTGGATCTGGGCACGGTAGACGGCGGAGTTGCCTGCGACGCTTTTCTAAGTGGAGCCTACGGGGTGAATCAGGACGGTTCGCTCGCCGTCGGTCTGCTTTATTTACCGCAGCTTTGCAAAGCCAATGCAGGCACGTGGGACTTGGTCAATGGCGGTGCGACCGTTCTGCCTGCCGAGTTCGGCAGCACCACATACTCGCGCGCCAACGCCGTCAACGCTGATGGCAGCGTGATCGTTGGCTGGCAGGATCAACAGACCGGTGAACGAGTGGCCGCGAAATGGGTCAACGGCGTTGAAGAGATAATCCTCACTCCGGCTGGCGGATTCAATGGCGAGGCGTTGGCCGTTAGCGGGGACGGCAAGTCAATTGTTGGCACTAACTACAACTGGGGGGGAAAAGAAGCCTGGCTCTGGCGCCCTGACACGGGCGTTATGTCGATCGATGGCCTCAAGGGGGACTTTACCGCGACGGACGTCAGCGACGAGGGCCGAGTCGTCGTCGGCTACGCCCAAAAAGCATTCAGCACGCGCGCCTTCATCTGGAGGCCTGGAATGGGTTCCGTATACCTGGATAATTATCTCACCAAACAGCGCGTGATGGTGCCGGCTGGTTGGACCTTGAACAGCGCATCGATCATCTCGGCTGATGGCAACATCGTATACGGCTGGGGCATTAACCCGGACAGTATGATCGAGATGTTCAAGGTCGTGCTGCACTGAATGCGCCTCCGCCGGGCCACGCAAGTCAACCACGGCGACTTGGGCAGGCCCTCCGGTAAGGATTATGGGACGGTTGATCGATCGGGATACGGTCCCGATCTTTCAACCGTTTCCCTTTCTCAAGTTCGATGGACACGATGTGCTTTTCATGCACGCCGCTTACGGCCCAGCGGCGGAACCCCAGTCTTTGGAAAAGTTTCGTCACGACGCCGGACCGTTCGTCTATCCGGGCACCATGGAATGCCGATGGCGTTGCAGTAAGCTTGACGGTTGCTCGCCACAGTGTTGCATAGCGGTGTCACCGACGTACCGCCGGTGACACCGCTTTTGCCCGATGACCAGTTTGCCTACCGTCCTGCCAACTTCGCCTAACAAACCGCCCGCCATCCTTTCGCTCATCGGCAATACGCCGCTGCTCGAAATTACGCGGATGGATACCGGGCCGTGCCAGCTTTTCGTGAAGCTGGAGAACCAGAACCCGACGGGCTCGATCAAGGACCGCGTCGCCCTTACCATGGTGGAAGCGGCGGAGCGCGACGGGAAACTGCAGCCGGGCGGCACGATCATCGAGGCGACCGCGGGAAATACCGGCCTCGGTCTCGCCCTCATCGCCGGCGCGAAGGGTTATCGCATCATCCTCGTCATCCCCGACAAGATGTCGCAGGAAAAAATCGCCCACGTCCGCGCTCTCGGCGCGGAGGTTCGCCTGACGAGAAGCGACGTGACCCGCGGCCATCCGGAATATTACCAGGACGTGGCCGCGAAACTGACCGCCGAAATTCCGGGCGCCTTTTACGTCAACCAGTTTGGCAACCCGGCCAATCCTCTCGCCCATGAGACCACCACCGGCCCGGAAATCTGGGAGCAGATGAACCACGACGTCGACGCGGTCGTGGTTGGCGTCGGCTCCGGCGGCACGCTCACCGGGCTCGGGCGTTTCTTCAAAAAAGTGCAGCCGAATCTCGAGATGATCCTGGCCGATCCGACCGGCTCGATTTTATATGAATGGGTCAAGACTGGCAAACTGGAGAAAGCCGGGAGTTGGGCGGTGGAAGGCATCGGCGAGGATTTCATTCCCGACATCGCCGACATGTCGCTTGTCAGCGACGCCTTTGAGGTCGACGACAGTGAAAGCTTCGCGGTTGCGCGCGAGCTCCTGCGCAAGGAAGGAGTTCTGGGCGGCTCCTCGACCGGCACGCTCCTCGCCGGTGCGCTTCGCTATTGCCGGCAACAGACGAAAACAAAGCGGGTCGTCACCTTCATTTGCGACACGGGTAACAAATATCTCTCGAAGATGTTCAACGATTTCTGGATGGCCGAGCAGGGCTTTGTCCAGCGTCCGACGCACGGGGATCTGAGCGATCTCATTTCTCACCGCGCGGAAAAGGGTGAAGTGATTTCCGTCGGGCCTAACGACACTCTGCTCACCGCCTTCAAACGCATGCGCACCGGCGAGGTTTCGCAATTGCCGGTCTTGAACGGCGAAGGCCGCGCTGTCGGCATCATCGATGAATCCGACCTGCTCGTGAAGGTCACGCGTGATCCGGCAAAGTTTAACGACGTGGTTAGCTCCGCCATGACCGACCGGCTCGAGACGCTCTCGCCCGCGGCCAACATCGGGGATTTGTTGGGCGTGTTCGACCGCGGCCGGGTCGCGATCGTGATGGACGGCGACAAATTCCTTGGCCTGATCACACGGGTTGATTTGCTCTCCTACCTCCGGCTGCACATGCCGAAGTGAACGGGATCAATCCGCAGATGACGCAGATTTTTGAAGATTATTGGGGGAGCTGCCGAGTATTTTTCTCTGCGGAAATCTGCGTAATCTGCGGATGGATCCCGACTTTGAAATGAAACAGAAACACGCTCTCGCCACCCGCGTCATCCACGCCGGCCAATCACCTGACCCGTCCACCGGCGCGGTCATGACGCCGATCTACGCCACCTCCACCTACGTGCAGGAAAGCCCGGGCCGGCACAAAGGCTACGACTACGCGCGCTCGATCAACCCGACCCGGAGCGCCTACGAACGGTGCGTGGCCGATCTCGAAAGCGGCACGCGCGGCTGGGCCTTCGCTTCTGGTCTCGCCGCCATGTCGACCGCCCTCGAAACGATTGACAGCGGCTCGCATGTCCTGGTGAGCGACGACCTTTACGGCGGCACTTATCGGCTCTTCGAAAAGGTGCGCCGGCGCTCCGCGAATCTCGATTTTACCTTTATCGACATGACCGACGCCTCGAAGATCGAGGCGGCCTTCAGGCCCAACACTCGCATGGTTTGGGTTGAGACGCCCAGCAATCCGTTGCTCAAGCTGATTGACCTCGAAGCGGTGGCGAAAATCGCGCGCGAGCACAAGGCCATTTCGGTTTCCGACAACACTTTCGCCAGCCCCTGGATCCAGCGGCCGATCGAGCTCGGCTTTGACATGGTGATTCACTCCGCGACCAAATATCTTAATGGTCACTCCGACATGGTCGGCGGCGTCGCAGTCGTGGGAGAAAACAAGGATCTCGGAGACCAGATGCAGTTTTTGCAAAACTCGGTCGGCGCAATTGCAGGTCCGTTCGACAGCTTTCTCGCCATGCGCGGCTTGAAGACGCTCGCCCTGCGGATGGAGCGCCATTGCCACAACGCGCAGGAGCTGGCCGGTTGGCTCGAGAAGGAACCGGAGGTGCGAAAGGTCAATTATCCCGGCCTAACGAGTCATTCGCAGCATGATCTGGCCACCCGTCAGATGGGCGACCGTTTTGGCGGGATGGTCACGGTGATCCTCGACACCGATCTCGCCGGGACGCGACGCTTTCTCGAAAACACGCACCTCTTCTCGCTTGCCGAAAGTCTGGGCGGAGTCGAGAGCCTGGTAAATTATCCGCCAATCATGACCCACGGCGCGATTCCCGAAGCGCAGCGCATTGCGCTCGGCATCACCGAATCGCTTGTCAGGCTCTCGGTCGGGGTGGAAGACGTCGAAGACCTACGCGACGACCTGAAGACCGCGCTCGCGGCGATCTGAAGCGTCATCTCATGCTTGTCATCCCGAGCGGCGCCCGTAACGCAGCCCGACAGGGCGAGGACGGGCTTTAAAAGGGGCGAGGGACTCTCCCAACTGCAATCCGCGTCCTTGGAGAACCCGAAACCATTCACTTGCATGGGTGAGATCCCTCTTCGTGCTTCGCCGGATCGGGATGACAAGCGCGCGGCGGCCTTGCGTTGTGATTTTTTCATCGCCCCGTTAAGCTGCGCGCGATGGGCAGCAGCTTCGGCCAACTCTTTCGCATCACCACCTTCGGCGAATCGCACGGCGGCGGCGTGGGCGTGGTGATCGAAGGCTGCCCGCCGCGCATTTCGTTAGGCGAAGCCGACATCCAACGCGCCCTCGATCGCCGCCGGCCGGGCCAGAGTGCGATCGTCTCACCTCGCCAGGAAGCCGACCGCTGCGAAATTCTCTCCGGCGTTTTTGAAGGCAAGACGTTGGGCACGCCGATCGCCGTCCTCGTACGGAACGAAGACGCGCAACCGGAAGCCTATCGCGAGATAAAGGAGACGTTCCGTCCCTCCCACGCTGATTTCACCTATGAAGCGAAGTATGGCATCCGCAACTGGCAGGGTGGGGGACGTGCTTCGGCGCGCGAAACGATCGGTCGCGTCGCCGCCGGTGCCGTTGCGCACCAGGTGCTGGCGACTCTGCACCCGGTGCTCGAAGTCGTGACATACGTGACTCACGTATATGACATCGCCGCCACGGTCGATTCCCAGGCGGTGACCCGCGGAGAGGTCGAGGCAAATGCGGTGCGATGTCCGGATGAAGTTGCGGCGAGGAAAATGATGCAGTCGATCGAGCAAGCGCGGGCTGATGGCGATTCGTTAGGCGGAGTCATCGAGTGCGTGATCCGGGGCGTCCCCGCAGGCTTGGGCGAGCCGGTTTTCGACAAGCTCGAGGCGGATCTCGGCAAGGCGATGCTCAGCCTGCCAGCAACGAAAGGCTTCGAGATCGGTTCCGGTTTCGCGTCCGCCGCGATGAAGGGCTCGGTGCACAACGATCCCTTTGAGGTTCGAGAAGGCAAGGTCCGGACGACAACGAACCGCTCCGGTGGTGTGCAAGGCGGAATCAGCAACGGCGAGAACATTGTCTTCCGCGTCGCCTTCAAACCAACCGCCAGCATCGCCCGCGAACAAAAGACAGTTACCGCCGCCAGGGAGGAAACGACAGTCGCCGCGAGCGGGCGTCACGATCCCTGTGTCCTGCCGCGCGCCGTGCCGATGGTCGAGGCAATGGCGACGCTGGTCCTCTGCGATCACGCCCTGCGCCAGAAAAGCATTTCGGATTTCAGATCAAGATTCGCCGGTTGAGATTTCTTCGCCGGGCAATCTGAAGTCTTGAAATTGAGATCTGCAATTCCATGAATAACGGCTCGCCACTTTGGCAAACCATTTTCATCTCGTTCGCCCTGCTCCTGATTCTCTTTGAGGTCGTGCGCGGTTGGCGACTGGGAATCGTTAGGCAACTGGCCCGCCTGCTCGCCCTCGTGGCGGCCTACGCGGCGGCATTGTTCGGTGGTCGTTGGCTCGTGCCAATTCTCCGTCCCGTGTTGCGTGTCCCCGATTTATTTATATCGGTGGCTGCCGGTGCGATCCTCGCCCTCGCCATCTATGCTGCGGTCAACGCGCTAGGCGCGATTCTCTTCAAGCGCACGGGACAGCAGCCGGTTGGAATTGTACGCCTGCTCTATGGCGTTTGCGGCGCAGCGTTGGGCATTTTCTTCGGATTCTTCACCGTCTGGCTGGTTGTGGTCGCGATTCGCTCCACGGGCGCAATCGCGAGCGCGGAATTGCATTCGCAAACGGCGCCGCAGGATCGCGTTGCTCTGTTGACGACGCGCCCGGCTTCCTCGCCCAACGAGGCGCAGCCGATGCTCGATACGCTCGCCCGGCTGAAGAATTCGATCGAACTTGGTTCGTTAGGCGAAGTGATCAAGGCAGTCGACGTTGTGCCGACACAAACCTACCAAATGCTGGGAAAGGTTGGGACGGTAGTTTCAAACCCGCGCAGCGCAGAGCGTCTCTTCTCCTATCCCGGAGCGAAGGAATTGACGGAAAATCCAAAGATCATCGCTTTGCGCGACGACCGTGAGATCATCGAACTGATCCAGGAACAGCGTTTTAAGGAGCTGCTGCAAAATCCCAAGCTGATCGAGGCGCTGAACGACCCCGCGCTGGCGGCGCAGATTAGGAGCTTTGATTTCCAAAAGGCGCTCGATTACGCGCTGAAGAAATGAGCGCGCGGGAATCAGGGTACGATGTGGGACGAGCAGAAGCTCGTCCCTCCGGAGGGACATGTTTCCGCAATGTCGAGGATGTTGAAAGGCCAACCGCGCGCGTGACCTTTTTGGTCATGGTGCGAAATTCCCGGTCAACATGAATTGCCTGACGACGATCGGGCTCGAGGTGCATGTGCAGCTCAAGACGCGCTCAAAAATGTTTTGTGGCTGCGCGGTGGAGTTTGGTGCGCCACCGAATTCCCTGACCTGCCCGACCTGCCTCGGGTTGCCCGGCGCGTTGCCGGTCATGAATCATGAGGCGCTCCGACTGACGGCGCTGACCGGCCTGATGCTCAACTGCGAGATCGCATCTGTCTGCAATTTCGACCGGAAGAATTATTTCTATCCCGACATGCCGAAGAACTATCAGATCTCGCAATATGAGCTGCCGCTCTGCGCTAACGGTCGCGTTCCGCTGCCCGGCTCTGCTTATCCGAAGGACGCGCAGAAGAACATCGTAACGCCGGAAAAGGAAGTGCGCCTGGTGCGGATTCATCTCGAAGAAGATGTGGCGAAGAGTTTCCATTTCGAGAGCAAGACCGGGATCGATTTCAATCGCGCCGGCACCCCCTTGATGGAGATCGTAACGCAACCGGAGATCCATTCCCCGGAGGAAGCCTTCGCCTTTCTCACCGCTCTGAAGCAAGTCCTGATCTACGGAAGAGTGAGCGACGCTGACATGGAGAAAGGACAACTACGCTGCGATTGCAACATCTCGGTGCGGCCGAAAGGGCAGGCTGACCTTGGAGCGAAGATCGAGATTAAGAACATGAACTCGATCAGCGGCGTGCGGCGGGCGCTGGCGCACGAAGTGGAACGACAAACCGCGGCGCTGGCGCGCGGCGAGCCTCTCGCCCAGGAAACTCGGCGCTGGGATGACGACGCGGGCCAGACGTTCGTCATGCGGAGCAAAGAGATGGCACATGATTATCGCTATTTTCCCGATCCGGATTTGCTCCCGGTGCGAAGCGAAAGCCTGATTCAGGAGGTGCGGGATCGCGTGCCGGAGCTACCGTCGGCGAAGCGGGCGCGCTTTATCGCGCAGTACGAGGTAAGCGCCTACGATGCCGGCGTGCTGTCAGATGATCTTGACCTCGCGACCTACTTCGAGAAGGCGGCACAAGGCGCGCGCAAGCCGAAGCAGATCGCCAACTGGATCCTGAATGATCTGCAAAATGCCCTAACGAATGCTGGTCTGACGATCACTCATTGCCCGATCGCGCCCGACACACTCGATGAGTTGGTCAACCTGATCGACGCCGGCAGGATCAGCGGGAAACAGGGAAAGGAAGTGTTTTCCGAGATGTTTGCCAGCGGCAAGAGCGCGGGGGCGATTGTGGAGGAGAAAGGGATTACGCAATTGAGCGATAACGCCACGCTCGAGGCGCTTTGCGATGAGGTGATCGCGGCGTATCCCAAGCCAGTGGCCGATTTCCGGGCGGGCCACGCGGCTTCGCTCAACTTCCTCAAGGGCCAGGTGATGAAGCGGTCGCACGGCAAGGCCAATCCCGGCCTCGTCGGTGAAATCCTCGAGCGCAAGCTGAAGTAGCCGGCCCCCTTCGCACTTGCCCTCTGGCAGTCGATGGAGGCACGATGGAGCCATGTTCAAACGCCGCCGCCATGTCGTGCCGGGAGAAGCGCCCGGTTTACTCAAACTCTCAGGCGACTCGCCCGCCAAGCCGCCTTTGATTACCCTCATCGAGTACGGGCCCGATTGCCTCGAAGAACGCAAGGATGTCGACTCGGACGAGCTTCTACCGCATCTCAATAATGAACTTGTCACCTGGATCAACATTGATGGCCTGGGCGATCTCAGCATCCTGCGCATCCTGGGGGAGCGCTTTAACCTCCATCCACTGGCCTTGGAAGACGTTCTCGATACGGGGCAGCGACCCAAGGTAGAGCAATTTGACGACTATCTCTTCATCGTGGTGAAGATGTTGTATCTCGATCCGGAGCTCGAGATCGGTGGGGAACAGGTCAGCATGTTTCTGGGCAAGACTTTCCTCATCACCTTGCAGGAGGAACCGGAGCGAGATGTCTTTGGACCGGTGCGCGCCCGGATTCGCAGCGGGAAGGGCCGGATCCGCCATGCGGGTTCCGATTACCTGGCTTATGCCCTGCTCGATTCGATCATCGATCATTACTATCCAGTCCTTGAGTCGATCGGGACAGAGATTGACGCGATCGAGGACGAGCTGATCGAAAATCCATTGGCACGCCCGGTGGGCAGCCTGCACGAGCACAAGCGGACATTGACCCAGATTCGAAGGATGGTCTGGCCTCTGCGCGATGTCACAAGCCTTCTCTTGCATGAGGAGCCGGGTCTGATTCGGCCGGAAACCAAGGTCTATTTGCGCGACTGTTATGATCATAGCGTGCAGTTAATGGACCTGGTGGAGAGTTATCGTGACGTCCTTTCAGGTCTGACCGAGGTTCACATTTCGAGCATCGGGCTTCGGACGAACGAGATCATGCGCGTGCTCACGGTGATAACCGTCATTTTCATTCCACTGACTTTTATCGCCGGAGTATATGGGATGAATTTCACACACATGCCCGAACTGGCGCAGCCGTATGGTTACTTTGCCTGTCTTCTCCTCATGTTGAGCGTGGCCGTCGGGCAGATTCTTTATTTCAAGAAGCGACGCTGGCTTTAGACTGGCGCTGGAGCGGATGCATCGACGGCGGCGTTGTGCCATCTTTACCGGCCATGCCGAAATACCTGGTAGTCAGCACAAGCGGCAATCCTTCCAGCAACAGCCGGAAGATGGGGCAGGTGGCGTTTACGTTTCTCCTGAAGGCGAAGGTCGATTGCGAATGGGTCGATCTCGCGGCAATGGATCTTCCCTTGTGTGATGCCGATGCCTGCTATGCACATCCGGCCGCGCGAAAGCTCGATGCCGCTGTGAAAGCGGCGGACGGGGTGATCGTGGCGGCGCCGGTTTACAACTATGACGTCAGTGCGTCCGCCAAAAACATGATCGAGCTGACCGGCAGCTCCTGGGAAGACAAGGTGGTTGGTTTCCTCTGCGCGGCGGGCGGCATGAGCAGCTATATGTCGGTCATGGCCTACGCCAACAGTTTGATGCTGGATTTTCGCTGCGTGATCATTCCGCGTTTTGTTTACACAACCGGCGACGTCTTCGACAACGACAAGGTGACGAACAAAAAACTCGTGACGCGAATTGAGCGGGTCGCGGCCGAGCTTATCCGCTTTACAAGGGCTTTGCGCGGTTAGAGAGGCGCAGGGTTCGTCAGGTTGAGGACGGGACCTTCGGGCCCAGCCAGATCTCGGCGCCTTCCCGGGCTGCTTCCACTTCGATCGGCCGGCCGCTTTCCATGGCTAGCATATGCGCGGCCTCGACCATGTTCTCGACCATCTTGTCGTCGTGATTTGGGTCATGATGAAAGAGGAAGAGTTTGCGGACCTCGGCATCGACGGCGAGGGACACAGCGCTGCTGAGCGAGCCGTGTCCCCATCCGACTTTCGCGGCATATTCGTCGTCGGTGTACTGCGCATCGATGATGAGGATGTCGGTGCGATGAAGAAACTCCACCAACTTGCTGCGGGCATCGGCTGCGAAGGCGCGCGCTTCGGAGTCAGACTTTGCCTGGCTGAGTTTTAGTACCTCATAGGGCTCGTTATCGGGGAAGTAGGCGATCGTGCCGTTCGTCGTGGTGAGGCGATAGCCGACACAGATTCCCGGATGGTTCACAAAGCGAGCCTGCACTTTCACCTTCCCGATGGTGAACTCCATTTCCTTTAACTCCTCGATCGAGATCGAGCTCGGCATGTCGCGCAGGCTGACGGGAAAGAATGAGGTTTCCATTTGTCCGGCCAAAACTGCCGCGAGACTGGCCCGCGCTCCCTCGTATCCAAGAACGCGCAGGGAATTCTTTCGGTGATAGGCGGGAAGGAAAAATGGCAGGCCCTGGATGTGATCCCAGTGAGTGTGGGAAATGAGCAGCGTGCACCGGATCGGTTGTGCACCAAACTCTTCTTCCAAGGCTATGCCCAACTCTCGCATTCCGGAGCCGGCATCGAGGATGATGATTTCGCCATCGGCGCGCACTTCCACGCAACTGGTGTTGCCGCCGAAGCCAACAGTGGACGAACCAGGTACCGGAATCGAGCCGCGCACGCCCCAGAATTTCACCCGGGTCCCAGGCGGTATGAAATCAGGGAGCGACCCGGAGCGCGCCGCGCCATCGCTCGACGGAGGCAAGGCACGGTCGATGACTTCGCGCAGGCTCTCCCAGCTAATTGGCTTGACAAGGTATTCATCGGCACCGGCCTCGATCGCACTGGTGCGATCCACGCCGTAGTCGCGTCCGGAAACGATGACGATTTTCGCGCGCTGCGAAAGTTGACGGAGACTACGGCAGACTTGAAAGCCGTTGGCCTTCGGCATCAGGAGATCGCAAAGGATCAGCTCAGGTTTGTGTTCCAAGGCCTGGCGGATGCCAGCCTCGCCATCTCCCGCTTCCAGCGTCTTCCAATCTTCCCGCAGGAAAAGTTCCGCAGTCGCGCGCCGGCTTTCGGCGTCGTCCTCGATTAACAAGACGGTAGGCATTGGTGGTGGTGGTGCCGATTCTTCTCAGAGGAAACGCCGGTAGACAAGCGAGAATTGTGCCCGGATCTGGCGTGGCAATTCGTGGAAGAAATGTAGTTCGTTAGGCGACGCGCTTCCGCGGCCGGCACGGCCGCCTCTGCACCTGATTCGTCAGAGCGGCGGCGGCGCTTTCCAGCGCAAATCCGGACGCAGGTTGACCTGCTCCGGAGGGACGTCGAAGCCGACCGCGCGCAACAAATAAGCAACGCCGGCCCGGCTCTCCATCGTCTCCTTCAAACTCCGGGCGAAGACTTCGATGTATTCCTTATAGGACTCAAGCGCCAATTTGCCGTCGGAATAATGCGCGGCGAGCGCTTCGTCGTGGTTATCGATCAGCTCGATGAGGGCGCGGCGCAGTTGTGCGCGCATCTGCGGATCGACCACGATCTTGAAGGGGCTCGCCCCGGCGTCCGCCTTGGCCGGCGCCTCTCGCCGCGGATTAGGAACCAACTGAAAATCCGGCGCATCCATTTGTCTTTATTCGTTAGGCTGATTCGGAAGGAGTGGCACAGCCACAGTCAACTTCACTTCCGGAGTCCGCGCTAGAAGAAAATCGGAATGATCAGAATGGCCACGATGTTAACCACCTTGATCATCGGATTGATCGCCGGGCCGGCTGTATCCTTGTAGGGATCGCCCACTGTATCGCCGGTGACCGAGGCGGCGTGGGTGGCGGATCCTTTGCCGCCGAGATTGCCTTCCTCAATGAATTTCTTTGCATTATCCCACGCGCCGCCGCTCGAGGTCATTGCGATCGCGACGAACAAACCAGTCACAATCGTCCCGACAAGCAAGCCGCCAAGGACGACCGGGCCCAACGGCTTGATTACCGCCACCGCGACCACGAATGCCACCGGCAGAAGCGCCGGAATAATCATCTCGCGCAAGGCCGCCTTCGTCACGATATCGACACAGGCGCCGTAATCCGGCTTGTCTTCGCCCCGCAGGATTCCTGGCTTCGCGCTCAACTGCCGGCGCACCTCACGCACCACCGCGCCAGCCGCCTTGCCGACCGCATCCATGCTGAAGGCGGTGAAGATGAAGGGCAACAAGCCCCCAATGAACAGACCGATGATGACCTTCGGTTCATTGAGAGAAAACTGGAAGTTGAAGGTGCGGCCCGCTGCCGTGACATGAGCGCGCAATTCCTCGACGTAGGAACCGAAGAGCACCAAGGCCGCCAGTCCTGCCGACGCGATGGCGTAGCCTTTCGTGACTGCCTTCATCGTGTTGCCCACGGCGTCGAGTTCGTCTGTCACGCCGCGCACCTCTTTGGGCAGATTACTCATGACCGCGACGCCGCCGGCGTTGTCCGTGATCGGGCCGAAGGCGTCGAGTGAAATAATGATTCCCGCCATCGAGAGCATGCTCATGACCGCGACCGCGATCCCGTAGAGACCGGCGAAGTGGAAACTGAACAGGATGGCGAGACCGATGAAACCAACCGGCAGCGCGGTCGCATGCTGGCCGACGGCGAGCCCAGCGATGATGTTGGTCGCGTGACCGGTTTCGGAGGCTTTGGCGATCTTACGCACCGGGCTGTAACTCATGGAGGTGTAGTAATTCGTGATCACGACCACGATCCCGGTCATAAACAGACCGACGAGCGAGGCGAAATAAAGATCGTTAGGCGTCCGATGCGCGTCGGTGATCATGACTCCGTCTGGGAAAAGGATATGGGTCGCTGGCCAAAAGAGGATGGCTGAAACGACCCCGCTCGCCATCACTCCACCCATGAGTGTATTTCCCGGCTTGCCACCGCTCAGGTTCACAAAAAGGATGCCGCAGATCGCCCCGAGAACGGAAATGCCGCCGAGCACGAAAGGATAAACGATGGCCGCAGGCGTGTTCGCCAGGGTGAGCGCACCGACGAGGATCGCCCCGATCAAACTGACTGCATAGGTTTCGAAAACGTCCGCTGCCATGCCGGCACAATCGCCGACATTGTCGCCCACGTTATCGGCGATCGTCGCCGGGTTGCGCGGATCGTCTTCCTCGAGGCCGCTCTCGATTTTTCCAACGAGATCCGCTCCGACGTCGGCGGCCTTGGTGTAGATGCCGCCGCCAAGCCGTGCAAAGACGCTGATCAAGCTCGCGCCCAGCGCCAGACCGATAAGGCTCCTTACCGCGGGATCATGGCCAATCATCCTGCCGGCGACGGTATAGAAAATCCCGACTGCGAGTAGCGCCAGGCCAACGACGAGCAGACCCGTCACCGCGCCGCCGTTAAAAGCAATCCGAAGCGCGGCTGTCCGCGACTTGGTCGCTGCCTGAGTGGTGCGAACGTTAGCCAAAACCGCGATCCGCATTCCGATAAAGCCTGCAGCCAATGAGCAGGCGGCTCCAATCAAGAAGCCAAACCCCGCGGCGTGATCTTTGAAAATGAAGAGAAGGATGAAGATAACCACCGCAATCGAGCTGATCGTCATGACCTGTCGGTTGAGATAAGCCTTCGCGCCTTCCTGAATGGCGCCGGCGATTTCCTGCATGCGCTCATTACCAGCGGGGGCCCTGATCACCGAGAGGATAAGAAAGAAGGCGAAGACGAGGCCAACGGCCGCGCAGACCATGGAAATTGGGACGCCGGAAGTGAGAAAAGATAGAGCGAAAACAGTCATATATACGTCCAGGAATAGGAAGGCAGGATATTAGAGGGATTTGCCCCTGTCGCAACCGTAATGTGGGGAGTGGCCTTTGCGCCGCGGTCGGGGCATATAGGCCCCGACCACAATCGCCTACAACTCGAAAACTGCCCGCAGCCGGCGCAGAAAGGTGGCGCGGTATTCCTCCTCTTTTTTTTCCTCGGCTGTGGTTTGCCGAGCGTCTTTGATCAGGCCTTCCGTCTCCATCTTGCGCGCCGCGAGGAGCTCGCTGAGCTGCGCCACGCATTCGGGAGCCTCGCGCAGGAACGCCGCCATCGCCGGCTTGCTAATCTCGAGCACTTCGCAATCTTCCTCTGCTCGAACTGTCGCCGATCGCCGCTCGCCGGTCAGGAGAGACATTTCGCCGAACGTATCCCCCATGCGCAGCGAACCGACACGAATCATCCCTCCATTTTGTGCGACTGAGACGTGCGCTGTCCCGTGCAGGAGGACGAACATCGACGACCCCTCCGCGCCCTGTTCGATCACCTTTTCGCCGCGTCCGAAACGCAGGGTGCGCGAAGCGCGAATCAGGCCGTCGAGCTGCGCTTCGGTGAGAGAAGCAAAAAGCGGTTCGCCTTCGAGAATGGTGCGCGCTCGCCCATGCTGTTCATGGGCTTTCACCAGGGTCTTGCGATTAATTTCGAGCGTCCGGATGGGGAATGGAATGGTGATGTTCTGCCGCTTGAGTTCGTACCAGACATTGGTGCGAACCGAGTCGTTGGTCTCGTTGATCTTGGAATGATCGCCCATGTAAAATTTGATTTCGTAGGTCATGGAGTAATCGCTGAAATCGACCAGGAAAACTCTCACCGGCGGTTCCTGGAGCACGTTCTTCGCGCTCATCGCCGCTTGAAAGAGCGCGTCCTTGACCCGATTTGGCGGAACGTTGTAATCAATGCCCACCCGGACGCGGATGGCGTGCAGATTGGTTGGATAATGCAGATTAACGATAGTCGTGCGGACGATCTCGTTATTCGGAATATCCAGGTAAATGTTGTCGTTCGTTCGCAGTCGGGTCGAACGCCAGTTGATCTCCATGACCTCGGCAAAGCGCTCGCCGACCTGGAGCCAATCCCCCACTTTGTAGGGCTTGTTGATTTGCACCGCCATGCCGGCGATGACGCCGCCGAGGAGATTCTGAGTCGCAAATGCGAGGATGATGGCCGCGGCACCGGACGTCGCGAGTAAACCGCGCAACTGGGTCTCGGCGTGATAGCCGAAACTCAGGACGAGCAGAAGGGCGATCAGGAAAATCACGAGCGCAACCAGTTCGCGCAGGAATTTGGGGATGACCGTCTGCCGCCGCTGTTCGAAATAAAGATCCCAGAGATAACGATCGACCAGCGCGATTACTACCGCCGTGCTCAAGAGAACGAGCGCCGCGCCCATGTGATTGCGCCAATGGAGGTCAAGACCGTAGACCCAAGCCGAAGTGTAAGCGGCGAGAGTGAGGGCAAAGAGTTGGAAGAAAATCCCAAACGGCACGCCGGCCCGGCGCTTGAGCAGCCGACCGATCGCGAGGGTGACGAGGAACGTCGCGATAAAGACAGCGATCGTGGCGGCGGATTTTTCGGTGTCAGCCAGAGCCAGCATTTGTTAGGCGGGTAGAATAGCAGAGTGCGTTCCGGCGGCAAAGCCCGGTGCGCGTTCGCGCAACATCACGAACAGGCGCCTCGAATTACTCTGCCAGTGTTCAACCCTGCGAACCGGGCGAAGGCGACGCTCCCGCGAGGAGTTCGCCCTGCTGCTGAGCGTGGGCGGCAACGTCTCGGGTGCAGCGGCGGCTGGCAAACCTTCCGGCGTTTTCCGTTGCCATTTTGCGTCTCGAGTTTCTCGGCGCCAGGCCGCTCTCTCAAACAGGAATTCGATCTAAACCCGCGGCGACAAGAAACA
Organism: uncultured Verrucomicrobiae bacterium; assembly: GCA_963742545.1. Taxonomy (GTDB): domain Bacteria; phylum Verrucomicrobiota; class Verrucomicrobiia; order Chthoniobacterales; family UBA10450; genus Palsa-1392. Next base: position 371,803 of record CAVUMF010000002.1, on the reverse strand, counting down.
GGGACGCGCCTCTATCGTGCGGGCCAAACGACCAGGCTCAACCAACCCGCGAGAAAACAGAGCCCGCCGAGTGGGGTGATGGCGCCAAGCCATTTCACATTCGTTAGGGCGAGCAGATAAAGGCTGCCGCTGAAAAGGACAATCCCGCTGACAAAGAGGGCCGAAGCCGCGCGACTTACCGCCGGCAACGTCGCCAGCACAAGGAGCGCAAGCGCGTGCAAGAAATGGTAGAGCACGGCCTTGTTCCAGACATCGGTCATCGCGTTGGCCGTCAGCGTTCCCTTAAGCGCATGCGCCCCGAAGGCTCCCAGCGCCACCGCCAGAAAACAAAGCGTCGCCGCGACCCGGAAGAGGAGCGAGTTCATGCGCGAAGCTGCTCCGCGATCCGAGGCACCGCAACTGTTAGCGGCCCCAGTCGCTCCCTGCCGCACAGGCGTTCTCGCTTCTCACCGAAAGCGGTGGAAACGGCGAGCGAGGCTTCGTCCGCACCTTCGAGCCATCCACCGCTTATTCAACCGTTCAACGATTTAGCGGCTTACGGCTGCTCATTCTGCTGACGTGACCTTCGCACCTGGTTTGCAACCTCGTTCGCTCGATCGAGCGAGTGCTTCGCCCAATCATGCTCATAGACCGGTCGCGGCGTGGCCGGCACGGCGGCTTTCGTCGCCAGCGGCGCGCCGGTCGCGGGCTCGTTGTTGCCGCTGCGCTGCCAGACGAAGAGCGCGGTCACCGTCAACACCAGGACAAGAAACATCTTCATGCCCCTTAGAAGGAGCAACGATCGCGCCACTCGCCGGTGCACGGGCAGGGGGGAGAAGCGCGGAAAAAATTCATTCGCCCAACCGGGCGGCGGCGAGATAGTAAGACGCGCTTCTCGCGTGGCCGGTTTTGAAAATCGGCGATAGAAAATCCGAAACCCTATGCCTTCCTTCGATATTGTTTCCGAAGTCGACACCCAGGAGATCGACAACGCGCTCAACCAGGCGCGTAAAGAACTCGCCACCCGCTTCGATTTCAAGGGCACCGTGGCCGAGATCGAATACGAGAAGGACAAGATCACCTTGACAGCCGAGGACGCGTCGCGCCTGCGCGGGCTGCGGGAAATTGTCATCAACAAACTGTCGAAACGCGGGGTCGATCTGCGGAACATCGATCAACAGGAACCGGCGATTTCCTCGATCGGTCACGCCCGGCAGGAGCTGAAGATTCAGCAGGGACTGGAAGGCGACAAAGCGAAGGAAATCATCCTCGCGATCAAGAGCGGCGGCTTCAAGGTGCAGAACCAACTCCAGGACCGGCAGATTCGCGTGACCGGCAAGAAGCGCGACGAGCTCCAGGAAGTGATCGCCTTTGTGAAGAGCAAGGACTTCGGCGTTGCGACCATTTTCAAGAATTTCCGCGACTGAATTGGCTCGGCGGCCCGCCCTCCGCCGGAGGGACATGCTTCCGCACCTCTTGGACGCGCGAAAGCGCGTCCCTCCGCTAGCCGCCTTGGACCGGTGGCATGATCGCGATTTGGTCGTGAGACTGGATGACGTGATTGCGGCCGACGAAATCCACTCCGATGCCGACAAGAATGCTGGCGTCCCAATTCTCAAGCTTGGGGAAGCGCTCGTAAAGGTGCGCAAGCAGGTCAGCGACAGTGGAGCCGTCGGGAAGATCGAGCGCCAGCTCGTTCGTGCCAGCGATTTCCTTCAGTTGGGAAAAGAATTGCACCTTGATCCGCATCGTTTCCTTCCGGTTCCTCAGGTTTGGAGAGGCGGGAGGATCTTCTCTTTCCGCAGCACGCCGATGCACGGCAGGTTGCGATAATGCTCCATGTAATCGAGCCCGTAGCCGACGACGAACTCGTCCGCGATATTGAAACCGACGTAATCGGCTTCCACCGGGCGGAGGCGCTGTTTCAATTTGCGCAGGAGGACACAAATTTTCACGCTCAGCGGCTGCTGCGTCACCAGCTTCTCGCGAATCGCGGCCAGAGTAACCCCACTGTCGAGGATGTCGTCGAGGATGAGGATGTGCCGGCCCATCACGTCGGGAAGCACGACTTGTTTGAAGACGATCTCGCCGGTAGTTGTCGTGCCACCGTGGTAACTGGCCACGCCGAGGCAATCCAGCTTCAGGGGCAGCGGGATACGCCGAAGGAGGTCGGCCATGAGAATGATGCTACCATTCAGGACCGCAATCACGGTCAGCTCGCGATCACGATATTCGGCCGAGATCTCCGCGGCCAGTCCGTCGAGCCGGCGCAGGATCGTGGGCTCGTCAAAGAGAACGCGCTCGAGGTCTTCCTGCATAGGAATTACTTAATCAGGAAAGCAGGAAAGCAGGAAGGTTTTCAACGTGGGAGCCGCCCTTCGTGGGGCGATAGATCGCGTGCACTTGGAGTGCGCAAGCTACGCTCGATCCGGGCCCAAAAGGCCTCTCCGGCATTTGCTGCATTCACTCTAGCTGCGCCAGCGCCTCCCGGATTTCCGCGTTTAGTTTTGCGTCAGCCGTAATCGTTAGGCCGCGCTCCCAAAGATCCCGCGCTCGTTCCTTGTCGCCCGCATGCCGGGCCGCTTCGCCGGCGTTCAGGTAGAGCAACTGCCGATCAACGGGTCGTAGTTTCACCGGCTCTTTCTCAACCAGAGCGAGCAGTTCGTTCAACTGTGCGCGCGCTACTTTGCGCCGGCCAAGAAAAATGGGCAGCGCTTCATTCGTGACCGCGCGGGTCAGAGCGACATCAGCGTTCCCGGGCGCGGCCGCGACTGCCTCGTCCATCAGGGCAAGTCCCTTGCGCAGGGTATCGAGTTTCGCCTTGCCCAGACCGAGGTCGCGGCTGCGCAAGGTGTAGGCGCTCCCGAGATAGGCCCGCGCCAGTTGGTCGTTGGGCGCATTGGCCAGTCGTTTCTCCAGCGCGGCGATGCAATCGATCACCGCCTGTGCATTCCCGGCCAGGCCGCGGGCGTAGAGCGCGGCCACCGCCGGATCACTGGGCGGAGCGCCATGGAGCGGTCCGGCCCAGGCGGCGGCGATGCTGAAGAGGGCAAGCAGACGCCGGTTCATCTGAAACAATGGACAAAGCCTCCGGTAATAACAAACTTGAGGTCGCCGCTGCGACGGCGGTCCGATGCTTTTCCGAAACAAATGGCGCAACCCGAGCCGCAACATCATTGCCTACACGACGCACAAGGCGGGCTCGATGGTCCTGCATCGCGTCCTGAAAGACATCTGCGAACTGAATCGCATTCGCTATTATTCGCCTAACGAAGCCAGGTCGCAGCTCCCCTTCGACCGGATGTTTGCCGGTCATGATTTCATCGCGAAAAAGCGCGGCTGCTTTGGGCCGATCCGCTTTTTCGTGCCGACGCAGGCGCTCGACACGGCGAGCATCATCCTGCATCTGCGGGATCCGCGCGATGTGCTGGTTTCGATGTTTTACTCCTACTGCTACATGCATGAGGGCGAGATCGAGCGGCACACTGGATATCGCAAGGCGGTGGCGGAGGCGGGGATTGATCGTTTCGTGCTCGATATGGTGGGCGAGCCGTTTTACGGCTACCGCGGCGACTACGGGATCGGCTCGCGCTACAAAAAACACGTCGGCAATGTGCTCGACCGCTACCAGCGTTATCTCGAAGAGCTGTTGGACCGGCCCAATACGATCGTCGTTTCCTATGAGGAGATGGTCCTGGCTTTTCCCTCCTGGCTGGAAAAAATCGTGAGCGCCTTTGATTTGCCCGATTCGGATGAAACGCGTGCGGTCGTTGCGGCGCGTCATGCCAATAGCGTTGCGGCGGAAGGCGAGGAGGATGTCTGGTCGCACAAGCGCAAGGTGACACCCGGTGATCATCGCGAAAAACTGCAGGCGGGAACGATCCGGAAGCTCGACGAGATTTTTGCCTCGGTGCTCGAACGGCTTGGCTACTTTGGGCCGGCATACGCGCAGACCGGTATCCCGGGGCCGTTGCGATAGACCCAGCTTCTCGAATGCAGCCGCTGGCTCCCGCTACACCACTTGGAACCTGCGATTCGCGACCGGGCCCCTGGCCCAGTCCGCGATGGTGCGCGTGAGAAGGTCAAGACGCCGGGTACGCGCGGCAAGGTCGGTTTTCAGTTGCCGTTCCACGCGCAGGTGCAGATCTGCGCTCGGACCGATCCGCGCAAAATCCCACGCCTCTTCGCCCTCGGCCTCGCGCAGGCTCTTCTCCAACGCTCGCAAAGAACGCTCCAATTCTGCCAGAACGCCACGCATCTGGGAAAGAGTTTGGTCGGCCGCTCGGTTTGCCTCGATGTCGCCGAGCGCGAGCAGGATTTCCATCCGCGCCACGTCGCTCGCAGCATAGGCCTCCTGCACTTCGTGCCAAAGCGCGGAAACGGTCGCGCTTCCATCGGCCCGCAGATCTGGATGCAATCGCCGGACGAGTCGGCGATAAAGCTCCTTTACGCGCGCGTCAACCGCGACGATTTCCTCGTCGTTCTCGTCCTTGTTCTCGTCTGCGGCCAACCGGGGATTGGACCGCGGACGTGGCACCCTGGGCGAGGCCGATTCTTCCGGCGCGGCGCGAAACATGTGCGCCTTGAAGGCTTCGAAACTGTTCGAGTAAGCCTCGTCATCCATCTTGTCTGGATTGGTGCCGAGCGCTTGCTTCACCCATTCCTGGAAAAGCGCTTCCTTTTCGAAATCGCTTAGCCTGCGAGCTGCGCCGTGCATTCCGCGAGTCGCCGCCGGCTCCTCCTCGTCGCTGGACACGGCAGGGTTGGCGCGCCGAAACATCACGCGTTGGTAGGCGCTGTGTGCATCCTGGAAACCGCGCCGCATTTCCATTTCCACCTCGTGAACCAACGCCTGGTGGTCGTGGATTTGCGTCTCCACTTCGCGCGCCCGGCTCAGGAGCGCGCCAAATTCGCGCGCCCGCCAGCGCACGAAGGCCGGTTTATCCTTATGCTCGAAATGGTGCCACCCGGCGCGGGCACGATTCAGGCGCGCGATCGCCTCCGAGCAATCCGCTGCCGTTATTGAGCGCAACGGTTCCTGGTTAATCAGAACAATCCCGCCTGACAATGATTCGCGTTCCGATCGCACTCCCCTTGTTTGCGCCATTTGCCCTCGCGACATCGGGCGAATTTACCCACCGAACCGGAAGGCGAAAGGAAGGAAGGACGTCCGGCCAACTAGTCGCGGACGCGCCGCTTCAATTCCCAGACGCGCAAAGCCGCCAGGAGCAAGCGCCGGGTTCGTTCCAGCCGGCCGACCGTTTCAGCGGAAGGTGTCTCCTCCGGATCAGGGATCTCCTTCTCTGCGGAAGATGGACGTTTCCGCCGCGCCTTGGCGCGGCGCTTGGGCGCAGACTTCTTCTTCCTCGGCTCGGAGCCGCTGGAGCCTGGATTGAGTTTCGGCATCTTCGGTCGAATGGCTTTAGCATCTCTCGGGCCAAGGCCGCCGATGCCGGTTCCAACTGGACGCGGCAGAGGTTGCGTATCCTGCCTAACGAGGCGGCAAATGGATCGTCGCCATCATGCAGCGTGCGCTCCCGCCAGCCAGTTCGATCGTGGAAAGGGACAGCGGGAGGAGCCGAGCGAAGCTCTCGACCGTGGCCCGCTGCTCGGAGGTAAAATGGGCAGCCGCACGGGCCGAGAGGACGAGCAACTTGCCTTTTTCGTTGTGCAGTTCGAGTGCGTTGCCAGCGAAGTTTTCAATCTGGGCGCGGCTGAGTTCGATGATCGTCTTGCCGGTCGCCTCCAATCGGGCGCGGACCGTGGCCCGCTCCGTGCGGTGGTTGATCAGCTCGAGTCCCACGAGGGCGAATTGCGTCCCAAGACACATTATGACGTTGGTGTGATAGATCGGACGGCCATCGGCTCCCGTGCTCTCGAAGGTCAGCGGCTCATAGCCGAAATCGGCGCAAAACTTTTCCAGAGGCTCGCGATCGGCACGGCGGGAAAGCGAGACATAGGCGATGCGCTGGACGTAATCGAGCACCAGGCTGCCCGTGCCTTCGAGGTAAAGGCCGCGCTTTTCGTAAGGCGAGTAGTCAACAATCGCGGTCACCCGGTAGAGCTGGCGCAGACGTTCGATGAGGTCGAGGCGGCGTTCAGCGCGTCGCGAAGGGCTATACATCGGGTAAAGAACGACCCGGCCATCTTCATGGGTCGAAAACCAATTATTCGGGAAAACCGCATCCGGCTTCGGAGGACTGGGCGTATCATCGAAGACGTGCACGGTCACTCCCGCGGCCGACAATGCTGCCACCGCGCGATTGAATTCTAGCTGCGCCTCCTTCTCCACATTCGGGGATACGGCGGCATCGATCTCCTGTTGAAACGCGTTGTCGAGCGCCGTCTCCGGATTTGGATAAAACCGGCTTGGCCTGATCATGACGACGGCGTTCGTGCTCTGCTCGCCCATTTTCTCTCTCTGCCGCGCGGTGCGACAAAAAGCAAGCAGCGCCTCGACTCCGGAAGGGTTTGCGGCAGCGCCCAAAAAAGCGTCACTGACACTGTGGTCCACGTTAGCCGTGGGTGAGATAGCACAGCAATTCGGTCGCAGCAGATCTCCGGAATCGGTATTCTTGCGCTCACGAAGGATCCGAGAATCGCTGCAACCGCCCGAAAACTTCCGCCCCCTCGGTTTCCGTAGCTCAGTGGACGTCCCTTGCGCGGCGGCGGATCGCCATCCTATCCCGCCCTGGTTCGTCGCAGCGTGATCGCACGCTTGCGACCGTTACAAAACTGCTTGCACAACTCATCGATCATCCTGCTTCTGCCCGGCCGGCCACAGCCCACATAGCGTTGCCCCAAACGCTCTGCCCAGCCCCCGGGTGTCCAAACTTTTTAGGCGACCGACCTGCTTTTGTATGCCCAGATTCTTTTTGCCAACGCCACTTCGTCCCGCCTAAGGTAGCGGCCCTCGACGCATGTTTGCTCTCCAACCTGAGCTGAAAGTTTTTTCCGGGTCCGCCAATCGCGAGCTCGCCCAACGAATCTGCAGCGGCATCGGGGTGCCGCTTGGCGACGCAACGCTGAGCTCGTTTCCCGATGGCGAGACCTACGTCAAAATCGAGGAGAACATTCGCGGTCGCGATGTCTTCATCGTGCAGCCGACCTGCCCGCCGACCAATGAGCATCTGATGGAACTGCTCATCATGGTGGACGCAGCGCGCCGCGCGAGCGCCGATCGGATTACGGCGGTGATTCCGTTTTTTGGCTATGCGCGGCAGGACCGCAAAGACAAGCCGCGCGTGCCGATCACGGCCAAGCTGGTCGCAAATCTTCTCTGCGCGGCGGGGGTGAATCGAGTGCTGACGATGGACCTGCACGCTCAGCAAGTGCAGGGTTTTTTCGACATTCCGGTCGATCACCTCTATTCGCTGCCGGTCTTGATTCCCTATCTGCGCGAGAAATTGACTCGCAAGACCGTTGTCGTGTCGCCGGACGTGGGCGGCTTGAAAATGGCGAGCGCCTATTCGCAGGCGCTCAGCTCGAGCCTTGCGATCGTGGCCAAGCAGCGCAAGAGCGCGACCGAAACGGAGGCGCTTTACTTGATCGGCGAAGTGGAAGGCTGCGACGTTCTCCTGGTCGACGACCTAACCGAGACCGCCGGCACGCTCACTTCCGCCGCGACGTTATTGAAGAAAAACGGCGCGCTCGATATCTATGCCGGGGTCGCCCACGCCGTTCTGGCCGATGTGGCGATCGAGCGGTTGCAAAAGTCCCAAATTAAGGAATTAATAACGACCAACAGCACGCCCGTTCGCACCGTGGAGGGTTTTACCATCACGGTGCTTTGCGTCTCTGAGCTGCTCGGGGAAAGCATCAAACGGATTCACAATGACGAGTCCGTTTCCTCGCTCTTCAAGATCGACAACGGCGCGCAATAGCAAACTGATACCATGGCCAAACAAGTAAAACTTTCGGCGACGCGACGCACCGGCACCGGGCGTTCGGCGGTGCGCAAGATCAAAGCGCAGGGCGGCGTCCCCGCGATCATCTACGGCGGCAAGAGCAAGCCTGAGCCGTTACAAGTCTCGCGCCGCGACATTTCTCTCATGCTCAGCCACGCTTCGGGCGAAAACATTCTCGTGGAACTGGAAATCGACGGCGAAAGCTCCGGCCGTCTCGCACTCGTGCAGGAGGTCCAGCATTCCCCACTCGGCGGTGAAGTGTTGCATGTTGATTTTCACTCCGTCTCGATGGACGAAATGATCGAGGCCGACATCCCGCTCGAACCGACGGGAACGCCCGAGGGTGTGAAGACGTTTGGCGGGTTGCTCGAGCAGAATCTCCGTTCGCTCGAGATCGAATGCCTGCCGCGCGACTTGCCAGATGTGATCACGGTCGACGTTTCCCATCTCAATATCGGGGACGCGATTCACGTGCGCGAAATCCCGCTGCCATCGGGCGTGACGACCCGCGTGTCGGCGGACCTGACCGTCTTCTCGGTCCTCGCGCCGACGGTGGAGGAAGAACCGGTGGCCGCCGCTCCGGAAGCAGCTGCCGGACCGGAAGTGATCACGGCGAAGAAGGAAGCGCCTGAAGCTGGTGCGGCCCCCGCCGCAGCCGCGAAGGGTGCGCCTGCGAAAGAGAAGGAAGCGAAGAAATAGCCTCTGCGCCCTGCTCCGGAGTGGATGTGAACGAAGCTCCGATTCGCTTGGTTGCGGGGCTGGGAAATCCCGGCCGCGAGTACCAGCGCACGCGACACAATGTGGGATTCATGGTGCTCGACCGGCTTACCGCCGACGCACAACTGCCGTGGGATTATTCGGAAAAATGGGGCGCGGCCTGGGCGAAGACGAACGTGATTCTGGTCAAACCGGCAACCTTCATGAATCGCAGCGGCCAGCCGCTGGCAGCAATCGCGAATTTCTACAAGATCGCGGCCGAAGAAATCCTCGTCGTGCTGGACGATCTGGCCCTTCCGCTCGGACGCCTGCGCCTGCGTGCGCAAGGCAGCTCGGGCGGCCACAACGGGCTGGAATCGATCTTCGAACATTTCGGAACCGAGGCGATACCGAGATTGCGCATCGGGATCGGCACCGCGCCATCGCAGGGCGCGATCGACTATGTGCTCAGTCGATTTTTTGAAGAAGAACAACCGATGCTCAACGCCACAATCAAACGCGCTGCGGAAGCAGTGAAGTGCGCCATCGACAAAGGGCTGTTTGCTGCGATGAATCTTTTCAACCAACCACCTGAAGAATTATGAAGAATCGTTATGAAGCGTTGCTCGTGCTCAACACCCAGGGCAACGATGACAACCTGAAGGATATCGTGGACCGCCTCGAATCCGAATTTCAAAAAGAAGGCGCCCAGGTCGAGCAGGTCCAGAAGATGGACAAGCGGCAATTTTCCTATGTCGCGGGCGAGCTCGACGCCGGCTACTACGTCAATTTTGTATTTCAGGCCGACCCGCAGCTCGTCACCAAGCTGCGCTCGAAGTTCAAGCTCGACCCGGAAGTCTACCGCCAGCATTACCAGAAGCTGCGGGAGAAAAAGGAGCAACCGGCGAAAAAGAAGATGGCCGCGGCGGAGTAGGTTCGCTAAAAGAGTCGCATGGCCAGCTACAATAAAGTCTTCCTCCTTGGCAACCTGACCCGTGACCCCGAAGTGCGCTACACGCCGAAAGGCAGCGCGGTCGCGGATCTCGGGATTGCCGTCAACCGCCAATACACCCTCGACACGGGCGAGAAACGCGAAGAGGTCACCTTCGTCGACGTCACCTTCTGGGGTCGCACGGCAGAAGTGGCCGGCGAGTATTTGAAAAAGGGCCGCTCGGTTTTCATCGAAGGCCGGCTCCAGCTCGATACCTGGGACGACAAGCAATCCGGGCAAAAACGGAGCAAGCTCAAGGTCATCGGCGAGGGGATGCAGATGCTCGGTGGCCGGCCCGGCGGGAGCAGTGGCGGCGACGAACCGGAGGAAGCGCCTCGCGGCCGTGTGAGCGGCAGCGCACGAAGCGCCGCTCCTCCCAAAGGCGCGGCCCCGGCCGAGCCGGACGACGACGAGATTCCGTTTTAGGCTAAACAGGCGCAACCCTGCGCCTAACGAAATATCCCGAATCTTCGGCTGTGCTCCATGAAAAGCACCGAAGCCTGCATCGCGCTGAACATGCTGCCGACGATCGGGCCGGTGCGCTTGCGCAAGTTGCTCGAAGTTTTTGAAACGCCGGAGCGGATTTTGTCGGCGAAACGGAGCGCGCTGCGCACGATCGACGGGATCGGCAATGAAGTCGCCGAGCAGATTGCGAATTGGGAAAGCACGGTCGATCTCTCCGCCGAACTTGAGCGCATTCGCGAGTTCGGCGCCGAGGTCATTACGGCGGAATCGCCGACTTATCCGCGCCAACTGCGCGAGATCCATGCGCCGCCGATCGTGCTCTACGTTTGGGGCAAACTGACCGAGCGCGATCAACACGCGATCGGAGTGATCGGCTCGCGACGCACGAGTCATTACGGGGCGGAATGTGCGAAGAAACTCTCCTACCAGTTGGCCTACGCCGGGCTCACGATCATCAGCGGACTGGCACGCGGGATCGACACCGCTTCGCATCAGGGCGCGCTTGCTGCCAAGGGCCGCACCATCGCCGTCATTGGCTCTGGCCTGACTAAGCTTTATCCTCCGGAAAACGCCGCTCTCGCGGACAAGATCCGCAGCGGCAACGGCGCTGTAGTCTCCGAGTTCTCGATGACGGTCGAGCCGGACCGCCAGACCTTCCCGATGCGCAACCGCATCATCAGCGGCTGGAGTCATGGCATTCTGGTCGTTGAAGCCGGACTAAACAGCGGGGCGCTCATCACCGCTTCGCAGGCGATCGAGCAGGGCCGGTCGGTTTACGCCGTGCCCGGCCACATCAATGCCCCGACCGCGCACGGCTCGAATCGTCTCATCCAGCAGGGCGCGAAGCTGGTTATGGACGCGAGCGACATTCTCGACGACTTGCAAATCCTTCTCCCGGAAAAGCGAAAGTTGCCGGAAATATCAGCGCGTCCGTTGCCGGAATTGAGCGAGGACGAGCGCCGAGTTTACGACGCGATCCATGCCGCCGAGACGCCGATCGACGCGATCGCTGCCGCGAGCAACCTGCCCAGCGCCACCGTTTCGTCGGCCCTGCTCCGCCTTGAATTGAAGCACCTCGTCAAGCAGTTGCCGGGCAAATATTTCGTCAAGTTGTCTTAGCCTTGCGCGCTTGCGGCCGAAATTCGGCGGCGGGCTTGATCCGTGCTCTGGATTAAGACACCGAAGACCGAGTGTGACTTGCAAACCTCGCCAACAATGTCTAGTTGGCATCCCTTCATGCCCAAAACCCTCATCATCGCCGAAAAACCCAGCGTCGCGCAGGATCTTGCCCGCGCGCTCGGCAAAGTCCCCAAGAAAGGCGACCACTTCGAGAACGACGAATACGTCATTTCTTCCGCCGTCGGCCATGTCGTCGAGTTGGAAATGCCGGAAGACATCGACAAGAAGAAATACGGTTACTGGCGTCTCGAGACGCTCCCGATCATTCCGGAAAAATTTGGGCTCAAGCCGGTCGCAGATTCGAAGGATCGCTACAACCAGTTGAAAAAACTTCTGCATCGCAAAGATATCGATTCCGTCGTCAACGCCTGTGATGCCGGGCGTGAAGGCGAGTTGATCTTTCAAAATCTTTACCAGCTCTCGAAGTCGAAGCTCCCGGTGAAACGCGCCTGGATGCAGACCATGACGGCGGAAGGAATCCGGGAAGCATTTCGCACTCTGCGCGACGGCGAACAGATGGCTGGTCTCGCCGATGCCGCGCGTTCCCGGAGTGAGAGCGACTGGCTCATCGGCATCAACGGCACCCGCGCCATCACCAAGCGCATGTTTGGATCGCGCGGCGGCAATGTTGCCAGTGTTGGTCGTGTGCAAACGCCGACGCTCGCGATCGTCTTTAACCGCGAGCTGGAGATCCGCAATTTCAAGCCACAGGACTACTGGCGCGTGGTTGCTCGGTTCGAAATCGCGAAGGGCACCTACGAAGGCGTTTATCAGCGGCCGAATTTCAAGAAGGACGAGAAAAACGAACACGACCGGATCGATCGAGTCTGGGACAAAACGGCGGCCGAAGCCGCGCTCGCTGCCTGCCAGGGCCAGCCGCTGGCCAAAGTTTCGGAGGAAAAAAAATCATCAAGCCAGACGTCGCCCCGGCTCTACGATCTGACCACGCTGCAACGTGAGGCGAACAATCGCTTCGGACTCTCGGCGCGGCGTACGTTGCAGATCGCCCAGGCACTTTACGAGCGCCACAAGGTGATTACCTATCCGCGGACCGATTCGCGAGCTTTGCCGGAGGATTACATCACCACCTGCCGGCAGACGTTAGGCAAACTTCCCGGCGATCTCGCAAAGCACGGCCAGACGGCGCTCAACAACGGCTGGGTGCGGCCAAACAAGCGCATCTTCAACAACGCGCAAATCTCCGATCACTTCGCCATTATTCCGACCGGCGTGGAGCTGAAGCATCTCGATGAGATGGAAGCGAAGATTTACGACATGATCGCGCGGCGTTTCGTCGCGGCGTTTTTCCCGGCGGCGGAATTTGATGTCACGACCCGCATCAGCACGGTGGCTGGAACGCACGATTTCAAGACGGAAGGAAAAGTCCTGACTGTGCCCGGCTGGCTCGCCGTTTATGGCAAGACAACGGTCGACGACTCCGCGGATGCGAAAGCGCTGCCTGCCCTAACGAGTGTAGACAACTCGCAGGCGAAGACCATTTCTGCCGAGCTGCACTCGGAGAAGACGAAGCCGCCGCCGCGTTACACCGAAGCGACGCTCCTCTCTGCCATGGAGCGTGCTGGCAAACTCGTTGACGATGAGGAGATGGCGGAGGCGATGAAGGAACGCGGCCTCGGCACACCCGCGACCCGCGCCGACACGATCGACGGGTTGATCAATCAAAAGTATCTCGAACGCCAGCAGCGCGAGCTCGTCCCGACCACAAAAGCGGAATCGTTGCTCCAGTTTCTTTCCGCGGTGCACGCCGATTCCCTGACGAAGCCGGACATGACCGGCGAATGGGAGTTCAAGCTCCGCCAGATGGAGCACGGCAAATTTGCGCGCCGCGCTTTCATGTCGGAGATCGTCGCCGTCACGAAGCGCCTCGTCGAGCGGACGAAGAATTTCGAGGAGGACGAAAGTAACTCGCGCGTTACCAACATCATTTCGCCGACCGACCAGAAGCCGATGATCGAGACGCTGCGCACATTCAAATCAAAGGATGGCGTGCTCGTCATCTACAAGGTGATGAGCGGACGCAAAATCGAGGAAGACGAAGTTCGCGAACTCGTCGCGAAGGGCGAGATCGGTCCGCTTGACGGATTCGTCTCGGCCAAGACCGGCAATCGTTTCCCTTCCAAAATCAAGATCGTCGAGGACGAGAAAAATCCCGGACGCAAGAAAGCCGAACTGGATTTTGGCAACAAGGTAGATGTGAACGCGCTCGTTCCTTTCTGGACCGATCCGAAAACTGGCGCGGAATTGTGTGAAGCGCCGACCAATTTCATCCTGCGCGAGCGCGAGGGCGATGGTTGGAAGGAGTCGTTTAAGGTTGGCCGGCTGATGTGCCAGAAGCAGATCACACGCGAACAGGCGATCCAGCTCGTGACGAACGGGAAGACCGATCTGATCGAAAAATTCACTTCGAAGAAAGGCCGGCCCTTCGATGCCTATCTCGTTAGGCAAGGCGGCAAAATCGCCTGGGAGTTTCCGCCCCGCAAACCGCGCGAAACCACCGCGAGGAACGGTAAGAGCGCGCCGCGCCCAGCGAAGCCACCGGTTGACCTGACGAAGGCCGTCAGACTTAGCGAAAGTAAGATTCACGACGGCGATCTTTATCAAACCGATGACGCTTTCGTGGTCGCGAAGCCGCAGCCGAACGGTGCGCCGCGTGTCGTTTTCCAATTGAAACGCAATCTGTGTGGCAAGGAAATTTCCGCCGAAGACGCGGAGCGTTTGGTCGAGCTCGGCAAGACCGGACTGATTGAAGGTTTCGTCTCGAAACGCGGCTCGTCCTTCAGCGCCTACCTCACGCTTTCGAAGGACAAGAAGAAAGCGGAGTTCGAATTCCCTTTACGTTAAATCGGCGCGGGAGTTTCGCGGCGCACAATTTTTTTCACGAAGCGCAGCGAAATTTCTTGCGCTCTTTCGCGCTACAACGTGTAGTGGACTTGGTTCCTTCCGACCACACTATGCGCTGTCCAAAGTGCGGAAATCGCGATGACAAGGTCATCGATTCGAGACAATCGCGGGATAGTTCCAGCATTCGGCGACGCCGGGTTTGTCTCGCCTGTTCCTTCCGCTTCACCACTTACGAAGAAATCGAGCGCACCGATCTGCGCGTTATCAAACGCGATCGGCGTCATGAAATCTTTGATCGGCGCAAGCTGGCCAACAGCGTCGCGAAAGCCTGCGAAAAACGATCGATCAGCCTCGTGGCGCTCGAGCAGACAGTCGACGACATCGTGCACGAGATCGAGACGAGCGGCCGCGAAATCACCTCTGCTGCGATCGGCGAGAAGGTGTTGGAGAAATTGCGCGAGCTCGATGAGGTGGCCTATCTGCGCTACGCCTCGGTCCATCGGCACTTTGAGGACGTCGATCAATTCGTCGATGAAATTCAGGCGCTTGGTCGCCGGATCAAGCCCAATGCTTTGCAGCCCGAGTTGTTTAACGAACCGATAAATAATGGTCGCGTTTAAAGAAGAGTTTCCCTACCTCCGCTCCGAATCCGGGCAACTCTTCGAGTTCAATCGCGATTGGTTGCACAACGCGATTACGCAGGCCGCCGACCGCGCTGGTTACCCGAGCTGGTGGCTGACCGAGCACGTGACGGAAAGCATCGCGTTTTATCTGCGGCTGCGAAACGACGAATCCGTCGTCGCCTTCAGCCAGCTCAACCAGACGGTGCGCTACGTTTTGAAAGTGATCGGCTACAAGGAAATCGTGCCGCATTTTAAACCGGCGCCACCGCCGATCTCCGTCTCGCTTTATGAAATCGCGGAAGCTGCGGGCGCGGGCTACGAGCTCGCGTTTTTCGATCTGCTCGAGAAACGGGTGAGCGCGATCCTCGAAACCGGCGCGCGGGAACTCCACTTTTTTGGTTTGCAGCCTTCGATCAAACATCTCCGCGGCGCGAAAGCCTGGACGCGCTCCTGCGACGCCTTGCGCGAGGAAGTCACCTGTTTCATTCGCGAGAAGATTTGCAGCGGCGCAGGCGCCGCGGAACTCAATTGCTCGATTCGATGACGATCTTCGAGAAAATCGCCGCGCGCGAAATTCCGGCGAAGATCATATTCGAAGATGACGACGTAATCGCATTTCACGACGTCAATCCGCAGGCACCGGTACACGTCCTGATCGTGCCGAAGCGGGTCATCCCGCGGCTGGCTGTGGCTAACGAATCCGATCAAGCGCTGCTTGGCAAACTGGTCCTGACGGCGGCGAGGACCGCGCGCGATCTCGGGGTGAGCGAGAGCGGTTACCGACTCGTGATCAATAGCGGCCCGGACGCGGGCGAGAGCGTGCCGCATCTTCACGTCCATTTGTTAGGCAAGCGCGCTCTCGCCTGGCCGCCCGGTTAGGCGGGTCAGAAAGGATTTCGCGGAGGGGCAGGGGATCACATCCCCATGATCTGATAACCGCCGTCGACGTAGATCACCTGTCCGGTGATCGCCGCCGCGCCGTCGCTCGCGAGAAACAAACCGGTCTGCCCCAGCTCAGCCGGATCGCAGCTGCGCTTGAGCGGCGCGCGCTCCTGGTAGTGTTTGAGCATGGAAGAGAAACCGCTGATCCCGCGCGCGGCGAGCGTGTTGACCGGCCCGGCGGAAATGCAGTTCACACGAATCTTTTTCTCCCCAAGATCGTAGGCTAGATAGCGGGTGCTGGCCTCGAGACTCGCCTTCGCCACACCCATCACATTGTAGTGCGGCACCACTTTTTCAGCGCCGTAATAGGTCATTGCGAGAATGCTGCCGCCTTCCGTCATGAGGGGGACCGCCGCACGACTGAGCGCGACCAGCGAATAGGCGCTGATATCGTGTGCGGTCCGGAACGCGTCGCGCGTCGTGCTGAGGAAATCGCCCTCGAGTGCTTCCTTGGGCGCAAACGCGACCGAGTGCAGCAGCAGATCGAGCCGCTCGGTGTGGCCGTGGACTTTTTCGAAGAAGGAAGCGATCTCCTCGTCGTTCGAGACGTCGCAAGGGTAGAGCGGGGTGTCGGAGCCAAACTCGCCCACGAGTTCCTCGACATTTTCCTTCAAGCGCTCGCCTTGGTAATTGAAAATCAGGCGCGCACCGGCCGCCGCCCAGGCTCTGGCGATTGCCCAGGCGATGCTTCGTTTATTGGCGACGCCGAAGACGACGCCGGTCTTTCCTGCGAGAATTTGTTCTGCCATAACGCATGGACTTTAGCGGCTTTGTGAGGCGGGGAAAGGGAGCTGTTGCCACGAATCTTGAGCCATTCTTTTCGTTTCCGGTCTCGTCCCACCCTGCTAATAGTGAGCGTATGAAAGCGAAAGTGGTCGTGATGCCGAAGGAGACCGTGCTTGATCCGCAAGGGGCGGCGGTGCGCGAGGCGATGCAACATCTGGGTTTTGCAGCGGCGCGCGACGTGCGCATCGGGCGTTACCTCGAAATTGAGCTCGAAGGCGACCCGGCGGGGGCGGAGCCGAAGCTGCGCGAGCTCTGCCGCGATCTGCTTTCCAATCCGGTGATCGAAGATTTCCGGTTGGAAATGCCTAACGAGGCGGCGTGAACTAGTTTGTCCGTTGCAGGTCGCTGGTGACCCGCTGGCCGTTAACGGGATTGACCACGGTGAGCGCAATTCGATGACCGTCGGGTACGATTTCGAGCGAACCGCGGCCGCGGATGCCTAATGACGGAGTAAAATTCAAAATCCACCCGTCGGTCGCGCAGCGTTCCCTGCCCGTAGGCGGTGATGACCTTTCCTTTTTGCTCTGGGAAAGTTCTTCGATCTTGCGCTCGAGTTCTGCCTGCTTCGCCCGAAGATCCGAATCATTCACGGGCTGCACGCTCTGTACTGCCGTCGGGACAGAGGCGTTTTGCGTGGGTTTCTTTTCGCCGCCTCCGCCGATGCCAAAGTAATAAAGCGCGAGCGCAGTGAGGACCGGCGTCGCGACCCCGACGATGATTTTCGTCAGGATACCTTCCGATTTGGATGATCCGGCCTCCGGCATGATCTTGGGTGAGGCTATTTCCAGCCGCCGGCGAGTGTAAATTGAAAAATTCCCTCTGCTCGGCGATATGGAAAAGAGAGCGATGGTTTTCGCCTAACGAATAAGTGCCATTGAAATGAAGTTTGCCGTCATCCAGTTCCCGGGCTCGAATTGCGATCAGGATTGTCTCGCCGGGTTGCGAAGCGTCGCCGGGATCGAGGCAGATTACGTCTGGCACAAGGAGACATCTCTGCGCAATTGGGACGCCATTGTACTGCCGGGTGGATTTTCCTACGGCGATTATTTGCGCTGCGGTGCGATCGCGCGCTTCTCACCGATCATGCGCGCGGTGGTGGATGACGCGCATGCGGGCAAGCTGGTGATTGGGATCTGCAATGGTTTCCAAATTCTCTGTGAAGCGGGCCTGTTACCGGGCGCGCTGGTCCGCAACCGCTCACTCCATTTTGTCTGCGAGATGGTGACGACGCGGGTTGAGGCGCTGGACTCGCCCTTCACGCGCGGGATGTCGGTCGGAACGTTGTTGCGCATGCCGATCGCGCACGGCGAAGGCTGCTATTACGCGGATGACGCGACTCTGCGCGAATTGAACGAGCGGCAACAGGTCCTGCTCCGGTATTGCGATGCGAAAGGGAAAATCACGCCTGAGGCTAATCCCAATGGTTCGGTCGAGAATATCGCTGGCATCTGTAATCGCGCCCGCAACGTTTTCGGCTTGATGCCGCATCCCGATCGCGCCTGCGAAGAGCGCCTGGGCAGCAATGATGGTGCGCGCATTTTCGAGTCGATGCGCAAGGCTCTCGCGACCGATCGCGCCGCCGCCTGAACGTCTTCGCCACCGGCACGACGGTTTCACGGGTTTGGCTTCTACGTTTTCGCGAGCGCGGGATGCAATTGCACGGGTTACAAACCGCCTCGGATGTTTGAATCAGGTTCTGCTCGCGAGTTTGCCGGTTCTCGAAAGCCTCGGGCTCCCACCGGAATTCGCGACAAATGCTGCCCGAAATCAGCAGTTCTCTGTCACGGTTTTGACGATGGGATTGCGACAGTTGTGTTGCGAAAATTAACACGAAATCGCTCGCTGCCAGGCGGGTCCCTAGGGAAGAAGGCATCGGTACATGCTTTGCTCCCGAAGTCATCCAACCTCATCAATTTTATGCTACTACAAAAAACTCTTCACATGAGTCAGTTGCTGGATGAGTGCAAAAAGCGTCTCGCCAGCATTCAGTCCTATCGCCGTCAGCTTGGGATGGTGACGAAAGCAACGGTCACCTCGTCCAAGACGCTCGATTTTGGCTTTCGCGGGCCGCTTGGGTTCGAAGGGCACACGGTGGTTGCGGCTACGGAGGGCGATACGCCGAACCAGTTTATCTTCGAATCCTGGGGCGGGAACATCGATTTGATGGGCCTGATCGAGTTCGAGGAGGTGCGGCCCGATTGCACCGAGGTAAACATCGCGGTGCATTACGAGATCAAAAACCGTCTTTACGCATGGCTCGACCGGAAATTCGGGTTTGTGGATGCCTTCCTCACTTCGGAGCTACGCAGACTGCGGGCGCATTTCGAAGGGATCGCGGCCCCAGTGAGAGCGCGCACACCGGGCTACGGCATGCTCGAGCCTGCTTCTGCCTAACGAGCCCGGCTCTTCTTCGTCTCGAGCAATGCGGACGGCGTGTCTTTTATCTAAACGCAAAATCTGTCCCGATTTCAGACTAATTTCGCTTGAGGGTCGGTAATTTTCACATCGTCGAGCCGAACGCTTCCTTGCCTTATCAAACGGCGAATCTCGGAACCGGACTTCTGATCCTGAAAAGCTTGACTGTAAGCGCCCCAAACCATGTCGAACGCCTTA
Source organism: uncultured Verrucomicrobiae bacterium (assembly GCA_963742545.1). Taxonomy (GTDB): domain Bacteria; phylum Verrucomicrobiota; class Verrucomicrobiia; order Chthoniobacterales; family UBA10450; genus Palsa-1392. The sequence continues at coordinate 352,760 of CAVUMF010000002.1, read as the reverse complement.
TTCCCGTAAACCTCCACGAACGGCCAAACTCCGGCGGCTCAGCCGGGTCATAATCCGGCAGATCTGCCTGTGACAATCTTTTCTCGCCAAAGCGCACGTTCCAATCGTTGAACACTTCCCGCGCCGCCTCGGTCGAGTGGTAGGTCGCGACGATTTCGCGTGCGAGCTGCTTCTTCGCCTCCATCGGATGGAGCTCGGACGGCTGAGGGCGGCCGAGGAGAAGCGGGTAATAACGCGCCATCAATTCGTCCGAGATGCTCATCAGCTTGCCAAACATTTCGTTAGGCGAATCGGCCACGCCGATATAGTTGCCGAGGCTCTTGCTCATCTTCTGCGTGCCGTCGAGCCCTTCCAGAATCGGAAGCAGCAGGACGACCTGTTGCGGCTGGCCTTCCTCTTTTTGGAGGTCGCGACCGACGAGGATGTTGAAAAGCTGATCGGTTCCGCCGAGTTCCACATCGGCCTGCACCTGGACCGAATCCCAGCCCTGCATGATGGGGTATTGAATCTCGTGCGCTCCGATCGGTTGGCCCTTTTCGACGCGCTCCCTGAAATCCTCCCGTTGCAGCATCTGCTGGAGCGTGACCCGACTGTTGAGACGGATGACGTCGGCGAACGACATTTTCTTAAACCAATCGCCATTGAAGACGGTGCGGGTTCGGGCCGGGTCGAGCACTTTGAAGGCCTGGGTGCGATAGCTTTCGGCGTGGGCGAGGACTTGCTCGTGCGTGAGCTGCGGCCGCGTAATGGAACGCCCGCTCGGGTCGCCGATCATGGCCGTGAAATCCCCGATGATGAGGATTGCTTCGTGACCGAGATCCTGAAATTGTCGCAGCTTCCGCAGGACCATGGTGTGGCCGAGATGCAGGTCGGGGCTCGTTGGATCGACCCCAAGCTTGACCCGGAGAGCCCGGCCTAACGAGAGCTTGGCGTGCAGCTCTTCCTCGCTGATGATCTGCGCTGCGCCGCTCTTCAGAAGCGCGAATGATTCCGCCGGATCCATCCCGCAAGTTGCGTCAGTCTCGAACGGCTTCAACCGGTGCTGGAACCATCGATCGCACGATCGGTCATTTGTTCCTGTTCAAGAGCTCGCGGACTTGATCGATCGTGAGCGGCCGGTCTTGCTGGCTGAGAATTTCCTGCCGCGTTCCTTTGCCGAGAAACGGGCGGTTGTCCGCATACCCTTGCGTCGCTGCAACCTTGCCCTCTTCGGATGCGGCGCGGATGAGCAAACTCGCTTTCGCGAGGGCCTGCGAATTCGTATGGGCAAGTTCAGCGCGGGCTATAGCACGCGCTCTTGTCTCGCTGCGGGAAAACTTTTTCGTGCCGAATTGCTTCGCGAAAAAATTCCGCACGCCCCAGAAGCTTTTTATCGGTCGTTCATTCCCGGAATAGAATGATTTCGCCTCGAATTTCTTGTCCACCGCCGTTCCTTCCGCGGCGACGAACTTCTTGTTCTGCGCCGAATTGACGAGTGACATGTCAGGTCGCAGGAGCCGGTCAACAAACTTGCCTTCCGGTTGCTGTGCATGGGCGAAGCCGACGCAGGTTGTCAGGCAAGGAAGAAGGAAAAGCCAGCGCACGCCGCGACCCTGTCGCAAGGGTCTCCTCGCTGTAAAGGGAAAAGCGCTTTCGCTCTAGTAACTGTTGAGAACGGCGAGCAGGCGTTCAGCCCCGCGCGTCGGAGCTACCTGGCCGCTGAGAATCGAGCGCGCGCTCACGACGCGTCCGTAGTAGCGGTCGTTTGCCGTCTTTTGCGTTGCGATGATCGCGCCCTCGAGCGAAATCGCCGGCGAACAATCCCTTGCTCCGGCTGTAGGTATAGACGGCGGCGGTCGTCGTGACCGCCCCTTGCAGGTCGCGTCCGACCGGTCCCGCTGCCGCGCTCACGTCGGCACCGAGCTTCAAGTTTCCGTCGCGCGAGAAGGCGCGGACGGCGGCGTCATTGTTCAGGACAAAAATGAAATCGGTGACTTGCGCACCGATTTGCAGGCCCCATCCCGCGCCGCCCAGGCCAATGAAAGAAGGTGCCGACCATCCATGAGCGGTTCGGGCCACGAGCACGCCTTCGCCCCCTTTGCCGCTGAACGCGAAGCCGATTTTCAACACTCGAATGATCGCCAGGCCGCGTGCGTTACTTAGGATACGGGCCGGGATCCTTCTCTCGGGTATTTGCCGAAAATCTCGCAGGATTTTGACCGACTGGTCGACCAGTTCCTGTTCCGTCGTGGCGCGCGCCGCCGCCAACGTCAGACAACAAAGGAGCAAGGTGGAAGCAAGTTTCTTCATCGCATGATACTCTCGCTATCTAAAGGATTTGCGGTCGTATGTAAACACTTCACCGCCCATTGTATTGTGGCCTTGGCGATGGCGTGCGGCTCGGGCCGAGATGAGATTTTTCTTTTTCCGGCGGCATCGGAGAGTTCTTTGGCGGAAGCCACGGTGCTCTTTCAAAAAGGCCATCACGATGGAAACGATTATTGATCTGCAAAGCGACGCCTATTTCATGAGCGAAGCGTTGCGTATGGCCGCGCGGGCCTATGAAGCGGAGGAGGTCCCGATTGGCGCGGTGGTGGTGCGCGCGGGTCGGATCATCGCGCGGGCGTTTAATCAGGTCGAGCTGCTGAAGGACGCGACCGCTCACGCCGAGATGCTGGCAATGACCCAGGCGGAAGCGGCCGTGGGCGATTGGCGTTTGAATGACTGCGACCTCTTCGTCACCAAAGAACCGTGCCCGATGTGTGCCGGAGCGCTCGTCCACGTCCGGATGCGTCGGGTTATCTTTGGTTGCGCCGATCCTCGAGGTGGCGCGGCGGGTGGCTTGTTGAACTTGTTGCAAAATCCGTCGCTCAATCACCAGTGCGACATCGCGGCCGGAGTGATGCGCGAGGAATGCGCGAACCTGCTTCAGGCTTTTTTTCGTGCCAAACGGGCACAAAGCGACCCGCCGCCGTAACATTGCGTTTCCGAAATTCCGAGCGGCGAGTGTCGATGGACTCAAAGCTTTCACGCAGATTACGGTTGAGCAAAGACACGGCTTTTCGGTCTTCGGCCTGCGTTTTCCGTGTTACCGTGCGCCTATTATGACGGGCAACAGGGATTTTCTTTGTGGATTTGTGACACGTTTTCTGGTCTTGGGTGCGTTCATCGTTTTCGGTGCCACGAGTGCCCCATCCCAAACGACTCGCGCCGGATCTCATGGGAAGGCTTCGAATGCGGTGACCCCGCAAACAGAGGTGTATGGCAGGGCCGCCGATGGCACCGTCCTCCACTGGGACGTCTACACCCCCACGACTCCCGGACCTTGGCCAGCTGTCCTGGTGATTCATGGTGGAGGTTTTTATGCGGGTACTCCTGATAGTCCCCCCAGTTTGGTGGGGTGCGCCCAAGATTTGGCTGCTGCCGGTTACATCGCTCTTTCAATCGAGTATCGCCTCGCTCCTCCGGGCGCATTGGTCGGGCAGAATTCAAGCGGGCGTTTTCCCGATCAATCCGATGATGTAAAAGTGGCGGTGCTCGCCGCCCGTTCCGATCCGCGGTGCAATGGTCAGGTCGGAGCGGTCGGAGGTTCGGCGGGCGGTACGCATACCGCCTTTGTCGCGGCGACGGGAACCGCGGGCGAAGACCGGATCGACGTCGGTGTCAGTCTTTCGGGGGGCTACGATTTTTCCGATTTCAGCCCGAATCCAAATCTAAATGCGTACACCTCATACGTTCTCAATTACGTCGGGGTGGCCCAGACCAACACCGCGGCTTTGCAAGCTGCTTCTCCCGCCTGGCTGGCAGATGGAACGATATCACCCCTGCTCATGGTCAACACGCTCGAGGATCCCATGCCTTACTCACAGCTGGCGGACATGGTCTCGCATCTTGATGCTTTGGGCGTAACCAATTATCAGACCATCACCTTGACCGGGGACGGTCATTCTTTCGATAACTGGGAATCGGTTAAATCCCAGGCTCTGACCTTTCTCGCGAACGGCTTTGCGGGTGTGCCTCCTCCTCCTCCTTTGCCGTCGCCGTCGCCCGGAGATACCGCTCATAAGCTGCTTAATGTCTCGACCCGTGCAGATGTGGGCCTTGCCGACAATGTCGAGATCGGGGGTTTCATCTTGAGCGGGAACACCGATAAGCGAGTCGTGCTGCGCGCGCTTGGGCCGTCCCTTACTCAATTTGGAGTAAGCGGAGTATTGGCCGATCCCATGATCTCTCTCTACGATTCGGCCGGAATCCTGGTTGAATCGAATGATAACCGCCAGGTTATTCCCGGTATTCCGAATCCCCTGTTGCCGACGAATCCATTGGAGTCATATCTGGCCGCGAACTTGCCGGCGGGGTCTTATACGGCTGTGCTGCAGGGTGTAAATTCCGGCACCGGCAACGCTTTATTCGAGCTGTATGACGTGGAGCCAGGCAGCGCCACCGTCGCTAACCTCTCGACCCGCGGAAATATCGCGAGTGCGGCTGACCTTCTTATCGGTGGCATTATCATTGGCGAACCTGATCCCACCCAAGTGATTGTGCGCGCGATTGGGCCTTCCTTGTCGGCGTTCGGAGTCTCGAATCCGTTGCCGGATCCATTTGTCGAATTGCACGACGGAAATGGCAATCTGCTCTCCGTAAATGACAACTGGCGTTCCAGTCAGGAGCAGCAGATCATCGCGACCGGGCTGGCACCGACGAATAACTTGGAATCCGCGATTGTTGCGACCCTGCAGCCCGGAAGCTACACCGCCATCGTGCATGATTCCCAGTACCGCACCGGCGTCGCCTTGGTCGAAGCATACAACTTGCAATAATCCCGACCGAAGGCGGGACCCCGCACGGTGGGGGATGGCTGCCTCGCAAGGACTCGAACCTTGCGGTGCACCACCAGGAAAATAGATCAGCCACGCACGACGACGCACCTGGAATCGAAGCGGTCCGCGTTGCTTGCCCTGACCTCCCACATCTTCATTGCGCGCCGGCAGTATCGAAACGCGAACGACGCGAGGGCGGCAGTCGCCGTGAGGTTGCTGCCCGGGCCAGCTACAACGAAGCCGGCGCACTCGGCTTCCGAGGAAGTTTTGGCGAATGGGAACGGCTGATGGGTGCAGCCGTCAGACGGTGAACATTTGCGCGCTCTGCAAGGAAGACGTTAGGCTACCGGTTTACGGGACAAACGCGTGATCGCACCGCGCTGAGGATAGGGCGACGACGACGGGTTACCTCCGGCAGGCGGCAGAAGAGCCAAAATTCTGTCCAGTCCGCATCGGAGCGCGCGAGGCTCACTTCGCCGCGGTGAGCGTGCGCGATCTCGCGAGTGATGCTCAACCCGAGGCCGTGACCGCCGGTCTCGCTGCTGCGCGCGGGGTTGCTCCGGTAAAAAGCGCTCGAAAATCTTTTCGTGAGCGCCGAGAGGGATGCCCGGGCCTACAACCCCCACCGCAAACACTCCTCGCTCGGATACAAGACCCCAATCCAAGTCGAGGCCCAACTCCACTCAGTAGCCAATTCCACGCTGGCCCAGCCTTGCGTGCGAATGTAGCCTTCGGGGTCGTTGGTAAGACCGTAATGAAACGATAATGCCGCTGTTCCCTCCGAAGTAAGGCAGCGCGTCCGACAGTGAGGGATGAAGGAATCATTACTCGTTATAGCCCTGCTTTGCACTGCACAAATCGCGATGGGGCAATCCGCACCGGAGAGCCGGCCGAGGCCCACGCCAACACCGCGACCAGTCGAGGTCTACGCCGTCGCCAATGACGGCACCCACCTCCAGTGGACCGTCTATACGCCATCGGGCAGAGGGCCGTGGCCAGCCGTCCTTGTGATCCACGGCGGGGAATTCAGGAGCGGAAGCTTTTCGGACCCAGGCGTGGCGCACTGCGCGCAAGACCTCGCCAACGCGGGTTACGTCGCGTTTGCCATCAACTATCGCCTCGCCCCGCCGGGTTCTTTGCCGGGCCAGCGCTCGTTAGGCCAATCCCCCGATCAGTATAACGATGTCCACCTCGCCGTGCAGGCCGCGCGGAATGATTCCAGGGGCAATGGCGAAGTCGGCGCGGTCGGCGGATCCGCCGGCGGGACACACGCCGTCTGGGTCGCAGCGACGGGAACCACCGGAGCGGACCGACTGGATGTCGGCGTCAGCCTCTCCGGTGCTTACGATTTCTCCGATTTCACTCCCGATCCGTATTTGTATAAGTTCATTGATGACGTGACCAATTACGTCGGTGTACCTTCCACTGACACCGCAGCGTTGCGCGGCGCGTCTCCTGCCTGGACCGTCGACAGTACGGTTTCGCCGCTCCTGCTCGTCCAATCGGCGGCGGACATAATGCCCGCCGCGCAGTTTGCCGACATGGTCGCGCAACTGAACGCCCATGGCGTCCGCAACTACGCGGCGATGACGATTCCCGGCGCGCTCCATTCCTTTGACTACTGGCCGCAGATTAAGAGCACTGCGCTCGCCTTCCTCGCCGCGAATTTGTAAAGGCGCAGTAGCAAGCGCAACGGTCAGCGATAAACCAGTCGGGGAAAGCGGGGCGCACGCACCCGCTAGAGAGCAGTTTAAGCAAACCCGTAGCCATGCGGGCAGGGAACTCTCGGGTAGGGTGGGCGTCCCGCCCGCCGAGCGACGCATCCTGCGTCGTGGTCTCGTTCCGGCGAGACGCCGGAACCGGCGGGCGGGACGCCCACCCTACCCGAGATACGTCGCGGCTACATTTTTACTTAAAATGCTTTAGCTGTTGACTAAGAGCATCCTAAGAAGTGCAAAAGGCTCCGACTAGCCGGTCAGGGTATTTTCTCACCGCTCGGCTGTCCTTCTGATGGGGTGTTGGAGGCGATAAGCTTGCCCAGACCCCGCAACGTGGTGAAGTTCTCAGCGAGGAGTTCGTCATCTTCGATTTGACTGCCGAGGTCGCTCTCCAGAAAGGCAACGAGACGAATGAGCTGGAGCGAATCGATATGGAGCGGCTCGTCCGGATCGGTGACCGGTGGCAACGGTGGCTGCCTCGCAAGGACTCGAACCTTGACAAAGAGATCCAGAATCTCTCGTGCTACCATTACACCACGAGGCACCGCAGGGACTCAGACCTAAGCGCCGCTCGTCTCGTTCTGCAAGTGCGACCAGAGATAAACCTCGCCACCTCGCGGATGGATGACTGCCGCGCGAGCTGGGATTGATTCCGAGCGTCGGAATTAGCAGACTGACTCAGGTGACCGTCATGGCCATTTGCGGCTCCGGAGCGGTCGCCTCTTTGGTCCGCTGGGGCCCGCTCCGTTCTTTGGTCGACGGCAGCTTACGCGCGGTATTGGTCGCTCCCAATTCGCGTAGATGCGGCCGGAGGCAGGTCGAGGCTGCATGTCCTCCATGTCCGATCCCTTATTGTCCAAGCGTGCAATCCGCCTTGATGTCCTGCGCGTAAATATCGCCGCCATCGTTCCGCGTGTCACTCCAGGCCGAGAAAGCGACGCCATTGGTCGAGAGTCTCGTGTCGAAACGCGACTTCGAGGACAGGATGGAGGAAACGTAGAAAGGTGGGCAGATGATGTTGGCGTTCGGGTCAACCTTGGCCCCGTAGATCGAATCCTGGCCGTAGGTAGGCTCCGACGACCAGATCACGAGTGGGCCGGTCTCGGTGAAAACGCTGGTGACATTAATCACCGCGGAAGAGGTGAAAGGCTGGACTACCAGGCCGAAGTCGCCCCATTGCACCACGCCGGTCGGATCAAACTTCTGGGCGGAGATTCCTTCGTTCGTTTGAGGGCCCTCCAGGATTTCATCCCAGAAGAGATAGGTCGAACCGGTCGCCGGGTCATAGGAGACGGAAGGATTGACCTGGTCGTGGGCGGTGTTGGTTGAGCCGGGGACGCCGTTATGCGGGAAGGCCTCGCTGCCATCGGCGAGGATGTGCTGGGCGAGCGACTGCAACGGGCTGACCTGATACCAGCCGAAGACCGCGCCGCCGGCACCGTCGGTGACGAAGGGCGGGAAATTTCCAAATTGGAGCGATCCGCCGTCGAAAACAGTGACGTGGTCAGCGCCCCAGAGGAGGCTGCCATCGGGCCCAAGTTTATTTGCCAGGAGATGCTTCGGCGAGGTGAAGCCCGCAGCCGAGACCCACGAGGCGATGACAGAACCGTTGTCGGAGCCATGAAGATCCGCTAACGAGTAAGTGCTTCCAGAAGGGGCGGCCACCGTGATGCCGGTGGAGCCCCATTGTTTCGCGCCACGGGGAGAAAGTTTTTGGAACATCAAATTGTTGCCTTGGATCCACCCGACCACAATCGATCCGTCGGAGGCGGCGGCGACTTTCGGGTTGCCGAGAAAGTCGCTACTCCGGGTCATCTGGCGTCCGTATTCGCCGAAGAGTTGTTCGCCCGCTGGGCTAACTTTTGCCACCGTTACCGTGATGTGGCCGCGTCGCCGATCGTCAAGAAAGGCAAGGAGCGCGTTCCCATGGGGGTCGACGTCGAGACCATAATCCTGGGTGGAACTCATCCCAAGATCGGCGATGCGGATGCCGCCATCTGGGAATTGCGCGAAGCCCCTGGCATCGAGCCGCTGCAGAAAAACATCATAGCCGTAGGGCGGATTGCCGTCCGGGTCGTTATCAAACCAACTGATGTAGCAGCCGCCATCAGGTGTGGGGCGGACTTTGGGTTGAACCTGTTCGTCGGGCTTTACGGCAACGCCGAGGTTCACCATCGGATCGGAGCTCCATTGCGCGAATGCGCCGCAAAATGGAACGAGCAAGAGGCTGGCAAGGACAAGTGCGAAAGATGAATTTTTCATTTGTAGTCTTGTTTTTCGGAAAGCGGGCGCGCGCTTCAGTCGATCACTTTAACAAGTGCGGTGAAATCGACCAGATAATTCCCGATTACAACTGCCTGACAAATTGCTGAACCGCGTCAAAAATCCGCCTGCGCGGAAGTCGACCAGGAGGGCGCACCCGGCGGGCTTGCGCCGACGCAGCCCGAAATCTATTCTCGCGGCATGAGTAACGGCGACTTTGTTTCTACCATCCAAGAAGGGTATTCTTTTAAGGGCTACACCGTTTTGCTCGGCGCGGCGATGCGCGACGGAAAAGTGTTCGCGGAAGCCCCGGTGCGTCTGCCGTTGCGTACCATGAATCGTCACGGCCTCATTTCTGGCGCCACCGGCACCGGAAAAACCAAGACACTCCAGATGATCACCGAGCAGCTTTCCGAAGCTGGTGTACCGACCCTGCTCATGGACATCAAAGGCGACCTCAGTGGCCTGGCCAGGCCGGGTACGTCTTCCGCGAGCATCGCCGATCGCCAGGCGCGGATCGGCTCGAAGTGGTCACCGACCGCCTATCCGGTTGAGTTTCTCACTCTCTCCGATGAGCCCGGCGTGCGCCTGCGCGCTACCGTCCTCGAGTTTGGGCCGCTCCTTTTTTCCCGCATGCTCGGACTCAACGAAACGCAGTCGAGTCTCGTCGCCTTGGTCTACAAATTCTGCGACGACAAACACCTGCCGCTGCTTGATCTGAAGGATTTTAAGAAAGTCCTCGAATATATTACCGGCGAAGCGAAGGCGAACGTGACCGCCGAGTACGGCCTCGTCCCAACGACCTCAACGGCGCTCATTTTGCGCAAGCTGATCGAGCTGGAACAACAGGGTGCGCAACAATTCTTCGGCGAGCCTTCTTTTGAAATGGCCGACCTGCTGCGTGTCGTGGACGGTTTCGGGGCGGTTTCAATCCTGCGTCTGACCGACATGCAGAATCGGCCGAAGCTCTTCTCCTCTTTCATGCTCCAGTTACTGGCCGAGCTTTACGCGACGCTTCCCGAGATTGGCGACATGGACAAACCGAAGCTTGTCCTTTTCATCGACGAGGCCCATCTCATTTTTGACGATGCCGCAAAGGCGCTCCTCGATGAGATCGAAACGGTGATCAAATTGATCCGCTCAAAAGGGGTCGGGATTTTCTTCTGCACCCAAATGCCGAGCGACGTCCCGAACGATGTTCTTGGTCAGCTCGGCATGAAGGTGCAACACGCCCTGCGTGCTTTCACGGCCAACGACCGCAAGACCATCCAACTCGTGGCCCGGAATTATCCGGAGACACCGTTCTACAACACGGAACAGCTTCTGACCGAACTCGGGATCGGCGAAGCTCTCGTCACGGTGCTCGATGAACGCGGCGCTCCGACCCCGCTCGCTTCGACCCTGCTCTGCGCGCCACGTTCCAGGATGGGCGCTCTCACGACTGAGGAATTACAAGCCGTAGTGGGCCGCTCGCAGCTGGCGCAAAAATACAATACCACGCTCGACCCGCAGAGTGCCTACGAGATTCTCGGCGGCAAAATTGCTACCGCCGCCTCGCCGGAACACGGTCAGACGATGGCCAGCGGCGAGCGACGAACGTTCAGCCCGCCTCCCGCTGCTGTCGCGGGCGACCGGGAGCTGGCCGGCGCGCTTGGCGTTCCCGACGCGGCTCCCACCCAACCGCCGCCGGTCGGAGTTCCCTATCCCAAGCCCGCTCCTCCCGTTGCCGCGCAACCGAATCTTCTGGGCGAGATTTTCGGCAGCCCCGTCGCGCGCTCGGTCTTGCGCAGTGTAGCGGTAAACGTCACCGGCACGCTGACTCGTTCGCTTCTCGGAGCGATGGGAGTGCGCGGACGTCGTTAGGCTGTTTCGTCCGTTATTTCAGCGCGTGCGACCGGAGTTCCTCTAGCGAGACAAACTCCAACGCGGACGAATGCGTCGCCTCGAGGTCGACCGGCGGCGCCACGCCGCGGTCGAGCGCTTCTTTCCAGCGCGTCACGCATACGCACCATCGGTCGCCCGGCTTCAGCCCGGGGAAACCCCACTCCGGATGCGGTGTGACGAGATCGTTTCCCATCAGCACTGAGTAGTCGAGAAAGTCCCGCGTCATCTCCGCACACACCGTGTGCAGGCCAGTATCTTCCGACCCGGTGCGACAAAAACCGTCGCGGTAAAAACCGGTCACCGGATCCTGGCAACAAGCGCGCAGTTCGTTCCCCAGCACGTTCGTCGGCATGGCTGCACAGTAACGTCCACCATTGCGTGCTCCACGAAAATTTCGCGGGGCCGATGGCGCGACGCGAAGTTGCGAGATAGCGCCGGTAACTCCGGAGCCTTCCGTCATCGCGCTCTGGTTGAGACCGGCCGAGCCGGAACGGGAGTCTTTTCGCAAGATCCTCCGCAAACTCGCGGAGATGTACGACGGACCGCCGTTCGAGCCGCATCTGACCCTGGGGGTAGCCGACGAATTGCCGGTTCTTCCCGATCGACTCGCCGCCGGGGCCATTCAGCTCGAGACGGCCGGTATTTTTTCTCGTCGGCATTCACGAAGGCGCTTTTCGTTCGTTTCCGATCCACCCCCATGCTGGAAGAGTTGCAGAGTTCATTAGGCCTGAGCGGCTTTGTTTACGATCCGCATCTCAGTCCGCTTTGCCGGGATCTGCCGGCGGATGAGAGGGTTCAGCTGGCCTGTTCCATCACCCTGCCGTTTTTCGTCGTTAGCTTCGACGAGGTGTACGCCGTTGGCTGTCCAAATGAAACGACGACGCGGGGCTGAGGTCGATTCCTGGCGGCGTTTGGATTCGCGCAACCTGGCTCGTCCGGGCGAATCCAATGAAGGCCAGCACCCCGGCTGAAGAAAATCAGGTCGCGCACGATCACTCCGGCTTCCACATCCGAACTCATGGAATAAGCCGCAAATTTGAGCTTCTTACCTAAGGAAAGCTGCCGTAACGCGCGCCGGCCGAATTTGATGCTCGACAGTGCAAAAGAAATGAACAACAACCATCAAGATGCTGTCTTTATAGCGAATATTTAACCTTGTTAAATACTTCCACTGATGCTACAAACCTCGCTTCACAAATGCCGCCCGTCCGAAACGGACAGCTCCCTGCGCCTTTGCCAAATACCTTTCCACCTTATTCATGAGAACTTATATGGCCGCTGAAGATAGCGACACTGGAATCAAAATTTACCTGCGCGAGATCGGGCAGATCCCCCTTCTGACCCCGCAGCAGGAGATCGAACTCGCCGCCAAAATCAAAAAGGGCGACAAGGAAGCTCGCGCCCTGATGATTCGCTCCAACCTGCGTCTCGTGGTCAAGATCGCGCACGATTACGCCAATCTTGGTCTGCCCCTGCTCGACCTCGTTTCCGAGGGCAACATCGGCTTGATGAAAGCCGTCGAGCGCTTCGATCCCGCAAAGGGCGGCAAGCTCAGCACGTACGCCGCCTGGTGGATCAAGCAATCGATCAAGCGCGCTCTCGCCAATCAATCGAAAACGATTCGGTTGCCCGTGCACCTCGTCGACAAGATTTCGAAGATGCGTCGCGTCTCGCTGCAAATGAGCGAAGAGCTCGGCCGCGAACCGACCGACGACGAGCTGGGCGAAGAAATCGGCATCGCCGCCGGGAAAGTCTCGCAGCTCAAAACCGTTTCGATTCGTCCGGCCTCGCTCGACGCGCCGATCAGCGACGATGACTCGACCGAGTTCGGCGAGATCGTCGGCGACGAAGAAGCGCAAACGCCATTCGAGTTGCTCCGCGACAAGAACCTGCGCAACGAAGTGGGCGGCCTGCTCGACGTGCTCGACGACCGCGAGCGCAAGATCATCTTCTCGCGCTTCGGGCTCGATGGTGGTAAACCGAAGACGCTCGAGGAAGTGGGCAAGAAGTTCGGCGTGACGCGCGAGCGGATTCGCCAGCTGCAAAACATTGCGCTCTCGAAACTGCGCCGCGCCCTGAGCAAGAAGGAGCGTCCGGTTGACGTCGAGCTGACGGCGGAAGTCTAAGCGCCGCTCAAGCCCAACGAATCTCAAGCGGTCGGATGGAACGTCCGCGCTCGGTCGTTAGGCAAGCCGGCTCCTTGCCACGCCGAAGACGCGTGCCTTCGGTTGGTATTCATCGATCAATGGCTTGTAGCGGGCGATCAAATGGCGGACGAGATCAACTTCAAAGAGGTTGGTTGTGTTGCTCATGGCCGATTCATGATGCCGATAGAGGCAGAGGATGTTCGGGACCAGCGTCGCCTTGAGATGGGCCGCCGCCATTCGCAGCCAAAGCTCGTAGTCTTCCCAGCCAAACCAGCCAACCTTGAAGAGATCGTTGTCGTAGCCGCCGAGCGCGATCAACCGGGCGCGATCGAAAAGCGCCATCGCGTCAATGTAGGGATGCTCCACCAGCATTCGCGGGTCCCAGTCGAAGTATGAGAGCAATCCGCGGCGATTGTCAGGCTGGCCGCGGAACCGGCAAAGAATTGAATAGGCTGCAGCGCTACCCGAAGCCGAGATCGCCTTGTAAAGCAGCTCGAGGGCGCGCGGGAAGATGAGATTGTCGGCGTCCATGATGAAGGCGTAGGGGGCGCGCGCCAACCGCAGCCCGACATTGCGCGCATCAGCCAGACCCGTATTAAACCTCTTTGCCACGATCCGGACCGGCAGGACCGAAACTTCCTGCGCCTGATGCGCGTGGCCGAGTGATCGGTCGGTTGAAGCATCGTCTATAATCAGGATCTCGATGCCACCGGGAATGCCCGCGCGGGAAGCGCGCTCCACGCTGCCGACGCACTGCTGGATGTAGCGCTGGTAATTGTGGAGCGTGATGACGACCGAAATTGCCGGCGTGGAGTTGGCGCGGTACGGTTCGTTGTCGCTGATTTGCCAGATGTCCTCGCTGCGTTTCGCGGCCTCTTCTTGTCGCGCGAATCGTTCGGCAAAGCCGCGCCGTTTCTCGTGGATCAGCGCCACCGTCTTCTCATCCGTGTCCGTCGGTGTGCTCGTTAGGGGAGCGCGCTCTTTCGGAGCCAACAGGTTGCGCAGGTCTTCGGCCAGTGCGCTGCCGAGCCCGGGGCCGCGCCCGGCCCCGCCGGATTTGCGCAAGGCTTCCGGGAGCGGCTCCCCCGCGGCGTCGCTTGTGCCACTCGGTCCTAACGAGAAGTGGCGTCCGCTCGCGATCTGTTCCACGCATTCGGCGCAATTGCCGGCCTGGGTGAGGTGCTCGCGGATAAAGTCACGGCCCGCCTCGGCGATGGCCGACCTTTCCACGGGATGTGCCAGGTAATATTCGCATGCCCTGATCAGGGCGTCCGGCGCCACCATGACGAAATGTTTGCCTGGGACGAGTGGCGCATAGCCTTCGCAGGTTTCCGTAATGACGCAGCAGCCGTTGGCCAGGCCGACCAGCATCCGGTGCCACTCGAAGTAGCGCAGGTCGGAATAGTGAACGTTGAGCAGAATCTTCGACCGTTGCAGAAGCGCATTACGCTCCTCGACGGAAAGATAACTTTTCGTCGTCTCCGTTTTGGCAAAGCTGATCGGCACGAGCCGCAGATGACAATTGCGGGCTGCGAAAAAGTCGGCGTGCGCGGCGAGGAATTTCTCACGGCGCTCGGTCATGGAAGCCAGGAGGCAGATGTCGATTTCGCGCTCGATCGTCGGCACGATGCCCGTGGCGGCGAGCAGGAGATGATAACCGAGTGGGAGATGAATGCAGCTTAGTCCGCGCGCGCGATAGCCTTCGACTCCGAGGCTGTTGATGTCGAGCATGGCACGGGCGTAGGGCGCGATCACGAGGTTGCTGTAAAACCAGTCGCTCTCCGGTTGCTCGGTTCCGAGCAGGTAAAGATGTCGGGTGCGACGCTGGACCTCCGCCAAGGGAAATTGCGGGGTGAAAAACAAATTGTAGAACTCGTGCGGCGTCACCACGACCTGGATGGTGTCGTCAGGCATTTTCTCTTCCGGGATGCGATCGACGAACAACTCCGCCGTGAAGCCGGCGTCGCGAAAACCGGCGCAAACGAGTTGCGCGATCTCGACGATGAAGAGGTTCGATTTGGAGGTGACGAAAAGATGAACCGTTTTGATCGCAGCCGGCGCGGAGACGGTTGCAGCATTTGCGATACGCGCTTTGATCTCTTGCAACTCGCCGGTTTCGATCGCGCGGTTGGTCTCGGTTTCCGGAAAGCGCGATCGCAGCCGCGCCACCAAAGCGCTCTGCAACTCGGGCAGCCGCAGCCGCTCCAGCCAATCGCAGGGCCAGGTGCTGATGCGCGTCACAAAGATAGTTCGCCAGTTTTTTTCCTGATCCTTCACTTGCAGCTCGAGTGACGAAGAACCGAGCGGCAGGCTATCGATCCTGACCAGGAATCCGCTCGTCGCAGCCTCTGGCAGATTTGGGTAGGCCGCGCCGATCGCCGGGCGCGAGCGTTTACGGCGTGCGGTGAAAACACGCTCGCGACGCAGCGCGCTCTTCACCACGCCGCGCAGACCCTGAATCGGCGCTCCTGCGCGATGAAAAAGCCAGCCCGTGACTTCGATTTGCGAGCTGAAACTGATCCGAGGCGGCGGTGCGTCGAGATGGAAGAAATAGGCTGCTGCCGCCGCCGGCGCCGCGTTCGGCGCTTTCATTGCTTCCGCCATGGAAATGAGACGCGCGGCGGAAAGGCCAGGGTGAAGTCGGCGGAGGCGAGTGAAAAATTCGGGTTGTAAGCGGGATCTCGCTCCAGAGTCTCGCCCCAGGTGTCGTGCATGTGTTTGATCTCCGCCTCGAAGCGCTGGTTCTTGCGCACCGTATCCTCGAGCCCGCGGCTGGCCGATTCGTGGTGATAAAACTCGGCGTAGGGCGTGTAGATGATGCGGTAACCGTGCTGCCGGAGCCGCAGGCAAAAGTCGACATCGTTGAAAGCCACTTTCAGATGTTCTTCGTCGAAGCCGCCCACCTCGAGATAAGCCTTTCGCCTGACGAGCATGCAGGCTGCGGTCACGGCGGACAATTCCTGGACGAGAATCGCGCGCGAGAAGTAGCCGTGATTCGAGCGCGGCAGACCCTTGTGGGCGTGTGCCGCAACGCCGCCGCCGCCGAGAATCACGCCGGCATGTTGAATGCGATCGTCCGGATAGAGCAGCCGAGCGCCGACTGCGCCGACCCCTGGTTGCAACGCCTGGCTGACCATTTCGCCGAGCCAATCCGGCGTAATGACAATGAGATCGTTGTTCAGAAGAGCGATCAACTCCGAGTCTGCCTGTGTTACTCCGAAATTGTTCAGCCGGCCAAAGTTGAATTCACCGGGTGAGCGCAAGATGCGCACGCGCGGCTCGCGAGCGATCTGATCGAGAAAGCCTAACGACTCGGGCTCGCGCGAATCATTGTCGATCAGGACCAGCTCGAAATTCGGATAGATCGTTTTCCCGAGGATGCTCTCGACGCACGGCTGGAGCAGCTCGAACAGGTCGCGGGTCGGAATGAGGATCGAAACGGGAGGCGTGTCGTTAGGCAAGAAGTAACGGATGCGGCGGAAATCCTCGTCTCCCGAGCTCCTCACCTCCGCCGCGATCCTGCGCCGTTTGAGATGTTGCGTCACTGCCTTGATCGCGGCCACTCGGGCGTGCGGTTTGGCGTTGAAGTTAAGCGCCGCACTTTTCTCCGACATTCGCCAATGATAAAGCACCCGCGGGATGTGCCGGATCTGCTCCGGGGCGACCTTCTCCACACAGCGCAGAACGAGATCGTAATCCTGCGAGCCCTCGAAGCCGGCGCGGAACCCAGTCTCCTTGATCAGCCCGGATTTGAAAACGCCGAGATGGGAAAAGAAATTCTGGGCGAGAAAGAGAGCAGGATTCCAATCGGGCTTGAAGTGGGCGTTCCCGCGCCGGCCCATGATATCGAGCTTGTCCTCGTCGCTGTAGAGCAACTGCGCCTCCGGGTGCTGGCCGATTTCGAGTGCGACAAAATAGAGCGCGGCGGGCGCGAGCAGGTCGTCGTCATCAACCAGGGCGACAAATTCGCCCGTCGTTAGGCCAAGAGCGTCATTAGAGGCTGCCGCGATTCCGCCGTTGCGTTCGCGGAAGCTTACCTTGATGCGCGGATCGCGTTTCGCGTAACGATTGAGAATTTGACGCACATGCGACGCGGTCGAGGCATCATCGACCAGGCAGAGTTCCCAGTGTGGGTAAAGCTGCGCGCGCACCGACTCGATGGCTTCACGCAGTTGGGCCGCAGCCGGATTGTAAACCGGCATGAGGATGGAGATGAGCGGCTGCTTCGGCAGCGCGGCAATCTGCGTTTTGATATCGCGCCGGTCGGCTCCGCTGAGGGTGTCGTAGCGCCTGATCCAGGTCCGGTAATCGCCGATTTTCCACAGTTGGGCGTCGGCGACCGGCCGGAGATTAATCAGTGGCGCGCGGATTTTCCTGGAGAAAATCTCCTCCCAATGTTCGTCGCCGCGGCGCACCTCGACGACAAGGGTGGTGCGTCCGCGCGGTGCTTCCAGGATGATTTCGAAACCGCTCTTGAACGTCGCGGCGCTCTCTTCATGCATCGCGGCGACATCCGCGCGAAAAATGCCGTAGCTCCCCGGGAATTCGCGCGAGCCAACGCGCATCCGGATCGCCTCGATCGGCGAGTAATCGCGGCAGAAACACCACCCCGAAACCCGAAAGCGGCGCGCCAATTTTGTCCAGTCGAGCGGTTCATCAAACCAGAGGTAGAATCCGGGATGCGGGAGGTCGCTCGCTGGTGGCGTCCCGGGCGGTCGAGAGTTTTCGAGGTTCGTTGGCATCGTGCCTGACGCCGCGACGGCAGTCTCAAAGAAAGTGTTCCAGTTCTCGTGAGCGCCGCTGCATTCCAAGCGCAACTTGAAGCGCGCCCGCGGTGGATTCGCCAGTTGGATCGAGAACCCACTTGCCTCGGCATGGCGAGCCTTGGGAAAAGTCGCCGCCACGTCCGGCCGTGGAATTGGAAAAATTGCGGGCCGGGTCTGTTCGGGCGTGATGACTCGGACGCGCTCGAGCGGTGGTCCGGCTTCCGCAAACACCCAGCCCTCGATCCGGAGGACCTCACCGGTGGCGGTCTCGACGCGCTCAACGTGAACCCAGGATCGATTCTCCACTTCGCTCAAGCTTGCCAATGGTGGCGATTTGTCCAACTGCAACCCGGACAGCATCGAAAGGCGTCACGAGTTCGGTCCCACCGCCTAACGAATCTACGCTCGCTTGCGCGCGAGGAGCTCGAAGCCGGCAGCCAGGCGCTTTTGCAGTTCCTGCGGCAGCGCGAGGAGCGCCCCGAACCCGGGCGGGGTCTCCGTCTTTCGTCGCCAAAATTCCGCCCATTGCCCAAGTCGGGTGTCAGCGATCTGCGCCTGCCCGGCCGCTGGCAGGCCGCTTTCTTGGAGCGCGTCGAGCAGACTGGCGCTGAGAAATCCGAGCATGAAGCCGGGCGAAAAATTGCCGCTCACCTCGCACTTCTCGATCTCAAAATCGCGGAACCATTCGCGGACGCCGTACTCGGTCGCGTTGAAATAATGGTGCGGCGCTTCGTGCAGCGGCTGGAGAAAGGCCGTGTGCAACGCGAGCGAGCCACCGGGCTTGAGCACGCGATAAATTTCACGCGCCGCGAGCGCCGGCTGGCGCAAATGTTCGAAGACGTTGAAGGCAAAGACGCGATCGAAAACGTTGTCGCGAAAGGGCAGAGCGTGTGCGTCGCCGACCACGTCGGTATGACGAAACATCTTGTGCTCGAACTCGACGCAGTTCGGGTGGCGGCGCGCGCTCGCGCCAGCCCCGAGGTGAAGCGTCAAGCCCTGCCCGCGTTTCAGCACCTCTTCGAACTGCGGCCCAAGCGCGTTGCTCTCGTGCTCGACCGGAACAACTTCAACTGGTTCGCCGAGAAACACCGGAATCCCGTTCACGATACGAAAGTCCTCTCCGCAACTTCCGCAGCGAAGGATCTGATCCTTTTCGATCACCTCTTTGAGACACGCAGGGCAAACGAGGATGGAAAGCAGTTCGCGGTTCATCTCATACCTCACACACCGAGACCAGGCACTCGATTTTTTTCAGAGAGTTTGCCAGTTCTTGATCGACTCAAACAACCCGATCCACTCATATCTCTCAGGGAGATCGCAGTATGACAACATCCTGATGCTTGGTTTCAATATATTCCAAAACCTCGAAATAGCGGCTCCAATTGCTGCGATGTAGTCGATGGTGTGAAATGCCTCTTTGTAATATTCCTGATGCGAAAATTCTGACAGCAGGTCCGAATAGACCGGCACGAAAGATGCGAATCCCTTGTCGGCGCATTGTTGCACCAGAGACATGGGCATGTTAGTCGCCCTCAGTTTTTCACCGATCACTGAAAGCGCTGAGATCGCACCTGAACGGGTGATTCTTTTGAGCTCTTCCAACCATAGCATTTGTGTCTCCTCATCAAGGTGAGTCATAACGGAGATCCCGTAGACAATGTCGAAGGTGTGATCTGGGTACGGTGTCGAAGGATAGGGATTCGCGCGCAAATGTCGGCCCGGAAACGTTTTGGATATTCCACTCGATGGCAGCCGAATCGATGTCGCACCCATGGAGGTTCCCGGGCGGCAGAAACTTACTCAGTTGACCGGTCGCCCGAGCACAACCGCAACCGCAATCCAAAGTCGTACAGGACCGAAAAGCTGGCTTAAACTTTGCGACACACGTGAGGACCAAGGAAGCGGCCTGAACATCCACCTGAAGGAAATCCCTGCCTCCACGACTCGGTCCTGCAGAGCAGCAGGCGGCTGTGGTACACGGCCTTAGCTCTTCGTGACAGGCGCGGCAATAACTGTATGGCGGATCGAGTTGAAGACCAGCAGGTGAAATGGCGTGATCTTAATAAGGATATCTGTAGCAATCTGGAACCGGGCTCAGAAGCCAGGGCCACCGTTCGGATTACCCGCGGCGCCGCCGCCAACTCCGCCGATGCCGCCAGGGACTTGCGAGCCGGTTTCCCATTTGGCCGGCTTGTTCCACGGAATGCTCGATTCTTTTTGCGCATCGGGGTCACTGATCAGGGCGGTGTTTTGCGGTTTCTCGGTCGCACACGAGCAAAAACTCCCGGCGATCGTAAGGATAAGAGCGGTCGTTAGGCAACGAGCCCGCCGCCGACTACGAATTATTAATACTTCCAGCATAAATGACGGTATCTCCAGGCTGTACTTGGACGCCGCGCGCCAAGCTATTGGTGAGGATATCGCCTATGGACGTTGTCGGTTCAACTGAGGAAATGCGGATCTTGCCAATGAGCGCACCGTGACGCATGACCAGCATTTCGGAGTTTGGGACGACACCCTGTCGATCTCCCATGCTGAGGACGACAAAATTATATGCCTGGTTGACGGCCAGGACCGTGCCATGGATCCCGGCCGCATGAGCGCCCGAGGTGCGGCGTTTTTTTTCCTCTTCCATCGAGGCAACGCGATCCTGGGCTGCCTTTGCCTTGTCTGCCAGGAGCGACTTTTCCCGCTCGGTCGCCTCGAGCTGACGCCGGACGTTGTCCAGCTGGGCCTTCATGTCGTTAGGCGGAACCTCCTCCGGCGCGTCCGGTGCGCCGCCGCCAACTGTGGCCTCGGCCACCCTCTTCTGTAGATCAGCGATCTGGTTTTCACTCGCTTGCAGCTTCGATTCGAGCTCGGCTTTTTCGTTCTGCGCCTTGGCCAGTTCGGCCTCGGCGTTGCTCGCTTTCGTCTCCGCCACCGCTCTCTTGCTGGTCGCCGCGGCAAATTCGTTCTCGCGTGCCTTCAGCTTCTTCTCGCTCGCGATCCGTGCCCGGCTCTCGCTTTCGCTCGCGGAAATGGCACTGGCAAGGTCGTTGCGCAGACCGATTACCTTGTTCCTGTTCAGAAAGCCAAGAGAGAGCGATAGCGTCAGCAACAGGAGGGAAGTCCCGAATAATGTCCTGGGCATGGAGGGGCAGCGTTAAGGTGGGGAATGAGAGAGGAAAATTAAGCAGAACCCTTTTAGCCTGGGCGCTGTAGAAATTGCAACAGCGAATTCACGACCGGTCCGTCCTCGTGGCGCGAAAAGTCCCTGATCTCTGTCCGTGGTCACGATTCCAAATTGCGCCGGCTGCCCTTCGGGCCTATAGCAACTGCCTCATGGGTCAACAACACCGGGTCAGAGCGAAGCGGAAACGGCGGAAGGCGTACGCCGAACGGAAACGTGCTGCGGCCAAAATGCCGCGCCGGCCGACGGCGAAAGCTCGCGGGAAAAAAGCGGCGGCGACCGAGAGCGCATCCTAGGGCCGGGCTGGGCTGTTGGATCGCGAGTAAGCGGGAGTTTCTTCCCTCCCTCCGAAAGTTGCCTCCCTCCCTTCGACTGCCCTATGGTTTGCGGTGCGGCCAGATTACCTCATCGTCGACGGGCACAGCGTCATTTTTGCCTGGCCGGAATTGCGACTCCTGCATGAACGGCGAACGGCGCTCGCACGCGAAGCGTTGGTCAAGCAACTGCGCGAATTCCAGGATTGGAGCGGGACCCGGGTGGTGGTGGTCTTCGACGGGCGCGGCTCATCGGTTTCGCGCGAAGCCGAGCCCGGCGAGATCCAGATTTTTTATTCGCGGGTCGGACAGACCGCTGATTCGATCATCGAACGTCTCGCGAGCAAATACGCTGAGCGCTTTCGCATCACCGTGGCGACCGGCGATTACCTCGAGCAGGAAACAGCCAGCGCATGCGGCGCGGAAACGATCTCGCCGGAAGGCCTGCGCGATCTCCTACGGGACGCCCGGTCGCGCCGCTGAAGCTCAAAAGGCGCCGATCTCTTCGTCAGGCAGCCCCGACCAGCGAAGAGCCGGTTTTGGACGGCTGCTCGTGCCGCGCGCGTTGTCGACTGGTCGCGAGCACGCGAGTGAGGACGCAGTAAAGCTGCTCGATCGGAAGGTTCTTGCTCACATAGCCGTTGGCTCCGGCCCGCAGGGCGGCGTGCATTCTTTCTTCTTCGTAGCCGACTCCGGTAAAGACAACAATCGGCAGGTCCGGTTGAATCCCGCGAATGTAGGTGATGAGAGAGATGCCGTCGATTTTCGGCATGTTCAAGTCGACCACCACCACCTCGCAGTCGTAGAGCTCGAGCCAGGCGGACGTTTGAGAACTGTCAGTCAGCGTTGCGCAGCTATGCCCTTTCTGCTTCAGGTAGGCGGCAAGGAATCGAGTGATCGCCGGCTCGTCATCGACGACGAGAAACTCGGTGCACTCGCGGTTGAGGATTTTCATAGGTCAAAAATTTCGTCCGGTGAACCGTCGCCATAATTTCCAGAATCGTATCAAGCAGTAACCTTGCCACGGCTCGGAGACTGCCCCAATTGCTAGCGAAGCGGAGTGTAGCTGCGGGCGTGTCCCCCGCATTTCGCGTGGAACGGAGAGCGTCGTTCATGGAAAAATTCCGGCGCATTCTCCGTCGTTCCGCAGCCGTCACGGCGTTCCCATGCCATTCGTTCTGCGACTGATACGCCCGCCTCTACACTCAGAAACTTTTCGTTGAAGAGCCTTAGCCGCCGCTCCAGCGTAAGCCTCCAATGTCCCGCGAATACATGCTCCAGCGCGCCCCCTCCGCGGCGACGACCAGCATCGATTACGCGGCAGAGCTAAACGAGCAGCAATACGCCGCCGTGACTGCGCCGCCGGGGCCGCTCCTCGTCATCGCCGGTGCCGGCTCCGGAAAGACGCGCACTCTCACTTATCGGGTTGCCTACCTGCTCGAGAACGGCGTCGATCCGCGCAACATCCTCCTTCTCACCTTCACGAACAAAGCTGCCCGCCAGATGCTCGACCGCGTCGCCAACCTCCTCCCGGTCGACGCCAGCGGACTCTGGGGCGGAACGTTTCATTCCATCGGCAATCGCATGCTCCGCCGGCACGGCAGCGCGCTCGGTTATTCGAGCGGATTCACGATCATGGACCGTGAAGATCAGAAGGATCTTGCTCAACGCGGTCGTCGCGGGCTCTGGGATTGATCCAAAGGAGATTCGTTTCCCCAAAGGCGATGTCCTCGCGGATATCTACAGTTTCGTCGTCAACACCGAACGTCCGATCGAGGAGTTGCTGGCGGAAAAGTTTCCCTATTTCCTCCCGCTCCTCGAGCAGATCAAAGAGGTGCACGCGCGCTACGAGAAGCGCAAAAAATCCACCAACTCGCTCGACTTTGACGACCTGCTCGAGAAAACGCTCCGGATGCTGAAAGAGCACGAGGAGATCGCGGCTTTCTATCGCCGGCAATTCCAGTTCATCCTCGTCGACGAATATCAGGACACGAACAAGATCCAAGCCGACCTGATCGACCTGCTGGCAGCGGAGCACCAGAACGTCATGGTGGTAGGCGACGACGCGCAGTCGATCTACTCCTGGCGCGGCGCGAATTTCCAAAACATCCTCGCCTTCCCGCGCCGTTATCCCACGGCGCAGGTCTTCAAGATCGAACTCAATTACCGGAGCGTGCCGGAGATTCTGCAGGTCGCGAACGCCGCCATCGCAGCCAACGTACAGCAATTTCGCAAGCATCTGAGCGCCGTTCGCCTAACGAACTCATTCAGGCCTGCGGTCGTGGCGGTGAACGACGGGAGCGAACAGGCGCAGTTCGTTGCCCAGCGTATCCTTGAGCTGCGCGATGAAGGTGTCGACCTAAACGAGATCGCCGTCCTCTACCGCGCGCATTATCACGCCGTCGAGCTGCAACTGGAGTTCTCGCGTCGCGGCATCCCCTACCAGATCACGAGTGGGATCCGGTTTTTCGAGCAGGCCCATATCAAGGATGTGGCCGCCTTCATTCGTTTCGTCGCCAATCCGCGCGATGAAGTTGCCTTCAAACGGATGGCCCGCCTCCTCCCCGGGATCGGTGGCAAGAGTGCGGAGAATCTCTGGCGCGCCTGGGAAGAATCACTTAACCGGGACGCAGTCATTGTTTCCTGGAGCGATCGACTGCTCCCGATGTCGGTTGGCGCGCGCGCCAGGAAATCGTGGCGACAACTGGCCGACACGCTGGACGAGATCGCCCCTGACGGAGAACCAAAGCAGCCCACGGAAATGATCATGTCGATCGTGGAAGCGATCTACGACGACTACGCAAAAGCCAACTTCGCCAACTACGAACTGCGCAAGGAGGACCTCGCGCAGCTCGCCGGTTTTGCACGCCAGTTCAAAGACGCGAATGAATTTCTCTCGCAACTCGCGCTCATCAGCAATGTCGACTCCGAGCCCGCGGTCCAACAAGGGAACGAGCAGGAAGCGGTCAATCTCTCCTCCGTTCATCAGGCAAAGGGACTCGAGTTCCGCACCGTCTTCGTCATCTGGCTGACGGATGGGATGTTCCCCAGCTCGCGATCGCTTGAGACGCGCGAAGCAATCGAGGAAGAGCGCCGCCTCTTCTACGTCGCCATCACCCGCGCCAAAGACGAACTTTATCTGACCTATCCGCACATGCGCCTGAACGCCGGCTACGGCGACATGTTTCAACGTCCCTCGCGCTTTCTGAAGGAGATTCCGCCGCATCTGGTGGAAGACTGGAATGTGCGCCGCGGCTGAAATGACGAAGCCCGAAATGGCCAAGCCCGAAGGAATCTTGAAATTCGAATCGCGCGTCGGCAGGCGGCTGATTCGCTATTCACGCTTCGTCATTGATTCGTCACTCGTCATTCGAATCTCGGCATTTCCTTCATGAATCTCTCGCCTAACGACAAGATCGCCGGCGTCCTCACCCCGCTCTTCGCTCTCCGTACGGAAGACGATCTCGGGATCGGCGACCTCGAAGGGCTCCGGCAATTCATCGAGTGGTCGCGCCGGATCGGCTTTCGGCTCATCCAGTTGCTGCCGATCAACGAAACGGGCGGCGACAGCAGCCCCTACAACGCGATCAGTTCCCGCGCGCTCGACCCGACCACGCTGCACCTCGCTCCCGGCTCGCCAGCCGACCTCTCCGCCGAGGCATTTGCCGAGACTGTCTGTGGAATCGATCTGGCGGCTCTGCGACGAGGCGGTGTGGATTACGGTACCGTCAAGCCGCTGAAGAAGAAACTGCTCGAACGCGCCTTTAGCGACTTCCTGAAACGTTCGCCTGACGAGAGCTTCGCAGCCTTCTGCGCCCTCGAAAACGCCTGGCTCGACGACTACACGCTCTTTCGCGGCCTGATGGAAATAAATGGCGAGCGCGAAATCTGGGACGAATGGCCGCAGGGAAACATCGCTCTGGCGCGCGCCTGGCTCGATTCGTTAGGCAGCGAGGATCGGCGGGCCTTTGAGCGGCGTCGCCAATTCTTCCGTTACGTCCAGTGGGTTGCCCACCAGCAATGGCAGGCGATCAAGTCCTTTGCCACCGAGCGCGAAGTCGCGCTGATGGGCGACATTCCCTTCGGGGTCAGCTATTACAGCGCGGACGTCTTTGCTGGTCCGGCCCGATTCCATCTCGACTGGTCCGGCGGCGCTCCACCCGAGCCGTATTTCAAGGACGACGCCTTTACCCAAAAGTGGGGACAGAACTGGGGCATTCCGCTCTACGACTGGGACGAAATGCGAAAGCACACTTCGATTGGTGGCGCCAGCGGGTCGATGGCGTGAAGGAGATTTTTCACCTCTTCCGCATCGATCACGTCCTCGGGTTTTATCGCATCTACGCCTTTCCCTGGCGGCCGCGGCGAAACGATGGAATTCCTTCCCCTGACCTGGGACGAAATGTGTGCCCGGACGGGCGGGCGCGAGCCACACTTCGCGCCGCGCGATGACCGGACCTGGGAGAACTGCGTCGCCAATCAGCTCGAGGGCGAGGAGTATCTGCGCGTCGTGCTCGAAGAATCCGGCGAGACGCGAGTCGTGGGCGAAGATTTGGGGACAGTGCCGGATTACGTCCGGCCAAGTCTGCGGTCGTTAGGCATTGCCGGGTTCAAGATTCCGCAATGGGAGAATTATCCCGACCAGCGCTCCATTCCGGGCTACGCCTACGAACGGGTCTCGGTCGCGACCTTTGCCACGCACGATCACAAGCCGCTCCGCGCGCTCTGGGAGGAGGCGTTCGAGAAAAAATCCGACGACTCCGACCAGGCGCGCCATGACCTGGCGAAGATTGCCGAGTTCGCCGGCTGTCCCCCACCTAACGAAGTCCACCGATTATCTGCGTGATTTCTATCCGGCGATTTTTGACGCCCTTTTTCGCAGTGAATCGTGGATCGCCGTCGTCATGATCACCGACCTGCTCGGCCGCAAAGATCGGTTCAATGTTCCAGGCACGGCGATGGATTCCAACTGGACACGCCGTCTCCACACCACGGTGGCCAAACTCGGCGGTGGCCGCCCCCTACGGCGGCAGTTGGAACTCGTGCGCGCTCTGCTGGAGAAGAGCGGGCGATTGTCATCCAGCTCATCAGCAGCTATGAAATGAAGATGAAAGCACCCGTAAAAGTCGCCGTGACCGGCGCCGCCGGTCAGATCGGATATTCGCTTCTCTTTCGCATCGCTTCGGGATCGATGTTTGGCCCGGACCAGCCGGTGCACCTGTCGCTCATCGAAATTCCGCCCGCCCTCGGCGCGCTCGAAGGCGTGGTGATGGAATTGCACGATTGCGCCTTCCCGCTCCTCAAAGGCATCACCCCGACGGCCGATCTCGACGAAGGATTCCGCGACGTGAACTGGGCCCTGCTCGTCGGCAGCATCCCGCGCAAAGCCGGGATGGAACGCGGCGATTTGTTAGGCATCAACGGCAAGATTTTCATCGGCCAGGGTCAGGCGATCGAGAAGAACGCCGCCTACGACGTTCGCATTCTCGTCGTCGGCAACCCGTGCAACACCAATTGCCTGATCGCGATGAACAACGCGAAATCGATCCCGCGCGATCGCTGGTTTGCCATGACTCGCCTCGACGAAAACCGCGCCCGCGCCCAGCTCGCGCAGAAAGCCGGCGTCGATATCACCGCCGTCACGAACATGACCATCTGGGGCAATCACTCCGCGACCCAGTATCCCGATTTCTACAACGCGAAGATCAACGGAAAAAACGCCGATCAGGTGATCGGCGACGAGAAATGGCTGAAGGAAACCTTCATCCCCGCCGTGCAACAACGCGGCGCCGCCGTCATCAAGGCGCGCGGTCTTTCCTCCGCGGCTTCGGCGGCGAACGCCGTCGTCGACACGGTCCGCAGCCTGACGACCGACACGGAGAGCGGCAACTGGCACAGCGTCGCGCTCTGCTCCGACGGCAGCTACGGCGTGGAGAAGGATTTGATCAGCTCGTTCCCGATCCGCTCGAAAGGCGGCAAGATAGAAATTGTGCCAGAATGTCCCGATCAACGAGTTCAGCCGCGCGAAAATCGACGCCTCAGTCAAGGAGCTGAAGGAAGAGAAGGGACTCGTCGGCGACTTGTTAGGATAATTAGATGTCTGCGATTGGCGGTGGCGACGGAGCGAGAGCCAACCGCGCAGGAGCAGGCGGGACTTATCGGGCGATGCGGATTGCGGCCAACCTCAGCGTACTGGACGAGGTGGAATTCATCGAACCGTGCATCCAGCACCTCCGCAGGATCGGAGTCGATCTTATTGTGGCGACCGATGTCGGATCGATTGATGGGACCGCAGAACGCCTGGAGAAATTTACGGGCGATCCGGACATTTGCCTGATCCGATTGCCCCGCGACAAAGATCCCTGGGGATATCCCGCCCGCATGTATGAGCGAACAATCACCGAGTTCGAAATCGACCGCGTGCTTTTCATCGATGCCGACGAGTTTTGGCTCCCGAAAAGCGGGAATCTGAAAGCGAGCACGGATCTCGAAACTGCCGACGCCCTTTCGGTGACTCGTCTCAACGTTCCGCTGGTTGAAGGTCGGCCGCTTTTGCCTGCCAGCCTTTCTCCGCCGAGCTATGCCGACCTTTACCTGGTGGCGAAACCGCTCGCGGAGGCGCAGAAAAAGTTCCAGGCCGATCCCGACCTGGCCTGGATCATGACCCAGGTCGCGCCGAAAACGATCATTAACCCGCGCACGGTCGCCGGGGTCGGAACCGGCACCCATCAAATCGTGGCGCACGAAGGCTCCAACCCGCGGGTCGTGAAACCGGACGATCTGATCGTGGCCCATTGCCCCTTTTCGACCTCACAACGTTTTACGAGGAAGCTCGACAACATCGCGCGCTCGCTCGGGGTCTTTGGCCATCGCCTCGTCGGCTCCGAGGCCTGGCATTGGCGGCGCTGGCTGCAAATCGCAGAGGAAGGAAAAGTCGAACAGGAATTCCGACGCCAGGCGTTGAGTGAGGAACAGTTTCAAACCAGCCTGGCGGATGGAACGATCCAATCGGCGCACAGTCTGCTCGAAAAGGCGGGGCCGAAAAATGGCTGATCTCCCCGAGCCGCATCAGGACGGCCGGCTGGACCAATCGCGAGCGATCTCTTTTTCCAACCGCAACGGATCTCGCTGGCGATCGCGCAGGTATCGCGCCGGTACGCCCGACCAAATCTGCCATTCCGGAAGATCGGAGCGAAGCAGAGATAGCGCGCCGAGAATAGCGCCTTCGCCCATGGTCACTCCGGGCAGCACGACCGCATCGCTTCCGACCACGGCATGCCGGCGCAAATAGATTGGCGCAGAAATTACGTTGCGCAATTGATCCGGAACGGTCGGACCGGTCAGGCACCCACCCCCGAAGTCGTCGCTCGCAGAAAAGAGTCGGGCCCCGTGCGAGATACCGGCGAAATCTTCAACCCAGATCGCACTCGCCCCGATCAGAGTGCAGTGCGAACCAATGTGAATGTGATTGCCTAACGATATCTCACCGCTCGCGGAGAGGAGCGAAAAAGGGTCCACTCGAACGTGGTTGCCAAGCCGCAGGTGCTCCGGCGCGACGATCACGACCGACGTGTGAATCCGTACGTCATCGCCTCCACATCTGATCCCAAGCGACTCGAGCTCCGATCGCCCCAGAAATTCGCCATTATGAGTGCGCATGATTGAAGGCATCAGGCGGAGGGCGAATGATCCAGGCTCTCCCGCACGATGTCGAGGATCTCGCGCAATTCATCTTTTGTCATATCCGAGTAAACCGGCAACGTGACCATTCGCTCAGCGAGGAACTGCGCGTTTGGGCAGTCGCCCGCGCGACGGGTTCGCGGCCAATGATCCATCGTCGGTTTATAGCTCCAACGAACCTGTAAACCCCGTGCACCCGCGCTTTGCCGGAAATTCTCCGCGGCGTCCGCACTCGGCAACAGAACGGGAAACACCTGCCAGGGCGCGCGCTCCGGATCGGTCGGGAAAACCATCTCCGGGAAACGCCGTAAACACTCGATATATTGAGCAGCGACCGACTGTCGATGCCTAACGACGGCCTCGAATTCACTCAGGACGGCCAGTCCGATGGCCGCCGAGACTTCCGGCAGTTTGCCATTGATCCCCCAACAGCCCGGGATCGCTGCGCCGGCCTCCAGTCCGAAATTCAGCGCTCGGCGCAGCGCGCCTGCTTCTGATGCGCGCGAACGCACCGCACCTCCTTCCCCAATCGGAAAGGCCTTCGTGGCGTGGAGGGAATAGACTTCAAAACAACTCGCATCCGGCAGCGGCACCGGCCGTGTCCCGAGGCCGGCGGCGTTATCGATAACGACCGGGATGCGGCGCTCCCCACAAATCGAAACATGCGCCGAAAAATCTGCCCTGATTCCAAACGGCGAAACCAACACCACCGCCCCCACTGCGGATGAAGAGACAATCCTTGCGAGAAGATCGGCGGATGGAACCCAGGTCGCCATCTCGACGTCAATCACGACGGGTTCAGCGCCCGCCATCAAGACTGCCGCCCCGGTCGCGGGAAAGGTAAAGGCCGGCACGACGACATCGCCCCGGACATCCTTCGCGATCAAGGCCGCTGCGATCGCGGAGGTCGCGCTGCTTGTGCACGTGATAACTTCGTCGCCGTGGCAAAATTTTTCCGCGAGCGCAGCCTCAAATTGCTTCGCGACCGGTCCGAAATTCGAATACCAGCGCTCCGTATACGAACGCTCGAGAAGGGGCAACCAGGCCGAAGGCCGAGGGACGAGGGGGCGAATCGCGGGAAAACGAAATTTCACTCGACCGCTAATCTAAGTCGTGACCCGTCAAAAGCTGAAAGGCCTCGCGATATTTGGCGGATGTCTTCTCGATCACGTCGTTAGGCAAAGACGGACCCGGGTAGGTCTTGTCCCAATCGAGCGTCTCGAGGTAATCGCGCACGAATTGTTTATCGAAGCTCGGCGGACTTTTGCCCGGCGCGTAGCTGTCGGCCGGCCAAAAACGCGAGGAATCGGGAGTGAGGCATTCGTCGATCAGGATCAACTCATCGTTCGTCAGGCCAAACTCGAACTTGGTGTCGGCGACGATGATGCCGCATTGCGCAGCGTGTTCCTTGCCCGCCCGATAGACCTGCAGACTCATCTCGCGCACGCGCTCTGCGTTCTTCTCGCCGATCAGGGCACAGCATTGCACCCAATCGATGTTCAAATCGTGGCCGGCTTCATTCTTCGTCGAGGGCGAGAAGATTGGCTCCGGCAATTCCGAGGCCAGTTGCAGCCCGCCGGGAAGTTTGTGCCCACAGACTTCACCAGTCGCCTGGTAGTCCTTCCAGCCAGAACCGGCGAGATAACCACGCACGACGCACTCGACCGGGAGCGGCTTGGTTTTGCGCACGATCATGGAGCGGCCCTCCAGTTGCGGGCGATATGGTCGCAACTTCGCGGGGAAGAGCGCGAAATCGGCGGTGATAAAATGATTCCGAATCGAGGAAAACTTCTCGAACCAAAAGGCCGAGATCTGGTTCAAGACCGCGCCTTTGTCCGGGATCGGATCGGGCAAAATCACGTCGAAAGCGGAGAGCCGGTCGGTTGCGACGAAGAGCAACGTTTCGCCCAAATCGAAAACTTCGCGCACTTTTCCGCTGCGCAATTTCGTCAGGTCAGGAAGATCGAGCGAGACAAGAGTTTCGTTAGGCATGACGTCGCGAGATTGGAATAAGATAAACGCGAACCTGAACTTGTCGCGAATCAGAGATCGCGCAGGCGGAAGGGCCGCTCAGCGCGAGGATTGAGATCGAACGGTTTCCTGACAAAGTGCGGCATGTCCCGAATCGTCCACGCTGGAGCACTCGGCGGTGTTTTTCTCTTCGTAAGTCTGTCCTTTGGCGCTGCGCCCAAAAAAAGGACCTCGCCGTCGCCCACCCCCTCCCCGACGCCATCGCTTTACTCACCGCAGACCCTGGCGGACCTGAAAAAACTGCAGCAAGCCGCCCTGACGAGCGACTACGCCTACCGTCAGGTGGCGCATCTTGCGAATAACATTGGCCCGCGCCTGAGCGGTTCCGCGCAGGCCCAGAAAGCGGTCGATTACGTGGCCGACGAACTCAAGGCGATCGGCCTCGAGGTGCGACTCGAGAAAGTGATGGTACCGCATTGGGTGCGCGGCGAGGAGAGCGCCGCCTTGACCGAATTCCCGGGGCAGGCGCCCGGCACGACGCAAAAAATCGTCCTCACGGCGCTCGGCGGAAGCGTGGCAACCTCGCACGAAGGACTCACTGCCGAGGTCGTCGTCGTGCGGGACTTCGACGAATTGCGCTCGTTAGGTAAGGACAGGGTGAAAGGCAAAATCGTCCTCTTCAATCACGCTTTCGACCAGCGAATGGCTGCCGAAGGCCGCGGCGGCGAAGCCTATGGAGCAGCGGTCGTTTATCGAAGCGACGGGCCGAGCGCGGCGGCAAGGATGGGCGCGGTCGCCGCCCTGGTTCGTTCGGTCGGCGGCGCGGCTTACCGCCTGCCGCATACGGGGATGACGGATTATGCCGAAGATGCGCCGAAGATTCCGGCCGCGGCGGTCACCGATGAAGATGCTGACCTGATCGCCGCGCTCGTACCGCAAGGCCCGGTCCGGATGCACCTCGTGCTGACCCCTCAACAATTGCCGGACGCGGTGAGCTACAATGTTATCGGCGACCTGAAAGGAACCGAGCATCCGGAGCAGGTCGTAATCGTTTCCGGGCATCTCGATTCCTGGGATCTCGGCACCGGCGCGATCGACGACGGGGCCGGCGTGGCCGTGGCGATGCAAACAGCGAATCTCATCCGGCAACTTGGCCTGCATCCGCGACGCACGATCCGGGTCATCACCTGGATGAATGAGGAAAATGGCCTGCGCGGCGGGAAAACCTATGCGCAGGAGCATGCGGACAAGATCGCCAATCAGTTCGCGGCGATCGAGACGGACCTGGGCGCGGATCATCCGATCGGCATTTACTTCGCGGGCAAGCCGGAGTTGAAAGATTGGCTCAAGCCGGTTTCCAAAGTGCTGGACGCTTCCGGGGCTGGACTCGTGGAATTCCGCGGCGAAATCGGCGCCGACATCGATCCGCTCCGCAAACTCGGAGTGCCCAACTTCAGCCCAATCCAGGACAGCCGTTTCTATTTCAACTACCATCACACCGCGGCCGACACGCTCGACAAAATCGATCCGCACCATTTGGCCGAGAACGCTGCGATCAACGCTGTTCTCGCCTACGGCCTGGCCAACCTCGAGCAACCGCTTCCGCGTTGAGTTGTGAGTCACAAAACAAGCCATATTTGGATTTCTGACCTGACCGCTTTGCAAATGAGCGCCCTCAATCGCAGACTCGGCCGTGTCCTTTGAACTGACACCGCTCGGCGATTCAGTCCTGATTGTCCGCCTTGGCGACTCGTTAGGCGAAGTGCTCACAGCCACGCAGAAGCTGGAGGCGGCAGGAATTGCGGGCGTAGCCGAAATTGCCCCGGCCTTTGCCAGCGTCGGAATATTTTTCGACGGACCGCGCGACCTCGATTCCGCCGCGGCGGAAATCCGGGCCGCGCTGCAAAAAAGAGCGCGTCGGCGCGGGAAATCCTCGGAGCCGCGACTGGTCAAGATTCCGGTTTGCTACGAGCGAGAGTTTGCGCTTGATCTCGACGAGGTAGCGGCACATTGCCGCCTCTCGCCTAACGAACTTGTGAAACGCCACGCCTCTGCGCGGTATTGCGTCCGTTGCGTTGGATTCACTCCCGGCTTCTCCTATCTCGGCGGACTGCCGCGGGAACTGGCCGTGCCGCGACGCGACTCGCCCCGCACGTCAGTGCCGGCGGGTTCGGTGGCGATCGGCGGCAGCCAGACGGGAGTCTACCCACTGCCGTCTCCCGGCGGTTGGAACATCATCGGCCGGACGCCACTGTGCCTTTTCGATCCCGCGCGCGACCCGGCCGCGCTCCTGCGTACCGGCGACCGGGTGCGTTTTCTCGCCATCACCGCGGAACAATTCGAGCAATGGCCGGCCTGACGATCGTCCGCGCCGGAGCGCTCACCACCGTACAGGACCTGGGGCGAGCCCATCATCGTCGAGCCGGAGTCTCGTTAGGCGGCGCGCTTGACCTTCATGCGGCGCGGGTCGCAAATCTTCTCGTCGGGAATCCGGAGACGGCCGCGCTGCTTGAAATCACGCTCGGCAGAGCGCGCTTTTGCTTTCACGATGACCGCTTGATCGCCTGGTGCGGCGGCGAGTTCCACTTCGAAGCGGGAGGCGAAATGATCCCGGCGGGCCGCGTCTGCCACATCCGTTCCGGGGAAGAACTTGAAGTCGCGCCGGCAGAGCGCGGTTGTCGGGCCTGGGTCGCGATTTCCGGCGGCATCGGCATCCCGCCCGTGCTCGAAAGTCGTGCCACCGATCTCCGCGCCGGCTTTGGCGGCTGGGAAGGTCGCGCACTGCGGGATGGCGATGAGTTGCCGATGGGACAGAGTTCCATTCTCCCCGAAACCACCGCGCGCATTCCGTCGTGGGGCGCTCCGGTCGATTGGAGCCAAACGGCGTCGGGAGCGACCAATCCTGCGCGTCGTGCCGGGTCCTGAGTGGGAGGAATTTGGCGAAGAGAGTCGCGCCATGTTTTTGAATGAGCGATTTACCGTCAGTCCGAAATGTGATCGGATGGGAGCGCGGCTCGAAGGTATCGCGCTGCGGCGAGAGAAGGCCGAGGAAAGACTTTCTGAGGCCGTCGCCCCGGGAACGATCCAGGTGCCTAACGACGGCCAGCCGATCATTCTGCTCGGAGATTGCCAAACCATCGGCGGGTACCCCAGAATCGGGAGCGTGATCACGGTAGACCTGTCCATCGCGGCCCAGCTTCGGCCTAACGACTCAGTTCGTTTTCGGGAAGTGACGCGAGCCGAAGCGGTCGCGCTTTTTGTCGAGCGCGAAAATGATCTGCAACGCTTTCGGGTCGGTCTCCGTCTGCGCGCCGCATGAAACTTTCGGTCGACCTGAATGCGGATCTCGGCGAGGGCGCGGCGAGCGAGGCCGAACTGCTCTCGCTCGTCAGTTCCGCCAACATCGCGTGCGGATTTCATACGGGTGACGCAATGAGCATGACCGCGTCGATCCTGGCGGCACACGAGGCGGGCGTCGCGGTCGGTGCGCACCCGAGCCTGGCCGACCGGGAAAACTTTGGTCGGAAGGATCTGCCCGTGACGCCGAACGAAATTTTCGCTCTCGTCACCTACCAACTGGGAGCATTTCAAGCCATCGCCAATTCGTTAGGCGTACACCCGCATCACGTCAAACCGCATGGTGCGCTCTACAACATGGCGGCGCGCGACCCGGAGCTGGCCGAAGCCGTGGCCCATGCCATTCTGGCCTTCGATCCCGCCCTCATTCTTTTTGCCCCGGACGATAGTGCGCTCGCCCGCGCCGGCGAAGCGGTTGCGCTGCGCGTCGCGCGAGAAGTTTTTGCCGATCGCAATTATCAAGCGGACGGCTCGCTCGTTCCGCGCACCGAGGCAAACGCGCTTCTGCACGACGCCGGGGAAGCAGCCGCCCGCGTCATCCGGATGCTGCACGAGAATGTGGTACAGGCGATCGACGGCAGCGAGATCGCGATCCGGGCGGAGACAGTCTGCGTGCACGGCGACACACCGGATGCGGTCCGGTTTGCGCGGCGGCTCCGAGAAAGTCTGGCCGCGGCTGGCATTACTGTCGCGCCGCCCTCCGCCTGAGAAATGGAACGGCCTGACGAAAAGCTGGTGCGCGGGCTCGGACGGCTCGATGCCACCATGATTGTGATGGGCTCGATGATCGGGTCGGGCATCTTCATCACCTCGGCCGAGTCGACCCGGCTGATCAGCGCGCCCGGCTGGCTGCTTCTCGCCTGGGCGATGGCCGGGCTCATGACGATCACCGGCGCGCTCTGCTGCGCGGAGCTGGCCGCGATGCTGCCGCGGGCCGGCGGGCAATATGTTTTCCTGCGCCAGGCTTACGGACCCTCGATCGGATTTCTCTTTGGCTGGACGCTCTTTCTCGTCATTCAAACCGGGACGATCGCGGCGGTTGCAATCGCGTTTGCAAAGTTCGCCGGCGTCTTTCTGCCGGTGATCGCAACCGAGCAATATCTCGTCAGACCGATCCACCTTCTGGGAGCCTACGCGATCAGTCTTTCGACGGAACAACTCGTCGCCATCCTCCTGATTTTTCTCCTCACCTGGGTAAACACGCGCGGCCTCGAAATCGGCAAGCTCGTGCAAAACACTTTCACCCTGGCCAAGACCGCGGCGTTGATCGGCCTGATCATTGCAGGCCTTTCGTTAGGCTGGGAAGCAACCTGCGCGGCGCGCTCTTCCGCCTGGTGGAACCCATGGGCCAACGGCTGGTCGCCGCAACTCGCTCAACCTGGCCTGACGATGGTGGGCGGGCTTGCCCTCGTGATCCTTTTCGGCAAGGCCATGGTCGGCCCGCTTTTCGCACAGACCGCCTGGACAAATGTTACCTTCACCGGGAGCGAAATTCGCGAACCGGGGAAGACGCTGCCGCGCGCGCTGCTGATCGGCTGCGGAGTGGTCGTGACCCTCTACGTCCTGGCCAATCTGGCCTACGTCGCCACCCTGTCGTTAGACGAAATCGCACACGCGCCCCAGAACCGGGTGGCGGTGGCCTCGATGCGTGCAGTCTTCGGAGGTGCGGGCGCGAGCGCCATGGCGGCGGCGATTCTCGTCTCGACTTTTGGTTGCGACAACGGGCTCATTCTCGCCGGGGCGCGGGTCTACTACGCGATGGCGCGCGACCGGTTGTTCTTCCGCGCGATCGCGCGCACGAATGCGAAGCATGTCCCGGCCGCGGCGCTCGTGGCGCAGGGAATTTGGGCGGCCCTGCTTACCCTCCCGCGTACTGTGAGCGCGGACGCCGCCGGCTCTCTGCACTATGGGAACGTCTACACGCAACTGCTCGAATACATCGTTGCCGCCGATCTCGTTTTCTATGTGCTGCTGGTCTCCGCCGTGATGGTGCTGCGGCGGAAAAATCCTGAAATCCCACGACCGTATCGGGCCTGGGGCTATCCGCTCGTGCCGATCGTCTCGATCACGCTGGCCACTTTGCTGATCGTCGACCTGGCGATCCTTGCTCCGGCGACCTGCGGAATCGGTTTTGCGATTGTCCTGAGCGGTTTCCCCGCTTTTCTGATCTGGAATCGCAACCGGCCTAACGACCCCGCCTGAGGTCGAATGCTTTTGCCGTCTGCGGCGAACGAAGCTCAGGCTGCACGCAACAAGCGCGCGGAGAAGGAAGCGCTTATTGAATCTTTCCGCTCGCCTGTTCTTGCGCCCGGATGCGGGAACGGATAATCGATTTGAAATTGTCGAGGGAGAGAGCGGCTTTGCCGCGCGCCACGCCTTCTTCATTACCCCCAAGCTGGCTGACGTCGGCAAGAGGTTCGCCGTCGCCCGTGACCAAAGTAGTGCGGCCCGTCTGGTCCTTTTGCACGCGGAAGCGTCCATGCTGAATGCCGACGAGCGGGATGAACTGGCTGCCGTTGTTTTCGACAAAAAGAACGTCGTGATCGCCGATCTTAAACTTCGGGGCATCGGTCACCTCCATCGTGCGCCCGTCGACCGTGCCGCCGAGCATGCGGATGGAATAGGTCGCGCCCGCGTCGCCCTTGAGCGTGTCGTCGACCTTAAAGGTGACGTAGGTAACGATGCGGTGCTCGGCGCCTTCGCCGATCCACTGCGATTTCAGGCCGGTCACCTGGCCTTCGAAAATGATCTGCGCTCGACCAACGAGTTCGTCGAAGGTCGGCGGGATGACGGTCGTGGCGTTGGCCACAAAACCGAGAGAAAAGAGGGCCGGGAAGAGCAGATAACCGAGTGGTTTTTTCATGTTTGAACGAGGGGTCAAATGACTCCTGATGGACTCCTGATGAATCTACGAGAAGAACTCTTACGCGCAATTTCGCTTTACTGATTGAGGTCATCGATCTCTACCAGCACGATGCCTGTGCCGCCGTCGACCGCGCTCACCACCGCGGTGTAATTTCCCTGGGGCGACCGTCGCGATGAGGGCGGGTTCGTGCGGATCTTCAGGTGGAATGCGGGTGGGCCGCACGCTGTTTAGCGAACGTGATTCGACCGTTCGGGGCGTTTGGAACAAATTCGTGATTTCTCGGAGAATTAGCCCGCGCAGGGACCACAGAGGAAAAAGGTGTGGGTTGGGCGGGACTCGAACCCGCAGCCAACGCCTTAAAAGGGCGCTGCTCTACCATTGAGCTACCAACCCGGCGCGAGCCTCAGTTTTTACGATAGTTCGCCCCCTCGCGCAACCTGGGGATGCGAATGTAAGGGCGCTTTGGGACTGTTGGACTTTCCAGGGCGTCACTAAATTGCGTAAAGAGCCGCTGCATGGCTGAACGTTTCGTCAACGTGGATCAGCAAACGCCGATGCTTCTTCCGCCCGACTTGCGCGAGTGGTCGGCGGACAATGAATTAGTGCAGTGTATCAGAAGAAGCGAGGAGCGCGGCGGCAGAGCCTGGGCGCGTCCACTCTCTCGTTCACCGCTCTTGCGCGCCTTGCCGCAGGAGGCAACCCAGTGCGGAATCCGTTTTTGCCCGGATTAAAACCCATTTAGGTCTTCGGCGCTTTGCCCTCTAGGTCCAGAAAGCGGCTACCAACACAATGGATTCTGGTCTACCTGCGCATAACCGCCCGGGTCTTTGCGGTCAGGCAAATCTGGTTCTAAGGGCACAGCTTTCGGGGCGAGCGTTTGCTTGGCCTCCGCGTCTCATCCCTTCAGGTAAAGCGCCTTCATCTCGTCCCCTTTTCCGCCTTTTGACCAATTCCTTTTTCCCTGCCGCCGCGCTCCAAATCGGTCGCCAAGTCCGACAGTCCCGAAGCGCCTGCCCCAAAAACTGAGGGGTTACCCTCGTTAGGCTGGAGCGCCGCTCAGGCCGCCACCCAAGGGCGGTGCCACATCGGGCGCGACTACCTGTTTCGGCGGCTTCTCGGGAGCAAGCCTCGACCCGGTAGGCGGCGGAGGTCCGGGCGGCGGATTGATCAGTCGCCCGTGCTCGATCACTTCGCGAATCTGCGCGCCATCGAGCGTCTCAAATTCGAGGAGCGCTTTCGCTATTACTTCCAGCTTGTCGCGGTTGGCGAGCAGAATCTCGGTCGCGCGCCCATAGGCATCGTCAACCAGCTTGCGGACTTCGCGGTCGATCTGTTCGGCGGTCGCTTCACTGTAATCGCGGGCCCGCGAGATATCGCGGCCGAGGAAGACATAGTCCTCGTGTTCGCCGTATTCGACCATGCCCATCTTCTCGCTCATGCCCCATTCGCAAACCATCTTGCGTGCGAGTCGCGTCGCCATCTGGATGTCGCCGCGGGCGCCGCTGGTCACGTCGCCAAAAACAATTTCCTCCGCCACCCGGCCGCCCATGCTGACGACGAGATCGTCGAGCAGTTCGTTGCGGCGCTGGGTGTATTTGTCCTCGAGCGGGAGCCACATGGTCGAGCCTAACGACGGCCCGCGCGGGATGATGGTGACTTTGTGCAGCGGCTCGGTGAATTCCAGAAGCTCGAGCAACAACGCGTGCCCGGCTTCGTGGTAGGCGGTGTTGGTCTTTTCTTTTTCGCTCAGCGCAAGACTGCGCCGTTCCTTGCCCCAGCGGACTTTGTCGCGCGCTTCCTCCAGTTCGGCGAGCGTGATGCCTTTGAGGCCGCGCCGCGCCGCGAGGAGCGCGGCTTCGTTAATTACGTTGGCCAATTCCGCGCCGGAATAACCAGGAGTGCCGCGCGCTACGACTGCGAGATCGACGCCTTCCGCGAGTTTCACTTTCTTGGAATGAACCCGCAGGATTTCCTCGCGGCCTTTGACGTCCGGAAGATTGACCGTGATCTGGCGATCGAAACGACCCGGACGCAGGAGCGCCGGGTCAAGCACGTCGGGACGGTTCGTGGCCGCAATAATGATGACGCCTTCCTGCGTATCGAAACCATCCATCTCGACGAGCAACGCATTCAGCGTCTGTTCGCGCTCGTCATGGCCGCCGCCCACGCCGTGTCCGCGATGCCGGCCGACGGCGTCGATTTCGTCGATGAAGATAATGCAGGGCGCGGATTTCTTGCCCTGCTCAAACATGTCGCGCACCCGGCTCGCGCCGACGCCGACAAACATTTCGACAAAGTCCGAGCCGCTAATGGAGAAGAAGGGCACGTCCGCCTCGCCGGCGATGGCGCGCGCGAGCAGGGTCTTGCCCGTGCCCGGAGGCCCGACGAGCAGAACGCCCTTGGGAATGCGGCCGCCGAGTTTCTGGAACTTCTTCGGGTCACGCAGGAACTCGACCAGCTCCTGCACCTCATCCTTCGCTTCCTCGACCCCGGCGACGTCCTTGAAGGTGATCTTGTTCTTGTCCCGCGCCAGCATGCGCGCCTTCGACTTGCCGAAGTTCAAAGCGCCCTTGCCCGCCATGCGGATTTGTTGCCGGAAAAGAAAATAGAGAATGAGGAGGAAGGCCGCAATCGGCACAAAGCCGATCAGGGCCTGGGCCAGGACGTTCGACTCCGTCCTAATCGCGATCGGCATGTGGGCCGCCTCGAGCTTTTCCTGGAGGTCGGTGGTAAAATTCAGAAAGACCGTGGTTCGAAACGGCACCTGCTGTTCGGGAGCATTGCCCACCCCGGGCCGGGTGTAAGCGCCACGAATCGTTTGTGTTGGCCGGCCCTCCTCAACCACCAAACGGAGCGGAAACTTCGGATCGTTCACAATCTGTTTGTGCGAGAGCAGGTCGAGAAAACGGTTGTAAGGCACGTCCTCCTCGGTGCCGTAGCCGGTCCCGCCACGGAACAGAACCGCCAGGCCGATCAAGGCAAAAGCGATCGCGAAGAGGATAACACCGCGCCAATTGAAGTTCGGATCGCCCCCTCGCTTGGTGTCTTTTTGAGAATTGCGATCTGGCTGGGCCATAGAAAATGCTACCCTAGGTCGGGCACGAGCGCGAAAAGTATCATGAAGACGAAGTCATTGCAAAAGAGCAGGAGCCGGGCCGTCACATTGCACCCACCGTCGCTCGGACTTACTTTGCCCGCTGCCATTTGATGTCGGAACCAGCCTCCAATTTCGCGGACAAAATCGATCGCGCCGTCCAGCGCGTGACCCCTTTTGCCTATCGTTTACGACGGCGAGGCCAGCGTTGGATGCGTCGGGCGATGCGCAAGCCACGGAGCGTTGCCGAGAGTCCCAACCTTCTCCCTCTCCTCATCCAGGTGCTGGCGAGTTTCTCGAAGGCGGATGGCGTTCTACTCGAGGAAGAGATCGACTCGAGCCTCGGCTTTTTGCGTTACGATTACCCGGAGGCGGTCTACTCGGAGCTGCGCAAGCTCTTTCGCCAGGCGCTTTACGAGCAGCAGGACCTCTCCGCCATGGCGCAAAAGCTCGCCGCCTCCATGAGCGCTGATCGCAAGATCATGCTCGGGGTACAGCTCTACGACCTCATCTCGCAGGCTGGCCTCAAGCAGGACCAGGTCGTGGCCTTTTACTCCTTTATGTCGCAGCTCGGAATGGCGGCGCAGGCGATCGATATCGTCTACCAGCTCAATGCCTCGGAGGATTCCGACCCGCAGGTTTATCAGCGCGGCGCGTCGCCCCTTGAGGCAATTTCGTTTGGGTCTAACGGACACGCCGATGTCGTTTTGAAAAGTCTCGCGGGCAACGACCGACTCCTCGCCTTTCGCTATCACGACCTGATTCTGCTCAAGAACTACAGCGCCCAACCAGTCTCGGTCCGTGGTCGACCGCTCCTGCGCGGCGGCTTTTGCCGCATTTACCCCGGTCAGCGCATCCTGATCGGCGACGACGTTCTCTCTTTCCAGGATCTCGCGACCTATTTCAACGCGAAGAAGAACGTCTCGATGCCGCAGATCTATGTGCGCGTGAACAGGGACTCCGACGAAGTCGAACTGGAACGTTCCCGCACCCGCGACAGTTCTCTCGAAGTTACCTTCGGCCTGAAGGTGCGCGTCAAGGCATTGCGCGATGTCCGGGCGACGCTGAACGGCATCAAGCTCAAAGCCAGGACGGAGGTCGAAGCGGCGCTCGATGACCGCATCATTTT
Organism: uncultured Verrucomicrobiae bacterium; assembly: GCA_963742545.1. Lineage (GTDB taxonomy): Bacteria > Verrucomicrobiota > Verrucomicrobiia > Chthoniobacterales > UBA10450 > Palsa-1392. Next base: position 311,601 of record CAVUMF010000002.1, on the reverse strand, counting down.
TAACAACGACACGGAACTGGATCTCTCCGACCTGCGGCGCCGTGCACGGGCCTTCGGCGGCCGATTCCAACTCAAGGCCTCGAAATCCGAGTATCTGGTCTCGAACAATCCGAGCCTGCTGGAGGAAGACGACATCCTTCTCTCGCCCGGCACGGCCGGCGACGTCTTGCTCAAGATCTCATGCGACTACGACAAACGGGTCGGCGTTCTCGAAGTCCTGGAATCGGATCGTCCGATCATGGTCGGGGATGTCGCCGTTCGCACGACTGCGCCACTGGCCAATGGAGACACGATCCGGATCGATGTCGGGCAATTCCTGCGCTGCGATTTTTCCGAACGGATCATCGAGGAAGAACGCAACATCATTCGCAGCCTCGAAGTAGTCGACGTTAACCATCGCTTTGGCAGCGGGGAAGTTGCGCTCGAGGGAATCAGTTTCGCGCTCAACCGCGGCGAGCTCGTCTGCGTGATGGGCGCAAGCGGCTGCGGGAAGAGTACTCTGCTCAAGGTGCTCGGGGGCCAATTGCAACCCTCGCACGGAGAGATTTTACTCAACGGGCGGTCGCTCTATGAGAATCTCGACGTGCTCAAGCGCTACGTCAGTTACATCCCACAGGACGACGCCTTCGACGAACACCTGACGATCGGTGAGAACCTGCAGTTCGCGGCCGCCATTCGTTCGCCCCACCTTTCGCGGCGCGATCGCACCCGGCGGCTCGAGGGCAAACTGATCGAGCTCGGCCTGAGCGAACGGCGCGACAGCATCGTCGGAAGCGCGGTCAAAAAGACGCTGAGCGGCGGCGAGCGTAAACGGCTCAACATCGGTCTCGATATGATTGGATCGGCCGACGTCTACCTCTTTGACGAACCGACCTCGGGCTTGTCCTCAAAGGATTCCGAGCACGTCATCGAGATCATCCGCGGGATGGCACACAACAAGATTATCATCGTCACCATCCACCAGCCGAGTTCGAAGATTTTCCAGATGTTTCATAAGGCGATCCTGCTCGACAAGGGAGGCCGGTTGGTTTTTTTCGGAACGCCGACCGACATGCTGCGCTATTTCGCGGAAGCGGAGCACCAGCATCAGTTCGGCGCCGATCTTGGTGCCTGTCCCTCCTGCGGCACAACGCGGCCGGAATTTATTTTCGACGTGCTCGAGACGCCGCTGCGCGATCTGAGCGGCGACATCATTTACGAGGAAAACAGTCGCGGCCAGCTCATGCCGGCCCGCCGCTATTCGCCGGAATTCTGGCGGGATAAATACGAAGCGTTCCGCCTCATTCAGGATGTCAAACAGGTGCCGCTGCGGCGTGATCCAACGGCCTTGCCGCCTGTCCCGACGAAGGAACCGCGGATGCAGATTCGCTGGCACGACGAATGGACTCAACTGCGCACGCTGTTGCGGCGCAATTTCACAAGCAAGTTGCGCAACCGCGCCAATCTCGTTATCACGATCGGCGTCGCTCCGGTCCTCGCCCTGCTCATCGCCACCATCCTGCGGTATTCGGACAGCGGCCATTACGATTTCGCCTCCGCCTACCACATTCCGACGTTTCTTTTCCTCACCCTGATCGTCTCGATGTTTCTTGGCCTAACGAATAGCGCCGACGACATCATCCGCGACCGGGCCGTCCTGCAGCGGGAACGCAATTTGAATGTACGGTTGACCTATTACGTTTTCGCGAAGACGGCTTCGTTAGGCGTTTTCGCCCTCATTCAGTGCATTCTTTTCGTCCTCATCGGCAACTACATTCTCCAGATCCGCGGCATGTTCTGGCCCGACCTTGCGATCGTTTTCATGACCGCCATGAGCGGGGTGTCGTTAGGCCTGGTCGTCTCCTCACTCGTCGCCGATCCGAAGACAGCAGCCAATATCGTCCCGCTCGTCCTCATTCCGCAGATCATCATGGGTGGCGCGCTGATCAAGTACGAGGACATGAATCGCAACCTCGGCCTGGTTTACGCCTTCACCCGCTGGTTCCACGAACATCCCACCATCGACGAATCGAAGAAGCTGGACAGCCGACTGGAGGTCCCGTTCGTCTGCGAGTTTGTCGCCATGCGCTGGTCCTACGAGGAGATGGTCGTGGCCCAGGCAAAGCTGAATCCCCTCACGAAACGACAGGACGAAGCGCAGCGCCAGATCGATGCCATCGTCGCGCGGCATGAGTCAAATCCGGGCGATTCCAAACGCCTCGACGATTTGAAGGAAACGCTCGCCGTCCTTTCCGGGATCGAAGCCCACAACGGGCGCGAATTGAACCAATATCTGGCCATCATCGACCGTATCCTCGGCGGAAAAATGGGCTTCAATAGAGCCGCCTTCCAGTCAGCGAACGGCCCGATTACGGCGGAACAGCTCTTCATAAACCAGAAAGTCTCCGACCTGATCGCGAATGCGGAGATGGAGCAATACGATTACCGACGCGGCGGCAAGCCGAATGTTTTCTTCGGCGCGCAGAAGCGTTATTTCGGCGAAACGGTCAGCGTCTTCACTTTCAACACCGGGGTGCTGATTGGGTCCAGCCTGGTCCTTCTCTGTTTGCTGCACTGGATCTTGCGCCGGCAGTTGGAAGTGCGAAGAAGTTGAATCAAATGACAAAAGCCAAAGACCAAACGCGCCTCATCGTCGCCGCGCCCGAAACCGATGCCGACATGCTTTACGCAACCCGTTTCTTCGCGCCGGACGCTTTTATTTTCCTCCAACAAAACGGCAAACGCACTGTTGTCCTGAGCGACCTCGAGATCGATCGCGGACGCAAACAGGCGCAAGCAGATGAATTTCTGCCCTACAGTACCTTCGAGAAAGAGGTGCAAGGGAAAAGCAAGAAGGCGCCGCCGTATGAAAAAGTGCTGGCGCATTTCCTCCGGAAAAGAAAGGTGCGGTCCGCGATCGTGCCGGCAAATTTTCCGCTCGGTTTTGCGCGCGAACTGGAAGCACAAAAAATTCGGCTCCATCCGACGAATGGCCTTTTCTGGCCGGCGCGCGAAGCGAAATCCGAGTCGGAATTGCGCCTGATGCGCAAGGCGCTCGAGATCACGGAGGCTGGCATGGCGCGGGGGATCGAAGTGCTCAGGCAATCGAAGCCCGGGAAAGCCCAGAAACTGCAATGGCACGATGCAAACCTGACCTCGGAAATTCTGCGCGCGGAAATCGAGACTGCAGTTTTGCGAGCGGGCGGATTGCCCGCGAACACGATCGTGGCCGGCGGCGACCAGGCCTGCGATCCGCATGAGCGCGGGCACGGACCGTTGAAGGCGAACCGTCTAATCATTCTCGACATTTTCCCGCGCTCCGCGACGAGCGGCTACTACGGTGACCTAACGAGAACCGTCCTGCGCGGCCGAGCGAGCGACGCGCAACGTCGACTTTGGGAAACGGTCAATGAAGGCCAGGCGCTGGCCCTGCGAAAAATGAAGCCCGGTGTCGACGGTCTCAAGTTGCACAATGAGGTGAAAAAGTTTTTCACCGGTCGCGGCTATCCGACCGAGGTGCACAACGGACGCCAGACCGGCTTTTTCCATGGCACCGGGCATGGACTCGGCCTCGAGATTCACGAGTTTCCGCGTTTCCAAAAGACGATTTTCAAACCCGGCCAGGTGTTGACGGTCGAACCTGGCCTGTATTATCCGGGCTTTGGCGGCGTGCGGACGGAAGATGTGGTCGCGATCACAAAGAATGGAATTCGCAAACTTTCGCGTCTCGAAAATCAGCTTGAGATTTAGATCGACGCGTCGTCGCGATCCTCGGGCCGACAACCGGCAACAATGAACGCATGATGCGTCCAGGCGTCTAACCAAGGAAGACTAATCATGTACGCACCCTACGCCTACGGCGGACTTTTCACCTCGAATTACCTCATCCTCATCGGCATCCCGCTCATCATCGGTTTATGGGCGCAGTTCCGGGTGAGCGGCGCCTTCAAAAAATGGGGCGCCGTGCGGGCGACCTCCAATATCACCGGCGCGGAAGCGGCCCGGGAAATTTTGCAGGCGGCCAAAATCCCGGATGTGAATGTGGTCGAGATTAACGACTACCTCGGCGATCACTACGACCCGACCCAGAAGCGGCTCTGTCTTTCCAGCAAGGTCTATAATACGCCCTCCGTTGCGGCCCTCGGAATCGCCGCGCACGAAACCGGCCACGCCATCCAACACGCCCGCGCCTACGCGCCGCTCAAAGCGCGGATGGCAATTGTGCCCCTCACCTCTATCGCTTCGCGCATCCTGCCGTTCGCAATCCTGGGCGGACTCTTTTTCCGCGTCACCGGGCTCATCACTCTCGGCATTTACTGCTACCTCGCGCTTCTCGTTTTCCAATTGATCACGCTGCCGGTTGAGTTCGACGCGTCGCATCGGGCCAAAATTATTCTCCAGCAGATGGGAATCATTCAGCCGGGCGAGGAAGCGGTCGGCGTTAACAAAGTCCTGAACGCCGCGGCCTGGACCTATGTGGCCGCCTTCGTCGCGACCCTCGGCAACCTGCTCTGGCTTCTTTCCGTGCGCGATCGCCGCTGATGATGACACCGGCTGTCGCTCTACCCGCTCCTCGTCGCCTAACCGATTTGTTATCGTCGGGGGTTCCCGTGCGTGCTAAACGTAGCCGGGAGGCAATGGACCAACCGCGAACCGACGAAGATCAGCCGCTCGTCGCGCGCGCTCAGGCGGGCGATGCCGCGGCCTTCGACGAATTGGTCGTCAAATATTCGCCCCGCCTCTACGGCCTGATCTACAACATGACCTCGAATCACGAGGACACGAACGACATGCTACAGGATGTCTTCGCCAAGGCCTATCGCGCGATCAAAGGCTTCCGCGGCAAATCATCATTCTACACTTGGATTCACACTATCGCGGTCAATATGACGCTGAACTTCCTGAAGAAGCGCGGTCGCCGCTACCATCTCAGCCTTGACGACGTCGATGCCAGCATTCAGAACGACAAGGAATTTATCGAGGCGACTTCCACGAGCAGCCCAGTGCGGGAAGCGGACCTCTCCGAACTCCAGCGAAGATTGAACGAGGCCATGATGAAGTTGTCTGATGAACACAGGGCAGTCGTCACCATGTTTCACATTCAAGGGATGCCACACGCGGAAATCAGCAAAATCCTTGGCGTTTCAGAGGGAACCGTGCGATCAAGGCTCTTCTACGCGAACCGCCAACTGCAAAATTATCTGGACGAATTCCGCAAAAACCCCGTTGGTTAGCATTCGCAGCACGCATGGATAACTTCGACGAAAACGAAATCGGCAAATTGCTTCGCTTGAAAAAGTACGAGCAACCGCCACCCGGTTACTTCGAAAATTTCCTCCACGAATTTCATCGCCGCCAGCGCGATGAACTTTTGCGCCAGCCGGTCTGGAGCGTTCTCTGGCAGCGGCTTTCCGATTCTCTCTTCCGCCTCAACATTCCGTCGCTCACCTCTTATCCAGCGGCGGTGGCCGCGGTCCTGGTCTGTGCCGCGGTAATTTCGCTCAAGGTCTACCAGACGCCGCAATCCTCCGCGGTGGCGACAGTGGACACGAGTGCGCTCACTCCGCATCAAAGTGTGATCGATCAAATGTCGGCCCAGCCGGTGGCGGATAATTTCACCCTCGCCGCGCCGATCTCGACCCGCAGTCTGGGGCCCGATCTCTCCCGTCAGATGAATGAACGCGCCTACACTCACCGAGCAACGACGCCTCCGCGCTACGTGCTCGATCGGCTGCCCGTGAGTTATGAGCCGTCTTTCAAATTTTAGCGAAGCGCGGCGGCGCTCGTTGTCGTTGCCGGGGCGCGTCGCGGGTTTCGCTGCTTTATTCGCACTCGTTAGTCTGGCCACTCCTCCGCTGCTGGCGCAGGAGGATACCGCCGGCGCAATCAGCCGCGAGGTCAAAGCCCTCTTCGAGCGTTGCGGCAACGCGGTCGTAAAAATTCACGCCGTCGACGAGCATAGTGAGCTTTCCGGCACCGGCTTTTTCGTCGATCCCACCGGAACCATCTACACTTCCTATTCAGTCGGCGGCGAAGCGAACAATTTTACCGTCCAATTCGCCGGCAAGAAATACCACGCCACCCAGTTGGTGGCCGACCTGCGGAGCGGGATCGCGCTCTTGAAGATCGACACCGCGACGCCGTTCCTGCCGATTGGCAAATCCGCTGAGCTCGGCCTCGCTACGCCGGTGGTGGCCATTGGTTATCCGCTCGATCTGCCCGAGTCGCCGAGCTTCGGAATGATCGCCGGATTCGATCGAAAATATCTCGGCCGCTATTTTTCGACCACCCATCTGCGCGTCAATCTCCCGACGCAACGAGGCGAAGCCGGTGCGCCGCTCTTGAATTTCAAGGGTGAAGTCGTTGGCATTCTGGTCAGCAGCGTGGACAGCGGCTCCGCCTGCTATGCGCTGCCGATCGATGCTGCGGAAAAAATCCGCAGCGATTACGTCCGCTTCGGCGACGCGCGCCATGGCTGGGTCGGCATCGACGTTCAGGAGGCGGACAAGACCGTGGCCGGTTCGAGCGCGGAAATGACACAAATTCATGAGGGCACGCCGGCCGCCGGATCCGGTTTGCAGGCTGGAGACATCCTTTTGCAAGTTGGCAAAGTGCCGGTGCATCAACCGGAGGACGTGATCGACGCGTCGTTTTTCATCAGTGCGGGGGATTCCGTGCCGATCACAGTCATGCGCGGAGACAAGAAACTGACCTTTGACGTCGAAGCGGCCTCGTCCGAGCCCGAGGCGATGGCACTGGGTCCGAGCAAAAAATCAGCCGTTCCACTGCGTCTCGAGTCGCCCGCCAGCAAGACACCATAACCACACGCGTCTGTCGTTAGGCGGCGAACCTTCGCCGAAATTCCTCCTTCTCGTGCGTTGCCGTCGAGCTGCTGAGCGGCGCGTTTACTTCCGATAGCCGGAAGTTTCCTTGCTCGAGATCGGCGCGACCTCGCGCGGTCCTCCCCAGCGGAAAGTGAGCGAGGCGCTCACGATATTGACCGAGGCATCGTAATTCCCCTGCAACAAATGCCCTTGGGTGTCGAGCAATTCGGCGTCCGGCTGATTCACAAAAAGGTGGGCGTAACCGATGTCGAAATCCATGAAGTTCGCGACCGACCACTTCAAGCCGGTGGAGAGAAAGTAGCGATTGTTATCCGGAATGCGCGGGGTGCGAAATTCCGGACCTTTGATTGGCGTCTCGTCATACGCAATACCGGCGCGCAAGGTCAGCTTGGGAGTGGCATACCATTCGAGGCCGGCCGAGTAGCGGACCGCGTTATTGTAATCAAGCTCCAGGACGCTCGTGGGCGTGCCGGGGTCCTGGAAAACAATCAGCACGCTTTGCAGCCTGCTCCAATGCGTCCACGTGATGTCGCCCATGACGGCGAACTGGCGGGCGAAGCGTTGATAAATACTCAGATGAAGGATGTCCGGCAGATCAAGCTGAGCGCTCGCATTTTGGTCGAAGAATACGCCCTGCAACGCGCCTGGCTCCGGAAACTGCACTGGCGCGCCCGACGCCGAGATCATCGGGACGCCGCTAAACTGGGCATTCCCTTCCAGCGTGTGATTCATCGCGGACCGGTAACTCACTCCGAAGCGACCTTTCTGGAAAAAGGAATGGTCGTTCCCTTTCCAGTATTCCAGGAGCGCGCCAATGGTGAAGCCGACGCTCCAGTCATCACCAGTCACTTCCGAGGCTCCGTCTAGCCCGCCCGGAACAAAGCCCGCATTTGCGTAGGCTTGTCGTGTGGCGGCAACGGTGGGGCCAATCAACGCTGGTGGCACACCTTGCGCCGCGAGGGCACCGGGCAGACTGGCATAGAACTGCCCGAGGAGTGGCTGCGAGATGAGGCCGAAGTCGATCGCCTGCGACAAGCGGGCCGAGGCGTGCTGGATGTCGAGGCCCGCGCCAATCGAGATGCGGTCGAGGAATCGATACGCAATCGTAGGTTGGATATCGAAGGTGATGAGCTTCGTGCGCAGCCCCTGGTAGCGTCCAACCCAGCCGGGCTCGTAGTCCGTCTCGAGACCGAACGGGACGGTCACGCCAACACCGACCGAGAGATCGCCGGAGCGCGTATTTCGAAAAACCGGCTGCGTGAGGTAAAAGTTCGGGATCACATGCGTGACACCGGCGTCGCCGCCATTTCCGCCGCTCAGCGGCAACCGATCGAATGGCGTGCCTGGCAGAACATATTTCGAGCCCTGGTTATTAAACGTCGCGCTCGGTATCACGACGTGAGCCGCCAACTGAAGCTCGCCCTGATCGAGCAGCGCGATTCCCGCGGGATTGAAAAAGAGGGTGGAAGCGTCCTCGGCCTGCGCCGCGCCACCGGCGTAGGCGGTGCCGAGGCCGCTGACGCTTTGCTCGTTCAAGGAAAAACTGCCCCCGTCAGCGACGAGCGGGATGAGGAGGGTGACGAGGCAGGAGAGCCGGCGGAATAGGTTCAGATAGCGCACGAACCGCGTTTGCTACGGGGTCGCCGAACCAATGGCAATCTTTTTTCCGATACCGGGCCAACGGCTAGCGTTCGAGCAGTTCGCGGAACTTTTCCTCGGCGATGATTTTGATCCCCAGCTTTTTCGCCTTCTCCAGCTTGCTACCCGCTTCCTCGCCTGCGAGGACAAAGCTGGTTTTCTTGCTCACGCTCCCGCTCACCTTGCCGCCGTGCCGAATGATCTCCTCGGCGATTTCGTCGCGTGGCCGACTGAGCGTTCCAGTGATCACCCAGGTCGTACCCTTGATCTTCGAATCGCCTGTTAGCCTCGCCTTTGTTTCACTCGTCAGGCGCAATCCGGCCACCCGCAGCTTCTCAATCATTTCACGGTTGCCCGGCTCGCAGAAAAACTGGGCGATGCTCGCGCCGACCACCTCGCCCACATCTGGAATGCGCTGCAATTCCTCCGGGGTTGCTTCCATCAAGGCATCGAGATTTGGGAAATGATCGGCCAGGGCGCGCGCCGCGCTCACCCCGACATGTAAAATGCCGAGCCCAAAAAGCAGCCGCCAGAGTGGCTGCTGCTTGCTGCGTTCGATCGCGCCGAGCAAATTGGCGACGCTTTTCTCCCCCATCCGCTCAAGGCCGGCCAGATCGTCATTCGTTAGGCGATAAATGCCGCTCACCTGACTAACGAGGCCGCGACTAACAAGCTGCTCGACCATTGCTTCGCCCAGGCCTTCGATATCCATCGCCCCGCGAGACGCGAAATGCTCGATCCGTCGTTTTAGTTGGGCCGGGCATTGCGCGTTGACGCAGCGGGTCGCGACCTGCCCTTCGTCCTTCACCACCTTGCTGCCGCAGACCGGGCACTTCGCCGGCATCCGGAATTTTCTCTCCGATCCATCGCGCAGATCGGTCCGCACGCTCACCACCGCCGGGATGACTTCGCCCGCTTTCTCAATCACCACCGTGTCGCCGATCCGGATGTCCTTGCGCCTGATCTCATCTTCGTTGTGCAAGGTGGCGCGGGAAACCGTGCTGCCGCTGACGAATACCGGTTCGAGCGCGGCGACCGGCGTGAGCACGCCGGTGCGGCCGACCTGCACCAGGATATCAAGCAGCTTGGTCTCGACCTGCTCCGCTTCGTACTTGAAAGCCATCGCCCAGCGCGGCGACTTGGCCGTCATGCCTAACGACTCGCGCTGTGCGAAATTATCCACCTTCACGACCGCGCCGTCGGTCTCGTAAACGAAATCGTGCCGCAACTTTTCGATCTCACGAATTGCCTGCAGGATTTGCTCAAGCGATTCGGCCGCCCACCAGCGTTCGCTGCAGGGCAGTCCAAGCTTTTTCAGGAGGGCAAAGAGCTGCGAATGATGCGTCAGCTCGATCCCCTCGACCGCGCCTGTACCGTAAAAGACAACGCCCAGCGGACGCTGTGCCGTGATCGCCGGATCGAGTTGTTTCAGAGAGCCGGCCGCGGAGTTGCGCGGATTCGCAAAGACCGGCAACCCGGCTTCGCTGCGCTCAGCGTTCAGCCTGGCAAAGCCATCCTTGGTCATGAAGACTTCGCCGCGCACCTCAAAAAGCCGGGGAGCGCCGTTTTTCAATTGTTCCGGCACGGAACGAATCGTGCGGATGTTTTGCGTAATATCGTCCCCGGTTGTTCCGTCGCCGCGGGTCGCGGCGTATTGCAGGCGGCCTTCCTCGTAGAGGAGCGAAACCGCCACGCCATCGACCTTCGGTTCCACCACCACCGGAATCTTTTCGTTAGGCAAGAGTTTTTCCATCCGCCGATAAAAGGCGCCGACCTCTTCCTCCGAATAGGTGTTGTCGAGGCTGAGCATGGGCACGCTATGCACGATCTGCGAAAAGGCCTTGAGAGGTGCTTCGCCTACCCGGCGCGTCGGAGAATCGAGCGTGAGAAACTGGGGATAGCGCTCTTCCAGATCAAGTAGTTCGCGATAAAGCCGATCATACTCGCGATCAGAAATCGTCGGCGCCGCTTCCTCGTAGTAGCGGCGGTTGTGCTCCTCGATCTCGCTGCGCAACGCAGCGATGCGCTTCTCGACCGACGCTTCCTTTTCCGCCATGAGCGATCATACAAACGGCCGTCCAAACAGCAATCGACCGGCGCTCGACGATTCCGCAGCCCCTTAGGCCGGGTTGGACGACTGGGCCGTTGCATCAGAACCAGCCGACCCGGCCTGAGACGGCAGGCCTTTCAGACCATCCGGTTTATCGCCGGGCGGTTTGCCGGCGCTGCGAATGTTCACAAAGCGATTCAGCAGATCGAACCAGAACGGCGCCCCGAGGGTGGCCGCAAAAGCAGTCAGCGCCCATCCGACAAGATGCCGCTCGCTGCAATCCCACAGACCAGCAGCCGACAAGGCTGGAAGCGTTAGATCGTCGCCGGGCCCTTGCCAGCCGATCGGCAAACTCAGCTGATCCAGTTCCCGGATCGTCGCGGCCAGGGCCGCTTCCTGCTGCGGAGCCGTCGTCGCTGTGCCTGATCCACCTTGCGGGGCCGGTTGATTCGCCGCCGACGTCGCACTCGCGACAAGTGCGGCGCGCAAGGCCGAATCGTGCGACAGGCGGTTCGCCAGCACGATCGTGTCGATGTTCAGGAAAATCGCGAGCAGGAAGGCGAGAAAGAAAAGGGCGTATTGCACTTTGCGCTTATAAACGCCGCTCACCCGATCCATCGAATCGTTGAACCAGGCCTCGATGTTCATCCTAAACTTTTCGAGATCGCCCTTTGACTCGTGAAGCAGCAGATTCAGCGATCTGCGCAGGTTGGCCGGCAGGAGGTCGATCTTGCCTTGCAACTGATTGGGCTTTGCAATGTGCCCTGTCCCTCCGCTGATTACATCGAGGAGCGCCAGGGCAAAGGTGTGCGACGGAATATAGGAAGGACGCCCGTCGTGAGAGAGTCCTGCGATCAAAGGATGGCGATAAACTTCTTCGGCCATATTTTCCTTGTTTGTTCCGCTGGGCAACAAAGTGCAAAGACCCTGCCAAAGCACGCGTCCGCGCATCTTGAAGATTGCCGCGATCAACTCGTTAACCGCCGTCACAATCAAACTCACCAGGAGATAGATAAAGACGATGCCGATCGCGACGTCGAGAATGCCGGAGTTGAACATGGTAACGAAACAAGCAGGCGTTATCGATCTAGCCTACGATATGGTTATCCTGGCGAATGTCGGAGGCGGGATGCGTCATCTCGCTTCCGTTTTAACGGTTCGAATATGAACTGCAATCACGAACCGCGACCTCTGGCGCGCGGAAGCAATCGGGGGCACGGGCCCAAAATGAATTCTCATTGCCGAGCGCGAGTGCGACGGCAATGGTATTGGGGTGATCGCACGAGCGTCCGAAGTCTTTCAATTCGACACAATTGATGAGGTGCTGCGCGATATCGCGACAGGGAAAATGGTGGTCGTGACCGATGACGCCGATCGCGAAAACGAGGGCGACCTGATCATGGCGGCCGAGAAAGCCACGCCGCAGGCGATCAATTTCATGACCATTCACGGGCGCGGATTGATCTGCGCGCCAGTCTCGAGCGAACGCGCCGACCAACTCGGCTTGCAACGCATGGTGGCGCAAAACCGGGAAATGTACCGGACCGACTTCACCGTCTCGGTCGATGCCGCCAAGGGAGTGACGACCGGGATTAGCGCGCACGATCGGGCTGCAACCATTCGCACGATCGCGCGGGCCGAATCCGGGCCTAACGATCTCGTGCAACCGGGACACATCTTTCCCCTGCGGGCCAAGGAAGGTGGCGTACTGCGGCGGGCCGGTCATACCGAAGCGGCGGTCGATCTGGCGCGTCTGGCCGGTCTGCAACCTGCCGGTGTGCTTTGCGAAATTCTACACGACGACGGAACCATGGCGCGACTGCCGGAGCTGATGGAGTTCAAGAAAAAGCACAAATTGCGGATCTGCACAATCCAGAGCCTGATCGCGCATCGCCGTCTAAAGGAGAAACTGATTGTGCGCGAACAGGTCGTGAAATTGCCAACCGATTACGGCGATTTCGATCTGCACATGTACCGATCGACGGTCGATAACGCCCATCATCTCGCGCTCGTAAAAGGGAAGATTTCGAAAACCAAACCAACGCTCGTGCGCGTCCACAGCGAGTGCCTGACCGGCGACGTTTTCGGTTCGCGCCGCTGCGATTGCGGCAATCAATTGCACGCCGCCCTCAAACAGATCAGCGAAGCCGGCGGCGTGCTGGTTTACATGCGGCAGGAAGGGCGCGGCATCGGATTGGCGGCCAAGATCCACGCCTACAAACTGCAGGAGGAAGGGCTCGACACGGTGGAGGCGAATGCAAAGCTGGGCTTCGCCGGCGATCTGCGCGATTACGGCATTGGCGCGCAGATTCTCCACGATCTCGGAGTGCGAAAGTTCCGCTTCCTCACGAATAATCCCAAGAAGGTGGTGGGCCTCGAAGGCTATGGCATCCAGATGGTCGAACAGGTGCCGATTCGAAGTGAACCCAACCCGCACAACGCCCGTTACCTTGAGACCAAGCGAATCAAGATGGGGCACCTGCTTTAGGGATCGCGGGGCACGAGGCATGTCACGATTCGTTCCGCCAAAACCGCGTCTCATCAGCGCGCGCCGTGGATTCGTGCTCGTCGCGAGCCAGTTCAACTCGAAATACGTGCAGGGTCTGGTCACGCATTGCACCGATGAGCTGCGGGCGCTCTCGGCCGCCTCGAAGATCGACGTGCTCCGCGTCCCAGGCGCTTTTGAAATCCCGCTCGTGGTCCGCGAAGTGGCCTTGAAGAAGAACGCCGACGCGATCATCGCGCTGGGTGTGATCCTGGAGGGCGAAACCGCACACGCGCAGCACCTCGGGCAAGTGGTGACGCAGGCGCTCCAGCAAATCTCGCTTGAGCACGGCGTCCCGGTGATTCATGCAGTCTTGAGTTTGAAAAACCAGGAGCAGGCCCGGGAACGCTGCCTCGAAGAAAAAATCAACCGCGGCACGGAGGCAGCACGCGCGGCGTTCGAGATGACGAACGTCCTCACGGATCTGCGCAAGTAGTCATGGGCAAACGTCGAGCAGCGCGCCGGGCTGCGCTTCAATACCATTTCTGGCGCGATCTCCACAGCGGGGAAGGTCCGGAAACGATCGACGAATTTTGGGAGCTTTGTCCGGCGAAAGAAAGTGTGCGGCAATTCGCGCAGCCACTCATCGAAGGGATGCTGGCCCACCTGCCGGAGATCGATGAGCGCATTACGCGCTACTGCGAAAACTACGAATTCCGCCGCATCTCGGCGGTCGATCGCAACGTCCTGCGCCTGGGAATCTACGAGATGTTTTACCGCGACGACATCCCGCCGGTCGTGTCGATCAACGAAGCGATCGAGTTGGCAAAGGAATTCGGCGGTCCGGATTCCGGGGGTTTTGTGAACGGAATTCTCGACCGGGTAAAAGATGATCTTTCCCGACCGCTGCGCGAAGCCGTGACAGATCAATCGAAAACCCAAACCTAGCCTCTACTTGTCGGGACCCGCGGTTTGAGTCACTCGGTTCTTCCAACCCCCTTCGAACTTTCGCCGTTCCCGGAGACTCAGACTTTAGGTCCCATCGGGAGGCGATGAGTATCGAGTGCTCTCAGACCGGTTTCTGAATAAGCCCAGCTCCACAGAAATCCTGGTAGATCATTTCCGGCGTCTTCATGGCGCGAACATTGTCGTTGAGCGAAAAGCTCTCTACTTCCGGATGGGAGCGGCGCCACTCACGAAAGGCCCGACCCGCCCCTCCATGCTGAGTCACATCAAAGCTCTCAGCAAACCTGCTCGTATCGTGCAGCACGATCAATCCGCCGGGCGCCAAGGCCTGAAACCAAAGATCGAGTTCCATTAGAGTGTTTTGATATTCGTGAGAACTGTCGAGAAAGACCAGCTCGGGCGCGCCATCCAAATAGAGGCGAGCTATCTCAGGCGAAGATGAATCCAGCGAACTGCGATGTTCCACCTGTACGAAGGAGCTGAGTCCAGCCTGCTCGATCCAGCGATTCGCAAACTGACAAAGCGATTCCATAATTTCGAATGTGATTAGGCCACGGTTCGCGTTCATCTGGCGTAAGTAGAAACCGAGCAGCAAAGTCGAATAGCCAGCGGCGGTCCCCAGCTGAACGACTCGCCGAATGCTGCTGCCCATGATCAAACCGTGCAACAGGGACATCAGCGGGATACCGCATTCGCCAACCAAGTTTTCCCGGGTGGTCGCCTCAAACCAATCCCGCATCAAGCACCATTCGTCGTCAGTCAGCGAAGCATAGACCGGTGGCACATAATTGCTCCGAGGCAGCCGATGCCACCATAGGTCTCGCGGCTCGGAGAAAGAGGCAAAAGGCAGGGTGCGCTCGGATTGGTCAGGAGTCGGCATGATCGGTCAATCTTGGGCCTGCCACCCATTGCGCAACGTGAAACTCCTGCGCAACCGCGCTCTATCTTGCCGCGCTCTGGCGATGGGACCATAAAGTGCGGGTGCCACCGTGGCGACACTGGAAGCCGCCGTTTCTGCGCAAAAGCAAACCGGCTCGCGTCTTGTTCTTTTCGGATGAGGCCGCGTGGAGCGGCGCGCCGGTCCAACTCCTTCACCTAACGACATTGCTAAAACGAAGAGGCTGGGAGGTAGGCAACAAAGAACGCCTGCTATCTGGCGACGGTATCTGCCAAGGGAGCCATGCAGGGTGCGCAGGCGGATTTTCCAAAAATTGCACGGGCTGCTCAGGCGAGAGCGATCCGTCCCACGACGTTTCTGGATTAGCCTCCAGAGCGCTCCTAATGTGTCGGTGATGGCCGGTCAAAACCCTAAACAGCGCCTCGCTCCCCCCGCCTCCACGGCCATCTGGACTCGCCCGCACCCGGCCCAAAGACCAACCAGGACAAGGACGAGTGCACGATGGCGCGCGTCGAAGCGAAGCAATGGAACGGACTCCGGGCGCATATCCGTTAGGCTGTGCCTCTCCCAGTGAACCACTCGCCCGGCTGCATCTCGCAAAGTGCATCCTGGCCCCAGGAAACAAGACCAGTCGCTCCGCGTAACGGTAAGCGCATCCAGCCTTGCTGAGCTTTGAGCGCGGCGTGATAAATGCCAGATGCCGCCGTCGCCAGGTTGGAGCCTCCCGTTTTTGCGCAAGCGCAAATCGCCGCGTCTCCTGCTCTTTTTTCACGAGACGACCTGGAGCGGCGCGCCGATCCAATTGTTGCACGTGGCCACGTGGCTAAAAAGAAACGGATGGGAGTTGGCGGCTGTGGTGCCGAAGACGACCAGCCCGCAGTCGGGAGCGATCAGCGCCCAGCTCAGCCGACTCGGACTGGAAGTTTTTCCCATTCTCGATTGGACGGTCGCGCCCGACCTGGAGGCGTTGCGGGCGTTGTGCGTGCGATTCGACCTTGTGATCGCGAACACGCTTGTCATGTGGGCGGCAGTGCGAGCCGCGCATGAGGCAGGCATCCCAGCGATCTGGTATATCCATGAGACCCTGCTCCTCGAGTGGCTGATGGAGATCAGCCCCGACATTCGGCCCACCCTCGCCTTGCCGAATCTCCTCGTCATGCCCACTGAGCGCACGGCACGGCTCTACGTCCCGCTGACGCAACGCCCGATTGAAATGGTGCCCTATGGAATCCCGCCCGTCACCGTTTTGTCGAAGGCAAACCGCGATCGCAATCGGATTCATTTCCTTCTCCTTGGTTCCTACGAGCACAGAAAGGGTCAGGACCTTCTCCTCGACGCGATCGGGCAGCTCCCGCCAGCCCTCGGGGCGCGCACTCGTTTTCAAATGATGGGCCGCAAGCTCGACACGACGTTTTATGAAACTCTAGCGTGGCAGCCGGCGACGGCCAATGTTCTGCTCGGCGACGAGCTCGAACACGATGAAGCGCTCGCCGTAACTGCCGCGACGGATGTTTTGATTTGCGCGTCGCGCGACGAGACGATGCCGATCGCGATCCTGGAAGCGATGAGCCTCGGCAAAGCGATTATTACAACGAACGTCGGCGGCACGAGCGAGTGGCTGCGCGATGGATTTAATAGCCTGATCGTGCCGGTGGATGATAGCGCCGCACTAGCCCGCGCCATCGAACGCTGCGCAGAAGAGCCGCGTCTTCTCGAGTCGTTAGGCAAGGAGGCGCGCCGCACCTTTTTCGCGGAATTTTCGCTCGACCGGCTGGGGCGGCGTTTTCGCAAGCTGATCGAGCGCGTTCTGCGGGAGAAACAATCGTGACCTATCTCGAATGGGTGACAGCGTTCGATCTCCTCACGCCGGAGAAGCGCGCCGCGATCACACGCCAGCTCGAGACGCTGACGCACTGCCCGCTAATTTCAATTCTCCTGCCGGTGCACAATCCAGACCTTGAGCTGCTGGAAGAGGCGATCTCTTCCTTGCGAAAACAGATCTACCAGAACTGGGAGATCTGCCTGGTCGACGACGCCTCGACCAATTCGCAAGTGCGCTCTTTCCTCGAAGGACATAGCAAGGCCGATACTCGGATGAAGGTGCTCTTCCGGGGGAGCAACGGCCACATCTCGGCCTGCTCGAATTCCGCGCTCACGTTGGCGAGCGGCGATTGGTGCGCGCTGTTCGATCAGGATGATGCTCTGGCCGAAGACGCGCTCGCGGAAGTGGCCTTCGAGATCGATCGCTGGCCCGACGCGGGCATCATCTACTCCGACGAGGATTTTCTGGATTCGTTAGGCCAACGTGCCAACCCGTTTTTCAAGCCCGACTGGAACCCGGAACTTTTTCGCGGCCAGAATTATCTAAACCATCTCGGGGTTTATCGCACGGCGCTGCTGCGCGAGATCGGCGGATTCCGCGAAGGCTTCGAAGGTTCGCAGGATTACGATCTTGCTTTGCGTTGTGTCGCGCGCTTACGGGCCGAACAGATCCGGCACGTCCCGCGTTTGCTGTATCGCTGGCGCATGGTCGAGGGGAGCCTGGCCGATGAGCCCGACGCCAAGCCGTATGCGCGGCACGCCGCTCGTCGCGCGCTGAACAGTTATCTGCTCGACCGCGGGATTGCGGCCCGCGCCGAAGCGTGCCCGGAAAATGCGGAATCTCATCGCGTCATCTACGAACTGCCCAATCCGCGTCCGAGCCTCGCGCTCGTGATCTGCGGAAGGGAGCCTGAGTGGTTAGGCCGTGATCTCGATGGTTTCGAAACGGAGATCGTTCCAGCGAAGCCGGGAGCCGAGGGCGCAAATGCCGCCGCCGCGCAGGCGGAGGGCGATGTTCTTCTTTTTCTCAGCGGCGAAATCCTGGCGGGCGAAACGGGCTGGCTCGTGGAGATGATCAGCCAGATCGTTAGGCCGGAGGTCGGGGTGGTCGGCGCGCGGCTCTGGTCGCCCGAGGGGAAACTGGAAGATGGCGGTCTCATTCTCGGTATCAATGAAATCGCGGGGCCGGCTTTTCACGACATCCCGCGCGGTCATCCGGGCTATTTCAATCGTGCCTGGCTCCAGCAAAATTTTTCCGCGATCTCGGGCGCCTGCTTGGCGGTGCGGCGGGAAATTTTTCGCCAACTCGATGGCTTCGACGAAACCAATTTGCCCTCGCGTTTCTTCGACATCGATTTTTGTCTGCGCGCGCGGGAGCGGGACTTGCAGGTGATCTGGACGCCCTACGCCAATCTGATCTTCGCCGGCTCCGGTTGGCGGGAGGCAGCGCAGGCGCCGAACGAAGCTCTCTATTTGCAGCAACGCTGGGCGCGGCAGCTCGCGGCCGATCCGAGCTACAACTCCAATCTGTCGCTCGATCCGCCCGGATTCACGGTCGCGGTCCCGCCCCGGCCTAACGAAAACCGATGATCGAGGTTCAGGGCATTCGGCTCCATCTCGAACCGCAGGGCGACCGGGTCGCGGGAACGGATTTTGTATTCACTGGCTGGGTGACGGCCGACCGGCCGATCACGGCGGTTTGGCTGCCAGCGGTTGGTGTAACCCGCCTAATGACTTGTGAGCGCTCCGATGTGCAGCGCGTTTTTCCCGATCGTATCGCGCTCGGTTTTGCCGGCAAATGTCTGGCCGGCGCGATTGGCCCGAAGGGATTGCGGATTGCCGTCCAACTCGGCGAGCAAATCATGGAAGTGGAGCATCCTGTTCCGACCGCTCTCCCAAAACCGCCCCGCGGACAGCGAATCATGGCCGTAATCCAAGTCGCCTGGCTGCGCCTGCGCGAGCGAATGGTGGCCGATCCGTCGGAGCGATTTGTCTTCGTGCTGCGGCGTCATCTTCTCGCCCGGCGCTTGCGCGGCGGCGTGTTCGAGCGCCAGCATACCGATGCGCTCCTCTCCGATTTCGCGACGGCCATTCCCGAGGCGCACTTTCTCCAGATCGGCGCGAACGATGGATTGACCGGTGACCCGCTCTATCCGCTCCTGCAACGCGCCGACAATCATTGGCGCGGAATCATGGTCGAGCCGGTCGCGCATTTGTTTGCGCAGTTGGCGCAACGTTATGGGGCGAATCCGGCGCTCCGTCTCGAGCAGGCGGCGATTGGCGAAAGCAATGGTACGACGGTGATTCATCGTCTGCAAACCGGGCCCGCCGATTCTCTCTGGCTCGAACAGATTCCGTCTCTCGACCCGGGATTGCTAAAACGAAACGCCGGGCAATTTGGCAAAACCCAAACTGCGACGGTCGAGGAAACCGTTCCCTGCCTCTCGGTCGCGACCTTGCTCGAGCGGCATTCGATCGCTCGCCTCGATCTTCTCGTGATCGACGCCGAGGGCATGGACTGGCGGATTCTGCGTCAATTTAACCTCAGAAGTTTGGCGCCGAAACTGATTCTTTATGAGCATCAACATCTTTCGGCGGGAGAGCGCGACGACGCGCATCAATTCCTCGCTCAATGCAACTATGGCTGTGCCGAGACGGAAGAGGGCGACACCCTTGCGTGGAGGATGGGTTAGCCGCCTTGCGCGACGTGCGCTTCCAACTCGAATCTGATCAAAGCCAGGTTGCCCGTGCGAGGTAGATGACCGAGACAATGTTCGCGAGCAGCGAAAAAGCGATTGCCCCCTGCCGCACCCAGCGCTTCGGACGCAGCCATTCGTTAGCCAGAGCGGCGGCGAGCAGCGGCAGAATGGGAATGGCGTAGCGCCCCTGCCATCCCTCGATCTTCGGGGCGCCCACGCTGTTCCAAGCCAGATAAACCAACGCCGCGGTGAGCATAAGAGCAGCGGTCGCGAGCGCGAAGAACGCGCTGCGAACCGGCAACGTAAGAGACAAATGTTTCGTCTCCGCACTACAGATCGTCAGGCCAAGACAAAGCGTGACACCGGCCAGAATCCAGGTCGGCAAAGGCAGATTGAGCCAACCAAAAACGCCAATCGTTTGCCGCCAGAACTCATAACCAAACTCGTGCAGGCTCGCCCCGAAGATGTGGAGGAAACGCAGCGGGTGACTAACGATAAACTCGATCTGCCGCCCAGGATCGACGATCACGTCCGGCCTCAACTGGACGCGAAGGCCCTGCACGATCGAAATCCAGAGCAGGCTGGGTAAAAGCAACGCCGCCAAAAAAACCGCGCAGAAACGCAGACGAGCAGTCCGGTCAGGGCCAAGCGACGGAGCGGGAATGGCAAAAACCAGCAGCCCCAGAAAGGGGTAAGGGAAGCGCACCTGAGAGAGGACAGGAGCGAGCAGAATCCACCGCAGGCGCGGAGGAACGGCCGGCCTCTCAATTAGCGCCCGAAGGACTTCGGAGAGCCAGAAGAAAGTGATTCCAAAGGTCAGCGCGTCCGAAGTGAGATTACCAACCTGAAAAAGGCACATCGGTAAGAGCGCAATCGTGACGAGATAGGGCGCGTGCCGCCAGATACGGCTGAGAGCCAGGCCGATCAACCAACCTGCAAAGACCGCGTTGGAAATACGCGCCAGGTAGAGCAGCAAGAGCGGTCGCGCGTGCAGCAGTTTTCCAACCGAGATCCCGATGATGGCCGGCAGATACATCGCCGGGGAATGAAGGGCCGCGCCCGGAAAGTGGAGAAAGGTGCGCTCGTCAGGTTTGAGGTTGACCTTCCACGCCTCGGAGAAAGCTGCTGAACTCGTCTGAACATTAGGCACCCGTGGAAAGCCACCCGCGGCGCGGGCAACTTTTTCCAAACTCAGTGGCAGCCGGTCGCCCAGAAATCCGCCGCCGGGCCGTTTAGCCACGAGATGTCCCTCCGCGATTTCGTAGGCCCGAAAGAAATGATTGGGTTCGTCCGGCGCGCGAAATGGACCAGTCGCGAGCGTGTAACCCAGCGCCAGAAGAATGACGACAGCGGAAAAAGCGAAACTCGCCCGGCGCTTCCGCAAAGAGTCAGCCGCGTCTGACCTCGTCCGTTCCTTCTGCAAAGGCTGAGCCATTCCTTATCCAAATGCCTCGCGAAACTGGATCGTGAGCGCGCAGATATTGGCCGCGAACGCAAGGGGTGTAAAGGCCGATGCGGACGGGCCGCTCCGCGCGCCAGTAGGAGCAGAGGCGCGACATTCCTGCCATCGCCAAGAGAGGAAGCATCAGGATGAGGTATCGCCCTTGCACACCTTCGATGAACGGGGCGCCGACCGCATTCCATTTCTCATAAACCGCCAAATAGATGCTGAGAAGAAATATGAGCGCCAACCCAAGAAAGAAGAGGCGCATCCTCGCTGACACTTTTCCGCGGCTCTGAAATCCAGTCGAGGCAATCAGCGCAATCCACATGCCGAGGTAGAGCCAGGACGGGAGTTGAATTTGCAACCAACCAAGACCCCGACGATTTGGCGGCCGTATGTGCCCAGGGACCCCTGCAATGTGCGCAGGCAGATTTCCAAAAATTGCACGGGATGCTCGCGCAGGAACGCTGTCTGCAAAGCCGGGCTGGCGACGATATCCAACCTCGTCGGAGCGCTCAGCGAACTGCTCGCGATCGCCCAGAGGGCACCGGACACCAGAGCGAGGCCGAGCGCCTGGACGGCAGCTACCAATGTCGCGCGTTGCTGATTTTCCCGGTCGATGAACGGCAGGAAAGCGAGTAATGCTAGCGGGAAGAAAAATTTCGTCTGGCCGAGTACAATCGCGACGGCAAAAAGCTCCAGATGCTCTCGCCGCCACCCTCGGGTCGAGCGATTTTTCCTCTGGGGCCAGACCGAGCACTAACGCAATCCACAAAAATGCGACTCCGAACGAAATGGAGTCGATCGAGAGCGATCCGATCTGAGAGAGCGTCATGGGCAGCATCATCGTGAGGGCGCAGGACTCCCTGGCGTAAGGAAGGCGACGCCACGCGTAGCCGACGAGAGCCGCCACCACGATGACATTTGACAAACGCGCCAGATAAAATGCGGCCAATACGGAAAGGTGGCACTCCCGGCTCAGCGCGATGGCCAGCGCGGCCGGCAGATAAGCGACCGGAGAATAGGCGGCCGTGGCGGGAAAGCTAAGGAATACTCGATCCTGCGGAGCAAAGCCTATTCGCCAAGCCCGGTGCCACCCCTGCCAATCAATATGGGTAGAAGGGATTCTCACCGATCGGTAAAGCATCAGCATGTCGCCAATTTGCTCTTCGCTCCGGGGGAGCGAGTCTCCGCGGTAGCCTCCACCGGGCGGCGTGTGCGCCAGGAGATTGCCTTCGCTGACACCGCAGGCGCGCCAAAAATGAGCAAACTCATCCGACACGCCAAAAGGCGTGGTTATCACGGCGTAGGAAAAACCAAAGACGAGAACAGCCGCCTCCAAACCGTGGCGCGCGAAAAGCGAAGCGATTCTTTCGCGCATCCGAGACAGCTACCAGATCAGTCCTCGATCTACGACGAGAAAATCAACTCTCCGCCGGCAAAACGACATGGGCACCGCTGCAGCGACGTTTCTGGATTAGCTTCGAGAGCGCTCCTAGAGTGTCGGTCGATGGCCGATCGAAATCCTGAAGAGCTCTCGTATCCTCTTGCGTCTCGCGGCCATCTCGACTCGCCTGCGCCGGGCGGGCGCGTTCACGATCAGGCGATTTTTCTCTCCGGCTGGGTTTACGCGCCGGATTGCGATCCTCCCGCCTGCCAGGTTCGAGCGTTTCTGGACGATTCGTGCGTGGCTGAAACGTGCATCCTTTTCTGCCGACCCGATGTCAGCACACACCTCGGTATCGCAGCCTCCGTTCCGACCGGTTTCCGCATGCTTGGGAAAACTTCGACGACAGCGACGGAAGCGCGCGAGGCGACTTTGCGCGCCGCTGTTTCCTGCGCTGGCGCCGCGGACGAGACGTTCGCCGAGCAACACGTGCTAGTCGTTCCGGCGCGCCTGCATGAGCACGCGCATGGCAATGTCGTTCATCCGGATAACGCTATCCTTCTCCACCGGGGAAATATCTACGGCTCCGGCCCACCACTAGAGAATCCGTCGGAGGAGGCGGCCAGCTTGCTCGAGGCTTATCTGCCAGCCGGCGCTTCGGTCGTCGATGTCGGGTGCGGCGCGGGTGCTTATGGGCCGGGGCTGATCGCCGCCGGACACAACTGGCTCGGCCTCGAAACCAATCCAGATTGTTGCGAGATTCTGGAGCAGCGCCAACTACCCTTCCGCCGGGTCGATCTCGAATCCCGTCGCTTGCCTGGTCTCGATCAGGAATGGGGTTGCGCGATTTGCCTCGAAGTGCTCGAGCACATTGCGGAGCCGGAATTGTTTGTGCGGGAAATTCGGCGAGTGATCCGGGGCCGCGCGCTCTTTTCCGTTCCCAACCTGGAGGTGCTGCCGTATCTGCACGGATGGGGCGTGGTGCCGTGGCATTTGCTCGAAGCCGACCACAAGAATTTCTTTACCCGCGCCAGCCTGCGCCAGCTTCTCGCAGGGTTCTTCGGTCGCGTCGAAGTCTCTCCGTATGGCGAACTCCCGCTGCGCACTCGCGAGGGGATCGCTCTTTATGCCCACCTCTTTGCGGTGGCGGATATAGAGTGAGCGGCTCCGAGTTTCTTCTCGGGCACCGTCTCGCAACATTGTAGGGCAAGCGCTTCGCTTGCCGCTAAACGGGCAGGCGAAGCGCCCACCCTACAATCTGTACCTGTTCGCGATGGCGAATGAGTAACTCGGCTAACCTAACGACACTCGGCCAGCAGCTCGGACCAGCGATCCATCACCGCGTGATAAGCGCCACCCGTATAAGGCTTCAGCTCGGGCCAGGTCGTTTCGAGGTGGTCGCGCTGATACGGCTTCGGGCCGTGCAGATGGATGATCTTCGCCTCCGGGTTTTCGCCCCAGTAGGGCTTCCAGTTTAATTCCGGGCGCAGCTTGTCCCAGAGCGGACCATTCGCGTCGCGGTAGAACCAGCGATAGGCCGCTTCGTCCCACGATTCCTTTTCCAGCTCCGCCAGGTTTTGCGAAATGTATTCGAGAAATTCCGGGAGGCCTTCCAGCAGGCGCGGGACGTTCATGAGCATCACGCCTGTGTTCATGTTGACGTAATCGTCCTGCACGCTTTCGGGCGCGACCGCGAAATATTCGCACCGGTTTGCCTCCACTTCGGGGACGACCTCGGCGGTGAAGATGACATCGCAATCGGTGTAGAGGACACTTTCCGCGCCACCGAGACGCTGCACGATCTGCGGCAGCTCGACCCGGGAAAAAGCGCCGGCAAGCGCGGCTTCGAAATGCGGATTTCCTTTTTTCCGGCCCAACGCGCCGAGGGCGTCGCGAAACCGGCTGCGATGAGGGATGATCTGCACCTCGTGCCTTCGTAGCCAGGAAGTGAAATCGTTCTCGCGACCGTCGTAAATCAGGTGTGGAAGGAGCGAGGTGTGTTTTCGCGCGGTGTGGACCGCGACTTTCAGCATCTCGGCGTATTCGCGAAAGGCGGTTGAATCTTCCGTAAGAGCGAAGAACCACTTCATCATCATGAGAAATTTTAATACTGCCTGACTGGGAGAGGCGACTTCAAAGTCGCCGGCGTGCTCAATCTTTCGACGGCGACTTTGAAGTCGCCCCTCCCAGTCGGGCTCCGATCGTCACCATGCAGCCGTTCACGTGGTTCGGGTCGTCGTGGATGACCTCGACGTGTTGATAGCCCGCGGCTGCGAGACACGCGTGCAAGGAATCCAAAGTCAGCCAGGTGGCGGTGGGCGAAAAGCCGCTGAGCGGTTCATCGGGACCTCCCTCGCTCTGAATCTTGCCGCGCATTCCGTTAGGCAAGCCAACCGCTTCCCGGTCGCTCGCATAGGCCGTCCAGAGATAGAGAATCGGCGCGACCGCCGGCAGGCGGTTGAGAAATTCCCACGGCTGCGGGAGGTGATAAAGGAGACCGCAACAAAAAACCGCGTCGAACTTTCCGAAGCGCGCCAGGTCCATTTCCTCCAGATTTCCCTGCACGAATTCCGCGTTCTGCACCCCGAGAAGTTCCTGCACGAAACGCGCCTTGCGCAAGTTTGCTTCGCGCCCTTCGATCGCGAGCACCCGGCGCACTCCCGGGTCGCGCGCGAGCAGAAAAGTCTGCGCGCCTTCGAGCGAGCCGGTTTCAAGAACCGTCGCGACGTTAGGCGCAAAGCGAAAAAACTGATCGACCCGCGCATCGCTCCCGGCCCCGATCGTGCCGCCGTAATCGGCCTCGCCAATGCGAAACTGGAAAATCCACGGCGCGAGTTTGGCGAATTCAGCCGTCAGATCGGTTTCGGTGAGATCAGTCATTTCGTTGTTGTGCTTCGCGGTTCAGAAGTTATCGCCTGTGATTGCGACCGTGCGCGGGAGATCATACTATCACGCGCAGTTACCTTCCACATTGGGAGGGATGATCTTGCAGCCTAACGATGCGTTCAGATTACAAGGGGACATGGACGGCGCTCTCGGAAACACTTTCGAGTGCGAAGATGCACGTCAGCGGGACGGAGGACGAAACCACCATCCAGACGAGCGGCGTCGGCACGAGCGAGTTTCTGCTCAAGAATGTCGGGATCAATCCGACTGATGTGGTCCTGGAAATTGGCTGCGGTATCGGCCGGGTCGGGCAATGCCTCGCCGGGCGTTGCCAGCGCTGGATCGGTGCCGACGTTTCTCCCCACATGCTTCGGCACGCGGCCGAGCGGCTGCGTGACTTTCCGAACGTCGAATTCGTCGAACTGCCGGGCAACAATCTGAGCCCGTTCGCCGACTCATCGATCGACTTCGTTTATTGCACAGTCGTCTTCATGCATCTCGAAAGTTGGGATCGCTATGCCTATGTCGAGGAAGCGTTTCGGGTCGTGCGTCCCGGCGGCAAACTCTATGTCGATAACGTCGACCTCTGCAGCGAAGGCGGCTGGGCGATTTTCGAGACGCACCGCCGGTTCCCCATCGCGCAGCGGCCCGACCACATCACGGTCTGCTCGACACCGCAGGAGCTGCAGGAGTATCTGAAGCGAGCCGGGTTCGAAGCGATCGAGAGCCGCCCCGGGATTGAACTCATTTCCGTCTGGGGAAGGAAACCGGTGCCGTCAGCCCAATAGCCGGCCGCCGAGCGATCCAAAAATGCGCAGGACCAAGATCATCTGCACGCTCGGGCCGGCCTCGGAGACCTCCGAGATCATTGAAAAAATGATCCTGGCTGGCACGGACGCCTTCCGGCTCAACATGAGCCACGCGAAGCACGACTGGGTGCGCGATATCGTGCCGCGGGTGCGCGCCATCGCGCGAGAACTCGATCGCAAGGTCGGCCTTTTGCTCGACACGCAAGGACCGGCCATCCGCACGGGTCCGCTCGAGCACGATCTCGACCTGGCGATCGGCGAGATTTTGGAAATCACCGTCCGCGGCGCGCAGAGCACCGAGCCGAAATCTATCAGCGTGAATTACGACGACCTGATCGACGACGTCTCGGTCGGCAATGTGGTCCTGCTCGACAACGGCCTCATGCACGTGCGTGTCCTGGCGAAGGAGGACAACCGCATTCGCACCGTCGTGCTCACCGCCGGCACGCTCGGTTCGCGGCGGCACATCAACTTGCCGGGGGTCGATGTAAATCTGCCGGCGTTGACCGAGAAGGACCTGGCCGACGTGGCGCTTGGGATCGAGCTGCGAGTTGATTTTGTCGCGCTCAGTTTTGCCCGCAAAAAGGAGGACCTCGACCAGTTGCGCAAGGTCTTGCAAAAAGGCGGGAGCATGGCGGCGGTGGTGGCCAAGATCGAAAGTCAGAGCGCAGTCGACTCGATCGATGACATGATTTGGGCGACCGACGTCCTCATGATCGCCCGCGGCGATCTCGGGATCGAGTGCCCGATGGAAGAGCTGCCGATCATTCAGCGCCGGATCGTGAAACGCTGCTTGCGAATCGGCAAACCGGTGATCGTCGCGACCCAGATGCTGGAATCGATGATTCACAATCCCGTGCCCACGCGCGCGGAAGTGACCGACGTTGCGAACGCAGTCTTTGAGCAGGCCGATGCCATCATGCTCACCGGAGAAACCACCAGCGGCCGTTACCCGGTCGAATGCGTGAAGGTACTCGACCGGGTCGCGCTGCGGATCGAGCGCAGCGGCGGCGCCGGTTACGGCAAGGACGCGCTTCTCGAAGACTCACGCCAGAAAACAGTCGCAGCCGCCGTGTCCCTCGCCAACTCGCTTCCCCGCGCCAAAATCGTCGTCTTCACGCGCCACGGCACGATGGCGCGCTATGTTTCGAACCTGCGCCCCGCGCGCGCACCGATCTTCGCTTTCACACCAGGCGAACAGGTCTGCAACCAGCTCGCCGTCTGCTGGGGCGTCTTCCCGGTGCAGCTCGATTTTACCGACGATCCAAACGCGACCATCCAAGCGGCCGAGAAACATCTGCGTGCGCAGAAACTGATCGCGCCTAACGACAACCTGATCGTCCTGAGCGATCTGCGCGCGGGCGAGGCGCTAATCGATTGCGTCCAGCTGCGGCCGGTGGAAAAGTGAACTCTCCGCTGCTCTGGCCTATTCGCCCTTCCGGCCGGCGTTGCACATTTGCGAGGATGAGATCGCAAATAGTGCAAAGAATCGCGGCAGGCTCTAGAGAGGTGTCGAGATTTCAACTGACATGTCAAACCCAGGAATTCGCCTCATTTGTCTGATTCGAAGAAATATCGATCACTTTCACGCGGTTGCGGATCGCCATGCTCGGCTGGTTGGTTGGGTATTCCGCGAAGACACGCCAATCGACAAAATCGACATCAATCTGGGAGATACTTCGTGGGTCTTGGGCGTGATACTTAAAGCACGTCCTGATGTCCGGGCCACGTTCGAACCCATAATTGGTCCCCGTCCTCACCTGACATATTGTTGCTTGGACATTACCGCTCGTTTGCCTGAGGGGATCGCGCCGGCCCTTGCTCGTTAGGGCAGAACGCGGAGGTGCCCGGAGCCTTGTCTAAATCCAAAAGCCCGCGGGAATGACCGCGTCTTTCGGCACCACCACGATCCCGTCGCGGATAAAATAATTCGCCGCGTCGAGGTGCGTTTCCTTGCCCTCCGGAGTGATCACGACGCCGTCGCCGATGCGCGCGTTTTTATCGATGATGGCGCGGTCGATCACGCAATTGCGCCCGATTCCGATCGGCGGCACGTCGGGTGCGCTGGGTGGCGCCGCCCCTTCGAAATGGTCGCCGCCCATGATGACGCTATTGCGAATCGTCGCGCCACTCCGGATGATGCTCCGGACGCCGATTACGCTGCGCTCGATGTGGGCGTCGGAGATGATACAGCCGTCGGAGATGATCGCCTGGCGCAGGGTCGCGCCATTGATCTTGCTCCCGGGCAGGAAACGCGGGTGGGTATAGATCGGCGCTGTCGCCTCGAAGAAACTGTATTTCGGTACCAGATTGGTCAGGTCGAGATTCGCCTCGTAAAAGGCGCGAATGGTCCCGATGTCTTCCCAGTAACCCTTGAAAATGTAGGCGTGAACATGCCGTTCACCGATCGCCTTCGGGATGACATGTTTTCCGAAATCATCCAGGTTGCTGTTGAGGCAATCGACCAGAACCTGCCGATTGAAAACGTAGATCCCCATCGAGGCCTGAAAAAGCTCTTCCGAGGGATCGCTTTCAATCGATTCCAGTAATTCACGCCCCAACTTGAGTTCATCGAGCACCTTCGGGTCTTTCGGTTTCTCCTCGAAACGTGTGATCCGCCGATCGGGTCCGCTCAACATGATTCCAAAATCGCCAGCCGCCGCGCGCTGCACCGGAGTGGTGGCAAGGGTGATCTCGGCCCCCGAGCGGATGTGTTCGTGGAGGAGAGTGCGGAAATCCATCCGGTAGAGCTGGTCACCGCTCAGGATGAGGTAATAATCATACGGCTGCTCGAGAAAGTAGCGCAGGTTTTGGCGGACGGCATCGGACGTGCCTTGATACCACTGCCCACCTTCCGGAGTTTGCTGCGCCGCAAGGATGTCGACGAAGCTGCGCGAAAAATTATCGAACTTGTAGCTCGCCTGGATGTGGCGATGGAGCGACATGCTGTTGAACTGGGTCAACACGTAGATCGAGCGCAACCCAGAGTTGAGGCAGTTGCTGATCGGGATATCGACCAGGCGATATTTTCCGCCTAACGGAACCGCCGGCTTTGAGCGATCCTTCGTTAGGGGAAACAAACGCGTGCCGGCGCCGCCGCCCATGATGATGGAGAGCGTGCGTTGCGTGGTGCCAGGTGGAAGAGCAGGAGATTGAGGCATGTGAGCGGCTAACTTACACCGATTCGACCCGCAAAAGGCAAGCCGATCTATTCGCTTTCTCCCTCCAATTCTTGATCCTGCTCTCGTCTTCTTTTGGCCGGAGTCCAAAACATGGAGCAAGAACAGGAGCAGGAATAGGAATTCGGTCGAGCGGCGCTTTCCTTGCACCCCGCGGGTGTCGGTGTCACCCTTCCCTCCAGACTCGACCCCTTAACGCTTCAACGTCTTAGGCTCTTAACGATTTAACAAACCATGTGTGGCATTGTCGGATACGTCGGAAAAGCGGAGGCCGCGCCCATTTTGCTGGATGGTCTGCGCCGGCTCGAGTACCGCGGATACGATTCCGCCGGAATCGCGATTGTCGATGGCGATCACATTGAAACGCGCAAATGTGCCGGCCGCATCGCTGGCTTGTCGAAATTGATTGCCGAGGCCCCCGCCGCCGGTACCTACGGCATTAGTCACACGCGTTGGGCGACTCACGGCAAGCCGACCGATCAAAACGCGCATCCGCATTTCGATGAGAGTGGCAAGCTCGCCCTCGTCCACAATGGGGTGATCGAAAACTACCAGCAGATCAAGGACGCGCTCTTGCGGGAAGGCGAGCACCATTTCACCTCCGAAACCGACACCGAAGTGTTGGCTCATCTGGTGGGAAAACTCTACGACGACTCAGCCGTCGGCGTGACCGATCCGCGCCGGCATAAAGCCCTCCTTGTCGAGGCGCTCCGGACGGCCCTACAACAGGTCATCGGCACTTATGGCATCGCGATCGTGCATGCCGATATTCCCGATTTCATCGTCGGCGCGCGTCGTGGCAGTCCGCTCGTGCTCGGCGTGGGAAAGGATGAAAATTTTCTCGCGAGCGACGTGAGCGCGATTGTCGCCTACACCCGAGACGCAGTTTACCTCAACGACTTCGACCTGGTCGCGGTCGAGCGCGACAAATTCGAGATCAGTTCACTGGCTGGCGAGCGGGGCAACCACGCCATCAGCAAGGTTGAGTTTACCGCCGAAGACATCAAAAAAGGGGATTACCCGCACTACATGCTCAAGGAAATCTTCGAGCAGCCCGGTTCGGTGCGCGACGCGATGCGTGGCCGGCTCAGCCTCGAGGAATGTACCGCCAAGCTCGGCGGCCTGAACATGACTCCGGCGCAACTGCGCGATGTTGGCCGTGTGGTCCTGACCGGCTGCGGCACGGCACTGCACGCCGCGATGACCGGCGAATATTTGATCGAACAGCTCGCCCACATTCCGACCGAGGTGGAATACGCGAGCGAATTTCGTCATCGCAACACGCCCATGACGAGCGACACGCTCGTCTTCGCCATCAGCCAGAGTGGCGAAACCGCCGATACGCTAGGCGCGCTGCGTGAGAGCCAGCGGAAAGGGTTTCGCACCCTCGGCATTTGCAATAACGTCGCGAGCACGATCGCGCGCGAAAGCGACGGCGGAGTTTACATGCACGCCGGGCCCGAGATCGGCGTGGCCGCGACCAAGTCCTTTACCTCGCAGGTCGTGATTCTGAATCTCATTGGCTTATTGTTAGGCCGGATGCGTCAGCTCTCGACTGCGGAAGGCACGCGCATCATCGAAGCGCTCGAAGGCTTGCCGGAAAAGATCGAGCAACTCCTGAAAACGAGCGACCAGATCAACGATGTGGCCAGGAAGTACATGGCCTCCAGCGGCATGCTCTTCTTCGGTCGGCAACTTAATTTTCCGATCGCGCTCGAGGCGGCGCTCAAGGTGAAGGAAATCACCTATCTTTATGCCGAGGGTCATCCGAGCGCGGAGTTGAAGCACGGCGTTATCGCGCTCGTCAAACCGGAGCTTCCTTCCGTCTTCATCACGCCCGACGATGCCGTCTTTTCCAAGAACCTGAATAACATCGAGCAGGTGCGGGCGCGCAAAGGTCCGATCATCGCCGTCACGACGGAGAGCGGCGCCGAGAGGCTGAAGGGGATCGTAGACGACACGATCATCGTGCCCGATGGAGACGAAATTGTGATGCCGGTTCTGACTGTGATCCCGCTGCAACTTTTCGCCTACCATCTCGCCGTCGCTCTCGGCCGCGACGTGGACAAACCGCGCAATCTGGCGAAGAGCGTGACGGTGGAATAGGCGCTTCGGCGTCGCCGCAGGTCAGTGCTGGCCCGTGCCTGCTCTCTTCACGCCGACGCGCGCCAGGTGTTCTTCCACGCTCAGAAGATTGGCCGCGCCGCGCTGCACGATCTTGAGCAGCGTGTCCATCGAGGAAACTTCCTCGAGCTGCTCGGTCAGGAACCACTGGAGGAAGTTGTTTGTGATGTAGTCGTTCTCGGAGCGGGCCAATTCCACCAGCGCGTTGATCTGTTTGGTCACCTCTACTTCCTGGTCGAGCGAGAGTTGGACGGCCTCCTCCGCGTTCCGAAAAGTCGGCTGCGGTGCCGCGATCGCGGGAATCACGACGTGACCTCCGGCGTCCGTCACGTATTTGATAAAACGCATCGCGTGATCGTTTTCCTCGGCCGCCTGCTGGAAGAAATGTTCGGCCAGTTGCGGCAAAGCTTCGCCCGAAAAATAGGCCGCAATCGCGACATATTGCAGGGAAGCACCAAATTCGTTGCCGATCTGTTTGTTGATCGCGTTGACCACTTTTTTGCTCGTGAGCATGGAAATATCCTCCAGTTAAGGTTGCGAGATTAGCGGGGATGATTCTTCCGCGCCCGTCACCCTAACCGATGGTCGACCCCAGTCCAAGCGGAACGAGTCGATGGGTAATCAAGCCGTTCGTTAGGCATCAACCCCGCTTGCCCGAGATCATCCGGTAGATCAGCAGGAGGATCATGGCGCCGATGACCGAGGCGATGAAGCCCGTTGTCTGTCCCGGTTGATACCAGCCGACAAGGCGGCCGAGATAGCCGGCGATGAAGGCGCCGGCGATACCGAGCAGGATGGTAATAATGCAACCGCCGGGATCTCGCCCCGGCATGAGGAGCTTGGCGATGCCGCCGACAATCAGCCCAATGATCAGTGTCCAAATAATTGCGCTCATATCTCGTTATGCTAGGAATCGGGCCCGGGATCGGCAATCCTTTTGTTCCGGCCGTTTCGCCTCGCCGGCGGCGGCCTAACGAACGTCAAAGCTGTACCACCTGCGCACTGTGAATGTCATCGCTGGCCGCGATCTTGGCGAGCAATTCGGGCGGCGGCGCGGTGTCGAGATTGAGCACGGTCAGGGCCCGGCCGCCCGCCTGGTTTCGGCTTAGCGACATCGTCGCAATGTTGACTCCGTGGGCGC
The DNA here is from genome assembly GCA_963742545.1 of uncultured Verrucomicrobiae bacterium. GTDB lineage: Bacteria > Verrucomicrobiota > Verrucomicrobiia > Chthoniobacterales > UBA10450 > Palsa-1392. The sequence continues at coordinate 279,250 of CAVUMF010000002.1, read as the reverse complement.
CGAGAAGCGTCCCGATGCGTCCGACCATGCCCGGGCGATCGGTATTTTCGAGGACGAGGACGACGCCATGCGGGCGCGCTTCGACCGGCCGGTTGTTAATGCTGACGATGCGCGGCGTGGCGCCGAAAAACGCCCCGGCGACGGAAACTGTTTTCCCTTCCGCGACTGCGGAAAGTTCGAGCAAATCGGTGTAATCGCCCGGCGCGCTGAGCCGCGATTCCGTGACCTTCATGCCTAGCGTTTCGGCAAAGGCCGGCGCGTTGACCTCGTTGACGTCGTCGCCACCGGCGAGCCGGAGAAAGCCTTTCAGGATTGAGCGTGTGATCGCGGTGGTGTCGACTTCATTGACCTTGCCGCTGTAGTTGATGTGGAGATTTTCGACCCGCCGGAGCGAAACCTGCGAGAGGAAATGCCCGAGCTTTTCGCCGAAACGCAGATGCGGCCCGACGATGGCGAGCGTTTTCGCATCGAGATTCGGCATGTTGATCGCATTGCGAATCGTTCCCTCGAGGAGCGCAGCGCGAATCGCCTGCGCGATTTCGATTCCGACGCTTTCCTGAGCCTCGACCGTCGAGGCGCCGAGATGTGGAGTGAGAGTCAGGTTCGGAATTCCGCGCAATGGCGAATCGGCCGGGAGCGGTTCCGTTTCGAAAACATCGAGGGCCGCGCCCGCTACCTGGCCATTGCCTAACGACTCGAGAAGCGCGGTCTCATCGATCAGACCGCCGCGTGCGCAATTGATCAGCCGGACCCCGCGTTTGGTTTTTGCCAGGCGCGCGGCGTTGAGCAGATGACGAGTCTCAGGCGTAAGCGGAGTGTGCAGGGTGAGGAAATCCGCCAGCGGCAAGAGCTCATCGAGTTCCTCGATCAGCTCGACCTGAAGCGAGCGCGCCCGGCTCGAGGAAAGATACGGATCGTAGGCCAGGACCCGCATGCCGAAAGCGATCGCGCGGCGACTAAGCTCCGAGCCGATCCTTCCCATGCCGATGATGCCTAACGTTTTGTTGTAAAGCTCCGTGCCCTCAAATTGTTTCCGGTCCCACTTGCCGGATTGCAGATTAGCGTGCGCCTGCGGAATCTTGCGCGCCACCGAAAGGAGCAGGGAAAAGGCGTGCTCCGCGGTCGAGATGGTGTTGCCGCCGGGCGTGTTCATTACGATCACGCCGCGTCGGGTCGCGGCTTCGAGATCCACATTGTCCACTCCGACCCCGGCGCGACCAACCACGCGCAACCGCGAACCGGCCAGTAAGATCGGCGCCGTCACCTTCGTCTGGCTGCGCACCACGATGGCGCTGAACTCGGGAACGAGTTGCACGAGTTGGGCTTCGCTTTGGCCGGTGCGCACCACGACCTCGAGGGCCGCATCGGCGGCCAGCTCGTCGATCCCGCGCTGTGAGATCGAATCTGCAACTAAGACTTTGGGTGCTTCCATCGATCGAACAGATCCTTCAAGACCGATCAGCCAAAAATCACCAACCGAATCGTCTCGGGCAGTTGCGCGGCGACTTTCGTCACGACGCTTCCGCCTAACAAATGCGCGAGCGTGCTGCGATGCGACGTGCCGATGATCAGATAATCGACTCCCATGGTAGCCGCGAGATCAAGGATGGTGCTCGCGGGGTCCTCACTCACGGCGTAAACCGGAAGCACACAGATGTCGCGTTCCTTGCCCTGCTTCATCATGGATGACATGATCGCCCGGGCGGTCGGGTCGTCCTGCCACTTGGCGCTCCCGACGGTCGAAGGTCCGCCGGCGAAATAGACGGCAATCTCTCTCACATACAAAACGCATAGCATCGCCTCACGCAGTTCCGCTTCTTCCAGCGCAAAGTTCAAAACCGGTGTCATCCCGCGCGCTGCGACCAGAATTTTGGCTCCTTCTTCGAGCCGCGGTTGAAGCGCCGCGATTGTCTCCGGCGAGACGATATCGGCGACCTCCCTCGTGACTGTTAGCGTGGTGAGCCCCTGCCGCTTGAGAGTGTAGGCGCGTAATGCCAGACCGCCGAGCAGGACGCAGGTGACGAAGAAAAGCGCGTCCGGCTTGCTGTGCGCCAAAGTCAGCTCGACGAGGAAGAGAATCAGAAAGGTGACGCCGAAGAGCACCCGGTCGTACCAGGTAAAGCCCGCGTGCTTGTTGTAACTGCAGGAGCCGACATTCACCGCGATTGCGCCGACCACCCCGATCGCGTAGAGCCCGGCCAGTGCAGTGAAGCCGGTCGCCGTGAGCAGGACCAGTGAGGGAATGCCAACCGCGATGAGAAGCGGGTAGATCGGCACCCCGTGCTTGTTCAGCCTCGTGAATTGCCGCGGCATTTCGCCGTCTCGCGCCATCATGAAAAGAAGGCCGATCATGGCGACGATTGCGGTATTCGCCGCGCTCGCCAGGAGGAAGAAAAAGACGATGCCGACGATCCAGCCGAAGAGCACCCCGAACCACGGCGAGACGGTCGCAGCGCCGAATTGCTCGGCCATGAAGCGCAGCATGTCCTCGTTCCGCGCCCCCATTGCGTCTCCCATCTGGGCTCCGGTCGTGAGGTGAAGCGTTTGCGGAAGAATGCTGGGCAACGAAAGCATCGCCCAGCCGAGGAGCGCGGTGCCGCCTACCACCTCGATCGCCACCGGCAAAATCGCTTTCAGCGACGTGCGCGACACCTTTGGATGGTCCATTGTCGACCCGGGGTCCAGTTTCATCACTCCCGTCAGGTTCGCGATCGATTCCGCGCCCGAGAGCGCGAGGATGACCCCTACAAACTGGACCCAAAGCGTCCCAAAATGCTGGTGCGGCGGCTGGAGAAACGCGGTCGTCAGATGCGGCACACTGATCCCGATCAGCACCACGACCACGAGCGCCGTCGGCACGGCCAGCAACACCGCGAGGCTCCCACTGTGTTTCGGTCCAAAATAATTCAGCCACCCGATAAAGAGCAGCATCGCAACCGTGGTCAGGCCGATGTGATCGCGCAGCACCTTGATCCAGACGACCTGCTCCGCGCCTGAGGTGATGTAACTCAATCCCGACCACCCGCTGAGCGCGGCTGTCACCGTCAGATCCGCCAGAAGGAGAAGCGCGCCCACGACGGCGAGAAGACGGCCCTGGGAACGGGCGGCGGAATAAACGCCGCCGCCGTCTGGAAAATGGCGGCAAATGACGATGTAGTTAATCCCGACCAACCCGGTCACGGCGCAGACCGCGAGGATGATCGGAAGCGAGGAAAAGCCCGCGGCGAGGAACGCCAGACCAATGACGTAGGCCTTGCTTGTGCCCCAGTCGCCGTAGAGGAGGGCGGCGGCGCGCTTCCAGTCGACGTTGCGAGGCCGATGCCCACCCGGCGCTTCGATAAGAGATTCAGCCATGAATTGTGCGCGTGGGAGTAAGCGACGCATCGTTGCCAGGGGCAAGTGGTTTCTCCGAAAGTGGCTCCATGATCCGCGTCACTCCCACGGAGAAAAGTCTTGCGCGCTGTTCGATTCGACCACAACATCCGGCTTGGCATGAGCTTCCGCGAAAAACTCCGCGCTGGCATCGCGAGCAGCTTGCTCTCGGCTTTTCTCTTCGCTCTCGCGCTCGCCGCTTCGCCGCAACTGCACGCGCGGTTTCATGCCGATGCCGGGGCGCCGGATCATGAGTGCGTAGTCACGCTCATCGCGACCGGCAAATACGAGCAGGCGGACGCACCGCCCGTCCTGGTCGCGCCGGAACCGGCAATTGTTTTTGAGAAAATTCCGGCGTTCGCTCCCGTCTGGGTGGCGGTGCCGTTCCTCGGCGCTCGCATCTTCGAGCACGCGCCGCCTGCGCTCTCCTAACGCTTCATCCCGCCGCCTGTTTCGCACGAAGCGGTCGTAATCCCGTCCCGGCTGAGCAAGCGGCGCGAATCGCGCACGCCTTGGTTCGTTAGGCCACCACTTCTCGTGGTGCGCCTCTTCCATTCGTTAGGTCAATTGCCACCAGGAGAAAAATATTTTGAAAAAATTTACTGCTTTTACTTTCGCGCTCCTCAGCAGCGCTACTCTCGTGATCGCGCAGGACGCGATCCCTTCGCCGACTTCGAGCGCTGCGTCGCCGAGTCCTTCCCCCAGTCCGAGTGCTACGCCGGGAACGGCGACAACGAACAGCATCGTCGTGACCAGTCAGGCACTCGACATTTCGCGCGAGCAAATCGTGCCCAGCCTCGGAGCCACTCGCTATACCGTCGGGCCCGATCGCCTGGGCGAGCAGGCGCAAGGCGAAGACGCTCCACTTAACCAAACCATTCTGCGTTTTCCGGGTGTCGCGCAGGATTCCTTCGGCCAGCTTCACTTGCGCGGGGAGCACGCCAATCTGCAGTACCGCATCGATGACGTCCTGTTGCCGGAAGGCATCACCGGGTTCGGCCAGGAACTCCCAACGCGAATAATAGACAGCATCTCTCTCATCACGGGTGCACTCCCCGCACAGTTCGGTTTCCGCACCACCGGCGTGATCGACATCCATACCAAAAACGGGGCTGCCTTTACCGGGGGCGAAGCCTCGCTCGAAGTCGGCAGCTTCGATACCATCATGCCGAGCTTCGAATACGGAGGCCTCGCGGGACAACTCACTTACTACGTGACGGGAAGTTATCTTCATAACGGGATTGGAATAGAAAATCCAACCTCAAGCTATACGCCGATCCACGATAACACCGATCAATACAAGGAGTTTGCCTACCTCTCCTACATCATCGATGACTCGAGCCGGCTCGGGCTCATACTGGGCGGGGCCGAGGCCAATTTCCAGATTCCCAACACCCCGGGGCTGCCGACGGAATTCGTCGTCAATGGAAGCACGGAGTTTAATTCCGCGAAGCTCAATGAGAACCAGGCGGAAAATTCATCCTACGGCATCCTGACCTACCAAAAGAAATCGGATGTTTTCAACCTGCAGGCCTCGATTTTCACAAGCTACAGCGGCGTCCTCTTCCGGCCCGATAACACCGGGGATCTCTTCTTCAACGGAGTTGCTTCGCGGGTCAATCGACAGATCATCACCAACGGCGCGGAACTCGACATGAGTTATGATCTCAATGATCAAAATACCCTGCGCGGCGGATTGTTCTTTACCGGATCCTACGCGCCGGTTGGCACTTCTACCCTGGTATTCCCGGTTGATGCGGCAGGCAATCAAACCAGCGATGTCCCGTTTCGGATCGTCGATAATTCGAGTGAGAACGGATATTTCTTTGGCTCCTATTTGCAGGATGAGTGGAAACCGTTCGAGCAACTGACACTAAACTTCGGGGGCCGCTTCGACCTGGCCAACACGGTGCTGACAGAGGACCAGTTCAGTCCCCGGGTTAACGTCGTTTACGATCCTTGGAAGTCGACGAGCTTCCATGCCGGTTACGCGCGTTATTTCACCCCGCCTCCGCTGGAAAATGTTAACCAGAGTACGATCGCGGAATTTGCCGGCACGACGAATGAGGCCGCCATCACCCTCAACTCGCCGGTGAAGTCGGAGCGGGCGAATTACTTCGACGCCGGCGTCTCGCAGAAGATCGGCGATGGTTTCCAGTTCGGGCTCGATGGTTACTACAAGCAGGCGCACAACATTCTCGATGAAGGCCAGTTCGGTGAGGCCCTCATTCTCTCTTCCTTCAACTACCGCACTGGACAAATTTATGGCGGCGAACTGACTGCCAGCTACGAGCACGGCGGCTTCTACAGTTACCTGAACCTTGGCGTCGAACATGCCACTGGTGAGCACGTCGATTCGGCGCAGTTTCTCTTCGATCCGGCTGAGTTCGACTACATTAAGAACCATGCGGTGTTTCTTGATCACGATCAGCGCGTGACTGGCTCGGCCGGCGTCGCCTACAACTGGAAAGAGTGGACTTTCTCGACCGACGCGCTCTACGGAAGCGGGCTCCGTCGAGGCTTTGCCAACACGCAGAAGGTTCCTTCCTATGCTACCTGCAACCTCGGTCTGGAGAGAAGCATCTCGCTCGGCAGCAAACGCTCGATGAGGGTGCGTTTCGACGTCGTAAACCTGTTTGATCGGATTTATGAACTACGTGACGGCAGTGGCATCGGAGTGGGTGCGCCGCAATACGGCCAACGCCGCGGCTTTTACGGGACGTTCAGCTACAATTTCTAGTAAAGCTGGTTGCCTGTCGAAGGCACCGTTACCGACATCGCGACCGCGCTCCAGTCTTCGATTGTCCTGCGGATCCTGTCATGCCGGCAGCCGCCGAAGCGTCGCCGGATCGGGTTCGCCTTGAAAATACTTGTCGATCAGCCGGTGGAACACCGAGCCCGGAGGCGACACCGAGGCGAACAAGGTGGCGCACGATCTCAACTTCTTGTCATCCGGGAACCCGAAGATTTCGTTCGCCGAGCGATCCCCGAGCTTGAGCAGTTCTTCGACGCAGGCTCTGAGCCGGGGACCCAGCACCGCATGCCTGAGATATGCCATCGCTTCCGCCGAGCTCTTGATCGCGTAGTGCTGCGACATCGCGCTGAATCCCAGTCCTTCGATCTGCGGAAAGATGTACCACATCCAATGGGATTGTTTCCGGCCCTTCCTGATCTCGGAGAGCGCTCGCTCGTAATCGCCTTGCTGTGCACGAACAAAACGGCCAAGGGCGTACTGATCATTCACCTCGCCGGAGTCTTGCACCTCTGCCGAAAGTAACACGTCGTTTGCCTTCCCGCACTCCACCTTTGGTCGCGAAGAAAAGCCAATCGTGCAGGTTCGCTTTGCAGCCGAGCCGAAATCTCGCCGGAGAATGAGCCAATTACCGGCCCGTCATTGCATTAATAGGTATGAAACAGTTTTATCCCACAAGAAGGGAGCACCCGGAGGCCGCCCATAAATCGATGAAGATTCAGCTCATTGTCATGCTCGGGTTTTTCGCGCTGCTCCCAAGCCTGGCTGGTCAAACGCAAAGCCCGCAATCACCCAGGCACCACGATATAGAAATTTGGATTGAGGCGAAGGTGGGTACTCTTCTCGGTGCCGGCTACACCAGTAGTTACCTGACAAATATCCGGGCCAAGACGATGGGGAAGGAAGATCCGAAGCTTCGCCAAGCCGTCGATTCGCTGGATGGGCTGGGTATGCTGCCGGTGAAAGGTTTCGGATTGGTGCCTGTGGCCGTTTCCTGGCTGACCGAGACGCCCATTAATACCCTTGTCGAGCAGCAGGTCGCAACGAACCTGAGCTACGGTGAGCTCTTGATCGCGCATACCCTCGCCGCCAGGAGCGGGGGAAGCTTCGCCCACATTATCGCCATGAGAGCAAGGACTCGGACCTGGGATGAATTGGCACGCCAACTAGCAATCGATCCCGACTACCTCGTTAGCCGCGCGAACGCCGCGTCCACGAGGATCCGGCTCGTCGACTTGTGGAACCGTCGCCGACCTCCCACCGGCGGCACAACCTTCACAGGCGAAAATCCGCATACGCAGCTAGCGCGCCTTCATTAGGCAGATCGCGCCGCATAAGTCGGGGCGAATCGCGCCGTGCGACTTGGGTCGGGCGTTTAGGACTTTCTTGAGGTGAACTTTAATCGACTCGCTAACACGCCACAGACAATTTTGGCGAATGGTTTTGAAAGGAGCGAGACGGAGCCGGACTCGGGCTATTCGAAATAGGTGTCATCGTGCGAATACGGCGGCGCGCAGGCACAGAGGAAGCGCAACCGCGTCTGCGCCCGAATGACATGCCATGCGCCCGGCGGCAAGAGGATCGCATCGCCCGGAGCGACCTCGCGCGTCTCGCCCTCGACCTCCATCTCCGCTCGCCCTTCCAGGATGAAATAGATCTCCTCCGTCCGTTTGTGATGATGTCGTTGCGTCGCCTGGCCGGCCGACAGGCTGGCCTCGGCCAGGCTCTGCTGTTGCACCGGCGCGTTGGCTCGGTCGAGGATGCTGCGAATGATCGAGCCATCCGCCGTCGTGAACGGCGCCTGCTCCTCCAGAGTGCGAACTTCCATCAGGGAAAGACGTCGCAAATTTGGTATCGAGCAAGACCCGGCCGGTGCATTGATCTCGCCATTTACCAGTTACAGCCGCGTTAGGGCGTGCATTGCCAGGCCAAGCAGCGTCTCCCGAGAAAGCTCTTCATTACCGGTCTGGTGTGATCGCGGCGCCGTCTCGGAAATTTATGGCGCGACTCATTGACCCATGAGCGGCGAGTCGCATTTTTGACCGGTTCAAGTAATCTGAAAACGATGCGAGCGCTGGTAGTTGACGACGAACCAAACATTCGACGCACTTTGAGTGTTGCGCTCGAATCGATGGGCTATGGGGTGACGAACGCCGCGACCGGGTCGGATGCGCTCGGCGAACTCAAGGCGCACCGCTTCGATGTGATGCTGCTTGATCTCAGGTTGGGGCAGGAGAGCGGGGTCGATGTTCTCAAAGAAACACTGAGAATCGCGCCAGCTCTGGCGGTGGTGATGATGACAGCGTTTGGCACGATCGAGACGGCGGTGGAAGCGATGCGTTGTGGGGCTCTCGACTATCTTCCAAAACCATGCACTCCTGAACAAATTCGGCAGGTCCTTGATCGCATCCAAAAAACACGCAAACTGGAACGGCGCGTTGCGGAATTGGAATCGCGACTGAATGCGGACTCGCCCGAGGTCGATCTCACGACTCGTTCACCGGCGATGGAGAAGGCATTCGAAGTCGCATTCAAAGCAGCCGGCACAGACGCTACGGTGCTGCTATTGGGTGAAAGCGGCACCGGCAAGAGCGTCCTGGCGCGCGCGATCCATCAGCGCAGTTCGCGCACCGGTGGAGCATTTGTCACCGTCAGTTGTCCAAGTCTTACGCGCGAACTGTTGCAGAGTGAATTATTCGGTCACGTTAAAGGAGCATTCACGGGAGCGATAGCGGAGACATTGGGCAAAGTAACGGCCGCGGAAGCCGGCACACTGTTCCTCGATGAGATCGGTGATCTGCCGCTCGAGATTCAGGCAAAGCTGCTGCGGCTGCTGCAGGAGCGCGAGTACGAAAGAGTCGGCGAGACCAAGCCGCGCTATGCGGACGTGCGAGTCATCGCCGCGAGCAATCGCGATTTGGCGAAGGCGGTGAAGGCAGGAACCTTTCGCGAAGACCTTTATTACAGGCTGAACGTCATCTCGATCGTGCTGCCCCCATTACGAGATCGTTTGGATGACGTCGAGGGACTGGCGATGGCTCATCTTCGCTCAGTGGCCAAGCAATGCGACAAACAAGTCGACCGCATTTCCCCTGAAGCGCTCGAGGCGATCAAGCGATATAACTGGCCGGGTAACATTCGGGAGCTACGCAATGTCATCGAGCGCGCAGTCATTTTGAGCAGCGACCGCCAAATCGAGGCGAGCGATCTCGCCGACATGATTGAGCCGGATTCGGGGATTCGGATTGGCGGGAAGGTAACCTTGGAAGAACTCGAAACCGAGCACATGAAAAAAGTGATAGCGAACTCCAGAACTCTGGAGGAAGCGGCCGGCGTGCTCGGTATCGATGCGGCGACACTTTATCGGAAGCGCAAAAAGCTCGCCTAGATTGCATATTGCCGGACGGGCAGTCGGCTTTTCGTGCAAAAAGCCAGAGTGCCAGGGCGCCGGTTCATAGGTTGGATTTGCACAAACCGCTTTCCCTGACGACGTAACAGTAAAACACGCGCCGATGGCACAGCCTGAGCTAAAGCGGAGATTGATGCTGAGGAACCGAATCGTTCTGGGCCTCGCTCCCATATTTATTCTACTCATCGCGATGGGCATTTACGCTGTATCTCTATTCGCCAAACTCGGCGGCGCGATCGAGGTCATTTTGCGCGAGAACTATCGTAGTGTTCTCGCGGCGCAGAACATGAAGGAATCCGCCGAGCGCATGGACTCCGCCCTCTTTTTCAGCCTCGTGGGCGAGGAGCAAAGAGGACGTCAGCTCTACGAACAAAATCTCCCGGTCTTTCGCGAGAACCTGGAGGTCGAGCTCCACAACATCACATTGCCGGGCGAAAAGGAATTGGCCGAGAAGACCGCCGCGCTGCATGACCGCTATGTCAAACAGGCCGAGACGTTCTGGAGCACTCAGGATCTGGCACGCCGCCGTCAGATGTACTTCGGTGAAATGTTACCGACCTTCACAAAGACAAAGGACACAGCCGATAAGATCCTGCGCATTAACCAGGATGCAATGGTGAAGGCCGATCGAGGAGCGCGTGCCCTGAGCGAGACTTCGATCCGTTACATGATCATCGCCATTGGCGGCGGGCTCGTGGTCGCAGTGTTCTTCGCGGTACGGCTGCAACGATCCATTTTGCGTCCGATTAGTGCGCTGACCGCGTCATCCAGGGAGCTGGGCGAAGGTAATCTGGACCAGGTTGTGCCGGTCCTGTCGCACGATGAGTTGGGCGAGCTCGCCGACGCATTCAACAAGATGGCCGGCAAGCTTCGCGCCTACCGTCAGGTCACGAGCGACCAAATTCTCCAGGCGAAACAGATGACGGAGACTACTTTCTCCGCTTTTCCGGACGCGATTGTCGTCTTATCGCACGAAGGCAAGATCGATTTCAAGAACCCGGCGGCAGACCGTTTGTTTGCAAAATTGGGCAAGGATTATCTACCGAGTCCAGTCACGACCGAGACGGAGCGCGTCTTGAAAGGCGGCGCCGATTTTTTGCCGACGGACTTGGCCAGGTCGCTCTGCCTGCGCATAGACGACAAGGAAGCGTTTATTCTGCCGCGCGTGATCGGCATGCGCGATGAACACGGCGAAGTCTTTGGTGCGGCCGTTGTTCTTCAGGATGTGACCCGATTCCGTTTGCTGGATGAGGTGAAGACAAATCTGGTTTCCACCGTCAGCCACGAGTTGAAGACGCCCCTTACCAGTGTGCGGATGGGGTTGCATCTGTTACTCGAAGAAAAGATAGGGGCCCTCAACCCCAAGCAGGTCGAACTGCTTCTCGCCGCCCGTGAGGATTCGGAACGGCTGCTGCGGATGATCAACGATTTGCTCGATCTCGCTCGAATCGAATCTGGCTCGCGCCGGATGACTCTCGAGCGGCATTCTCCGAATGAGCTCGTGCAATCGGCAGCAAGCGATCTTGCCGTTCTTGCCCAAGCGCGCGACGTGCGGCTACGAGCTGACGTGGAAGAGGGCCTGCCTAACGTGGCGGTTGAGTCGCAGCAAATCCTGCACGTTTTTTCCAATCTTGTTTCCAACGGAGTAAGATATTCGCGGGCCGGCGAAGAGATTGTCATTGGCGCGCACCGCGATGCTGAGGGCGGTGTCCGGTTCTCGATTACGGACCATGGCCCAGGCATTCCGCTCCAGTATCAATCGCGAATGTTTGAGAAGTTCTTCCGTGTGCCCGGCACGGACTCGCGAGGCGCAGGCCTGGGGCTTGCCATCGCGCGCGAAATCGTCGTCGCACATGGCGGCCGGATCGGCCTCACGAGCCAGCCCGGGAAGGGTAGCGAATTTTATTTCATTCTGCCGGCTGCCGAGGTCCTGGCGCAGGTTGCCAAATCGAAGCCAAAGAAAAAATGAAGAAGCGAGTTCTAATTGTGGAAGATGAACGGAATGTTCGCATGACCTATCGCATCGCTCTCGAAACCGAGGGGTTCGATATTACGGAAGCCGAGTCCGGAGCAGCTGCGGTGGAAAGGTTTGCCCAATCGAAGTTCGATGTCGCTGTCCTGGATCTGCGCATGCCGGAAATGGACGGTTTGGAGCTTTTGGAAGTGATGCGGGACAAAAACATCAAGACGCCCGCTGTGATTATCACTGCCTATGGCGACGTCCCGAATGCGGTCAAAGCGATGAAACTGGGCGCGATCGATTTCCTGGCCAAGCCTGTCACGCCGGACCAGTTGCGCACCATTCTGAACGAGGTGATCGAGCGACATGCGTTTCCGCCGATGCAAGAGCGAAAACCGGGGGGTCCGAAATATAAGGCTGAGCCGAACGTGCATTTGCTCGCGGCCAAACGGGCCATAAACAACCGCCAGTTTGACGAGGCGCGTGGCCACCTCGCGGAAGTGATCAAGCAGAATGACCGCATGATCGAGGCGCATAATCTCCTCGGTGTTTTGTTTGAAATGCAGCTCGAGTATTCGATCGCGAAACGATGCTACAGCCGCGCAATTGCGATTGACTCCAATTATGAGCCAGCGCAGCAAAACATGCGGCGTCTCTACGAATTGTTTCAATTCGGGTCAAGCAAGGAACCGGTCAATCTCGGCGACTAAGGTGCACCGTGCCATGCAACTTGCAGGTCACGAAACCCCAAAGCCTGCACATTGCACGGCAGCCATCATAACGTGCCAGGTGAAAGATTTCGTTAACTCCTTCAAATCAAACGAAATGCTTATTTGCCTCGCTTTTGGGCATGCCGCCAGCTAGGCACCTTCGCCATGCGTATTCCCATGTTTGCAGCGCGGTTCATGACTCTTGCCATCGTGAGCATAGGTTCGCGTCTTGTGTTCGCAGGGGAAACAAATGTGCCGACGGAAACGAAACCCCCTGAGCCGCGCTTCAAGATTTCCGGCTGGATCGACATTGGCATCACGGGCAATTTCGCCAGCCCGGCCGATAATCAGAACTTTGGGCGCTTCTTTGACGATCGCGTGAACGAGCCCTTGCTCAACCAGGCGGTGATTAATCTCGAACGCGCGCTGGCGCCCCAGCCCGGAGAATTCGACTGGGGCTTCAAAGTGCAATTCCTGTACGGGAGCGACGCGCGCTTTATTCATTCGCTTGGTCTATTCAGCGACACGCTGGGGACCTCGACCCTCCAGCCGGACCTGTCCGAAGCGTATCTCAACCTGCACTTTCCCGTCATGAGCGAGGGTGGCCTTGACTTGAAGCTTGGCAAGTTCGTCACCCTGGAGGGAATGGAAACAATCGATCCGCGGACGAATTTCTTCTACTCGCACACCTACATTTTCAATTTTGGACTTCCGTTTAATCACACTGGCGCTCTGGCGACGTTTCACGCGACCAAGTGGCTCGATCTTTATGGCGGGATTACGCGGGGCGTTAATACCAGTATCGAGGACAACAACAAAAGCGTCTCTTTTCACGGCGGCGTTGGCCTCAATCTTCTCGATGGGAGACTGACGGTCCTGGCGACCACTTCCATTGGTCCCGAAACACCGGACAACAACCACGATCAGCGTTATCTCAATGACATCGCAATTACGGGAAAGGTAACTGACAAATTCACGTCCCTGACCGATCTCAATTACGCTCTGGACGGGGTCGCTGGCGCTCAAGCTTTCGGCATAGCCCAATATTTCACCTATGCGATTAACAGCTGGTTAACGGCTGGAATCCGCGGCGAAGTCTTCTGGGATGACGACGGCTTTTATGTCGTCTCGTTTGCCAACACCCATGACCCGGTGCGCGCTCTGGAAGGGCTGCCGACGATCGATCCGCGCACGGTTGGCGGTGGGAAGACCACCTATGGAGCAATCACCGCCGGGGTAAACATCAAGCCGCCGATGCCAAAACCCGTGGCGGGACTGGCAATCCGGCCCGAGGTCCGCTACGACCGCTCTCTTAACGGCACGCGACCGTTCAACCAATCAAGCGATCAGGACCAGTTTACACTCGGAATTGATTTTCTCCTGACCTTCTGACGTAACGACTTATGCAAGACCTGTTTTTTATCTCACTCACCGCCGGCTTTTTCGTCCTCATGCTCATTTTCATTTGGGCTTGCGAGAAGATCTGACTCAAACATCAAAGCCATGACCAATTCGATTGTTGCCATTATCGCGCTCGCGCTGATCGCGTATCTCATTTTTACGATCATTCGTCCGGAAAAATTCTGATTTGTTTATGAACGCTAACGGCTGGATTCAATTCGCACTTTACGTTGCCGCACTTCTGCTCGTCACGAAGCCGCTTGGCATCTACCTCACTCGCGTTCTCGACACCCAGGGCAGGACTTTCCTCGATCCCATCTTTAAGCCGATCGAGCGTCTCACTTACAAAGTGTTGCGGGTCGATCCCGAGCAAGAGCACGATTGGAAGCAGTATACGATCGCGATGCTTCTCTTTAGCTTCGTGGGGATGCTGTTCACCTACGCGATTCTCAGGTTGCAGAACGTGCTCCCGCTCAACCCGCAGAAAATGGCGGCGGTTTCCGAGCATCTCTCGTTCAACACGGCGGCCAGCTTCACCACTAACACGAATTGGCAGAATTATGGTGGCGAAAGCACGCTCTCCTACCTGTCACAGATGGTTGGCCTGGCCTTTCACAATTTCGTTTCCGCGGCCGTTGGCATCGCCATTGCCGCCGCATTGGTGCGCGGCATGGCCCGACATACCTCGAAGACAATCGGCAATTTTTGGGTCGATCTCACACGCATAACTTACTATCTGCTGCTGCCGATCTGTCTGATCTTCGCACTCGTCCTTGTCTCACAGGGAATGATCCAAAATTTCAAACCGTACGAGACGGTGAAATTGACCGAGCCGTTTACAACGCAGGTCGCGAAAGTCGACGACAAAGGAAACCCCGTGCGGAACGCTGCGGGCCAGCCGGTCATCGAGGACAAGAAGATCGACACGCAAACGATTGTGCAGGGTCCAATGGCTTCGCAGGTCGCGATCAAAATGCTGGGAACAAATGGCGGCGGTTATGCGAACGCGAATGCCGCGCACCCTTACGAGAATCCAACGCCTTTTTCCAACTTCCTCCAGATATTGTCGATCTTCGCCATCCCAAGCGCGCTGACCTATTACCTCGGCCGAACGGTGAAGAACCAGGGCCACGGCTGGGCCGTGTGGACAGCGATGTTCGTGGTCTTTGTGACCGGCGTTTTGATTTCCTGGCACTATGAAGCCGCCGGCAATCCGATCATGCATCAACTCGGCGTCGATCCCGCTTCGGGCAACATGGAAGGGAAGGAAGTACGCTTCGGCATTTTCAACTCCGCGCTGTTCGCCACGATCACGACCGATGCCTCCTGCGGCGCGGTCAATTCAATGCACGATTCGTTCACTCCGCTCGGTGGACTGGTGCCGCTCCTTAACATCGAGCTCGGCGAAATCATCTTTGGAGGCGTCGGCGCCGGCCTCTATGGGATGCTGGTCTTCGTCGTCCTCGCCGTCTTTATCGCCGGCTTGATGGTCGGGCGAACGCCGGAGTTTCTCGGAAAGAAAATCGAGCCTTTCGAGGTGAAAATGGCGTCGTTTGTCATTCTCGTGCTCGCTTTTTCCATTCTTGGTTTTTCCGCCTGGGCCACCTTGAACAAATGGGGCGCGCCCGACGCAACGGGCGCGCTAACCGACGGCACGAATAACAGCGGTCCGCATGGATTCAGCGAAATTCTATACGCTTATAGTTCGTGCACGGGCAACAATGGCAGCGCGTTCGCCGGACTCGGTGGCAACACCCCGTGGTACAACACCACCCTCGGATTGGCGACGCTCTTCGGCCGCTTTGCCATGATCGTTCCGATCCTCGCGCTCGCCGGTTCGATGGCTCGAAAAAAAGTGGTCGCGACCAGTGCGGGCACGTTCCCTGTCTCAGGGCCGCTTTTCACAACGCTGCTGGTCGGAACGATTCTGCTCGTCGGTGCGTTGACCTTTTTCCCGGCCCTGTCACTCGGGCCGATCATCGAACATTTCCTGATGCATTCCGGGAAAGTTTTCTAATCCAACCTGTCAAACACATGGCTGCCAAGACTCATTCCATTTTCGACCGGACGATCGTTATCCCGGCGCTCGGCGAGGCACTGAAGAAACTGAATCCGGTCCACATGCTGGGAAATCCGGTCATGTTCGTGACCGAAGTCGGTGCCGCGATCACCACCGTGCTCATGTTCATGGGCACGGAAGGCGCGCCGTTCGGATTCCTCCTCCAAGTTACTCTCTGGCTTTGGTTCACGGTCGTCTTCGCCAATTTCGCCGAAGCGATGGCGGAAGGTCGCGGCAAAGCGCAGGCCGATTCGCTGCGCAAGGCGCGCACCCAGACCTTTGGCATGCGCCTCACCTCGACCGGCGCAACCGAACAGGTCCTGGCCGAGCAATTGCGCAAAGGCGATCTCGTGGTCGTCAAAGCCGGCGAACTAATCCCGGGTGACGGTGAAATCATCGAAGGCGCGGCGACGGTCGATGAATCGGCCATCACGGGCGAATCTGCGCCGGTCGTTCGCGAATGTGGCGGCGATCGCAGCGCGGTAACGGGCGGGACGCGTGTTCTCTCAGACGAAATCAAGATCCGCATCACCTCAAATCCAGGCGAAACATTTCTCGATCGGATGATCGGCTTGGTTGAAGGCGCCAAGCGTCAGAAAACGCCAAACGAAATCGCGCTTACGATTTTGCTCTCAGCGCTCACGATCATTTTTCTCATCGTGTTGATGTCGTTGAAGGCCTACGGGATTTATTCGGGCGTCGATTTCTCGATCACGGTTCTTGTCGCGCTCCTGGTTTGTTTGATTCCGACGACGATCGGTGGATTGCTTAGCGCCATCGGCATCGCCGGAATCGATCGTCTGGTTCAAAAAAATGTGCTGGCGATGAGCGGTCGCGCAGTCGAAGCCGCCGGAGACGTGGATGTCCTGCTGCTCGATAAGACAGGCACGATCACGCTCGGAAATCGCCAGGCAGCAGCGTTCGTTCCGGTTCCGGGAGTTACCGAGCAGGAACTTGCCGAAGCTGCCCAACTTTCTTCTCTCGCCGATGAAACGCCAGAAGGCCGGAGCATCGTCGTGCTCGCCAAACAGAAATACGGAATCCGTGGACGGGAGCTGCATGAGATGCCGAACGCGAAGTTTGTTCCATTCACCGCGCACACGCGGATGAGCGGCGTCGATCACAATGGAGATAGCTACCGCAAGGGCGCAGCCGGCGCGATCCGGGAATGGGTCGGCGGACACCTGCCGCGGGAAATCGAAGAGGAAGTGGAGTCCATCTCCAGCCACGGTGGCACACCGCTCGTTGTCGCGATGAAACAAAAAGCTCTCGGTGTCATCTACCTCAAGGACATCGTCAAAGGCGGTCTGTCGGAGCGCTTCGAACGGTTTCGCGCCATCGGCATCCGCACCGTCATGATCACCGGTGACAACGCGCTGACTGCGGCTGCGATCGCGAAGGAAGCCGGGCTGGATGATTTCCTCGCCCAAGCGAAACCGGAGGACAAACTCGCGCTTATCCGCAAGGAACAGGAATTGGGACACCTCGTGGCGATGACCGGCGATGGAACAAACGACGCGCCCGCGCTCGCTCAAGCCGATGTCGGCGTGGCCATGAACACCGGCACGCAGGCGGCCAAGGAAGCCGGCAACATGGTCGATCTCGATTCGAATCCGACCAAGCTGCTCGAGGTGGTCGAGATCGGGAAGCAACTGCTCATTACACGCGGCGCGCTGACCACCTTCAGCATCGCGAACGACGTAGCCAAATACTTTGCCATTATTCCCGCGCTGCTCCTTTTAACTTTCCCGCAAATCGCGCCGCTCAACATCATGAGACTGCAATCACCCATGAGCGCGATTCTGAGCGCCGTGATTTTTAACGCGCTCATCATCATCGCGCTCATTCCTCTTGCGCTGAGGGGCGTAAAGTTTCGCCCGTTAGGCGCGGCCAAGATCCTTCAGCGCAATCTTCTGATTTATGGTCTTGGCGGAATTGTTGTTCCGTTTGTTGGAATCAAATTGATCGATCTTCTCATTACCACGGTCCATCTCGTCTAATCTCGAATTATGAAAACGATTCTCACCGAACTTAAGAATTCGATCATCGCGACATTTGTCTTCGCAATTGTTCTTTGCGGCATTTATCCGCTGATTGTGTACGGAGCTGCGCAACTTTTTTTCCCCCATGCCGCCAATGGCAGTTTGATTGAGGATCAGAATCGCGAGTTGGTTGGCTCGGAGTTGCTCGGACAGGTGTTCAATGCCGCTAAATATTTTCATCCCAGGCCGTCAGCGGCCGGCGCTGGTTACGACGCAACCAACTCCAGCGGGACCAATCTTGGGCCGACTTCCCGGAAGTTGATGGACTCCGTCAGGAGCGCCGTCGAACAGTATCGCAAAGAAAATAACCTTGGTCCCGGCCTGCTCGTTCCAGGGGACGCGGTGACTTCGTCCGGGAGCGGACTTGACCCGGATATCAGTGTGAAGAACGCCGACCTCCAAGTGCCGCGAGTCGCCAAAGCGCGCGGCCTGGATAAGGCCGCGGTTCGCGCGCTCGTTGAAAAATATACTGATGGCCGCCAATTTGGCGTCTTGGGCGAAGCCGGAGTCAACGTGTTGAAGTTGAACCTTGCCCTCGACGGAACCTTGCCGCAGTGACCTTATGGCAATCGAAGCTTCCAACGTCAAACCGACTGCGGAAGATTTTCTGTCGATCATCCGCGAACAGCAGCGCGGCAAGCTAAAGGTCTATCTCGGTTCCTCCCCCGGCGTAGGCAAGACCTACGAAATGCTAATTGAAGGCAACCGCCTCAAAAAACGCGGGGTAGACGTTGTCGTGGGATACGTTGAGCCGCATGATCGTCCGGACACGACCGCCCAGATCGGCGACCTGGAGGTCGTGCCGCCGCGGGTCGCGAAATATCACGACATCACTCTCCGGGAAATGGACCTCGACGCGCTTCTCGCGCGCAAACCCATGGTCGCGCTGGTGGATGAGCTCGCACACACCAACGCGCCGGGAAGCAGAAACCGGAAACGCTACGAGGACATTCAAGATTTGCTCGCTGCCGGCATCAACGTCATCAGCACAGTCAACATTCAGCATCTCGAATCGCTCTACAATATCGTCGAGCAGGCCACTGGGGTGCGCGTGAAAGAGCGCGTGCCCGATGAAGTTGTCGCGCAGGCGGACCAGATCGTGACGGTCGATCTTCCGGCCGAGGATCTGTTGGACCGGCTGGAATCGGGAAAAATTTATCCGCCGGAACGGGTTAAAGCAGCGATGGCGAACTTCTTTTCGAAAAGAAATCTGAATCGCTTGCGTGAGATGACGCTGAGCGAAAGCGCAAACTTCCTCGATCGCCAGCAGCGCCAGACCGCGACGAGCGAACCGGGCGTCAGCGCCATCGGTCAGGTAATGGTCGCGATCAGCAGTCGCGGACCCGATTCTGGAAAGCTGTTGCGCAAAACCGCGCGGCTCGCCGCGCAGCTGAACGGGAATTGGTACGCAGTCTACGTTCGGACTCCAGAAGAATCGGCCGTCAAAATCTCCGCCGAAGATCAGCGCCGCGTGACCGACACTTTGGAGACAGCGCAAAAGATGGGTGGTTTGGTCATTTTGCTGAAAGGCGAGGACGTTGCCCAGGCCTTGGTCGCATTCGCGCGCGAGTACGGCATCACACACATCGTGATCGGCCGGCCGGGAAAGAGGAAGCCGTGGCAATTATTCAGGACGTCTCTGCATAACGTGCTGATCCGGGAATTGCCCAATGTCGATTTCATTATCACCTAGGTTTTCTGGTCTCCAGATCGGCGTTCGTGCAGCAAAGCGCCCGCGCGAATGGAACAAAAAAGCCTAACGAAGTGACGCGGCCTCTGTTTTTTCCCCTGGCCTGACCGGGGCGGAGGCCTTGCTTCCGGACAAATGGGCGAGCACTTCGACCTCGGCCGTCTGCGGGAACATGTCGAACGGCCTGACGCTCTCGAGTCGGAATGCCGTCCCGAGATCGGCCAGGTCGCGGGCGAGGGTCGGTGGATTGCAGGAGACATAAAGCAAGGTTGCAACCGGATACGCGCGCAGGACCTCGCGCGCTCCCGCGCTCAAACCTGTTGCGGGCGGATCGACAATTACAGTCGTTAGACCAAGATCGCACGATGCGAGCTGCGCCTGAAGATGAGTCGCGATCTCACCCGCGATGTAGGTTTCGGCGGCAGTCGCCCCATTTTGCGCGGCAGCGATCGCATGCACATCCCAATCGA
This sequence comes from uncultured Verrucomicrobiae bacterium, assembly GCA_963742545.1. Classification (GTDB taxonomy): domain Bacteria; phylum Verrucomicrobiota; class Verrucomicrobiia; order Chthoniobacterales; family UBA10450; genus Palsa-1392. The sequence continues at coordinate 259,385 of CAVUMF010000002.1, read as the reverse complement.
TGCCGACTACCTGCGAAAACTTGGTCAAGTGATGTTTTGCGAAGAATCCCGCGCCACAATAGGCGTCGATGAGAAGCGATTGGTGAGGTGGAATGAGAGGTGCCATCGAGTCGGCCAGATGGTTCGCGACGGCGTCGTTCGTCTGGGAAAAGACGCGTGGCCCGCGCTGCGCGCGCAAGGTGTAGTGACCGTCCCGCGGGTGCCGGACGCGGAGCGCGGCCAACTCTTTGTTCACCGCGGGTTCGGCGATTGGGCAGTTTTCAACGTCGATCAGCCGATGCGTGTCGTGCCGGAAAAAGCCGACGATGCCGCTCTCGACGTGGACCGTGATCCGGTTGCGATATTCGTACGGTTGCGGCGATGGGATGATTGGACGGAGGGGCGGCGCGCGAAATTTTCCGATGCGCCGCAACGCCTGTTCGACCTGCCGCGCTTTCCAGTGCAGCTGATGCTGGTAGCGCATGTGTTGATAGCTGCATCCGCCGCAGCGCGCAAAATAGGGACAGCGCGGGGCTGCGCGCTCCGGCGAGGCTTCGAGCACCCTGACGAGTTCTGCTTCCGCGAACGATTTCTTTTCCCTAACGACCCGGGCCGCGACTCGCTCGCCCTCGATCGTGAACGGAACAAAGACCGCCTTGCCCTCGGCCCGCCCGACGCCTTTGCCGCCAATGGCGATGTCGTCGATCAGTAACTCCAGGGCGCGCTGCACCCGCCAAGACTCGCAGAGGCTGCCTCCGGCGTCGATGCGCAAGAGAAAGACCAGGGTTTCGCGCAAAGGCAGTCGGCCAACAAACTCCGCCAGCAGTTGCTTCGATTCAGAGGGAATCTTTTGACAGAGGTTTACAACGCGCAGCCGGTTACCTGGGAACGGGCCGATCGGTCTCGCGCCTGCGGAACTCACAGAGCCAGGACCCTGACTCCCGGACAAACTGCCGGTTGACGAGCGTGGTGATTGCGCCGTTGAGTTCTTTTTCCATGCTCGCCGCTTCCTTACGCGCCCTCCTTGCTCACGCCGTCGACTACGCCGGGCTTTTCCCGCCCACCGATCTCGCGCTCGAACCAGCGCTGCAAAATCAGGCGGCTTATGTGCGCTCGTCCGATCGCTGGATGCTTGGAGCCTTCATTCTGCCGATCGGCAAATTTGCCGAGGCTCGTCCCCAGCTCGCGCAGTTCGACGCCGAACACCCACTGCAGATCTCAGCGCTCGGACCGAAAACGACGAAACCGGCGGAGTTTCGCGCTGCCTTGGAATTGGCGGCGGAAGGGATCAAGGAACTGCTCGTCGAGCACAAGGGCGCGGTCGCGATCGAGCAGTTTGAAATGCCGCTGCCATCGGGACCGGTTGAGGATTCGTTAGGCGCGGCCCGCGCCATCCTGGGCGACCTGGCGTTAAAAATTTTCTGGGAAGCGCCGGCCGACGAGGCCGCCGCCACGATCGAGGAGCTTTCCGGGACTGGCGCGGGCTTCAAACTCCGCACCGGCGGGGTGACCGCGGAGGCGTTTCCGACCGGGGCGCAGATCGCGCGAACCCTCGTTGCCGCGGTACGGCGGCAGGTACCGATCAAGTTCACCGCTGGACTACATCATCCGGTGCGGCTTTTTCACCAGAGCGTTGGGACGAAGATGCACGGTTTTCTTAATGTCCTCGGGGCTGGCGTGCTTGCGGCCGAACATCGCTGGAGCGAAACACAGACGCAGGAGATGCTGGCGGAGGAAGAGGCGGCTTCGTTTGTCTTCGACGAAAAGTCATTTCGCTGGCGCGATTGGAAAATCACAACCGTGCAAATCACGGCGCGACGCCGGCTCGTAACGTCGTTAGGCAGTTGCAGCTTTGACGAACCGCGCGAGGACCTGCGGGCACTCGGACTCTTCGAGGGTGGCGCGAGCTTCCAGCTTGCAGGCTCGAAGCGCGCAGGCTAAAAGCTCGCGCTACCCTGGACGGCGTCGAGTTTCCTGAACTGCGTGACGAGCCCGCGTTTCTCGATTCTCTTATCCCATGACCAAGCCACTTCAATCCTTCATCGAGGTCGCCTCGGAATCGCATTTCTCGCTCGAGAATCTGCCCTACGGAATTTTTCAGCCTATCGACGGCCCGGCCCGCGGCGGAGTGGCGATTGGCGATCTGGTGCTCGACCTCGCCGTCCTGGAAGAAAGCGGCTATTTCCGAGCCTTGAACTTTGGCGATCGCCCGGTCTTTGGCCGCGATTCGCTTAATGCTTTTCTCGCCCTTGGCCGGCCGGCTTGGCGCAAAACACGCGAAATTTTGCAACACCTCCTCGCCGTCGAGACCGCAACTTTGCGCGATGACGCCGCGTTGCGGGCCCGCGCTTTTCATCGCCAGGCGGAGGTGACGATGCACCTCCCAGCGCAGATTGGCGATTACACCGATTTCTACTCTTCGTATCATCACGCCTTCAATGTCGGGACGATGTTTCGCGGGCCGGAGAATGCGCTCATGCCAAACTGGAAATGGCTTCCGATCGCCTATCACGGCCGGGCCAGTTCGATCGTGCCGAGTGGGGCCGAGGTCCGCCGACCGCATGGCCAGATCAAGCCGCCCGATGCTGCGACACCGATCTTCGGCGCGACTCGAGCGTTCGATTTTGAGCTTGAGACCGCCTTCTTCATCGGTCCGCCTAACGAACTGGGCGAACCCGTGCCAATCGCGCAGGCGGTCGATCACATTTTTGGACTGGTCCTGATGAACGACTGGAGCGCGCGCGACATCCAGACCTGGGAATACCAGCCGCTGGGGCCGTTCCTGGCGAAAAACTTCTGCACCAGTATTTCGCCTTGGATCGTGACCCTGGAAGCGCTCGAACCCTTTCGCAGGCCGCTCCCGGGGCAGGATCCGGCGCCGCTCGACTATCTGCGCCTGCCGGACGATTTTACCTTTGACGTTCGACTGGAGGCGCAGTTGCAGACCGCAAAAATGAGCGCCCCGCAAACGATCACCCGGACCAATTTCCAGAATCTCTACTGGAGCATGTCGCAGCAACTCGCTCATCACACTGTGGGCGGTTGCAATCTTCGGTCCGGCGATTTGCTGGCCAGCGGTACGATCAGCGGGCCGGCCGAGGACGGACGGGGGAGCATGCTGGAACTGACCTGGCGGGGGGCAAATCCATTGCAGTTGCCCGGCGGCGAGACGCGCAAATGGCTCGAGGATGGCGATCGCCTAACGATCAGCGGCTGGGCTGAAGGCGACGGCTACCGGGTCGGCTTTGGCGAGGTGACCGGCCGGATCGTCGGTTAGAAAAAAGAGGTTGGCAGTTGGGCGATGAACGGCGCGATCCAGTCCCATGCATCACGGCGTTGGCGGGAAGTTTTTGCGTACGGATTGGGTCTGAAAGAATTCAAAAAACTTTGCCGGAGTGGAAATTTATTGTTGCACGGCACCGGACTTGCCTTCATAAAAAACCGGCGTGATTCGTTTTTCTCTCCTTCTCAGCTGCGTTCTTGCCTTCTCGAACCTGCATGCTGCCGGTCTCTCCAAATCGGAGACTCGCTTCGTCTACGTCGATCGCCATGGCAAAGTGCAGAAGGCGGAGATCCTCTCGCATTTCACGGGTAAGCTGAAGAATCTGCCGCACCTCGATCCGAAACTGGCGCGCGCCGCCACCATCGCCGAGGAGCGGGCCCACGCGCACTCCAGGATGCGGTGCTGGCGTTATGTGAAAGAAGCTCTGCTGGCTGCTGGCGCAGTCGATTCTTATCCCAAGACTGAGTTGGCGCGTCAGGCCGGGGACGAACTCGTGAGCCGCTATGGATTTACCCGGCTGGCCGTGCGCGATCCGTATCAGGCACCCATCGGTTCAGTCTTGGTTTACGGCACGCGCCACGGGGCCGGCCACGTGGAAATTCGCACCAATGACGGCTTCGCGAGTGATTTTCGTGCCGCGACACCTTCGCGCCGGCCTTTGATCGGCGTCTACGCGAAGGTGGCTTCGCCCAAGGACCGCGGTTAAGATTCGAGTCCGTGACGCCTGCGGTCTTCTTCGTTAGGCGCGAGGATTAAGAAGCCGCGGCCTGGCGACGAGAAACCATCTCGCCATCGCGAAGGCAGTGAACCGATTCGCAGAAAGTGCCTCGCCTTGACAAGGTGGGACGTGTCCGCGAGCCTGCCCGTCCACAAAACCTTTGCTTCATGGCTAATTCCAAATCCGCCGCCAAACGTGCTCGTCAAAATCCGCGCCGCACTCTGCGTAATCGCGGCGTCGTCAGTCATCTGCGCTCGCTCCAGAAGCGACACGCGACCGGCGGGGGAAAGACCGAGGACCATCGCGCGCTCGTCTCTGCGCTTGATAAAGCGGCCAAGCGCGGGGTGATTCACCGCAATGTGGCCAATCGTCGCAAGGCCCGTTTGGCCAGGGCGGCGGCGAAAAGCGCGGCTTCCTGAATCCTGCTCGTCCCGTTCTACTCCTCGTGATTTTGTCGGACGAGACCGACTTTCGAGGACGAGACCGATTACGAGCAGGAGATAAAAGCGCTTTGCATCTCGTTCAGAACAGTTGAGTTTTGGCCATGTTTGCTGCGCTTCTTTTGGTTTTGCTAACCGTCGTTTTTCGTGTCGCCTCGGCCGTTATCGTGCACGGTGGCGGCAGCGCCTGGCTCTCCAACTTCGCCCCGCTCGCTGCGATTGCTCTCTGCAGCGCGGCTTATTTTCCGCGGAAATACAAGTTTACAGTGCCGTTTGCGGCGCTCCTCCTCTCCGATCTCGTCCTTGATTTCTACTACGGGGCGTCGCTTTCAGATCCCTTGATTCTCTGTCGCTACATTGCCTTTGGGCTTGTTGGATTGCTCGGGCTCGCCATCAGCAGGCGGCCTTCGCTCAAGACGATCCTGCCTGCTGCGCTTGCCGGGTCGGTTCTCTTTTACGCGATTACCAACACCTTTTCCTGGCTGACCGATCCGGGTTACGTCAAGAATTTCGGCGGCCTCATCCAGGCGCTCAGCGTCGGCCTGCCGCAATACGGCGCGACGCCGACCTGGATGTTCTTCCGCAACTCGGTCGTGAGCGACCTGCTCTTCACGCTGCTTTTCGTCGCCTGCATGAGCTTGAGCCGGCGCGAAGCCCCGCTGCCGGCCGCTGCGGCGCGTCCGCTGCCGCACTGATCCGAATGTCTTCGCCCGGGCAACGCGACGAAGTCGAGATGCTCGCGACGATGTTGCTGATTCGCCGCTTTGAGGAGCGCGCGAGCCAGCAATATCAAGCGCAGAAGATCGGCGGCTTTTGCCATCTTTATATCGGACAGGAAGCGGTCGTGACCGGCGCGGTCGCGGCCACCCGGCCGGATGATTACATCATTACGGCGTATCGCGATCACGCCCACGCACTCGCTCGCGGAACGAGCGCCAATGCCTGCATGGCAGAACTTTTTGGCAAAGCGACCGGCTGTTCGCGCGGGCTCGGCGGGTCGATGCATTACTTCGACAAAGCCCATCACATGTACGGTGGTCACGCCATCGTCGGCGCGCACGTGCCGTTGGGGGCCGGCATCGCCTTCGCCGCGAAATATCGCAAGGAAGACCGGGTCACGCTTTGCTTTTTTGGCGACGGCGCGATTAACCAGGGGAGCTTCCACGAGGCGCTCAATCTCGCCGGACTTTTTCGGTTGCCGGTCATTTTCATCTGCGAAAACAACTTCTTCGCCATGGGCACCTCGGTGAAACGTTCGACCTCGCTCGAGCACCTCGTCGATCGCGCCGAGGGCTACGACATGCGAGGCGAGATCGTGGACGGAATGAACTTCCGCGAAGTGCGCGACAAGCTGAGCGAGATCGTCGCCTCGATCCGCAAGGATCCGCATCCGGCGTTTGTTGAGGTGCGCACTTATCGTTATCGCGGCCATTCCATGTCCGACCCGGCCAGTTATCGGACGAAGGAAGAACTGGAGAAATACCGGCTGGAAGATCCGATCACGCGACTGCGTGCGCAGCTCACGCGGGAAGGCAAGTTGACTAACGAACAGTTCGATAAACTCGACAAGCGAGCCAAGGAAGAGGTGATGGCGAGCGTGAAATTTGCCGAGGAGAGCCCCGAACCGCCGGTCGAGGAACTCCACGCCTACACGTACGTTGACGACGCCGACGAGCCGCGCGCTGCTGAGGCGGCCATGTCGCCCGCGAAAACGTCTCGCCAAGCCAGCCGGGTCAGCAAAAAGGGCCCGGCCGGCGGAGCGAAGAACAACGGCGATGCGGCGGACACGGCCGCCGCTACACCGAGAAGGAAAACGTGAGAGAGATCACCTACCGTCAGGCGTTGAACGAAGCGCTGGCCGAAGAAATCGAGCGCGACCCGAATGTCTTTCTCATCGGGGAGGAAGTCGCGGAATACAACGGCGCCTACAAAGTGAGCCAGGGCCTGCTCGATCGTTTCGGGCCGGATCGCATTATCGACACGCCAATCAGTGAAAATGGCTTTGCCGGCCTCGGGATTGGGGCGGCCATGGTGGGGCTGCGGCCGATCGTCGAATTCATGACCTTCAGCTTTTCGTTAGTCGCGTTTGACCAACTGGTGAACAACGCGCCCAACATGCTCACCATGTCGGGAGGGCAGTTCAACATCCCGATTACTTTCCGCGGACCGAACGGCCCCGCGCACCAGCTCGGCGCGACTCATTCGCACGCCACCGAATGTCTTTACGCCAACGTTCCCGGACTCAAGATTTGCACGCCGGCCACGCCGCGCGACGCGAAAGGTTTGCTCAAGACTGCGGTGCGCGACAACAACCCGGTGCTCGTCCTCGAGTGCGAACTTTTTTACAGCCACAAAGGCATGGTCGAGCCGGCGGAGGAAGAGTTGCTCATCCCGTTAGGCGAAGCGGAGATCAAACGCGACGGGAGCGACGTCACCATCATCTGCTACGCGCAAACGGTGCCGATGGCGCTGGCCGCGGCCGAGCAACTGGCGAGCAACAAGATTAATGCCGAAGTGCTCGACCTGCGCTCGATCAAGCCGCTCGATCTGCCCGCAGTTCTCGAGTCGGTCAGCAAGACTCATCGGGTCGTGATCGCGGAACAGGATCGGCCTTTCTGCGGCGTCGGCGCGGAGATCAGCTACCGGATTCAAAAGGAAATTTTCGACGAACTCGACGCGCCGATCCTGCGCGTTTCGCAGGAGGACGTGCCGATGCCGTACAACGAGTCGTTGGAGAAAGCGGTCCTGCCCAGTGCCGAGAAAATCATCGCCGCCGTCAGGAAGATTTGTTAGGCTTGACGACCGATTTGCGATTCACCATTTACGATTCACGGACCCAATGCCTGAAATCCAGATGCCCAAATTGAGCGACACCATGACCGAGGGGACGCTCGTTAGTTGGAAAAAGAAAGTGGGTGATCGGGTCAAGGCGGGCGAAGTCCTCGCCGAGATTGAGACCGACAAGGCGACGATGGAATGGGAGGCGACGGACGACGGCCTTCTGAAAAAGATTTACGTCGAGGAAGGCGGCAAAGTGAATGTGGGCGAGCGGATCGCCTTCATCGGGGAGGAAGGGGAAGAAGCGCCCGAGAACGGCGCGGCGAAACAGGAAGAACCGCGGACCGAAACCGAAAAACCCGCACTCGCCGAAGCGAAGGAAGAGGAGATCGCGCCGAAACAAAAAGCTCCCGACAGAAACGCCGGGCCAGAGAAAGCCGCGTCCGATGGCGAGGAAAAAATCGAGATCGGCCGAATCAAGGCCTCTCCGCTCGCGCGCAAAATCGCCGCCGAGAAAAGCATCGACCTAACGACCATCAAAGGCACCGGTCCCGGCGGCCGCATTGTAGAAAAGGATGTAGAGGCGGTCGCGTCGGCCGCGCCCGCCATCGCCACGACTCCTGCCAAACCCAAACCTGCCCCTGCGATTGCCACCGGCGAAACCGTTCGCACCACCCTCACCGGCATGCGCAAGATCATCGCTGAGCGCCTCGGCCAGAGCCTTGGCCCGATTCCCCATTTCTATCTCAATATCGAAATCGATGCCGGCCCGCTCATGCGCATCCGCGCCGAACTGAAATCCGCCGGCGAAGACGACGACGCGAGTAAGATCACCGTGAACGACTTCATCCTGCGCGCCGCCGTCCTCGCCGCCCAGCGCGAACCGAAAGTGAATGCCTCCTTCGACAACGACGCCATTGTGCAATACGGCGACATCAACCTCGGCGTCGCCGTCGCCCTCGACGAAGGCCTCGTCACGCCGGTCGTTAGGCAGACGCAAAACAAATCGCTCCGCGAGATCAGCGCCGCGGTCAAAGACCTCGCCCACCGCGCGCGCAACAAGCGGATGAAGCCGGAAGAATTCCAGGGCGGCACCCTCACCGTTTCAAATCTCGGCAGCTACGACATCGATTACTTCTCCGCTGTGATCAACCCGCCCCAGGCCATCATTCTCTCAGTCGGCGCCATCGTTAGGCACCCAGTCGTGAGCGAAGCCGGCGCGATCGTTTCCGGTCATCGGATGAAGATCGGCATGAGCTGCGACCACCGCGTGGTCGACGGCGCGATCGGCGCCAATTACCTCAAAGCTCTCCGGCAGCTCCTGGAAAATCCCGCGCTGCTGCTCTTGTAGAACAGGCGAAAATCTCCGGCCACTGGCTATCCCATCCCGCTTCGCGCGGAAGTAATCGCGATGTTTGCGTTCCTCAGGTCTGGGCGGATTTTGTTAGGCGCAGATGATTCCGCCTAACGACGAACGTCCGCCCGACCAGCGCGGCTTGCGGATCGTGTCTTTTGCCGCGCATTCGGCCCGCGGGCTTTTGCGCGACCAGACGATGCGGCGCAAGACGATGTTCTGGACGGTGATCGTGGCGGTGGCGATGCTCTTTTGCAGCGCGACTTTTCTTGGCCCGGTGCTCGATCCGCAAACCCATCCAGCCTGGTTCATTCTTTATTGGCTGGCCTGCGCCTGGTTGACGGTGACGGTGGTGCTGCTGGCGATTTTTGATCTCCTCATGGTGCGGGCGCAGGCGCGGGCGGAAAAACGTGCTCTTGCCGAGAAGATGACGGAGTCCGCAGATTCGCATGAGGAGGCGTAACTTGGCGAGAATCCGGAGAGCGTTTGTTGCCGGCGCGCGGGCGAATGCGCTACGCATCCGCGGATTATTCCGGATGATCAACATAGATACGGTGATTTGGGCAGAAGGGCGAACTTCGTTGAGGCGGGTCGCCTCAACCAGCGTGCGAGTAGCACGCGCTTCCCAGGATGTAGGAGGCAACGCCTGAACCGTTATGCCTAACGAATCCAATTTTGCTGAAAGAGCGGCACTTCCCTCCGCAGGCTGGAAACGCCGTGAGCAGATGGAAGCCGATGAGAAGCGAGTCCTCGCCCTATTTGCCCAGAAATCTGCTGACTCGCGCGGGCGGAAATTTCCCGAGCCGCGTCACGATTTTCGAACGGAATTCCAGCGGGACCGGGCGCGGATCATTCACTCGCGCGCATTTCGCCGCCTGGAATACAAGACGCAGGTTTTCCTCAACGGAACGGCGGATCATCTGCGCACGCGACTAACGCACACAATTGAAGTGGCTTCGATCAGCCGCACGATCGCGCGGGCGCTGGCGCTGAACGAGGATCTGGCGGAGGCGATCGCGCTGGCGCATGATCTCGGGCATTCGCCCTTTGGGCATTCGGGCGAGGAGATGCTGGCGGAATGCATGCGGGAGCACGGAGGCTTTGAGCACAACCGCCAGAGCCTGCGCGTCGTCGAGTTGCTCGAACATCCGTATCCGGATTTCCCCGGGCTCAACCTGACTTTCGAGGTGCTGGAGGGTTTGCGGAAAGGTGAGGGCGAGACCGCGCTCTCCCTCGAGGCGCAGATCGCCGACCTGGCGGATGAGATTACCTATTATAGTCACGATCTGGATGACGCCCTTGATTTCGCGATTCTTGACGGCGATCAACTGGATGAAAGCGCGATCTGGCGACGGAGCCATGAGCGAGTGGCGGCGTGGCATCCGGAATTGTTAGGCGCGGAGCTGCACCAAAATATAATCCGCGACATCATCGACCTGCAGGTGCGCGACGTGGTGGCGACGAGTGCGTCGGCGATCGCGGCGGCCGGGCCGGCCAGCGCGGCGCGGTTGATTCGCTACAGCGAGGAGCAGGGGACGGCGAATCGGGAGTTGCGGCAATTTCTCTATGCGAATGTCTATTATCATCCGCGGGTCGCAGAGGTGAACCGGCGCGCCTGCGAGATGTTGCGCTCGGTTTTTGCGGCTTATCTGCGGGAGCCGGAACGACTAGGCGAGAGCGCCGTGCGCCGGATCGAGAGCGAAGGGCTTTACCGGACGGTGTGTGATTACATCGCCGGAATGACCGATCGGTATTTGCTCGAGGAACACGCGCGGTTGGTGGATTCCTGACTCGTTAGGCACTTTCGTCGCGTAGGTACTGGATGAGGAGCCGGAGGCGCTGGTTGAGGTCGAGCTCCTCGAGAAGTCTTTGGCGACGGGCTGTATCGCTAACGAAAGTGGAGGCGATCAGGTCGGCGAGAGTTTCCGGATCGGACATCTCGCTCAGGTAGCGATCGATTTTTTCCGGCAGCTCGCGCCCGGTGTTTCTGAGCTGGGCGTAGAATTCCAGCACCTTGGCGGCAAGCGCATCGGTCTCGACGGTAGGGGCGGTGCGCGTTTCAAGTGGTTTGATCCGCGCGATCGGGAAGGGCGCCTCCTGCTCAAACTCGCTGAATTTCACCCGGTGGATTCCCTGCAGGATGAGATCGGAGGTTCCATCGCTTCGGCCGACGCAGGCCCGGATGAGCCCGACGGTACTGACCTCATAGAAGTCGTCGCTCGTGCGCCATTGCGATCGCTCCGGTCTCACGAGGGCGACGCAGAGCATGCGATCGTCATCGAGCGCGTGGGCAAGCATTTCACGGAAGCGCGGTTCGAAAATGTGGAGCGGGAGAAGGGCATTGGGAAAAAGCAGCACGCCCGTGAGCGGCATGACGGGAACGGCGGTCGGAAGTGGGACGATATCGGATATCAGCGGCACGAGACTCTCTATACAATATACGCGCGTCGGGCGCGCCGGAGTTGGCTGAGAGACGGCTGGCCTTGAACGTTTGGCTTGCCGAGCGAGACATAGGTGAGGACGGAACCGAGGCGATCAAGCTGGCGGCGCGACTTGGCGCCCAGCTTACCGACGCCCATCGCGGCGATGGGAAATTCGGGGCGGTTCGCAGCCCGAAGAAACGCCATCAGCCGGTCTAGCTGCACCCGGGTATCGATGCGGGTAGCGATTTTGAAAATCGCGGGTTGAATCGCGGCCGCGCAAGTCGCCAAGCGATGAAGTTCCCCGAGCGGCGGTGTGTCACGAAAATCGTGCAGCGAAAGAAGAAGGCCAATCCGGCGACGGCGCATTTCATCGAGGAGCGTTTTCATTTGCCTGACGGATCGAAGTTCGAGATCGACCAAGGTGGCGACGTCGAGAAAACGCTGGAGCAGGGTGCGACGCCCGACCGCGCTCAACCCACCAACGCCGCCTTCCGCCGGATGGCGCGCGGTGAGAATGAGCGGAGCGCGCAGTTGCGGGATCATGCGCTCAACCTCGCCTAACGAATCGCGAAGCGCGTCGAGTCGCAGTTCGAAGAGATCGGGTGGGCGCCGCAGGCGGGTTGCCCTAACGAGAGCCACGGGCGACGCAATCACGCCGACGACACGCGAGGCCACGTTCCTGCGGTTGACCAGAATGGTGGCTTTCATTTTTTCCCTTTGGGTGCGCAGCTTCGGATGGCGAAATGCGTTCATCGTGCGCGCCTTGAAAAGATGTTAGCCCGTCAACCGGAACTAGACACGCAGTTCCAACAGGTCATCGATGCATTCCTGCTGGCTCTTGCGCTTTTTGCCGCGCACGCGCTGCGTTACTGCGGCACCGGCTGGCTCGATCGCCCATACCCGATCGATCTCTTTCGGAGCTGCCAATGCCTCCTGGTCATGATCATTCCGTTCGGTCGATCCCTCTCGACCTCGAGGGCTTTCATGAGTCGCCCTTCAACCGAACGCTCGGGAAATCGTTCGTCCGCATCGTGCGGACGATGATTTACCTCGGTATCTCGGTGAGCGGGGGGCGTCATTTGAGCGGGGGGCGTCATTTGAGCGGGGGGCGTCATTTGAGCGGGGGGCGTCATTTGAGCGGGGGGCGTCATTTGAGCGGGGGGCGTCATTTGAGCGGGGGGCGTCATTTGAGCGGGGGGCGTCATTTGAGCGGGGGGCGTCATTTGAGCGGGGGGCGTCATTTGAGCGGGGGGCGTCATTTGAGCGGGGGGCGTCATTTGAGCGGGGGGCGTCATTTGAGCGGGGGGCGTCATTTGAGCGGGGGGCGTCATTTTCCTGGCGGTAGACGACATGCGGTGGCCGGGAATCGTTCAAAAATATTTTCAAAAAAATGAAAAAACACTTGTCAGACTGAATTTATTCCTGAATTCTCACCGCCAGACCTAACCAAACACCAATGGAGAAACTAATGATCAGAACTACAAAAAGACAGTTCGGATTTCTTCGCACGGCCTTCGCGGTCGGCGTCGCGATTCCGATTCTTGCGGGTTCCAGCGCGTTTGCCCAACAGGCTTCGCCTTCACCCGCAGACCAGGGCCCGATCCAGGAAGGCAACGCCGGGGCAATCGGCGCTGCTGGGGTCGGCAGCAACGAGAATGCGGTCGGCCAGGGCCAAGCCGCCGAGACCGAGCGCATCATCGTGACCGGTTCGAACATTCCGACGGCGCAGGAAGTCGGACCGAACCCGGTTCTCAACATCAACCGTGACCTGATCAACAAATCGGGTTCGCGCACCGCAGAAGATCTGATCAAGAGTCTTCCGGTAGCCAACGGTGGTGGCGTTCCGATTTCCAACAACGGCACCGGCTTCACCCCGGGCGCGACAGCCATTTCGCTGCGCGGCCTCGGACCTGAGGCCACCCTCGTGCTCGTTGACGGCCGGCGCATCGCTCCTTATCCGGTTGGTAATGGCGGCACGTCTTCCTTCTTCGATTTGCGCTCGATCCCTGAAGCGGCCATCGAGAGCATCGAAATTCTGAAGGATGGCGCCTCCACGACCTACGGTGCGGACGCTGTTGCGGGCGTGGTGAACATCAAGCTTCGCCACGATTACAAGGGCGCTGAAGCCGCGGTGGGATACGGCAATACCCTGGACAAAGATTCGGGCGAATTTCGTGCCTATGTAGTCTTCGGCATCGGCGATGGCAACACCCAGGTCACGGGTGAAATGAACTATTATGAGCGGAATTCGATCTTCAACCGAGACCGTGGTTACTCGGCCGTGCCGCCGTTTCTGAGCAGCAACGCGACACCGTACAATCTCCAGTTGTCCAGCGCCGTCGTTGTCGCCGCGGGCGTCGATCCGGCAACCCTTCCGGTGGACTCATCGGGCAATCTGCTTCCGGTCATCTTCGGAACAGCGCCAACGGGTTCGAATGGCCAACTGGCCCAAAACCCGGCGACCAAGTACATTTACGGCCGGAGCAGGGTCCGTGCGCCTTTCTCCATTTTGCCTGGTTTCGACTTCAACCAATTCTCGAGTTCTTATCCTCACCTTCAGGATTACGGCGGCTTCGCCAACTTCAGCCACAAGATCTATGGGGATCAGATGGTGATTTTCGGCGACTTCTTCTATGAGCACGCCTTTTCCCACGACGAATTGGCACCAACTGCCACCGGCAACTTCCAGACGCCCGGTTCGGTTCCGATTGCCATCCCGCCAGGGAGCAACCTGAACGGCGTGGCGCCGCCGAACACCCCGACGTATGCAAGCACCGGTTTGCCGCCTGACGCGGTCAATCCCTTCAACCCCTTTAATCAGATTATCTCGGGCGGCAGCCGGGCGCGCTTCCTCGAGTTTGGAAATCGCTTGTTTGATAACACGACCGACAACTTCCTCGCCACCCTCGGATTGAAAGGCGACAAGTTATTTGACGGAACGTGGGGTTACGACTCGGGCTTCCGCTTTAACCAGGTCAAGGAGACCTCGCAATCGACGGTGGTATCAAACTCCCGTCTGTCGGACATTCTGAATCAAAACAGTCCGATCTTCCAGTCGGGCGGTGCTCTGGCGGGAGGGACTGCTTTCGATCCGTTTGCCGATGCACTGCACGGTCCACCGGTCCCGACCAATGCCGCGGACATTGCCTTCGCCACCATTCATCCAAAGGATGTCGATACGTCCTCGATTGCCACGCTTGACCTGAACATCTACACGACCAGCCTCTTCAAACTTCCCGCGGGCGGCGTTGGGTTTGCCTTTGGCGGTCAGTTCCGCAAGGAACAATTGAAACAGGACGTCGATCAATTGTCGATTGATGGAGACATTGCGGGCAATTCGAAGGGCGCAAGCACAAATGCGGGCCGGGAGGATTGGGCTCTCTATGCGGAGGCCCAGATTCCGATTACCAGCCCGACGTTCAACTTCCCCGGTCTCTACTCGGTGGAGCTGGACGCGGCCGTGCGCTATGAGGTTTTCGAAAACAACAACAGTAATGTTGCGGTGCCGAAGTTCGGCATCCGTTGGCAGCCGATCGATGAGTCGTTCACGATCCGTTCAACCATCGGCAAGGGCTTCCTCGAGCCGTCGTTGATCGAACTCTACGGCAGCCCAACCTCGGGTCTCCATCCCGTTACCGACACCTTGCCGACTTCGCTGGGTGGACCTCCGGTTCCGATTGGCGATCCAAGCCGGACTGAGCCTGAGCAGAACACGTCAACACCAGCAGCCCGGCGCTGCAGCCGGAAGACTCGGTCTCCTTCACTGCCGGCTTCGTTTGGACGCCGAAGTTTGTTCAAGGGTTGACCATGTCGGTCGACATCTGGGACACCGAGCGGACCGGCACGGTTATCCAATCGAGTATCCCGCAGGAATTGCAGCGTGAAGCGCAGGGTGCCCTGCTGCCCGGTGAAATCGTTCAGCGCGATGCGTCGGGCTACATCAGCCGGATTTTCGTGCCGTTCATCAACAGCGGTTCGATTAACGCGAATGGTATCGATCTTGGCCTGCAGTACGTCTATCCGACATCGTTCGGAACGTTCACCTCGCTCACCAACGTAAGCTACCTTAATAAGTTCGACCTCAAGACGACGCCTACCTCCGACACACAGCACCTGGCACGGTGTTGCGGTCGCCAGCGTTGCCGCCACCGGCACTGACGGTTACCTGAGATGGCGCGGCAATAGTTCCGTTGATTGGAGTTGGAATGGTTGGGATGTGGTCACGACTTGTCGGTATCTGGATGGATTCCACGAACTGAAGGGCAATGGCCTTAATCACTATGTGAGCCAGACGTGGTTCTTCGACGGCCAGGCGTCGTATGACTTCACCTTCGTGCCGCCGGTGGAAAACCAGCCGGTGGCTGGCTACTCCAAGGACGCGAAGGATATGGAAAAGGGCAAGGACGGAAAATCGACCGAAGCGTCCACGGTGCAAACGGCCAACGTCGGCTTGCCGTGGTGGAAGCGCTCGCTGAATGGAACGACCGTCACCATTGGATGTAACGACATCTTTGGTCAGGATCCTCCGGCGGCCTACGGCTTCGGTGGTAGCCCCACGAAGTACCCGGGCTTCCTCTACGATTCGACCGGACGGTTTCTTTACTTCCAGATAAAAAAGAAATTCTAGAGAGCTAGGGTTTCAGAAGACATTGCGAAGAGGCAGCGGGACGTCCCGCTGCCTCTTTTGTTTTATTTGCCGGCGCGGCGGAAGGAGTGTTCGTGATGTCGTCGCAGAATGCTGCGATTGATGAAGACAGAAGCAAAGCAGAGGGTCGGCGGAGTGGCGGTGCCAGGCTGAGGGCGCTGCGGGTCTGGTTGATCGCTCTTCGCGACCACGGCGCAGTTTGCGCCAGACTCCCCGGCCCAGGTCGCCGTCGTCCTGGCTTTGCGCCGGGTGCGTCTCCCGGGCTTCCAGATCGCTCGCCAGAGTGGGCTCTCTCGCGCCACGGTCTCGCGGCTCCTGCGCCGTCACGGGCTCGCGCGCTTAGGCGATCTCGAGCCGGCTCCCCCGGTGAACTGCTCCACTTCGATATCAAAAGCTCGGACGCATCGTGCGGCCCAGTCACCGCGTCACTTCATGATCGGCGCGATCAGGTCCGGGGCGCGGGCTGGGAATATGTCCATGTCTGCATCGATGACGCCTCCCGCCTCGCCTTTGCTCAGATCATGCCCGATGAAGGCCAAGACAGTGCGGTCCTCTTCCTCGAACGCGCTCTGGCTTACTTCGGCTTCTCTCGGCATCAAAGCTCAGCGGCTCATGAGCGACAACGGCTCCTGCTATCGTTCCCATCTCTTCCGCGCCGCCTGTCAGCGCCATCGCCTCCGCCACATTTTTACCCGCCCTTACACCCCACGCACTAACGGCAAGGCTGAGCGCTTTATCCAAACTTCCTTACGTGAATGGGCCTATGCTGCCATCTATTCCCACTCCGCCCACCGCGCGGCCCATCTTCAACCCTGGCTCCATCGCTACAACTGGCGACCGCCCTCATTCCGCTCTTCAGCACCGCCCGCCCATCTCCAAACTCAATTTATCTATGAACAACCTCTTGAGCCTCCACAGCTAGCTGAGCGGGGGTATCGATGCGGGTGGCGATTTTGAAAATCGCGGGTTGAATCGCGGCCGCGCAAGTCGCCAAGCGATGAAGTTCCCCGAGCGGCGGTGTGTCACGAAAATCGTGCAGCGAAAGAAGAAGGCCAATCCGGCGACGGCGCATTTCATCGAGGAGCGTTTTCATTTGCCTGACGGATCGAAGTTCGAGATCGACCAAGGCGGCGACGTCGAGAAAACGCTGGAGCAGGGCGCGACGCCCGACCGCGCTCAACCCACCAACGCCGCCTTCCGCCGGATGGCGCGCGGTGAGAATGAGCGGAGCGCGCAGTTGCGGGATCATGCGCTCAACCTCGCCTAACGAATCGCGAAGCGCGTCGAGTCGCAGTTCGAAGAGATCGGGTGGGCGCCGCAGGCGGGTTGCCCTAACGAGAGCCACGGGCGACGCAATCACGCCGACGACACGCGAGGCCACGTTCCTGCGGTTGACCAGAATGGTGGCTTTCATTTTTTCCCTTTGGGTGCGCAGCTTCGGATGGCGAAATGCGTTCATCGTGCGCGCCTTGAAAAGATGTTAGCCCGTCAACCGGAACTAGACACGCAGTTCCAACAGGTCATCGATGCATTCCTGCTGGCTCTTGCGCTTTTTGCCGCGCACGCGCTGCGTTACTGCGGCACCGGCTGGCTCGATCGCCCATACCCGATCGATCTCTTTCGGAGCTGCCAATGCCTCCTGGTCATGATCATTCCGTTCGGCCGATCCCTCTCGACCTCGAGGGCTTTCATGAGTCGCCCTTCAACCGCACGCTCGGGAAATCGTTCGTCCGCATCGTGCGGACGATGATTTACCTCGGTATCTCGGTGAGCGATTACGTCATTTTTTGCGCCGGCCGCTGACTAGCCGCGCGCGATCCCGCTGCTCTTTTCTAGAACGTCTTCCGCAGCATGTGCTCGACGTATTTGGCGATGATGTCGAACTCAACATTCAGGATGTCGTCAGGCTGGAGCCGGTGGAAGTTTGTCTCTCCTCGAGTATGCGGAATGATCCAGAGGACGAAACTGGCCGGAAGCACTTCGGCGATCGTTAGGCTAACGCCGTTGAGCGCGATCGAGCCTTTGCCCACGACGTATTGGGCGAAGGCGCCCGGCAATTCGACCTCCAGCCGATAATCCATGCCACGCGCGGCAAAGCTGAGGACGCGGGCCGTGCAATCGATGTGGCCCTGCACGAAATGGCCGCCGATGCGCCCGGCGGCGGCGAGGGCTCGCTCGAGATTAACCGGGCTATCGGCGCCGAGGTTGCGCAGATTTGTGCGGGCGATCGTCTCCTCGAGCAGATCAAAAGTCAGGTCGCCATCGCGAATGGTCGTTATCGTTAGGCAACAACCATTGACCGCGACGCTATCGCCCGGCCGCAGGTCGGGCGAGATGGAAGGCGCAGCGACTCGCAGTTGAGTGCCCCGTGCGGTGGCGCGAATCCAGCGCACCCGGCCCACTTCCTCGATCAATCCGGTGAACATACGATGGCTCCCAGATTACACAGATTTCCGCCAATTGGGGCAACGGCCACCGGCCCGTCAAACATCCTCCGATCCATCACCCGAAGAGACGTGATGGTCTCAGGAAGGTAAAGACCAATTCGTCTGCCGGGGCCGCTACCCCGAGGCGTGTGCCCTCTTGTTACGAGGGACCGGAGCCAAAAAATTGCCTCGCTGGCGCTGAAATTGCTAGTCAGGGAAGCCCGAGTGGGAAGAGTTTCGAGCAGGCCGCGTGGCGGTAGACGACATGCGGTGGCCGGGAATCGTTCAAAAATATTTTCAAAAAAATGAAAAAACACTTGTCAGACTGAATTTATTCCTGAATTCTCACCGCCAGACCTAACCAAACACCAATGGAGAAACTAATGATCAGAACTACAAAAAGACAGTTCGGATTTCTTCGCACGGCCTTCGCGGTCGGCGTCGCGATTCCGATTCTTGCGGGTTCCAGCGCGTTTGCCCAACAGGCTTCGCCTTCACCCGCAGACCAGGGCCCGATCCAGGAAGGCAACGCCGGGGCAATCGGCGCTGCTGGGGTCGGCAGCAACGAGAATGCGGTCGGCCAGGGCCAAGCCGCCGAGACCGAGCGCATCATCGTGACCGGTTCGAACATTCCGACGGCGCAGGAAGTCGGACCGAACCCGGTTCTCAACATCAACCGTGACCTGATCAACAAATCGGGTTCGCGCACCGCAGAAGATCTGATCAAGAGTCTTCCGGTAGCCAACGGTGGTGGCGTTCCGATTTCCAACAACGGCACCGGCTTCACCCCGGGCGCGACAGCCATTTCGCTGCGCGGCCTCGGACCTGAGGCCACCCTCGTGCTCGTTGACGGCCGGCGCATCGCTCCTTATCCGGTTGGTAATGGCGGCACGTCTTCCTTCTTCGATTTGCGCTCGATCCCTGAAGCGGCCATCGAGAGCATCGAAATTCTGAAGGATGGCGCCTCCACGACCTACGGTGCGGACGCTGTTGCGGGCGTGGTGAACATCAAGCTTCGCCACGATTACAAGGGCGCAGAAGCCGCGGTGGGATACGGCAATACCCTGGACAAAGATTCGGGCGAATTTCGTGCCTATGTAGTCTTCGGCATCGGCGATGGCAACACCCAGGTCACGGGTGAAATGAACTATTATGAGCGGAATTCCATCTTCAACCGAGATCGTGGTTTCTCGGCTGTGCCGCCATTCCTGAGCAGCAACAACACACCGTACAATCTCCAGTTGTCCAGCGCCGTCGTTGTCGCCGCGGGCGTCGATCCGGCAACCCTTCCGGTGGACTCATCGGGCAATCTGCTTCCGGTCATCTTCGGAACGGCGCCAACGGGTTCGAATGGCCAACTGGCCCAAAACCCGGCGACCAAGTACATCTACGGCCGGAGCAGGGTCCGTGCGCCTTTCTCCATTTTGCCTGGTTTCGACTACAACCAATTCTCGAGTTCTTATCCTCACCTTCAGGATTACGGCGGATTCGCCAACTTCAGCCACAAAATCTATGGGGATCAAATGGTGATTTTCGGCGACTTCTTCTATGAGCACGCCTTTTCCCACGACGAATTGGCGCCGACTGCCACCGGCAACTTCCAAACGCCCGGTTCGGTTCCGATTGCCATCCCGCCCGGCTCGAACCTGAACGGCGTGGCGCCGCCGAACACCCCGACGTATGCAGAGCACCGGTTTGCCGCTCGACGCGGTCAATCCCTTCAACCCCTTTAATCAGATCATCTCGGGCGGCAGCCGGGCTCGCTTCCTCGAGTTTGGAAATCGCTTGTTTGATAACACGACCGACAACTTCCTCGCCACCCTCGGGTTGAAAGGCGACAAGTTATTTGACGGAACGTGGGGTTACGACTCGGGCTTCCGCTTTAACCAGGTTAAGGAGACCTCGCAATCGACGGTGGTATCAAACTCCCGTCTGTCGGACATTCTGAATCAAAACAATCCGGTCTTCCAGTCGGGCGGTGCTCTGGCGGGAGGGACTGCTTTCGATCCGTTTGCCGATGCACTGCGCGGTCCACCGGTCCCGACCAATGCCGCGGACATTGCCTTCGCCACCATTCATCCAAAGGATGTCGATACGTCCTCGATTGCCACGCTTGACCTGAACATCTACACGACCAGCCTCTTCAAACTTCCCGCGGGCGGCGTTGGGTTTGCCTTTGGCGGTCAGTTCCGCAAGGAACAATTGAAACAGGACGTCGATCAATTGTCGATTGATGGAGACATTGCGGGCAATTCGAAGGGCGCAAGCACAAATGCGGGCCGGGAGGATTGGGCTCTCTATGCGGAGGCCCAGATTCCGATTACCAGCCCGACGTTCAACTTCCCCGGTCTCTACTCGGTGGAGCTGGACGCGGCCGTGCGCTATGAGGTTTTCGAAAACAACAACAGTAATGTTGCGGTGCCGAAGTTCGGCATCCGTTGGCAGCCGATCGATGAGTCGTTCACGATCCGTTCCACCATCGGCAAGGGCTTCCTCGAGCCGTCGTTGATCGAACTCTACGGCAGCCCAACCTCGGGTCTCCAACCCGTTACCGACACCTTGCCGACTTCGCTGGGCGGACCTCCGGTTCCGATTGGCGATCCAAGCCGGACTGAGCCTGAACAGAACACGGTCAACACCAGCAGCCCGGCGCTGCAGCCGGAAGACTCGGTCTCCTTCACCGCCGGCTTCGTTTGGACGCCGAAGTTTGTTCAAGGGTTGACCATGTCGGTCGACATCTGGGACACCGAGCGGACCGGCACGGTCATTCAATCGAGTATCCCGCAGGAACTCACGCGTGAAGCGCAGGGTGCCCTGCTGCCCGGTGAAATCATCCAGCGCGATGCGTCGGGCTACATCAGCCGGATTTTCGTGCCGTTCATCAACAGCGGTTCGATTAACGCGAATGGTATCGATCTTGGCCTGCAGTACGTCTATCCGACGTCGTTCGGAACGTTCACCTCGCTCACCAACGTAAGCTACCTTAATAAGTTCGACCTCAAGACGACGCCTACCTCCGACACGCAGCACCTGGCAGGTGTTGCGGTCGCCAGCGTTGCCTCGACCGCCGATGACGGTTATCTGAGATGGCGCGGTAACAGCTCCATCGATTGGAGCTGGAATGGTTGGGATGTGGTCACGACTGCTCGGTATCTGGATGGATTCCACGAACTCAAGGGCAATGGCCTTAATCACTGGGTGAGCCAGACGTGGTTCTTCGACGGCCAGGCGTCGTATGACTTCACCTTCGTGCCGCCGGTGGAAAACCAGCCGGTGGCTGGCTACTCCAAGGACGCGAAGGATATGGAAAAGGGCAAGGACGGAAAATCGACCGAAGCGTCCACGGTGCAAACGGCCAACGTCGGCTTGCCGTGGTGGAAGCGCTCGCTGAATGGAACGACCGTCACCATTGGATGTAACGACATCTTTGGTCAGGATCCTCCGGCGTCTTACGGCTTTGGTGGTAACTCCACGAAGTACCCGGGCTTCCTCTACGATTCAACCGGAAGGTTTGTTTACTTCCAGATAAAAAAGAAATTCTAGAGAGCTAGGGTTTCAGAAGACATTGCGAAGAGGCAGCGGGACGTCCCGCTGCCTCTTTTGTTTTATTTGCCGGCGCGGCGGAAGGAGTGTTCGTGATGTCGTCGCAGAATGCTGCGATTGATGAAGACAGAAGCAAAGCAGAGGGTCGGCGGAGTGGCGGTGCCGCGCCTTTCGGAATCTGATAGGGGAGATTGGTCTTACGCCGGAAGGCATGTTTTGAACGCCGGCGGGTCTTTGGTCACCGACCAGAGTGTTCCGTCTGGATTAGCGTTCCTTCCAATCGGAGCAGTCCCAGCTCAAGAGTTGCTCAAGCTGTGCAATATCGGCCTTGTATGCTTCGTAGAGATAAACCCTCTCCTCGTCAGTGATTGGTCTCTCGTAGGGAATTCGGTTCTGCTGACGGTTCTTTACCTTCGCAAGCGATTTCAATCCGAGAAATGTGAAGACCTTGTTCACCACTTCCGGCGTGTGCTTTCGAAAATCATCGAATTTGATCACGTGAACCTGTTCGCGGGGAAAGAACCGAAAGACCCGCTCCATTTGCTCAAAGTAAAATCCACGATCCAGATATGACGTTCGGCGCGGTTGAAAAGGCAGCGCCGCACGAATCCGCTTTGGTTCTTCAGCGATCGCCTCGAGAAAGCCGAGATCTTCCTGCTTTCGCTCGCGATACATGTTCCAATGCGAGAAGGCACGGTCGATCGGATTGCGCAGAAGGACAATTAGCTTGATTCCGGGGTGGTAGTTCCTGATTCGCTCCATCGCCGGCTTCCAATACGTGTATATGGGTGTGCACGAACCAGTAATGAGCGATTGTCGCTTAAGCCTGATCCCTTCGTGCAGGATGTCGTATTCGACCTTGCGCGCAAACCGATCTTCGTCATCGAAGAAGTGACGACGGGGATGATCAATCATATGCGCTTCCTCGCTATGGGCCATCGTGATGTTGGGATGTTGGTCAAGATGATAGTGCAGCGCGCTCGTCCCGCCTTTTTGGGTTCCTGCGATAATGAAATCCAATCGCTCAATTTTACTCGGTCTTGATCGAAACATAGCTTTAGTGGCAACGTCAGCAGGAGATCAGTTCGCTCAATGAGCACCTCCCTCGATCCTGCCTGGAAATTTTGGACCCGCCCGACCTCTATAAGTTAGGATCACTTCCCAAGCAGGTGCAAGCGCACGAACGCGGCTCAACTTCTACGATTTCGATGAGAAGAGAACATTGCTCCGTTCAATCATTCCGCCTCGCCGGAGAAGAACCTTGAGGATTTCAGGCGTGTAGTATTTTCCATCATAGGCAGCGTTGAGATCGAAGAAGATCCTTCCACCCGGCTTGAGGTGCCGCGCTAAATCCGCCAGAAAAAAATCCCATTCTTGCTCGCCCCAGCGCCAGGAATCTTCTCGGCCGCCCTGAAATGCGGTGGCGAAAGCCGTGATGAGATCGAACTTTCGACCGAAGTCTGGCAGCATTTCGAGGCCCGTGATCCTGTATTCGATGCGATCGATTCCGAGAAGGTCCACCAGGTCGTCGAACAGCGGAATGCCGCCAACGTCCAGACCCAGGCTGCGGTGACCAAGAGCCCGGGCGACGAAGAGAAAATATCCGCCGCCACAGCCCAGGTCCAGGATTTCCAGCGGAGGCAGGCGGTGCAGGTTCAGATCCTGGGCGCGTTGGATGTTAAAGTGAAGATGCTTTTTAACGTCGAGATATTTCGAGTAGTGACGCCATAAACCCGGCGCATCCGAAGAGAGAGAACCGTACCTTGCCCGCAAATCCGCGAGCCGATCACGATCAATCTTCGCCAGCAGTGGTGCCATCCAGACGGGATGAAGGAGTCGGCGCGTGCGGCGCCACGCGCGCCGGTAGGTAAGCTGCTGGCCGAGCTTTGCGACCGATTCCGAGAATTTCAACGCCGATTCTCCACAGTTTTTGGAGGGAACTTGCTATTGGTTTTTTGCCTTTCCGGACTCGTTATCTCTCGTGTGCCGGTCACATCGAAGAATACGGGGCGTCCTTTGTTTATCCAACCGTTTTGGCCGGTATCCCGGTCGCGAGGCGACCTCGATTCCATCAAGGTTCTCGCTACGAAGCGGCACGATGTGGAGCAGTGAAGTCGAGGTCGATTGGCAGAAGAATTGCCTTCCGCGTGATTTGGATCCCGAAGCTAGCGGTTCTCATGGGGCAATCAGAAAAGCCCTGCGGCTTCCGTTTTAACGAAGCCGAAGCCTTTGTAACCAATCGACGGAAGAGCTCCAAGCCGGCCGATCGGCAAGTCAGCGAAACGGTGACGCGGCCTTCTTCGCCCCTCCCGCTGCTGAAGGGCGCGCGCACTTGCAACCGCCGATAGAGAGCCTATCTTAATTCTATGAAAACTCTTAAACTAGCGCTTGGCATTGCCGCCGCGAGTCTCGTGGGGATCGGAATCGTGGCCGCTGACCCGTTAGCGGAAGCGGTGAGTGGGCAGAAAACTGCAGGGAAGCTGGTTTTCGTAACGGGCTCGAATATTCCACAGCGGGTGGCAGTGAAGGCCATTGGCACGGACACGGTCTCTCCGGTTCGCGTTTATCCTCGGGCTGAACTGGATCGCACCGGGCGATACACGACCCAGGGTATACTGGCGTTGGATCCTTCGGTCAACGTTACGGGCCACTAAGGACAGGCAGGAAAATTTCAAGCGGCGATCAGCCGCCGACTCTGTCAGCGGCTGGGGTCGCCGCTTTTCTTTGGGAGTGGGGATGAATCTGCGTCGTTTGCGTGAAGCGGAACGGCCGCTTTAGCCGAGAGGCAACCGAGATTCGTTAGGCGAGGGCAATGGTTGCCCCTTTGCCCGCCGGGAAAGCTGCGTGTTCCTAGTGGATTGACCGATTCATCACAGTCGCGCGGAAAAGGACCCACGGCACGCCAGGCAACGTCGCCAGGGTGGCACGGACGCTGCCTGCAAAAATCATAATCAAATATGATTTTCTTGAGCATCAATCCGTTTGCTCTTAAGCGCTTTTTCTTTTTTTTCCTGGCAGCGATTGGTTTCTCCTGCCTCTCTTGTTTTGGCCAAATCAATCCTTCTGAGTGTAAAAAACACTCCCCGCGATCGGCAAATGAGCTGCGTTCGTCCCGCCTTGATCTCGGAGACGCCTCCTACGCATCGGGACATTTCGCTGGGAATCGTCTATCACTGGATCGCCGAACTGCGTTTGATCCCGTATGGCTTTACCCGGGAGTGGAAGACTCCTGCCGAAACCAAATCGAGAGCTCCCGCAGATTGTAAAATCAAGGGTAATTGCGCCTTACCAATTGATGCAATCACATGGTGTGCGACCTATTTGCGCCTGATCATCAAAAAGAACACCGTCACCAGCCGCTCCACTCACGCCTTGCTGGAATGGGAAAATGAAGGCGGAACCTACGTTCTGGATCCGACGCTCAATTGGAGAGCGTATCGAATCTGCGATTTCGGTGGTGGATACTCTCATATTCCGTTCTACGCCTTCGAGGGTTCGAGGAAGTACCGAGGCGGCTCGGATGACCCCTGTCGCAAGAAACTAGGTTGAGGCCGCGGCACGTGCGCCTGCTCCCGTACGGGCGATCGACCGCTCTTCTCGGGAATAGCGTCTCGTTGTGACCGGCGAGAGTTCGAGGATTGCCAACAAATCGCGTGGAGTTCTGCGCCTTAACCGGAACACATATTCGCTGCCGGGTATTGCGCCAAATTTGGCTCGCGGATTGCGTCTTACAAGAATCCTTCTCCGTGCCCGAGATTTTGATTGCCAAGGCGAAGGCGATTTTCTATCGTGGTTTCGAAGCTATGGAAATTATATGAAGGCGCCTTTTCCCTCCTTTTGTTCGAGAGGGCTCATATTTTGCCTCGTCTCGGGTGCCCCTTCGCTCGGGATGGGAATTGATGTCGTGCTTCCCTGCGGAAGGACCTCCGCCGCAGCTTCCGCCGATCAGTCCCTAACGACTAACGAACTTCGAGTGCGAGGGCCCGTCCGCTAGCGCGTAAGTGCTAGTTGGGCGGGTTTTGCCTTGCCCGTGCGTGGCGCAGTTTCAGGTCCACTAGGCTCTTCGCCCAAACCGCGGCTCTGCGTGCCTTCATTTTCGGCCGCAAAGGTTAGCCTTGAACGGCAGGTACGACCGTCGGTTCGTGACTCAGCGGCTCGCCGACCGAGTAGCGCGTGAACCGACGAATCACGATATTCTCGCCGATCTCGGCAATCTTTGATGCGACTAATTCCTTGATTGTCTGGTCGGGATTCTTGATGAAGCCCTGCTCGAGCAGACAAACGGTGCTATAAAATTTGTCGAGTTTTCCCTCGACGATTTTTGTCGCCACGTTTTCCGGTTTGCCTTTGACTTGGGCGGCGTAAATCGCGCGTTCGGTTGCAATCGTCGCCGGCGGAACGTCGTCGCGGCTGACATACAGCGGCTGTGCGGCGGCGACGTGAAGCGTGATGTCCTTCACAAAGGCGCGGAAGCCTTCATTCTTCGCCACGAAATCAGTCTCGCAGTTCACCTCTACGAGCACGCCGACTTTGCCCTGCAAATGAATGTAAGAGGCAACAATCCCCTCTTTGGTAGCCCGCGATGATTTTTTGCCCGCGCTGGCAATTCCCTTGGTGCGCAACAGCGTCTCCGCCTTGTCAAGATCACCGCCAGCTTCGGCGAGAGCGCGCTTG
Source organism: uncultured Verrucomicrobiae bacterium (assembly GCA_963742545.1). Classification (GTDB taxonomy): domain Bacteria; phylum Verrucomicrobiota; class Verrucomicrobiia; order Chthoniobacterales; family UBA10450; genus Palsa-1392. Next base: position 233,122 of record CAVUMF010000002.1, on the reverse strand, counting down.
CAGTCCATGAAGCCGGCGTTGGTTTTCTCCCGCAGTTGTTTAACGGTCTGAGGATTTATTTCCATGGTAAAAAAGGTTGGGTCCGAGAGCCAAACACTCCCATCAGCCACGGCCTGACGACCGCGGCCGTGAACGCGGAGACCTTCGTTAGGCCGAGACCCCGGCCATCTCGACTTCCTCGCGCAGCCGTGCTTCGCCACTAGCCGAGACGATGGCGTCGACGAGTTTTTGCAGCATCACGCGGATGGCGCGAATAGCGTCATCATTACCGGGAATCGGATAGTCGATAATCTCAGGATCAGCGTTTGTGTCGACGATCGCAACGGTCGGAATTCCGAGGCGGCGCGCTTCGTTTACCGCGTTCTGCTCACGTGTCGTATCGATGATGATCAGGGCGTCCGGGAGCTGCGACATTTCAAGAATACCTTCGAGGTTGCGGCGCAATTTCGCGGCCTCACGATTCAAGGCGGCCAGCTCTTGCTTGCCCATTTTCTTGTAGTCGGGTGACGCCTCGATCTCTTCGATGTATTTCAAACGCCCGATGCTTTTCCGGATCGTAGCGAGGTTCGTCAGGGTGCCACCGAGCCAACGCTGGTTGACGTAAAATTGACCGCAGGCCGTGGCGGCTTCCTTAACCGCTTCCTGGGCCTGTTTCTTGCAACCGACAAAAAGAATCTTGCCGCCCCGCTGAGCCACCTCCCGCAGAAAATCGGTGGCGCGCTGCAACTGCTTCACCGTCTCATCGAGGTTGATGATGTAGATGGCGTTGCGTTTCTCGAAAATGAACGGCTTCATCTTCGGATTCCAGCGCTTGGTCTGGTGGCCAAAATGCACGCCCGCTTCGAGGAGCTCGGGCACTAGTTCGATTGTGGTGGACATAGGTAGATTTGCGACGGCTAAGGACCGGCGCGGCGGACGGGCAAGATGCTACAGCCGTCCTGCTCTCGCAACTCCAATTTCGCCCGCGCGAAGCATCAATGCTCCCAGCCGGAATTACAGTCGGAAATCAATTGTTGCAGGACCGGGAAGCGAATTTCGCCGTAGTTCAGAGCGTAGCGAAGATCGCCGCCCTTAAAGATCAAGGTGGTCGGTATCCAGCTCAGAGGCAGGCCGACAAACTGTTTGATGTGATCGGCCCCGCGCGGACCGGGATCGCCCAGAATGGTCACGTTCGGTTGCTGCGCGATCTGGTATTTGGCGAGCATGGCGCGTCCGTCTTCCCCGCCGTTCCAAACCGAAACGAAATAAAACTTCACTCCCGGATTGTCTTTGACGGTCCTGGTCCAGCCGCCGCTTTTCAGTTCCGCCTGACAATTGGAGCACCACGGTGCCCAGAGGTGGACCACCGAGATACTCTGCGCCCTTATCGCTTCTGCGACTTGCTCCTCGGCTGGGGATGCGGCCATTAGCTGCGACGAAAGAGACGCAACGGCAAAAAAAAGGACGACCAGATATTTTGTCATGCGCTTATGGAAACGACAGGAAGAGTACAACGGCGTCAAATCCAAGGAAGTCCCTGACCGAGGGCTGTGCCGATCACATTCAGCGGAAGTCAGGATTCTGTTGCAACCACGACGCCTGGGGCTTCAGACCCTTGGCCAGAGCGGCATTGTAAACGGAGACAAATCGGCAGATGACGTTTTGCAACACTTCGCCATCCTGGGTCCGATCCTCGCAGTTGGGTTGCTCCGGCTGATCTACGCCCGGGACCGAAATGAGATGGCTTTGCCGGATGACGATCGCGCTCGAGTGAATCGGATTGTAGAGCCGCAGCGTGATTTCGACCGGAATGTCGCGCATGAAAAATCTAAACTCCGAACGAAACGTGATCGGCTCGCGAATCGCCGGGTCGGTCATTGCCTCACTGATGCTCCAACTCATAAGTGGGCAAGATTATAGTCGGGTCGAGCGAGGATCAAACCCATTCTGGGGTGCCAGTTGACCGCGCCCCGGAACGTGGCTAATTTCCTACCCCTTTCCGCGGGAACAGCTGGCGATGATCGCCGCTGCTTTTAACCACCGAGCCCCGCCTCAACAGGAGAGCCTACCGTTTATGTTGCAAATGCAGGATGTGATGTCGAAGTCGATGCGCGACTTCAAAGAAGGCAGCATTGTAAAAGGGCGCATTCTGGAGATCCGGCCGCGAGAAGTGCTCGTGGACATTGGTTACAAGTCGGAGGGCGTCATTCCGACAGCGGAATTTGACGACATCGAGTCGCTCGAAGTGGGGGACGAAGTGGAGGTGCTCCTCGAACGCCTCGAAAACGACGAAGGCATGGTCGTTCTCTCGAAGGAGAAAGCGGCCTATCGCCAGAATTGGAACAAGATCGCGCAGGTCTTTGCCGGCGATGGCTTGATCAAGGGCAAAGTGAAGTCCGTCGTGAAAGGCGGTCTTATGGTCAACATCGGCGTCGAAGCCTTCCTTCCTGCCTCGCAGATCGATATCATCCCGCCCCGTGACCTCCAGCAGTTTGTCGGCAACACCTACGATTTCAAAATCGTTAAGATCAACGACGATCGGAAGAACGTCGTGCTTAGCCGGCGCGAATTGATCGAGCAGGAACGGAGCGAGAAGCGCCAGAAATTCCTCGAAGGGGTCAAGGTCGGCGACACTGTCTCGGGCGCGGTCAAGAACCTGACCGACTTCGGTGCGTTCATCGATCTCGGCGGCATGGACGGTCTGCTCCATATCACGGATATGACCTGGGGTCGTCTCGGTCATCCAAGCGAACTGCTAAAGGTTGGCCAGCAGCTCGAAGTCCTCGTTCTCGACATCAACAAGGAAAAGGAGCGCGTTTCCTTAGGTCTAAAGCAGACGCAGAAGAATCCCTGGGACCAGATCGAGGAGCGTTTCCCGGCCGGCCAAAAGGTCAAAGGCAAGATTACCAATCTCGTCCCTTACGGCGCGTTTGTGGCATTGGAGGAAGGCGTCGAAGGTCTCATCCATGTTTCCGAGCTGTCCTGGACGAAGCGCATCATGCGTCCATCCGATATCCTCACCGTGGGCCAGGAAGTCGAAGCCGTTGTCCTTGGCGTGAACAAGGAGGAACAAAAGATTTCGCTAGGCCTGCGCCAGCTCGAGCCCAATCCGTGGGATGAAATCGAGAAGCGGTTTACCATCGGCAGCCGGGTCAAAGGCCAGATCCGCAACATGACCGCTTACGGCGCGTTTGTGGAATTGGAAGACGGCATCGACGGCATGATTCACGTCTCCGATCTGAGCTGGACGCGTAAGATTAATCACCCGATGGAGGTCTTCAAAAAGAACGACGAAGTCGAGGCGGAAGTGATCGATATCGACAAGACCAACCAGCGAATCAGCCTCGGCATCAAACAACTGAGCGATGATCCGTGGAAGAACATCGACGAGAAATACAAGATCGGTGATCTCGTCAATGGCAAGGTGACGAAGCTGGCGAGCTTCGGTGCGTTCGTGCAATTGCAGGATGACATCGATGGCCTCGTCCACATTTCCCAGTTGAGCGAGGATCACGTCGCGAAAGTGAAGGACGTGCTCAAGGTGGGCCAGGAAGTCGAAGCGCGCGTCATCAAGGTCGACAAAATCGAGCGCCGCATCGGTCTCTCGATCAAGGCCGCGAATTACTCCGAGGAAGAACTCAAGCGCGAGTCCGAGGCGTTCGACAATTTCCGTCCGGGCGAAGACATGGTCGGTCTCGAGAAGGCTTTCGAGGCGGCCGAGGAAGATTATCGGCCCGGCGAAGGCAAGAAGAAGTAGGTCGAGGCTTACGGTCTTGCGTGGGCGCCAACTTCATCGTTGGAGAAATTCACGAGATTGGGTCCTTCAACCGATTCCGCGCTAATCAGCCCTGCGCAGTTGCCGCTAGGGGCGAGGGGGCGGCGCCGTTGACCGCTGCCGCACCGTCGAGCGAGAGGTAGGTGTAGCCCTGCAAGCCGCGCTCGTAATCGGCCAGGATTTTCATCGCGTCGTTAGGCTTGAGCCGGTCGCTCTTGATCGCGGCGTCGACCTGCAACTTCACCAGGCGCATCAGCTCGATCTTGTCCCATTGCGTCAGCGCCAGGACTTGCCCGATCGTGCTGCCTTCGATCACCTCTTCGATGTACCAACCGGATTCTTCGTCCTCGTCGAGGAAGACGTGTACCTCGGTGACGCGGCCAAAGAGATTGTGCAGATCACCCATGATATCCTGATAGGCGCCGACCAGGAACACCCCAAGGTAATAGAGCTCGCCGGGAACGATTTTGTGCAACGGCAGGGTGTCTTTCACATCCTGCAGGTCGGTGAACTTGTTGACCTTGCCGTCGGAATCGCAGGTAATATCAACCAGCGTTCCATGGCGCTCCGGCCGGGTTGTAAGCCGATGGATCGGCATGATCGGGAAAAGCTGGCCAAGCGCCCAGTGGTCGAGGAGCGATTGAAAAATCGAAAAGTTGCAGATGTATTGATCGGCTAACGAAGTCTCCAGTTCCTTCACTTCCTCCGGCACATATTTCAGGCCGCGGTGCAGGTTGACAATCTGGCGCGCGAGCTGCCAGTAAAGTGCTTCAACCTTGGCTTTCGCTTCGAGATCAAGAAGACCGAGGTTGAACATCTGCTGGGCTTCTTCCTTGATCTGTTGCGCGTCGTGCAAGGTCTCGAGCCGGTTGCCGCGCTTCAGCTGGCGTTTCACCTCGATGATGTCGCGGAGCGGTTTCGGATCGTCAGGCCCAGCCTCGATCTTCGTCGTATGCACGTCTTTCTCGATCGACCCAAACGCCTCGACCACGAGGACGGAATGATGAGCCACGATCGCGCGACCGCCTTCGCTCACAATCGCGGGATGGGCCACGCCCTCGGAGTCGCAAACCTCCATGATGTTGTAAACGACATCATTGCAATACTCCTGGAGCGAGTAATTCGTCGAGCTATCGAACGTCGTGCGCGAGCCGTCATAATCCACTCCGAGGCCACCGCCGACATCGAGGTAACCGAGCTCGTGGCCCATCTTCGAAAGTTTCGCGTAATAGCGCGCCGCTTCGCGCACTGCCCGCTTGATCGTGGAAATGTCGGGCACCTGCGAGCCGACGTGGAAGTGAACGAGCTTGAGACAATGCGCGAGCCCGTGCGCTTTCAGCATTTCGCTCGCCACGACGAGGTTCGTGGTGCTGAGGCCAAACTTCGCGTTCTCGCCGCCGCTCGTCGTCCATTTCCCGGCGCCCTTGCTGTGCAGCCGCACGCGGATGCCGATGAACGGTTCGACGCCCATTTCCTTTGCGATGCGAAGGGTCTGCTCCAGTTCTTCGAGTTTCTCGACCACAATAATGACTGATTTTCCGAGCCGGCGGCCGAGCATCGCCGTGCGAATGAAGGCGCGATCCTTGTAGCCGTTGCAGATGATGAGACTGGCGAGATCCTGGTGCATGGCGAGGGCCGCGATCAACTCCGGTTTGCTGCCCGCTTCGAGGCCGAAATGAAACGGGGCGCCGGCGTCGACGATCTCTTCGATCACCTCGCGCAATTGGTTGACCTTGATCGGAAACACGCCGCGATATCCGTTGCGGTAGCCGAATTCCTGCATTGCCGCTTGAAAGGCGCGGTTGACCGTTTCCACGCGATGCCGCAGCAGATCCTGAAAACGGATGACAAGCGGAAACCCAAGCCCGCGCTCGCGCGCTTCGTTAACGACCTCGAGTAAATCAATCGAGCCGCCGTTCTCCTGCAAAGGCTTTGCCACAACATTACCGGCGCTGTTGACCGAGAAATAACCGCTGCCCCAACCGTCGACGTTATATGTCGCGATCGCGGCCTCAATATCCCAGTCGTTCTTTGTCATTGTCGCGCAGTGTAGGGCAGTAGATTGCAATTTCAATTGAGAGATTTTTCCCTCGGAAACAGAAGGCTTTCGCGGTTAAAAAAGGCCTTGAGAATGCGTTCCTGAAATGGCCGGGCCCGCCCCAACTTGTTTTTCAAATCTGCTCTGATACGGTTTTTTCGATGAACAAAACCGTGATCGAGGTGCAGGTGCGGGCGGTCCTCCCGACAAGTGGCGGCTGCGCGATCTTCCTCGGCAACATGGACAAGGTCTTCATCATATATGTCGACCAGAGCGTCGGCAGCGCGATCACCATGTTCATGCGCGGGACTGTAAAGGAGCGCCCCCTGACCCACGACTTGATGGGCCACCTCATGACGGCGCTCGGTGCTCGTGTTGAACGGGTGATCATTAACGACCTGAAAAACGCAACTTATTACGCGCGGATGATCATCCGGGCGGAGAACGAGCTGCAGCAGAAAAAGATTGTCGAACTCGATGGCCGGCCGAGTGATTGCATCGCGATGGCGGTGCAGCAAAAAGCCCAGATCTACGTTAGCCAGGAAGTCTGGGATGAGGTTGACGACATGAGTGACGTGCTCCGCAAGATGGAGGAGGACGGGATCAAGCCGGAGATCGAGCCGGGCGCCGAACCGGGCGAAGAGGAGGAGTAACGCCGTCCTCTCCTGCTCTTTCTCCTCCCAGAGCCGGATTAGGAAATCAGCTCGGGGTAGCTTCGTTGCGCCACCGCGGTGCAACGGGCCAGAACGGCGCCGGGAGTATCCAACTCCAGCACCTGTTCGACCAGCTGTCGGCACTCCGTGATCGTTAGGCGCTGAACGGCGTTCTTGACCCGCGGAACGATGGTTGCGCCGACGCTCAATTCGTCCATCCCGAGTCCCAACAGGAGCGGCGTGAACAAGACCTCGCCCGCCATCTCACCGCAGACGCCCACCCAAATGTCGTTGGCGTGCGCGGCATCGGCCACCATCTTCAGTAGCCTCACGACTGAAGGATGGCTCGGCTCATAAAGGTGGGCGACGCGTTCGTTGGTGCGATCGATCGCGACCGCATACTGAATCAGGTCGTTTGTTCCGATGCTGAAGAAATCCACCTCACGCGCCAGTCGATCCGCCATGATCGCGGCCGTCGGCACCTCGATCATGATACCTACTTCGAGGTCCTCGTGGAACGGCTTGTTTTCCCGCCGCAGCTCGTTTTTGCACTCGTCGACGATTTGCAAACTGCGACGCACTTCGTTCAAACCTGAGATCATGGGGAACATGATCTTGACATTCCCTCCCGCGCTGGCTCGAAGAATTGCGCGCAGCTGAGCTTTGAAGATATCGAGGTTTTCGAGGCAAAACCGGATCGCCCGCCAGCCGAGGAAAGGGTTGAGTTCGTCGCTGCTCTCAATCGTCTCCGTCAGCTTGTCGCCGCCGAGGTCGAGCGTGCGAATAATCAGCGGATTGGGCGCGAGCCATTGCGCGACCGTGCGGTATATTGCGAATTGCTCCTCCTCGGTCGGGAGCGCGGCCTGATTAAGGTAAAGAAATTCCGTGCGGTAAAGGCCAACCCCTTCCGCGCCGTTAGCCAGGACGGCGTCCACTTCCTCTGGCAACTCGATGTTGGCCGAGAGCACGATGTGGCGACCATCGACGGTGGTCGATTTGGTTTCGCGCAGCTGCCGTAAACGCTCTGCAATTGCGCCTTTCTCGCGTTCGATCTCGGCGTATTCGCGCAGAGTTTTTTCGCTTGGATGTACGATGAGCAGGCCGTGGTAACCGTCGATTAGCGCGGGCGCGCCGCTCTCAAATATCTCCGTCGCGTCGTGCAATCCGACGACGGCGGGAATGCCTAACGAACGCGCCATGATCGCGGTGTGCGAAGTGCGGCTGCCGAGATCGAGCGCCAGGCCGCGCACCTGTTCGCGGTTCATCGTGGCGGTGTCGGAAGGGGTGAGATTGTGCGCCACCAGGATATGTGGCGTATCCGCGGCGAGAAACGCCCGCGGCGATTTTCCCTGCAGATTGCGAATCACGCGTCGGGCCACGTCCTGGATGTCGAGCGCCCGTTCGCGCAAATAGGGATCGTCAATCTTGGCCAGCGATTCGACGTAGCGGTTCGCCACTTCATGGAAAGCGAACTCGACGTTACAATGATCGATCTCCAACCGGCGCAAGACTTCATCGATCAACGTCTGATCCTCGACCACAAGGAGGTGCGCATCGAAAATGCCCGCGTCCTTCGCGCCGATCGCTTCCGCGATCTGCTGCTGCATCTCGAGGATTTGCGCTCGCGTCTGAATGAGCGCGCTCTCAAAGCGCGCGATTTCGTCCGGGACGTGCGCTGGGTCGATTTGATAGCGCACAACATCGTCCGTCTCGATCGTGAAGACATGCAAAGGTGCACGCGCGATTCCCGGGGAGGCGGACACTCCCTCGTAACGCTTTTCCTGGTAGCCGCGATCGCCGCTCATTCCGGTTTCAGATTACCCGGAGCGTCAACTATTCTTCGTTGAAGCGCGACTGAATTAATTGCTCAATTTCCTGGAGCGCGTGCGAGGCGTCCGGGCCTTCCGCGCGCACGCGCAACTTCGAACCTTGGCCAGCCGCGAGCATCATCAGGCCCATGATGCTCTTGCCGTTGATCTCTTCACCTTCCTTCGCCACCCAGACCTCGCAGCGGTGACGGCTCGCGACGCGGACAAACATGGCCGCGGGGCGAGCATGGAGACCGAGTCGATTGATGATGGTCATCTCTTTCTCCGCCTTCTCGTTCGCGTCTGTCGTCGAGCGTCGATTTAGTAATCCCATTTAGCCTTTTGTCTCCATTCGACCGAGTAACTTTTCGTTAAATTCCAGCGCGCCACTCACCCCCAGGTCCTTCAGCTTCTGATCCATCGCTGCTACCTCGATCAATCGCGCGATATCCCGTCCCGGGCGCACCGGAATCGTGATGTGCGGGATCTGGATCTTGAGAATCTCGTAAAGCTCGCGGTCGAGCCCGATTCTATCCACTTCTTCCAATTCATGCCAATCTTTTAACGTCACCACCAGGTCCAGCCGCTTCTCGGTGCGGATCGCGCCGATTCCGAAGACGGAGACCACGTTAATAATGCCGATGCCACGCACCTCCATGTGGTAGCGCGTCAGATCCGGCGCAGTCGCCATTAGCTCGCGTCCTTCGAAAGACTTGATCCGGGTCACGTCGTCGGAAACCAGGCTGTAGCCGCGCTCGATCAAGCCCAGGACGCACTCACTCTTGCCCACACCGCTGGCGCCGCGAATCAGCACGCCAATGCCGAGGATGTCAACCATGCTGCCGAACTCGGTCACGGTCGGAGAAAAATCGAACTCCAGGGCGATCGTGGCCGCATTAATGAATTTCATCGTAATCATCGGCGTGCGGAAAACCGCCACGCCTGCCGCTTCCGCGATCGCCAGCAAGTCGGGCGCGAGATGGAAACCGCGCGAGAAGACGAGACAAGGGATCTTTTGCTCGCAGAGGGCCCGAAAACGCCGGTGCCGTTGTGGCTTGGTCAGGCTCTCGAGATAGGATTGCTCAGCGGCTCCGAGCACCTGGACGCGTTTCTCCGCGAAATAGGTGTAGAACCCGGCCAGGGCCAGGCCGGGGCGATTGATGGTTGGTTCGCGGATGCGACGATCGAATCCGATGCGGGCCCCTTCTTGTTTCAGCTGCAGCCCATTGTCATGCCGGTTGAAAAAGTCCTCCACCGTTACGACGGGAATTTTGATCCGCCTTACACTGCTTGAACTGATGCTCTGAACGATCGGCTCCGAATCCATGCGCAGGGAGTTGTATTCCGATTCACGAACGATTTCCAGAACCTCATTTCTGCAAAACCCCGGCGAAAAGCGTTTGCGGCAGGTAAAGACGATGCCGCAGTTATCGCGGCGGCCGAATATTTTCTCCCGAGGATTGCTGTGGCTGAATGAGTTTACGCACTTCCAGGAGGCTTCGCAGTTTTTCGACCCGTCGGCGATTCACTCCAAAGTCGTAGTATCCGACTCGCGCGGCGGACCGGACCGCCACCGATCCTTGCGACGGTCGCAGTTCCAATTCCAAATTATCGACGAATCGAAGGACGAAACTGCGCGATTCGGCCCGCAGGTAATTCTCGCCATCCACCACCACCTTGGTGCGAGGCAGGGAGGCGACGGTCGCTCGAATCTGGGACCAGGCTTTGGCACCCGGGTCAGTCAATACAAAGGGCGCGACGGCATGCTCCCCCTCCTCGGAATCGCTCAGCGCACAATTGAGCGACGATGGGCAAGGTGCGAGTGCGCGGGGAGCCAAACCCATTGCCGGTTCCTTCGAGCACGAAAAGAGAGGCATCAAGAAAATAATCGCGAAGACTGAACGGATGGCGAACTTCGCCGCGAGCGACTTCCCCACGGCCAACGCAAAATCGTCATCAATCTAACCACGCAGCGGGCGATTTTTTACCGGGGTAGAACCTTGATCAGCCAGACGAATATTTCCTCGGGCCGAAGGGATTACGAAACGCCGCCTGGGAAATACCGTGTCATTTAAAAGGATGCGAACCACGTTTCGAGCCAATACGGCCAGATCGTTCCGCGCCCCGGCAGAGCGTTGGTGCGCGACGCGGACGCAAAGGCGACGCCGCGCGCCAAGGGCGCACGCTTTTTCGGCGTGCCGATGCCGTATTTTCTGCGTTTCAAGGCCGGTTACGGAATGCACGCCGGATTCGTCCTGCGCTATCGCGCGTCGCACGGCTGCGTGCGCATGCCGGCAGCGATGGCGAAACATTTCTTCGATGCGGCCGAAATCGGAACGCGCGTGGAAGTGATCGAACTGCCGACTATGGTGGAATGATGAACCTGGCCTCTGAACTGCGCACTCTGCTCGGCGCTGAGCAGGTGTTTGACGACGAAGTGACGCTTGGCGCGCACAGCGGCGACAAATGGTTTGCCAGCCGCGCGCCGGATGTCGTGGTTTTCGCCCAAGACACCGAGCAGGTAAGTCGGCTATTGCAGTTTGCCTCGGCCAACAAGATTGCGGTCACGGCACGCGGAGCGGGCTACGGCTATGTCGGCGGCTGTGTGCCGGTGCGGGGCGGGATTGCGCTTTCCCTCGCGCGTATGAACCGGATCAAGGAAATCCATTTCGATGATGCGGTTGCGATTGTGGAGCCAGGCGTGATCACCGGCGAGTTGCAGGCAGCGGTTCGGGCCTGGAAGTTGTTCTATCCACCCGACCCGGCCAGCCTGCACGACTGCAGCATCGGCGGAAATGTCGCGACCAACGCCGGCGGCCCGCGTTGCCTCAAGTACGGTGTGACTCGCCATTACGTCATCGGCCTCGAAGTGGTGCTCGCAAGCGGGGAAGTACTGCGCACCGGAGGACGGGTGCACAAAAACAAAACGGGCTTCGACCTGATCGGGTTGTTTGTCGGCTCGGAAGGATTGCTAGGCGTGGTGACCGAAATTACCCTGCGCCTCCTGCCATTGCCACCGGCGCGCGCCACCTTTTCTGCGGCTTTCGCGACCATGTCGCAGGCCGCGGCCGCGGTCCAAGCGATTTTCGCCGCGGGTTTTCTGCCTTCCGCGCTCGAGGTCGCGGATCAATTTACCCTTGAAGCAGCACGGCGGGATGCCGGTGCCGGAATCGTTCCGGAAGGCAACTCGCACTTGCTCGTAGATCTCGACGGGCGGCCGGAGAGTGTCTCGACCGATGCGGCTGCGCTTGAAGCCCTGCTTGCCAGCCGGAAACCAAATTACATCTCGCTCGCGACGACCGAGGAAGGCTCGGAGAAATTGTGGGCGCTGCGTCGCGAATTCAGCAACTCGCTTCGCGCCACAGGTCTGACGAAACTCAACCAGGACATCGTCGTCCCGCGCAGTCGTCTCGTCGATCTGGTCGAGTTCGCCGGTGAACTCCAAGCGCGTCATGGTTTTCCAGTTGCGACCTTCGGCCATGCCGGCGACGGCAACATTCACGTCAATATTATGGCGGCGCATTACGACGATCTGGCCGTGCACGATCGGGTCGAACTCGCTCTCGATGAATTGTTTGCGCAGGTTCTCGCTTGGGGCGGCGTGATCACCGGCGAGCACGGCATTGGCCTCGCCAAGGAACGCTGGTGGCCGCAGGCGACCAGCGATGTCTCCCGCGCAGTGCACGCGCGTCTTAAGCAGGCGCTCGATCCGCACAACATTTTGAACCCCGGAAAATTTCTCGACCCGAAGGGTTGATCGCCGCCGATGTCGTGCTAACGTCCGCGACTTCAACCTACGCGCATTTCCGGTCTGCCGACCGAATCTTAGTGGTGCGCCCCTTCTCCAGTCGTTTGCTGGAGTTACGCTTACGATGAAACCAGGAAAATTTACTCACACCATTGCCGTCTTATTGTCGTCGATCTCGGCCTGCGTTGCGCCCTCCGCTCCGGCCCAGGTTTCGACCAAAAAAATTCAACTGAACAAAAAACAAAGTCGCCTGAACGGCGATCTGCTTCTCAAGATCGACCCGATCGGTTATACCCCGCCGGGCACTTCCTTCGATGCCGGCAAGGTCAGTGATCGCTTTCCATGGAAGAAGGATATTGTGACGACCATCTTTTGGATCGGCGAAAGCCCTTCGGGTCACAACCCGGTGCCGAATCACGCCAGTAGCTGGGACGGATCGTGGGCAAGAAATTACGGCGGCTACGACGATCCCAACCGCGCCCACCGCAGCAATTACATCCCGGTCAATTTCACACCGCGGCAGAATCCGTTTTACTGCGCCCTGCCCTACAATGACAAAGCGCGCGAAGGTCATCGGCCCGAAGCACCGCGCGTCATACCGTGGTTCAAGGAAGCTTATCGCGGCCCGGGCGTTTCGGTTTGCAAGGATCGCTGGGTCGAGATACGCAAGGGCAACCGCGTCGTCTACGCACAATGGGAAGATGCGGGACCGTTTCGCACCGATCATTGGGAATACGTCTTCGGGAATGAGCGACCGAAACCGAATCTCAACCGCGGCGCCGGACTCGACGTTTCGCCGGCGGTGCGGGACTACCTCGGCCTCCAGGAAACGGACGTGACCGACTGGAAATTTGTCGACTTCAGCGAAGTGCCGCACGGCCCGTGGGCGCGCTATGGCGACAACAACACCTTTGTCATCAACGAGCGCACGGGCGAGGCCCAGGTGGCGAGCGTGAAGAAAAAGAGCTCGGTAATCTTTGCCAGGTAAGCCGCGCCTGGTTCTCCCCCTTTCCCAGGCTGTTGCTTGGTCTCGGCCTCGGGGTGACCCCTGGTTGCGTCAGGGCGCGGACGAGCATGGAATGATCTGGCGGGTAAGCAGAGTCGTTCGGCATGCGCCCTTCCAACGCGCATGTTAGCTTCGGCTGCCAATGGAGCGGGCCATTCACACCTTCGAGAACGGCGTCCGCGTCTATGAGGACCAGCTTCTCGATGAGCAACGGGAACGTTACAGGAAACGCAACGTTCACGAAGCGGAAGAAGAGGAGATTTTCGTCGAACTCATCCGGCGCCTGCCGGCCGATGGTTGCTTCGTCGATGTCGGCGCCGCCATCGGGTACTATCTCATCCTTGCGCGCCAGCTTGCTCCATATCTGACGATTCATGGGGTCGAGCCGCTGGAGCGACATCGAAGTTTTCTGCGCGAAAACCTCCTCCTTAACGGCCTGACGATTGACGACTTCGTCATTCATCCCGAAGGACTGACATCCTCCGCAGGGAGCGAGACCTTCATGGACCGCGGCTACAGCAGTCGCCTCGCGGGGGGTGGGGAGAAAAAGAAAGTATCACTGAGCACGCGCTGGAAGCAGTTCCTTGAATCGATCGATCTGCGCAAGCCAAAGAACGTCGTCCTGACCATCCCAACCATCACGCTCGACACTTTCGTCGGGCGGCTTGGCCGGCCGATTGATCTTCTGCAAATGGATGTGCAAGGCCTCGAAGTAGAAGTGTTGAAGGGCGCGACCGGGAGCATGAGAACGGGCGCGGTGAAAACATTCCTTATCGGAACCCACGGCTGGGCGCGGGGCCTGACGCTGCACGAGGATTGCAGCAAGCTTCTTCGCGCGAACGGCTACACGATTGAGATCGACCGGCCCGATACCAAGGACCAACCCGACGGCATTCTGGTGGCGAGAAAGTGAGCGAGAAGCGTCCGGGATGACAGGCCGGCACGACGCCGCTAGCTTCGCCGGTGGCAAAGCCTTCGATTAAGTCGCTCACATTCGATGAACTCACCCGGCATTTCGCGGGCCAGGGCGAACCTTCTTACCGGGCGAAGCAAGTCGTCGACTGGCTTTACAAGAAACGCGCCGCTTCCCTCGAGACCATGACCGATCTGCCAGCCGCAACCCGCGCGCGACTGACAGAGGAATTCAGTCTCGTTAGGCCGGAAGTGATGCGCGTGCTCGGTTCGAGGGACACCACGCGCAAGTTTCTCTTCCGACTCGAGGACGGCAGCCTGATCGAATCGGTTCTCATTCCGGCGTCGCCCGCGCTTTACGGCGAGACTTCGGATCGCCGCACCGCCTGCGTCTCGACGCAAGTCGGCTGCGCTTACGGTTGCAAATTCTGCGCGAGCGGCCTTGAGGGATTTTCGCGTAACCTGGAAGCGAGCGAGATCGTCGATCAACTGCTCGCGATCGAACAGGAGAGCGGGGTGAAGATCGACAACATCGTTTTCATGGGGATGGGTGAACCGCTGGCCAACCTCTCAAATCTGTTACGCGCCATTCGCATCATCAATGCTCCTTGGGGACTTGAGATCGGCGCCCGCCACATCACGATTTCGACCAGTGGACTGGCGCCTCAGATCCGCAAACTCGCCCTCGAGCCGACCCAGTTTCGCCTCGCCATTTCGCTTCACGGTGCGACCGACGAAGTGCGCAATCGCATCATGCCGGTGAACCGGAAATACAACCTCGCGACGCTACTCGAAGCCTGCGATTATTACGTCGCGCAAAAGAAACGACTACTGTTTGAATACATCCTCATTTCCGGAGTGAACGACAGCGACGAACAAGCCCACGGACTCGCGAAACACGCCCGGCGGCTCTCGGCCAAAGTCAACCTCATTCCCTACAATACCGTGGAAGGCCTAGAGTGGTCTCGCCCCTCGCGCAACCGCCAGGAAACCTTTCTCCGCATCCTGCGTGAGCACGGCGCTGTCGCTACCTTGCGGCGCGAGAAAGGCCACGATATTGCCGCGGCTTGTGGTCAATTGCGCCTGCAAACGGCGCGCGCGGAAGGGGAGAAGGCAACGGTCCAGGCTCGTTAGGCAGATTCCGCCATCGCTTCGTGCACGCCGGCAACGGCCATGCCGCCTTCGCCCACCGCTGCGGCACAGCGTTTGACGGAACCGGAACGCACGTCGCCCGCGGCGAAAATTCCGGGTGCGCTGGTTTCGAGCGGGCCCGGAGCACGCTTGCTCCTTTGCCAGGCCGGGGCGTTGGCAACCGTCGCGCCAGTCTTGATGAAACCCTTCGCGTCGCACTCGATCTCTGGCGGCAACCAGTTGGTGCAGGGTTTCGCACCGATCATGGAAAACACGGCCGGTGTCTCAACGGTTCGGCGTTCGCGCGTTCGAGTATTCTCGATCTCAACCGCCTCCAGCATTTTCCCGCCGCGCATCGCGCGGATCTCGGTATGGTAAAGGATCTCGATGTTTTCTTTCGTCTCGACCCGACGCGAGAGGTAACGCGACATACTCTTCGCGAGATCGTCTCCCCTCACGACGAGGAGCACCTTTGCCGCGCCCTCAGAGAGATACATCGCGGCCTGCCCGGCGGAATTGCCGGCCCCGGCGACGATCACTGTGGCGCCACGGCAGAGTTGTCCTTCGAGTGCGGTGGCAGCATAGTAAACGCCCGAGCCTTCGAATTCTTCGCGACCCTCGGCTTCGATGCGGCGGTAATCCGCGCCAGTGGCGATCAGCACGCACCTGGAGTGCAGGCTGGCGTTGCAACCCTCGATTTGGAGACAGGCGCGATATTCTTCGTTCTCGTGCAGCGTGATGGAGAGAGCCTGCGACGGGGTGGAGAATCTCGCGCCGAAGCGATAGGCCTGGAGCTGCGCGAGATAGGTCAGGTCGCCTCCGCTGATCCCGGTGGGAAATCCAAAGAAATTCTCAATCAAAGAGGACGAACCGGCTTGCCCGCCCGGCGCGTAGCTTTCGAGCACGACCGTCTTAAGACCTTCCGAACCCGCATAAACGGCGGCCGCCAGGCCGGCCGGTCCGGCACCAACGATCGTTAGGTCACAGCGGATCTCTTCGTCGTCTTCGGTCGCCAGCGGACGCAGCAGCCCCGCGATTTGTGCAACCTCGCGCAGGGACGGTCTGCGCAAGGGCGCGCCGGTTGCGGTGATGAGGGCCGGCAAATCGCGACTCGTTAGGTTAAAACGGTGCGCCAGCGCCTGCCCCGCTTCGCCCTCGAATTCAATCAGGCGATGCGGGACGTGATTCTTGGTCAGGAAATCATGCAGCTGATGTCCCTCCCGGGAATCGCGCCGCGCGATCACGCGCAAGCCCGCGAATTCGCGATCACGCATCAGGCGTCGCCGCCGCATGATGAAGGCATTCACGAGCGGTTCCGAGACGCCGGGCAACTCGGCCAGCGCACGCCGGAACTCGGCAGCCGGGACATGCAAGATCTCCACCTGGTCGGACTTTACCCGCGCGCTGGCCAGGGCCGAAGTCCCCTGGAGCATGGAGACGTCGCCGACGAAGTCGCGTTCGCCCGGAGTACCAATGACTTGCTCGGTTTCTTCGCGTTTCTCGAAAACCTCAATCTCGCCCTGCAACACTACCGTCAGGCCGAGATCGCGCTGACCGGCTTTGAAAATCATCTCACCGCGCCGCAATATTCTGCGTTCTCCAAGTGGCTCGAGAAGCGCGAGCTGGCGATCGTCGATCTTTGGAAACGCGATCGCTTCCGTATCGCGATAAAACTGGTCATCCGGGTCATTCTCGCTCGTAGGCATGGCTGAGCTTAGCGGTGAAGTGACTGCGCGGTCAAAGCAGCGGGGCGTGCCGCGGCGCTATCGAAGTCACAGTGCGCAAATCTTTTTTGCGCGGCTTCTCAAGCTGGCCTAAATAAAACCATGGCCGAGCACGATTCAGAGCGCGCTTGGGATGAGTACGATTGGGAGCGCTTTCTCCAGCAGCAGGATCAGAAGACGGAGAAATACATGGAGCTCCTCGAGAAATACATCGACGATCCGCAGCGCGACGAGATCGTGGCGCGCGAGATGGGTTGGTGCCATCTCAACGAAAAAAGCGCGGAAGATTGGGACGAGGAGGGAGATTCCTTCCTCGATGAGGCCGGGCAAGGCGACGACAGCTCCAACTTCCAGCAGGCGGACGCAGAAAGCTTTGAGCAGCACGTGCTCTATCGCGCGGCTTTTACCCTGACGATCTGGATCGATCAGCTTTTTGAGTCCGCTCCAGCGCTGCAGAATGATCCCGCAGCCGTCAAGCTGGCAACGCACACCGCGCTCGCCGCCGCGAAACTTGCCGCTGCTTTGAGCGACGAAGAGGCTGAAGAACTCGGGATGACGATTGCCTATCTCAAACGCTCGCTCAAAGCCATCACCGTGGCGATGGACGCCTCGGCCCAGCTCATTGCCGAGAAATCGATCACCCGCGCGCAGCATTCGGCGCTCAAACAGCGGATCTTCCAGGTCCGCGATGGAATCATCCTGCTCATGGGTGAATTCCGAGGCGAATGGCTGCGCCGTTACGGCAGCCTTTAGCCGTTGAATGAATCGGTGGCGCAGCCGTCCAAGATGAAGACGGAAGCGACTGCGGCTCAAGCCGATGTCCCGGAGCTTGACCTCGTGCGCAATGCGCAGGCGGGCGACACCCGGGCCTTCGATGAACTCGTTAGCCGCTTTCGTAACCGCGTCTTCGGCATGATTTACAACATGGTGCATAACGAGCAGGATGCCTGGGATCTTGCGCAGGACAGCTTCCTCAAGGCGTGGAAATCGATCGCGCGCTTTCGCGGGCAATCGTCCTTCTATACTTGGATCTATCGCATCGTGATGAACGTGACGATCGATTGGCTGCGCAAGAAGCAGGTGAAAGGTGCCGGCGGGGAGTTCGACGACGCGATCCAATTGAAGGAAATCGATCCCGCTTCGCGCACGGTGCCGCACGCCGACCCGCTCCCGCACGAGCGGATGGAACACGAGGAAATTCACAACCGAATTGAAGCAGCGATCGCGCAGCTTTCGCCGGAGCATCGGGCCGTCATTTTGATGAAGGAAATTGAGAACATGCAGTACCATGAAATCGCGGAGTCGTTAGGCTGCTCCATCGGCACGGTCATGTCGCGCCTGTTCTACGCGCGTAAAAAACTGCAGAGTTTGCTGCGAGATGTTTATGAAAACGTTTGAGGAAAAGTGGACCGCCTGGGTCGATGACGAACTGAGCGAGGCCGAGCGCGCCGAGTTCGAAGCGTCCCTCGACGATCGGGCCGCCGCGAAGGCGGAAAAGCAGCAGGCGCACAAACTCGGGGCTCTTTTGCGCGAACAGCTTCAGCCGCATGCAATGGGCAACGAGGAATTCTTTCAGCATCAACTACTCGACCAGATCACTTCCGAGACAAAACTACCGGCAGCCGCGCAGGCGCGCGAAAGCTGGTGGACGATTCGCCGCCTCCTTTGGACGGGCGCGACCTCGCTCGCGATTTTTCTCATCTGCGCTTTCTTTGTCATGCGTCAGCCGCCGGCGCCAGATCAGTCGCAGTATCTGACTCAGATTTTGAACGCCCGGGTCGATCCAAACGTGAGTCCCTACGCGACGGTTTCAATTTTCCAGACGAAGCAGGACCAGGTCACCGTCCTCTGGGTGGACGGTCTGAAATCCTTGCCTGCCGAGTATGCCGCGAAATAGCTGATGCGCCTTCGACTCTTGGTTTTGCTGCTGGCAATTTCGGGCGCGTTCCTCCCGGGCGCGCTTGCCGACGAGAACGTCTGGAGCGGACTGGTCGTGGCGACGAATACCAAACATCCCGCGCCGCCACCGCCGGAAATGCATCGCCTGACGAGAACGCTCGAGCGCACTTTCGGCTATAATCAGTTTGAGTTGATCGGCCAGTCGCGCAAAACGTTGCGCAGCGGGGAAGAGAACTGGCTGGCCGCGAGTAAACATTTCTCGCTCCATGTCGATGCGCGCGGCGCGTCTCGCGACGGGTACCGGCTGAATCTTCAGCTCTTCCAAGACCGGCAGGTGTTGCTGGAAACGGATGCGAGCTTGAGCAAGAGCAGTCCGCTTGTGATCAAGGGGCCGGAGATCGGCGCGGGACAATTGCTGCTCGTCCTCGTCGTGCAGTAGTTGCCTAACGATCGAGCCAGAGCGCCGTCCCGTCCCCGTTTCTGAAACCCGGGCGCCACCGAGAGCGTCCTTCCACGCGAATTGCGGAGCGTTGCCCGCAGAATTGCAAGGCGACGTTGCCAAGTTTATCAGATCGAGGCAGGCGAAGCGCCCGCCCTACAATTGCTTCGGGCCCGTTGCTGCCTTCGGGTAATCGGGAAGGTTGCCCGCCAAGTCAGACAAGACGCGCGACTCCAGCGAATTGCGGAGTGTCGCCGGCGGCATTAAATGCTTCATGCGTTTCCTCGCTTTCGCGCTTCTTTTCCTTCTCGCTTCTGCTCGCGTGCACGCTGAATCCAAATTCGATTTCGCCACCACGCCCGGAAAGTTGCCGAAGGAAGTCCGGCCGCGCGAATACGCCATCCGGATCGAGCCGAACCTCGACACGCTCACTTTTGCCGGCTCGGAAACGGTCAAGCTCGAAGTCGACAAGCCAGTCACGAAGCTCGTCCTCAACGCCCTCGAGATGGAGATCGCCTCCGCTGCGGTTGACGGAAAACCACTCCCGAAGAAGGCAATCGGGCTCAATGCCGGAGAGCAGACGCTAACCCTGAATCTGCCTAACGAATTACCGGCTGGCGAACATGAGCTGGCGCTCAAGTTCAGCGGGAAAATCAATCCGCAAGGCCAGGGCCTCTTCTATGCCCGCTATCACGAGCAGGGGACGAACGAAAAGAAAATCATGCTCGGGACGCAATTCGAAGCGACCGACGCGCGTCGCATGTTTCCCTGCTGGGATGAGCCGATTTTTCGCGCGCGGTTTCAACTCACCGTGGTCGTGCCAAAGAATTTCATGGCCGTCTCCAACATGCCGATCGAGGAAGAAAAGGAGATCGAGGGCGGCAAGGAAGTGCGCTTCGCCCTCACGCCCTCGATGTCGAGCTATCTTGTCGTCCTCTGCGCCGGCGAGTTCGAAGCGATCGAAAGTGAGCGGGATGGAGTAAAACTGCGGGTCGTCGCGACGAAGGGGAAGGCGGAGATGGGTCGTTATGCTCTCGAGAGCGAGGCGAAAATTCTTCACTACTACAACCAATATTTCGGCATCCCGTATCCGCTGCCCAAGCTCGACCTCATCGCGATCCCGGGCGGTTTCGGCGGGGCGATGGAAAACTGGGGCGGCATCACTTATTACGAAGCGGTTCTTCTCTTTGATCCACAGAATTCCTCGACGGCGACGAAACAAAACATTTTCGCCGTTGTTGCGCACGAGGTGGCGCATCAATGGTTTGGCGATCTCGTCACGATGGCGTGGTGGGACAATATCTGGCTGAACGAAGGCTTCGCTTCGTGGATGGGATCGAAGTGCACCGATCATTTCAACCCGGAGTGGAACGAATGGCTGCGGCGTAATGTCTCGCGCGATCCGACCCGGCGAGTCGGTTTTCCAAAGGACACCGCAATGCAGGCTGACGCACGCTCAACGACCCATCCGGTGCAACAGCCGATCACGACCGAGGCGCAAGCTGGCAGTGCCTTCGACGAAATCGCCTACCGCAAGGGGCAGTCGATCATTCGCATGCTGGAGGGTTTTCTGGGCGAAAATGTTTTCCGCGACGGCATCCGCAAGTATATCGCGGCCCATAAATATTCGAACACGACGACGGCCGATCTCTGGGAGGCGTTGACGGATGTCTCAGGCAAACCGGTCGGAGAACTTGCACCGGGCTGGACGGAGCAGCCCGGGTTTCCGCTCGTCAAAGTCAAACGCGAGGGGAACACGATCAAGCTATCGCAGGAACGTTTTACGGTGCATTTCCCAAATCCACCGACCCTGCAATGGCAGGTCCCGCTCACTTACGTGACGGAAGGACAGCCTGCGACGAACGGTTTTCTCCTGCGCGCGCCGGCGGCGGATTTGCCTGACGAGGTGGCGGCGGACCGCTCGATCAAGTTCAACGTGGGGGACACCGGCTACTATCGGGTCGAGTACGATGACGCCTCATGGAAGTTGTTGCTCGCGCATACCGACCGCTTGTCGGAGGCGGATCGGGTGAATTTGCTCACCGACGCGTGGGCGCTGGTGGAGGCTAACCGCGAGCCACTGGCGAATTATCTCTCGCTGGTTAACCAGCTGCTGAAGGAAGATCAACTGGCAGTTTACGACCAGGTCATCGATACCTTTACTTTCATCAACCGCCTGCTGGCCGGCGATCCGCTGCGGCCACGTTTTCAGCAGTTCGCGCGCTCCCTTTTGCGACCGGCTTTTGATCGCGTCGGTTGGGAACCGAAAGCGGGCGAACCCTTCCCGCGCTCGGTTCTGCGCGGGTCGCTGATTCGCGGCCTCGGGTTCCTCGATGACTCTGACGTTGTCACGGGTTGTCGCTCGCGTTTTGATCGCTTCCTTTCTGATCCCACAGCGATCCCACCGGATCTACGGCCGGCTATTCTCGGTGTCGTCGGCCGTTATGCCGACTCGCAGACGTGGGAGAAGCTGCACAAGCTGGGTCTGAAAACGACGAGCACGGAAGAGAAGCAGAACTACTACGAGGCTCTGGCGAGCACGATCGATCCGCACCTCGCCTCGAGGACACTGGCTATTGCTCTTACCGATGAGTTGCCAACGAGTCGCGCAGCCTACCTCTTGCCGCTTGTCGCCCGTTACGGCGAGCAACCCAACCTGGTCTGGGACTATGCCCGCGAACACATGAAAGAGCTGCTCGCGAAACAGGATGCCTTGAGCGTCAACAATTTTGCTCCCGGGCTCTTTACTTTTTTCTCCGAACCGAAAGACGCGGAGATGTTGGAGAAATACGCCAGGACCAACCTGCCCGAGTCGGCTGGGAAATCGGTCGCCAAGGCGGTCGATGAAATGGGTTTTCGTGCCGAGTTTAAGACGCGATTGCTCCCGCAACTGACGAGCTGGACGGAGACGAAGTATCGTTAGGGCGTTCGGCGGATGCTGCCCCTCAGAGCCATGAGAGCGGGCTCTATGCGTAAACTACGGGCGAATATTTTCCCTCCCGCTTCGCGGAACGAACCTTCTATAGTACGGTTTTTTGCGCCGGTAGACCCGCCTCATCCCGCATCGCCCGTGCTTCCATTTTTAAATATTGCGCCTGCCGCCAGCCCACCAAGGCCTGGCTGAGAAGGAAGAAAGCCATGATCCCGATCCAGATCGATTGTTTCCAGATCGCGAACAGGACAAGCGCGCCGCCGCCCCCGAACCCAACTGCCGTTGCGATGAAGAGGCTCCGGACTTGTCCCAACGGAAACCAGAGTATGGCGCGCAAAATCTGGCCGCCGTCGAGGGGATAAATCGGCAGTAGATTGAAGAGAAGCAGACCAAGATTGATCCGCCAAATCCAAAGCAGAACGAGATAGGCGTCGGGGTTTGTGTTCACTAGTCCGGCGCGGCCAGCGGTATGCAGGATGAAAGTCAGGATGGGCGCGAGGAGAACATTCACGAGCGGGCCGGCCGCGATGCTCCAGAGCATCGCGCCAGCGCGCTGCGGCGGATTAACGAAGGCGATTCCGCCCAGCGGCCAGAGAACGATACGGTCCGCCCGGCCGCCGACCTGACGGCAGGCGAGGGCGTGACCGAATTCGTGCATCGTGACGAGAACGAACAAGCCGAGATAAAGCAGAGCGGCCCAGACTGGCGACGAAAACATCGAGCGCCAAATTTGCACTTCGTAGATCGCGACCAGGAACCAAGACCAGTGCAGAAAGACTTCGATTCCCGCGATCCGAAAAAGTCGAATCGAACCTCCTTGTGTCGGCATCATCAAAGATAGCGCGGACCCTGGCCGGCTGCATTAGCCGATCAGGCGATTAGTCGCGATCCCCCGTACCGTCGTGGCTGCGTCCGCAACTAATAACGGCGGCCGCATCCTCGTTCCTGCGGGTTTGCTAGCTAAATTCCTGCCGTAAAGCCGGCACGGAGCGGTTCAGAGCGGGGGCTCATGCAGTTCGTCGTGCTTGGGCAACAACAAGCGCATGGGCAGCATCGGCGATTCGTAGAAGCCGTGTTTGCGAAAGAAATTTTGCGAGCGCAATTCCGGTCGGTCCGTCAGCAGGGTGATGCGCCGGAAGTTTTTCTGCTTCGCAAATTCGATGGCGTAATCGAGCAGCATCGAGCCATAACCATGGCCGCGGAATTCCCTGTGGATGACGAGATCCTCGAGGAGGATGACGAAGCCCCCTTCTGCCGTGCTGATGGTGAAGAGCAGGTTGATCATTCCCACGATCGCGCGATCGCGCCGCAGCACGAAGACGCGTCCGCGATTGGGCTGCTCAAAGATGAGCCGCAGCCCGCGCAGTTGCTTGTTCTTGTCCGGGCGGAAATCGCTTTCCTCGCTAAAGAGTTCGCCGAGGAGACTCGAAAGCTCGTCGAGGTCTTCCGAAATTGCCGGTTGGATGACGACGTCGCTCATCGCAGATGGTTATTCCACAATCGAACCTCGGTGGCAATGCGGTTGTCTTCATCTGCGTTGACAAAGCCGTCCGCGCCCCTAAAGTAGCGGCTCTTTCAACGCCCGACAGCGGGAATTTCCTCTATGAAGCGCACCTTACAGCGATCCAAGCGAACCCGGAAACAGCAGCACGGTTTCCGCGCGCGCATGAGCACCAAGGGTGGACGCGCTACTCTTGCCCGGCGTCGTCAGCGCGGCCGCAAACGCCTTCTGCCCAAGGGCGTGGAAGTGCACTTTGCTCGGCATACCCAGGCGTAGGGTTGGGATCCGTTGAAGAGTTAAAGCGTTGCAGCGGGGCCACGTTCACGATTTAGCGATTTAATTCCTGCAGCGGCGACGCATACCCGGTCAACTCGAGATATCCGCGGCCACTAATCTTTCTGTCTCCCCGGTTCCCGCTTAGATCAAAAGCTCCCTCCCAATAGACCAAAGGGCTAAAGACCAGTTCCTGGTCCGGCAGGACCGGTTGGATCCGGAAATCGAGTTGCTCCTTTGGAATCACGACTCGCCAGCCAATCGGGTAATTCGCCTTCGTCGCCCCGCTCCGCCAGAAACGCTCGGGCGTCATCTGAAAATCCGCACTCGTGAGCGAGAGCGAGGTGCCGTCGGCGCGCACCAGCGTCCCGCTCGAGATCGGATCGATCGCGCCATTCGTTAGGCGCATCTGGTAAAGCATCAGCTCGCTCCCGTCGTCAAACTGCGCCGAGAGCCAGTTCCAGCCCGCCTGACCGGGCGCGAGCTGATTGGTCGCCCACTCGTGATCGAACCAGCTTTCCCCTCTGACGCGGAACTTCTCTTTCCGCACCCGGAGATTGCCGGAAGTTCCAAGGCGCGTGATCGAATAATAGTGCGAAGCGTGGCCCGCACCTTTCGCTTTCCGGCTAATCCCGTCTTCGCCGTGAATCACGGGATGCTTTTGCGGAACCAAATCTAGTTGGATCTCGGCGTCCGCCGCCTTCGCCGCGAGATCGAAGGAGCCATCACTCCTCATCCACAGAGTCCACCCCTCGATCCACGCGAGGCGGTCACCGTCATTAAACCCCGCATCGCCGAAGCTCCCGCGACTCGCCTTGTCGTAAAAAAAAAACCTCTTTCCCGCCGCGTCCGTGATCGTGAAATGAGCAAACTTCAAATCGTCAACGATGAAGCGCGAAGTCGTTCCCGCGCGCTCGGCGGGCGGCCGAATCCCCTGGCGAAAAAAAGTCAGCTCGTAACCGAAACGGCGGTCGCTTTCATTCGTCAGGTTGCCTGTGAAATACCACCACTCGGTCTTGAAATCCGGGTGCGGATGGTGATCGCGCGGGAACTCGTACTGCCATCCCGGCTCGGCCACTCTCCAATCTGCCGCCAGACAGCAAAGCGCGAGGGCCGCGAACCAGCCTGGAATTTGAAATCTAAAATTTGAATTGCGCCTCATTCGCTCCTCACCGCCTCTGAAATGTCCAGGCGCCCCGCTCGCCAGGCTGGAATCCAGCCCGCCACGATCGCGGCTCCGATGATCCAGACCGGCGTCCAGGCCAGCGACCACCACGGGAAGGCAAGCTGGACCGTCCAGCCGAAGAAGGCGCGATTAATCACGCCGGTCAGCACCAGAGCAAGGCAAAGTCCCGAAGCCAGACCAAGCACGCTGGCGAGCAACCCGATCATGCCGCTTTCCCAAAGCAGCAGACGCCGGATCTGCCCTGCCGAGGCGCCAATCGAACGCAGCACGCCGAGCTCGCGCGAGCGTTCCGTCACCAGCGTCGTTAGGCCGAGAATAATTCCAATGACCGCGACGAGCACCGCGATCGTGCGCAGAACATAGGTGACCGCGAACGTTTGATCGAAAATTTCGAAGATCCGGGTGCGAAGCAGGCGATTCGAGTAGATGGAGAATTCGCCGCTTCGACCAAAGCGCTCCCGAAAATCTTGCGCGACCTCCTCGGGCTTCGCTTTTGGTTTCAGGTAAAGCGCGATGCTGTTGACGCGATCGTCGTGCCAGAATTTTTCAAAATTCTTCGAGCTCAGGAAGACAATGCCCCGGTCGCTTGTGTAGTCGAAGAAAACCCCTGCGATCGGAAAATCCTTCATCCCTTCCGGCGTCGGCAACCGGAGCGTCCCGCCCTCCGCGACATGGAAGCGGCGCGCGAAGCTTTCCGAGATGAGGACGCATTGCTCGCTGTAGAAACGGCGAATGATTTCGTCGTTGCTGCCGCGCAAGACGCGAAGGTTGCTCCGATTGTGTCCGGTAATCACCGCCACGCCGATGGTTTGATCGCGAAACGGCAACTCCACGCCGCGATAGGTATCAACCTCTTCGACCTGCGGATTCCTCTTTAGATATTCGATTGCGGCCCTCGGCACAAAAGAAGTGGGGCCGGCGACTTCGTTCGCGGCCGGTCCGATGAAAAGGTCTGCCACGAGCGTTTGTCCGATCCAGTCGCCGACTGTTTGCCGAAACGAAAACACCATGACTGCGACCCCCACAGTCATAGCGACTGCCGCAGCCAGGGACGCGATCGTGACCGAATTGCGCAACAAGGTGCGCCCAAGATTTTGCGCGGCGAGAGCTGGCGCGACCTTGCCTCGACTGGTCGCGCGCATCAGGCGACTGAAACGAGCTGTCAGTTCCGGTGCGATGGAAGAGAAGCCTGCGAGAACAAAGAAAGCCGCACCGAATCCAAGCCAGGGCGGGCCAGTCCGCAGTGCGAGGAGCGAGCAGGCGAGGCAGAGGAGGAGGGAGATCAACCCGCCAAGAATCCAGCCGCGTGAGAGTTTAACCGCCTTCTCGATCCGCGCGCCGTGGTGCAGCGTTTCAATCGGATTCATCGCCGCCGCGGCGCGGGCTGGCAGCCAGGCGGCCGCCACGACGGAGCCGAGACCGAGGAGCAACGCGCTCGCCCAGACCCACGGTGCAACCACCACGTTCTGCACGCTGACTAACACGTAGAGCGACGAGATGGTATCCGCCACCTTGCCGACCAAGGCGCGGGCCAGGAGATACCCGCCCGCCATTCCGAGCAGAATTCCGAACGTGCCGAGGACCGCGGCTTCTCCCAGGAAAAGCGCGCGCACCTCGCGCCGACTTACGCCTAACGAGCGCAGAATTCCGATCTCCGTGCGTCGGCGGACAACCGACGCCTCGACCGTGTTATAGATAAGGAACATACCGACGAGAAGTGAAACCAGGCTCATGGCCTGCAGGTTGAGCTGAAACCCGGCCAGCATTCTCTCCACCTGTTCGCTTCGTTGCGCCGGCGGCGCGACCGTGACATCCGGGGGAAGCACCCGTTGCAACTCCGCGGCCACTTCCTCCGGATCAGCTCCTTTGCTCAGCCGAAGCGAGATCGAGTCGAGCGTACCGCGCCGGCCGAGTAATTCCTGTGCCCAGCCGATATCCATGGCCGCGAAGTGGGGATCAGCGTTTGCGCTCGTCCCTTTGGTTCGAAGGAGAAAACCGATCGTCAGGCGGGTGGTCCGTCCGTTGATCTGGGCGTCGATTTTATCACCGGCGCGGAGATGATGCGCGCGCGCCAGCTCTTCGCTCACCGCGATTACTCGCGGACCGCGCAGCCATTGCTGGAGATCAAATTGCCCGGTTTGAAAATCCGTCAGCTCGAAGGTGCGAAAGGGGGCGTTGGTCAGGATGTCGATTCCGAGCAGGTCGAGATACTCGCCTGGAAATTGCGCCAGCAAGACAAATCCCCGCACAATGGGTGTTGCCGCGCTGACGCGGTTCTGTCGCGCGACCTTTGGAAAAAGTTCGTCGCGCAAATCTCCGCCAGGTGCGTTCACCTCGAGCTGCGCCTTGCCAGCCACGACATCAACGCTCGCCTCGAAGGCGCGGTTGGCGCTTTGGTTGGCGATCTGGATCGCGAGATAAAGGGCCACGCCGAGCGCGACGGTGAGGATATTGAGTGTCGCAAGCAGGGGATGCCGCACGAGATAGCGAAGCACGTGCCAGCGAAAGAGGCGGGAGTATTGCGCGATCAAGTTGGCAATCTGGGGCCGCCCGCCCAAGCGCGCAAAAATCCGGCCCGTGCCGAATCTCGTGATCGATTTTCGTGCCGTTGCGGTTTCACTTTATCCGACCGACAAGACCTAATGGAATCGATCACTCTTCCCGTTTTCCTTCCCGTTATTCTCGGCACCTCGCGCCAGGGTCGCGCCAGCGAACACGCGGCGCGGTTCGTTTTTCAAGAAGGCTCGCAGCGCCCTGACATGACAACGGAACTAATCGATATCCGGGAGATTCGACTTCCGATCGACGACGCAGGCGAGGCGATAAAGGACGCGAAGTTTTCCGCCACAGTCGAACGGGCCGATGGGCTGATCCTCGTCGTGCCCGAGTACAACCACAGCTTTCCTGGCCTGCTGAAGCACGTGCTCGATACCAACCTGAAGGAATATATCCACAAGGCGGTCGGCGTCTGCGGTGTCTCGGCCGGGCCATTCGGCGGCGCCCGCATGATCGAAAATTTGTTGCCGGTGCTGCGCGAATTGGGGCTGGTGACGATTTTTTGGGATGTCTATTTCGGAAGCGCTCGCACGTTGTTCGATCCAGCGACGGGCAGGATCACTGATCCGAGCTATCGCGGGCGAGTGAAGCAATTCGTCGACGAACTGGTCTGGATGGCGCGAGCCCTGCGTTTTGCGCGCGGGAGTATTCCCGGCGCCTAGCCATCGCCGGGTCGGGGCCGGGACCGGCCCAGAGGAAGCTCCCCCGCTGGCACCGCTCCTGCTTTTTCAAGAGGGTCAATGCGTTCGACCTTCATCCAGAAAGTCCTGATTTGCATGATTGCCGGCTTCTTCGCGGCCTGCCTCATCCAATGGGCGAAGGTCTTCGTCGAAGGTGCCGATGACGCGCTCAACGCCGGCTACAAGCGAGACGAGCCCGCGATTTTCTCGAATTAAGCTGATCCTGAAAGCCGTCGTTGCCCGCGTCAGGCCCGCGGTTACTCTGCAAGGAGCATGAGGATCGGTATCGCGCAGATCAATCCCATCGTCGGCGATCTGCGCGGCAATTTTGACAAAATCCTCGGCGCCTACGAGCGACTCGCGGCGGGCGGGGTGGAGCTGGTGCTCGCTCCCGAACTCGCCACGACCGGTTACCCGCCGCAGGACCTCGTTTTCAAATCGCGTTTTGTGCCGCAGAATCTGGAGGTAATCGAGCGTCTGCACCGGTGCATCGGTCCCGTTCCACTCCTCGTTGGTTATATCGATCGAAACGAAGGTCACGGGAAGCCCTTTTTCAATGCCGCCGCCTTGCTCGAGCGCGGCCAACCGATGCGCAAGAGCTTCAAGACGCTGCTGCCGACCTACGATGTGTTTGATGAAGATCGTTACTTCGAGCCCGGCCAGGGTGGCGAAGTCTTCACCATCGCCCGTCGCCGGGTTGGTGTGACGATTTGCGAAGATATCTGGACCCAGGACTACCTGCCGCGCCCGCTCTACGATCGGGAGCTTGTAGGTGGTCTCGCCGCAAAGGGCGCGAAGATTATCGTCAACCTCAGCGCGTCGCCGTTCGGTCTGGGTAAGCTGGGGATGCGCCGCGAGATGGTCGCGGCGATCGCCCGTGTACATGCGCGGCCGATTGTTTATTGCAACGTCGTTGGCGGCAATGACCAGCTGGTCTTCGACGGCAGCTCGATCGCGGTCAACCGGAGCGGAGAACTGATCGCGCAACTGCCGTCCTTCCAGAGTGCGGAAGCGATCGTCGAGACCGACTCGACCGTCGCGCTCGTCCTCGCACTGCCCGACCCAATGGACGAGCTTTTCGGGGCTCTCTCGTTAGGCGTGCGCGATTACCTCGCGAAGTGCAACTTCAAGTCCGCCGTCCTCGGCCTGAGCGGTGGGATCGATTCCGCCGTCGTAGCAGCCATCGCCGTTGAGTCGTTAGGCAAGGAAAATGTGGTCGGCGTCTCCATGCCGAGCCCCTACTCTTCGCCGGGGAGCGTGGACGACGCGCTCGCCCTCGCGCACAACCTCGGGATCCGCTGTCTTCAGATTCCGATCGCTGACGCCTTCACTGCCTTCAAGACGCAGTTCAAGGAAATTTTCGCTGGTCTGCCCGAGGATACGACCGAGGAAAACATGCAGTCGCGTCTGCGCGGCATGATCCTGATGGCGCTCTCCAACAAGTTTGGTCATCTCCTCCTCGCCACTGGAAACAAGAGCGAGCTTGCCGTCGGTTATTGCACAATCTACGGCGATATGGCAGGCGGCTTGGCGGTGATCAGTGACGTGCCGAAAACCCTCGTCTATCAGGTGGCTCGTTGGATCAATCGGGAGCGCGAAATCATCCCGAAGTCGACGATCGAGAAGCCGCCGAGCGCGGAATTGAAACCCGGCCAGGTCGATCAAGATTCGCTTCCACCCTATGACGTGCTCGATCAAATCCTGCAACTCTACGTCGAGGAAAATCAGAGCGCTCACGACATCATTGCGCGCGGCTTCGATGAAAAGACCGTGCGCTGGATTCAGCACCGGGTCGATCTCAACGAATACAAACGCGCCCAGACTGCGCCGGGCATCAAGGTGACGAGCCGCGCCTTTGGTGTCGGACGGCGAATGCCGATTGCGCAGCAATACGTCGACCTCGATTCATTCCCGGGCGAATGCCCGGAAGCGCCGTGAAGTGCACCGCTCAGGAATCGAACCTGAAACCCAGTGATTAAGAGTCACTTGCTCTGCCAATTGAGCTAGCGGTGCGTTTCGCCCCTTGCGATATGGCCGGCAAGGGAATCGAAAATTACTCATCGATTCCGCCTGCACAACGCGGAAGTTTTCTCTCCGTCATGCGCCGGTGGTCGACTGGTCCCCAGATTTTCAGCTTTTCAATCTTCAACGCCCTCCAAAAATGCGCGATTCATGTCGACCCCGGAGGAATGCGCCCGCCAGACTCAAAAGAATCATGATTTCATTTCTAATACTTCCCTCTCCCTTTGACCTGAGGCTGGCTCTATAACGGAATATTAATGTGCGGTCCTCATGCCGAGGTCATGAATCTCTTCCGGCCGCCCGAGGAAATGATGAGGTTGTTCTACTGGATTGTTCTCGGGCAGGCGGTCATCGTCCTCGCCTTTGTGTTGATCTACGCCAGTGGGTTCGCTGGTGGCGGAATCGGGCCGGGATCCGGCTCGGGATTATGCTCGAATTGCTTGCGATTGGTGCGCGAATGATGATCTACGCGGTGCAACCATTTACCGGGAAGCTAATTATGCTCTGGAGCGTAGGCGGTATGTTCGAGATGATCATTACCGGCGCCATTGTCGGTGCTATTTACGGCTCTGGCAAAACGCAGGCGTAGGTTCACCCACAACGTCGGCTTGCGCCGACAATCCAGGAACGTTCGGAGAAACAGGATCCCGCTAACCTCATACGGGCTCGGTATCGTGCAGCCGCCCGTAATCGACGATGAGCCGGCCATCCCCGTGGTCGGTGTAGATCTCCACGAAGCGCTCGCCGAACCGGATGTCCTGCCAGGTGTAATCCTGTTGGGTTTGGACCGAGGCGGGAATAACTGGATCAATGCCGACGACCGATGCGACTATGACGACGCGGCTTGCTGCGAGCGATTCGGGTGTCGCACCATAGAGCGGGCTCTGTTCGTCGATCACATGGCGCAAGGTCAGCGCGGCGGGGAACGTCGGCATCCGATCGAATTGGAGCTTCAAGCTATAAAAATAGCGGAAATCGCCGCCTTCCACGAGCGGCTCGTCGCGATTGAAAAGGATTCGGAATTCGGCCTCGACCATGCTGCGCTGGTGCAAATTGCCGATCCGCAGCATCAGGGTGGGCCGGCCGTTCAAAGGCGCGATCACAACTGATTTGCTGAACACGATGTGCGCGCTCGGCCGCGAAAACCGGACAAAGATGAGGCCGGCCATGACGGCGACCAAAAAGATGCCGCTCATGATCTCGATGGTCGTGAGGATGTTAGCGTAAAGATTCGCTGGCGACATGTTCCCGTAGCCGACGGTTGCTACGGTTTGCACGCTGAAAAAGAACGCATCGAGAAAGGATCCTGGGCGCATCCCGGCAACGCAGTTCCCTCCAATTGTGTAAAGCGCGGCGAAGAGAAGATTAAGCGAGAGGTAGACCGCGCCGACAAAGCCAGCGAACTGTGTCCAAGTCAGCCCGAGGAGCCATTGATAGGCGTCACGCCATTGCCATCTGTCGGTATTGAGTTTGAGAAATTCGATCTGCCCTGAGCGGATTGAAACCGGGTGGCGCGTCCTTTTCATAAATCGAAGTGTAACCGGATCCGATTCAGCGCCAACGCTTGCGTAATGGACGCGCGACCGACGCCTCAGCGGTTCCTTTCGCGAAGCTCGGCCGCTTGGAAACGCGGTGTCTTCATCTGGGGAGAGGATTGTTAGCGCGACTAAATAACCGCCGCGATTTCCGGAAGCGCCCAAAAAGACCAGAAGAAATGCGGATGGTATTGCGGATCTGACGGTCAAAGCATACATGACAAACGTGTCATTTAATATTGTCTGGGTTCGCGAGCGAGCATGATCCTCGGCCAACGGCCTCAGGCTTTCGCCTTTTCACTTTGAAACCGCATCGGAACACGCTGAACAATCACGGAAGCAACACCGCTTGTGGAGACGCCTCGCCAAAGCCGTCCAAGCCCCGTTCACAGCCCAGGCAGCGCCAAGTCACGGTAAAGCATCCCGTTCCGATTAACGGAGCGTCAGAAGAATATCTGCCGCGGATCGGAACTCTTGCGCGGACACGCCGTCTTCTCCTGGCAGCACTGCGGGTGTGGGAACTCAAGCGCGGCATCCGCGACTAGAGCAATTTTTTTGCCGGTCCGCTGTTTCAGCGGATTTGTTGTGGCGGCCGCTGCGACCTAGCGGAAAATCGTTCGCGTCCGTCACGCGGCTCGCTTCTCATCATTTGCACTGGGAACAGCTCGCGCCACAATTTCAAATGGACAAGAGCATGAGGTTGCGGAGGATGGTTGGCCGTTATGAATAAGGCCGCACAGAATGAACTTCGGCTCGCCAAACGCATGGCGCGTCTCGGCACCGAGACCGCTTTCGAAGTGCTGGTGAAGGCGCGAGCGCTGGAAGCGAAGGGCCGGGATATCGTCCACCTTGAGATCGGGGAGCCCGATTTCGATACGCCGGGTAACATCATCGAGGCGGCTTGCGACGCCCTGCATAAGGGGTTCACCCATTACGGGCCCTCGGCCGGCATGCCGCGGCTGCGCGAGACGATCGCACAGCATGTGAGCGAAACGCGCCAGGTGGACGTGATGCCTGAAGAAGTGGTTGTCGTTCCCGGCGGGAAGCCGATTATTTTCTTCATCATCCTGGCTTTGGTTGAAGAAGGCGATGAGGTCATCTATCCCAATCCCGGTTTCCCCATTTACGAGTCGATGATCGACTTCCTCGGCGCGAAAGCGGTGCCGATCCAGTTGCGCGAGGAAATGGATTTCCGGCTCGACGTTGGCGAACTCGGCGAACTGATCAACGATCACACCAAGCTTATCATCCTGAATTCACCGCAAAACCCAACCGGCGGCGTGCTGGAGAAGCAGGACCTGGAGGGCATCGCGCGCGCGATTGGCGATCGCAATATCATGGTGCTGACCGACGAGATCTACAGCCGCCTCATTTTCGAGGGCGAGCATCACTCCATCATGTCGTTGGACGGCATGAAGGAGCGCTGCATCCTCCTCGATGGCTTTTCCAAGACCTATGCCATGACCGGCTGGCGGATGGGCTATGGCGTGATGCGTGCCGACCTGGCGACGCACATCGCTCGCCTCATGACAAATTCCAACTCCTGCACCGCCAGCTTCACGCAGGTCGCCGGCATCGAAGCGCTCTGCGGGCCGCAGGACTCGGTCGAGGCGATGTGCGCCGAGTTCAAGAAACGGCGCGACGTGATGGTCGCGGGCCTCAATAAGATAAAGGGATTTTCCTGCCGGCTGCCCAAGGGCGCGTTCTACGTTTTCCCCAACATCACGGGGACCGGCTGGCCATCGCAGAAACTGGCCAACGCACTGCTCGAGGACGCCGGCGTCGCCGCGCTTTCCGGGACCTCGTTCGGCGCCTTCGGCGAAGGCTATGTGCGCTTCAGCGTGGCTAACTCGATTGAGAACATCGAGAAAGCCCTCGATCGTGTCGGCACGTGGGCCGCGAAGAATTTGTAGGGCGACCGCTCCGGTTGCCGATAAGAGAAACTGTGGCCCGGTTCAGGCCGATCACCAGGTTAGCGACGATGCCTGTTGTTAGAAACTGGGCCGATCACGAACAAAAGATAGCAACTAACCGTTAACCATTTTTTTCAACCATGACCGATAAGAAATGTTTCCGCATCTTTGCCACCTCTCATATCGGCGATCCGGCTGAGAACCGTCTGCGCGAGCGTGGCTACGAGCTCGAGATTTTCCCGGGGCCGGAAGCGCCGCCGAAGAAGCTGATCGTTGAGAAAGCGAAGAGCGGCATCGACGGCTTGATCACCACGCTCCGTGATCCCGTCGACGCCGAGATCTTCGAAGCAGGAAAAGGCTCGCTCAAGGTTGTGGCGCAGATCGCCGTCGGCTTCGACAACATCAACCGCGCCGACGCCAACAGATACAAGGTTCCGTTTACGCACACCGCCGACGTGCTTACCGAAGCGACCGCCGAGTTCGCTTTTCTCATGCTGGGCGTGCTGGCGCGCAAGATGTATGGGAGTGAACGTCTGGTCCGCGAGCAAAAGTGGCCGTCCTGGCACCCGTTCCTGCCTTTCTTGGGCGACGAGGTCACGGGCAAGACCATCGCCATTATTGGCACCGGCCGCATCGGTCTGGCGATGATTAAGAAGTGCTCGGGCTTCGACATGAACATGCTGTGTTACGACGCGGCATATCACAATGACAGTTACCTCGCCTCGATCCAGGAACTGATGGACCTGCGGCACGCCAGGGGAATCCAGAAGGAGAAGACCTGGATCAAGTATGTGGAATTTGAGGAGGCTCTGCGCGGCGCTGACTACGTGAGCATCCATGTGCCACTCTTGCGCGGGGACGAAACCGACAAGCCGACCTATCACCTCTTCAACGAGAAAACGCTCAAGCTGATGAAACCAACGGCCTACCTGGTGAATACCGCACGCGGTCCAGTCGTGGATGAGAAGGCCGTTGCCCAGGCGCTAAAGGACAACGTCATCGCCGGAGCTGCGCTCGACGTCTTTGAGAAAGAGCCGCTACCGCCGGATTCGCCGCTCCTCGATCCCGAAATCGCTGACCGCACGCGGCTGTTCCATCATTTTGCGAGTGGCGGGCAGATCACTCGGCTTTCGGTTGATCCCGACAAGGGAATGGCTGGGCGCACGGTTCAGGCACTGATCGACGTGTTGGAAGGCAACTACGGCGGTGACCCGGCCAAGATGCCATACGTAGTGAATAAGGAAGCGTTCGAGAGATAGCCAGGGCCGATAGGCCGGGATTAGAACACCTAAGCCGGTTGCATCGAACCGGTGTCAACGATTCCTGTGGCAGGAACCGTATGGCGATATGTCGCAACGGACTGCGAAACGTGCTTGAATTGCATCGCCTCGGTTCGCTCAAAACCTTTGCGGATTTCAACGGAAAGCATTTCGTAGAACGGCTCGCTCACCAGGATCTGCCACTTCTCCGCGCGATCACAAAGGCGCGAGGCAAGATTCACCGTGTGACCGATGGCGGTAAAGTCGCGGCGGGTGTCGGAACCAATCGAGCCGACTACGGCGCGACCGCGATGAATGCCGACGCCAAGAGCAAGCGGCCAGCTTTCCGCTTCGATCTCCTGGCGGATGGCCGCGATCAAATCCCTCGCGCAGGCAAAGACCTTGCCGGCGGAACCTTCACCGCCAAGGAAAACCGCCATCACGGCGTCACCGATAAATTTGTCCACGTCGCCTCCAGCCGAGACGACCGCGTCCGCCTGCACGGCGAGGAGGCGGTTCAACTCGCGCACCAGAAAGGAGGCTTCGCGGGTTTCGCACCAGCTGGTAAACCCGCGCAGATCGGCAAAAAGCACGATCACCTCCTGTTCCATGCCGGCCAGCCATTGCGGATCTTCGCGACTGCGGCGCACGGCTTCGGCGGTAAAACGCGAGACGTAAGGCAGGAGGGCGAGCTTTTCGCCTAACGAGATAATCATCTCATTGAAAACCTTGCCGAGATGTTGCAATTCGTCGCCCGTGCTCACCTGGACCTGGACGTCGTGCTCGCCGGATTGGAAACGCCGGATGCCTGCGGAAAGTTTGTTCAGGCCGCGGGTGATGTTACCTGCGAGGAGCAGGCCGGGAATCATCGCAACGAGAAATGCGCCGCCACCGATCGCGAGCGCGAGGAACAGCTCCTGACGCTGGCGATCGATGAAACGGCTGATCCGGGCGTCGGCCTCAAGCATTGCCACTGGCTGACCCGCGCGATTGAGGATCGGGGCGTAGCCGCTGATCCAGCGACCGTTTTCGTCCTCGTAGGCGTTACTGCTCGTCGGCATTTTGGTTTTCCACGCTTTGAGAAACTGGGCGCGATTGACGATGGGAATTTTGTAACGACTGCCGATGAAGGTCTTCTTCTGCAGCATGACAACGAACTCTGTCTCGAACGGCGCGGTCATGTTGACCGGGCGCAGGATGTACATTTCGTTTTCCGCGAGGCCGTTCACCCGCCGGGATTGATCGAGAATGGCCCGGGCGTTTTGGAAGGCGGGCGAGGCAGCGTCGTTAGGCGCTTGGATGGTACTGATCTCGTCGCCATCGAGCGCGAGTGAGGTGGTGCCCGCGGCGCTGCGAACGAAGGCCTGAAATTCCTCGAGCAGTTGCTCGCGCCGGAAATGGAAGTTAGTGCCGAGAATCGCCGCGACAACGAGCGCCGCCACGGTCGCCATGGCGAAGACAATCTTCGCGCGCAGCGAAATCCGATAGGCACGATCTGGAATGGACGACATGTGAAAGGCTTTCGCGTGCGGTGCCAGCCGCTGGCGCTTAATAGACCCCCGGCGGCAGCGGATCAATCCTCTTCTCCGCCGTGGCCGCGCCTGGATCCGCCCGCCGACGAGTAGCGTCTCGATTTTTCTGGTTCGGTCATGCCCGGAAGAAAGGCAGACGACCCACGATCGGGAAACTTCACTCCTCGTCAGGCAGAGAAATCGCCAACGGGATCGACGAGAATCTTGATTGAGGAAGTCGCCGGAAGATAGTTTCGAACCATGCCCACACCCGACGAGTTGCCGCCACAGCGTCTGAGCGATCCCGATGCTCTCGCCAAGACGCTGGAGATGGAGCTGCTCGGCAAGCGAGCTGCCTGGCAGAAGGCGAAAGCGCGCCGCGGCGTCTGGCTCGCTCTGAGCATCGTTTTCCTTCTCCTCGTCCTCCTCGGCGGGCTCTTCGCCTATTTTTATTTCTTGCCGGAACTGAGCCGACGCGATGAAAACGCGCCCACGGACAGGGCGACGGAAACGAATCGCTAGGCATGAGGCGAGACGGAAAGCGACTGGCAACGTTTTCGCTGATGTGCGAGGGGTGGGAGCGGCCACGTCTGGCGGCAATGTTTCACGATGGGCTTATTGCAGATCGTTCACCTCGAGACTAACGACGCCGACGCCGCTCAGATCGCCGCGGAGTTGAAGAATGGCGGGATCGAGAGCGAATTGATTCGGGTGCGAAATGAAACGGAGCTGGTGCAGGAAATCGCGCGTCAGCCGGTCGATATTATTCTGGCCAACCCGAGTTGCCCGCGCTGCGATGGACTGCGCGCCCTCACGAGCGCGCGGGAGGCGCGACCGGCCGTGCCTTTCATCTTCGTCTCCGGACCGGAATGCCGGGAACAGATCGGGGAGGCGCTGCGGGCCGGTGCAACCGATTTTATTCTAAAAGAGCACCTCCCAAGACTTGCCCCGTCGATTCTCCGGATCATCCAGGAGGCGCACACCCAGCGCGACTTGGAGAAAGCGCGCCAGGAACTTTTGCGGCACGCGGAGCTGCTCGACCTGGCAAACGACGCCATCGTTATCTCCGACGCCGCAGGCAAAATCTCCTATTGGAATCGCGGAGCAGAGAGGATGTATGGCTGGTCGCGCGAGGAAGCGACCGGGTGCGATGTTCATACGCTCTTGGAGACCGGCCCACCCGAAAAGTTGGCGAAGGTAATGCAGGAGCTGCAGGAAAAGCACCATTGGGAAGGGGAGATCGAGCAAAACCGCAAGGACGGCGCACGAATCGTTGCCTCGACTGGTTGGACGCTTCGGGGCAATGACCCCGAGGCGCCGCTGCTTCAGTTGAGCATCGATGTGACGGATCGAATTCGAGCCGAGGAAGCCCTCCGCCGGAGTGAGGAACGCTACCGGCGCTTTGTCGATGAAGATCTCACCGGTAACCTGATCATGAAGCCGGATGGTTCGATCATCACCTGCAATCCAGCGTTCGCCCGCATCTTCGGCTTCGACTCGATCGAAGAGGCGAAAGCGGCGAACTTTCTTTCCCTTCTCTACACGAAGAAAGAGGGCATCGAGCTGCTCACGAATCTTCGGCCTGATGAAAGCACCGAACCTCATGAGCTCGAGATGCGACAGCGCGATGGCGAAACGGTTTACGTTGTCGCCAAATTTGCCGGCACCTTCAACGCCCCGGGAAAGCTCACCGAGCTGAAGTGCTACCTTTTCAACGACACCAAGCGCAAGCGCCTCGAGCAACAACTCATCCAGGCGCAGAAGATGGAAGGCCTCGGGACACTCGCCGGCGGCATCGCGCACGATTTTAACAACATCCTCGGCATCATCCTCGGCTACACGACCAGGCTCGAGGATTGGAAACGGCATCCCGAGCAAATGCCGGAAGCGATCAAGATCATCCGCGACGCGGTCGGTCGCGGAGCCTCGCTCGTCCAGCAACTGCTCACCTCCGCGCGCCAGACCGAGGCGCACTTCGCTTCGCTCGATTTGAACGCGCTCGCCCATGAGCTGGAGAAAATGCTCGCCGCGACTTTTCCCAAGACGATCAACTTTGTCCTGCAACTGCAACCGAATCTACCGCTCGCGAAAGCAGACCGTGGCCAGATTCACCAGGTCCTGCTTAATCTTTGCGTCAACGCCCGCGACGCGATTCCACACGAGGGCACGATCACGCTCGCTACCGGGGTGAGCGGAGGAGATGAGTTGCGGGATCAATTTAGCGGCGTGCAGGCGGAGCGATACGTTTTCATCCGCGTGATCGATACCGGCACCGGCATCAGCCAGCGGGTCAAGCCCCACATTTTCGAGCCGTTCTACACCACAAAGGAACGAGGCAAGGGAACAGGTCTCGGCCTCTCAGTCGTTTACGGCGTGGTCAATAATCATCGCGGCTTCGTTCAGGTGGATAGCGAGCCCGGGTATGGCACCACCTTCACCGTTTACCTTCCGGTTCGCAGTGCGACCGAAGCGGACGTGGAACGCAACGGAGGCATCGGCCGGCCGAGCGATCCCGCGCGAACCATCATGCTGGTGGAGGACGAAGAAATGTTGCGCGAGCTCGGCGTCATGATGATGGAAGCCGATGGTTATCGCGTCCTGGCGGCGAAGGATGGGGTTGAAGCGGTGGAGATGTTTGAATCCCACGCCGATGAGATCGGATTAGTCGTCTGCGACCTCGGCCTGCCTCGGCTCGGCGGGCGCGACGTTTTCATGCGGATGAAAGAAATCAAGCCGAGCGTGCGCGCGATCGTGGCCAGTGGCTATCTTGAACCGAACATCCGCTCCGAGATCCTGCGCGCGGGCGTGATCGATACGGTTCAAAAACCCTACGACTTTCGCGACATGATGGAGAGGATTCGCTCCATCATTGGCCAGCCGCAGATGGAAGATGATCAACAGCCGCAACTCTTTTGAGTTGTTTTGATGAGCGCGCTTCGTCCGCACCATCGCACCTCGCTCGCGCTCGGCTGGGAAGCGGCCCGCGCCAATGTTGTGCCGGCACTACTGATCCAGGCGCTCATGCTGGCGCTGCTCCTCGGCTATTATTTCAGTCCGGCGGTCGCGCGCGTCCTCGATCAATTCGCGGATTGCAAGTTGCACCACGGGCTTACCTTTGTGGTCCTCGCCGCAGTCGCCGCCGGCGCCGTCGTCCCGGAAGCTTTTCTCGTGCTCTTTTTCCAGCGCGGGCGGCCAAACCGCCAAAACCTGCGCAACCTCTGTTTTACGGTTCCGATTTGGGCGCTCGACGGTTTGCTGGTCGATTTGCTTTACCGGAGCGAGGCGGCCTGGTTCGGCAACGTCGCCACCGTGCCAGTGGTGCTGGCGAAAATCTGCGTCGACCAGTTTGGCTACAATCCGTTCTTTGCTGCACCTTTCGGTGTCCTGACCTATGAATGGAAGAACAGCGGCTTCAGCCTTGAGTCGTTAGGCCGCGGTTTTACCTGGGATCACTACCGGGACAAAGTCGTTCCCACTCTTCTTGCCACCTGGGCGGTTTGGATCCCGCTCATGGCCATCATCTACTCACTCCCGCTTTCCCTCCAATTCCCGCTCTTCAGCCTCGCGCTTACCTTCTGGGTGCTGCTTCTCACCTACATGACCAACACTTTTGCCGCGAAACACATCCATGCGACACAAGATCTGGCGGATTTTTCCACGGCCATCGCCGGCCCCAACACTCAATGAAGTCCCACGAATTATTTCAGCACATGCCGCCCGGCCTGGCGGCCGAGATTCTGAGTTATCTGCAAAAGGAACAAACACCCGTCTTCAAGAGTGTTGTTCAGACGCTGGCCAGTCAGCGCAAGCTCCGCTCTGTCTTCATCGAGCGAAAGCCGCCTGACGAACGTTATACGTGGATCAAGGCCGCCCTCGCGCGCAAGACAAGCGACACTCTGGCCGCGCATCTCCTCCAGGCCTGGCTCCTCGGTGCGCAAAAGCCGATGCTTTGCGACTTCCTTGATTCGTTAGGCGTGGCGCATGACGAGGATGGCACAGTCGAACAGTTGCCCGAGTCGCCTCCCAGGGAAAAACTGCGCGAGACGGTCGATCAGCTCCTTTCGAAGCATCCGGCCGAGACCGTAGCAGTCTATCTGCACGCTTTCCACGACATGGACAGCACCGTGAGCTGGCCGCCGTTAGGCGAAATTCTGCAGGAAGACGAACGGCTGCGACTCCGTTCCTAGCCCACTCTCCACGCCATTCGGGGAAGCAGGGAGCGGGCTGTGTCCGGGAGCCAAACGAGATCGCCTTAGGCGTACATGCGAAGAAGCGCCCCTGTCTTCCGTCAAACGAGCCTTGGCGGCGGAATGCCATATGGACGAAGCGAAATTCGTTCTCTAAATCCAGAGCGATTTCCGACTGCAACTCAGGTTCCATGACCGGCTGAACACGTGTCACTGCTGCTCGAACGAGTTGCTCAATGAGCACCGCAAAGCGCAGGAGCAGAAAGGAACACCTCAACGGTAGCCGATCTGGCCCGTGACAGGGCCGTCAAAAATCGAGAAACTTTCGCCAGGGTTTCCCTTAGAAAGAGATAGGCGGCATTGAATTGAGGCCGCTCAACCAATGAAACGCGACATGTCAAAAGCAGATTGCGCAGATTTGGCCGTAGCCGGGAGCGCTGACCCCGACCTTTCGCCAGGGTTCGCGTGGCCCCAGGGTCGCGTCGCATACTTGCCGTCGGATCCGCAGATTACCCAAGTGAACGCGGAAAAAGAGCCGCTCTTGTTGATCTGCTATCTGCGGCAATCTGCGAAATCTGCGGATCCCTTGACGGCCGGCGGCCGGGATCAGCGCCCCTCGCGACGGAGAAAATACCGCAGCGCTTCGTGCACGCCGGCGCCGTGTTCTTTCGCCGCCACCCAGCCTCCGGCGCGACGGACGGCTTCTTTCACTTCGGCAATGGCATTGGCCGGGCAGGCCGGGAGCGCGGCGTATCGGCCGTCGAGCATCGAAATGTCGTTGTGATGATCGCCCGCGGCGAAAATTGCTTCGCGCGGGATTTCGGTCAGACGAGATAATTCCTCCAGAGCCGCGCCTTTGTGATAATCGGCGTGGCAAAAGCGCAGGTAAATGGTGTTGCGCTGGTAATGGAACTTTGGCTCCTTCGACTTCACCTGGTCGATGAATGTCGTCAGGCGATTCATTTCTTCTTCGCTGGTCGCGATCAGACCGGCGACCTCATCGGCTTCGTAAATGATCCGGGCCCTGGTTTGGCGGCTAACGAAGTCAACCACCTCGGCCAGGACCGACGATGCGGATTGATAAAGCTCGGCGTGAGCTTGGGCGCAGCGCGCGTTCCAATCGCCGAAAGGTTCCCAGCCGGCTTCGCTTGGACGAAAAACATCGCGCTCACTCGTGAGGATAAAATCGGGCTGGAGCGGGAAGGCGAAATCCTCCAGCCCTTCCTCGAGCAAACCGACGGAGCGGCCGGTATTGATCGCCCAGATCGCCCCGTTGCTTTGCAGGTCGCGGATCAACTCCATGCAGTCGTGGTCGAAGACCGGATCGCTCGCGTGCGAGACGAGAGTGCCGTCGAAATCGGTGCTGATGAGTTGGATTTTGGCGGGCATGCGGACTGAATTTAGGATTGGATTTGGCCTGCGCAATTCATCGAGTACGATTACGATCAGGAGCACGAGCAAGAGAAGGAGAGGGAAATGAAATCAGCTTATGAACTTGCCATGGAGCGCCTCGAAAAGAGCGCGCCGACGGTTAAACTGACCGACGAGCAGAAGGCGCAAATCGCGGAGATCGATTCGACCTACAAGGCGCGGATCGCAGAGAAAGAGCTTTTCCTCAAGGGGAAGATCAGCGAAGCGGGGCTGAGCGCGAAGTTTGAGGAATTCGAGCAATTGGAGAAGCAGCTGGCGACCGAGATCCGGCGCTTGCAGGAGGATTGCGAAGAGAAAAAGGAGAAGCTGCGCGCATCATTCGCGAAATGACCCGGACGCGCGGAAACGCGTCCCTCTGGAGGGACGTGCTTCCACCTGTCCAGGCTGTGTTGCAGCGGTCTCGCTTCTGACACGTTGCACCAGCTTCATCGAGAGCAAAGAGCAGTTGCACCGTGGTTCCCAGATCTCGAGTAGATGCCGTTCATCGCCTCGACCAGGGCCGCGCATCGGCCAGCCGCTGGGCGCCGAAAAGCTGGCGCGCCCGCGGCCAGTTCTTTTGTTCGACGTGCCCGTTGTCGCCAATCGAAGCGGAGCAACTCGAAAAGGGTGGCGATGCCTCCACCTCGCGCATTGCTGCCACGATCCCAGTGACAGAAAGGGGCGAAATTGCGCCTACTCAGCCTCGTGAAACATTTAACTCCGCGAAAAGTCATATTCGCCGCGATGGCTTTGGCTGTTTCGTTTACGCTCAGTGCGTCTCTGACTCTGCAGACGATCAAGGAGTATCGTAGGCATCGGAGAGACGCACTTCCGTTCGTCCGTGGACGTGCAGAAGCGCGTCTCGCCGTCTGACATCGAGTGTTCGAGAGCGAATATGATCTCGATCGAATCGGCGACCCCCTGGCTTTAATTGCGCTCGCCGCTGGCTCTGCTTAACATCGCCGCTGCTAATGCGCGTTTACTCCGCAAATTTTACCGTCTCGACCAGCGGCAAGGGTACCTACGAAATCACGCCGGAGGTGGCATCGGCGATCGCGGCCAGCGAGGTGCGAACGGGGATGGTTACGGTCTTCGTCAGGCATACCAGTTGCAGCCTTATCATCATGGAAAACGCCGACCCGACCGCGCGACACGACCTCGAGGAATTTTTCGAACGGCTCGTGCCGGAAGACACGTCCCATTTCGAACACACTGCGGAAGGCGGCGATGACAGCACGTCGCACATTCGCTCCGTCCTTACCCGCGCGAGCGAAGTGATCCCGATCGCGGAGGGCCGAATCCAGCTCGGCACCTGGCAGGGCATCTTCCTTTTCGAACATCGCCGCGCTCCGCATCAGCGACAGATCGCGCTCAGCGTCGTGGGCGACTCCGGAAGTTAGGCCTCCGGCCTGATTCGGCCGACGGCCTTCCGGCCCGTCGCTACCTCTGACCGGTTCCGACGTTTGTCATCCCGAGGCAGGCGAAGCGCACCGAGGGATCTGGCCAAAGGTTGCGACCATCCCGCCACCCTCAAGTGTGGCGGGTTCGTTAGGCCGGGAAGGCCGCTTTCTCTGTCAGGGAATCTTCAATCCGGTCTCCAGCTTCCAGCTCGATCCCTGGGTTCGCCGTTATATTTTCCCGAACTCGGTTCTTCCTTCGCTTTTCCGCCTGACGAAAGCGGCCGAAGGACGTTTTCTTGTGGAAGACGTGCTCAATCTCGGGCCGCACTACGACCTGACACTCATGGCCTGGGAGGAAAATTTCCAACGAGTCTGGCCGCGTTTTGCGAAGCGTTTTGATGAACGCTTTTGCCGGATGTGGCGCTTTTATCTGCTGAGTTGCGCCGGCGCTTTCCGCGCGCGCAGTTTGCAGGTCTACAGCATCCTTCTTGGCCGGGAGGGAAGTGCGCTTCCCGATCAGCCCGCCGGGGCCGGTTTATCGGAAGACGCCAAGCCTGAAGAACCGATCGCGGCGAGGTAGCGCGTGACCGACCGGCGCACAATTTCGTGCGCATTGATTGGGATCACGCGTTCCCACCACGCGCCGTAAACACGCTCGAAGCGCAGCGGCGAAACCTTTTGCAAAATTGTTTGCACGGCAGATGCCGGCAGCGGTGTGAGGTTTGGATAACTGAACATGAAGCTTACCATCCCGTCCGGCGTCACCTGGAGGATGTCGCCGCTCAGGAGCGCACCGCGCCCTTCGGCACCCTCGTTCCAATGGAGGATCGTGCCGCCGGCGAAATGCCCGCCGCACCGAACAAGGGTGATGCCGGGTGCGATTTCGTTTTCTTCCCCGTTCCAGAACTGGATCGCGCTATCCGGCCGCATGACCCACGCTCGGTCGGCCGCATGCAGGTAGATCGGCGATCTATCGAAGGCGCGGCTCCACTCGACAACGGTCGTGTAGTAATGCGGGTGCGAGATCGCGATCCCGCGCAATCCGCCTAACGATTGAATCAGCGCGACCGTCGCGTCATCCAGCAACGCGATGCAATCCCAGAGGAAGTTTCCTTCCGGTGTGCGCAGGAGCAGCGCGCGTTGTCCGATCGCGAACTCCGGCACGGTTCCGATTCCGAGTAGCCCCGGCTCGCACTCGGTCCAGGCGTTGCGATGTCGCGTGCGCAGATCTTCCAGAGTCGTCCACTGCTGGCCGGAGGGCGGGACGAATTGCCGAGCATCCTGACAAATCGCGCACTGTTTCGGCGGGATCTCCGTCGAGGCCAAACTG
This sequence comes from uncultured Verrucomicrobiae bacterium, assembly GCA_963742545.1. GTDB lineage: Bacteria > Verrucomicrobiota > Verrucomicrobiia > Chthoniobacterales > UBA10450 > Palsa-1392. The sequence continues at coordinate 188,315 of CAVUMF010000002.1, read as the reverse complement.
CGTCCCGCAGGTCGCGCAAATAAAATTGGTCATCCGTTAGGCTGCAGAGGTGGGCGTGTCGCTCGCAGCAAGCGGCGTCGGACGTGTCGCTCCGCCGCGCCGCTTTTGCCCAAGCTCCTCGAGCAATTCGATCTGGATCTGCTGGATCTCGAAGAGCCGGTTGTACTGCTTGCGCAGAAGGTGATCGAGTTTCTCGTGCAGGTGCCGGATTTCCAGCTCGGCTTTCAGGTTCACCTTGTAATCGTTCTCGGCCCGGGCCCGATCGCGTGCCTCGGTGCGGTTTTGGCTCATCATGATGACCGGCGCCTGCAATGCCGCAAGGCACGACAGGATCAGGTTCATCAAGATAAAGGGATAAGGATCAAAGGCGCGGAGCGCGAGGACGATGGTGTTGATCACGATCCAGACGACGAGCACCACGCCAAAGATCATAATGAAGGTCCAACTGCCACCGAACGACGCGATCCGGTCGGAGAGGTGTTCCCCAAAGGTCAGTTCCTGCTCAAATTCCTTCCCGATATTTTCGGAGAGAATCTCGTGCTGTTGCAGGCTGTCGATTACTTCCTGGTCGAGCGCGGTCAGTTCGCCGATCTCGTCCTCCAGCACCTCCTTAACATAATCGCGCCGGAACTTGCCGAGGTCGTTCAGGCAAATGAAGTCCTTGGGATCGAAGCCGGGCACGCGCTTCTGAATGAACTCGAGAAGCGAAGGCCGGAGCAACTCGCCCGGCGTGCCGGCATTGGGCGATGTCGCCTTGTGACAGATCTGGCACTGCGGCTTGGAATTTTCCGCCACTCGGAGAATGGACTCACATTCGGAACGCTTGTCGACTTCTGTCTTGAAGCGCGACTGGGTGATCCTAAGCTGAGTCATGCGCCCTCCGGGTGTTGGAATTCAGCCTGACGATGCGCGTTCTCGCGATTGATGCTTCTCTCCGCAACACCGGCGTGGCGGTGATCGACGCCAACGGCGCCGGCAAATTTCAGGCGCTCTATTTCGGTGTCATTCACAATCCCGCCGCGCTTCCGATGTCCTCCTGCCTGGTCGCGATTCGCGATCGGCTGGCGGAATTGATCCACGCGCATGAACCGGATTGCTGCGCTCTCGAGTCGGTCATTTACGTGCAGAGCTACAAGACCGCGATTACCCTCGGTGCTGCGCGCGGGTCGGCCATCATGGCGGCGGCGGAGCGCGGGTTGCCGGTCTTCGAGTACCCGCCCAAGCGGATCAAGCAGGCGACCGTGGGGAATGGCTCCGCCGACAAGAGCCAGGTCGCCTTCATGGTGCGGGCATTGTTAGGCCTGGTCGAAACTCCGGGCGCGGATGCAGCCGATGCACTGGCCATTGGTCTCACGCATCTGCGCGCTCAGGAAGCGGTTCGACTTGGTCTGCCCGCCGGCCTTCGAATATGAAGGGAGCGTTCGAATCGCGTTGGTTGGGCCGAATCGGATTCGCCGAGGCGCTGGCCATGCAGGAGGAATTGATCCGGGTGAAGCGTGCGAATCCGGCCGCGCCCGACGAGCTTTGGCTGCTTGAACACGAGCCGGTCTACACCATCGGTCGCACGCCCGATCGATCGAGCCTGCGTGGAGCAAAGCACCTGCCGCATCCGCTCTTCGAAATCAACCGCGGCGGCCAGGCGACGTATCACGGCCCGGGGCAACTGGTCGGTTATTTCCTCATCGACCTCCGCCGCCATGGGCAGGATCTGCATCGCTACCTGCGCTGGATGGAGGCGCTGCTGATCGAGTTGCTGGCGCATTACGAAATCGAGGCAACGACGCGCACTGGCCTGACAGGCGTGTGGATCGGGAACCGCAAGATCGCCTCGATCGGCGTCGGCGTACGGCACTGGATCACGATGCACGGCTTCGCGCTCAACGTCAGGGGCGACCTCGCGCCTTTCGGCCAGATCACGCCTTGCGGCATCGCGAATGTGACGATGACCTCGATCGACCGGGAAACCGGCGCGACCTATTCGTTAGGCGAAGTGGCGGACGAGATGGCGAAATTAGCGAAAAGGCGCGTGGCGGATCTTCCGGGGAGCGCGGGTTCCCGGATTGCTTCCCTCTCGACACGAACGCGCGTTGCCTTTTAGTGAGATCATGGCGATCCCACTGGAAGACAATTTTACCGACATCATTGGCAAAGCGCAGCGCGGGCTGGGAATTTCCGACCGCCAGCTCGCGGAGAAATCGGGCGCGAGCGTCGATGCCATCCGGCAACTGCACGACGGAAAATTCGACCGCGCGACCAGCGACCGGATCGCACCCGTCCTGCAACTCAACTCCGCCGCGCTCGCCGGCCTGGCGGAAGGAAAATTTCACCCTGACGAAATTCAACTCGCCGGGCTGGCGCAGTTCAACACCCCGTATCACGACATGCAGGTCAACGCCTATCTCGTCTGGGATCCGGCGGGCAAAGAGGCCATCGCGTTCGATAGCGGCGCGAATTGCTCCGACATGCTCGATTACGCCAAGGGCCGTGGCCTAACGATCAAGTTGATACTGCTGACGCACGCGCATCCCGATCACGTCGCCGATTTGCGCCGGCTCGCCCAAGCGACCGGTGCACCCATTTTCCTCTCTTCGCGCGAGCAGGCGCCGGGGGCAGAAGCGATCGAAGAGGGAAAGACGTTCCATCTCGGAAAGCTGCGGATCGAGTCGCGCCTGACTTGGGGCCATTCCTCGGGCGGCATGACTTTTTTCGTGACCGGACTCGCGCGACCGGTCGCGATTGTGGGTGACTCACTCTTTGCCGGTTCAATGGGCGGCGGCAATGTTTCCTACGAGAACGCGGTGAGGAACAACCTGGAAAAAATTCTCACTCTGCCTGATGAGACGGTGCTGTGCCCTGGGCACGGTCCGCTTAGCACGGTAGGTGAGGAGAAAAAGCACAATCCCTTCTTTGCCCGATAGCTTGCGCTATCCTTTCGTCATGAACATCGCTTTCGTTGGAGTTGGCCGGATGGGCGCGAACATGGCGCGGCGTCTGAAGGAGAAGGGCTTTCACGTGACGGCGCTCTACGATGCCCATCGTCCCGCCGCGACCGAGCTGGCACAGGAGCTGGGCAGTTTCGCCGGTCAATCGTTAGGCGAAGTTACGGCCGCGGCGGATGTGATCGTCACGGTTGTGACTGACGACGCCGCGATGCACGAAATCTTTTCTGCGCCGGACGACAACCTGCTGGTCAACGCGCAGGGGAAGTTGTTCATCAACTGCGCGACTATTTCGCCCGAGGTGCATCTGGAGGTCGAGGGGTTGGCACAAAAGGTTGGCGCGCAAACGCTCGAAGCCTGTATGGCATCGAGCATCATTCAGGCGCGCGAGGGTTCGCTCTATCTCATGTGTGGTGGCGAGAAATCAGCCTTCGAACGCGCGCAGCCGATTCTACAGGCGCTCGGCAAGACGATTCGCTACATCGGCCAATCGGGCCAGGCCGCCAAAGTAAAGGCGCTCGTTAACATGGTGATGAACATCAACACTGCCGGCCTCGCTGAAGGTCTTGGACTGGGCGACGCGCTTGGGCTCGACCTCACCATGCTGCGCGAAGTCTTCAGCGAAACCGGAGCCGATTCGCGCGTCCTGCAGACCGACGGCGAGGACATGCAGAACCGCGATCACGCCTGCTTCTTCTCCGCTGCGCATGCTGCCAAGGACAGCGGCATCGCGCTCCACCTGGCCGAAGTTACCGGGCTCGAGCTTCCGCTGGCGCGCGCGACCAAGGCGCAATACGACCGGATGGTTGCGGAGAGCTTGGGCGAACTCGACAAGTCAGGCATTGCCGAACTGACGTTCCGAGGTCGCGGTGGAAAGAAGAAATAGTGCGTCATCAAATGTGCTGTCATCCTGAGCCGCGGAGACGGCGAAGGACCTCGCAAGTAGGTGTGTGACGCCGCGTGCAAATAACCCGCTGAGCACACTTGGGAGCTCTCTCCCTAACGCGAAATGCGCTCCGTGCCCGCATACACATTCATCGTTTCGCCGCGCAGGAAACCGATCAGCGTCTGATTGTTCGCGCGCGCGAATTCGACCGCCAGACTGGTCGGCGCTGAGATCGCGGTGATAATCCCGATCCCCGCCGCGAGCGCTTTTTGTGTCATTTCGAACGAGACGCGGCCGCTGAGCAGAAGAATGCAGTTGCCTGACGGAAGTTGCTTCGCGAGCAACTGGTGACCGATCAGCTTGTCGAGCGCGTTGTGTCGCCCGACGTCTTCGCGGAGAAGCAGCAGTTCGCCGCTCGGCATCGAAGAGCGCGCAGGCGTGCAGGCCTCCCGTGCGTTGGAAAGTTTGCTGCGCCGCGGCCAGCTTCGCCGGGAGCGAGAGCAGAGTTTTCGCATCAACCGCGGGCGCGGATTCGATCGGCGGAAATTGCTGCATGGCCGCCTCGATCGTGGCTTTGCCACAAATGCCGCAACTCGACGAACTGAAAACGTGGCGGCTGAATTTCGTGGGATCGAACCGGGCCGGATCGGCCAGGGCGATGTTTACGATATTGTCCGAAGGGCGCTCAGTCGTTAGGCAGGAAGTGATTTCGAAAATGTCAGAGCCGCCCCGGACAATGCCTTCGGTCAGGGCGAAGCCGGCAGCGAGTTCGCGGTCGTGCCCCGGGGTGCGCATCACGATGGCTACACTCTGACCTTCAACGCGAATCTCGAGCGGCTCCTCGACCGCGACCTCGTCTCGCCTGGCGGGCAAGGGCTTTCCGTCTTGATACCTGACGACTTCGACCGATCGCGCAGTGTCGCTGCTTTTCACAAATCAGCGGGCGTATTGAGATTGGCGAAGAGCGGAGTTTCCGCTTCGGAAATCTCTCGCTCCACGAGCAGGCCTTGTTCGATCGCCTGGCGGATAAAATTCTGCATGGAAAAATCACCGCTCCGCAGAGCGGCAGTGGCGAGACAGGCACATCCCGCCGGGTAAACGGTCGCCAGCGGTTCGAAACCATTGGCAGCGCGCGGAACTACACCCTGGCCATGTTGGCAGAGAGCGAGGAGTGAGCGCAGAAAATCCGTGGTCATCCGTGGCAGATCGATCGCCAGCACGACGAGCAGCGGCGTCGCGCACTTCTGCAATGCGGCCGCTACGCCGGCCAACGGTCCGGCATCGACGATCTCGTCGATCACGATTTCGTATCCGTTCCATTCCGCCCGTGACGATCCCGAGATCATGATTTGCGCGGGCTCCAACCGCCGGAGAGTGGCGATTTGGCGGCGCCAGAGTGGCTCGCCCTCAAATTCGAGAAACGCCTTGTCGCGGCCCATGCGCGACGATCTTCCGCCGGCGAGAAGGACCGCGCTGCAGCGCATCGTCAGGCGATCTTTGCCACTGCCGGTTGCAGCACCCTGAGCTGCGCGTCGCCGACGCTGAGCCTTCCATCAGTCAGGATGCGGGCGCGCAAGCCGCCGCGGCCAGCGAGAAACTTTTCCGTGCCGGGCGCGAAGGCCACGTCCATCCAATGGCACGGTGCGCAATGGGCTGTTCCGCGAAACCGCACCCCTTGCAGCTCGAAGTCGGCGCCGATCAACTCCAGCAAATTAACGCCGGAAACGATCACATTTCGCCGTAGAACGCCGGGCGACTTGGTCGTCAGGCCAAAGCTTTGCGACAGCAGAGCGAAAACCTCGCGGGAGAAAAAAGTGATCTGCCCCTTGTAATCGTCGGCGTAATCAAAAAAGCGATCGCCGCGAATGCCATGACCAGCGACGCATTCGACGCTGCTGCTTTCGACGAACGGAAAATCATCCGGCGGTTGACCGTAATGGCCGGAGTAGTTATGCCCGGGCGAAGTGAAGATTTGATCGATGATCATCGTAGAAACGGAGCCTCTGTTTGTGCCTAGCATGCCGAGGCACGCGTTGTCGCGCAACTTGACTCGCCCAACCCGCCGTTGACCGTGTTCTCGCAATGAAAACGGCCTGGCGTGTTTTCGCCTATCTCAAGCGTTATCCGCTGCTCGCCAGCGGCACGCTCGCCTGCGCCATCCTCGGCACGTTGATGGTGATTGTTTTTCCCTCGGTCACGAAATGGATCATCAACGATGTCGTACGGGCGCATCATCCGGAGAAATTGATGCCCCTGATCTGGCTCGCGGCAGCGGCCTTCCTCATCCAGCATGTTTTCAACGCTCTGCGCATCCTGTTGAACAACACTTTCGAGCAGCGCGTCATCTTTGATCTGCGGAGCGACCTCTATTCGCACATCCAGCTCCTGCCCTTGCGCTGGTTCGACAATCGCGCCACTGGCGACCTGATGACGCGCGTGATCGAAGACGTGAACTCGGTCGAGCGCATGCTGATCGACGGGATCGAGCAGGGGGTGGTCGCGTTGTTGCAGGTCGTGATCGTAACCAGCGTGATGTTTTACCTGAACTGGAAGCTGACACTGCTCGCGCTCATCCCGTTTCCGTTGCTCATTGCTGGCGCACTGACCTACACCCTGACCGCGCATCGGCGTTACCGGCTTCAGCGCCGCGCCGCCTCGGCCATGAATGCACTCCTGCACGACAACCTCTCAGGGATCCGTCAGATCAAGAGCTTCGTGCGCGAAAAGGAACAGCATGCCCGCTTCAATCGCGTGAGCGACCAGCTCCGCCACGCCACACTTGTGGTGATGCGGGTGTGGGGAATCTACAGCCCGGCGATGTCGTTCTTCGAATCAATTGGCGCGATTGTTGTCCTGGCCTTCGGTAGCCTGGCGGTCCTGCACGGAAGTCTCCAGATCGGTGATCTGGTCGCGATGCTGATGCTGATGGCCTTCCTTTACGATCCGATCGGGCGTTTGCATCAGCTCAACCAACTGGTGCAGGCTGGTCGCGCCGCCGGGGAACGCGTTTTCGAAATTTTGGACGAACCGGTCGAACCCGGATTGGCCGAGGGCGCGCCGCTGGTCGAGGTGGCGGGCGATATTTGCTTTGAGGATGTGAGTTTCGCCTACGGCAACGATGTCCCGGCGCTGACGGATGTTTCGTTTCACGCCCATCCGGGCGAAACGATCGCGCTTGTTGGCGCGACCGGCGCGGGCAAGTCGACCCTGGTGAATTTGCTCGCGCGATTTTATGAGTTCACTTCCGGATCGATTAGGATCGATGGGAAGCCGATTCGCGATTTCGGCGTGCACGCGCTGCGCGAAGTGATCGGGATGGTGACGCAGGAGAGCTTTCTTTTTAACGGAACAATCCGGGAAAATCTGCTTCTCGGGAAACCGCAGGCGACGGACGAAGAGTTGTTCGGTGCAGCGGAGGCGGCCAACGCTCGCGCCTTCATCGATCGCCTGCCCCAAGGACTAGGCAGCGTGGTCGGGGAGCGCGGGGTGAAGTTGAGTGTAGGCGAAAAGCAGCGGCTTTCGATTGCGCGCGCGCTTTTGAAAGATCCGCCGATCCTCATTTTGGATGAAGCCACCGCGAGCGTGGACACGACGACGGAGCGGTTGATCCAGGAGGCGCTGGAGAACCTGATGTTCCGTCGCACCTGTATCGTGATCGCGCACCGGCTCTCGACCATTGTCCGGGCGGACCAGATTTTGGTGCTCGATCACGGGCGAATCATCGAGCGCGGGACGCATGCCGAGCTGCTGTCGTTAGGCGGAAAATACGCGCGGCTTTGCGAGCAGAGTTTTCTCGAGACGACAGAAGGGGAATTTGGGACTGACCGCGCTGTAATTGCTCAGGAGAACGAGCATTCTCCCCTGGAATCGATTATTCCTTAGGCGGCGTGGCGCTCGGGGAGGGCGAGGCGGCGGCACCGGCCGGGGCGGGGAGGACGAGGGTTTGGCCGATCTGCAATTTCCGGTCATTCTCGATGTGATTGAGCTTTTGCAGCTCTTCGATGCTGACCTTGTGCATTCTGGCAATGGAGGTGAGCGTTTCGCCCTTGGCCACGACATGCGTGTTGCCGCTCCCAGTCGCGACCGGCGCCGCCTCGGTCGCTCGTGGCGCCGTCTCTCCGGTGCCCCCCGTCTTCGGGTGCTCGATCTCCTGCTGCAGACGCAGGATCTGTTGCGAGAGCAGATCGATCTTGATGTTTTGCTGGTCGATCTTTCTCGTCAGGTTGAGGAGCTCGCTGGTCTCAGAATTCCCCGCCGCGGGCGAGGGTCGTTGGGCCTGGGCGCCGGATGCGAGGAGGCTGCCGGAAAAGAGAATCGCGACCAATGTGCGAAAGCGAGTCATAAGGCAAGCTTGGCACCGCCGTTCGACACTGGCAAGCGCGCTCCGGTTTGCGTTTTCGGCGCGGAGACAGTAGCGTTTTTTCATGCCAGAGAGGACGGAAAAACCGGTGGCGCCCGTGCCATGGGGGCCGCAGCAGGGCGATGGGGGCGGGCCAAAATCTCCTGACGTTTCCAAGCCGGACACGCGCGATCTTCTCAAGAAAATGCGCAAGGTGGATCCGAACCAATCGAAGCGCTACCGGCAGCGCACCGGCCAGTGACGAGCGATTCGTTAGGCGGGAACGCGGCGGATTTCCCGGCGCTGTTGCGGAAGCAGGGATTATTGGGCGAGATCATCCCGGCGGCGAATCCGGTGGCCTCAAACGCCGCGCCCTCCAATTTCACGCCGACGCAGGCGACGACAATTCTTGCTTTTAAGTTTACCGGCGGCGTCCTGGTCGCGGGCGATCGGCGGGCGACGGCCGGGAACACGGTGGTCTACGATCGGGCGGACAAGGTGCTCGAGATCGATCGACACTCCATCATGGCGATCGCGGGTGTGCCGGCGACGGCCTGGGAGATGGCGCGGGTGCTCGAGCATTCGCTCCAGTATTTTCGCCGGACACAGCTCCAGGAAATGAGCGTGGATGGCAAGGTTCGTGCGCTCTCGAAATTGCTGCGGGATAATTTTGGATTCGTAATCCAGGGGATCGGCGTAGTGGTGCCCATTTTCGCGACTTACGATTTTGCGGGCGAGGGGCAGGCGCGGCTTTATTTCTACGACGCGATGGGCGCGCAATTCGAGGTGACGGACTACGCCGCGACCGGGTCGGGTTCGCCTGCGGTGCGAGGCGTTCTGTTCTACGAAAATCGCTGGGGCAAGAAGTCTTTGAATAAGCTACGCGAGGAAGAGGCGGTAACGGTGGCTTTGCGCGCGCTCGACACGGCAGCAGAGGCGGACACCGCGACCGGCGGAGTGGACCGGAATGCGCGGATCTTTCCGCTGATCAAGATCATTTCGCGCGACGGGATCAAAACTCTGCCGGAACGTCAGATTGCCGCCCGCTTCAAAAGCACCGTGGCATGATCGAGGAACCTTATCGTTGGGTTGAGGCGATCGCGAACCGGCGCGAATACATCGAGACGCAACTCGCGTCGGGCAGTCCGATCGCGGCCCTGAGTTATCGCGACGGGATATTGTTCGTCACTGTCGGACGCGCGCGGCAAAAGCTTTTTGAAGTTTACGATCGCATCGCGATGGGAGCGATTGGGCATCCGGGCGACATCGAGCGGTTGCGAATGGCGGCGATCGAGCTGGCGAGCACGGAAGGGTTTACGCGTTCGGCGGCGGATGTTTCGCTGCGACGCCTGGCCTTTTATTCGCTCAGTCCGCTCTTGAAAACCGCCTTCGAACAGGTCTACGGCGCGCCGTTTCTGGCGCGGATGATTTTCGCCGAGGTCGGCGCGACGCCGGCCGAGGATTTGTTTTTGCGCGTAGAATACGACGGCGCCATCACCGCGAAGGGATCGGCAGCCGATTCGCAGCCGCCGCGTTTCAGCGCGATTAGCGGTACGGCGCGGGGGACTGAACTGATGGAAGCGCTGCTGCGGCGCGATCACGATCCCGGTTGCACGTTGCATCGGGCGATTAAGCTGGCGCTCGATGCCTGGAGCGCCGGCAGTCTGCCGGCCCGGGAAGACGGCGGGAGCGAGATTCCTCCGCACGAAACTCTCCTGAAACATCATACGGAAGAGTTGCGGACCGCGACGGTCGAGGCGTGCGTGCTGGAACGGAGTGGATCGAGCGCGCTTCGCTACCGATCAATCGCCGGCGAGGAACTGAAAGAGCTGACCTCGGCCTAACGAATTTACGCGCGCTTGCCCGCAGGCAACGGTTTGGGTAAGGGGAGGCATGCGGCGCTTCGTACCATGCCTCGGATTGCTTCTCCTGGCGATCTCGTTCATGTGGTTTATCCGGCGCCCGGGCCCGATGCAACAGGCGGCCGCACCGGGCAAGCCATTGGCGAGGTCGGAAGCGAATTTCGTCGTTGTGCTTGATCCCGGACACGGTGGCCAGGATTCCGGTGCCGTGTGTGGCGCGACGCTGGAAAAGGATCTGACTCTCGATGTCGCGCTGCGGGCCGAGCTGCTGCTGCGCGCTGCCGGTTTCGGGACCGTTCTGACGCGTGATAGCGATCGCTACGTTTCTCTGGCGGAGCGGGCTTCGTTGGGCAATCGGGAAGACAACTCGCTCTTTATCAGCATTCATTTCAACGACAGCGGGCGCGAGAATGCGTCCGGCGTGGAAACCTATTACGCGCTCGAACAATCCGCGCGGCCGGGCGTCCTTGCGTGGCTGCCGTTTTTGCGACGCAACGAAGCCGTGCCGTTGACGGCACAGAGCCAGAGCCTGGCGAGCTATCTCCAGGCCGCGCTCGTCGCGCGCACCAGCGCGGCGGATCGCGGGATCAAGGCTGGGCAGTATTACGTCATTGCCAATATCCGGCACCCTGCCGTCCTCGTAGAAGGCGGTTTCCTGACGAGCAAATCTGACGTGACGAAACTAGGCACGTTGGAATATCGTCAGCAGCTCGCCGCTGCGATCAGTGACGGAGTAGATCGCTACCGCACTGCGATTCGGGAGGGCGAACCGAGGCGCACGCTGGTCGCCGCACGACCTGAATAGGCAGCAGAAACGAATCGTCGAAACAGGCCCATGAAAAAATTCTGTCTCGCTCTCCTCGCTTGGCTCTTGGCCACCGCAGGAGCCCTGCGGGCGGATCAAATCACCGCGGCGGTGCAGCAGGCGCTCAAGGAGCAGGGCTTCTACTACGGGGATGTGACCGGGGAGAAAACGGCCGACACCACCACCGCGATTCGGCGTTACCAGATTCGGAACGGGCTTCAGGTCACGGGGGAGATCGATGCGGAAACATTGCGCTCCTTGGGCGTGGGGGCGGGCAACGGGCGCGCTACGCCGCCTCCGCCGCCGGCGACCCCGCCGCCAGTAGAAGAGGCGGAGGCGAACAACGGCGAGAGCGCGCCGCAATCAGCGGAAATATCGCCGCCGCCTGGCTATGGACCGGGTCCCACTTACGGGTGGGGACCGACAGGACACGAACCGCGTGCGGGGGTGAGCGGTGTCTTCGCCGGGACGCCGTACGAAATGGCGCCGCCGGATTTGCAACGGCATGTTATCGTCGGTACGCAAACGCTCCTGGCCCGCTACGGATTCTATCGGAGCGGAATCGACGGGGAGTTCGGACCCGGCACGGCGGCCGCAGTGCGAGCTTTCCAGGCCCGGGCAGGCCTGGTGCCGGATGGGCGGCTTAACATGGCGACGCTGGCCGCACTCGGCTTGTTACCGGGTCAGCATCCGCCCGGCTTCGCGCGGCCGCCACGGCGTTTGCTAGGGCAGCCGGTTTATCGGGGAGAGTGGATTCCCGATCGCTAGGTGATGCTCGTTCGTCGCTGCTCTCTTCTCTCCGTCAGGCTGCGGCGCACTTTACGGCTTTTGGTCCGGGAAACGAATCGACTGCAACTCGGCATAGATCGTTCCAACGAAAATGCTCGCTTCGACTCGAAGGAGCACCCGATTAGAATCGTCTGAAACCCAGATGCTCGCGTGGCGGAATTTTCGATGTGGCTCGAGATCGTTCTTCTTCCCGATCTTCTCCAGCTGCACATCGAGCTTGATCGCCGGATAGGTGCCGACTGGAGTCGTGATCTTGGAATGACCGACCACGGTCAGGGTTGTGAGATATGCGTTCGTAGCGGGATAAACGACAACCCGGTAGACGTCGCCTTCGTGCAGCGGCTGGCTGCGGATATAGAGCATCGCCGAATGCATGTCGAACAGGTCCTTGGGGAAACCGAATATTTTTGGCGCGGGCGGCTTGTCCGACCTGCTATCGAAACGAAGCCGCTCGACGCTGCCATGTTTGAAGGCGAGGTCGGTGATGACGGTCTTCCGGCGCAGCTCATCGACCTGATGCATGGTTATGGGTTGGAGTGTTCTCGCGTCAGCCAGGGCGCGGTGGCGAGTATCGAACTTCCAAAGAGCGCGCACGATGCCCACGGTCTGGCCGGTGGCCTCGAGCTGAAAGTACTCGCCGAGTTTCCCAAAGCGAAATTCTCCTTTAGCCGCGACCAGTCCGCTCCAGCCAAAATTGTAGGTTGCGACGAGGGGCCGGGGATCGGGAAAATCGCCGCGCGGCAAGGTGGTAACGGTTTTTTCCCAATCTGGCGGCGGAAGAGCGGCCGCCGAAAGGCTAAGGAGAATCGCGCCAAGCCAGATCGCGCTGATCCCTCGAGAGCCTACCATTCGAGCATCCGGTGCCGGTCGGCGAGTTGCAACCGGGTTGGCCATTCGACAAAAAGAATGCACGCTGCTGAGCGTGCGTTCTGTTTTTGGAATCTAAAATTCGTTACGGCTTCTTCGCCGGGCTGGCGGAAGCTTTCGGTGCCGGATTGTTGCTCGGTTTGTTGAGCTGCGCCACAACGTCGTTGGTGAAATCGTATTCGGGCTTGGCAAACATGACCGTGGGCACGCCATTCAAGCTCACGCCTGAGGTGTCGAAAACCAGGTCCATATTTGCCGCTTTTACCTTCGCCATGACGACGTCGGTAATCTCCTTCACGATCCCGTCGCGCATCCGCACAGCTTGATCCTGGAGCTGCTTCTCGCGCGTCTGGCGGAATTCGTTGATTTCGCGCTCCATGTTTTTGATGCTGGCGATTTTCTCATCGCGATCTTTTGCCTTCTGCGTCTTGGCGTCGGCACTCAGGGCCGGCGCTTCGAGCTGCTGGTTAAGCTTGTTGATTTCGTCGAGCGCCTTTTTGTAGGAGTCGGCCCGGTCGTCGTACTCCTTCTTGGCTGCGTCCTTGGCATCGTTGATCTTCTTCTCGGCGTCCCTGGTCTTGTTGTATTCCTTAAATGCACGATTCATGTCGATAGTGCCGACTTTCAAACCCTGCGCAAAAGCTCCGCAGGGGAACGCGAAGGCGCAAAGGACGGCCACGAGAATAAGCTTTTTCATAGTTGTAGGGTGAGACTGGTAGGCGGGAACGGTATAGACTGCAAGTGCCACCTTTCGTTCAAAATTGATAGCCCACGCTGAATTGGATCTTTCCGCCCCCGGGATTGTTGTCCAACTGGATCGGGATGCCGTAGTCGATCTTTAGCGGACCCACCGGTAGATCAAGGCGCAGACCAAAACCGAAATCGGAAGCGGTGTGGTTGGTGTTAAAGTCCCAGGACTTGCTGTTGACGAAGCCTTGGTCAAAAAAAACCGCGCCGCGAACGCGCGGGATGATTGGGACGGTGACCTCGAGGGTGTAGCGCGCGAGCGTATCGCCGCCAATCGGTTGTCCGAACTCGTCTTTCGGACCGACATCGCGGTAGTTGAAACCACGCAGATCATACGCACCGCCGAGGAAGAGCCGGTCGAAGATCGGCACCTGGGTGCCGCCGGCCCAGGTGCCGACCGCGTCGACCTGTCCATTAAGTGTGAGAATGATGTCGTAGGGGAGAAGGAAATATTGCGACGCCTCGATATTAAATCCGTAGACGTCGGTGTTGCCGCCAAGGAAGCCGCCCGCGATTTGCGGCGTGAAGGCGATGCGATGGCCGTGGCGGGTGAGGAAGACACTGTCGCGCGTGTCGTAGAGAAAAGTGGAGGTGATCTCGCTGTTCAGGTAGTAGCCCTGCTCCTGCTTGATTTCGGGGGAGGCGAGAATAGAAACGTTGTAGATATCGATCTCCTCCAGGGTGTACTGGAGGCTGATCGAGGCGAAAGGCGTGAGCGGTTTGCGCGCGTGGAGCAGGAAGCCGTAGGTGCGCTGGTCGTAGACCGTACTGAGGTAGGTCGCCGTGGTATAGAAAAGATCGCCGCCTACCTCCAAGGGCCGATCAAGGAAATAGGGCTCGGTGAGTGAGAGGAGGTAATTCTGTTGCTGGACGCCGTACTGGATGCGGGCGCGGAATTTCTCGCCGCCGCCGGTGAAGGTCGGCCAATTCAGCAGGTCGAAGTTGCCCTGGCTCAGCTCGACGAAGCCGACCAGGTTTTCGACCGTGCTATAGCCGGCGCCGAAATTGAGCGCGCCGGTGCGTTTCTCCTGCACTTGCACGAGAAGATCCTTCCGGCCTGGGATGCCCGTGTCCTCCGGGTAGGTGTCGACTTTTTCGAAGTAGCCGAGATTCTCCAACCGCTGCTTACTGATGTCGACGCGGGTGGTGTTAAAGACATCGCCCGGCAGGATGACGATTTCACGCCGCAGCACCTTGTCTTTGGTGCGGGTATTTCCTGCGATATTGACTCGCTCGACGAAGGAGCGAGAGCCTTCCGTGATGATGTAGGTGAGATCGACCATGCCAGGTCCGGCGGCGGTTCCTTGCGGAATCAGATCGACATCGACATAACCGCCGGCGCCGTAGCCGTCGACGATCGCCTTGGCGTCATCCTTCAATCCCTTGGGGCTATAGATCGAGCCTTGCCTCATTTTGATGAGCGAACGCAGGGCGGCTTCTTTCGCTGCCACCTCGCCCTGGAAGGTCACTTTGCCGACGTGATATTGCAGGCCTTCGTTCACTACGATCACCAGGCGCACCCCTTTCGCGAGCCGTTCCTGCCGCGCTTCCGGGATCGTGATGTCAATGTAGCCGTGGTTCTGGTAAAACTCACGGACACTATCGAGGTCCTGCTGCAACTGCGCCTGGTCGAGCCGCCCCGATTTGTCGAAGAAGGCGATTGGGGTTTGCGCCTTCGTCTTCATCTGGTGGCGCAAGGTGCGATCGCTGAAGTGGGTGTTGCCCTGGAAGATGATCTGGCGGATCGCGCCCCTCTCGCCTTCATTGATCGTGTAGACGGCGCGAGCGGTGCCGCGGCTCTCGTCGGTCACCAACTGCAGTTTTACGTCAACGCCAGGAAAGCCTTTGCGCTGATAGAAATCGATGATGTTCTGGCGTCCGTCCTCGAGTTTCTCCGAATCCGCAGGTGAAGGAACTCTGAACTTGATCTTGCCGCGGATTGTCTTGGCATTGAAACTCTGCGCACCGTCGATCTCAATCTCAGTCACGAGCGCGCGGGTGGCGAGAATAACCTGCACGTGTACGCCGTTACCCGAGGGTTCGCCAAAGATGCGGACGTTCTGGATTTTTCCCGTCGCATAAAGGTTGCGGATGTCGTCTTCGACCGTCGTCTCGGAATAGGGCGTGCCGATTTTTGTCTTCATGTTCGCCAGAATCTGGGGCTTGGAGATCGTCTCGGGGCCGACGTAGCGCACATCGATCGCCGTGATGGGGGCCCCTTCCACTCCTTGCCCGTGCACCGCTTGCGAAGGGAGAATGAACAAACCTAACGAAACGAGAACGACGCCGAGGCGGCCTGACGAAGTAAAATTTTTCATAGAAAAGAGCGCGAGCGCGAAACCGCGGTCAGCGGTGAATTGGCGTATTAGATGGGTAATGCAGACAGCAACGTCAAGGCAGGAATGAGGAATTTGTGGATTCCCGAGTGGTTGAGCGCGGCTGGCTGAACTGCAAAGAGCGCACACCGGGTCGGAAAAAAATCAGCCTTCAAAGAAGCTCGTACCAATTGTTGCGACGCCGGGGTTCGTAGCCGGCATCTCGAATCAGTCCCTCGATTTTGTCCGCGTCGAGCCGGAAGGCCGTGCCGGCGCTGCTCACGACGTTTTCCTCCATCATGACAGAGCCGAAATCGTTCGCGCCATATTTGAGGGCAATCTGGCCGATTTCCGGTCCCTGCGTCACCCAGGAACTCTGGATGTTGGGGAAATTATCGAGAAAAATCCGAGCCACAGCCTGGGTGCGCAAATACTCGGCCGAGCTCGCCCGGCGGGCGACTTTCAAAACCGTGTTCTCGGGCTGGAACGTCCAGCAAATAAAAGCGGTGAAGCCGCCGCTCGCGTCCTGCTGATCGCGCAGCCGCTGCAGATGCTGTACGCGATCCTCGATTGTTTCGACGTGGCCGAACATCATCGTCGCGCTCGATTTCAATCCGAGTTCGTGCGCCACCTGCATCACTTCCAGCCATTGGTCGCTCTTGCATTTGAGCGGTGCGATCCGCTGCCTGACGGAATCGACCAGGATTTCACCCCCGCCGCCGGGGATCGAGCCGAGCCCGGCCTCCTTGAAGCGCCCGATTACTTCCCGCAGCGGCATGCCAAACGTCTCCGCGAAATGCTGGAACTCCGGCGGGCTGAAGCCGTGGATGTTGATGTGCGGATATTTCTCTCGGATGTAATGGAGCAGGTCGATATACCAATCGAACCCGAGCTTGGGATGATGACCGCCCTGCATCAGGACTTGCACCCCGCCCGCCGCGGTCAGTTCGTCTAGTTTTTGATCGAATTGCTCGCGCGTCAGGATGTAATGATCCTCATCCTTCTCTGTGCGGTAAAACGCGCAGAACTTGCAGTAGACGTTGCAAACGTTGGTATAATTGATGTTGCGATCGACGATATAAGTCACGATATCGCGCCCGCGGCCGTCGTAGCTTTTTTCCTTCGCGAGATTGCGCCGCGCATCGGCCAGCGCCCCTAGCTCAGCGAGCGGCCAGCGGTAGAGTTCGAGCGCGTCGGCGCCGGAAATGCGCTCACCGGCGAGAATTTTCTCCTGCAGCGTTTCTTCCTTGAGCGCGACCATCGGAACGCAGTCTAAACGAGTGCGGTCGACTCCGCACGCGAGGCCGTCGACTTTTCAGCAGCTCGGTTCCGCATGCCGGACGAAACGAGAATTCTACGTTGCCGGTACAGGTTCGAGGAGCGGCCCAGCCTCTCCTCGCCACCTTTTCGTTAGGCCTAGGTCAGGGCGATGGCCTGGAAGGAGCTGACGACGTCGTCCGGGCCGGCCTCTGAAAAGAAGCATTCGTAAAAACCCGGGCCGAGGTCCCAATAGTCGCCCTTATAATATTCATCGCGATAGAAACGCCAGACGCCGCTGACCACGATGAGCGAGCTGATGCGATCGTTCCAAAAATCGCCCAGGAAATGGAAGCTCAGGTTGGTACGGGCATACGCGCCTTTGAAGCCGAAGTGATCGTAAACAATCAGCTCCGGCAGTCGCAAATTTCCACCTGCCGGTTCGCTGTGGCCAGGGCCGGCGGCGCAGGCGTGGTAGCTGAGCGGGCCAACTGTCCACTTCGTGTCGATGATCGCGCCATTGTCTGGCGACAGTTCGGTCTTGGGTATTTGTCTCATAATCGGCGTTCCTTATTAGGATTTGAACAGGCGATACGGGGTTTGTCGAGCGTGAGATTGAAGAAAAGGATGAAGGAAGAATGATGAACGATTAAGGCGGCATTCTCCGGCTCCTCGGAGTCTCGCCCTGTCAAATCAAATTCGATGCTCGCGGTTGTCGGACCGGAGCCTAATCGTCTTGCTCTGCAAATCGTGCGAGGCGCGGATGAAGCGCACGGTTTTGCTCTTCGCCCGCATCAGGACGGAATGAGTGATGGCATTTGGCCCCTGCGATTTCACCCCGCGCAACAACGCGCTGTCGCTGATACCAGTCGCGCAAAAAATAATGTTCTTCCCGTTCGCCAGGTCGTCGGCAAAAAAGACGCGTCCGAGATCCTGTCCGTGGCCGTCGGCGATGAGTTGGGCGCGTTCTTTGTCGTCGCGCGGCCACATCATGCATTGCATGTCTCCGCCCAGGCATTTGATCCCGGAAGCGGCGAGCACAGCCTCGGGTGAACCACCGATGCCGATGTAAAGATCGATGCCGCTCTCGGGATAGGAGGGTGCCATGGCGGCAGCAATATCGCCGTCGCTGATCATGCGCAACGACGCGCCGACGCGCCGGATTTCCGTTACGATCTCCTTGTGCCGCGGACGATCGAGCATCATGACGACGACGTCCTGGACGCGTTTGTTCAGCGCTTTGGCCACGGTGAAGAGCGTCTCTTCGATCGGGCTCTCGAGTTTGAGGGTTGCAATGCCGGCGATCCTCATGCTCCGAATGACGTCCGGGCCATAGGCCAGCTTCATCATGTAGAACGACGGGATGTCGCGCAACGCGACCTTTACTCCCTTTTCCGGGCTCGCCGCTGCGATACAGGTGATCGAGTTCGGTGCGCCCTTTGCGATGTTGGTCGTGCCGTCGATCGGGTCGAGCGCGATGTCAAACTGCGGCGCGCCCGGCAGCCACATGCCGAGTTGTTCGCCTTTGAAAATACCGGGCGCGTCGTCCTTTATCCCTTCGCCGATCACGACTTCGCCGCAGATGTTCATGAGGTCAAACATCCCGCGGATCGCATCGCAGGCCGCGCCGTCGGCCTTCTCCTTTTCGCCGCGCCCGAGCCAGGGAAGGGAATTGAGCGCGGCGGCTTCAGTCGCCCTGACGAAATCGAGCTCGATGATGCGCTCGATATCGTCGTAATTCTGCTTCGGAATCCGCATCGCCTGATGTTCGCAAAGGTCGATGCACCTGACAAGGCGAGGCTTCGACTAGTTTGGTAGGGCGACACTCTGTCGAGCCGAAGTTGCCACCTCGAGTCGAAGCGCCACCGACTCGACGGAGTCCGGCCCCACCGAGCAAGGCTGGCCGTAAGACGTCAGGGCTTCTTCTCAGCCGGCTGTTTTGGCTTGGCCGAGACTTCTTCCTTCGGCGCGACTTCGTATTCTGGTTTCGGCACGCCCTTCAACCAGTGATCGAACCAGCCGACGATGTGTTGTAACCGCTCGATCCGATGCCACGGCTCGCCGGAACGCGAGAGTTCGTGCGTCTCACGCGGGAACTTCACCATCACGGTCGGAATTTTGCGGAACTTGAGCGCGCGAAACATCTGCTCGCCGCCCGCGCCGGGCGGGGTGCGCGTGTCGTCCTCACCCAGCACAAGCATGAGCGGCGTCTTAACGTTGTTGATGTAGGTGATCGGCGAACGCTCCTTGTAATTGCCTTCCTCATCGCGAAACGGCGGCGTCTTGAACCAATTTGGCTGGAAGAGAGTGAAATCGGCCGTGTACCACCAGTTGGCCCAGTCCGCGATGTCGCGCTGCGCCACCGCCGCCGCGAACCTGTCGGTGTGCCCGACCACCCAGTCCGTGAGCAGACCGCCGCCGCTTCCGCCCGTCACGCCGAGCTTCTTCTTGTCGATCCCGCCGCGCCTCACGACTTCGTCGATTGCCGCCATCAGGTCTTTGAAATCGTCGCCCGGATATTTGTATTGGATAATGTTCCCGAAGGCCTGGCCGTAGCTCGTGCTTCCGCGCGGGTTTGGATAAAGCACGACGTAGCCTTTCGCCGCCATCCATTGGAATTCGTGTTCGAAGATGTAGCCGTAGGCCGCGTGCGGACCGCCGTGAATATCAAGGATGAGTGGATATTTTTTCGTCGGATCAAATCCCGGCGGCCTCTGCACCCACGTCTGGATACGTTTGCCGTCGAAGCTTTCGTACCAAATTTCTTCTGGGTCGGTCAGGTTCAGTTGGCTGAAAAGCGCGTCGTTCGAGTGCGTCAACTGACGCGGCTCGGCGCCGTGCTGATCGAGAAAAAATAGATCGTTGATCCGCGTCGGCGTGGAAATGAGAACGACGATTTTCTGCCCGTCGGCCGCGGCGGAGAAACGCGTGACCGCCTGGTCGCCGTGTGTCAGATCCGTGGCGGCGCCATTCTGCGCGTCGAATGAAGCCAGCTGCGTGCGCCCGTCCTTCGCGTAAATCTCGAGGATGCTTTTGCTGTCCGCAGTCCAGATGGGCGCGTTGCGACCGATGGCGCGTGGCGCGGTGTTGTCACCGAAAACGCTGTCACCTGCGTCGAAGTCGAAGCCGCTCGTCAGGTTGACTGGCTTCGCGTCGACCGTCAGATCGATCGTCCAAAGATCCGGCTGGGTGTAGGAATTCACCGGCTCATCCGTGGACGCGATGAATGCTGCGCGTGCGCCATCCGGGCTCAATGTCAGGCCGCTAATCCCCATCGGAATCGTGGTCAGCAACTTGGCCGTGCCGCCTTTCGCAGGGATCACATACAGCTCTGTCTTCGGCAGCTCATAGTAGGGTTCGTCGACGTGCCACGACGTGAAATAGACTTGCGCGCCATCCATCGACCACGCGGCGCTGTCTTCATCGAAGCGACCGCTGGTCAACTGGCGCGGTTTGACTTTTTCTTCAGCGCTGCGCGGTGCCGGCACGATCCAGAGATGATCCGGTCGTTTTGAGTCGAGATAACCCTCTTCGTTATTGCGATAAACCGCGCGCGTGATGACATGCACGTCGCTCTCATGCTCTCCCTCTCCCGCTTCTTCTCCGTTTTTGAGGTTGCTCTTTTCGGAAGGCGACGGTGAACCCTCTGCGAGTAGCGCCTGCTTCGACGCTTCTTCCTGCTTTTTCTTTCGCGCCTGTTTCGCGAGGTCGTCCGGGTTCGAGGTGCTCGTGAAAAGGATCGACTTGCCGTCCGGCGACCATTTCGGATCACTCGCGCCTTTCGGCAGATCGGTGAAGACGAACGCGTCCCCGCCGGCCATCGGCAGGAGGCAGAGTTGCGGCGGTTGCTTTTTGTCGTCCCTCTCCAGCGTGCGACTGAAAACGATCCATTTGCCGTCCGGCGACCAGCGTGGGGCGCTGTCGTGCGGACCGCTCGTCAATTGTCGAGGCGCTTCCTCACCGGTAGTCGGCGCCATCCAGATGGAAGTATCGTAGCCATCTTTTTTTTCATTCACCGTCACGCGCACGTAGACGACCCGCGAGCCGTCGGGCGAGACCTGCGGATCACCGATCCAGACGAAAGCGAAGAGATCCTTCTCCGTGATGCCGCGCTTCGCCGGCGCGGCTTGTGCGAGCGGCGCGATCGTTAGGCAAAGGGAAAGAAGAAAAGTGGAGCGCAGGATTCGGTTCGACATCCGCCTAAGCTGGCACTGCCCGGGGCGGACGCAATCGCGTGCGCGATAGGTGGAACTATCGGTTCGCTGGGCTTTATTTGGGTGGAGCGAGACTCCGTCGAGCTTGAGGGGAAAATCCGCTTCGAGCCTCGCGCCCCCTCGGGCTCGACAGAGTCTCGCCCTACCAAAAAAGGGTTCCACACCGCCCAATCTTTTTGTTGCGCCGCGCGCGACTCGCCCCTTAATCTCCTCCCGCATGTTTCGTTTTCGGTTTTCTCCGCTGGCGGCGCTCGCCGGGTTGCTTCTGGTTTTCACTTCCTGCGAACGGCATCACCTCGGGGAAATGCCCGAGCTGCAAAAGGAACACCTCCATCCGCTCAAGCCGGCCGAGGATGAGTCTGCGCCTGCCGCTCCTGCTGCCCCGGCCATTTCGGCCACACCAGCGAATTTTTTCCCGAAGCAGCATTCCTAACGAGTCGATCGGGCTCAAACGAAAAGGAGCGCCATGGCCAAAACCAAGTATCTCACCTCGCCTCCTAAGATCACGACCATGCCGCCGGGCGTCCCCTATATCGTCGGCAACGAAGCGGCCGAGCGCTTCTCCTATTACGGGATGAATTCCATCCTGACCATCTTCATGACCAAGTACCTCCTCGACCGGATGGGGCACTTGAGCACGATGCCGGCGGCCCAGGCCGAGGCGTGGTATCACACCTTCGTTTCTGTTCTTTATATTTTGCCGATCTTCGGAGCGGTCCTGGCCGACGCGGTCTTCGGCAAGTTTTGGGTCGTCTTTTGGATCTCGATTGTCTATTGCGCCGGACACGCCGTCCTGGCGTTGATTGGTTCGCCGGTCGCGCACATGATCGAGCCGCGTTATCTCCTCGCCATTGGCCTCATCTTAATCGCGATTGGCGCAGGTGGAATCAAGCCATGCGTCTCGACCAACGTGGGCGATCAATTCGGCGAATCCAACCAGCACTTGCTCACTCGCGTCTTTAACTGGTTTTATTTTTCCATCAATGCCGGCTCGTTCATTTCCACCCTCCTGATCCCGTGGCTGCTGGCGCCCTACCAGGCCGATCCGGCGGGAATGATCGCCAAGCTTCCGCCGGGTGTTGTCGGTTTTCTGGAAAGTCCGCGCCTGCACAGTCCCGACGTCGCCTTTGGCCTCCCGGGGGTCTTCATGGCCCTCGCGACGCTCATTTTTTGGCTGGGGCGCAAGAAATTCGTCCACATCCCGCCTGTCGGGCTGCGTAATTATGCGCGTGAGATTTTCAACAAGGAAACCGGGAAGATTATTCTGAACATTCTCATGCCGGTGCCATTCGTGATGATTTTCTGGGCGCTCTGGCAGCAGAATTTCTCCTCCTGGATTGTCCAGGCGGAGTCGATGGATCGGCATTTATTCGGAATCGAATGGCTTTCGTCCCAGATCCAGACAGTGAATCCGATCTTCATTCTGATCATGCTGCCGCTGTTTTCTTACTGGCTCTATCCGTTTGTCGAGAAATTCATTCGTTTGACGCCCCTGCGTAAAATCGGCGCTGGATTATTCGTCACCGCCGGTTCTTTTCTGATCGTCGCGATGATTCAGACGCGCATCGATGCCGGCGCGCGACCGAACATCATCTGGCAGGTCTGGGCGTTTGTCGTGCTGACTGCGGGCGAAACGCTGGTCTCACCCACGCACCTCGAGTTTTCCTACACCCAGGGCCCGGTGAAGCTGAAATCACTCATCATGTGTACCTATTTGCTCGCGGTCTCTCTCGGCAATCAATTCACCGCCGCGGTCAATTTCTTCATCCAGAATCCGGACGGCTCGGTGAAACTGCAGGGCGCGAGTTACTTCATGTTTTTTGTCTGGGTCATGCTGGGAACGGCGATCTTGTTTGCCATCGTCTCGCCGTTTTACAAAGGCCGCACTTATCTGCAGGATCAGTCGACCGTCACCGGCGAGGCGGAGCCAGCGGTCGGCTTCGCGGTTCAACCGGAAGCGTAACGAACTGCCAGCTTCGCCTGATGATGCCAGCAAAAGTCGCGACTTTGGTTTCGGTCGTTCTCGCTTTCGCTTCCGTTGCATTGGGGAGCGAACGGGGTTGGTTTGGGATGACCGTCGGCGTTGACGGCAGCGGGTTCTTCCTCAATCCGACGGTCAAGTCTGCGACGATCACGAAAGTCGTTGCGAATTCTCCGGCGGCGGAGCAAAAGCTGGCGGTCGGGGATGAGATCGTGGAGGTGGAAGGTCGCGCGGTTGCCGGCAGCAAGGCAAAGGAGATCCAGCCCCTCATGCAGAAATCGGTCGGTGGAACGCTTCACTTGCGTCTCAAGCGGAAGAGTGGGCAACTCTACTCGGCTGCACTGGTTGCAGCGCCGCAACCGAAGTAGTAGGAGCACGAGCGCTGGCCGGTTGCCGGGCTCCTGATCAGCCTCAGCAATGAGGTGTGGTGGCGACTTCATGCTTCCCTTTTGGCGTCGTGACGGCGATCATGTTTCGCTCATGTTGCCCCCGCCCGACGAAGAACAGGTTCTCGATCTTTTGCGCGATGCCGGGGTTGTTACCCGCTGGCAAATCGACGAAGCCCGCGCCAATCTCAACGGCGAGGAAGGTGTGGTCGACGTTCTCGTCGAACAAGGGCTGGTTTCGCCCAACGACGTTTCCCGCAGCCTCGCCGCTCAGGCCGAGATGAGTTGGATTGATCTCGCCGACATCGTGGTCCCGCAGGACGTGATCGATGAAATCAGGCCGCAGGAAGCGCGTCGTTTCAAAATGATCCCGATCGCGCGCAACGGACAGGGCCTTATCGTCGCGACCGGTGATCCGCTCGACATCGACAGCGTCGACAGCCTCGGCTTCCTGTTGAAACGCGAGATCGAGCTGGTCTGCACGACACCGGAGAAAGTTCGCGAGGCTCTCATCAAGTATTACGGCAGCGCCGAGGAAGCGGTCGACGTCTTGCGCCAGAAAATTGGTGACGCCGCGCTTGATGAAATCGACGTGATGGAGGGCGTCGAACTTCCGGAAGGCGAGGGTGGTGACGCGCCCATCATCCGCATGGTCTCGATGCTTCTGCTCGAGGCGCACAAGCTTGGCGCGAGCGACATCCATCTCGAACCGCTCGAGAAAAGTTTCCGCGTCCGCTTCCGGATCGACGGCGTCCTGCACGAAATGCAATCGCCGCCCAAGAAGTTGCAGTCCGCCATCATCAGCCGCCTCAAGATCATGAGCGGCTCGATCAGCATCGCGGAGAAGCGTCTCCCGCAGGACGGCCGCGTCCAGGTCAAGATGGGTCGCAAATCCATTGACTTGCGCGTTTCGACTATTCCGACCAACCACGGCGAAAGCATGGTTCTGCGCCTGCTCGACAAGACGAGTCTGCTCCTCGGTTTGCCTGAGCTTGGTTTCCTGAGCGACGACCAGGAAACCTTCGAACGCCTGGTGCGCGCCCCTGACGGGATACTGCTTGTCACCGGCCCGACCGGTTCCGGCAAGACGAGCACCCTTTACGCCTGCCTCAATTCCATCAACAAACCCGATCGCAAGATCATCACCGTGGAAGAGCCGGTCGAATATCAGATGAACGGGATCAACCAGGTGCAGGTGAATTCGGAGATCGGCATGACTTTCCCGGTGGCGCTCCGTTCCATCCTGCGCCAGGCGCCGAACATTATCATGATCGGTGAAATCCGCGACCTCGAGACCGCCTCGATTGCGACCAATGCCAGCCTCACAGGTCACCTCGTTTTCAGCACTCTCCATACGAACGATGCGCCGGCTGCCGTCGCCCGCCTGATCGACATTGGAGTGCAGCCTTTTCTCGTTGCCACCTCCCTCCGCGCCATCATGGCCCAGCGACTCGTTAGGCGGCTCTGCCTCAATTGCAAGGAACCGGGCCATCTCTCGGAATCGGAATTGCGCGCCCTGCGGATCGAAGCCTCCCAGCTGAGGGAAGTCAGCGTCATGCGGCCGGTCGGTTGCGAGCAATGCCGGCAGACCGGCTACAAGGGACGGATGGGCATTTTCGAAATCTTCGAAATCGACGATGAAGTGCGCCAAATGGTGAACCTGCGCGCCTCGACCATGGTCCTGCGCCAGCGGGCCCGCGAGCTCGGGATGCGGACATTGCGCGAAGACGGAATGCGCAAAGTCCTCGCTGGCCTGACAAGCGCGGAAGAGGTGATTTCAATTACGTTAGGCGATTTGAATTAGAAAAAGCCGAATGTCGAAATTCGAAATCCGAGTTGGTGGAGGCGCCGGTGGGGCGAGACTCAGTCGAGCCGTGAATAGGCGTGCGCCTGCTGCCGGGTTCCCTCCCAGACTCGACAGAGTCTCGCTCCACCAAAATGGCAGTCACGCTTTCCCTAACGAATGAACAACGAACGTCTCGCCGACCTTTTCATCGATCAGGGTCTGATGGACCAAGCCCAGGCCGAGGACGTCCTGCTCGAAACGTCGCAAAACGGGAAGGCGATTGAGCAGGCCATGGTCGATCACGGCATTGTCGACGAAGCACAGTTCTACCGCACGATCGCCGACGCGCTCGGGACGACGGTGATTGATCTCGGCACGGTCGAATTCACTCCCCATATCCTGCACCTGATCCCGGCCGGACTGGCGCGTTTACACCGCGCCTTGCCGATCGGTCAGACGGGCACGGTCATTCGCGTCGCGCTCGTTGATCCGCTGGATACCGAGACGGTCGAAGATCTGCGCTTCGCCCTTGGCCGTGACATAGAAGTCGTGCTCGCGCCCAGCCCGCAGATCGAAGACCGCCTGCACAAACATTACGGCGAGGACACCTCCAGCATGGAGGACATCCTCAAGCAGCTCGGCGAAGCCGGCGAGCTGATGACGCTCGCAGGCCAGAAGGCAACCGGCGGCGACGCCGAGGTGGAAGCCAACGCCACGCCGATCATTCGCTTCGTCGATCTGATTCTCTATCAGGCGATCCAGGACCGGGCGAGCGACATCCACTTTGAGCCGTTCGAGAACGAGTTCAAAGTCCGTTATCGCGTTGATGGCGCGCTTTATGAAATGGCGCCGCCGCCGCGCCACCTCGCGCTCCCTGTTATTTCGCGCGTCAAAGTGATGGCAAACATGAACATCGCCGAGCGCCGCTTGCCGCAGGATGGCCGGATCCAGAAAAACATCGCTGGCCGCGCCGTTGATCTGCGTGTCTCGACTTTGCCGACTCAATTTGGGGAGAGCGTTGTCCTCCGCGTCCTCGATCGCTCCACGGTCAATCTTGCCCTCGAGAGCCTGGGGATGCCCGATTACATCCTGAATTACATCCTAGAACTAATCGAACGGCCGAACGGAATCTTTATCGTCACCGGCCCGACCGGTTCCGGGAAAACAACCACGCTTTATTCCTGCCTGCGCAAGATCAACACAATTGATTCCAAGCTCCTGACCGCGGAAGAGCCGGTCGAATACGATCTCGAGGGCGTGATGCAGGTTCCGGTGAACGATGCGATCGGTCTCAGCTTCGCGCGCGTCCTGCGCGCCTTTCTGCGCCAGGATCCGGATCGCATCATGGTCGGTGAAACGCGCGATCTCGAGACGGCGCAAATCGCCATCCAGGCCTCGCTGACCGGGCACCTCGTTTTCACCACTCTGCACACGAACAATGCGCCCGGCGCAATCGCGCGCCTGATCGACATGGGCGTCGAACCGTTCCTCATCTCTTCCACCCTCGAAGCCGTCCTCGGTCAGCGCCTGCTCCGCAGCATCTGCCCCGATTGTCGGACGGCCTACCAGCCCAACGAATCGCTCCTTGCCCAGCTCAATCTTTCGCCTGACGAAATCGGCGAACGGCATTTTTACTACGGCAAGGGTTGCGAAAAGTGCAATCAAACCGGTTACCGGGGCCGGCAGGGCATTTACGAGCTGATGAAAATCAGCAATCCCCTCCGCGCCCTGATCAACGAGCGCGCCCCATCCGTCGTCCTAAAACAGAAGGCGATCGAGCTTGGCATGGTTACTCTGCGGCAGGACGGCTTGCGCAGCATTTTCGACGGCGACACGACGATCGAAGAAGTGCTAAAATATACCTGAGGCGTGCCGATCCCGGCTTGACTCCACGCCTAACATTCACTCAGAATCGTTGACACAGTTCTGACGCTTCTATTCTCCCCGCCCTCCTTTCCACCCATGCCACGCTTCAGTTACGTCGCTCTCGACGCTCGAGGTCATGAATCGACCGGGCTGGTCGAGGCCGTTTCGACGAACGACGCGATCGGTCAACTCCGACAGGCCGGCTATTTTCCGACCAGCGTTTCTGAGGAAGATCAGGGCGTCGCGACCGAAAAGAAAACCCGCGGGCCTGGGGCGAAAGCCGCTCCGTCCACCAGAGGCAAAAGCAAGGGAATCGTCCTTTGGGAAAAGAAAAGCGTTAAGGCAAAAACGCTGATGGTTTTCACCCGCCAACTCGCCACCCTGATCGATGCTGGACTCCCTTTGCTCCGCGGTCTCAACGTGCTCTCCAAACAGGAACGCGACGTCGTTTTGAAAAAGACGATTGATCAACTCACCGACGCGGTGCAGGGCGGGAGCACGTTCTCCGAAGCCCTCGCGCAGCACCCGCGCATCTTCGACAAACTCTACGTCAACATGGTCAAGGCGGGCGAACTCGGCGGGGTGCTCGAGCTCGTTCTGAACCGTCTCGCCGAGTTCCAGGAAAAGGCGCAGAAGGTGAAAAACAAAGTCGCCGCCGCCATGATCTATCCGGCGATCGTTCTCGTTCTCGCCTTCGGCATCATGTCCTTCCTGCTTGTCTTCATCGTGCCGAAGTTTCAGCAGATCTTCCACGACATGCTGGGGGACAAGCCGCTCCCGGCCATCACCGAGTTCGTCATCGGTGTGAGCAACACGTTTAAGAATCATTGGCTGATCCTGCTCGGTGTGCTGGTCGCGCTCATCGCCGGCTACAGATTCTGCTCGCGCACCACCCGCGGGCGCGCCGTGATCGACAGCCTGAAATTGCGCGCCCCGCTTTTCGGCGATCTCAACCGCAAGACGTCGATCTCCCGCTTCGCCCGAACGCTCGGCACGCTCGTCACGAGCGGCGTTCCGATTTTGCAGGCGCTCAACATTACTCGCGAGACCGCCGGCAACGTTGTCATCGCCGGCGCCATCAATCAGGTGCACGACTCGGTCAAGGAAGGCGAATCGATCGTGCAACCGCTGGAGGCGAGCGGCGCTTTTCCGCCCATGGTCATCAGCATGATCGATGTCGGCGAGGAGACGGGTCAGTTGCCCGAGATGCTGCTCAAGATCGCGGAAGTCTACGACGACGAAGTGGACAACTCGGTCGCCGGCCTGACTTCCATGCTCGAGCCGATCATGATTGTGTTCCTGGCCCTGATCGTCGGGACGATCGTGATCGCGTTGTTCATGCCCTTGATCAGCATCATCGGCGGATTGCAGCAGCAGAGCTGATGCGCCGCAGGTGTAGAGAAGGCTGTGCTGGTTGCAGAATCGCCGCACGGTTCGCCCACGCCTCATGGCTTGCAGGCGACACGCCCTCTTCTGCATGGGCATTCACGATCACGGAAGTGTTGGTCGTGCTTGCGATTATTCTTGTTCTCGCAGGATTGGTTCTGGCGACGAGCAGCTTCGTGCAGAACAAAGGCGCCCGCTCCCGGGCTGAAGTCGAGATCGCCGCCATGTCCGCCGCGCTCGAGAATTACAAGGCGGATAATGGAGTCTACCCCAGGAGCACTCTGGATCCCGCAACCACCGCTCCAGGTTCATACGAAGATGCGAGCACGATTCTGTACGAAAGCCTGACTGGCGATCCCGACGGTGACGGTCAGCCAAACCCTGCCATTACGTCGTATATGCAGTTCAAGCCGAATCAGCTGGGATCGAACAATTCCAAAATGTTCGTCAAAGATCCCTTCGGCAACAGCTACGGATACTCAACTCTGCATGAAACTGATCCATCGAAGGGTTTCAATCCCACCTTCGATCTTTGGAGTACGGCCGGTTCCAGTACGGACTCAGGGAAAACAGGCTGGATCAAGAATTGGTAGCGCGAACTTTCAGCTTGCGCGTTTTTGCACTGCACAACCAGGATGTTCGCGCCACCAAACGTCAATGCACCACCACAACGACGCGCCGGTTGATTTCCTGCTCCTCGATCGACGCGTCCGGTGAAGTTAGCAGATTCGACTTCCCGTAACCGCGCGTCTCGATTTGCGCCGGGTTGATCCCGAGCACGTTCACCAGATACGCCTTCACGCTCTCTGCCCGCCGATAACTCAGATCGAGGTTGTATTCCTCCGAGCCATATGAATCGGTGTAGCCCTCGAGTGTGAACGTCGCCTTTGGATTGCGCTTGATCAGTGTCGCTACCTTTTGCAGTTGCTCGACTGCGTCGCCACGCAATTCCGCGCTGTCGTACTCGAACAACTGATTGTTAGGCATTTTGAATTTCGTCCCGGCGCCGAGCGGACCTTTTTGCGAGAGGAGCGACTCCAAATCGCTGAAGCCAGGCGCGCGATCGGTTCGCGGCCCGGCACTGTCGCCGGCGAGCGCGTTGAAATTATTCGGCCGCTTGATCGTCGTGCTCGTCGCGAGTTCCGTTCCGGTCATGGCCGGCTGGGGCCGGCCCGAATCTGCCACGTTGTTGAGCAGCGCCTGCTGGCGTTTCGCATTAGGCGATTTGTCGAGCGACTGCGCGGTTGTCTTTTCGATCTCGTTGATCACCGAATTCAAATTCGTCTGCTCGACCTTCGGTTTATCCGGCAAGACATCGCGCGTGTCGTCCGGAATTGCCGCGGTCGCGTGCACTTCCTGCAAAAGCTTGTCGAACGACTTCTGGTCGTCCGGCAATTGCACGTCGGTCTTATCGGGGTTCGGCTTGGCCGCCTCCGCCGCGCTGCTTACCGCTGCCTGATCGAGCGGTTTTGGCGCCGTGTCGACGCTCTTCACTTTGAAGGTCGGCGGTGGACGTTTCTCGATTCCAAGCACAGTCGCGGGTTGAAAGTCGGTGCGATAAAAGAACAGGCAGAGCAGTGCGTGGAGCGTCAGCGAACAGATCAGGCCGACGAGAAGCCAGTTGCGCTGTTTGCTCCGGCCCGACCAGACCGGCAGCGGCGCGGCAATTCGTGCGGTCGTGGCTCTCATCCCGGGTTAGACAAACGATCCCCGAAAATGTTTGTCAAACTTTCCGACCTGCCTCCGAAAAGCCAACTTGGTAGGGCGAGACTCCGTCGAGCCGGGGGTTGCGGCATGTTGCAGACAAGCTTTTCGTCAGGCTCGACTGAGTCTCGCCCCACCAGAATCGCCCGGGTTTGCCTAACGAATCGAGCCGCGCGTCCGATCGATGAAAATGCGCGCGGCGCGCCGGATCTCCTCCGCGACCTGCGCCGCGGGAGAAACGAATTTCGGGGTAAACCACGGATACAGGCCGATCAAATCATGCGTCACCAGAATCTGCCCATCACAGTGTTCGCCCGAGCCGATTCCGATCGTCGGGATTTCGATCGCGCACGTGATCTGGCGGGCCGTTTCCGCGGCCACAATCTCGAGCACCACCGAAAATGCGCCGGCGGCTTCGACTGCGCGGGCATCGACCAGCAACCGTTCCGCTTCAGCCGGGTGACGCCCTTTCACCTTGTAGCCACCCTCCAGGCGCACGCTCTGCGGCAACATCCCGATATGCGCCATCAGCGGGATATTCTCCCTGACGATCGCCTCGATCTGCGCCACATGGCTCGCGCCGCCTTCCAGCTTCACCGCCTCGGCGCCCGCTTCCACCAGGCGTCGCGCGTTTGCGACGGCCGCTTCCGGCGTGTCGTAGGTGCCGATGGAAAGATCGGCCACGAGCAACGCCCGTTTCACTCCGCGCGCCGCGGCCCGGGTATGATGGAGCATTTCCTCGAACTTCACCTCGGTCGTATCGGGATAACCGAGCACGACCATGCCTAACGAGTCGCCGACCAGGATGATGTCGATCCCGCTTTCGTCGAGAAGACGGGCGGTCGGATAATCATAAGCGGTGAGCGCGGTGATGCGTTCCCCCCGGCGTTTACGCGCGCGAAAGTCATCCATGATTCGCGATATTACCATTGTAGCGGTGACCGCACCACTGACAGCCCGTGGGTCAGTTCCTCGCCCAGTTCGCCGACGGTTCGAGTTTGGCCCGGGAGCACGAGGTGGGGACGAATTTCAACCAGCGGATGAATAACAAACCCGCGCAGATGCATGCGGGGATGGGGCAACTGGAGCTGCGCGTCATCAAGCAATCGCGCGCCGTGGTAGAGCAGGTCGAGATCAATCGTGCGCGAGTGATTGCGTGCGCGCTCCGGCGGACGTCCGAGCGCGGCTTCGATTTTTTTCAGCTCCTCGAGCAACTGTTGCGAAAGACCCTCGTAACCAATCTCCACCACTGCGTTGAGGAACGCTTCCGCACCGGGCTCGCACTCGACCGGCTCAGTTTCGTAAAGGGCCGAGGAAAGAAGCGGCGGCGAGATGCCGGGCAAAGCGAA
Source organism: uncultured Verrucomicrobiae bacterium (assembly GCA_963742545.1). Taxonomy (GTDB): domain Bacteria; phylum Verrucomicrobiota; class Verrucomicrobiia; order Chthoniobacterales; family UBA10450; genus Palsa-1392. Next base: position 156,837 of record CAVUMF010000002.1, on the reverse strand, counting down.
GATTCGTTCGCGCGCCTTCTTTAGGCTGGCGACCCGGTCGCCAAGGTTAGCGCCAAGAGCAATCCCGGCTCTCATTGGTCGAGTTACTACTCCCCACTGTCGAGATGGTCGCCTTCACAACCCAAGGACATCTTCCATGTCGTAGAGCCCGGGCGGTTGGGCGAGCGCCCAGCGCGCTGCGCGCAGGGCGCCGACCGCAAAAGTCTCCCGGCTCGAGGCGCGGTGCGTTAGTTCCAATCGCTCGCCCGGTCCCGCTAGAATAACCGTGTGGTCGCCCACAATATCGCCAGCACGGATCGATTGCACCGCAATTTCACGCATCGGTTTCCGCACCTCTTGCAAGATTTCCATCAGACGTTTGGCCGTGCCGCTGGGCGCATCCTTTTTTGTTCGATGATGCATCTCGATCACATCGAGATCGAAATCGCTGCCCAACAATTGGGCCGCACGGCGGGCAAGGGCGAAGAGCGTGTTCACGCCAACACTGAAATTGGCCGCAAAGACGATTGGGATGACCCCGGCCGCCGCCGCGACCGATTCTTTTTGCGCGTCGTTTTGCCCGGTTGTGCCGAGCACGAGTGGTTTGCGATGTTGTGCGCACTCCGCGCAGACCTCCGCCGTGGCGTCCGCGGCGCTGAAATCGATCACGACATCACACCCTTCGATCGCGGGCGCAATCGAATCACCGCTATCCAATCGCGCCGCGATCATCATCCCGGAGTCCTTCGCGACCGCCGCGGCGACGGCCTGGCCCATTCTGCCCAGCGCACCAACGAGCAGCACCCGGGTCGCGGCGCTCATTTCAGTGTTTGTTCGAGCTCCTTGAGCGTCTCGTGCAGGCGCTCTTCGTTCGCCTTGCTCATGCTGGTGAGCGGCAACCGGCAATCGGCCGCCATCGCGTCGCGCCAGGCGAGCGCGGTCTTTGCCGGCACCGGGTTCGGTTCAATGAAAAGATCCTTGAAGAGAGCGAAGAATTTCCGGTGCTGCTGGCGCGCTTCCGCTGCTTTGCCCTCGAGAAAGAGCCTGACGAGTTGCGAAATTTCCGCCGGGAAAAGATTGGAAGCGACACTGACGACTCCCATCGCACCGACGGAAAGAAAGGGCAGCGTCAACGAGTCGTCGCCGCTCAAGACGGTGAAGCCTTCCGGCAGCCGGCGAACGAGTTCACTCACCCGGTCGACGCTCCCACTCGCTTCTTTAATCGCGACGATGTTCGGACAATGTTGCGCCAGCCTGACGACTGTATCCGCAGCGATGTCGACTCCGCAGCGGCCGGGAATGTTGTAGAGGACGAGATTGAGAGAGGTTGCTTCGGCGATCGCAGCAAAATGGCGGAAGAGGCCTTCTTGGCTCGGCTTGTTGTAATAGGGCGCGACGAGGAGCGCGCCGTCCACGCCGATTTCCTCCGCTTCCTTCGTGTGCAGGATCGCGTCGCGGGTCGAGTTGGAGCCGGTGCCGGCGATCACAAGGCAGCGATTCCCCGCCACTTTGACGGCCAGCTCAATCACCTGGTGGCGTTCGCCGCAACTCAGGGTTGGCGATTCGCCCGTCGTCCCAACTGGAACGATCCCGGTGATGCCACCAGCGACCTGCGCTTCGATCAAACGCTCCAAGGCAGGAACATCGATCTCGTCGTTTCGGAAAGGGGTAACGAGCGCTGTGTAGGTCCCGGAGAACATGGCTGGAGTCGTGATTCATTAAAGCGGGAATCCTGAATCGTTGCAAGGATGAGCGCGTTCCGCTTCATCAATCTCGATTCATAAATCAATCGTGCCGTCGAAAACAAAATCGGCCGGGCCGGTCAGGGTCACGTCGGTGAAAATGTCGCCGTCGCGCTTGAAATCGACCTGCAAAGTGTCGCCGCCTCGCACGAGCACCTCGATCGGGCCGGCGACGTTTTCGGTCGCCGAAAAAATGATCGCGCTCGCGACCACGCCGGTGCCACAGGCGAGGGTTTCATCCTCGACTCCACGCTCGTAGGTGCGAATGGCGATTTTGCGCGGGCCGCGTTGCTCGCTGAAGTTGGCGTTGGCACCGCGCGGGGCAAACATTGAATGATGGCGGAGGGCTGCGCCTAACGAACGGACATCGACCTCCTCGATCCCGGTCACTGGCACCACGACGTGCGGCACACCGCTGTCGATGTAGTGGGCCGTGATTTTTTCGCTATCCACCGGCACCTCGAGGCGGAGCCGGAGGTCGTTAGGCTGGCTCATTTGCAACGTGACCAACTGACCGATCAGCTCGGCTCCAACCACACCGGCCGGAGTTTCAAAGGAAACGTTCTCCAGCGGGCCGGCGGTACGATCGGCGTAGCGCGCGAAGCAACGAGCGCCGTTCCCGCACATCTCGGCTTCGCCACCGTCGGCATTGTAATAGCGCATCCGGAAATCGGCCCCATTCGTCGGCCGCTCGAGGACGAGCACGCCGTCGGCGCCGACGCCGCGATGCCGGTCGCACAGTCGCGCGATCTGTTCGCGGGTCAGGGCGAGATCTCCGGCGCGATTATCGAGCAGGACGAAATCGTTGCCTGCACCGTTCATCTTCGTGAAACGCAGCATGCGTTTTGGTCGTTAACATACTCTCGCCGGAAAGCCAAGTTTGCCGGGGATCCGTTTGGTAGGGCGAGACTCTGTCGAGCTGGGGAAAAAAGCTTCACCCGTCGGCGCGTGCTCCCCAGGTTCGACGGAGTCTCGCCCCACCATTCTCCCCGGGCACCCTTGCCGTGGCGTGCATTCTTCTTATTGGTCTCCGGTGCGTTTCGTCCTGCTCACGCTTCTCCTTGCCCTGGCCCCCGGGCCCAACGAATTGCTCGCCCAGTCGCGATCAAGCCCGTTAAATGAAGTGGTCCTGGAGCAGATCAAACAGATGCCGACCGGCGGAAGATATGCCGCCTCGCGCATCGCGACGGTTCGGTTGCAGTCCGCCGTGCACTTCGAAGCCGGCCGATTTGTCATCCAGCCGGATGCGGCTTCCCCCAGCTATTGCTCGGGGGCAACCTATCTCGTTTTCCTGAAGACAATCGAAGCGCTGCGCGACCGCGGCGATCTCCAGCTCAACCCGGAGACGATCGAGTCTCTCCTGATCCGCGGACAGCGCGACGGCCAGGGCATCTGGGGCCGCTGGAACGCGAACGGCCCGGGGACGGCGCGCCTCTTTTACGAGCTTGGGCTCGGGCGCAACTTCGACGATTTCGACCAAGCGCAGCCGGGCGATTTCATGAAAATCTTCTGGTCGGAGGAAGTCGGGCGCGCGGAGCACGGGCATTCTGTCATTTATCTCGGGATGGAGAAGAGGTCGGGGCGCGATTATGTGCGCTATTGGTCAAGCAATATTCCGTCAGGCTGCGGTGAGCGCAGCGTTCCGCGAACCAGGATCGTGCACGCCATTTTTTCCCGATTCTCTACGCCGTCGAACCTTTCCCGGATCGACCAAGTGCCCAGGCTCGATCCATACCTGGCGAGCCTCGAGCGCGTCCGGTCGAGCTACGCGGAGGCGAAAGAGAAGTGCGGAATGTAGATTGCCCTAACGATGGACGCGCTTTCAACCGCGACAATCGTGAACGGTCTTGTGCTCGGCTGGTCGGTGGCCTGGCCGCCGGGGCCGATCAATGCCGAGATGATCCGGCGCGCGCTTCTGCCGCATGCGCAGGGCGGGGGATTCTGGGCGGCCTGGCAGCTCGGCCTCGGCGCTTGTACGGGCGATTTCCTCTGGGCGTTAGGCGTGGCGGCCGGTGCAGGTGCCTTGCTCGCCTCACCGCGACTCCATCTCACGCTCGGAGTGATCAGCTTTTTGCTTCTACTTTTTCTCGCCTTCAACTTCGCCCGCGGCGCCTGGCAGGTGGCCCACGCGCATCGATCCGTGGTTGATCAGCCCGTGCATCGGCCGTCCGTTTCGCGCGGCTATTTCCTCGGGTTGATTCTTGCCCTAACGAGTCCTTGGAACGTCGGTTTTTGGTTTGCGGTTGTCGGCGGACAGGGCGCTGCCCAGGGGCATTCCAGCTTCCTTGGTTCCCTCACGCTGGCAGCGGCGGTGGTTTCGGGCGCGATCGCCTGGACGATTGTTCTTTGTACGGCCTTGAAACTGGGCGCGCGGATTTTCGCCCGACCCGCCTGGCAGGTAGGGACGCAGGCCGTTAGCGCGCTGGTCATGCTTGTTTTTGCCGCGCGTCTGGTCTGGCTCTGGCGCTGAGGGTTTCGGTGGTAGGTTTGAGGTCGATGTCTGACCGGGACAAGAAGCTAACGATCAACGAAATCTATTTCTCCGTGCAGGGCGAGAGCACCTGGGCCGGGCTGCCGTGTGTTTTTGTCCGGCTGACTTTCTGCGATCTGCGCTGCAACTATTGCGATACGGAATACGCCTTCTACGAGGGCAAGAAACAATCGCTAGGCGAAATCGTTGACGCCGTCCTCCTCTACGATTGCCCGCTGGTCGAAGTCACCGGCGGCGAGCCGCTGCTCCAAAAGAATGTATTGCCTTTGATGACACTGCTCGCGGAGGCGGGCCGCACCGTCCTGCTCGAGACGAGCGGTGCGCACGATATTTCGGAAGTCGATTCGCGAGTGCATCGGATCATGGATCTGAAAACACCTGGGAGTGGCGAAGTCGGGCGCAACTTGTTTTCCAACGTTGAGCACCTAACGCCGCGCGACGAAGTGAAATTCGTCGTCGGTTCGCGGGAAGATTATGAATGGTCGCGCGCGCAGTTGCGTGAGCATCGATTAGCGGAACGCTGCCGTGCGGTCTTGTTCTCGCCGATTTTCGGACGCATCGACCCGCGGGAAATCGTCGAATGGATATTGGCGGATAACTTGCCCGTCCGGTTCCAACTCCAGATGCACAAGTTCATCTGGCCGCCGACGCAGCGCGGAGTGTAGCGGTTCTGCCGCGGTTTCGCCGTCAGGCGACTGGCTTGCGCGCCACTAACACCAATCGCGTCATGTACTGAGCAAGCGTGGGCAGTGTTACGCGCATGACGTCGACGACTTCGCGAAAACCAATCAAATCCATAGACTTCTTCAACACAGGGGTGCTGAGCGCCCAGAAATTAGACGCGTCGTTGTTTTGCATATGCATGAAATAACAAAGATTCGGGTCGCTGGGATGATCATATACTTGTGTTTCGAGCGCGAGGTATCCGCCTGGCTTTAAACTGTGAAACGTGTTCTGAAGCGAAAACAAAGGATTAGGCAGGTGATAAAGCGTCCCGAAATGTAGCGCGATATCGAATGCGCCCGGCCGGCAAAACCTTTCAGCGTTCTCCAGCACGAACTCAGCCTCCACACCTGCCAGATCCGCGAGAAAACGAGAGGCCTCGATCAGCTTGGGATCGTAGTCAACCCCTGTCGGGTACATGCGATATTTTAAGGCCGCGTGAATTGAGTTATACCCGGCGTTGGACCCGAGGTCGAGTAAATGGCCGCCCGTTAGTTCGCCAAATGGTACGACCCGCTCAGCCAGACCAAACTTGTTCAAGGGTTCGGCGGAAAACGGAAAGCGATGGACGCATTCCATCGTCGATACGCCATTGTCAAAGTCGACTCGGTGACTCCACGGTTCCCAAGCGTGCAACTTGTCCCTTAATGCTTCCGGGGAAAGCGCGGTCTTGAGCGTTAGAAAGTTTTGGCTCATATCAAAGCAGCCGCGGAAAAATGATCGGTTCAATCCTAAGCATCTCGGCCAGTGTTCATTTCTCCCTGCGACTCGGAGATTACCGACGCGACCGAGCGGTCGCAACGCTCGGCAAGAACGCGGTGAGCAAACCGATTAGCGGCAGGAACGAGCAGACCTGAAAGACGTATTCGATGCTGGTGCGGTCGGCCAGCTCGCCGAGGACGGCGGAGCCAATGCCGGCCATGCCAAAAGCGAGACCAAAAAACAATCCCGAGATCAAGCCGACTTTCCCCGGCACCAGCTCCTGTGCGTAAACCAGGATGGCGGAAAAGGCAGAAGCGAGAATGACCCCAATGACGACGGTAAGAACGCCGGTCCAGAGAAGGTTGGCGTGCGGGAGCGCAATCGTGAAAGGCGCAACACCGAGGATCGATACCCAGATGACCAGTTTGCGTCCGTAACGATCGCCGATCGGCCCGCCAAGGATCGTCCCGAGCGCGACGGCAAAAAGGAAGAGGAAGAGGTGCAATTGTGCGGCCTGGATCGAGAGATGGAATTTGTGGATGAGGTAAAAGGTGTAGTAATTCGTTAGGCTGGCGAGGTAGAAGTATTTCGAAAAAATCAGAACGCCGAGGATCGAGAGGGCAAACCAGACCTGGCGCGAGAGCGGGCGCGCCGACTTGCGGGGAGGCGTCGGGCGCGCTTGAGCCTCGACGAGACGTTTCCGATACCAGCCGCCGACCCCGGTGAGAATGCCGATGCCGAGCAGCGCGACGAGCGCAAACCAGAGCACGCTGGCCTGTCCGTGTGGGACGACAATGAGGGCGGCGAGGAGCGGGCCTAACGAACTTCCGGCGTTCCCGCCGACCTGGAAAAGCGATTGCGCAAACCCATGCCGGCCGCCGGAAGCAAGATGAGCGACACGAGACGATTCCGGATGGAAAATCGACGAGCCCATCCCGACGAGCGCGGCCGCTCCCACCACCATAAGGTAATGCGTGGCGTGGGCGAGCAGAACGAGACCCCCCAAGGTAAGACCCATTCCGCAGGCGAGCGAGTAGGGCTTGGGCCGCCGATCGGTATACAAGCCGACGAAGGGCTGCAGGATGGAAGCGGTCATCTGGAAGGCGAGCGTAATAAGACCGACCTGCACAAAGCTGAGTTGGAAACTGGTCTTAAGCAGCGGATAAATCGCCGGGATGAGCGATTGGATGGTGTCGTTGAGCATATGGGAAAAGCTGATCGCGAAGAGGATCGCGAGCACGGTTGGGCTTGCCCCGCGCGAGTCCGGATCTGGTTCGCTCTGGGTCAGATGAGTTTTGGTCACCGTCGAGGCCATGGCGCGGATGGAAACTAACCGGGCATCAATGGAACGCGAATCGCGAAGGTTGCTGCTTTGGCAGGGCTAATCGTCCTTGGATGACAGGCGCAATGAGCAATGCGATTCTTGCGCCGCGATGCGCGCCCGCCTAACGAAAGATTTTACCTTCGAAGCCGCCCAGACTCTTCCATCCGCGCCGGAGGGACACAAATGTCGCCGGATGCATGGGCACAGTTTCAAGGTGGAGGTGTCGGTGGAAGGCGAGGTCGATCGCGCGACCGGCTGGGTTTACGATCACGCCGAGATCAGCGCGGCGATGAAACCGCTCCTCGCGCGACTTGACCACTCGTATCTGAACGAGATCGCGGGTTTCGAAAATCCGACGATCGAGAACATGGCGGCGTGGTTTTGGGCGAAACTGGCGCCGCAGTGCCCCGGCCTGTGTGAGATCGTAATCCACGAGACGCCGACCGCGCGGTGTGTCTATCGCGGGCAGTGAAGCCTTGAGGCGTTATCGTCCTGGATCTCGGGTTAACAGGGCGACCTGGCCGGCTTCAACGTTTCATTTTTTCCACGCATGACGGTCTCGAAGAAATCGACAAAGAGTGGGCCGTAGAGCGTGCCGCGTTCAGGATGGTATTGCACCGCCAGCCCAAACGGCCGGTCGCGCAGTCGGAATTGCTCAATCACGTCGTCCGTCGCGCACCAGGATTCCACGACACAACCTTCGCCGACACGATCGATCGCCTGATGGTGCGCGCTGTTTACTTTCTCAAAACGGTGCGCCGCGGCGGCGTCGCTGCGCAACGGTTGCACGTCGTGCGATTTCTGGCTCGGCAGGTTATGACCGGTTATATGAAGTCGCAGTGTCCCGCCCAGAGCGACGTTGAGAACCTGCATCCCTTTGCAGATCGCCAGGATGGGCAGGCCGCGCTCGAGAGCGTCTTGCGCAGCGGCGAATTCCCATTTGTCCCGTGGCAAATCTGGCTTCTCGAGAACGGCCGGATCCGGCACCGGCTGGCGGAGATATTCCTGCGAAATGTCGTGGCCGCCGGTGAGGAGGAGCGCATCCATCTCATCGAGTGCGACCGAACGGCGGGCGGCGTTGTGCACTTTGATTTCGGGACGCGTCGCGAAAATTGGCTTGAACCACCTCTCGTCGCGGCGTCGGATCCAACTGGCCAGATTAGGCATCGGCGAACTTGCGATTACCTGCACGCACTGTAAAGGGGGGCGCCTGATCAGCCGCGGCCTTTGCTTGTGATTAACAGCAAATGGAGCTACCGCTTTCCTTTCCGAGCGATAGCAACAAAAGGAAGGACATCGATATGGCGATCAAGCCTACAATCAAAAAACGAAAAAAATCCTCCAGCAAAGTGCACGACCTGATGACGAGGAAGGATCCGAGAGGCGGCGCGCAGAAAAAAGAGGGACCCGGAATGAATGCGACCACGCGGCACTCAGGAACGCCCCTCCAGTCCAGCAAGCACAACCTGCCGTAGCACACTGCGGTCGCGACGAAAGTCGAATCGGCTTCTGTCGGGAAGGCCAGGACGAGCAGAATGTCTTCTTGGTGGGCTTGGGTTTTCGTCGAGCCGGGGAGGTAGGTCGAATGGCGGACCCGCTCGCTCTCGGTACGACAGGAGTCTCGCCCAGGGAGGTAATGGCGGCGGCCCATGCTCCGGGAAGCCATGGCGCGTGCGCAAGCACGAGTTCCCGCTATCGTCCTTCTTCGTGCATGCTTCTCAAGAGGTGGCCCCTGCGCTCGCGACGAGCGAACTCACCCATCGCTATGGCGAGCGCGTGGCGCTCGATCACGTCTCGCTGCGGGTTGCGTCGCGCGAAATCTTCGGCCTGCTCGGACCAAACGGCGGCGGCAAGACCACCCTCTTTCGCATTCTTTCTACGCTCGTCAGGCCAACCAGTGGGTCGGCCATCATCCTCGGCCTCGACCTTTTCCGCGACACCGGCGCTTTGCGTGGCCGCATCGGCGTCGTCTTCCAGGCGCCGAGCCTCGATAAGAAACTAAAGGTGCGCGAAAATCTCGCGCATCAAGGGCATCTCTACGGTTTGTCCGGCGCGGCGTTACGCGAGCGAATCGATCAGCTTCTGCTCGAGTTCAATCTGCGCGATCGGACCGGCGATCTGGTCGAGACGCTCTCCGGCGGTTTGCAGCGCAGGGTGGAAATTGCGAAGAGTCTCCTCCATCGCCCCGAATTGTTGCTCCTCGACGAACCTTCGACCGGACTCGATCCCGGAGCCCGGATCGATCTTTGGCAAACCCTTTACCGTCTGCGCGACCAGCAGGGCGTGACTGTGCTCCTCACCACTCACCTGATGGAGGAGGCGGAGCGCTGCGACCGAGTGGCGATTATCGACCGGGGAAAAATCGTTGCCTCGGACACGCCGGAAGAATTGCGGGCCGAGATCGGCGGCGACGTGGTCAGTGCGCGGTCGCGGGACGCGACGTCGTTAGGCCAGCGCATCGTCAAATCGTTAGGCGTGGAGGTCAGTGTGCTGAACGATGAAGTGCGGATCGAGCACCCGGAAGGCCCGAGCTTTATCACCCGCCTGGTGGAAATGTTCCCGGGCGAGATCGATTCCATCACCGTGGCCAAACCGACCCTCGAAGATGTCTTCATCGCCAAGACCGGCCGGCGCCTGAGCGAGGCAGACGAAGTTTAGCAAATGTGGAAGGGCCTTTGCGCCCCGATCAGGTGGCGCGTCGCGAGGCATCGGGGCGCAAAGGCCCCTCCCACGTTCCCGCCAGCGCGGCCTGCTTCTTACCCAGCCAAATGCTGAGCCCGCACCAGACGGCGGCGAGGGGCGCAGCGACAAACGAGATGCCGGTTAATCCGAGGCCGAACCACGTGAGGAGTGGATAGGACCAGGCGCCGATCTGATCGCCCGCGCGATAAACAAACGTGTCGATGAAACTCTTCGCTTTGTATTTGTCCTCGCGCTTCAGCACAGTGAAGAGCACCTCGCGCGCGGGCCGGGTAACGGCAAAATTTCCCGCCCGCCGCAGCACCTGAAAAACGGCGAGGAGCCCGAGTACCGGCATAAACCCCATCCCGAGAAAACCGAACATGCTGAGCACCGGCAGGAACGCGAGCGTGAAGCCAACCCCGAACCATTTCAGCAGCCGGCCGGTGAGCAGGAACTGAACGACGATCGTGATCGTATTCACCGCAAGGTCGAGCTGGGCGAAAAACGCGGTCCGGGTCGCGCGATCGTGAAACTGATGACCGGTAATGTCGGCCTGCTGGAAATAGACCAGTGTCGAGGTGATGGCGTGCAGGAGCATGAAAGCGCAAATGCCCAGCAGGTAAGGTGAGCGGACGACATGGGAAATGCCTGAGATGATTCCACCGCCGATCGGCTGCTCTGCGCCCGGCTCACTGACCGGTTCGGCGGGAGGTCGCTGCGAAACCTCCGGATCAGTTAGTTCTTCGTCGGTTTGCCTTTCCTCAGTCCCGAGGACTGGTTGCGACTCCTTGAATTCGGTTGGGAAAAACTTCACGCACCACGGTCCGAGCTCAAGGAGCGCGGCCGTGACGAGAATCAGATTCGCCGCTCCAAGCTGGCGCACGAGCGAGGCGGTGACGATTGGCCCTGCGATTGCGCCTAACGAACCTCCGACGGCGATGAAAGCGAAGAGCCGCTTGGCCTGTTCGCTGCTGAAAATGTCGGTCATGAAGGCCCAGAAAAGGGTCACGACAAAGAGATTGAAAACGCTTACCCAAACGTAGAAGGCGCGCCCGACCCAGACGTTCTGCGCTGGCGTCAGCGTGCGCATGAGCAGATAAAAAATGACCAGGTTAACGCTGAAAAATCGGTAGGCGATGGGGAGAAACCTTCGGCGCGACATCCGTGCGACAATGGCGGAGAAGGCCGTGTTTGCGAGCAGCATCGCCACCAGGGTGCCGGTAAACATCCAGGACAGGTTCTCGACTCCGCTCGCCGCGGCTATGTCGTCTCGGATAGGGCGAATGACATAATAGCTTCCGAGGATGACGAAGTTGAAAAAGGCCGCGAGCAGGAGGGCGTGGAGTTCGTTAGGGCGAACATCGACCGCTTTTCGGAGGAGTGCCTGCGCGCGATTCATCGAGTCATCAGGAGCTAACCACGAAGGACACGAAGAGCAGAAGGAGAAATCTGGAAGCCAGGAATTCAGGAAAGGGAATTCGGAGCGACATACTCCGGCATGTTCTCGATACGCGGAAGCGCGTTCCTCCGCCTAGCCATTTGGCGAGGTCGCCGAACCGGGCACGCGAGTCGCATGCGCTCCCCAGGCCTTGAGAACCTCGGTTTCGCGCTCGGGTGAGATGCCGGCTTTTAATTTTTCCTGGCGCTCTTTTGGTTGCGCCTTGAACCACGCCAGCGTGTCACGCGCCGTTTCAGCCAGCGGACGGAAAGTCAATCCTTTCTCGATTGCGCGTCGGTTGCTCACTGCGCTCATTCCGCCATCTTCGCCCGCCGGCGGCACCCAGACCGGCATGTCCGACCATGGCTCCACTTTTTCCTTTTCCAGGAAATCCGCTGGCACCCAGGTGAATTTCGCGTTTGATCCAAGCGCGGTTTTGATCCCCCCCAACATGCCGCCAATCGTTAGGGACGTGGCCGGCCCGGTTGCATTGTAAATGCCCGTGGCCCCTTGCTCCGCCATGCGGATCGTCCATTCCGCGAGGTCGCGCGCATCGATGAACTGCACCGGATCGCTCGGGTTCCCCGGCGCAAGCACTTCGCCGCCGCGATCGATCCGCACCGGCCAATAGGTGAAGCGGTCGGTTTCGTCGCCCGGCCCGACGATCAACCCCGGTCGAATGATGCACGTTTTCCCGGGAAACCATTTGTCCGCTTCCTGTTCCGAGCGCGCCTTGAGCGGTCCGTAAAGCGCGAACTTCGAAGCGATCACGGTGTCGCGCGTTTCCTTCATCGGGTTGGCGCCCTCGTATTGGGCGAGGGGCGCGCTCTCGTCCGAGCCCGACTTCAGCCCGTTGGCGTAGACCGATATGGTCGAGATAAAAATGTAGCGACTGACGTTCCCCTTCAGAATCTCGCCTGCATCGTGCACCCATTTTGGAAGCATGGTCGGGTTATCGATTACGACGTCCCACTTGCGGCCTTTAAGCGCGTCGAGGTTGCCAGTGTTACGATCGCCCACGAGCTGCTCGACCCCTTCAGGCAAAATGCCAGGATGCGTCTTGCCGCGATTGAACACCGTCACCTTGTGTCCGCGAGCGAGCGCATACTTCACCTGATACGGCCCGGTAAAGCCTGTCCCACCGAGAATCAGAATCCTGAGCGGCTTCGGCGCTTTGCCCGCCTCGTTGGGATGCTCTTGAGCGATCACCGAGCAAACGAGCAATAAGAGGGCGACGCATAAATAAGCTGTCGCCGAACGTCCGATGAGTTGGGTGATGAAGGATGGCATGAGGTGGGTGTTTATCGATTGCGTGGATTGAGTTTTTATTGTGGCAGCGATGTGATCGCGGCTCAGCCTAGCAGCGAATATGCCAGTGTGGCCAGCACGCCGTAATCGCGGCGTTGTCAAAGCGTTATGTCGATGTGCGTTGTCCCCGGTGCCCCGCAGTCATCCCGATCGCGGGAAAAAGAAATACCAATCGCGATACGAACCCGCTATTTAGCGGGCCAAGTTTTGAACCGGGAGTAGATTTTGGCAAAAGCCAGGGGCGAAGCGGGGCATCGGCACGGTTCTAGCTTTTTACGGCGGGCGTGCTGGAACACACCCTAAAGGACGAGGAACGCAGCCAGATTCTCCAAACGATTGAAATGTTTGAGGTCATCACTCAAACACAGCCGGACGATTATCAATCGCTGGAGATCCTTAAGGTCGCGTATCATAAGCTCGGCAAGGCCTCCGAAGCCATGCGTGTTTCGCGTCGCCTTGCGGAGGCATATTTCAACGCCGGTTCCTTCTCGCTCGCGATGCAGGAATGCGAGGCGGTGCTGGGTGCCGAACCGGGGGCACCGGAGATGCTCGCCATGCTGGGCGAAATCGAGGCAAAGCTCCAGTTGAGCGACCCGACGAAAGGGCAAGCTCGAGCGGAGGAATTGCCCGGCAGCGCGTCCAACTTTAGCCCGAAGACCGGCCCCAAGATCGACTCGGCCGACGGTGCCTTGCTCGAGATCGGCGGGCGCAATACTGGCAAGCCACGTCGGCGCATTTCGGCCGAGGATGCCGAGATGGGCAACGATCAACTCGCAAAATTTTTGATCGTCCAGCAAATGTTCTCCGAGGACGAGGTCAACACAGCCCTCGGTGCGGTGAAGGAAGCGAACAAAAGCGCTGCGGGCGAGCAACTGGCTACGTCGCTGCTCGAGCGTCTCTGCAGGGGTAATGACGAGAAGATGGAGGCGGTCCTCTCGGCCTTGATCGACCGGACGAAGTTCGCCTACGTGCCGCTGGAATACTACGACATCGATCGCCAGGTGGTGCGGATGTTGCCCGATGATCTGACGGTGAGCCGGCTCTTCGTGCCGTTCGATTTAATTAGCCGCACCATCATGGTAGCCGTCTGCAACCCCTTTGACGCGGTGGCCCGCGAAGAAGTGCAGCAATCGCTCGATTACAACGTCATGTGGTATCTGGCGAAGCCGGCCACCATCATTAAGACGCTGCAGGAAATCCACCGGCTGGAGCCGCGCTTGTAGGTGTTCGCGACGATGAGAAGCAAATCTTTCGCGGAACGCATCGCTGATGTCCTGATCGAGGATGGGCTCCTTCTGCCCAACCAGCTCGACGAAGCGATTGCCCTCCAAAAGCAGCAGGGCGGCCGGCTGCTCAAGGTTTTGACCGACAAACAGTTTGTCAGCGACCAGGACATGACTTTCAGCATGGGCCGCTGCCTGAACACCCCGCCGATCAACGTGGCAAAAGTGCGTGTGCCGGAGGAGATCCTCAATCTCGTCCCGCGCGACATGGCAAAAGCGCACAAGCTGGTGCCGATCGCGCGCGTGGATCAAAAACTTTTCGTTGCCATGGCTGATCCGACCAATGTGCTCGCGGTCGACGACCTAAAGCGCCGGGTGCAGATGGAGATCGTGCCGATGATCGCGACCGAGCGCGGGGTGAACGATGCGCTCAGCGGCGTGCACTCGGCGGGGGCGAACATGAGCGAAGTGCTCAAGCAGGTTTCCGAAGAGGCCGCCTCCGATGTCGAAGTGCAACAATCCAAGCGCGAAGAGATCGATCTCGACCGGCTCGCGACCGACAGCGAAGACGCGCCTGTGATCAAGATCGTGAACCTGATCCTCGCGCAAGCGATCAAGGAAAAGGCGTCAGACATTCATATCGAGCCCTTCCAGCGCACCTTAAAGCTGCGCTACCGCATCGATGGCGATTTGGTTGTCGCGGAGTCGCCGCCCAAGGCGCTCCAGCTCGCCATCACCTCGCGCATCAAGATTCTCGCGGGCCTGAACATCGCGGAACGGCGCGTGCCGCAGGATGGCCGATTCCGGATCAAGGTGATGGGCAAGGAAGTCGATCTGCGTATTTCAATTCTGCCCACTTCGCATGGCGAGAAAGTTGTCATTCGTATTCTCGATAAATCGGCGCTGGCGGGCAGCGTCGACACCTTGGGAATGGATGAAGAAACGGTCACGCGTTTCCGCAAGGCGATCGATGCGCCGCACGGCATGATCCTTGTCACTGGCCCGACCGGTTCCGGCAAAACGACGACGCTTTATTCCGTCCTCCAGGAACTCAACAGCCCCAACTACAACATCGTGACGGTCGAGGACCCAATCGAGTACGAGCTCATGGGTGTGAACCAGGTCGCGGCCCGCCCGGATATCGGACTCGATTTTGCCTCGGCGCTTCGCTCGATTCTCCGCCAGGACCCCGACATCGTCATGGTAGGTGAAATCCGTGACAATGAGACCGCCGACATTGCGGTAAAAGCGGCGCTCACCGGTCATCAGGTCTTGAGCACGCTGCACACGAACGACGCCGCGGGCGCCATCGCCCGACTCGACGACATGGGGATCGAACCATTTTTGATCTCCAGCTCAGTCATCCTGACCTGCGCGCAGCGCCTGATCCGACGCGTTTGCATGAACTGCCGCGACGAATTCGTCCCAGAACCGGAGATGTTCACCCGCCTCAATATGGAGCCGGCGGAAGGCGCCGTCTTCTATCACGGTTTGGGCTGTGATCGCTGCAAAGGGCGCGGTTATTCCGGCCGGGCGGCGATCATTGAAGCGCTCCCAGTGAGCGAGGCGATTCGCCGTCTGATTATCAAGCGCGCCTCTGCGACGGTGATCAAGAATCAGGCCATCACCGAGGGAATGAAGACTCTGCGCATGGTCGGCATTGACAAGGCGATGGAGGGAGTCACAACGCTGGAGGAAGTCTGGCGCGTCACCGCGGAGGATCATTAGATGAACCTGAACTTGAATTTGTCCTTTCTCCGTTTTTTTAAGAAAGTGCGACCCCCCGATAGCGCGGCTGCGGTCGTCTCGCAGCCGATCGTTGCCGTCGAGAAACCCGCTTCCGAACGCTTTGGCAAGACGGTCATGCCAAATGTCACCCGCATTCTTGGCCTGGGCGGCCCGGCGGATTTTGATCTGCCAGGAGGAGCGGGTGTGTCGCCGGCGATGTCATCGCTCGCAACCGCGTCATTTTCCGACGTGGGCGCGTCTCTGTCCGCTTCAGGGCCATCGCTCTCTGGCGCCACGCTCGTCCCACCCGCGCCGCGCAAGATTTCGTTAGGCGGAGGTGGCAGTCTCTCCGCGGTGCCGAAACCGCTCGTAGCAGAGTTGGACAGCCCGGAGAGGACGATCGCTCTGCAACTGGCCGACGTCGCGCCAGGTATCCCGGACGCATTGCTCAAGCCGGAGCCGATCGATCCCCTTCATCGTCTGATTTTGAAGGCTTCCGTTCTCGAGCGCGGGATGGCGAGCGGTCGCCCCACCGTGCCCTTGCACGCCATTTATCAACAGGTGCCGGAGTTTTTCAGAAAGCATGTGGACGTCGCCGACAAGACCGAAGTGGCGATTCCTTTCGCCAAAGCCCTCGAGCAATTTGCCGCTTTGCAGGTGCGGCCCGATCAGGTCGTCGAACGGGCTCTGCCCCAGGTCGAGACGCCGTTTTTGCAAGTCACGCTGGAGGACAGCAAACGCTTCGGCACGCCGGCGACGCCCGTATCAGCGCCTGAACCTGCACTCACCCCTGTCACAGAGACTCAACCAGAGGCGCCGATCCGGCTGCCCCTGCCCAAGGAAGCCGATGACACTACCGGCTCGCCGACTCCAATCCAATCAGAAAAACCGCCGGCGCGCCCGCCGATTGTCGCAAGAGTTTCACCGAACGGAACGGGCGCGCCCGCCTCTGAGAGAGTTCCAGCCTCAAGTGGGTCGCCCGTTCCCACCTCCTTGCCCTCACCGTTTGCGCCGGGGGCGCCGGCGCGAATCCCATTCAAGATCAGCCCGCCATCGAACGATCTGCGTGAGGCGATCTCGCCGAAAGTCCAGTCGCTCCATCCGCAGATCGGGCAGGTCGAGTTTTCTGCGCCGGGCTCGCATATTCGGCTGCCATTGCGCACGATTTTGCGGGAGGTTGCGCCCCTCCAATTATCCGGACCGATCGATGACGTGGCGGAAGGCGCGATGATTGAGTTGCCGTTCTCGATCGTTGAGCCGCAATTATCGCTAGGCCGAATTGCGATTTCGCCTGCTCAATTCCAGGCCGCTCTTCCAGAGGAATACCGCGCGATTTTCAAGATCGAGGATCCCGAGACGCCGATTGCCTTGCCGTTGCAGGACGTGCTGCAAAATTTGCCTAACGAGAGCTTGCAGCTTCGGGACGACCAGGAGGCCCCGGAGGTTGTGTCGCTCTTTGAGACGCCTTTCAGTCAAAAGGCGGCCGAGGACGCCACGCGCCTGAAAGGTTCGCTTGCCGCGAGTGCCAAAGCAGCCGTCACGAGCGACGCGGTCAAGCCGGTCGCGGCACCCGCGCCCCCCGTCAAAGCAGCCCCGGCGCCCGCGTCCACCGTCCGGACCGCTTTTCAAGTCATTTTCGACACCGACGAAGCCCTCGACGCGAAGGGCGTCGTTGCGCGCGTCAGCCGCCTGCCCGGTGTGAGCGCTTGCGCGATTGTTTGCTCCGACGGTCTTAGCCTGGCGGGAGACGTACCAAGCGATTACGGGGTCGACGCGCTCTGCGCGATCGCACCCTCGATCATGAAAAAAATCGGTGAACAGATGGGGGGAACCAACCTCGGGTCGCTCGCCGGGGTCACGCTCTTCTGCACAAAATCGGCCGTCACCTTCTTTGGCCACGAAGACATTTGCCTCACCACCCTGCACAAGGCAGGAGAGGAGCTCGCACCGGAGATCCGCGGCCGGCTCAACCGTCTGGCGGAGCAACTGGCACGTACCTACGCCCAACCGAAATGAACTTTGCGCCTAACGACGCCTAACGCCTAACAATAAACCCATGTCAATCATCAACTACGCCAGCCGGGAGATCCAGTTCAAGATCGTCTACTATGGGCCTGCCCTCTGCGGCAAGACGACCAATCTCGCCTACATCCACGAGCGCATCAGCCCGGCCAATCGGGGCGACCTCGTCTCCCTTGCCACCGCCGCCGATCGCACCCTGTTTTTCGATTTCCTCCCCCTCAACGCCGTCGTCATCAAGGGTTTCGTGACCAAGTTCCAGCTTTACACCGTGCCAGGGCAGGTGATCTACAACGCCACCCGCCAGCTCGTCCTGCGGAGCGTCGACGGGATAGTCTTCGTCGCGGATTCGCAGTGGGAAAAAATGGAGGAGAACGTTGAAAGCTTCCGCAACCTCCAGGAAAACCTCGCGGAGCAAAACCTGGCGATCGACGATATTCCCTACGTCGTGCAATATAACAAACGGGACCTGACGAACGTCGCGCCGATCAATTACCTCGAGTTCCTGCTCAACAATCGCAAGAAGCGCGTCCAAAGTTTCGAGGTCATTTCGAGCACCGGGCAGAACGTCTTCGCCTCGCTCAACGCCGTTTCCCAGATGTTGCTGCACAAGTTCAGCAAACAGGACGACACCAAGCCCGCCACCGCCGCGGCACCTGTGCCGCCGCCGGTCGCCGTGCCGGTCGAGCCCAAGCCGGTGCCGAAGATCAGCATGCCTGCCAGCTTATGAACTGTATCCCGGCACTAACAATCGAAAATGTCGCCAGTCTCGATGCTATTCTGGCTGATTTTCTGAAGAAGGCGGACGCGGATCTGACCGTGGTGATCGATCGCGGCGGCAACGTCATCTCGCAGTTTGGCGATGTCTCGGTGATCGATGTCACGATTATTGCCGCTCTCGCTGCGGGGTCGTTTGCTGCGACCAAGGAACTGGCCCGCCGCATTGGCGAGGTCGAATTCAACGCCCTCTATCACCAGGGCAACGGCAGCCATATTTTCATGAACTCGGTCGACGACAACACAATCATGATCACGGTCTTTGGGCGGCGTACCACAGTCGGACTCGTCCGTTTCTATTCCGGGACAACGGCGCTGGCGGTGGCGGAATTGTTGAAATCGCTCGAAACCGAGGGTGGCCACGGCTTCACCTTCGACGCGGCCGATGTCTCCGCGGCCCCCATCTTTGCCGATCGTTAGGCGTTAGGCGAGGCGGAGCCTTGCCCGGGTAACGGTTGCGCATTGCGGTTGATGCGGGAAATTCCCCCCGCAAGGTCATGGCGGTTCAATTCAGGGACTATTACGAAACGTTGGGCGTCGCGAAGACGGCCAGCGCGGATGAGATCAAGAGCGCTTTTCGCAAACTCGCACGCAAACACCATCCCGATCTTGCCAAGCCCAAGGAGAAGGCCGCGGCGGAAGAGAAGTTCAAGCAGATCAACGAAGCCTACGAAGTTCTAAGCGATCCCGAGAAGCGTGCCAAATACGATCAACTCGGCGCGAATTGGAATCAGCCTGGCGGGTTTCAACCGCCGCCCGGCTGGGGACGGGGGGGAATGGGTGGCGGGGGATTTCGTCGCTACGCCGGCGGCAACGGCGGCGTCGAGTTCGAGTTTGGTGGGACCGGGTTCAGCGATTTCTTCGAGGCGTTTTTCGGCGGCGGCCGGGGCGAATCGGCCTTCGGTGGCGGATTTGGTCGGCGGGCCGCGACCGCGGAACGCGGGCAGGATGTCGAGGCCGACATCATGGTGACGCTGGAGGAAGCCCTTCACGGTTCCACTCGCCAGATCTCCCTGCGCCGGAGCGATTCGGAAAAGGTGGAAACCTATCAGGTAAAAATCCCGCGCGGAGTCCATGAAGGCCAGCGCATCCGGCTCGCCGGCCAGGGAGAGGCGGGCGCCCGTGGTGGCAAGAAGGGTGACCTTTTCTTGCGCGTGCGCCTCGCGCGGCATCCCGATTTTTCCGTTGAGGGAAACGATCTGATCCATGAGGCCGCGCTCGACCCATGGCGGGCCGCGCTGGGGACAGAAATCGAGGTGCCAACCCTGGAAGGCAATCGACGGCTCAAGATTCCCGCCGGCACGCAGGCGGGACAGCGTTTTCGGCTGCGTGATCGCGGACTGCCGAATGTGACCGGTGGTCGCGGCCATCTCTACGTCGTGACACAGATCAGGATCCCGGAAAAGCTGACCGATGCGGAGCGTGAGCTGTGGCAGCAACTGGCCAAGCTGCACAGTGCCTGACGATCCAGATTCTCGCACTACGAAACCAAAGGCTTGCATCTCTGCCATTGGCTGAAATCGTTGTGCCTTTGCGCCCCTTGGGCGCAAGCCTCGACAAGTCGGTCTCCCTTCTTTAGGAACACAAAATGAAAATCGCTCTCGGCTCCGATCATGCCGGCTTCCGTTATAAGGAAAAAATCAAGGAACTCCTTATTTCGTTAGGCCATGAGGTGGAAGACTTCGGCACGACGAGCGAAGCGCCGGTCGATTACCCGAAATTCATCCGCCCCGCCGCGGAAGCGGTCGCGCGCGGCGAGTGCGACCGTGGGATTGTGCTCGGCGGCTCCGGCAACGGCGAAGCGATGGCCGCGAACAAGGTGCGTGGGATTCGCTGCGCGCTCTGCTGGAACGAGGAGACCGCGCGTCTCTCCCGACAGCATAACGACGCCAATGTCTTGTCGTTAGGCGAACGCATGATCCCGGAAGATCTGGCCCTGCGAATTGTTCGTGTCTGGCTCACGACCGATTTCGAAGGTGGCCGGCACATCGCCCGCCTCGCTCAGCTCGAGCCATAGAGGCTTTACTCAAATCACGGCGGCCATGACGCTCGCGAGGAAAACCGTGCTGACGAAGGCGTTGCTCTGAAAAAAGGCGCGATTGATCCCGGCCAGATCGAGTCGCGCCGCGCTCCGATGTTCGTAAATCAGCGCTCCGGCGACCAGCGGCATACCGCAAAAATAGACCGCGCCTAACGACGCGGCGAGACCAAAACCGAGCAGCGCGAGCAACATCGCGAAATGCAGATACTGCGCCAGCCGAAGGGAACGCGCGATGCCGAGTCGCACGACGAGCGAGTGCAGTCCCTCGCGCCGGTCGAATTCGAAATCCTGCGTAGCGTAGATCAAATCGAATCCCGCGACCCATCCGACCACGCCAGCCCCGAGCAGCAACGGAGCCAGGGTGAGGCGGCCGGTGGCCGCGATCCAGGCTCCGGCAGGCGCGACGGCCAGTGCACCGCCCAGAAAAAAATGGCTGGCCGCCGTGAAGCGCTTGGTCAGCGAATAGAAAAAAATGATCGCGAGCGCTAGCGGCGCAAGGAGCAGGGTCGCGCGGTTGATCGCGCCGGCTGCGGCCGCAAACGCTGCCGAGCTCAGCACGAGGAGCCAGAGAGCAGCCGGCCGCGAGATGAGTTGATGGCGCATCGCAGTCCGGGGGTTTCGTTGGTCGAGCGTCCAGTCAACGATCCGGTTGAAGAGCATCGCGGCGGTTCGCGCACAGACCATGCAAACCAGAACGAGCAGGAGCAATCGCATCGAGGGCCGTCCGTGGGTGGCGACCAGGAGTGCCCCGAGAGCGAATGGCAGGGCAAAAACCGTGTGCGAGAAACGGATCAGGCGGAGGAAACGCGTCACCCCGCTGTCGTTAGGTAAGGGGCTCATTGGTGCCTAACGATCACTCATCGCAGCAGCGTTTCCAGCCGCTCGCGCGCTGACGACAGGAGCGGCGGCCCGTGGGCGAAGAGGAGCCGTTGGAATGTCCAGTCGAGCAACTGGCGGAGTGAGCGGCGCATCTCTTTCTTGTCGGAGCAATACTTGGGCGGCAACAAAGCGAATCCGTAGGGATCGAGATGAATCAACGCATCGCCGATCACAATTGTCCCGCCGTTGTCCGCCAGATGGAAGGCCATTTCGCCTGGAGCGGCGCCTTCGATCGGAATGGCGCTAATCTCCGGTGCAATCCTTGCATTGGCGCTGAGCGCGACCGCCTCGACCGAGTTGAATTCTCGAATGACCGGTTCCGCGGCGAAAATAGGTGCCTTGTGTTGTCGGGAAAAATCGGCGGCAGCGCGCAGATGATTGGAATTGGTTAGCACGATTCCGGCGACATCCCGGCCGGAGATCAGGTGCCTCTGTGACGTCGTTGCGAGCGGGATCGGGTCGAACAGGAACAGTCGATCTGCAAGGAGGGCGGCGCTTGAGAAGAGATCGGATTTCACCGCGGGGTCATAGGCCTCCCAGAGCCAGAGCGAATCGGTCAGCGACTGGAAATCGGCCGCTTCAACCATGGCGCACGGGCCCAACACCCGCCAGGGTTGGCATCATAGCTGCTATAAGGAATGCCATTACTAGAATAACCATATGATGACCTTCTCCTATCAAGCTCGGGATAGCGCCGGCAATATCGTAAACGGTATCCAGGACGCGATCAACGAGGACAACGCTGTCACTAGTCTAATGAGCCGCGGGCTCATGGTGCTTTCCCTTCAACAAAAAGCCGCCGCCAGCCGCCAGCGCAAGAAGGCATGGACGGTAAAGGAAACGGACCTTGTGCTGTGTACGCGCCAGCTCGCGACCATGATCGAGGCCGGTATCTCGCTCGTCCAGGCGCTGACCGCGCTTTACGAGCAATGCGACCCGAAGCGGCAAAAGAATCTCCGCCACGTTATCAGCGACGTGACCTCTCGCGTTCAGGGCGGCGAAACCTTTAACGAGTCAATCGCAAAACATCCGCGCGTTTTCAATCGTCTTTTCGTCAGCATGGTGAAAGCGGGCGAGGCTGGCGGTCTGCTCTCGGAAATTCTCGACCGGTTGGCCGGCTTCCTCGAAGCCAGCGCCCGCCTGCGCAAGAAGGTCAAATCGGCCATGACCTACCCGGTCATTGTCATTTCCATTGCTTTCCTGATCACCACGTTTCTTATCGTTCGAGTGGTTCCGATCTTCGGCGAAATCTTCAAGGATTTTGGCGCCAAGCTCCCCGCCCCGACGCAATTCCTAATCGACCTGAGCGATTTCATCCGCGCGAAATGGTATTTCATGATCCTCGGTATCGGCGGCACAATTTTCGGCATACGTGCCTTCCTGCGCTCGACTCGCGGGCGCCAGTTGAGCGATCGCTGGAAGCTGAAGCTGCCCGTTTTCGGTCCGCTTGTTCATAAGATTTGCATGTCGCGCTTCGCGCGCACATTTGCGCAGCTTATCCGCAGCGGCGTGCCGATTCTGGAAGTGCTCGATATCGTGGGCGGTTCATCGGGCAACCATGTCGTCGAGGAGAGCATCAAAGGCGTCAGCTCCGATGTCGAGAAAGGGGATAATCTTTCCGTCGCGCTTTCGAAGAAGAAAATTTTTCCACCGATGATGCTGCGCATGGTTGCGGCAGGCGAATCCACCGGTCGTATCGATACCATGCTGGAGAAGATGGCCGATTTCTGGGACGAAGAAATCGAAGCAATGCTCGATGCGCTGACCTCGCTCATCGAGCCAATGTTGATCGTTTTTCTCGGCGTGATCGTGGGCGGCATCGTGATCGCGATGTTCCTGCCGATCTTCAAGTTGAACGAAGTAGTTTCGCAGAGCAAAAGCTAGGGAGAAGCTGCTCCACGGAAAGGGAGGGCGGATCGCAAGGTCCGTCCTCTTTATTTTGCCGGCGAGATCTGCTCGTGCTCGTTCTCGAACTGGAGGGACGGGCGTCCCGGCCGTGTTTCGGGTCCTCATGATCGAACAAAGGGAAATCGATTAAGAGCACGTTAACTTGCAGGAGCACGAGTTTCCTAAAGACGATCGACTTCATCAGGGGCCGGAATTGTAGGGCAACCGCTCCGGTTTCCGCGTTTCCGATCCGGGGCAGGCGGAGCGCCCGCCCTATAATTGACGGCCGATCCGGGTTGTCAGGGGCCAACTGACGAGTCGCGGCTCGCTCGCGTTTCCCCAGGCGCGGGCGAGATCCTCGGCGATTAGATCGACTGGGGCCTTGCCCTGGGCGGCCATGAAACGATGGGTCGCCGACCAGGTTCCGAGATAGCCGAGCAGATGCTCCAGTGTCCACTGCACCTCGATTCGAAACGGCGGGCTCTCGATTTCCGGAAACGGAAAGGGCAACTCGAGATAAGCGCACCCGACCGTTTTCCGCTCTGGCGGCCAGTACGATCCGACGACCTCGTCGTGGAAATGCCTGAGGATCGCCCCAACCTCCGGCGTCACGCGCAGGTAGTTGTAGGCCCAGACCGCCAGCACCCCGCCTGGCTTCAAGACGCGCTGCGCCTCGGCATAAAAAGTCTCGAGATCGAACCAGTGCAGCGCCTGCGCCACCGTCATCGCGTCGCAAGAATTCGAAGGCAAACCAGTTGCTTCCGCTGGCGCGACCCTGTATTCCACCCGGTCGTTAGGCTGGGCGCTCTCGATCTGCGCCGCGCTCGCATCGACCCCGATCACTTCGCGGAAAAATTCCGCCAACGCGACCGCGGCCTGCCCGTTGCCGGTGGCGCAATCAAGCGCCAACTCATCGTTAGGCGCCTGCGCTGCGATGAACTCAAAAAGTGCATGTGGATACTGCGGTCGAAACTTCGCGTAATCTGTCGCCTGCCGCGAAAAGTGATCCTTAAAGCTCACGATTCCTCCTTCGAACCTCAAGCTTCGAGCTTCGGATTTTCCGCGGCGACCTGCTCGACGCGGGCGTACATCTCAAAATAGATGCGCTCGATCGCGGTCGCGGGATCCTCCAGCATCATGCTCTCCTTGATCTTGCTCGCATAAATCGGAAACGAAAACGGCGAGACGACCGCCAGCTCGCGCAGTTTCCATTCCAACCCCTGCACTTCATCAAGAAAAGCATAGGCCGCCTCGGCATCGAGAAAGGTGTGCGTCGCCTGACGATAGGCTTCCTCGAGGAGCGGATGATTCGGTTCGTGCTGCTCGAGCACGCGGAAGAGCACCTCCGAGCTCCAGCTCAGCTGCCGAGGTTTCCGTTCCCGACCCGGCAGGTGGCGCGGCACCATCAGGCCGGTCTGCGCCACTCCACGGAACTGCCATTTGACCAATTCCGAGCCGCGCAGTGCGGCATGCAAATCCTCCTCCGCTTCCGCGCGGCGCAAGCAGCCGCGCCACTGCGCGAGTGGCAATTCCTGGAAACGCCGCAGCGTGAGCAGAAACCCGTAGTCATCAATCGTGACCAGCGCGTTGCCACCGATCCGTTCCCGCACGCGCCAGGCCACGATGCGCGAGAGCGCGTCATTCGCGCTGCGGCCAATGAGCGAATGGAAAAAGTAGTGCGAATGCTCGGACTCGCGATAAAGCTCGATCAACAGGTCGCGTCCAACCGGCACGTCCGAGATGGCCATTTGGGCGCGAAAGAATTCCACGATCGGCTGCGCGTTCGCGATTGAGATTTGATAAGTCTCGACCAGCCAATCAATCGCATCCGCATCGGAGCCTTCGCGGAGCCGTGCAGCGAGATCGGCGCGTAATCTGCGCACTGCCCTTGCCAGGCCCGAGGTGAGCGGCATCTTCGCTGCGTTCCAGCGCGGGATGGTCGGCAACTGCCCGTCTGCGCGCTCGACGAGCACTTCCTGCACCCCGGTATCGATCAGCCTGACGACGCGTCCTGCGAGCACGAACAGATCGCCAAGCTGAAGTTGCTTGACGAATCCTTCCTCTACCGAACCGAGGCGCCGCCGCCCGAGCAGCACGCTGACGAATCCTTCCGAGACGATCGTGCCGATATTAAGCAGGAACTCGCGCGCCACTCGCGGATGCGCGAGCGAGATCATCCCGTCCGCGAGCGTGATCTTGCCGAAGAGCGACGTGTACTGACGCTGCAACGATGCGCCGCCGCCCGCGAGGTATTCGAGCACGCGCTCGAACTCGTCGCGTTCCAGTTCGCGAAAGGGAAACGCGCGCCGGACGATCGCGAAAGCCTCCTCGACAGCGATCGGAGCGAGCGCGGCCATCCCGACAATATGCTGCGCAAGCACGTCGTTGGGCTTTTCCAAAATCTTGACCGGGTCGAGGGCGCCTTGCCTGACGAGATGGGCTGTTGCAGTCGCTTCTACTAGGTCGTTGATGTTGGTCGCGACGAGCACGCCGTGGCTGCTTTGGTTCAGGGAATGTCCGGAGCGGCCGATCCGCTGCACGGCGCGTGAGACTCCTTTCGGCGTCGCTACCATTACGACGAGATCGACCGCGCCGATATCGATCCCCAGTTCGAGACTGGTCGAGCAAACGACCGCGCGCAGTTCGCCGTTCTTGAGCCGATCCTCGACCTCGAGCCGCACGCTTCGATCAAGGGAGGCGTGATGCGTTTCGATTTGGTCTGCAAGTTCTGGGAGTAGTTCCTTGAGGCGCAAACCGATTTGCTCGGCGGCGGAACGGACATTGGTGAAGACGAGAACCGATTGCCGGGTGCGGATCAAATTCGCCAGCTCAGCGTAAAGACGCACGCCCGTGTAACCGGCCGGCGGATAGGGTTGGCGACGAATCGGGGAAAAGACCTCGACGATCGATTCCTTCTCTACCTTCGCGCGGGCGATGCGACAGGGCCGATCGTCGCCCGCGAGAAATTTCGCCAGTAATTCGAGCAGTGCGGCGGTCGCGGACAATCCAATCCGGCAAAGCGCCAGTGGCTTCTCGTTAGGCACAGAGACAATCTGCTCCAGACGCTCGAGCGAAAGCGCCAGGTCCACTCCGCGCTTGTTTCCAGCGAAGGAATGGAGTTCATCCACAATCACGAATCGGCAACTCGTAAGGTGCGTCGCGTAGCTTTCCTGGGCGATCAGGACCGCGAGACTTTCCGGTGTCGTGACCAGGATGTGCGATGGCCGGCGGCGAAACTTTACCCGCTCATTGGCTTTCGTGTCGCCGGTCCGGACATGAATCAGCAACTCCTTCTCCAAGTCCATGCCGGCGATCGGCGCGCGCAAATTCTTCCCGATGTCGTAGGTGAGCGCGCGCAGGGGCGAAACGTAAAGACAATGCACGCCTAACGACAGGGTCCCGGCATCGAGTTTCCGCAGCAAGTAATCGAAGACCCCGAGAAAAGCGGCCAGTGTCTTGCCGCTCCCGGTCGGCGAGGTGAGCAGGACTGATTCCCGCTTCAGGATCGATGGAACACAACGCAGCTGGGCGTCTGTGAAGTCGCCGAAAGTTGTGCCGAACCAGCGGGCGAGACGCGGATGCAGGCGACGCAGAAGCGCCTTGCTCGTTGTGGTGGCCTCCTCCTGCACCCGGAAAATTCGAGGGAAGAGCGGATTTGCGCCAGCGACCTCTTTGGATCGGGTCATCGACTCTTTTCGTTAGGCGAGATAAACTCTGCAAAGCATGTTGCGCCGCGGTAAATTTAGCCGAATCGACACCCTTCTGGTTTGGTTGATTGCTTTCTTTCTCTTCGCTGCGGGCGCGATCGGAATCTGGCTGGCACTCACTCGGAGCGACTGGAGAATTGGCCTCGCCGGAGCTGGAGAGATCGCATTCGCGGTGATTTATTTCATTGCGGCAATTCGGCGACGACCACTCTAGGAACTGCTCGTCGCGATGCTCTCGCGCTTGTCAGGCGCCAGGCTTCAGGCCTTCGGTGGAAAGAGCACGTTCTCGCGGTCGACCCGCGCGCCGCGCCGCAGAAAAAGATCGAGGATTTCTGGCGTATAGAAGTTTCCGTTGTAGGCCGGATTGAGTCCGAAGAAAATCTGGCCGCCCGGTTTCAAATGACGCTCGAGATCGGCGACGAGGAAGTCCCATTCTTTCGCCCCCCAGCGCCATGACATGTTGCGCCCGCCGTGGAAGGCGGTGGAGAAGGCGGTGATAAGATCGAATTTGCGGCCCAGGTCCGGCATCGGTTCGAGAATCTTGATCTTCTGAATGATCCGCTCGACGCCAAAGAGTTCGATCAGGTCATCGAAAACGGGAATGCCTCCCGTATCGAGGCCGAGTCCGCGATGGCCGCGTGATTGCGCGACGAAAAGAAAGAAGCCGGCGCCGCAGCCGATATCGAGGATGTCCTTCGGCCGTGAACGATGAAGGTCGAGGTATTGCAGCCGCTGAATGTTGAGTGGCAGGTATTTCTCCACTTCGAGATATTTCGCGTAATGGCGCCAGCTATCGGGCGCGTCTGGCGGGGGCGAACCATGCTGCTCCTGCAGTTGGTGAAGGCGCTTTTGATCGATGCCGGCCAGGAGCGGCTGGAGCGGGACCGGATAGAGGATTCGGTCCACCCGGCGCCAGACGCGCCGATAAAACTCCGCGTGGAAAATCTTCCCGATCTTGTGCGACAGCGTCATGCGTCAGCGCGTGGGGTTTACGGGGAAATGTTTGTTCTTCAGTTTCTCCGGGACGCGCTTCGTTCTCTCCGCTTCGATCTCTTCCGTCGCCGCGCCTAGCGCCTCGTAGGCGTCGCGATTCTTGGGCGCGCGACACATGTAGACCGTGGCGTGGGCGAGGGGAATGCGCGCCTCCGGCATCCCGACGAACTCGACCGCCTGCTGGGTGGCGATCGCGAGCGGCAGCGCCTCCGCGTCCGCCAGCCCCACGTCTTCACTCGCGAAGATGACGATCCGACGCGCAATGAAGCGAAAATCCTCCCCGGCATGCAGCATCTTGGCCAGCCAGTAGATCGCGCCTTTCTCGTCGGAGGCGCGCATGCTTTTGATGAATGCGCTGACCGTGTCGTAATGGGCGTCGCCGACGCGATCGTAAACGACCGCCTTGGTCTGGATACTTTCCTCCGCAACCTGGAGGTTGAAATGGATCATCCCTTTCTCGTCCGGCGGAGTGGTCAGGACGCCGATCTCGAGCGCGTTTAAGCATTTCCGGGCATCGCCGTCGCTCAGTTTCGCGAGATGCCGTTTTGCCTCCGCGTCCATCCGCACGCGATAGTTGCCGAGGCCGCGTTCCTTCTCCGCCAGCGCGCGATCGATCAACTGCTCGAGTTCCTCCACCCCTAACGATTCCAACTGGAAAACCTGGGAGCGGGAGACGAGCGCGCTGTTGACGTAGAAAAACGGATTGTAGGTCGTGGCGCCGATCAGGCGAAGATTTCCGCTTTCCACGTCCGGGAGCAGAATGTCCTGCTGTGCCTTGTTGAAATGATGGATCTCATCGACAAAGAGGATCGTTTTCTGGCCCGAAGTGCGCAGCCGGTTGGCCGCCGCCGCGACCACTTTCCGCATCTCGGCGACGTTGCTCTCGACTCCGCTCAGGCGAACAAATTTTGACTGCGTCAACGCTGCGATAATCTGCGCCAGGGTGGTTTTGCCGGTGCCGGGCGGGCCGGAAAAAATGACCGACGGCAGTCGATCGGCCTCGATCGCGCGACGCAGGAGTTTGCCGGGCGCGAGGATGTGCTCCTGCCCGACGAACTCCTCGAGCGAGCGCGGTCGCATCCGGCTGGAGAGAGGCGCGGCGGCATCGGCCTTTGCGTCCGTCTCCGCCTCCGTGAACAGGTCTTCCACGTCGAAGAATAACGAAGGCGACTCGCTTTTCCAATTGCTTGACCGTCCGAGGCGCGTCCCGCATCCTGTCTCGCCGATCCGTAAAGCGCTTCGCACCATGAAAAGGATTCTCGTGCCAGTCGATTTTTCTCCCATTACGGAGGGCGTGCTCGCGCTCGCGCATCAGATGGCGCGCGCATTTGGTTCGGAGCTTCACCTCGTGCACGTGTGCGAGATCGCGGCGGTGCCGGTATTTCCGGCGGCGACCATCGGTTATCCAGGAATTGGGATGCCGGAGATGGGCATGACCGGCGCAATATCGCTCGAAGCTGCGGGTTATCTTCCGCCGGATGTGACTAACGAGAAGCAAAAGAGCCAGCTCGACCGCCTCCGGGAGGAGCTGACCCGTGCCGGGCTGACGGTCGTCGCTCACGAACGGGAGGGAACGGTGGTGGAGGAGATTCTTAGGACCAGCCGTGAGATTTCCGCGGACCTAATCGTGATGGGCTCGCATGGGCATGGCTCGGTTTACAACCTCCTTGTCGGGAGCGTGACGGAAGGAGTCTTAAAGGCCGGCGAACGCCCCGTTTTGCTGGTCCCAGCGCCGGTCGCGAAGAAATAGCGGCCTTGCGCCGCGGCGCATTCTTCCGAAGGGTTTCGGCAGATGCGCGCCAAAAAATCTCTTATCGCCCTTTTCTTTCTGGCGTCCACCTGCCTGACGAGCGGCAGCGGTCTGCCCTTCTCAACCGTTTTCAAGGGCCGCGACAAGTTCGACCAGCTCGTGCAGGAGGCGCGGGCAAACAACTGGAAATCGCTCCCTATCGGAGAACGGACGGCGACGGTCGGGCGCGCGATGGTCGGCACCCGCTATGCCTCCTACACGCTCGAAATCGATGACCGGATCGAAGCGCCCTCGGTGAATTTCAATGGAGTGGATTGCTGGACGTTTTTCGAAATTTCCCTCGGCTTCGCCCGCATGCTGGATGATCCCGCAACCTCGTGGACGCCGGAGCAACTGCTGCATTGCGTTGAGCTTGATCGCTACCGCAACGGGCAGTGCACCGGGGAATATCTCTCGCGCTTGCATTACCTCGAGGACTGGCTGGCGGACAACAGCCGGCGCGGTCTGGTCGACGATCTCACTCAAAAGCTCGGTGGGGTGCGGGTGAATCATGCCGCACAGGAGATGACCTACGGCTGGCGGCATTATCGTTACTTGAAAGCGAATCCGTCCCTCCTCGAACCGCTCGGCCGCATGGAAGCGAGAGTGACGGCGCGCCCGCTTTATCAGATCCCGAAGGGCCGCGTGGCGGGGATCGAGGGGAAGTTGGAGAGCGGCGACATCATCGGCATCATCTCGCGCGATCGACCCGGGCTTTACTCCACTTCGCATGTCGGGCTCGCTTATCGGACGAACGATGGTGTCCTGCACTTCATGCACGCTTCTTCGCCGCACAACTACGGGAAGGTCGTAGTCGACGCGCGGCTCTCGAGCTACCTCGCGCGCTATCGCAGCGACACGGGAATCCTGGTCGCGCGGCCGTTGCGTTGACAGTCCCCGAAGCGAAGGCTGCGCGTCACAAGTCCGGAAGTTCCTTAATGACTTTTTCGAGCTGATCGAGCGCTTCTTCCGCGTCCGGACCGATTGTTTCCAGGCTGGCAACCGCGCCACGATCGAGGTTCGCCCGCATGATATCGATCAGGCTGAGGGCGGAAAATCTTCCCTTTGCAGTGACGAGCCAAATCTCCGAGCGAAAGGCATTCGCGTGGCGGACGAACGCAGCCGCTGGTCGCGCATGCAGGCCGAGCTGGTTCACGATTTTGATCTCGCGCTTAGCGCGCACCATCCGCTCCGATGAAGGACGTTTCTTCATCAGCATTTATTGGCTCGTGCCCCAGCGACGGTGGAGAAAACGTTCGACGGGCGCGAAGAACGTCTTATCGGCGAGCAACCCAATGAGCACGATGACCAACATGATCGCAATCACCTGGTCCATCGCGTTCAACTCGCGGCCGTAGTGCAGCAACTGTCCCAGGCCGAAGCCGGTCAGAATGGTAACAAAGATCTCCGCCGCCATGAGCGAGCGCCAGGCGAAGGCCCAGCCCTGTTTCATTCCGCTTACGATGAATGGGAGCGCGGCGGGAAGAATCACCGTCAACCAGATGTGAAAGCCGCCTGAGCCCATCGTCAGGGCAGCACGCCGGTAGATTGGCGGCACATGGCGTACACCCGTGTCGGTCGCGATCACGACCGACCAGAGCGTTCCCATTACCACGACGAAGAGCATCGCGGCTTCGCTTTGGCCAAACCAGAGAAGTGCGAGCGGCACCCAGCAAACACTCGGCAAGGTCTGCAATCCGAGCGCGAGCGTGCCGATCGTATCGTGCAGGACATTCCAGCGCGCGGTGAGGAGGCCGAGCGGGACGCCGGCAAGCAGACCGATGACATAGCCTAACAATAAGCGTTTGATCGTGATCAGCGTGGCCTGCCAGAGGGTGCCATCGGCCGCGGCTGCCTCCAAATACTGCGCCACCTTGAGCGGCGAAGGCAGGAGGACCGGCGACCAGATCCGTACCCTAACGAGCACGTCCCAGAGCAAAAGCAGTCCGGCGAAAAATAAGAGTGATAGAAAAAAGCGTTTCATTCTGCGACCTCCCTGTTTCCATTTTTGAATCCCTTGAGCGACCGCATGATCCGGCTGGCGTACTCGGCCAACTCGGTGCTGTTGATGTCGCGCGGACGCGGCAGGTTAATGATGAATTCTTCCCGCACGCGGCCCGGATGCGGCGAGAAAAGTAAGACGCGATCACCGAGGCAGGCGGCCTCGCGTACGTTGTGGGTGACGAAGATGATGGTCTTGTGCCGGGCCACCCAGATTTTCTGCAAGTCCCCGTAGAGTTGCTCGCGCGTGAGCGCGTCGAGGGCCGCGAACGGCTCATCCATCAGCAGCATGCGGGGATTGGGCGCGAGCGCGCGGGCAAGGGCGACGCGCTGCTTCATCCCTCCGGAGAGCTCGTGGATGTTCGCTCGCTCAAATTTCGACAGGCCGACCAGTTCGAGATAATACCGGGCCACCTCCTTTCGATCTTTACTCGTTAGGTTTGGTTTCAGCTTCAATCCGAAGAGGACGTTACCGAGGACATCGAGCCAGGGGAAAAGCGCGGCTTCCTGGAACATAACGAGCCGTTCGCGACCGGGCTGGGTGACGAGTTCTCCATCCGCCATCACGTTTCCACGGTCGGGCTTCTCCAGGCCGGCAATGATGTTGAGAAGTGTGGACTTGCCACATCCGCTCGCACCCACGAGGCAGACGAATTCTCCCTCGTTCACCTTGAGACTGACGCGGTCGAGCGCCTGCACCGGGCCGCTCCGAGCATGGAAAGTCTTGGAGACGTTTTCCACGCGCAGCTTGCTCGGCGGAACGATCTCCAGTTCGTCCTGCACCGTGGACCTGGCGGTACGCGGGATTTCAAAGATTTCAGTGAAATACATATCCGTTAGGGTGTTGCGATCAGCTTCGAGGTGTCGGTCGCGCCTTTGAAAAAGCCGGCGTCCTTTCCGTCTTGGACAGCCTTGCTCAGCAATTGCGGCGAGACCTCAGTCGTGAAATGAATCCGCTTCCAAGCCTGGGCGATCGCTTCCGGCGGAATGCTGGCTTTGGTCTCTTCTTTCAACTCCGTTGCCAGAATTTTCTGCGCTTCGTTCGGATGCGACTGAATCCAAGCCGTAAGCTCCGCGTTGGCGCTTGCGATCTTCTTCGCCAGTTCACGATGCTCGTTGATGAACTTCACGCTCGCGACCAGCCATGTGGTCTGGACTTGAGCGTCCTCAAGGAAGATTTTGCCGTGCGCCTCACGCTCGAGCCGCGTTACCCAGGGCTCGACTGTCCAGACGGCGTCGACTTGCTTTTGTTGGAAGGCGCCCAACTGATCAGGATTTGCCACTGGAAGAACTCTGACCTCGCCACCAATCAGCGTGACCTTGAAGCCCTGCGCCTTCAACCAGGCGCGGCAGGAAATATCCTGTGTATTGCCCAGTTGCGGAGTGGCAATTGTTTTGCCGCGAAGATCGGCCGCCCTCGTGATTAGCTCATCCGGCCTGACGACCAATGCGGCTCCGCCAGTGGCGGCGCCGGAGATGACGCGAATCTCTTCGCCCTCCGATTTGAAGTGCGCATTCAGCGCCGGCCCCTGGCCAACATAGGTGAGATCGAGAGACCGCGCGAAGATCGCCTCCATTGCCGAAGGCCCGGCATTGTAGGTGAACCACTGGATTTCCACGTTCGGCCCGAGCCGTTGTTCGAACCACCCTTTGCCTTCACGGGTGAGTGCATGAGCAATAACACCCTGGGCATGGGTAATGTTGGGAAAATGCCCGAAGCGGATGGTGGTTTTCTCCTCTGCGTTGACGCTGTGCGCGCACAGGATTGATACAACGATGAGTGCTGCGATAGTCTGTAGTTTCATAGGTTCGATTTTAGAAGTTGAATGTTGTCGTTAGGAATCCGAAGTCGGCATCGTCATAACTGACATGACATCGGAAGGCAGAGGTTCTTCCTTTTCTCGACCTAGAACATCAGCTGCAACCGCAGGATGACTTCGTTGAACTGTTGTTGGCCAAGGTCCGGGTTGGCGGCGCGATAGTCGGACCAAGTGTGTATGTAATTAGCCATTAATTTGAGATCATCGCCGTGGATGTAGTAGTTCAGGCCGCCAGTGATGGAGTGGATGCCGTCATTGGGAAGTTGGCCCGGGTCGAGTTCGTCCCACCTGACCGCTGCCTGGAGCTTTGCCGGGATAAGATAGTAAGCGCCTTGGACGTACCAGCCTGTCGCATAGAAGTTGGTAAATCCGGGCGGCACTCCCGCAACGGTACGGCCGTTGACCTCTTCCGTGAGATACTCGGCACGCAGATCAAACGGACCGATGTTTAACCACCCGTCCAAGCTCCACGCTGTTCTTTCGTCCGCACCCGGCAGAACATACGCTGAGAGCGACCCGTCCGAGTTGACCTTCAAGTTCCCGCCACCCGCGGGGGTGATGTTCGTTCCGGCATCGTCGCGGCTGTTCAGGAAATCGGCGCCCACTTTCAGGAACGCCTCCTGGCCAAACAACCTGCCTTTGAACGGCTGCAATTCCAGCCGGCCAACATACATGAAGTTGTTGTTATCATTAGTGTTAATGTTACGGCCGTTGCCGTTGAAGATGCCAGAGTAGTAAGTCACCAAGTCCTTCTGCTGCGGCCAGAGATTGGTTAGCGGCTTGCCCCAAAGTTCCACCCCCACCTGGCGTTCCGGCGTGAGTGCATTCGTGGGAAGACTTCGCTCGATCATGAGGAGCTTGGGGTCGGGCGTAAGTTGCTCCAGGCCATAGGGTGCTTTGTATTGCCCCACCTTGATGTTCGCTTCCGGGAAGTCGTGCCAGTTAATATAGATGTCCGTGGCGGAAAAATCCGTGCGCGTCGCATTGGTAAACGTTATCTGTTTGCCCGTTTTCGGATCGGTTACTTTCACCGTGACCGCGGTATCACTCTGCTCGAAGTCGCCTTCAATCTTGAAGTCGAAATGCTCGAGAAAATCGCCGGTCAGGTTGATTCGCGCGCGGCGGAGGCGAAAACGGTCTTTCAGCGCGGTTAAGCCGAATCGCCCTTCCGATGCCGCAACGTCGCCATCTTCGAGATTGAACTGAATATATCCGCCCAGAGTCAGCTTGTATTCGGAGGCGCCTGGAACGACGTAGACCTTCGGCTTCTCTTCGGCCTTTTCGACATAGCCTTTGCCTTCGGAAGTGGCTTTCGGCTTGTTCTCCGGCCCGAATTCAGGCGCAAACGGAGAGCGCTTTTTTAAACTGCTGACTTCCTCTTCCAACTCGGCATTGCGCTTTTGCAATTGATCGACCGCTCGCTCGAGTTTCTCAATTCGTTGGTCTACGCTGGATGAGGTTTGTGCAGCAAGCGGTTGCCGCGCAAGCGCAAGTACGGCCAAGACGGTGAATAGTTTCAGAAACATTGTTTTCTCCTTTTGATCGATAGACAATCAGAATGAAGGGCGATCCCCGGTAGTCCGGTAGGACGCCCTGTTGGCGGATGGTTTCCTCCAGTGTGTCTGGTCGGTCAGAACTGCGGTTTAATCGCAGGGGGGAAAGTTCGCCCGCACGCCGGCTTTCGATTCTTGTTCTCTCTGTGCGCTCGATTTGCGTCACTTTGGAATCGTGAATCACGATCTGCACGACGCCGTAGCGCAGCGTCTCCACTTTTTCACGCACGATGGTCAGCCATTCGGGTTGGTCGGTGTTCATAGTCGTTAGGCAAGGACTGCTGCTTTACGGGCGTTTACGGGCGGCGGTCGGAAGGAGATCCTCCAGGCCAAAAGAGCGACGAACGAAGGGCACAGTCACTTTGTCGCGCCGCATTTTGCGCAGGGTGATTTCGACAATCTGCGCCAGCGTCGAGCGATCGAGAATCCGCGCAATGGCGTTCCGCACGTCCAGCATCAGCATGCGCAGCCCGCAATGTGCCTCATCCGGGCATGTGCAACGCTGGTAGTGCGTTTGGCTGACGCAGGCGATGGGAGCAAGCGGACCATCAAGCAGGCGAATGACCGCGCCGAGCTTGATCCGGGTAGCGGGCTTCGCCAGCGAGTAGCCGCCAAGTTTGCCGCGTTTGGTCTCGACGTAACCGCCCAGCCGAAGCTGAGTCAGAATCTGCTCGAGGAACTTGATCGGGAGTTTTTCCTTCACCGCCAGTTCGCTCACTTGCAGGATCGGTCGTCCCAGTTCCCGGGCGATGCCGAGGTCGATCAAGGCCCGAAGGGCGTATTCGCTGCGTTTTGAAAGATTCATCTCTAGTTGCCTGGTAGAGTTTCGACATACTCTATCAAACAACTAGAGATTGCAAATATTTTTTTCGAACTTTCTTGGATGAGCGGTGATCGCCCTCCGCACCGCACCGCTTCAATCGTTCGTCTAAATCAGCCGACTCTCTTGTGCTGCGCGTCGCTGACCGGCACTAAGCCTTCCTGCGGAAGGCCGCGTTACAGCGCATCAGAGCCCGGGATCTGAAGGGGCGAACTTTATGTAACCAAATCGGGGATCCAGCGTTCCCAAGGCGGCGGTCGCATATTCCTGATCGT
This sequence comes from uncultured Verrucomicrobiae bacterium, assembly GCA_963742545.1. Lineage (GTDB taxonomy): Bacteria > Verrucomicrobiota > Verrucomicrobiia > Chthoniobacterales > UBA10450 > Palsa-1392. The sequence goes on along the minus strand of CAVUMF010000002.1, from coordinate 120,936 downwards.
TAGGCGAAAGGTAGTCTTCGAAGCCCCCAATCTTGCCGCGGCGAACTTTGAATGATTCCGGATCCTGCGTGTCGCCGGCGCGGAGGATTTTGGAATCGAAGGCGCCCGCGTTTTCCAGTTTCTGCATGTGACCGAAATCGGAAAACGCGAGCGCATGGGCGAAGGCTCCTTCATGCACCGGGTTCTCTCCCAGCAGCCGCAACAATTTGCGGAAACCCGGCTCGGGCGATTCGTGCAGGGTTTCGTAGCGCAGGAGGAGAAAGTCGGCCCGGCCCGACCATTCGGCCAGCCAGCTGTTCATCACCTCGACCATCGACTCAATTCCGAAGGCCGGATCGCGCAACAGCTCGGAGGCCGACTTTTGTTTCAACTCGTCCGGCGTTTCTTTCGTGCGTCGAGTGAGCTGGATGAAGAGGGAAACAAAGGCGTCGCGCGGATCGCGCGCCAGAAGGATGACCGGAAGCCGATCGCGCTCGCCTTGTGGGATGAGATATTTCCCGCGCAGCTTATCCCAGCGGTCCGCCTTTGTTCGTTGCTCAAACAAGTCGTGAGTGTAAATGACGCGCGGGACGCCTTCGTATTGCTTGGGTTCGAGCGTGAATGGCTGGCCGAGCTTTTCGCAAAAGTAGGCGCAGAGAAACGTTCGCACCCAGGTGCGCCCGCTCTTTGGAATCGAGACCACCAGTGCGTCGCCCCCCGAAAGCTGGCGCGCTCGGCTGCTCAGATTCCACCTCACCAATCGCTTCACGGCAGTTCGATCGCTTTCCCTTTTTGCGCCCGCAAGGCGCGCCGGAGCCGGGCCCGTCCGATCGCCCGGCGCAACCGCCGCCGCCACGGACGCGGGGAAAAGAGCGGACGAAAGAACGGATCGATCGCGATCCCATGCGCCCGACAGAGTTCGATCGCCTCCGGCATCCAGAGGCCGCGCGAGATGGCCGACATGAGGTAGGGGATCGGGGTGTTGTCGCGCCGAATGTAGGACAGGATCTTCATTGAGTGCGTGCGCGCGCTGCCTCGCGCCTCGAAATTCCACGCCGTTTCGCCATGACGCAGAATCGAGTAGAGGGCGCTCCGTTTCCAGAGCGTAACCTGGCAGCGCGTTCGGCCATCGGAATCGAGCGGCACGATCCCGTAGTGATCGTTCAGGAGTTTCAAGCCGGGGTAGGGCTTGGAGCGCGCGCGGAAGCAAAGCGAATCGGCATCCGACTCGATGACTTGCGCGAAGTCGGCCGTCATCTGGGCGCTGTTCACCGGTGCGGTCAGAAAATAATCCTCCTGCACGTAGAACAGATAAGGATGAGCGATCTGTTCGAGCGCGGAAAGGAAGTTGCTGGACCAGCCGCGATCTTCGCCGACCCGGAGGTTGCGGAGAAGCGGCGATCGCACTTCGAGTTCGTTCGTAATGAGAAAAATTTCCAGCGGACAATCGGGCCAGAACTTGCGCAGAAAAGCGTGGAACGGTCGCCATGCATCGAAGAACGCATCGCAACTGGAAACGACGACGGCGACGGAGCTTTTGAAGTCTTGCAGCTCCGTCATGGTGAACTCGTCTCGCAGAGCCGGGCCACGAGCAAGGTTTTTCGCTAGAGGCGTTTCACGGCTGAAATCGTGGTCTCAACCGGTGTAGTGGCGGCCGTATGGGCCACGGGTCGAAGTGCCGCTCGTAGGCTATGTCGCGGTGCAGCTCGGAAAGGCCGACACGGCCGCCGCTACACCGATTGCAAATCGGGGGTGCATCCCGTAGATTGCCCCTTCCCAAAAAAACGGGGGCGTACTGGTTTCGACTGATGGTTTGAAGCGCAGGCGGCATGTCGAGGATGGTTCGTTGGCCTCGTTAAAATCCGGACCAAAACAAATAAACGCAGATCACCAAGATCTCGCTCTCGCGGCTTAATTGACCGCGATGTCACCGGCTGGACGCCTGCTACGGCCGGGGACATGGACAGCAGGCTAATCGTTCGGCGGAGTGACCGCGTCGGGCGGTGAAGGATTTCGTGGACGCTCGGGGGACGGCGGTGTGCCGATGCTACATCCGGCCCCTTAAAAATCCTCATCGGATAAACATGTAGAAGCTCGCGGAGAGAGCGATCAGGACAGGGGTTCAACTCCCCTCGCCTCCAATTCCAAAAGCTTTCGGGACTGTAGCGCCGGAACCCTGGCGAAGGATGACTGACCTCTGATCGCCGATCTCCGCTTGTCAGCATTTCCGTTTTGAAAGCCCGGCCGTTGCTGCGCATCAGTTACGGCAGTTTTCAGTTTTTCAATCTTTAAAGCTCCCGCTAGAACTTGCGTCACACCAATGCCTCGCGTTCGCTCCTCCGCAAAGAACAACTCCACCGCCAACCTCGGCTTCGAGGCCAAGCTCTGGCTCGCAGCGGACAAGCTGCGCAGCAACATGGACGCGGCCGAATACAAGCACGTCGTCCCCGGCTTCATCTTCCTCAAATACGTCTCCGATGCCTTTGGGGAACACCACGCCAAACTCGTGCAGGGGAGCGCACGCGACTCGCGTGCTGGAATCGGCGGCCCTGCCGATTCCTCTTCAAACGACGACTGCGCCGATTTTCCCGAGCCGCATCTTCCGCGCTGGCAAATCCGCCATGACGGCGACACGCCGGTCGGTCTTTTCCGCCACCTCGCGGATGCGCCGGATGACTTCCCTGTATTGCGAGAAGTCACCGTGTGAAAAATTCAGCCGCGCGACGTCTAAACCTGCGCGAACGAGACGCTCGAGCATCTCCGGCGATTCCGAAGCCGGCCCGATCGTGGCCACGACCTGGGTCTTGTGCGTTGGAAACGCCGCCAGCGGATTAATTTATTAGTAACCCTGACTCTGCGCTCATGAACGGTTCATCCGCGGACATCGTTTGCTCAGGTGATCGATGCCTCGTAGATGCTCTGGATGGACGCTTCCAGCTTGGCGTTGAACTCGGTGTCCGATTGCTGCGCGGTCAGCCCCGCGAGCAGCGCCCGCGAGAAACTCGCTATGACGCCATGATTCTTGCGCAACCGCTCGTCGGCTTCCTCCCGCGTGTAACCGCCCGAGAGCGCGACCACCCTCACGACTTTGGGATGACTGACGCAGCCGGCATAGAAGTCGGCCTGCTCCGGCAGGGTGATCTTTAGCATCACCTGTTGGTCGGCCGCCAGCCCGCTGAGCTTCTCCAGAATGGCCGCCTTGAGCAACGCTTCAGCTTTGGCTTTTTCCGGACAGTGAATATCCACTTCGGGTTCAATGATCGGCACGAGGTTGGCGGCGATGATCTGCCCGGCAACTTCAAACTGCTGGCGCACGACTTCCCTGATGCCAGACGGGCTGGCCTGCCTGATGAGCGAGCGCATCTTGGTTCCGAAGATTCGTTTTGACCTCGCTTTCTCAAGCAGTGCGCCCAGATCGGGCATGGGTTTCATTACCTGGACGCCATCCTTTTCGGCGGCCAGCCCCTTGTCCACCTTCAGGAACGGCACGACACGCTTCACCTTCCAGAGGTAATCCGCGGTCGGCTGCCCTTCGATCTCCCTCTCCATCGTATCTTCAAACAGGATGGCGCCAAGGATCCGCTCGCCGGTGAACGCTGGGCTCGTAATGACGCGCGTCCGCATCTGATGCACGAGCTCAAACATCTCGTCGTCGTCAGTCCAGGAGTGGTCTTTGATCCCGTAAAGGCTCAGCGCGTGGGGCGTGCTGCCGCCACTTTGGTCGAGCGCCGCGATGAAACCGGGCTGGGATTTTACCTTCTGTAGTTGTTCGGTGTTAATATTTTGAAGTCTGCAGTTGGCATCACTGTCTGCTTTTCGTTAGGCCGCCGGGCTGGTGCAGCGGAGAGAGCGGCCGCTCCGGGCGGCTCGTTCCCTTCGAGCAATTCCAGGCTGGCTCCGCTGCCCGTGGAGATGAAAAGTGATTTTGTCCGCCACACCCGCTTTCTTGACCGTCTTGACCAAATCACCGCCACCGGATAATGCTGACAGCTTTCGAGTTCGCCGCAATCGCCGCGCGCAAACCGCCGCGGTTGGCCCCGCCGAGGACAACTACGAACGGGCGCGCCGGTTCTTCCAGTTCCCAGGCGAGATAGCGCAACTTTTTTTCCCCTGGTTTTGTCTATGGCGTTCGCGTCTCGAGGGACTCGACTTTGCCCAGGCGGCGCAGATGGCGCGGCGCAGGACTAAACTCGGCTGCAAGAAACGTCTGGACGAGATCCCAGGCGACTGCTGGGCCAACGGTCCTGCCGCCCATGCAAAGAATATTCATGTGATCGTCCTCGACACCTTGCTTGGCGGAAAAGTGGTCGTGAATTAAGGCCGCGCGGATGCCCCGAATCTTGTTTGCGCAGACCGACGCACCGACACCGCTTCCGCAAATCGCCACTCCCCGCTCGACTTCCCGACCAGCTACCGCTTGCGCAAGCGGGACGACATAGTCGGGATAATCATCGTCTTTACCCAGGTGATGGGCCCCGAAATCGGTCACCTCGTGTCCCGCTTCGCGGAGCTGTTTGATCAGCTCTTCCTTTAGATCAAATCCGCCGTGATCGGTGGCAATCCCAATACGCATATATGGTTCCTGTGGTCATCCGAGTGCGAAACGTTCATGGCTTGCTCCTCAGCGAGTGGATTTCTCCAAGTGGCCGCCGAAACCAAAGCGCATCGCGGAAAGCACTTTGTCCTGGTAATCCGCCTCGCCGCGCGAAGCGAACCGTTCGTACAGTGCAGTTGTTAGGACGGGCACGGGCACGCCTTCATCGATGGCGGCCTTGATCGTCCAGCGCCCCTCGCCCGAATCCGAAACCCGGCCTTGGAATTTCGCGAGTGCCGGATCCTCGACCAGGGCGCTGGCGGTTAAATCCAGCAGCCACGACGCAATCACACTGCCGCGCCGCCAGACCTCCGTGATATCAGGCAGGTTAAGGTCGTACTGGTAGTGCTCAGGGTCTCGTAACGGCGTCGTCTCAGCATCGAGTGTATGTTCTTTCTTGCCTGCATTGGCGGCACGCAAAACATTCAGCCCTTCCGCATATGCGGCCATGATGCCGTACTCGATACCGTTGTGCACCATCTTAACAAAGTGGCCGGCGCCGTTTGGACCGCAATGCAAGTAACCTTGTTCGGCCGTCCCGGTGAGCTTCTCTCGGCCGCTGGTCCTAGGAATATCTCCCATGCCCGGCGCGAGTGTGGCAAAAATAGGGTCCAGACTCTGAACCACCTCCTTTTCGCCGCCGATCATCATGCAGTAGCCACGTTCCAGCCCCCAAACACCGCCACTGGTTCCGACATCGACATAATGAATTCCTTTCAAGCTCAGTTCCTTTGCACGGCGAATGTCGTCCACGTAGTAGGAATTTCCGCCATCGATGACGATATCCCCGCGTTCAAGCTGAGGGACGAGAACAGCGATCGTCTCGTCCACGACGGCTGCCGGAACCATCAACCAGACGGCCCGTGGTCTCGTGAGCTTTTGCGCGAAGTCCGCCAGCGACGATGCCCCTGTAGCTTTCGCCTGCGTCAACTCCGCCACCGCTTTCGGCGACATGTCGAAGACCACGCATTGATGGCCTCCCTTGAGAAGCCGCCGCACCATGTTTGCGCCCATTCGTCCAAGACCAATCATTCCAATTTGCATAGTTTGTTTTTCCTCCAGAAGAGATTGCAGATTCTTGCCCTAACTGTTTGCCCCCGGCTTGTCGAACGCCTCCTTCAGTTTTCGATACCGGTAAATCAGGCTATTGGTCGAGCTATCATGTTTAAGAGCGGGTTTCTCCTTGCTCTCGAGTTCCGGGATAATCCGCTGGGCCAGTTGCTTGCCCAGCTCTACGCCCCACTGGTCGAACGAGTCGATGTTCCAAATTGTCCCCTGGGTAAAGACGCTGTGCTCGTAGAGGGCGACTAGTTTGCCCAGAGTTTCAGGAGTTAGCCGCTCCGTCAGAATCGTGTTCGAGGGGCGGTTACCATCAAAGACCCGGTGGGGGACCAGCCAATCCGCCGTTCCTTCCGCCTTGACTTGTTCCTCCGTCTTGCCAAAGGCCAGCGCCTCGGCTTGCGCAAACACGTTTGCCAGGAGGATATCGTGGTGACGCCCGAGTGGGTTAAGTGTCTTGTAGAAGGCTATGAAGTCACAGGGAATGAGCCGAGTTCCCTGATGGATCAACTGATAAAAAGAATGCTGGCCATTGGTTCCCGGTTCACCCCAGTAGACAGGGCTGGTATCGCAGGAAACTTTGTTTCCATCAAGTGTGACATGCTTGCCATTGCTCTCCATTGTCAGCTGTTGGAGATAAGCCGGGAATCGCTTCAGGTATTGCTCGTATGGAAGGACCGCGACCGTCGCTGCACCGAAGAAGTCGTTGTACCAGACAGCCAGCAGTCCCATCAGGACCGGCAAGTTGCGCTCAAACGGTGTTGTCCGGAAGTGCTCATCCATCTGGTGGAAGCCGTCCAACATGGCGCGAAAGTTATCCGGGCCGATCGCAATCATCGTCGAAAGGCCAATCGCCGAATCCATCGAATAGCGCCCGCCAACCCAATCCCAAAAGCCAAACATGTTGGCCGTATTGATGCCGAACTTCGCCACTTCCGAAGCATTGGTCGACACGGCAACAAAATGTTTGGCGACCGCATTTTCATCACCTCCCAGCCCTGCCAGCAACCAATCGCGGGCAGTGTGCGCGTTGGTCATCGTTTCCAGGGTCGTGAAAGTTTTTGAGGAAATAATGAAAAGAGTTTCTGCCGGATCGAGGTCCCACACAGCCTCAGCGAAGTCGGTACTGTCGACATTGGAGACGAACCGAAAGGTCATGGCTCGCTCGCTATAGTGCTTCAATGCTTCGTAGGCCATGACCGGCCCGAGATCAGAGCCACCGATACCGACATTGATGACGTTGCGAATTCGCTGGCCGGTGTGGCCTTTCCATGCGCCGCTCCGCACACGAGTGGAGAAATCAGCCATCTTGTCGAGGACGGCATGGACCTGGGGCACAACATTCTCGCCATCGACGACGATCGATGCGTCTTTCGGGGCGCGCAGAGCCACATGCAAAACGGCCCGGTTTTCCGTGATGTTGATCTTGTCGCCCCGGAACATGGCGTCGATGCGCGCGCGCAGGTCCGATTCCTCCGCCAGTTGCAGAAGGAGCTTGAGGGTCTCGCCTGTCACGCGATTTTTCGAGTAGTCCAGATAAAGACCCACCGCCTCGGCGGTCATCCGTTCACCGCGCTTGGGATCATCGGCAAAAAGTTTGCGCAGGTGCAGCTGACGAACACTTTTATGGTGGGCGGCGAGGGAATTCCACGCCTGTCTTTCCGTGCACGGCTTTGTTGTTGGGTTCATCTTTGGTTCCTTTCATTTCGTTTCGTTGGTTAACATGTCAATTGCAGTGCCTCACGCAGTATGGTGCGGCCAATCATCGCAAAGGTTCCAGCATCTTGTCCGGCGCTCCATCCCCTTGCCGCGCCGGAACCTCGCGCGAAGGCGGGTCCGTCCTCTGATCTCAATTCGCCTCAGGCGGACCACGTCACGCCGGAGCCTCGCGCGAAGGCGAAACCTCGGGGCGTGGGGCAAGCCTTTACGTCCCTTTCAATTCGGAACCGCGTGGACCGCAGGTCTTTTACGCGCGTCAGATTTTCAGCTGTCAGCTTCCCGCCCGCCCGATAGAACCGTGACTGCGGCATGCAAACCGTAATCCAGGTTATCTCAGCGGGAACCAGATCGCTGCGTGACACGATCGTGAACGACAAGAAGCTTGATCGTTTCGGACTTGTGGTGACGGAACAGAAGCGACCAACCCGTGCTCCCGGCTGGGCCAAGATCCACATGCCGGGCGAGCCCGGAGCGATCAACATCGAATGGCACGGCGCGTCCCAAACGCTGATCTGCCGTATCATCACGCGGGGTGGTAAACCGGATGCCATCGCCGGCGCATTCACGAGGTATTTGCTGGCGCGTTTGTCGCGCCGAATACACCTCATCCAGATCATCCCGGGCTAATCGCTGGGGTTGCCCTGATTTGACGGACAGTGGGCTTGGGGTCAAAAACGCGAGGAGCCCACATGAAAACACAGATCAGCAAACCGGCTCGTGAGAGAACGAGCTACACGAAGGAGTACAAGCAGGAGGCACTCTCGTTATGGCGCACGAGCGGCCGCAGTGCGGCGAAGGTGGCAGCGGAGCTGGGGATCCGCCCGCCGCTGCTCTACCGCTGGGCGCGCACAGAGCGAGTACCTGATAATCTGGGAGGCGGGCGCAAGCCGCGGCGCAGCCTGGAGGAGTTGGAGGCGGAGAACCATCGTTTACGCGCGAAGAACGCCAAGCTCTTGGAGCAGCGTGAAGTCTTAAAAAAATCGCTGGGCATCCTCTCCGAAGTGCCGCCCAGAGGTATGCCCGGATCGAAGCCATGAGCGGCTCTTACAAGGTAGCGTGGCTATGTGAGGCCTTGCTGGTCTCGCGCAGCGGCTATTACCACTGGAAAGAGCGGCGCGAACGGCCTAGCCCACGTCAAGTCGAAAGCAGCTTTTTACGGGCTCGGATCGGGGAGGAGTTTACTCGCAGTCGTCAGACCTATGGCAGTCCGCGCCTGGCCCGGGTGCTCGGTTGTCCCGGACGGCGCAATCGCATTGCCCGGCTCATGCGCGCGGAACGCCTCTTTGCCCGGCAGCGCTCCAAGTATCGTCACGCCACCACCGACAGCCGTCATGGCGGATCGATCGCTCCGAACCGTGTCCAAGGCTTCAGAGTTCGTCGTCCCAACCAAGTCTGGGCCACCGATGTCACGGGCGTTCTCACCGGCCAAGGCTGGTTGTATTTGGTCGCAGTCCTCGATCTCCACAGTCGGCGGGTGGTCGGCTGGGCCATGAGTTCGATCCTCGATGCTCCACTCACTATCGCTGCCCTGCGCATGGCGCTGCGCCAGCGTCAGCCGGGAAGGACCCTCATCGTTCACTCCGATCGCGGGAGCCAGTTCGCCAGCGCCGCTTACCGCCGCGTCTTGGCCGAGCATGGTCTGCTCGCTTCCATGAGTCGTTCCGGCAATTGTTACGATAACGCCTTTATTGAATCGTTCTGGAGCAGCCTCAAATACGAGCTGGTCTATCACCACCACTTCGCCACCCAGGCCGAGGCCCGCACCGCCATCTTCGACTACATCGAAACCTTCTATAACCGCACCAGACTGCACTCCAGTCTTGCCTACACCAGCCCGCTCCAATTTGAATCCCAACTAAACCAACCCAAACTAAACTAAAGGAATTGATCCCCAACTCACTGTCCGAAGAAACAATGCAAGCCCAGGGTGCAAATCTTGACAGATCATTTCGCTTCCGTGGCGTTCCCGAGAAAGGCGCGCAGCCGCTTGGGCAGTTGCCGATTGATTTGGATGCTGACTCGGGTGGGGTCGCGTCTAAAGGGCGTGTTGCTCAAAGCCACTGTTACGTCGGCCGATGATGGGGCGCCAGGAGAAAGAGGAAGGAATCGGCCAGACTGAGAGCGCGCGGCGCGACTGGCCTTTTGCAGGAAGGTCGCGTGGACTGCGGCCTCACTTCGGTTTTCTCGAAGTTGACCACCAGAATGTTTGCAGCCGCACGCTGCGGTTTCTTCCCGTGGGCTAAGAGGATGCGTATATTTTGAATTGCTGCGATCAAGTAATCCTGGATCTGCTGCCGCCAAAGCCGTCGCCAGCGCGCGCGCTTGAAGTGGTGATTGTTGGCCGCATCAGCAAAGCTTTGCTCCATGAGTTGTTGGCGGCGTCGGCGATCGCGCCGCGCCCGAGCGCTGTGCGCTTGGACACGAGCGACATCGAGTAGCTCTTGTTTTTCATGTCGGTGCAGAGTCCGACCGAGTTTTGCTCTGGTGCATTGGGGGCGCAGGGCACAGCCGGCACAGACTCTTGCCGGGGCCTTATACTCCATCGTGTGGCGCACCGAATGAAGCCGCCGCGGTTTTAATATCTCTCCCGCAGGACAGCGATAAGTGTCACTTTCCGCATCATAAACAAAGGCGCTCTCAGGGAAGATGCCTTGGGCTTTGTGATGATCCTGTCCTTTGCTCGCATCGCCCAGGTGGGTCGTGAGTCCGCGCTCCTGACAAGCCACCAAGTTGTCCTGGGTGCCATACTTGTGATCGCCCACCACCGTCTCGGGGGAGCGCGTCGTGTTCTTCTTATGCTGGTCGATCAGATCGAGCAGCTTGCGGTTCTCCGTCACGCTGCCCGGGGTGGTCTCCACCGCGGTGATGACGCCTCTTTGATCATCGATCGCGCGATGATGGTGATAGCGGGGCCGCGAATCGTGGCGCCCGCGGCTGACCATCGCCGCATCCGGATCAGTCTGGCTCATCATCCGGTCGTTTACCGCTTCATAGCTCTCCGGGGTCGTGACTCCTTCGCCCAGCTTGCTCTCGGTCGCCTGATAAGCGCGCTTCAACACCGCGATCAACTCCGGTGCTCCCTTGATGACCGACTCGCGCGCGGCGTCCGCCTCAATCAGGCTCGAGTCCACATGCAGCTTGCGCCCATCGACCAGGCCCGCCTCAACACACTGCTCGATCGTGTGCACAAACAAGCGCTCGAAGACCTCTTTGCCCCAGCGCGCCCGCGCCTTCGACAAGACGCTGTGATCGGGGATCTCGTCCTCCAGTCCGTAACCCAGGAACCAGAGATAATCGAGCCGCTCCGCGATGATCTTCATCAGCTCGCGCTCGCTCGGCACATCATCAAAAAAGAGCAGGAACATCATCTTCAGGATCACCTCGGGATCGACCGAGACGTGGCCCTTGCTTCCGTAACACTGCGCGACCTCGTCCCGCACAAACTTGAAGTCGATTGCCGCCGCCACCCGCCGCAGCGGGTGATCGCTGCGCACCCGCTTCTCCAGATTCACGGCGTTGCTGAAGAGTTCTCGCTCCTGCTTCTGCTATCCCATCATGATGGGACCAGCTCTTTAACCGATCGCCGCCCACTTGGGCACACTTATTTTTCGCGGAAAGCGTTTTGGGCAACACGCCCTAAACATTTTGACATTCCAGATGACGACTGGTGAGACTTCACACCGCCGGGGCCTCTTCCATGCGCTCGTACTCGCTCGCTTGATTGACTCGGAGCCCTTCCCGGTCCTCCGGCTCCGTACATGCGTTGCATATCTATGTCGCACGAGGTGAAAGCAGTGTTACCTGGCGCATAGGTCGGACTGGGGCCTGTATGCTTTCCTGAGGAGGCGATACGAGGGGCCTGGGCGAGTCAGTGCGAACCGGGGTCGGGCGCGGGTGAAGCGCTGGCCGGCTTTTCCGCTGCCGTCTGAGCGGGAGCAGGACTTGGACTCGCGCCGTGTTTGGCCGGCTCTTCGAGCGCTTTCTGCGCCGCGATCTCCTGTGAGCTGAATCCCATCCGTTTCATCAGGTCCGAGGTCGCGTGTGGTGTTTCCGTCGCAGTCTCCCGTCGTGCCTCGGCGTCGACCTGATGTTGTGCTCGTTCCCGGGCGCTTTCTGCGGCTCTTGTCTGTGCCTCCGCCGCGGTCGAGCGACGGCTGGCCCGGGCTTGCGCGCGCGCCTCGGCCCTCGATGTAGGCTGGGCCTCCTCTGTGCGCCATCGATCGAGCTGTTCCATGCGCCGCACTGAGCTCGGCCGCGCGACATACCTTGGATAGAATGGGGTTGGGGTGGGTGTCGATTGGTCGTCTCCCAACGCGCCCTGGATTAGACAGGCAAACACACTGGCAACGGCGATAATTTTCATTTCTTGTTCCCCCTCTCCAAAGCGGAGCACCTTTTGCGCCGGACATTGAGAGTCCTGGGCGCGGGGTTGGATGCGCGTCGCTTTGTTTCGGCGCATCGATCTCAGGAGATCTCACCGCTGAAAACCGCAGATTTACCGGCCAAGATGCCCGGTTGCCCCACAGCCAAAACAGCTGTGCTACGCCTGACAGCTTCTCAGCTTTTTGACGTGTCCTCCGACCTCTGCCTTCTTCCTTTCCTAGCGGGCCCGCGTCCCAAGGATTTTGGCGGAGAGGTGGTCGAAGGCTCTTAAGGCAGAGCCGATGCTGGTGCCGAAGCCAATGATGCCGCCTTGAATCGAGCTTCCGGTATAGGCGACATAGCGGCCGTGGTCGACTGTAATCCGCGGATGTCGCAGGGCCGCAGCGCCGAAGGGGTGTGCGGCGTAATACTTTTCAACGTCCCGCCGAAGGGCTTTGGGCCCTTCAAATTTCAGCTTTCTTCTTCCCATGGAGTCTCCTCCCCTTTGCCCACAATAATGTCTGACCGTTTGCATCGCAATCCGTTGAGGCATTTTTTAATCTTTCCGTCTTTGCCGCAGCGTTCGCTCGAGCGAGACGCTCAATCACAACGCAGAGGAATTGAGGTCAGGGTGTGGGTCAGGGTGCAAATCTTGACAAGTCTGGGTCCAAAAGCTGACATCGGAAATCTGAAAGCTGACAACGGAAAAGCTGAAGTGGGAGCATAGCAAAGTGGGAAGGTTGAGGAAAATTAAGAAGGCAAAAGGATGAAGGAAGAAGTCCAATGCTGCCTGCTGGCTTTCGCTTTGTTTTGATCTTAAACTTCCTCCATGAGCAGTGAAAGCCTGAAGGGGATTATTCATTCAGATCCGGAAATCATGGGCGGCACGCCCGTGTTTGTGGGGACGCGCGTTCCTCTACAAAACCTGATCGATTCTCTCGAAGGCGGCGAATCGATCGAAGATTTTCTCGATGGATTTCCTTCCGTGAAGCGGGAGCAGGTGATCGCCGTCATCGAAGCCGGCAAGCACCGAATGCTCGAAATGGTGTGAGAGTTCTCATCGATGAGTGCCTCAACTGGCGCCTCGGCCGCGCCTTAACCGGCCACTTTTGCACGTCGGTGCAACGGATGGGTTGGGGTGGAATTCGAAACGGCGAATTGCTTGAAAAGATGCGCCAGGAGCGCTTCGATGTATTCATTACCGGCGATCGCAATCTGCAATTTCAACAACATCTTCCCGCGGCGGGTGTCGTAGTGGTGGTGCTGCGCGCCGGGAGCACCCGATTGGCGGAGACGCTCCCGTTGATGAGGCAAGTGTTGGCGCTTTTGCCAAACTCGAAGCCCGGCACGATAACATTTGTTCCGGAGTCATAAGCGGCCCACTACTTCACGCTGAAAGGGAATTGGTGCGGGAATTGGGGGTCAGGGAGTGGAATTGGAGGTCTCTCGAGCTGCGTTACGGGTTACGGCAGTTTTGAAAGCCCGGCCGTTGCTGCGCATCCGTTACGGCAGCTTTCCACTTTCAGCTTTCAGTGTTTCAGCTTTCAAAAGCCCCGGCATTTTGAATGAAATCGCTTTGAGGTCCGCGGCCAGCGCCCTGGCCTGCGCGGCCGTGAGTTCCACCAGCGGCGGCCGCACCTTCGCCCACGCCGGATCCTTCGCGTAAATCGCGATGCCCCGCTTCAACGCGCTGATCATCGGGAATTTTTTCCCGAACGCGTCGCGCACCACATCCAGCTTTGCCTGTTGATTCTCCAAATCGGACCTCGGCGCAGAGTGAACGCCAGCCCGATCGCCAACTCGCCGTGGGGAGTTTCGGACCCATTCGGCGTAGAGCTTGTGAATCGCGGCCGGGTTGACGTTGGCGGTCGCGGAAATCGTGCCGACCGCTCCGTTGCGCAGGCCGGCGAGCAGGAAGGATTCGCTGCCGACAAAGACGTCGAACCCGGATTTGGCGAACGCATCGAGGAAAGCTTTGGTGTTGTTCCAGTCGCCCGAGCTGTCTTTCATCCCGGCGATCGTGTCCGGGTAGGCCGCCAGCAGGCGCTCGACTAATCCCGTAGTGATGCCGACTACCGCGACCGGCGGGATATGGTAGAGATAAATTCTCAACCGCACATCGCCGACCCGCTGCACGACTTTGCTGAAATAACGGAAGAGACCTTCTTCGCTCACCCCCTTGTAATAGAAAGGCGGCAGCATCAAAACCCCGGCGCAACCATGTTTTACCGCCTGGGCCGTGAGCCTGACCGTGTCCGTGATCGAGCAGCAGCCGGTTCCCGGCATCATCCGCGACGGATCGGTCCCGGCCGCGACGAGCGCATCGAGGAGCGTCGAACGTTCTTCGGCCGCCAGTGAGTTGGCCTCGCTATTGGTCCCGAACACGGCCAGCCCGCAGTTCTGCGCGAGCAACCATTTGCAATGGGCGATGAATCGCTGCCTGTCGGGGGCGAGATCGGCTTTGAACGGGGTGAGGGCGGGCGCCAGGACGCCGCGAATGCGGGTGCTTTGAATCATGGCTTGTCCTTCAAAGAGTAGATGGTAAGGCCGTGATGCCTGACTCGAAAGCGCCGTCGCCGGACGGCCGAAAAACTTGACCGCTCAAACATCCTTTTGCAGCACTACGCTGCACCACCGCGGTCTCGCAGCCGCGGGACTCGGTTGGCGGCACGCCACGATCTTGTGACGCACGCTCTTGATGTCTGCTTGATCATGCCAAGTCTGGAGCGGAAGATCAACAGGCGAACGTCATCAACCATCTTCGCGTTCCCATTCCAGGGGAGCAGCGAACAACGCGAATCCTAACGGCTCTCGCTTGTCTCACCTCCGAGTCGATGCGACCCCGCTCTCACTATCTGGGCGGCTTTCGGTCAGCCAATGTCTTAATCAGTGCGAATAAGCAAAGCTACGGTCTTTAACAAAACGGTCCGCTTCTTTCCAGACCGACAAAACGACTCGGTTGCCAATCTCGCCGAAAAGGCTGCGCATAAGTGGTGCTTCGCCTGGCGCGTGCCCGCTGATGGAGCAAAATTCGCTCATGAGCATCAGCGAATCGGGATATCGGCGCCGCAAAGCTTCGAATCCACGTCGCGCGCGCGGCCATTCGATCCCCGTCTCACCGATTGGGTCGCCGTAGGTTCGTCCGCTATGAACATACCAGACGATCTGCGCATAAAGAGCATCTCCGTTTTCGCCGCCCAGTGAATCCGCCGATTGTTTCGCGAATGCTTGCCATTCTCCTGGTGTGCCATACCAACGCTCTTGGAGATACCACACCTTCAAGACGTAGAGTGACGAGCAGGCGGGAAAATTGTGCACACCTTCTGCGAAAAGCTCGCCGTAGCGTTGGCGGTCGTCCCCGGCGAGCATCGCTTTCATCATCCAGGCGCAATACCAACCGGGACATTTCTCAGGTAAGTCCCGCGCGGCGTCCAAGATGCGACCGGCTTCGGTAATGCGTTCGGCCACGAGGGGCCACGCATCGGATTTCACGTCGGAGGCCCAGCCGTTACCGCGCGCGTGCCAAGCGTAGTTCACCAGAGCACGCGCCATCGCAACACGCGCCGTGATCGATTCCGTGTCTGCTTCGAACCACCGTCGCAGTAGCGCAAGACGCACCTCCCAGTCCTTCTCCGGCGCCTCGTCTCCCACCTCGGATAGCACTTGATAGAAGTAGTTCAGTTTCCAACCGCCAGTCGCGAAGCTGGCCTGACTCTTCCGAAAATCCCGCGCCATAGCATCGAGACCCGGGAAGTCTCCGGCCGTGAGAAGGGCAACGGCGCGTTTATCCATGTCGCTTTTGAACTCTTGAACTTCGTCTTGCAGGAACACCAGGGGCCTTGGGTCAGCGGCTGCTGCGCTCAGTGGTGCGGGAGGGCCCGCAGCGAATAGATGGAAATCCGAGATATTGGCGATAGAGCAGGCCGCTGCAATGCAGAGGCAGGGGCGAAGTGAGGAGATCATCTCATGAGATCGAGCAATAAGCAGACCGTGCTCGGCGCCTCAGACGGCGCCAGGAGGCGCATGTTGGGAGCGCGGGTGAAT
Organism: uncultured Verrucomicrobiae bacterium; assembly: GCA_963742545.1. Classification (GTDB taxonomy): domain Bacteria; phylum Verrucomicrobiota; class Verrucomicrobiia; order Chthoniobacterales; family UBA10450; genus Palsa-1392. The sequence continues at coordinate 105,179 of CAVUMF010000002.1, read as the reverse complement.
CTGCGGGCCTTGAATCAATGGCTTCTCCTTCAAGGAGTAGAGTGATGCGTAACTCGAAAGCGTGAGGCCAAGTTCCTGATCGCGGGGGACGCGATCAGCAGCACGCGAGTCGCGCGCGCTCCCCAATCGAAGACCTCAAAGCAGCCTCGCCCGAGCCGAGCTGCTCTGCGCTGTGAAGACCCGTGCTGTGCCTTGAAGACTCGACCGCTCTTTTTTGGCAGGCAGCGCTTTGCCGTGTGAAATCGGGTCGTCTCGACGAAGGCGGAGATGTCTGAAAGGCGACGGCATCTTCCGACAAGCGAGAATCAGCGGGACGCGGCGTCGAATTGACATCGATCGCCGGCAACCTATCGTCCTGCGCAAGGCAATGGAGTTTGCCTTTCCGAAAAGGAAAACCGCCTGAGCTAATGACTCCTATCAGTGCCGCAAGGCAGTGGTTGGAGTTTTTTTATGCTCAATTACGTTTACGTGATGGCCGGTGGTGCGCTTGGGACGGGCGCGCGGTTTTGGGCTTCGGGAATTGTGGCGCGGCGGTTTGGCGAATTTTTCCCCTTCGGCACCCTCACGGTGAACGTCACTGGGTCGTTTATTATCGGCTTCTTCGCCACGCTCACTGAACCGGAAGGCACGCTTCTCGTCTCACCGGCGCTCCGTCAGTTTTTCATGATCGGCGTCTGCGGCGGCTACACCACCTTTTCATCCTTCAGTCTTCAGACGCTTGATCTGGCGCAGGAGGGCGACTGGCTCAAAGCCGGTCTGAACGCGGTCCTTTCGCTCGCATGTTGCTTAATCGCAGTTTGGCTGGGTAGAATTTGCGCCCTTAGCTTTCGTTCAACCTAGGAGGATATATGGAAGTTCCAGAAAACGCACTGCTCTTGCGCATCTTCATCGGCGAAGGTGACCGCTGGCATCATCAACCGCTCTAGTCGCGCGGATCAGTGCTGTATCGGGGGAAAGCATTGAGGCCTTGCTGAGCGGAGCGCCGGCCAGTGGGGTGAAATCAAAATGAAAGAATCCAGCGAAATGGTACGCGCATCGTCCGCCAAAAAAACAAAGATCAGCTGGCTCAATCGCACGGTCCTCGGCATCGGCTTTGCGAGTCTGTTCTCGGATGTTGGTCATGAGATGGCAACCACCGCCATGCCGGTGTTGCTTGCCTCGCTAGGCGCAAGTTCGGCGATTCTCGGACTGATCGAAGGACTGGCCGACGGACTTTCCAGCTTCGCTAAATTGTTTTCCGGTCTTTACACCGATCGATTGCGAAGGCGGAAGCCGCTTGCGGTTATCGGCTACTTCGTCACCGCTTCAGGGATGGCGAGCTTCGCGCTCGCGACCCAATGGTGGCACGTGTTAATCGGACGCGCCGGTGGTTGGCTCGGACGCGGCGTGCGCACGCCGGTGCGCAATGTTCTTCTGACCGAAGCGACAACACCGGAAACCTACGGCCGCGCCTTCGGACTGGAGCGGGCCATGGACAGCGCCGGCGCGATCGTCGGTCCGGCGCTCGCCCTTGGCTTGACTGCCGCGATCGGCCTGCGGCCCATGTTTGCGCTCACCATTGTGCCCGGCATCATGGCCGCACTGCTCATCGCTTTTCTCGTGCGCGAAAAGCATCACGAGCCGCAGCCCGCGCACACGCTCTGGAAAGGGGTAAAGGCCCTTCCGAGGGATTTTCGCAAATATTTGGTTGGCGTCAGCGTTGCGGGTATCGGCGATTTCTCCAATACGCTCCTCATTCTGTGGGCAACGCAAACATTGACGCCGCGTATCGGCGGCGCCCGGGCGGCGGCGCTGGCCATGGGCTTCTACATCGGATACAACGTCGTCTATACGATCTCCTGCTACCTGAGCGGGATACTGGCGGACCGCTTCGCGAAAAATAGGGTGCTGGCCATCGGCTACTCGATCGCGGTGATTCCGGCGGTCGCGCTGATGTGGCCGGGCGCCTCCTTCGTAAAGTTCGGCATCGTGTTCGCATTTTCCGGCCTTTACATGGGTGTATGGGAAACGCTTGAGAACACCACCGCCGCCACCCTCCTGCCGGCGCAGGTTCGTGGGGTCGGATTTGGCGTTCTCGCGACCGTTAACGGCGTGGGCGATTTCATCTCCAGTGCATCGGTTGGAGCGCTCTGGGTCATTTCGCCGGTCTGGGCCATGTCTTTCGTGATCGCGACCTCGTTAGGCGGGGCGGCCATCATCGCAGGCACCCGGCCGTCTCTGGCCGTAAACACGGCAACCTAGCGAGACGTGATATGACCAGGGTTGCTGAGCCGCGCGAATTACCGCAACGAAGAAGGCGCGCATCTGCGCGCCTTCTTCCATTTCGCCGGCGCGAAAGATATTTCCACACCCAGCCAGAACACTGCGACATATAACTTATGAACCGAAAACATCTCGAAGACTTCTACGCTTTTCTGCGTTTCCCGAGTATCTCAACTGACGATCGGTACGCCGGCCAACTTCTGGCCTGCGCCGAGTGGTTAGTCGAGAAACTAAAAAGCATCGGCCTAACGACGGAACTGGTGCGGACGGAGAAACATCCGATTGTTTGGGGCCGCACTGCGCACGATCCGAAGAAACGCACGGTGCTCATCTATGGGCATTACGACGTCCAGCCGCCTGATCCGCTGGAGCTGTGGGATTCGCCGCCCTTCGAACCGGCGCTGAAGGATGGTTACGTCTTTGCCCGCGGCGCGACCGACAACAAAGGCCAGATTCTCGCCCACATTCTTGGCGTCGAAGAATCGCTGCGAAATACTCCGGAGCTGCCGGTTAACGTGCATTTTGTGATCGAAGGTGAGGAAGAAATCGGGAGCGTAAGCCTGGAGAAATTCCTTGCGGATAACCGCGACGCTTTACGCAGCGATGTCGCGATTGTCTCCGACAGCGAAATGCTCGCCCGCGGTGTGCCGACGTTTGCCTATGGCTTGCGCGGGCTGGCTGCTCTGGAATTAAAAGTGACTGGGCCGAAGATCGATTTGCACTCGGGACTTTTTGGCGGTGCGGTCGCGAATCCGATTACTGCCCTGGCGCAATTACTTGCGACCTTGCATGACCGAGAAGGGCGTGTCGCGGTCCGGGGGTTCTACGACAAGGTTCTGCCACTCGAAGAATGGGAGCGCGAAGCTTGGAAGAACCTGCCAATCGACTCGGACAAAGCAACGCTGCACGAAAGCGGATCGCCTGGGCTATTCGGCGAAAAAGGCTTCACCACCCTCGAACGACTTTGGGCGCGTCCAACGGTTGAGATCAATGGAATCGGTGGCGGCTATCAAGGGATGGGAACCAAGACCGTCATCCCAAGTTTCGCGATGGCGAAAATCACCTGCCGGCTCGTGCCTGAGCAGAATCCGGCCGAGATCCTTGAGTTACTGCAGAAACACTTGCGCGAAAACCTGCCGGCCGATGTCGAGATGGAAATTACGCCCGGCCATGTCGGTCCGTGGTATCTGGCCGATCCGCATTCTGCGAATGGCGAAACGGCGCAACGCGCCTTGCGCGAAGTCTTCGGCGGCGAAGTCGCGCTCATTCGCGTCGGCGGAAGCATCCCGATCGTGGCGGCGTTTCGCGATATTCTTGGCGCGGAATCCCTGCTCCTTGGTCTGGGCTTGCCGGATTGTCGGATGCACTCGCCTAACGAGAATTTCCCGATGGAGAATCTCGAGGCCGGCATTCGCCTGAATCAGGTGCTGCTGCGCGACCTGGGCTCGCAAAGAGGACCGTGAACAAGAGCTTCGCTTTTTTCGGCCGCGAAAAGGAAATCGAGCGCCTGCGCAGTCTCCATTTTCTGGGCAAACACGTGCTTGTGGTCGGCCCGGCCGGGATTGGAAAGACCGCGCTTTTGCGACAACTGCGGCAGCGTTGCCCGGTGTTGATCTGCGAGGAAACGTCGAGTCTGCGTCGAATTTGCGACAGCCTCGAGCGGCGACTCGGCCGGACGCATCGAAAGCTAAATGTCGTCGAGCGGAAGAATCGTTTGCTCGCCTACCTGGGACGACGCGCCGAACCGGTCGCCTTCGATCACGTCGCGCTCACGCCACCGAGGATTGCCCGCTTCATGGGAAAACTCGGCGAATTGATTCCGGTTTGGATCGCCTGCCGTTCAGATCAACCCGACGAGATCGGGAATATCTGGGAGCATCTTTACAAGTTCACCCGCGTCGAAATCCCGCCGCTCAAGACCGCGGAAACACGTCGCCTGATTCTGCAGGCGATCACGGAGAAGAACATTCAACCTGACGCACGCCAGCACATCCGCGAACTGCATCGAATGAGCCAGGGCAATCCGCGGATGCTTGAAGAACTCCTCATCGAGTTGGCGGCGCGCGAATACAAAATGGATGGCTCGTTCGGACTGAACCTGCTCGCGCTCGATCGCGATATTCATGAGTTCGATCTCGCCGTAAAAGCTGCGGCTCAAGAAAGCAGATGAGTTCGTTGCTGAACGAGAATCACAAGCGGCATCTGCAAAGCAGCTTTCGCTATATCGATAAGCTCCTCTCCGAAGCCGAGCACGCGATGAGGGATGCCGGGTCGCCGTCGCCCTTTCGCGAGCACGCCGACGATACCACGCCGATTCAACGAAAGGTGACGCATGACTACATCGTGCGGATTCGCGAGGCGATGCGACGCGTGATGGAGGAATTGGAGGTCCCGCCGGTGGAACCGCGCTGCGGCGCGGTCTGGGCGGCCGGGATCAATTTCATGTTTTGCTCGATCGCGTTGAGCGACCTGACCCCGGATAAGATGCGGGCCTACGGCGAACTTTCGGAAGAAGGCGCGACCGCAGTGGAAGGCATCCGCAGCGAAATCGGCGCCTTGCTCAACAAGCTGAGCGCGTATTTGGCCAAAGGCGCAGGCGGCGACTTGCAAGCACGCCTGGAGCGGCTCGGAGAAACCGGCGATGAAGTCCGGCTGCTGGGCGAAATCGAGCGCATCATCGCGGCGCATGACCTCGTGGAATTTCGCGGCGCGCTTACCATGCTGGTCGATCGTTTTGAATCCGCAGCCTTCGAGGTAGGCGTTTTCGGGCGGGTCAGTTCCGGCAAATCGTCATTGCTCAATTACATTCTTCAGACCGATATGCTCCCCGTCGGCGTCACACCTGTCACCGCCATCCCGACGCGCATCAGTCACGGGCCCGTGCCGGAGGCAGGGATCGAATTTGCCGAAGCGCAGGCCAAGATCATCCCGCTGTCCGAGCTGGCAGAGTTCGCTACGGAAGAAAAAAATCCGTCCAACAAAAAACACGTGACACGGATCTTCGTGAAACTTCCGGCGGCACGATTGCGGGAAGGCGTGACCTTTATCGATACGCCCGGACTCGGATCACTGGCGGTGGCCGGGGCTGAAGAAACCGTAGCCTATCTACCTCGGTGCGATCTCGGCCTCGTGCTTGTCGATGCCAGTTCCGGGCTTACGCAGGATGACCTGATCGTCGTGCAAGCGCTCTACCAAGCCGGCGCCACGGCCTCGGTGCTGATCAGCAAAGCGGATCTGCTCGGGGCGGGGGATCGCGACCGCATGATCGACTACGTGAAGACGAATCTTCGCACGCAGCTCGGGGTCGAGCTGCCGGCCCATGCAATCAGCATTTTCGGACCCGACGCCGCATTATGCGACCGCTGGTTTGAGGAAGAACTGCGTCCGCTGCTGGCGCATCATCGCGAACTCATCGTCGCTTCCCGAAAACGTAAGATCGGTGCACTTCGCGCAGCGGTTATCGCTGCTCTGGAACGCCGGGTACAAGTTGGCGGAGGAGAAGATTGCGGCCAGCCTGCGCGGGACGACGCGCTGGAAGTCCTTCGCGAGGGCGAGCGCGCACTCGAACGAGCGCAGGGACAGGCTTTTTTTCTAACCGGCCAAATCACAAAATCAAAGCCACAGATCATCGACGCCGCGTCCGAAGCGATTTCCGGCGCGCTGCTCGAATCCGACAACATCGATTCCGGAGAAATTTTCGGCGCGACACTCTCCGCGATTCTCGCGGAACCCGTTGCCGCCACGTTGCGTTCCCTTGAACAAACCCGGCAGACACTCGCCGGCGCGATGCAACTCGCTCGCGAGGAGCCCGAGACGACGGCGCTTTCTGAAGAGCTGCCGCAGCCCACCGGAATGCCGGCGTTGGAGGTGAGTGAAATCTCGAAACAGATTCAGATCGAAAAACCCGCGGTGCTTTCCCTCCTGGGCAGGAGCGCGCTGCGGGCGCACGTTCGCCGAAGGCTCGAGAATGAATTCGATCGATTGCTCTTCGACTTCCTGAATTTGCATGCCAACCGGCTGCGTCGCTGGATGGAGCAAAGTGTGCAGGCGATGCGGGGTGCTTTCGCCGCGAGCGTTGACATTCAACGCGCGCATCTCGCCGGCGCACCGCTCGGTGTCGCGGGCGACCCGGCCAGCGTCCGAAGTGACCTGTGCCTGCTGCGAGACTGGAGGGCGACCACCACAAATGCGCCAGACCCGGACGCGTCTTAGAATTCTTCCGCGGAGTGCAGGAACGTTGTAGACGCTTGACCGACGGCACCGAAGCAGAGTAATCTCGCGCCGCCTTGAACGATACTGCTACAGCATTTCCCACCGCAGGGGGAGCGTTCATGACCACGCACTGGAGCGTGGTGGATGATTTTGCCCGGCAAGCGGCTGCGCCGGAACGTGCTGACGCAGCGCTGGCGCGGCTTTGCCGGGATTATTGGCCGCCGCTTTATCGATTCGTCCGCCGGCGGGGCTACAGCAGAGCGGATGCGCAGGACCTGACCCAGGGTTTCTTTGCCTATCTCTTTGAAAAACAGGCCTTCGCCAAGCCGGACCGGAGGAAAGGGCGGTTCCGCACTTTCCTTCTTGTGCTCTTGAAGCGTTATTTGGGCGCGACGCGCGCGCATCAGCGCCGGCAGAAACGCGGTGGCGCTGAGGAAATGGTATTTTTCGATTCCGGCAGACTCGACGCGCTGGAGAAAGGCATGGAGGATGCACTTTCGACCCAGGCGCCGCTCGATGAGGAGCGGCTGTTTGAATGGAACTGGGCCGCGGCGCTCGTCAATCGTGCCTTGGAAACTCTGAGCGCGGAATATTCCAGCGACCAAAGAGCGCGGCTGTTTGCCGAGTTGCGACCGTTTTTGACGGGGGGAGTTGGCTTGCCGACCAAGGAAGCTGCGGCCGCACATCTCGGCGTTTCGATGGAGACATTGCGCAGTCATCTTTTTCGTCTGCGCGCGCGGTATCGGGAGCTGCTCCGCGCGGAGGTGCGCCGAACAGTCCCGCGCAAGAAAGATGTGGACGACGAACTGCGCTATCTCTGTCGCGTGTTGATTGCGGGTAGTTAATGAAAGGCGACCAGGTTCGTCGTTTGTTGCATGCCGTCGCAGACCGAAAGTCAGATTCTGATCTGCGAGCAGTGCGGCGCTCCGTGGCAGAGGCGGGAGAACGAAAACGAATGCCTCTACTGCCTTTTGCAGGCAGGCATTGAGCCCGAAGGAGCCGAGGAGGGCCCTCCGCCTAACGAATCCGGCACGCGCTTTTATCAGCACTACGAAATCCTGACCCGCCCGGATGGATCCCGCTGGGAATTGGGCCGCGGCGCGATGGGGGTCACCTACAAGGCCCGTGACATCAATCTCGACACGCAGGTCGCGCTCAAGATCATCAACGCTCGCTTTTCTGCGCGGCCGGATGCGCGGCGACGTTTCCTGCGCGAGGCGCAGGCGGCGGCGCGCCTTCGACACCCGAATGTGGCGAGCGTATTTCACTTCGGGACGATCAACACGCTGCCCGCGTTCGAGGGCGCAACGACAACGGCGGAGGAGAACGCAGATGCCGGGGACTGCTTCTACGCGATGGAGTTTATCGAAGGTGAAACGCTCGAAGCGCGTTTGCGCCGTAGCGGACCGTTGGCACCGGTCCCTGCACTTGAGATTGGCCTGCAGGTGGCGCGGGCTCTGGCGGCGGCGGAGCGTCGCGGTCTGGTTCACCGCGACCTGAAGCCGTCCAACATTATGCTCGCGGCGGACGGGGAAGGAGGCGCGCTGGGAAGCGCCGACGAAGCGTGGGTGAAAGTGATCGACTTTGGCCTGGCCAAGCTTTGCGACAAAACAGAACGACCGGACGCGGGTTTTCTTGGAACGGTGGCCTTTGCCAGCCCGGAGCAAATTCAGGTCCGAGAAGTTGACTCGCGTTCGGACGTTTATTCGTTAGGGGCAACGCTTTGGTATTCCCTGACCGGGAAGGTTCCTTTTCCCGATCGCTCGCCCAATGACAAACATGATCCGGGAGCAAGCGTTCCGCTGCCGATCGTTCAACTCGTAGAGCGTGGTGTTCCCGCCTCTGTCATCGCGCTCCTCGAATCGGCCCTCGCGCCAAATCCAGATGATCGTCCGCGCACGGCGGGTGAGTTTGGGCAAGCGCTGCAGGCTTGTCTGGAGGATCTTACCGGGGTCGGGCGCAAAGCCATTCGGCTACCGCGTAGCCGTGTTCGCAGGTGGGCGCTCGCTGCCGGCGGTCTTGGGATCGCGGCCGGCCTAATCGGGCTGGCGATCATTCTGAGTTCCGCCGGTTCTGCGCCGGAGGACAAATCGATTGCCGTGCTGCCTTTCCGGAACCTGAGCAGCGATCCGGCGAACAACTTCTTCGTCGAGGGCGTCGAAGAAGACATTCTTTCGCGCTTGGCCAAGATCCACGACTTGAAAGTGATTAGCCGCCTGAGTTCATCGCGTTATCCGGCCGACGCGCAGCGCGATCTGGCGGCGATCGGGCGAGCGCTCGGAGTGCGGCATGTTCTCCAAGGTAGCCTGCGCCGCGGGGGCAATCGCGTGCTTTTGCACGTTGCGCTGATTGATACGCATGATGGGCACGAGCTTTGGGCGGAGCGCTACGATCGGACCCTGGCGAACGCGATTACCCTGCAGGGCGAATTGGCCAGCGCCGTCGCCGATGCGCTCGATGCCACGCTGAGTCCGCAGGAAAAAGTGGAGATGCAGTTCAAGCCCACAGGTAATCCGGGCGCCTATGTGCTGTACTTGCGCGGACGAAAATTTGATAACAGTCCCACCTTTGCCGTCTCTGATTATGAAGCGGCCCAGGCGCTCTACAGCCAGGCCATCGCGCTCGATCCGGGATTTGCCCTGGCACATGCCAGGCGCGGCGCAACGCTGGCCTATCTCTATCGCTTCCGCGGTCCCAGCGAGGAATTGAAGAATGGCGCCCACGCCGAAATCAGCGAAGCTCTGCGGCTTAACCCGGATTTGGGTGAGGCTCACCTGGCAAAAGGTCTCTCTTATTATCGGATCGAACGTGATTTCGATCGCGCCCTGCCAGAATTGGAAATTGCCCGCCGTCTGCTCCCTAACGATACAGAAGCGGAGAGTTTCGTCGCCTACATTCATCGTCGGCGCGGCCAGTGGCGTGAGGCACGTGCTGGGCTGGAACGGGTGCTAAGTCGCGACCCGCGCAACGCAACCTATGCGGAGGAACTTTGCACCACTGCCTATTTGTTACGTGACTGGCCTGCTGCCGCGCAGGGGATCAGACAGGCCGAAGCGATGAATCCCAGCTATTCCCTGTTCAAGGTTGAACGTGCCTTGGTCGACGTCTGGCAAAATGGGAACCTTGGCCCACTTCAAGAGGTGTTTGCGGATCTCAAGACCTATGGCGACCCCGAAGGGACTCTCGCCTGGATGCGGTGGGATGCAGCAATGCTGGCGCGCGATTTCGAGACAGCCCAGGCTGCGATCGACGGCTTTCCGTTCGAGACGCTGCCATCTGTCTATAGTGCGCCGGTACCCAAGAGTTATCTCGAAGGCTGCATCGCCCTCGCCAGGGGCGAAAATGTCCGAGCCCAGTCGTTTTTCGAAACCGCTCGTCCAGTGATGGAGGCGGAGATGATCGCCCACCCGGACAATGCGCTGCGCCATGCCCGGCTTGGGTTGCTCTACGCCTACATGGGGCGAAAAGCTGATGCGATTCGCGAGGGAGAGCGGGCGGTGGAATTAAAGCCCGTTTCGCGGGATGCCTTCGACGGTCCCGAAGAGCTCGGTAATCTCGCTCTCATTCACGCCCGGGTGGGAGACAACGATGAGGCGATCTCGATGATCGAGAAGTTGCTGCAAATGCCAGGCGGTGTGTTTTTCTACGAAGGCAGCATGAGCCTTTGGGAATTGCGCCTGCGCTGGCAATGGGATCCATTGCGGAGCGATCCGCGCTTTCAAAAAATCCTTGCCGGGCCGGAACCGCCAACCGTTTATTAGTCGTCTGCGTCACCCTCAGTTCATGGCCATACCCACTCGAAACAAGACCCCCGCCTGCGAACAATGCGGCGCGCCACTACTTGGCTTGGCGGGGGAGGAAGGCTGCCTGAACTGTCTACTCAGCACGGGAATCGAGGGTGAGCCGGAGGGTGCGGAGGCTTTGCCTAACGAACCGGTTAGGTGTATTTATCAGCATTACGAAGTCCTGACGCGCCTGGATGGGTCGCTATGGGAATTGGGTCGTGGCGGGATGGGCGTCACCTACAAAGCGCGGGATGTGAACCTCGACACGCTCGTTGCGCTCAAAGTGATTAACGCCCGTTTCTCCGCCCGTCCGGAGGCGCGCCGGCGTTTTCTGCATGAAGCCCAGGCTGCGGCACAACTTCGTCATCCGAATGTCGCCAGTGTTTTTCACTTTGGCACGATCGACGATACATTGCCCGCAGCCGAAGCGACCAGCGGCGAAAAGAGCCATCGCGGCGATTGCTTCTACACGATGGAACTCGTCGACGGTGAATCGCTCGAGGCACATCTGCGACGCACCGGCCCGCTCAACGTGGAACTCGCGCTCGATGTCGCGTTGCAGGTCGCGCGCGCCCTGGCCGCGGCCGAGAAACGCGGCCTGGTTCATCGCGACTTGAAGCCGTCGAACATCATGCTTGTGGTTAACGAGGAAATTTTCCTGGCGCGTGACGCTCTCGGCGACAACCGGCAAGTGTCGGTGAAAGTGATCGACTTTGGTCTCGCCAAACTCGTCGGCGATGAGAGAGATTCGACCACGACCGGGCGTTTTCTGGGAACGCGGGCGTTTTCCAGTCCGGAGCAAAAATTAGCCGACGGGGTCGACCGCCGCTCCGACATCTACTCGTTAGGCGCAACCCTCTGGTATTCGCTTACCGGCAAACTCCCTGGCGTCCATCCGGCCGACACGCCTTTGCCAGTGGATCAACTCACCGGGCGGCGTATCCCCGCACCCGTCATCGCGCTCTTGAGGTCGATGCTTGCACCCGACCCGGAAGATCGGCCGCATTCTGCCGTCGAGCTGGCCGAGGTGTTGCAGCGTTGCCTTGATGCAGTCGACAACATAACGCCCACTTCTCACCGGCGCGCGCGGCGTTGGGCGGTGGCTGCTGGCCTGAGTTTCGCGTCGGCGCTCGTCGGCGCGTTCATCTATTTCGCGCCCTTGCCTGCTCCGCAGGACAAATCCATTGCCGTGTTGCCATTCCGCAACTTGAGCAACGATCCGGCCAACGCCTTCTTCGCCGAAGGCGTGCAGGACGACATTCTTTCCCGCCTGGTCAAGGTCCGTGACTTGAAAGTGATCAACCACGTCGGGGCGTCGCGCTCTCAGGCCAATGCGCCGCGAGGCCTGCGCGCCATCGGCCGCACGCTCGGGGTGCGGCATCTTCTCGAGGGAAGTCTGCGCCGTGCCGGCGATAGGGTCTTGCTCCACGTCTCGTTGATCGACACGCGCGATGGACACGAGGTTTGGTCCGAAGGCTATGACCGCAAGCTGGTAGACGCGATCAATCTGCAAGGTGAACTCGCGAGCAAGATCGCCGATGCGCTCGATGCGAAGCTCAGCCCGCGCGAAAGAGGCGACGTGCGGGCCAACTCCACCCGCAACCCCGATGCCTATGTACTCTACCTGCGAGGCCGCAAGCTCGAAAGCAGCCTTACGATTTCAGATCTCCAATTACGAAGCGGCCGAAGCTCTCTACTGCTCAAGCCGTCGCGCTTGACCCGGATTTTGCTTTGGCCCACGCGCGGCTCGCTTCCACTCTCAGTTTGCTCTACCGCTTTCGGGCACCGAGTGAGGAACTAAAAATGAGAGCGTATTACGAGGCGCGCGAAGCATTGCGACTACAGCCCGAGCTTGGGGAAGGTCATCTCGCGCAAGGCTTTCATGACTATCGCATTGAGCGCGACTTCGATCGTGCCGTGCCAGAGCTGGAGGTTGCGCGACGTCTCTTGCCTAACGATACCGAGCCTGAAAGCACGATCGCTTTCATTCGTCGTCGGCAGGGGCGATGGCGCGAAGCCCGTGCTGATCTGGAGCATGTGCTCAGTCTCGATCCGCTTGACCGCAAATATGTGGAGGAGTTGTACGCGACCGCTTGCCTGCTTCGAGATTGGCCAACCGCGGCGCAACAGGCGGATCGCGCCGTGGCCATGACGCCGACAGTCCCGCCGTTGAAGGTCGAGCGCGCTTTGGTTGATTACTGGGAATATGGAAACCTCACGCCGCTTCAAACGGTGTTGGCTGCGATCAAGTCCTTCCCGGATGCAGAAGGCGACCTTACTTGGGGGCGCTGGGATGCGGCGATGCTTGCGCGGGATTTCGTGGCGGCCCAGACGGCGATTGACGGCTTTCCGTTGGAGACCTTGCCGTCCGTTCTGAGCGCGCCGGTTCCGAAAAGTTATTTGAAAGGCTGCACCTTGCTGGCTCAAGGCGAGAACCCGCGGGCGCAGGAATTATTCGAAGCCGCGCGTCCTTCGATGGAAGCTGAGACGCTCGCTCACCCGAACGATGCCATGCGCCATGCCCGGCTCGGTTTGCTCTACGCTTATATGGGCAGGAAGACGGATGCCATTCGGGAGGGAGAACGCGCGACGCAACTCGTGCCGGTATCCGAGGACGCCATCGATGGTCACCACTGGCTCTGCAACCTCGCGTTGATTCATGCCCGAATCGGCGACAGGGATCAGGCGCTCTCGATGGTCGAATCGCTTCTTCAGCAGCCGGGTTGCGTTTCGCCACTCAACGAAGCATGCCTCACGCTTTGGGATCTGCGTCTGCGCTGGCAATGGGACCCGCTGCGGAAGGATACACGCTTTCAGAGAATCCTCGCGAGCCCGGAGCCGGCGTCGATCTATTGAACCTTGGACCGACCTGGTAGTCTGCGCGAGGAAATCGCAGCCGCGCTCCAGCCCTGACTTTTTCCCGAGTTCCGAATTATTTTTGCAACGCCGGAGAAATTTTGCGCATGGAAAAGGTAGAGACACTTCGGTGTCAGGTACCGATGGCTTAAACCCTAGATCCTCAGATCCCACGGCGCTTGGAGGCGGTCAGACGCCTTCAGGCGCGGGATCGGGAGGAGCCTCAGATCATGCGGGCGCGTCGACCATTTCCGGAGCCGGCACCCGTTTGACCGCTTCGAGCTGACTTCGCCACAAGGGCGGCGGGAGAAGGCCGATCATCATGAAGGCGAGCTGACTCGCGCCGAAGGCAATCAGCCAGGGGAAAGCGCTATCCATGAATCCGTAGGAATGGAGCCCAATCCCGAGCATATTCACGCCAAACCATGACCAGCTTGTGACGATGTTGCCGAAGACGGCCATCACCATCAGGCCGCGCTGTTTGACGAGTCCGCCCCAACGGGCGTGCAGGATGATCGCATTCCAGAGGACAATGAGAAGCGCACCATTTTCCTTCGGATCCCAACCCCAAAAGCGGCCCCAGGATTGATCGGCCCAAATCCCGCCGAGGATCGTGCCGACGAAACTAAACAGCGTCGCGAAACAGACGATTCCGTAAACCATGCGCGAAAGCGACTGCGCCGTGCCGCGATCGAGCGAAGGCGTGAAGGCGCCTCTCACGATATAGGTGAGGGCGAGGAATCCGGCCAGGAACGTCGAGGCGTAACCGAGCGTGACGCAGACAACATGAGTAGCGAGCCAGCCATTGGTGTCGAGGACAGCCCGCATCATTTCCATCGTATCGCCGTCCATCGAGAGATGATGCGCAATCAGCAGGGTGATGAAGCCGATCATGGCCGCGGTCGCGCTTCCGATGCCATTGCGGAAAAAGCGCTCGAGGAAAATCCCAAGCAAGACTGCGCCCCAGCCGATAAAGACGGCCGAAGAATAGAGATTCGTCACCGGCGGTCGGCCTTCCAGATACATCCGCGTGATCAAACCGGCGGAATGGATGAAGAAGGTCACGATGAGGAGCGCGAAAGCGTAACGCCCCAACGTCTGCGGCCAAACGAGCCACGATGCCGCTGCGAGGATGAAGATCAGAACATAAATCACCATCGCGCTGTAGAAGGGCTGGAGTTGGTTGAAGACCGACTCGACCTTCGCCTTCCAAACGCGCCGCGGCAGGTCGTACTGCAACTCCGCAGAATACTTGTCGAGCGTTTTGTTGAAGGCTGCCGGATCGTTCGCCCGGAAGGCCGTCGCCATCGCCGCCCAGGCGTTTACCGCCGGGTGCAATTTCCCATCGGTCAGGAAGCTGATAAGGCTTTCCCCCATCTTCCGCCACCGCAACGGATCGTCGTTAGGCGGAAGGGGCGGGATCGGGAAAAAATATCCGGTCTCGGCGAGGAAGCCGAGATTTTGCAACGCTTCCGCCGTGATGCCGGTATTCATCGGTACCGGCGACGGATGGATGTTTTTCACCAGTTCGTCGATCTGATTTTTGAAATCGATCGTGCCGGCGACCTCGAGAGTGTTTTCGAGCCGGTGATAAAGCGTCAGGCGCTCAAACAACTTGATGATGTCGCGCTGAAATGGTGAGCGCAGTTGCGCGTCCACCTTTTCGGCCAGCGCGGCCTGCTGCTCGACCTCCTGCAGGTGCGGGACGAATTGGCGGAAGGAAAAATATTTGCCCGCCCGCGGGTTCAAGCTGAGCGCGGTGAGCGTTTCCGGATTTCGAATCACGAAAATCTTTCGCTGATCAGCTTGGTCCTGCTTCATCAGCACCTCGGCCAGCCAATCCATTGCGCTGAGCGTGTCATGATCGGTTTGGAGCGTTTGCTTGCCCTGAATGATGAGGAGCGAATTGCGCGCGATGGTGTCGAGCGGCTTGATCCGTCCATTCAACAGGACCGGGAGGCGGCCAAATTTCTGCATCTCGAAACCGCCCCAGGTATCGTGCTGAAAGAGTGGCGCGATGGCATAGAGGAGGGCCCCGGCCACAATCAGCCAAATCACCAATGAACGGTTTTTCTTCACCGGCTCCTCTTTGTTACAAACCCAAAGAGATGCATCGAAAATTGCGTGAGGAGGCCGAGCGCGACGAGACCACACGCAATGTAGGGCAGCAACATCGCGGGATTCTTCACCACCTGCAAAATGCTGGTCTTGTCATTGTTGTCGAAACCCGACTGATAAAAGGTGAAGCCGCGGTAGCGCAGGGGATCGTTCATCGAGATCAGGATCTCGCGATTTTCATTGCGCTGGAAATCGACTAGGCGCACGCGGCTAGAAAAGTTTTTTGGAATGTCGGTACCGGCATAACGATCATGCGCGAAGTGGAGAAGCGTGAGCGCGAATTGTTTGTAGAAACGCCGCTGCCGCATCACGAGCAAGTAGGTGTGGCCGTCGAGGGTGAACGTCTGCCAGTTGGGAATCGCGTTCGAAACAAGCCATGTGCCTAACAAACCCTGCACGCCGTCGATCTCGACGAAAGCCGCGCTCAGGTCGCGCTCGTCGTCCTTCACCGTGCGCGGCTCCTTCGTCGCCACGACGTTTTTTCCGAACCCCATCGTCGCAGGCGAGGGCGGCGCCTGCGGGGCCTGCGCGCGCATCACGAGCCGCGAGTTCGGCATAAACTGCTGAATCTTGAGCGTGAAAGGCAGAGTCGGATTTTGGATCGTGCCTTCGTGAGCCAGCACCTCTTCCGGGATGGCGACGACCTGATCGAACTTTGGATCGGTCGAATCGATCACGGCCAATTCTACCTCCCGCGGCGCCTCCGAGTAGCCGAGTGTCTGACCTTCGTCGATCCGCATCTGCGTCTCGCGTGCGAAGAGGCCGGTCAGCAACTGCCCGATCAAAAGCAGAATGACGCCGAGATGCAGGAGGATGATACCAATTTTCTTCTTCGAAAGTTGGAAACGCGTGGCATGCGCGGCCAACAGGTTTATCAGGAGGACCGATCCCAGCAGATAACCACCGGGCAGAATCGGAACCTTCCAGCTCGCTCCCGGCGGCGACCAAAAGACGAGCAGGCTCTGGAAATAACGTGCCTGCACCGCGTGGATCCCGAGGTGCACCTGTGCCAGCGTACCGAGGAATACGAGCACCATTCCCAGCCCGAGACAGACCACAGTCAACCGCAGCGAGGAAAGAACCCGGAGACCTGACTTGAGCGGAAACGGACGAACGATAGTTTCGGACATTCGTTAGGGAATTTTCAGGCTCTGCAGGAAATTGGTGAAAGCGCTCTTCTGCGATTCCACGGCAGCATCTTCGCCCGCCATCTTGACAAACCAGGAGCGACCGTTTTCATCCAGGATGGCGGCCAGGATGCGTTGTTTTTCCTGCTTGTCACCCATCGGGGCATCGCTCACCAGGTCGACCACCAGATAGTCGTGCCCGTTCGATTTCACATGCTCGGCCGTCTTCGCAAGCGTGTCTTCATCGATCGGACCAAGATTCACCTGACCGCGCCAGCGGTTCACGTTCGCGAGATCGCCTCCGGCAATTCCCGGCAGCGAGACAACCGAAACATCCGTCTCCTTTCCGTTAGGCGCGGCGGCGTTGAAGCTAGCGAGCCGCATCGGCGAAAGCGGCTTTTCCTGCCAGCCCGGTGGCAGGGTGTATTGCAGCGGCGCACCTTGCGAGGGTTCGATCGCGGGCGGTGTCGGGGCATTTGTAGTGTTGCCGCCGGCATTCGCGCTCATCGGGGCCGAAACCGGCGCCGATTCGGCCGCGGCTGAGCTTTCGGTCAGACGCACGCTTTCCAGGAATTGCTTGAAGGCGTCCCGCTGCGATTCGACGAGTTGGTCCGGCCCCATCATTTTGAAAAACCATGTCTGTCCGTTGATCGGGAAAATTCCGCCAAGGATTCGCGACTTCGAACCGTCCGGGTTGATTGACTGCTCGCTCACAAGGTCGACAAAAAACATATCGCGGCCAGCGACCGACATGGGCGAGCCCGCCTGGGTGGCATCCGAGAGCGGTGCCAACTTAAGCTGGTTGCGCCATCGATTGACATTCGCCAGCAAACCGCCGGCGGCTTCCGGGAAGGAAATCACCGACACATCCGCTGTCTTCCCATCCGCGTTACGTACGAGGAAACTTCCTTTGCGAAAACCGGAGGCTGGTTGTTCTTCCCAGCCCGACGGCGCGGTCCAATGGACTTTGGCCGGCGGAGCGTTGGCCGGCATCGCCGCCTGCTGCGGGACGGACTCCGGCTGCGTTTCTTTCGGAATGCGATAGACGGTGATCTGCGCGTCGTCGCTTCGGCCGCAACCGCTGCCAAGGAAAACAATGGCTGCCAGGAAAGACAGCCTAACGAACACTTCGCGAAGAACAAGTAATGGCTTCAAGGGCAGGTGCGAAGTACCCGCCAAGAGCGGGGAATGTCAAGGAGATGGGCCGACGCCCCCGAGTGTCAGCGTTCCGTTTCCTCGACCGTCCCCAACGTTTTATGGAGCAACCAACTCCTGTCCCTGACCGCGCGCGACCCAATCTTCGGTTCCGGGGACGGGTGAATCTGGTGCCCAAAGCGGAGCACGCTCCGGATGATAGCGCGAGCCAATCGGGATGGAATAGTCATCGGCATCGTATTCACGAGTCCGCTTGAGCAGCTTGCGGAACGACTTGATCGATGTCGAAGGCTGATGTTCGAAACCGTAGATCCGCCCTGCGAACGCGTCGGTCATCTGCTCGACATAGCGGGAGTGGACGAAGGTCGCGAAAGCGAACGGCTGCTCCCAGAAGAGATCGATCATGTCTTCCAGATTATCGATCCCTTGCTCGCAGGCCATCTGGTGCTCTTCGAATGGATTCGCTTTTCCGTCCAGTTTCCCCTCGAGGTATTGGCGCACGATGGGCGCGGCGAACTCCGCCTCCCGCATCGTTACCGTGACGCCGAAGGAAAAGATCGGATCGATAAAACGGTGCGAGTCGCCAATGCAGATAAAACCTTTTCCGCAGTACCCGCGCACCTGATAGGAGTAGTTTGGAATCACGTGCACCTTCTCGGCCATGTCGAGCTTCGGAACGCGTCGCCCGATCTCGGGATTGATGCTGTAGATCTCGCTCCGGAAATACTCCTCCGGCGTCTGCTTCTTCTCGACGAACTTGGCCCGCGGGGTGACCATTCCAAGGCTCACCACTTCCTTGTCGATCGGGATAAACCACGCCCAGTGAAACTTCTTGTCGTAAAGGATGAGCGTATTGTCTTTGGCCTGCTCCCCCGAAGTTCCATTGCCGCGTATCGCGCCGCGGATATGGGTGAAAAAAGCGACCTGCTTGTCATAGCTTCCCAGATACTTCGGGCCAGTAACCTTCTGGTTGGCGAGAAAGGTCGCCTGACCGGAGCAATCCAGCACTACCCGGGTGGCGATGTTCTCCTCTCGGCCATTCGGATGGCGAATCCTGATGCCGGTAAGCGCCCCGTCCTCCTGCAGAGCCTTGATCGCCGTACCGCGAAGAATCTTCGCCCCACGATCGACCGCTTCCTGCAACATCATCCGGTCAAACTCGCTCCGGCGCACCTGCCACGTCGTACTGTCGTGAAGGTTCCAATCCGCATCGCGTGAGGAAACCTTCACATACCACGTCGTGACCGCATTCGTCCCGTAGACGCGCACGCCGTGTTTGATGGGGTTTTCCATCGCATTCATTTTCTCTCCCAGCCCCAGTCGCCGGAGCACTTGCGCTGCCTCCCCGGTGAGAGATTCGCCGATGTGAAAGCGCGGGAACTCCTCCTGTTCGAGGATGACAGGAGTGATTCCCTCGCGGAGTAGAAACATCGCCGCGGCCGCACCGCCGGGACCGCCGCCGATAATGAGTACGTCTGTTTTCATAAAGTGGTTCGCTGAAGTTGGAATCCTCGGAGTTGAGCCTCTGCGATTCGAGACTGGGATGTGAGAGGACATCCGAATCGCACGCGACGACTACCTACTAATCGCAGAATAATCGCAAAAACTGTGCCTTACCGCGATCAATCGCACAAGTTTTTCTCGCCTAGTGCCTGGAGAATGTAACTATTCTGTAATGTCACCGACAGAACGCCCACCGGCTACTTGAGGCCTCGAGCGCGTGTCCGACCCCGCGGCGACTTTCGGCGGCTTGGTGGCGGCGAGTCAAGTTTGGCGTAAACTGAGGTCGCGACCGGTGTGAACTCGGAAATCGCTTCCCAACCCGGGGGCAGCAGTGCTATAACAACCATAGATCTCATACAATGCGCGCTCCGTCTTGTCCTCGTCGTTTTTCCGGCTTGCCCGGTCGCCTCGTCCTGGTCGCGTCTCTCGTTTTCGGTGCCTGCCAGCCGCAGAAAGTGGTCCTCACGCCGGGCGAAAATGACCTCGTCGTGCTCAATGGCTGTGTCATTTCCGCGTGCAACTACCTCGCCGTTGTCCAAACCCAGCACAGCCTGGAGCCGAATTTTTGGGCCAGGATTCTCCTCGTTCGCTATAAGGATCATCCGGCCGGTCACGCCTACTGCGTTTGGGAAACGGAGGGCACCATCTACGGCTACGATCGCAACGCCGGGTCGTTCCCCATTCCGGTCTACACGCGTGAACCGAAGCTCATCGCCAGCGTCCTGGCCGATGGGTTGTCCAAGGCCCTGAACGAGCGCTTGACCGTCAGCCAGGCAGAGTTTGTGGAGCCGCACAAAACTGACCTCTACAAGTTCTAGAACGGCTGGCTGCGTCAATCCGGCAGCGTCCTTCAAAGGGCAAAAAATTTGCGCGACCATTGCTGGTCGCGCTGCGAAGGCTCGGGAACGTTACGGTGACTTTTTGTATTGCAGTAGTGACTTCCCAGCTCGCATGCTTCTTTAAAGCACCGACTGTACCAAGGCTGCCCTTCCAATTAAAGTTTCGTGATTGAAGAATTCGATTTCCCCTCAGGCACGCGAAAGATCGGCACGCTTTTGCTTGCGTTACGGCGCAGGAAGCCGCTTCATTTCAAAATGAAGCTTTTCATTCTCCTGGCTTCGTCAATTGTCGTCAGCTTTTCGCTGCTCCAGGCCAGTCCGGAGGATTCGAAGGGCGTCGCGAAAATCACCAAGAACGAAGCAGAGCATATAGCTCTCCGAAATCATGCCGGGGCGCGGGTCACGGCGGCGAACCTGGAAACCGTGCAGGGCAAAATGGTTTGGTTGGTTGACGTCGCAGAACCGAAGGCGCAGCACGCGATGCACGTCTCGGTGGATGCGATGAGCGGTCACATCCTTTCCGAGAAAAAGAGCGAAAATTAGGCGACATCGCTCAGGTGACGCGCCTCAGGCTCGCTTATTTTTCCCCCCAGACCTTTTCAAGGTAACTGACGCGACCGGATCCGATATGATAGGCCTCGAACGCCTCCGGATTCTTCAGGTAATATTTTTGGTGATATTCTTCGGCCGGATAGAACGGCATCCTCGGCAGAATTTCCGTCACGATTGGCTTATTGAATCGGCCGGATGTGGCCAGCTTTTCCTTGGAAACCTCGGTGAGCCTTTTCTCCTCTTCGTTGCCATAGTAAATGGCCGCCTGGTAAGAAAGGCCGATATCGTGGAACTGTCCGTCGGCCTGGGTCGGATTGATGTTATGCCAGAAAATGTCGAGCAATTGATCGTAGGAAATCTGTGCCGGATCGTAGGTCACTTCGATCGCTTCGCGGTGCTGCGTTTTGTGAGCTGACACGAGGTTATAGTTGGCCGTCTCTTTGCTTCCGCCGGTATAACCGACGATTGTTTTTGAGACGCCTTTGGCCTGATCGAACGGCGGCTGCATGCACCAAAAACAGCCGCCGGCGAAGACCGCCGTTTTCATTTCCGCGTGGGCCGTGACAACGAGGCCGCAAAAGGCGAGCATGAGAAGAAGTTTATGCATGGTTTCCGGTGAGACTGAGGTGAGCGATCAAATATTCCAACAAGTTCCGTCCGCCGGCCCAGAGACGGATGCAAAGCGCGAGGATACGCCGACCGCTTCCGAGTTCGAATTGTTCCCGGAGAATTATTTCGCGCCGCTCAATCTCGCCGTGGTCTTCGGTCGGGTCGCGCCCCTCGAGGTCGACCTCGGTTGCGGCGACGGCGGTTTCCTTGCGCAATTGGCAGCGACTTTTCCGGAACGGAATTATCTCGGAATCGAAAAGCTCGGCGGTCGCGTGCAGCGGGGTTGCAAAAGGGCGGCTCGCCTGGCGGTTCGCAACCTGCGGTTTTTGCGCATCGAAAGTACCTACGCGGTGGAATACCTGCTACCGCCCGGCTCGGCCGAAGTTGTGCATCTGCTTTTCCCCGATCCCTGGCCGAAGAAAAAACACAAGCGCCGGCGCATCGTGCAACCGGCCTTTCTCGAGTCGGTCCATCGCGTACTCGGGCAGGACGGGCGTTTCCGCATCGCGACGGACCAGGAGTCCTATTTCAAAACAATTCGCGATCTGATTTCGCCCGCGGCCTTCGGGGAAGAAAGGCCGCCGCCGGACGAATCGCTCCCGGTCACGACTTTCGAGCGTCATTTTGTCAGAGAAGGTGCGCCCATTTACCGACTCGAGCTGCGCAAGGTTTCGTGATTCAGGAAACCGGTCGCCTGCCAATGATTGCGGAAGAATTCCAGGCGGACGGCGCCGCTTTCATCCTGTCGAAAAAGGCGGATGCCGCGCGCCCGCAACATTTCGGCCCAGTCGTCGGGGATTCGTTCACGAGTGGGGAAATCTACGGAAGTCGCGATGATTAACTGCGGGTCCACGGCATCGAGAAAATCCGGTGAGCCGGATGGACCGTGGCAATACTGGCCTTTGATCAGCACGTCGCTTTTGAGTTCAACAGGCCGGGAGAGCAGGGCTCGCTCGGTGGCTGGTCCGCTGTCGGAAATGAGGAGGACGCGATACTTTCCTTCGATCACCAACTGCACAACCAACGCCTGATCGTCGGCCACCCTGGTTCGCACCCCGGCCACCGGGTGGAGAATGTGTGCCATCACCAGAGGCGAAAGAGCAAAGGAATCACCACGCGCCGCAATTTCCCGCTGTGGCAGCCTAACGACTAACGAGTGGTGCACGCTCGATCGGTCCGGGGCGCCATTGTCGATAATCCGACAGGGCCGGAACTCATCGAGCACCCCGCTCGCGCCGCCGATATGCGACGAATCGCCATGACTGAGCACGAGACCGTCGAGCCGATCAATCCCGCGCGAATGCAGATAGTCGCGCAGGAAGCGTTCGTAGTCGCGCGCGCTACCCGCGTCGAGCATCCAGTCCGCGCTTCCATCGCGCAAGTGCACGGCCGCGCCGGCTCCGGCATCAAGCACCGTAATTTCCGCCTGGGCGCCTGTCGGCCAGTGTGGCCGTTCCACGTAGATGTGACCGGTCGGTAGTTGGGCGAATACCTGCACGAAGCCAAAGATGACTTTCGCCAGGCTCCAGTTGGCGTTGTTGAAAACGAGCGAGAGCGCCGGAGAAAGCGGCGCTGCCAGGAGCGACATCAAGCCGACGGCCAGCACGCAAAACGCGATTGGCACAATGGTCAGATTCGCGAGCAGCGAGATCGGCGTAATCAGATAAAAATACCAGATGATGAGTAGAAGCGAACCGATCCATGCCGCCGCCGAAAGCGCGATTCCGCTCGCCAGCCACCCATAGCTGCGTTCGAAGACGCGCCGGCTCCGACTGACGAGACTGCGTGGAAGAAAGGGATCGGATGCACCTGGCCGCAACAGGACGCGAAGAATCCCCGCGCGCCAAACGAGAATGGCGCCAACCACTGCGAACGAGAGTTGAAACCCGGATGTAAAAAGCTGGTTGCTGTCAACCGCGAGAATGACGAGTGCGGCCCCGGCCAGGCTGTTCAGTGCGAGGACCGGTCGATCGAAAAAGATCCCGCCTAACAAAAAGGCGGCCATCGTCGCGGCACGCAGACTGGAGACGTGGAAACCCGTGATGGCCGAATAAAAAAAGAGGCAGGGAATGATCACCGCCGCCGCGACCGCGCGCGGGAAGCGCAGGAGTGAAGTTACGATCCAGAGCAGTTGCGCAATGATGCCGACGTGCAACCCGGCGACCGCGAACAGGTGCAGCGTGCCGGTTTGTTGAAACGGTTGCTCGATGTCGTTAGGCGAATCGTGCCGGATTCCGAGTGCCATGCCGCTGATCAGCGCGACCACATTGGGCGAATTCTCCAGTCCGCGCGCCAGCGTCGTCTGCATCCACTTTCGCGCTCGCGCCGCCGCGCGCGCCGCGAAGTTGCCGCCGCCAGTTTGTAGAATTGTCCCGTCGCTCAGATAGCGAGCGAAAAGGCTCTGGTAAACATCGCGTCGCGCAAGATAACTGTGAAGGTCGAAAACGCCCGGGTTTCGCGGCGGCGGAATCGGTTCGATGAGGCCGCGCAGTCTTATTTCGTCGCCAAATTGCGGATTACCTTTCCACCGAACCCGGACCGTGGCTGCGCAGGGTTCGCGCTGTCCGTCGAGTTCGATTGTTCCGAGACGAAGAAGAAAGGTTGCGTAATCGTTAGGCGAAACCTTCAGTTCGCTTGCAACGGCGCCGGTCACGGTCACGACTCGCAACCGGTTGCCCAGCCGGGCGCTGAGTGCTTTCCCCGGCGCGTCGGTCATCTGCACCAGATGCAAGGCGAAGAACGTCGCGGTGATGAGAGGCAGGGTGAGCCATGCTGTTGGTCGGATAAAAGCCACGACAGCAACAAGGATGATCGCGCAGCAGACCGGCCCAATCGGCGCCGGGAGGAATTCTGCGAGGAGGATGCCGCCAGCCGCCGCCAGGGCCGCGCCGAGCAAAGGTTGCCGCGGGGGATTCATCGGGTCTCGGGGAACTCCTTTCTTTACCAGGTAGACTTCTCCCGCCGCCTCACCGCCGCGCAAAACGATTGCTTCACCCGTGTTAGTTAATATGGTTGGCCAACTGTGCCGACACCTTTTTCGCGCAGGAAGCGAAGCAACGTCGTCCGAGCAGACGCGAAGAACGGGGCGGAGAAACAATCCGCGCGCCGCGTTGGGCTGAAGCCCGGGCTCGATTGGCATAAGCGCAACTTCCTCACTGAAGTCCTTATTCCGTCGCTTTTCACCAAGCGTTCCGGCCTGCGTGCCAATCCGCTTTTTCCCAGAGTGAAAGCGGGAGAGATTTGCATCACCTGGATTGGCCACGCCTCATTCCTGATCCAGCTCGGCGGCATGAATGTGCTGATCGATCCCAATTGGTCGATGTGGCTGAGCGTGATCAAGCGGCTCAAGCGCCCCGGGCTGCACATCGATAACCTGCCTTCGATCGATATCGTGCTCGTGACCCACGCTCACTTCGATCATCTTGACCGCCGGACGCTACGCCGGGTCGCGGCCGATCAGCCGATCGTGGTGCCGATCGGAGTTGGAAATCTTGTGCACGATCTGGGCTTTAACATCGTGCACGAGCTCGACGAATGGCAGGAGGTGCAGCTCGGCCCGCTCAAGATCTCGCTTACGCCGTGCCATCATTGGGGCGCGCGCATGTTGCACGACCAGCATCGCGGCTTCGGCGGATTTGTCATCGCGGGCGCCGGTCGCTCGATTTTTCACTGCGGCGATAGCGCCTATTTCTCGGGCTTTGAGGAAATCGGGAAGCGCTTTCCGATCGAGATCGCGCTTCTTCCGATTGGGGCCTACGACGCTCCAAGCAAACGCGAAGTGCACATGAATCCGGAGGAAGCGGTGCGCGCCTTTCTCGAGCTGGGCGGGCGGAAACTGGTGCCGATGCATTATGGAACCTTCCGCCTCGGCTTCGAGCCGCTCGACGAGCCGCCGCAGCGTTTGCTCTCAAGCGCGCGCGCCAACGGGGTCGACGACAAGGTGCTGCTGATGACGGAAGGGCGGCCGGTCGTCTTCTAAGCGGCGAGCCGCCGCTAGTACACGTCTCGCCGGTAGCGCTTGTCGCTCTTCAGCTTTTCGACATAGTCGCTCGCTTGCTCGACGTTTAGCCCGCCCTGCTGCTGCACGATTTTTCGAAGAGCGGCGTCGACATCCTTCGCCATCCGTTTGGCGTCGCCGCAAACGTAAAAGTAGGCGCCTTGCGCGAGCCATTTCCAGAGTTCCTCCGCCGCCTCCATCATCCGGTGCTGCACATAAATCTTGTGCGCCTGATCGCGTGAAAAAGCCGTGTCGATTCGCGTCAACCAGCCCTCTTCCATGAATTTCTCGAAATCTTCCCGATAGTAAAAATCGCCCTGCTCATGTTGGGCGCCAAAGAAGAGCCACGTCTCGCCGCGCGCACCGATCGCGGCGCGTTCCTGAAGGAAGGCGCGGAACGGCGCGACCCCGGTACCGGGCCCGACCATAATGATCGGGATGTTGCCATCCTCCGGAAGATGAAATTTCGATTTGCTCGGAAAGACCGGCGCCGGCGAGTTCGAGCAGCGCTCGGCGAGGAATGTCGAGCAAACGCCTTTTCTCAACCGGCCGTGACTTTCATATGTGATGACGTCGATGATGAAGTGCACAGCCTCCGGGAACGCCTTCAGGCTGGAGGCAGCGGAATAGAGCCGCGGCTGCAATTTGGCGAGCAGACCAACGAACTCGTCAGGCTCGAATCTGACCGAGGGATGCTCGACCAGGAAATCGACGATCCCCACGCCCCAGAGATAGGTGTCGAGTTCCTGTTTGCGTTCCGGATCGAGCAGCTCGTTGAGGAGCGGCGCGGCGGACGCCCGCTCGGCGATGGCGCGCAAAAATCTCGGAGTCGGCTGGGTGATGTTGTAATCGCAGAAAAGCGCTTCGCGAAAGGTGGCAGGTGTTCCCTTGTTGTTGGTTATGATTTCGTCGCCCGTCGCGCGAAGAGCGAGGAGGATTTCTTCGACCAGATCGGGCCAATTCGTCGGATAAACCGCGATCGACTCGCCCACTTCGTAGCTCAGACCAGACCCCTCCAGGGAAAGTTCGAAGTGCCGAATTTCTTTTTCTGAATCGGGGTTGTTCAACCGGCGATTGACCAGCACCTCAGCTGGAAACGGATTGGTGCGGGAGTAGGCGGTGACAGTTGCGGTATCGTTAGGCATGTGAAGCGAAGAATTTCGTGGCGATGGCGGTGCGAGATGTTTTCACGAGAATCGACCACTCGGCAATGGGATTCTGGCGATGCGCAGCCTGGCTCCGGCGGCGGGACCTCCTGCCTACCGACAGATGCGCCGGACGGAAACGCTGCCTCACCATTCTGCCTGGAGCGACCTGAGATCGGGATCTTTTCTCGCAATCTCGCGGAAAGTTGCGTCCATCTGGAAGCTGATCTCCAAATGGCGCCGCGCATCCCGGGCCTCGCCCAGCAACGCCTCGTAGCAACCGAGATTGTAATAGTAGATCGGCTCCCGTCGCAGAGCCGGCGGGCCTTTCAAGAGCATGGCGCGCGCTTCCTCCGTCCGCCCGAGTTGGTTCAAACAAAATCCGGCATGGAGAAATCCGGCCCCGCAGTCCGGCGCGACGCGACAGAGCTTGCGGCTAAGGGTGAGGGCGCGCTTCCACGCCTTACGCATCATCAGGTGATGCAAGCGCAGTTGCACGACTTCGGGCCGACCCTGCAGGGCTTTGGGAATGGCGTTGAGCTCGGCGATGGATTCGCGTTCCATCCCGAGTTCCGCGTAACCGCAAGCGGTGCGCAATTGCCATTCGAGCCTCATTGGTTTTTGAAAAGCAAATCGCGCGCCCATCTCCGTCCCTCGCTTGCCATGCGGCACGAAACGTGGCGCCTAGAGCAGCGCTTCGAGTTCGTTCAATCGCCGATCGAAAAGGCGCAGCGTGCTCTCAATCGGCGCGGGCGAGATCATCTCGACGCCGGCCGCGCGCAAGGTCTCGAGCGGAAATTTCGAATCCCCGGATTTGAGGAACCCGAGGTAAGACTCGACCGCGCCCGGCACGCCGGTCAGGACACGCTCCGCCAGCGCGATCGCCGCCGAAACGCCGGTCGCATATTTGTAGACATAAAACGCGCTGTAGAAATGCGGGATCCGCAGGCATTCCAGGTCGAGCTCCGGGTCGAGTACCACGCCCGGCCCGAAATAGGCCCCGAGCAACTTGCGATATTCGCTTTTGAAGACATCCAGGGTGAGCGCATCGCCCCGTTCCTCGATCGCGTGAATGATTTTCTCGAACTCGGCAAACATCGTCTGGCGAAAAAGTGTGCCGCGAATGTCGTCGATCTGGCGATTGATGATGTAGGCGCGCATCTTCGGATCGTTCGTCTGCTCGAGGAGATGATGGGTGAGCAGCTCTTCGTTGAAAGTCGACGCCACCTCCGCGAGGAAGATCGGATAATCGGCGTCCTGATAGAGCTGGTGGCGTTGCGCGAACCAAGTATGCATCGAATGACCCGCCTCGTGCGCGAGTGTGTAGACATCGGAAAAAACGTCGCGCTTGTAATTCATCAGGATGTAGGGCGGCGCGCCGTAGCTCCCGCTGGAGAAGGCGCCGCTTCGTTTCCCCTTCGATTCATAACGGTCGCACCAGCGACCGCGCAGACCTTCCCCTAACGAGTTGACGTATTCGCTGCCCAGTGGCGAAAGGGAGGCGAGCACTTTCTCGATCGCCTCATCGAAAGAAACATCCGTCTCGATCTCCACCACCAGCGGCACATAGGTGTCGTAGGCGTGCAGTTCGTCGAGCGTCAACACGCGCCGGCGCAACTCGTAATAGCGATGGAGCGGTCGAAAATTCGCCTGCACCGCCGCGATCAATCCGTCATAGACCGCGACCGGGATGTCGTCCTTGAAGAGCGACGCCTCCAGTGCCGAGGGGTAATTGCGGGCCCGCGCGCGAAAGACGTCCGCCTTGACCGAGTAGGCGAGGGTGGCGGCGAGCGTGAACTGGTGATCCCGGAACTCGTCATAGAACTGGTGGAAAGCCCGTTTGCGCAGCGCGTGATGGCGTTTCACCAGGAACGCGCTGAAGGAACTCTGCGTAAGCGGCCGTTCCTCGCCTTTGTCGTCGAGCAGGACGCCGAATTTCATATCCACATCGGTCAGTTGCGAGAAGGCGTCGTCGTAGCCCGCGAGCGCTGAACTGCCGAGCGCGAGGAGCCGCTCTTCCTTTTCGGAAAGGATATGCGGCTTCATTCGCCGGATCTTGTGCAGGTGGATTTGCCATTCCTTCAATGCCGGATCTTCGAGAAAACGGGCGAACCCTTCATCGTCGATCGTCTGGATTTCTGGCACAATGAACGACGTCGCTTCGCCAATAATCGTGAGGAGGTTCTGGAGCTGGCCCATCCGCGCGAGATAGTTTGGGTTCGCGCTGTCCTCGGCCAACTGGAGCGAGGCGAAGTGATAAACTCGCTCGATTTTCAGATCGAGCGTTTTCTCAAATTCGAGCAACTCCGCCAGCGTCGCGGCCGATTCGCCGACCCGTCCCTTCCAGTTCGTTAGGCGGGGGAAGGTCGTCTGGATCCAGACGAAGTCCTCGCTCCACTTGTCGGCGCTCGTGAAAAGGTGCGAGAGATCCCACTTGTCGGCCTCGGGAATCTCATCGCGGATCGGAGTTTTCGTTTCGTCAGTCATGCTTTTGCAGACGCAAAATGCCGTTATCTCCGGCGAAGTCGAGGGATCGCATCGAGGACCAGCTGCAAGTTACGGCTTGGTTTGCGACTGGTCTCAAAGTTACCCTGCGTTTCATGTTTAATCGATTCGCAGGGATCCTTCTGTCGATCAGCGGTTTCGTGTGTCTAACGGCGAGTGCCGAAACACCACCGGCGCCCGTTACCATCATTAAAGCGGGGCGTTTGCTCGATGGGCGAGGCGGCCCGCCTGTCGCACCAGCGATGGTGCGGGTGGAAGGCGAAAAGATTGCCGAGGTCGGCTCGAATCTCAGCATTCCACCGGAGGCAAAGGTAATAGACTTGGGCGACGCGACATTGCTACCTGGATTGATCGACTTGCACACCCATCTGACCGGCAAGAGGGACATCCACTGGGAGGAAGCGCTGGTTAAAACGACGCCGGGCCATGATGCGCTCTGGGGCGCCCGCAACGCGCGGGTCACGTTGCTGGCCGGATTCACCACCTGTCGCGACATGGGACCGACCTGGCCATTTGTCGATGTCGATCTGCGCAATGCGATCAATGAGGGCGCGGTGCCCGGACCGCGACTGCTCGTGGCGGGAAATTACGTCTCCTCTACCGGCGGCGCGGGCGATGCGAAGCAGTTTTCCATTTATGTCGATGTCCCGTTGGTAAAAAACCTCGCGGATGGACCGGATGAGATCACGAAAGCGGTCCGGACCAACTTCAAAAACGGTGCGGACTTCATCAAGATCATGGCGACGGGGGCCGTCCTCTCGAAAGGGATCGAGCCTGGCCGGCAGCAATACTCGGACGCCGAGATGAAAGCGGCGGTGGACGAGGCCAACCGTTGGGGTGGCCAGGTCGCGGCCCACGCCCATGGCGCGAGCGGAATCAAAGCCGCGATTCGCGCCGGGGTGCGGACGGTCGATCACGGGTCGGACCTCGACGAGGAAGCAATCAGGCTCATCAAAGCTTCGAAGGGCAAGACCTACTATGTGCCGACGCTTTCGGTAATCGACGCAATCGAGCAGGACGGTGCGAAGAATCACATCCCGGAATCCGAACGGGAGCGAAGCAGAAAGATGCGAGAGCTCATGTTTGCTGGCTTTAAACGTGCCCTCGCGGCCAAACTCCCGATTGGTTTCGGCACCGACGCCGCGGTCATCGAACACGGAGAGAATTGGAAGGAATTCGTGGTTCGTCACAGCCTCGGAGAATCGGCCGCGGCTTCGATTGTGGCCGCGACCAGTTTGAATGCCGAAATCATTGGTTGGAGTGACCGGGTAGGAAGCGTTGCGCCGGGAAAATTTGCCGACCTGATCGCGGTGCCGGGTGATCCGCTCCAGGACATTGCGTTACTTGGGCGTGTCGGCTTTGTCATGAAAGGCGGGACCGTCTACCGGGACGACCTTGTGCGGCGTTAGTCCAGTCGCCTAACGAGAAAAGACCGACGCGAAGCAAGGCCGCGCGGCGGCATTCAAAGGTTTCCGATCGTGTATCCAATGAATCTGCGTCCCTTTATTCCCAGTCGCGACGACCTGCGCCGGACACTCCGGCTCGCGGCTCCAGTGGCTTTCGTGCAGGTCGGAATCATGGGGATGGGCGTGGTCGATATCATTGTTGTTGGCCATTTCTCGGGCGTCGCGCTGGCGGCGGTGGCTCTGGGCAATCTGTATTTTTTCGGAGCGATCATTTTCGGGATGGGGGTGGTGATGGCGCTCGACCCGATCATCGCCCAGGCCGTCGGCGCGGGAGACGAGATTGGGGTGAGTCGCGGACTCCAGCGCGGACTGGTCCTTACTGTGGGACTCACGATCCTGGCTAGCGCTATCGTAGTGCCGGTCGAGACGGTGCTGCATTGGCTCGGGCAGCCGGCCGAAGTCATCCCGCTCGCCGCGCTCTACGCCAGGACTTGCATTCCCGGCATTTTCCCGTTGCTCGCTTTTCTGGTTCTGCGGCAAACCCTGCAGGCGCAACACCGGATGCGTCCGATCGTGCTCACGATCATCATCTCCAATCTGGTGAATGCCACGCTCGCCTGGGCGCTGGTTTTTGGTCACCTGGGATTTCCTCGCGGTGGAGTCGGCGGTGCTGCTTTGGCGACGACTTCGAGCCGCTGGTTCATGGTGCTGGCCATGCTCGGCGCGGGTTGGCCCAGTCTGCGACCGCACGTTCGTCTGTTTCGGCTTAGCGCATTCGAGCTGACTCCGATCCTGCGCATGCTGGCTCTCGGCGCACCGGTTGGCATCAATTTGCAAATCGAGTACAGCGCCTTTGCTCTTGTCGGGCTCTTGATGGGCTGGCTGGGAATCGAACAGCTCGCCGGTCATCAGGTGGCGCTTAATCTCGCCGCCTTTACGTTCACGGTGCCACTCGGCATCGGCGCCGCGGCCGCGGTGCTGGTCGGAAATGCGATCGGTCGGAACGATCCCGACGGTGCCCGGCGTCACGCCGGCGCGGCGCTCGCCTGCGGCACCGCATTCATGATCCTGAGTGCGCTCGCCTTCATCACCATTCCCACTCAACTCGCGGCCCTCTACACGACGCAGGCGAGCGTGATCATCCTGGCGGCACGCCTTATTCCCGTGGCTGGCATCTTCCAGGTTTTCGACGGACTTCAGGTCGTCGCCGGAGGCGTTTTGCGGGGTGCCGGCGATACACGTGTGCCGATGGTAATGAGCATGGTGGCCTTTTGGATCGTGATGATGCCGCTTTGTTATCTGCTCGGTTTCCACACGCCGCTCGGCGCGGTTGGGCTTTGGTATGGGTTGGTTGCAGGACTTGGGAGCCTGGCCATTCTCCTGCTTTATCGCATCCACCACCGCTTCGGTGCAGATCTGCGACGGGTAAATATGGATGAAGGCGCCTAACGGAAACCTTCGTCGCCCTCCTTGTGCAGCCGGGGGCCTTTCGCGACCAGCTTTTCGCGCGCCTCATTGATCGGGACGTGCGGACAGGTATCGATCCATGGCTGACCTTCCGGGACGGTCCAATGGACGGCGTTGCGCAGCACTTGCCTAACGACAGGATGGAAATAGATCGGGTAGGCCTCATGGCCAGGACGGAAGTAGAAGACCTTGCCGTTGCCGCGTTTCCAGGTGCAGCCGCTCCGGAACACTTCGCCACCTTCAAACAAGGAGAGAAAAACGATTTCGTCCGGCGCTGGGATGGCGAACGGCTCCCCATACATTTCGCTCTTCTCGATTTCAAAACAGCGATCGATCCCGCGCGCGATCGGATGCCCGGGGTTGCAGACCCAGAGCCGCTCGCGCTCGCCGGCCTCGCGCCAGGTAAGCGAGCAACTCGTGCCCATCAGGCGCTTGAACACTTTCGAGTAATGCGACGAATGCAAGGCAATGAATCCCATCCCTTCCCAGACCCGGCTGAGGACACGCTCGACGACCGCCTCGCTTACGTCACCGTGCGCGGCGCGGCCTACCAGAGAAGTGCATCGGTATTCTCGAGAACTCTTTTCGTCAGGCCGTGTTCCGTTTCTTGCAGGGTGGCGGTGCGCACGTCCAGTCCTGCGTCTTCGCGCAGACCTTCCGCAATACAGTTGTGAATTCCGTCGGGGTAAACCTGGGCCACGATCGGGTTCTCGCGCTCATGCACGTTCTCTCCCCAGACGGTGACGCGGATTGGTCTGGTCATAATTACTCAGTCTCTTACTCACCAAGGGTCTCGTGCCTAACGATCAATCCTATCCGGGAGACGGAGCGTCCAGCGCCGCGCCAGCCAGAGCGGGATGACGCCGACGGCGCCAAACGCGCAATCGATCAGGCGCCACCAGAGTGGGAGCTGACGAATGTCACCGAGAATGAGTGCAGTCGGAATAACAAGCAGGCAGGCGATGATTCCGGCGTTGATCACCCAGATATTGCGGCGTGGATCGAGCAGCGGCCCGACGAAAAAGATTGCGATGACGAAATGACCGAATGCCAGCCAATCGGTGCCGTAACCGATGAAAGGATAGGCCGAATACGTGGCCGCGAGTCCGCGATGAATTTCTCTCATCCAGGCGGCAGCGGCGGGAAGTTGGCCGGTGCGGTGCAGCAACCGGGAGATCTCGGCGGATTCCGTAAGCAACGGGAGCGCGCTGATGCCGCTCGCGATGAGTCCGAGAATGACGATGGCGAGCAGGATGCGAATGCGGGTGAGCAGGCGCGTTTGTTCTTCCGATCGAAGGTCTGGTTCCATCGAAGATGATCCCTTGCCCGGCAGCATGATCGAGCCGGGAGATCAGGTCAACGCTGGATGCCGCGCGATGAGCGCGAGAGCTTGTCGAAGCAGGTCGCGGCCCGGCGGAATCCGATGCCAGGGCGACGCGCCGGAGGGATGCGGCAGTGGGATAAGATCGAACTGCCGGCCCGCGCGGCGCACGCGAAAACTTTGGCCGATCATCGTGTCGAGTTTCGCGGGCGGGATGAATTGCACGATGGCCAGCCGGCCGACCGGAATGACGAGGCGCGGCTCCAGGATTTCGATCTCGCGATCGAGCCACGAGGAGCAATTTTCGATCTCCTGCGGATTGGGCACGCGATCGCTTCCGCCGGGCGCTTTGCCGGGGAAACAGCGGCAGACCGCGGCGAAATAGATTTTCGCCCTCACCATTTCTTCCGTCAGACCGCAGGTGTCTTCGAACCAGCGAAAGAGCGTTTTGCCCGCGGTCCAGGCGAATGGTTTCCCGGCGATCGGTTCGCGCACACCAGGCGCCTGTCCGACTATGATCACCTTGCTGACTACGGCGCCTCCGGAGACGGGTGGGGGATGCATGAGCGGACAGCGCCGGCAGTTGCGCAGTCGCGCGACATGCTGCTCGAGCCGCTTCCGTTGCTCCGTCGCCCGGGTCATGTGCCTAACGACGGACAAGTGAGAGGAGAGTCGCCCGGCAAACGAACGAGCCATCCCGTGGCCGCGGTGTCACGGAGCAAGAGCGTAAAACTCCACCAGCGCAACACCCGTGGTTTCATTGGCGCCCCGCACGATCGCAGTGTAGCCGATGCCGGTGAGGCTCGCCGGCAAGGTCGCGACAATCGCCGATTCCTTGTCGTTGGTCGGCGGGATGCCGGTGGCGATGATCTCCGCCGCCTGCACCGGATCGTCCTGCCAGTTGTCATTCATGGCGAGCAGCGTCCCGTTGCTGTCGTATAATTCCAAGACCGGGTCGGCCAGAACGTCCGCCACCGGAGGCACGACGTTGGCGAGGGAAGGGCCGATCGCGCGCACGAGCACTTTTTGGGAACCGGTCCCGAGCGCGATGAGGCCGCCGATCATGACATTGTCGCCCGTCTGGACAAGGCCGCGGGTGGAGATGTTGGCCAGCGTGGAATCGACCGTGCGATCGAGGTCATAGGCCTCGACCAGCCCGATGCCGGTGGTGTTGTTGACCCCGCTCATGACGGCGGTGTAGCCGATGCCGGCGGGGCTCGCGGGCAAGGTCGCGACAATCGCCGATTCCAAGTTGTCGGTCGGCGGGATGCCCGTGGCGATGATCTCCGCCGCCTGCACCGGATCGTCCTGCCAGTTGTCATTGGACGCGATCAGTCCATTGGGGCCATTGAGCGCAAGGGTCGGATTGAGGAGCCGGCCCGCCAGTGGCACACCGTTGACAGCGAGGGAAGGGCCGATCGCGCGCACGATCACCTCTTTGGGCTGGGTGCCGGTGACAATGAAACCGCCGATGAGCACGTTGTCGCCCGTCCCCACGTTGAGCCGGGTCGAGATGTTGCCAAGGACCGTGGACGAGGTGACCGCTCCACCGAAGAGTTCCGCGCTCGCGAGAGCGCCGCCGCTGCGATTGTTAAAGCCGCCAGCGACCAGCACCTGGCCGTTGGTCAGCAAGGTCGCGGTGTGGGAATCACGTGGGGTGTTGAGGTTGCCGGCGGTGGCCCAGGAGCCGGTGGCCGGGTCGAAGAGTTCCGCGCTCGCGAGAGCGCCGCTGCCGTAGTAGTTATAGCCGCCAGCGACCAGCACCTGGCCGTTGGTCAGCAAGGTCGCGGTGTGGAGATTACGTGGGATGTTGAGGTTGCCGGTGGGAGTCCAGGAGCCGGTGGCCGGGTTGAAGAGTTCCGCGCTCGCGAGATAGATGCCGCCGGCGTTGTTAGAGCCGCCAGCGACCAGCACCCGGCCGTTGGGCAGCAAGGTCGCGGTATGGCGATCACGTGGGGTGTTGAGGTTGCCGGTGGGAGTCCAGGAGCCGGTGGCCGGGTTGAAGAGTTCCGCGCTCGCGAGAGGGCTGTTGCCGACGACGCCGCCGAGTCCGCCAGCGACCAGCACTAGGCCGTTAGGCAGCAAGGTCGCGGTATGGCGATAACGTGCGGTGTTGAGGTTGCCGGTGGGAGTCCAGGAGCCGGTCGCCGGGTTGAAGAGTTCCGCGCTCGCGAGATAGAGGTCGCCGCTGCTGCCGAAGCCGCCGGCCACCAGCACCTGGCCGTTGGGCAGCAAGGTCGCGGTGTGGCCAGAACGTGGGGTGTTGAGGTTGCCGGTGGGAGTCCAGGAGCCGGTCGCCGGGTTGAAGAGTTCCGCGCTCGCGAGATCGCCGTTGCCGCCAGCGACCAGCACCTGGCCGTTGGGCAGCAAGGTCGCGGTGTGGAGATTACGTGGGGTGTTGAGGTTGCCGGTGGGAGTCCAGGAGCCGGTGGCCGGGTTGAAGAGTTCCGCGCTCGCGAGACCGCCGTTGCCGTCAAAGCCGCCGGCCACCAGCACCTGGCCGTTGGGCAGCAAGGTCGCGGTGTGGTAATAACGTGCGGTGTTGAGGCTGCCGGTGGTTTCAAATGTAAACAAGGTGTTCGTCGGTGCGACGGCGACAGGTGCATGGGAGAATCCACCACGGTTGGCCGCGTCCGGAGCCCTTGCGCTGCCTTGCGCCAGAACGAAAACGCTTTCGGTTTTTGTCCGTTCGTCGGTCGCGGAACCGAAAGGGAATCCGTCGTGCTTCGCCTCAGCGAAGGTGCTCAGCGGGCGGTTCCAGATGGAGGGCGCGGCGCTGGCGTGGGGCGCGGCCAGGAACAAGGACCACAGGCAAAGCATGAAGCCGCTGCGGAGGAGAGTCTTGATTTGCATAAGCAGGTTTCCGCAGACAGTCCGTGTGGCGTGCTACAGGCTGTGACCCTAAGGTTCCAACGGTTTTTTGCGAAAATGTCAAGTCATTTTGAGCCGCGCCTAACGACTCCTAGTGCCGGACTTCCACCTCACCAACCCGATGCCGGTCGAGTTGTTGATGACGCCATTGGCACTCACATCGGTCCGGAAGTTCCCCGCACCGACCGCATTCCCCGATTCCGCCCGGGTTTAGGGAGATGTCGCTGGAATTCACGCTCGAATTGCCATTCGTGCCTAACGACGGAAGAGTGAGAAGAGCAGACTCAGAAGGACGCTGAGAACGATGCACGTCACGATTGGGAAATAGAAGGTCGAGTGTCCGCGCTCGATTCGGATGTCGCCCGGCAAACGGCCGAGCCAGCCTGCGCCGAATCCGCTCCACAACGCGAGCCCAACCAGCGCCATCACAGCGCCGAAAACGACCAGCATTTTTCCAATTTCCTGCATGTTGCCGGAGCAACATCGTGTTTCGCCGTACCACCAGCAACCTTGTCTTGCCGTGCGCTTGACCGCATGCTCGCAGGATGAAGCTCGGTCAACTCAGCGAGGCCTCCATTTATGCGAGCGACCTCGCTGCGGCGGAGAAGTTCTATCGCGACATCTTAGGTCTTGAGAAGATCTCCAGTCTGGAGGATCGCGGCGTCGCCTTCCGCTGCGGTGCCACGGTGCTGCTCGTTTTTGATCCGGCGCGCACGCGCGTTCCCGATGCGGGCGTGCCGCCGCACGGCGCCAGCGGGGAGGGGCACATTGCATTCGTAATCGAAGACTCCGAAATCGAATTGTGGAGAAACCGGTTGATGGATCGCGGCGTGGCGATTGAGGCCGAAGTGCAATGGCCGAGCGGCGGGCGTTCGCTGTATTTTCGCGATCCGGCCGGGAACGTCATCGAGTTAGCGCCGCCAACCTTGTGGCCGCAAACGCTTCAGTCAGCGAAACGCGGGAGTGATTCAACCCTCACTCTTTGAATTCGGTCACGACGAGCGTGGCGTTGTGGCCGCCGAAGCCGAAGGAGTTGTTGAGTGCGACACGCACTTTCTTCTCGCGCGCAACGTTCGCGGTGTAATCCAGATCGCATTCCGGATCGGGATTCTCAAGGTTGATCGTGGGCGGAATCTTGCCGTCACGGATGGCCATGGCGCAGATCGCCAGCTCGACTGCGCCCGCGCCGCCTAACAAATGGCCGGTCATCGATTTAGTCGAACTGATGGCGAGGCCATTCTTCGCATGGTCGCCGAAGACGCTCTTGATCGCGCGCGTTTCGCAAATGTCGCCCAGCCCGGTCGAAGTGGCGTGCGCATTGACGTAATCGACCTCGCTCGGGGCGATGGCCGCGTGGTCGAGCGCCATCTTCATGGCCCGCGCTGCGCCTTCGCCGTCGGGCGGTGGTGCAGTCATGTGATAGGCGTCGCCGGAAAGTCCGTAGCCCGCCAGCTCGCACCAAATTTTTGCTCCCCGCGCCCTGGCGTGTTCGAGTTCCTCGACCACCATTACCCCGGCGCCTTCGCCCAAGACGAATCCATCGCGATCGCGGTCGAATGGTCGTGAGGCCCGCTGCGGTTCATCGTTGCGCGTGCTCAGCGCTTTCATCGCCCCGAATCCTCCCAGTCCGATCGGGATGATGGCCGCTTCCGCGCCACCGGCGAGGAAGAGGTCGGCGTCGCCGAATTTGATGATACGCCACGCTTCGCCGATTGCGTTGTTGGAAGTCGCGCAGGCGGTGACGATGCACATGTTTGGCCCGCGCAAACCAAACTCCATGGAGATGAGCCCGCTCGCCATGTTGCTGATGAGCATCGGAATGGTGAAGGCGGAGACGCGTGACGGACCTTTGGTGACCAGCGCGGTGTGCTGATCCTCGAGCGTTTTCAATCCGCCAATGCCGCTGCTCACGAGCACGCCGAAGCGGTCGCGATTTACCTTCTCAAGGTCGATGCCGGAATCGCGCATCGCGCTTTTCGTCGCGCCCATCGCAAGGTGGGCGAAGCGATCGGTGCGCTTGTGTTCCTTGGGATTGTTGAACGCTGTTTTGGCGTCGAACTCGCGCACTTCGCCCGCGATCCGAGTGTCGTAGCCGGTCGTATCGAAGCGCGAGATATCAACAATCCCGCTGCGGCCTTCGAGCAGGTTCTTCCAGTAGGTTTCGAGGTCGTTGCCCAACGGGGTGACGACGCCCATCCCGGTAATGACGACTCGGCGGTTCATAAGGTGGCGTGAATCGTAAATTGTGAACCGTGAATCGTAATCAAGGGCAATATGGTGGCGGGGTTCTATCCACTAGTCACCTATCACCATTCACTTGTCACTTTCCGTCAGCGGGTGCCCATCCCGACGCTTTGGACGGTCTGGAACAGCTTGCCTTCGGTTTTGATCGAAGGCGCGATGATGATCTCGGTCTGCTGGAATTCCGGAAGGTTGCTGGCGCCGACGTTCCCCATGCAGGTGGTGATCGCGCCAACGAGATTTTGGCTGCCGTCGTCCACCTCGGCGGGCCCGAACAAAATCTGCTTGAGCGAGCCAGTGGCGCCGACCTTGATCCGCGTGCCGCGCGGAAGATTGGCGTGGGGCGTCGCCATGCCCCAATGATAACCACATCCCGGCGCCTCGTGCGCTTTGGCAAAGGCGCTGCCGACCATGACCGCGTCCGCGCCACAGGCGAGCGCTTTGCAAACATCGCCGCCTTTGCTCATCCCGCCGTCGGTGATGATGGAAACGTAGCGCGCGGTCTTTTTGAAATAAGCGTCGCGCGCCGCGGCGCAATCGACCGTCGCCGTGACCTGCGGCACGCCCAGACCAAGCACGCCGCGCGAGGTGCAGGCGGCTCCCGGACCGACGCCGATCAAGACCGCGGCCGGTCCGCACTCCATGATTTCGAGCGTGGCCTCGAAGCCGACGGTGTTGCCGACGATCACAGGGATGCGCATGTCGGCGCAAAATTTCGCCAGATCGAGCGAGCGATATTCGCTCGAGATGTGGCGCACGGTCGAGACGGTGCTTTGCACGACAAAAATATCCGCGCCCGCTTCCTGTGCGATGCGGCCAAAACTTTCCGCGCGTTGCGGAATCGAGCTGACCGCAACCGGCACGCCGCCATCCTTCATCTCGCGAATGCGCGCCGCGATCAGATCTTCCTGCACCGGTTCCTGGTAAATCTTTTGCAGCAGCGCCGTCACTTCCGACTTGTCGGCGTCAACGATTTTTTGCAGGACTTCCTGAGGATTTTTGTAACGCGTCTGCACGCCTTCAAGATTGAGGACGGCAAGGCCGCCCAGTTTTCCCATTGCGATCGCGAACTTCACGTCGACCACGCCATCCATCGCGCTGGCCAGGATCGGAATCTTGAATTCGAGCGGCTCGGCATCGCGCCGTGGCAGCCGCCAGGTAATGTCGACTTCGTTCGGGTTAATCGTCACGCGCCCGGGGACGAGAGCGATCTCGTCGAAGCCATAGGTCACGCGCGCTTTTCGGTTCCGGCCAATCCACATTCCCATGATTAAATTCGATCCAGTTTAAAACGTTCGTTCAGGCTGCCGCAGCGCGGACAGCGCGGCAGAAGCGTCGTCGTCCGGTCTTCAAACTCGAACGCGCAAATCACACACCGTAGCCGGTAGCGCAACGCCCGCTGCTCGCGGCGGCGACGATTCCACTCGCCAAATATCCAGAGGAGAAAAACCGCCGCAAGAAAAAGCAGCAGATAAATCGTGATCAGGGTAGCGAGGCTGACCCGAATCACGGCGCTCGCTCCTGCGTGCTCGGCGGCAATTGCAGATCAGTGCCGAATTCGAAGGTCGCACTTGCCCAGGTGAGTGCGCTTCCCGGCGTGGTGTCCGGCCCGGGTTGAAAACGGCAAAGCGCAAGATACTGCCGCGCCTGTTCATCCAGCGCGGCGTCACCGGAAGATTGCTCGAGGAAACTGTAACGAGTGATGCCTAACGAATCGACTGCGACCAAAAAGCGCGCGCTCTCCGGGGCTTCCCGGGTCGAGGCGCGAAATTTGAAATCCGGATGAGCGACCGGCAGATCGCGCAGCGAACCAGTGAAGAGCAAGGTCGTTGGCGCGGTCAGCCCAGGCGGCGTATTCGCCGTCGGAGCCACGGGAACCGGCGCCGGCGGCATGGCGGGCGGCGCGACAGGAGTGCTGTGTTGCGGGGGCATCTCTTTCAGTTTTGGCTGGGCGGCGAGGTAGGAGGGGAGGTGGGCGAGTTTCGGGAGCTGAAAGGCGCGCGCATCCTCCGGGCGCTGCGTTTGCGAAGCGAGCGCCGGATCTTCGGCGTTGAGCCAGTTCAAAAAAGTGCGCGCTTCCGGCGTGGTCGGAGCGATCATCGTGACCTGCGCCGGCGGCGGGAGGAGAGCGATCGCGGGTGGATAGACGACCTGGAAGACATAGAAACAAAGTGCGTGCAGGCTGGCCGAAGCGAGCAGAAATCCGGCGATCGCAACTCTCCTCCGGCGCGGTCGTTCCCAATGAAAGAGCAGGCTCCCGTGGGGTTGCGCGTAGCTCGACGCATTCACGGTTGTGGCGCGGTCGCGAGCGCGACGGAGGTGATACCGCGTTCCAGCGCCGCGTTCGTCACGATCATCACGAGGTCATAGGAAACCGTCCGATCCGCCTTAATGACAATCGAGCGCCCTTCGCGCTTTGTGGCGTCGAGGGCGGTGCCGAGCTCGGCAAGCGTCACTTTGCGGTCCCGCAAATAGATCGCCGGACTCGGACCGCCGGTGATGCTGATGATTTGCTGATTCGGCTGCGGACCGAGAGTGAAACGCGAGAACGGCACGGTGACGGAGATGCCTGGTTGCAGAACGAAGTTCGAGCTGAGGAGAAAGAAAAAGATGAGCAGGAAAACCACGTCGAGGAGGGGAAAGACATAGAGCCAGCCGAAATTGATGCTGGTGGTTCGCGAGAGCTTCATCTCTCGTTAGGCGCGAGAACGAAGCACGACCCTTAACGGTCGAAGCGCCGCTCCGCGTTTTTTTCCTGCGCCGCCTCAAAGCTGATGATCTCGGCGGAAGGCGCTCGATCGGTCAACATGTGGACGACCTCAATCCCGGCGCGCTCCATGTCATGCATCAGCGTGTTCACTCGCGCGGAGAGATAGCTGTAGCCGACGAAAGTGGGTGTCGCCACGACCAGGCCGGCGGCCGTCGTGAGAAGGCTTTTGTAAATTCCGGTCGAAAGCTCAGTGACCGTTGCATAACCGCCGTTGGACGAAACCAGCCCAAACGCTTCGATCATGCCGGCGACCGTGCCTAACAATCCAATGAGCGGTGCGAGATAAGCCAGGGTCGCCAGCACACCAAGGAAGCGCTCCAGTTTTGGCACCTCGAGTTGCCCGGCTTCCTGCACGATCTCGCGCAGTTCCGCGCGCGGGGCCTCATGTCGGATGATTGCGGAATGGATGACCCGAGCCACCGGGCCGGGCGTGCCGGCGCATTCATGCAAGGCCTCGGCAAAATTGCGTCGCTGCACGAGGTTGGAGAGTCCCTGGAGGAATTCGCCCACGTGAATCGTCGCGCGATGAAAATAAAAGAGCCGCTCTGCGAAAACGGCGATCGAGATGATGCTGCAGACCAGGATTGGCCACATGAGCAGACCACCCTTTTGGATGTAATCGATCATGCGGAAACCCCATAACTCTCTTTGCCACTGCTGGCAAGCGGCGAAGCCGGCTGGCGGGCCGCCCCTGGCCTAACGAGTGAACGAATCATCCCGACGCGCTCCGCTCAGGGCGGCGGGCGCAACGGGCTGCGATCAGTCGCGTCATTCCGCGCCGTTGTCCTTCCGATCAACCGCCCGGCGCCATCGAAGATTCCATAGCCGGTTTGGTGTCCCTCGGTGTCATAGCTGTAGACGATCCTGTTGCGCACGGAATCGTCCTTCGCCAGCTGCGTTTCCTGGGTCAATCGCCCGGCCGCGTCATACCCATAGACAGTTTTGAAACGCAGGGCACCATTGACCGCGAAGACCTGGCCGCTTTCATAACGACCGGCGCCGTCGAGTTTATAGGTGATTTTCCCGCGCCCTTCGCCATCGACGCCGGTGGTGGTGGCGATCGTTTGATGAGTGGCGCCGCTGGTTTGGTATACGGTTTTCGAGCCGTCCGGATTCACTGCCACCGTTACGCGGACCGTGTTATCTGCCGTCTGAGCGACTGCCGTCAAACCGCCGAAACCGCACAAAGACCATGTGGCGAGATGACAAAGCTTCAAAAACATGCGTGTGGCGGGAATTTACGAGGCGAAAGAAA
This sequence comes from uncultured Verrucomicrobiae bacterium, assembly GCA_963742545.1. Lineage (GTDB taxonomy): Bacteria > Verrucomicrobiota > Verrucomicrobiia > Chthoniobacterales > UBA10450 > Palsa-1392. The sequence goes on along the minus strand of CAVUMF010000002.1, from coordinate 63,183 downwards.
AGCGTGCAAACCGGCATTTATTTTATTGACCGGCGAAAATTCGAGTGGTTTAAAGTGGGGGGAAGTGGATTAATTTGGATTAATTCTCCTGCGCATGCCTTCGTCCTTAACCAACTCCGTTTTTTACGCGGGCGAGTTCCGCCATCAAATCGATGACAAAAATCGCGTCACGATTCCGTCGCGCTGGCGGCGCAACGGTGCGGTCGAAGAGTTCCTCATGGTTCCCGAGCCGAACGGTCAATTTCTGCTCGTGATGTCCCCTGACGAATTTGAGCGGATCAGTGCCGCGGCGGAAAATGTTCCCGGCGTTTCGCCGCGCGATCTGCGCATCTACCTGCGGCAACTGCATGCCCAGGCCCAGCATGGTTCGTCCGATAAACAAGGCCGGCTTCTCCTTCCGGATGAACTTTGCAAGCAGCTTGACCTGAAAGGCGAGGTCGCCCTCGTCGGCGGGCGCGGCCGTTTTGAAATCTGGAACCTGGCGCGCCGGAAACGCGCTCACGCCGATGAGCATCCCACTTACCAAGCGGTTGCCAACATGGTCGGACTTTGATGCAAGAACCGCCGATGAACGGGTTGCTATTTAAAAGGCCGATCCGGTTCGCGACCGGCCCGCTGCTCATTGAAGAGGAGGCGCACGAGATGGAAGACACTGGTTATCATCGACCGGTCCTGGTGACCGAAACGATCGAGCTGCTCGCGCCGCGGCCCGGTTCGCTCATCCTCGACGCGACTTGCGGCGGCGGTGGCCATGCCGAGGCGATCCTGAGTACCGGCGCGAACGTGCTCGCGCTCGACCAGGATCCGGATGCGCTCGAATTCGCACGTCCACGCCTCGCCAGCTTTGGCCAGCGTGTGACTCTGCGCCGGACAAACTTTCGCGACGCGGGTCGCGTGCTTGACGAACTCGGGATCGCGCAAATCGGTGGCGCGTTGCTCGATCTCGGCGTTTCCTCGCGGCAACTGGAGAACGCGGATCGCGGTTTCAGCCTGATGCGCAACGGTCCGCTCGACATGCGGATGGATCCTCGCCGGGAACTGACCGCCGCCGAAGTCGTCAACAGCTACACGGCAGAAGAACTGACGCGCATTTTCCGCGAGCTGGGCGAAGAACCGGCCGCGCGCCGGATCGCCAGCCAGATCGTCAAGTTGCGCAAGGAAACTCCCTTTCGCGAAACGCTCGCCCTTGCCAAGGTGCTCGAAAAAATCGTCGGCCGCCACGGTCGGCGTCATCCGGCGACGCAAGTCTTCCAGGCTCTGCGGATGGAAGTGAACGACGAACTTGGCGCGCTTCAGGACGGGCTCGTTGCCCTAACCAATCGTCTCGAAGCCGGCAGCCGCATCGCGGTCATCACCTTTCATTCACTCGAGGATCGAATCGTGAAGAATTTCTTCCGCGATCGCAGCCGCGAATGGCTCGACCGGCCGGAATGGCCCGAGCCGCGGCCGAATCCTGATTTTTCCCTTCGGCTCGTCACGCCGAAGCCGATCGAGCCGGATGCCGTCGAACAGCGCGCCAACCCGCGTTCGCGCAGCGCGCGGTTGCGCGTCGCCGAAAGGACCGGATGAACCGTCGTCGCCGCAAAAGCTTTAACCCGATCGACGCGGCCTCGCTCGCGCGCTGGATTGTGCTCACGACTTTCGCGGCGGTGACCGGCCTGAGCTACGTCTACCTCACCTTGCAGCTGCATCATCAGGGGGTGCAGCAAAGCGTGCTCGAGCAGGAGCTGGCTGCCACCCGCACCCAGAACGAAGACGCCCGGGTGCAGATCGCGGCTCTCACCTCACGCACCGCGCTGCAACGTCGGTTGAAGGAAGGCTACCTGAAGATGATCCCGATCACGGAGCAGAGCATCGTTAGGCTAACTGCCCCCGCGCGGCCGACCGGTGAAGATGAAGTGCAGCCGGTGGTCAATCAGGGAGGCGGGCAATGAAGTGGAACGGCCGCACCCGCTGCGCCCTCGTCTGCGTCTTCTTCGCCCTTCTCTTCAGCGTCTTTTCCTATCGCCTCATCTATCTCCAGATGGTGATGCACGATTATTATAGTCAGCTCGCGGCGGAGAAAAACGTCGGACGCGACATCATCCCGGCGGAGCGCGGCGCGATTTACGACGCCCAGAACGAGGTGCTGGCGCAAAACGTCCCGGTCGCGACCGTGGTTGCCGACGCAACCCTGATCAACAACGCGGGCGCGCTCGTTCCGCTCGTGGCCAACCGGCTGCACCTTCCGCCTAACGAGATCGCGGAAAAAATCGGCAGTCACCGGCCTTATATCGTCTTGAAGCGGGAAGTGCCGGAAGCAGACGCGTGCGCTCTCGAGACGGCATTGAAGAGTGCGAAGCTGCGTGGCATCCGTTGCGAGCGGGGAACGGTGCGGGTTTATCCGAACGGCCCGATGCTTTGCCACGTCATCGGCTTCACTAATTTCCATCAACACGGGATCCAGGGCGTCGAGGCGTCGATGGAGCAATATCTGCGGGGGGAGGACGGTTATCGCTACATCGAGCACGACGCGCAAGGTCGCGAAATCGTCCTCTACCGCGGGTTGGAACACGAACCGCGCAATGGTTATCAGGTCCACCTGACGATCGACCTGCATCTCCAGACCATCGTCGAGAACCAGCTCGACGAAGCGATGCGTCAATACACGCCGGAGAAGGCGACCATCATTCTGATGCGCCCGCAGACCGGCGAAATCCTCGCTCTTGCGAACCGGCCTAACTTTGATCTCAACCTTCGCGCCGAGGCGAAACCGGAGCAGATGAAGAACCGCGCCATCATCGACATGATGGAGCCAGGGTCGACCTTCAAGATTGTCACCGCCGCGGCCGCGCTCAACGAAAGCAAGGTCCGGCTCGACACCATGATCTTCTGCGAGAATGGCGTTTGGAACGTCGGTGGCCGCCCGCTCCATGATCACGGCCACAAAGGCTACGGCGACCTGAGCGTGCAGGACATTCTCGTCCACTCGAGCAACATCGGCGCGGCCAAGATGGCGTGCATGCTCGGGGAGATGAAGTTCTACGAATACATTCGGCGCTTCGGGTTTGGCGATCGCACCGGGATCGAGCTGCCCGGAGAGATTCGCGGGATGGTCCATCCGCCGAGGAGTTGGAGCAAGATTTCCATCACGCGCATTCCGATGGGCCAGGAAGTCGGCGTTACTCCTCTGCAAATGATCGTGGCAATGGCGACGATCGCGAACGGCGGCAAGCTCGTGCAACCGCGGATTGTCAAATCGATCGTCGACGACCAGGGAAACGCGATAAGCACGCTTAGGCCAACCATCGTTAGGCAGGTGGTCTCACCGCAGGTTGCGTCCGAGATCGCCTACGCTTTGCGCGGCGTGGTGAGCAAGCGCGGCACGGCCGCGGAAGCAGCCGTGCCCGGTTACACCGTTTCCGGCAAGACCGGAACCGCGCAAAAAGCCGCACCCGGCGGCGGCTACGAAAAAGATAAATACATCGTTTCTTTCAGCGGCTTTCTCCCCTCCGAGAACCCGGCCTTTGTCGGTCTCGTCGTGCTGGACGACGCCCACACCAAGGATCCCCATCTGAACTATGGCGGCACGATCGCCGGACCCATTTTTTCCCGCGTCGCGGAACAGGCGGCGCGGTACCTCGATCTTGAGCCGCATGAGGAAATTGGAACGCCAGACGCGGCCGGACGAGTCGCCTTAACTAATGCCAGCCGCTAAGTTCCCGCGCCTCGCGTGTCCACGCCTCATGCAGCTCAAACTTCTCGCGGAATCAATTCCAGTCCGGGAAATCCTCGGTCCGCTCGATCGGGAGATCGACGGTATCTTTTACGATTCGCGCCGAGTGCAAAAGAACGGTCTCTACGTCGCGGTTCGAGGGACGCAATTTGATGGCCACAAGTTCACCGAACAGGCGATCGAGAGAGGCGCGGCGGCGATCGTGGTGGAACGCCCGGAAACCCATTCCCGCGCCACCTCGCTCGTAGTGGCGGACAGCCGCGTGGCCCTGGCGGATCTCGCGTTCACCTTTTTTAAGAAACCGGCGCTGCGGTTGAAGATGGCGGGCGTCACCGGGACGAACGGCAAGACAACCACCACCTTTCTCATCAAGCACATTTGCGAAACCACTGGGCTCCGCTGCGGCCTCATTGGTACCGTCCGTTACGAAATTGGCGAGCGGGTTTTACCTGCGACGCGGACGACGCCCGAGTCGCTCGATCTCCAGGAACTGCTCGCGCAAATGACCGGCGTTGGCTGCAAAGCGGCCGTCATGGAGGTTTCCTCACACGCTCTCGCACAGGAGCGCACGCGCGGGCTGGAATGGGATGTCGCCGTCTTCACCAACCTGACGCAGGACCATCTCGATTTTCACCAGACGATGGCGAATTACTTCGAGGCCAAGGCGAGCCTCTTCGCGGGATTGAAGAATCAGCCTAACAAGAAGCAGGCGAGAGCTGTGATCAACATCGACGACCCTTACGGCGAAAAGCTTGTTAGCCGTCTCGGCCACGACGTGCCGATCGTCACATATGGCATGAGCGCACGGGCTGATTTTCGCGCTTCGAATTACCGCGCGGAGTTCAGTGGCACGTCTTTCCAGCTCGACGCGCGGGGCAAGATCTATCTCGTGCGCGTGCCGCTCATCGGTCGCTTCAACGTCTTGAACGCGCTCGCTGCGCTCGCCGGCGCCAATTCGTTAGGCATCAATCTGCGCGAAGCTGTTCTCAGCCTCGCCAGGGCGCCGCAGGTCCCCGGGCGGCTTGAAGCTGTCCCCGCGAAACGCCAGTTCCAGGTCTTCGTCGATTACGCGCACACCGACGACGCGCTCCTCAATGTCCTCAGGACGCTGCGCGAGCTCGGACCGCGCCGCCTCATTGTGGTTTTCGGTGCGGGTGGCGACCGCGACCAACAAAAGCGTCCGCTCATGGGCCGGGTCGCCGACCAGAATGCCGACTACAGCATCATCACCTCGGATAATCCGCGGAAGGAAGATCCGCTGGCCATCATTGAAGATGTGAAAACGGGATTTCACTCCTCGAATTTCGAAACCGTCGCAGACCGCGCGGAAGCGATCGCACGCGCCATCGCCCTCGCGCAACCGCGCGACATCATCCTCATCGCGGGAAAGGGCCACGAGACGTATCAGGAATTCGCCGACTACACGATCCCCTTCGACGATTGTCAGATTGCCCTTCGCGCCTTGGAAAACCGGCCATTGGAATTTTAAGCGATGAATATTTGCGCAACGCGTCGCAACAAGATCCGGAGAACGCCGTTCTAATCATGGACTCGCTTCCAATCGACCAAATCGCGCAGTTTGCCGGCGCCGAGAGACAAAACGGCCGGGGAGAAATGCCGATCAATCATCTCAGTACGGACTCGCGCACGACCCGGCCCGGCGACCTGTTCGTCGCGCTGGCGGGAGAGAACTTCGACGGCCACAAGTTCGTCAACGATGCCTTCGTGCACGGTGCCGTTGGTGCGGTCGTGGAGCCGAAATGGAGCGGCAAGACTCCGCCCGATTTCGTGCTTTTGCGCGTGGCGGACACGCTGCTGGCCTATCAACAGATCGCCGCCCGCTACCGCCGCTCGTTGGGTCTGAAGGTCGTCGCGATCACCGGTAGCAATGGCAAGACAAGCACGAAGGATTTCACGGCCTCGGTTTTGGCCCGGCGTTTCCGGGTCACAAAGACGGAAGGCAATTTCAATAATCACGTTGGCCTGCCGCGTACAATTCTCGAGGCGACTGCCGAGGATGAAATCGGGGTCTGGGAAATCGGGATGAATCATCCGGGCGAAATCGCTCCGCTCGCGCAACTGGCGCGGCCGGACGTTGTGATCATCACCAACATTGGCGTCGCACACATAGAATTCCTGGGATCGCGCGCCGCCATCGCGCAGGAGAAAGGCGATCTCGCGGCATCGTTAGGCACCAACGGCACCCTGATTTTGAACAGCAGCGACGACTTTGCCCGGACGATCGCGCAACGAACGAGTGGCCGGGTAATTTTCGCCGGTATCGACCAGGGCGAATTGCAGGCGCGCGAAATCGTGCAGACGGCGAGCGGCGCGGAATTTTCCATTTTGGAAGGCGCGCATCACTGCCACGCGATCCTCCCTGTGCCCGGTCTGCACATGGTGCAGAATGCCCTCCTCGCCATTGCGGCGGGACGCGTCTTTGGGCTTTCCCTTGAGGAGTGTGCCGCCGGCCTCGCCGCCGCGCCACTTGCCAAGGCGCGCCTCCAGATCAAGACGATCCACGGCGTCCAGTTCATCGACGACAGCTACAACGCCAACCCCGACTCAGCCAAGGCAGCTCTGCGCACTCTGGCCGAACTGGACACCGAGGGCCAGCGCATCGCCGTGCTCGGAGAAATGGCCGAGCTTGGGAGGGAAGCCAAAAAAGGTCACCAGGAAGTCGGCGAAGCGGCCGCGTCGTTAGGCATCAATCGCCTCATCACACTCGGCCAGGGCTCGGCAGAGATTGCAGCCGGTGCGCAGGCTGCCGGCCTGACGAACATCACCGTCGTCCCCTCAGCCGAGGTGGCGGCCGATCTGCTTTGCGAGACCGCGCGTCCGGGCGATCTCGTCCTCGTCAAAGGCAGCCGCTCCGCCCGGACCGAGCGGGTGCTGGAGGAATTCGCCAAACGCCAGATGGAAAGTCGCTGCGCGTCATGATGTTTTTTCTGCATCGCCTGACGGAGCAATTCAAAGGCTTCAATGTTTTCTATTACGTCACCTTTCGCGCGGTCCTGGCGGCGATCACGGCCTTCGCGATCTCGCTTCTCTTTGGTAACTACATCATTCGGAAGCTGGTTTCACTGAAGATCGGGCAGCCGATCCGCAACGTTTCCGAGGTCCGCCAGTTGGCCGAGCTGCACGGTGGCAAACAAGGCACGCCCACCATGGGGGGCGTGCTCATTATCGGTTCGGTTGTGTTCGCTTCCCTCCTCTGGGCGCGGCCTGACAACCCGTTCGTCTGGTTAGCCCTTTTCTGCATGGTCTACCTCGGCGCGCTCGGCTTCGTCGATGATTACCTCAAGGTGACGAAGAAGAAATCGGACGGTATCAGCGGACGGCTGAAGCTGTTTTTTCAAATCGTGCTCGCCGGGATCGTGACCGTTTTCTTCCTCTTCAATCCCCTGATCGAAGTGCAGGCCCGCTCGCTCTATCTGCCGTTTTTCAAACTTCCCGTGATCGTGAACATGGGCCCGTTTACATTTTTCTTTTTCGCCTTCGTTATCACTGGCGCCTCGAACGCAGTCAACCTGACTGATGGTCTGGACGGACTCGCGATTGGCTGCACGATTACGGTCGCGTTTGCTTATGCGTTGCTGACCTACGCGGCGGGCAATTTTCGCATCGCCCAATACCTCCAGGTTCCGTTCTATCCCTACTCCGGCGAGCTGGCCGTTTTTTGCGCGGCCCTCGTTGGAGCCGGGCTGGGCTTTCTCTGGTTCAATTGCCATCCGGCCAAAGTCTTCATGGGCGACACCGGCTCGCTTGCGATCGGCGGGACGATCGGAGTCGTTTCGATTTGTTGTAAACAGGAACTGCTCCTCACGGTCGTGGGCGGAGTTTTCGTGATCGAAGCCGTCTCCGTCATCCTCCAGGTGTTGAGCTTCAAACTCACCGGCAAGCGCCTCTTCGCCATGTCGCCGATCCATCATCACTTCGAACTGAGTGGCTGGAAGGAAAATACCGTGATCGTCCGGTTCTGGATTCTTTCGATCGTCTTCGCGCTCCTCGGTCTGGCCACTCTCAAACTGCGATGAGCCACGATTACAAAAACAAAAACGTCGGGGTCCTCGGTGCCGGCCGGAGCGGGAAAGCGGCCGCCCTCTTGCTCGCTGAGGAAGGCGCGAAGGTCACGATGCTCGACAGTGCGCCGGAGGAGAAACTGGCCAGTCTCGAGCCGCTGCGTGCGCGGGGCGTTTACCTGCTCTGTGGTCCGCTGGCGGAGGAGGATCCGACGGTCTACGATCTTGGGGTTTACAGCCCGGGGATTGATCCCGAACTGGCGTTGGCCCGCAATTTCTCGCGCAAGAATATTCCGACAATCGGCGAGCTGGAGCTGGGCTGGCAGTTTTGTCGCGTCCCCGTCATCGGTATCACTGGCACCAACGGCAAGACGACAACGACCGAACTGACGGCACAAATGCTCAACGCCTGTGGGCAACGCACCGTCGCCTGCGGGAACATCGGCAAACCCCTCGTGGAAGCCGCGCGCGAAAGCGACGATCTCGCGGTCCTGACCGTGGAAGTGAGTTCGTTTCAACTCGAGACGATTCGCGAATTTCATCCTGAGATCAGCGTCTGGCTCAATTTTGCGCCCGACCATCTCGATCGTTACCGCTCGATCCGCGAATACCACGAAGCCAAGCTACGCATTTTCGAAAATCAAACGGCTGACGACACCGCGGTAATCAACGCTTCCGAAGATCTGCCGGGTTTGAAGGCGCGCGTCACCACCTTCAGCGCCTGGAGAAACGGCGGGGATTTTTCGTTAGGCGACGGCTGGATTCTCTATCGACAAAAGCCGGTGCTGAACCTGGCGGAGGCGCAGCTCCGCGGGCCGCACAACGCCGAGAACATGATGGCTGCGCTCGCCATTGGCCACGCGCGCGGGCTCAGCTTCGAGGAAATGGTGCCGCCGCTTTGCGCTTACCGCGCGCAGTTGCACCGCCTCGAACTCGTCCGCACGATTGACGGCGTCGATTACATCAACGACTCGAAAGCGACCAATCTCGACGCGCTGGAAAAAGCCCTCCTGAGCGCGACGAAACCGATCGTTCTCATCGCCGGCGGGAAGGACAAGGGGTTCGCCTTCGATTTGATTGCGCCCCTCGTGGCGCGCAAGGTGCGTCGGGCGATTCTGATCGGCGAGATCGGGCAGCGGGTCGCGCACGACTGGAGCGAAGCGACGGGATGCGAGGTCGCTTCATCGTTAGGCGCGGCCGTCGAGCGTGCGCAGGCGATCGCTCAGCCGGGCGAGACGGTCCTTTTCTCCCCCGGCACTTCCTCCTTCGACATGTTTAAAAGCTACGCCGACCGCGGCGATCAATTCCGCGCCTTTGTGCGCGGGTTACCCGACCAACAACCATGAAAATGCCATCGATTATCAAGCGAAAGAAACTGCACGCTGCCACGGCGCGTCGCTCACGCGCCATGGGGCTTCCCGACGGGATGGACTACGAAGAGATGTCGGAGCCGAACATGAAATTGTCGCGCGCTCTGCTCATCGTGCTCGTGCTGCACATCGTTGCCGTCGCCGGGATCATTGCCTTTAACACGATCAAAACCCGCGGGGAGGTGACCACTGGTGTCGCGGAAACGGTCGCCCCCGCGCCGGCGGATCCGCCTTCAGCAAGCACGACGACTGATTCCGCAACGAGCGCGCCTAACGAAATCACGACGGTCGCGGCGAAGACCGAGACGAAGGCGCCGGCGAAAACCGTCGAGTCGGCCAAAACCGCAGATCCGCCCAAACCGACCGCGAAGACAACGAAGGTGCCCGACTCGGGCAAGATCTACACCGTAGTGAAAGGTGATAACCCGGTCACGATCGCGCGCCATCTTCACGTCAAATACGAAGCGCTCCTCGAGCTGAACCAAATCACCGATCCGCGCAAACTACAGATCGGCCAAAAGCTGCATATCCCGGAGCAGGAAGCGACCGCGAAACACAAATCGGACTAGCAAAGGGATCGAATCAAACGGGCTTCGCCTAACGAACGTACTACTAATGCATCGCAAGAGCGCCTACATTCTGTTTCTCGCTGTCCTTGGCCTGCTCGCCCTGGGCATCGTGATTCTTTTCAGCACCGGAGCGTTCGCGAAAGACAGCCACAACGACGTCTATTACTTTCTCCGTCGGCATGCCATCTGGCTCGGGATCGGGATGGTTGCCTGCGTCGTCGCCGCGCTGGTCGATTATCACTTTTGGCAGCGAACCTGGTGGATCTGGTTCGCCCTCGCCTTTGTTGGCCTGGCGCTTTGTTTTCTTCCGCCCTTCCGGCACAAAATCAATGGCTCCTGGCGCTGGCTGGCCTATCACAGCATCACCTGTCAGCCGTCGGAGTTCGCCAAAATCGCCGCGGTCTTTTTTCTCGCCTTCTGGTTTTCCCGCTATGAGACGGAAAGCAAACAGCTTTGGCGCGGTTTCGTTTTCCCGATGGCAATCGTTGGTCTGCTTATCTCTCTCATCATCACCGAAGTTGATCTCGGCACCACCGTCCTGATCGGCGCCACTTCCTTTGTCGTCATGTTCATCGCCGGGACCAATCTCGCCTTTCTGGGCACACTCTCGTTAGGCGGAATCGGCGCCATTCTTTATCTCGCGACCCATATCGCCGAGCGCAACAGCCGGCTCCTCGCCTTCCTCCATCCCGAGCAGTACAAACTAACGGCGGGCTTGCAGCAGATGCAGGCCCTGATCGCCTGGGGCAGCGGGGGAATCGAAGGCCTCGGACTCGGCAACGGGCGGCAAAAGATGTCCTACCTGCCGTATGCACACACCGATTTCATTTTTCCCATTGTCGGCGAGGAACTCGGGCTGCGCTTTAGCCTGCTGGTCGTCTTCCTTTTCGTTCTCATCATCGTTTGCGGTCTGACGATCGCGCTGCACGCGCGCGACCGCTTTGGAATGCTCCTTGCGAGCGGGATCGTGTCGCTGATTGGATTCCAGGCTGCGATCAACATCGGGGTCGTGACCTCACTCCTGCCGAACAAGGGCCTGCCGCTGCCCTTCGTGAGCTACGGCGGTTCCAATCTTGTGGTGGCGCTTTTTGGAGTTGGGCTTCTCTTAAACATCTACCGACAGGGCGTGCTCGAGCCCGCACCGAGAAAGGAAATGGCGATGCGGGTCCGCGTCACGCCGAGGATCTGAAATGGAATCGTCACCACGGAGAACACGAAGCTCACGAAGAGGAACGGCGGGTTTCTTCGTCGGAACCTCGCCTTTCTTCGGGTCCTTCGTGGTGGCACTTCAGCGGAGCAGCTCATGAACGCGGTTATCGCATGTGGCGGAACAGGTGGGCATCTCTTTCCCGGTTTGGCCGTAGCCGAAGTATTGCAGGCGCGCGGGCACGAGGTGCTGCTCTTCATCTCCGAGAAGGAAGTCGACACTCTCGCGGTTGAGGGGCGCACGGAATTTCGCTACGAGAAACTTCCGACCGTGGCGCTTCCATCGCCCTTTTCGCCCGCGATTCTGGCCTTCGTTAGGCGATTCAACGAGAGCCTTTCGCTGTGCCGGGCGATCTTCCGCAAATTTCAGCCGCACGTCGTGCTCGGGATGGGCGGTTTTACCTCGACCGCACCGATTCTTGCCGGACGGATGCGCGGCGTCGCGACTTTCATCCATGAATCGAATGCCGTCCCCGGCAAGGCGAATCGCCACACCACGCGCTTTGTTCGTGCCGTGCTACTTGGTTTCAAGGAGTGCGGCGAGTTTTTTCCGAAAGCGCGCACCGAATTCACCGGCACACCAATTCGTTCCAGCCTCCGGCGAGTCGATCGCAGCGAAGCGCTCGAAAAGTTTGGCCTGCAGCCGGAAATTCCGACCCTGCTCGTGATGGGCGGCAGCCAGGGCGCGAGTGGAATCAATCGGGCGTTGATCAAAGCAATGCCGTCGTTGCAGGGTCTGTCGCTCCAGGTGATTCACCTTTCCGGCAACCGGGACGCGCGCTTGCTGGAAGACAACTACCGGCGCGAAAACATCCCGGCGCGCGTGGTCGCGTTTCACCATCAGATGGAGGAAGTCTATAGCGCAGCTGATCTCGTGATCGCCCGGGCCGGCGCCTCGAGTCTGGCCGAGTTCGCGGCCTTCGCTCTGCCCGCTCTGCTCGTGCCTTATCCCTATGCGGCGGACGATCACCAGACGCGCAATGCCGAGGTTTTCGTGAAGGGAAAAGCCGCTGTGATGGTGAAAGAATCGGAATTGTCCGGCGATCTTCTCGCGACAAAGATTCGCGGCCTTTTGAGCGATCGCGACGCGCTTCGTACCATGTCAGCCAGCACCGCGGCGCTTGCCTCCAAAAACGCGGCCGCTTTGATCGTTGAAACGATGGAGAGACATAGTCAGCCCAATGACGCCCTTGCCGCCTGAGCTTGATCTTCAGAGATTCCTGACCGCGGAACGACACGCGATCCATTTGATCGGCGTGGCTGGCAGCGGGATGAGCGGCATCGCCGCCCTCCTGCTCGAGCTCGGGCACGATGTTCGCGGATCGGATAAGGTGCGCACCCTGGAGACGGAACGGCTCGCGCAACTTGGATTGCGTTTCTCTTCGCCCCATCAGGCGGAGGACGTGCAAGACGCGGAGCTGATTATTTTTTCCTCGGCGATCAAGCCGGACAACCCGATCCTGGTCGAAGGGCAAGTGCGAAAGATCCCGGCGATTCGTCGCGCCGAAGCGCTGGCTGCAATCATGCTCGGCAAGCGTGGGATCGTCATTGCCGGGATGCACGGCAAGACGACGACGGCGGCGATGGCGGCGCACGTCTTGCGCGGTGGCGGATTGCATCCGTCGCATTACGTCGGCGCAGAAATCCCGATTCTCGGGAGCAACGCGCACTGGGATCCGTTAGGCGATTATTTTGTCGCGGAGGGCGACGAGAGCGACGGCACTCTGCAACTTTTCCAGCCGGAATACGCTGTCATCCTTAACATCGAGGAGGAGCACCTTGATTATTATCAGGACCTCGCGGCGATTGAGGAAGTCTTTTTAAAGTTGCTTGTCCAGACGAAAGGCACGGTCTTCTATTGTGCGGATGATCCGCAGGCAGCGCGCATCTGTGGCGCGCGCCGGCAGGCGATCTCCTACGGCTTCAGCGGTGGCGCGCGCTATCGGGCGACCGGAATCGAACTGCGCGATTTCGCGGCGACCTTTGCCGTGCAGCGCGGCGACGAAAAACTTGGCGAGGCCACTCTAAACGTACCGGGCAGGCACAACGTTAGCAACGCACTCGGCGTCATCGCGCTCGCCACTGAACTCGGCATCCCGTTCGAGAAAGTCGCCAAGTCGTTAGGCACATTTCGTCACGCCCGTCGCCGCTTTGAGATCAAGTATCAGAGCGATCGTTTTCTCCTTGTCGACGATTACGCGCATCATCCGACCGAGATTCGCGCTACACTCGCAACTGCGCGCTCGGCTGGGCGCAAGCGCGTCCTGACGATGTTCCAGCCGCATCGCTATTCGCGTACCAAAGCGTTGCGGACCGAGTTCGGCGGGGCGTTTGATGACGCCGATCAGGTTGTCATCACCGACGTCTACGCCGCGAGCGAAACGGCGTTGCCGGGTATCACCGGGCAGACGATTGCCGACGCGATTTCACAGCATGGTCATCGCGCGGTTTCGTATCAGCCGCGGCTCGACCGCTTGCATCGCGACGTCGGCCGGATGCTCGCCGAGGGCGATCTCATCCTTAGCCTCGGCGCCGGCAACGTGCACGAGCAGCTGGCCAAGCTGGCGGCCGAACTGGTCGTCGCGGAAAAGTTGAAGGAGATCGTCGGACCGGAGGGCGAGGTCAGGTTGTCCGAGCCGCTCTCGAAACACACCACCCTGCGCGTCGGCGGCCCGGCGCAGTTCTGGGTCGAGCCGCGGACGGAGGAAGCGTTTGCCAAAATCATCCGGTTTTGTCGCCGGGAAAATCTGCCGGTCTTCGTCATCGGGCGCGGCTCGAATTTACTCGTGCGTGAAGGTGGAATTCGCGGCGTCGTGGTGCATCCGAGCGGTGGCGAATTTGATAAAATAGAAGCGTCAGGACTTGAGGTGACCGCCGGCGTTGGCGCGAAACTCAAACAAATCGCCTACGCCGGCAAAGCTGCGGGCATTGGCGGGTTCGAATGGATGGAGGGAATTCCCGGAGCGGTCGGAGGCGCGTTGCGGATGAATGCGGGCGCGATGGGCGTCCAGACATTCGATCAGGTGGTGCGGGTGCGTTACCTCGACCGCGAAGGCGTGGCGCACGAAAAGACTCCCGCGGAAATGGAAGTGCATTATCGGCACGTCCCGACGCTCGAGGAAAATTTCGCCGTCGCGGCCGCTTTTCGCGGCGGAAAATCTTCGCCCGAGGAGATCGTCAGGCGGTTGGAAGAATCGCAGGAGAAGCGTCGCACGACCCAACCAAGCGCCAAGAGCGCCGGCTGCATTTTCAAAAATCCAGTTGCCTGCCCGGCGGGAAAACTGGTCGACGAACTCGGCTTGAAAGGTTCGCGGGTGGGCGATGCCAGTGTCTCGGACGTACATGGCAACTTCATCGTCAACGAAGGTGCCGCGACCGCGGCCGAGATTTTGGAATTGATCGGCCAGATCCAGGAAACTGCGCGAACAAAGCGTGGAATCGAACTCGAGACCGAAGTGCAAATCGTAGGGGAGGAAGCATGATCGATCTTCGTGGCAAAAAAATCGCCGTTCTGAAAGGCGGTCCGAGCTCGGAGCGCGCGGTTTCGCTCGCGACCGGCGCCGGTGTCGCGAAGGCACTTCGGGCGTTAGGCGCGGAAGTTACGGAAGTCGACGTCGAGAACGCCGGCTTCGTTTTGCCTGGCGAGACCGAGCTGGCTTTCATCGCCTTGCACGGCACCTTCGGCGAAGACGGTCAGGCGCAGCAGATCCTGGAGGACCGTGGCGTCCCTTATACCGGCGAAGGTGTAGCCGAAAGCCGCCTCGCTTTCGACAAGATACCCTCCAAGCAAAATTTTACCCAGCGCGGCGTGACCACGCCTCCCTGGGAAGTCATCCGCGCCGGCCAGCAGCCGGCGCTTCCCTTGCCCTATGTGATCAAGGCGCCGCGCCAGGGATCGACAGTTGGCGTTTACATCGTCAAGGAACAGAGCCAGGTCGCGCCCGCGCTAACCGAGGCCGCGAAATACGACAACGAACTCCTGATCGAGCAATTCATTCCCGGTCGCGAACTGACCGTCGGCGTGCTCGGCGATCTGGCACTTCCGGTTCTCGAGATCATTCCCAAGAGCGGCTTCTACGATTTCAACGACAAATATCCGTTCCTCAACCCGCAGGGCGGCGGCGGCGCCCAGCATGTGTGCCCGGCCGAAATCCCGGGCGACCTGACGGGCCGGATTCAAGACCTCGCCTTACTCGCCTGCCAATCGTTAGGCTTAAAGGTTTACTCGCGCGTCGACATCATGCTCTCGGAGCGGAACGAACCGTTTGTTCTCGAAATCAACACCATTCCGGGCATGACCGAGGCGAGCCTGCTTCCGGAAGCCGCGGCTGTCGCCGGGATCACCTATCCGCAGCTTTGCACACGAATCATTGAGCTTTCGCTGGTCGCGAGACCGCCAAAAAATGAGGGCGAAACCTAAAAAGAATCAGCCAGGAAATGGAAACCGGCGGGTTTCCAATCCGCGCCAGCGCCGGCAACAGCATCTGCTCGACGTCAAGGTGCGGGCCCGCCGCGCGTCACATCATCGCAACCGCCGTGTCCTCGTTGCCCTCTCCCGGGTCGTGCTTGCGATCGCGCTCGTCGCCGGATGCTACTACGGCGCGCGCGCGAGCTTGCGGCGCTTCTTTTTCGATAACCCTGATTATCGTCTGAGCACGATCGCAATCCGGACCGACGGCACGTTGCAGCGCGACCAGGTCCTGAAGTTCGCGGAACTGCGGGAAGGGTTGAACATCTTTTCCGTCAATCTCGCCCGGGTGCACGACCGGCTGCAGCAACTCGCCCAGGTCGATGAGGTGCAGGTAGAGCGGAAGATGCCTAACGAGATCGATATCACAATCACAGAGCGAAAGCCGATCGCCTGGATCACGAGTGAAAAGACGGTGGTCGATCCATTCGTTTCCGACGCCGCTTTTCTAGTCGACGCGCGTGGGATCCTGATGAGGGAAAAGAAATTGCTCCCGGAATATCTTGCTCTGCCCCTCATTACGGGCTGTTCGAGTGAAGCCCTTGTCCCCGGCAAAGCGGTCGATTCTTTTGAAGCAAAAGCGGCGCTCGAACTTCTCCGCCTAACGACAACGAGCTTCATGCAGACGCGTTTTCAGATCCGGGAGGTCGATGTCTCGAAGGGTTATTGCCTGCTCGTGACGGACAAGAACCATACCCAGGTCATGTTTGGCTTCGACCATCTCGAGACCCAGATGCAGCGACTCGAGCAGTTACTTGTTTACAGCGATGATTCCCGACGGCCAATCGAAACAGTGAACCTGCTCGTGGCGCGCAATACGCCGGTGACTTTTGCCCAGCCCGCCTCCGAGATTATCTCCGAGCTGCAGCCGGGGCCCGCGCCAAAATCAGAGGCCGAAACGAAAGGCGCACCCGACGAAGCCAAAGATACCGCGCACGAACCGGAAATCCGCAAAGCGGAGGCCGTGCACCCGCCGATCAGAAAGGCACTGCCCTACAGCCCGGGCGTGCAAAAATTCCACTCCAAGCCTGCGCCCATGCCGGTGCGGAAGGCGATCCCAGTCCAGCGTTTTAATCAGGAAGGCAATGGTCATGGCTAGCAGCAACTTGATGGTCGGTCTCGAAATCGGAACCTCGAAAATCTGTGTCGTTGTCGGCGAAGGAAAGCCCGACGGCACGATTAAGATTCTTGGGGTCGGCCAGGCGCCTTCGCGCGGCGTGCGCAAGGGCGAGATCGTCGATTTCGAGACCGCGATGAAGTGCGTCCATGAAGCGGTCGTGGACGCGGAAGAGAAAAGCGACATCATGATTCGCAGCGTCTACGTCGGCGTCACCGGCGCCCATATTCAGAGCTTCAACAATCGCGGCTGCGTCACGCTCCCGGAGGATCGCGATGAGATCGACGAGCAGGATGTCGAGGATGTGAAGATAAACGCGCGCGAGGTCAGCATCCCGGCCCAGAACGCCTTCCTGCATTCGATCATCCAAAGTTATCACATCGACGGACAGGATGGCGTGCTCAGCCCGGTGGGAATGCTGGGCCAGCGATTGGAGGCCGATTTCCACATCATTCATGGGGTGCGGAACCGAATTCAGAACTCCATCCGGTGTGTGAAAGAGCTGCCGCTTGACGTCGAGGATGTGGTCTTCACGGCTTTCGCTTCCGCTCAGGTCGTCCTCACACAGCACCAGAAAAATCTCGGCGCGCTCGTCATCGATATCGGGGGCGGCACAACCGATTACGTGCTCTATGTCGACGGCGCGGTAAGGCAGAGCGGCGTGCTTGCGGTCGGCGGCGATCACATCACGAACGACATCTCGATGGGCCTGCGCATTCCGATGACGCGCGCGGAGAAACTAAAAATCGAGGAGGGGAGCGCGGTTCTGGGCAATTGCCTCCCGGGCGAGACCGTGTTGCTGAAGGACGATTCCGGGTTTGCCGGGAAGGAAGTCGAACGCGAAACGTTGAACACGATCATCCACCTGCGGCTGCGCGAAACCTTTGAGCTCCTCAAGCGCGGCCTCGAGGACGAGCCGTTTCTCAATTATCTCGGCGAGGGAATTTTCATCACCGGCGGCTGCAGCCAGCTTAACGGGATCGACAACCTGGCGGAGGATGTTTTCGGCATCCCGACCCGTGTCTGCCACGCTCAGACCATGTCCGGCCTAACGAGCGCGTTCGAAAATCCGCAGTTCTCCGCTGCCATTGGGCTGATCAAGTATGCCCAGGCGGTGCAGGCTGATCGCCCGCGGCGCAGCGGTCTGGGCCGGATCTTCGGGAGGTTTTTCCAGGGAATGCGATGAACCTGACAGCGCCCTCTCATTCTGTCATCCCGAGCCGGCGGAGCGCGGCGATGGACCTCGCAAGCCATCTCGGGCGATGCATGAATTTGCAACGCCGCGCGTCGCTTGCGAGGTCCCTTTCCGTCCTTCGGCGGATCGGGATGACAGAAGTTCGGATTCGTCCTCCCAGGGCAAAAGCGTCTGCCTAACGAACAGCCAAACTTATGATCCAACTCAGCCGCAACTACAGCCTGCCGGAAAAGAAAGAAGACGATCTCGCCATCAAAATCATTGGCGTGGGAGGTGCGGGCGCGAATGCGCTTGATCGCATTGTGCTCGACGGGATGGAGCACGCCGAAATGATCGCGGTCAACACTGATGTGCAATCGCTTGCCAGCTCGGTCGCCACCCACAAGGTGCAGATCGGCCGCGAGGTTACACGCGGTCTCGGGGCCGGCGGGGATCCAGAGTTGGGATTCAACGCCGCGCAGGAATCGGCCGACGAACTGCGTGAAGCAATACAGGGTGCGCGGATGGTATTTGTCTGCGCCGGGCTCGGTGGCGGGACCGGCTCCGGCGCGGCTCCCTGCGTCGCGCAAATGGCGCGCGAGAGTAGCGCGCTCGTCCTTGCTTTTGCGACTTTGCCCTTCGCCTTCGAAGGCAAACGCCGCGCCGCCCAGGCAATGGAGGCGTTGCAGGAATTGCAGCGGGTTTCCGACGCGGTAATTTGCTTCGAGAACGATCGGATGGGCGACATCGTTTTGCCCAAAGCGGGGATTCATCAGGCCTTCGCTCTCGCCGACACCACCATCAGTCAGAGCGTGCGCTCGATCATCAATGTCGTTAGGCGCCCTGGGTTGATTCGGATCGGATTCGACGAATTGCTCGCCGCGCTGCGCAGTCAAAACAGCCGCTGCCTTTTCGGCTTCGGTGAATCCGACAGCGACAACCGGGCGCACGAAGCGCTCGCCCTTGCCTTGAAAAATCCGCTCATGAATCGCGGCAGGATGCTGAGCGATGCCAACCATGTGCTGGTGCAGATTTCCGGGGGCCCCGGCATGACCCTGACCGAAGTCGAGATTGTGATGCAGGAACTCAACCGGCATGTCGAAGATCATACCCAGATTCTCTTCGGCACCTCGGTGGACGGGAAAATGGGGAACCGTTTGAGTGTAACGCTGATCAGTTCGATCTCTGCGGAGGGCCCGGCTGAATCCGCGTCGTCCGCCCCGCCCATGCGCACGGCGAGACCCATCGCGCCCGTACCGCCGCCTTACATCGAGCCCCCGGCCCCAGCTATGCCGGAAGTGATTTCACCGGCGACCGAATATGCGACTCCGGTTCTCCCAGAAGTGGTTGCCGCAAGCAACTCAGAGTTGCCGACAGAACCGATCGTCGCAGTACCGGAGGAAATGGCCGAAGTTACGCCGCCGGCAGCGGAGGTCGCTCCACCGCGACCACCGGCTCGGAAGGAAAGAAAACCTGCGCCGATCCGCGAACCGGAGATCGTCCCGCTCGAGCCCGCTGCGCCAAAGCCGTCACCAGCAAAGAAAGACAAATACGTTCAGGCGCGCCAGGAAGTGATGCAGTTCGAGCCGGTCACGCGAGGGCGCTTCGAAAAAAGCGAGCCAACAATCGTGGAAGGCCAGGATCTCGATGTGCCGACCTATCTACGCAAAAATGTGCGTGTGAAATAGCAGGCTCCCCGGAAATAACGAGCGGCCCTACTCCTTCATTAGGTCGAGCACCGCGCTTGTCATCGCGACCAGGCCGGTGCGAATTGTCGGCTCGGGCACGGGCGCGAATTTACTCGAGTGCAGACTCGGGAGGGGCGCCGCGCCGGGTTTTTTCGAGGCCGCAATTTTTTCTGGAGAAACTGCACCGATATGAAAGTCGACCGCCGGAATCGAATGATCCGGCAGGCTGTATTCGGAGAAATCCTCACCGCCCATCGTCGGATCGACCATCTCGACATTCTCTTCGCCTAACGATTTTTTCCAGACTCCGATGAGGCGCTTGGTCAATTCGGGATTGTTGTAAGTGGACGGGGTAAACTCGCCCTTCAGCACTTCCACCTTCGGCATCTTGTCCTCCGGCCAGCCGCCGGCGATGGCGCAGCCCTTCGCGATCTGCGCGATGGCGGCAAGGACGCGCTCGCGCACGTCGCTCTTATAGGTGCGAACGGTGAGCTGCATCTTTACTTCGTTAGGGATGATGTTGTGCTTAGTGCCGCCGTGGATTGAGCCGACCGTGATCACGACCGGATCGATCGGGTTGATCTCCCGGCTCGCGATCGTTTGCCACATGCTGATGATCTCGGCCGAGAGGACAACCGGGTCCTTCGTCTTGTGCGGATAAGCGCCGTGGCCGCCAACGCCGGGCACGGTGACGTCGACGGAATCGACATTGGCGTAGGTGTACCCCGAGGTGACACCGATGTGGCCGATCTCCAACTGAGCGTTATCGTGAAAGCCGAGGGCGTAATCTGGTTTCGGGAAACGCTTGTAGAGCCCGTCCTCGAGGAGCGCTTTGGCCCCGCCGTAGGCTTCCTCGGCCGGTTGCGCGACGAAGAGGATCGTGCCGTGCCATTGATCCTTTAGCTTCGCCATCTCGCGCGCCACCCCGATGAAAGTGGCGATGTGCACGTCGTGACCGCAGGCGTGCATGATGCGGACGTCGGCGCCGGCTCGATTCTTGCCCATCGCCTTGCTCGCGTAAGGCAAACCGGTTTCTTCCTCGATCGGGAGCGCGTCCATGTCGGTCCGCACGAGCACGACCGGGCCGTCGCCATTCTTCATGACGCCGACCACGCCGTATCCCACCGGGCCCGGCTCGTTGTATTTGCCGAGGTGATCGGTCACTTCACAGCCGACCGCCTTCAATTCCCTGGCCACCTTCTCGGAGGTATTCTTTTCCTGGCCCGACAGCTCCGGATGCTGATGCACATCCTTGTAAATGGCGAGCAACGACGGCAGTTCCTGGTCGGCGAGTTGTGCGGGCGTTTGGTCCGCGGCAGGCGCACAGGGCGCGCTCGCTAGAGCGAGGAGCGTGCAGGTAAGCAGAAATTTCATCCCGCAGACTAGAACGAAATTTTAAAGCGGCAATGCGAAGCCGATTCGAGCCGCCGGATCGAACACCCAAGCTGGCGGCGTGCTCGAAAACGTGTTCGTATAAGGCGTGCGGAACGCAGACCTTCCGCGACGAAATCTATTCGGTTGTTTATGACAGATACTGATCGCATCCGCGTTGTCGGCGAGATCACTCCCGCTTTCCGGGAAATTCTCACTCCAGACGCGCTTGCGTTCGTGGCGAAATTACAACGCAGCTTCAATGCGCGGCGGCTGGAATGTCTGGCCCGCCGTCAGGAACGCCAGGCGGCGCTCGATGCCGGCGGCACGCTCGATTTTTTGCCGGAAACGAAGCCGATCCGCGAAGGCGATTGGACCTGCGCGCCGATCCCCGAGGATTTGCGTGATCGCCGCGTCGAGATCACGGGTCCGACCGATCGCAAAATGGTGATCAACGCGCTCAATTCCGGCGCGAAGATGTTCATGGCCGACTTTGAGGACGCGAATTCCCCGACGTGGGAGAACATGGTCGAGGGGCAGATCAACCTGCGCGATGCGATCCGGCGCACCATCACCTTCACCAATCCGAACGGAAAGGAATACCGGCTCGGCGAGAAGCTCGCGGTCCTGCTGGTGAGGCCGCGCGGCTGGCATTTGGTCGAGAAGCACGTGCTGGTCGATGGCGAACCGGTGGCGG
Source organism: uncultured Verrucomicrobiae bacterium (assembly GCA_963742545.1). Lineage (GTDB taxonomy): Bacteria > Verrucomicrobiota > Verrucomicrobiia > Chthoniobacterales > UBA10450 > Palsa-1392. The sequence goes on along the minus strand of CAVUMF010000002.1, from coordinate 41,786 downwards.
GCGGACTCTTCGATTTCGGGCTCTATTTTTTCCACAACGCCAGGGAGCTGCTCGCGCGCGGGACCGGCCCCTATTTTTACCTCCCGAAACTAGAGAGCCATCTCGAAGCGCGGATCTGGAACGACGCTTTCAAACTGGCACAGGACGAGCTCGGCATCCCGCAGGGGACAATCCGCGCCACCGTCTTGATCGAGACGATCCCGGCTGCGTTCGAGATGGACGAGATCCTCTACGAGCTGCGCGAGCATTCCGCTGGACTGAACTGCGGTCGCTGGGATTACATTTTTTCCTGCATCAAACGTTTTCGGAACAAACCCGATTTTCTCCTCGCCGATCGCGCGCTCATTACGATGACGACGCACTTCATGCATTCCTATTCGCTCCTCTGCATCAAGACCTGTCATCGGCGGAACATTTTTGCGATGGGCGGAATGGCGGCTCAGATCCCGGTCAAGAATGATCCGGCCGCGAACGAAGAGGCGTTTGCGAAAGTGCGGGCCGACAAGGAACGCGAAGCAGGCGATGGCCACGATGGCACGTGGGTGGCGCACCCCGGGATGGTGCAGCTCGCGCTCGCGGCCTTTAACGCCAGGATGCCGCAGCCTAACCAGATCGATCGCAAGCGCGACGACGTGAATGTCTCGGCGAACGACCTGCTCGACTTCGGTCCGAGCGGGCCGATCACGGAGGCGGGCTTGCGCCAGAACATCAGCGTCGGCATGCAATATCTCGAAGCGTGGCTACGCGGTCACGGCGCGGTCCCGTTGTTTAATCTGATGGAGGACGCCGCGACCTCGGAAATTTCGCGCGCGCAGGTCTGGCAATGGATTCGGCACCGCGAAGGCAAGCTGGACGACGGACGGAAAGTAACGAAAGAGCTGTTCCGCGGCGTGCTCGACGAGGAACTCGCGAAGGTAAAGCGTTTCGCCGGGGACAAGTTCGATACGGCGCGCCAACTGTTTGACGAAATCACGACCGACGACGAGTTCGTCGAGTTCCTGACTCTGCCCGGCTATGAAAAGCTTCCATAATCTGAAAACCGGGGCGCAGTTTCTGGGGAGCGCACGCGTCTCGCCTGCTGGCGATGGCGCCCTCGCCATCGCGAACTTTTCCAAAGACTGTTTCGGCGAGGGCGCCGAAACCAGCACGCGAGGCGCGTGCGCTCCCCCAGAGGATCTGAGCGACGCGTTATGAATGAATCGACGCCCGACTGGGAGAACGATCCGCGCTGGCACGGCGTGACGCGCACCTATTCGTTAGGCGATGTGCAGCGGCTCCAGGGCAGTCTGGTGCCGGAGCAGACCCTGGCGCGGCGCGGCGCGGAAAAATTGTGGGAGCTGCTGCAAAGCGAGCCGTTCGTGCCGACGCTCGGCGCGCTCACCGGCAACCAGGCGGTGCAACAGGTGCGCGCCGGGCTCAAGGCGATCTACCTGAGCGGCTGGCAGGTGGCGGCGGACGCCAATCTCGCCGGCCAGATGTATCCCGACCAGAGCCTCTATCCGGCGAACAGTGTCCCCGCAGTCGTTAGGCGGATCAACCAGGCCTTGCAGCGCGCCGACCAGATCGCGCATGGCGAAGGCAAAAACGAGATCGACTGGTTTGCCCCGATCGTGGCCGACGCCGAAGCGGGTTTCGGCGGTCCGCTCAACGTTTTCGAGCTGATCAAGGCGATGATCGAAGCGGGCGCGGCCGGTGTTCATCTCGAGGACCAGCTCGCGAGTGAGAAAAAGTGCGGCCACATGGGGGGCAAGGTACTGGTCCCGACCCGGACCGCGATTGCCAACCTCACGGCCGGCCGGCTGGCGGCCGATGTTTCGAACGTGCCGACCGTGCTGATCGCCCGCACCGATGCCAACGCCGCCGCGCTCCTGACGAGCGATGTGGATGAGCGCGATCATCCTTTTCTCACCGGTGAGCGCACCCCGGAAGGGTTCTACCGGGTGCGCGCCGGGATCGAACAGGCGATCGCGCGCGCGCTCAGTTACGCGCCCTATGTCGATATGATCTGGTGCGAAACTTCGCAGCCCAGCATCGAAGAAGCGAGAAAGTTTGCCGAAGCCGTGCAGACGAAATTTCCCGGCAAACTGCTGGCTTACAATTGCTCGCCCTCCTTTAACTGGAAGGCGAAACTCGACCGCGCAACGATCGACGAAATTCCAGCGCGAGCTGGGTGCGATGGGTTACAAATTCCAGTTCGTCACCCTCGCCGGGTTTCACGCGCTCAACTACAGCATGTTTAAGCTCGCGCGCGGCTATCGCGAGCGCGGCATGGCGGCCTACTCGGAACTGCAGGAGGAGGAATTTGCCGCCGAGGCCGACGGTTACAGCGCGACCAAGCATCAACACGAAGTCGGGACCGGCTATTTCGACGACGTCGCCCGGGTCATCGCGGGTGGAGAATGCTCGACCGCAGCGCTGCACGGGTCGACCGAGGAAGAGCAGTTTCTTTAGGTCATGTCGCCGCCGTCGCCGTTGCTGACAGATAGCCGGCTGGCGGCGCTTTGCGCGGAGGAAGCGCGCAGAGCGCTCGACGACTACGAGGCGCGCTTCGATGCGATCACGCGGCGGGCGCGCGATCGATTTTTGGCGCGCGATTGGCGCGGCAGTTACCAGGACGCGGCCGAGCGGTTGCGGCTTTACTCGCTCGTGTTCGATGGCCTAACGAGTCGAGTGAAGGCTCTGATGGGCCCGCGGCTACAGGTCCGCGCGGTCTGGAGCGCGACCAAGGCGGTTTATTCGTCGCTCATCGTGCGCTCGGTCCGCTGGGAAATCGCGGAAAGCTTTTTCAACTCGCTGACCCGTCGCGTCTTTGCGACCGAGGGGGTGGACCAGGCAATCGAATTTGTCGATACCGATTTCGATGCGCCGCCCAGCGCGCATGGCGATGAGTTGGCCCAGGTTTATTCCGGCGCGCCCCTGGCGTTTTTGCTCAGGGAGGCGTTGACCGATACAAAGGGCGCCGGCTTTCCGCTCAATCGCTGGAGCGACCTCAACCAAGCCAGCCACGCCGCCGCGGACCGTATCCTGGCAGCCGGGGCGTCGCGCGATTTCGACCGACTCGAGATCCTGCGCTCCGTTTTTTACCGTGGACGCGGCGCCTACCTGGTCGGCCGGGTCGTTGTCCGGGGCGAGGCGACGCCGCTCGCTTTCTGCCTGCGACACCCCGACGCAGGCGGACTCGCGCTCGATGCGGTTTTGATCGGGGAAAGCGACCTGGCGATTCTCTTTTCCTATACTCGCGCCTACTTCCGGGTCGACGCGCCCGCGGCCTACCGCCTGGTGCAATGGTTGCGTGCGCTCATGCCGGGCAAGAGCGTGGCCGACCTTTACAATGCGATCGGCTATAACCGGCATGCCAAGACCGAATTCTATCGCGATTTCGTCAGGCACCTCCAGCTCTCGAGGGACCACTTCGTCGCGGCGGAAGGCGCCCGCGGCATGGTCATGCTCGTCTTTACGCTGCCGAGCTACGACGTGGTGTTCAAACTGATTCGCGACCAGTTTGACGCTCCAAAAGAGAGCGACCGGCGCGATGTCATGCGCCGTTACCGTCTCGTCTTCGAGCACGATCGCGCCGGTCGACTGGTGGAGGCGCATGAGTTTGAGCACCTGCGGATCGCGAGTGATCGCTTCGAGCCATCTCTCCTCCAAGATCTGTTAGGCGGCGCCGCCAGCACGGTGCGGATCGAGGGTAATGATGTCTTGATCGCGCAGGCTTATGTCGAGCGACGGGTGCGCCCGCTCAACCTGCTCTTCCGTGAGTGCGATGAGGCGACGGCGATCGCGGCGGCCTGCGATTACGCGCAGTCGATCAAGGATCTGGCCGCCTCGAATATTTTTGCGGGCGATTTGCTGACAAAGAATTTCGGGCTCACTCGCCGCGGCCGGGTGGTCTTTTACGATTACGACGAGCTTTGCCTGCTGACGGATTGCAACTTCCGTACCCTGCCGAAATCGCGGAGTTACGAGGAGGAGCTGGCCGCCGAACCGTGGTTTTCGGTGCGGGAGGGAGACATTTTCCCGGAGGAATTCCCGAACTTTCTCTCCTTCCCGGAACCGGCACGGGTCGCGCTCTTCGAGCGGCACGGTGACCTGTTTCATCCGAAATTTTGGCGCGGCGTGCAGAAAAAGCTGCGCGCCGGTGATCCCCCGGAAATCCTGCCTTATGCAGAAGAGCGCAGGCTGCCGGCGGAGGAGAGCGGGCACGACCCCGGAGGATTCTACTCTAGGGGGCGTTCGTCGACCTCGTCACTTGGGAGCTACCCATCCTGATTCTTGTCCAGACGTTGGAAAACCCGGCCCGGATCGGAACGCTGCGGGGTTGTCGAGGACCGTGAGCGTGCCTTCGCCGCAGATTCATTCCATCGCTCATCCGAGGTCGATCGCCTTTCGATTCAGTGATTTTCGGGACGTTTCTCAACATATCGGACGTGATGGTGTTCCGCGATCGAGCTTTGCTGCCTTTTCACCGCCTGCGCGTGACACCACTCATAGGCTGAGCGCGGCCACACCACCAGTAATGACCGCGAGCACGATCACGAGGTTAACGGAAATTCGGCCTCGCACGGTAGCGGGACGATTGCGAAGCAATTTCATCGGTTCTGTTTGGTGATCTCTCAGCTAGGTAGAAGTGTGCGCCAGTCGGGAGAATTGTTCAGGTGTTTGAAAGTCCCGACTCTCCCGAGAATGCCGATGCCCAGCCGAGAGAACCCGGCGACGAGCAGCACAACCGTCCAGAAAGACTCGCCTCGATCACGAGAACAATTTCCGACAGGCTTGCCTTGATCTTCCCAAACCCTGACAGCATTCGTTGAGTGGGAGGATCTGGCCGGAAAAGTTGAGCCGATTTGGCAGATGCCTTGGATAGAGTTGCCGTATTCATGGTGTGAGTTAGCTGAGGAAACCTACGACGGAGCGAGACCCGCCAACATCAGTCCCGCGCCCCAACGCAAATAGGCGCACAGCGTATGCAAGGGTTTATTGAGGATCGCTTGCTCGCGGCCGCGAAAAAAATCGTCGTCATCAACCACGAGAATGCGGACATTGTAACGAACTTCTTTATGGGAAGCGATCCGCGGTTGAGACGAAGAGGTCGGTAACTTCGCGGTACTTGTGAGCGACTGATGATTGATTTGGGAATCTGCGGCCGGTCACGGTTCGCGGTATCAGTCCCGTTCCCGTTCTTCAATGGGCGCAGCGCCTATCCGTTTGTAGCGGCGCTCATGAGCGTCGATTCCCGCTCGCCGCGACTAGACGAGCGACAGCTACTGCCAGTCTCCGCCGAGTTACTCGGTCTCGACGTAGCGCACCGCTTGGCGAATCATCTCGGCGCTGGTGGCAAACTTGAGTTTCTCCTTGATATGATCGCGATGCACCGAAACCGTCTTCGGGCTGAGGTTGAGTTGGCCGGCAATTTCTTTCGCCGTCTTTCCTTCGCCGAAAAGCCGGAAGACTTCGAACTCGCGGTCGCTCAAGTTTTCCAGCGGTGAACTGCTCCCACGGGGGCGCGCCCCGGCAAAGGCATCGAGGACGCGTGCCGCCAGTTTTTCACTCATGTAAGTCTGGCCGCCGAGAACCCGGCGAATCGCAGTGAGAAAGGTTGGCCCATCGGCATCCTTCATCACATAACCCTTCGCACCGGCCCGCAGCGCGCGTTCCGCATAAAGCGCTTCGTCGTGCATCGAGCAGACGAGAATGCGCGGCTCCGGATAGAGCGCGATGAGATCCTTGATGAGGTCGAGTCCGCCGCGTCCGGGCAAGGTAAGATCGGTAATCACCAGGTCGGGCCGCGCCCGCTCCACCGCGGCGAACGCTTCGGCTGCACTGGCGGCCATCGCGCAGACCGCCAGATCGGGCTCGGCATCAAGCATGAGCTGATAACCGCGGAGGACGGACCGGTGATCGTCCACCAGCAAAATGCGAAACTTCGAGCGCGACGTTGTCGTCTTGGCCTTTGCAGCACTCATGGAGGCATGTTAACCCGACAGGAAATACGCGCACCGCCGGCAGGCGCCGAGCCAATTTCGAGCAGGCCATCGATGAGTCGGGCGCGATAACGCATCGCACGGAGGCCAATGCCTTCGGCGGCGCGCGCGTTTTCTTCAAATCCCGGGCCGTCGTCCTCCACGTCCAGGAGAAGCGCGCCAACGCGGCGCTCGAGGCCGATGCGAATCTCCGAGGGCGCTGCGTGCTTGAGCGCATTGTTCACCGCTTCCTGGGCGATGCGATAAAGGTGTCCGGCGACTTCCGGATCTGCCACGTGCACGGGTTTTTCGCATTCAAAAACGCATCTCACTCCGCTGCCGCGGCCGGTGTTCTCAGCGAGCAGGCCGAGCGCGGTCATCAAACCCTCCGCGACGAGCGCGACCGGTGCGAGGCCATGAGAGAGCGCGCGCGTCTCTGCGATGGCGTCGCGAAGTTGCCGGCCGATTTCTTCGCCCTGTTCGGCGAGGACGGGCGCATCTTTTTTCAGGGCGCTGACGAGCGCATTCGTGGCGAGGGAAGCGGCGGTGAGTCGCTGGCCAAGGCTGTCATGCACGTCGTGACCAATTCGTCGCCGCTCGCTTTCGGAAATTTCGAGGATCTCACGCTCGAGCCGCAATTGCTGGTTTTCGCGTTCACGCAGACGCATGGCAGTGGCGGCAAATTTCGTCGAGAGCTCGGCTACTTCGTCACCGCCCGGCAAGACTTCGGGCACTCTCGCTTTTCCGTCGCCGAAGGCCTCCACGCTGCGCGCCAGCCGGGCAAGCCGCTCGGCAAACCCAAAGTGGAGCACAGCCCAGAGCACGAAGCTGATCAACGCCATGGCGGAAGCCATCCAGGCGAGTTGAGTGCGGGCGTCGTGCTCCGCCGCGGCGATGGCCTCGCTCCGGTCGAAAAGCAAAAGCGCCCAGCCCGTTTCGTTTTTCCCCAGCGGGAAAGGATGCGCGCTGAAGACGGCCGCTCCGTTTTCGCCGTGCCGCACAGTAGGTTGCGTTGCCGAATTGATAAGTGCCGCTGCTGGCGCGAGCGGCGTGGCCGCTGCGGGTTGTCCGCGCAAGCTGCTGGCACTGTCTGCCACGATGCGTCCTTCCCCGTCCACGACGCCGACCACTTCCTCCTCCGGCACGTCGGGCATCGCTTCCACCTCGGATTGCAAGGCATCACGTTCGCCGGAAGCAAGCAACTTCTCGCTGACCCGGGCAAGTCGGAGGCCGCTCGAATCAGCGCGCTCGCGCACCTCACCGAGATGGCGCGCGAGATCGAGCGCAAGATTGAGACGGTAATCAAAAAATGTCGCCAGCAGCCCGAAAACCAGCGCGAGCAATGGGGCAATGATTCGAATGGGTGGCGGAAAACGCACCCGTGAAAGGTGGCACAACTGCGCCGGGAAGGCGAGGCAGCTGGCTAGGTGCAACGCCTATTTGCGATTGGCTTCGTGGCCAATGGCGAGATGGGCAAGCGAACGTAGTCTCGAACAGATGCAAATCGCGGTGGACTCAATCAACACGCCCCTGCTCACCCAGCAGCGCACGGGCCCAAAGACAGGTCACATTCCTCCAGGCGCGGCGACCGCGCTGACAGTGGTCTTCGTGATGGTGATCGGCTGGGCGGACTACATCACGGGCGATTATTCAATGACGGTGTTTTATCTGATTCCGGTCGCCGTTGCCACCTGGTACGGAGGCCGCCTGAGCGGGTGGTTCATCGGACTGTTGAGCGCGGCAGCATGGCTCGCCGGTGACCTCGCGCTAAGTTATCCATCCAACCACCACTTCCTTATGCCTTCCTGGAACGCGGCCATGCCGGCATTGATTTACGGCGTGGTGGTCGAGCTTCTCTCTTCGTTGCACCGATTTCAGCTCGAACTCGAAGGGCGCATCGAGCAACGCACTGCGTCGCTTCTGGAAGCTCATGCGGAATTGGAAGCCGCCCGTCTGCACTTTATCGAGGCCGACAAACTGGAATCGGTCGGACGTCTCGCAGCCGGAGTCGCCCACGAGGTAAAGAACCCACTCATGACCATCACGATGGTGGCGGATTACCTCGCCGCAGTCGTCCCACCGAGGGAGATCGACGGGCAGGCCATGATCGACTCACTTCGCGACGCCGTGGAGCGGGCCAACCGGGTCATCTGCGAAATGTTGGAGTTTGCCCGTCCTGCTGCGCTTACCCTTCAACCGGACAACTTTCACCTCGTCGCGGAGCGGGCGCTCGGGTTGGTCAAACACGAAATGAGCCGTAAGCGTCTCAATTTCGTGCGCGATCGATGCGAGCCCGCGCCACAACTCATGCTCGATCGCAACAAGATGGAGCAGGTGTTGGTCAACGTGTTCCTCAACGCCATCCAGGCCACCCCCGAGAACGGCCGGCTTACTTTGCGGACCCGGGTTCGCGCCTCCGAGTTTGTCGCCGAGATCGACGACACGGGTAGTGGGATTTCCCCTGCGCATCAGACCAAGCTGTTCGAGCCTTTCTTCACCACCAAACCCGTCGGACAAGGCACCGGCCTCGGCCTTTCCGTGGCGCGGCAGATCATTCAACTCCATGGCGGCACGCTGTCCCTGGCCAACCGGCCCCAGGGGGGCGCGCGCGTCACGATTCAGATTCCAATAACCAGCAAAACCGCCTCATGAAAACCAAACGCATCCTTGTAATTGACGACGAACCGACCATTACGCGCACGATAAAGACGAACCTCGAACGCTCCGGGGTCTACTCGGTGTGCGCGGAGAATCACGCCGACCGCGCCATTGAGACGGCGCGCTGGTTCCAGCCCGATCTCATCTTTCTCGACGTGATGATGCCGGAGATCGATGGCGGCCATCTGGCTGCGCAAATCGGGTCCGACCGGGAATTCAGAGACGTCCCGGTGATTTTTCTCACCGCGATCGTTTCGCCGGAGGAAGCGACCGCCGGCGGCAAGATGATCGCCGGCCACTTCTTTCTCGCCAAACCAGCCAGCCTGTCCGCTCTGACCAAGTGCATCGAGGAATTCACCGCAGATTAGGTAAGGGGGCGAGGCTCAGCGCCTCGATCAGCTTGTGCAGAATACCGCGGTGCGAGTTGCGCAACGACCGGCCGATCAGTCCCGGGCAAAGGCGGGGCGCGTCCGGCGTTTTTTTCCATCCTTGGACCGGGACTGATCACTGGGACGGCGGACGACGATCCCTCCGGGATTGCGACCTACGCGATCGCGGGCGCGCAACTGGGGACCTCGGCGCTCTGGACCGCATTCTTGACCTGGCCGCTGATGGGTGCGGTCCAGATGATGTGCGCGCGCATCGGCATCATTACCGGTGAAGGTCTGGCCGCAGGCTTGCATGCGCGCTTTTCACGCTGGCTGGTGGGCCCGGTGATCATCGCGCTCGTCGTGGTCAATACGATCACGGTCGGCACCGATCTCTCCAGCATGGCGGACGCGATGGAGATGTTGACCGGCATGAACTCACACTACTTCGTGGTGCTGTTCGGCGGCGCCCTGGTTTATGGCACGCTCCGGTTTCGTTACCGTCAACTGGCCGACATCTTGAAATGGCTCTCGCTCAGCCTGATTGCCTATGTGATCACCGCGTTCATTGTCGGGCCGGATTGGAAAGTGGTGGCGCATGACACTTTTGTGCCGGTCTGGCCGAAGGATCATTCGGTCTGGGCCACCCTGGTCGCTATCCTTGGGACGACCATCAGTCCCTACATCTTTTTCTGGCAGCCTTCGCAGGACGTGGAAGAGACCAAGGCGGCCTGGCGCCGGATGCGCGTCTTCAAGCAGACCCGCCCGCCGCTGGAGATCGCCGACCGGGCCATGGACGTTGGCGTGGGAACGTTTTTCTCCAACCTCGGATGTTCTTGATTATCCTCAGCACAGCGCTCACCCTGCACCGGGAAGGAATCATCAACTTGACCACCTCCGCGCGGGCGGCGGCCGCCTTGAAACCGTTTGCCGGCCGGTTCGCCACCACTCTTTTCGCGCTCGGTATTCTCGGGGCAGGCGTCCTTGCGATTCCCAGGCTCGCGGGCTCGGCGGCCTATGCGTTGGCCGAGACCTTCAATTGGAATCACGGGCTCGGCATGTCGTTTCGGGGCGCGCGCGAGTTTTACGCCGTCATGACCCTCTCCGTCCTGCTCGGCATTACTCTCGATTTTGTCAACGTCGATCCGATTGGTGCCCTTTTCCTGACATCGGCCATCAATGGCCTGCCCGCGCCGTTCCTCATTTTGGGCATTCTGCTAGTCGCTTCGAATCGCGGGATCATGAAGAACCAGCCCAGCTCGATGCTCAGCCGCGTGGCCGTCGGCCTCACAACTTTGCTCATGTTCGGCGCCGCGATCGGCATGTTCGTCTGGTAACACGCGAGTTGTCGGCATCCTGGAAAAGATTATGATCGCAATTGGGCCGAGGAGCCCAATGCCGGTGCGATTGAGTTTCGACCCCGGGACATGCCCGAGCGCGATGCCCAGATAAGTCAGCGCGAAAATTACTAGCACCGCGCTCGCGGCTTCATGCGGAATTTCCATCAACCTCCCCGCCTGAGAGCAACATGCAGGACCCAAGGCGGCTTCAGACGTCCGCCCACGCCACGGCATGCGCGCGGATTGGTTGGTCGAAGCCCTTTATAGTCATTTCTCCCAAATCCTCGAAGCGAAGCTTTTTGCCGAGACACAATTCGGCGACCACGTTGGAGACCAGGATTTGTTCGGCGTTCGCGCAGGTGCAGAGTCGCGCCGCCAATTGCACGGTCGAGCCAAAAATGTCGTTGTGATGCTCGACCGGCTCGCCTGAGGCGATCCCGATACGAACCTGCAACGGGCAATCGGAGTTGTCTTCCCGATGCTTCGCGATGGCGCATTGAACTTGGGCGGCACATTTAATCGCGGCCGCAGCCGAGACAAACGACGCCATGATTCCATCGCCGGTGTGTTTGACCTCCCGGCCGTTTGAGTCACTTAAGGCATCGCGCACGATCTGGTCGTGCAGATGCACGATTTCCATCGCCCCTTCGTCGCCGAGCAACTGAGTCAAAGGCGTGGATCCGACGATGTCGGTAAACAAAACCGTCCGGATGCCAGGGTCACGTTCATCCGGCTTGCCCCCGGGGAGCAAGACCGCACCGAAAGGATTCACCTCGGTGCCGCCGAGAAATCCCTCCGCCACCTCGGGTTCAACTTCGATCAGTTTCTCGGCCTCGAGGCCATGTGCTTCGCGGTGCACGCGCTGGGCTGACTCCGGGTCGGGGGCATTAACCAGACAGAACACCGTCCCACAGCTTTCATTGCACCAATACTTGAGATACTCGACTCCGTACTTGGCCTGCGTCTTGAGGTCGGCAGCGTGCGCCCTGGCAACGTCTTCAGGCGTGACGTGCCCGAGTTTGTGAATGTCCATGTATAACGGCATATCAGATGTCTCCTCGCTTAGGGTGAAGTGACATGGCGTTTGACCTGAATCACGGGCGGCTGACGCAGAGTTTGATAAACAACGCAGTAGCGTTCGGTCAGACGCAAAAGCGTGGCAACCTGTTCTTCGCCGGCGTCGGTATCGAGTTCGAATTCCAGGCGGATTGATTGAAAGCCCACGGCGACTTCCCTGGAGACACCGAGAGTGCCGCGAAAATCCAGGTCGCCCTCCGCGCGAATCGTCGCGTCGCGCAGTTCGATGCCCAGCGCCGTCGCGACCGCATTCAGGGTCACTCCTGCGCAGGCCACCAGCGCCTCGAGCAGCATATCGCCGGAGCACGCGCTGAGCCCATCTCCCCCCGTGGCGGGATGCAACCCGGCTGCGACGAGCGCCTGGCCCGTCTCGAGCTTGCAGGTCAACCCTTCGCCTATACGTCCTTCGGCTCGCAGAGTAACCAACGCAGCATCCGGCTGTTCCCGATACTTCGCCTTGATCGGCGCCTGCAAAGATTTGAGCGCTTCGGAATTCATCGCTTGTTTCCCGAAATTCGTCCTCGCGCTTTTAGAAAGCAATTTCCGGGAAAAATGATCATCACGCGATTCCGTGCGGCCGGTTCGGGAACTTGCCAGCCGGGTCGCGACCGCGCAATCTCAGGCTGTGGCTTTCGAAGACAACCAACTGCTCTTCGGCGCGGATCCGACACCGCGCATCGTTGCGATCGAGCTGGGCGATACCGGAACGGTCAAGGTTTACCGCCGGGCGAAGAACGGCGCGACAACTTGCGAGATCGAAGAATTTCATCCCTTCGCTTGGGCGGATGGCGACGTAGCCGATCTTGGCCTGACGAACGCAGAGAAGCTGGCGGGCGATCTGAGATACAACTGGCTGGTCACGACCGACAGTTGGAAGGAATTGATCGCGCTTCGCAACGGACTAAAAAAAGCGAGCCGCAACTTCTTCGCGCTGAGTGATCCGGTCCAGCATTACCTTACTCACACTGGCCGCACGCTCTTCAAGCAACTACCGTTTGAAGAACTGAAGCGGATGCAGATCGAGGTGCTCTCGTTCGCCGGCGGCGATCTCGAGGCGGGGGCCGACGATCACCTCACGAGTATCGCCGTTTCCGATAACACCGGCTGGGAGGAATTGATCGAGGTCGATCCGAGAGCGATCGAAGAGTCCGAGCACGCGGTGATCAAACGCCTAACGAATCTAATCAGGGAACGCGATCCCGACGTGATCGAAGGTCACAATCTGTTCAAGTTCGATCTGCCATTTCTTGTCGCGCGGGCGCGCAAGGCGAAAACGAAGCTCGATTGGGGACGAAGCGGCGGGTTCCTCCGTTCGCGTCCGTCACGGCTCCAGATTGCGGAGAAGACGATCGATTACCCGAAGTTCACGGTTGAGGGACGGCATTTCGTCGACACTTTTCTGCTCGCGCAGTTTTACGATGTTGGAATGCGCAGCCTTTCCGGCTTTGAACGGAGCGATGTCGCGCAGCATTTTGGCCTGACGAACGCGGCGGAGATCTCGCAATTATCCGGCAGGGAATTGCAGCGCGCCTGGGAGGAGGACCCGAAACTTTACCGCGAGCGCGCCCTTTGCGCGGTGCGCGAGACGCGCGCCGTGGCCGATTTGCTCAGCCCCAGTTACTTCATCCAGGCGCAAATTTTCCCTTACAACTACCAGGACGTGATCGTGCGCGGCAACGCCACCCGGATCAATGCGCTCTTCCTCCGCGAATATTTCCGGCAACGCCACAGCATTCCCGAGATGCCGATGGCGCGCGGTTTCGAGGGCGGCTACACCGACATCTTTTTCACCGGCGTGGCGCGCAACGTTTGGCATTGCGACGTCGCCTCCCTTTATCCGTCGATCATGCTGCAGTTCGATTGTTTTCCGGTAAGCGATCAGCTTCAGATCTTTCGCCATCTGCTGACCGATCTGCGTACCTTTCGCCTGCAGGCGAAGAGCAACATGCGCGACGCGAAGGATGAGCCGACCCGCCGCTATTTCCACGCCCTGCAAAACACTTTCAAGATTCTGATCAACAGCTTCTATGGCTACCTCGGTTTTGCGCAGGGGAACTTCGCCGATTTCGAAGCCGCCGCCCGCGTCACCCAGACCGGACGCGATCTGCTCAAGCAGATGATCGATTGGCTGCAAGGGCAGGGAGCGCAGGTCATCGAAGTCGATACCGATGGGATCTATTTCGTCCCGCCTGAGGTGGCGGACATTGTAGGGCGGCCTTTCAGGCCGCCTTCCCCAGGGCCGCCATTCCCCGCGCCCGGCGGGCAAAATGCCCGCCCTACAATCGACGAGCTGCAACGCGGCCTGGCGAAAGAGCTGCCCCCGGGGATCGAGGTCGAATTCGACGAACAATTCGAAGCCATGTTCAGCTACAAGGCCAAGAACTACGCGCTTCTCACCCACGACGGCGAAGTGATCATCAAAGGTGGCGCGCTGAAGTCGCGTGGACTCGAGAAATTTCAGCGCGTTTTCCTCGAGGAAATGATCAAGCTCCTGATGGAGGGAAAGCCGGAAGCGATCCCGGGTTTGCGCGACGAGTTCGCGCAAAAAATCTGCGACCGCGAGTGGCCGATCGAGATGCTGATGAAAACCGACACGCTTCAGGATTCGCTCGAGAAATATCGGCAGAAGATCGCCGCTGGCGGCCGCAACCGCGCCGCCGCCTACGAACTTGCCCTAACGAGTGGCCGCAACTACAAGCCGGGTGACCAAATCAGCTACTACGTGAAAGCGACCCCGAAAAAAATGGCCGCCTACGAAGCCGCCAAGCTCGTGACCGATTTCGATCCGCAAAACCGCGATGAAAACATCGATTACTACATCGCGAAGCTCGACGATCTGGTGAAAAAATTCAGCGGCATCGCGACCGAGGCTTCCTCCGCAAAGCAGGCGATCCTGGCGCTTTAGCGGCGATAATGGTGCCGCAGTTGGGCGATTCGGATTTCATCGCCTGAAACGCGATAAACGACCCGGTGCTCGCTCGTGATTCGACGGGACCAATAGCCCTGCAAGGCGTGTTTCAGCGGCTCCGGTTTCCCGATGCCGCGGTAAGGGTCGCGCGTGATGTCCTTGATGAGTTGGTGGATGCGCTTCAACGTCTGCGCATCCGTGACCTGCCAATAAAGATAATCCTCCCAGGCATCGGCCGAGAAGACGAGATTCACGCTTCCAGTTTCAACTTTTTGCGAAGACCTTTTCCGCGTTCGAGCGACTCGATTGAGCGCAGGAGCCGCTTCGCATTCTCCGGTGAGCGCAAAAGATGGGCTGTCTCCTCCAGCGATTCATATTCGGCCAGCGACAGCATTACGACCGCTTGATCGCGATTGCGAGTGATGACGACCGGCGCGTTATCCTCGCACACCCGGTTGATCGTTGCGGCCAGACTTTCGCGTGCAGCGGTGTAAGTGATCGACTTCATCCGATGGACATGATCCTGTGCAGGTGCCCGCCGGTCAAGCGCGCGATTCTTGTGGCCGCGGCTTCACCCAGATCGGTTGCGACCTGCGCAAGAACATGATCGACTGGCTCAAGGCGCAGGGTGCGCAGGTCATCGAAGTGAACACCAATGGAATCTATGTTGCACGGAGTACCTCAGGCGATGACCTGAAGACCCTGCAACAGGCGGGTGAGTTCCTCCTGATCGGCGGCGTAATACGCTTCCCATTTGAGGCGTTCTTCCGGCGCGAGCGGCTCGTATTTGCGCGACTTGCTGTTGAGGCGGTGATAGGCGCTTTGGAGCGTTTTGGCGACGACGGGCGATTTCAGGACTTTGGCCACGCCGGGTAGCGCGGAGACGCCCTCGTAGATTCGCTGTGCGCTGGATTGTAGAAGAGGAAAACGCGGCGCTCGGGCTTCGTTCTTGCCTGCCTCGAGCTGCGGTTCGAAGTCCGCCGCGACTCCGAGGAATTCGTAGACGCTGCGGCGAACGTCGTCGGGCGCGCGCCGGATCGCGTCGAATTGCACAACGAGAAAATTCTCCGTCGGGAAACGCTCGAGGTAAGGGCGAAAGTGACGGGCGAAACATCCGATGTCGCGCAGGAAGGGATTTTGCATCATTCCTTCGAAGGTATCCGGCAACTTCGCCAGGACTGCGTTACGACCGTACCAATACCACGAGTAAATCATCTCGACCGGCGGACGCAGGCAGAGCAGGAGCTTGATGTCCGGGCGGTAGGCTTTGATGCGGTTGGCGGCTTCTTTGAAGTAGAGATACGAAGGACAAAATTCTCCGCGGACGGAAACCGCTCCGCCGGCTGCCGGGAATTGTTCGTGATACCAGGCCTCGCCACGCGCATAGCAGTTCAGCTCACTGTGGGCTAGCCGGCGCATGATCGTATCGGCGAAGTAATAGACCTCCTTGTCCGGAGCGAACCCGATTTGCGGATGGGCTTCAAGCTGCGCGGAAAGCCATGTGGTCCCGCATTTCGGTGCGCCAATCCCGATAAAGTCGATTCGCGACATATGAGGCATCAATGGCGCAGTTTTTTGAAAAGTATACTCTGCCGAAACAATTCTCTCATTCCAGACGGCCCGACCCACTCGGCTGCCGATTTGGCTCGCTTCAAGGCGTTTTGCTTTCGCCTTCTTCCTTGGTCGACAAATTTGCGTCAGCCTTTTTGGGTTGCCCAAAAGCGAGCTCGCCCACCGGCGGCAATACGTCCTTGAAGGTCGCGCCGTAGATATCCCAGACGGTCAGGAACAGTCCGCAGATGAGCGGCCCGATGATGAATCCGATGAATCCAAAGAGAAAGAGCCCGCCAAGCGTACCGATGAGGATGAGAAGGTCGGGCATTTTGGCATCCTTCCCGACCAGCCTTGGTCGCAACATGTTGTCGATCGTCCCGACGACGGCCGAACACCAGATCAGGAGCAGAGTGGCGGCGAGCGTGTGGCCGATGACGAAAAGATAAATCACCGCGGGCAGCCAAACGAGCGCCGCGCCGATTCCCGGCACGATGGAAAGCACTGCCATGATCGTTCCCCAAAAGGCCGCGCTGCCCAGCCCGGCAAACCAAAGCCCAATCCCGGCCAGTGTTCCCTGGATGATCCCGATGACCAGTGTGCCCCTGATCGTTGCGCGCGTGACCGAGCGGAGCCTTTCCAACACGCGCACCTCATCTCCGTGACTGAGTGGCGTGTAGTATAAAATTTTCTCCAGAATGGCGCCGCCGTCGCGGAGGAAATAGAACATCGCGTAGAGCATGACGAAGAGGTTGAGCAAAAAAGTGGCGGTGCTCGCCGTGAGCTGGGTTGCGCCCCCGACCAGGTACGTGCCGGTTGCCTTGGCCAGTTGAGCCGCGCTGCCGACGATCTGTTCCTGTTCCGGAACGTAGCGTGCCAGCGACGGAAAACGCCGTGCAAGCCAGTCGTGCACATTGAACGCGCTCACTGCCCCGAAATGCTCCTGCACCCATGGAATTGCCTGGTTGCTTACTCCCAAGGCCTGCTTTGCGACCACTCCGACGAACGCGCTCAAAGGTCCAACGATCAAAACAAAAAGAATCAAAAGCGTGAGCCCGGCCGCGAGCGACCTGCGTCCGCCGAGCAGGCGCGTGACCCATCGGTAGAGCGGCTCGCACAATCCCGCGAGCAGGGCACCGAGGAGGAGAGGAAGCAGGAACGGCCACGCCACCGCGAGGAAGGCAAAGGACACCGCCAGAACGAGAATGAGGACGAACGTCATTCGAAAGGTGGACTGGCTCACGTGGATGGGCTCCATGGCCGACAGTATGACCCTGTTGTTGCTCGAGGATCAATCTATTCTGCCTAACAACTCTGGCCGGTTTCCGGAAGGTCGAGCCGGTCTTTGAAGCGCATTTCGTTCGTCTGGATGAAGCCCAGGCGTTCATAAACGAGGCGGCCCTCGTCGGAGGCGTGAAGCACGAGACGGTCGAGACGCTCCCTGCGTGCCCAGGCGATGAGGCGCTTCATTAGCAACGTGGCGAGCCCGCGACGTCGCCAATCCGCCTCGGTAAAGACATTGATAACGATGGCGTGACGGCCCTCGGCGATGACGATTTCACCGCTCGGTTCACCGACTGGATGCGGAAGAGTGCGCCGCAGTTGGACGCCGACACCGGCCACGATTTTGTCCGGCTGTGCAACTGGGTGCGCGAGCCAGCCGATGTATTCGCCGCTCGCGAGCATTTCGCGGAGGCGTGCTTCGCACTGGGTCCGGTAGGATTCGAAGAGGTGATCCGGGACCAGGCCCATCTCGTGGAACATCCGGGCGCGGTGACGCGATATGATTTCGGCGTCGGCGACACTGGCGAGGCGGATCTCAAAGCCTTTGCGCATCTTTTCGCGAAGATTCCACAGTTTGATTTGCCCAGCGCGGGCAATTTCAGGATCAAGGCAGAGCGATCTAGCTCCGTTGAAACGTGGGAGGGGTCTTTGTGCCCCGATCCCCTGTGTTGTCGCCGCTGATCGGGGCCCAAAGGCCCCTTCCCACATTTCAAATTCAGATTCGTGCCATGCCGTTCTTTGTCGCGCCGGAGGAAGTGCGCGGCAGCATTTGCCAAAGGATCCAGATCAGCCGCCAGGCATAGATCGCGCCGCCGACGATGATCCCGATCCAGAGCCAGGTGAGTCCGATCGCGATGATGTTTTGAATTTGAGCTGCCTCCGCCGGCTTGATCGGGAAACCGTTTGCTTCGCTGATCGAGATCACCGGCGAGCTGCCGAGCAAGGGATAAAGGACGACAAGAGCGATGACACTGGTAATCATGCCAGTCGCGGGAGGGAGCCAGCGCCAATCCGGTTCCGCCAGGTTAATCCAATGCTGCGCGAGGTGAATGAACGCGATGATCAGGATTGGCAAATGGAGCGCAGTCAGGACCGGCGCGAAATGGATCCGCGCTCCGGAGTCATTCAGGACCAGAAACGGAATACTCCCGTGGTTCCACCACCAGAGGATAAAGAGCGATTGGATGATGATGCCGGCGATCGAGCTGGAGCGTCGCACTTGCTTCGCCTGGTGCGCGGGCGATGGCAGCGTGCGCGGATCCCAATCGCTCTGCCATTTCTCGAGCAAATGGAATTTGCGCAAGCCGGCGTCGATGAGAGCGAAGATAGCGGTCACGAGGAAGAGAGCCGGGAGCGTGAGCGCCATCGTGCGACAGAGGACCTGAGCAATTTCGCGCGCGGGATTGAGATGCGGGCTGAGGACAAGTGCGGGGACGGTGGCCGGGATGAGGAGCAGGACGAGTGTGACTTTCATCGCGGTCCAATAAAACGGAAAGAGGAGCGGACCGATGATCTGTCGTCCGAAAGTGACGGTGCGGTTGTCCTGTTGATAGCGCGAGGCGACGAGGATCGGCGAGCCGTGCTGCTTAAGGAGCTGCGCGATCTCGTCGTCGGTCAGCGGGCGTCCGAGCTCGGCGACACGGTCGTCAATCTCGGATTGCAGATTGGCCGCGAGTTCGGCCGCGATGTCTTCGCGCTGCTTTATCGGGAGCCAGAATTTTACGGCGGTGAGGTAGCGATCGAGTAGTTGCATGGTTGTTTGGTCGTCGTTGGTTTAGATGATGCGGGTGAGCGAAGCGTTGATCTTCTCGAGTTCGGTGAGGAGTTGCTTGAGGATGGTGCGCCCGTCGCGCGAGAGTTTGTAAAAGCGTTTTTGGCGGTTGTTTTCCTCGCGCCACTCGCTCTCGAGGAGGCCCTGGGTCTCGAGGCGGCGCAGGAGCGGGTAAAGCGTGCCCTCGTCGATCTCAATTCCGAGGGCGGCGAGATCCTTGCGCAGGGTATAGCCGTAATGCTCGCGGCGCAGCTGGGCGAGAACGGCGACAATGAGCAAACCGCGGCGCAGTTCGAGGCGGAGATTGTTGAAGAGATCGGAATTTGGATCCATCTGGAGTTACCGTGTGCGCTACACTATGTAACACACAGTATGTGCAACACGGTATTGCAGGTCAAACGAAATTTTCCGATCTTTTTTCGCCGAAGGATTCGTCCTTTTGTTTCCCTTTCGCTGAGAGGAAAACGATTGCGAAGACGACCTGGACATGCGGAAGCATGTCCCTCCGGCCGGATTGTTCAGCGCGTAACGATGAAGACGCGCGCGTGCTATTCCGTTCTCAGCGCGATCATCGGGTCAACCCGGGTGGCGCGATGAGCCGGCAGCCAGCAGGCCAGAAACGTGACCGACCCGAGCAACAGCGTGACCATCGCAAACGTCATCGGATCGGCTGCGCTGACCCCGTACAGCAAAGTTTTCAGCAACCGTCCACCGCCAAAGCCGATCGTTAGTCCAATGAGCGCCCCGATTGCGGCGAGCAACATTCCCTGCCGCAAGATCAATTGAAGGACATCGCCGGATTGTGCGCCGAGCGCCATCCGCAATCCGATCTCGCGGGTGCGCCCGGCAACGACATAGGACATCACTCCATAAATACCAACCGCCGCGAGGAGGAGCGCGAGCACACCGAAGCTGGCGAGGATTCCCGCCGCCATTTTGGCGGGAAAGAGCGGGATGTTCATGTGTTCGGTCAGCGTTTTGGCGTCGTAAATCGGCAGGGTGGGATCGAGCTCCTGCACGAGACGGCGCAAGGCCGCGAGGACGGCCCGCGGATCACCCTCCGTGCGCGCGATGAAGGTAAATTGCGAATCGAAATAGCGCAGCGGCCGATAGACCACCGCCTTCGGCTCTTCGCCGAGGGTGTTGTATTTGCCATCGGGAACGACACCGATGATCTCCCAAAAAGGATCGTTAGGCCCGGTGTGATTGTAGCGTTTGCCGATCGGATTCTGGCCGGGAAGAAAACGGCGGGCAAAGGTTTCGTTGACGACTGCGACCCGCGTGTCTTTTTTGTTTTCGTTAGGCAGAAAATCGCGCCCGCGCAGACTCATCCCCATGGTCTCGAAGAATTTCGGACTGACCGAGTAAGGAATCGCGAGCGGCAGATCGCTTCTGCTCCGGACCGACTGGCCTTCGATGTAGATCGTGTTGGAGCTGTAATCGAGCGCGAGCGGGAGAACATCGGTCGCCGCGACCGAGCGCACGCCCGGAATCGCTTTCGCGCGTTGCATCATCCGATCGTAAAAGGCGCGGCCTTTCGCGTCGTCGTAACCCTGCAGGCCGAGGTCGATGGAAAGTGCGACTGCATTTTGCGGATTGAACCCCGGTTGCATTCGCTGCGCGGTCTGCAGACTGCGCACGATCAACCCCGCGCTGATCAAGAGGACGAGCGAGAGCGCGACCTGCACGACGACGAGCGCATTGCGCAGGTGCGAGCGGCGGAAACCGGCCATCGAACTTTCATCTTTCAGTGCCGGGACAAGCTCCGGTTTCGAAGATTGGAGTGCGGGAATGAGGCTGAAGATCATCCCGGTCAGGATCGAAAGGGCGAGCGTGAAAACGAGGACGCGCCAGTCGATCCGAAGATCGAAGAGCAGCGCGATGTCCGTCGGCAACTTGATTGAGGAAATGAGGTGATTGGTCCAACTGGCAAGGAGCAGACCAAAGACGCCGCCGGCGACGGAGAGCATGACACTCTCGGTGAGCAATTGCCTAACGAGTCGGGCGCGACTGGCGCCGACCGCGAGCCGGATGCCTATTTCTTTCCGCCGTTCGGTGGCACGGGCGAGTAGCAGATTCGCCAGATTGACGCAGGCCAGCAACAGTACGAGCGCACCGACGACGGCGAGCAGACCGGAGAAGGCGAAGATCGAATTGCGAATGTCGGGAATGAACAACCCGGGCGGCACGAGGAGAACGCGACGGCCGGCGTTTTCTTTCGGATGCTCTTTTGCCATTTGCGTCGTTAGAGCATCGAGTTGCGCCTTTGCCTCCTCGACGGTGACGTCCGGCTTGAGGCGGCCGATGACAAAAAGATTGTCACTCTCGCGCGCATCGAGCCAGGTGCTGCCCGGCTCGATTTCTTTCGCCATCATCATCGGCACCCAAAACTCCGGCGCATACGCGACCTCTGTCCCGACAAAACCCGCCGGCGCGACTCCGACGATGGTGAAACGATGGGTATTGAGCAGGATCGTCTGACCGATGATGGCCGGATCGGCTGCAAAGCGTTTTTGCCAGCAGGCGTAACTCAGGACGACAACCGGATGCGAATCCGGTGTCCGATCCTCTTCGGGCAAAAAGCCGCGCCCGAGAACCGGTTTTACTCCGAGAACGTCGAAGTAATTGCCCGAAACATCGAAGCCCCAGACGCGCTCGTTGACGCCGTTGTGACTTAGACTGGCGACGACAAAACGATAAGCGAGCAAACCGGAGAAGACCTGGTTGCGGTCGCGGTAATCCTTGTAGTTCGGATACGACTGGAGCGTGAAATCAGTTCCGTTGCGCAACTGCCCGTCGACCGCGATCAATTGCGAAGGCTCGCGCACCGGCAGCGGTCGTAGCAAGACAGTATCGACGAGGCTAAAGATGGCGGTGTTGGCGCCAATTCCGAGCGCCATGGAGAGAATGGCGAGCGCGGTAAAGCCGGGATGTTTCAGCAATTGCCGCCAGCCAAAACGAATGTCCTGCAAGAGCGCACCCATCTTCCCTTGAGATGCGCTGCGGCGGCGATTGGATTCAAACTTTTGCGGATGAATTCACAATTACGGGAATTTTTTTGACGCGCGGATTCGAGGTTGCCTGTCCGGTCTTCCCACGCGATGGCATGGGATGGTTTTGGTCAAACGCTTCATCTGCTTCTTAACTCTTCTCGCGATTTCCTTCACGTCGTCGCGTGCTTCTTCGGCCGGGAACGATCTCTCCGACGTCAAAGCGCAGGTCACCAGGCAGCACGACGAAGCGATCAAGCGCTTGCAGGACTGGATTGGCCAGGTCTCGATCGCGGCAGAGAATCGCGGTTATCCGGAAGGCGCGGATTACATGATCAAGCTACTAAAGGATGCAGGCTTTCAGCGCGCGGAACGCGTCGAGACCGACGGCAAGCCGGGCGTCTTTGCGACCCTCGACGCCGGCGCGCCGAAGACCGTAGGGCTCTATTTCATGTACGACGTGAAACAGTTCGATCCCAAGGAATGGTCATCGCCGCCGACGGAGGCGGCGATTGTCGATCGGCCGGGCCTTGGCAAGATCATGATTGGTCGCGGCGCGGTGAATCAGAAAGGACCCGAAGGCAACCTTCCTCGAAGCGCTGCATGCGATGAAGGCCGCCGGGCGCAAGATGCCGGTCAACTTCGTTTTCGTTGCGGAAGGCGAAGAAGAAATTGGCTCGCCGCATTTCGGCCAGGTCGTGCACAAGCCGGAAGTCGAGCAGGCGCTCTCGAAGTGCGTGGGAATTTTCATGCCGATGGCGAGCCAGGACCTCAGTGGCATGGTCACGGTCACGCTCGGCGCCAAGGGCGTGATCGAGGTGGAGCTGACCTCCAACGGCGAGAAGTGGGGCCGCGGTCCGCTGAAGGATATTCATTCCTCCAACAAGGCGCGCGTCGACAGCCCGGTCTGGCATCTGGTCCAGGCGTTGAACACGCTCGTGACTCCGGACGGCAACGAGCCTGCCATCGAAGGTCTGACGAAAAATGTGCGTCCGCTCACGCCGGCGGAAAAATCAATGATCGCCGAGGCGGCCAAACGGTTGAACGAATCCGATGCAAAGAAGATCATGGGCGTGAAGAAATGGGTCCGCGACATTAGCTGGACGGAGGCGCTCCAGCGCATGGCCGACGCGCCAACCGTAAACATCGAGGGCATCATTGGCGGCTACACCGGCCCGGGCGGCAAGACCATTTTGCCGCATCAGGCAATCGCGAAGCTCGATCTGCGTCTCGTTCCGAATCAGACGGCGGCGGGCGCTCTGGCGGCCTTGAAGGCCCATCTCGCCAAGCATGGTTACGGCGACATCGAGGTGAACATGACCGGAGGCTACGACCCGACGACGACCAAGCCCGATGCGCCGGTCATCAAAGCCGAGGAAGCCGTTTACAAGGATCACGGGATCGATCCGGTCGTCCTGCCGCGCCTCGGTGGCTCATGGCCGGGCTACGTTTTCACCAATCCGCCGCTCAGTCTCGGCGCCGGTCATTTTGGGCTAGGTCATGGCAGTGGTGCGCACGCGCCCGACGAGTATTACGTGATCGAATCTTCGAATCCGAAAATCGCGGGCTTCGACGACGCGGTTATGTCTTACGTCGAATATCTCTATCAGTTGGCCAAATAATGTGAGCAGCGAATCGGCCATCGTCGTCGGCCCGGGAGCAGGGCGGGTGCTGCACGCCTTTGGCGAAGAAGTTACGATTCTGCTCGATGGCGAACAGACCGGCGGCCGCCTCACGATGTGGCTCGAGACAACGCCGCCGGGCGGCGGACCGCCACTCCATTTTCACATTAACGACGACGAAACCTTTCACGTCCTCGAGGGACGGGTCGGATTTTTCCAAAACTCAAAATGGATCGAGGTAGACCCGGGCGGAACGGTTTTCGTCCCGCGCGGTCAGCTGCATACCTTCAAGAACGTGGGCGACAAGCCATCGCGCATGCTCTTGTCGACCACCCCGGCGGGCTTCGATGTTTTCATCAGTCGCTGCGCCGAGGAATTCGCCAAGCCCGGTGGCCCCGACATGCATCGGGTGTTCGAAATCGCCGCCGAGCACGGCATCCACTTCGTGAAGGATTAGGCTGACGCGGTCCCGCGGTCGGCCACCCCGCTGCCATTATTGGGCCTTTGCCAATTCGCGCTCGCTTCCGGGAGGCCGCCTGATCTAATCAGATCAGGGAAATCGAACATGAAATTCATCACACCTTTTCTGCAGCTTTTCATGCTGGCGCTGGTCGCGTCGTCATCCACCGCGACCGCTCCGCAACAAACCGCATCCGCTGGCCCCAGTCCGAGCGCAGAGCAGGATCTGCTCCCGGCCGATACTCAGCACAAGATTGATAAGATAGTCCTCGACCTTCTGAAAAAGAGCGGTGCACCGAGCGCCTCGATCGCCGTGGTGAGAGATGGAAAGCTCGCCTGTGTCCATGCGTATGGAATGGCCGATGTGAAGGCGCGCACGGCGGCGGCCAGCACGATGCGTTACAGCATCGGCTCGATCAGCAAGCAGTTCACCGCCGCCGCCATTCTGTTGCTTGCCGAAGAAGGAAAGCTATCACTTGACGACAAGGTGGGGCGATGGCTGCCCGATCTTACCCGGGCCAACGAGATTACTATCCGTCAAATTCTCTCCATGACATCCGGCTACCAGGATTACTGGCCGCAGGATTACGTGATGCCCGGCATGATCAAGCCGGCTTCCGCGCAAGCGATCCTCGATGGTTGGGCGCGAAAGCCCCTCGATTTCGAGCCAGGCACCAAGTGGCAGTACAGTAATACCAACTACATCATTGCCGGCCTGATCGTGGAACGGGTTGCCGGAATGCCGCTTTTCGAGTTTCTCCAGACGCGAATCTTTCTCCCCTTGGAAATGAAGAGCGTCTTTGACTCCGATGCCGCTGCGCTCCCGGCAGGAGAGCCACTGCGTTATCAACGTTTCGGTTTGGGCCCAGTGCGGCCCGCACCGAAGGAAGGCAAGGGCTGGCTGTTTGCGGCTGGCGAACTGGCGATGACCGCGGAGGACCTTGCCAGGTGGGATATTTCCATGATCGATCAGAAGGTGTTGAAGCCAGCCTCCTACGCCAAGATGCAAAAGGATGTGCTGCTAGAGAGCGGCGCGGGGACGCAATACGGTCTGGGTGTAGGTGTCAGCATCGTAAACGGACACAGGTTGATTTCGCACGGCGGTGAAGTCTCGGGTTTCACCGCGCGCAATGCGGTCTACCCGGATGACCGGGCGGCTGTCGTGGTCTTGACGAATCTCGATGCGACGAGGGCTTCCCAGGACATGGGGAACAAAATCGCTGAAATCCTTTTTATCCCCCCGGGAAGCGAAGGACCATTGGGCGACGCCAAAGGAATTTTCACCGGGTTACAGCAGGGAAAGATCGACCGCTCGCGCTTCACTTCGAACGCAAACGCCTACTTCAGTGATCAGGCCTTGAAAGACCTCGCCTCCAGTCTCGCCCCGTTGGGCAAACCAACCGAGTTTGGCGAAGTCGCCGAGGGGTTGCGTGGAGGTATGGCATTCCACAGATACCGGGTTCAATTTGCCAAGAAGGCTTTAACTGTATCCACCTTTGTCATGCCTGATGGGAAGCTCGAGCAATACATCGTCGCGGCCGACTAATAAGCTGCCTCGGGAGACGGAGGCTGGCGCCGACTCCACGCCCTCCTCCTACACGAGCCTGGCAGCCAGGTTGATCCTGGTCCCGGCGAGCGCTACGGAGACCGGGCAGGTTTTCTTTGTTTTCTCGGCTTGCTCTTGAAATGTTTTGTCGTCCATGCCCGGAACGCTCGCCTCCACCTCGAGATCGATGGTCGTGATCTTCGGTCCGCCCTCCACCATTTCGAGCTTCACGTTTGCGCTGGTGCTAATCCGCTTGGCCGGATGGCCGGCCTTTTCGAGGTTGGACGAGAGGGCCATGGAAAAGCAGCCCGCTTCTGCTGCGCCGATGAGCTCCTCGGGATTGGTTCCGCTCCCACTTTCGAAGCGTGATTGAAAAGAGTACGGTCCTTCATAGGCGCCGCTCCCGAGTTTCATCGTTCCTTTGCCCTCTTTCAAAGTGCCTTCCCAAACTGCTGATCCGATTCTTGCTGGCATAGTGATATCTCCTTTTGTTGTAGGTTGAGTGGTTAGTGTTTGCTGCTCTTGCGTTCGAACTCGATCAGGTAACCGACGAATGCGCGCCGGTGTTCCTGCTCGTCGCCGAGACGAGTTCCATCCCGTAGGCTCGCTTCAGTTCCCGGGTGATCTTCTTAATTTTCTCCTTGTTCATCGCTCAATATACGTCCGAGAAGCGCTGTTTGGACTCCGAAAGTTCTCGCCGCTCGAAAAACCTGGAAGGGCGCCGCGCCGTCGCTGCCAGGCAGCTCCGTCGGACCAGTTTGACGCAGAACTGAAAACAGACGAATTCTCGCCGAAATCGGACCAGGTCATCGCGCGCGACCGGCAGAAAATCATTCGGCCTAACTTACCATGAGCACATCCGAAATTTTCCTGATCGCGATGACGATCATCCTCACCGTGCCCTATCTGGTTTGGCGGCTGGGCCGGACGGAATATTACGCGCCGCTCGTCGTGGTGCAGATCGTTGGCGGCATCCTGCTCGAGGCCCATGCCTGGCGCGCACAGTGGTTCGAAACGGGAGAAAAGAAAATTAGAGATCAGGCAGCAAACCCTGACAGCCACGAGTTGCAGACATGGATTCGACTATCAAAATTTGACGCCTGACCGCTATTCGGCTGAAACTGTTCACTCACTTTGCACCAAGAGATAGATACACCTGAATGAAACACGCCTTCATTTCTTTTTTTTTCGCACTAGCCCTGGCCTGTGCAACCGCTCATGCGGCAGACAAACCCAACATCGTTTACATCGTAGCCGACGACCTCGGCTGGAAGGATGTGGGCTTCAATGGCTGCACGGACATCAAGACACCGAACATTGACAAGCTCGCCGAGAACGGCGTGAAGTTTTCGCAGTTTTACGCGCAGCCGATGTGCACGCCCACGCGCGCCGCGTTGATGACGGGACGTTACCCGTTCCGCTACGGGCTGCAGACAATCGTCATCCCCGGTCCGGCGGGTTACGGCCTGGCTACCAAGCGAATGGCTCCTGCCGCAATGCCTTAAGGACGCCGGTTACGCTACGGCCATCATCGGCAAGTGGCATCTCGGCCACGCGGACGTGAAGTATTGGCCCAGGCAGCGCGGCTTCGATTACCAATACGGCGCGATGATCGGCGAGCTGGATTATTACACGCACAGCGACGCCGGCGTTCTCGACTGGTTCCGCGACAACAAACCCGTCCACGAAAAGGGTTATACGACGCAGCTCCTCGGCAACGACGCCGTGAAATACATCAATGAACAAAGCGCGGGCAAACCGTTCTATCTCTACCTCACCTTCAACGCCCCGCACACGCCGTATCAGGCACCGCAGGAATACGTGGACCGCTATAAGAACATCGAAGACCCCACGCGTCGCATCTACGCCGGCATGGTGACGTGCATGGACGACGAAATCGGTCGCGTGGTCGCCGCGCTCGACAAGAAAGGACTGCGCGACAACACGCTCATCATTTTCCAGAGCGACAACGGCGGGACGAAAAACGCGATGTTCGCCGGCCAGATGGCTGACTTGTCCAAGACCAAGATTCCCTGTGACAACGGCCCCTATCGCGACGGCAAAGGCACGCTCTTCGAAGGCGGCTGCCGCGTGGCCGCCTGCGCCAACTGGCCCGGCCACATCCAACCCGGCAGCACGGCGACCGGAATGATTCACGTCGTGGACATGTATCCGACCCTCGCCCATCTCGCCGGTGCCTCGACCGCCAAATGCCTGCCGCTCGACGGCATGGATGTCTGGGGCATCATCAGCGAAGCCAAGCCGTCACCGCGCACGGAAATCGTCTACAACATCGAGCCGTTCCGCGGCCGCCGTGCGCGAGGGCGATTGGAAACTCATCTGGCGCACGCTGATTCCCACGAGCGTTGACCTCTACAACCTCGCGGATGATCCCTACGAAACGAACAACGTCGCCGCCGCGCATCCGGACAAGGTGGCAGCGATGCAAGCGCGCATTGAATCGCTGGGCAAGGAAGCTGCAAAGCCGCTTGCACTGATATATATGGCCAAAGTCGGGTTGGCGCACGGCAAGCCGCTCATGGGCTCCGAAGGCGGTAAGAGCCCCGCCGCGGCCGACGATCACGGGCCCTCGATCACCGACGAAGGCATTGGCGAATCCGATCAACCTTGAACGCAACAAGATGCCGAACCAAGCGCTGCAGGGAACGGCGGCAGGCCATCGCGGTTGCAATCGCGCCTCGTGGCCACCGGCGCTAAGCTTGGGTCGTTGGTTAGCCCACTTCACCGCGCCATGAGCAAAGACCCACGCAAAGAAGAGTTGAAGAAGGCTTGGAAGGAGCAGGAGCACCGGAAGCTCGTTGCCTCGATTCCGATTTCTCACCAAGATTTGCGCGACCTTTTCGACCATCTCGACCGAGGCGGAGTGGAGTGCGACCATACGTTGCGAGAGACAATTGAGTTCCTTCAGAGGCGCGGACTCGACGTTGAGAAGGTTGCTGCTTGGCTTCGCGAGCATGGCGGTTTCTGCGATTGCGAGGTCATCTACAATGTTGACGAGAAGTTTGGAGAGATTGTTGGAAGATGAGAACGACGTGGGCTAACCATTCGCTGCAGCCTACGCCGGTTGGAGCTGGCAGTTCCGCATTCGCGGGCTACG
This sequence comes from uncultured Verrucomicrobiae bacterium, assembly GCA_963742545.1. Lineage (GTDB taxonomy): Bacteria > Verrucomicrobiota > Verrucomicrobiia > Chthoniobacterales > UBA10450 > Palsa-1392. The sequence continues at coordinate 13,131 of CAVUMF010000002.1, read as the reverse complement.
TCACCGGCCCGGGCGTGGCTGAGCTTGGGTCGTTAGGTGGACTCAAGTGACGGTACCGGCAATACTGCGAGCCATGGCACTCCACGAAAGAACGACATAATGGCAAAGACTGATTCTCGCGTAACGATTCACATGGCGGCGAGCCTCGACGGCTTCATCGCGCGAAAGGACGGGCGCGTCGACTGGATGGAAACCTCAGACGAATTCGCAGGCGGGGAGACCCTGGACCCAGAATTCGTCGAGGCCTTTCTCAAGACGATCGACTGCTACGTCATGGGATCGCGAACCTATGAGACGGCGTTGAGTTTTGAAGCCAAAGGATTTGGGTGGTCCTACGGCGACAAACCCACTTTCGTCCTCACTCGTCGCGATCTGCCGCGGACCCGGGATACCGTTGAGTTCTACTCAGGCGATCTTGCGCAGTTGGTGAACGGGCGCCTGCGGCCCACGTTCCGTAGCATCTGGTTTGTTGGAGGAGGTGCAGTTTCCGGCGAATGCCTTCGTCTCCGGCTGGCCGACGAGGTTCGCTATTCGATCCTGCCGATCTTGATTGGCGATGGAATCCAATTCTTCGAGAAGCTCGACCGGGACATCGCGCTCCATCTGGCGGAGGTCAAAGCCTACAAGAGCGGCACGGTGGGGCTGTGCTACCACGTGAACAGGGGACAGGAGAATATTCTTGTTTCGTGAAACCGCCGCGATGGTCCGGCCGCTGATGAGAAGCGCTCGAATATTCTCCTGGCCCCGGCCTCTTTCGTGCTGGGCAGTGCTGATCAATTGTCAGTTGGCCATTCGTGCTCGTTCTCGTAATCGTCCTCGTCCTCGATTTTCCGCTTCTTTTCGAGGGACGAGAAGGAGGATGACGACGAGGACGATTTAGGATCTGACAATGTTCGAATACTCCTCTCGTGCTGTCAGCTCGAGGATTGCTGCTTGACCTGGGTATCGTGGAACGGGCATTTTCAATGCCCGCCGGAGCCAGCTTGGCGAGCCTTCAATGAGCCACCCACCAGGAACGAAGTTGCCGCAAGACCGTCGTTTTGCTCCCTGTGGGCAGCTTGCGGGCCCATTTCCCGTTCACGCGCAGGCGGAAGGAACGGCTGGAAACAAAAGGGAGATCGATCAATTCAACCTTGAGTCGCTCCTGCGTTTGGAGATTAAGAACGAGCAGGCGGTAATGCTGTTTGGGGCGCGGCATGCTCCCTTCTGCCCATCCAACGCCAACAACACCAGCCAGAAATCAAAAACCCTCGTGCACAAGAAAATATGTTCGTCCGCGCACATCCTTTCGGGTAATTCTAGTTAGGCGGCTCTGCCGCCATGCGATGAACCAATCCTTTTCCAAGCCTTTATCTTCTGCGCGCCTGCTCCTTCGCCGGTTGCAGCGTGGCGATGCCGACTCACTTTGCGCTTACCGTTCGCTGCCAGAAGTGGCACGGTATCAGTCGTGGGAGTCGTTCGGGCCCGGTGACGCAACACGATTGATCGACGAGCAACTCGACCGAGAACCAGATATTCCCGGAACATGGTTTCAATTGGCTATTGTTGAGAAGGCAGCCGAGGTCATGGTGGGTGATTGCGGTCTGCACTGTCGGCTGGATGACCCGCGTCAGATGGAGGTTGGGATCACCCTCGCCCCCAGCCATCAAGGCCGGGGCTACGCCACTGAAGCACTAGGTTGCCTGCTGGATTTTGTTTTCGGCACTTTGGGCAAGCATCGAGTTTCGGCGGTCACGGACGCCGAGAATCCCGCAGCCGCCTCGCTGTTCAGACGGTTGGGTTTCCGACAGGAGGCTCACCACGTAGAGCACCGATGGTATAAAGGATATTGGGACAGCGAGTTTGTGTTTGCACTGCTGAGACGAGAGTGGATGCTGCGTTTACAGACCAGTCAGGAGATTGCGCAATGATTGCCTTTTTCGACCTGCCGCCTAACCATTTCCTGCAGCGAACGGCGGCGGGCCGTCGCCGTTGCAGTCGGCGTGCCCTGTGGCCGCCGTCGCCAAGCTTGGGTCGTTAGGTCCTACCCAACGTTGAAACCTATGTCGTTCGAACAAATATCCTATCTGGCGCAAATTGTTGCTTCCGTTGGCGTGGTTGTATCTCTGATCTTTGTCGGTTTACAGATCAAACAAAACACGGGGGCGCTCCAGCGCAACGAGCATAATTCGACGATGGCGCAATGGACGGTGATCCGCATGGCCGTCGCCAAGAACCGTGACATTGCCGAATTGATGACGGCTGGCCTGCATGGAGAGCGTGCTCTCGATGCCACCGATCAGCTGAGGTTGGAGCAGATGCTGGCTGAAAATGCATGGGCGTCCTTCCACATTTGGGAGAGAACGCGGCGCGGTATCTTCCCGAAGGGGACTTTCGAATTGTCGTGTGGAGCACACCTGTGCGGCTTGCTTAGCACGGCGGCTGGGGGAACTTGGTGGCGCAGCGCCAAACAGACCGGCTTCCCCCCTGGGTTCGTCTCCGATGTCGACGCACTGCTTACCAAGACGTAACTAAACGATGCAGCGAACCGCGAACCGTCCTTATGCCCGGTTTTGAGAGTATGGGAAAGTCCCTCGCAGCTCGCGCGGTCGCTGATCTTGTGTTTCGCTAGGTGATGAGCGAAGTGATCGAGCGGTTCAGTTACGAATCGCAGTTCTTGGGGCAAGTGCTAAGATCGGCATATCATCCATGAGTTTTGCCGATCTCGCATCACTTGTCAGCAGCGTCGCCGTTGTGGTTTCGCTTCTCTTTCTTGGCCTGCAGATACGGCAATCCAATCGCAACCAAAGATCGTTAATGCAACAGGGACGAAGCGCGCGCAACGTCGAACTCCTCTCTCGCCTGGGCGATCCCAGGGTTAGCGACGTCATATCGCGCGCCGCCAACGGCGAAACTCTGAGCGATCAGGATTGCTTCGTCTTGTACGGTTACATGACCTCGGTGTTCTGGAGCTACGAAGACTGCTTCTTTCAGTTTCATTTGGGCATGCTGGATCCCAAGAGCTGGGCGTCCGACGGTACCACCTTGAAGCGCTTGCTCGGCAACCCTGCCTATCGCGCGGTCTGGAGGTTTGCGCGAGGCGGTATCGGTGATGAATATAGGTCCTTTCTCGACGGACTCGCCGCCGAATCCAGGCACAATGTTCCGCCCAATATGCCCAACACGCTCCGGCAATACATCGCGGAAGAGAGAGAAGCGCTCCAGAGGTCGCAAGATGTTAGGCCCTGATTTCACGGCGCACAAAATATCGAACCAGGCGATGAAGCGAACGGCGGACCGCCGTACGCTCCACTTTTGAGATGGCTTCCACATTTCATCTCCGAGCGACGCGCGGCCTCGTCCGCCGTCGCTCATCTTGTTGTCGTTAGGCAAACAACCATGAGTAAATTTGAGAGTATCACGATTAGGGAAGTCGAGTCTGGCGATCTCGAAACTTTCTATGAGCATCAACTCGACCCGGAAGCGATTAGGATGGCAGCATTCGTCTGTGAAGACCCAAAGGACAGGGTAGCTTTCGACGCCCATTGGGAAAAAATTGTGAATTCGGCACAAATCACAAAGAGGACGATCGTGGCAGAGGGACAAGTCACCGGTCACATATCGTGCTATCCGCAGGTCGCGCCGGCTGCCGTCGTGGGTCATCTTTAACGTTAGGCCAGCACGCATTTCATCTTGATGATGAACAATCCGACTATTCCCGTAGGCCCTTCCGACCAAAATTGCTGCCCGGTGGTGGAATTGAGGCAGTACACGCTTCAGCCCGAAAAACGAGACGTCCTGATCGAGCTATTCGACCGAGAGTTCGTCGAGAGCCAGGAAGCCTTGGGGATGAAGGTCATCGGCCAGTTCCGCGACTTGGATGATCCGAACCGTTTTGTCTGGCTCAGAGGCTTTCGCGACATGGCATCACGCACGAAAGGCCTCCAGGATTTCTACGGCGGACCGGTCTGGAAGGCACATCGGGAGGTCGCCAATTCTGCGATGATCGACTCGGATAATGTGCTGCTCCTTCGCCCGGTAAATGTCAATGCGGGCTTTCCGTTCGCGGCGAGCGACCGTCTCCCTTTCGGCGTCAACCGAACTGCGAATGGGTTGTTGGTCGCCACGATCTACGATTTCGACGCTCCGGTGGACAAGGCATTTACTGACTTCTTCGATGAAACCCTTCGACCGCTTTTGGTCAGTGCCGGCGCTTCGATCGTGGCCTGCTTGGTGACTGAGAGCAGCCCGAATAACTTCCCGGCGCTGCCGGTAAGAGAGGGCGAGAATGTTTATGTCTGGTTCTCGCGTTTTCCGGGAGCGGCAGCGTATGAACGCTACCTTGCCGAGCTGGCCCGATCTCCGCGTTGGGGCGGCGAGATTTCGGAAGAATTGATGCGTCGTCTCAAAGGTCATCCACAGACATTAAAGCTCGCGCCGACCGCGCGTTCACAACTCACAGCCTAACCAATGCTCCAGCCAATCGCTGGCCGGTGCGACGACCATCTTTGATTTTATGAAACAGTTTTCCATGTTTGCAACGGTCGCTGATGAGAAGCGCTCGAATATTCTCCTGGCCCCGACCTCTCTCGCGCTGGGTAGTGCTGATCAATTGTCAGTTGGCCATTCGTGCTCGTTCTCGTCCTCGATTTTCCGCTTCTTTTCGAGGGACGAGAAGGAGGGGTGACGACGAGGACGATTTAGGAACTAGCAATGTTCGAACACTTCTCTCGTGATGTCAGCTCGAGGATTGCTGCTTGACCTGGGTGTCGTAGAACCGGTATTTTCAATGCCTGCAGGAGCCAGCTTGGCGAGCACTCAATGAGCCACCCACCAGGAACAAAGTTTTCGCAAGACCGTTGTCTTGCTAGCGGTCGGCACCTTGCGGGCCCATTTCCCGTTCACGCGCAGGCGGAAGGAATGGCTGGTAGCAAAAGGGAGATCGATCAATTCAATCTTGAGTCGCTCCTGCGTTTGGAGGTTGATAACGAGCAGGCGGTAATGCGGTTTGGGGCACGGCATGCTCCCTTCTGCCAATCCAACGCCGACAACACCAGCCAGAAATCAAAAACGATCGTGCCCAAGAAAATGTATTCGTCCGCGCACATCCTTTCGTGTGCTTCTAGTTCGGCTGCGCAACCAACGATGGAGTCAAATCTGTGAATGTGCTTGTATTCGGTGCGTCGGGTGCGACCGGGCGTGAGGTAGTCAAGCAAGCCCTTGACCGCGGGCACTCGGTTAGCGCATTCGTTCGTGACCCCGACAAGTTTGAGATCAAGCATGCCAACCTTACTCTGATGGTTGGCGACGTGACGGAGTATGCGTTGGTGGAGCGTGCCGTCCGAAGTCGGGATGCCGTCGCGAGTGCACTGGGCTCCGGCAATTCCTTAAGTTCGGACCCGGCCTTGATCGATGGCGTCCAGAACATTATTCGAGCCATGGATCACGCAGGGGTACGCCGGTTCGTCTATTTGTCGATGCTCGGAGTCGGTGACAGCGGCAAGCAACTAGGCTTCGTGGACAGGTACATCGTGGTGCCGCTCCTATTGCGCAACGTGGTGACAGATCACGCGAGAAAGGAAGGGCTCATCAAGCGAAGCGCGTTGGACTGGGTGATCGTACGTCCTCCGCGATTGACGAACGGGCCGTACACAGGGAGATATCGAAGTGGCGAGGATGTCAGGGAAAGAACGCTCTTGGCGTCAATCTCCCGTCCTGACGTAGCAGATTTCATGGTAAAGCAGTTTACGGATGATCGATATGTGCATAGAACGCCTGCGGTGCTGGGCTGACCGATCATCATGCAGCCAACGGCGCCGCCGAACATTTCAATCCAGCGGACGCTCACCCGCTACGCGGGTTCGCGCCGCTGATTTCGGTCGTTCGGCAAATGAGACTGATCCTTTTAGGCAATGCAGGAGCGGGTAAAAGCACGATGGCTCGCCGCCTGATTGGCAACGCGGACATTCCACGACTGTCCTTGGATGAAATCGCCTGGGATCGGGGTACACGTCGCAAATCTCTGCAAGAAAGCCTCACTCTGCTTGGCCAGTTCCTTGCCAGCAACGACCAATGGGTCATTGAAGGATGCTATAGCGATCTCGTCGAGGCCGCCCTGCCGCACTGCAGCGAGCTCAGGTTCCTGAACCCCGGTGTCGAAACCTGTGTGGCCCATTGCAATCGTCGGCCCTGGGAACCATCAAAGTTTTCCTCGGCCGAGGAGCAAAACGCGATGCTCAGCCAACTGATCCAATGGGTCAAAGATTATGAGTTGCGCGACGATGAGTACGGTTTGAAGCGACACCGTCGAATTTTCGACAGTTTTTCCGGCGCTAAACGGGAATACACCTCCACTGCGTCCTATGAAAGTTAACCATCCGCTGCAACGATCCCGGCCCTCGCTCTCTGGTTGCAATCCACGCGCCCCGCGGGCCGGGTCGCTGAGCTTTGGTCGCTAGGCCCATCATATGAAGCGTCTTCTTATTACCGTCGTTGTTATTGTTGCGGTGCTGGTGGCGGCCTTTGGCCTTGTCATCGCTTTCGGTGGACCGGGTTCGCCGCCGCCGATGGCGAGCATCAATAACCCATTCGAGAAGGTGGATTTCTCCGATTTACCGGAAGTCAGTTACTTTACGGCTCGCGATGGCGCCAAGCTCGCCTTTCGAGCCTACCCGGCTGCAGGTGGCGCGGTCAAAGGCAGCGTGGTGCTCGTGCACGGCTCGTCTGCCAGTAGCAGCAGCATGCACCTGATGGCCAAGGGATTTGCCGCGGCTGGCTATGCAGCTTACGCGCTGGACATCCGCGGACACGGCAAATCAGGCACTAAAGGCCGCATCGCCTATATCGGGCAGTTGGAGGACGACATGGAAGATTTCGTCCATTCGACGAAATTGGCCCAGCCTTCTACGCTGATCGGGTTCTCTTCCGGTGGTGGTTTTGTGCTTCGATTCGCGGGCAGCGGGCGACAGAAGCTGTTCTCTAACTACCTTCTGCTCTCTCCCTTCATCAGCCTGGATGCAGCCACATCGCGCCCAGGCAGCGGCGGGTGGGTCAGCGTGGGGGTTCCGCGGATCATCGCAATCTCCGTGCTCAATGGCTTTGGGATACGTTCGTTTAACGATCTCCCGGTAACGAGGTTCGCACTCTCTAAGGAGGCCAGGGATTTTCTCACCCCGCAATATTCATTTTCCCTCGCGCAGAACTTTGGGCCCGAGCGCGACTACCAGGCTAACATCCGTGCGGTCAGGCAACCGCTGCGGGTCTTGGTCGGCCAGAATGATGAGGTGTTCTATCCCGATCAGTTCGCAAACGTTTTCAAAGCGGCGGGTAAAGATGTTCCCGTAACGGTGCTTCCCGGAATCGACCACATCTCGCTCACTCTTGATCCAACTGCGATCCAAGCGGCAATCGCAACCGTCGAAAGCATGGACCACGAGGGGCCTAACCATCCGGCTGAGGTTGTCCGGCAAGGATTTTGAGTCCTGCAAGGGCGTTCTTCTCGTGAAGCCGCCGCGACAGTCCGGTCGCTGATGAGAAGCCTCGAATTATTCTCCTGACCCCGACCTCTTTCGCGGTCCGCGACCTCTCTCGCTGGGTAGTGCTGATCAATTGTCGGTTGTCCATTCGTCCTCGTCCTCGTCCTCGATTTTCCGCTTCTTTTCGAGGGGCGAGAAGGAGGATGACGACGAGGACGATTTAGGAACTTACAATGTTCGAACACTTCTCGTGCTGTCAGCTCGAGGATTGCTGCTTGACCTGGGTGTCGTGGAACGGGTATTTTCAATGCCTGCCGGAGCCAGCTTGGCGAGCCTTCAATGAGCCACCCACCAGGAACGAAGTTGCCGCAAGACCGTCGTCTTGCTCCCTGTGGGCAGCTTGCGGGCCTATTTCCCGTTCACGCGCAGGCGGAAGGAACGGCTGGAAACAAAGGGGAGATCGATCAATTCAACCTTGAGTCGCTCCTGCGTTTGGAGGTTGATAACGAGCAGGCGGTAATGCGGTTTGGGGCGCGGCATGCTCCCTTCTGCCGCTCCAACACCAACAACACCAGCCAAAAATCCAAAATCCTCGTGCACAAGAAAATGTATTCGTCCGCGCACATCCTTTCGTGTACTTCTCGTTAGACGTTTACGCCACTCGTGATCAACCAACCCAACGCACTGGAGATTCCGCCGGCAGTCGAGGGGGACCCAAAGGCCACAGAGATCGCGCGCATCTGGGCTGCACACGGCAAGCAGCACGTTCACCTTCGCTCAGGGCTCTGGCCTGATGCGGGGCACTGGGGTATGATACTCGCTGACTTGGCACGACATGTTGCGAATGCGTATGAGCAGGACGGACGCGGTGACTATTTCGAGGTCCTTTCTCGTATTCGCCAGATCTTCGACGCCGAGTGGGACGAACCGACAGACATCGCCACAGGAAACCTCGTGTAGGAACCACCGCCAGATGAGCCCAACGTCTAACCGGGCGATGGAGCCGACCACGAGCCGCCGTACGACCTTGCTTTCCATGACCACTTCCCTCTCACCCGCTGCCGTGCGCGCTCCCGCTCGTGGCAGCTCATCTTCGTCTCGTTAGGCCGCTTACGCACGCCGTCACACAAACCACAAACTACAAAAAGGAGCAAAGCCATGACTAATACTAGACAACACACGGGCAGTGATAAGACCCCTATTCGACTCTTTCAGGTGAATACTCCGGAAGCGGAACTCACCGAATTGCGGCGGCGCATCAACGCGACCAAGTGGCCCGAACGGGAAACGGTCACCGATGCATCGCAGGGCGTGCAGCTCGCGACGATTCAGGCGCTCGCGCGCTATTGGGCGACGGAATATGACTGGCGCAAGATCGAGACGAAACTGAAGGCGCTGCCGCAGTTCATCACCGAGATCGATGGACTGGACATTCATTTCATTCACGTGCGTTCGAAGCACGACAACGCGTTGCCGCTCATCGTCACGCACGGATGGCCCGGCTCGATCATCGAGCAGATGAAGATCATCGATCCGTTGACCAATCCCACGGCACATGGCGCGAGCGCATCCGACGCTTTCCACCTGGTGATTCCGTCGATACCAGGCTACGGGTATTCAGGCAAGCCGACCACCACAGGCTGGGACCCCGCGCACATCGCGCGAGCATGGGTCGCGCTCATGAAGCGCCTTGGCTACACAAAATTTGTGGCGCAAGGCGGCGATTGGGGTGCGGTCATCACCGAACAAATGGGCGTGCAGGCGGCTCCGGAATTGATCGGCATTCACACCAACATGCCTGGCGCGGTTCCGGCGGACGTTGACAAGGCGGCATCCACTGGTGCGCCAGTGCCCGACGGTCTCTCACCCGAAGAGAAACTCGCGTTCGAGCGGCTGGCATTCGTCTACAGCAAAGGCATCGCCTACGGCTACCAGATGGGGTTGCGCCCGCAGACGTTGTACGGCATTGCGGACTCCCCCATCGGCCTGGCCGCCTATTTTCTGGACCACGATGCGTGGAGCTACGCGCTGATCTCACGCGTCTTTTCCGGAGAAGCCGCCGGCCTCACCCGGGACGATGTCCTCGACAACGTCACGATCACCTGGCTGACGAACACGGCGATTTCCGGAGCCCGCCTCTACTGGGAGAATTTCGGCAAACTCGGGTATTTCAATGTCAAAGGCGTCTCCATTCCTGTTGCCGTAAGCGCCTTTCCGGACGAGATCGATCTGTGCCCGCGCAGTTGGGCAGAGCGGGCCTATCCCAAACTGATCTACTACAACAAGCTCGACAAAGGCGGGCACTTCGCGGCGTGGGAACAGCCGCAACTCTTTTCAGAAGAGGTTCGCGCCGGCTTCAGACCACTGCGCAAATAGTCGAGAGGTGAAAGATAGCATTAGAGTTCCACGCTTGAATGCGAGCAAAGATCTCCAACCTCTCTAAAGTGGGAGCGGCCTAACCATTCGCTACAGCTGGCGGCGAGCCGTCGTACTGCCCTGTTTTCACATGATTAAAACCATTCAACCCGCAGCCGCTTGCGTTCTCGCTCGCCGCAGCTGAGCTTCGTCTTGTTGATATGGCTGTCGATCTGTCAAGGGGCAAAAGCAGTCTGGTGCGAGGGTTGGCATCGCTTTCATTTTAAAAGGGTAGGAGAAGCGGGTGTGAGGCGGCGGATCAGTCGGGGTGAGTGAGGTTCCCGGCGGTTGGTTATGCTGATATTCGCGGGCTATCCTTGATTCCAGGACCTATCCGCATTCTTTTTATTCACCGCAGCCTTTGTCCAACAGTCTAGGTGACGCGTGCTCGGGTACTGGGACTGGTTGCCCAGCGCCCTTAACGCAACGAGACATCGTGGGTTGGCTACCGTGACCCGGCCGCCTCAGATTCGCTTCTGCTTTGCTAGTGGTGTCGATTCTTTCCCGGGTATCGCCTCCTCTCTTGTGGTTCGTCTGTTCCCCTTGAATGACCTCCTCAGAGTGATCGGGGCGAGGCTTCGTAGCAGGGTTGGGTGCGCAACAGTTCCCAGATAAAGCCGCAGAGCTCGCGCGCCACTGCCACGATGGCTTTGTTGCGCTGGAGGCGCCGGGTGAGGAGTCGGGTATAACGCCCATGCAAGCGGTTCTGCGCTTTCCAACTAATGGCTCGCACCTGCTGGCTTTGTCCTTCCTGGCGCCGGCTTAGTTCCTTGCTCACCTTGGGCGGGGCGGCATAATGCTGGGCGCACTCGACCAGCAGCCAGCGCAGATGCGAGTTACCGCACTTGGTGATATGACCCTGGCGTCGTCTCTCACTGGAAGTGTGCTCGCCTGGGACCAGCCCGAGATAGGCCATGACTTGGCGCGGATGACGAAAGCGATGGACCTCTCCCAACTCACTCACCAGGATCATGGCCGCCACGGTACGAAAACCTTTCAGGGCCAAGAGGGCGCGCACCGCCGGCGCCAGCCGCCATTGTTCCAGCAGAGCGCGCATCGCCCCCTCACAACGCTCGATCCGTTCCCCCGCTGCCCCGATCCCCTGGAGATACTCTTCCAGGATCACCTTCATGGCTGGATGAGGCAGGACCAGCTCGCGCAGGTAGCGCTCATGGGCCGCGCTCCAATTGCTCTTGCCCCGGTAACGATACCCGTGGCGCAGGAGGAACCCTTTTAAGCGATGGCGCCCGCGGCGCCGGTCATCCACCGCATCGGTCCGCGCCCGGCACAAGTCCCGGATCGCTTCGTCGGTCGCTTCAGGAATGTAAACGCAAGTCAGTTCCCCGGCCCGCAGGAGCCGGGCCAGCTTGCGCGCATCGCGCCGGTCGGTCTTGATCCGCTCCCCCGGCCGCCGCGGGATCAGGGAGGGAGCCACTACCTCGCAGTCGATCCCCAGTTGGCGTAAACGCCGCGCGATCCCAAACCCACACGGCCCCGCTTCGTAGCAAGCGTGCAGACGCACTTCCTTCCCGTGCGCCTTGCGCAGCCGTGCCATCCACTTCTCCAGCGCCTGCAGATCATTGCTGATGACTCCGTGGTCGCGCACCTCTCCAGTGCGCCCGCTCTCGGCCACCGCGGTGGCGATCCGATCCTTGTGGACATCCAGTCCCAGATAGAGTTCTTTTTTCATTGGTGTGTTTGCTGGTTCTCTGTTGTTAAAACTGCAACGCTCCGGAATCCTCAGGTCCCGGCCGTTGGTGCGGCTCTGCTCCCCCTCAAAAAGGACGAGTAGCCCGCGAGTAAATATGAACGGCAAACACACCCTCCTTTTCAACCCAGTGCTCGCACCTTCACCCCGCGCCCGCAGCCATAAGGTCTAGACCTCATGAAGGTATTCGCAGTTCTCGCGCTTTTGCTCTTCTGTAGCACCGCTTTCGCCAAGCCACCGACCTTCGGTGAAAAGCTCGATGCAAATGCGCAGCTGTTTACGATCCAAGGTCATCACGCGCCCGTTGTTACTGACACAGGTCAGACCTTTGAAGCATACCGCAGCACCCGCGACGGCATTCATTACATTGTCGGCGTCGATGAGAGACGCGCCATTGCATACATCACTTTGGATGCCGATCGCTCCTTCAGGACGTCAGAAGGCATATCGCTCGGTTCGTCGGTCCGCGCGGTCATGGCCGCTACGAGGCATGCTCCGGTCAAAGTCTCTGGTTGGGCATATTATTTCCCGCTGCCATCCGGTTGGAATGCTGCATTCATCGGGTCACCGCAAGATCCCACGCCATCCGAGTTGCCGCGTACTGCCACAGTCGATTTCCTTTTCAAGAGCCGCTCGGTGAAGCGATGAGGTCTAACCAATCGCTCCAGCTGACGGCGAGCCGTCGTACGATCCAGTTTTCACATGATTAAAACCGCTCAAACCGCAGCCACTTGCGCTCCCGCTCGCCGCAGCTGAGCTTCGATTCGTTAGGCGTCGCTACGCACATCGAAAAATCCCCAGGAGCCAAAACACACACCACATGACTGACGAAACGATCCTCAAGAACCAGCCGGACCGAAAATGGGAGATGATGCTCCCCGAACTTGGCAAGGATTCGCCACTCTTCACTCTTCTGCGCGTCAATCCGCAGACTAACGCCACCACGCTGATGATCGACTTTCCCACGGCCCTCCACATCCCCAAGCATACCCACGAAAAGAGCGAGACGCATTTCATCCTCCGAGGCTCACACCTTTTCGAGAACAACGACACCGGCGAACGCTTTGACGTGCAGGCGGGCGGGTATTTCTACCTCCCCGGCCACATCGTCCATGAGGCTTGGGTTCCTGCCGGTGCGCAGGCGATCATCATCCTCGAAGACGGCTGGAAGGTGAACTGGCTGGACGGAGCGCCCACCGCCAAAGACATAGGCCGCGACAAGCCATGAGCGCATCGCCTTTGACCATCGTGGCCATAGCCACGGCCGCACCAGGTCAGGAAGAGGCGCTCCGCGCGGCACAGAAAGAACTCGTGGCGAAGACCGTCAAAGAACCGGGATGCCTGCGCTACGAGCTGCACCAATCGCGCGAAGACAGCAGGATATTGGTCTTCGTGGAGACTTGGGCCAGCGAGGCGCAGTGGCGAGCCCACATGCAGGGCGCCGCGATTGCACGTTTCCATGCCAGCGGCGCGAGTCGGCTCATTGTGGACTTCTCGCTGCATCAGATGAGCCTTGTGACGGATGGAGGGTTGAACTCCAAATGACCGCAACGC
>CAVUMF010000001.1:0-257814 GCA_963742545.1 uncultured Verrucomicrobiae bacterium | reverse complement strand
ACTTCGTAGCGCTCCCGCTACAACTGCGCCCGGGATGCTATACAGACCGCCACCTAGACCGTAGCCAATGAAAACAAAGGACTTAAGCAAACAAATCGCAGCAACCTACAAGATGCTCCGAATGGGAATCGCGGTTCTGGCCATCGCGTTCCCGCTGCTCCTTTGGGCCGGCGGTCATTTCGTCGCGCACTTGCCCTTGGAGGGATCCATGAGCGCATATTATCATGCCAGCGATCCTCTTCATCCCGACGAAGGTCCTCCCGGCCAGGGTGCGATGCGCGATGAGTTCGTTGGCATCCTCTTCGCCGTTGGTGTCATTCTCTTTGTGTATCAGGGCTACACACGCCTCGAGGACTATGCGCTGAATCTCGCCGGAATCCTGGCGTGGGGAATCGCGCTCTTCCCGATGGCCTGGCCCAGCGGGGCAAGTCACAGTTCATTTTCACTTCATGGCACCTGCGCGCTCTCTTTTTTCGTCTGCATTGCCTACGTCTGCATTTTTCGCGCGTCCGACACCCTGGCACTCATCCATGACAAGGCGGCATACCGATGCTACCGCCGGACCTATATTTGCCTCGGCATCGCAATGGTGGCCTTGCCTGCCCTCGCATTCTTCTTCATCTCTCAGTTGCCATTGCATACGTCTGCCATCTTTTTCGTCGAACTTGCCGGCATCTACGTCTTCGCGACCTATTGGGTCGTCAAAAGCCACGAGGTTTCAAAAACAGACTCGGACAAAAAGGCCGCGATGGGAAAACTTCGCGTCGAGCCTCACGGACTGTCCGACGGCTTGCGCCTGCGTCCACTTTCGGTCACGTCCGTTGACGATTCGGGTGCAGAGCACTGAAGCGCATCAGGCAATCGAAGGCGGGATTCGGCATTCGCGTAGCATGCCGCGGATTTTATACCATGCGTGCACGCCCAATTTCAGCGTTCCTGTCACGCCACAGGTCGCAGCGCGACGGCAGGCAGATCAGTTTTCAGCTTTTCAATCTTCAAAGCTCCCGCTAGAACTGTGACTGCGGCATGCAAACCGTAATCCAGGTCATCTCAGCAGGAACCAGATCGCTGCGTGACGCGATCGTGAACGACAAGAAGCTGGCTCGTTTCGGACTTGTGGTGACGGAACAAAAGCGGCCAACCCGTGCGCCCGGCTGGGCCAAGATCCACATGCCGGGCGAGCCTGGAGCGATCAACATCGAATGGCACGGCGCGTCGCGAACCCTGATCTGCCGCATTATCACGCGAGGCGGTAAACCGGATGCAATCGCCGGTGCATTTACGAGGTACCTGTTGGCGCGTTTGTCGCGCCAAACTCTCCTGATCCAGATCATCCCCGGTTGAATCCGCGCGGTCGATCCGACGCTCACTTTTTCCTTCCCTCAAGGACGCAGGCGCTTTAGAACGTCCCCCACCAATGCCGCGCGCTCGCTCCTCCGCGAAGAACAACTCCACCGCCAACCTCGGCTTCGAGGCCAAGCTCTGGCTCGCCGCCGACAAGCTGCGCAACAACATGGACGCGGCGGAATACAAGCACGTCGTCCTCGGCCTCATCTTCCTCAAATACATCTCCGACACCTTCGAGGAACACCGCGCCAAGCTCCTCGCCGGCAAGGGCGACTACGCCGGCGCCGAATCCCGAAGACCCGGACGAATACAAAGCCGAGAACGTCTTCTGGGTGCCGGCGGATGCCCGCTGGTCCCACCTCCAGGCCAGCGCCAAGCAGCCCACCATCGGCAAGATCGTGGACGACGCCATGGTCGCCATCGAGCGCGACAACCCGCGCCTCAAAGGCGTCCTGCCCAAGGACTACGCCCGCCCCGCGCTCGACAAGCACCGCCTCGGCGAACTCATCGACCTCATCGGCACCATCGGCACTCACCGCCGCCAGCGAGGGCGAGAAGACCCACCGCTCCGTCGATCTGCTCGGCCGCGTCTACGAGTACTTCCTCACCCGCTTCGCCAGCGCCGAGGGCAAGAACGGCGGCCAGTTCTACACCCCGTCACTGCGTCGTGCGCTGCCTCGTCGAGATGCTCGCCCCCTACAAAGGCCGCATCTACGACCCCTGCTGCGGCTCCGGCGGCATGTTCGTGCAGTCGGAGAAATTCGTCGAAGCCCACGGCGGCAAGCTCGGCGACATCAGCATCTACGGCCAGGAGAGCAACGCCACCACCCGCCGCCTCGCCGTCATGAACCTCGCCCTGCGCGGCATCGAGGCCGACTTCGGCCCCGAGCACGCCGACACCTTCCGCCGCGACCTCCATCCCGACCTCCGCGCCGACTACGTCCTCGCCAACCCGCCCTTCAACGACTCCGACTGGTTCCGCAAGGACGACGACGTGCGCTGGCAGTTCGGCGTCCCGCCCAAGGGCAACGCCAACTTCGCCTGGGTGCAGCACTTCATCCACCACCTCGCGCCCCACGGCATGGCCGGCTTCGTCCTCGTCCGTTTTTGGTTTTGGGTAAAATTGAAAGCCGCGCGCGTGTTCAAGAGTTCAGATAAGGCAATGCCGGTGATCTTTCGCGAACACCGACACGACGACGTCACCGCATCTCTGATAAGGCGAACATCCAATGCCTGAAGCTGACGCCCGAATCGTCATTGATCGACTTCTCCGCGAGGCCGGTGGGACATCGAGAACAAGTCTGTCGTCTCCACGGAAGAAGCCGCCGCCGATGGTCGCGCGGATTATCTGCTGAAGAACCAGCGCACACGGCCGCTCGCGCCATTGAAACGAAACGCTTCTCGGTTGATCCGTATTCCGCCAAAGAGCAGGCCAAAGACTACGCCGTCAGTCTCGGCGCTCCGTTCGTCATCTTGAGCAACGGGCGCGAGCACTACTTCTGGGATTACGAAACTGGCGACGCTCGGCCAATCATCGGCTTTCCGACCCAGGCCGACCTTGGAACGTCGCGCCAATCTCCGCCAACACCGTCAAGGCGACATCGCCCAATCTCACGCGTCATGCCGATCCGACGCGCTTCCGGTTCAAGGGCGAGGACGTGGACGCGCGGCCCTACCAGCTCCAGTGCCTGAAAGCCGCGACGAAGCGCTGGTTGCCGGACGTCGACGCATGCTGTTCGAAATGGCAACCGGCACGGGCAAGACGCTGACGATCGCGATGCTGATGAAGCGATGGTTTCAAGCCGCCGTCATTTCGCGCGTCCTGTTTCTCGCCGACCGCATCGAACTCGCCAAACAAGCGAAGGAAACTTTCGACGACTATCTGCGCGATTACCCGTCCACGTTGCTCTTCGGCGGCAAACGCAGCCTTGAAGGCCAGATCGTCGTCGGCACACTTGACACCATCGCCGGTCAACTCGGCTCCGGGTGGCTTCGGCCACGCCTATTTCGATCTGGTAATCACCGATGAATGCCATCGCTCCATCTACAACACCCATCGCGCCACGCTCGGCACATTTCGACGCCATTCACATCGGCCTGACCGCCACACCAAATCCCGGTGAACTGCACTGGATCAGCGAACACGAGCGCCAGCTTGTCCGCAGCACCTACATGTTTTTCGATTGCTGGGACAGCGCCGCGCAGGAAGGCCGGCCGACTTTCGCCTACGCAATCGAGACGGCATCAAGGAAAAATTTCTCGCCGACTACAAGATTTACGTCTGCCGAATCGAGTCCTTACCTTCGAGGGCACGACTTGGGAAGATGAGGAAATTGGCTTTCACGATTGGGGTCGCACCGCCGAGAGCGAAGACCGCCTCAAGCTCATCATTGACGAATACTTCCGCGTCGAGGAGGAACGCCCGCAGCCGCACCCGCGCAAGACCATCGTCTTCGCCGTCAGCGAACGGCAGGCGTCGTGCTGGAACGGCTGTTCAATCAGCTTCTGCCGGACGCCGCGTGCCTGCGCATCGCGCAGCAAACGAAGCGATCGCCTGCCGAAGTCCGCCAGAGGCTTCGCGCAGAAAATCACCTGCTACTCGAACAACGGCAATCCCAAGCCGATCATTGACCGTTTCAAGTTCGATCCGCTGCCCGATCGTCGCCGTCTCCGTGGACATGCTCGACACCGGCTACGACCACAAGGAAGTTGAAAACCTCGTCATGCTCCGGCCGACGACCTCAGCCATCAAATACGCGCAAATGCGCGGACGCGGCAGTCGCTTTGCCCGCGCATCGGCAAGACCGCGTTTCTTATCTACGATTTCGTCGAACAACCACGCCCGATTCGACGACCCCGGCGAGCAATATCACCGGCCCAAGGCCCAGTCGGCAAGCGGCCCGGACCGGCGGACAACGAGATGACGAGGACGGCACCGTCGCCGGCCCGCCATCGCCACCTCCTCCACCGCCGCCGCCGCGCGAATTCACCGTCATTGCGGAAGGCTCGCTCTGGAGGACGCGTTTCGCAAGCGCGAGTTGATCATCGTCGGCCCCGAAGGTCTGGAGATTGACCGCCAAAAGTATCAGGACGAGTGGCGCAAGAAGGTCGTCGAGATGCAGCAGAGCGATCCAGTCGTCGCAAAATCATGACGGGACAGGAAATCAGCATTGATGAATGGGAAGCGCTCGCGCGGAAACTCAACGCGCCGGAAATGTGGTTTGACGAAGAATCACTTCGCCAGGCATTCGACCAACCGACCGGCTCACTCACTGATTTTATTCGGGCCGCGCTCGGCCTTTACCAGTTCCCGACTCGCGAACAGCGAGTCGAGCGCGCTTTTGAAGCGTGGGTTGCCGAACATTCCGACAGCTTGAATCCAGACCAGGCGAAGATGCTTTCGTTACTCCGCAATGTGGTCATCGCGTCCGTTCGCGAGAACCGCTACGCCGTTCTGGAGCCTGCGATCTTCTCTCGAGCTGCCTTTCACTCTCCTCGGTGGCCGTGCGAAGATCGAAAGCTTATTTGGCGCGGACCGGTTGAAGAACATTCTCGAAGAACTAAATACTTTGATCACCGCCGCCTAGCGCATGGATAACTCGTCACTGCGCAACTTCTTGAATCGCCTCTGCAAAGTCATTTGGGAGGCGAACGTGACCGACCCGCTGACTTACGTAACGCAGCTCGCCTACCTCCTGTTTCTCAAGATGCTTGAAGAGAGCGACACCGAGCAAAACGGGAGCGGCGCCGGTGCGCGCATCTTTGTTGAGATTCATCTCCCGGGGCTGGACGAGAAAGGAAAGAAGACCGACTTCACGAAACTCCGCTGGAGCGTTCTGACCTCCGATCCCGATAACGAGCGGATGCTCCGCACCCTGCGTGATCTCCTGCCGAGGCTCGCATTCCATCCAGGCCTTTCGCCGGGTGCCCGCGCGATTTTCGACGACGCTCGCATCGTCATTCCCGACGGCGCCACTTTGCGCCGCCTGGTTGACCTCGATCGCTCCGGTGAACCTCCCGAGCGAGGATGCGGACGTTAAGGGAGATCTTTTCGAGATGCTTTCGAGCGACCTGGGCCAGCAAAAACGTTCCGCTCAGTTCCGCACTCCCGCGGCACCTGATTCGTGTGATCGTTGAGATGGTTAATCCAGAGATCGGCGGGACGGTCTGCGACTCAGCCTGCGGCACCGGCGGGTTCTTGATTGCTGCGTACGAGCACATTCTGCTCGCCAACACTTCCCCTGAGTTCGTGCGCGAAGTCATCGCGCCCGGCGGGCTCGCTGTGAAACGCGGCATCGGTGACAAGCTCACGCCGAGCCAATGGGATTTCCTGCAAAAGGCGACGCTGCACGGCTTCGATGGCGAGCAGACCTTCGTGCGCATGACCGCCATGAACGCGCTGCTCCACGGCTTCGACTACTCGCCCATCGTCGGCGCGACTCCATCGGCGGCGGTGAGGACAAATGGGACGAAGTGCAGTTCGATTTCATTCTCGAAAACCCGCCCTTCTCCGGCGCGGCGCAATCGCCCAAGCGCTCCTTGCGCGTCGAGAAAGGCGAGAAATACGTCCTCTTCCTCGCCGCCGCGCTGCGCAGCCTGCGCCCCGGCGGACGCGCCGGCATCGTCCTGCCGAACGGCATCCTCTTCGGCGACACCAACGCGCACGTCGAAGTGAAAAAGCGCCTCCTCGCCGAGTGCGATCTCCAGGCCGTCGTCACGCTGCCCAAAGGAATGTTCGAGCCCTACACGCCGAACAACACTTGCTTCCTCATCTTCCAGAAAACCGGCAAGCCCACCGAGAGCGTCTGGTTCTACCGCGTCGAAGGCGACGGCTCATCGCTGAAAAAGGCGCGCAAGTTCGGCCCGCAATTCCGCAACGACTTTCCCGACCTCCTCGACAAGTGGCCGAAGCGGAAAACTGCCGATGGCGTCGCGTGGCGCGTCCCGGCGCAGCGCATCATCGACAACGGTTACAACCTCACCCTCGCCAGCCTCGGCCTCGTCGAGTCAGAGAAAGCCGACCATGCTGAACCGGAGGACATCCTCGCCAGCGTCGCGGAGAAAGAGCAGCGGATTTTGGACCTCGTCGAGGAGATGCGGGAACTTGTGACGGCGGAGCGGAATGATTGACGCCGAAGAACTGCCTGATGGCTGGGAACTGAAACCGCTACGCTCGTGCGTTGCGCCGAAGCAGCTTTGGAACGTCTCGCGTCAGCCACGCGAGCGAATCCGCTACATCGAATTGTCCGGCATAGACAATCAGCGCGGAGTCATCGCGGACTTCAGCGACTTGGCTGCTGGCGACGCGCCGTCGCGAGCAAAGAAAATCGTTCGGAGCGGCGATGTCATCTTTGCAACCACGCGGCCAAACTTGAAGAACATCGCCGTCGTTCAGCGCGAATTGGACGGCGAAATCTGTTCGACTGGATTCTGTGTGCTTCGCCCCCTTCCCGAAATGGCGACGAGCGGTTGGTTGTTTGCACTCTGCCGAAGCGATGTCGTCGTTTCGCAGGTGTTGAAGCACGACGAGAAGAACGCTTACCCATCCGTCAGCGACGATGAAGTTCTCGACGCGATTGTTCCCGTCCCGCCACTTGCGGAACAGCGGCGGCTGGCGGCGCGAATCGAATCTCTGACGAGCCGCGCGCAGGAGTTGCGAACCTTGAATGCGTCACTCGTCGAGGACGCCACCCGCCTTCTCGCCGCCGATTACAAACGCATCTGCCGCGACGCCCCGACTCAACCCTTCGGGAAAGTTGCCAAGCTGGTTCGCCGTCGAGTGGGAACGCGCCCCGACGAGAGCTACGACGAAAGCGGCATCCGCAGCTTCGGCAAAGGCACCTTCCACAAGCCCGCGCTGACTGGCCGGCAACTCGGCAAGAAGCGCGTGTTCCGCATCCATCCCGGCGACCTCGTTTTCATGAACGTGTTCGCATGGGAAGGCGCCATCGCCGTAGCCAAGCCCGAGGACCATGACCGTGTCGCGTCGCATCGCTTCATGATGCACGAAGTTGACCCGGCGCAGGCCACCGCCGAGTTCCTCTGCTATCACCTTCTTACCGATCGCGGATTGGAGCGCATCCGCGCCGCTTCCCCCGGCTCCGCCGGTCGCAACCGCACCTTGGGTATCACCAAGCTCCACGCGATCCCGGTCCCTCTCCCGCCGGTGGAAGCGCAACGCCGCTTCTCCAAACTCTTTGCCATGCGCGATAAGCTGCGCCTGCTGCAAACCGAGACAGAAGCCGATCTGGCCGCCTTCACCCCCGCCCTCCTCGCGAAAGCCTTCAAAGGCGAGTTGTAAATGCTCACCGAAGTTACGGCAATTCGCTTCGATCGGCTTCTCGGAAACGGTAAAACTCGCCCGTCGTTGATGGCGTGCACGCGCGCGGATGGGAGCGAAGTCGAGGCAATCGTAAAATTCGCCGCGGGGTGTGAAGCGAAAGAGATGTCGTTAGTAAGAGAGGCGATTGTAGCTGTTCTTGCGGCCGATCTCGACTTGCCGATTCCCGAACCATTCATTGTGAGGGTCGAATCGGATTTTGCCGATACGATCAGCGATGACGGCGTCAAAGCCCAGGCGCGCAAAAGCCCGCACGTCGCATTCGGATCGCAGAAGCTGCCGCCGGGATTCGCCACATTCCCGATCGAAAAACCGCTCCCGCGAGAGTTGGTCACGGCTGCGGCCGAAATTTTCGCGTTCGACCATTTGATTGCCAACCCGGACCGAACCGCTGCCAATCCCAATCTCCTTTTCAATGGGCGTGCGTTTGGAATCTTCGACCACGAACTGGCCTTTTTCACGGAAGGCATTCTCGGTTGGAAAGCGCCGTGGGAACCGGGCGGCGCGAGCTTTCCACGGGACCTGCCCCCGAGCATTCGCCATGTCTTTCTCGAAGAGCTGAGGGGCCGAACGCTTGATCTGAACCGCTTGACCGGTGCGTTCGAAGCGATCTCGGATCGGCGCATCGACGAATACGGCGGCTCTCTGCCGGCGGAGTGGGTCGCGGATAGTCAGAGCGTGGAGGGGATTCTCGATTATATTCGAGCCTTGAAAGAACAGCTGCCGCTGGCCATAAAACAGCTTCTGGAGGCACTGAAATGAAAACACCATACACGTACACAGTCCTGCGCTACGTCCATGACACGGTCACCGGTGAATTCGTGAATGTGGGCGTGGCTGTCTATGCGCCGGAGGTGCGTTACGCCAGCGCCCTTTGCCGCACTACCTACAGCCGTTTATCCAAGACCTTCCCGGGGATGGATGGCGACTCGTTCAAAAGCCTGATGCGCTTTATCCAATCGCGCTTCGAAGAGTTTGGCGGGCGTCTGGCGGGCGAGCTGCCTTTCCAAACCTCGCCCAAAACAGCCTTGGAGCTGGCGGAGTCGATTCTCCCTCGCGACGACAGCTCGCTCCAATGGTCGCCCGTGGGAAGCGGTCTCAGCGAGGATCTCTCTGAAACATTAGAGACTTTGTTCGATCGACTTGTCATGCGCTACGACGAGCGACCGCAGCAGGAGCGGCGGACAGACGAAGATGTCTGGCGTAAGTATCGCAAGAACCTCGACGCGCGGCATGTGCTCCGTCATCTGCAACGAAAGAAAATCGCCGTGCAAGATGACGAAGTGGAATTTCAACATGCTTGGAAGAACGGCGTCTGGCATTGCCTGGAACCGTTGTCGTTCGATCTCAGCTCGGCCGACAGCATCAAGCGCAAAGCGCATGAATGGCTGGGGCAAATCCAGAGCGTTAAGGATGCGAGAGAAGGCTTCAAGCTTTACCTTCTGCTTGGTGAACCTCAGCAAAATGCGCTCAGACCGGCGTTCAACAACGCTATAAGCATCCTCGGCAAAGTGCCCGTCGCACACGAAATAATCCGCGAAGAAGACGCGCCCAGATTTTCAGACGAGTTCGCGAAGGAAATCGAAGAGCACCAGCCCGCCAACGATTAATTTTCCCAAGCCATCGTCCCCGAGGGCGAGATCATCGACGTCTTCAGCGCGGCGGGACTCAAGCAACCCGACCTCAGCATCCTTTCAGATCAATTCCTCGCCGAAGTCCGCGGACTCAAATACAAGAACGTCGCCGCTGAATTACTTGAGAAACGCCGAAAATTTTCAGCTTGAATTCGCCCGGGCACAGATAGACGATCCTAATTTCAAGACACATTAGAATGCTTGGTCACATCTTGCTTGCTCAGTCTCAGTCGGTCGAAAATCAAGGCGGAATTGTTTGGCCATGGTTTATCATCGGCTGCACATTGCTCGCTGTCGCTATCATCGCTTTCTTCTGGGGATTCGCGATTGCAAATCTAACACCGAGCCAGCATTTGCTCTTGATGTGGATATTGCCGCTCAGCTCCGGCTTCGCTGTGGGATGTTTCGCCGGAAGCCTTAATGCAACCGGACCTGTCGGTCAGTTCACCGTAACGGCGGCTGGCGGCTTTGCAGTGTGGTTGCTAAGCTTTTTTCTTCTTCCCAAACCCGTTGAGAAGGCGCGAGACTCGGACTCGACTAGCATCTTGCCAGGAACATCGTTTCGTCAGGCTGCGAAGAATTTGGCAGAGCCAGATGGATATGACGTCATATTTACCGGCTTCGACGATGCGGTTCTAAATTCCAAATTGCGGCCAGGGCCAATGACCGCCGGGGGCACTGTTCAGCTTATGGAAAAGCTTGGAACCCGGTTTATTGATGAGTCGATCGACATTCGATACAAGGTTGTCCGCGATTCTAACGCAGGCCGATATTGCTTTGATAAGAATTGAAACCGAAAATTACCAAATGAAATGAACACATGTAATTGTGACAGTCCTCCTGGTGGAAGTGTAACCTGCCCTGATGGTCAAATCCCTATTTGTAGAGTTCGCGAGGGCGCAGCCCATGGATACTGTTTATCGCCGCCGCAAGGGCTTGATGGCCTTGCATTAACTTCATGGTTTTTCACGCACTTGTTGGGGACCGAAGTTACGGAAGGCGAGGTGATGACTCGGCGCGACCTACAGGCGGCAATGGAAGACGGCAGATTTTCAAATGAGGAAACCGGCGAAGTGATAACCTTCCAGATTCCGAGGTCCATCAATATGCCGATGCCAGCGGCCGCGACTGTCTCAGCGTAGCAGCCTTTTTAAAGCTGATTCGCGACAGACTACGTTTGTTGGCTTGGTAGGGACGGTTCACGGTAACCGTCCGCGGGCGATTCGGTGAATCGCCCCTACCTGTCTCTTGGCACGACAGCAATGCAGCTATCCTGTTGGAAAAGCTGAAAGCTTAAATTCTGAAACGCTGAGACGCGAGGAACCAAGTCGGAAGTTCGCCACGGCCAATCCGTCCTTTGGCGGATCGGAGGCCGCCGAATCAGCAATCGAATCGGGGTCAGGAATCGGGGTCAGAGCTTACTATTGATAGTTTGTGTCGAAAGTGAGCTCTGACCCCTTTCGGCGCGATTCGGGACGACATCGGCTTCTTCCAAGCCGTCAAAGCCGCGCTCGCCAAACCGCGCGGCGAACGGAAGTCATCCGAGTCTCTCGATCACGCCGTTCGCCAGCTCGTCGCGAAGGCCATCGTGCCCGAAGGCGAAATCATCGACGTCTTCAGCGCGGCCGGACTCAAGCAACCCGACATCAGCATTCTCTCCGACAATTCCTCGCCGAAGTGCGCGGACTGAAATACAAGAACGTCGCCGCCGAACTGCTCGCCAAGTTGTTAGGCGACGAAATCAAAGTGCGATCGAAGCGAAACCTCGTCCAAAGCCGCGAGTTCTCCGAGATGCTCAAGAAGACGCTCAACGCCTATCACAACCGCGCGATCGCGACGCAGGAAGTCATCGAAGAGCTGATCAAGCTCGCCAAAGAGATGAGCGCCGCGACGCAGCGCGGCGTCGATCTTGGCCTGACGGATGACGAAATCGCCTTCTACGACGCGCTCGCCGCGAACAACAGCGCCGTCGAAGCCATGGGCAAAGACGAACTCAAAGTCATTGCCGCCGAGCTAGTCACCCAGGTCCGCAAGAGCGTCACAATCGACTGGACCCTGCGCGAAAGTGCGAGAGCGAAGATCAAAGTCATGGTGAAACGCATCCTCCGAAAACACGGATACCCGCCCGACTTGCAGGATGAGGCGGTGAAGACAGTGCTAGCCCAGGCCGAACTGCTGTGCGCCGAATGGGTAGCATAACGACACTCAGGCGCGGCTATGTGGGTTCTGCTGCGCGTCGAGCGTTCGCAGATAATGCCTCAGCGATTCAACCGCGACTAACCTCTTCCCGCGCGAATTGCCCTCGCGGCGGAGGGAGATCATTCTGATTTTCCCGAGCGCCGCCAGTTGATACAGCGTCGAGCGCGAAAGACCGCTTTTGAAAAATGGATGGCTTGCGGCGAATCCGTCTTCGATCGCCTCGTTAGCGGTACTCGCTTACCCAAAAACCCTTTTACCACTGATGCGACGGCTGGGTCCAAGTCCCGTCCACGATCACTTGGGTAATGTTTGCGAGCGAATTGTGCCGAATGAGCCGTGCGACCCGCCTCGACTCCAGACGGACGCAACCGTGCGAAGCTGCGTAATCGGGCACTGACGGATAATAATGCAAAGCGATGCCGCGCGCCGGCACAAACCAAGTCACATCCGTGGCCTCGGGATGGCTGTTGAGCTGCGAGGCGAAGCCGGTCACCATGTATGTGCCTTTCGGCGTGCACGTGCTGCCGGAACGGCGGCTTGTTGCCGGGTCGTCGCAATTCAATCCGCGCAGACCTGCTCCCGGTGAGCTGTGAAAAGGCCCTGTCTCCTGGGAGTCGGCGTTCGGTCCCGCCCACGCAAGTGTAACCGGGTGATCCGGGTCTTCGAGTCGCACGGATATTTGCGCGATGTAGGTATTTGGAAAGTCGCTGTTGCGTTGGGAAGGCAAGCCCGCGGCTGCCATCCTGCCAGACAGTGGAGCCTTTACCCGACCGGCCCTCGAGGATTTTGGACGATCCATAGCCTCGATTTTCTTCGCTGCCGCCATGCGCTGTGCCAGCGAACCGCTACGGGGAATAGTTGGCCTCTTGCTCGTGCGCTCCGCGCTCTTCTTCGGCGACGATTTTCTCGTCACCCCCTTTTTCGCGGCCAGTTTCTTGGCGGAAGTAGTTTTTCTCGCCTTGGAAGTGTTGCGGGTCTTGCCTGCGGAATGGGCCTTCTTCATCGTGCGGGCAATCTTGCACCTCGCGAGTGCGAATGTAAACGCGGATCGTTAGAGACGGTGCGTGGTGTCCGAGGGCGGATCTTCGCCTGTGCAATCAGGGGCCAGAGCTATTGTCGATCGACTCGTGCGATGAATTCGGGCTCATCGTCCAGATTATCGATAAAAGGCTGCCGATCCGGCAGACCGTCGGACAGCCGGTAGCGAAGGATTTGGCGCGAACCCCGGCTCCCCACGTAGATGTAGCCGTCGTCTCCGAAGGCCATCCCGGACGGATTCTTCAGGCCGCCGGCCTGCGGTTGAATGAAGGATGTCACTTTCTCGCTGGCCAGATCGCATTTCGCCACGGACTCGTTGCCGCGGTTGCCGATATAGAGCGCATCGCCGTTCAGAGCGAGGTGGATTGGCTTGTCGATCAGATCCTGGGCGGAGATCGCCCCGAGATATCCGCCGGTTTGGGGATCGAATTTTCGGATGCGATCCGCGTCGCGGTCCGCAACCCAAAGAAAGCCCCCCGCGAAGACCGCCTCGCGAACGACCTTCAAGCCATGTTGGATTTCCTGCGTTGACGCGCAAAATGTCCCGGGGCGGAACTTCTGATCCTTTAGCAGTTCGAGCGAGGACGGCAGCGGCATGGGGCTCCCCGGCTGGCCCGCGGCGGAGGCGGGACCGTAATATCGCAAGGTCAAACTCGTGTTCTGACTGGTCACATACAGATCGCCACGGTTGTCGAAGACGACGCTGAAAGGATGGCTCAGGCCCGGATTTTGGGCCGGGTCATTCTCTACGAAGACAGCTCGAAAGGTGTGCTTCCCGCGCGGGTCGGGGTTGCCCTTAAAGCGAATGATTTGACTGTAATCCTGAAAAGCATTGGCGACATAGAGATCCCCGTCGGGACCGAAGGTGTGGCCGCGCAACTCGCGCAATTCCAGAGTCGGGGGGAGGCTGGAGCGATCCAGCGCTTTTCCCTGGTGCCGGCCATCGGCCGAATAGACATGAATGCTGTTGAGATCGCTGCGCCCCGTCCCGCCGTGAAAAGTCAAGTGCCACACGTGGTTCATAAGCAAGGCCTGCTTCTAAAGTATCCTCCGTCTTCTGACAATCCATTAAAGGTCTGGACATCCGCGCCCGGGGGACCAGTTTTAGTGCATGCCCACTGCGGATCCAGATATCTACGAGGGCTCGCTTCACCGCGAAGCTGAGCGGGGTGTCAAGACAGTCGCTTTCAAGGTTCCGGGAGGCCGGCCGGATGAGATCTGCGTGATCCCGCAGCACCTTCCCTTTGTGAATTACCGAGGCAAAGCCGGAGCCGGGGACATTTCGGATGAGGAAAAACTCGCCGGTTACGACTTCTATAAGAGCGGCGCCGCCGAGTCGGGCGTGATCGCACCGCTTCCCAAGCGCTCCAGCACCAGCGCCGCAGTCGATGTCTATGAAATTCCCGCGGGCACCACGAGGCCGGACGACTTGACCGCGAGTTACTGCGCCGGCGTGGAGAAGAGCGGGAAGTGCGTGGCCAAGTTCAAGCAGACGGACAACAAATTCACCACGACGAGCACGGCGGCGATCCTCGGCTACTACCACGTGGCGCGGGCGCTGGGGGACATCTGCGAGATCAAGCCCGCGGTCCTGCGCACGATGGACATAGAGCAGCACAAGAAAGTTGTGCGTCTTGCCTCCGAGATGGGAGTTCACGGCACGATCGCGAAGAGCTGGAGCCTCTTTAACCAGTATTACGCCAACCCGCAGGGTTCGGGCGTGGCCAGTGAGCTCTTTACCTCCGACTTCACCCAGATCTACGGCGCGCTGCTCGAAAACACCACAGGAGAGGAGAACTACGCGGAATGGCTCAGTGCCGGTTCGAGCCTCAGTTCGACGCGCGCCTTCCAGCACATGGCCGATTCCAGACCCGCTGCCGAGATCGTCGGGTCGAGTGACTTTACCCAGGGCAATGTCCAGGCGCTCGTGGCCATGCGCGACATGAGCGAGATGATCCTGCTCGACTACCTCCTGGCCCAGTCCGACCGCCTGACCGGCGGCAACATCAGCGACTACAGCTTCGCCTATTATCTCGAGGGCGGAAAAGTAAAATCTACCAAGGGATCCAAGGCGTCCAGCATCCCGCCCGGGACCCCGACAGTCCTCGTGAGGAAACTCACCATCAAAGACACGGACGCCGGATTGCTGAACAGCAATGTGTTCGAGCAAAAGGGATACCTAACGCAGATCCGCCACCTGCATCCGAACACGTACGATTGCCTGCAAACGCTCGCGCAAAATTGGAGTGCAGACCCGACGCTCAAGCAATTCTTCCACCGCGAGTGCACCTTCAGCCAAAGCCAGCTTGCGCGCTTTGAAAAATACCTGCTCAATGCCGCGTCCACGCTGCGCAGTCACAAGGAAAGCGGCGCGCTCCGCCTCGACCTCGATCTCGATGATTACTTCGCTTCATCCACCACTCCCATCCCAGCTGAGAGTTCGCAGATCTCGAGTTCGGTAGGCAGTTGGACAAGTGGGGCGAACAATCTGCAGGCGGATGTGAAGACGGTGCAACGCCTGTTGACTGCCGCTGCGCAGAAATTGCAAGCTCCTGAAATTGATCCGAAGGGAATTGACGGTTTGATTTCAAAGCTGCCCGGAAAATCGAACACGGTGAATGCGATCCTGGCTTTCCAAACTCGCAGCAACATACCCGCCGACGGGCTGATCGGACCCGGCAACCCCTCCTGGGATGCCCTGTTGAAAGCGGCTGGCGAAAACTGATTCTCCCTATGAGTTCAGAATTTCCGGTTGAACCGATCAAAGTCTGACCAGATCTCCTGTCGAATCGGCCGCGGCAGACTCAAGCCATTCCTAACTAAATCGTCCTCTGAAGATACTTCTGATCCACGGCGCTAGCTTCAGGCGATTGATCGAAAGAACCAACGACACGCTGCGCACACCAAAATACGACCAGATCGCGCAGCTCATTGGGCCTGCAGTTTTCCTTGGAAAGCGAATTCTCGGAATCACAACGAAATAGACAATAACGGGCATGTCGCAGTGTCCGCTAAACTGCAGATAGTGCTCCGAAGACAGTGGGGCCTCGCGTGCCACGACTTTTGTATCGCCGTTTCAGACCAGCTGAGGTAGGAGATTGAAAATGAAGAAGAGTAGTTTCTTGGCGCTTTTGCTTTTTGGCTGCGGTGCGGGTGCGGCGGCAGCCACTACGATGACAATTACTTCCAACCCGGGAACGGACGTCACCGTCAAGTTCGTTCTCGGAGCGGCAAACGTCGGCGCCGGCCCGGTCAACAGTTCATTCACCTTCGCGACGGCCAAGGGGCTGCTGGGACCGAGTTCCAACCCGGCTGACCAATCAGGATTCTCCAATGGGGGCCAGGACCTTTTTGCAATCACTGTCGAACCTGCGACCAAGGCCGCCTTCGTCCATCTTTTTCTCACTCAACTGAAGGGGAATCTGATTTTTTTGAGTGACGTCAACGGATCCGTCGCAAACTTGCTCCCCCAGCCGTGGAGGAGCGATGCGAAGGAGTTTCTGCGCGTGGAAAGAATTCACGGACGCAGAATCAGGCTGGAGACGATCGACTATTCGCACGCGCCCTTTAAGACCCACAGCTTTTGGGTATCAGTCGACACCCACGGCGCGATCGCTCTCGTGCCCTAGGGGTTCCCTGGGTCAGACTGTCGTTAGGCCGGAGAGCGAGGCAAGGGTGGCGCCAGCGGCACCGGCGGGCACCCACCAGGTCATGTCGCCCACGATTCCGTCCACGGTCACGGCGCGGTCCAGCTGATAGGCCCGCACAGCCGCCTCGGTCATCGGCCCGAAGTCGCCGTCGACCGGTCCCGGATCGGTCGCGGGAGTGGAATAGGTCTTCAACCCTTGCTGCAACGCAGCCACCACCGTCCCGGTGGATCCGCGGGACAAGAGCGGCGTGTTGGGATCGGCCGGAAGCGCACCCCATGTGGCCGGACCTACAATTCCATCCACCGTGAGGCCCGCGCCGCCTTGAAAATCCTTCACCACCTGCTTTGTAGCCGCGTCGAAGGTGCCGGTGATGCCGGACGGAGCCATCGCTTTGGTCATGACGAAGATCCTCTGCAATCTCCGCACGTCGTGACCAGTAGAACCGACGCTGAGGGTTGGGCCGCTGTTCATAAACTACCTCCGGTGTGATTTGCGGCTGCCTGCGGCAGCCTGAAGGAAAGATGATTCGCTCGCCGAGGAAAAGTCAAGCGATCTCCGAAATCGGGGCGCCATTCCGAAGTGGCGGCTTCGATCGAAAGGGAGAAATCGCCAAAAAATCGAGCTCGGAGTGGCGGAGCAGCGATTCTTTTCGCAAGACAGCTTCCAGCATAAGTCGCTCATAATCAGAAGCGCGCCCGTGAAGATTCGAACTTCAAACCTTCTGATCCGTAGTCAGATGCTCTATCCAGTTGAGCTACGGGCGCAAAATCTGATTTTTACCTATGAAAGATCACGGCAAAATTCCAGCCTTATTCCGGCGGCCGGGAGGGCTTTATTATATTCGTTTCGAACCGCCGTCAAACCGCCGGAATAGGCTCGTCGTTGGCTGTTCCGTGCCATCCAGCACGATCGCAGCACGAAAGATCGGGCGAAGCCGATCGTTAAACCGATCCTTAATGGACAATCGGAAATCGCCGAAAGCCGAAGAAGTTCGCAGTAGACGGCCGCTTAGCGAACTCGAATGGCCGACAGAAAACCGACGCGGCCGTCGCCCCCTGATTCGGGCGCGGTCCACTAGCTCCGCAAAAAATGAGCCTTTAGGAGGCCTAATTAGGCGCTATTGGTTATGGGAGAAAATGCACGGCCAGTCGTGGATGCCGTGTTTGAGTTCCCAGACTCGCAACGCGGCCATCAGCAGGCGACGAGTTCGCATAATCCTTCCCTGCGACAGGGCGTAGTCCCCTGATGATGGGGCCGGCACTGCGGGAAACCCCGCTGTCTCGCGGCGCTTCCCTCCGTTCGCCGGCGGCTTCGATCGGCTCGGCGACCTGCCTTCCCGGGCTCGTCGTTTGCAATTATTGGGCACGCTTGATTGTGGATGGTTTGAGCGCAGCTCTCATTGCAGCTGGAAGGCCTCGACGAGAGCCACGCCAGTCGTGTTGTTCGCGTCGCGGACGATGGCCGCATAGTTGCCGGTCGCGCCTACGTTTACGGTAACAGTCTTGGCTTCCGACGAGCTCGTCTGCGAGAAAAGGACGGCACCGACCAATCCAAGGGTAATAAGACAAAATGGGCGCTTCATAGCCATGAATCTGACTGACACCAGCCTGAGGCAATTCCACGTTTGTGCCACACCTGAAGCGTAACGACATTGTTACGTTCGCGGCATTGTGTCGTTTCGCGTACCTCCTACGGCAATTTAAATGGCGGAGCTAACGCTGGTGTTCTGCAACAGGATGGCAAAATCGTCGCGGTTGGATTCAATGCGACTCCAACGCGGAAGGGGGTCGATCTTGCCCTGGCTCGGTATCTCGGCAACTGAACCAAAGCCCTGATTACGGTTTGGTAAAAGACCGCTAACGAGCGAAGAATACAATCCGGCAGCGCGCGGTCACTTCAAAAACGCACCGTAAATTGCGCCGCAAAGGTTCCGTTGACCTTATCCGAGACGAAATCGCCGTGCGCCAGACTATATTGCAGCTTTAGCTGTGTGTGAGCGGTGAAACGATAGCCGACGGCGGCGTCAATCCGCGAGACGTCGTGGCCATGCGCGATCGGCTGTCCCATTGGATCGGTGCCTGAATCAAAGAACTCCTGGTTCCAGCGCAGAGCCCCGAAAAGCTGCGGGGTGAATTTGTATTTCATCTCCACGTAGTAGGCAAAGACATCGGCGTTGCCGAGCTGTGGAATTTGGAAGCGCGACTCAAACGCCTCCGCCCAAACCTGCAGGTGACCGCGCGCGTAGCTCACCTCCTGCCCGAGGACATATTGCCGGTATTCGCCAAAGTCTGTGTTGTTCGGCAGCGGATAGGCATTGGGGCGAAGGTAGCTGCCCTCGCCCGCTGAAATGCCAAAGTGCCAGGCCTCGTTAGGGTCAAGCGCCAGTTTTGCATCAACTGCGGGGTGACTAAAGTTGTAGTCGTACCAGGATTCCGGGCGGGATGCCAGAGGGGCATTCTTGACTTCGGCGGCGTACTCAAAAATCCCGATGCGCCCCGTCGCGGAAGCGCCGATGGCATAAACCGGTCCCCAGATTATGGGCAGAAACGCATATTTGTAGGAGCCGGGCACCGCGCGAAAACTCTCCGCCGTCACCGGAACGTCCACATCCGAGACGAGGGTGGGGTTCTCATATGGCAGCGGGGCGTTGATCAGTGGATTCTCCCAGGAAAGGTGGCGTTCGACCCAACTGCCGACGACGGTGGCAAATTTTCCAACCTGGAGATTGAAGCGGCCATCGCTCCACGGCGTCACACGCACTGCGTATTCGTCCAGTCGCCATTCCACGCCAAGATCGCTTGGATCGAAGCCGGTATCGATGCGCGTTTGAGCAAAGACATAAATCGCGCGGCCCGCTCTCGCATCGAGGAAAAGGCTCAGTCGCGGAGCAAAAAGGTCATGACCGCTCGCGCGGATCAAGCCTGGCGGAGGTTGCGGGTATTGATAGTATTCGAGATCAAGCAAGCCGCTCACCCGTGTTCGGATCTGATCGTGCAAAAAAGAATTCGTTAGGGAGTCATCCACCAGGTCAAGAAAATCGTCCGCGGCCAGCGCCCGAGTCGCGGTAACGAGCAGGCAGACACAGACGAAGGTCTTCATCTGCTTTTACCCGGCGGCGGGGCCGATCTGCGCTGCTTTCAAGAAGAGCACACTGAACTCCGTCCATTCCGCATCGGAACACACAAGGCGCAGTTCACCGCCATGCAGCCGCACCAGCTCGCGGGCGAGGTTCAGTCCTAGTCCGTGCCCCGCCACATCTTCGCTCCCGCTTGCGCGATGAAAGCGCTCGAAAATGTACGGCTGCGCCTCCAGCGGGATCCCGCGTCCGGTGTTTGCGACCCGCAATTCCACCTGGCCGTTCGCCAGCCGTCCACGGATGCGGATCGTCCCGTGGCGTCGATTATATTTCCGCGCATTATCGAGCAGGTTTTGCACGATCTGCGCAGTGAATTTTGTTTCGCCGGCAATGAGCAACTGAGCCGGGAGATCCTTCTCGACGCGCAGATCGGCCGCTTCCGGCATGGCCTCGAGATCATCGATCCATTCCTCCACCAAATGCGTGAGGTCCACGCTGTGCAGACGTCAGCCGTAACCTGCCGGCATCCATACGTGAGAGAAGCAGGAGATCTTCGACAACACTTGTTAGGCGATAGGTCTGGTGAACAAGTGACGAGATTTCCTCGTAAACCTCCGGCGGAAAGCCGTCACGCGAGAGCAACGAATCGAGCCCCGCCCGCAGGACTGTGATCGGGCTTTTCAATTGATGAGAAGCGTCGGCCGAAAAGCGTGCGGAGCGCTGCAATTCTTCCGCCGTATCGTGCAGTTTCGCCTCTACGCGCTGCCTCTGCGCAAGGTTTTCCTCCGAGACGACCGCCAGCTCCTCGACCGGCTGCGACAGCCGTCGCGAGACAACATGGCTGACCACAAGACCGCCAAGCAAGAGCAGACCGCCCGCCCCAAGAATTTGCGAGCGCAAGTGTCGCTCGCGCACAAGCAACTCGGTCAGCGGATAGACGCAAACTTCGTAGGCCGGAGGGTAGTTGGATTGCGGGTTCAGTCGTTTGAAAAAGAGCAAATGCGGAACGCCATCGATTTTCGCACGCAAGCTGTGTTCCCTGTCGGCCGGTTCCGCGAGATCACGTTGCACCTCGCGCGCAACCTGTTCCTCCGCCGCCTGTTCAAGTGCTGGCAAATGCAATTGGCCATGCACGAGAATGCCGTTCTTCATTCCCGCGGCTGCATTCCGCGTCGCTCTTTCGAGCGGCTTGAGGCCCAGAACGAGCGCCGCGATCACCTCGTTGGTATCGCTCGAACGGATCGGTACCGCGATTATCTCATCCACCGTCGCACGACCCATCGGGCCACGCCGCGACAGGTAGCCGGTTTGCATCGCCTGCGGCACGCTGCTTTGCGCGAGCTGCGCTTGTTCGTTAGGCAAAAGCTCGCCCGCGTCCTTCGTCGGCGGGACAAGGACCGCGCCTCGGTTATCGAGAAACCGGTAGAATCTCGCGTGCAAACTGTCGGCCGAACCACTCCCCTGGTTCGTTTGGTCCATGAGATCCCGCAATTCCGCCTCGGCGCTGGGGTAGAGCAGATCGAGTGCGTTGTCCTCCAGCGCGGCGTGAATGCGCGGGTTGCGCGCCAGCGCGCTGGAACGATCGGCAACCGCCGCGTTGCGCAGGTCCTGAAGGCGATGAAGGGAGGCCAGCTCGAGTCTAAAATCGCGCTGCAAATCGGTCTGCGCATCGTCGTCGGCGCGCCGCTGCGTGACGTAAATGCCCAACGATGTCACCACCAGCACCAGCACCATCATGGCAAGAAAGAGCTTGGCGCGGAAGCGACGGATACCGGCAGGGTCGGGTGTGGCAGGCGGCTTCATGGCAAGTCCACGTGCCGAACCGAACCATTAACAAGATCGACCGGGTGTTCCCGCGTTAGCTTGCTGTTTACCCAGGCTTTCAATACGAAATGACCAGCCGGAAGGTTCGTCAGGCGATAGTGACCTTGCGCGTCACTGATGGTGAAATACGGGGTGTCGAGCACAAGAATGAGGGCGCGCATATGCTCATGAATATCGCAGCGCACCGTCACCAATCCCACCCGGTCGAAGACCTGAAAAGGTACAGGCTTCTCGTTCGGAGGATAACGGCCGAGGTCGAACCGCTTCGCCGGCGAATAGGAAAAGATGTTGTGATAAGTGTTGTCCAGATTCGGAAACTCGACCTTTGTACCCCGTTCCACGGGGAGAAGGTTTGGCACAAAGGTGAGATTTTTTTGCGCCATTTGTTTCGTCGGGAGGGTCGTCGGTCGGGCAAAATCACCTTCCAGGTAAACCACCGCGTGCGGCGGGCGGGGCGCCAGCACTCCTCCTTCGTTCACAATTTCGTAGCGCTCATTTGCCACCGGCGCATCGTGCGCTCTCGGCAAATTGACTGCGCCTTCCACAGTTGCCTGCCCACGGCAAACAACAGGGAATTGCAACGTCGGCACGAGCAGAATGATGAGAGCGATGCGCATCACCATATCGGGCAGCTTAGCAGGATCGGTAATCAATGAAAACCGCGTCTTCTATCATTTTTTCGACACGGCCGGCGGCGCCGACAAATCCCATTCCTCCACCGGTAACTCCAACAATGAAGGTAACAACCCTGTTACCTTTCACCGGTGGGCAGTTCCAACTTTCTGAAATCCTCACGAAGAGACGGTTTCAGCACGAAGGCAACGTGCCAAGACTTGGAGATAAATAACTCAAAGCGGGGGTAGTAACGCCTTTGTTACCAAGAAGGAATTGCAAGTTATCGCCGGGAATCAAAGACTTGCATCATCTGACACAAGATTACGAAGTCTTAAACAGCACATAACTATGAAAAACAACCGTTCAAATACAAGTCTAAACGCCGATTCGACAAAGGATACTTTCCCGAGTTTGGAGCGGTTTCAGGAAACGCTCGTTGCGCCGCATCCCATGGCACGGCGATCTTTCCTTCGCAGTCTGGGTCTCGGCGCGGCGCTCTTGACGCCAGCCGCCGGCCTGATCGCAGGAGTAAATCGAGTGCGCGGCGCAGCTCTGAGTTCGACAGGTACCAGCGGTGGCGATATCGATATCATGCGCTTTTTGGCCGCGGCCGAATTGATCGAGGCAGACTTGTGGCAGCAATACACCGAGCTGGCTACTGGCAATGACGCATATAGGGAGGCGATTGAAGCAATCGATGACGATTTCCCACAGTATATCGCCGACAATACCGACGATGAAATGAGCCATGCCGCCTTCCTCAATGCCTACATCGCCTCGGTCGGCGGTCAGGAAGTTAACCTTGACGTTTTCCGCACGCTGCCGAGCAGCCGTGCCACCGGCGCGAAACAGATCGGGCGATTGACCAATCTGATGAACCTGACCGTGGACACAAGCTGGTGGATTCGCTACCGCAGCCGAGCCAATCCGGATTTTGGCACGACCTTTCCGCAATTGATCGAGATTGTGAATCGCCCCGCCATTCCGCCGCGCGATATCCCGATGGGCAGGCAACTCCAGGCGATTGCAAACACCGCGGCCTTCCACTTTGGAACCATTGAGCAGGGCGGATCGAGCCTCTACGATTCGATGGCACTCAATGTCTCAGACCTCACTGTGCTTAGAATCGTCACCGGTATTGGCGGCACCGAGGTGTTTCATTTCGCGATTTGGAACGATGGCGCCGGCAATGTCCCGCCAGTAAGAGTTTCGGGGCTGGTTTTCCCTGATATCGCGACAGTATTTGAAGGCGATCCATTGCGCGAGAAGGACCTCATCATGCCGGAGCCATGCCGGTTCATTGATTCCAGTCTACCTCACTGCTCTGTGATTCGGCCTACCTCTCTGGCGCAGGCAGGAGCGCAGTCGGCCGTCGCCGCCCTGACAAACTCCGGTTTGTTCAACGGTCAAAGCCAGGAGTTCTTCAACACCCTAAACGTCCTGGCCCAGGCCGCTGACGCTGCTTCGCGGACCTGTGCATAGCACTTCGGTATGGCGCGTACGCCGGGCGCGCCGAAGGGACGGACGGCCCGGCTGTCCGTCCCTACCATTGCGTCAGGGGACAGCGGCCACTCGGCGCTAATTGCGAACGAGCATGCTCTTCTCCTGCGTCAACTCATGCCGGCGTGTTTCCCTCGACCGCCAGCGTCTCTGTTCAAACTCTTCGGATGATGCTCTGACTGATTCGGAATTGATCTCGGAACCGATCTCTGCCATTAAGAGGGAGGATGCGAGTGCTCGTAATCGAGGACGATGACAGGCTTGCCCGGCAGGTTACCCGAGAGTTGCAGCGGGCCAATCACGAGGCAACCGCGCGCAACGATGGCGCGGATGGCCTTAAGGCGGCTCTGGAGAATCCACCTGATCTCATCATCCTGGATATTAATCTGCCGAGCCTCGACGGATTTTCGGTGCTGAGACGGTTGCGCGAGGATCATTCCACCGCGCGGATCCTCATCCTGACGGCGCACGCCGAGGTCAGTGATCGCGTCAAGGGACTGAAGGCCGGTGCGGATGACTATTTGCCGAAACCCTTCTCGGTGAATGAGCTGATGGCACGGATCGAGGCTCTTGGTCGTCGTGCAGCGACGCCTACAGCCGTCGACTTGCTTAGTGTCGAAGATCTGCAAATGGATGTGCAGCATCGGCGGGTGACTCGTTCCGGAAAGGTGATCGCGCTTTCACCACGGGAGCTCGATGTCCTGCAAGTCCTCATGCAGGAGCCGGGACGCGTTTTCTCCCGAACGGAGCTTTGTGAACGGATTTGGCACCGCCAGCACGAGTACGACACGCGCACGGTGGAGATCTTCATCACTCGTCTGCGCAAAAAAGTGGACTCCGGCTTTAACGTTCCGTTGATCCACACGCTGCGCTATGTGGGGTATACTATTCGGCCGCCATCCAGCTCGCGCGAACGAAAGGAATCCTAAGGGATCCCGCTTCTTTCGACCTGCCTATTGCGCCGGGGTGAGCAGAAAGGCGTGTAACTCGCCATGCAACGTGCCATAGCCTGCGATTTGTCCTGAATCGCTAATGCCAGCACCTTCCTGGAGGACCCATCCTGTCCTGGCCGGAATCATCTTGTTCAAGTCCTGCATTTTTCTCCCGTTAATGGAAATAAATGCGTGGTAGGAGGCATTCCGAATAGTCGAGAGACCCACGACCGTTCCGCTGTTATTGATGGCCGACCCATACGAACTCGATCCGCCGAGCGCGCCCAAGTCTGCCATTTGGCCGTTTGTGGAGCGAAAGGCGTGGGCTGTCCGATTTCCCCTGGTGTAGGCCTGCCCGGTAATCTGGTTCTCGTCGTTGATGGCGTAGGCAATGCTCCACGATCCACCCAGCGTTCCAAGCGCGGTCATCGTCCCGTCTTGATAGACAAAGCCAAGAAAGTCTCCTGCTGTGTTGTAGGAATAGCCTACGATGACGCCTTGATTGTTGATTCCATAAGCCGTGCTCGTCGCACCGCCAAGCGTTCCCAGGTCCGTCATCTGGCCATTGCTGTAAAGAAACGCGTGTTGCTGCAAGGCGACGTTGGCGGACACGCCCACCACCTGGCCTAAGTTGTTCAGATCGTAAGCCGCGCTGTAATCGCCGCCAAGCGTTCCCAAATCCATCATTTGCCCGCCGGTGTAGAGAAACGCACGATAGGATCCGCTCGAAAGTGTCGAGTACCCGACCACCTGCCCGGCGATATTGATGCCCTGGGCCTGTCCGTATTCCCCACCCAGCGTGCCGAGTGAAGTCAGTTGGCCAGCGCTATAGAGAAACGCGGGATCGGTGAAGAAAGTTGACGAAGCGCTCGACTGCCCCGCCACTTGCCCGCCCGCGTTAATGCAGAAGGCCTGGCTATAGTTGCCCCGACTGTTTGCACCCAGCGTGCCCAGGTCCGTGATCGTGTAGGTCTGGGCCGTCGCCGTCGCCGCCGTGACGATCAGAGCCAGGAAGCCCGCCGCGCCCTGCCAAAATTGACTCGTTTTCCAAAGGAACCCAACCTTTGCCCGCGATTCCGCTTCCGGGCCAGAACGACCCAACTGAGCGCCGGGCGATGGTGAGAGGGCACCAGCCCCTGTGAGAACTTCCGAGAACATTGATGTCATACGAGTCTTCGCTTTCTAGTTGATCTCTCATGCAACCCGACATTCGGGCTTGAACCAAATCTATCGCACTTTTAGAACAGGGAAAACCGTGTCGATCAGGAATTCCGTAACAGAATAGTTACGCAACGCAGTCCGCCGCTCTGCTCAACTCACGATTCTGCGGGCGTCACGCATCGTCCTGCGACAAGATGAGAACCGAGTAAGGGCCGATGCCGATATTGGCCTGGAACGGCATCCCATCGCGCGAGCCGTCGCCCGCCCATGTGTCGTAGCCCAACTGATTCCCAAAGTCATCGCTATAGCCCTGCCAGTCACTGTTGAAACGGACCCGCCATCCGCCCGCGCGTGGAAATCCCAGCGCATAGCTCTGGTATCCCCGGTTGCCAAAGTTTGCCACGATCATCACATCGTCGCCTGGCCCGCCATTCTCCCAGCGGTGAAATGCAATCAGCTTATCGGTGTTATTGATATGATGGACGTTGAGGTGCTGGCCGCGCAAACCGCGGGTCTGATTAAACCAGTTGCGGCGCAGGTGAATCAGGTCCCGATAGAGAGCATTGATCCCCGCGTAAGTATCGAGCTTTGTCCAGTCCAACGGCTCCGAGTCGCGGAAGTATTGGTCCTCGAGGAATTCCTGACCCTGAAAGATCATCGGGATACCCGGGGCGGTAAAGACAAGCGCCGCAGCAAGCGTGGAGCGCTTGCGTGAAAACCAGCTCCCGGCATTGCCCGGCCAAATCTCCTCCGGCACCCGCGCGTGACCATTCGCCACCTCGTCATGGGATTCGGTGTAGATGACCCGCTGGAGGGCGTCGTCGTTATTACGATGTTCCAGCGCGTCGCGCACCGCATAGAGATCCCGATCGGCGTCGTTCTGCGCGATAACGGCGTCCCGGATGGGATGGACAAACCCGGAGTCCCATTGCGAACCGAAGCCTGCGCCGCCGGCATCGACTCTTTGGTAATCCATTCGTTGTTCTGCAAATCCTCTGCGATCGTGATCTTCCACGGCTGAGTGGAACGGATTTCATCGTGCATCCATTGTAGAAGGCTCCAGCCGTCTGGAAGGTCGCGACCATCCACCATTCGAATGTTGCTCACCGAATCGAAGCGCAGCCCATCGATACGGTATTTGTTCAGCCAAAAGAGCGCGTTATCGCGGAGATATTGTCGCACTTCGGGCCGACCGTAATCCGGTCGCGTATCGCCCCAATCCGTGTGCGAGCGATCATTATCATAGAAATAGATACCGCCATTGTGATCCGGGTCGCTCCAGCCATCGAAGCGCCAGAGATCGAGATCGCCGGGACCAAAGTGGTTGTAAACCACGTCCATGATAATTGCGATGCCGAGCGCATGCGCGGCTTTGACAAACCGCTGCAAACCCTGCGGGCCGCCGAGCGAAGATTCCACCGCAAAGGGGTCCGAAGGATTGTAACCCCACGAGAAGCTCATCGGAAACTCCAGCACCGGCATAATCTCGATCGCGTTGATGCCGAGATCGCGCAGATAACTCAGCTTCGGAATGATTTCATCGAACGTGCCCGGCCCCCCGCCGTTTGAGTCGTTGAAACTGCCGACATGCATCTCGTAGATCACCAATTCATTGCGCGGCGGCATCACGAAGTCCTCCCCGGTCCAGTCGAAGTTCGGATCGTGAATGATGGCGTTGCCGGACGAGTTCACGACCTCGCTCGCGTACGGGTTCTTATGCCAGAGCACCTGCGCTCCATTATGGATCACAAACTGGTATTCATCCCCGACCGCCGCTCCCGGCACTTCCACCGACCAGTAGCCGTTGCCTTCGCTGGCAAAGGGATTCGCCGTGGCGTTCCACTGGTTGAAAGCCCCAGCGGCAAACACGCTCGAGGCAAACGGCGCCCAAACCCGAAACGCCACCCCGCCCGGGAAAAGGATGGTGCCCATGCCAGGACGAGCAGACGGCGATGGCGACACCGGGACCGTTGGAATGATGGCAGGCATGATCAAATATTCGAGGCAGCGATTTCGCGCTTCAAGTCCGCCGCAATCCAAACGAGCTTTGCAAGCCTGATTATGTTTTCCTTCCGTTGATGCGAGTATAAATACGACAGAAATTCCCTAACAAATGGAGCCGCCAAATTCCCAGTCGAGCCCGCCGGCCAAATACGTCGCACTGAACGATTCGCTCTACGACTACATTGTGCACCACCGTTCGCGTGTCGTCGATCCACTCCTCGACGCGCTCCGCCGCGAGACCGAGTCGTTAGGCGATGCCGCCCGCATGCTTATCAGCCCGGAACAAGGCGATTTTCTCACCCTTCTGACAAAACTGCTCGGGGTGCGGACAGCCGTCGAGGTAGGCACCTTTACCGGCTATAGCTCCGTCTGCATCGCGCGCGGACTGGTTGAGGAAGGTCGCCTCTTCTGTTTCGACACCAGTGCGGAATGGACCGCGATCGCCCGGCGCTACTGGGAAAAAGAAGGTGTCGCGAATCGCATCCAGCTCACCCTGGGAGATGCCAAACAGGAGTTACCGGCTTGGGAACCACCTGAGCCGCTTGATTTCGCGTTTATCGACGCCGACAAACCCGGTTACGACACCTATTTCGAGATCCTGCTGCCGAAGATGAAACCGAACGGTCTGTTTATTTTCGATAATATGGTCTGGAGCGGTCGAGTCATTGAGCGGGGTCTCAGTGATCCCGACGGTCTCGCTCTCGATCGCTTGAACGGGAAGCTGGCGCATGACCCGCGCGTCGAGTCGGTCTTGCTCCCTGTCGCCGACGGGCTCCACTTCGCCCGCAAACGGCGCGCGAGCGCGACAGACTCCTGAGTCGTATCTGCCGAATCGGGGAATCGGGGCGCAAAAGCCCCTCCCACGTCGTCCCGCGTTGAAGCGCGGCTGCTCGCCTGTTGCCGGGAGAGCAGCCGCCTTGCTTTCCTAACTCACATCCCTTCGCCTACTGCTTGTTGTAGTAGGCTTTGTCAGTCTCTTGCTTCCCGCTCGCGTCCGTCA
This sequence comes from uncultured Verrucomicrobiae bacterium, assembly GCA_963742545.1. Classification (GTDB taxonomy): domain Bacteria; phylum Verrucomicrobiota; class Verrucomicrobiia; order Chthoniobacterales; family UBA10450; genus Palsa-1392. Next base: position 229,494 of record CAVUMF010000001.1, on the reverse strand, counting down.
TTGTCGTTGTGACTGTGCGCGATTTGCCGTCTTTTGACACGGTGATCGTGCCGGTCATGACCACCTTGCCCTTTTTCATGGCCGTGAGGTCGTTCGTGTTTTCGTTTACCATCTTATAGGCGATCATGTCGACGCCCGGGCTTCCTTTTACCTTGTAGGCTTTGCCGTCGAACTTGCCCATCCAGGTCCAGTGGACGGCTTTTCCATCCTTGTCCACCCCGTCGACGGCCAGATCGATCATGTCACCTTTGGCCGCTGTGTAAGTGACGGTGGTGTTCTTGGTCGCGCCGGGTGCGAACTTCGATTTTGCTCCGTTGAGTTTCCAGGTGCCCATCTGTGCACTGGCAGCGAAGGTTACTGCGGCCGCTGTGAACCACAGCGCTGCAGCCACTAGCATGGAACGATTTGTTTTCATGGCGCGATTCCGAGCAGGTTTCCCGTTAGGCGTCAATAGAAATAAATGTGGAAGGCGAAGTGTGCCCGCGCTCCTTGAATCAGGAACGGAGAAAAGCAGGATATCGCCGAGGGCTGGCGCATCGCCCCGCCGACCGCCGATGCAGCTTTTTACTGCCCGTTTCCCGGGTGCTGCTTCTTCTTCTTGCCGGGCTGCTCGCCCTTGGCGGGAGCGCGCCCGCGCTGCGCGGATGCTGGTTGTTTGGGCTTTGCCGTCTGTGGATGTTGCGCCTTGTGCGCAGTGGCCGCCTTCTTGTTGGTCTGGGCGTTATTTTTTGCCAGAGATGTCTTATGGGCATTCGGCGTCGTGCCCTCCTTTGTCCGAGCAGCTGTCGTCTTCTGGTGCGAAGCATTGGCTGCCTGGGCAGTTCCACCCTTGGCTTTCTCAGCGCCAGCTTGCTTTCCGGTGCGCGCCTGTTGTTTGGTTTCAGCAGCGCCTCCGTTGGCCGCGGTGGCCTGCTTCCCGTGTTGGCGGTCGAACGTCTGGACCGCGTCGGATTTCGGCTTTCCTTGATTGTTTGTCGCATGCAAGGCCGGATCTTTCTTCGCTGCTTCGACGCGTGAACGCTGGGTCTGGGTTGGCGGGATGTGCTTCCCCTTGGCGGCGGCTTGTTCCTGCGCGGTGGCCCTGGCCTCCGCGCCGCCCGGGCCGTTATAGCCGGCGCGGCTGCCGGTGTTGGTCACGACCTTGTTGTTGACATAGGTGTTGTGCACCACGGTGGTGTTCACCCGGGTCACGGCCGTGTTATAGCGGAAGGTATTGCCGGACCATTCGCCGCCGTAGTAGCCGCGCCCTCCGTAGCCGTAGCCGTAATTAATCCCGCCATAAAACCCAACCGTCGGCCCCCAGTATCCCTGGTTGAAGTAATAACCGCCGCCACGGTAGCCCCAGTAACCGGGCGTCCAGAGAAATCCGATGCGTGGCGGAGCGACCCAGACTCCCGGGACCCAGTAGTAACCGAAATCAGCATAGTCCCAGTAGCCCGGGGTCCAAAGATAGCCCGGGGCTGGACACAACGGCTGTTCGTAGACCGGGATCTCAGGCGGAGCGATCGCAACCGAGATGCCGACTTGTGCAGAAGAAGAAGCAAGCGGGAGCCCGGCGAAGAGCAGAGCCGCGAGCGCGATGGTGGTAAGTTTCGTATTCATTTTAAGGTGCAACATGGAGTGGAAAAGAGAGACGCGTCGGCGCCACGAAGTATTCAAATAAAGACTGCCGGCACTTTCGTCGAGCAGGCATGGCACCAATATGGAATCGGATCAGCCGCGAAAGCGAGCTTATTTATTTGCGGACAAATCCTTAAATCGGCAAAATCGGCGATATCTCAGGAAACTTTCGGGACAAAGCCACTCTGGAGGGACGCGCGCCGCCTCCTCTCACTGGGAAAGCTTGAAGTGTCCGTCCACCCGGGCATACTTGCGCCCGTGAGCCGGCCCGGCAAAGAACATGGAAGGTCGTTTCTCAGCCTCTTCTTCGAAGTCGGGCTGATCGCGGTTGGCGTTTTTCTCGGCCTCCTGGCAAACAACTGGCACGAGAATCGCGAGCACCACGCGCAGGCTGAGGCCGCTCTGCGTAATTTTGCCGAAGAAATGGAAGCGAATTGCCAGGCCACGCAAAGCAACCGCCAATATCACGAAACGCTCGCGCGCGAGCTGCGCGCATTCCTCACGAGCAAAGAGCCGGCGACCGACGAGCGATATAATAAGACCGTCCATTTCGAAGGCATGCGGCCCGAGACCTTCGAGCATACGGCGTGGGATCTCGCGTTGGCCACCCAGGCCTTGTCCTATCTCAAGCCGGATCTGGCCTTCGATATCTCCAAGGTCTACACCAAGCAAAATGCGTTTCAGAAGCTGGAAGATAGCTTCCTCGCCTCCGCCTTTACGCCTTCTGGTCTCTCGAGCGACAACTTCAAAGGCCTGGCCACCGCGATGGAAATCTACCTCACCGATGTCAACCTCCTGGAGCCCGCCCTGGTAAGCCGCTACGAAAAAATCATACCCGAAATAAAACGTGCCCTCTCCGGCGACGCCCCGCCGCGGTAGAGCCGCGCACTCTGGAGCGACGCGCGCCGTCGCGTCCATGCGGGAAATAGTAAGGGCGAAACAGGGAGTGTTCAGTATTTCCCGGAGATGACACAAGACCAATCCCACCTTCGGGAATTAGTCCGACAAATTCGGACATCATCCTTTTCAGTTAAGTTCCTCTTGCACTCATGGTTGTGTTGAAATGCAGGTCGCGGCACGTGTTATGCAATCGCATCCCAGGAACCGATAAGATGCAACAATCAACTCATGGAGGAATTATGATAACGAAAAAGCTAATCATCAGTATTGCCGGCTGCGCATTGCTTGCGCCGCTGGCCTTCGGACAAGATCCGCAGACGGCAGCCGTGGAACAGGGAGTCACAGTCACGGGAACAAGCATAACGGTTGAAGGAGGTGAGGCGGCAAGCTATCAGCCTCCTAAAACTCTCGTTGTTCACAACGAGGGTCCGGGCCATTACGTTCTCAACGGTCCCGGCCATGTCTTCAACAGCAAGGGAGAAAGAGTGCAAAGCGCGATCAGGCCCGGCACCCACGTGCATGTCTACTTCGCTAATAACGCGGGTGTGCGGACAATAGATCACGTTGTGGTGGACTGAGACTGCGCAGCCTGCGATACAGCCATTAGATGCCGCAGGTCCTGTGAGGCCTGCGGCTTTTGGTCCGTGCACACGCGCGCGATTGGGGAGATTCTGGCTGCGCGACATTTGAAGCCTGCTCCCCGCGGCAAAGTCAATTCGCATCCCGACCCGAATCCGTCCCGGTTCACTCTCCGGCCATGGCGGGATCGACACTTCAGCAGTTTAGATTTGACGTCGCAGCGCCATATCAATTAACTAAGAGCAAACCGAAATCACTTTCCCTTGGTGGGGAAAAATGATGGGCGGGGATGACCAATCCGTTTCGGTAACCTGAGCGCAGATCCGATGTACGGGCGCCGAATCACGATCGAAGACAAATCGACCCTCCGTCAGTACGTTGGAATCGCGGTTTTGGTCCTCCTTAGTGCTGGGGCGATCTACTTCTTCTTTCTCGCGCAGAAAGAGAAAAGAGAGACCATGGGTTTCGATCCGAACCGACCCGTGCCGGCGGACGCCGTCCTGCACGAGCGGTTAACACCCGAGCAATACAACGTCGTGCGACGCAACGGGAGTGAGACGCCGTTCCAGAACGCGTATTGGAACACCAAGCGCGCCGGGATTTACGTCGACGTCATCGACGGCCAGCCGCTCTTCACATCGCTCGACAAATACGATAGCGGCCTCGGCATTCCCGCTTTCAGCAAACCGATCTCGTACGACCTTGTGGTCGAGAAACCCGATAACTCCGAAGGGATGCAGCGGATCGAGGTGCGCGCGAAACGGACCGACGCCCACCTGGGCCATCTTTTCGCCGACCCGAAGTCGCCCACTGGCCGGCGCTACTCAATCGCATCCGCCGCTCTCCGTTTCATCCCAAAAGAGGAGATGAAGGATCAGGGTTATGAAGCATACCTGCCGCTCCTGGATAAGAAGTAGTTCGAATTTCGGGTCGCGGCGCCAAGGCCCCTCCCACGCTGGGGGATCGGGTTCGCCGCAATTCTAGCGCTTCAAGTCGTCTGCTAATGCTGCAAACTGCTCCAGTGCAGCTTCGAGATCTTCGTTCGGGGAGCGCGCTGCCTGCCCACCGGGTGCGGGCGACTGGCGTGCTTGTGATCGCGACCTCGCGATCACAAGCTTTGGCCTAACCCACCAAATCAGAGAGGCGACTTCCAAGGAGCCTGGCTGTTTCGGTGATTGGGAGCGAATGACAGCATGCGGCTCAGAGAATTCGCCGGCGACGACACCGGCTCGAGGTCCCGCTCTGAATGAAACGCCATGGCAGATGCTCTGCCAACTCGCGCCCACCGTCGAAAAGTGACCACCCCTCGTTTCGCACAGTTCTTGCTAAAGGAGTTGCGCCCATGCACGCCAATACCTGCAGTGAGGATCGGTTTGAGAGCTTTGACAATGGTCTCGCCCTGCTCCGCCGGGCCCTGAGCCGCGGGCCGCAGGCCCTCAACCCGCTGGAAAAGGAAGGTGCGATCCGGCGTTTCGAATACTGCCTGGAACTGGCCTGGAAAGCGGTCAAAACATACCTCGAAGACTCAGGATTGCGCATCGCTCCGGTGACACCGCGCGAAGTCATCAGACAGGCGGCTGCGGCCGGCGTGCTGCCCAATGGCCAGGTTTGGATCGAGATGCTCGACTACCGCACCCTCCTCGCCTACACCTGCGACGGTGTCGTCCAGACCGAAGTGATCGACGCCTTGGTCGCACGGTATTTCCCGGCCATGGAAAAGTTGCGCGAGTTCCTCGCTACTCAGTGCGGCACGCCGGTAGAATCTCTAAGGAAAGCCGAAAAGCAGGAAGTGTTGTAATCGGGGGCGGCGATCCCGGCCTCTTTCTAAAGATCGCGCCTTCGCGATCACGAACTTTGGCCCAACTCACCAAATCGGACGCTGGATCAATCGCCGGTCCAAACTCGAAATTGAAAGGATCGCCCCGTTTCCGACCTCCGCCGGCGAGCGCACGCCCAACTCGCGACCGACCGCCCTAGAAATGCTGAAACGCCGACAACTGAAATCTGCAAGCGGAGATCGGAGGACGGAGGGCGGAGGAAGTCGAAAAGCTAAAACGCAGAAATCGGGGTTTCGCCGTTGCCTGAGGGCACGGTTCGTGGACGCGGGAAGAGGACTCTTTTATGCGAAACGACGAAGTTGTGCTATGCTTTAGCAGTTAAAGAAGGGAGAAGTGTTTTATGAGACTTTGGAAATCTTTGATCGGGGCAGTGGCCGTAGCGACTTTGCTCGCTTTCGCCTCTCCGGCCAGTGCGCAATGGCATGGTCATGGAGGAGGGGGCTGGCATGGCCGTCCAGGATGGGGTTGGCATGGATATCCGGGCTGGCGATGGGGTGGGCCTCGCGTAGCCTTCGCTGTTGGGGTCCCATTCTGGGGATGGGGCTATCCTTATGCGCCTTATGGCTACGGCTATTATCCCTATGCCTATGCGCCGGTTTATTATGCGCCGCGGGTCTATGAGGGTCGCGTGGTGACGCGCCAGCAACCGGTAGACGCCAAGGACGTTCCGAGTCGGGGCGAATAACCGAAGCGGTGCGCATTCGCCCCCGCGGCGCTCGCTCGCGGGCGTTGACTGTTTGCGCCCGCTCAATCGGATTCAGAGGTCAGAAGGCGAAAGTCGGAAGAATTACGCGATCCTGTCAGGGCGCAAGTTGATAAGCCCGTAGCTCGCCCGCGGCCAAATAGAGCATCCCGCCAGAAACGACCGGGATGGTGTTCGTGCAGGGGCCGAAACAGCCGTCGTTGTTGGTGACGGACCAAAGCAGGGAGCCGTCGGTCTCTTTGTAGGCATTCCATTGCCCGCTGTAGGCCGATGCGTAGACAATTCCATTGGCCACGGATGGTCCCCACGGGCTGCGCGCCGGGGCCGTCCAGATGACCGCTCCGGTGTTCTCGTCGAGCGCGACGAGGTTGGACAAAGTGCTCTCGACGAAGACCAGCCCGTCGGCGACTGCCGGGGAGCCGGCGTCGGCGCTCCCGTAAACTGGGACCGACCAGAGGAGCGCGCCGGTAGCCTGGTCTCGTGCCGTGACGTTCGGGTAGTGTCCGAAGAAGAGCTTCCCATCGGCTGCGGCCAGGGTCCCGACGGCGAAATCGTCGACGGTCCACAACTGGGCGCCATCGGCCGCGTCGTAGGCTGTAAGTGTATCATCTGTGCGGAGCTGAAAGACGCGTCCGTTGCTTACGACGGGGGATTGATCGTAAACGCAGCAGCCGCCCGTGGTCGACCAGAGCACGGCGCCGGTTCGCGTATCGAGGGCATAGAGCGTGCCTTCGAAGGCGGCTGCGTAAAGGGTGTGCCCGATGACCGTGGCCGGTGCCCGGAGATCGGTGACAGCGGAAGAGGCCCAGACTACTTTCCCGGTCCTGGCGTTGAAGGCGGTGAGCGGGGCGTAGATGGCGCTGGCGAAGACGAGGCCGTCGGCATAGGTGGCGGAATCGACGTAGAAGATCCCTCGCTTTTTGCTCGTCCAGACTTCGGCGCCGGTAAGTGCGTCGAAGGCGTGCATCCTGCCGTCGCCGCCACCTATGTAAACGCGGCCGCCAGCGACGATGGGAGTGGCATAGATCGTGCCGACGAGCGAAGCGCTCCAGGCGAGCTGAAGGCTGCCAACATTCGATGGGTTGATGGTGCGCTCGGAAGGGTTGTGCACGGTGTGCCCGGCATCGAACTCGCCCTGGACCCAATCGCCCCGGCGGATGGCTGCGTTTGTATCTGCTGCGGTGGCGAGGGGGCTGAAAGCCGTTGTGCCGATGGCGCACAGACTTGAAAGAAGAAGACCTAAGGAAGATGTCTGTAACATATAAGCAAGATACCCGTAGCAAGCAGCTACCGACCCGGTGGCCGGCGAGGCTGAGACCTGTGTCCATGAGAGTCAAGACAATTCGGCGGGAGGAGGAGGCGGTAACTAGTGTTGGCGCCAAAAGCTGAACTGCTGACGACCGGAAGTAGAAAAACGGGAAGACATCACTTGAAGAGGGCTGGCTGAAAAATCGAAGGCTTTTCGGAGGTGGGGTTTTCGCGCTAATAATTCTTCGGCAACCGATCCATCAATGAAAGAAATAGCGAAGCGCTTGCGTCTTTGGAGGCCCGGCCGTTGGGCGGGAGAGTTGCTCCTCGTCTTCGTCGGGGTGTACGCAGCTTTCTGGTTGAATAATTATCAGGAACATCGGCAGGAGGCGCAACATCGCGATCGGATCCTGGCCATGCTCCAGGATCAATTGCTCAAGGGGATCGAGAGCGGAAAGATCAATGGCGCCAGGCAGGAGCGGGAGGAGGCCGATTTTAACCGTGCGCTCAAGGCGGGCGAAATGCCCCGACTGCATCCGTTTGTTTTCACGACCGATTACAATCCGGGCGACATAAGCGCGCTCCTGCAATCGGGCGGGGTGGAGTTGCTCGACGTGAAGACGCTGCTGGCTCTGCGTGAATTCGAATCGGTCGTTCGCTGGGGCCTGAGCGACCTCGAGCGCTACCAGAAATTAAGCGACGCGCTGATCGTGCCGAATCTCGGCCAGGATATTTCTTTCTTCTATGATCCCGCCACCAAACAACTGCGAGAGCCATACGAGATTTATCCCCAGGCGCTGGCGGCACAGGTGAAATTCGCGCACGATGTGGGGCAGGCAAAGATCAAGTTGGTTAAGCAAATCCAGCTCGAACGGAAGAGGTAGGAGGGCGGAGGACGGCTGAGAGAAGCAAACGTTCAACCTCGAAAGCTTTCGAGGTTCAACGTTAAACTAAAGAGTGAGAACACAGGGCGCTGTTCGCAGCTCAGTAGTTGAAGCCCTGAAGCTGGGTAACGCCTTCGTCGGGGCCGTCGATGAAGCCGGTGCGGTTGCCCGGATTGATGGCGATGTGGGCGGGGACGACGTTGAAGGCGTTGGAGAAACTAAAGCCGTTGAGTGATTCGATCAGGTTGCCGGCAGTGTCGTAAACGTGAATGCTGCTCCCGCTGGATGAGGTGCTGGAGTGTTCCTGGGCGACCAGAAAGAGCTTGTTCACCGGGTCGAACTCGACTGCCGCCCCGGAGAAGAATTGCTGGGTCGCTCCCGGTAAGGGCTCTTTGAATCCGCTCTGGGTCGCGATGTTGTAAAAGGCGACGCTGAAGTCAATCTCGGTCGTGGCGCAGGCGGTGTCGGTAACCGGATCGTAAGCGAGTCCGTTAACGTCGCCCAGTCCGACGCTGCGGAACTTGGCGAAGTTGGCGGTAGAGAGGTCGACGGTCGCCATCCAGCCGGGGATAAATGGATTGCCGAGAAAGGCGTGCCCGAGAATGGCGCGGTTGCGCACCGGGTCGTAGGCGAACCCGGGGTCGGGGAAGTTACTGAAGTCCTGGTCGTTAATGGAAACGACCGGGCCGAAGGTGTTGGCGCCGACATCGGTGCTGAAGACGGTGGGCATGAAGTTGCTGCTGAGGTCGAGCGTCCAGACGGCGTTCTGGGTTCCCTGATTGCGACTAACGAGATCGACCAGGTGGTCGGTCCCAATCGGTGGAGTCCAGCGGCCGGTGAAACGGTTTCGACGCAACGGGTCGATAGTCAAAAAGCTGCGCACGACGTTGAAAGTGCCCTTTACGTGTTCGCGCTCAATCAGGCCGACGGAGTTACCGGTGACGCCGAGCGCGACGAAGTCATCATTCGGGGTGATGGTTTCCCTGACGACCTTGAGGATGGCGCCGGTGCGCTGGTCGAAGGTTTCGACCGCGGCGAGAACGGTATCGTCATTCTGCCGATGAGATTCGGCGAGGACGCCTTCCGTGCCGACCTGGTCGGTATCGAAGCCAAAAATCTGGCCGCCAAACTGGCTCTGGACGATGACGCCGTTAGGGCCGACCGCCGGCTGTTCAGCCTGTGCTGAAAGGGCGAGGCAAAACCCGCAGCAGAGGCAAGGTGGAAGCAGTCGCCGCAGGAAGACAATGAGAGAACTGACTAAAGCGCTCATGACATGAGGTTGTTGAAATAGGCGGCGATGGTCAATCGAGTGACGGTAACGAAGTTGTTACGGAAAGCTGAATGGCGTCGGTGGGGACCGAGTGCCATGGACGGAGCCCGACGGTTAAACAAGCGGGTTGCGAGCGTATCAATGGGAGCGAAGCGGACATAGTCAAAGGCAAGGCGGAACGACAGAGGTCGGAGGATGGCCTACGAAGCTTAGCCCCGCAGGCGTTATTGAAAGCCGGACGATCGACGATCGATGGCGGGACGGTCGCCGGGCTGAAAGCGGCTTGCTCAGTCGCCCGACCCCAACGAACCGAATCCATCGAAGGTCTCGATATCAACGTGTTTTGGTCCGGCGGTTTCGTCGACCCAGATCGGCGATCCCTGAGCCATCTGGGCACTCTGCTGCGGGGGAAGATTGCTCCGTACTCCCTCCAGGGCCTGCTTGTAGGCGTCGAATTGGGCCTCGTTGCCGACGTAGATCTGCTCTTTCTTCCCCGAGGGATAGACGTAATACAATTTCCCCTGGTATTTGACGGCTGAAACCCTGTTCGGCGCCAACTGGTTGACTCGCGCCTGCTGCTTCGCGTTGGTAACAGCTCTTGCTCTAAAACCAGCTTCCGTCAGAAGCATTTCTTTCTGCGATTTGGCGATCTCAGCATTGTTTTCTGCGAGAGTACCGCAGCCGGAGATCAAGGACCCGAGGGCCACCGCAGTGAACACGTTTACCAACGTCCAGCGGAGTATTCGTTTCATAATAGGGTCGTTTCGAGCGTGCATGATGCGCCGGGTTCGTGGCGTTTGCAATATTGAAGCCGCGGGAGGCAGATTGCCCGAATCGGCAGATGCGAAGATCGTTGGCAAAGACCCCTGCATCCGGCAAGGGAATTCAGCGACCAGAGGCCGGAAATTAGAAGTCAGCTTCCTAGCCAAGGCTCCGGCCGAGCCAAGGAGGACGAAGAACGCCCCTCTTTGCTGTGACTTACACCTAGGGCGGCGGCGTTTCCGGCGCAACCACCCTCCCCGGGCGTGGCCGCGCGAAGTGTTTGAAGGTCCAGCTTGTTTGTGTCCACGCTGCGTTTGGAGAGGAATAGAATCTCCACGTCGACCACTTCCTCGGTCGCATCCTAATCCAGCACCGCGCCAGAGGATACCTCTGCCTATTCGATGATCTTGGATTCGTTCAATCGTAGATAAAAAACGTCTGCTTCGGGATCAACATGCAGCATCATAATTAATCCTGCCTTACGTTCCGCAAGCCAGCCGAGACGCCCGGGATTTTGAGCCGCAGCGCTCGGTTTTCGCCATCGACAAATTGAGCTAGGGACAGATGAAGTTCACCTTGACCAGTTTGATACACCGAATAATGCCGCCCCTACTTGTCGAATAATTCGGCTTACTTCTGAATCATTCCTTTTCACGGCTCGTTTTTGATTAGGTAAGCTGGACCGTGCGTGAGCAATGCTCTATCCTCGTGCCGATCTCGAATCGTCCACGCGCGCTGGAAGTCGTGCTCGACTTTTACGGTCTCCAGCTGTTTCATTAGCCAGCTGTGCGCCTTATTTGATTCCTCAAATCTAGCCATGCAAACGCAGCCACCCCTTTCGGTATAGACCGCCGCTTCGTATCGCTCCTTCGGGTCAATTTGGTTATTCATGTTGGGTTGTTTACTCTGATGAATTTCTGACCTTGCCAAGTCTGGATTCGCCAAGCCCCCCTCGCCGGATGGAGAAAGCGCGAAAAACGGATTTCAGTTCAATTTTCGCAACTCAGCCCCGTGGGGAACGGTGTCCGATGCCAAAGGGGGTGCCGGTGCCACCGGTCACCCCTCCTCGCTCGAAGAAAATGCGCTTCCGCCGCGCTCCAGGTCGGTCATCACAAAACCCCCTCCAAATTTGTCACTCTCGTTAAGAGGGAGGAACTCGTTCCGCTCGCTTCAACACGAAACAAATGTATCGCGAGAGAGAATTTGCCTAACGACGGGAGAGAGCGAAAAGCAGACTGAGGATGACGCTCAGAAGGATGCAGGTCACGATTGGGAAATAGAAGGTCGAGTGTCCGCGCTCGATCCGCGATGTCGCCCGGCAAACGAACGAGCCATCCCGTGGCCGCGGTGTCACGGAGCAAGAGCGTAAATCTCCACCAGCGCAACACCCGTGGTGCCATTGGCACCCTGCACAATCGCAGTGTAGCCGATGCCGGTGGGGCTCGCCGGCAGGGTCGCGACAATCGCCGATTCCTTGACGTTGGTCGGCGGGATGCCGGTGGCGATGATCTCCGCCGCCTGCACCGGATCGTCCTGCCAGTTGTCATTCATGGCGAGCAGCGTTCCGTTGCTGTCGTATAATTCCAAGACCGGGTCGGCCAGAACGTCCGCCACCGGAGGCACGACGTTGGCGAGGGAAGGGCCGATCGCGCGCACGAGCACTTTTTGGGAACCGGTCCCGAGCGCGATGAGGCCGCCGATCATGACATTGTCGCCCGTCTGGACAAGGCCGCGGGTGGAGATGTTGGCCAGCGTGGAATCGACCGTGCGATCGAGGTCATAGGCCTCGACCAGCCCGATGCCGGTGGTGTTGTTGACCCCGCTCATGACGGCGGTGTAGCCGATGCCGGTGGGGCTCGCGGGCAAGGTCGCGACAATCGCCGATTCCAAGTTGTCGGTCGGCGGGATGCCCGTGGCGATGATCTCGGCCGCCTGCACCGGATCGTCCTGCCAGTTGTCATTGGACGCGATCAGTCCATTGGGGCCATTGAGCGCAAGGGTCGGATTGAGGAGCCGGCCCGCCAGTGGCACACCGTTGACAGCGAGGGAAGGGCCGATGGCGCGCACGATCACCTCTTTGGGCTGGGTGCCGGTAATAATAAAACCGCCGATTAGAACATTATCGCCTGTACCCACCAAGCCGCGGGTGGAAATGTTTCCCAAAAGCGTAGAAGCAGGCGGTGGCGTGGAAACAAGGTCATAACCGATCACGTCCAGGTTCACACCCTCCGGTGAGGTCGCGGAAACATCGGAGGACTGACCCGGGCAGCCGAAAGCATTCTGCACATAAGGATGTGATTGCGGGCAGGTATCACTCAGCCAGTCCCCATAATCGCCCGAAGCCATCTGGTTGAAACCGACGATATAGGTGGATCCAGCGTCGATCGAAAAGTAGCGCGTGCCATGAGCAGAATAGTTGCGGATGCCGTGAGCGGACCAACTGAACAAATCCTGAGGCATAAGGTCGGTCACAGGCGGGGAGTTGCCCAAGTGAGAACCAAAGCCGAGCACCTCATCGGTCTCGTGCTCAGTGGAACGTTGAGCGTCGTAGTTGCTGGTGAGAGTAGGCCTCGTGAACTGAAAAGGAACCTGAGAATTGAGGGTCACAATCCCATCATACTGTCCCCCGGTGCCCACCCTGCCGTTGGAGAACATCGCCGGCGGAGTATCAAGTGCGAGCGCTCGGCCGTTCGCGCTCGAAGGTGTGACGTTAGGTGTAAGCGACGATGTAGGGAGGCTGGCATTGGCGGTGTTGTCGTTGCTGGTCTTGGCATCGGTCACAAGGGCGGAGGTGAAATTAACCCAGGGAATCGAATAGACAGCATAATCGCTTTCCGAGACAGTGCCGGAATCGAGCGTCCTGCCGCCGGGATCGGTCGCCGCGAAACGGTAGAGTATCTCCACCGTAATCGGATCGCTCAAGAGCGACTGAAAGATCGCGATCGTCCGGGTAATCATCGCCTCAATCGCCGCCGCATTGGGATTACTGGTGATGGAACTGTCGAAGGTCGGGTTAATCACCAACCCCGCTCCAGTTGTCGTCGTGGCCGTCATCACCAACGAAGTGCCACCAGTCCCAGACGCACCGTAGGCGTCAACCCGGTAGTAATAGGTCGTCCCCGCGTCCAAATGGGCGACAATGCGACTCGTCACATTGCCGACGTCGAGGCTCTGATAGCCGCTTGCATAAGTGTCAAAGGACGGGCTGGTCGACACGTCCAACCGATAACCGGTAGCTCCCTCTATCGGCGCCCAGTTCGCCAGGAAGCTGCTGCGAGTCGGAGCCATGGCGACCACGGAACCCGGAGCAGTTTCGTCCGGCCCGGTTTGCGGAACGGCAGTGCCCATCGTTTGGCCGATTGAACTCGCCCTTGCGATATGCCGAGCGGCCCGGGACTGCAATCTGCTTGGCGCCGCGGAAGCAGCACTTTCTCCCGACGACTGCGCGAGACCAGATATTGTCGGCAACAATCCGAACGCGAGGGCAGACACGGCAATGTTGAGGACGATCCGCACGTTGCAGAACGCCTCACGGAACCGCGTCATCGCATCGCGGCCAGATCCCGGGAGAACATTGTCACTATGAAACTTTCGCAAAGAAAGGAAAACGGCGGCGTATTAATCCGGCTGGTCGAGAATTTCAGCAAGCGGAATTTGAAGGAAATCAAAGGCCTCATGCATGGCCCACGAGGGCGAGAGATTACAAATTGGAGTCATCTGCATGAATATGCTACGTTCTTCTGAGAAATCGTCTCGCCCGCGAATTGCCAACAGGGTAATTTCGGAGTCAAGTAAATCGACGCTGCGGGCGACGTTCCTCGCGGCCAAAAAAGAGATCTATTGAAATGGCGAAGCAGGACCCAATCAAGAAGAAACCAACCGTAAAACTGCGGGATTTGACGCCGAAAAAGGATGCACAGGGCGGTCGCTCTGGCTTCTTCCAAAAGCCGTCTCTTCCGATTCCTCCGCCGGGCTTTTTTGCGAATTCAGGGCACGGGATATCTGACAAGAACCGCTAGCGCGCACTGAACCAAAACTGAGCGAACCGATTTTTATCCAGTTTCGGGCGTGCCCACCGTCCGGGATGCTGGCCGTGGCAGTCTTCCCGGGAAGCCCAGGTCCTAAATTCCCCCTGCTCATGCCGTTCGTGAATCTGGCGGCGGCGTAGCAATGTCTTCGGGCAACTGCCGCACGATCTCCTCGCTCAAGCAAATGTCCTCGATTAGGAGGCGGACGCGTTCGGCGTGAGTGACTATTCTTTCACGGAAACTTCCATTGGCCTCCAGCGAAACCGCTTTGCCAAAGGCAAGGCCGACAACGCGCTCGCCACGGTTGATTCGTGCCGTAAAACCTCGTAGTTAAAGGGACTCCAGCCACGCGTCTGGTCGTGGAAATTCTGGAACTCACGTTGTGTGGCGCCGAAGCGCTCGAGGCGACATTCGAAGCCGGTCGGTTTCTGCAATGGCCGCCACCAGGCATGCCAGCGCCCATCGCGCATGGAGCAGCGGACGCCCCACGCCGGATGCTCGATCCGCGTCTCGGCATCTTTCTCCAGGCGCAGTGGCTCGCCGTGGAGAATCGAGCAATCCACCAGATAACGCGCTTCGCCGAGAGTCACCCGCACGCTCCCGTGATTCGGTGGCAGATCTGGCGCGACGAGCATTGTTCCAACCCCGCGCGCGACGTCGAACCCCAGCGAGGCGAGCATGGCGTGAAACGTGCCTGCGCCCGCCCAGCAAGTGCCACCCGTGCCGTGCTTGAGCCATGCTTCAAGAAAGTCCTCCGCCGTGCTACCCGGCAGCGGGCCCGAGCTCCCCGCCCGCACGTGGATCAGCTTGCGAACATTGTCGAACGGCACGCGCTGACACCACGCCGCGTAGATGGCGCGCAGATTTTCAAAAAGCGGCTCGGGCATCCCGGCAAAGCCAAGCCCTCCGAGCACCCGCTCCAGCAACTGCGGCGGCAGCTTGGCCGACCTGTCGGAACCATCGGTACAAATGGATTGGTCCATGCGAAGTCCTAATAGCGTCAGGCAGCTCAGCGGCAAGTTGCCGCAATGTGCTTCGTTCTGGGTTGGTGAACCAACATGCGGCGCCGCCGACCGGCAATTCAGTGCGGGAGCGCGAAGGCCACCGTCTCGTTCGCGGCGCGGTGGTTCGACCAGAAGTTCTGACCGTCGAAAGCGAGGGAGCGTGCGGCAAAGGTCAACGTCGCGAGGTCGGTGACTACCGGCGTTTCCGGGAGCAAATTGATCCGGGCGATCCGCCACTCTTCAGCCTTGTTCGGAACATTTTTGTTCTCTCGCCCGCGCAAGACGTAGAGCGTCCCGTCGGCAAAAGTCTGTCCGCAGATTTCCGCGCCAACGTCGATCGTACGCGAGATGTTTCCGGAAACGTCGACCCGATGAATCTGACCGTTGTACCACTGGCTCAGGTAAAGATGTTCGCCATCGAAGCTGAGATAGGAGCCGGTGAAGTCGGGGCAGGCAAACAACTTCCTGAAGCCGTCAGCCGCAGTGTAGCGATAGACATAGCGATCGTCATTTAAGCCCTTGCCGATCGTGAACCGCCAACCGTCGTTTGTCAGCACCGCCGCCCAGACGACTCCAGGTGGATCGAATTCCTCGACAATCTTCAACCCCTGCATGTCGACCCGGTAGAGTGTGCCAAGATCACGCGAACTCAGCCAAAGCTGCTTTCCGTCCCAGGCCAGCGCCTGCGGCGTCACGGTCGGCGAAGCCAGTCGTCGTTCTTCGATGATTTGCTCCATGTGCTACAAACTTGGATCATCCACAGATTTCACAGATTTGCACAGATTGAAAGCGACCGGGCTCCAATAAGACAAAAAAGCGGTGCCAATCTGGGATAACCTTCTGTCGTTTTGATCGTCGAGCCTCAACGAGGCAACGCGAAGAGGTCGCGGTGTATTCGGCCCGCCGACCGGCTAATCCAGCGTGCGCCTGTAATCCACCAGTCCGGCATCGGCCGGTAACTCGGTCAGGCTCGTCACGAGACCGAAAACCACCAACTACTCCAGCATCCAATTCCGTCGCAGCCGGACGAAACCACCAACTACGACTTGGCAAAGATCGTGCGGACGGCGTCAGCTCCTTTACTCACTCAGGTAGGGCAGGAATTCTTCGCGCACGATCTTCCCGTCCTTCACGGTGTAGACGCCGACCTCCGATAACTGCATTCGTCTCTTTGAACTCTTGTCGGTCACATCCATCTCGTAGCGCACCACGAAGCGATCATGCGCGACGAACGGGCCGTGCACTTTCACGCTGTGCGTTTCCATTGCGTCCAGCCACCAATCAACTTTGCCCCGGACACCGTCGATCCCCCGCGTTTCGGGCGATCCGCTCTCGTTCGGCCTGGCTTCGAGGCTGACAATATCCTTCGCATACAGACCTTCCACGGCTTCTTTCCACGCTTGTTTGCGCGTTAGCTCCACCACTTTTTTTGCCACTTCTTCGGTATTCATTTTTCTCCCTTGTCTCAGATTAACGATGATCTGCTGAACAATTTCTCCAATCTGTCGAGAACGCTCTCCCAACCCTCCGAATGGCGATCACGCGATTGTTCACTCGGCAGTTGGACGTGCGTCAAACGCAGCTCAGTCCCACCTTCGGCATCGTCGAGTTCCACCGTGACGATGCTGGTCCGATTTTCCCATACTTCATCGTCATCCCATTGCCAGGTGAAGACGATTTTCCTGCCGGGCTGTAACTCGCGGTATTCTCCGCGCACGGTCATTTTTTCGCCTTCGGCATTGGTAATGTCCCAACGATACTTGCCGCCAACGCGAACGTCGGCAACCAGATCGTGGGTTTGGACGCTCTCGGGGCCGAACCATTGCTTCAATTGCACGGGGTCGGCCCAGGCCGCATAAACACGATCGCGCGGCGCCTTGATAAACCGTTTGACCTCGAGGGAGAGTTTATCTGCTCTTGTAGTCTTCATATTGTCAATTCTCAGTTAGACTGGTCTTGATCGTTCCAAACCTAGGCGGCGTATTCGTCGTGGCGGCGGACCCAATCCATGGTCGATTCTGGATTTTCGTCCCGACCCTTTGGCACGAGATCGAGCAGGTTGTAGGTACCAATCAAGCTGTCGAGCCCACGTGCGTAGGTGGAATAGGTATGAAAGATGTTCCCGCTTTCGTCCTTGTAAAACACGCTCAGACCCGGCAGTTCGTCCATCATGAACTCTCCCATTTGGTAGTTGTAGTAAGCCTTGTTCGCTTTCTCTTCATCCGACGTGAAGGAGACGTGGTAATCAAAGTTGAAATCGCTCCCACGGGCTGAAACCCACTTGAAGCGCCAGCCCATTCGCTTTTGGTAGAGCTTGATTTCGGAGAGAGGCGCGCGTGAGACGGCCACCAAGGTAACGTCGCGCTGCGGCAGATGCCGGTTGGCACCGTCAAAGTGATCGGCCAGATAGGAGCAGCTCTTGCAGCCCTCCTCCCATCCCGGACCGAGCATGAAATGGTAAACGATCAATTGACTGCGTCCGGCGAAGAGTTCGGCGAGCGTCTCGTTGCCATCCGATCCCTCAAACACATACTTCTTTTCAATCCTGACCCAGGGCAGCGCACGACGATGCTTGCTAATTTCATCGCGCAGCCGCGTGAATTCCTTTTCGCGGACCAGCAAATCCTTCCTGGCCACCAGCCATTCAGCTTCCAACACGATGAGCGGGTTATTTACCTGGTTCTCTTCGATTCTTGGTTCCATCTCTTGCAGTCTCATTCTGATCTCCTTCTGTTTCGTTTTGTCGCTTCAATCTGAAAATCTTGGTCAACGCGAATACGCCGAGCCCGCCGCTCGAGGCGGAGCCGGCCGCGATCAGCGCCATGTTTGCGATGCATACGGGACACATGGGTCAGTTCGTTCCCTGCCCGTGCGCTTGTTTGGTTGTCTCTTCCAGGTAGTCGGCAAGTCGATCGAGCGATCCTTCCCAGAATTTGCGA
Source organism: uncultured Verrucomicrobiae bacterium (assembly GCA_963742545.1). GTDB lineage: Bacteria > Verrucomicrobiota > Verrucomicrobiia > Chthoniobacterales > UBA10450 > Palsa-1392. The sequence continues at coordinate 211,719 of CAVUMF010000001.1, read as the reverse complement.
TATTCCTCGATCCATCGGACGGCCTGCTGCATCGGTTTCGCCTGCAATTTCAACTGGTGCACCCGCCCGTAGCGTCGACGCCGGATCAGGCCCGCATTCTCCAGCACGCGGAGATGTTTCGAGACCGCCGGCAACGACATCGAATGCGGCCGGGCCAGATCCGTCACGCATTGATCGCCACCAGCGAGATGTTGCAGGATGCGTCGCCGCGTCGGATCAGCCAGCGCAGCAAAGGTGCGATCAAGAGTTTTCGCAGAATATTTAACCATCTGGTTAAACATTTAACAGCGATGTTCCGGGATGCAAACAAAAAAATTCCGGAAACCGATCCCCCGGAAAATCTCACGGCACCGCAAGGGGTCGCAGCGCGTTCGGTCGGCTGGATCGATCACTCGAATTCCAGGGGCCGTCCATTGGGCCCATCGTCTCGAAGCGCAGCTACACGACCGCCGTTTCCGTTTCTTCGATCACTTCGGGCGGCTTCGGTTTTCCGTAGAGAATCGCGAGAAGCACGCCCGCGACGACCAGGGCGATGCCCAGCACGGTCTGCGCGCTGTAGCGTTCACCGAAAATCGTGACGCCGAAGATAAGGGCGTAGATCAGGCCGACGTAATTCAGCACCGCCACTCTTGCGATCCGCTCGGACTGGAGGGATTTCGTCAGGCAGATCTGGCCGATCTGGGTGAGAACGCCGCACATGAGAAGACAGACCCATTCCCACAGCAACGGCGTTCGCCAGCTAAACAGAATGAAGACGAGCCCGGCCGCGATCCCCACGAGCTGGAAATGGAGCACGACGACAATCGGCTCTTCGCGCTCGCGCAGCCGGCGCACCAGGTTGTAAGCCATCCCCGAACAGATAGCGGAAGCGATGCCGATGAGCAGATAAGTGGTGGAGACGCGCGAGTCGAAGCCTTTGATCACGAACACGCCCACGAACGCGATCCCGTAGAAAAGCCATTGCCGCACCGGCACCATTTCACGCAGAACAAAGACGCCGATGAGGGCGGTGAAAATCGGCGACAGATATTGGATCGTGACCGCGGTGGCGAGATGCATGTGCTGGAGGGTGATGAAGAAAGTGAAGAGCGCGAGCGTGCCGAAGGTGCCGCGCGCAATCAGAAGGGTGTGATTGTTGCCTTTCCACTCGAGCCGCCGGCGCGCGACCTCGACGCCGCAGATCAGCCCCGAGACGAGGCAACGGAAGAAGACGATCTCCATTGCCGGAATGCGACCGAGCTGCTTCACGAAGACGTTCATCACCGCAAAAGCGAACGTCGCCAGCAGCATGTTCCCCACGCCGCGGCTGAACAGGCGCGGCCCAGAGCTGGAGGCAGTTTCAGCCGACTGATTCATGCGGGAAGCTCTTACGCGGGCGGGAATTGAAAACAAGACGGCGATCACGAAAGCGATCGGCCGCCAGACGGGCTGGGATGCGGCCGCGCACAGTCTCACCACCAGATCCAACGTCGAACAAATGGACGACTCGCAAGGAACAGGAATTTCGCTTGTAGAGCGCCAGAAAAATAGCCATTCATGCGAACGCAAGCAATGAAGCGCCTATTCCTTGTTTTTCTTGGCGGCATGGTCGGATTCGTCGTCGGATACTTCGTCGGCGTGGAAGTGGCATGCGAATGGCTGATTCCCACCAGCAACCTATGCGGTATCTATGGCGTGTTTCTTACCGGACCGATCGGGTTTGTAATCGGAATCGCCTGTGGCTGGATGATATCGCGTCCAGCGAAGCGCTGAGGCGATGAACAAACAACAGCAGCGGTGGCGATGGATTGCTTTTCTCCTGACCTTTGTCGCGGTCGGCGTTCCCTACTGGCTCATTCCCTACAATACGATCAATCTTCCTGACGCCTTACTAGCACCGGGCCTGTGGATCGCCTTCTTCGCGACGTTAGTGCTTCGCTCCTATGCGGGAGCGAGGTTTTGGAAGGCGACATTGACGATCGCGGCCGCCATGCCGGCTGCGGTTTTCGCACGAGTCATCGTCGACTGTGCACACGATCCGACTGCGCATAACCTCTGGCCATTCGAAATCATCATCGCCTTTCTGATTGGTTTCGTTTGCGCACTGGCGGGAGCACTTGCCGGCACTTTCGTTCGCTTTGCCGTGGGCAAGCTAAGCGGCCCGTAGCCGGATGTGCTGACGAACACGCTCGACCGGAACGCCCTTACCCGCGTCAGGTTCAGCGAGGCCTTGTTCGGCGTCTGGAACAAAGCCGCCCTTCTCACCTTCTGATCTTGGACTTCTGGCCTCGGGGTGCCATCAGGCCTCGTATTGCTCGTCGCTGACTTTTTCCAGCCAGTCGACGACCCTGCCGTCGAGCGCTTCCTGAATCGCGATATGCGTCATGGCCGTGGTCGGCGCGGCGCCATGCCAATGCTTCTCGTTAGGCGAAAACCAGACCACATCGCCGGGGCGCACTTCCTCAATCGGACCGCCCTCACGCCGCACTCGCCCAGCGCCTGACGTGATAATGAGCGTCTGCCCTAACGGATGCGTATGCCACGCGGTGCGAGCGCCAGGATCGAACGTCACGCTGGCGCCGCGAACACGAGCCGGTTCGGGTGCCTCGAATAACGGATCGATCCGCACCGTGCCGGTAAACCAATCGGCCGGTCCTTTGCTGGATGCCTGCGAGCCGCTTCGTTTAATTTCCATCTTCTGAATTTCTCGAATTGAGCGCGGCGTGCCAGAAAAATGCGCGGGTTGATCGGCTCGACCAGCGCAGACAACGGCGTTCTTGGCGCGATCGAGGTCACGGCAACTTATCTGGCAACTCCGTGCGTTCGCCTGCTAAGGTGCCGCGCGAATGGAAGACAGGCGCGATACGACGACAGGCGAAGCCACGTTGAGGCGGCGGGAGGCGACCTTCTTTGGTCATCCCAGGGGCCTTTTCTATCTCGCCTTCACCGAAGCATGGGAACGCTTTTCCTATTATGGAATGACCGCGCTGGTTGTCCTTTTCATGGTCAACCAGTTGCTCCTGCCGGGACATGTCGAGCACATCGCCGGATTTTCCGGGTTCCGTGCCGCGGTGGAATCGATCGTCGGCCCGCTCTCCACCCAGGCGCTCGCCTCGCAGATTTTCGGTCTCTATTCCGGTTTCGTTTACTTCACGCCGCTGCTCGGCGGCATGATCGCCGATCGCTGGATCGGACAGCGCAATGCGGTCGTGATCGGCGCCCTCTCGATGAGTGCCGGTCATATCGCCATGACTTTTGACCAGTCGTTTCTCCTCGCCCTGCTGCTGCTCGTCGTCGGGTCGGGGTTTTTGAAAGGCAATATTTCGGCGCAGGTCGGCGCCCTTTATCCGCCGGAGGACGAAGCGCGGCGAACCCGCGGTTTTGTGATCTTCTCGACTGCCATCAACATCGGAGCGGTCGTCGGACCGTTGCTCTGCGGTCTGCTCGCCCAGATTTATGGCTGGCATTACGGCTTCGGCATCGCCGCAATCTTCATGCTCCTCGGCCTCGCCACTTATCTCTATGGATACCGCTACCTGCCGGCGCGGGTGGAACGGCGCAAGTTCGAAGGCACTCGACTCACTGCTGCCGAGCGCCGCATCGTCTACACCCTCATCGCTGTGATCCTGATCACGATCTTTCAGTCAACGGCCTTCTATCAGGTCTACAACGTGAGTTCGATCTGGATTCAAAGCCATGTCGCGCTGGAGCTGGGCGGCTACCGGATCCCGGTGCCGTGGTTCCTGTCGGTCAATTCAGTTTTCAGCATCCTGGGCGTGCCGCTGGTGCTCTGGATCTGGCGGCGTCAGGCCCTGCGGCGGCGCGAGCCTAACGATCTGGCCAAGATCGGCACCGGCGCCTGGATCGCCGCGGCCAGCAACCTGATCCTGGTGACGGCAATCCTTGTTTCGGGCGACTCGTTAGTTCATCCGATCGTGCCGTTCCTCTATAGCGCGGGATTGGGAATCTCCTTCCTCTACTACTGGCCTACACTCCTCGCCCTGGTCTCACAGGCCGCGCCGGCTAAAGTGAACGCAACCCTGATGGGACTGGTCTTTATGAGCTTGTTCATTTCGAACACGCTCATTGGCTGGATCGGCCGCTTCTACGAGAAAATGACTCCCGCTGCGTTTTGGGCAATGCACGCGGCCATCGCCGCCGGCGGAGGTCTTCTCGTCATGCTCTTCGGCCGTCGCCTCAGTCGAGCGCTCTATCCGACGTGATCGTGATCGGGAAGATGCGGGTAGGTTCGGATCGTAAAGCTTTTGTTTCAGTTGAATTCCGAGATCCCCCCAGGCAATCTGGGTTGGCTCCCACTTTCCTCTCCGCGTGGACGGCCAAACCGGAACTCAGAACCGAATTATTGAGGCCGATGAGGTGACGGAGAAAGGCAGCGGGATGGGACGCTGCTGTTGCGTAGCGAAGGTCAATGATGGCCCCAAAATGGCTCAAAAATGAACCCGTTATTCGAGTCGCCAAATCGACTTCAGCGATCGATTCAAAGAAAGGTGCGTTATGAAAATCAGCAGATTAGTTAAGCTTGCGCTCGCGACCGGTTGCTGCCTCGCCCTGGCTCCAATCGTCAATGCGAATCCACGGCACGGAAGTTCCAGTCATGGAATGGGTGGTCGGAACGCGGCGAAGGCGCAGCACGGGAGAACGAACCATGGGAACTCCGCGTTTGGCCATCGTCAGGGGAACGCGAGTACTCGGACGACTGGTTCGCAGAACAACGCCTACGGTCAGCGGACGGCGGCGCGTCATCGCTCGCAGTCCAGCGCCTCGCACTCGAAAAAATCGGACGGCAGCGGTGTCAGCCCGACTACGGCCACAGCGCCGGGCAACTCTGCCTTCGGTCATGAGCAGGGCGACGCGACGACGCGGACGACCGGCTCCCAGAACAACGCCTACGGCAAGGCACAGTCCGAAGCCGCCCAGGCGAAGCACGATGGCAACGGCGATAGTGCTACCGCCGCACCGGCTCCCAGTCCGTAACCTGTGACCATCAGGGGGCACGTGCCCTAACGCGCACTACAACTTCCCTCCCCGTCATAGCTTCGAGCTTCTCGGGATAACGCGCCCCTTGCACGTCGATCTCCGATGCTGCCTCCTCGATCTCGCGCAGGTCCTCCGCCGTGAGCTCCACATTCACCGCGCCGAGATTCTCCTCCGGGCGATGCAGCTTCGTCGTGCCCGGGACCGGCGCGATCCACGGTTTCTGCGCGCCGGCGGACAGGCCCGACGGCGCGGGACATCGAAAGTTTGCAGAGAAGATTGACATCGCCCGACCAAGCTGAGAGCAACGTTTATGAAACTAGCCCGTCGCACACTTGCTCTCAGCACACTCGGAATCATCCTGATCATCCTTTTAATCCTCGCGCTCGGTGGAGGCGGATTCGCGGGTGGCGGCTACTACTACGGCCCCGGCGGCCTGCTCCTCATCATCCTCATCATCCTGCTGGTGACAGGGAAGCTGTAAGTCAATCCGCACTGAAAGAGAACAGCCGCCGAGGACTTCCCGGCGGCTATCCTTGTTGGTCGGACGCTCATTCGCCCGCGGCGGACAACGTCCAATTTTGACGGCGAGCGGCCCCTTGCCTCCCCGTCATCGCTCCCCAGCTTCGTGTTCTACCCATCTTGCCGGTAAGAAAACCTTCCCGAGCGGGCAATTTCCCAATTCCCGCGTGAAGAAATTTAAATAATCGGGTATGAAGGGACGCATGCTTCGCCATCTGGCAGAAATTTTCGGTCCCGCTCTATCATTGGTGGTTTTTCTTCTGCTGGCTGGTTGTGATGATCGTCCTGGCGAATGGTGTATGATCATCTATCCCGATCGAACCGACCGCACCCGGTTTGTTGTCACGCCACGCTTCAAGACGTTCTCCTACTGCCGGGAATCCGCCCTCGAGCGGATGAAGGAACTCGGGATTGAGAAAACCGGCGATTATGAGTGCGGCTTTCGATGTGAGCTGGGTGGCGACCCCCACAGGATGAATGTCTGCGAGGAAATCCGCAAGTAGCCACGGATTGTTGAAATGATCGAGAAGCCTTCCGCGCGCAGCAGCAAAGCTGAAGATTAGATCGCCGCCCGGTTCGATCAGAGGAATGCAGCATGTTGACTTACTTGCGATTGAGCTATTCCCTAAGCAGTTCATTCAAGTCGAGTGGCGCAGTCCCCATCGCGAGTTCTCCCCTCGGCGTGCGCGGCCACTCTTCACTCGGACGATCCCAGTAAAGCTCGACGCCGTTTCCATCAGGGTCGCGCAGATAGATGGCCTCGCTTACGCCATGATCGGACGCACCTTCCAGAGGAAGGCGGGCTTGCAACACCCGTCTCAGCGCATCAGCAAGTTCGGCCCGCGTCGGATAAACGATCGCGAGATGATATAGACCGGTAGAACCCGGCGGCGGAGGCGTGCCGCCCGAACTCTCCCAGGTATTCAGCCCGATGTGGTGATGATAACCTCCCGCCGAAAGAAACGCCGCCTGGCTGCCGTAACGCTGTGTCAGCTCGAATCCGAGGATGTCACGGTAAAAGTGCAGCGCGCGATCCAGATCGGACACTTTCAGATGCACATGTCCGACTCGGACATCAGGATGAATCTTGTCAGGCATCTAGTATGTATCGCACTTGGACGAGCATTGACACTTCAACGTTTTCAGCATTTCAGCGTGTCAGCTTTTTCCTCCTACCTTCCCGTCATCGCCTCCAGATTCTCCGGATAACGCGCGCCTTGCACCTCGATCTCCGACGCAGGATGAAATTCGGAACCCATAAAACCAGGAAGGGGGCAGGATGTACCCAAGTCCCATTTCAGCGTTTCAGTTTTCACCTTTTCAGCTTTTTCTTCCTACCTTCCCGTCATCGCCTCCAGCTTTTCCGGATAACGCGCCCCTTGCACATCGATCGCCGACGCCGCCTCATCGATCTCGCAAAAAACAGGATGAAAATTTCGAAACCATGAAACCAGAAAGAAACAGGATCCTCTTAAGTCCCATTCCTGGCTTCTTGGCTTTTGAATTAGTTTCTCTTCAGGCGATCATCGCCCGGTCATCGCCTCCAGCTTTTCCGGATAACGCGCCCCTTGCACGTCGATCTCCGACGCCGCTTCATCGATCTCGCGCAGATCCTCCGACGTCAGCTCGACATTTACCGCACCGAGATTCTCCTCCAGCGTCCAGGTAAGAAGAAGAGCGAAGAAGAAGGCACCGCGTGTCCGTTCTTTGCTCATCGCTGCATTGCAGGTAAAAAGACGGGAATGCAACAGGACAAAACGGATTTGCGCGAACGCACGAAGTCTTTCGCGCTCCGCGATCTTGGTCACCGTCCTGAAGCGATCGAAAGCATAAGAATTCCCTCTTCATAATTCATCATTCTGCCTTCTTCCTTTGCAGCCTCCCCATGCACCCCCACCCCCGATGGCGGCTGTCGTGTTCTTGCGGGAAAGTGTGGATCGCGCCATTACCTACAGCCTGGGCGATCTATCGGTGGCATTCGCTTTTCGAGTATTGAATATTTTGCGACCGCAATGTCGAAAAGTCGATGGCAGGTCCGACTCAATGGCAAAGAGCGACCCGTTCCGGGCCGCCAACAAAAAAAGGAATAAACAATGAAATACATGATTATGATGAACTCTCCGCGCGACGGTTACGCTCAGTTCCTGAGCTGGCCCAAGGAAACCCTCGAAGCGCATTTCGCCTTCATGGAGGGATTCGGCCAGAAACTGCGGGAGTCAGGCGAGCTGGTCAGCGCCGAAGGATTGGCTTCACCCACGGAGGCGAAAGCCGTGCGACCCGGCAAAGATGGCAAGCCGGTGACGGATGGAGTTTTTCCCGAGTCGAAAGAGTTCCTTGCAGGCTTCTGGATTGTGGATGTGGAGAGTCCGGAGCGCGCGCATGCGATCGCCGGAGAGGTCTTGGATGCGCCTCACGCCACGACCATGGCTGACGGCACGCCTTTCGAGATGGTGATCGAAGTGCGGGAAATCCTCGGCAGCCACCAGGATCTCTAATGAGCGAGGCGGCGAATCCTCCTATCGAGTGCCTGTTGCGCGAGCTTGCGCCTCAGGCGCTCGGTGCGGTGATGCGTCAAGGCAATGATTTCGGCGGATCCGAGGACGCCGTGCAGGAAGCTCTAATCGCCGCGGCCGATCAATGGCCGCGCCGCGGGATCCCGGACAAGCCGCTCGGTTGGCTGATCCGGGTGGCAGGGCGCCGCCTGGTGGATTACGTGCGGAGCGAAATGTCGCGCCGGAATCGCGAGACGCTCGTTGGAACGGAAACGCCACTGGAAATTGCACCGGAAGTTTACGATGAGGCTGAGAGCGTCGGCGACGACACCCTCGTGCTGCTTTTCATGTGTTGTCATCCGGCGTTAACCTCCCCCTCCGCGATTGCGCTCACCCTGCGCGCCGTGGCGGGCCTAACGACCGGTGAAATCGCCCGGGCGTTTCTCGTGCCGGAATCGACCATCGGCCAGCGCATCAGCCGCGCGAAGCAGAGCATCAAGGCCTCGGGCATTCCGTTCCGCTTGCCCGACCCCGAGGAACGGGCGCAACGATTGAATTCGGTGCTTCATGTCCTGTATCTCGTCTTTAACGAAGGCTACACCGCCAGTTCGGGAGCAGCGCTTCACCGCACCGACTTGTCGAATGAGGCGATCCGTCTCATGCGCGAGGTCCACAAGCTCGCGCCTAACGACCCTGAGGTCGCCGGACTTCTCGCGCTCATGTTGCTGACGGACGCACGCCGCGCTGCTCGGGCCGGGCCGAACCAAGAATTGATCCCGCTCGACGAACAGGATCGAACGCGCTGGGATCGACAGAGCATTGCCGAAGGCGTGGCGCTCGTCAGCATCGCCTTGGGAAAAGGGCTGGTGGGGGAATACCAATTGCAAGCTGCGATCGCCGCACTTCACGATGAAGCAGCCTCCGCTGCGGAAACCGACTGGCCGCAGATTCTCGCCTTATACAGCGTGTTAAAGCGGATGACCGACAATCCGATGGTCGCAGTCAGTCACGCGATCGCCACCGCCATGGTCGGCGGTCCGAACGCCGGGCTCGAATTGCTCGAGCCGCTGATGGCTGACGAACGATTGCAAGGGAACCATCGCCTGGACACGGCGCGCGCACACTTACTGGAGCGCGCCGGCGAACTGATTGCTGCGGAAGCGCTTTATCGATCGGCGGCTTCGAAAACGACGAGCACGCCAGAGCGAAATTATCTCCTGCTGAAGGCGGCGCGCCTGAGGCAACTCTTAGATCAATAGCGAAAACTTTATGGAAACAAAATCTTCATCGGGCAAAAGCCCAAAGATCGAAATCGCCACCGCAATCATCGCCATCGCGATGTCAATCGCTACCCTGCTGCTGCTCGCGAGTTTGCATTTCCTGAGCCCGGAGTTTGATCCCTCCTTTCGCATGGTGAGCGAATATGCGTTCGGCCATTACGGCTGGGTGTTGTCGCTCATGTTCGCGGCTTGGGGCGTCAGTTCCTGGGCATTAGCGGCGGCGCTCCATTCACGGGTCAAAACGCGCGCGGCCAGAGTCGGCTGGTGGTTCCTGGTGATTGCCGGACTGGGTGAAGCGATGGCCTCCTTTTTCGACGTCACCCATGAAGTCGGGCATGGCATCGCCGGGCTGTTTGGGGTTTTGGGCTTTCCCGTGGCGGCACTATTGCTCAGCAAGAGCCTCAGCCGGCTGGAGGCATGGCGCTCCTCAAAGAAGACACTCACCTGGCTGGCCCATCTGAGTTGGATCAGCGTCGTCCTGCTGATTGCAACCCTGATATTGATGACCATGCAGATGATCAAAGCGAACGGAGGTCACCTGCCTCAGCACGCACCGAAGCGGCTGCCGGCGGACGTGCTCGGGCTGGACGGTTGGGCGGATCGCCTCATCATTCTCACCAACTGCTCGTGGGTGATTGTGGCCGCCTGGCAGGCGAAGAAATCCCTTCGGGAAACGAGCAAATGACGCTGCCGCACCCGGCGGTCATTTCAATTAATGTGGCTTGGACGGCGATCGAAAGCATGAGAATTCCCCCTTCATAATTCATCATTCTTCCCTCTTACCTTCGCACCGTCCCCATGCACCCCAGCCCGATCGCCGATACTTCCGGATTGCTCTTTCCAAGTTTACGCTTTTGCATAACCAACAATCGCAGCTGAAGAGTCAGCCCGCTCTCGCGATCTTGCGCAGCCTGTCGCGTTCTTGCGAGAAAGTCTGACACGTCCTCGGGGTCGGTCTCTCGGATTGCGATGTTCGCCTGTAGTCTGTAAGCTCTGCATGTGAGCACAGCGCAGCAGATCGAAGAAGCGATTCGCGCCTTGGGGAAGGCTGAACGTGAAAAACTTCTCCAGCATCTCCCGCAGCTTTTTCCCGAGCTAGCTGTTGACCCCGAGTGGGAGCGTATTCTGCGCGATGACCAGCCACGCCGGAACTTCACCAAGTTGCTCGACCGTTACGAAGCTGATCTTTCCGCGAAGCCAGACGCGTATCCAAAAGTCGCGGAGAGCGATTTCGATTGAGCGCGCGTGATCTCCCGCGCCGCACCGGAGTTTTGGCAGCTTTACCACGAGCTACCACCCGAAATTCGAGCAGCGACTCGGCGAGCGTATCAGCTATTCAGCCAAAACCCCGCCCATCCCGGTTTGCGGCTCGAGCGTCTGCTCTTCGATCCGCGTGCCTGGTCGGTTCGAGTCACGAGAGATGTTCGCGCCGTCGCTCTCCGGCATCGAGATCAATGGCTCTGGATTTGGGTCGGCACGAACAAAGACTTCGACCGCCGTTTCCCTCGCTAACCTCGACCGACCTCGGCTCAAAGAATTGCATGAGCCGCGTGGAGCGCAGCCATTTACGCGGCGTTGCGCGATCTTGCGGAGCCGCTGTCGCTGATTCTTGCGGGAAATCGGCTGCCGTCAGGAATCCGCCAAGCGCGCGGTTCGGTTTATAGTTCGCACCTCAATCTTCGTGCTCGGTATTGCATCTTCCCGGTCGAAAGCCTTTCCGTTTGACGCCCGCAACGCACCGAGGAACCGATTGGTGGTTGATGCGATTGCTTGCAACCGGCGCCGTGTGGTCTCGCTATCATATTTCTGATCGCACACCGGGCACGTATCTCCAAGATGTTGCAGCGCAAGCGTCGCGAGTGCGCGTAACTGTTCTGATTTTTCTTTCAGCTCGGCCTGCAGCCGATGGAACTCGGCCACGCGCGTCTGTTCAACGGAAACCTTTGACCGCGTATCTTTAATTGCCTCTTGAGCCGACTGGAGTTCTTGGCGGAGGCGGATCAAGTCTGGTTTGGGGCTCTTCGTAATACTTCGAACATCCTCATCAAGTCTGTACAGCAGTTGTTTTTTCCGTTCGGCAACACGACGCGCCGCGTCAATCTGTCTGACGGCTGACTCAATCGATGTTGCCGCTTCGCGGGACGCAATGGGGGGCTCACTAACGTTGAGGCCTATCGCCTGCATTCGTTTCCACCAGTCAGCCCACGCTGTCTCGTCCAGTCCAGCATCAGGCGGACTTGTCCGCGCTTTAAGCTCTGCGAGACGCGCTTCCATCGTCGCAAGTCTATTACGAAGTGGCAGTAGTTCAGCCGCCCGGTTGTTGGTGGCTGAAGTCCAAGCTTTTTTGGCTCTTTCAAGTTCTCCTTGTAAGTCGGTCACCCTTCCTGCACCGACCAATTCGCTCACAGCGCTGAATCGGTCATTCGCTGAGACTGAATCGATAAAATCGCGAACCAGATCTTGTTGAAGGTAAACGCTTCGAGTTAGCGCTGTCGCGACTGATTCCGCCGGACTTGCGGCGCTCGCGGCTTCTCTCCAGATTGCTTGAATGAGACGGCCCTCCGCCTCCGGTCCACGCAACACTTCGTCTCGTGTCTCCACGGCAACCTTGGTCTGCTTGCCATCAAAAATTCGTGTAATGGTTAGGGGAGCGGATCCGTCTGCTAGGCCGATGCGGAGCACGACGCGCGCCTGACCGGTTTCCGAGAATTTGCAAGCCAAAAGGGAATCATCAGAATGTAGGCGCGGAATGCGCCCAGCGATCGCCCAGAGTATGGCATCAAAAAGAGATGTCTTTCCATTCCCGTTTGCTCCTACAACGATCACCGCGTCTGCGGAGAGATCGAATAACTGTCTTGTCGCGAAGCCTCGAAAACCGGCCACTTCGAGAGAAAATAGTTTCATTCGGCCTGCCACTGTTGGTGAAGGGCATCCATGAGGGGTTCCTGTTCAACATAGGATTTAACGAGCGCTGCAGTTGTCTCTCGCTTGATGCCCTGCTCCGCCAAGATTTCAGCAAGCATATCGAGAGTAGTCGACTGACCGACCAGTCCCGCCGACGATCGAAGGGGCAGAAGGGAGCGCAATAGACGTTCAACATCTCCCGCCGCGGCCAAATCGTCGCCCGTCGCCACGAGCTTCCGCAGGCGAGTCGTATCACGGCGAAGTTCCTCGATGTCGGCATCGCTCGACGGAGCGATTCCCGTCGTCAAGAGAACTAAATAGCCATCCCATGCTTTACTTTCTGTCCGACCAACGTGACGCGAAATCACTTCGACAAGTGATCCCTGCAGGTCGGCCCACGAAGCGAGTAGCTCGGCGGAACTGGTGAATACAGCGATACCCACCACATTATATTTGTCCTCAAACAAGCGGGTCGATGCCGTATCCCATTCCGGGAAGCGATTCGGGATGCGTTGATAGCCGCCTGCTTCCAGTACGCTTGAAGACGCCGCGATGAGGTTAGTTGGGGTTATCGACATGAGTGCGGCGGTCACGGTGCCATCATGAGACATTTGGCCGCGATATCAATGAAATCGCCGTCGCCGTCAATCTGCCCGAAATGCGGCGTCTGGTGTGACCGTGAATCGGTCGCAAACCTTCCGGTAGGCGTAATTCATCAAGTTGGAAGCTGTAATGACACCGCCATCGTCAGCTGCCTTCCCTCGAATCCCTTTTAATAGATAGCCAGTGAAGATCGAGTTTTTGCCGGTAGGTCCACCGCCGTCCGCGACAACCTCGTCAGCTTTGCCTGCGGTGATGACTTGTCGAGATCCGCGCTGCAGCATGTCGGTTACAAAACGTTGCTCACCTGGTTGTGCCGAGAGGTTGAATGGCTAATCCGCTATAGCACGCGTCCATTATGAACCGGATGTGCTTGGCCGGTATGATGTCCGCATTTCGGGTTAGGTCATCCCAACGAATGAGCGTGCTTTTGTCCTCTATGCGGCCGTCAACAGGCACCAAATACCCAACTGGTCCTCGTGTCGATGGAACGGTATCCTCCGTGACCCGCGAAGAAGACAAATAGGCGATCGTCTGGCCCGATGCGTTCGAACGAAAGAAACTTAGCCATTATGCGGGCGCGTCGTCGCTTTATCATCCAGTAACACAGAAACGTTGGGACGCGGGAATAGGAGATCCGTGATCAAAGCGTCGCGAATGGCCTCCGCGTCGGCCCGCGCGATTTCCAGCGGTCCAGCATGACGATAGTTGTTGATCCCAATTACTAGCGCCCAACTTTCGTCGTAAGCAGGCTTGTATTTCACATCCGTTTGTTAGCTTGCAGCAAGCGCTCCTCGTGCCACCTATTCTTCGGTTGCCTTTTTGAGCGTCTGCATCAGACGCCGTACCCAGCTATCATTTGAAATAGCTGAGACTGAAACTCTTGTCGATTCCTTGGACAGCTCGAGGGAACGAATCGAATTGCATCCAGAACCGACCGTGCATTCGCCTGATCACGGCAGATCCTGAAGGCATCCTGCGCGGATGTCCGCGCGAACCTCTTCGGCCACCCGCTGCAGCCGCCCGCCATCGGCAACAGCGATATTCTGGAGCTGTCCCCGGTTCCCCTGCTCTGAAGCGTGTTTCCGTCGCCACCGCCCCGCCGAAGGAATGAGTGGCCGCGATCTTTTTGAGGATTGACGGTCCCAGCGGCTGCAAGTAATGCCTTCGTGCTGTCGACCAGGGAGCACGGCGAAAACAGCCGTGGCTTACAGAATACTGACATGCCCGCCCGCAAAACAGACGAGACTTCCAAACCCGCCGCCCGGAAACCGGCCAGGCGCACCGCGGCAAAAGTCAAAGTTGCCACGACGCTACCGGAAGCCATGAACGGCAAGGCCAGCCCCGCGAAGGCAGCCGTCGGCGACAAGCCGGTCTTCGCCTACATCGCCAGCCTGCCGCAACCGCAGCGCGGCATCGCCGAGAGTGTCGATGCCCTGGCGGCCAGGACGCTGCCCGGTCTGGAGCGCTCCGTGAAATGGGGCATGTCGTACTATGGCGTCGGCGACGGCTGGTGCTTCTGTTGCGGCGGCTTCGCCGGCCACGTCAAACTCATGTTCGTGAACGGAGTGGCGCTCAAGCCGGTACCCCCGGTGACGCCGGTGGCGATGGGCAAGGCTACGCGAGGCGTGGAGTTGAAAACCCTGGACGACCTCGACGAAGGCCAGATCGCGAAGTGGATGAAACAGGTCGCGGCTGTGCCCGGTGTCGGGCGCAGGAAGCGCTAAGCCCGAAGCCGGCTGCGAAGCCGAAGAAATCACGCCGGAGCTGGATGTCGGCGGACGGCGCGAGGTTCGTTCCGATCCCTTTTGCATCCAGTCGCCGGGGGCTGTTGAGGATCAGCTTTGGTTCTCGTTCATTTTCCTGTTCTTGCCGACCATTGGGAAGCGCAGAATCTGCGGAACCGCCGAGTTCTAAAGCCGACCTCAATTTCTCCTTTTCTCGACGATTCCCCCTGCGAACACCGATCAGGCTTCGCGGTCCAGCGTCGATAGTGAAGACCGATCCCTCTTCTTTCCTGACGATGACAGAGATATCTGAAATACGGAATTCGGTATGCGGATTGCGGGAAAGGAAGGAAGCCACGTAAAGGCCCGCCACGTGAGCGAAGCCTTTACGTGGCAAGCCTGAAAATAATATGCGACCCGCCGGCGGGCTCGGGTTCCTGATCGATCGCGCTCTGGCATAAGGTGAAGCCACATTTTTGCAGGACGCGTATCGAGGCAATATTGTGTGGGGCCACGCCGGCGTAGAGTGGCCGCCTCTGTTCCAGGCAAAGAAACGCAGCGAGCGCTGCGCTGGCAATGCCTCGCCCCCAAAGTGTGCGCTCAATCCAGTAGCCGATCTCGCGGTCCCCGTCGCGCATGAAACTAGCGATGTGCCCGGCTACCTGGCCATCGGCTACGATCGTCTTTTTCAGGCTGGTGTCGTCCGCCAGGATCTTGGCCCAATGCGCGTTGAATTCAGCTTTCTCGCGTGAACGGAATACGACCATCGCCACGGCCACCGGATCTCGCTGATGTTCGAAAAAGATTGGCAGGTCGTCCGGTTCGATGTCGCGCAAGAGAACCTCTGGTTTCATCCACCAAAGATACTCGCTTGGCGAAAAAGCTGACACGCTGAAATCATGGCGCGGGCGAAGCGCTCGCGGGTGACGCATTTCAGCGGGGAGAGGTCGGTCCAAGCAAAAACTGAAACGCTGAAAACTGAAAGCTGAAATGAAAACTGGCCAGCCGTTCGCAGACGTAGTCTTCCACTTTGTGAAGCTGGCGGATGGGTAAGGCCGCCTCGGAGCGCTCCCGGGTGGCGTAGCCGACTTCGAGCGCAATTTCGAACAGACTGCGCTTGCTTGGAAAGCCCGGCCGTTGCTTCGCAGCCGTTACGGCCCGCATCATTTGCTGGGAGTGGGTCGCTGAAAGGTCTTTCCCCTTCCTCTTTTTCACTTTTTGCGCTTCTCTCGGGCGTGGACCGATGCGTCAGTTGTGGGGCACCGCTCTCCGGTGCCTATTGCGCGCAATGCGGGGAACGCCGGCCGGACCGTTCCCAGCTCAAGATCTCCACCTTCCTCCACCGCACCTTCGAGGAGGTCGCTGACTTCGAACACTCGAAGCTGATCAGTACTCTGCGCCTCCTCTTCCTGCGGCCCGGCTACCTCACGACGGAGTTTGTACGTGGTGCGGTCAAGCCTTACCTCGGGCCGGTAAAACTCTACGTCACGGCTTTCGCGTTAAGTATTTTCCTCTATTCGATCTACCGGCCGGCCGCGCTCTACGATGTCCGTTCCTTTGTTGCGCGGGACCGGGGCTGGCATAAAAGAATCACGGCGATCGCGCAGAAGCGACACGCCACCGAAGAGCAGATGCTCTTCGAAGTGAATGCGCGCTGGCAAAAGTATCTTTATTTCAGCGAAATCGTTTACCCGGTCGCCCTCGCAACCGGACTGGCCCTCCTCTATGTGAGACCCCGGCGGTTTTACGTAGAGCATCTCATTTTCGCGCTGCACATTTTGGCGTTCACTTATCTGATGGGAGTTATCTTATGGCCGATCTACGCGATTTTCGGGATGCAAGTTGCACGCGTCTTCACGATCGTCTCCTCGCTCAGTCTCATTTGGTCGCTTACCTACATATTCCTGGCAGTCCGCCGTGTTTATGAACAAAGGTGGGCGAAGAGCGCAGGGAAGGCGTTCGCTGTCTGTACTCTTTACATCGTAGTCAAGAGCGTGGGGACAATTGCCAGCCTCCTGCTAGCTCTTTCGGTGACGGGGCGCGTATCATAGCTGAAGTCTTTAGCCAGGTGCGATCCTGGAGGTTGATCCTTGAATTTCGAGGGATGTTTGGCTGCCTAACGGGTTACGGCCCGCATCATCTGCTGGGCGCGGGTGATGCGCTCGCGGGTCACGAATTGAAGCGGGGAAAGGCTGGAAAACAGAGGACAGAGATCAGAAGTCGGAGGTCAGCAAAAGTGCAGGCCGGCTCTCCCCGTTCTCCTGCCAGGCGCCGCGCAAACGGATCGCGAAATACCGCATCCGGCCGCTCGGTTTCGCGTGCCCGATAGACAGCCACCCAGCGCGCCGTCTCCGAGATGTTGCGAATTTGCGATTCCGGCTGCTTCATCTTGTTCTTGGACAGGATATACCCCAAGCACCCAGCGTCGAACCAGCAAGTCGATCACCTGCACCAGGTCGGTCTTGCCCAGCGGGCGCCGCGAGGAAGACATCGACCGCGAGATGGATCTGGATGACTTCGATGTCGAGGCAGCGAAGGAGCTCCGAAACCGTGAAGCTCCCACCCACACAACGCAACGGCTAGCCGCGTCCGACAAGTGAATCAGGGATCGGGCGGGAGCTGGTATGCTTCGATCAACGCGATGCCCGTGGTGTCATCGGCACCGCGGACGATCGCGGTATAGTTTCCCGGCGCGAGCGTGGCGAGAATCGCTGACTCCTTGTCATTGGTCGGCGCAATCCCAGTCGCGGCAATCTCAGCCTCCTGGCTCTGTCTCCAGTCGTCGTTGCTAGCGATGAGGTCTCCGGAGGAATCGTGCAGCTCAAGCGCGGGGTCGGCGAGTGCTCCAGCTACCCCGTAGGGGACGAGACTCGGCCCGATAGCGCGGACGAGCACGACACCGTCCTCTTCCCCGCCGACAATGAAGCCGCCGATCATGACGTCGTCGCCGGTCTGGACGGTGCCGCGCGTGGAGATATTGGGCAGCCGTGAATCCAGACTGGTATCGAGGTCGTAAAATTCGACCAAACCGTTTCCGACGGTCGCATCGACGCCCCGCAGGATGACGGTGTAAGCACCCGGGGCGAGTGACGCCATGATGGCCGATTCGACATCATTGCTCGGCGCGAGGCCGGTGGCTTCGATTTCTGCTTCCTGGCTGTCTTTCCAGTTATCGTTGCTGTTGATGGCTGCGCCGGTGGAATCGTGCAGCTCGAGCACAGGATCTTGCAGCACGCCAGGCAGATTGAACGGGGGCAGACCGAGCGATGGACCGAGCCCGCGGATAAGAAGAGGCTTGTCCTGCGTACCGTTCACGATAAAGCCGGCGATGAGAACGTTGTCGCCCGTCCCCACAAATGCGCGAGTGGAGATGTTTGCCAGGCTTGCCGCCTGAGTAAGCCACTCCACGGCATGACCGACGCCACCGGAATCATAGGCGAGGCCATAGATATTGCCGGCGGCGTCGATCGAATACGCCGTCGAATTAGTGAAATCTCCCGGTAGCAGCTCGTGGAGATCGACGGCCGAGTCGGCTGTCCCTTTCCATAAGCGGGCATGAAAGAAAAACTCCGGGGGCAGGCTTTGCGTCTGGCCTACCTGAATGCGCCCATTCGTAGCGAGGGCGATGGCGGTTTTCGAGTCGCTCGGCCTGAGGTCGACGGCAGAAGCAGCTGTCCCGCTCCAAAGCGCGGCATGCTGCTCGGAGAGAGGTCCAGCGGAAAGATACCCAACCTGTTGGCCGCCACCGACTCCGTAGGCAACCGAATCACTGAAAAAGGACTGTCCCAATGAGCTAACATGGAGGTCGATCGCGGAGTTGGCTGTTCCGTCCCAAAGCAGTGCATGAGAGTGCGAGCCAGACGTACCGGAACCGACCTGATGTTCACCATCGGTCCCATAGGCGATGGATGTTGTGAAACCTGTTGGGTGTAGATCAATCGCAGACGCTGCAGTATCTTTCCAAAGCAATGCATGTTGCTCGGTCCCAGCACTGCCACCCCCTACCTCTTGCCCCCGACCTAACCCGTAGGCAACCGACTGGTCGAACCCGTGGAGCACCGTGGGATGCAAATCCACCGCCGACTCAGGCGTCCCGCTCCAGAGAGCGGCGTGCTGGAACGTAGCCAGGTAAAGCACACCGACTTGCCGATGACCGTCCGTTGACTTCGCGGATGACCCGTCGAATCCATCCGGCTGCAGCTCGATCACGTCCCCTGTCGGCGGCAGCCACAGCAAGGCGTGATTTGACGCGTCGGTCTCGGTGGTCTGACCGAGCGCAATCGGGATTTGACCTATAGCAAGTGGTCCGACAATGCCCGGGGGCAAATCCAGAACATAGAGATCCTTGGCGACATATTCCTGGGCGTGCGCGCTGGGGAGGATTGCGGCAAGAAAGAGAGCGACGAGTAAGGGCGCGGCGCGCTTTACTGGCCTTTGCCCATCGAAAAAGGGCACGGCGCTGAATCGAGGCCGACGTATAGTACCATCCGGGGACGAGGCGTTCTGGTTCATAGGTGAATTTGGAACGCCGGCTTGTAGCAACGAAAAGCAAGCTTGTCACGCGTAAACGAATTGCAACGGGGAAAGGCGAGGAAAAAAGAGGACATGAGATCAGAAGTCGGAGGTCAGCAACAGTGCAGGCCGCCGCGGCCAGTGGTGCGGTCGGGCGTTTTCACGAAGCAAAAGCTGAAATGAGGTCTCTCCGTTGCTTCGCGTTTGGAGAGCGAGATTTCAGATGACTTCTTCACCCGCGGGCGCCTGGTCGAGACGAAGAAAAGTCTTCACGAGCCCTCCTTCGCCACGGGCAGTCATGCCGCTAAATCGTTTGAACCATCTGCGTTTGGAACCTCCGGCTCGGCGTCAAGCCAGTGCGCAAATTCGCCAAGTTGCGCCGGTGGGATGTCTCGTTCTCGGATGCGGTCGAGAAGGTGATCGAGCAGAACCGGCGGTATGTTTCGCCGGCGGACCTTAGGCATCTCGTTTCGTGCCGTAGAAGCCGCTGACAATCGTCTCGCGCACTCGCGAAGCTTCTACGGGATCTGCCGCGACCAAGCGTTCGGCTAAAGCGGATAACTCGGGGCCGCTCAGCTTCCGCTCCGCATCAAGCTGATAAACGAAGCGGACGACGCCAGCCTGTTCTTCCGGGGACAAGCTTTTGATCTCGTCGATGATCTGCGCTGTGGTCACAAAACGAAGCTAAGGCGAGCGGCGGAAGTCATCAAGCCTTCCTGCGCGAGGCCTGGCGCGATCGGCCAGGAGTTCGCCGCTGAGGTAATGCTGGAAGGCGGCGGTCGCATGCTTTGAAAATCGGACAAGCGAAAGCTTTTGGCGAAGGAGGCGATGTCGCTCTAAACTCGGCGGATGATTTCGCTCCGCTCGTTTCTTATCCTGTTCTCGTTTGGCCTGGGCGTCGCCGGGGTTCGCGCCGATGAAGGGATGTGGCTCTTCAATAATCCGCCGACTGCAGTCTGGAAGCAGAAATATGATTTCGAAGCGACACCGCAATGGCTCGAACATCTGCAAAAGTCGAGCGTGCGCTTTAACTCCGGCGGAAGCGGTTCGTTTATTTCCGCGAACGGTCTCGTCATCACGAATCATCACGTCGGTGCGGATACGTTGCAGAAGTTGAGCAGTGCTGAGCATAATTATCTGCACGATGGATTCTACGCCAAAACGGAGGCCGAAGAACAGCGCGCGCTCGATTTGGAATTGAACGTTCTCGACTCGATCGAAGACGTGACCGCCCCGGTGAACGCCGCCGTAAAACCGGGGATGAAATCCGATGCCGCGCTCGCCGCCCGCCGCGCGATCATCGCGCAGATCGAAAAGGAATCCCAGGACAAGACCGGCCTGCGCAGCGATGTGGTGACGCTTTACCAGGGCGGTTCCTATCAACTTTATCGCTACAAGGTTTACACCGACGTTCGGCTCGTCTTCGCGCCGGAACAGCAGGCGGCGTTTTACGGAGGCGATCCCGATAATTTCGAATACCCGCGCTACGATCTCGATATCTGCATCTTTCGCGTTTACGAAAATGGCCAGCCGGCGAAGATCGAAAACTTTTTGAAGTTCAACCCGGCCGGCGCGAAGGAGGGCGACCTCGTCTTTGTCAGCGGCAGCCCCGGCCGGACCGACCGCGAATTGACTGTCTCCGCCCTGGCGGATCGGCGCGACCGTTTGTTTCCGCAATGGCTGGCCATGTTTTATCGGCGGGAAGTTGCCCTGACGAGTTTCAGCGAACGCTCGATCGAGAATGCGCGGCGCGCCCGCGACGAACTCTTCGGCGTGCAGAACAGCCGCAAGGCTTTCAACGGAATGCTCGCTGGTCTGCTCGATCCGACGATTTTTGCGAAGCTGGAGACAAAGGAAACAAAGTTGCGCGACGAACTGAAGACGCGCGCGGCCAAGGGCGATGCCCAATCCAAAGCGGCGCTCGGCTCTTACGACAGAATCAAGACGGCGGAGGGGGCGATAAAAAAGATCGCGCCCGTCTACGATTATTACGAGAGCGAGCGATACCGGATCGGTCTCTACCGGCAGCCGCGCGGATTTGGCGGCACGCTATTTAAATACGCGCGTTTTCTGGTGCGCGCCGCCGAGGATCGCAAAAAGCCGAACGGCGAACGACTGCCTCCCTATCAGGATGGCTCGCGCGAATCGCTCGAACTCGATCTGTTTTCCACCCAACCGATTTACGACGACTTCGAAGAGCTGCTTCTGACCGATTCGTTAACCGATCTGGCGGGCGAGTTTGGGGCGGACGATCCGATGGTGAAAAAAGTTCTGGCCGGCAAATCGCCGGGCGAGCGCGCCGCCGAACTCGTCACGGGGACAAAGCTCAAGGACGTCGCTTTCCGTAAAAAACTCTACGCCGGCGACAGCGCCGCGATCAAAGCCGCCAACGATCCCATGCTCAACCTCGCCCTCCTGATCGACCCGACCGCGCGTGCCGCGCGCAAAGTTTACGATGCGAATGACGAAGCGCGGCAGCAGGCTTATGCGCAAATCGCCAAAGCGCGTTTCGCGATCGAAGGCACGAGCACTTTTCCGGACGCGACTTTCACGCTGCGCGTTTCCTACGGCACCGTGAGTGGCTACGAAGAGAATGGAAAACAGATTCCGGCCTTCACTAATTTCGCCGGGCTTTATCAACGCGCGGCCGAGCATGAGAACAAGCCGCCCTTCAATTTGCCGCAGCGCTGGGTCGATCGCAAAAGTCAGCTCTCGTTAGGCACAAACTTCGATTTCGTCTGCGATGCCGATATCATCGGCGGCAATAGCGGCAGCCCGGTCGTGAATCGGGCCGGCGAATTCGTCGGAATCATTTTCGACGGCAACATCCAATCGCTCATCCTCGATTACATCTACGACAATAAGCAGGCCCGCGCCGTTTCCGTCGATTCCGCCGCGATCGACGAAGCGTTTCGCAAAGTTTACGATGCCGGCACGCTCGCGGACGAAATCGAAAATCAGAAGTAGGGGCAGACCTTTCGAGATCAGCAGACCTTCGTGGTCAAAGCTTACTATCGACAGTCGTTGGTTAAGTCGCGAGGCGAGAGCGCAGCCACCGCATTTTTGATCTCAGCGAGACTCACGACAGAATCCTGAAAGGCGGATCAACCGGCGGTGACCGCGATCTGCTCGGCGAGTTTTCGCGCGCGGACGTTGAGCGGGCCGGGTTCGCTATCGCGCCAAACCCTGCGATGGGTGAGATGTGCCTCTGGAAGATTGCCCAATTTGCGGTTATGCCCTCTCGATCGTCGATCATCGCTGCCGGCATTGTGCTCCCGCCTTGCTCTCGGGATCGCCCCTGCCGCACTTCGATCCGAAAATCCTTCCCTGGTTGATCACGGCAGTGGTGCTGCTGGGTACCCTGGGTTATTTGGTTTTCGTTCGGTAGGAACAGGCCGCCACAGCCGACGCCCGCCGGAGTGACGGGGTGTCTTTTTAGTGCTCTGCGCTCAATCGGACCTGCCGAAGTTCAGGCTGACCGCATTGGCTCGCCGAAAACGATAAGAGGAAAGGGCTATCATATCGCGCCGCGCGGCCGTACCTTCCGACATGATGACCATACACTCGGCCGCCACCGGAACCCTCACACCGGCGCAAACCTATCGCCGCGCCCACGCCGGCAAACTGATGGTCGTCCAGCCGACGACAGATCGGCAGCCTGTGGGGGCCGACTTCTTTCACGTGGAGTCGGTCGGCACGCATCCTAGTGGGTTGTTCGTCACTGGAAAGTTCGCCGGCGGGCGAATTGATTCCATGCGCGTTTCGGCTGTCCGGGAAGCGAACAAAGAGGAAATCGCGTCGTTGCGCGCGGGGCACGAGATAGAATCGCCGACCTCTTAAAGCCAGCGGGGAGAAGCCGATTAGACATCAGAAGTCCGAGGTCGGCGATCAGCAGCAATGCCGCTCCGCAGTCACGCCTCGGAAATGTTCGCGTCGCCCGGTCGACTTGGTGCCGAGATTATCAAGGCCCGCGTAACGAGCCGCAGATTTCCGCTTGCGCCCGCGGCGAATTCGAGGCGTGCTTAGAGTAGGAACGATTTGAGTTATGGCCAAACCTTCTGCAGGGGATCTTCGGAATTTTGCCCTCGTGGGTCACGCGTCGTCCGGCAAGACGATGCTGAGCGAGGCGATGCTGGCGTGCGCGGGCGTAATCGGGCGCATGGGCAACATCGCGCAGGGCACCACCGTTTCGGATTATCACGTGAGCGAAAAGCAGCACCAGATTTCCACCCAGACTTCGCTCCTGCATGGCACCTGGCTGGGCAGGAAGCTCAACATCCTCGACACCCCGGGTTATCTCGACTTCATGAGCGAGGCGCTCGCGGCCGTGCACGTGGCGGATTTCGCTCTCGTGGTGGTGCACGCCCAGGAAGGCATCGGCGTGGGCACGGAGCGCGTCTGGAATTGCGCGACGGACTGCGGCATCCCCAAGGTCATCGTGGTCAACGCCGTGGACAAACAGAACGCGCAC
Organism: uncultured Verrucomicrobiae bacterium; assembly: GCA_963742545.1. Classification (GTDB taxonomy): domain Bacteria; phylum Verrucomicrobiota; class Verrucomicrobiia; order Chthoniobacterales; family UBA10450; genus Palsa-1392. Next base: position 188,237 of record CAVUMF010000001.1, on the reverse strand, counting down.
TTCGACGAAGTGCTGGCCGACGCGCGCGCGCACTACGGGCCGAAAGTTTTTCCGTTAAACGTCCCGATCAATCCCGGGCCGAACTTCAACCAGGTGCTCGACGTCTTGCGCACCGAAGTCGTGACCTATGAAACCGATGGGCGCGGGAAGTTTCGCGAAGAACCGGCGACGGGCGAATGGAAAGAGCGCGTCACCCAACTGCATCGTGAATTGATCGAACTCATCGCGGAATCGGACGACACGTTGCTGAACAAATTTTTCGAGCAAGGCTCGTTGTCGGAGGAGGAATTTCGGGCGGACATTCACGCCGCGGTGCAGAAGCAGGCGTTGATCCCGCTCTTCTGCACCTCGGCCACGTCGAACGTCGGCGTTGCGCGCCTGCTCGATTTTATTGCGAAATACGGTTCCTCGCCGCTGGATCACGCGAAGGTCGATGCCCAGGACGCGCGCAGCGGCGCCCCGCTCGAAGTGAAACTCGGCGGCACCGCGCCGGTGCTGCAGGTCTTCAAGACGATGAACGAAGAGCATTTCGGCGAGCTATCGTTTTTCCGGATTTATGCCGGCCAAATCACGACCGGCGGCGATGCGTTCAATGCGAACCGCGACATCACGGAACGCATCGGGCAGATTTTTCTGCTCAACGGCCACATGCGCGAGGCGGTCTCGCGCCTCGGCGCGGGCGACATTGGCGCGACGGTGAAACTCAAGAACACCCACACCGGCGACACGCTTTGCGCCCCGAATCATCCCGTAAAGCTTCCCGTGCCGAAGTATCCGCGCCCGAACATTCACGCCGCGCTGGAACCCAGGGCGAAAGGTGAAGAAGACAAAATGGCCGCGGGTCTCGCAACCTTGCACAACGAAGATCCGGCCTTTGTTTTCCACGCCGATCCCGAGTTGCACCAGACGATCGTTTCCGCACAGGGCGAACTCCATCTCGAAGTGATCGCTGAGCGTCTGCGGCGGCGGTTCCACCTTCATTTCGAGCTGGTCGAGCCGCGGGTGCCGTATCGCGAAACGATTCATGGCCGCGCCGAGCACAGGTATCGGCACAAGAAGCAAACCGGTGGCGCGGGACAATTCGCCGAAGTCGAACTCAAGCTCGCGCCCGCGCCGCGCGACTCCGGCATCGCATTCAGCGAATCACTTTCAGGCCAGTGCGTGGACCGCGTCTTCGTGCCGTCGGTTCAGCGCGGGATCGAGAACGCGTGCGCGGAAGGAATTCTCGCCGGCTGTCGCGTGGTGGACGTCGCGGCGAATTTTTTCGACGGCAAGATGCACCCGGTGGACTCGAAGGACATCGCCTTCCAGGTCGCGGGCTATTGGGCGTTCAAGGAAGCGTTTATGAAAGCGCAGCCCTGTTTGCTCGAACCGATCCATTCGGTCGAGGTGCGCATTCCCGAAGATTGCATGGGCAAAATCGTGGGCGATCTCTCCAGCCGGCGCGGGAGAATTGTAGGCACGGATGTCGATGGACAATTTCAAATCGTCCGGGCCGAGGTTCCCGCGATGGAACTCTACCGTTACGCGAGTATTCTGCGCTCGCTCACTGGCGGACGCGGCGTTCACACCGAGCAATTCAGCCGCTACGAAGAAATGCCGCGCGAGATCGAGCAGCGCGTGATCGACGAAGCGAAAAAAGCGCGAGCGGGCAATAGCAGCCCTTAGCCGTGCAAGGCCGGTAATTTGCCTTTACACGCATCTCGGCCTGTCGGCAGTGTCTGTTACCGCCCATGAAAACCCTTCTCTCCTGCCTTGCACTAACGGCGCTCCTGGCCACCCGCACATCGGCCAATGACCTGACTGATCAAACTCCCGCCCAGATGAAGCAGAATATCGAGAAGAGGCACCCAGCCGATTACTACCTCCTTGCCTCCAAACTTTTCAAAGACCCAGCCACCAAACAAGAGGCTCTCTTCTGGTTTTATGTCGGGCAAATTCGCTACCGCTACTACCTGGCGGCCAACCCGGATCTGCCGCCCGATGGCGACCCGGCCGTCTTTGCCTCCCTTTCCGAGACAATCGGGCGGCCGATCAATGAGTATGCCGGGAGCAAGCCCGACATTTGGCTGGCGGAAATGAATCACGCGCTCGAATGGGACGCCGCGCACAAGAACGACTTCACGCCCAAGAGCAAATCACCGGAGCGTTACAACCAGATTCGTGCCGGCCTGGTCGCGCTTCGCGACCATATCGCGAAAATCAAGGACAAGCTGCCGGAAATGCGACGGCAGAACGGACTCAAGGACCCCTAGAGCCTAACGACTCTGGGTACCGCCTCACTTCCGGAAGCACCGCTGATGGCCTCAACGCACCGCGGCAACCATCTCGGCGCTCGTTTGCCAAAGACGCGCCGCCACTTCGGAGTCGTAGCTCAGGGGTGAAGAGCGGACGGCTTTCTCTTTTTCGAAATAGCATCCGCTGACCGCCGCGCAGTCCGGATCGCTCGCCAGCTTGATCAACGGGCGCGCTCCACGTTCCGCCGAGATCATGAACGGCTGCGCCAACCAGATAAGCAGCCGAATAAAGCCGCGAGCCGAACTCCAGATTCCGGTGTTCACGACGCCGGGATGCACGCAATTCGCCGTCACCCCGCGGTCGCGGAGCTGGCGGTCCAGCTCGTAGGTAAACATGACATTCGCCAGCTTCGAGATGCTGTAAGCGAGCAAGGGTTTGTAACGCCGCTCGCCCTGCAGGTTGTCGAAGTCGAGCGTCTCCAACGCCCGGTGCGCCTCGGACGAAACAGTCACGATACGGGCTGGCGCGCTGGCCACGAGCAGATCCCGCAATTCCTCCGTGAGCAGAAAAGTTGCGAGATGATTGACGGCAAACGTTTGCTCGATTCCGTCCGGCGTGAGCCGCCGTTCCAAGGTTCACGCCGCCGGCGTTGTTGAGCAGGACATCGAGCCGCGCGTGCCGGAAACGCACCTCTGCGGCCAGCTCGCGTACCGCCCGCAGCGAGGCGAAATCCGCCTGCAGAAACTCCGCCGTCCCGCCGCGTCGCCGAATTTCCTCCACCGCCGCCTCCCCTCGCCCGCGATCGCGTCCGGTGAGCAGCACCGTCGCGCCCATGCCCGCAAGCGCCGTCGCCGCCACTCGCCCGATCCCCGAGGTCGCGCCCGTGACAAGACAAACGCGACCACGCAGACTTCGCGAAAGTTCTGTCGAAGCAGCGGAATCAGTCACGACTCCATGACTGGACGCAGACCCGCGCCAAATGCAAAGGCGCGGTTATGGACTAACACGTGCCGACCAGGAAGTCGTGGCGCGAACTACTTGCTCCGGTCGATAGGGATGTCCAGACTGCCTCCGTTATGAGGAAACATTTTCTTCTCGCCCTTCTCTGGCCCACGCTTCTCCCTGCTCAAAATATGGAACTGACTCAACAGCTCGGAAAAACCGTTTTGTATGGCGACATCGCGCTATCGCCGGACGGCGCGCGCATCGCCTGGGTGCAATCGACCGCCGCCACAGCGAAGCCCAATGCGCTCTATCTTTCGACCGTTGCCGGCAACGCAGCGGCAACCCGGTTGTCTCTTCCGGGCGAGAACGGCGATCGCGTTGATAGCGATCCGGCCTGGGCTCCCGATTCCAAAACGATCGCCTTCTTTTCCACGGCGGGTGAGAAAGACGATCAACGCCAGCTCTGGACAGCGAATGCCGATGGCTCGAATCCGCAGAAGCTAACGACGCTGCAGGGATACGCCGCGCGGCCGCATTGGTCGGCGAACGGGAAACAGATCGCTTTTCTCTACATTGAAGGCGCGGGTGGCGGCGGACCGCTGGTCGCCGCGCCGAGCACGACCGGCGTGGTCGATACCGCGATTCATAACCAGCGCATCGCAGTGCTTGACCTCGCGACCAAACAGGTTCGCCAGGTCTCACCGGCTGATCTGCACATTTACGATTTCGATTGGTCGCCGGACGGAAAGACTTTCGTCGCCAGCGCCGCGCCCGGCCCGGGCAATAACAACTGGTGGATCGCGCAGATCTACACCATCGATTTGGGCAAGGGCAGCGCGACGTCGATCTACAAACCTTCTTTGCAGGTAGCGGTCCCGCGCTGGTCGCCGGATGGCAAGTCGGTCGCCTTCATCGAAGGACTCATGAGCGATGAGGGTTTTCACGGGGGCGATCTCTTCACCGTCTCCGCGACCGGCCAGAGCCTGACGAATCGGACTCCGAAACGAAAAAGCTCGGTCAGCTCGTTCTTCTGGCAAACGCCGGAGCGCATTCTCCTCACCGAGTATGTCGGAGGCGGCAGCGCCATTTCGGAACTGAGCCTGGCCGACAATTCCATTCGCACTCTCTGGCAGGCGCCGGAAGGCTTTTATGCCTTCGGCAATTTTCCCGATTTCGCGCTCGCCCGCGATGGCAAAGTCGCGGCGCTCGTCCGGAGCAGCTATGAGACGCCGCCCGAGGTCTGGGCCGGACCGATCGGGCAATGGCGTCAGCTCACCCACAACAACGCCGACCTGAAACCGACCTGGGGCAAAGCGGAGAACCTCGAGTGGACGAACGAAGGAGAAAGGATTCAGGGCTGGTTGCTTCCGCCGGCGAAAGTTGAGCCGAACAGGAAATATCCGCTGGTTGTTCTGATCCATGGCGGACCATCCGGAGTCACCACGCCCGATTGGCCGGCTGGGTTCGGGATGTCACGCGCCATCATCGCCGCCCTATCCAATCGCGGCTATTACGTTTTCCTGCCCAACCCGCGCGGCAGTTATGGGCAGGGCGAAGATTTCACCCGCGCCAACGTGAAGGATTTCGGCGGTGGCGACCTGCGCGACACCCTCGCCGGGATCGACGCCGCGATAAAGAAATACCCGATCGATCCGGCCCGCCTTGGTGTCACCGGCTGGAGTTATGGCGGGTTTATGACCATGTGGACGGTCACGCAGACCAATCGTTTCCACGCCGCCGTCGCCGGCGCCGGGATTGCGAACTGGCAGAGTTACTACGGCCAAAACCTGATCGACCAATGGATGATCCCGTTCTTTGGCGCATCGGTCTATGACGACCCGGCGGTTTACGCGAAGAGTTCACCCATTCAGTTCATCAAGCAGGTGAAAACGCCAACGCTGGTCATCGTCGGCGAACACGACGCGGAATGTCCCGCGCCGCAATCTCAAGAATTCTGGCACGCGCTCAAAACACTCGGTGTCCCGACAAAGCTCATCGTTTATCCCGGTGAAGGTCACATGTTCGTGAAACCGGAAAACCAAGTCGACCGTCTTGATCAGACCATCGCCTGGTTCGGTCGGTATCTGCAGCCTCCCGAGGCGGCAAATCCCGTTAACTAAGACGCAACTCGACGAGCGGCGTTCTAGCCGGAGGCCGGCAATGCCAGGTGGTGTTTCGAGATGATCTGTCCTATTTCCTTCGAATGATCGAGCACCAACTGGTAAAGGACCCGGTAGTGATCGTGAGCCCAGAATTCCATGACCTGCCGGGCGCGGAGCTCGCCCATTAACTCCTTGTCGGAGCGCCACTCGAGGAAATTCACGAGTAGATGAAGATAACCTGATTCCTCGTTCTCGGCGCCATCGGGAAACCCAATTGGGATTTTTGGAAAGAGCGTGCGCAGGTCGTTTTCCGCCGCCTTCGTCTCCTCGTCATGCGCGTCGAGAAACCAGTGGATCTCCTCATGCACAAACGTGGAAAGGAAAAGGTCGTCATCCTTCAAATGCCTTGTATGCAGAGTTAGGACCGGGTGACTATGTGGAATTGCAGTCTCGTCGATCTCGATCAAGCGAGTGAAATACCACGGGGCCAGCGGATAGGTCTGCGCCAGGTGCTCGAGCTGCTCTTTTGTCTGCGCTTCTTTAGCGCTGTTATGCTTGAGTTTAATCTCAAGCGACGGCGGCGCAGCGAAGACCTGGCCGGTCAACAGCGCGATCACAATCAAGGCTTTGAAGTGCACGGCCTTTCACTAGCCCAAGTGAGAGCCGCCGAAAAGCAATTTCCCGTTTCCAAATCGTCACGTGACTACTGCTGGAAACTGCTCGCCGACGGGCTCGAGACGTGACGAGTCTCCGTCGTCGCGCCCCTGGCCATCGCACCGCTGCGCAAGGTCCAGCATTCGCCGAGCGTGGAGCAGTAACAGATCTCGACCGCGACGCGTTCACGCTGCTTGTTCATCTCAATCCAGAGCGGATTGGACTTGTCGAAGACGAGCGGATTGTTCTCAGGATTGCGCGGAGTAAAGACAGTCATCGATTCACCCGCCGAGAGCACGTGGCCGTTCATGTCGCTCTCGGAATAAAGATGCTTCCCCGGCCCGAGCAGTTTCTCGAGCGCTGACGTCCAGTTGATCACAGGCTGGCCATCCACCTTCACCACGACAGTGCGGATGATCGCAGGACCCACGCCCTTGTTGGCCAGGGTGAAGTGAATGTCCGGCGAGTTGCTGCTATCGAATTCGAGGATCGGCCAGACCGCCGCGCGCACCTGCTGACGTTGCATGTAGGCAGTGTAGCCGGACACGAAAAGCGCGCAGACTCCAACGAATGTCGCGATGACTGCGTCGTATCGGCTGGCCCTGCGCATTGCCCTCTCTTCCGGCACGGAGCCGATCTTATTACCCGCCGACTTTCTGTCAATGGCTCCGCCGACTCAGCCCGGACTCTGCCTTCTTCCTTCTGACTTGTACATTCCCAAAAAGCCACTCTCATCCGGCGCAACCCCGGATGGCCCAGAGGTCCGTCCTTCCCGCATTTTTGAGCATTGCGTGGTTTCCGGGAAAGGCGCACGCTGGGGACATGCGTAGCTTTAACGTCGTTAGTCGAAGCCGCTGGTGGAGACCTGCCATGACCCTTCGGGCTGACATTCTACTGATCGCAGCAGCGCTTTGTCTCGGCACTGCCGGTTGCCGCCCGCAAGCCCGGGAGAATGAGAAGGCGTCATTTCATATTATCGCGACGGACGCGGCCTTCGAGGCGCCCGCCGAGGTTCCGGCGGGGCTGCGTCATATCCTTTTCGAGAACCACGGCGCTGAAATCCACGAGTCGATGCTGGTAAGGCTTTCACCCGGGACGAGCCCGGAGGATTACGTCGCGCAGGTTAAGAGAGGAGCGCTCTTCCCGACGGGGGGGCGTGATTACTCCGGCCCGGGGCTGACGTCACCGGGCGAGAGCACAGAACTCTGGACCAGGCTCGATCCCGGCAATTACATTCTCATCTGCTGGAACGATAGCGGGAACGACTGGCACGCCACAACCCGACCGGTTCATCCCTTCGTCGTGTCGGATACGATCGTGAATGACGAGGTGCCACCGGAAGACCTGGTGGTGAAGCTGATCGATTACCGCTTCGAACTCTCCAAGGATCTGCAAAAAGGAGTGCAGGTCTTGCGCATCGAGACTCCCGGCCCGTCCATGCACGAGATGGATATCTTTCGCCTCCATCCGGGCAAGACCGTGGCTGATCTCCATCGGTGGCGAAAGAACAGCGGACCGGGGCCCGCTCCCTTCGATTCGTTAGGCGGCGCGCTCGACAGTCACGACATCCGCCGCGTCGTTTGGCTCCGGCGAAACTTTTCGCCTGGGCATTATCTCTTGCACTGCGAGATGCCGCTTGCGGCCAACGCTCAAACGGCCGACCATCACCTCACGCACCAGGACCTCGGGATGGTGCGCGAGATCGAAGTGAAGGAGTAACGAAGCGGGGTCAAATCGCACAACGTGCCTGGCGGCGGTCCGCCACCGCATATCCATCATCGCGAGGACGAGATGTTTCAGGTTCTCGAAGGCGAATATGAATGGACGGTGGGCGGGGAAACGTTCGTCGCCGGGAAGGGCGCGACGATTTTTGCGCCACGCGAAGTCCTGCACACCTACCGTTACCTTGGCGTGACACCTGGCCGGCTCACGTGCCTCATCACGCCTCGGGGCTTCGAGGGATTCTTCGAGGAGTTTAGCGCGCCAAGTCCTGCGCAACCGCATGAGATCCCGCCTCCATCTGGGGGTTAGCTTTGGGGTCGCGGCCCTGAATTCCGAGTCGCGAAACTGCTGACCCTGCGTAGAGTTCCCACTCAACCAATTCTCGTATGATCGACGCCCATTCCTACGCCGCCTTCGACCCGAAAACACCACTCAAAGCATGGGATTTCCAGCGACGCGAGGTCGGCGATGACGACGTGCAGATCGACATACTGTTCTGCGGCGTTTGCCATTCCGATCTGCACTACGCGCGCAGCGAATGGATCCCCGTGACCTATCCGCAGGTCGTCGGGCACGAGATCATCGGCAAGGTCGTAAAGACAGGGAAAAGCGTAACCAGGCACAAAGTCGGCGATCTCGTCGGGGTAGGCTGCATCGTCGACAGCTGTCGGCATTGCGATAATTGCAACGCCGATCTCGAAAACTACTGCACGGAAGGAATGCAGGGCACCTACATGGGGGTGGAGAAACAAACCGGGCGACCGACCCAGGGTGGCTATTCAACGGTCATCGTGGTGGACGAGCATTACGTCCTGCGCGTCCCGCAGGGTGTGGATCCGGCCCACGCCGCGCCGCTCCTTTGCGCCGGGATTACGCTCTACTCGCCGCTTCGCCATTGGCATGCGGGTCCCGGCAAAATTGTGGGCATCGTCGGCCTCGGCGGTCTCGGTCACATGGGAGTAAAACTCGCCCACGCCATGGGCGCGAAAGTCATTCTTTTCACCACCTCGCCGGGCAAGATAGCCGACGGCAGGAAACTCGGCGCCGACGACGTCATCATCTCCAAGAACAAAGAGGAGATGGCGCGCTACAACGGCCAGCTCGATCTGATCGTGAACACCGTCTCCGCGGCCCACGACCTCGACCCTTTCATCAACCTGCTCAAGCGCGACGGCACCATGGTGCTGGTGGGCGCACCCGCCACGCCGCATCCTTCACCGCAAATCTTTAATCTCATCATGCAACGCCGTTCCCTCGCCGGCTCCGGCATCGGCGGAATCAAGGAGACGCAGGAGATGCTCGACTTCTGCGCCGAGCACAATGTCATGCCCGAGATCGAGATGACTTCGATGCAGGACATCAACCAGGCGTGGGACCGAGTCGTGAGCGGTGACGTGAAATACCGTTTCGTCATCGACATGGCGACGCTGAAGGCGGAAACAAAGGCGGCTTAGGCAGACTCTGATTTCGCGCCGGCTGCTGGTTCCCGCCCTGCAGAGTCCGGAGGCGAATCCCGCGTGCTAGCTGGCAGCTTTGGCGGTCATGATCCGGCCGCTGCTTCCTTTAGCGCAGCGACGTCGATCTTGGTCATTTTCATCATCGCGTGCATGACCCGTTCGGCCCTCGCTTTGTCGGGACCGCCGAGCAATTCAATGAGCAAACGCGGCTGCACTTGCCACGACAAACCGTACTTGTCTTTCAGCCAGCTGCAGACGCCGGGCTCGCCGCCGTCGGCGGTCAGTTTTTCCCAGTAATAATCGACCTCGGTCTGGGTGTCGCACATCACCACGAACGACACTGCTTCGGTGAACTTGAACTGCGGCCCCGCATTGAGCGCCACAAACTCAACGCCATCGAGCGTAAATTCCACCGTCATGACCGAGCCCGGCTCCCGTCCGATTTGCTTCGCCGATTCTTCCGGGTAGCGGGTGATCTTGTTAATCTTGGCGTTTTTGAAAACGGAGGTGTAAAACTTCGCGGCTTCTTCCGCGTTATCGTCAAACCACAGGAATGGTGAAATCCTTTGCATCGGCAGAGGTTAACCATGAATCGGGCGGAGGATAGCGCGCCTTTCGAGGGATATGCTTCTGCATGGCCTTGCCTGCCGCCGAGCCAAATCACCAGCCGCCTACATCGTCTCCTATCGCCGCAGCAATTGCACGGCGACGACTGCCGTCCCAATAACGAATAACCACCAGCAACAACAAGGTTTGCATCGCGCCCATAATTCCACTCGTTCCTTGTGCGCCTTTGCCTTGCTGCCACCGGCAGTCCATCGCGCTCGTCGAGCGCAAATGGTAGCAGGTGGAGCCGTTATGAATTGGAATCCTGCCACCTCCCGGCGCTTGCGGATCGCCTGTCACCACACGACAGACGTTTCGGTCTCAAGGTCAAATGGCCTGTCTCGCGAAGGCTTTCGGAGCTTGGACGCGACCCCGCTTCCGCCTGCTCGTTAGGCGGGCGGCTTTTTGATTCCCCGTACGACGACCGTGTAGCGCTCCCCGTCGGCTCGCTTTAGCTGCAGGTGCAGGACGCTTCCTGGTTCCTTGTTCAGGAGGAAGATCAGTCGAATGGCTCGCGTGCCGGGAACGATATTGCCGTCCGCCTCGATGATCTCGTCGCCGGCCCGAATGTGTTGGGCCGAAGCAGGCGAATTCTCCTTCACCTTGTCGATCACCACCGATTTGACGATCGGATTCAACGGGAAGCCGGCGGTCTCCGGTTTGATGTGGAAGCCGTACCACGCCCTATCGGCCGCACTGGCGGTCGCCAGAGAGGCGGCGAGCAATACTCCAACTGTGATTCCGTGCTTGCGCATCGCGGCCCGTAATGTGGCGCAATTTCGGCCGAATGCCAGACACCGCCGTCCTCAGGCCGGGGTCAGGCGAACATCGACACTCAGCTCTACGCTGCGCAGCGAAAACACTCCCGCTTCATTCCATCCCGGCTTGATTTCAAGTGCGACGCGGCAAGACCAAATGCCCATCCTCGCGGTCCCGACGAGTGGCGGCGACGAATGGGAGCAGGCGATCAGGAGATGCCTGGCGTCACAAAAATGCGAGCAACGTCGCGCGGCGCGTTTGTTTCAGTTTCACCGCGACTTTGTCAGGTCGAGGATACGCTGAAAACGCGGATGCTTCCGCAAAGGATCCAAATCGGAATCATGCCGGACCCACCGGGCCCACTCATGTCCGCTTCGCGGCAACGAACGCTCCAGTAACTCCAGCGCCTCTTCGATTTTGCCCATGTGGCTGTAGATACAGGCCACGTTGTATTGCACCAGAATGTCGTCCGGATCGATCGCCAGCGCGCGCACTGTCCAATCGTGCGCCCGTTCGTCCTCGCCGAGAGCGAGGAGACAGTTTGCGCCGAGGTAAGCCGGTCGCGGATTAGCGGGCTCCAGAGCCAGCTGGCGCTCGGCCCGCGCCAGGCCTTCCCGGGCCGCTCCCTGGCTATCCGCTTCTCTGCCTAACGTCTTGTAGATAGGCACAAGGAGGCAGAGAGTTTGATAGTCGTCGGGCTTGATCTCCGCGGCACGCTGAAACAGAGTCGCCGCTTTTTCTTCTTCACCTTCAGCGAAGGCGGAGCGGCCATAAAAATAGTTCGCCTCGAAGGAATCCGGATCGAGCGCGAGCGCTTTCTCGAATTCTTCGACGGCTTCCCCGTAACGGTCGGCCAGAGCGAGCGCCAGCCCGAGCGAGGCGTGCGCTTCGGACAGTTTGTCGTCCAACTCAATGGCCCTGGCGCTCGTCGCGAGGATATTTGCAATCATGACGTCGGCCTTGGTGTGCAACAGAATGAAGGCGTCGCAATTCGCCACCCCGGCATAGGCCCGGGCGTAGAGCGGGTCGAGCTCGATCGCCTTGGCGAACATCCGTCGCGCCAGTTGGTAGTAGCCCTTGTAACCACGGAGCAGGAACTGCCGGCCGCGCAGGTAATACGTATAGGCTTCAACGTTCCCGGTCGGCGCCTGCGCGATTCGTTCCTGTTCCTGCGGGAGGAGCTTGACCTTGAGCTGCTCGACAATGGCATGGGTAATTTCGTCCTGAATCGTGAAAATGTCTGTTAGCTCGCGATCGAAGCGGTCGCCCCAGACGTGTCCGCCGTCGCTGCTGCTAACGAGTTGCGCCGTCACGCGCACGCGAGAACCGGCTTTGCGCACGCTTCCTTCAAGGATCGATGTCACACCCAGCTCGCGACCGATCTGTTGCACCTTTGTCGGACGCCCCTTGTAAGTGAAGGAACTATGTCGCGCGACGACAAAGAGCCCGGAAACCTTGGATAGATCGGTGATCAGGTCTTCCGTGATCCCATCACTGAAATACTCCTGCTCTGGATCGCCGCTCATGTTACTGAAAGGCAGGACGGCAATCGAGGGCCGTTCCTTTGCGGCCGGTGTTTTGGTCGTTAGTCCACTTTCAGCCAGCGAAACCTGGTAAACGCGAACCGGTCTGGCGATGTTCTTGAGTTCCTGCTCGCCCATGTCCTCGAAGAGAAAGTCGAGACGGTTGCCGACTTGTTCGCGCGCCGAGCGCGAGATGATGATGCCGCCCGGCGGAGCAATCCCTTCCAGGCGAGCGGCGAGATTCACTCCGTCGCCAAAAATATCTTCGCCCTCCACGATGACGTCGCCAATGTTCACCCCCATGCGAAACTCGAGCCGGCGCTCCGCCGCCAGCTTCTCGTTCCGTTCCCGCAACTGTCGTTGCATCCCGACCGCGCAGTTCACCGCGCTGACCACGCTGGCAAACTCGGCCAGCATCCCATCGCCCGTGAGTTTAACCGTGCGTCCATCGTGCCGCGCGATGGCGGGATCGATCAGTTCGGTCTTGATCGCGTTGAAGGCGGCCAAAGTCCCGACCTCATCGAGCCCCATCAGGCGGCTGTAGCCAACAACGTCGGCCGCAAGGATGGCAGCGAGGCGGCGTTCCATTTCCGCTCAATGAAACCTCTGGCCCGCAAAGCACAATCATTATCGGAGCCCGAGCCGCGCCTTCCGCGGTCAGCGCCAGGCAAAATTGCTCTGACTCATCAGCCACCACACGATGAGCGCTCCCAGCGAGGGCACGACATTGGCGACCCGGCTGATAGTGCTGAACGCCAGCGATCGCGCTCGCAAAACGAAGCACACTAATGCGAGCGCCGTGCCGATTCCCCAAAAGCTAAGGGCAATCGGACCGTCGATTGAAAAATCATGGAACGGGCGGATCACCTCGCAGACCAGCAGTCCACCCGCCACACTCAGCCCGAGCGCCATCATGCGGAAAATGTTCGTGGTCTTGTTCGTCATAGACTCGCGGACACTCCATTATCACCGTACTCCGTCGAGTGGTTTCGTCGATTAGTCCCGGCGCACACGAAAATAGGAGGGGAACCGCGGCAGCCCTTTGGCAGTTAGTCCGCGGAACCGATAGGTGATGACCGTTCCTACCGGCGGCGGCGACGCCCGGTCGGCGTCGGTCAAGCCACTCCCGATGGAGAACTCCCTGCCGTCATCCGTCCGCACCCGGAGCGCCCCGAGCTTGCCCGCGTATTTCCCCTTCCCCGCCTCGTGCGCGATGACAGTCGCTTCCGCATCGTCGTAAGGTTTGACCTTGAGCAAGGTGGGCGACCGTCCCGGTTCGTAGGCCGACTCCGGCTGACGCAACATCAATCCTTCACCGCCCAGCCGGACGGTACGATCGCGCTCGGCCAGGAGTTGGTCCACGCCCTGGCAGCGTTGTTGGGTTACAACTCTGACAAAGCGGTTTGTTTCTGGCAAGGTCACGCGCAAGAATTGCATTCGCTCTTCGAAGGTGCCTTTGGCCCGCGGGGCATCGAAGACCATAAACCGGACGCCTTTCCAGCGATCATCCGGCGTCTCTGAACGCACGATGCTGATGGTTTCCTCGAACTTTCCGTGACCAATCCATAACTCTCCGTCCAGCGCGACGTCGCGCGGTAACTCGGCGAGAAAATATTCCGGGGCGTGAATCAGATTTCCCTGCCGGGTCCATAACTTCCGGCCGTCCCAATAGCCTCGCAGCCCATCATATTTCTCGCTCATCCACCAGCCGGTCGGATCAATCGACGGGTTCCAAACATTCGCAAGCAACAGGTGTGGAGTTTGCCTCTCCGGCTCCGGACTTGCGGGAGCGAATTCCTTCTCGTTCGCCGCGAGACCGCTGGCGAAGGAGATACCTGCCGCCAACCCGATAAGTGCAGCTCCGCATCTGGGGGGAATTTTCATGTCTCGGAGGTTGGGCAATCCGGAGGCGCTCTGTCAAGCGTTCCGTGGCACCGGGTGGAGGTGATTGCTCAGGTCCGATGAACGATCGCGGCGACGACGAAAAAGCGCCCACCAGCAGCGATTATCGGGGAGTAGACTGACGGGCGCTCGCGACCCAAGCGGCCAATGCAGGCGCAATCCCGTTCCCTCAGGCGAATTGAAAGTTCGATGAAGATCGCCCGAAATCGTCCGACACAAAAAATAAGCGCGGCCAGCCTGTCGCACCCGAAATACGAATGCGAAGCCAAGGCTTCGCGGCTCGCCCTGACAGCGTGATCAGGACTTCTGGGCCAGGCTCAAAGCATTCAGATCGCTGCGTAAGTTTATGCAAAGAAACGGGAAGACAGTAATCGTGACCGGAGCGTCGCAAGGTATCGGCGCGGGCATCGTTCAGGCGTTTCTCGCGCGCGGCTACGACGTGGTAGCGACCGCGCGAAGCGCGACGAAATCGAAGGAATGCTTTCAGCTTCCGACCATCTCGCCTTGATCGACGGCGACATCGGTCAATTTGAGACGGCGCAGAAAGTGGCCGAAGTCGCGCTCGAGAAGTTCGGCTCGACTCGATGCCGTCGTCGCGAACGCCGGCATCTTCATCGCAAAGCCGTTCACGGAATATACGGCAGACGACTTTCGCGCGCTGGTTTCGACCAACCTCGCGGGTTTCGTTTACATCACGCAGCTGGCGGTTAAACAGATGCAAACGCAAAGGAACGGCGGCAGCATCGTGACCATCTCTGCGGCGCTGGCCGACAATCCAATTGCCGGCGCGCCGGCTTCCGTGGCCATGATGACTAAAGGTGGCCTGAACGCCGTAGTGAGAAGTTTGGCTTTGGAATACGCAAAAGAGCACATTCGATTTAATGCCGTCGCGCCGGGCGTCGTCGACACCCCGCTGCACGCTGATGCTCCGAAGGACTCGCTGAAAAGTGCTTCGCCGATGGGCTCAGTCACGACGGTAGAAGACATCGCCGGTGCGGTCGTTTATCTGACCGAAGCTCGTCAAATCACAGGGGAGGTGTTGCACGTGGATGGTGGTGCGCACGTCGGCAAATGGTAACACCTGAAAATTCCAATTCGACCGGCGCCGAGCAGCGTCTGCAGGAACTCGCCATCAAACTCCCAGCCCCGCCCAACCGTTCGGCACCTACGCGGAAGCGGTCCAGACAGGTAATCTCCTTTTCCTGACCGGCATGCTTCCCACGGAAGGACGCGCGGCGAAATACGTCGGCCGCATCGGCGCCGAGCTCGATGTCGAAGCCGGACGCAAAGCCGCTCGGCTCGCGGCGCTCAACGCCCTCGCGGTCGCGCGAGAATATTTGGGATCACTCGACAAAGTGACGCGAATCGTCCGGCTCGGCGTCTCGGTGGCGACTTCGGGCGACGTCCGCGATCAGCCGAAAGTCGCTGACGCTGCTTCGGATTTGCTGCGGGACGTGTTCGGAGAAAACAAGAACCCTTGCCGCTCGGTCTATGGCGTGGCGAGCCTTCCGCTTGGCACGCCGGTCGTACTGGACGTGATTTTCGAAGTGTCTAATTGAGAAGAGCCCGATCATGCAGCGAACTGTCTGTAGCGCAAATTTTGCTGCTCACGGCTTCGTTTGAATTGCTCGCCCTCGCCCAGGTTAATGGAAAGGAATCCGCCATGGAATACCCGACTCTTTATCGCACGAAACAGATTGATGGATTGTCGATCTTTTACCGAGAGGCCGGCCCGAAAGACGCGCCGACTCTTCTCTTGCTGCACGGTCTATCCAACTTCTTCGCGGCAATTCGAGCCGCTGTTCGCGCCGCTGGCCGATGGCTTTCAGCTGATCGTGCCCGATTACCCGGGCTTCCAACGAATGGATGGCGCGATGCTTGCCGCAAGTCAGATAGCCGAACACAAGGCGCGAGCGGCCGCGACCTTCCGTCGCCCAACCAAGATCTTCGAGGACGGCATCAATCTGATGCATCTCAACTATCTGCTCGCGTTCGATGGAGTTATCGCGTCTCGCGGTGGCATTCCACTGATCGACCAGGGAGCGATTATCGGAGCAATCGGCTCTTCCGGAGGCACGGATTCCCAGGACGAGATTGTCAGCAAGGCCGGCGCGGTAGTAATTGACCAACACCAGGCGACGAGCAAATAATCCAGACCTCAAGAAAGCGTTAAGGGCAATCAACCAGTTTCGAAGACTAACAAACACAAAGGAGAACCCAATGGCAACAGTTACACAGGAGACTCCAATGACATCAGCAAACGCGTCTACGAAACCCGAACAGATTCGCCTCACCCGGCGGTCGCCCGCCTATTGGCGTGTCACGTTCGACAACCCGCCGATCAACGTGATGGGGCCGGAAATGGTCCGGCAGTTCCAGGAGGTCATCAGCGCTCTAGAGGCCGACGAGCACGTCAAGGTCGTGGTCTTCGACAGCGCGGTCGACGACTACTTCCTGAATCACTCCGATTTTCTGGCCAAGCTGGAGGACCTGACCGCAATGCCGGCTGGTCCGACCGGCTTGCCGCCTTGGCCTGACTTTCTCGTGCGTCTGACTCGCTTGCCAGTCGTCTCCATCGCCCTCATCCGCGGCCGGGCGACCGGCAACGGTAGTGAGATCACGCTTGCCTGCGACATGAGTTTCGCCAGCCGCGAAAAGGCCATTCTCTCGCAATGGGAGGTGGGCGTGGGGATGGTCCCCGGCGGCGGCCCCATGGCCCGGCTGCCCCAACTCATCGGCCGAAACCGCGCGCTTGAGGTGCTCTTGAGCTCGGAAGATATCCGGGGAGAACAGGCCGAGGCCTACGGCTACGTTAATCGCGCCCTGCCAGACGCCGAGCTAGACGCGTTCGTAGACGCGCTCGCAACCCGGATCGCCGCCTTCGACAAATGGGCGATCGCCGATACCAAGCGCCTCGTCAACACCAGCTTGCCGCCGGATGTCGAACTCGGCGCTGGGTGGGATGCGTGCATCGCTTCCCTCGGGCGGCCCGCCGCCCAGAATTCGATCAAGGCGCTAATGGCCCGCGGCTTCCACAAGCCTGGGGATGTCGAGAATCGACTCGGATACTACGTGGGCCAAATCGAGCGATAGGCATGCAACCGCTAAATGAGAGACGCCAAAGCAAGTCGCCCGGCAAAGACCTCGCCGCCACGGTGACCGGCCGATGACGCGGTTAAGGCGCCGGAGTTCACGCTTTCCTTTGAAGCGTCTAATTAAGCAGGGGCCCGATAATGCAACGAGCTGTGGCCGCGCGAATTTTGATGCTCGCGGCCTCGTTTGCATTGCTCGCGCCTGCCCAGGTTAATGGAAAAGGAACCATCATGGAATACCCGACTTTTTATCGCACGAAACAGATTGATCGCCGCGACGTACCCAAGGCCGAAATCCACATCGTCGACGGCGGCCATTTCGCGCTCGATACCGAAGCGGACGAAATCGCGGCGCTCGTTAGGACATTTATGAAATAGACGCGGCGCGGCCCACGGATTCACGTTCCGGGGTCGCTCGCACAATTGGAGGAAACAATGAAAATACTGATGGTATTAACTTCGCATGACCAACTGGGTAACACCGGCCGCAAAACTGGTTTCTGG
Organism: uncultured Verrucomicrobiae bacterium; assembly: GCA_963742545.1. Lineage (GTDB taxonomy): Bacteria > Verrucomicrobiota > Verrucomicrobiia > Chthoniobacterales > UBA10450 > Palsa-1392. The sequence continues at coordinate 170,733 of CAVUMF010000001.1, read as the reverse complement.
TTGGAAGAGTTTGCAGCCCCTTACTTTGTTTTTAGAGACGCCGGCGTCGATCTGACCCTGGCCTCTCCGAAAGGCGGCCAGCCACCGCTCGATCCAAAGAGTGATCTGCCGGAAAATCAGACGCCGGCGATGTCGCGGTTTAAAAAGGATTCGAGCGCGCAAAAGGCTCTGGCTAACACGGTAAAGCTTTCGAGCGTGAAGTCGGAAGATTTCGACACCGTATTTTATCCCAGGTGGACACGGCCCGATGTGGGATCTGGCCGAAGACCCCGTTTCCATTGCTCTACTCGAATCGTTTTATAACTCCGGCAAGCCGATCGCACTGGTCTGCCACTCGCCTGGTGTGCTCCGCCACGTGACCTACCAGGGCGCTCCGCTGGTGAAAGGAAAACACGTGGCCGGTTTCACGAACGGCGAGGAAGAGGAGATGCAACTGACGAAGGTTGTGCCGTTCCTGGTCGAAGATGAACTGCTGCGGCTCGGTGCCATCTTTGAAAAGAAGGCGAACTGGCAGCCGTTTTCCATCGTCGATGGCCGGCTCATTACTGGCCAGAATCCTGCCTCATCGACCTCGGCAGCTCAGGCGCTTATCAAATTCATGACGGGATCGAAATTGGATTCGTCAGCGAACAGCGTGCAAATCGAACAGAAGAGCTACGAGATGCCCCCGCGGGAGGGGATCAGCATCGCGCATTTTCTCATCGTCGCCGACATCAACCGATCGGCTCGCTACTACGAAAAAGTCTTCGGCGCTCGCATTCTGAGCCTGGGTGACGGCAACGCGCCAGGGTACCTTCAGCTCGCAAATATCTGGATGATTTTGAACGTAGGAGGCGGGCCGACCCCTGACAAGCCGACGGTAACGCTCAGCGTCCCCGACCCGAATCACATCAACAGCTTTATGAATATCCGCGTCGCGGATATCCAAGCGTGCTACGAATTATGGAAAAGTCGAGGAGCCGAGTTCATCACCGAGCCGATCCCCAAGTACGGCGAGACGCGCTGCTACATCCGCGATCCTGACGGTTACATTATCGAGGTAGGACAGAGCACCGACCTCACCTACGGTTGATACTGGGAGATTAAATGAAAAAAGATCGCCGCGGACTTAATCCGGCTTCGAAACCAAGTGGCGATGGGTGTGTCGAATGCCTAGCGTCACCGCAAAGTTGGTGGTTTCATCTCCGTCGATGCGCGATGTGTGGGCATATCGGTTGTTGCGACAGTTCTCCGGGCCAGCATGCGTCCAAGCATGCGGCGGCCACAGGGCATCCGATCATTGCCAGCTTCGAGCCGGGTGAGGATTGGTTCTTCGATTACGAGAAACAGGGGATGGTGAAGGGTGTGGAGCTGCTTCCGCCGCATTCGCATCCGGATGGATCAACCAACACCTGGACCGGCGGGGAGGGTTCCGGCCGATTGGGAATCGATGCTGCACTAGCTGCCGTCGATCAATACAAATGCGATCGCTCAGGAAAGTGGCGGATCAATTACCGGAGAACTCAGTGTGAGATAGGTAACCTTAGAGCACTTCCTTTTCGATGGAGGGACAAGAGATGAATTGGAAACAGTTGGTCCAGTTTGCCCTGCTCGGTAGCAGTGATTTGGAGCAATATGCCATCTTCCTGGTGCGCCTTTCGCTCGGGCTGTTCTTCGCCATCTCCGGGGCCAGGAAGTTGTTTGTTGCCGACAGCAGGCAAACTATGTCCGAAACGCTCGTTAGGGCCAAAGTCCCGTTTCCCCACCTGATGACTTATTTCGTGTCGGGTGTCGAGTTCCTTGGCGGATCCTTGGTGGCCGTGGGGTTTCTTTCGCGCCCGGCCTGCGTGGTTTTATTGATCGATATGATTGTGGCCACCCTGACTAGCGCGCTTTCCACCCTGCCTAAAGGGCTTTCGCCACTTAGCTGGCTTGACGATGTGCTCTACCTTCCGGAAGTCCTGTACGTGCTCTTCTTTATCTGGCTGATCTGCTCCGGTCCGGGAAAGTTCAGTGGCGATTACTGGCTCGCCAGCAAGCTACTGAGGTGATCGGTACTTCCGGGATGAGCGTCCGTAGAGATCATCAGTGCGTTGCGATGGGGGGCATCACCGCAGCGCTGGTCGACAATCCAATTGCCTGCGAGTAAGAAGGCCCGATGATGCAACGAACTGTGGCTGCGCGAATTTTGGTGCTGGCGTGTTCGTTTGCATTGCTCGCGCTTGCCCAGGTTAATGGAAAGGAACCCGTCATGAGATACCCGACTTTTTATCGCACGGAACAGATCGATGGATTGTCGATCTTTTACCGGGAGGCCGGCCCGAAAGACGCGCCGACTCTTCTCTTGCTGCACGGTCTTCCAACTTCTTCGCGGCAATTCGAGCCGCTCTTCGCGAGGCTGGCCGATCGGTTCCACCTGGTCGCGCCCGATTACCCGGGCTTTGGACACAGCGATTGGCCGGACCCGAAGAAATTTGCCTACACGTTCGATCACATCGCCGAGATCATGAATCACTTTACCGAGGCGCTCGGGCTCTCGCGTTACACACTTTACATGCACGATTACGGCGGCCCGGTCGGTTTCCGCATGGCGCTGGCGCACCCGGAGCGCGTCGACGCGCTCATCGTTCAAGACGCGGCTGGGCATGACGAAGGTCTCGGTGCGAATTGGAAGACGCGACGCGAGTTCTGGAGAGATCGCGCCGCCCACGAAGATGCGCTGCGCACAAATCTGCTTTCGCTGCAGACGACGCGAACCCGGCACGTCGGGAACGATCCAAATGTGGATCGCTATGACCCGGATCTTTGGACCGATGAGTATTATTTTCTCAATCAGCCGGGCCAGGCGGAAATCCAAAGCGATCTGTTCTACGACTATCGGACAAACGTTGACGCGTACCCGAAATGGCAGGCCTGGATGCGCGAGAAGCGTCCGCGCCTGTTGGTGATCTGGGGCAGGTACGATCTCTCTTTCGATTCCGGAGAGCCGGAACGCTACCGCAAGGACGTGCCGAATGCGGAAGTGCACGTTCTCGACGCCGGGCATTTCGGATTGGACACGGCGGCAGATCAGATTGCGAAGATCGTCCGGGATTTCATGAAGTAGCACTCGTCACCGGAATTCCGCTTCAAATTGCTCGACGGCGTCAGTCTTTTACTCGGCGTGGATCTCGAGGCATTCAACCCGGCGGCTGACGCATGCTTAGACCGTGACCACGATTTTGCCAATCTGCTGATTGCTCTCCATGTAACGGTGCGCCTCCACCATCTGCTCGAGACCGGAGAACGTCCTGGCGATAATCGGCTTTAACTCCCCCGCGGCCAAGCCGTCGATGATGAACCGCTTCGCTTTTTCGAGCTTCCGCGGGTTGCCTGTGATCTCGAAGAGCAGGTAGCCGCGCACAGTCAGCGATTTGCTGAGCACATCCATCAAGGGCAACGGCGTCGGCTCGCTGCTGAGCGCGCCATATTGAAAAATGATTCCGCCTTCCCGGGTCGCCGCGGCCAGCTTCGCCAGCGTCGGCCCTCCTACCGGATCGAACACGATCCGCGCGCCTTTTTTGCGCGTGATCTTCATCACTTCCGCGACCAGGTCTTCCTCTTCCGTCGCGATGACATGCGCCGCGCCAGCCTCAAGCAGGGCCTGGCGTTTCTCGCTCGTCCGCGTCAAGGCGATCGGTTTTGCCCCGATCTGGTTGGCAATCTGGATCGCGGCCAGGCCCACGCTGCTGGAGGCCGCCGGGATCAAAACCGTGTCGCGCTTTTTTAGTTTGCCGATCTCGACCAGCGCGCCATGGGCCGTGGCGAATTGCATCCAGATCGCCGCGGCTTCTTCCCAGGTGAGCGAAGCCGGATGCTTCGCCACCACCCGCGCCGGCACCAGCGCCAGCTCGCCGTAAACCCCGTAATCATTCATGGAAAATCCCGGGATCGTGCTGACCGCGTCGCCGACCTCCAGTCCTTCCACTCCCTCGCCTAACGACTCGACCGTGCCCGATGCCTCATAGCCAAGGCGGGCGGGACACTTCGGCTGCTCCAGGTATTGCCCGGCGCGAAACATCGCCTCGGCCCGGTTCAAGCCCAGCGCCTTGACCGCGATCCGCACCTCGCCCTTCTTCGGCGCCGGCACGTCCACCTCGTCGATGCGCAAGACTTCCGGTCCCCCGGTCTGATGAAAACGAATCACTCGTGCCATAATTTTTTCCTTTCTCCTTTCCGGCCTCGTCTCCTGTCCGCTCCGACAGCACCTCTACCCGCCCAAAGGTAAATAATCTCGTCGCGTTCGAGCCGCTTGGAAACACTGACGGCAACGGAAGAATGTTGTCAACGCCGGCGACCGCGCATAACAACCGCGACGAATGGCAAGAACCAAAAAATTGCCGGGAGCAAAGAAACCGCGAACGGCCCGTCGCTGGAAAAGGCTCCTGATTTCGCTCGCCGTTCTGCTCCTCATCCCGGCGCTGCAGGTGGCGGCGGTTCGATTTATCAACCCGCCGCGGACGCTGCCGATGTTGCTCGAGCAGGGAGGCGCGGTCTTTTCGCGCGAACCGATGGCGCCGCTCCGCTATCGCTGGATCGATCTGCCGGAAATGCCCGAGATGTTCCTGAAACATCTCTGGATTTCTGAGGATCAGCGTTTCTTCCAGCACGATGGCTTCGACTGGAATGAGATGGACCTCGCGCTGCAAAAAGCGAAACGGACAGGGAAACCGGTGCGGGGCGCTTCCACGATCACGAATCAGTGCGCCCGCTCGATCTTTCTTTGGCAGGGGCGCTCCTGGATCAGGAAAGGTTTGGAATCCTACTACACCATCTGGATGGAGGCGTTGCTCCCGAAGCGACGCATCCTCGAGCTGTATGCGAACGTGATCGAGATGGGACGCGGGATCTACGGGGTGGAAGCCGCGGCGCGGCATTATTTCGGCGTCAGTGCGCGGGGTCTCACGCGGGAGCAATCAGCCTTACTGGCGGCCGTGCTGCCGAACCCGAAACGCTGGGATCCGGCGAGACCGGGCGCGGCCTTACGGCGGCGGCAGCAGCGCATTCTCCTCCGGGAACAGAAGGCGCATTTCCCGGAGTATTTGCTGCGGTAAGTTCGTCGATCCCCCGGCCGCTAAGACTTCGATTAGTGCAACGGAATCAGGCTGACCCAGCCATCCTTGTTCCGACCGAGAGAGCGCGCGGCGAACGCGATGGTTAAACGGGGCTTGAGCCCCACCGTCAGCCCGCTATTCTCCAAATCCATGCATCGCGAATATCACCGCTGGTACTCTCACCGTCTCAACCGCGACATGGGCGTCGCGGTTTATGGCCATTACGGTCTGCCCATCCTCGCCTTCCCAACGAGCGGCGGCGACGAATGGGAGCAGGAAGGTCAGGGCATGATCCGCACCCTCGGACCGTACCTGGAAGAGGGGCGAATCCGCTTCTTCTCGATCAACGGCGTGAACAACGATTCGTTCCAAAACAAGGGCGCGCATCCCTTCCATCGGAGTTGGATGCAGGCGCAGTACGATGACTACGTGGCGAGCGAAGTCTTCCCGTTCATCGACTCCATGTGCCAGACGCCCGGCATCCCGATTACCACCCTGGGAGCGTCGCTCGGCGCCTTTCACGCGGCCAACACCCTCTTCAAGCATCCCGATCACGTGAAACGCTGCTACGCGCTCTCGGGCGTCTACGACATGCGGGACTCGATGGACGGGATGTACGACGACAACTTCTATTTCAATAACCCGGTCGACTACATGGCCAACATGAGTGACCCCTGGTTCCTGCACCAGTACGGGAGTTGCGACATCCGGCTCGCGACCGGCTGCGGCCCGTGGGAGAACAGCGGGCCGACCTACTACATGTCTGGGATCCTGGCGAACCGCGGCATTGCCCATCATCTGGACGACTGGGGTCCGAAGGGCGGGCACGAATGGCCCTACTGGCACCACCAGATGTGGGAGTACGTCGGCGCGCACTACTAAGATCTCTAAGCAACGCAGGAAACCGATCACCTCAATTCCTCCGCTCCGGCTTTCTCCCGGCGGAAGATCATCTAATTAGCTTCCTGCGTTCCTGCTTTCTTCAAAGATATGGCAGAATCGAGAGCATGAAATCGCTCACTGAATATCTCTGGTTTGAGGTTCCCGACCGACGCGGGTTCATCAACATCACGTCAAAGATTGAGGAACTCGTGGACCAAAGCGGCGTTCGCGAAGGCCTATGTCTGGTCAATGCCATGCACATCACCGCGTCGGTCTTCATCAACGACGACGAGAGCGGGCTTCATCACGACTACGAAGTCTGGCTGGAAAAACTGGCGCCGCACGCGCCGACCAATGCCTACCGGCACAATCGCACCGGGGAGGATAATGCCGACGCACACCTCAAGCGCCAGATCATGGGCCGCGAAGTCGTCGTCGCCATTACCAAAGGCAAACTCGATCTCGGCCCGTGGGAACAAATCTTCTACGGCGAATTCGACGGCCGTCGTCGCAAGCGCGCGCTGGTAAAGATCATCGGCGAGTAGACCGCGGACCGACGGACGTTGCCTCCTTTGTGTCAAAAGTAAGGACAGACACTCCCGACCGACGAACTTACCCTTTGACCAACGCCGCGCTATTGAATGTCGAGCGCTTCTGGCGCCGATTTGTAGAGTTGCGCGCGCGCAAGAGCGTTCCGCCAGGACTCTCCTCCTGAGACAAGCACAAGCCCATTACGGCAGCAACGTCGCAGTATGCAGACAACGCACATGGAGACCTAAGGCTGGCGGTCGCCGTCCACATCCCGGTCGCCGGATCGTATAGTTCGGCAGCTTGCGAAGATGTCGAAGCCGCCTGACCGCCGGCCACCAGCACCTGCCCGTTGGGCAGCAACGTCGCCGTGTGATACGTAGCGTGCAGTGGCCATGCTGCCGGTCGCCGTCCACACCCAGTCGCCGGATCGTATAGTTCTGCACTTGCTAAGCAGTTACCAGTGGTGCACGCCAAACCACCCGCCACCAGTACCTGCCCGTTGGGCAGCAACGTCGCCGTGTGCCAGTTCGCGTGCAGTGGTCATGCTGCCGGTCGCCGTCCACATCCCAGTCGCCGGATCGTATAGTTCCGCGCTTGCCAGGAGTCACGCCAGCTGAAGTTCGTACCCGCCGGCCACCAGCACCTGCCCATTCGGCAGCAACGTCGCCGTGTGATAGGCGCGTTCAGTGGCCATGCTGCCGGTCGCCGTCCACACTCCAGTCGCCGGATCGTATAGTTCCGCGCTTGCTAAGATGTTAATGCTGTTGTCCTCGCCGCCGGCCACCAGCACCTGCCCATTCGGCAGCAACGTCGCCGTGTGCGAGTAGCGTGCAGTGGTCATGCTGCCGGTCGCCGTCCACATCCCAGTCGCCGGATCGTATAGTTCCGCGCTTGCTACGATGTTACCGTTTCCATTGCCGCCGGCCACCAGCACCTGGCCATTCGGCAGCAACGTCGCCGTGTGTTGGCAGCGTGCAGTGGCCATGCTGCCGGTCGCCGTCCACGTCCGGGTCGCCGGATCGTATAGTTCCGCGCTTGCTAAGGTGCCAAAGTTGGCGCCGCCGGCCACCAGCACCTGCCGATTCGGTAGTAACGTCGCCGTGTGTTAGGCGCGTGCAGTGACGAGGTCGCCGGTGACTCTCCACCTACCGGGCGCTGCGCCGGTGCCGATTGACTGAGCTCCACGACAGCGTTGTCTCCCGCGGCCGCGCTGCTCATGGGGGCCAAGGCTAAAACGAGGCCAGCCGCGTAAAGAGCAAAGCCGATTAAGAGGCGGAGATTGAGGAAGCCTAATCGAGAAGTGTATTCTGTTTTCATGAGGTTCTTTTCTTTCCGTCTTGGTGAGTCAGTTTTCTTTCCAAAGCACCCCGCTTACGGGAGGCTGTCGTGTGCGTGGGCCTTGACCTCGAGGTGGTCGGGCCTGTCCACCACCCCGCTCAGATTGATGTCGTCGCGGAAGTTGGAGCCAGTAACCACTTGATGCTTGTCGGCCCTGAAAATGTTATCGTCGGCTTTTGCAACCATACGATTACCGTCCACGTCGCCGATGAGGAAGCCGAACGGCACATCCGACGTCGCGTCGCCCTCGTTCACACCCGAGATCTCGATGGTCACGACCTGTAGGTCGGCCACGTTGCTGAGTGGGACCCGCATTTCGTTACCGCTGAAGGTCGGTGTGCCGGCTGTGGCAGTGCCGCCCACGACCTGAGCATTACCTGAGGTCACTGGCGCGTCGAAGGTAAAGACAGCCAGGAAGCTGCCAGAGCCATCGCGATCTTCCACGCCCGAGGTGCCGCTCAGCGGCATGTCGATGTCGAACGAGCCGACGGTCCGGTGGGTCAGGCGCGAAGCCGCGCTCACCAGATCAGGGGTCCCGCTTCCCGGACCATACAGTTCCGCGCTCGCCAAAGGTGAGCCACTGAGAGTAGCGCCGCCTGCGACCAACACCAGACCGTTAGAGAGCAGGGCCGCTGTGTGCTCAGAGCGTGCAGTGTTGAGACTCCCCGTGGCGCTCCAACTCCCACTCGCCGGGTCGTAGATTTCCGCGCTGCTAACCGGTCCTGTGGGAGAAAACCCCGCCGCCACCAACACCGTCCCGTTGGGCAGCAAGGTCGCGGTGTGCAAATAGCGTCCGGTGTTGAGGCTGCCCGTGACAGTCCAAGTTCCGGTCGCGGGGTCATACAGTTCCGCGCTTGGATCTCCGAAGTTGGAGCCCGTACGTCCAGCTACAATCAGCACCTTCCCGTCGGGCAGCAACGTCGCCGTATGGCTGTAGCGAGCCGTATTGAGGCTGCCGGTGACGGTCCAAGTTCCGGTCGCCGGATCATACAGTTCCGCGTTGGCAGAGGCGTGGTTGGTACTATCCTGTCCAGCCGCCACCAACACCATCCCGTTGGGCAGCAAGGTCGCCGTGTGGAATGAGTGCCCATTGTTCAGGCTGGCGGTATTACGCCATATCCCGCTCGCTGGATCGTAGAGCTCCGCGCTATTAAGGCCGACGTCGTTAGCGCCCCCTACAGCCAGCACCTTGCCATTGGGCAGCAATGTCGCCGTAAGGCTGAAGCGAGCCGTATTGAGGCTGTCAGTGACAGTCCAAGTTCCGGTCGCCGGATCATACAGTTCCGCGCTCGCTATCGCAAAGTAGAAGCCGCCGCTGATATCAGCTCCTGCCGCCACCAGTACCTTGCCATCAGGTAACAGGGTCGCGGTGTGGAGGAAGCGTTTGTTGTTGAGGCTACCAGTGGGAGTCCAAGTGCCGGTCGACGGGTCATACAACTCCGCAGTTGGTGTATCAATTCCTCTGTCGCCCTCCAAGATACCCCCCCCTTCGACAAGGACCTTGCCATTCAGCAATTGGATCGCGATGCCGGATTGATAACGGCGGGCAATATTGAGACTGCCGGTATCCTCCCATTGAAAGGGAGTAGCGGGACACGGTTGCACGAGCAACGCCGCACCTAAGAAAAACACGAGCAACGCCAGGCGCTGGCCGAGCACAATCAGAAAAGAACCGCACCAAAACTGCGACCAGTTTGCTGAATCTAGGGATGTCGCTTTCATAATAAAGAACAAGAGGGAGAGGAAGCGTGATCGGCCAACCATCTCTTGGCAAAGATTGCCCCTTTCTTGCCCGATATTGTCCTCTCTTGCCGAATCCGAGCTTGAAGCGTTGCCCACCGGAGCGATGGCTCACATATCAGACACTCGGATCGCTAACATCGTCGGCAAAACTGCACACGGCCTACCCGATCCGGCGTGGCAGCAAGAGGCCTAACCTTGAGTCGAAGGCGACCGAAGGCCTGGCTATGACATAGCCGGATTTTTGAACCATTTACCTGAGAAACGAGCGCGCCACAACCAAACGCTTTCCCTCGCCGCGATGTGCGTCAGCAATCCAGGTTGTTCGTCCCTGAGAATCCACGGCCGAAACGGCAATCCGCTTTCTTGAAAGATTGTCAGCAATGATTTCCCAGTAATTCCATGCCAGTGATGTCTAGTGATCCCACCGTACTTTGGGCCGCCGGGCACTCATGCCGGCGCGCACCTACAGGGGCGGCGATCTTTCACTCCCGCAGAACGAACTTGCCGCTGATCGATGCCGCGCTATTGAATGTCGAGCGCTTCTGGCGCCGATTTGTAGAGTTCCGCGCGCGCAAGGAAGCTGTCAGCGGTGTCTCCTCCTGAGACAAGTACCTTGCCGTTACCCAGCAAGGTCGCCGTGTGTAAGTAGCATCCAGTAGCCATGCTGCCGGTCGGCGTCCACATCCCAGTCGTCGGATTGTAGAGTTCCGCGCGTGCGAAGAAACGGTTGTTCAGGGTGTTGTAACCGCCGGCCACCAGCACCTGCCCGTTCGGCAGCAACGTCGCCGTGTGTCCGAAGCGGTGACTGGCAATGCTGCCGGTCGTCGTCCACATCCCCGTCGCCGGATCGTATAGTTCCGCGCTTGCTAAGGTGGCATGGGCACGGTTGTAACCGCCCGCCACCAGCACTTGCCCGTTCGGCAGCAACGTCGCCGTGTGGAACTGGCGTGCTTGGGCCATACTGCCGGTCTCCGTCCACACACCAGTCGCCGGATCGTATAGTTCCGCGCTTGCTAAGGTGCCGGTGGGTGAGTCGTTGATATCGCCTCCGGCCACCAGCACCTGCCCGTTCGGCAGCAACGTCGCCGTGTGTGAGTAGCGTGCAGTGGCGAGGTCGCCGGTCTCCGTCCACACACCAGTCGCCGGATCGTATAGTTCCGCGCTTGCTAAGACGTCGCCGTTGCCGTTGCCGCCGCCTGCCACCAGCACCTGCCCGTTCGGCAGCAACGTCGCCGTGTGGTAGTACCGTGCAGTGGCGAGGTCGCCGGTCTCCGTCCACACACCAGTCGCCGGGTCGTATAGTTCAGCGCTTGCTAACGAGCCAGTGATGTTCGCGCCGCCGACCACCAGCACCTGCCTGTTCGGCAGCAACGTCGCCGTGTGGTAGTACCGTGCAGTGGCGAGGTCGCCGGTCTCCGTCCACACACCAGTCGCTGGATCGTATAGTTCCGCGCTTGCTAAGGGGCCAGAGACGCCGTAACCACCAGCCACCAGCACCTTTCCACCCGGCAGCAACGTCGCCGTGTGGCTGCCGCGTGCAGTCACGAGGTCGCCGGTGACTTTCCACCTACCGGGCACCTGCGCCGGTACCGATTGACTCAGCTCCGCGTAAGCGTTGTCTCCCGCGGCCACGCTGCTCATGGCGGCGAACGCTAAAACGAGGCCAGCCGCGTAAAGAGCAAATCCGATTAACACGCTTAGATTGAGGAAGGTTAACCGAGAAGTGGATTGTGCTTTCATAGCGGTTCTTTCTTTCTGTCTCGTTGATTCAGTTCTTGTTGTGGAAACGGTTCCGTAGTTCTCCAATCTAATCGGCTGTTGTTGGCAAAACTCGATGCCGTGCTATTGAGTGTCGAGCGCTTCAGGCGCCGATCTGTAGAGGTCCGCCTCGGCAAGCACAAGGACGCCGTTACGGGAGGCTCCTCCCGAAACAAGTACCCTTCCGTTACGCAGCAACGTCGCCGTATGCCAATAGCGCCCGGGCCTAAGACTGGCGGTGGCCATCCAGCTCCCGCTCGCCGGATCGTATAGTTCCGCGCTTGCTAAGTAGCCACCGGTTCCGACGCCGCCGGCCACCAGCACCTTGCCTGAGGACAGCAACGTCGCCGTGTGGGAGCCGCGTCCAGTGGACATGCTGCCGGTCGCCGTCCACACCCCAGTCGCCGGATCGTATAGTTCCGCACTTGCTCGGTAGTAACCGTACCAGCCGCCAGCCACCAGCACCTGCCCATTCGGCAGCAACGTCGCCGTGTGTTGTTCGCGAAAAGTGGTCATGCTGCCGGTCGCTGTCCACATCCCAGTCGGGGGATCGTATAGTTCCGCGCTTTGCAAGAGCAAAGCGCCGCTGAGGCCGCCGGCCACCAGCACCTGCTGGTTCGGTAGTAACGTCATCGTGTGATAGATGCGTGCATTGGCCATGCTGCCGGTCGGCGTCCACACCCCAGTCGCCGGATCGTACAATTCCGCGCTTGCTAAAACGCCAGTGGTGCTGTCTCCGCCGGCCACCAGCACCTGCCGGTTCGGCAGCAACGTCGCCGTGTGCGAGTAGCGTGCATCGGCCATGCTGCCGGTGATTCTCCACTTACTAGGCGTCTGCGCCGGCACTGATTGATTCAGCTCTGCCGCGGCATTGTCTTCCGCGGCCGCGCTGTTCATGATGCCGAAGGCCAAAACGAGGCCAGCCGCGTAAAGAGCAAAGCCGGTTAAACCGCGGGGATTGAGGAAGGCTAATCGAGAAGTGCATGCTGTTTTCATAGAGGTTTTACTTTCTGTCTTGGTGAGTCGGTTTTCTTTCCAAGGCATCCCCGTCTCTGAACGCGCTGCTTATCATTTTTTGGGAGAGAGCGCTCGTATCTTTGCCATGTCAGGTGCGACCAGGGTCAAACATTTCAAGCTCGATGTAGCCCGCCGCAGCGCGGAGGTGCAGTTGATCAGGGCCTTCGAGGGGCATGCGTTCTCCATTCGTTAGGGAAGAGACGCCCCCAGCTGGTTCTTCACCCTTCGGGCATCCTGGTTGGTGATCAATCCGTTGGTGGTCACATCTGTTCGGAAGTTGGTTTCTGTCACCGGTTGGCCGATTTGGGCCCGCACCGCCCTTCCGTCAGTCTTTTCGACTAAACGGTCGCCATCCACATCTCCAAGGAGAAATCCGATTGGAACGGTCGCCGGACTGACGCTCCCGCCGCTGGCCATGAGAGTCAGCACCTGTTGATCCGAGACATTTGTCAGGCTTACGATCAAATCGTTGCCGCTGACCATAACGTTGCTGATCGCCCCCGTAGCGGTCGGCGGATCATGAGCCATCACACTGGCCGTCGCCCCGACCGGACTGGCAGTGTAAGTAAACACAATAGTGTAGTTGCCCCTGGATCCGCCCCAGCGGTCTTCCACTCCGGAGGACCCGGTGAGCGGCATTGGGATGGAAAAAGTCCCCGCGCTGCCCTGGCTGACTTGCGAAACCACTGAGGACAGACCGGAACCGGCCGTCGGTGTGACGATGAGGTTGTCGGCCATGAAGATCGGACCGTAATCGCCGCCGGTTGGGGGAGGCGCGTCGTAGTGAATCACGATGTTGTCAAACGGCTCGGTCCCACTGTAGGCCAGAGTTCCGCTCGGCCAGGTGCCGGGGATCGGGATCTGGTAAGTCGCCGTCCCGACGAAAATCGTCCCCAGATAGGCGGTCATTCTCATCGTGCAGGAAGAGTCAGTGGCGTATTCTTCCGGCGCGTAAAGAATGGAAGCAGCCGTTAGCTGGGTATCGAAAGAAACCAGCAGATCTGACTGATAGATCGTGCTCGGAAAAATACAGAGCCCGGCAAAACCTTGCGGAGTGAAACCGAGCACATCGGCTCGTTGAATGGAATAATTGTAAAAAGACGAACCGGAGCTGAAATGACCGGTGATGCCGCCAACCGTAAGGTCGATAGGCAAGGGGGCGTATTGGGATGCGTTGTCGAAGTCAAAGGTGACGCTTTGAGCTTTGGCTCCGCAGATTGTAAGAAGCGCAGTCATGGCGACTGCCATGAATCTGAGATAGAGTTTCATAGGGGGAAGATAGTTTGGCGTCATACTGGCGCCGGGCGGTTCTTGGCAAAGGCTCGGCGTTTCTTGTTGGAGCAAACGGACAGTCCTACTCGCTCCCGCAGGCGGCCTAACGAATCTACAAAAGAATGAATTACGAGTGCGCGACGAGGACGGCCGCACCACTCGGTACGACGAAGAAATGGATGGGTGCGCGGTAGGTAATTCGCGAGGCGGCCGGAAAGCTGGACTATTTTAGCACAGTCGAACCTTGAATTTGCGAGAAGCGATTTGCCTTGAGTGATTAGAACAGCACGGTATCAGACGCGCGGGAAATGGATCTTCAGCTTGATGCAGAAGAAGAGGACCAAAATCGCACCGAGTGTGGAGAAAATTAGACCGGCAGGGTAATATCGTTCGTTCGTCGGACGCGAAAAGATGTGGGTAACTCCTCCGCCGATGATCGATCCGACGATACCAAGCACGATCGTCCAGAAAGTGGTCACGTGTGCGCGCATCGCCGATTTCGCGATCACGCCTGCGACTAAACCTACAAGAATGTACCAAATTAGGTGAAACATGATTATTTCCTCCGCAGTTTTTCTTTGAATGTGGACAGTATGACCACAGTCTGTTAATGAAGGAGAAGGGCTTTTTGCGACAAGGTAAGGGATTCACCCCTCGGTGTGGTGCTTAATGCTCACGAAGAAAGACAAATATGGAAACAACGATTATTGATCACGCGAAGGCGAAGACTGTCGCCGCGAAGACTGGAACGAAACAGAAATGGCTGGCTCGCCTGCTCCTTCTGCTTTCTGTCGCCTTCGGTGCAAGCGGATGCACCGATTATTACAATAATCCTGCGTACGGCCCCGGTTACGCGGGCTATGGTCCGTACGGCCCTGGTTACGCGGGCTATGGTCCGTACGGCCCTGGTTATGGCGCCTATCCAGGCTCTGTTACGGTCGAGATTGGAGATCGGCCATACTATACTCGGGGCCCTGGCTATTACGTTGGTCGTTCCTATTACGTCTGGCGCCCGGGCCACTGGGCACGGCGCAACGGTCAAAGGGTCTGGGTCCACGGCCACTACGTTGTGAGATAAATGGAGGTGCCGGGAGGTGCGATTTTGCAATACACGGGGCCTGTCCTGGGGCCAGAACTATTGTCGATCGACTCGTGCGATGAATTCGGGCTCATCGTCCAGATTGTCGATAAAAGGCTGCCGATCCGGCAGACCGTCGGGCGTTCTCGCATGGACGCCAGCGCGTGCCCATAGCGTTCATGTGTTTGCATCGGCGAGCGGGACGAATCCGCGCTGGCTACTCACTGAGTTTCTTCAGTAGATTCGGATGTCACCACTGGTCAGGGTTCCGGTGACGGAATAACCGTTATCAAGACTGATCGAAATGGTGTCCGATCTCCCGGGCGAGCCATTGTCAGTCACACTCACGGTGAACCTGACTTTAGTCTCGTCTTCCAAACGACCCGAGCCGCTGAAGTCGGCCGTGTTGCTCGGGATGGAGAGACTCCGAATTATGCCTTTTTTTATGCAGACACCGGCAGCGGGATCGCAAAATGTAAATGGCCCAAGTTTGCTGCCGTCATCGACCTGACTCGCGCGAAACTTGAACGTGACTTCATTCCCCTGATTGTCGAGGGTGCCGCGGCCATCGACGTGTGTCGCGCCTACAATTCCGGGATCATAAAGTTCCGCGCTCGCCAAAGGGAAGCCACTGCCATCAGCGCCCCCCGCCACCAGCACCATCCCGTTAGAGAGCAGGATCGCTGCATGCTCTCTACGAGCAGTATTGAGGCTGCCGGTGGCGGCCCAACTCCCACTCGTCGGGTCGTAGATTTCCGCACTGTTAACCGTTCCTGCGGGAGAATTTCCCGCGACCACCAGCACCTGCCCGTTCGGCAGCAACGTCGCCGTATCGTCCTCGCGTGCAGTGGCCATGCTGCCGGTCGCCGTCCACATCCCAGTCGCCGGATCGTATAGTTCTGCGCTTGCTAAAAAGATCGCCCCGCCGGCCACCAGCACCTTTCCATTCGGCAACAACGTCGCCGTGTGGTCGGTACGAGCCGTATTGAGGCTACCGGTGACGGTCCAAGTTCCCGTCGCCGGATTGTAAACGTCAGCGTTGGCGGAAATGTGGTTAGTACTGTCCAGCCCTCCTGCCACCAACACCATCCCGTTGGGTAGCAATGTCGCCGTGTGGTTCGAGTGCCCATTGTTGAGGCTGCCAGTATCACGCCATGTCCCGCTCGCTGGATCGTAGAGCTCCGCGCTGGTGAGGCCGACATTGTTAGAGCCCCCTACAACCAGTACCTTGCCATTGGGCAGCAACGTCGCCGTGTGCGAGAAGCGACGGTTATTGAGGGGGCGGGTGAGAGTCCAAGTTCCGGTGGCCGGATCATACAGTTCCGCGCTCGCTATGGGAAAGTAGCCGCCTCCATCGATATCAGCTCCTGCCGCAACCAGTACCTTGCCATCAGGTAAGAGGGTCGCTGTGTGGAGGAAGCGTCTTCTGTTGAGGTTACCAGTGAGAGTCCAGGTGCCTGTCGACGGGTCATACAACTCCGCACTTGGTGAATCAATTAATCCCGCGTCGCCCTCCACGGTTCCCGCTTCCACAAGGACCTTGCCATTCAGCAATTGGGTCGCGATGCCGGATTGATAACGGCGGCCAATATTGAGGCTACCGGTATACTCCCATTGAAAGGGAGTAGCGGCACACGGTTGCGCCAGCAGCGCCGCACCTAAAAAAAATAAGGACAACGCCAAGCGCTGACCGAGCGCAATTAGAAAAGAACCGCGCTGCAACTGCGACCAGTTTGGTGAATGCAGGGATGTCGCTTTCATAAGAAAGAACAAGAGGGAGAGGAAGCGTGATCGGCCAACCATCTCTTGGCAAAGATTACCCCTTTCTTGGCCGATATTGTCCTCTCTTGCCGAACCCGAGCTTGAAGCGTTGCTCACCTGAACGATGGCTCACATATCAGACACTCGGATCGCTAACATCGTCGGCAACACTGCACCCGGCCTACCCGACCCGGCGTGTCAGCAAGAGGCCTAACCTTAGGTCGAAGGCGACCGAAGGCCTGGCTATGACATTGCCGGATTTTTGAACCATTTACCTGAGAAACGAGCGCACCACAACCAAACGCTTTCCGTCGCCGCGATGTGCGTCAGCAATCCGCGCCTGGGCGACAAATTGATTCGGTCGCTCCCTAGCACCCGAACCCTCCAGGCTCGCCTGCGGCGAGTCTATCCCGCCGGCCCCCGCACGGCAGTATTCCGGGCATTTTTCTTTCGTGCTCATGAATCGATCAGGTGCCAGACGAAATTTACATCATCGCCACCGCTGGTGGCGAGCCGTCTCGCCCATCTGCACGGCCGGCGCAGATCAGTGACACCCCATCCTGCGCAATTTTTCGTCCGATCTCGTGCGTATCATTGAAACCAAACTTGCACCGTTTTAGATTCACAAATGAGCACCGACATATCCGCCGAAGCCAAGTGCCCCTTCACTCACACCGCCGTCACCGGGGGTGCCCCGACCGATCTCGACTGGTGGCCAAACCGGTTGAAAGTCGAACTGCTGCACCAGCATTCCGCGAAGTCGGATCCCATGGGCGAGGATTTCAATTACGCGAAGGAATTCGAGAGCCTCGATCTCGCAGCAGTAAAAAAAGATCTCGCGGCGCTCATGACCGATTCGCAGGACTGGTGGCCGGCGGACTTCGGGCATTACGGCGGGCTGTTCATCCGAATGGCGTGGCACAGCGCCGGCACCTATCGCACCGGTGACGGCCGCGGCGGCGCCGGCCGGGGTCAGCAGCGGTTCGCACCGCTTAATAGCTGGCCGGACAACGTGAGCCTGGACAAAGCGCGTCGGCTGCTCTGGCCGATCAAGCAGAGGTATGGCCGCAAGATTTCGTGGGCCGACCTCATGATTCTCGCGGGCAACGTCGCGCTCGAGACGATGGGCTTTAAGACCTTCGGTTTCGCCGGCGGGCGGGAGGACACCTGGGAACCGGATCGCGATGTCTATTGGGGCGGCGAGACCACCTGGCTGGGAGGCGACATTCGCTATGCCAAGGGTTCGCCGGGCGTGAAGGAAAACCACGCCGTGCTCGTGTCCGACGACGACGCGGACGGTGACATCCACAGTCGCGACCTTGAAAACCCACTTGCCGCGGTGCAGATGGGTCTGATTTACGTCAACCCCGAAGGTCCCGACGGCAATCCCGATCCGGCGGCCGCGGCGATCGACATTCGGGAAACCTTCAAGCGCATGGCCATGAACGACGAGGAAACCGTCGCGCTCATCGCGGGCGGCCATAGCTTCGGCAAGACCCATGGCGCCGCGCCCGCGACCAACGTGGGGCCTGAGCCGGAAGGGGCCGGCCTCGAAGCGCAGGGCCTCGGCTGGAAGAACAGCTTCGGCACGGGCAAAGGCGGTGACGCGATCACCAGCGGCCTCGAAGTCACCTGGACCGGCACGCCCACGCAGTGGGGCAACGGTTACTTCAAAAACCTCTTCGGCTACGAATGGGAACTAACGAAGAGTCCCGGCGGTGCGCACCAGTGGCAGCCGAAAAATGGCGCCGGCAATGGCACCGTGCCGCATGCGCACGACGCCTCGAAGCGGATCGCGCCATCCATGCTTACGACCGACTTGTCGCTGCGGGTCGACCCGGTCTACGAAAAGATTTCTCGGCGGTTCATGGAGAATCCCGATCAGCTTGCCGACGCGTTTGCGCGCGCCTGGTTCAAGCTGACGCACCGCGACATGGGTCCGCGTGCGCGTTATCTCGGGCCGGAGGTTCCGGCGGAAGAACTCCTCTGGCAGGATCCGATTCCCGCAGTCGATCACCCATTGATCAACGCGCAGGACATCGCCGCACTCAAGAGTAAGATTCTCGCTTCCGGTCTCTCCATTTCGGAGCTGGTTTCGACCGCGTGGGCCTCGGCCTCTACCTTCCGTGGATCCGATAAGCGCGGCGGCGCAAACGGCGCCCGCATTCGCCTCGCGCCGCAAAAGGATTGGCCGGCCAACCAACCGGCTCAGTTGGCCAAAGTGCTCAAGACTCTCGAGAGCATCCAGAGCGCGTTCAATGGTTCAGCGACCGGCGGCAAGAAAGTCTCGCTCGCCGATCTGATCGTTCTCGGCGGGTGCGCTGGCGTCGAGCAGGCGGCGAAGAATGCCGGGCACGAGGTCGCGGTTCCTTTTGCCCCGGGACGGATGGACGCCTCGCAGGGGCAGACCGACGTCGAGTCCTTCGCCCTGCTCGAACCGATCGCCGACGGCTTCCGCAATTACCTCAAGGGCAATTACACCATCCCGGCCGAAGCGCTGCTCATAGATAAGGCGCAACTCCTGACTCTGACCGCGCCCGAGATGACGGTGCTCGTGGGCGGCATGCGCGTCTTGAAGACCAACGCCGACCAATCGCAACACGGTGTCTTCACGAAGCGCCCGGAAGCGCTGACTAACGACTTCTTCACCAACCTGCTCGACATGAGCACAGAATGGCAGCCGCTCTCGAAAGCCGCCGACGTCTTCGAAGGCCGCGATCGCAAAACCGGTGCTGTGAAATGGACCGGCACGCGCGTCGATCTCATCTTCGGCTCCAACTCCCAGCTCCGCCCCCTGGCGGAAGTTTACGGCTGCGCCGACTCGCAGAAGAAGTTCGTCCACGACTTCGTGGCGGCCTGGAACAAGGTGATGACCCTCGATCGCTACGACCTCGCATAACTCCCAAGGATCGGCCTCCTACGACACGCTCTGGGCTACCTGAACCTTACGCCAGAGGTTCAGGAATTCGCGCGCCGACCGGCGCATCCGGTTAGTCTCTCAGGGACCTTGCAGGCGCTCCGATTCGTGCGCCTCTTCTTCCTTGCGGATGCGAAGATCATTGGCGAGTAGACCGCCGCCGCACGGCCTTTGCTTCGCTTGTGCCGCAAGTGAGGACCGACCCGTGCCGGAGACTGACCGAGGGCATGATTCGCAAAGGCGACGAGGTCGAGTTGCTCGACCGGAATGTTGCTGTTGGATCCGACCGGTCGCCTTTTTCCCATCTAATTTCCGGGATTCTTTCGCGTCCATACATCTGGCGAGGCCGAAAAAAACGAAACTGATTAAAGGAGCTATTATGGCGAGGGTTTCGGGCTTGGATAAAGCGGGAGCGCCGTGGCATCTGCGCTGGTTCTATGGAGTCACGCGCAGGATGTTCGGCAAGGATCTTACGCCGGCGACAATTCAGATGCGCGTTCCCGGAATTGTCTGGGGCGGCATCGCGATGGAAGCGGCGCTCGGTCGCAAACGGCTCGTCTCCCTCCGTCACATTCAACTTGGAAAAGTGCGCACCGCCGGACGGATCGGCTGCCCATTCTGAATAGACATCAATTCTGCCGTGGGCAGAAAAGCCGGCCTGACCGATGAGAAGCTCCGCGCCGTCCTGGGCGACGATTTCTCGATCTTCAACGACATCGAGCAACTCGTCATCGAACTGGCGGACGCCATGGTTACTGCGCCGTCGAATATTTCCGACGATCTTTACTCGCGCTTGCGAAATCAATTTTCCGAGGAGCAACTGCTGCAATTGAGTGCGCAGATCGCGTTTGAAAACTATCGCGCACGTTTAAACCGCGTCTTCGACGTCGGCAGCGATCATATTTACAAACCGTAGAACCCATCGAAGCGACGCACCTGCCTGCACAAGTCAGGCGGCGCCTCAGCGAAGTGTCGATAGCAGGCTCTAACCTCTTCCGACCTCATCTCTCCGACGGAGACGTTCACGCCATGGAGAGAGTTGCCGGCGAGGACATTTCCAAATCGCGCCGCCGACCCGTGTAACGGAATCTGTCCCGACCCGAGGATACTCAGGCATTGTTATTTGTTGGGAAAGTCAGTAAGAGAGATGGCCATGCCGACTGATCCGATTGTGTCCATCGAAGAGCGCAAGCTCGCCGCCATTATGTTTACCGACATGGTCGGCTACAGCGCGCTGGCACAGCGCGATGACAAACTCGCCCTTCAGTTACTGGAAGAACATCGTCAGCTGCTCCGCGAAATCTTTCCGCGCTTTCACGGCACAGAAATCAAAACCATCGGCGACGCTTTCCTGGTCGAATTCGGCAGCGCATTGGAAGCGGCGCAGTGCGCGATCGAAATTCAGCGTACCCTGGCGAAACGAAATCACGACGTCAGCGTCGATCGGCGAATCGAGCTCAAGATCGGAATTCACATCGGCGACGTAGTGCACCGCGAAGGCGATGTCTACGGAGATGGCGTGAACATCGCCTCACGCATTGAGCAACTGGCTGGCGCGGGCGGCATTTGTGTCTCCATGGATGTGGAAAGGCAAATCCGCAATGCACTCGAAGCCAGGTTTGAAAAATTTGGTTCGGCGGACCTGAAAAACATCAGCCTGCCAATGGACCTCTTTCGGATCGTGCTGCCGTGGGAACCGGGTACGAAGGTGGCGCCGCGGGCGAACGTCCCGAAAAAGTCGCCTTTCCTGATTCCGTCCGCTGTTGCCGTGATCGTCGCGCTGCTTGCGGCATGGTTGTGGACCGAGCGCCCGGCCAGGAACGGGCAATCAAGCGCGACTCACTCGCTGCCCGTCGCTCCGGCAAAGGCACCTGAGCCGAATTCCGTTGCCGTTCTGCCACTCGTTAACATGAGCGACGACAAAGGAAGCGAATATTTCTCCGACGGCATCAGCGAAGAGCTGCTCAATGTCTTGCAAAAAATTCCCGGGCTGCACGTGGCCGCGCGCACCTCGGCGTTTTCCTTTAAGGGCAAAAATGCCACGGCCCAGGAGATCGGTCAGAAACTCGGCGTCGCTTATCTGGTCGATGGCAGCGTGCGCAAATCCGGCCAAGCGGTACGGATCGCCGCCCGCCTTACCCGCACCGATACCGGCGAGGAACTCTGGTCGGAAAATTACACGCGCGATCTGAAGGACGTGTTCGCAGTGCAAAGCGAGCTCGCGCAGACAATCGTTGGACAATTGCGCGGTCGTTTCGCCGGTGCGGATGCCGGTTCAACGGCGAAAGAGAAAATCCAGGCCGAGGTACAGGCAGCGGAAAAAGGCGGAACGAAAAACGTCGAAGCGCATGAAGCCTACTTGCAGGGGCGCTTTTTCATCAACCGCCACTCCGAAAAGGAAGCCGACCAGGCCCGGGCTGCCTTTGAACGCGCCGTGCAACTCGATCCCAATTTCGCGCTCGCATGGGCGGGGCTGGCCCAGACCCACATCTGGTATTGCAACTATGCCACCGAGGGCGGCCAGAAAGGTTTCAACGCGCACCTGGCCGCCGCGCGCGAGTCGGTGGAAAAGGCTCTCGCCATTGAACCAGATTTGCCGGAAGCGTTGTCCGCCCGCTCGGTGATCGAAACCAATTTTGATTATAATTGGAAAGGTGCGGCCGAAACGTTGCGCAAGGCTCTGGCTCTTGCGCCGGAAGATCCGTCGCTGCTCATGCAGGCGGGAAATCTTGCAGGTGTTCACGGCGATACAACGCAAGGTCAGGAGTTCTTCCGCCACGCGGTGGCGGTGGACCCGGTGAATGCCCTGGCCCGGGCGTTTTACGCGTCCAGCATGACGTCGTTAGGGCATTACGCGGAAGCGCGCGCGGAATACGCGCGGGTGATCGAGTTGAATCCGTCGGCCCCAAATTCCCATGCCAGTGTCGGCCTGTGTTATCTCTTGGAAGGCAAACCTGAAGAAGCGGTTGCGGCGGCGCAAAAGGATGCGGCCGACTGGGCACGGCTCCTCGTTGTGAGCTCCGCTCGCTGGAATCAAAAGCGATTGGCCGAGTCCGATGCGGCATTGAGAGAGTTGATCGCAAAAAACGCCGAAACCGCTGCCTATCAGATCGCCGACGTTTACGGGTATCGGAATGACAAGGATCACGCGTTCGAATGGCTGGAGCGCGCCCACCGGCAACGCGACGCCGGTCTGCCCACTTTGCGCACAGATGTGCTCCTCAAGAATCTCCACAGTGACCCGCGCTGGGACCCATTCCTGCACACGATGGGCCTGGCCGACGACCAACTGAAGATAAGCGAGCGCTAAACGATCGACTCCCACCTTCGTGTGCGGTGCGGGATCGCAAGCGCCCGAATTTGCACTGCGTTTCGCTGCGCGCAGAATGAGGCATGCAAAGAATTACTCCGTTCTTGTGGTTCGATAATCAGGCGGAAGAGGCGGCAAATTTCTACGTCTCGGTATTCAAGAATTCAAAGGTCAAGCAGATCACGCATTACACGGGGGAAGAACCGTCCGAAAGGAAAGGCCAGGTGATGACGGTGTCGTTCGAATTGGATGGACAGGAGTTCACCGCCTTGAACGGTGGGCCGCAGTTCAAGTTCACCGAAGCCCTCTCGTTCGTGATCAACTGCGAGACGCAGGAGGAGATCGATTATTACTGGGAAAAACTCACCGCGGGTGGCGGCAAGGAAGTGGAATGCGGGTGGCTTGCGGATAAGTACGGGCTCTCCTGGCAGGTAGTGCCGGGAATGTTTTTCGCCGAATGGGTTAAGGACGCAGCCGGGTTGCGAAGGGTGATGCACGAGTTGATGCAGATGAAGAAGCTCGATCTCGCAAAACTACAGAAGGCATTTGCAGGAGAGTGATGGGTTCGACACCCGCAACTTGCGCCGCGGCTATCTGAGACATGAATCACCACGGTCAGGAAACTCGCCGGCGGCTACTCTTGCGGGTCCGTCCGCTGCCAGCTTCTCGTCCAGCCGATGTTCGTCAACTGCTGCAATTGCACCGACTGCCAGCGGCTGACCGGCAGCG
Organism: uncultured Verrucomicrobiae bacterium; assembly: GCA_963742545.1. GTDB lineage: Bacteria > Verrucomicrobiota > Verrucomicrobiia > Chthoniobacterales > UBA10450 > Palsa-1392. The sequence goes on along the minus strand of CAVUMF010000001.1, from coordinate 147,325 downwards.
CATCCGTGATCAACGCCATCATCGAGACGCAGGCGATCAAGCTGACCCGCGGAAAGCCGGTGGCCGTGCCGGTGCCGCGCGAGCACGGGCCGCATGACATCTATCGCTGCGGCAAATGTCAGACCGCTCTGTGGAGCGACTACGGGCACAAGCCGAATCTCCGCTTTGTCCGCGTCGGAACGCTCGACGACGCCGTCGTTCCGGGATGACTACGACACGGGCAAGCTGTGGCCCAAGACCAGCTTCGAACGCCTGAACACCGCGCTCGGCCGTGACGGACGCAAAGCAACGGCCGGGCTTTCAAAGGCGAAGAGCTGATGAGGTGCGCGCCCAAGGACGACTGGTACCGACCGCCGCTTACCAGCAAGTCGTTTCAGCTTTTTCCCTGTCATCCCGATAAAGCCGTCTGCACCACGGCAAACTAGCAGATCCAACCCCCGATTTGAATCGCGAGCGCCAGGGTTTGTACCCAATTACTCCTGATGAAAATCGCGGCCACGCCCGCCTGCCGGTCCTCATCGAGTTGCTGCGCTCTTCTGGCCCAGGTATTTTATTACGAGCCAGACCACGATCAGCAGCAGGATCACCCACAGGGACAGCACACACCACCACGTCCAACATTTCGCCGGAAGAGTTCCAGGATTGGAGGAGCCGGACACGGCACATGTGTCCTGCACCCACCAGGCCATGTAGGCGGTAAAGAAGGTCAGGTTTGAATCGGGGTTTTGCACATCGCCGTCGCCGCCATAGTCAAGCGTAAATGGCTTGCGGGTAATGGTGAGGTGCAGGTGGTTCGGGTTACCGTCGGCCGGTAAAAGATTCTCGGTAAACTGCACACCGGACCAGCGCGAGTCCGGCTGCTCATTCTCTCGCGCAACGACCAGCCGGGCGCAGGCATTTGGCCGGGCCGGGGGCCAGACGTCTACCTCCAGCGATTGTTCGGCGAAGACCGGAGAAGCAACGATTTTTGTAATGACCGCTGGAACAGCACCAGTAAGAGCGCGCCAGTTTGAAGTTAACCGAATCGGCCTGTTCCGTGTCATTCCGAGGGTTGGCGCGAAGTCACTCGTCTGCAGGTAGGAGCTGGCAAGCAGACTGGCTGGATGCAGTTCCGTGTGCCAATCGGGATGACCGCAGTCGACAATCCATTGGCCGCGCACAACCAGACGGTCGCCCGCCTCAGGACGATACCCGACGGGGTAATACCATTGTTCGCCTTCCACGCCGAGCGCGCCGCCGAGGTCCACGACTTGATTGCCTTTCCGATACTCACTGGCGTGCTTCGACTGGCAGTCACCGCCATCGCGATCGTTAAGGCTCGACTCATCTCGCGCCAGGAGATGCCGGAAATTCGCGTCGGGCACCACATTCATCTCCCAATCGGCACAGAGCTGTCCGGCATCGGCGGTTGACAGGTCTGGACAATTCTGAACTGCTTCGTTGTGAGTCTCGACGTCGGCGTGCACACCCAAGTAGTGGCCGTCAGGCATGCCATTATGGTCGCCGCTATAGTCGCCACCAGAGAGGAACGCATTACTCACCGTGCCTTCGGCGTTGCGAAAATTGCGATCGGTTACCGGTTCCCATTCCGAGCGGTCAAAGTCGACGCATCCGTCGCTCAGGGAAGGCTCGTGCTTGATCTGCCAGCCGCAGATAGCTCCCGATTGCGCGAGTTGCGACTCGGGCGGGTCGGTGAGCGGGAAGCCCGAGAGGTTACTGGGCGTCCAGGAGCCAGGTGGCACACGCTTCGGTGTGCACACCTTAATCCAGCGCGGCGCGCTCGACCTCCATGAGTTACCAGCACCCGAACAGTAACCCGGCAGGAAAGTGGGGAGCCACTTAGCCGGATCGCGATTCATCGCCTCGAGACCGAAAAAGCTGATGCCCGCCCGAGGCGCGTCCCACGGCCGCGCCTGCCAGTTCTTTTGCGGGCTGTTATCAAAGGCAAGCTCCGACGGATACCAGATAGGACTATTCGTCGGCGTGAAGGCGACGTAAATGCAGCCGTCACCATGCATTTCGGCCGAATTGAGCGGACGGTTACTTTTCGTCGTGCGCTCCCCGCGTTTGCCATCCTGGTAAAGTTGAAAATGCACAATGCCCGTGCCTTGCGCATCGACAGTCACTGGAAGACCTACCGGGACCTCCGCCTGGTCCGTCAGGAGCGTCGCGACTCTGGCCAGCTCGGGCACCTCGGGCGCGACCGGCGTATTGCTAAAGGTCCCGCTCTTCTTGCAATCGAGCAGGTGCGCGGCGCCCCGGTCGATCGTGACATCCACGCCAGCCCGGGTCTGGCCGACACATTGATTGTTTGACCCAGGGTCGGGGTTCCAATAGCCATTGTCGCCCAGCCCATCATCCACGTAGCCGAGCGCGAGATGGCCGGCATTCGTCACGACGAAGGGCGAGCCAATCCAATGCTTGAGTGACTGCGGAGTGTTATCACCCGTCACTCCCGAGATCTGCACCGTTCCGTAGTACTGTGAGTCAGGGTCACCGTCGTCATCTTCCGGACTCACATAGCGTTTCCAGGTATCTCCTATCCCGCCGCTCTGCGCGCAACCCAAGGCATTGAGAGTTACAACATCGCCCGGATTGAAGGTGATGGCAGGATAATCGGTCAGCTGCCGATCCACCGAAGGATACTCGATATGCCAGACCTCGTGTCCCGGCGTCGGTTCCGAGCAGGTGATGATATCGGCGCCGTTAGGGTAATTACCATTTTGCCCCGGCTGAAATCGTGGCGCCGGTGGCGAACCGCACGGGTCGGAACGCGCCACCCCCGGGAAAAAGATGTAAACAAGCACCCCCCCAACGGTCAGCGCGAATAGCGACTGGCGCGTAAGGTTCCCCAAAAAGCGCGCTGCTTTAGTCAACTCGCAGAGAATCAGGCAGCGATGAGTCGCGAGTCAAGATGAAAAATCACCATACCCGGCAACTCGACCGCTATCCGCGAGACAAGCTCGCGCGGGGTAAGGCTCTTCTGGCACCTCGGCACCAGCGAGGGGAACTGATAGCTCGCGAATCCGGGGTCGAGGAAGCCTGCGAAGCTATTAAAGACGGATCAGCTTCCGCTTCCGCTACCCTCGCGGCTTTCCGTTCATGTCGCTTGCCCCGCTCGCCTCCATTCGGCATTTGAAAGCCCGGCCGTTGCATGCGGATCCGCTACGGCAGCTTTTTAGCGTTTGAAAGCCCGGTCATTGCTTCGCACCCGATACGGCAGCTTTTTCCCTGTCATCCCGATAGCGCCGTCTGCAGGGCGGCGAAGTACCAGATCCACCCCGCGATCTGGATCACGAGCGCGAGGGCTTGCACCCAGTTGCTGTTAATGAAGATCGCCGCCAAGCCCGTCACGATGGTCATGGGAGCGATCACGAGATTCTGCGCCGGCCACTGTGAGGCGCCGACGGCTTGGCCCAGCATGGCATTGGTCACGACCGTGACCACGCCAAGAATGGTGTAGGCAATGAGGTATTTTCGCCCTTCCTCGGAATGGAAGCGCGGCAGGTCGATCTCGCCGGTTTCCGGAATGCGCGGCGAGACGAGACGTGCGAGCAGATAAATGCCCGCTGCCATCGAGAAATAGAACGCGATCGAGCCGACGTCCCAGGACCCGACCCCGTGCAAATCCCATAGGCCGATCCACCACGCGCAGGTGAAGAGCGGCACGACCAACATCCAGCCCGCGTTGAACCACGAGAGCCGGATGCGCTTGGAGACGATGATAATCTCGCCCGCGGTCGAGATCAGATGCGTCACCGCCGCCGCGTAGACGAACGAGAAAAGCACCAGGATGAAATCGGACGCGTGCGTCGTCCGCGCACAATTATCCTGCGACCGCTAACGCGGCGTTATCTGGAAAAAGAAGAGTTGGTCGCATGCGCTCTTTGATCCTTGGTGCCTTCACAAGTGCTCGCTTCAGGACAAGACCCAGCGATTCGCGAAAAGTCAGACCCTGAGCGAGGCACGGAAAGCCCGGCCACTATAGTAAGAGTCCGCGCCGTTGTGCCCCACGAAGACGCGGCCGTACCGGCGATCACAATAAAGCGCACCGCCGAGCTTTCTGATCTCGGCAGGCGTCTTTATCCAACTCGACCTTTTCGTATCGAATTCCCCCAGCTTCTGCAGCTCGAAATATTGCTCCTCAGTCAGGAGTGCAACACCCATGGCCGCGGCCATTCCGAGAGCGCTACCTTTGGGCTTGTGCTCTTTCCTCGCCTCCAGCGCCTCATCGTCGTAGCAAAGGCTTACGCGGTCACTGGGAGTTTGCGCTGAACAATCGAAGAAAACGTATTCGCCCGTCTTCTTATCCTGACCCACCACGTCCGGTTCGCCGCCGGTTCTTTCCATCTCATGGAGTGACCATAGCTTTGCGGGCTTGGCCTCCAGCTTCGTCTTCACCTTGGCCCAATCGAGACCCTTATGACGGTTCATATTCTTCTCGAAACGCGACTTCAGGGTTTTTAGTAACTCGTCACGCTGTTCCGCCGACAGCGTCTGTTTTTCGCTCCCAACCTTGCCCATGCACTTACTTTAGACATCGCCCTTCGTTCTGCCAACGATTACCTCTCTCGCGAATCCGGCCTCGGAGGACGTCGGCGGCGCTTGCGCGGGACCACGACACACGTAAGAACGTGCATGCGCTCACTGCTCGTCCTGCTCGTTAGCCTTCTCACTGCCGCGATCTCGAGCGCGGGAGACCTGTCACCGAAGGATCTTGTCGCGCAGCTTTATCAAGCGCACCGCTCGAAACACGACCCGCTCTACGAAACAACCCTGCTGGGCCGCTATTTCGACTCCGCGCTACTGAAGCTTTACCTGAGAGATCGGCGCGAGGCGAAGGGCGAAGTTGGCCGCCTCGACGGTGATCCGCTCTACAATGCACAGGACATCGAAATCAAGGACCTCTCCGTTTCAGCGCCGGAAATGACCGGCGGAGAAGCGCGCGTGACGGTTAACTTCAAGAACTTCGGTAAACCAAGGCGAGTCGTCTACATGCTCGGCCGAACTGCCAATGGCTGGAAGATCAGCGACATTCGCTACGACGACGGCTCATCGCTCAAGAAGATCCTTGAAGTCAAGCTCTGACCTCTGTCGCTTTTCGCGCCTGGTCAACGCAACCTACAACTGGAAGGCCCGGCCGTTGCTGCGCATCCGTTATGGCAGCTTCTCAGCTTACGAGGCTTGGTTGGGGAAACGCCGGTCCGCACGATGGGGTCGTGCTTCACGCCGGCCATTCCCAACTTTTCGGTTGCTGCTCGCGGCTGTCTGAGCCACGAATCACCATGGCCAGGAAACTCACCGGCGGCTGCGCTTGCGGGTCCATCCGCTACCAGCTCCTCGCTCAGCCGATGTTCGTTAACTGCTGCCATTGCGATGACTGCCAGCGGCTGACGGGCAGCGCGTTTGTCATCAACGCCATCATCGAGACCCGGGCGATCAAGCTGACCCGCGGGAAGCCGGTCGCCGTCCCGGTGCCGCGCGAGCACGGGCCGCACGATATCTATCGCTGCGGCAAATGTCAGACCGCTCTGTGGAGCGACTACGGGCACAAGCCGAATCTCTGCTTTGTCCGCGTCGGAACGCTCGACGATGCCGGGGCCTTGCAGCCTGATGCGCACATCTTCACTCGCTGGAAAGTGAAATGGCTCGATCTGCCCAAGACAACGCCGTCGTTCCGGGATTACTACGACACGGGCAAGCTGTGGCCCAAAGCCAGCCTCGAACGCCTGCACGCCGCGCTCGGCAAAGCGAAAAGCTGACAGGGCACAATTTCATCTTTCAGATTTTGCCCCGCAGATGACACCCCGGAACAAAACCGAAGCCCTCCCAGGATCACCTTCGCAAATGTTCACGGGTGCGGCGATGCAGCAGGCGTCGGGGATGATTTGTTTTCATCGACCTGGTCCTGCGCGTTCTTCTTTCCCAGAAGATCGCGCTGCAACTTTTCAGTGACTTCCTTTTGGATCGCGCTCTTGATCGTATCGCCCAGCGAAAGGGATGCGGTGGGGCTCGGTTGAGGTGTCGGTGTCAAGTTGCGTCGTTCGAGCGTACGCACAATCGCGGGCGCGAAAATCATCGCCACGATCGCAAACGTGATGAGCAGCACGGCGAGAATGAAGATCGCCTTGGCGAGCGGAGAGAGTCCTTGGCGCGTCGCGGCTCGAGAGCGGAAAATGCCGGCGCGCACCTTGCCGATTCGCTTCGGCGGCGAGGGATTGCCGATTGCGTCCGCATAAAGATTAACTAACGAGACAACGATGCCGTGTTTCACTTCCACGTCGCCCAGCTCATGAAGATACGGCTGCCAGCGACGGTGTTGTCCCAGATCGTCCGCTACCCGTTTGCTAACCAGAATGTGGCCGGCGTCTCCGCAATCCATCACGCGCTGCGCGATGTTGATCCCGACGCCGGCGATGTTGTCGCGTCCGTTTGCGTCTTTCACCTGATGGACCGGGCCGCTGTGGATTCCCATTCTCAGCGGCAGAGTTGGCTGCGCGCGCAGGGCCTGACTGATCTCCAGAGCGCACTCGGCCGGCTCTTCCACCGACCCCGTGAAAACCATCGCGACGCCATCGCCGGTCGGCAGGACGGTCAGCTGTCCTGCCGCCTCGGCCTCGCGCGCCGCCTCAGTGTTGCGAACGACGTGGTTCAACTCCTGAAGCGCTTCCGATTGTTCGTCGGTCAGCAGCTTGGAATAGCCGACGATGTCCAGGAAGAGCACGTGCGCGATCTCCAAACGCGTCCTGGTCTTTTCTTCTTCTGCCATACCTTTCAATTTATGCCTTCGCGCCATCAGTTCCTACATTCTTTTGCCATGCCGATCCAGGTCCGACACATCGCGGAAGCGCTTGCTTTAATTTGGCTGCCCTCGGACGCGGTCTCCGCCAGGGATCAGCTCACAGCCGTGACCTTCTGCCCCAATCTCTTCCTCGGCCCCCAGGCTGGCGAGCGCGCCAACCTGACCGATGTTTATCGATGGCAAACATTCCCGGTCTGCGCAGTTGCTACGATAAGGTTGGGCGCCTGATTTATTTCGGGCGGATGCTGGACAAGATTCGACTCCACGACGCGGGACAGCTCCCGCAGGACTACGTGGAGAACCTGGGCGAGCCGCACCCATTTACCCTCGACGGCCGCTGCTGCCGTTTCCTCGGCGTACCCTATTCCGAGATCAAGAGCCGCAGCTTCGCCGGCGAGACAGACGAGTCGGTGCTGGCCTGGGCGCACGCTCACGGGACCCCGCGCACCGACGAAGAGTGCCACATCTGGAACCGCTTCATCGCCAAGCTCGGCTGGCGCGACGAACGCAGCCACGTCCTCCCGCAGCGCATCCAGGAGAGTGGCCTCACCGGCAAACCAATCGAGACCCTCATCGACCACATCGAATTCGACGAAAGCCGCGACCCCGTCGCCGAACGAGCTTGGGAGAAAATCTGAAAGTCTCCGTGTTACGGCCTGGCCCTTTTTGATGACCCTCGGCGATCTTTACGGGCCGGCGAGCAGTCCGGTCGATCGCCAGCTCGCATCTGGCAACTCGATGGCATCGCGCGGAATCCGGATATACTTTTTGGCGTGTGTGTCCTCATTTCCGGGATTGGCATTGGCGGGCCGACGCTGGCGTATTGGCTTTCCGTTTACGGGATAAAGTCGACGCTGGTGGAGCGGGCCCCACAACTGCGCACCGGCGGATACGCGCTCGATTTTTGGGGCCTCGGCTTCGATGTCGCTGAACGAATGGGCATCCTGCCCGAGATCCGGCGCGACGGTTACAACATCAGCGAACTGCGAATCGTCAACGCGCAAGGCCGGCGCATTGGAGGGTTCGACGTGGATATTTTTCGGAAGACGGCTCAGGGTCGCTACGTGACCATTGCCCGGAGCGATCTCGCGCGGAATATCTACCGCAAGGTTGAAGGGAATTGCGAAACGATCTTCGGCGATAGCATCACCGGCATCGACCAGCGGGCTGACGGCGTGGAAGTCACATTCGAGCACTCGCCCTCCCGGCGTTTCGATCTCTTGATCGGCGCTGACGGTCTTCATTCCATGGTGCGAAAACTCACTTTTGGAAACGAGGATCAGTTCGAGGAGTTTCTCGGTTACTCCGTCGCCGCCTTCGAGGTCGTTGGTTATCCGCACCGCGACGAGGACATCTACATTAACTACAGCGTGCCAGGGAAACAGGTGGGCCGACTGACGCTGCGGAACGATCGGACGCTGTTCCTTTTTGTTTTCGCCGATGAACGCGGACGCCTGACCGATCTTCACGATATCGCCGCCAAAAAAGAAGCGCTCTGCTCGCACTTCGGCGATCTCGGCTGGGAGTGCCCGCAAATTCTGGCCGCGCTGGATTCCTGCGCGGAATTGTATTTCGACCCGGTCAGCCAGATTCGAATGAAAAGCTGGTCGAAAGGCCGCGTCGGACTCGTGGGCGACGCCGCCTTTTGTCCGTCGCTCCTCGCCGGTCAGGGATCGGCGCTCGCGATGGTCGCGGCTTACGTGCTCGCAGGCGAACTCGGCGCGACCGGCAGCTCTCCCGAAGAAGCGCTCCATCGTTATGAGAAACGGCTGCAGGCTTTCATGCTCGCTAAGCAGGAAGCGGCGAAGAAATTTGCCGCGTCGTTTACGCCCAGGACGCGCTGGGGGCTTTTCCTGCGCAACCAGGTGACCAAAGCTTTCGCGATTCCCTTTCTCGGCAAATGGGTTCTGGGCAGCAGCCTGCTCGACCGCCTGGAGCTTCCGGATTATTCAGAAACAGCGCGCCACTCGGTGTGAATGAATAAAATTGGATAACCACGGTTGCGTCGACTCTGACGTGCAGACCTTGAGCCCCGACCATTTCCGTTTTACCTCGCCGGCCAGCCCGCAGAAGCTGTCCTGACCTGGGCGCGCGCCCACGGCACCGCGCGCACCGATGAAGAATGCCACATCGCTGCGATGCCGCCGATGTTGTCACCCATGAGTTCGCATAGTGCGAACCCCGGCGCGCACTTCGATCCCGATCCGGCGCACGGCGAGCGCACAAAGCCAGCGAAAGAGCGGAGACCGCGTCGGATTTTTCGATTTGATCCGCAGCTCGTCGGCAAAGGTGCGGCCGTGTTCCTCGAGCAGCATGCGAACGAGCCTGCGTTTTTCGCTCTCTTTCAACGTTCAGGAAAATCGCTCCTCGAAAACTTCGTGGCCGCAGAATTTCTCTGGCCCTGCAAACATCCCGAGCGAAGCGAAGTGCCGGCGAACCCATCCGCAGCCGCGTCATGGTGCGAGAGCGGGGAAAATACCAGGAACCACGAATGTTCTTGAACTTTTCCTTCAATCTCAATTAAAGATCAGCGTTGATCGCACGGTTGCATTTTGTCCTATCGTTGACGGGCATCTATGGAATTCCCCGTCAAATCGCTGCATTTCAAGACATGAAAACACGTTCTCCAAAAAGAAACAATTCTCACAGACTCAGAACCGCAGTTCTCTTCTGCCTGTTTTTCTTCCTGCTGGCGTTGTCGCGTACTGCTACCGCTCAAAATCACCCCAACATCGTCATCATCCTGGCAGACGATTTAGGTTACGACGACGTCGGTTTCAACGGCTCTCCCGATATTCCTACTCCCAACCTCGATGCGCTCGCCGCAAATGGTGCGTTGTGCACTGACGGATATGTCACCGCTCCCTACTGCAGCCCTTCGCGAGCTGGCCTTCTGACCGGGCGCTATCAGCAGCGTTTCGGATATGATTCCGAACCGGAACAGGATAACGACAATCCGCTGCAGGGGCTGCCGCTGACCGAATACACCCTGGCGGAACTCCTCAAACCAGCAGGCTACGTCTGCGGTATTTATGGGAAATGGCACGTCGGCGTCGCGCCGGATCTTTTCCCGCTGGAGCGGGGGTTTGATGAATTTGTCGGATTCCTCGGTTCCCAGTCCCGATATTACAATGCCGTGCTTTACCGAAACAATACGACCTATACGGAAACGAGGTATCTCACCGATGCCTTTACCCAGGAAGCAGTCGCTTTCATCCAGGAACACGCCTCGCAACCCTTTTTCCTTTACCTGGCATACAACGCCGTGCACGCCCCCTATGACCAGGCACCGGAAGTTTACCAGGAGAAAGTGTCCTACATTACGGATCCCGATCGGCGCAACTATGCGGCGATGGCGGTCGCGCTCGATGTGGGCGTGGGACAGGTGATCCAGACACTGCAGGATAACGACCTCCTCAATAACACGCTCATCTTTTTCCTGAGTGACAACGGCGCCCCGAACAACTCGTTTACGAACCAAAGTAATTACCCGCTGCGAGGCTTTAAGCTAGACACTTTGGAAGGGGGAATCCGTATTCCCTTTGCTGTCCAATGGATGGGCCAACTGCCAGCGCACACCGTCTACAGCGGGATGGTTTCTTCCCTCGACCTCACAGCCACGGCGGCGGCCGCCGCGGGAGTGAGTCTGCCGAGCGATCGCGTCTACGATGGAATGAACCTTCTGCCTTTCCTGGAAGGACAGGAACGCAGTCCGAAGCGGAATCTTTTTTGGCGCTGGTTTGGACTAGGGCCCGATGGCCCCTTGGGGTCGCTTACTACAATCTGGGCCGTCAGGAGCGGCGACTACAAGCTGGTTGTCCCGCGGCTCCACGACGATCTCCCGCCCGCACTCTACAACCTGGCCCAGGACATCGGAGAAACGAGCGATCTCGCTTCGCAAAAACCCCAAACGGTCGCCTCTCTGCAGAGCCTTTACGATAACTGGCAGTTGGACACACTTCCCAGTGCCTGGCAGAACGATAACGACTCGCAACTTCTGCCCTTAGTCCTTGCTGGGGACTGGAATGGCTTTAACAAAGACGATCTTAATCCCCCCTGGAACCTGACGCGGATTACTGCCCCCGCTGCAGACGGATCGCCGGATGGATATAACTGGCTAACAAACACGATTCATGTCGCGACGACCGGTGGGGACACAACTCCGGGAATACATCAATTTACCGTCGTCGGGGCGGAGACTTACGCGACACAATGGGGAGGAACGACCGTCAATATCAATGCCGTAACCAATATTCCTGCCTACTCAGGCGATGAGCTGGGGCCACCGAATACGATCTCATTCGATGACGGCTTTTATTATTCAATGCGCATCATCGATAGCCGTCTCTTGCCCGAGCCCGGGCAAACTCTGCCTCTGGCTGTGATGAAAACCTCGGCGCCGCCTGTGACCGTGGCGCGAGCCAGTCAGGTGCCTCGTAACCCCGGCCCAACCGATCCGATCACGGTCAATATCTCGACCAGCCAATCGAAGTCGCCGGAAGAGAACATCTATGTTCGGTGGTCGACAGACTCCTTCATTAGTTCGCACATCGTCTCCGCGACTGGCTCTGGAACCAGCTACGTGGCGACAATTCCCTCACAGGCGGCCGGGACCCATCTGCTTTACACGATTGTGACGTCGACCGTTGATCTGACGTCCTACTCCGGCTCCGGGGTGATCGATTCATTGCTGCTCGACACGAGCGTAATCTACAACGGCTATCCACCGGTTCTGCCGTCAATTGTGCGGCAACCCGCTGATCAGACTGTGGCCGTGGGCGAGCAGGCCACGTTCACAGTGCAGGCAAACGGAACCAAGCCGTTCGCCTACCAGTGGAACAAAAACAGCGCGCCAATTTTTGGAGCAACCCATGCCACCTACGTGACGGCTCCGGCAAGGCGCAGAGACGATGGCACAGTCTTCTCCGTCACGATCAGCAACAGAGTGGGGCGTATCACCAGTGATGGAGCCGTTTTGACTGTTCAATAACGACACGGGAGTCGAAGCGCTGCGCCAAACGCAAGGCCATACCTATGGTCAGGCCTGGGTGAAGAAGGCGAAACCCAGGAAGTAAACCTGGCAACTGGCTTCAGCGGGAATTACCCCTGGCATCACCACCAATATGCCCGCTGTGACATCCGACTCCTGACCGGCCGTAGTCTATAGGAGAACAGCGCCCCACCTGTCTAATGTCAGACGTGCCTAAGGAACCGCGGCATCGCTCATCATCTGGACAACTGGGGCCCGAAAGGTGGCTACAACGTAATTCTTCGTCCTCTGCACCCTCGTCAAACGCAATGCATGATCGCGAATCGCGGTCGAGCGTGATGGCGAAGTTTTATCCGGGCCCCGGAAGTTCTTTCTTAGAACTGGTTCCGTAGTTCGGTGCGCAGGACGCGCGCGGCCACGGCAAAGTCCTCCCGGGGAAGGAGCAACCCTTGTCGCCAAATCGGCTACGGCACGACCGTAAGCGTAAGATCGTTGCCGTCGCCGCCTTCGTAGTTGGCCTGGAAAAGGTTACCACCCGCGCCGATAGTTCCGCCGTCAGGCAGATTCATGAAGGTGCCGCTAATCGGAGCGTTCCCCGTGCTTTGAATAATGGTGAAGACCGTGCCAACAGGCGCGGTACCGTTCCCGGATAAGGCAAGAGTGGCGGTAGTGGAGTCGATGGTGACAGAATTAGCCACCACCAGGTCCGAGTCGCCGGCGGCACCATCGACAAGACACACGTAGGAAGAACGGAGACCAAATTTTAGCTTCTTACCAAGGGTCAAAGTACCGACGTTGTTCTCGGGGTAGATGGCGGTGCCTGGGGTAAGCAGCGGTCCGCTAAAATTATTCTGAGGTGAACCTAGTGTGACGTTACCAGTGATAATACCTATCCCGCCGAGAAGACCATAGCCGACCACCACATCACCGCTGCCGGTAGCGGAGCCAGTCGTGTTATTGACAATCAATGTTCCCCCACCGTCGACTGCGGTTCTGCCGGTGTAAGTGCTGGCTCCCGAAAGGGTCTGGGGAAATCCGATGTAATAACCGCCGATAATCAAGCCACCACTACCGGAGATCAAGCCTGAGAAATCGCCCAACGGTTCGCCACCTTCCCCTGGCGCCAAGTGGAGGGTTTGATTCAAAACAACCTGTCCATCTCCGGAGATCGACCCGACTGCGGTAGTCGACCGACTGGAGTCGATCAGGAGCGTCCCGTTTCCGTAGACTTCGACCGGCGCTTGAGGGGCCGTGGCGCCGTCAACAAACTGGATGACTCCTCCCCCACCTCCGTTTGTCCCGCCATTGGCAATGAGGGTGGCCGCGCGTGGGTAAGACGCATCCTGGAAAATGGTCGTCCCCCCGGCCGCTCCCGACTCTGTCCCCCCGTTGTTAATGATCGTTGCACCGGTGCCGGCCGATTGATTGGTGAAGATCATTTGTCCCGGTTCACCACCGGCTGAGTCGGCCGGAGCCACGGTAAAGGTTTGCGGCGGTCGTGTATTCTCGGCGTTTCGGCGAATTCCGAACCCGGTGAGAGTGAGTGAAGTTCCGGCATAGCAAGTGATGTCGTAACTGCTGACGTCGGTCTGGAAAATAATCTCGGAAACCGTCACCGGAGCGGAAAGGAATACCTCCGTTTGACTGGAGGTGCCGAACCTTGCCATGTCTGAAGGGCCGTTCGGAACGAGGTGTGGCATCCAGTTGGCAGGATCGTTCCAATCACCACTGGGTGGAGCCGCGCTCCAATTGGAGCTGGCGGCGTGAGCCGTTGCGAGCGTGAGCAACACGGCAAATGGAATGAGGCAGAACTCGCGGACGTTCGAAACGAATGGCGGAGCTTTCATCAGCAAACGAGAGTGGTCACGCTCAGTTGTCGAAGTCAAGACGACACTACGATCGACGCGGAAAAAGAAGGTCGACATAGGGCCGTAACGGATTGCGGAGCGAACGGTCGGGCTTTGAAAGCCCGGCCGTTGGTTGTTTTCCATCCGTTACGGCCAAGACCAGGGCAAAGAAGGGCGCCAGGAAGTCCGCGGTGAAGACTGGAGCGAAGGGGACGAGCGACATGGCCGGTTAAGCCGCGAGGTGGCGGTCGAGCATCGCGGGAGCGAGCGAGATACAAGGCGAAACCAAAGAAGTGACCCAGGCAGCACTGTCGCTGATTCCTCTGGTGCATCGCGCTCGGACGGAGAAGACTCAGGTGCTATGGAACAATCCGAGTTGAAAAATCGTGCAGGTTGCTTTCTCAAATTAGCAGCGGCCCTGATTCTATGGAACGCCAGCTACACTGACACCGCGGCGGCGGCGGATACGGTGACGCTGTTCACGCATGTGAACGTGGTGCCGATGGATCAGGAGCATGTTTTACCGGACCAATCTGTTCTGGTGGAAGGCGGCCGCATCAAGGCCATTGGGCCAAAGCTTTCGCCGGTCGCGGGCGGTCGCGAGATCGACGGTCATGGCACCGAGTTTCTTTCTCCCGGCCTGGCCGACATGCACGTGCACTCGGATACCAGTCGCGACATGGTGTTATTCCTGGCCAATGGCGTCACCACGATTCTCAACATGGGCGACGCGCGCGACGCCTTCATCGCCCGGACCCGGCCAAGGGTGAATAGCGGCGCACTTCCGGGACCGCACATTTACGCGGCCTTCCTCGTCGATGGTTCGCCGGAGTTTGGTCACTTCGTGGTCACTACTGCCGCGGAAGCGCGCGCGGTTGTCCAACTGGCGAAAACGAACGGCTACGATTTCATCAAGGTCTACAATAACCTATCGCCGGAATGTTTCATGGCTCTTATCGAGCAAGGCAAGGTCGACGGTTTGCCGGTGGTGGGCCATGGAGTCACGGCAGTCGGAATCGCGCGGCAACTGGCGGCGGGCCAGCTCATGGTCGCGCATGCGGAGGAGTATCTTTACACCGTCTTCTTCAAGGCTGGCTCCGATCCAGGCAATCGCGCGCCGGAATTAAGCCAAATCAAAGGCGCGATCGAGCTGACCAAACGAGCCCGCGCTTTTGTGACGGCGGATCTTAATACCTACGGCACGATTGCAAAACAGTGGGGCAAGCCCGTGGTGCTCGATGACTTTCTGAAGATGCCCGAGACACGCTATCTCGATCCGGACGATCGGATCTTGTGGAAATCCAGTCCCTATGTTCAGCGCAACGGTGACCTGAGCGCTCGACTCGCTTTCCTGAAGGTCTTTTGCAAAGCGTTGGCCGACGCTGGCGTTCCGCTCCTCACCGGCACGGATACTCCTTCGATTCCCGGCCTCGTGCCCGGCTTCTCTTTGCACCAGGACCTGCACGCACTCGAAGAGGCGGGACTGAGCCGCTACCAGGTCCTCTCGGCGGCTACGCGTGAACCGGGGGAGCTGATTGCCCGGGCAAAACAAAGCGCACGAACCTTCGGGACCGTGACCGTAGGAGAACGCGCTGACTTCATCCTTTCCGCTGCCAATCCATTGGATGACCTGAGCACTTTGGCAAAACCACTTGGGGTCATGACGAGCGGCCACTGGTACGACCAAAGGGAACTACAATCACTCCTCAACGAAGTCGCGGCGCAGTACGAAAGATAGAACGCGATCGCCAACGTCCCACGACCTTCAGTTAACGATTATCGCTTTTTCCGCTCGTCACTTGTCACCTGTCACTACTCATTATTATTCCTCTTATGCCAAATATGCCAGGCCTGCGCGGCTGCTACGACAAAGTCGGGCGTTTGATCTACTTCGGGCGGATGCTGGATAAGATTCGCCTGCACACCGCCGGTCAGCTCCCGCCGGATTACGTGGAAAACCTCGGCGAGCACCAGTTCACCCTCGACGGGCGCTGCTGCCGCTTCCTCGGCGTCCCCTATTCCGAGATCAGGGAGCGCACGCTCGCCGGCGAGCCCGACGAGGCCGTCCTGAACTGGGCGCACGCCCAAGGCACCCCACGCACCGACGAAGAGTGCCATGTCTGGAACCGCTTCATCGCCAAGCTCGGCTGGCGCGACGAACGCAGCCACGTCCTCCCGCAGCGCATCCAGGAGAGCGGCCTTACCGGCAAACCGATCGAGACCCTCATCGATCACATAGAATTCGAAGAAGGTCGCGACCCCGTCGCCGACCGGAGTTGGGAAAAGATCTGAAAGACGTTTCGACCATTCAGGTTTGCAGCGGCGGGATGATGAGACGACGGCTGCAGTCCAGCATCGTCGTGAAGAGAGGCAGAGCATCGGTGCGGTGCATGAGGCTTGTCCGCCGCACAGTTCAGCGGGTATCGTCGCCAACATGACAGCTTCCCACCGTGGCCCAATACCTCGCCGCACTCCCCGCGGATCGCCGCGCCGCGCTCAGCGCCGTGCGCAAGGCGATCAATGGGAACCTGCCGTGTCATGTGTCAAAGGATCGACCCCGACTGTAATGTATTTTCCTCTGCAGTGTGCGCATCTCAACGGTTCCAGAGAAAATAGATCCAGAAATGGAAAGTCGGCCGGCCACGGTGCTTCGACCAGAAATCATCAACCAACTGCCAGTGGTTGAAAGCGCGCCTCACTTCTCCCGGCAATCCCTCCTTTCCGCGACCAACAAAAAGTGCCCGTGTTCCAGGTCTGACCGTATAACCGGGCCAGAGCGTGAACTGGTCTTCGCCATAAGCTTCGGGTTGAACATAGGTGACAGGATGGTCCGGCAGATAGAACTGCATCATGCTCGCGGGCACACGGTCGTTGCCAATCAATAGGTCAGAATGAGTCTCTTCGCGGGCTTTCTCCACGTGCCCGGCGAAATCCAGCCAGCCCTCGGCGCGAAGCAGGGGGTCATACTTTCTGGGCAGTCGAAGAAAAACTACGGTGTGCAGGAAGCCTGTCAGGACCAAACTCAGGCCTAGTGCGGCCCATATCACCCAGCGCCATGTTGGGTTCCGCGCCATCAGCTGCCGCCAGAAAACGACCAGCAATACAATTCCGGCAATGAGGGAAGGAGCGATCCAGTTGGGTAGTCCTTTATTGTTCAGGCTGATGATGAGATACATGACCTGGACGGGCAGAAATTGACTCAAGAGATGTTTAACTCGCGCTGAATTCCCATTGAGCCGCCAGAGTCCAACCGCGGCGACGAACATCCCGGCCATGATCGGCGGCGAAACTACCGCAAGAATTTCGCCCAGATATTGCAGGAATTGCAAGGGGTGAATGCCGAAAGAGTGCTCGATACCGCTGCGCTCGTGCAGTGCCCGAAGATGGAGCCACCCCGTCTGCATATTCCACCAAAACACCGGGAACGAACTGATCCCAAAGGCAACCAACGTTGCCAGGCTCTGCCGGCTGAAAAGAAAGCGTCGGTGTGGTTTCGACCAGCAGAGGAACAATGCGACACCAAACAACTGGACTGCGTTGATGAACTTTGCCAGGAAGCCGACGCCTATGGCCAGTCCGAGCAACACCCAATACCGTATTTTACCGGTTTCGAACGCCGACCACGACAGGTTCGCGCCCCAAGCCCAAAAGAATACGCTTAAGGGGTCGATCGTCATGAGAATTGAGCCGACTGCGAACAGGGGTATGACTGCCGCGACGCCAAGACACCACAGCGCGGTGCGATCGTCGTACAATCGCTCGGCCAGCCGAAACAATTGAAAAGCCGTCCCAGCGCTGAGCAGGACGGCGAAAAACCGGACACCAAACACCGTGTCACCGAAAAGGTGGGTACCGAGCGCGATGGTCCAGGCGACTAAGGGCCCCTTGTCCCGGTATGAAAGGGCAAAGTGTCTCGACCAGACCCAGAAATAGGCTTCGTCGGGAACCAACCCGACACAGTTCAGGTACCAAAGCCGGAAGGCCGTCACCAGGACAATACTTAACAGAGCGAAGTGTACTGGCCGCATACTCCAAAATGGAGAAAACAATGGAGCCGTTCGTTTTTCTTGCATTTGCTTAGCGCTGCATCGCCTTTTCAAAGGCGCACCGGCTCGGGTGATTTACCAAATCGCTCAGCGAACTTGCCAGGCGGCTCACATGGCCCTCGCTCCCCATTTTCAGCCGACCGGCCAGCGATCGCAGGCTCACGCTCGTCTGCTGGCGCACCCGCTGCGCAATGACCCGTTTCCGCCAGTCACCCTTGCGGGCCACGAGAAGTCCCGCTTCGGCGATTCCAAGTCCGCCCATCATCTCCCTAATCATGCGTTCGACCTCTCGCTCCCCGTGATCACAATCCGACTTTACGCGCTCGCACCGCCCGCGCCATGCGTCAGTCTTGGCAGGCCCGGCCGTTCGCTTCGCGATTTGAAAGCCCGGCCTCGGCTTCGCCTGCGTTACGGGTTACGGCAGTTTTTTTCCTGTCAGCCCGATAACGCCGTCTGCAGCACGGCGAAGTACCAGATCCAACCCCCGATTTGAATCACGAGCGCCAGGGTTTGCACCCAATTGCTGTTAATGAAGATCGCCGCCACGCCCGTCGCGATAGTCATGGGAGCGGTCACGAGATTCTGCGCCGGCCACTGCGAGGCGCCGGCGGCCTGCCCCAGCATGGCATTGGTCACCACCGTGACCACGCCAAGAATGGTGTAGGCGATGAGGTATTTTCGCCCTTCCTCGGAATGAAAGCGCTGCAGGTCGATCTCGCCTCTTTCCGGAATGCGCGGCGAGACGAGACGCGCGAGCAGATAAATGCCCGAGGCCATCGAGAAATAGAACGCGATCGACCCGACGTCCCAGGACCCGACCGCGTGCAAATCCCAGAGGCCGATCCACCACGCGCAGGTAAAGAGCAGCACGGCCAGCATCCAGCCCGCATTGAACCACGAGAGCCGGATACGCTTGGAGGCGATGATGATCTCGCCCGCCGTCGAGATCAGATCCGTCACCGCCGCCGCGTAGACGAACGAGAAGAGGACCAGGATGAAATCGAACGCGTGCATCGCCAGCGGGATATCAGCAGCCGCTCCTCCCTTCAATTGCAATCGCCGACTTCCGACGTCTGGCTTCCTGGATTCTCTCAGGGCGCCGTTTTTTCCGCGGCGTCCGGTGCGGCGCCGAGCGCGGCCAGCGCTTCTCTAATACTCTTCTCGAGCCCGCCGAGGTTGAGCGTGGCGGAAACGGCAAAACTATACTGATATTGGAGATCGGCCAGGACGGCTGGGTTGCTGCGCAGCGCCACGGCGGTATCTCTCAGAGCGGCAAGATTGACCTTGAGGTCGCAGTTTTTAGCGAAGCCAACAATATTGCCCCGTTGATCCCGCACATCGCTGCAGCCTGCGCGCATCGCAATCTGCATGGTCATCGGGATGATTTGCCGCACGGTTTGGCGATAGCCGGAATTGAGACCCATGCGATAGGTATCCTGGGCGGTGTCAAAGGCATAGTATTGCGACAGGCCCGATTCCGCCGCGCCCGGCGGCAGAAGCCCGAGATGGCCCGAGGAAACGATCTGGTCCCACGTCGCGCGCACGGGCGCGTTATAGGCGATCTCCGTCCCGCGATAGGCGTTGACGACGAGCGCGCGCGGGTCGGGATCAGCCGTCCTCAGAAGCTCGTCTGTCCGCTGAACACTTTCCAGGACGGCGGAATAATAGGCGATTTCCGCCCGAAGCCCGGTCAGGTTCTCTTGCAGGTCACGGGTCAGCCGCCTGACGTAATCCTGGCCGAGGCGAGCGTCCGCCCGCGCCTGGTTCCAGTTATTGACCTGCAGGCCGATGAAAACGCCGACGACGACGATCGCCAGCTCGACGAACACGCCGGTCCAGTGGTGCTTCTTCATGTGCTCATTTGCATTGCAATCGAACCTATTGGAAGAGCCGAACCGGCGGCAACAGCGAAGTTCTGGGGCTGACTTTGCACCTGTCTTCCCGGCAGCTTTTCAGTATTTGATCGCGCATCGCCCATACGCTCACTCCGCGGGCTAGGCCCATGTCGCTCCGTCCCCACGAGGTTCATTCAGCGTTTCAGTATTTCAGCTTTTTCCCCGTTCGTTCGCGGTGAAGAACGCGAAACCAAAAAAGGACCCTAACACTGTCTTCGGCTGTCAAGATTTTGACGCCTGACCCGTATTCCGGATTTGGATACGTCCATTGCTTTACCGCCCTTCAATGAGCCCCGGATTTGTGGTGCTTTGAGGATCGGATGTGACAACAGGTCCGCCTTGAGGGCTACTGCACAACCGTCAGGGTGAGATCATTCCCGTCACCGCCTTCGTAGTCAGCCTGGAAAGTATTGCCGCCGACGGTAACGGTGGCGCCGTCAGCGATGTTGGCAAAGGTGCCGGCGATCGCAGTCGTCGCGGTGTTATCAATCGCAGTAAACACAGTGCCAATTGGAAGCACCCCGGTGTCGATCGGGGCAAAGAATAAGCGCGCACCGCTTTCGATAGTCACGCCGCGTGTGACTATCTTGTCTGCGCTGGGGCCGTTGCTCTTATAACCGAAGTGGTCGATTCCATCGGCCCGGAAGGTGAGGCTTTTTCGGATTGTCAGGACAGCGGGAACACCGTTGGTTATCCCTGGAGCTATAAACGCTTCCGCACCGCTACCGTCCCCGACAAATACGTTACCGGAAATCTTGCCTGTTCCGCCAAGCTTGCCGCCGTTAATCTGCACCTGACCCACGCCTGTGCCCGAGCCACGCCGATTTGTGACAAAGAGTGCGCCGGCAGTAACGGTCGTGCCGCCCCCGTAAGTGTTCGCGCCGGAGAAATTCATCCTACCAGTTCCAGTCTTGGTCATCGAGCCAGTGCCTTGAATGATGCCGCCAAAGCTAGTGTTGAGGTTGTTACTACCGATGGTGAGACTATTCGCACCCAGGAGCACGAGGCCGTTTCCCTCCAGCGAGCCAATCGTCACACCTTCGAAGCGTTCACTGATATCCAGCGTGCCATCTGCCTCGGCCCCGGCGCCGGTGCCAAATACTTGAACGACTGATGTGCCGCCAGTGGCATCTTCCAGAAAGGAAATGACACTCCCCTGACCTCCGTTGGTACCACCACTGGCGATCAGCGTGGCGTTGTCCGCACTCGAGCTGCTCGCAAAAATAGTCGCCCCACCGGGAGCGGAAGGCCCGGTTCCGCCGCTTGCGGTAATGATCGCATTGCCTGCCGTCGAGTTTGTATCGAATTCTACCGCGCCGCCAAGTCCCGCGCTGCTCGTCGCGCCATTGGTGATAATGGTGCTATTCCCTGCGCTCGAAGTGGTGCCGAATTGAACAAAGCCCGCGCCTGGAGCAGAGTCTGATCCTCCGTTAGTAATGAGAGTGGAGTTACCAGCGTTTGACGAGGTTCCAAACGTCATAAATCCCCCGCCGCTGGCGCCCGGCTGATTGACAAAAGTGGCATCGCCGGCGGTCGATGTTCCGGAGAATATTGATTGGCCGCATGGACCAGCGTCACAGCGGTGGGTGAAAGTGGCATTGCCCGCAGTGGCGTTATTATCAAAATTAAATGTTCCTGCCGCGAATGGCAGAGAGGACGTCGCAACAAAATTCTCCGCGGTTTGCGAATTGTTCATAACGCCCGCACCCTCGAAGCTGAAAAACCCAAGCGTACAGCTGATTGTAAACGCGCTGGCACCTGCATTGAAAACGACGCTGTCTACGGTGTCACCAGTGGACGATATGCTCGTGTTATTGGAGACGGCGAAAGTGGCTATGTCGGCCGGACCGTTAGGCACGGTATTCGGCGTCCAATTCGTTGCGGTACTCCAGGCACCGGAGCCGGGCGTCGTCTTCCAGGTGGCACTCCCGGCACCGGCAGATTGCATGTTAAGGGACAATAGAAGCGCTGGGATCCACATTCTTCGGCCGAAGGTGTGTAGTATCCGTGATCCGATTATGATAATTGACTGGTTCTTCATAGGTAACTTTCACGTCCGGTCGTGGTGCCAAGGTAAGTTGTTTGAGCGCAAGGAATGTCGAAGGGCGAATTTCAGAGGGCTCAAAAGGGTGGTGAGACTGGCCCCCCTGCCATCAGTTGTCGAGACAAATCTTTGCAGAGCTGACGGTCTGCCTGCTGACTGACCCCTATTCCGCCTCAGTAAGGAAATCCGAGCCCCATGTAGAAAAGCTTGCCTTCTCCGCTGGTCCCCAGATCGAAACTGACGATCGTGGAAACATTCCAGCTGAGCAGGAACCCGATACCCCCGGATGGCTTCCAGTGTTTAAGGGATGTATCTCCTATGCTGTCAAAGACACTGCCGGCATCGACAAAGGCGGTTGTGCCGTAAGCCAGGTTCTGGTTCCAGACGGTCGATTTGGCGAAGAACCAGCGAGCCTCTGCGCTCGCTATGGCTACATTGTTGCCGATAAAACGGTTATTCTGAAACCCGCGCAGACTGTCGAACCCGCCCAGCCAATTACTCGAACCGTCCACTCCCGGAGCCTGCGACAGGACGTAGAATGGAGTGTTGGATGTTTGCGCGAGGTAACCCAGCCGGCCGGCCAGGACCAGACGCGTGCCGGGAAACGGGCTGTAGAAGCCTCGCGCTTCGAGCTTGAATTGCCCGTAGCTCTCGCTCGAGCCGAAGGCTCTGAGCGAGGTTCGTCCGATGCCCTGCAAAAAGATGCCATTGGACGGGTTCGGGGCGAAGTCTCTCGTATCATAGGTCAACCCCAATCTGATTGAGTTATCCCAGCCACCATTGAAGCCTTTGATCCGACCGGCGTCGGCGTCGGAGCGCAGGTGAGTCGGTTGAATGATCGCGCCATCATGAGTCTCGCCGGTGTAATCGCCGATGTTATAATAGGCCACCTGGACGCCAACCATGGGCCGCAGGATCCCCCCGAGGGTGTCCCGCTCCACACTGAAATCCGCAAAGACTTGTTGCTGTCGGTACTCGTCGTAGGAGCGGTAGGTCTGGCCATTGTGGACCTGGTTGATGGCGTCCAAATAATCCTCATACTTGCTGTAGGTCTGATCGGATCCGGGAAAACTAAGAGGAGCAAGGCTCGATTGCCCGACCCCGAAGTAGTTTTCGAAGTCATTCTTCATGTACTGCGCCGTCCCATAAAGGTGCCAGGGCGAAGCCTGAAAATTTGGCGCGTCAAAAATGAAACGGACCTGACCTGCGCCCCCGGTGGAATAGGCCGCGGAGAGCGCCAGCTTGCGTTCGTAGGAATTGTAGCGGAAGAACGGGCTGTCTTGCGGCCCGTCATTGAAAATGTTGACCGTGGCGCCGATATTAAAAAGCGTGTCGGGATCGTAACCGATGATCGGAAATCCAATCCAGTAGGTCCCCTCCTTTTTCTGGTCGAGCAGTTCTGGCGGTATCTCTTTCCGGGCGCTGATAAATTCTGGCACGTCGGACTGATCCTGCGCGTTCGTCCCGGCGCCGTCGGAGCCCCCGGCGATGGCTGCGGAAGCCGCGAGACCGAGCAGAGCGAAGGAAATCGCCAGGCGGCGCTCAACGCGGCGGAGGAATCTGAAGAGGTGATCCTTTGGTGGCAGAGCAATCGTAACTTCGTTCATTTGGCTACTGTGTCCGGATTACAGCGGAAATCTTGTTTTTTCGACCGCACCTTGTCACCGCGATGACATGCCTTCGCGTAAACCTGGGAACCTTTTCCGTGAATTCCACAGATTTCTCGGCCAGGCCTTTGCTCAGCCCCTCCGCTACGGCGATCGACTGCCCAGCTGCACATAGTCTTCATCCGCTCTGTTCGCGGGTGCGGTGTGCAAAATCTTGACAGACTTTGAGCGAGCGGCGCCAAACACGTGAAGTGGCGATGAACATGCGGGCGGGTTTGTCAAGATTTGCACACTGACCTCCAAAGTTCCCGCACGACTGTCCCCGACCGCATCAAGGTTGGGTTCGACGGTTGCGGACGGCGGTGAGGGGTGTTTGTTGCGAACATCATCTTTCCGGCATGAGGATCCACCGCTTCGATCATGTTGACCTTCGGGTGTCCGACTTTGCGCAAGCCCGAAAATTTCACGACGTAGTCTTCCCAGAGCTGGGTTTCCCGAATATCCGCGTCGCGAAAACGGAGGTTACCTATTACGCCGAGGGTGATCGCAAAACGGCGCCCTTCATCGGTCTCAACGAGGAACCAGGCCACCGCGGCAACGCCAACCGCTTCGCCTTTTGGGCGGACACGGAAGAAGAAGTCAATCGCCTCGGCGCGATCATCCGCGAGGCCGGAGCGCAAAACGTCGAAGGTCCGGAGTATTGCCACGATTACACGCCCGGCTACTACGCCGTTTTTTTCGCGGATGCCGACGGCAATAAGTGGGAAATCTGCTGTCGCAACACCCGCCTGCGGTGAACGACGAATCCCACCCGCTCGCTTCGCCGATGGAACTCGTCGGCTTGCCTGCGCGATTTGTTCGCTGCATCTTCGATCATGCCAGTGCAAGTTTACGGTTGTAATCACGTCGCCATCGAAGTCGGCGACGTGAAAAAGGCAGTTGCCTTCTACAAAGACTTGTTCAACCTCGAGCAGCTCGACGAAGGCGAAGGCGACGCGTTCTTCAAGCTCGGCCAGCACCAGTTTCTTGCCATGTTCGAAACGAAAGACGTGCAGCCCGATCGCGGAAAACATTTCGGCATCATGGTGCGCAACGAAAAGCAGATCGCCGAAGTGCGCGAGAAACTAACGAAAAATTACAAGATCAAATTGATCCCGCCGTTCCGCTGCGACTTTCGCGATCCGTGGGGCAACCGCATCCAGGTGGTTGATCTTCACGACGAATCGCTCGTCTGGCTGCTCCCGTATCAGGAAGTGCAGAAAGTCGGAATCAAGTTTGCCTAACGCACGCATCCGCCAACTCCAGCGAGGACAGGCTCGGGTAGTTAAGATTTCATGCTTGGTGTCATTAACGGTTCAGGCCAAACCGTCGCCCACATGACGGCTTCCACCGTTGTCCAATATCTCGCCGCAGTCCACCGCGGGATCGCCGCGCCGCGCTCGCCGTGCGCACGGCGATCAATCAGAACCTGCCGTGTCATGTGTCAAGGGATCGACCCCGAGTACGCACCCTAATGTCCGAGCTCGGCGAGCGTCTGCCGCATGGGTACACTTGAGATCTTGATAAGACCGTTGAAGGGCCGATCCATCTCGACGATGAGGAAAATTCCGCCGGAAACACATAGCGCGGCGATCATGAGGAAAAGAAGCACGGTAAGATTGCGTGGAGCGAAAAGAGCAAAACTAAGAAAGAGAATGAAGAGCCACGAAACGACAACGACGAGAAGGGGCGTCGAGATCGAACTGCCGCTTGACTGCTCGTAGAGAAGCCAGCGCGTCTGGCCAATATCAATCGCGGCCGTCAGAGCGTGTGCCTTGAGCGATTGCTGGAGATCGCTTCGCGGCGCTAGCTGCTGGATGGAATCGAAAAGTTGCTGACTGCGAAAGCCGGTTGGAGTGTCGGGAATCGCTTCCGCGCCCGGTGCGGGCCACAGTTTTGCGATCATTCGCTCGACGATACGAGCAACCAATGCGCGCGCGTCCGCGGCCTCCGGACCGTAATTGGCGAGCGCTCTATCGAGAAAGGAAATCTTGGCCGCCATCTGGGTAAGTTCGCTTTTCTTGGCTGCGTAGGCGGATTGAGTGAAAGCGATAAGCAAGCCCAGAACAAGTGCGGTCATGGTCGCAACCAGTTCCATGGCCAGCTTCACCGTGTCTTTCGTTTCCGAGCTAAAATGTTTCCGAGGGATCAAGCCCTGCAACAAAGCACCAAGAAGCGAACCGCCGAAGACGGTTGCGAACACAATTGACGCGATGGCGACGCCACTCATGACCGGAGCAGTTTCAAGGCTGAAAAGGCCAGAATAGAAAAACGGCAGCGCGTGACAAGACCCGTTTGACACCCGGTTTGCCGTGTTGCGAATCGGTCATTGTTCCTGGATCCTTTCCGCGTACTTCTTCGCGCTTGGCCATTTCCCCGGTCGCCGTCGCGCCGATTCCAGATAGGACGGCAAACTGCTCCAAACGATAATTTTGCAGACGCCCCTTGCGGTCGATCAGCCCCGCGCGTGCCGGGTTGAGATGAATATAGTCGGCCACCGCGGCAAAATATCCGCCTTGGCCAACGCCAAATTCTACAGCAACGCGGACCCATCCCATGCATTTGAAATTTACTTCTGGGAGAACCGAGGCGCATTGCCCAAGGGACCCCGGTTCGGCATTCCGCCGAATTGGGCTTTCCTTTCTTTCTATTCCTTGCGATGAAAACATCTTCACCCTGCATGCCTCGTTTCCTCGCACCATTGACGTTTGCGGCGGCTCTGATGGCTGCCGCAACTTTCCCACTTGCCGCGGCGGCTCAGTCCGCCGGCGAGGTCGGCCCCGGCTACGACATCGAGATGAGCCGCATGATCCCGATGCGCGATGGCGTGAAACTGGAAGCGTGGATCTTTAAGCCGTCGAATCTAAAGGCGAAAGCGCCCGCGGTTCTGGAGCTCACGCAATACGAGATAGACGGCGGCCGCCACCAGGATTTCAAGACGTTCGTGCAGCGCGGCTACGTGTTTGTGCAGGTGGAGGTGCGCGGGCGTGGCCGCTCGGGTGGAGAGAAGAGCGGCAATCTCGGGCTTCAGGTCGGCCGGGACGGTTACGATGTGGTCGAATGGATCGCCGCGCAGCCCTGGAGCGATGGGCACGTCTTCATGTATGGCGGCTCGTTTGTCGGCATGACACAGTGGCGAACCGCCGCGCAAATCCCGCCGAAACTCTCCGGCATCACGCCTTATGTGCCGATTTATCCGGGATGGGACGTTCCCAACAGCAACGGCATCCCGGAGTCATGGTCGGCGGTCATCCTGGGTTTCGTGGCGGGGCGGACACTCAACACCGATTTCATGGCCAGCGACTACTGGCGGAAGAAGATGCTGGAACATTATGCGGAGCAAGGCTCCTTCCGCACGTTGGACGAAGCGATCGGCATTCCCCAGGACGACTGGTGGATGGTGGACGCCCGCGGGCAGAAACTCTCCTTCATGAAAATGTGGCTCGATCATGTGGGCGACGAAGCGTTCAACCTAGCCGCGGAGCCGAGGCCGGCCGATTTCGCGAAGATGAATTTCCCGGTCTTCACGGCGACGGGATTCTTTGACGACGATCAGCCCGGCGCGTTGCATTACTATAACCGCTATTCGCAATCCGCCCCGGCCAAAGAGGTAAGCGATCTGCGGCTCCTCATCGGGCCGTGGGACCACACCGGCACGCAGCATCCACTCAAGACCATTAACGGCCTGCCCATTCCCGAAAATGCCGTGCTCGACATGAACAAGCTGCATGCGGACTGGTACGATTGGGTGCTGGGTCGTGGCCCAAAGCCTGCGCTGCTGCACGACCGCGTGACCTATTACATGATGGGCGCCGATGAGTGGCGCTCCGCGCACACGCTGGATGGCGCGTCGTCGGGCAAGCACCTTGCGCTCTATCTCGACGATCGGCGCGGCACACCGAAGGGCCTCGCCGATCCCGGAGTGCTTTCCGTCACACCGCCTGGCGCGGAGCCGCCGGCCACGATCGTGAGCGATCCGCGGACCTTGCCGGAACTCGCGGTCGCCAAAAATCTTGCGGACGAGAATTTACTCAGCCAGTTCCGCGCCGGCGAAAAAGATGCGCTCGTTTTCCAGTCCGCCGCCCTGCCCCAGGATACGGAGGTGGCGGGGCAGATGCACCTTGATCTGATCGTGCAATCGGATGCGCCCGATTTCGATCTTTGGGCGCAGGTGCAGATGGTCAAGCCCGACGGCTCGGCGGTGACGCTGGGAGAGGATATCCGCCGGGCGCGGTTCCGCGATGGCTTCTTCAAAGAGGAACTTCTGAAACCCGATCAGGTGGTCACGATCCCGTTCGCGTTCAACTGGCTGGCGTGGCGCATTCCGGCGGGTGCGAAACTCAGGCTCGTCCTCATGCCGCTCAATTCGCCGAATTATCAAAAGAACTACAACACGGGTGGCCGCATCGGGTACGAGAACCCGAAGGATGCGCGCGTCGCGCAGATTAAGCTGTTCCATGGCAACACCCGCGCGAGTGTTCTGTCCTTGCCGCTGGCCGCCGTTCAGTCTGGCGCTGAGGGTAAGAGCGGCGAGAGTCGGTGAATGGGGAAATTCTACACGTTTGACATTTGATACTGACGACGGCCTTTGAGTAAGCAGCCACCAGATCCCGGGTTGCCCAAGATGATGGTGCATCTGGTCGACGGCACCTACGAGCTATTCCGTCACTTTTACGGCTTGCGCCGCTTTAACAAGGGCAGGGACCGTCCCTACGGCGCGGTCGTGGGCGTGCTGCAGACCGTTCTCCAAATGATCGAAACCGAGAACGGCGCCACGTATCTCGGGGTCGCGACCGACCACGTGATCGAGTCGTTTCGCAATCGGCTTTGGGCGGACTACAAGACCGGCGCCGGCATCGAGCCCGCGTTGCTCGCGCAGTTCCATCCTCTCGAGGAGGCACTCGCGGCGATGGGCGTGGTAGTCTGGCCGATGATCGAGTTCGAAGCCGATGATGCGCTCGCTTCGGCCGCGCATCTCGCGGCGAAGAACAAAAAGGTCGAGAAGGTCGCCATCTGGACGCCCGATAAGGATCTGGCGCAATGCGTGCGAGGCGCGCGCGTGGTACAGATCGACGGCCGGCGCAAAATCATGCGCGATGCGGCTGGCGTCCGGGAAAAGTTCGGCGTCAGCCCACAGCTCATTCCGGACCTGCTCGCGCTCGTGGGCGATGCGGCCGACGGCTACCCAGGCATCCCTGGGATCGGCGCCAAGACCGCCGCCCAGCTTTTGAACCGCCACGGTCCGATCGAAAACTTCCCGTCGGATGTTCTCGGCGAACGGCGCGATCTCGCGCTGCTCTTCAAGAAGCTCGCGACCCTGCGGGCCGATGCGCCACTCTTTAAGAAGGTCGAAACGCTGCGCTGGAGCGGTGCGACACCAGCATTCGCCGCCTGGGCAAAGCGGATGAAAGCGCCCCGGCTGCTCGAGCGTTGCGAAAAGGCGGCGGGCCGATAATTCATCGTCGAATTCGGGCGCTGCGTCCCTAGTCGCCACTTTTCGTGGCGCGCGCGGAGACCCAATCGCCAACCAGTGGTCGTCGGGGTCGGTCCTCACTTTTCACACTCGTCCCCGGAAGAAGGCGCGTTTTCTCGCCCGCCGGTTTGCCACTTTCCGCGCGAAGCGTGCGAATGCTCGTTCCGCTCGGGCGACAAATTCCGCCGTCTTATTCCGAACCCTTCGTTTCATTCGCGCTCGCGCAAGTAGCACGGCATTCCGCGGCTGTGTGACCATGAACTCGGCTTAGCCCATCGAACACCAGCCGTTACTCCGGGCAATTGAGTGCGGCGAGCTCGGGAAAATCGGAATTAAAATGCCGCCGCGTTCACCGCGGCCAGTCCGTCCAGAGGCGGACCAGCCGGTTTAGGAGCGAGTCCCGTGTTGGGCGCGCGGCGTCTGACAGTTTCTCCAGTTCTTTCAAAGGACCGCTGCGCGAAAACCGGGCGAAAATAATCTTGCCACCGATGGGCACCATGAGCTACGGCTTGGTCAGCGCGCGGAGCTAACTTGCGAGCGCTGCCGTGAGATGCCCCCGCGCCCAAATGGAGCGTCCCCATGGTGTACGACGGAAACAGGCTGATCGTTTTTGGTTCTCAACTGATCGGTGTGCTGATCGTGATCGTCGGCTTGCTCACGCAGCAGGCGGACTTGCGGAGCCCGCGGCCGGTCGGAAAGAAAACGCCGGGCCCGGCCGAATCAAGCCAGACGGGGGACCGATTCGCGCGGCTTTGGGATGATCCTCTGGAGGGATTGCTCGACTATGTGAATCGGGAGAGTCTTCGGCTGCGGTGGAAGGATCGCCGACCGCTCCTCCATGCGAAGGGACCGCGTTTCAACATGAGTCCCAGAACGCTTCGGCAAAATCCGGCATCGTCCTCTGGAACATTCTCGATGGACGACCGCTCCCTGAGGTGAAGGAACGCCGACTTCGCATACGCTACGCGATCGTATCCGCGCTCGTCGCTGCCGACTATCTTCCGTTGCGAGATTCAAAGTTGATCCCATTGTTCCGACCTGCCGATGGTTCGCCTGGCTGCCAAGAAAAGTTGATCGGGTATTTCGAGACGTTCAATGCAGAGCCTAACGCCAGGCTTCCTTTCCCACGCGTCTGCCTTGTCTGGACCCCAAAGCGATCGACCGCCGTGCCGTTGGATGGCTTATTGTGTGACTCTGTTTGCGATCAAATCTCCAAACGGGGAGACTTGGAGGCCAACTCTCCGGTCCACATTCTCCACCACGGAAGCAGCGACGACCTGATCGCCTATCTGAGCATCGGACCGGTCCCAAGATCAGACCATTTCTTTCATGCGCGCTACGATCCCGTTGTCGAATCCGCTCCCGGAGTCACTTCGCCCCATCTTTACGGACGACCATCTCGTGCAAGAGCTTGTGCAAGAACTCTCGCTGCGCATCCCGGATATGGATGAGAAGGATATCGTTGTTTTCACGGAGAGCGACACGGGTTACAGCCACCAGATAAAGTCGGAATTGAACAACCAAATCAAGGATAAAGAAAAGCTGAAGTTTTACTCCTATCTTCGCGGACTCGACGGGCGAGAGGAAGATTTGCGCGCTCAGTCAAAGACCGAAACCAGTCGGGAGCGACGATGCGCTTTCATCTCTCCTGAGCGGGAGTGCGATCTCGGAAAGCAGCCTGGGCACGTCGCAGTTTGATTACCTGCGCCGGCTAGCTCTCGAGTTTGAGCGCAAAGATAAGAGAAATAAATAAACGCACCATTGGCGCCGTCGGCGTCCTCGGGAGCGACATCTACGACAAGATGCTGGTCTTGGAGGCAGTTCGTCTGGAATTGCCGGCTGCGGTTTTTTTTACGACTGATCTCGACGCGCTTTATCTCGAGAGACAGTACGAAGACTTCACCCGAAACCTCGTCGTCGCGAGCGCGGCTGGCCTGGAGGCCACCTCTCTTCCTCCCATGCGGGATAGCTATCAGACGGTCCTGGTCCAGTTTGTCAGGAAAATCCTCCATATTTCCGACTCCGAGGAGCCGCGGAAGCATCCCGAGCCTTTCGAGATCGTCGCGGGCCGCAGCATTAATCTCAATCCGGAGTCCGCTGACGGCGCGGACGAAAACACCGGGCAGGGACAAGGAACTCCCTCGTTCTGGAAAAATGTCGCCAGCCGGATCGTCTCACTGAATCCTTCCTCAGCGGCGGCAAACGGATTGAGTCGTCCGCTCTTTCCCTCTTTCCGATTGTTTACGATTCTGATTTTCCTTCTCGGGCTCGGGAACGGCTTCCTCATTTTGTGGGCTGTTTCCACGAGGACCTCCCCGGACGCCCCGGCCGAACATGAGAGCGCGCCGATGACACCTGGAGCACGGCGCTGGGTCCACGCGGAGGTCGTCACTGCCAGCTTCGGGATCATTCTCATCTTCGGCCTGCTGCTTTGGCGCTGGACCGCTGGCCAACCGCTTCTCTGGGGCGAACCAATTGCCCGCGGCGCCAGCATTTGGCCGGGCGTCCTGATTCGTCTCTTCGCTTTTTTGGTCGCGATTCTCCTTTTGCTCAATGCCTCCCATTCTTTCGTTAGTCGCAGCCGGCGCTTGAGCCGGAGTCTGCAGGCAGCTCTGCCGAGTCAAGAACGACTGCGGCTCGCGGATCCGCTGGGAACCGAAGCCTGGGCATTTGTGCGCGCTTTCTTTTCCGAACGGCCGCCAGGCTGCCGGGAGAAAACGTTCCACCAGGTCTTAGAACGCTTTTTCGATCACATAGCGCGACGAAGACGAATCATGATCGCCTCCGTCCTGTATTTAGTTATGTCCGGCATCCTCTTTCGCTGTCTGGCCACCCGCGGTGCCGGCGCGTGGTCTCACCGCCTTTGTCATTGAGAAGGTCATCCTGTCCCTGGGGGTCGCCCTTTACATCATCCATTTGATTTATTGTCTCGATCTCCACCTCTCCGCGCTCACCCTTCTCCGAACCTTGCGTTCCTTTTACAGCACGGACGTCCGGCAGCGCCTCGGCGGCCTTTCGTTTCAAACGAAAGAGATGTTGGAAGCGGTGAGCGAGCTGACCTTGATCATCGGCCGAACCCTGCTTTATCCGCTTACGGTTCTCATTCTCATCATCCTCTCGCGCTTGCGCATTTTCGATAACTGGGTCATGACCCCAAGTCTCACGATCACCTTTGCGCTCGGCGCCTTCCTGCTTATCAGCGCCTCGGTCGTTCTTTGGCTGGAAGGATCGAGCTTAAAGAGAACAGCCCTGCAGGAGTCAAGACGTAAGATGGAGGAGGAATCCGCTCTCAAACCTACCCCCGCGCAAGAGCAGGAAAAGCTGGAGGGAGTCGACCAGGGCGTTTTCGCGACCTGGTATCAGCAGCCTATCTTTGCCGCTATCTTTTCCGCGGCGGCAGTCTTCGGCAGTTTGAGCATTGCCGAGCCGCTGGCGCGAATGTTGTTCCGATAGGTGATGGTGATCGCGCTCCGGCGACCGCTCCCCGGAGCAGTCGGCGGGCTTGTCATGATACCGGGCAGGCGACACGCTTTCGACCGGATGCGGTTGCGGATGTCGCAAACGCCTTTACGGGTTCGCCGATAACAATGGACAATTCGGCGACACAATGAGCTGAATCGCCCGCGACACTGCTTCATACCGAACGCTTGAAAACCGCACCGGCTCGCCATCGAGGTTGACTGGGATTGGTTTGTCGGTCTGGACTTCGGCCCAGGGGACTTGCCAATAGGAGACATATTCGCCGTCCGGCGAAAGCGCTTGTAACTCACCGGCGGCGGTGAGCAACGCCCGCGGAGGAATGTCTCGAACGACAAGAACGTCGAGCAAGCCGTCGTCAATGTGCGCCCGGGGCGTGACCCGGATGCCGCCGCCCGTCTGACGTCCATTGCCAACAATCGCCACCAGGCCGCTGCCAGTAAGCTCGCGATCTGGCAGGATCAGCCTTCCCTGGTAGGGATGCAGGTTCGTCGCGAGAATCGCGCCCATCACGGTGTAGGCAACAGGGCCAAGCGCCCGTTTCAGCTCGGGCGGGGTAGTGGCTGTGATCTCGGCGCCGAAGCCGATACTGACCGCGTTCAGGAACCAATACTCATTCGCTTTACCCACGTCGACCGGTACTGCCGTTCCTTCCATGCAGAGAGCCATCGCCTGCTCGGGGTCAGGCGGAATGCCGCAGCCGGTGGCAAAGTCGTTCGCCGTCCCCAGGGCCACGATTCCTAAAACAGGACGCGCGATCTGGGAAAGATCCATCAGACCGTGAACCACTTCGTTCAGGGTGCCGTCCCCGCCAGCCGCGATCACCAGATCTGCTGCGCCGGCCTGCGCCGCAAAGCGTCGCGCGTCTCCCTTTTCCCAGGTTACGCTGACTTCGATGGCATGCCCGGCCGCCCGTTGTCGGTTAACCGCCGCCCGCACCGCCTCATTGCCGGCTGCCTTGCCGTTAAGAATCAGCCGGACCTTTTTACCTCTCGATTTCGTATTCACTACCATCGGCTACCTGCGATTGCCCGCAATATGCCACGGTGATCCCTCCCCGAAGTCCTGAGTCGCGATCTACAATCAGCAGCCAGCCGACGACTGCACAGGCGGCCCGGGCTTTCAGAAGCAGCGCAAAGAAGGGCGCGAGGAAGTCCGCGGTTAAGAATGGAGCGAAGGGAAGAATACGCCGTGCTGGGAAGCCGGTGGATGGACTGCCTTGGCCGCGTGGCGACGCGGCCGAGCGATTGGGCAAATCGCGAGTCAACGACATGGCCGGCTAAGCCGCGAGGTAGCGGGCGAGCATCGCGGGAGCGATCGAGATACAAGGCGAAACCAAAGAAGTGACCCAGCGGCGTTCGGCTTCCAAATGTCAAATGTATAGGGCGTGTTGCTCAAAGCCACTGTTACGTCGGCCGATGATGGGGCGCCAGGAGAAAGAGGAAGGAATCGGCCAGACTGAGAGCGCGCGGCGCGACTGGCCTTTTGCAGGAAGGTCGCGTGGACTGCGGCCTCACTTCGGTTTTCTCGAAGTTGACCACCAGAATGTTTGCAGCCGCACGCTGCGGTTTCTTCCCGTGGGCTAAGAGGATGCGTATATTTTGAATTGCTGCGATCAAGTAATCCTGGATCTGCTGCCGCCAAAGCCG
Organism: uncultured Verrucomicrobiae bacterium; assembly: GCA_963742545.1. GTDB lineage: Bacteria > Verrucomicrobiota > Verrucomicrobiia > Chthoniobacterales > UBA10450 > Palsa-1392. The sequence continues at coordinate 113,456 of CAVUMF010000001.1, read as the reverse complement.
TCGCCAGCGCGCGCGCTTGAAGTGGTGATTGTTGGCCGCATCAGCAAAGCTTTGCTCCATGAGTTGTTGGCGGCGTCGGCGATCGCGCCGCGCCCGAGCGCTGTGCGCTTGGACACGAGCGACATCGAGTAGCTCTTGTTTTTCATGTCGGTGCAGAGTCCGACCGAGTTTTGCTCTGGTGCATTGGGGGCGCAGGGCACAGCCGGCACAGACTCTTGCCGGGGCCTTATACTCCATCGTGTGGCGCACCGAATGAAGCCGCCGCGGTTTTAATATCTCTCCCGCAGGACAGCGATAAGTGTCACTTTCCGCATCATAAACAAAGGCGCTCTCAGGGAAGATGCCTTGGGCTTTGTGATGATCCTGTCCTTTGCTCGCATCGCCCAGGTGGGTCGTGAGTCCGCGCTCCTGACAAGCCACCAAGTTGTCCTGGGTGCCATACTTGTGATCGCCCACCACCGTCTCGGGGGAGCGCGTCGTGTTCTTCTTATGCTGGTCGATCAGATCGAGCAGCTTGCGGTTCTCCGTCACGCTGCCCGGGGTGGTCTCCACCGCGGTGATGACGCCTCTTTGATCATCGATCGCGCGATGATGGTGATAGCGGGGCCGCGAATCGTGGCGCCCGCGGCTGACCATCGCCGCATCCGGATCAGTCTGGCTCATCATCCGGTCGTTTACCGCTTCATAGCTCTCCGGGGTCGTGACTCCTTCGCCCAGCTTGCTCTCGGTCGCCTGATAAGCGCGCTTCAACACCGCGATCAACTCCGGTGCTCCCTTGATGACCGACTCGCGCGCGGCGTCCGCCTCAATCAGGCTCGAGTCCACATGCAGCTTGCGCCCATCGACCAGGCCCGCCTCAACACACTGCTCGATCGTGTGCACAAACAAGCGCTCGAAGACCTCTTTGCCCCAGCGCGCCCGCGCCTTCGACAAGACGCTGTGATCGGGGATCTCGTCCTCCAGTCCGTAACCCAGGAACCAGAGATAATCGAGCCGCTCCGCGATGATCTTCATCAGCTCGCGCTCGCTCGGCACATCATCAAAAAAGAGCAGGAACATCATCTTCAGGATCACCTCGGGATCGACCGAGACGTGGCCCTTGCTTCCGTAACACTGCGCGACCTCGTCCCGCACAAACTTGAAGTCGATTGCCGCCGCCACCCGCCGCAGCGGGTGATCGCTGCGCACCCGCTTCTCCAGATTCACGGCGTTGCTGAAGAGTTCTCGCTCCTGCTTCTGCTATCCCATCATGATGGGACCAGCTCTTTAACCGATCGCCGCCCCCTTGGGCACACTTATTTTTCGCGGAAAGCGTTTTGGGCAACACGCCCTATAAGCATCGACCCCGCGTAGACGGCGCAATCCGATCACCGTGCAAGTTTCGGACTCGGCGATAAGTGTCGGCGGACTGCTCTCGTTGTTCCAGACAGCCCATCGATTAACCCGGCTCATAATGTAACCCTCGTCGACACGCCGTTGCCAACGCGAGAAAACGCAGGTCCGGAACCGAAAAGCTTTGGCCGGCAGATTACCGATCGCCCGTGACCTTTTGCCCACCGCGCGGCGCAATCAGCGCGACGTCGAGGATGCGCGGGCTTTTTGTTCCCACTCCTCCGCCACTTTCGTGTTCGCCGGTACACCCAGGCCGTTGCGATACGCGTTAGCGAGATTGAGCATCGCATCGGTGTTTCCGAGGGCGGCGGCTTTCCGGTAATACTCAATCGCCTGCTGCGGATCAGCCGCCACGCCGCGGCCGTTTGCGAACATGAATCCGAGATTATTGATCGCGGCCGCGTTGCCCAGATCGGCCGCCTGCCGATACCAGCGGATGGCTTCCTCATCGTCCTGTTCGACGCCGCCGCGCCCGGTCGAGTAAGCAAGACCAAGATTACTCATCCCGCGCGCGTCACCCAAATACGCCGCCTCGCGCATCAACTCTTCCCCCTGCAGATCGTCCTTCGCCACGCCGCGACCCTTTAAGTAGCGCATGCCCAACTCCGAAATCGCCCAAACATTTCGCGCCTCGGCTGCTTTGCTGAGCCATTGGAACGCCTCGGCGTCGTCTTTACCGGCATCCGCTTTGAGCGCCATATAAATCATCGCGTCCGCGTTCCCGGCGTCTGCCGCTTTGCGATACCACTGGCGCGCCTTTGCCTGATCGGGCGCGGCAGTGAGACCGGCGTCATAGATTGCCGCGGCCGCAAACATGGCCGCTGGCTCTCCCGCGTCGGCCGCGGTAAGAGCCCAGCGCTGCGCCTGCTGCCGCTTTTCCCTATCGGAATTGTTCGCCAACAGGAGCGCTGCGAGCGTCATCCCTTTCACGTTGCCGTGCTCCGCCGCTTTGGCAGCCCACTCTTTGGCCCGCGACTCGTCGCGCGCCGCGCCACTGCCTCGAAAATACATGGCGGCGAGCGCGACCATGGCGGGCGTATCGCCCGATTGTGCGCGCGTCTCGAAAGCTGCCAACGCCTTGAGTGACCAATCGCCCGCGCGTCCGGTGTTTTGCGGCACGCCCAAGCCCGTGCGATAGCGCTCGGCGGTGGCGAGCATGCCTGCGGGGTCGCCGGCCTCGGCGGATTTGCGGAAACATGCGAAGGCTTCGGCTTCGTTGCGCGGGATCGCCTTGCCATTGGCGTAAGCCCAACCCAACTCGTTGAGCGCCGCAGTGTCGCCGGCGCCCGCTCTTTTCTGCAAATCCTCGATGACGCGGTTCGCCGGATCCGCGGCGCAAATTCCACCCGACAAAAGTCCCCCGAGAAAAAGGACGCAGGCTCGCTTTTCAAAAGCTGCAATGGCTTGTCTCGCTCTCATTCAGTGCTGGGGGGAAGAAGGCGCTGGTGGAGTCGCCGGAGCTCCACTCAGTACCCAGTACAGATTAGACATGATAACATCCAGCGTATCCCGAACGCCGAGGAATGGATTGCCATCCGGAGTTGACGTTGGGTTTGCACCGGGAAGCCCCGAGTTCCCGGATTGATTCTTGTTCCTCTCTCCCGCGACCACCCCTTTTATGCCACTTATAATGGGGTTATTAATAGCACCACGCCAATCAGGAGTTGGCGTTGGAAGACTCGTATCGGGAGGGGCCTGCGGATGATCGCCCTTTCCGCCCTTCAGTTTCAGGGTGACGTGAATCGTGGGGTCTTGCGAGGAGTCGCGTGCAGCCAGTTCAGGGTGGCCGACAGGGTAATGCCAATATTCGCCCGTCGCGTCCCCATCGATCGTGTCAGTCTTGGGATCAAATTTCCCATCGAAAATACAATCAAAGACGGCTGGCAGTTTCATCCCGGCAGCCAGCACTTTGTCCGTCGTGCAAAAGTGAATCATGCCGTGGACGTATCCGCTATCGCTCACGTCCGCTGTCAGGAAAGTTTTGCGGGACTGGGGCGCGTCGCTGCCAGTCGTGCATTGGCCTTCGCCATACCAAAAATGGAATACCACCATGCGAATGCTTCCGCCTCCTTTCAGCCTAAAGGCGGGAACTGACGTGCTGGTTTCCACTTTACACTGGAGGTACCAGATGGAGTCCCAGCCGATACTCGGGTCTTTCGCCGGCGCCTTGTGTTTCGCGTCGCCACCGCGCGCCACCCGTGTAGTCGCGGTACATGCGATGAGCAGCAGAACCAAACAGGCGGCTTTTTTCATCGCCATTTGAAAAACGGTTACTGCGGTTCGCTTTGCACTCCGGACTGAGTAGGCGTTGGCGTGGAAGCCGCGGATGCAGGAGCAGCAGCCTCGGTTTCAGAGTTCGCCTTCGTCACCTGCACCGAAAGCCGTCCGGGACTTGGTTGGAAAGTTTCTGGATAAACACCGGAGCCACTATTCAGCGCGCTCACGCTCAGGTAGGCGTTGCCGCTCATCGTCGCGGTCCAATCGAGCGCGGCGCTGCTGGCGTCGGGCGGATTCATTGCCATGTCGATTTTCTTCTGCGCGATCTGCACCTGATCATCATCGTACAACGTCAGCGTGTAGGTAGCCTTGATGTTGCCGTTCCCAGCGCGATACCACGGCTTTTGCACCGCCGCCGACGCTCTGACCTCATCACCCTTCTTGACGGCGAATTTATAAAACGATGTTTCGCCCAGTTTGAGATCGCTTGTGGCCAGCGCCGGCATCGTTAACTCGGCCGCGGCGTTGAACCCCGCGCCGCCGGCAATTTGGGAGCGGGCGATCGCCGGCGTCACTTCACCCACCGCTGCCCCCTCGCCCCCGATCTTTATTTTCAACGTGTAGGGCGACGGCTTTGGATTCATCTCTCCGTAAAGCTCGACCGGAGCGCCGTCCCCAGTGTCGTGATTATCCGACGCCGCGACCGCGATGTAGGCAGGCCCATCGAGATCGGCGGTCCACGTGGCGCGCCGCGTCGCCGGGTCGCGCGGATTGCCCTCGATCTCCGCTTTTTCGCGCGCCACTTGTGCAAGTTCCTTGTTGTAAATCGAGATAACGAAAGTCTGATGAATGTTGCTATTTGATGCTTCGTAAGGCGTTTTCTGGATGATGCCGACGGCACGCAACTCCTGACCTTTGCGCAAATAGACCTGGTAATATTTCGCCTCCTTCATCGCCAGTTCGCCTTTGTAATCGCCGGCCGCGATCGTCGGCGTGTCGCCAAAAAACACGCCCGGCTTTACCGCTATTCCACCGGCTTCGTAATCCCTGCTCTCGCGTTGTTTGGGCGCGGGAGCGACTTTCTCTGCCACGATTTTTTGCAGCGCGCCCGCCAACTCGCTCGCGTTCTCCACGGTTAGAAGTTTCCCGTGACCTTTCTCGGCGATAGTCGCCAGCTCGGCCTTTTCCTTCGGCTCAATCCCAAAGCCAATGACGTTGATTCCAAACTTCACGCCAAACTCCGCTGCGAGCTTCGCGGCAACGGCCGCCGGGTCGCCATGGCAACTTTCCGCACCATCCGTTACCAGCACGATCGCGCTCCCACCTTTCGCTTTCTTCAGTTCCTCACCAGCCTTGGTCAGTGAAGCAGCAATCGGCGTCATGCCGGTCGCTTTGAAACCGTTGATCTTTTCCTTGAGGGCGGCCTTGTCGATCGTTCCCAGCGGCTGAACCACATCAATGTCTTCGCAGCCACGCGCCTTCGACGTGCCATAAACAATGAGCGCAACGTTGAGGTCGTTAGGCAACTTGTCGACCAAGTCCGTCACCGATTTCTTGGCCGACGCCACCTTCGTTGCGCCATCTTTCATCCGGGCGTTCATGCTGCCGGAATAATCCACGATCAGCGCGAGATCGGTGATCTCCGAGGTCGCGGAACTGGTCGCCGAGGCCGCGCTCGCGGCCTGCATCGCGCCGATCAGTGCGTCACTGGCGCCCGCTTTTTTCAGTCGCGCGGCGTCATCCGCGCCCAGCACAAACGCGGTGCCGGAAACTCTTACCTTCTCGATGATGGTTTGTTCGGGGATTTTTAATTCGAGCAGCCGCAACACATCTTGTTGCGTCAGAGCGCCAGGGGTATCGGCGGCCTTAATCGATTGCCCTGTCATCGTACCTAACGAAATAATTAGTGTGAGAATCAGCGATTTCATAAGTGAGGGCGGCGGGAGAAGAAACTGTCGTCGTTATTATCCTACGCGATTGCCGGTCGAAAGCCAGTCATGCCGTAAGGATGGCTCGAACCGTCCGCGCCGGCGGATACAACGATTATTTTGTAGCCCATCCGCGGATATTTTCACGCGCTCGATTGGAACGCTTTTGTCGATGTCAAGCGGTGGTGCAAGGAGTCCTGTGTAAAAAAGCAAAGGAGGGCTATTCCGGTGCAGGCAACAAAACATGAACCACAAGGAGGATACATCCAATGAGAGCAAGCAAAGCCCTCACTTTGCCAGCTTCAATAACTCTTGGCGTAAACGTCTGAGCCCTTCGATAAATTGATTCGGATCCTTCCCGGTCTCCTCACCCTTTGGGCTCGCCTGCGGCGAGTCTATCCCGCCGGCTCCCGCGCGACGGTATTCGCGGGCCTTTTCTTCCCTCCCTTTCACGAGAACTTCTTCTTCCGCGATGCCTTGTTCAGCCGCATACTTCCGCACATCCTCCGTGATCTTGACGAGTCTCGTCTGCCCGCGAGTCTCGCCTAAAGGCAGCACGTTCGTGCTGTCTATCCGGGCGCTCCCGCTTAATCCCGTATTCATGGAATGCGTATCAAGCCTTCTGATAAAGTCCACCCGCCGTCGCGAATTCCGCCGCCTTATCCCGCATCCCTTTTTCGATCGCAGCGTCTTCGACTATGCCCTGTTCGGCGGCGTAACGGCGAACATCTTCTGTGATACGCATCGAGCAGAAGTGCGCTGTCTTAGCACCTTGAAGTCAGTGCTGCCCATCAACTCCTCCGTCCATTTGCGGGCTTGCCCGTCTATGTCGCCTTGTCCCGGTCGGCTCCATTCCTGCGGCAGAGAAGTCGGGCGCATTATGCTTTCGCGTATACCTCCGCTCCAGACTCTTTGAACTCTTGCGATTTTTGTTCCATTCCCGCCTGCAACGCTTCGTTCTCCGACAGCTCTTGTTCGGCTGCGTATTTTCTAACATCCTCGGTGATCTTCATGCTGCAGAAATGGGGACCGCACATCGAGCAGAAATGCGCCGATTTCGCCCCTTCTTGGGGAAGGGTCTCATCGTGGAATTCACGCGCGGTCTCCGGGTCTAACGAAAGATTGAACTGATCTTCCCACCGAAACTCGAAACGAGCCTTCGAGACAGCGTTGTCGCGGTATTGGGCGCCAGGATGGCCTTTGGCGAGGTCAGCGGCGTGGGCGGCCAGTTTATAGGTGATGACTCCGGTTTTGACGTCGTCTTTGTTGGGTAACCCCAGGTGTTCCTTCGGCGTGACGTAGCAGAGCATGGCGCATCCGTACCAGCCGATCATGGCGGCGCCGATGCCGCTGGTGATGTGGTCGTAGCCAGGAGCGATGTCGGTGGTGAGCGGACCGAGCGTGTAGAAGGGCGCTTCGTGGCACCACTCGATTTGTTTTTCCATGTTCTCTTTGATCAAGTGCATCGGGACGTGGCCGGGGCCTTCGTTCATGACTTGCACGCCCTTGGCCCAGGCGCGCTCGGTCAGGTCGCCCTGCACTTTGAGCTCGGCGAATTGCGCTTCGTCGTTGGCGTCGGCGACGGAGCCGGGGCGAAGTCCGTCGCCAATCGAGAAGCTGACGTCGTAGGCGGCCATGATGTCGCAGATGTCGTCCCAATGTTCATAGAGAAAACTCTCGCGGTGATGGGTGAGGCACCATTTCGCCATGATGGAGCCGCCGCGGCTGACGATGCCGGTCATGCGGCGCGCGGTGAGCGGGACGAAGCGGAGGAGGACGCCGGCGTGGATGGTGAAGTAATCGACGCCTTGCTCGGCCTGCTCGATGAGGGTGTCGCGGAAGACTTCCCAGGTGAGGTCTTCGGCACGGCCGTTCACTTTCTCGAGCGCCTGGTAAATGGGGACGGTGCCGATGGGCACGGGCGAGTTGCGGATAATCCATTCGCGGGTGGCGTGGATGTTTTTGCCAGTGCTGAGGTCCATCACGGTGTCGGCGCCCCATTTTGTGGCCCAACGCATTTTCTCGACTTCTTCTTCGATCGAGCTGGCGACGGCGCTGTTGCCGATGTTGGCGTTGATTTTAACGAGGAAATTGCGGCCAATGATCATCGGCTCGAGCTCGGGATGGTTGATGTTGGCCGGGATGATGGCGCGGCCGCGGGCGACCTCGGAGCGGACGAATTCGGGGGAGATTTCGGGGGGAATGGATGCGCCGAAGCTTTCGCCGGGGTGCTGGTGGGCTAGCGCGTCTCGTGGCGTAACGCAGGCATCTTGCCTGTCCGTCACGCGTGCATCTTGCGCGCTGGCGGCGGCGCTGGAGCCGGCAGGCGGGACGCCTGCTCGACTTGTCAGGCGGGACGCCTGAGTTATGGCGGATGGGCGCCTTCCGTTCTCGCGGATGGCGATGAATTCCATTTCCGGCGTGATAATGCCCTGGCGCGCATACCAGAGTTGCGTGACGGGATGATTCGCTGAGGCGCGGAGAGGTTTCCTTTTCGCGCCTTGGAAATGGTCGAGGCGGTTCTTGCGCTCGGCCTGGCTGGCGAATTCTTCGTGGCCGCGTGTGAGGTAGCCGTTGTCTTCCGGTTTGATCTCGCGGCCTTCGTATTCGGCCACGTCCCCTCGCCCGCGGATCCATTCCTCGCGCAAGGCCGGAATACCTTTCCTTGAGTCGCCGGCAAACTGCGGATCGCCCCACGGGCCGCTGGCGTCGTAGACGCGGACCGGTTCGTTAGGCTCGAGGGCCCCGTTGAAATCCTTCGTCGGCGCGAGGCTGATCTCGCGCATCGGGACGCGCACCTCGGGATGGATTTCGCCCTCGACGTAAACGCGCTGCGAATTGGGCATCACATAGTCGGAGGATTTGGGTTCGAGTGAGTCTTTGTCTGCGATCATGAGAATGATGAATTTGGAAAGCAGGAAAGGATGAATTTGTCTTGATTGTTACTTTTGGCCGGCCATCGGCGCTTCCGGCCTATGTCGCTGAAGCTCCATTCCTGCGTTCCTTAATTCCTGATTCATTGTCTTTGGCGTCCTAAACAAAAAAGCCATGCGTGGAAAACGCATGGCTGGATTTGGAACTCCTCGCTCCCTACGGCGGCATTACCCGCGTCAGGTTTAAGGGGTCGTCCGATTCTTTCCGGACCTCTCAGCCGTGGGCTCCCCCGCTCTGTCGTTTTCAGAATAGGACGCGTGCGGGGGAAGTCAACGCACGGGAGGCAGCGTGCCCGGATCGGCACGCTGCTTCCGAGATTCTGAGGCGGCCTACGAGGCTTCTATTCCTTCTTCTGCGCGTCGGTGGCCACGGCAGATTCGGCTTTCATATCGCTGTGAAAAATGGCATGCCACTTGCCCTTCTTCATCTGCCAGACCGTGCCGCAGTTGTAATCGCCCGACGTGTCTTTTCCGTCCATGCTCGATTCCACTTTCGCCTTGTAGGTCACGAGCGCGGTGTCTTTGTCCGTCATCACGACGTTGAAATCGCTGAGCGAAAACGATTTCATGTCCGTCTTCGTCATTGCGTCGAGTTCCTGTTGCATGTTGAGCATCCCGTCGCTGTAGACGGCCATCATGTTCGCCGAGACGACCTTCTTGAAGTCATCGGGCTTCTTGTCTTTGAAGGCTTGCCAGGCGGCATTTTCCTTCGCTTCAAGGGCGGCTTGATCCGGCGCGGCGATCGAGATCGCGATCGTCGCGAGGAGCGCCGTGAGCGTGCAGGTAATCAGTTTTTTCATTGGGTTGATCCTTTCGTTTGAGCTACGAAAAGAGTCTGGGGATCGGTTTTGAAACGGTCAAACCGATTCTCCCACCGCAACCGCCATCGGTCAGCAGCGCGTCCTCGCCGAGAGCGCGCTGCTCGACTGCCCCGCCGAGGCGACACTAACCCACCGGCTTGGCCGCAGGTTCCTGCTTCACGTTGGTGTGGAAGATGGCAAGCCATTTGCCGTTCTCCTTTTTCCAGACCGAACCAGCGTTGTAGGTGCCGGAGGCATCCTTGCCGTCGTAGGTGCCCTCGATTTTGACGACGTAGCTCGTGACCACGACGTCCTTTTCATCGGAGTGGCTCTTGTAATCGCCGATCTCAAACGATTTCATGTCCCACTTCTGCATGTCGGACATCTCCTTTGCCATGTCGGAAATACCGTCGGGGTAAACGCCAATCATGTCTTTGTCGACGACCTTCTGGAACCCGGCGGAGTCTTTGTCTTTGAAGGCCTGCCAAGCGGCTTTTTCCTTTTCCATCATCTCGTCGTTGCTCGGCGTCTTCGCGAACGAGATCGCGGCCGTCGCGAATAAGGCAATCATTGTGTAGCTGAATAGTTTTTTCATCGATGCTCCTTTTGTTGGTTTGGTTGGTTAGGGCCCAAACTGAATACCCAGGGCGTCACGGTCAACTCCTTTCCGAGGCACGAGCGCAGGACTGACAAGGCGGGGCGGAGGAACTGCAACGCGCCCGACGCGACGCTTCAGTTACTCGCCGGGATGACGGCCGATGCGGGCGATGCTTCCGGTTTGGCCGGAGCAATCGCGTCCTTCAAGACGAGCTGGCCTTCGAATTCGCGCCGATAATCGGCCACCATCATCGGGCGCGTATGATTATCGACCAGCTCTTTGTAGTTCATAATCCCGGTCGCGATCGACTCGGCGAGCTTCTCGCGCCAGGTGCTTTTTGCGATCAGACGACTGTCGCCACGCTCGGTGAGGAAACCGCCTTCAACCAGGATGGCCGGGATTTGCGTCCGGCGCAGAACGGCGAAACGGGCGCGCTTGATTCCGCGATCGAATTCCGAGAAATGGCCGATCATCGAATGGAAGACGCTCATCGAGAGCGCAAGGCTCGGGGCATCGACCGGGCTGCCGGCCTCCATGTTCAGAAACCGTAGCGCGAGCGCGTCGTCCGAGGTGGACGGCGCGCCGCGCGGTGTGAGTGAGTAGATTTCGAAACCGCTTGCCGTCGGGTTCGTGTCGGCGGCGTTGAAGTGGATGCTGACGAAGATGGAGTCCTTCGTCGCGTTCGCGATCCGCGCGCGCAATTCCAGCGGCACAAAGATGTCACTGTTGCGCGTCATTTTCACTTTCAGCCCTTTGGCTTCGAGAAGCGGCTTGATGCTGCGCGCAACGTCGAGCGCGAAATTCTTTTCGTAGCCGTAGGGGCTGATCGCGCCCCTGTCGTAGCCGCCGTGGCCGGGATCGAGCACGACGGTCGTGAAGTGGCCGAGATTATTGATCATCTGCGGGCGCAACTCCGGTTCGAGGGTCTTGGCCAGATCCACGCGGGAGACGAGATACTGGCCGTTCTTTTCCGTGACCGGGAAGCAGAGCCAGTTGCGCACGCCGTTGATCATGACCTCGCGGCTGTCGAGCTGGAATTCGACGGAGTTTCGACTGTTTTCGATCCGGAGATGTTTGTCGACCGGTGCGACGCCGGTCGGCAGGCCGTAGAATTTCGCGATGTTATCGACCGTGAGGTAATCGCGCCCGCGGACTTTTACCACCTGCCAGTCGGAATCCGCAAAGACCATCCCGGCAAACGCGAGGAAGGCGAGCAGACCGAGGGGAAATTTCCACTTGGCACCCATGAGCGGCGAGTATGGAGCAAGCCCCCCGCCGCGGCAACGAAAATCATGACTCACCGTAAAAACTGCGAGGGAAAGAGGGCCGCACGAGGCGGTTGCCGCGTAGATCAGGTGTATGCCAGCGAAATCCAAAAAACAGCAGATGGCAGCCGGCGCGGCGCTGGCGGCGAAACGGGGCGAGCGGAAGAGATCGTCGCTCAAAGGGGCGTCCAAGAGCATGGCGAAATCGATGAGCGAGAAGCAGCTCAAGGACATCGCCGGGACAAAACGCAAGAATCTGCCGAAGAAAAAATCCAGCGGCAAAAAATAAGCAGGCGCGCGCGTCCTGGACATGCAGAAGCATGTCCCTCCGGAGGGGACGAGCTTCCGCTCGTCCAAGGGGTGCCATTAATAGTCGTGCAGCCAGCCGGCGCGGCGCAGCACCTGTTTAAAACTCGGATTATTCGCATCCAAAGGTGGCAGCCAGAGACCGAGTCGCTCGCGTTTCCACCAGAGCCCCTGCGGATTTGGCCTGACGAACGAGTAACGATAAAGGACGGCCCGGATGTAACGCGGAGGTTCGCCCGGGAACGGGTTGGAGCGAAACAATCCGACCGCCCCGCGGTCGTTGTGAAGGAGTTTCCAGATCAGATTCAAGGTCCAGGGATATTCGTTAGGCGAACCCAGCGCCGCGAACCACATTTGCCAGTCGAGCCGCAACTGATAGGGCGCGATCTGCGGCGGGCGCTCGTTGAGCGCGACCGGCAGGCCCTTGTAGGGATACGGTTTCCACTCGGCGGTGAGATCGTCAGGGTTAGAGGCCGTCGTACCCTCGAAGACGACGTTGTAACGCTCCTTCCCCACGCTGCCGAAGGCGCCGTAAGTGTTGACCAGATCGAGAGGATCGAACGACGTGTTCATGATCTGGTGCGACGAGAAGATGTTCAGGATCGGTTGAATGCTAAGGACCGCGACGAGCGCGGCGATCGCCCAGCTCGTGGTCAGCATGGGGCGTGAAACGATGGTCGCGTCGCGCGCGATCCCCGCGCGCAGCGTCAGGCTGCGCGGCAGCAGTTTGGCCCACAATCGATCGTCAAAGCAGGCCAGGGCCGGAATAATCGTGAGCCAGTTGAGAAACGACAGGTTGCCGCCGAGCGCGATCGTAATTTGAAAGACGATGATCACGCCCCCGGCAATAAGGCGCGCGAGACGCGGCCAGAAAACAAACCAGGGCGCGACCAATTCGGCGAAGTGATTGAGGAGCGTTCCAGCGCGCAGGAGGACGTGCGGCAGGAAATGAAACCAGCGGCTCAGCCCGTTGGGGATGGGCTGCGTTTCAAAATAATAGAAGAGCGCAGTCAGGTTCCGCCAGCTCTCGTCGCCGCGGATCTTGATCATGCCGGCGCCAAACAGGATCCGGAAAATAAGCGCGCGAAAAAGCCAGAGAACAACGGGCGGCGGCGGTCGGCCCGGGAACGGTCGCCCGTCGAGAAGTGGACAAAGAAAAATGGCGAGGAAACCGGTCTCGAGCAGCTGCACTTCCCAGCCGTAGCCGTACCAATCCTGGCCGAGGTGGACGAACGACATGTAGAGAATCCAAAGGAGCGTGAGGAGAAGCGCGTTGGCGTAACCGCAGGCCACCACGCAGGAAAGCGCGAAGCCAATCCAGGCGGTGACGACAAGAGCGGCATCGGAATGATTGAACCAGAAAAGCGAAGGCAGCCGAAGAAAACCGCCTAATGAACTACCAAGCGCCGCGTGGACGCGATCGATGAAGTTGCCGAGCGGAAGCAGCCCGTCGGAGCCGATAAGGGGAAGGACCTGGTTTGCCGCCACGAGAAACGCGATCGCGTAAACGATCCCGAGCAGGCGGAGGATGACAAAGCGCGTCAGCCAGTAGCTGCCCCGGTCCGGCAAAGCCCGCTCCCGTTCCTCCAGGTTCACCCTAACGAGATCGTCGCGTAGGGACGCGGTGGGTTCAAGTTTATCGCGCTACGGAAAAGTCACCGCGCAGAGACATTTTGGTGGCGCATGGCGGAGAAACACGCTTCGGCGCCCGGACATGCGGAAGCATGTCCCTCCGAGATTACTCCGTGGTCGCTTCTTTTTTCGCGGGACGTCGGATGAGGGTGATCTGCTTGATCCGCGCCGAGTCGGAAGGGCTCCACGTGCCCACTTCCGGATCGTCTTTGAATGCCTCGTGCACAATCCGGCGTTCGTAGGAATTCATCGGCTCGAGCTGCAACGGCCGGCCGGAAATGCGAACGCGCTCGGCCAGCTGGCGGACATGCTGCACAAGCTTGTCCTGGTGCATCGAGCGATACATTTCGCAATCGACAATCCATTTCGGCGCGCTCGGATCCTTCGCCTGGAGCAGCCGGTTGAGCAGGAACTGCATCGCATCGAGCGTTTCGCCGTCGCGGCCGATCAGGCGGTCCGCTTCCTCGGTATAAATTTGCAGGGTGGGACTGCCACTTTCGCTGTGCGTTTCCTCGATCTGCACGACGAAACCGAGATAGCCGAGCATGGTATCGAGCACCTCTTTCGCATTTGCGATCGGTTTGGCGTCGATACTCATCAGCGTGATTTTCCTTTCCGTTTCGCCGGCTGGTTCACCTTCTCCAGTTTCGGCAGGGGCTGCTTCCGATTCTGATACAACTGCAGAATCGTAAACAGGTTCTGAGTTGTATAATACAAGGCAAGGGCGGCTGCAAAGTTGTAGCAGAAGACAACGAAAATCAGCGGCATGAACATCATGACGCGCTGTTGCGTGGAGTCGCCGCTCTTCGGCGTGATGTGCGTCATCCAAAAACTGGTGCCCGCCATGATGAGCGGCAGAATGTTAATCGGCCAACCGAGTCCCGGAATGTGCGCGATCGTGTCCGGCTGAGAAAGATCGCGCACCCAGAGGAAGCTCGCGTTGCGCAGCTCGACCGCCTGCCGCAGCATAGTGAAGAGACCGAAAAAGATCGGGATCTGGATCATCATCGGCAGACAACCGCTGACCGGATTCACCCCGTAATCCTTGTACATTTTCATGACCTCGGCGTTCATCTTCGTCGGGTCGTCCTTGTACTTTTCCTTGAGCTCCTGCATTTTGGGCGAGAGCGCGGCCATGCGGCGCATCGATTTGTTCGCCTTGGTTTGCAGCGGCCAGAGAATGAGCTTTATGATCGCGGTCAGGATGAGAATCGCGACCGCGTAGTTGCCGACCAACCGGTGCAACAAATTCATCATGTTGAGCAGCGCTTCGCTGACCAGTTTCCAAAGGCCGAAATCCATGATCTCGGCCTCGTCGTGCGTCAATTCCGCAAGCCGATGGTAGAGCTTCGGGCCGACGTAGAGTTGGAAATGCAGGGTCGCGGTCTGACCCGGCTGGACGGCGAAACCCGGCATGCCCATCGCGCCTTCGATCCCGTAATCGATCTTGCCCTTCTCGTCCTTGCGCGACTCGAAACGCTGCGCCCAGACCCCGGTTGCCTTGGCGTTGAGCGGTGTGATGAGGGCGACGAAGAATTGGTTGCTCACCCCGAGCCACTCCGCGTTGCTGACTTTCTCGTCGAAATACTGCTGGGCGGCGCGTTTTTGCACTCCGACGAACGGATAATTCTGCTCGGAGAACCAGCTCACATCGGTCGATTTGGTCTTGCCGTCGATGCACCACGTCACACGGGTGTAGTTCGGCAGATCGTTGCCGTGAATCGGCGCCGCAGAGCCGAGCGCGACAAAGTAGCCCGGGTTCTTGTAGATCGCGGGACCGCGATTTTGGAAGTCCAGCTCGAGTTGCGCGACATAGCTGTCCTTTTCGTTAGGCGGAGTCGGCAGGGTAAATTTCTTGCGTAACGTGACGTCGTCAGACAGGACGCGCTCGAACTGCACGCTCCCCTCCCCGCGCACGACGGAAAACTCCTTCAACGCCGGAGCCGCCGGCTTTTCGATCAGAGCGCCGATCGGCAAACGCTGACGCGCATTCAGCTTTACCGACTGATGATTCTCGCCTTTGTGTTTCGGCAGGATCGCCTCCGCGATGCCGCCGCCGCGATTCGTCAGGAGGAGCTCGAGATCGGCGTTGCGCAGGGTCGTTGTCTTCTCCACGAACGGCTGAGGCGTCGAGGTCGGAGCCGGGGTAGCTTCGTTAGGCGAAGCACCCGGCTCGGTGGGGCGGGGCTCCGTCGAACCAGACGTGGTGGCTGCTGGTGAAGAAGTGGCCGTGGTCCCGGGCGGGACGGATGGGCTAGCAGCGACGAGCGGCTTCGGCGCCACCGGCGGCGGATGTTTTGCGACATAGACCTGCCATGCAAGCAATCCAACGATGCAAAGCGTAACGGCAATCCAGGCTTGTCTGTCCATAAACTGATTGGGCGGGACTATTCACAGGCCAAGCCCTGCGGCTGTCGATTGGAGTGTGGAATCCCGTATTGTGAAAGCCGCTTCGGCGCGGCGACGATCGGGGCGGCAAGGCCCTTCCCACATCGCTCCGGCACCGGATCTTCGCCCTGTCCGCCCCACGGATGGCATCGCGCGATACGCTTCAACCCGAGCCAGCTCCCGCGGAGCGCGCCATGCCGTTCCACGGCCTTGAGAAAATAGGCCGAACAGGTCGGATGAAACCGGCAGCCAGCGGACGGTCCGCCGAGCCAGGAGAGGAAAGGCGAGAGTGTCAGTTGGTAGACGCGAATGAGGAAACGAACGAGCAAAGCCATCGTCAGGGCGGTAGGATAGAAGCGCGTCACGCGAGGCGCAAACTCCATCTCCTGGTCGTGCTCCACATCCTGCACGCGGCGAAGTGCGCTTCCCTCGCTTCCCTCGGAGGGACATGCTTCCGCATGTCCAAGCCGTGGCGTTCGATTGCGATCAGGAAGCGGATGCAGAACGCAATAGCCCGGCCCGCTGCGCCAGACGCAGCCATTCTTTTTCCAGCGCCGCGGACTCAGCCTTCGCGGCCGCGGGCCGCGCGATCACCACCAGCCAGACACCATCCATCAGCGCCGACTGATTCCGCCGCACGACTTCGCGCAAGCGGCGCCGCACCCGATTGCGTACCACGGCGCCGCCGATCCGCCGAGAAGTCACAAACCCAACCCGAAAAGCCGTCGCTTCTTCTAACCGCAACGCTCCCAACATCAGCAATCCACCGCGGACCGTCTGGCCGTCCCGCCGGACCCGCTCAAACTCCGCAGTTCGCTTCAACCGTCGCGCCGCGGAGAAGCGAAAGCGATTGGGATTGGTCGTGCCATCGCGCATCAAACCGGAGCCTAGCATACCCACGAAGCGCAGCCTCGATCGAGACCGGTCCACGGTTCACTATCCACAAATCACGATTCCCCTACCCGTCACCCGATCGTCACGAAAGGCCGCTCGAAATCGCGCGTCAGCGATGCAAATTCCCACCCGATGCAACTCCGCTGTCTGATCCTTACCGCGCTTGTTCCGTTCGCGCTCAGCGCTACCGCCGCGCCTGACGAACACGGCAAGGCGGAGCACTTCGTCATCGTGGTCTGGGACGGGATGCGACCGGATTTCGTAACGCCGGAGCACGCGCCCACCCTCTCGGCCCTGGCACGCGATGGCGTCTTCTTCCGGCAAAATCATCCCGCTTTTCCCAGCTCGACCAACGTCAACGGCGCTGCCATCGCGACCGGCGATTATCCGGGGCACGACGGCATTATTGCCAACCAGGAGTTCCGGCCCGAGATCGATCCGCGCAAGCCCATTGACACATCGGATTTTCCCGGGCTCAACGAGGGCGGGCGCATCAGCCAAAGCTTCATCAACATTCCGACATTCGTGGAGGACTTCCACAAGGTCGGCATCCGCACCGCGATTGCAGGCTCGAAGCCGGTCGCCCAATTATTCGACCGCTCCCGGATTCGCGAAAACGCGATCGCGCGGGATTCGGTGGTGTTGTTCCGCGGCAGGACGGTGCCCGCGGGTGCCCTGCAGAGCATCACCGACGTGATCGGGCCTTTCCCAAAACGCAAAGGGTTCCCGAATACCGGACAAGACGCGTGGACGACTCGAGCGTTGACCGATGTGCTTTGGAAAGATGACGTGCCAAAGTTTTCCCTCCTCTGGCTGAGCGAGCCCGACCTCTCACAGCACGAAACCGCGCCCGGTTCGCCCACTTCTCTGGCCGCGATCAAGAGCTGCGATGAAAACCTCGCAAAAGTCATCGCCGCTCTGAAAGCGAAAAATGCCCTCGCATCGACCGACATTTTCGTCGTCTCCGATCACGGGTTCTCCACGATCGATCTGGCACTCGACGCAGCCGAGCGCCTGCGCTCCGCCGGATTTGATGCCGTCCGCCAGTTCGCCGACGCGCCGAAGCCGGGCCAGGTGCTGGTCGTTAGCCTGGGCGGCAGTATCGGATTCTATGTCACCGGGCATGATACCAATACCATTCGGCGCCTGGTCGACTACCTGCAGCATTCCGATTTCGCCGGTGTGATCCTGACGCGCACGGCGCAAGAGGGAACTTTCACCCTCGCTCAGCTCCACATGGACACTCCGGATGCGCCGGACGTCGTCGTCGCCTCGCGCTGGAACGATCGCCCGAACAAATTCGGAACACTCGGCGAGGTCACCTCGGACGTCGGAAGAAATCTTGACGAGGGCACGCATGCCAGCCTGAGCCGATTCGACATGCACAATACCCTGATCGTTAGCGGGCCCGATTTTCGCCGCGGCTGGAACGACGAAACGCCGAGCGGCAACATCGATCTCGCGCCAACGATTCTTACTCTCCTTGGCCTGCCCACACCGACGTCGATGGACGGCCGGGCCTTGAGCGAAGCGTTCCGCGACGCGAAGACAAATCCCTCTGCCCAATCCCACGAACTGGTCGCGGAGCGCGATCTGGGCAACGCCACCTGGCACCAGACACTTCGCCTGACGAATGTGGGAAGGACCACCTATTTTGTGGAAGGGAACGGCGAACGGGTGGTTCACGCAGGGCGGGAGAAGACGCCCGAACAAAAATCGCCCGGCACGAAAGATTAACGAAGCACTCTCCGGTAAAGCGTCTCGTATTCCGGCACGATCTGATCCGCCGTGAAATTTGCCTCGGCGCGTTGCCGGCCACGTTCACCCAGTTGTTGCGCAAGCGCGGGAGACTCCGCCAGCAGCGTGAGGGAGCGCGCGAGACCTTCGACATCCCCAAAGGGATGGAGGAAGCCGACCTCCCCATCGATCACCACTTCCGGAATCCCGCCGACCCGAAATGCGAGCACCGGTTTGGCATGAAAGAGCGTCTCGAGAATACTCAAACCAAAACTCTCGCTTTCCGAAGCGTAGAGCCCGGCATCAGCCGCGTTGAGATACTCCTCCACGTCGCGCACTTGTTCCTTCACAATGACGCGCTCGCGCAATTTTAGTTCGTTGAGGAGCGGTTGGTAGGGGGCAAACGAACTCCCGGCCAGAATCAGCAGCCGCAACGGACGCGCGCTGCGGGTGGCGGCGAAAGTTTGCAGGAGCAGATCGATCCGTTTCAACGGCCGAACGTTCGAGATATGCACGACGAGAAACTCGTCGTTCGTTAGGCCGAGCTCGCGTCGCACCTCTTCGCGACTGCGCAGACGCGAGGACGGAACGAAGAAGTTATGTATGACTTCCACCGGTCGATTCAGTCGAAAAGTGGCGAGCGTTTCCTGTCGCAAACTCTCCGAGACCGTGGTCAGCGCATCCGAGTGTGAGAGCGCGTGCTCGATTGCCGGTCCATAGCTTGGGTCCTGACCGAGCAGAGTCGTGTCTGTCCCGTGCAACGTTGTCACGATCTTCGGTGCCCGCGCGGCGTAAGCACCGAGCATCTGCACCGCAAGATAAGCCGCGGTGGCGTGCGGTACCGCATAGTGCACATGATAAATGTCGAGGCCCGCCTCGCGCGCGATCCGGGCCATTTTCACCGCCAGCGGCAGCGTGTAATCGGGATAGGTAAAGAGGCTGTATTCGTTCACCACGACCTGGTGAAAGAAGAGTCGAGGTTGCGCGAGATCGAGGCGGACGGGCAACGCCGAGCTGAAGAAATGCACTTCGTGCCCACGCAACGCGAGCTCCGAACCAAGAGCAGTCGCGAGGATGCCGCTCCCGCCGATCAATGGGTAGCAGGTAATGCCGATCTTGAGCGGCGGTGAAGTTCCCACTTTCATGCATTCGAACCGCCCAAAGCGAGATCGTCATCCGTGTCTTCCGAAACCGAACGCGCGGAAGCGCGTCCCTCCGGAGGGACATGCTTCCGCATGTCCAAGCTCTGCTGCAGCAATCGTGTTCGATGCCTTGAAGAAGTTCTCATTTGCGGCGTCAGAAAAGACGAACCGATTCGGGCAGCTCGGCCAGACTTGCGATCACCATGTCATCCGTTGCAAAGAGCGCCTGGGCGTATTCGACCCCGGCTTCGAGACCGCAAACGCGAGCACGAGCGGTTTGCAATTCGAGATAGCGACGGGTGCGCAGCTGCGTTTGATGGCATTCCATCAACTGGATCCAGCGCTCGAACTGTTCGCTGATATCGACGCGAATGGTCGAATGCTTGCCGTCCGGCTCGGCACCCGATGTCACGGCGTATTCCAAATGATGTTTGATTGCGTGCGGAGCGAGATCGCGCAGTTCGGCTAGTCCACCGTAGCGCGCAAGACGAGCCGCCTTCCGGCAAAGCTGGCTGGCGACGATGTGATCCGGGTGCTGATCGGGACACGGAATGGGCGCGAGCAAAACGTCGGGGCGCGCGGCGCGAATTCGACGCGCGATGACGATACTGTTCGCAGCCGAAGCTTCCAAATGTGAATCGCCACCCAGATCGACGAATTCAATTGTGGCCTCGAGGATCTTCGCCGCCCCGCGCGCCTCCGCTTCGCGCTCCTCCGGCGTGCCGTTGCTTCCCGCTTCCCCGCGCGAACAGACGCAGAGCGAGATCTCGCTCCCACGCGCCACTTCACCGAGCAGGACGCCGCCGCAACCAAACTCGATGTCATCCGGGTGCGCGCCGACGGCAAGAATGCGAAGTTTTGTTTCAGGCATCGGGCAGATAAGCGCGGTCGGACTCCGATATTTCGTCGCGCGCGATGAATTGGACGCCGGGCGCATCTTCCGTGTTCAGATATTTGATCTCGCTCGCGCCCGCCACGTAATGCGTACAGTGGACGATCGATTGCATCCAGCGTAGCCGTGTGTCGCGGGTCGGGCTGATTTGCGAAGCGTCGCATTCCTGCAACGGCAGTTTCAGGTAGGAATTTCCACCCTTGTGCAGCAGCAGGCCGTCGGAACTGTTGCGCGCGCGCACGAGCTCGTTCTCGTACATCACGTCGACGAAGTAATCGTCGACCGCTACCGCTCGCCGCCGCAGCTCCGGATCGCCCGAGCGCAGGACGCGCAATCCTTCGAGCAGTCCGAGACGTCGATACATTTCGAGGCAAAAGTCGGCCACGTTAGCCGCGGTGATTTCAACAAAGTCTTTGACGAGTCGGAGCGGGACAAAGTTTGGAAGCTGCCGCGCAGTTTTCGTCTGCCACTCCGGCAGGACGCGCTTGGCAAAAAGCGGCGAGAACTGTTTCTGCAGTTTGTTCGCAAACTGGAAGTTGAAGCGCTGTTCCCGGCCGCTTTGGCGATCGCGCAGAATGGTGATCGTCTCGCGCGGATCGTGGTCGCTGTCGTGATAAAAGAAAACGATCTCGCCTCCGATCTCACCTTGCAGCCGCCGGGCGGCCTGGATTTTCGCATAAAGGAAGCGGCGTGGGAAAATCCCGCACGGTTGTTGTCCGAAGCAAATGATCGGCGTTGCCATTTCGTCAGGCCATGCGTTGCCTACGGAAGAGCGTCGTCTCAAACAGAACGGAGAGGGCGAGGACCACGAAGCAGCCAATCAGGTTGTACCAGAGATAGCCGATCTTCGTTGTGTAAAAGAGGACCAGCACGAGCGCCTGCGAGGCCAGGGCGGCGGTGAAGACGGCTGAGCCGCGCACGGCGCGGAGGAAGAACGCGACAAAAAAAATCCCGAGAATGCTGCCGTAAAAAATGGAGCCGAGAATGTTGATCGCCTGGATCAGGTTCTCGACCAGGTTGGCGAAGAGAGCGAACGAAATGGCGACGCCGCCCCAGGCGGCGGTGAGCAATTTCGAGACGAACAGGTAATGCTCGTCGCTCGCGTGAGGATGGAGGAGCGGCCGATAAAAATCCACCACTGTGGTCGAGCCGAGCGCATTCAACTCCGAGGCGCTGGAAGACATCGCGGCGCAGAAGATAACCGCGATGAGAAGCCCAATGACTCCGTGCGGGAGATACTTGAGAACGAAGGTGATGAAAACGTAGTCGGCGTCGCCGGTTTCATTTTTCGGATCGGCGGTTTTCAAGGTCTGCTTCACTTCGTTGCGCAGCGCGTTGACCTTTTTCTGCTCCCGCCGGACGGCGTTGGCCGCATCCGCGATCGCCGGCGCGGAATGGGAATCGAGCGCGCTCGTCAGGGCGCGAATCTCCGTCTGCTTTTGCGCGAAGACCGCGTCATAGCGCGACTGAAGTGAAGCGAGTTTGCCGGCCTGCTCGCTCTGCATCGCGCGCTGGTAGGCTGGCTGATTGAAATAGAGCGGCGGCTTTTCGAACTGGAAGAAAACGAAAACCATCACGCCGGTCAGGAGAATGAAGAACTGCATCGGCAATTTGAGAACGGCGTTGAAGAGCAGACCGAGGCGACCAGCGGTGAGCGAACCGCCCGCAAGGTAGCGCTGAACCTGCGATTGGTCGGTCCCGAAGTAGGAAAGCGCGAGGAAGAAGCCGCCGAGCAGGCCCGACCAAAAGGTGTAGCGCCGCTGGAAGTCGAACGAGAAATCAACCGCGTCGAGCTTGCCCATCTTGCCCGCAACTGCAATGGCCTGGAGAAAGGAGACGTCCGGCGGCAGATGATGCAAGATCATGCCGAACGCGACCGCCATTCCGGCAAGGATAACAGCCATCTGCCATTTCTGGGTGTGGCTAACCGCAGTCGTGCCGCCGGTCGTGGTGTAGATAACGACGAAAAGACCGGAGAGCAGGATCGTGAGACGCAAGTCCCAGCCAAGGAGCGCCGAGAGAATGATGGCGGGCGCGTAAATCGTGATCCCGGCGGCCAGCCCGCGTTGGACGAGAAAGAGAAATGCGCCTAGCAATCGGGTCTTTTGGTCGAAACGCTGGCCGAGATATTCGTAGGCCGTAACGACCTTGAGGCGGTGATAGATCGGGATAAAAACCGCGCAGACCACAATGAGCGCGAAGGGCAGGCCAAAGTAGTTTTGCACGAAGCTCATCCCGCTCTCGTAGGCCTGCCCGGGGGTGGAAAGGAACGTGACCGCACTGGCCTGCGTTGCCATCACCGAAAGCCCGATCGTGCCCCAGCGAATACTCGAATCGCCCTGCAGATAATGCCCGAGATCGTGGTCGGAGCGCGTCTTCCACCAGCCGTAAATCGCAATCGCGAGCAGCGTGCCGAAGAGCACGGCGTAGTCGAGTCCGCTCACGAGAAATGGCGACTGACGAAAAAGAAGAACGCGACCTCGATAATGAAGACGACGG
Source organism: uncultured Verrucomicrobiae bacterium (assembly GCA_963742545.1). Lineage (GTDB taxonomy): Bacteria > Verrucomicrobiota > Verrucomicrobiia > Chthoniobacterales > UBA10450 > Palsa-1392. The sequence continues at coordinate 90,833 of CAVUMF010000001.1, read as the reverse complement.
CAATCGCGAGATAGGCGTTGCGCCAGCTCCCGAAGAGCGGGACGGGATCGCCGGTTTGCTTCATTTCCCGGAATGCCCTAACGAAATCAGGTTCGCGAAGATCCGGTAGGCGCCGGGCACGCCCGCGGGCAGTTCGCGAAACCATGAGTAGCCGGTGTAAATGAACCAGCCTTTGCCGCAGCGCGTCACGAGGAGACCGCCGTCGAGCGGCTTTTCGCCCGGGTCGTTGCACGAGAGGATCGGCGTCCAGGCCGCGTCCCATTGATCGGGGAAATAGAGACCGCGTTCCTGCACCCAGCCGGCGAAATCGGCCGCGGTGATCTTGTTTGGGAAATTCATCACCGGATGATCCGGCGCGAGAATGCGCACCTCGGCGTTTTCGTCCGTCACCCGATCGTGGGAGACGTGCAATGGATGCGGCAACTCGCCAGGCTTGGGTCCGGGCGTGGTGTTGTACTGAATGAGCACGACGCCGCCCTGGCGCGCGTAGGCGAGCAACTCCGGATACCAGGCGCTGATTCGTTCCGGGTGCACATTGTAGGCGCGCACACCGATGACGATCGCATCGAAGCGGGCGAGATTTGGCGCCTTGATATCCTGGTCGGCGAGAATCGTGACGTCCGATCCGATCTCGCGCAGGCTTTCCGGAATCGCGTCCCCGGCGCCCGGGATGTAGCCGACCTTGGCCGCCTTATTCTCGATTTTTGCCCTGACGATTTTGGCGTCAGCAGGCGAAATGAGCGTTTGCGGTTCGATGTGCGAATAGGCGATCCGCTGCCGGCCGTAGGCGGGAGTCCTCTCTCCGCCGGCCGAAACAAAGACGGCGTGCAAGGTCCCTTCACTGCTCGCAGCCGGCGGGGTGAGTTGGAATGTGACGTTGGCTTCACTTTCGGGACCTTCGAGTTTTACCGGGAAAGACGCGGGTTGCACCTTCCAGTCGGCTGGCACCTCCAAGGCGACATCTCCGGCGAACCTTTCGGCCGAGGCGATCACCCGCAGATTGATCGTCTTCGCCTTTGCACTGCCGAAAACAAAGACCGGCCGCGGCAGTTCGACAAAAACGGGCGGCGCTATGACGAGCGGCTCGCTCACCTCGCCGGCGACTCGATCCACCTTGCGAAACCGCGGCTCGAGAGAATAGGTGATTTCTTCGCCACCGATCTGCAGCGTGACTTCGACCGGAAATGGCGGCGGGTTTTCAGGGCGACCGATCAGTGTTTGGTCCGCGACCGTGTAGGTCCCGATGGTACCCGGCTGGCGCAACCAGTAGGGCTCCGAAAACGGCAGATCCTGCGGCAGCGTGACGGTGCTCTTCTCCATCACGAGTTCGTTACGCGAAAGCCTCTTTCCAACCGGCGTCACGGCGCCATTCTTCAGAACGCGCACGGATTGAAAAGTCACCTTCACCGGCGAGCGATTGATCGCTTCGACCTGGACAGTCAGATTTTCTCCAGGCTGGGCAGCCGGCTTTTCGGTCACCGCTTCGAGGTGCAGGCCGAGACAGGCGGCAATAATTTCGTCGAGATCCGACAACTTCTTCGTCGCCCAGGGATCATCGCCCAGGCCGTGCAACATTTTGCGAAGCTCGAGCAAGGCGGCAACCGAAGCGGATGGCTGTGTGTCGTCGAAATTCTTGAGGATTTCGCGGATCTTGTCGCTAATCGCCGGCCCCTTCGGAACGCGCGACCAGGTCGTCTCGATGCCGTCGAAGATTCCTTCACCTTCCCGGACAGGCTTTCCGTCAAGAAACTTGAAATATTCCTTTCGCTCGCCGCGCTGGACCTCGACGCCGAATCCCTGGCTTTTGTGCATGCTGCGGCTGGCGGCGGCGATCTCGGGATACGACTTGCCGAGGAGCGGTTGATAGCCGCCGATCTCGAGGCTGATCAAGCCGGTCGTGTCGATAGGCTCGTTGCGTTCACGCGCGCGAAAGGCGGCCCAGGAATTCCAGAGTAAACGGGCGGGCTGCCACGTTTGGACATATTTCAACTGCTCTGGAAAACGCTTCGGATCCGCCGCCGCACGGAAGGCCTCTCCGGCCAGACGGGCCGAGGCGGTGTGATGACCATGGGTCGTGCTGTCCTCAGTCGGGAAGCGGGTGACGACGAGGTCGGGTCGAAATTCCCGGATCACCCAGACGACATCCGCGAGAACTTTTTCGCGGTCCCAGATACGCAGGGTTTCCTCGGCCGATTTCGAAAATCCGAAGTCGTTCGCTCGCGTAAAAAATTGCCGACCGTGATCGATCTGCCGCGCCGCCAGCAACTCCTGCGTGCGGATGACACCGAGTTGCTCGCGCAGCTCCGGCCCGATCAGATTCTGTCCGCCGTCGCCGCGCGTGAGCGACAGGTAAGCGGTGTCGTAAAGGGCACCATTTGCCCAGTAGGCGATCAGGCCGGTATTTTCGTCGTCCGGATGAGCGGCGACGTAAAGGACGCGGCCGAGTACGTTCAACTTCTCAAGCGCGAGACGAATGTGTGCTGAATCCATCGACTGGGGCGCCTCGGCGGCGTGAGCAGCGCCCGCCAGACTAACGACCGCAAACAAAGACACGAGACAGCGCGAGAGCGGAATCATGACCGAGAACGGTTCGCAATGAAACCTGCCGGCCCCGGCTCGCTATTGCAGCCCGTCGATGATCAGCTGGCTGTTGCGGATCGCGGATGGGTCGGGCGTTTTTCCGGCTTTCAACAACTCGATCGACTTCTCCGCCGCAGTTTTGGCTTCCGGTTTGTGCCCCAACTTCGCTTCAATCTGCGCCTTTTTGTAATAGAGGAAATAACGCGGCGGCTGTTGCTTCTCGATCGCCTGGTCGACCCATTTCAAAGCCGTTTCCAGATCCTTGTCGTGGTCGTAGTAGAAGCTGGCCGCTTGATAATAAAAAATCGGTTTGAGCGATTTTGGATCTTTCAACGCCTCGCTAATCTCCGCGTTCACCTTTTCAATCGTGTTGGTTGTCAGCTCGACCGGCACACGTGTTTTATCCCACTCGAGCGAAATGGTGGCGCCGTTGTCCTTCAGATTATCGAAGCTAATCGTAAACGTCTCGACCGGACTGGCGAGCGTGGTTGGTTTCACCTGCACCCGCAACGCATCGGCATCGGGCTTGTAGCCGTAGGCGCCCCACAATTTCAAATTCTTGGAGAGGATGATCGTCCACTCATTCTCATTCGGGATGGTGTAAAAGGCATATTCTCCGGCGGGCAGATCCTGGCCGCCAATCTTGACCGCGTCGCTGAACTTGATCTTGCTCGGAGCGTTCGCGCCGGTACGCCACACCTGGCCGTAGGGAACCAACCCGCCAAAAATCTCGCGACCGCGCATGTCGGGACGCGAGTAATCGATCGACACGTCCGTTAGGCCGACGCGTTGGGTAATCGTGGCGTGCTGGCTCGCGTCCGGGAATTCAAATTTTTCTTCTGCAGCGCAAAGAGCGGACGTGAACGAAGCAGCCAGAAAACAAAAAGCGGCAGCGCGAAGACAGGACGAGAGATGTGAAGTCATGATGAAGATGAAGGTTGGATGATCGCCGAAGCGAGAATTGGCGGATCGCCAATTCGGTTTAAAGGGAAACGCTGAGGCAGAGAGAGTCAAATTCGCGCGCTCAATCCGGTCATCCCGAGTCCGCGCAGACGGCGAGGGACCTCGCAGATGGAACACACGCGCGTTCTTCACAATGGAGCGTAAATCGCAATGTGGAATCGCTCGCCGCGCTCCGCCGGCTCGGGATGACAGATCAGCACGCTCTACGATTTGATCAGTTGATAAACATCCGGCGAAGGCAACCGGAGCAGAGTCACGTCGATGATCGTCGTGCGATGCGACTGGATCAGGGTCTGCACTTGTTTGCCGGAGAGCGGAATTCGCAGCGGCAAATAGGAAATCAATGGGTTCTGGGTCGGCGCCGCCGGCTCGATGGCGGTGATCTCGACCTCGAAGTCGCTCACGTTCGCCAACTGGTCGACCCAATCCTTCGCGCGCCGGTCGAATTTCTGCGTGCGCAGATAGAAGACGATGACGTTCGGCGTGGCTCCGCTCACGGTAGTATGCTCGATGATCGACTGGATTGGGACTGTCCCCTTTGCTCCCTGCTCCGAGACAAAGAAAATGTCCGAGCTTGCAATCGGGATCGGCAAACCATCCTGATCGCGCAGCCGAAAAATGACCTGAGCGTGCGGATCGTATTGGTTCCGCGGGTCGTCGAGGAAATTGAACAGCCCCGGCTTCTGCATCGTCCTGGCCGAATCGAAGGTGAGCGCCGTCTCGCGATCGAAGGCAGTCACCGCGCGCTGGTAGGCCGCCATCGTTTGCTCGGGCGTTTCGAGGGCGAGCTTCAACATCCGTTCGACCTGCTCGCGCGGCACCGTGCCGTATACGACGCCCAGCTTATCGCCCGAGTGCGCGCAGCGATAGGGAATGCCGCAGGCCACCAGCGGGCGATCCTTCCCCGCGAACGATTGCTCCGTGACCGAATAATATTCCGGGAAATCGGATCTCGCGGCCGCCGCCTGGACCGCGGTTTGAATGGCCGGCCACGGGAGGAGGGCGGCCGACTCGTTAGGCGTGACCACCAGGTGATTGAAATTCAAATTGCCCGCCGCGACCCGGACAACGCCGTCGGAACCGTCCTCGTGCGCATAACGAATCGGAAACGCAAACCAGCTGGGATCGGCTTGTGTCCCGATGACGATGAATTCCTGGACCTTGTAATCCTCCAGCATGCGCGAGCCCGGGCGAGTGAAGGAAAGATGCAGATCGATCGTCGGCCCCGAACCGAGTTCGAGCGACTGCAGGACTTTCACGCCGCGTTGCGCGCCGCGCTCAAAGACGAACCGCCCCCAGCGCGCCACCTGACCCTGACCGATGCTGGCCCAGCCGCTGCCGAGATTCGCGCCGGCGAGATAAACGAGATTTCCTATGGGCGAAGGCTGCGGACTGAAGAGGCGGATCCAGGTGCGGATGACGAGCGCGCCCGTGCTGTGGATGACGACATGAAATCCGCTTTTAAGCAAAGTCGGGTGTTGCTCGATCAGGGCGCGATTGAGGGCACGGGCGATATCGGCGACGGAGACCGAATCGTTCAGCGAAACGTAGCGCGACAGATCAACCTCGACGACATCGTAGTTATCGCGCAATCGCTGCGGCAGATCGCCATAGATATTCTCGATCGAGGCCGGATCGGGAGTCGGACTTTCGGAGCTGTAACCGTGGATGAGGACAATCGGTTTCATGAAAATGGGGCTGCCTCACGATATCGCCGGCGGTTCGCGCGCGACAAGCGCGAAGTTGCAGACTTGCCTAACGAACGGCGAAACCGGCTCTTCTTTCAATGTGGGAGGGGCCTTTGTGCCCCGATCAACCAAGGCGTCGCTCCAGATCGGGGCACAAAGGCCCCTCCCACATTGAGGCGCACGACAACTTTGCTTGAATTCACGGGGGCGGGTTTCAGAGGTATTGGCGGTGTCCGCGGCTTGAAGGAATTCGGCGGCACCCCCAGAAAGGCGCTGATCATCGGCTACTGCGACCCGCAGCGACGCGGACAGATGATCGGCACGTATTATTTGGTGCGCGATCTTCTCGTCAGCAGTGGGGCACTAGCCGGAGCGCTGCTCTGGAAGTTCGGCCCCGGGGTGAATTTCACCTCAGCCGCCATCTTCGGTGCGCTAGGCACGATTTACTATTTCTTCACGACGCGCCAAGTGTCCGGTCACACGACCCCGGCTTGAAAATTCTGGAGCCTAGGGGATTCGAACCCCTGACCTCCTCAATGCCATTGAGGCGCTCTACCAACTGAGCTAAGACCCCTTTTACCTTTGAAACGTGGTAAATACGCACGCATCAAAATTTCGTCGCCCACCCATTTTATCCAGTGTGGCGAAGAATCGCATGAAAACACAACGGCGGAACAGAGGAACATTTCAGAAAGTTGGCGAATGCCTTTACCGGTATTCATCAAACGGCGTCTACTATGCCCGTATCGAGGCCCGCGGCAAGGAAATCCGCCGGAGCCTTAAAACAACCGACCGCGACCTCGCAAAGCGGCGTCTGAGGAAACTGAAGGAGGAACAGTCGCAGGTCGATCCGGCGAGGGCAAAAACGACCTTGGCCGACCTGTGCCAGCGCGATGCCATCGACGGGTGAGGTGATGCTGTGAGCCGGGCGGATAAGCAACCCGCAGCGCACGAGCGAGCAGGCTCTTGGTCTTGTATAGTTTTCGGTCGGAACGCATGAGACTACTTCACCGGCTGCGCGGCGAGCCAGGCCGCTCGGTGCTCCCGAATCAGGGCGACTGTTTCCTCGAACGTGTTCACGCATTGCGGGATAGTGAAGTCGATTTCGCTGGCCAGTTCGCTGCCTTTCCGAAGCATGGAACGGCGACCCCACTCGACGAGTTCGGGCCACATTTTTCCGACAAGGATCAGCGGCGTGTTATAGAGCTTGCGAACCTGGAGGAGCTGCCAGACGAGTGACATCTCCAGGAGCGTGCCGATGCCTCCGGGCACGACCACGAACGCGTCGGATACAATCATAAAGTGGTGCAGCCGCGAAAAGAAAGTGCGGTGCCCGTAAGCCTGACTAACGAACGGATTCACCTCCTGCTCAAAAGGCAGTTCAATGTTGATGCTGACGGAGCGGTGCAGGCCCTGGGAATCCACCGAGCGCGCGCCTTCGTTGGCCGCCTGCATCAGACCGGGGCCACACTCGATTCTATTCTCAAAATCCACCACCCCAGCGGTATTGCCACAAGCGTCGAAGTCATGGTGGCGATCCGCGTTGTAGCCAGAGATGGCATGAAACTTCACGGAATGATTGCGTGTCGGGGAGCGCAAAGGTCGCGCCAAAACGAGGACCTTCCTGCTGATCGTTGTTTTTCACGCCATCGACCCGTTGTGCGTCCACCTGCGAAATATGCGGCATTTCACCGCCAGCCAGCAGCTCGGTGCGAAGGTGTAGATCAGGTTCGCCTGCGCGGAGTAAATTGGCACCTGTGCGCTGACCACCAAAGAAATCGCCATTGTTCGTGTAGAAAGCGACGGCGGGCGCAACCTCAATCGTCCATGGTCCGAACGCTTTCGAACAGCCGATCTCGGGTTTCAGCGACCAGCTATTGCTGCCGATCTTGACGAGTTTCGTGTCGTCGTATTGCCCGAGCGGAACGCGTCGCCGACCGGCCAAATGTGCCGTCCGTTTGCGCTTCATGCATAGCGCCCCCCAAGTGAATGATTGCATGCAAGAATTGGCTGTTCGCGACGTGGCTTTACAAATAGATTAGCTTCGTGCCTACGGCCCCTCTTTCTGGGTTCGTCCTAGCCGTGTGGATGACTGTCTGCCTCGGCTGCCTCAACCGGCAGTTCAGCGGGAAGCCGACCGCCGGCGCCCAGCTCAGGCGGCGCTTTCGCGAAGCGGCCGGATCGAGCATTGGTGGCCTGCATGCCAAGACGTTTACCTTCGACCGCCGGATTGGTTTCATCGGCTCCTACAATCTCGATCCGCGTTCGAGCAAACTAAACGCGGAAATGGGTGTGCTCTTCTACTGTCCGGCGCTGGCGAGGCGTCTGCCGGAAACGACCGAGCGCGATCTCGGCCACAGCGCGTATCGCGTCGAACTCGCAGGAAACCGTCTCGTATGGGTGACGCGCGAGGGTGGCAAGCAGGTGTGCTACAACTCCGAGCCCGAGACCGGTCTCTGGAAGCGCATCAAAGCACAGGTGATAAGCTGGCTGCCCATCGAGTGGCTGCTCTAGGCATCCGGCCAAAACCGATTTCATGCGTCAGCTTTTCGCTTCCATTTTCACGCTGCTGCTCACCGCTGCGCTCGCGTTGGCGCTTGATCCGCAGATCAGGGCGGAAATTGATGAGTTGATTACATACGTCCAGACGTCCGGCGTTCGTTTCATTCGAAATGGCTCGGAGTATTCCGGAGCCGAGGGAGCGCAACATCTGCGCGACAAACTCGCCAGGGCCGGTGACCGCGTGAAGACCACCGATGATTTTATCACGGGAATTGCGAGCAAGAGTTATCTCTCAGGCAAACCTTACCTGGTGAAATTCGCTGATGGCCGCACGCAGCCCACGGGCGATTGGTTGCGGGCACACCTCGCCGAGGTGAGGAAGAACAAACGGTGAAGGCCAAATCGTTGGCCCGGCGAATCGCCCTGGCCAGCTTCGCGCTTGTCCTGGCGTGCGGTTGCGCCACTCACGACCGCTCGGTCACCGCACCTAAGATGTCCAAACTCAGAACCTCGCACGAACTGCGCGTGATGACCTTCAACCTCCGCGTCCGCACGATCCTCGACGGGCACAATATCTGGGAGAAGCGACGCGACCTTGTCGTGGAGCGCGTCCGCGCCTTTGACGCTGACTTGCTCGGCACGCAGGAAGGTTTGGACTCGATGGAAACCTACCTGCGTCAACAACTCGGCGATTACACCTTCCGCGGCGTCGGTCGCGACGATGGGAAAGAGCGCGGCGAAATGTGCGGCGTGTTTTTCAAGACCGCCCGTTTCGAGCTGCTCGATGGCGGATATTTCTGGCTCAGTAAGACTCCCGAGAAGCCGGGCAGCCGCGGGTGGGCCGAGGTCTACCCGCGCATGGTCACTTGGGTGAAGCTCCGGCCGCGCGCCGGCGGTGCGCCCTTTTACTGGTTCAATACGCACTTCGACGCCTACAGCCCGTGGGCGCGCGCGCAATCGTCGAAACTGCTGCGCGATCGGATCGCCCACATCGCCAGCGCCATGCCCTGCATCGTCACCGGCGACTTCAATACCGGTCCCGGTTCCACGCCCTACCGCACGCTGCTCGCTCCGCAGCCGGCCGCGTCGTCCTCGCTGCACGACGTTTTTCGCGCCGCGCATCCGGTCGCCACGCGCGACGAAGGCACGGTGCATTTCTTCACCGGCCGGACCCGCGGACAACACATCGACTGGATTCTCGCCAGCTCGCATTTCCAGACCATCGATGCAGAGATCGACCACATGCGCGGACCCAACGGCTACCCGTCGGATCACTTCCCGGTTACTGCGACGCTACGAGGTCCCACCGCCCCTGCACCGTAGCCGCAGGCGACGCGGTGCGAATCGCCGAAGGCATGAAAAAATGAGAACACCCTATTTATCCGCTACCCCGTGGGGAATTGCGGCGCTACTCACTCGTCCCGAAGCACTTTGCCTGGGAGTTCGATCAAACCCTTCACCGTCCTGTTGTCTTCGTTCTCCGCCTCCCTCTCCGTCCTGCTGGTTTTCTTCGGGGCGCTGATGATCGGGTGAAATCCTGGCAGACCCTTGAGGCTCCAGCGCACGCCGCCCACCGGCCCTTCGCCTTTGAATTCCAGCAGCCAGGTGAGCAAGACCGTGACGAGCCCCGGGAGTCTCCGCAGCCTCCCTCTCGCGGTGAGCTGAGTGTATTCGCGTGCAAGATCGATGGCGCCACTCGCTTCGATGAGGGCCTGTGCGCTGACCAGTTTCAACTCCTCGAGATACAGGGTGCTGCCCGCGATCCGATGATTCACGGTCATCGTGGATGGCTCATCCTTGCGAAATCCTGGCGCCAGTATCCTGAACACGCGATACAGCGGACCGACGATCGGCATGCGACAGAACTCCGCCTGGCCGATGCTCAGCGCACCTGAACCGGCGAGCGACGGCAGATCAAATTGACCGCCGCCCTTCCAATCCCATTGCACGACACCAGGCTCCGGATGAGTGCCGCCAAAACTGTTGACGATCGATTGCAGTCGGGCGTCCTTGAGCGTGACCTGCGTTTCAAATCGCGGTTTCTTCTTCGCGGAAGGCAGATAGACGAGCGTCCTCGGCGCGATCAGACTCCCGTCCCAAAGGCCCGCCTTGAAGTTGGAGATCGACACTACCTGCTTCTCTACGCGCACTGAAAACGTCGGCTTCTGCAAGGCGACGTTTGTTTCACCGTTCGCATAGGCGAAGTTACCACCGAGTGCCACATCGCCGTTCCAGCGGAATTTCTCAGGGTGATCCACCGGGATCTCCCCCCCGGCGCTGATTCGCCAGGCGCCCTTCCAGTTCAATCGAATGACACGAGGCTGCTTCTGACCCGCGCTAAAGCTCTTCCTGACTGATCGCGGCTGCGCACCGTTGATTGTGAGCTGCGTTTCGAATCGCACCTTCTTCTCCTTCGAAGGCAGAAGGACCTTCATCTTGGGCACATTGAGGCTTCCCCCCCAGACGCCTGCCTTGAAATCGGAGATGGTCACCACCTGCTCCTCCGCGCGGACGGAAAATGTTGGTTTCTGCAGCGCGATGTTTGTTTGGCCGCGTGCATAGACGAAGTCGCCATCGAGCGCCGCATCACCATTCCAGCGGAAGTGCTCAGGCTGATCCATGGGGATCTCGGCCGTCCCGCTGATTCGCCAGGCGCCCCTCCAGTTCAACGGCGCGACAGCAGGCTGCTTCCGGGCCTCACTAAAACTGTTGATGATCGATTGCAGCCGGGAGCCGTTGAGTGTGAGCTGCGTTCCGATTCGCAGTTTCTTCTCCTTCGAGGCCAGAGGGACCTGCAACATCGGAACCTTGAGACTCCCATTCCAGAGACCCGCCTTGAAGTCCGAGATCGACAGCACGTGCTCCTCGACGCGTACTGAAAAAGTCGGTTTCTGCAGTGAGACGTTCGTTTCGCCGCTCGCATAAACGAGGTCGCCATCGAGTGCCATGTCACCATCCCAGCGGAAGTTCTCAAGGTGATCCATCGGAACCTCGGCCGTCCCGCTGATTCGCCAGGCGCCCTTCCAGTCCAACGGCACGACCCCAGGCTGTTTCCGAGCCCCGCCAATACTGTTGATGATCGATTGCGATCTCACGCCGCCGAGTGTGAGCTGCGTTTCGATTCGCAGTTTCTTTTCCTCCGGGGCTAGACGGACCTGCATGGTCGGGACATCGAGAGTCCCTCCCCAGAGCCCCGCTTTGAAAGCGGAGATAGTCACCACCTGCTCCTCCACGCGCACTGAAAAAGTCGGCTTCTGCAGTGAGACGTTTGTTTCGCCGCTCGCATAGACGAGGTCGCCATCGAGCGTCGCGTGACCATTCCAGCGGAGGTTCTCAGGGTGATCCATCGGGATTTCTCCCACACCGCTGATCCACCAAGCGCCGCTGGTGCTCGCCGCGGACAAACTCCCGACGGCATCCGGCATCATGGCGCGTCCGAGTGATAGCACGTCGATACCCGAGTTACACTTGCTAATGCGGATAACACGACTGGCGGAATCGAATGTCCCGGCGAGCTCCGCTTCCTGGCCCCCATGGCCGATGCGAACATAATCGATGTCGATTGGTGCATTCTCCTTGCCGACTGGGATCATCACAGCCGCCTGCACGAAATCCCACTTCTGCCCCCGCCATTGAAACATCGAGCCATCAAACGTCATCGTGAGACTCAGGCCGCTACCGTCCGGCAGCGAATGCAGTTCCATCTTCATCACCGGTTCGTCCTTCTCCGGCTGAAACTTCAGCCACTCCTTCAAGGACTCCAGCCGGTCGAGATTCACATCGCGGAACAAGCCCTCGCTCTTCGCCGCTTGTCTTAATGCGGCGACCGCCTTGGCATTTCCGGCTGGGGCTCCGTTCCCCAACGCGCCTTTCACTTCGATGCGGAATCCCTGCAGGCTCGCATGAAACTCGCGCAGATCCATCCTCCCCGGCTGAATGAGCAATAGCACCTGCAGGTGATCGAGTCTCGTCTCAGCCGATCCGCTGCCGAGCAGGAGCTGCGTATCCGCCGCCTTGAAGTCCACCTTGTCCCAGCGAGTCCATGACGGGTCGCCTCTCCTCGCATTCACAAGGCCAAGCAGTGCCAGTCGGTCGTGCTTCGCGGCATCACGATACACAGCCAGCCCATGCAGTTGGATTCCTGCTCCCGGCACCCAGTCGGCGGATTTCCAAGCGATGAAAACGCCCTCCTCTGAAAACCGCTCACCGAGCTTACGCGCAAAAAACTCTCCGACCTGCCGCCGGGCGAAGAAAAACCCGGCAACCACGACGACCAGGACGATCATAACCAAGCCGAGCAAAATCCACAAACCACGACGGCGGCGCGCCGGGGGCGGCGAATGAGACAGGAGATTGCTCATATCATCCAATACTACCAAACCACGCGCGACCGGGCCAAGGCTGACTGAATGTATATCCTTTATTCAGAAAAGGGACGTGCGCATCGGGCAGCACGGCGGTTCGCCCAGTAGCCACCTCCCCGGTTGGCTGCACTCTGTCAGGGCAACAGATAGGCAGCGAGCGTGATGCCAGCGACAAGGTCAGGATGAAAGCAGCCCCGGTGGTAGCGGCGTAATCAGCTAAGGGATGGAAACACTTTTTTTCCACCACGCCGCGTCTCGAGCGCTAACCGCCACCGCCGAAGGCAAAGGATCATCGCCGCCTGTCACGGTGACGTTTTCTGTATTCGACCGCCCAAAGGTGAGCAGCGTGGAAAGGATTGCCGCCCTCGTGCCGGTCGAGCCACTTTTTGAGGCCGTCCTTGTCGACCGGCAGCTCCACGACCCTGGGTCGGCCGATCAGTTTCCCGAAAGCCTCCATCACTTCGCCCATCGTGCGGAAGACAAGCTCATCCATGGCTTCCGGCTTGCCCTGGCAGGCATACGCGTTGAAGTCGGCCCACTGTCCATCCGGGCGAAGCACGAACATATTGGTTCGTGGCACGGGATCGTTAGGCGCGACCCCGGTTTGCGTAACCAAAAAGGGGCCCTTTTCGTAACCAGAGCCAAGATCAAGAATCTTCGCGTCGCGATAGTCGTTTGTAATTGCGCGCATCCGTGTCGTCAGGCCTCATTTCCCTGGCGCGCCCGTTCCTTGAAAATCACCGCCGAGAGCCAGGTAGAGATTGACCCGTTCGCGGAGGCGGGAAGCCCGGATACTGGTGAGCTGGACCCTGGCGGCGAGGTTTTCCCCAGCCAGACGCAAGGTCGTGAACATGTCGATCTGGCCCTGTTCCAGCTGCGATCTGCCGAACTTGATGGAGTCGGCACTGCTCGAAACGGCTTCGCCCAGCGCGCCTTCGCGTTTGCGCAGATAGTAGTCACCGGCAAGAGCGTCTTCGACGTCTTCGAATGCCCGCAACGCGACGCCCACGTAGCTTGCCGCAGCGGCTCTTTGCTCGGCGGTACGGAGATCTTGCGCGGCCTTGAGTTCCCCGCCGAAAAAGATCGGCTGCGTGATCCCAGCGGCCAAACTCCAGACGACGGCATCGAGCGTGCCGACTCCGTCGAGTTGCGCAGTCCCGAGTCCGCTGGTAGCACTGAGCACAAATCGGGGCAGGCGCGCGGTACGAGCCTCATTCACCCGGTGAAAAGCGGCAGCGAAACGGCGCTCGGCGGCGATGAGGTCGGGCCGGCGCTCGAGGATTTGCGCGGGCAAACCGGCGGGCACCGCCTTCGGTTGAGCGGGGAAGGAGCGTCGCACATCAAACCGGCCGGCAGGATAGCGGCTGGTCACGACCTCGATCGCGCGAATGGTCTGCGCCCGCGCCGCCTGCGCGGCGTAGAGCGCGTCTTCGGCTGCGGCCGTACGCGACTTGATCTGCGCCACGTCGAAGTCGCTCGCAAATCCCTGCTCTTTTTTCTGGTCGGTGAGTTTCGAATACTCCCGATAGAGGTCGAGTGTCTCCTGCGCGTTTGCTTCCTGCTGTGCGGCCTCGATGGTCGTGAAATAGGCGCGCGCCACGGCGGCGGCCAGGGATTGCCGGGCAAATTCGTAATCAGCTTCCAGCGCGCCGCTCTCAGCCCACGCCGCAGCTTTTTTCGAGCGAATGCGACCCCAGACATCGGCTTCCCACGCGGCTCCCGCGGCGATGCCATAAACCCAGCGCTGTGATGATTCGGCCATGCTGGTGTCGAGTCCGGAGCCCCCGGGGTTCTCGGTGCCCGGGGACCCGAAATCCGGAGGGTTGATGCCGCGATCAATGTCCCCACTGAGTTGTTGTCCCTGACGCTCGCCCAATCCCTTCATTGCGATCCGTGGGTAGAGCGATGCTGCGGCGATGCGCACCGCCGCGCGCGATGCTTCCACCCGGGCGGCGGCTGCTTTGAGGTCGGGATTCCGCTCGACGGCGTCCGCGACCAACGCAGTCAGTTCCGGGTCGTTAAAAGTGCGGATCCAGTCCGGCACCACTGCCCCGCTGCGATGCGGGCCGGCCCAACTTCCGGGGATTTTTGCCCGAGCCGATTCGGGCATGATGTTGGCGCCGACAGGCGGCTGCTTGAGCGCACAGCCGGCGAGTGTAAGGCACGCAATGCTGCCCAGAAAAACCGTAGTGTGCATGTCGTCAGCTCTTAGTGGAGCTTCCAAACGAACCAATCCAACTTGGCCGAGACGCGAACGAAAACCTTGCGAATGATATGAATGATCTTTCCGTGCTCGGTGAAGATCGCGCCATGGCCGCGCGCACCCGCGGCCAGGAAAAGGCCCTTGTCTTTGCCGTCCAGGAGCAGGCGAACCGCGATGCGCGCTTCCGGCGGGGCGTTCGGAAGGGTGATTGCCAGGTTGCCGCTGATAGGCATCTGGCCTTGCGCCGTCGCCCAAAGGATGGAGTCCACCTTGCATTTGATGATGCGACCCGGATACATCTCCATAAATATTTCCGCCTCATTGCCGGGTTCCACATAGCGCAGTTCGTTCTGGTGGAAAAAAGCCAGTATCCAGGGATCATCCTCCTCGACGAAGCTCATCACCGGCATGGTGGCAAATTGTGTGGCGCGCACGCCGGGACGGAGCGCGAGATTCACTACCCGGCCATTGGCTGGCGCGAGGTGCGTGGTGCCCTCGAGGTCGAATTTCGCATTGCGGAGGTCGGCTTCGGACTTGACGATCTGCGCTTTGGACTGCTGCTCCGTAGCATCGGCGGCGAGGAATTCGCTTTCGAGATTGCCGAGGTCGCTTTGCGCCTGCTCGAGGTCGGCCCGCTTCCCGGCCCCAGTCGCGGCGAGTGCGGTGAATTGCTCGACGCGCTTTTTCGCCAGGTCGATCCGCGGGGTCAACGAGGCTTTCTTGGCTACGGCGTTATTAAGCTGATCCTTCAATCCTTGCAGAGTAGCCTTGGCGGCGGCCTCCGCCGCCTCGAAGGGCACAGGGTCGATCTTGAAGAGCACGTCGCCTTTCTTGACCGGCCGGTTCGGCTCGATCGGCACCTCGGTCACCTGCCCAGTCACCCGCGGCACAATCGGGATGACATAATTCTGCGCCCGCACTTCGCCCGCCGACGGCGCCACGATGTTCATGAACAGGATTAGGATCGTCAGCGCGACGACCGGAATGGTGACGACGATGACCTGGCTGGTGATGTTCCAAGGCAGCCACTTGAATTTGAAAAAAATCAGCCAAACGATGACCGAGTAGATGATAAGTAAAATGAGTTCCATTACGCCTTGGCTCCTTGTGAGTGGCGTTTCCCTTCGAGTTCCGCGATGCGGGCCCGAAGTTTTTCGATCTCGCTCTGCTCATCCTTTACCTCTTCGGCGAGGTGGCCGAGCGATTCATCCACATCGGTGCCGTAGGCGAGCTTGTGCATTACCGGCTTGGTGTATGCCCAGAGCCATGCAATTGGCCAGAGCAATCCGCCAAAGCAAAGCGAGAGCAGACAGAGGCAATGAATCGCGTGGGTCTGTGGATGCTTTTTCTTATGAGCGATTTTTTCCGGCATGACGTGGACCAGCCAGAAAACGGTGATGCCGATAATCGGCGCGATCACGAGTACGACCCACGCGATGCCATTGGCAATCGAATCAAGCGTCTCGCCTTGGAACATTGAGGCGTGCGCGCTCGATGCTGATGTCAGCAACGCGAACGCAGTAAACGGAACGAAACGTCCGTAGCAACGCCGGCGGCTAACGGCGGATTCCAGAGCTGATTGTTGGGTTTTCATTGCAACGGCGGATGCCGTTTGAGCAGTTGCAGGTTTCAAGTTCATCCGGGCAATCATTAGTCGTGCAGTTAAGAATCGTACTGTGTCCGAAGCAAGAGCGTATTGGACCTTGGTCCTACCCGTTGCCACGCGGTTTCACGACGGCCGCGGGCAAGTGCGCGGTGACCGATTCGGGTTGTCGTTGAAGTTCGTCATCGCAATGCAGCCGCGCCTGCCTAACCAATCGCGATTTCCATTCCTTCGCGCGCCAACACCGTGTTGGGGAACCGTTCCTGACACAACTTTTCGATGCGCAGCAGAAACTCGTCGTCGTGGTCAGGGTCGTGGTGCGTGAGGGCCAGGTTTTTTACGCCGGCCATTTCCGCAACCTGCATGGCTTGATCGAAGCTGCTGTGTCCCCAGCCGCGCCGTTTTTGCAGTTCCTCGGCCGTGTATTGCGCGTCATGGACCAACAAGTCCGCGCCGCGCGCCAACTCTACCAGGCGCGGATCGATCTGCTCGCCGTGCTCCACATCCGTGCAAACGACCAGGACTTGGCCATTGCGCTCAAACCGGAAGCTATACGCTCCACCGGGATGGTTGTGCTTTTGGGCGGTGACCACCGTTTCCACATTGTTGATGCCGCTGAAGTGTTGGCTGGCACCAGCGATTTGCAGAAACTCGAAATTGGCTCCCATGCGTTCCAATTGCACCGGGAAGTATTCCTCCTGCATCTGGACTTCGAAGATCTCCCGCAAATGACCAATGGACTGATCCCGGCCAAGGGTGAGGAAGGTAATCTTCTGCCCGGGATCATAGGCCGGGGCAAAGAACGGAAAGCCCTGGATGTGGTCCCAATGAAAGTGGGTCAACGCGATGAAAATTTGTTCCTGTTTATGGCCGATGGCGCGGAGATCGCGCCCCAGATTTCGCAGTCCCGTGCCAGCGTCGATGATGGCGATGCGGTTGGTATCGGTGAACGTCATTTGCAGGCAGGTGGTGTTGCCCCCGAACTGCTGGAAACCGGCATCACAGATCGGGATGGACCCCCGCGTGCCATAAAACTTCAGTTTCATAAGATCATTTTCTGAAGGTGAGTCCCGGCTCGCCAGCATCAAGCTGCGAACCAGCTGCACACATTCGGATAACCGAAACTATCAGGTGACAGCGTCGCCTGCCAGAGGTCGTATCCACATCCGACCAAGGTCCTATGGCGCCCCGGGCCGAACGGTTTGTTTATTTGTTCGCAGCCGAACTCGAAGCAACACCTTTGCGCCACAAGAAACGGACCGTCGCAAGACTTAACTCTTAGTTTACTCGACAAAATCATGGCCACCTCATCATCAAAAGCGATCAAGACCCAGTCCAAATATCGCGTCGGAATGTTCAGCGCGGGCGAAGCCCGTTGTGACCGCTGGCAGGAAATGGCACATGCCGCCCAGTCTCTCGTGGCCCGGTCCGCGGCCGGTTCATCTACCAAGGAAGCGGTCGCGCAAGTGGAGGACTTGTTCCGGCATCTCAGTATTCTCGAGGCGTTCCACGCCTATCCCGGGGAATCTTTGATGGCCGCATTGAGGGACGCGCTGGGCCGGGACGATTACTCCGGATTTTCCAAGCTCAGCACCCGCATCGCCAAGGCGATCATCACCGGCTCCTACCGTCGCTCCGCAAATGCTTGGAAGCTGGGCGAAGAAGGAGAACAGGAGGGCAATGAGCGCCTGATGAAGGACTACTTCGATACGGGCGATCTGACCAAGCCCTACTTCGAAGTCCTGATCGTTAGCGACGACCCGAGCCCGGAACAGGTGCGCCAGGCGCGCAACGAACTGCGGCAGCTGCGCCGCCCGGAAGATCCCTTCGTCTACGAGGCGGTCACGGTGCCCAGCTTTGAAGATGCCATTCTCGGGGTGGTGCTGAACGCCGATGTGCAGGCGGTAGTGATCAAGGATAATTTCCGTTTCCGCACTCAGTTTGACGCACCCAATCTGCGGACCTACCTCGAGCAACACCTGTCGACGGAACCAGGCTCACTGGAGCCCAAGGATTACGGAGTGGCTCTCGCCCGCGCCATCGCCAAGACCCGCCCCGAGCTGGATGTTTATCTGATCCTCGACCGGGCGGTGGAAAAGATGGCAAGCCATCTCGACTCGAAAAACATCCGGCGCATTTTCTATGGGATCGAAGATCTCATGGAGATCCACCTCGGCGATGATGGAGGGCGTCAACCAGCGCTACGACACGCCATATTTCAACAACCTGAAAAACTATGCGCGCCGCCCGATCGGCACTTTCCACGCGCTGCCGATCGCCCGGGGCAAGTCGGTTTTCAACTCGCACTGGATTCGCGATTTCGGTCACTTTTACGGCGCCAACATTTTCCTGGCTGAATCCTCCGCGACGACCGGCGGTCTCGATTCGCTCCTCGAGCCGACCGGCAACATCAAGGTGGCGCAAGAGAAAGCAGCCCGCGCCTTCGGTTGCCGGCAGCTCTTCTTCGGCACGAACGGTACCTCCACTTCCAACAAGATCGCCGTCCAGACCATCGTGCGGCCGGGCGACATCGTGCTTGTGGACCGCAACTGCCACAAGTCCCACCACTACGGGCTCGTCCTTTGCGGCGGGCAGCCACTCTACGTCGAAGCCTACCCGCTGACCGAATATTCCATGTACGGCGCGGTGCCGCTCAGAACGATCAAGAAAACGCTGCTCGACCTGAAGGCTGAAGGCAAGCTCGACCGGGTGCGGATGCTGCTGCTCACTAACTGCACCTTCGACGGCCACGTCTACAACGTGCAGCGTTTCATGGAGGAGGTGCTGGCGATCAAGCCGGACATCGTTTTCCTCTGGGACGAAGCCTGGTATGCCTACAGCCGCTTCACCCCCTTCCACCGGATGCGCTCCGCCATGGGCGCATGTGAGGCCCTGCGCGAGAAGTATGCCTCCGAAGCCTACCGTGCCGAATACGCCGAGTTCAAAAAGAAACACGGCAAGATCGATCCGAAAAATCCCAGACTGCTCGACACCCATCTGTTGCCCGACCCGGACGCGGTCAAGATGCGGGTCTATGCGACAACTTCGACGCACAAATCGCTCTCCTGCTTCCGCCAGGGTTCCTACATCATGGTGAACGACGATTGCTGGGAGAGCACCGAGCCCACCTTCAAGGAGGCCTTCTTCGCCCACACCAGCACGTCACCGAACCTGCAGCTCATCGCTTCGCTCGATGTGGCCCGCCGCCAGGCGGAGCTCGAGGGCTACGAGCTCGTCGGCCGCGCCATCGAGCTGTCCCTGATCCTGCGCCGCGAGGTGAACCAGGATCCGCTCATCTCGAAATACTTCAGCATCGCCACCAACGCCCAGATGGTGCCCGCCCAGTATCGCGCCAGCGGATTCGATGACTTCCATTCGCAGAACGCGACTTGGAAGACCATCTACGACGCGTGGGCGAACGACGAGTTCACGCTCGATCCCACCCGTATCACCCTCCTGTGTGGCTCTGCCGGCTTCGACGGCACTTCCTTCAAGGGGATGCTCGCGAGCAAGTTCGACATCCAGCTTAATAAGACCTCGCGCAACAGCGTCCTGCTCCAGACCAACATCAACAACACCCGCAGTGACATCGCCTATCTGATCAAGGTGCTTGCCGATATCTCTCGCGATCTCGACCGCAAGCTGGCGAGGGACTACGACGAGAAGGCTGGCTTCGACGCCCGGGTCAAGAGCCTCATCACCGACGTGCCGGATCTGCCGAACTTCAGCCGCTTCCACGACGCCTTCCGCGAGAACCCCAAGAGCAAGACTAACGAAGGCGACATGCGGACGCCCTTCTTCCTTGCCTATGACGCGGAGAACTGCACGCACGTGAAACTAAACTCGAAGGAGATCGACGACCTCGTGAAACGCGGCCAGGCCGTCTCCGCGAAGTTCGTCATACCCTATCCGCCGGGCTTCCCGATCATGGTGCCCGGCCAGGTCATCACGCAAGGAGACGATCGACTTCATGCGGAAGCTCGACGTAAAGGAAATCCACGGCTATCACGCCGCCTCGGGCCTGGAGCTGATCAAGCCGGAGAAGCTTGGCGGAGCCAAAAAGAAAGCAAGGAAGTAGGCTGATTCTCGCCTGACACTTTTTCACAAAGCTGACGACCCTAAAATCCGAACACCCTGCCTAACGACAAAAAACGGAGCACAACATGATTAACTGGTTCTTCACCACGCTTAAGACTTACCCGGAAATCGCGATTTTTCTCGCGCTCGCCCTCGGTTACTACTTCGGCAAGTTCACCTACAAGGGGATCGGCCTCGGATCGGTGACCGCCACCCTGATCGCCGCCGTCGTGATCGGGCAGATCGGGATCACGGTCAACCAGCCGCTCAAGGCGTTTTCGTTCCTCATGTTCCTGTTCGCCGTCGGCTACGGCGTCGGGCCGCAGTTCGTGCGCGGGATTGCCAGCAGCGGCCTGCCGCAGGCGATCTTCTCGGTGGTGCAGTGCGTATTCAGCCTGGCCGCCTGCGTGCTGGTCGCAAAGTTCGCCGGCTACGACCTCGGCTACGGGGCCGGACT
This sequence comes from uncultured Verrucomicrobiae bacterium, assembly GCA_963742545.1. Taxonomy (GTDB): domain Bacteria; phylum Verrucomicrobiota; class Verrucomicrobiia; order Chthoniobacterales; family UBA10450; genus Palsa-1392. The sequence continues at coordinate 70,396 of CAVUMF010000001.1, read as the reverse complement.
CTACTCGGGCTCGCAGACGATCTCCGCCGCGATGGGGCTCTCGACCGACGCGATCAACCGGCTGGGCCTGCCCCCCGATCAAGCCAAGGCCCTGCTCGACTCGATGCCGATCGCTTACGCCGTGACCTACATGTTTGGCACCATGGGCTCGGCGATCGTGATCGCCATCATCGGCCCGAAGCTGCTGGGCATCGATCTCGTCGCCGCCTGCAAGGACTACGAGGAGAAGCATGGGGGCGGCAAGAAGGAGCTGGGCGGTCCGGGCACGGCCTGGACACGCTGGGCGTTGCGCGCCTACAAGGTGCAGCCGGGTGGCAAGGCCGCCGGTCTGCGCGTCGCCGAGGCTGAGTCGCTGGTGCCCGATTCGCGCCTCTTCATCCTGCGCATTCGGCGCGGGGGCGAGATCATGGATGCGACCGCGGACACCGTCCTGAAGGAAGGCGACGTGGTGGCGGTCGCGGGCGAGCGCGAAGTGCTGGTGAACATCCTCGGGGCAGCGGCGGTCGAAGTCGAGGACCGCGAACTGCTCGCCGTGCCGGTGGAGGGCGTCGACGTCCTGGTGACGAACAAGGAGGTCGACGGCAAGACGCTCGCCGAGTTGGCGACGCGCCCGGCGGCGCGCGGCGTGTTCCTGCGCAAGATCACGCGCGGCGCTACCGCCACCGATATCCCCATCCTGCCGAGCACCGAGGTCAATCGCGGCGACTTGCTCACCCTCGTCGGCCGCACGGAGGATATTGCCGCCGCCACCAAGATGCTGGGTGTCGCCGACCGTCCGACCGATGTCACCGACATGGCGTTCGTCGGCGCGGCGATCGTGGTCGGCGCGCTGATCGGCGCGCTGGTCTTCAAGGTAGCTGGCGCGCCGCTCACCCTGTCGACCGCCGGCGGAGCGCTGATCGCCGGGATCATCGGCGGATGGCTGCGCTCGGTGCGCCCGAAGTTCGGCCGCATTCCGACGCCCACCGTCTGGTTCATGAACTCGGTCGGCCTCAACATCTTCATCGCCATCGTCGGCATCTCCGCCGGTCCGGGCTTCGTCAACGGTCTGAAAACGCAGGGCGTCGGTCTCTTCCTCTGGGGCGCGGTCGCGACCACGGTCCCCCTGATTCTCGGCATGTTCGTCGCCAAGTACGTGTTCCGCTTCCACGACGCGCTCAACCTCGGAATCATTTCCGGGTCGCGCACGACGACGGCATCGCTTGGTCTGGTCTGCGACCAGGCCAAGAGCCAGATCCCGGCGCTCGGCTACACCGTCACCTATGCCGTGGGTAACACCCTGCTCACCATCTGGGGCATGATCATCATCATGTTGCTGTCGTGAGAACACATTTTCCGAACGTGATTCAACAGCAGAGAAAACTATGACAACAAAAAGCAAACCCTCGCGGGCTGCGAAAGCTAACGGACAAGCTCATCGTGGCAGTCGCCCATTATCAGATAATGCGAGGCTGAAAGAGTTCGAGAAACTCGGTCCGTTCGAGATCAAGGATTTCGTCCAAAAAGTGGCATCGACATCGGCGCTGGAATCTTCCCTGTCGTACCTGAACGCCGGTCGTGGCAACCCAAACTGGGTCGCCACTGAGCCGCGCGAAGCGTTCTTCCTTCTCGGGCAGTTCGCAGTTACTGAGAGCAAGCGGGTGCTCGACCTGCCACCCGGTGTGGGCGGGATGCCTGGCGCAGCGGGAATAGCCGGCCGTCTTGAAGCCTGGCTCGCGAAACACAACGACATGCCGGGCGCGTCTGTCCTGCAGGCGATGGTGCCATGGGCCGTGAAGAAATTCAGCTTCGATCCCGACAAGTTCGTGCACGAGTTGGTGGATTCCATCATCGGCGATCACTACCCGGTGCCAGACCGCATGCTGGTGCACAACGAGCAGATCGTGCACGAGTACCTGGAGTGGGCCATGTGCGGAAACCCGCGGCCGAAAGGCAAGTTCAAGATCTATGCGGTCGAGGGCGGCACCGCCGCCATGTGCTACATTTTCAAGTCGCTAAAAAGCAACCGGATTCTCAACCCCGGCGACACGATCGCGCTCGGTGTGCCGATCTTCACACCCTACCTCGAGATGGCGCACCTCGAGGACTACGACCTCCACTACGTCGAGGTGCATGCGAAACAGGAGGATAAGTTTCAGTATCCGGATGAAGAGATCAAAAAGCTCCTCGACCCAAATATCAAAGCGTTCTTCATCGTCAATCCTGGCAACCCGTTCGCGGTCGCGCTGTCTCCAGACACGATTAAAAAAATCGGCGACGTGCTCAAGAAGCGGCCCGATCTCATCCTGCTCACGGACGACGTCTATGGCACGTTCGTTCCGGGCTTCCGTTCGCTGATGGGAGCGTTCCCGAAGAACACAATCGGCGTCTACTCCTACAGCAAATACTTCGGCTGCACCGGGTGGCGGCTCGGAACCATCGCGGTCCACGAGGACAACATCTTCGACGAGATGATCGCGGCGCATCCCGAGCCTACGAAGAAACAGCTGGACAAGCGCTACGGCGGGCTCACCCTCGAGCCGCGCAAATTCGCTTTCATCGACCGCATCGTTGCCGACAGCCGCGATGTCGCGCTCAATCACACGGCCGGGCTGTCGCTTCCGCAGCAGGTCATGATGACGCTGTTCTCGCTCAGCGAGCTGATGGACGAGAAGAAGGCCTATCAGAAAGCCTGCATTGGCATCTGCAAGCAGCGGGTCCGGGCAACGATCGAAGGACTCGATATCGAAGTCGGTCCGAATCAGTACTTCGACTACTACTACGGCCTGATCGATTTCGAGTTTTTTGCCCGCAAATACCTGGGCGAGGACGTCGTCAAATGGATGAAGGCGAACGTGCACCCGCTCGACATTGTCTTCCGCCTGGCCGAGGACCACGGCATCGTCCTGCTCAACGGCGGCGGCTTTGCCGCTCCCGATTGGTCGGTGCGCATATCCTTCGCAAACCTCGATAATCACGTCTACGACGACATCGGCCGGGCGTTGCGCGCCATCGCGCGCGGATACCGGCAGGCATATGAGGCAGCTACAGGCAAGAGTGCCCCGCCAGCCCCGACTGCGAAACGCTAGTTCGGCTACTTCGCGATGCTGCTGTCGCAAATAGAAAGGAGAGAAGCGTGAAAAAAATACGACGCCTGTCGGGGAGAAAGCCAACGCCAGGAGACTCCGGTGAAGGTCAATCCCAGCAAACCATTATGAGTATACGAAGTTCTGTTCGTGACTACGCATTTGCCCTAGCGGCATTGTTCACCCTCTTGAGCGGCGCGGAGATCGTCCTCGGCCAGCAGGAGAACGAGATGGTCGTCTGGACGGCTGCTCCGTCTGATCTCAACCTGGCCGTGACGCAGGTCGCTCCCGCGGACAGCGCGCTATCGTCTATCGAGGAAGGCCGCACGTCCCTCGATGATTGGTTTGGGTGGCGCCAATGGCAACTGAAAGAGCGCCGTGAGGCCTTCAAAGATACGAAGTTCGAAATCAACTTGCGCACCTACTTCTTCGATCGCCACCAGTTCAACGGTTCTGAGAGCGAGGCATGGGCCATCGGCGGATGGCTGGGGTTGAAAACCGGTTACTTTCTCGATCATGTCGCGTTCGGATCGACCCTTTACACTTCACAGCCGCTGTATGCCCCTGCGGACAGGAGTGGAAGCCTCCTCCTCCTGCCTAACCAGGACGGCTATACCGTTCTTGGTGAATTCTACGCGGATATCCGGATTATCGACGGCCTGAACATTAATGTCGGAGCAAAGGGCTACGATACGCCGTTTATCAACCGCAACGACGTTAGAATGACGCCCAATACTTTTGAGGCGATCGTTTTGCAGGGCCGCACGGAACTTGGTGATAGCAGCACGAACGCGGCCGAGACCGACGAAAGCCCGAAGAGCAATGTCGCCGGTGTGGGCAAAGAGGTCGTTGATACGGGCCAGGCAAAAGTGGAGCCGGAGAAAGAAAATGGGGTTCTAAAATACGGAGCCGGCTATTTCTACCAAATCAAGGAACGAAATGACAGTGAGTTTGTGTCGATGGCGGTTGATGCGGGTGCCAATGTTGATCGAGGCGTTTACAGTGCCGGACTCCTTTACGAAAAAGGGGGGTTCTCCCTTGGTGGGATCGACTATTTGTGCCCCGACATCATCAATATCGCATATGCCGAGAGCAAGCTGAAATTTCCGATTGGCGCGGACTGGCAGCCGAAGCTCAATGCCCAGTTCGTGCAACAGAACAGTGTCGGGGCTGACCTCCTTCAGGGAGACAATTTTTCAAGTCAGCAGTTTGGCCTCAAATTGGATCTGCCTGTGACGAAGCCGCTATTGCTTACCGCGGCTGTCACTTACGCCTGGGGGGATGCCAACCTGCGGAACCCGTGGAGCAGTTATCCCGGCTATACAAGTGTCCAGGTGCAGGACTTCAACCGGGCCGGTGAAGGTGCGCTCCTTCTCCGAGCTGGTTATGACTTTCCCTGGGTCGAAGGGTTGAGCGCCTATGCGCTTGGCGTGTTTGGCACGACCCCCGATCAGGCGGGGCAGTATCGGCAAAACGAGTACGATTTCAATCTGCAGTTCGCGCCAAAAAAAGGCTGTCTCAAGGACTTGTCGCTGCGTCTCCGCTACGCGCTCGTCCACCAGTATGGAGGGAATGTCGACAACCTGACCGACTTCCGCGTGATCTGTAACTACGTGATCAAGTTCTAGCCAGAACGCTCAGACTTTGCGGATTCGACGAGTATTACTGGCAAGGAGCTGATACCTGGAAAGGCAGGACTTACCATGACCTTTCTTGTCACATGCGCTCAGGGAACACGCTGAACTCGCGATCTTCCTAACCCTGGCAATCGGTTTCTTCATTGGTCGTCTCAAGCTCGGATCGTTCAGTCTCGGGACGATCGTTGGCACGCTCCTCGCGGGAGTCGCAATTGGACAATTGGCCATCCAGGTGCCGGCCGTGGTCAAGTATGTCTTCTTCGATCTGTTCCTCTTTGCGACCGGCTACAAGGTAGGGACCGCAGTTCTTTCGCGGACTGAAGAAAGATGCCGTTGCCGCAGGTGGCCATTACGCTCGTGCTCTGCGTCACTTGTCTGCTCGCTGCATTCATCGCGGCGAAAGATCCTCGGCTATGACATGGGGACGGCAGCCGGTCTCCTCGCTGGCGCATTCACCGAGTCCACCGTCATCGGAACCGCCAGCGACGCCATCGGCCGCCTCGGCATATCGACCGCAGACAAGACCAGCTTGATCAACAATATCCCGGTGGCGTACGCGGTGACTTATCTTATCGGCACGGGGTTCGTCGTCTGGTATCTCCCTAACGTTGGTCCGAAGCTGCTCGGAGTGAATCTCAAGGACGAGGCGCGGAAACTCCAGACCCAGCTCTCAGGCTCAGTGAAAAGTGGAGCGGAGAAGCTATCCGCCTTTCAGAACCTGGCGGTTCGTGCCTACCGAATCACTCGTTCGGATCTGCTGAATCAAACCGTGGTCGAACTGGAGACGCGTCCCAGAGCAGATCGCGTCTTCGTCTCCCGCATCCGACGAAATGGCAAGATCATCGAGCCCGAGCCCACCACGACGATTCTTGAGAGTGACACAGTCGCCGTCCTGGCACGCTCGGAGCTGCTGATGGCCCGCGGAGTCGAGATCGGGATCGAAGTAAGCGACAAGGAGCTACTGGATTTTCCGATTGAATTTCTCGACGTGGTGATCACTAAGAAGTCGATCATAGGTAAGAGCCTGGCCGAGGTAGCGACGATGGATTTCGCCCGCGGCGTATTCCTAAAGAAGCTGATCAGGACCGGTCAACCGATGCCGTTCGCCCCTGAAACGCGGGTGGAGCGCGGTGACCTGATAACGCTGATTGGTTCCGAGAAGGACGTTTGCCGGGCGGCCAAAAACCTCGGTTATGCCGACCGCGGAACGGTGATGACCGACATGATCTTCGTTGGCCTCGGCATCTTCCTCGGAGGTTTGGTGGGACTGCTTACCATAGTGGTCGCTGGTCTTCCGCTTACTCTTACGGCCAGCGGGGGCGCGCTCATCATGGGACTGGTATTCGGATGGCTGCGCGCGATTTACCCAACATTTGGTCGCATCCCAGAGTCCGCCATGTGGATCTTCGATACGGTCGGTCTCTCGGTCTTTATGGCATGCGTGGGACTCGCCGCGGGGCCCAGTTTCTTTTCTGGATTGCAAAAGTCGGGACTTAGCCTGGTCTTCGTGGGTCTGCTGGTCGCCGTTCTGCCTCACACCGTCGGGATCCTGTTCGGCCGCTATGTGTTGAAAATGAATCCGGTGATCCTCCTGGGCGCTTGTTCCGGGGCCGGCACCGTGACTGCCGCATTGCGCGCCATTCAGGAGCAGGCGGAGAGCGAGCTGCCGGCACTCGGCTACACGGTGCCGTACGCAATCGGCAACATCGTGCTTACCGCCTGGGGTCCTATCCTGGTGGCGATGATGTCTTAGGCCACCTGGTGCTTGCACTCTGAGAATGCCCTAATTATCTAGACACTGTCGAATGTCCGCAGATCCATTGGTCGTCCGAAGCGTGGCGCTCCCGATTGCGATCGATCTGGGAGCAACCGTGCTCTTCAGTATCACCGGCGCGATGGTCGCCATTCGGCGGCACTACGATCCGATTGGTCTCTTTGTACTGGCGTTGGCCTGCGGCCTCGGCGGCGGTTTGTTGCGCGACGGCATTTTTATCCAGGCCGGACCGCCCGCGGCAATGCGCAATGGGGCCTACATGGTTGCAGTGCTCGTGGGTTGCGTAATGGCGACCCTGTTCTTTCCGCATGTGGAACGGTTGTCCAAGCCATTCCTTATCATCGATGCGCTGGGCACCGCGGCCTACGGCGTAGTAGGCGCCAGCAAGGCCCTTGAGGCAGGGCTGGCCATTTCCGCGTGCATCTTTGTCGGCGTCGTGAACGCCGTCGGCAGTGGCCTGATTCGCGACGTCCTCGTTCGCGAAGAACCGCTCCTGCTCAAGCCCGGGCAGTTCTATGTCATTGCCTCACTACTTGGGGTGACTGAATTCACCTTCTTCACCACCTTTTTCAAGGCTCCAGTCGTGCCATGTGCACTCCTGGCGATTGCTATCACCTTCATCTTCCGTCTCTTTGCGATCGTCTTCGACTGGAAGACCAAGTCAGTGATGCCTCTGCCGCAAGAGCGATCATGACATCCTTGATCTGAACCCGGGGCAATTGGTACTCGGGCCGGCGCGCGCTGGGAGTCTTTGGCACGACCCCGAATCAAGCGGGGCAGTATCGGCAAAACGAGTTCGATTTCAACCTCCAGTGGGCCCAACCAAGGGTCCTATGAAGGATCTGCCACTGCGTCTCCGCCACGCCCTCGTCCACCAGTATGGAGGGAATGTCGATAACCTGACCGACTTCCCGTGATCTGTAACTACCTGATCAAGTTCTAGGAGCGTTTGAGCTTCTTGACCGGGATCTTCGTCAAGTCATCCGGAACTCGCCCTTTGCCGGACGTTGGAAACTGACGGCATGCAGCGAACTGTGCGGAACCAGGCCTTCTTCTCCTTGATCCCCCCGCCCGGCAGTCGTTAACGCATGACGAAGTAGACCCACGGCGACCCGATCAGCAGGTAGATCGCCAGGAATGCGAGAGTGATGATGAGGCCCAGCTTGTAGAGTTCGCGTTGCGTGAGGTAGCCGCTTGCCGCGAAGATAATGTTCTGGGTTCCGCCCTGCGGAGTGATCACCGAGAAATAGCTGCTCGCGAAAAGCAGGCCGAAGGACATCAGCGGCAGGGGCACCCCGCCGCGCGTGCCGACATCGAGGAAGACGCCCAACAGCGCCAGCACCTGCGAGGTCTGGCTCACGAACAGGTAGTGGATGGCGACGTAGAGGACAATCAGGGTCACGTAGAGGGTCGTCCACGACAGGCCTCCCAGGCACGAGGCGAGGCGCTCGCCGACGTAGCCCATAAAACCGAGCTCGTTCAGCTGCCCGCTCATGGCGAAGAGGATCGAGAGCCAGAGGAACGTTGCCAGCGTGTCGCCCTGCTTGGCGATGTCGTCGAGCGTGATCACGTTCGCGAGCAGCAGCACGCCGAAGCCCATGAACGCGACGCTGGTGTTGTTGAGATTAAGCTTGCTGCCGAACACCCAGCCCGCGACCATCAGCACGAAGGTCGCGGCCGTGATCCACTCGTCGCGTGACATGCTCCCCATGCTGGCGAGATCCCTGCGCGCCGCCGCGGGGGCCTCGAGTGTCTTGCCCACCCGGGGCGGGAAGATCTTTGCCACGATGAGGGGCAGGAGACCGAGCGCGATGAGCGATGGCACCGCGGAGGCGAGCAACCATTTGCCAAAGTTGATCTCGAGCCCGGCTTTCTGCACGATTTGCACGCCGATCGGGTTGCAGGAGGTGGCCGTCATCCAGAGGGCCGAAGAGACTGCAAGGCTTGCCATACCGCAGAACATGAGGTAGCCGCCGAGCCGGCGTCCTTCTGGGTCCTCGGGCTTGGAGCCCGCCCCCGTGGCCACCGACAGCACGATTGGGAAGAGCACACCGCCGCGCGCCGTGTTGCTGGGGAAGGCCGGCGCGATGGCCGCGTCGGTCAGCACGATGCTGTAGGCGAGACCGAGCGAGGAGCCGCCAAAGCGGCTCACCATGAAGAGGCTGATCCGGCGGCCGAGACCCGACTTCACCACGGCCTGCGCGACGATGAATGCGACCACCACGAGCAGCACGCTCGAATTGGCGAAACCCGAGTACGCCTGTGCCGGTGTGATCGTATCAGTGAGAACGATGGCGCCCACGGCGAGCATCGAGGCCGTGAGCAGCGGGAACGCGCCGACAAGCACCGACGCGATGGCCGCGGCGAAAACCGCGAACAGGTGCCACGCCGGGGCCGTGAGTCCGGCCGGGACCGGGAAGAACCAGATTCCGATCGCGATCGCGAAGGGCACCGCCTGCTTGAGATTCAATCCTAGTTTGGTCATTTGGTTACGCCTGCGGTGCCGGCCCGAACGCGACCCTTCAAGTCGACGGCACGTCCCTGGATCGTGCCGTCCTCGGCCTCCATCACCCATTGCCAGGAGAATTCATAGGAGCCCGTCGCGCCGGCGTACCGCCCCGTGCCGCCCAGGAACTTTCCTGTGATGTGGTTGCGCGCCGCGGTGCCTTCGCCTTGGAGTTCGCTGAACACCTGGTCGCCACGCTCGTCCGTCCAGACGCTGCGGCCCTCGAGTCCCGTCTCGCTATCCACAAGCGCGATCACCTCGGAGCGGAATCCTACGCCAGGGCGCTTCGAGCCCGCGAGCAGCATCGTCCCACTCAGGTCCAGAATCGAGCCACGTCGATCCGCGCCCAGGGAAATGGTCCGGCGACTGCCTGCGGCATTCCAAGAGCCCTCGAATTCCAGCCATTCGCCGGACGTTTCGTGAGGCTTCGGCGACTCCGTCGCCGGTCCACAGGCGGTCGCCGCAAAGGCCAAGATGAGGAGGGCGTGACGCCCCGATACCCTACAACGGGGCTTTCGATCGTGGTGCCGTGTCGGGGTGAGAAAGCCCATGGTTGTTAGGAAATCGCCTTTACGTCCGCCGCGGCGTGGGCGGCCAAAGCCGGGATCGGCGTCGGGGAGCAACGGGAGAAAAAATGCGTGAGTCCTGCGGAGGCAGACCGACGCGAGGCGCGATCCGGTAGATTTTCGCAAGGATGAGATTCGGTTGCGGCGGGACTCACGCGCTCAATCGTCATTTTCGAGCATGATCATCCGCTCCTCCACTTGCCAAGCATTATTTTTTGGGCAGCGGTTTCTGCGCGGACGGCTCCTCACCGAGATCTAGAAGGGTCCTATGGCAGGCCTGGTCGTTCCCGCCTGCATTTTCGTGGGCGCGGTGATGCCGTGGGCGGCGGCCTGATCCGCGATGTCCTCGTGCGCGAAGAGCCGCTCATGTTCAAGCCCGGGCAGTTCTATGTCATTGAGTCACTGCTGGGGTGACTGAATTCACGCGACCACCTTCTTCAAGGCTCCAGTCGTGCCGTGCGCGCTCATGGCGATTGCTATCACGTTCATCTTCCGGCTCTTTGCCATCATCTTCGACTGGAAAACGAAGTCAGTGATGCCTCTACCGCAAGATCGATCATGACATCCTTGATCTGAACCCGGGGCAATTGGTACTCGGGCCGGCGCGGTTATCGTGGATAGGCCGCAACAATTCCTGCTACCGCCTCCCGGATCCTCGTATTTTCCAGCAGATCCCGGTTCGCGGATGTCGCCGCTCCGCGAAAGACGAGTCTTTTCTTGCGGGCGTCCACAAAATCAAGAATGAGTGTGCCTTCAAGATATCTGTTCCCGTCGTTATAGGTGGTAGCGACTTCCGGCGACATCGAAAAAAACCCACCGGGACCGGATGGCCATCCCCCTTGATAGCCAAAATCCCAGTCACTGTAAAGATTGGATCCCAACTCTTTCGTGGGAGCGATATGATACACAACGTCGAGATCAGCCTCCTTACCTGAGGTTTCCCTGATGCCATGCGCTGAAAGCTTGCTCCGGAGCGAATTGCGCAACGCCTCTTCGGATAGCGCGGTCAACTTTTGCCCACGAGCGGGCGCGATCAGTGCATAGGACTCGTATTTGCCAAACTGCGCCGACCGATCGCAGTAGGTGCTGATGGTCACGCCGGTCGAACATCCATTAAAGATCGAGACGGCCAACACGGCCAGGAGGAGGTTAGCGGTAGCACGCATGGACCTGCATTTGTTTGACAAGATGGATCGGGCAAACCGAAATCGCCCGCTTGATAAAATGGTTCGTGTTTCAGACTTGCTCAAAGGGTACTTTCACCTTGCAGCGTCCGCGGCGTGTTCAGGTGGGGGCTCACACTTTTCTGCCGTTCCGCCATGCAGGCCCGCATTGGACCTTGGTCCGATCGACGCGTCGTTCGTGAGAGGCGCAAATTGCTTTTCCAAATCTGCTTCAGCCGATGAAAAGAATCGCCTCTTTTTCTCTCGACCTCGGATCGGAAAACAAGGAGAAACACTATGGACACAATCCGTCCACTTGACCTCGCCACGATGATGGCGACACACCAACCCTTCGCATTAATCGACGTTCGGCCTCGGGATCAGTTTGAACGCTCGCATATCTGCGGCGCCCGCTCGATTCCGCTGAACAGGCTTCGTCCGGCAAAGATCATGCGCGAGCATGGAAACGATGATTTAAGTCCCTTGTTTCTCGTTTGCCGCAGAGGCATTAGAGCCAGCCTCGCAGCCGGAATGTTGCGCTCGACCGGACGGCTGCGCCCCACAATCGTGGCAGGCGGAATGGAGCAATGGGAGGCACAAGGTTTCGCGACCGTTCGCTCGCTCCGTGTGCAGATGCCGCCTCTGATGCGGCAGTTATTCGAGGCTGGCCGGCAGCGACTGACCGTTGTTCGTGCGGCACGCGGGAAAGTACGAAAAATGGTCCAGCGTGCGTTTCCCCGACGGTCTGCCGATAGCGATTGGTGGTGCCGGTGTGAGTTTCCGCCGCGCCAGGCGCGTCGCAGCTGAAGCAGTGGCCTTTGGTCGATCGGCAGACGGGTGAATGATTCGCATCGTCTCGCTGGAAAGATACCCGCCATGCATTCGATCCTAACGGCCACGGGCTCATGGTTTCAACATGAACTTCGAGACCTACGCGACAGGTGTGGCGTGGCGACTTTACTTTAAAGAATCATCTCTACGCAATCTGTGGAGTGGACTTGACCCGGATCGATGGCCTGGAAGTTTTACGCGTGCAGGCCTTGCTTTCAGAGAGCAGGCTGGATATGACGCGATGGAAAAGCGAAAAGCACTTTATCAGTTGGCTCAATCTCTCTCCGCTGAGCCGGATCAGCGGCGGCAAACCTTTGCGCCGTCAACCGCGCAATGGCCACAACCGCGCCGCCGATATCCTGCGGCTCCGCGCCCAGTCGCCTGGAAAAGCAAAAGCGCCTTGGCGCTTTCTGGCGCGGCCTGCGCGCCCAGCTGGACGCAGCCAAAGCGATCAAAGCCGTCGCCCACAAGCTGGCTGGGATCGTTTACCGGATGCTCATTACGGCCACGCTTACTTCGATGCCGGCGTACGCCATTACGAAGACACCAGCACACCTACTCCGGCGAGGGTTGGAGGCCGGTCCGGCGGCGAGAGCGAGGCGACCCTCGGACTGTCTGTGCGAGTTCCTCGCATCTTACGGGCCAACTTCGGGCTTGCGCTGGTGCTCAGGTCGGCGGTCAGCCCCGATCAATCAAATCCCCAGATCTTGACTGTGGCCGTCGGTTTATCCCCGAGGATCTTGTACTGAATCTTCACCGATGTGAGGCGTCCCTTAAGTCCCGGCGCATCTTTCGGGGCCGTCTCTCCCCCTGCCTTTATGGTTCCCACGGCCAGCGTATCGTCGGCGCGATTGTCCCAGCCAAGGACTACCTTTATCATCTGGACGTCAGCGCCCTCGACAGAGAGCTTTACCTTCTTGACGTCTTTCTTCCATCGACTCCCTGTGGTCTTGATCTCCACGCTGGGATTGGCGGAGCTGATGGTCTGCTCGCCCATTACAAACCACTTATTGATTATGGCGGCGTCCACGGTCCCCAGCAGGACGACGGACAGGGCGACAACGAAAAACGCTGTCAGATTGTGGGTCTTGATCTTCATATTACTTTATTCCTTTTCCCGTGAATCTGAGTGCCTGCCAGTCGGGACGCCATAGGACCTTGGTCCTACCCTGAACGATCGCTTAAAGAGGATCGCGGAGATGATGCTAAACCCAGGGTGTTTCACGGCCTACCGCGGCGAGTGCATCGCATCTTCTCTCCTGATGTGGCCCGGCGTCCACTCCTCCAGTTACTTCGCTTTATTATGCACAGATGAAGCCACGGGATATAGTTTTCGACGTTCTCATCCCACGCGCTAAATAAGGCCACGCCAACCATCTTTTTAGGCGTACGACCAAGGTCCTATTAGCGGCGGCCGTCCGGCGCTCGCAAACTGGCAGAATGAGAACAAGTCTGTTCCGTCGCGCTGTCGCTCTTTTTCCCGCGGTGCTCCTGCTGATCGGTGAGCCTGCAGCGTTTGGTAACGAAACGGACGAAACGGCGCCCGCTTCGGAAACGGCGGAGACGCCGAAGATTCCGGGCGACCAATTGGATTCGTTAGTCGCACCGATCGCGCTTTATCCCGATCCGCTTTTGGCGCAGACGCTGGCGGCTTCCACCTATCCGATCGAGATCATGCAACTGCAACAGTGGCTGGACAAAAACAAGGATCTGAAAGACCAGGCGCTGGCCGACGCGGTGGCGAAGCAGCCCTGGGATCCGAGCGTGCAGGCGATGGCGGCCTTCCCTGAGGTGACCCAACGCATGACCGAGAACATCCAATGGACATCGGACATGGGGAATGCGTTCCTCGCTCAGCAACAGGATGTGATGTCCGCCGTCCAGCGCATGCGAGCGAAGGCCGAGAGCACAGGAGCGTTGAAAACGGGCGAGCAACAGAAGGTAGAAACGAAAACGGTTGGCAGCGAGCAAGTGATCGTCGTCGAGCAAGCCGATCCGAAGACGGTTTACGTCCCTTCCTATGACCCCACCGTTGTTTATGGCCAACCCGCGTATCCGTATCCGAGTTATAGCTACCCGGGCTATATTGCCGGTGGGGCGCTCGCCTTCGGCGGGGCGATGGCGCTAGGCGCGGCGTGGGGCAATAACTGGGGTTGGGGTTGTGGCTGGGACCAGGGCGACGTTAACGTGAACGTGAATAACAACTACGTCAACAACTACAACAAAAAGAATAACATTAAAGCAGGTGAAGCGGGCAGGTGGCAGCATAGCCCGGAACATCGCGGCAACGCTCCCTATGGCGATCGAGGAACAGCGAATAAGTATGGTGGACGCGCGGCTGGCGGCGCGGGAGGAGTTGGTAAGCCCGGTGGAGCAGGTGGAGTTGGGAAGCCGGGCGGCGCCGGCGGAGTTGGGAAACCCGGTGGCGCAGGCGGAGTCGGAAAACCCGGTGGCGCAGGCGGAGTTGGGAAACCCGGTGGCGCAAGCGGAGTTGGGAAACCCGGTGGCGCGGGTGGCGCCAGCAAGGCGGGCGGTGCGGCCGCCAAAAAGAAATCGGGCGGTGGAGGCGCGAATCAGGTTGGGAACAAGAACATGGGAAACAAGGGTAGCTCTGCGTCGCGCAGCAGCGGCGGTGCGATCAGCGGCGGCAGCGGAAAACAAGCGAAAGCGAGCAGCAACCGAGGAGGCAAGAGCATGGGTGGCGGCGGAATGAGTGGCGGCGGGGGCAAAAAAGGAGGCGGTGGCGGCGGGCGCAAGAAGGGCGGCGGCGGGCGCTAACAACAAAAGTGAGGAGAAGCCCAATGAAATCAAAATCTAATCTCTCAATCCTGGCGAAGATCTCGCTGGCCGTAGTTGCGGTCACAATCGGCGGCATGTTGCAAGCGGCGCCCGAAGCAAGGAAGGACGCGGCTGCATCACAGCCGACAGGGAAAGAATTCAACACGCCAAAGGCCGCGGCGGATGCTCTGATTCAGGCCGCGGAATCGTACGATGTCGCAGCGCTAAAGGAAATCCTGGGTCCCGGGAGCGACGACATCATCAGCTCAGAAGATGCCGTTGCAGACAAGAATCGGGCCATGGCCTTCGTCGCCAAAGCGAAGGAGAAGACCGAGGTCGGGGCTGATCCAAACAATAAGAATCGCGCCATCCTTACAGTTGGAAACGATCAGCTCACACTGCCGATTCCAATCGTCAAGAATAAAGGGAAATGGTCGTTCGATACCCAGGTAGGTCGCGAAGAAATCCTCAACCGCCGTATCGGCGCGAATGAACTGGATGCGATTGCCGTTTGCCGCGGATACGTGGAAGCCCAGGACGAATACGCGGACGAAAAGCACGATGATGCGAAGGTTAACCAATACGCGCAGCGCATCATCAGCACGCCCGGAAAACACGACGGGCTCGCCTGGCAGAATCCTGACGGGACCTGGGGCGGCCCAGTCGGGGAGAATGTCGCCCGCGCGATCGAACGAGGCTACGCCGAAAAGGGCGAACCGTTTCGCGGCTACTATTTCAAAGTGCTAAAAGGGCAAGGGCCGTCAGCCCGGATGGGGCAGATGGATTTTGTCGTCGAGGGCGCGATGATCGCCGGCTTCGCCCTCGCGGCTGCGCCTGCGCAGTATCGCGTGACTGGAGTGAAGAGCTTCATCGTCGGCCCGGATGGGGTGGTTTACGAGAAGGATCTCGGACCCGACACGCTCAAGCAATTCCAGGCCATGGATCGGTATGACCCCGATAAGACTTGGAAGGAGACGGATGATGACTGGGGGAACGAAGGCGAAAGCCCGTAGGGCGGTTAGCTCCGATGAGGATAATCGTATTGGAGAGTGCCGTACTGTCGCCAGAGGAATGACCTGCTGAAAATGCGTTCGACCGCGGAAGTAAAAAGCCGCGGCACCGAAGGTCTAAGGAGCTGGCGAAAATGAAGAATCCTTTCCACGCTCAAACAAAAGAGAACAAGTCTTCCCCATCGGTGCGCCTGCCGTCAGCAACATGAGTAGCACAAATGCGATTAACCAGGCGGTGAAGGTCAGTCTGAAGTAATACGCCCTGGCAGAAGCTAACGGTGAAATATTTGCTGCAGGCCGCAGTGTTGCTGTTGATGTTGGCGGTCGGCATCAGTCTGCGTCCGGGACATATTTGGAGTAACTGGCGCCGTCTCACCCCTTCGAAATGGGCGCGCTTGATTGCGGCGACGTTCCTGCTCCCGCCGGCACTTGCCCTGGCCCTTGGAAATCTGTTCGCGCTGGGCGGGCCGGCCACGGCGGGATTGTTCCTGATTGGCGCGGTGCCGGGGGCGCCGCTCATGACGCGCGGGGCGGCGCAACGGGGGTTCGATGTGCAGATGGCGGCGAGCTACCAGGTGTGGAGTGGATTACTTACGCCGGTAATCGTCCCATTGCTGGTCGCGACCGGCGGCTGGCTTTACGGACGCAACATCTGGGTGCCGCCGATGAAGTTGCTCTCGGTCATCGCGCAGCAGCAGTTTCTGCCGTTGCTCGTTGGGATGGCGCTGACATGGCTGGCGCCCGCAATCTCCAGCCGCATGCAGCGCGCACTTGTGCCAATCGGTAACGTTCTCATCCTCGTCGTGCTGGTGGCCGTGCTCTACAAAATGGGGCCTGCCTTGAAGCAGGTGAGCCTGTGGCTGGCGGCGGCGGCGCTGCTTCTCGCGATCGGATGCCTCTTCGGAGCGCGTTTGCTGCTCGGCGGACGCTCCCGAATCATTCAAACATTATCGATCTGCAACGCGAACCGCCACATTGGTCTCGCGCTGTTGCTTTCCGGGCAGCAAATGCAGGATAACCGGCCGGTGCCAGCGATCGCGGCCTACGCGATCGCAGCCCTTCTCGTGATGGGCGTTTACGCGAAACTCGCGCCGGATGTGAGGGAAACGCCGGCGACCTGAGTTGCGGCGGCAGCCAGGCAGGGCAGCATTTTTTTTGTGCGCCGTATTCTCAAACTGGTGCTGAAAGATGATTAGATTCGACAACGACACTTTGCTAACAAGTTCAGAAATTTCTGATACATTTTTGATATGAGCTCAGGTGCGGAATCAAAGGTGTCAGCCGATGAGGCGTTAGAGCGATTGAAGGCGGGGAACAAACGATTTGTTGCCGGGACCGCGAGATTCCCAACGATGGTAAAGGAAATCCTGGCTGATCTCGCCAAGGGCCAGAACCCATACGCCACCGTCCTGAGTTGCAGTGATTCGCGCGTGCCGCCCGAGTTGATCTTCGATGCCGGCCTTGGAGACTTGTTCGTTATCCGGGTCGCAGGAAATGTGATCTCGCCGGAAATCTCCGCAACCCTGCAGTACGCTGGCCGCCATTTGCACACGCCGCTCTTCGTCTTGCTCGGCCACACGAATTGCGGTGCCGTCGCTGCGGCGATCGATACGCGCCTGCGAGGCACCCGCCAGGATTCGCGGATTCAGCTTCTTGTCGATTCAATCATGCCGGGACTTGCCGATCTCGATTTGAAGCTCAGTCCAGAGGCAATGAGCGCCCAGGCTGTTGAGGCCAACGTTCGCTGGAGCATGCGCCAAATTCTCGAAACGCCAGAAGGTCGCGAGCGTCTGGCCGAAGGCCAGTTAAAGCTTGTCGGCGCGATCTACGAAATCGAAACCGGCGAGGTGCGATTTCTCGCGTAAGCGCGATTTCGAATCGCATTATTGCATCGCCACGGAACCGATAACGGCTGCTGACTCACTTCCGGCCCGCATAGGACCAAGGTCCAACTTCGCGGCGCGGCGGTCTCTGCTTTCCTTGGGCTAATCTTCCAATGCAACCTATGAAACTCATCACGATCCTCGCCGTCTCCGTCGCCCTGCTCGCGTCTGCGCAGGCGGTGGAAAAGCCCTCCTTCCACACCCAGGGTACACCAACCGGCAAAGCAACCGGGCCGCTCAAGCCTGGCGAATATTGGTGGCACCCCGAGCTTTCGCCGAGCGGTCCGCTCATGATCCTCGTCAGCGTTCCCGAGCAGACCATGCACGTGTATCGGAACGGCATCCTCATCGGCCGCTCGAGCATAAGCACTGGCACCAAAGGAAACGCTACCCCCGGGGGCGTTTTCTCGATTCTTGAAAAGAAGCAGGAGCATTACTCGAAGAAATACGACAACGCGCCGATGCCCAATATGCAGCGGCTAACCTGGACTGGCATTGCCATGCACTCGGGCAATCTTCCTGGCTACCCGGCGAGCCACGGCTGTATCCGCCTGCCATTCGATTTCTCGCAGTTGCTTTTCAGAGCAACCTCGAAGGGCGGCACAGTGGTCGTGGGCGATGGCAAGGTTCCCGTGCCGCACCTCGCGTCCAATCCCGGCCTGCTGCTTGCGCCGAAGGATCTCAACTCGGCGATGGTGCGTCCGCTCGCGAGTAACGACTACGAGTGGAAACCGGAACGGAGCGCGAGCGGCCCGATCACGATGGTGGTCAGCGCGGCCGATAAAGCGATCTACGTTTATCGCGACGGCAACGTCATCGGGCGCGCGCCGGTGGAGGTCGCTGGCCGCGGCTCGCTCGGGAATCATGTGTTCTCGCTCCTCGAAGGCACGACCGACCGTCAAAGCAAGCTGGCTCCCGGCCGCGCGGCGCGCAAATGGATGACCGTGACGAGCAGTGGCCGCCGCGCCAATGCCGACCAACTAGCGTCGCGTCTGCGCGTTAACCCGGACTTTGCAGCGAAAGTTTACGACACGCTCACACCGGGCACGACGGTCATCATCACTGACCAGCCTGTGGTGCGCACCCGCCGCAACGCTCCCGTCCTCGAGGGCTGATTAAGGTATATCCACTGCCAGCCGAGCAAGCGTTGCTGCACCTCAAAAGCAGGCAATGAGCGATTCCTTGCCGGCGCCGCGCGATTTTCCACGGCGCAGAAGGATGGCCACCATTTGTGTGTGCCGCTCTTTGTTGGGGGCCGTCATGCGGACGACCTTAATCCGACGGCGAGGACGACTCCGTTTCGCGACGCTGGTACGAGAGTCGCACGCCTCGCTAATAAATAGAAAGATCCCCACTATCTGCCACGGTTTATCCGCTCGCCACGTTGCTCCGAATTCTCTCAGCGTAAGTGCTTGCGATCGTCCTTTTCCGATGAGGCGTTTAAAAAGCAGTCGCGAGTTTGGAAGCGATCCGCCAAAGTCAGAATATGAAACTCCCGTCCGACGTTCATTTTGATGAGGAGCTGCGGCTCATGGTCTTCAGGCCACGCGGCATCCTTAATGCGAAAGCCGTCGCCGAGCTGGTAAGATTTCTTGAGGAGGAAGAAGATCGCGCTCACGAACCGTTCAATCGCTTCACCGATACGTCGCAACTTGACGCGATCGATCTGGATAAACGGTTTGTCTACCGCATCGCGCTTCACCGCCGTCGCTTTTATGTCGGGCGCGAGCCCGTCAGGTCTGCGTTTTACATTACCAGTGCCGCTGCCGACCGCTACGTCAAGATTCACGCCGTCGTGACGGAGAATTCTCCTTTGAAGGTGAAAATGTTCAAAGACCTCGATCATGCCGCCGCGTGGCTGGGCGTCCCGCGCAGCGTGTTGGAGGAGTGACTCATCATGCAAACGCCGATACTAGATGCTCCGAAACTCAGCTGCAGGTTCGAATTCCCAAAGGCAATTCAAGGCGGATCGGAGTTCCGTTGGTGCAGATCGCGGCTGCGCCACCGACTCCCGCGGTAAGACCAAAGTCCAATGTGCAGGCTTCACCAGTCTGTTACGTGAAGATATACCTGCGAATCTTGAATTGGAGCCTGACGATGTCTGCGTGCTGCGGATCAGCGGAGAATTGAAGCGTTCAGAATTTGGCGGAGCCGAGGAGGCGATGACGCGAACAATTGACGCCGGCGCGAAACCGCGTCTGCTCGCGATTCTCGACAAGTTCGAAGGCTGGGAACGCGGGGCGGACTGGAATGACCTCGATTTTCTTTTTTCCCACAGCCATCAGATCGCCAGAATTGCGATCGTGGTAGATCCACAGTGGGAAGTGCCGGCGCTTGCCTTCGCCGGAGCAGGGGTGCACCGCACGCCGGTAAAACTCTTTCCGCCTAACGAACTGGCCGAGGCCCGTCAGTGGCTCGCCGGATAACATCGCCAGGCTCCATCAGAATCCGCCGCCCCAGCGGTATTGCCAGGCGATCCCCACGGCATCGAAGTCGTGATGGCGAGCAGCGTTGTAGCCGGTAATGGCGTAGAGTTTGATCGAATGATTGCGACTCAGAGGTAACGCCAGGGTCGCGCCGAAGCGAATCCCTTCGTGCCGATCGTCGATCTCGACCCCATTCACAGTGCTACGGCTGCCACTAAAGTAGCCCGCATCGAGACCGACCCAGCAACCAGGTCGAAAAGTGTAGGTGAGGTGCGTCTGCACCGAATAGAGCGGCGCTTGCCCTCGCTTTTGGCCGCCGAAGAAGTCTTCGTTCTCCGTGTAAATCGTGACTGCCGGTGCCAGCTCGAGCGTCCATCGTCCCAAGGCTTTCGAAGCCCCGATCTCCGGTTTGATCGACCAGCGATTACTCCCCACGTTGACCAATCTTGTGTCATCATACTGACCGAGCGGCACGCCGATTCGGAGGCTCGCGCCAAGAATAAGGTTCTGCTTGTAATTCTTAAACTGGGCCGCGGTCAACGCGGGTGCGCCGACAAAATTGATCGAGAATCGAAAGTATGGATCGGCGAAGCCGGAAATTTGGCGCGTGTGCGGTTGACCGAAGACAAGACCCTTGGCAGTGATCCCCGCGAACGGCACGAGCAGCTCGAACTTCGCGGACTTGCCAAACACATTGAGGACGCGAGCGAAACCGAAGACGCCGACGTGGGCTTTGTTGGTCACATTCTCGATCGGCAGAGACGGATCGGTGAGGACGCTGCCGGTCGTGTAACCATAGCCCAGGAGAACGAAGTTGAGCCCGGTCGGCGAGTTGCTGTAGGCGCGGGGTTCAAGGTCCTGGGCGCGAATGGTAGCGCAGCCTCCCGTGATGATCAGAAAAGTTGCAACCAGGCTGATTGGTCGCACGGCTCGTCGCGACATACGGAGGTCGCTATTGCTCGGCGCAATTCGGTGCCGGCGGCGAGGCCGATTGCTCGTTTGTGAATTGCAATTCCCGTGATGCTTCCGGACTCGTCGATTGGGACGTGACTTCTGGAGAGACGATCGATTCAGCCCCTGGACGTTCTACGGGAACGGGCGTTTCGCTCTTCGTCACTTCGACGGATTGAGTTGGTTCCCCGGACAGTCCTCCCGCAGAGTTGACAGGACTCCGCGCGTACCGGAGCACATCGGAAAGCTGGAGAGAAGCGCTCGATGATTTTGCCCTATTCATAAACGCCAGTGCTGCCCACGGACTGCTGTTATCATCAACGCGCTCACGCAATCTCGTGCATTGGACCAAGGTCCGATAGAAACTCTGGCAGCCCGCTTGTCATGCTCTATTGCAATTACCTGGCATGACGGAGGAAATCTCATGAAAACCATCGTCACCAAGAGATCAGTCTTCCGCGGGATCCGTCATGGCGGTCGCCGGTGGATCCGAGGCCGACGTGGCCAAAATCCTCGATCCTGTTTCGAAAATGATGCACGGCTTCCCAAAGAGCACCTAAATACCTCGTATGGCAACCACACGGCTCTCTTGGGTTGATCGCGTCCTGCATTCGCGTGGCGGCGACGAGAGCGGCTCCGGCATTGCGCCGATGGAGAACCCACTCCCGGCGCAGGCCAATTCCTACAAGGAACCGGAGAAGAAGCGTTGGGTCGAACCAGTGGCCGCGCTGCTCATGGCGCTGGCGACATTGGGCACCGCGTGGTGTTCCTATGAATCGGCCGCATGGACACGACGGGCGAATCGACTCTTGAATGAATTCAGCGCGCTCGAGCGCCGGGCCAGTCTGTTAAGCATACAGGGGATGCAGGCGGCGACAATTCACACTGCAATGTTTATGGAATTGCTCGCCGCCCAGCAGGCCGGGAATGAAAAACTGGCCCAGTTTTACGCGCAGCGTTTCCCGCCCGACGCGCGGAACGCGTACGAGGCCTGGATCGCACAGAAGCCGTTCGAAAATCCCAAGGCCGATCCCCATCCCTTCGTCCCGAGACTCTACGAAGTCCGGGGAACCCGCGAGGCCGCTGCTGCCACGGCCAGCGCCGCGGAAAAGTTGAAAACCTCGCGCGCTGCTGGCAACACTTCCGGCGAGTACCTCGCCAACACCGTGCTCTTCGCCACGGTCCTCTTTTTTGCCAATGCCTCGAGCAAATTCGAACAGCGCCGCGTCCGCGTCGTCGCCTTCCTTTTTGCCGCGGCGGTCTTTACCTTCGCGGTCGTCCGGGTCGCGATCCTTCCGCTCTGAGCACTTTATGCATCATCCGAACGAGTTCGCACCAGCCTAACGAGTGCAAAATCAGGCATGAGCTGGAAACTGCGTAACAGAATCCGGAGTTACCTGCGCTCGTCGCTCTGGATCATCCCGGTCTTTGCCGGGATGGCGGAGCGAATTTTCCGCGCCATCGTCAACGCGATCGAGGCGCACACAGGCTGGGCGTGGTTCGATCTCGGAATCGACGGAGCCAGGGCCCTCTGCAACACCGTCATTACACTCAGCCTTTCCTTTATCGTCTTCACGTTTGGCTCGCTCCTCGTGGCGATCCAGGTCGCGAGCGGCCAATACACGCCGCGCGTCATCGCAACCACACTGCTCCGGGACAACGTGATTCGTTACACGGTGGCCTTGTTTGTTTTCACACTCCTTTTCGCCGTTAGAGCAGTCAATCGCCTCGAGGGCAACGTCCCGCAGCTCTTCCTCTGCGTGGTCGCCTCGCTCGGGCTCATCTGCCTTGCGGCTTTCCTGTTCCTCATCGACTACGCCGCACGCCTCCTGCGCCCGGTGAGCCTCGTAAAGCGCGTCGGCGACGAAGGGCTTCGCGTGATCGAAAGTGTCTATCCCGAAAAGGCCGCGAGCGAGCCAGTCACCACCACGACGCCGGAGGGCGTTGGCCCCGTGGAGCAGACGATCCTGCACCGCGGTCGATCCGCCGTCGTGCTCGCGGTGAACCTGCCACGTTTGGTTGAGTTGGCGAAGAACAGGAACGGAGTGATCGAGTTCGCGCCGCAGGTAGGCGATTTCGTCGGCGCCGGCGAACCACTCTTCCTGCTGCACGGCAGCGCCGCGGCGATCGATGACGAGTTGTTGCGTGGGTGCGTGATCTTCGGCTCCGAGCGCACGATGGAGCAGGACCCGCTCTTTGCCATTCGGATTCTGGTCGATATCGCGATCAAGGCGCTCTCCGCGGCGATCAATGATCCGACCACTGCCGTGCTCGCGATCGATCAGCTTCATCGACTGCTGCGCAGCGCCGGCCGTCGTAATCTCCGCACCGATTACATCCTCGATCAATTGGCTACGCTGCGCGTCATTTTTCGTACACCTGATTGGGCTGATTTCGTGCACCTCGCCTTCGTCGAGATTCGATTTTACGGCGCATCGAATATCCAGATCGCGCGGCGACTCCGTGCGATGATCGTCAATCTCGCGAATACGCTGCCCGCCGTTCGCCACGCCGCCTTGCGCCAGGAACTCGATCTCCTCGACCGCACGCTGGACAGACTTTACGTCCTCCCCGAAGACCTCGCCCTCGCGCGCATCCCGGACACGCAGGGCCTCGGCGGATCGACCGATACCACGGCCCCGAAATGGGGCGTGTAGTGCCTAACGAAGCCGTCGTCTCCTTTCTCGCTGCGGCCTGGATGCGGCGCGGCTTTGCATCCGTTCCCGGTCAACCTGTTCCCAATCACAGCCACAGTGGTTAGCCACGGCCTGCTTCGGAATCGCCTTTACGACTCAGCTCGCAGCCGGCGGTGGCAGGAGATAAAGAGCGACCGCAAACATCAGATAAACCGTCAGCACAAGCGCGCCGATGAACCAGGCGGAGCGACCGGAATTCGTCACCAGCGCCGCGGTCAGGGTGGCAAAGAAAACCATCGCGACGGCGCCCGGCCAGAAATTCAGGTCCATCGGCGCCGGCCCAATAAAGCTGCTAAGCAGGACGAGAACCGGCGCGACAAAGAGCGCGATCTGGGCGGAACTGCCTAACGCTATGCTGACGCTCAGATCGAGACGGTTTTTGCGCGCGGCGGAAAATGCCGCGGCCATTTCGGCGGCTGCGCCGACCAGCGCGACGACGATGAAGCCGACGAAGGCGGGGGTCATTCCAAAGGATTTGGCCGCTTCCTGAACAGATCCAACGAAGACTTCGCTCACGAGGGCGACAAAAACCGTGACGCCGGCGAGCGTCCCAAGGGCGAGGCCGATCGGCCAGGCTGCTTCTCCTTCTTCGGCCGCTCCGGCGAACAGCTCGACGTGAGTCTTGAGCGAAAACAACAGGCCCAGCCCGTAGGCGAGCAGAAGCAAGACTGACAGCGCCAGGCTCAACTCGCGATTGAACTTCTCGTTCTCTGCAGGCAGGCGCGCGCCGATTGTGGAAGGAATGAGCAACGCGACGGTGGCCAGGAATAGCAAGCCAGCCTGAAATCGCGCCGCCACGCGGTTGAATTCCTGCACGTGATAACGGAGGCCGCCGAGGAGAAAGCAAGCGCCAAGCATGAAGAGGGAGTTGGTCGTAATCGCCCCCGCGATCGACGCTTTCACGAGCGTGTATTGCCCGGCCTGCAAGGCCGTGATCGCAATCACCAGCTCCGTCAGGTTTCCGAGCGTGGAGTTCAGCAGGCCGCCGATTGAATCTCCGGTCTTGGCGGCGACGGACTCCGTGGCGTGACTGAGCAGGGCGGCGAGCGGGACGATGGCCAGGATCGAGAGAACGAAGTGTAGCGTGTAGGCATGCGGCTGGAGCTTCTCCATCACGAGCACCACCGGCACGAAAATCAGCAGCCAGAGCAGCGGATTATGACGGATTTCCTGAAGGAGTTGGCGCATAACGGTTCCCCTAGGTTCCACGATGCGCTGAGGGCGGGAATAGGACCAAAGTCCGATAGGCGATCGCCGCTGGGTGCGCTAATAAAGCCCCGGAGCGAAACGAAAAGAGATCATGCCATTCGATAAATTCGTTGACTACGAAACGCTCACCAAAGAGCGCCTTGATGCGATGGCGAAATCAATTCGCACCATCAGTATCGAGGAATTGAAGAAGCTGGGGGAGAGCCTCTTTCCCTACACTGGCGAAGTATGGCGGGACGCGTTTTTCAATTTCCTCGCTGAAAATCAAAGCGCGACCTATCACCACGCGATCACCCACGACGGCGTCAATCTTCTCTACTGCCGTTCGAAGGATAAGGGCATATGGTTTCTCCCCGGGAGCGGACTGGGACCGTTGCAGGCGAGAGGGCGAGCGGCGATGAAGAAATTGGCTGAGGCTCATCCTTGAATGCACTCACTGCTCCTGGGCGGTAACCAAAAAATGAAGCCTTCTGTTCCCCCGCACACCGCTTCTGTTCACGGCGAGTTTTGCGCGGGAGATGACGACCGGTACTTGGCGGATAGCGAATGCAGCTCTGGTCCGCGGCGCCACCACACCGATTTTTGCTTTCCCAACTCCTCTCTAACCAGCCGCTGACTGTGCTCTTAAAACTTCTCGCCGCGGGTGTTCTGGTAGCTCTGACGGTCTGCGTGCATGCGGTCGGCTTGGCCGGACTGCTAAGAGCCCGCCTGGGCTGGCACGGCCCTCCGCCCAGTGGGTTTTGGCCAATGACCTGGATGCTGATCCGGGCCACCTGGTGTCTGATCTTGCTTCATGTGATCGAGATTTGCCTGTGGGGGCTGTTTTACTTCTGCGTAGGAAGCATTCCTGACGCGCAAACATCGTTTTACTTTTCCGGGATCACCTACACCACGGTTGGCTACGGCGATGTTGTACTGCCAGAGCGATGGCAACTGGTCGGTGCGATTGAGGGCCTGACCGGTATTTTGATGTGTGGCCTCTCCACCGGATTTTTCTTCGCTGTTGTTAGCAGGCTCCTGAACCGCGCTCTCAAGGACAAGGACCCATCCGAGTAGGCGGAGGTGAGCAAGCTCCTTTCCAGCCTGTGGCGCTCAACACCAAATCGGATCTGCTGCTGGGCTAGCGCGGAATCTCGCAACGATCCTGCGGACTGGGGAGTCCAGCGGCCTTGGGTGCGCCCAATTTCTGTATCCTAGAAAATGGGGAAGCCCGCCGGAAGAAGAACAGCGTAAGTTCCTGTTGGCGCTTACGACTTAGCCGCCGTCGGCATTAACTCTAATTGCTTCCAGAAACGCGTCGTTGTCGACCGGTTTGAGGAAAAAAGCGACTGCTCCTGCTTCCATCGCTCTGCTGCGGACCGCCGGATCGTCGTTACTTGTGAGGATAATCACCCTTGTCGAGGGCGAGATGTTGCGCAGCCTTCTCTGCACCTCCAGGCCGTTCATGACTGGCATCAGAATATCAACCACTACGACCTTGGGGAGATGAGTCTGCGCGTAGTCCAAGAAGGAGTGCGGGTCGTCGAACGACTCTGCTATCCAGCCTGCGGACGAAAGCAACCGATTGGCTCCTTTCAGGGCGGACGGATCATCGTCGACCAGGCAAATAGCGCCGCCGCTCAAGTGCGATCCGTCAGACAAACCCATTGCTACCTTTCGGTCCATTTGTTCGAATAACTCCGTCCTGTCAATCGCGCTCACCCCCCGCGTCCCGGGGAGAGGGTGTGGACATGCGACGCCAGGATCTGCCAAGACTGAACGGCACCGTTAGGAGCGAAGCTTTCTGGGGGCGTACGGCGGTCTTCAAAGCTTTCATCGGTGACCAGGTATGAGCAAGAATCGTGACCTTTGAGCGCATTTGGCGCATCCAATTGAAAAGCCGGTCAATCAGAAAACGGCTGTATTTACCGACCGAGAAAGGCGTCACGGCGTTGTCGACACTGAGGGTTGAGATGCAAGTCGTTTTCACGATCTTCCTCCGGCAACGCGATGCGAAAACGCACGCCGCACCGCCTGTAGAAACTGCGCGTCGTCAAAGGGTTTGATGAAAAACGCGAAGGCTCCAGCCTGCATCACGGTGGCGCGAGCGGCCCTGTCCTCACGGCCAGTAATGAAGATCGTTCTCGCTTGCGGCGAGCGGGCACAAAGGTGCGCGAAGACCTCCATTCCCGTTATTCGATCCATCCAGATATCCAGGACGACAACTTCAACAGCATTATTCGCGATGTAGGCCAAAAAATCCTTCGGTTCGCTGAACGAGCGCACCATAAAGCCGTCGGACTCGAGAAGGCGGCCGGCAGATCGTCGGATGGATGGGTCATCATCGACGAGACAGACGACGTGTGGAGAAGGATTGTCGATCGGCAATCCGACAGTCTTAGGATTTTCACCCTTTAGGATCATGCTTTCGGCCCGCTTGTAAGAGGCGGCGAATGGCAACAGCCGTTTTACGCTGCAACCGGTAAGGACGTCTCTAACGTTTCTAGAATCAGTTGATTTGTAGGCGAGTGAACATCAGACCTTGGTCCGATGTGGCGCAAAGGGGGCAGCGCCTGCCTTTTCTATCAATCGAACCAACTGGGCCACGGAAGTGATGCGCAGCTTGTGCATCGCGCGGCCGCGGTGGAGTTTCACGGTCTTCTCAGCCATCCCGAGCTCGCCGCCAACCTGCTTGTTGAGCAGGCCAGTAACGACCAGTTGCATGACCTCAAACTCGCGCGGAGTGAGCAAATCAAGCAACTCTCGGGCTTCGTTCTTTTCCGCCGCAATCCGCCGTTGTTCCGCCGATCGCGTGAGCGCCCGCTCCACACACTTGAGGAGCTCGCCCGGCCGAAACGGCTTCGGTAGAAAATCAACCGCGCCTGCCTTCATCACCCTGGCACACATGGTAATATCGCCGTGCCCGGTAACGAAGATCAACTGTTCCTCGCGCCGGCGTCGGATCAGAGTTTCCTGGAATTCCAGCCCATTCAATCCCGGCATCTGCACGTCAACGATAATGCAGGCCGGTCCGGGGTGAGGTGGATGATCGAGGAAGTCCTGAGCGGATTCGAAAACCTCGCTCTCGTAATCCGCCGAGTTCAGCAAGCGGCTCAGGCCTTTTCGCGCAGACGGATCATCATCGATCACGAAAACGAGGGAAGGCGCGACGGTCATTTTGACAGTCCGTTGCTTATCGGCAATGTCACCCAGAAGCAAGCACCGCCGCTGGGGGCGTTTTCCGCCACGATGGTTCCATCGTGCGCTTCGATGATCGAACGCACAATGGCGAGACCCATTCCCAACCCGTCCGGCTTCGTCGTGAAGAAGCGCTCGAAGAGGCGGCTCCGCGCTGCTTCGTCGATGCCAGTGCCGTGATCGCGAACACCCAGAACAATCGTCTGATCGCCATTCCTCCCGGTGCTCACCTCGACTTTGCGATTCTCCAACGCCGTCTCCTTCATGGCATCGAAGGCATTGCCAATCAGGTTGACCAATACCTGCTGGATCTGGATCGGATCACCGTTGACTGGCGGCAACTCGTCGGCCAGGGAGATTTGCAGTTGGCACGAATGCGCCGCCGCGTCGGGCTCGATCAGGTGCGCCACATGCGCGACCACGTCGTTAATGGATAGTCGTTCCCGGATCGCCCCGCCTCTCTTGACCGTGTTGCGGATGTTCTGCATCACATCATGCGCCCGCCGCCCGTCCGCTCCAATATCTACCAAAATCTCACGAAGCTGCTCGAGATTCACATTGCCCCGATCGATGAAGCGTTCGCCGGCGCCGGCGTTACTGATGATGCCTGAGAGCGGCTGATTCACCTCGTGGGCGATGGAGGCGGTCATTTCACCGAGGAGACTGACCCGGGTGAGCAGATCGATCTCGTCCCGCCGGCGTTGCGCCTCTCCTTCGGCCAGCTTCCGCGCCGAGATATCGACGATCGACGCAAGCACAAGGGAACCCTGAGGCGTTTGAATCGGGTTTAAATCGATCTCCGCCGGGAACTCGCTCCCATCCTTGCGGAGGGCAAGTAATTCGCCACCTGCTCCCGCCGCGCGTCCGTGTGCGTCGACGAAAAATTCGTCACGATTCGCGGGGGTGTAGAAAGCAAAACGCCCCCGCAGGAGAATCTGGACAGATTTGCCGACGAGTTCGTCGCGGTTGTAGCCGAAGAGTTCTTCGACGTGTGCGTTGACGAGAACAATTCGTCCTTCAGCATCTGCGAGCACGACGCCACTGGGCGATGCTTCGGTCGCAAACTGGAAAAGTTGCTGCGCTTGTTTCAGGTCGGTTGTGTCCATCGAAACCCCCACAAGGCGGGTAAGCCTGCCATCTTTGTCACTGACGCAGTGTCCGCGCCCGCCGATCCAGCGGACACTGCCGTCCGGGAGCAGGCAGCGATACTCCAATTCGTAGCCGCCTTGCGTTTCAATGGCTCGCTTGATTTTGGACGCACGCCGCGTCCGATCTTCTGGATGCACTCGATCCTGAAACGCTGCGTAACTGATCGGGTCATCGGGTTCGAAGCCAAATAGCTTTCGGCCCTTGTCAGAAATCCAGAGATCGTATGTCGTGGTGTCCAACTCCCACACCCCCAAATGGGCGACCTCGGCTGCGAGTGCGATTCGATCTTCGATTTCGCGCAACGCCCGGTCCTTTTCCAGCAGGTCGGTGATGTCCACGCAGGCGCCGACGTAGCCGCGGAAGTTCCCTCGCGGCCCATAACGGGGCACGCCACGGTCCGTCAGCCAGCGGTACTGCCCGTTGCGGTCCCGGAGCCGGTATTGCATGACGGAAGGTTCCCGCGCGTCGAATGCACTCTCGTAAGTCTTGAGAGAGTCTTCAAGGTCCTCGGGATGGATCCCATCCGACCAGCCGTTGCCGAGCTCCTGCTCCATGTTGCGACCGGTAAAATCGATCCAAGCCTTGTTGACAAAGGTGCAGAGCTTGTCCGGGCCCGACATCCAGATCAGGACCGGAGCGGCATCCGCCATGCGTTCAAAACGCGCTTCGCTCTCCGCTAACGAACCTTCTGCGCGCCGACGTTTCATCAGATTTGCCAGCAACCCGAAGATAAGCAGCGCTTGTAGAAGGAACACCGATGTCCCGGCGATGATCCATCCTTTGTATCGCTGCCATACGGTCGGCGGGCGGAACAAAATCGTGCTGCCGGGCGGCAGGAGCTTCTCATTGATGTTCCACCGCCGCAGCTCCCGGCCATCATAACGGGGTGGGAGTGGTCCCACGATTTTCGGCGGGAAACTCGAGGCTGATTCGCCGTGCAAGATGCGCACCGCGATGAGCGCTGATTCGATTCCCTCCTTTTCGGCCTGGTAGAGCCGGCCACCGACAATCCCGAGCCCGAGCTGGTGTTGGAAGATGCTGTTGATCGGCGCGTTCGCGACGGCGTGCATGTGTTGCAACGCCTCGTCCGCGTTGTGACTTACCCCTGCTGCGTCTCGCATCAGCAGAATGAAAAAGATGAACGAATCCGGCGGTAGCTTGCTGACCCGGTCGAGCATCTGATCGAATGGCAGATCATTCAGCCAGATGAAGTTGACCCGGTCAGCGAAAGGTTGGAAGGCCTGGCGAAAAGAATTCGCCCAGTATTTCTCTACCGGCGAGTCCCCGATCACGACCGCGATGTTTTTCGTCGAGGGCGCAATCTGTAGAATCTGTTTGACGAACCCGGGAAGGTCGAAATTTTCACCGACAAAGGCGGCGTTGTTTGCAGCCTCATTTGGCGGCAGACGTCGCCGGTCCATTCCGCAATACAGGATCGGAACGTGCGGAAAAAGACGCTGCCGGTATTTCGCAACAAATACACCGGCGGGCGAGCCGATCGGCACCACCAGATCCGGCTGCCATTCGGCCTGACGTTTTTGTAGATACTCAAACAGAGCGTCTTGCAGCTGAGGATCATCATAGCGCGCCATGTCCAGCGAGACTTCGTCGAGATCAACACCTTGGCCCATTTTCTCAACCAGCTCGGTTTCAAACGCGGCCGAGTGAATCGTAAACGGCGGTGCGACGGTCCCAAAGGAGTGAACTACCAGAACTCGCTTAGCCTGGGCTCCGCTCGCGCAAAGCGGCGCGAGCATCGCGAAACACGCGCAAAAAAAGCACAGGTAGCGGCAGCCGGACTCGCGGCACGACCGGAGCGGCATCGACCAGCTTGCCGTCGCGCAGTTCATTGTTGGAAAGCCTAATTCGGGAACCGCCGACGCTCGGCGTCAGTTCACGCCCTTTTATTCACAAATCCTGGGCGGCTTTGCAAACCCAAATTCCTGCAGCCGCAGAAAGCTTTTGATTTTCCGGCGCTCAGACTTGCCGAGCATCACGCCCACAGCCTGGCCGCGGGGCCCTTTTCTCGCCTTTGTGCCCGGCAAAAACCAGACCCGGGCTATCGGTTGTCCCGGGGCCGGAGCTATTGTCTTCAATAATAATCTGTCGTGTCGGTACCTATGGCGGTGTAAAGGTTCTCCGCGAATTCCTCCGGCAGGCGGACGAAGCCATGCGAAGCAGGATAACCGGGAAGATGCCCGGCGCGTATCGCATCTGATGCAGTCAGGTAGAGTTTGGGAGTCTTTCTTTGGCAGGTGGCGCCGGAACCTCTTCCAGCTTCAGAATTTCGACGGGAACCGCCAGCCATTTGGCAACGGCTGACAGGTCGCGAAACGCGCGCGCCTGAATTAAAGCATTTTCCATCAGAGCTTCATACAGGCGGGCAATTCCAAACCCGACCACCTCGTCAGAAAAGAAGGCAGACTTAATCGGACTTCCTCCACCAAATCCTCCGGCATGTTCCCGCGCGATCGTAAAGACATGACCAATTCGAATCGAGACCCGCGCCAGATGGCTAAAATCAATGAAGCGATCAAACGGACGGGAAACCTTTTCAACTCCAAAAACCCAGGCGAGGATGTCATCCAGCAGGCGATCATCGAGCACCCCATGGGGTTGCCATGTCATTAGCCGATGCTCTGCATGGTAACGGAGCTGCGGCGGACCTGGCACGCTCCCATGAAGGGAATGCGATGTGGTAGTTCGCGACGTCTTCATACAGGGCCGATTGGAGAATTTTGCTCCGAGCGGCAAAAACCGGTATAGGACGATGGTCCTACAACTATCATTCCTCGAGGAAACGCTGCGTGATCGGAAGCCATGGCGAGGGACCTGAAGACTGGCGGAATAAGCCCTCAATCTAGCGCAATCGAGCTCTTCCCGTCCCGGTCCTAATCGGCCCGTCACTTGCCATGCGCGGGACGGATAAAACGCGGTCCTTTTCCGCCGTCTGCGCGCAGGCCTGACGTGGTTTGTACCATGCGGGGTGCGCCCCGGGAAGTGAAAAAGGGAGTGACGCCGGCATGCTTCGCCCTGGCCGAGAGTAGGATGAAAAAGAACTACCGCGGAGAACCTTCAAGACTGGCGGAATAAGCTTCAATCTCGGCGCGATCGAGCTTGCCGTCTCGATTCTTATCAGCGCGTCGCACGAGGGCGACCCCGCCGCCGCCTCGACGGCCATACACAATCGCTTCTTCCATGGTCACCACGCCATCCTCATTGGCATCCCGCAGCTTGAACGCCGAGATCTGCTTCGGGTCGCCGCGCGTCCACTCCTCCTGCGTCAACCGACCGTCTCTGTCTTTGTCACAAACCGCAAAAACTACGTAGACAAGATAGTCGCCCGCTTCTTCGCGGGAGAGCTTCCCATCATGATTGGCGTCGGCGAGAGTGAAACTATCTTGCCCGCCGCTCGCAGCCGAGGCCGACTGCTGGTTACCATGGTTTGACGCGCACGCGTTCGCAAAGCATAGAAAAAGTGCCGCTAATCCGACGCTGGCGCAGACGGAAAAGATAAGGCGTAGAATGATAATCTTGCTTTTCATAACACCGAATGCCTCCATCGTTTCGACGTGTTTGCGCAGCGCGAAAATCTAGCAAGCGAGCGGCTATTCCGAGCAGCACAAGCTGATATGTGGCCTGACTTTTGACTTGGAGTATCTCGCTTTTCGATTTCACGGTCGGAATTTCACCGACAAGGCGCTCCTGACCGCGTCCAGAAACATCTGATCGTCGAAAGGCTTAATGAAAAATGCAACCGCGCCGAATTCCCGAGCAGTCTGCTCCACGCCAGGATCTTTCCGGCCTGTCATTATTATCACGCGAGTCTGCGGCGAAAGTTTTGCGAGTTTCGCCTGCACCTCCAAGCCAGAGATCTGTCCCATCCAAATGTCGAGCACGGCAATTGAAACAGGGCGCGTCTGGATGTAGTCGAGGAATTTCTCCGGCTCATTGAAGCCGCGGACCTGAAATCCATCGGATGCCAAGAGGCGGGCAACGGACTTGAGCACCGCCTGGTCGTCATCGACCAGACAAACAATTTCCGCCGTTGCCGATTCGTTGGACGTCATGCGTTTGAGTGCGTTGCCTGTGTCTCCAGCGAGCTAACGAACCAATGCACACTAAGTCCTGTCTTGATGAGCGATAGTGGACTTTAGTCCGATGTCGAATCCGGCGATGAAAGGCCGGACATGCGGCACCCGAGCTTTGGCGCCAAGACTTGGTGAGAGTCCGCCGCGGCTCTTTTCATTGCCGTGCTGCAGGTGGACATGTCGCCATCACCGGGGATGACGAGCGCCGCTCGAAAGCTCCGCGCGTCTGAAGAGCGCGTTGCAGATTCAGACGATTGAGGCTGCCTGCGCACATCGAGCAAGAGGAGCAGACCCGTTGTCAAAAACTCGCGCGTGAGGTGATCTTCGCCGGAAGCAGGTATTTCCGCCAGGCCAACCGGGCGATTTATGCTTGAACCCTCGACGCCGGATTTTCATAAGTCACCACAGACGAGGTCGTCCGCTGCGATCATTGCCCGGGCACTTGCTTCAGGCCTGAGGAGCTCGGCAGGCAGAAGAAAAAACGTGCTCCGTCTTCAAGGTTTTCTGCGCCAAGTTCGCCGCCGTGCGCCTAGAGCAGCGCCGAATCTGCGTCGCTGGCCATGCCGTTGAACAAGCCGAAACTGATCGCAATCAATCCGAGCAGCAAACAACTGCCTTCCAGAACGCGCCGGCGCGAAAGTTGGCGCCAGAAAGGCGCTTCACTATTTATCCAGGTCACGATCGGTGCGGCAACCGTCAGTGCAGCCAGCACGTTGGAGGTCAAACGAATGTGCCAGATTTCCCAGTAGCTGCCCTGACCCCAGTGATTCAGGACGACGAACGCCGAATCCAGAAAAGAAGAGAGAAACGGTCCTAAGAAGACGCCGCCCAGACAAAAAATTGCGACACTCGACAGACGATCCAGCCGAACCTGCTGCCCGACGAAATATCGAATTGTCGTTGCGCCAATAAGGGCTTCGCACGAGTTGCTAATGAACCAGCAAAAGATCATCCGCGGCGGCACGTCGCTCTCCAGCTGGACCAACCAGTGGGCTCCGAATGCCGCCAGGAGCAAAATCCACCACGTCCGGAACGGAGTCAGTAGGAACGCCGCCAACAGGATCGCGTTAGGCGGCCAAAGAACCGACACCGGATGGGGTTGAAACGTCAGGGCGAAGCCGACTTTTGCGCCGAGGTAATAGGCAGCGAACACCAGGAACGCAGACACAGCCATCGGTGCCATGTCGAGCAGAACGATCCTCCGCGGTTCGCGATCCAAGTGCGACGGCGAGCCCGCGACCTGTCTGCAGCAACGCACCAATCCTGCTGTCGCGGACAACTCGATATTCGCTGCTGTTCATCTTCGCACCGGCGGAAACATAATCATTTGCCGAAAACAAATTCAATCGCAATGAGGTGGACTGGCTGCTCTTCCGGTGCTGGACACTTCTCCAGCTTTTCTGTTTGCATGAGTGTCCGTGCGAAGTCTTTTGAGATGCGAGCGGCCGGCGCCGAGCCGGCGATCAGCGTATGATGGACTTAGCTTTTGCCTAACGAACTGGGAAATAGAGTAGAGACATGGTCGGGGATATCTAATGATCCCGAGGAACAAGTTGAGGCGGGGCGCGGCTTTGGCAAAGAAGGAAAAATCCTTCGAGGCGTTCAGCTCGCTTCCCGCGGCTAGCGGCGGCCCTTTGGGCGCGGCTCGCAACCGAGAACGTCAGGCGCGGAGGAAGAGCCGCCGTTTTGAGTGGCGCTTCCTCCACTTGCGATAGAGTCTGGTTGGTCGAATCGGGACTCAATATGTCAATTCTTGAAAAGACAGCTCGCTTTGCCGCGATTGCCCTTGCGGTGCTGTTCGTTGGCCTGAGCCTCTTCGGCATCGTCGGCGTGTGGTTCGTTAGTCGCGCGGCGAGCGACGTCGCGCTGAAGGGATTTGGCGTTATCGAGATCGGCGTAGGTGTGGTCGATGCGGGAGTGGGGCGAGTGGACGACCTCGTCGCGACGAGCCGGGCGGAAGTGCGCCAGGCCGCCGAAACCATCACCACCGTCGGTGGACAGAGGCCGGCGAACAGCCCCGTACTCAACGCGTTGAACGAGCGCCTCGAGACAAGTCTGGCGCCGCGCATCGCGCAGATGCAGCAGACGCTGGCTCCGGTGCGGAATGCGGTGGCGGCCGTGAGCAACGTGGTGAGCCTGGTGAGCTCGTTGCCGATGATGGCCGAGCGCGCGCCGCGGCTGGCGGCGCTGGACGAGACCTTTAATCGGCTCGAAGGGCTGTCCGCGGACGCGACGCAATTGCGCAGCACGTTGCGGGCACTGGTGGTGGAGCAGAATAGCGATATCAACCCTGAGACCATTGCCGCGCTCAAAGCGCTGGCTCAGCGCATCGACACCAGACTGGGCGAGGTGCAGGCGAACGTTCAGGCGGTGCGCGCGGACGTGGACGCATTGCAGGTCCGGCTCGAGAAGCGAAAGTCGCGGCTGCTCTTCGTCTTCAACCTGCTGGCGCTGCTATCGACACTGATGCTGGCCTGGGTCGTCTACACGCAGGTCATCGTGATCCGGCACCACTGGGCGTTTCTCCGCCCTCGGGAATGCGCGGGAAAAGCAACACCGTCATGAGATAAACGGCGCCGGCCAAAAGAAAGGAATAGACGCTTCACCGTTTCCTCTTCCGCAAGGCCTCACATCGACCTCGGGCGGCATTATTATCGGCGACGGCGCGTTTTCTTTTCGGCGCCGAGGGCATCGTGAGTTCGGTTACCCCGAGAGAACATGAGGTGATGCGAATCACGACGCCTGCCTGAGTCGTGCTGAAGCGAAGGCCTGTTCGCCATCCGCGAAGGCCCACCGCGCTGAGCGATTTGGAGTGGGGGACGAGGTGGCAATTCACGCTCAAAAAGTCGTTGACAGCCTGGTACGACCAAGGTCCTATAGCAGGTAACGCAATCTTTGCCGCACTATCCCGCACAGGAGCAAACCAAAAACCCTTCAAAATGAAAAAACTATTAATTCTTCCACTATTGGCGATGATGGTATTTCTCGTTCGGCCAGCGCAAGCCGGCGAAACCGTGGCAGCGCCGCCGCCACCACCTCCGGCCCCGGAGGTTTACGGGACGGGCTTTTATGCGGCGCTCCTGCTCGGAGCCAACGTCTATCAGGAAACCCGCGGAAGCAGAAGCTTCACCAACCTCGATGGGGACGTTCTGACCATCGAACCGAAGTCTGACGCCGGTTTCTTTGGCGGTCTCAAACTCGGTTACGTTTTCGGAACCGGCACGATCCGCTTCGCACTCGAAGAAGACATGTTTTACAATGGATGGAAAAGGGGGGCCGATTCCAAGGTCGTGGATGTTAATGGCGTGGTCACCCAGACCAGCAGCTCGAGTATCAACATCAACTCTGGCGCTTTCCTCACCAACGGCATCATCAAGTTCGGCAATCAAAGATTCCAACCCTACATTGGCGCTGGCGCCGGTGGTTACTTTGCCGAAACCCCTGGTCTTAATGTCAATGGCTTCCAGACCAGCGGAAACGGCAATGCTGGCGGCTTCGCCTGGCAGGCCTTCGCGGGAGCCGATTACTATTTTAACCCCAAGACCAGCATCTTCCTCGAATACAAATTCCTGGAATATGTCCACTACAACGACCGCTTCGACAACAGTAGTGAATTCAACCAGCAGTTGATAGGCGGTGGCATCCGATTCCACTTCTAGCGCATCCTTCCTGCTGGCTTTTGCATCGGCCCCTCTTCGTTGAGGGGCCGATTTTTTTTGTCTGCCAAGCTCGCGCTGAATTACTGTCTCTCGATCACTGAAACTGTGCTATGAAATCAATCCGCATTACCTGCGAGACTGTTCGTCGAAAAAGTAGCTCAAGTCGAAATTGTCATTGTTGCTCCCGGAGGTGGGAATCGCCGAAACATTGACGGGCGATCACGGGTACGATGTTCCCAGGCACTGGTTCCCAAAATAAGCTTCGACGAGCCCAACCCCGGTTGGGCCGTTGGCCCGCGCACGATCGCCGTGTAGGAGCCGTGATCGACGGGGAGCGTGGAGGATTGCGGAATCACAAGAAGTAAGATCGGGCGCGCCGCCGCTCGGCACGTCGTGCGATTGGGCCACTGCGACCGCGTCGCCGGAGTTGGAATTCCAAGGACTTTGATCTGCTTGCCTCGCTCGCTCGGGATTTGAATTGGGTTCAGGGGAAATTGCTACACGAAACGGCGCCTAATGCGAGGGCGCGGGTGTATCTTCGAGTTTCAAAACCTCCGACGGCACACCGAGCCAGACGGCGGCCTTCGCGCGGTCACGAAATGCGCGCGCATCGATCAGTGTTCCCTTCATCAGACCTTCGTACATGCAGGCAATGCCAAAACCGATCCAATCTCCGCTAAACAAAGCCGACTTCACCGGCATCACCCCGGGGAATTGCTCGGTCCGCTTCCGTGCAAATTTAAAAACATGACTGGTGCGAACTGCCACCTCCGTTAATCGACCGAAATCAACGAATCTCCTCGGCGGCGGCCACACTTTTTCGAGATCACAAAGCCATTCACCAATCTCGTCCAGCAGACGATCATCCAGGACACCTTGTGGTTGCCAGGCCACCAGATCATAAGCGGGATATGTCCGCAGGTGAGCTGGTCCAGGTAAAATTCTGGAGGCCGGCGAAGGTTCCGAATTGTCAGGCATAGCCGGTTATTCAATACCGGAATAATTACGCTCTGCAAAACCTTAAAGCGGCGATTCAAGAGGTGGAAATCGTGTGGAGGCAATGCACACCGAGAAAGACCCGCTCGCGATTCACATTTTCGTTTCGCGGCGGAGCCTTCGAGATTGCGGACACCAAAAGTGGAGCCGCCTGTATCGCCAGGTAAGCCTTAGGTCTTATATGCCGCCGAATATCGAGCGGCTACGCTCGAGGCGATAGCTTTCCGCTCAGTTCAGTCACCAACCGGTCATGCAACGCAGCTACCAACGCTCGATTCAATGCGTCGGCACATTGCTGGTGATGCTTTCACTCGGCGCGTGCGGCGGCCTTCCCACGGGCGGCGAGCGCCCGCCTTCCACGGCCATGAAAAACAACGGGGGCACGGCGCTGGCGGCGGCGGTGCGTCCGCGTGTTGCAGCGCATCCGGGGCAGTCCGGCCTCCACACA
Source organism: uncultured Verrucomicrobiae bacterium (assembly GCA_963742545.1). Taxonomy (GTDB): domain Bacteria; phylum Verrucomicrobiota; class Verrucomicrobiia; order Chthoniobacterales; family UBA10450; genus Palsa-1392. The sequence continues at coordinate 32,381 of CAVUMF010000001.1, read as the reverse complement.
CTTCTGGACGGGCGCGAGGCTCTGGCCGCGCGGCTGGTCCTGGCGGATGCGGCGCAACGCAGTCTCGATGTGCAGTATTTCATCTGGAACAAGGACATGTCGGGCAAGGTCCTGCTTGAGCATTTGTTCCGCGCAGCTGACCGGGGCGTGCGTGTGCGTTTGCTGCTCGACGACCTCGGCACGATGCCATCCGACGCCACGCTTCTCGCCATCGACAGCCATCCGAACATCGAGGTGCGCATGTTCAACCCCGTGGCCCTGCGTTCGCCCCGCTTGCTCGGCATGGTCGCCGACTTCGGGCGCATCAATAAACGGATGCACAACAAGTCTTTCACGGCCGACGGGCAAGTCTCCATCGTGGGCGGCCGCAATATCGGCGATGAATATTTCGAGGCGCGTGCGGAGATGAATTTTGCCGATCTCGATGTGGTGGTCATCGGGCCGGTGGTGAAGGAGGTGTCCGACGAATTCGATCTTTATTGGAATAACCAGTCGGCGATTCCGATCGCCGCGCTGGCGCGACAAAACACGACGCCCGAGCAGTTCGCCGCGCAACGGGCAGTGCTCATCGCGCACCACGAGACGGCGAAGGCCTCCGAATACGCGCAGAGCCTGCGTGACAGCGAATTTGCCCGGCAGCTTAGGAATCGAAACGTTCGCTACTACTGGGGGCGGGCCACGATCGTGGACGACCATCCGGACAAGGTGGCCACCTCCGCGGACAAGACGGAGACGCATCTCGCCCCGCAGTTGCGCGCGCTCGTCGATAGAACGAAGCGCGAGCTGTTCCTCGTTTCGCCTTACTTCGTGCCGGGCAAGCAGGGCGTCGAACTCCTGGCCGGCGTGCGCCAACGCGGCGCGCGCGTGGTCGTGATCACCAATTCGCTGGCTTCCACGGACGGGGTGCCGGTTCACTCCAAATACCAGCTCTATCGCAAGGCGCTGATCGAGGCCGGCGTCGAACTCTATGAGATCAAGCCGACCGCGGGCGCCCAGCTCAAGCGGCGCTTTCGCGAACCGGCCGGATCGAGCATTGGTGGTTTGCATGCGAAGACGTTTACCTTCGACCGCCGGATTGGTTTCATCGGCTCCTACAATCTCGATCCGCGTTCGAGCAAACTAAACACAGAAATGGGTGTGCTCTTCAACTGTCCGGCGCTGGCGAGGCGTCTGCCAGAGCAGACCGAACGCGATCTCGGCCGCAGCGCGTATCGCGTCGAACTCGCAGGAAACCGTCTCGTGTGGGTGACGCGCGAGGGTGGCCAGCAGGTGTCCTACAGCTCCGAGCCCGAGACCGGTCTCTGGAAGCGCATCAAGGCACAGGTGATAAGCTGGCTGCCCATCGAGTGGCTGCTCTAGTTATCCGCGAAGACCGGCACCACGAACGCATGCGCCGGCTTCCCGCCTCCATCTTCACCTTCCTGCTCGTCGGCACAGAGGTGAAGACAAGCATTCGGCGGCTGCAGATGTGACGACCGGGGAGGCGGACCGAGCTCGTCCACGCCCGCGGCAATGGTGACAAAAATTGTTTTGGACCACTTTCTTTGAGACCAGCTTCGTAAGCGTCGGAAGGTTCTGAAAAGGCCCCCCGGCTGGGACCGGTCACCCCCTCGATCGAAGCCCAATGCGTTCCGCGGCGCTCCGGGTCGGCCAACATAAAACCCCCTCCGATTTCGCATGCCGATTCGCAACGAGGAAGTTGTTCCGGACGGGCGCGAGCTGCCCGCTTGCCAATCCGGCAAATTCAAGCCGTCGACCTGCCTCACCTTACCGGCCGACAAGCGAAATCTTCAAGCGCTCGGCGAGGTCAAGAAGGGCGGCTTTTTCGAGAAGAAGGGTGCGGTCGGCTTCGACGGCGATGGCGCGCACTTTCGCTTCATCGGCGACGCGCAAGGTTTCGGTCCCGATGACCGGGACGTCGAAACGCATGTCCTGATTCGGCTTTGTCACTTTGATGACGATGGCGTTCTTCTTGCCTAACAAACCGCCGCGCCGGATCGCTTCGTTGGTCCCTTCAAAGGCTTCGACCGCGAGCACAGTGCCATTCTTCACCACGATGGTCTGACCGACGTCGAGAGCACTGAGCTGTCTCGCGATGGCGAACCCGAAGGCGATGTCTTCTTCTTCGCGCTCCTTCAGTTTTGGTCCGGCAATCTGTCCGTGAGGAGCGATAAAATGATCGAGAAACGTTGTGGCAGGTAGCAGCTCGACGCCGATCTCGGCGAGCTGGTCGGCGATCGCGCCGAAAATGGATTCAGCGTTGCGCTGCTTGAGGCGGGCGAGGAGGAACATCGCCTTGAAGTCCGGGCGCAAACTGAAGAGGTTCCCGGGCGCAATTTGCCCCGCCATGATGGCGTGTCTGACCTTCGCTTCGCGGAAAAAATTCAGCAGCTTGCCGAGCTGGCCGACACGCAGCCACTCGATTTGGTCGGCGCGATTGGTGACGTCAGGAGACGTCTCATCGGTGAAGGCGGCAAGAATGATCTTTTTCACTCCGGCGACGCGCGCAGCATCCGCGAGGAGAAGCGGATAAACACCGCTGCCAGCGATGATCCCGAGCGCGTCCGGCGTTTGCATTTGCGCGAAAGACTTACCGCAAGATCAAGACGCCGGGAAGTGAGGAGCGCAGGAAAGTTCGCGCCGGCGGGCGGCCTGTGCTCCTTGGATTAATGGCGACGGCGCTTGACGTGTAACTGCGCGAGGGCCTTTTGCAGCGAGGCCTGGACGGCTGCGACTTCCTCGTGCCCAAGATCTCCCTTCATCGCCGCCTTCGCACGGGCGATGGCCGCTTCCGCGGCGCTCTCGTCGATTGCGGTCGATTCCAGGGCCATGTCCGTGATAACAGAAATGGAGTCGCCCGTGATTTCGGCGAATCCTTCGCCGACGGCGAGCGAGATCTCCTTGCCACCTTTGAAAGCGCGCAGTTCTCCAGGCTTGAGCGAGGTCAGCACAGGAACGTGCTGCGGATAAACACCAAGTTCGCCGTCCATTCCGGGAAGCACGACCATCTCGACGTCATCGGAGTACGCTTTCGCCTCCGGGGTGACGATTTCCAAACGCAAGGTTTTCATGTCGGTCAGCTTTAGGTCTTATGCTTTAAGTTTAAGGAAAACGATTGCGCCTAACGACCGCTTAAAGCTTTATCCCTAACACTCAAAACTCTCCCCTATCCTTCCTTAATCATGTCAATGCCGCCCTTCATGTAGAAATTCTGCTCGGGCACATCGTCATGTTTGCCGTCGAGGATTTCTTTGAAACCGCGGACGGTTTCGGCGATCGAAACGTATTGGCCGGCCGTGCCGGTGAAAACTTCGGCGACATGGAATGGCTGGCTCAGGAAACGCTGCATCTTACGCGCGCGGAAGACGGTCAACTTGTCCTCCGGGTTGAGTTCGTCCATGCCGAGAATCGCGATGATATCCTGCAGGTCCTTGTAGCGCTGAAGCACCTTCTGCACGCCGCGAGCGACGCTGTAATGCTCTTCGCCGACCACTTCGGGCGCGAGCGCTTTTGAGGTTGATGCGAGCGGATCGACTGCTGGGTAAATGCCAAGCTCCGCGATGGAGCGTTCGAGGACGATCGTCGAATCGAGGTGGGCGAAGGTGTTTGCCGGGGCCGGGTCGGTCAGATCGTCCGCCGGGACGTAAACCGCCTGCACCGAGGTGATGGAGCCTTTGTTCGTCGAGGTGATGCGTTCCTGAAGATCGCCCATCTCGGAGGCAAGCGTCGGCTGATAACCGACCGCCGAGGGCGTCCGGCCTAACAACGCCGAGACTTCCGCACCTGCCTGGGAAAAACGAAAGATGTTGTCGATGAAGAGGAGCACATCCTGGTTGCGTTCATCGCGGAAGTATTCCGTCATGGCGAGGGCGGAGAGCGCGACACGCAGACGGGCGCCCGGCGGCTCGTTCATCTGGCCGTAAACGAGCGCGACTTTCGACTTGCTCAGATCCTTTTGATCGATCACTCCCGCCTCGCTCATCTCGGTGTAAAGATCGTTGCCCTCACGCGAGCGTTCGCCCACGCCGGCAAAAACCGAGAAGCCGCCGCGGTTCTTGGCGATGTTGTTGATCAGTTCGAGAATCACGACCGTCTTGCCGACGCCGGCACCGCCGAAGGCGCCGACTTTGCCGCCCTTGGTGAAAGGACAAATCAGGTCGATGACCTTGATGCCCGTCTCGAGAACCGACGCTTGCACATCCTGGTCCGTCAGACTGGGCGCCCGACGATGAATCGGATAGCGCTTGGTATAGGAAACGGGACCGCGGTTATCGACCGCCTCGCCGATGACGTTGAAGATGCGGCCCAGCGTCCCCTCTCCCACCGGGACGGAGATCGGTCCGCCGGTGTCGGTCACCTTCATGCCACGCTTAAGACCTTCGGTGCCCGACATCGCGATCGAGCGAACCCAGCTGTCGCCGAGATGCTGTTGCACTTCGAGAGTAAGCTTGGTCGGGTTGCCGTTGACTTCGAATTCGATCTCGAGCGCATTGTAAATGCCGGGGAGCTTCCCGGCATCGGCGAAGTCCACGTCAACAACGGGACCGATTACTTGGACGATATTACCAGTGTTCATGCTTGGATTTTCAATCTTGAAATTTCGATTTTCGATATAAAGGAAGCGCGCAGGAGCGGGTCAACGCGAGTCACTGCGATCGAAAATCACTGGGCGAAATTCGAAAATTCAGCAACCCCCAAGCGCGCGGGATCTCAACCTAACGAAGTTGCAACCGCCGACAAGGGAAAAGGCGGAACTTCCTGGTGGGCCGGATCGTGTTTCGCGCGCGCGCAACTCCGCCAGCAGGTGGACATGATCGGAAACACCACCCACCGCCTCTGGTAATCCCTAAAGGGTCGGACGATGCTGCCATGAACGCGTGCAGATCGGCGCGCCATGCGGGTGCGATCATCGGGCGTGATCCTTGGTTCCGAAAACGAGATGATAGTGGAGGCTGAGATAGGTCGATGGCATGCCTGGGGGTTTCCTCCGCCCCGGCCGGGGCGTTGAGGTTTGAGATTATCGGATTCCGGTGGTGCCAACCACCGGGCAACCAGCAAAGAAGCCGCAATCTGGACGCGCGGAAGCGCGTCCCTCCGGAGGGACCTGCTTCCGCAGGTCCGGGTGTCGGACGCTGAGCAGGCTGATCCTAGCTGCCGAATTCATCCGTGCCCATCCGCGTAATCCGTGGTTAAACTTCCCTCCACATGAATAAAGTTTACCCTGATGCCAAGACCGCACTTGCCGGCCTCCTGCACGACAACATGACGATCGCCGCCGGTGGTTTCGGCTTGTGCGGCATCCCGGAAAATCTCATCGCCGCATTGCATGACAGCGGCGTGAAGGGTCTCACCATCGTCGGAAACAACGCCGGTGTGGATGATTTCGGCATGGGCGTGCTGCTCACCACGCGGCAGGTCAAAAAGGTCATGGCCTCCTATGTGGGCGAGAACAAGGAGTTTGAGCGCCAGGTGCTGGCGGGTGAACTCGAACTCGAGCTCATCCCGCAGGGCACACTGGCCGAGCGTCTGCGTGCGGGCGGCGCAGGCATCCCGGGGTTTTACACCCGCACCGGCTTTGGCACCAAATTAACCGACGGCAAGGAGACGAAAATTTTCGACGGCAAGGAATATGTGCTCGAACCCGGCATCAGAGCCGAGGTCTCGCTCGTCAAAGCATGGAAGGGCGACAAATCGGGCAACCTGATTTTTCGAAAGACCTCCCGGAACTTCAATCCAATGATTGCTAGCTGCGGTGACATCTGCGTCGCCGAAGTCGAGCACCTCGTCGAGGCGGGCGAGCTTGATCCCGACCAGATCCACACGCCGGGCATCTTCGTCGATCGCATCATCCAGGGAGAAAAATACGAGAAGCGGATCGAATTCCGCACCGTCTCAGGGAGTGCGGCCGCGAAGAAGGAAAACCCGATTCGCGATCTAATGGCGAAACGTGCCGCGAAGGAGCTGCGCGACGGCTACTACGTCAACCTCGGCATCGGCATTCCGACGTTGGTGGCGAATTACATTCCCGAAGGCATGAACGTCACCCTGCAATCGGAGAACGGACTCCTCGGGATTGGCCCATTCCCGACTGAGGAGAACGTCGACGCCGACCTGATCAACGCGGGCAAACAAACCATCACGACGATGCCTGGCTCGGCCTTTTTCTCGAGCGCAGATTCGTTCACGATGATTCGCGGTGGCCACATCGACCTCGCCATCCTTGGCGCCTTCGAAGTGACGGATAAAGGCGACATCGCCAATTGGATGATCCCCGGCAAGATGGTCAAGGGCCCGGGCGGCGCGATGGATCTCGTTGCCGGGGTGAAGCGCGTCGTGGCCGTGATGGAGCACACGTCGAAGGATGGCAGCCCAAAGATTCTGAAGAAATGCACGCTGCCCATCACGGGGCTGGGAGTGGTCAATCTCATCATCACGGATCTGTGCGTCTTCGAGGTCAAGGAGGGCGGCGGGCTTGTCCTGACCGAGCTGCATCCTGGCGCCACGGTGGACGACATCCGCGCCAAGACCGGCGCTCCATTCGAGGTGGCGCTCAAGAGCTGAAGAACGTGGGAGCTGCCTTAGTGCAGCGATCTTTTTGGATTATCCATCTGATCGGGGCACTAAGGCCTCTCCCACATTGGGTTGATTTTCCCGCGGGCAGAGCAGCACGAGCAGCGACGCGATGACCCAGCAGGCGATCATAAAGATAAATCCCCCGCGGAACGAGCCGCTGCTCTGGCTGAGGTTGCCGATAATTTTGGGACCGACGAATCCGCCGATGCTGGCGGTGCAGTTGATGAAACCGACCGCCGCGGCCGCCGCCGAACTGGTGAGGAGTGAGGAAGGCAGCGCCCAGAACGATGGCAGATATGCGGTCGTGCCGAAGCCGATGAGCGAGAACACAACGACGAGCACGGCGTTCGAATGCGGGAGGAAAAACCAGGCTGCCAGCGCAGCCGCACCAGTCAGTTGCGGCACGGCAAAGTGCCAGCGGCGTTCGCGCGTGCGATCAGAGTTCCAGCCGAGCAACAGCATCCCAATGAGACCCGCGACGAACGGGATCGCGCCGACCCAGCCGATTCGCTGAACATCCGTCCAGCCGGTTAACCGCTGGAGCATGGTCGGGAACCAAAACCAAAAGGCGTAACCTCCAGTATAGCAAAAGAACAGCCCGGCGGTGAGCAACAGCACCGCGGGATGACGCAGCGCCTGCCCGACCGTCACGTGTTCGACATGCGCTTTGGCTTGCCGTTCTTCCCCGAGGCGACTCGTCAGCCACTCGCGTTCGTCCGCCCGCAACCAACGCACTTCCTCAGGCCGATCGGGCAACACAAAGAATGTCGCCGTTCCAAGCAGGATCGCGGGCACGCCCTCGAGCAGGAAGAGCCATCGCCAGCCGGGAACGCCGAGCCAGTCAACACCCAGGATCGCACCTGCTAGCGGTCCGCCAAAAATGTAGGCGATCGGGATCGCGGACATAAACCGCGCCACCGCTTTGCCGCGGTCCTGATCAATGAACCAGTGGGAAAGGTAAACGATCACGCCGGGAAAAAATCCGGCCTCGGCCGCGCCGAGCAGAAAACGCGCACCGTAAAGCTCCAGCGGAGTGCGCACAAAACCGGTCAGGGTCGTCAGGGCGCCCCAGGTAATGAGCGTGATGGCCAACAGTCGCTTCGCGCTCCAGCGCTCCACCAGCAGCGCCCCGGGAATTTGCAGCCCGAGATACCCGATGAAGAAAATTCCGCTGGCCGTGCCAAAGACCGAATCGGTCAGGCCAAGGTCGCCTTTCATTCCGAGCGTCGCGTAGGCGATGTTGGTGCGATCGAGATAATTCGCGACATAGAGCAGAAAAAGGAACGGCAGAAGCCGCGTCGCGATGCGACCGCGCGCACTTGCTCCGGCATCGGTTAACAGGGAAGCCATGAGTGCGCGCATCATAACGCCGTCCGTAGTCCTGCCAATTTCAATTCACGCTCACCCGTGGGGATTTCGTCATGTCGGGTTAACGGCAGCGAAAACCATGGGTCGCGGCGATTTTGTGACGAAAAATGTGGACGACGCATCCCTCAGCCGGTGAAGACGCAGATTCTTGGAATGGGGGTCTGTCATGCTGCCACCAATCGGGGCACCCGTAACACAGCCGAAGGCGAGGCCGGGCTTTCAAAGGCCCCTCCCACGTTCTGCTACACCATGGGGCGAAAGCGGCCGACGATCTCCTGCAACCGCTCGGTGATTCGGCCTAACGAACAGACTTCCACCGCCTCGAGCAGGGCCGGGAAGGTGTTCGCGCCGCTCTCGACCGCGTCAGCCAGTTTGGCGAGCGCTTTCTCTGCCTTGCCGGCGTTCCGTTGCTTGAACTTTTTTAGCCTATTAACCTGCAACTCCTGTTTCCTGCGCGGGGTTCGGGCGAGCTCGATCTCCGGAGGTTCTTCATCCGGATCGCGATAGCGCGTTAACCCGACAATCGGCCGCGTGCCGTCGTATATCTGCTGCTCATAGCGATGGGCCGCGTTCTGGATCTGGCTGCGCTGATAACGATTCTCGACCGCGCCCATGACTCCGCCTAACGACTCGATCTCGCGGAACTCATCCAGAATCGCTTTCTCCACCGCGCGCTCGACCGCTTTCATGCCAGGCGACCCGCTCAGCATGTTCATGGTGTGTTTGAAGATGCCGGATTCCTCAAGCAGGATGGCCTGACCGTGTGCGGCGAGCCGGATCCATTCTTCGCTCGGCGTGGTGAAGGGCTCGTCGGCGCTGTTGGAATGGCAGGAGTTAGTCCCATTCATGTAAGCGAGCATCAGTTCCGCTGCCGTTCTCGTCAGGTTGTTTTTGAATTCCGCCGCGATGAGCGAACGGCCGCTCGTCTGAGTATGAAGCTTGAACATTTGCCCGCGCGGGCTGGCCCCAAAAACATCCCGCATCCCGATCGCCCAGATCTTTCGCGAGACGCGCGAGAGCGCGATGTATTCCACGTCGAGTCCGCAATCGAGAAAGAAGGAAAGGCGCGGTGCGAACTGGTCGACCGGCACCCCGCGCGCCGCGAGCATCTCGGCGTAGGCGAAACCATTCGAAAGCGTGTAGGCGGCCTGTTGCACCGGGGTCGAGCCGGCCTCGCCGATGTGATAACCGCTGATCGAAACCGGATACCAACGCGGCATGTGCTCGGTCGTCCACTCGATCATGTCGCAGAGAAAACGAAGCGACGCTTCGATCGGAAAGATGGTTTCGTTCTGGGCCTGGACTTCCTTGAAGATGTCGGCCTGGATCGTGCCGCGAAGGTTCGGCACAACCTTGGAACCAAAGCGACGTTTGGCCGCTGCGATATACATCGCCATGATGATTGGCGCCGGGCCGCTGATCGTCATCGAAGCGGAAAAATTCGGCGCGCCCACTTCGAACCCGTCGTAGAGGCGGACCATGTCCTCGACCGTGTCGACCGCCACGCCGCCCTCACCGACTTTGCCCATCACACCGTCGGCATCCGAATCGATGCCGTAAAGTGTCGGTCCATCAAAAGCGGTGCTAAGGCGTTTCGAGCGCTGATGCGCACTCAAAAAATGGAAGCGCTTGTTCGTGTCCTCCGCGAGCATGAGGCCCGAGAAAAGCCGGGTTGGTTCCTCCTGCGGCTCCACCTTCGGCTGGGCGATTGTCGCTTTCGCGCCGTTGCGTTTCGCGGCTCCATTGGACCCGTTACGCGATTTCACGTTGCCGTAACTGCCCGCCTCGACTTCCTGCAACGGCTCGAGATACATCTCGCGATAGGCGCCGTTCAAATAAGGGAACTCTCCGGGCAAACCGTCGCCGAAAAGATAGCGCGCAATCTCGCCCGCTTCATCGATCTCGGGCAAGGCAAGGCGCGGCAACGGCAAACCAGTGGGCGCGCGGGAAATCTGGATTCCGGCCTTGATCTTGTTCCAGCGCTCGACCATTTCGCGCCCGAATTTTTCGTCCGTGCGCGCTCGCCTGACCTGTTCGAGCACGAATTTCTCGTGCTTCTCCACCGACTCAACGACTGCTCCCAGCTTGCTCATTTTTTACTCGCTTTCCTCTTTCCTAGACGCGGCCCTGCCTCCCGAACGCTCGCCGCGTTCTTCGCGCGTGATCATCTCATAAAGTTCATCCACACCCGGATCGCGATGGCGCTTTGCCACCGTCGCGACGATTTGCTGCGCCCGCTTGTTTTGGGTCAGGCGATGTTCGATTTCCGAGAGCGCGGCCTTCGCCCGGTCGAGATCGGTCTTGTTCACGACCACGATGTCGGCCACGTCGAGCATCACGATTTTTTGCAACTGCAAACGCGCGCCGTAATCAGGATTCATCACCAGCACGGTTTGATCAATCAACTTGCTCCGGAACGGGAGCGCTTCCTGACCGGTGCCGACCGTTTCGATAAAGACGTAGTCGAAGTCCGCCCTCGTGAGGCGGGCGAGGCAACTCTCGGTCGCGGGCGACAATCCCCCCGCCTGCCCGCGCGTCGCCATGCTGCGCATGAAAACGCGGTCGTCCTGCGAGTTGATCATGGTGGCGCGATCGCCCAAGAGGGCGCCTTCTCCGATTACGCTCGGGTCATGCGATAAGATCGCGATCCGGGCCTTCGGCTCGTTGCGCAAAAATCGCAGGACCAATTCGTCGATCAAAGTCGTCTTGCCCGCGCCACCCGGGCCAGTGAACCCAATGACCTTTGAATTTCTGATTACTGATTTCTGATTTCTGATTTTCTTCTCACGACCCCCGTTGGTGAAAGCGTCTTCTATTTTCGTAAGCTCGCGCGCGAGGACGAGATCCGGGCGGCTGCTTTTCACCGGACGTTTTTTGCGCGGTTTGCCGTAGTGCTTGCGGACGTAATCCGCCATCTCGACGAGCGAAGTACCGGCGAAAAAGATCTGGTCGACGCCCTGACGCTTCATCAGGCGGGCGTCGTCAAAGGTAATCGTGCCGCCGCCGCCGCCAAAGACGGCGATGTCGCCCGCGCCCTGGCGGCGCAATTGCCTGACGACCTCGGCAAAGAAATCGATGTGCCCGCCGTTGTAACTGGAGATGCCGATAGCCGCCACATCTTCCTGGATGGCGGCGCGCACGATGTCGCCGGCATAACGATGAAAGCCGAGATAAACCACCTCGATACCATGGCGAATGAACTCGAGGTTGATCGTGTTGATCGCGCTATCGTGACCATCGCAAATCGGAACGGCAGTGAGAATGCGGACGGGTACAGCCATGAGCCCCGCAAACTAACGACAAACGGTGACCCGGCAAACACCCGGTTTCACAGGCGCAAAACTCCGGGCGTCTTCCGGCCGAGGCCCGCGAACCCGTGGTTGAAGGTTTTCCCAGCCGGTTCACCTTGCGCGATGAACGATCCTCTCGATTTCACTGGCAAAGTCGTCCTCGTCACCGGCAGCTCGCGCGGCATCGGCGCGGCGATGATCAAAGCCTTTGGCGATCGCGGCGCGCAATGCGTCGTCAATTTCATCAGCGATCCGGCAGGGACAAATAAGGCGGATGCGGCCAACGTGGCGGCCACGTTGAAGGAATCCTCTCGTCGTCGACTGCGATGTGACCAAGCCGGAGCAGGTCGAGGCGATGATGAAAAACATCGCGGACCAATTCGGCGGGCTCGACGTGCTGGTGAACAATTCCGGCATCATCCGTGACCGGACGATCAAGAAGCTCACCCTGGAAGAATTCGAAAGCGTCGTGCGAGTGAATCTTGCCGGCACCTTCAACGTCACGCAGAAAGGCCGCCTCGGTTCTGCGCCAGGGCGGGCGCATCATCAATCTCTCTTCCGTCAGCGGCCAGATGGGACTGTTCGGTCAGGCGAACTATTCCTCGAGCAAAGCGGCAATCATTGCCCTAACGAAAGTCTCGGCGCGGGAGTTTGCCCGGCAGCAAATCACGGTGAACGCGATCGCGCCCGGCTTCATCGATGTCGGGATGAGCAAGGGCATGCCGGACGAAGTGACGGAAAATTTCAAGAAACAGATTCCGCTGGGTCGCCTCGGCGATGTGCATGAGATCGTCGACGCCGCGCTCTTCCTCGCCTCGCAGATGGCGAGTTACATCACCGGACACGTGCTGAACGTGAACGGCGGTTATTACATGGGCTAGTCGGAGTGAGGCTGTGGATGAATTTCCCTCGAAGATGCGTCAACCATCCCAAATTCGAGCGAACGAAATCCCGGTTTCGGGAATCCGAAATCGTTAGGCAAAGGGAGGTTTCTTTCCTAACCCGCTCTGGCCAAGCGCGCTCCATCTTGCGCACTTGCCATGGCACGCGCTTTGCATCAGGCTGCGCCGCGATCGCTCCGTGAGCCAATCGCCAATCCTTATGAATCTGCGCTACTCTCTTCTCATTCCCGCCGCCGTCGCGCTCCTCCTGCCGACGATCAACGCTCAAACTCCTGCGCCGACTCCGACGGTCGACGAGTTGGTCGCCAAGAATCTCAAAGCCAAGGGCGGCACAGCCGCGCTCGAAGCGATCAAGACGATCCGTTTTGAGGGCCGCTTGCTGGTCAACCAGGGCCAGATCGAACTGAAATATACCGAAACGAAAAAGCGCCCGGGGAAGGTGCGCACCGATGCCGTCCTCCAGGGAATGAACCTGGTGGAGGCTTACAACGGCACGAGCGGCTGGAAGATTTACCCGATCTTTGGTCGAAAGGATCCCGAGAAAATGTCGACGGACGAATCGAAGTCGCTGGTCGAAGAGGCGGAGATCGGCGGACCGCTGGAGAACTGGAAGGCGCAGGGCAAGACCATCACTTATCTCGGGACGGAAGACGTCGAAGGCACGCCCGCCCACAAGTTGCAGGTCGTGCGCAAGAATGGCGACGTCAGTTACGTCTATCTCGATCCGGATTATTTTCTCGAGATCCGCATCATCGATCGCCGCCTCGAACAGGGCGCGCAGGTCGAGGTCGAAACCGATCTCGGCGACTACGAAAAGGTCAACGGCGTTTATTTCCCGTTCTCAATCGAGGCCGGGAGCAAGGGATCGAACGACAAACAAAAGATCATCATCGAAAAAGGTGAAGCCAACATCCCGGTCGATGACTCCATCTTCGAGTTCCCTGTCAAAGCCGCGAAATAACTCAACACTCTTACCGTCATGCGATTCATTAATTTTCTTCTTCTCACCTCACTCGCTTTCGTCGGCGCGGCTTCCGGTCAACAGGCGCCCTACAGTTCCGCGACCATCTCCGGTTTGGGCGCGCGCAATATCGGCTCCGCCACCATGAGCGGCCGCGTCGCCGCGCTCGCCGCCCATCGCGAACCATCCGGCAAACTCACGATCTTTGTCGGCGCGGCCAGCGGCGGCGTTTGGAAATCGGAGGACGGCGGCACGCATTATCGGCCGGTCTTCGATGAACAACCGGTGCAATCGATCGGCGCGATCGCGCTCGATCCCAAGAACTCGAAGAACGTCTGGGTCGGCACGGGCGAACCGTGGGTCCGCAACAGCGTCTCGATCGGCGACGGCATCTACAAATCAACCGACGGCGGGGAGACCTGGAACAAATCAGGGCTGCCAAACTCGGAACGCATTTCGCAGATCATCGTTAGTCCGAAGAGCAGCGACACGGTTTATGCGGCGGTGCCGGGCGCGCTCTGGAGCGATTCGCCCGATCGCGGTCTCTACAAAACGAGCGACGGCGGCAAAACCTGGAACCTGATTCTCAAAGGCTCCAACCTTTCCACCGGCGCCTCGACCATCGCGATGGATCCGACCAACCCCGACATCCTGTTCGCCGGGCTTTGGGATTTCCGGCGCCAGGGTTGGACCTATCGCTCGGGCGGCGCTACGCCTAACGATCCCTCCGGCAGCGGGTTCTTTCGCACGGCCGACGGCGGCAAGACCTGGAAGGAAGTGACCCCGGAAGCCAACAAGGGTTTCCCGAAGAAACCCTACGGCCGACTCGCGGTCGCGATCGCGCCCTCGAATCCGAAGCGGGTCTATTGCTTTGTCGAATCCACCGACAGCGCCCTGTTCGTTTCCGACGACGGTGGACAGACCTGGCAGCAACGGGACAAGAGCCAGTGGATGGTCTGGCGCCCGTTCTACTTCGCCAACCTGATCGTTGACCCGAAAAATCCAAATCGCGTCTTCAAGACCGATGGCGCGCTCATCCTGAGCGAGGACGGCGGCAAGAGCTTCGCCATCGTCGGCGGCTTCAACGGCGGGCACGGCGACGTGCACGTGGTCTGGATCGACCCGACGAATCCGCAAAACGTTATCCTGGGCGATGATGGCGGACTCTGGTATGCTTACGATGGCGGCAGCCGTTGGTGGAAAGCGAATAACCTTCCTATCTCACAGTTCTATCACGTGAGTGCGGATGACGCTGATCCTTATCACGTCTATGGCGGACTCCAGGATAACAGTTGCTGGGTCGGCGACTCAGAATACCCCGGCGGGATCACCAACTCGCGCTGGGAGAATCTCTTTAATGGCGACGGCTTCTACACCTTTACCGATCCGGCCGATTCCAATTATGTCTATGCGGAATATCAGGGAGGTCATGTCGGCCGGGTAAATCGCCATACCCTCGAGGCGCGCATCATCCAACCCCAGCCGAACTACAAGGAAAAGTTGCGCTTTAATTGGAACACGCCGCTGGTCGCCTCGCCTAACGAGAAAGGGACGATCTACATCGGCGCGCAATTTCTTTTCCGCTCCCGCGACCACGGCCAGAGCTGGGAACGAATTTCTCCGGACCTGACAACGAACGACCCGGAGAAACAGAAACAGGAACAGTCCGGCGGTGTGACGGTGGATAACTCCGAAGCCGAGATGCACACGACCATCTTCTCGATCAGCGAATCGCCCAAAAACAAAGACGTCATCTGGGCCGGGACCGATGATGGCAACCTCCAACTCACGCGCGACGGAGCCACGACCTGGAACAACGTCGTCGGCAACGTTCCCAACCTGCCAAAGAATTCCTGGGTCCGCTGGGTGCAGGCGAGCAACTTCGATCCCGCCACAGCCTACGCCGCGTTCGATCGCCATACCTTTGGCGACTTTGCACCCTATCTCTACAAAACAACTGACTATGGCCAGACATGGAAGCCGCTGGTCACACCTCAGGATGTAAAAGGCATTCGCGGCTATGCGCATGTGATCAAGGAAGACCTCGTGAAGCCGAATTTGCTCTTCCTTGGAACGGAGTTTGGACTCTATATCTCGATCGACGGCGGGCAATCGTGGGCGCAGTTCAAGGGCAGCCGTTTCCCAGCCGTGGCGGTGCGCGATCTCGCCATCGAGCCACAGACCAATGATCTCGTCCTCGGAACCCACGGCCGCGGGATCTGGATTATCGACGACATCACGCCGCTTCGTTCGCTCACGCCAGACCTCCTAACGAAAGAAGCCAGCTTTCGTCCCGGGGGAACCAGTGCAGCAGCAACGCATCGAGGCCAATGGTGGCTGGCCTGAGGGGGCTGCGGCCTTTAGCGGTGAAAACCCGCCCGACGCTGCGGTCATCACCTATTACCAAAAATCGCGACACCTTTTCGGTAAGTTGAAGATCGAAATTCTCGATCCGGCCGGCAAGGTCATCGACACAGTGCCGGCGAGCAAACGCCCGGGCCTCAACCGCGTCACTTGGAATATGCATGAGAAGCCACCGCGCGTGCCACCCGCCGCGCAGGTCGCTGGCTCCGGCCTCACCGGTCCGCGAGTTCTGCCAGGTACTTACACGGTGCGAATGACCAAGAACGGCAAGCCTTATGAGATGAAGCTGACCGTCGCACTCGACAAACGCGACAAGTTCAGCGAAGCCGATCGCAAAGCACAGTATGAGGCGGCGGAACGGGTGAAAACTCTGTTCGGCGACGAGAGCGCGCTGATGGATCGGATCATGGCTTTGCGCGCCAGCCTGGCGAAAAGCCAACAAGCCCTTTCTTCCGACGAAACGATGCGGAACGCCGTCAGCGATTTCGAGACAAAGGTGGATGCGGTGCGCAAACGGATCGTCGCCACCACGGAAGGCGGTGCAATTACCGGTGAACAGCGTCTGCGCGAACACACCGACCAGCTTTACGGCGCAATCCTGAGCTACGAAGGTCGGCCCGCTGAATACCAGATCGCAAGGATCGCTTCGCTCCAGCGCGAACTGGATGATATCGGGAAGGACTTTCAAGGTCTACTCACCACCGAACTGCCGAAGCTCGACAACCAGTTGAAAGAGAAGGGCCAGCCCGCGATCGAACCGCCCCCCGCGAAGGTCGCAGTAAACGAACCCGAAACCGGCGGCGCTTCCCTTGGGGCCATCGTCGATCGCGATTTGCCCGCCACTGGGGTGTCGCTGCCGGCAAACTTCCAGCTGCTCCGCTAGAACGCTCGGAGATCGGCTGATCCGAGCGAGAGAAGCTGGACGCGCGAAGCGCGTCCCTCCGGAGGGACCTGCTTCCGCAGGTCCGGGCTCTGTCGCCGCTACATCTCGGCCTAACGAACCGCGACCGACTCAGTCCCGGACCGTCTTCATCCCGTGTCGGATGATTCGGTCGATTAGTTGAGGATACGACAGGCCGGCCTGGCCCGCGGAAAGCGCGAAGTCTTCGTCCTCGGCGAGGATCGGATTTGGATTCGCCTCGATGAAATAAACCTTGTTCTCGGCGGTCAGCCGCAGGTCGATGCGCGCGTAGCCGTCGATCGTGAGCAGGCGGTAGATGCGCTTGCAGGTCTGCTCGATCTGCGCGACCAGCGCCGGGTCGAGCCCTTCGGCGAACTGATTTTGCAAACCCCAGCGTTTGCGATATTCCTCGTCCCACTTCGCCCGATAGGTCGCAATTTTTGGTTCGTCCGGCGGCACTTCGCGGAAGACCAGCTCGCGAATCGGAAAAACGGTCGGACGCAGATTGCCCATCAGGCTGACGTAGAGTTCGCGGCCCGCGATGTATTCCTCCGCAATAACATCGCCGTCGTGTTTCTCGTGAATGAATGCGACGCGCTCCCGGAATTGCTCGTCGGTCTCGACAAACGAGGCCTGGGCGATGCCGTGGGAGGCCTCTTCTCTTACCGGCTTGACCAGGAGCGGGAACTTGAGCTGCCGCGGCCGCGCGATGCGCTGTCCGCGCGGGATAACGACGAAGTTCGGAGTGTGGATGCGATGATAGCTGAGGATTTTTTTCGAGATGCCCTTGTGTTTGCAAAGAACCAAACCGGTCGCGCCACAGCCGGTAAAGGGCACGCCCTGCATCTCGAGCAACGAGACAATGTTTTGATCGAATCCGCGGTTGTTCTTGAACTGGTCGGCGAGGTTGAAGAGAACGTCCGGCGCGAACGTTTCCAGCTTTTGCCGGAGCAGATCGAGGTTGTCGAAGATGGCGAGATGCTCGGTGGCGTAACCGAGCGCGCCGAGCGCGGCGAGGACGTTCGCCTCGGTTTTCCAATCCTGCGTCTTTAGCTCCGCGCTCAGGTCCTGGTCGATCGTAGTCGGACCGACGGCGTCGAAAAGCGCAAGGACTTTGAGTTTCTTTTTCAATCTTACTTGGTGCGTTTGAACTTGCCGGTGAAAAGATAATTCATCACCAGCGTCGTGATGAAAGCGGAGACGCGAAAATCCTGCTGCGGATCGTCGTTCAGCACGTGGAGATCGAGCTGGTCGCAGCGGTCGATGAGTCGTGCGAGAAGTTTGTTCACCCGGAATTTTCTTTCATTTGTCCACTGGCAGACCGAGTTCAAAAGCCGCCGGCGCCGCCGCCGCAGATAGGCGCTGGCAGTAATGCCGCCCGGTCCCGCGGAGGCGGGAAAGAGCTGCCGCAAATCAGCGTCGTAGAAATCGGGATAAGTATCTTCGTAAAGCTTGCGCTTGCGCGCGTAATAGGTCTTGAGCTTGAGGTTCAGACAATCGTGGTCGGCGACGCGATAGTCCGGCAGGTGCAGCGGAGGTTGCCCGGCAAGGGAGCGCATCAGTTCATCGACGTATTCGAGTTTTTGCAGCGCCTTCCAGCCCGCGTAACGTCGGCGCCAGTCGAGCCCCGGCGTGAGCCAGACCGCGAAAGTCTCGGCGAAATCTTCGTCCGGATGGCTCTGCGCATACCAGTCGTCGAGATTCACGACATAACTGCGGCTGAACGGGCGCGGCTGATAAAAACTCGGCGTCTCTTCGCGCGACGTCCGCCCGAAAGTCTGTTGCCACTTTTTTTTCCGCGGCAATTGGTAGGCATAGCTGTAGGCATGCGCCGCCTCGTGTCGCATCAGTTTCATGAACCACTCGGGCGTCCCGCCCTCGACCTCGAGCATCATCGTCTTTTCCAGCGCGCGCAGCCGATCGTGGACGAGAAAAAACGGAATGAAAATCGCCGGGATGCCGACCGGCACGAACCATTCGTCGCCGATGTGACAGGGCGGACGCAGCACCAGCCCGCGGGTCGTAAAGCTCGTCGTAAAGTTGACGGATGAGCGGTTCGAGGGTCGTGCCTTCGAGCCGCAAGCCGAGTTTGGAAATGCGGCGTTCGAGAAGTTCCTGATCGCTCAGTGATGCCCAATCGTCCGCTTCCATTTCGCGCACGGTAGCAGCGAGCGCCGGGCGCTGTCACGCCTTCGCCGCACAGGCTCTCGTCTCCAGGACAGGATCCGTCTCTCGATACCGAAGAAAGATGAATCCAACTCCGGCCGGATTGCATCCCATTGAGCGAGCCAACCGATCTATGAAATTCCTAATCCACGCCTGCTTGCTCGCTTTCTTCGGCACGAGTCTGTCCGGTCAAACTCCAGTCCCGAGTCCCCCTCCGATCGAGGTCATGATCCTCGGCACCTATCACTTTGGGAATCCCGGCCTGGACATGCACAACATGAAGGTGGACAGCGTGCTCACGCCGGCCAAACAGGCCGAACTGGCCGACGTCGCGGCGCGTCTTGCGAAGTTCAATCCGACCAAGATCGCGGTCGAGGCGTTGTCCGATCGCGTCGACTTCGGGGTGAAGAAGTTCGCTGACTATTCGCCGAAAGAACTGACGACGAACCCGGACGAACGGGTCCAAATCGCGTTCCGTCTCGCTCATCAGCTCGGTCAGAACATCGTTTACGGCATCGATGAGCAGAGCAAAACGATCGATTATTTTCCGTTCGATAAAGTTGACGCCTACGCCAGGGCGCACGGTCAAACTGAAGCGCTCGCCCGCCTGCAAGAGAACGTCGAGCGAACGGTGAAAGAGATGGAAGCCGCGCAGAAAACGACGCCTATTCGAATCATGCTGGCGAATGAAAACGAGCCCGCCCGCATTCTGGCCGATCAGCAGAATTTCTACTACGGGCTGCTCGCGTTTGGAGATGAAAAGGAACAGCCGGGAGCGGAGCTGAACGCGGCCTGGTATCAACGCAACGCCAAGATCTTCGCCAAGCTCGTCCAAATCGCTCGACCCGGTGATCGCGTTCTTGTCACCTTCGGCGCCGGCCACGCGTTTTGGCTGCGGCACTTCGTCCAAAACACGCCCGGCTTCGAACTCATCGAACCGAACCGATACCTGCGCTAACGGGCCAGCTTCGCTGCCAGATCGGGCCAGAGACAAAACTCGACAGCAGCGACGTCTCTTGTTTGAATCCAGACGCGCCCGACGGTGCGTCTCAACCTTGTTCGTCGTATGCTCACTGACCTTCGTTTTGCTCTGCGACAGCTGATCAAATCGCCCGGCTTCACTCTTCTGGCGGTCCTCACCCTCACGCTTGGGATCGGGTTGAACACCGCCATCTTTAGCCTGGTCAACGATTTGTTTCTGCGCCGCCTTCCGTTCAAGGATCCCGGTCGCCTGGTCCATTTTTATTCCGGAGATAAAACCGCCGAGGCGATTGAGTGGCCGCTCTCGGCGCCGCGCTTTCAGCTTTATCGCGAAGGCCAGACGATCTTCGACGGGTTCGCGGCCGACAATCCTGTCGCCCTGACGCTGACCGGCCGGGGCGATCCCGTTCAGATCTTCGGCTTCAGAGTGACGGCGAATTATTTCGACGTCCTCGGGGTGCGGCCGATTCTCGGGCGCAATTTTTTGCCCAGCGAAGAGGAAGGCGCAGATGTCGCGCTCGTCTCGGACCACTTCTGGAAGAGCCGGCTCGGGGGTGATCCAAACGTCCTTGGGAGCAGCATTACGCTCGACGGCGTCGCGCACACCATCGTGGGCGTGGTGCCGAATATGCCGGTGCCGTGGGTCGGACCGAATGGCAACGAAGTTTGGACGACCAAGCCGTTTGTCCTCGCCGGGTTCTCCTACGAACGCATGATGCGCGGCACCGGGTTCCTGCGGGCGGTGGGAAGATTGAAACCTGGCCTGACGATTGAGCAGGCCCGGGCGGCCTTGCCTTCGCTCGAGCAAAGCTATCGCCGCCAAAACCCGGGGAAAATCGACGCCGACCTGAGGACTATCATCACGCCGTTTCCGGAGGATGCGACCGGCAAATTGCGACCGGCTTTCGCCACCCTCTTCGGCGCGGTTGGCATCGTCCTCCTCATCGCCTGCAGCAATGTCGCCAATCTTCTCCTGGTGCGCTTCAGCGGGCGACGCCGCGAGATCGCCCTCCGCATGGCCCTGGGCGCCTCGCGCACGAGCGTCCTGCGACTTTTTGTTTTGGAAAGTCTTCTCGTCAGCGTGCTCGCGGGATCGTTAGGCGCGTTCCTCGCCTGGCAACTGATTCCGCTCGTTCCGAAAATCACGGCCAACTTTCTCCCGCTCGAATCCAGCGATGTGAGCGTCTCACTGCCGGTGCTCGGCTTCACGCTCGCTCTTTCGCTTCTTACCGGTTTGGCGATGGGAATTTATCCCGCCTGGCAAAGCTCGCGTGCCGACCTGGTCGACGGATTGAAGGAAGGCGGCCGCGGGAGCAGCGGCAGCCTGCGGCAACAGCGCTTCCGCAAAATCCTCGTCGGTGCGCAGGTCGCCCTCTCGGTCGCGTTGCTGGCGAGCGCGGCTTTGCTCATCGCCAGTTTCGTCAGGCTAAGTCAGCAACCGCTCGGCTTCCGGTCCGATCATCTTTGGGTCGGGTTCATCACCTTTCCGCAGGCGCGCTATCCCGATGAGCCTTCCCGTGCCCGGTTCGCTGACCAACTCCAAAAGGCCGTGCGCGCGCTTCCTGGTTTCCAAGACGCAGCGGTGAGCAGTGACGCTCCGCTCACCGGTGGAAACGGCGCGACGCTCTACGCGCGGCCCGATGGCAACGTGCCTCCGATTCCCGAGCGCGCTACCGCGCCCTCCCACGATATCATGCCCGGTTATTTTCGGGCCTTGGGGATTCCGATCATCGCCGGCCGCGACTTCAACCAGCACGACCTCGCGGGGCAGCCGAACGTGATGCTGATCAGCCAGGCGGGAGCGCACAAAGTTTTCGGGAACGAGAATCCAATCGGCAAAACACTGCTCGTCACGAGCGCCAGCACCCCGACTGAAATCATCGGCGTGGTCGGCGATGTGCGTTCCGGCAAGGTCGCCCAGCCTAACGATATGGAATTTTACCGGCCGTGGGCGCAGGAGAATTTCCCCTTCATGAGCATCACGGTCCGGAGCCAGATGAAATCCGCCGCTGTCACGAATCTGGTGCAGCGCGCCCTCAATCAGATCGATCCGACGATGGCGCTCGCTCAGCCGCAGTCGATGGACGAAATCGTTCGGCTGGCGCTCGGGGAAGCGCGTCTCATGATGATGTTGCTCGGCATTTTCGCGAGCGTGGCTTTGTTACTCGCGACGGTCGGCATCTATGGCGCAGTCGCCTACACGGTGGAACAACGGACCGGCGAGATCGGCGTCCGGATAGCACTCGGCGCGCAAACCCTCGACGTCTTGCGCCTCGTCGTAGGCCAGGGAATGAGACCGGTCCTCTTCGGTTTGATGATCGGACTCGCAGCTGCGCTCGCCCTCGGTCGATTGATCGCCTCCCAGCTCTATGAAGTTTCGGCCCACAGCCCGTTCCTGCTCGGAGCAACGGTCGTGATCCTGGGCGCCGCTGCGCTGCTCGCCTGCCTCTTCCCCGCCCGCCGCGCCAGCCGGCTCAATCCCGTGATCGCATTGCGAACGGAATAGTCGTGAGGTGCGGAGGGACATGCTTCCGCATGTCCGGAACGCGCGGAAGCCCATCCCTCCGTAAGCTCAACCGCGTTTCAATTGCCCTTCGAAGAGGCGATTCCAAGCCTTACCATCCTCGGACATTTCCATGCTGGTCTTGAGGCAGCCGGGGTCGCTCAGGTCGTAAGTCAGACACACGTGCGTCGCCCCGCCGTGGGAGAGCTGAAGGACATCGCCGTCGAATTTCCCTTTGAAGATTTCCGGGGGCACGCCCATGCAATCGAACCAGCTCAATGTGTAAAGGTCCTCCTTCGGATCGTAGGTGTAAACGCCATGGCCAGTGAAAGTGATTGCACCGTTACGCTCCTGCTCGTAGTCGAAGATGAGGGCAAAACCATTGAGAGCCATCCGGCCCGTGATACGGCCCAGAGCGGCTCCGCCTTTCGGATCCCACGGCGAGGGTTCCATTTGCTCCTCACCTTCCCAACGGCCGGCCAGTCTCTCCAGTTTGCGATGACCATCACTCGGTTTTGGCATTTCCATGGCCGGATCATGCCGGAAGCGAGCTCAATCGGAAAGCCTATTCCACTACCCGCACGCCTTCGCTCGCCGTGCGTCGGGCATAAAGCTCGCTCAACCGCCGCGTCATTGGACCGATCTCGCCCTTGCCGATGGTGCGACCGTCGATCTTCGTTACGCCTGCGAGTTCGCCCATCGTTCCGGTGCAGAAGACTTCGTTGGCGGAATGGAACTCCTCAATCGTCAGGTCGGCTTCGCGGTGCGGGATCCTTTCCGCGGCACAAATCTCCAGGACGGTGGCGCGGGTGATCCCCTCGGGACAGGCGAGGACGCGACTGGTCGCAACTTCGCCGTGCCTAACGAGGAAAAGATGCGTGGCGTTCGTTTCCGCAACAAAACCGCGCAGGTCGAGCAAAATGGCGTCGTCGGCGCCGGCCTGGTTCGCCTCGATCTTGGCCAGGATCGAGTTCAGCAAGTTGGCGTGGTGGATCTGCGGATCGAGAATTTCCGGCGGCGGCCGGCGCATCTTGCTCGTGATCAGGTTGAGACCGCTCCTGGCGTAAACGGGCGCCTTGTGTTCCGCAAGGATGATCAGGGTTGGGCCACTCTGGTTGAGACGCGGGTCCATTCCGGAGGTGATCTTCACCCCACGAGTCAAGGTCAGTCGAATGTGCACCTCGTTGCGCATTTGGTTGGCGCGCGAGTGTGCGCTTGATTTCCTCAATCAGCTTCTCGTTAGGCGGAATCTCCGCGAAGGCGAGCGCGGTGGCGGAACGCCGCAACCGCTCGAGATGCTCGTGCAACTTGAAGATGCGGCCGTCATAGAGTCGCAACCCTTCCCAAACCGCATCGCCACCCTGAACCGCGGAATCGAATGGACTCACTCCCGCCTCGTCGCGATGCACGAGCCGGCCGTTGATGTTCACCATCAGGTTGCGGTTCTTTTCGTTAAATTGCTGTCGCATTTGTTGGCCGCAGATTACGCAGATTTCCGCAGATTAAAGCGCCGTTACTTCCTTCAACCAATCTGCGTCCATCTGCGAAATCTGCGGATAATCATCCAAGCCGCGGTTTTTCTCGTCGAATTTCTGGAGCATGAATTCGGCGGTTTCAATTCAGCGACCACCGCCTAGCATATCCAACTCGTCTATGAATGCCCGATCCTTGCTTCTGTCGTTGCTCTTTCCCGCCGCGCTCTTCGCCGCCGATGATCTCACTCCGCCCGACAGTCTCGTCCTCGATGGCGTCCCGCCCGTCCCGGCGGAGATCGTCAAACAGGTTGGGCGTTATACTGAGAGTCGCGCGGCCAGTTTCCTCGATTGGCATCCGACCAACCCGGAGATGCTGATCCTTACCCGCTTCGGCGACACCAACCAGGTGCACCTCGTCACCCAGCCGGGCGGCGCTCGCACCCAGCTGACCTTCTTCGTCGACCGCGTTAATGACGCGAGCTTCGACCCAAAGGCGGGCGCATTCTTCGTTTTCTCGAAAAGCGCGGGCGGGAATGAATTCAATCAGAATTACCGCTACGACTTCGCGACCGGCGACGTGACGCTCTTGACCGACGGAAAATCGAGAAACTCCACCCCGACCTGGAGTCACGATGGGACGCGCTTCGCCTACACCTCGACCCGGCGCAACGGCGCCGATAACGACATTTATCTCGAATCGCCTAACGACCCGAAAAGCGATCACCTCCTCGCGGAAGTGAAAGGCGGCGGCTGGCAGGTCGGCGATTGGTCGCCTGACGGATCGCACCTTCTCGTCCTCGAGTACGTCTCGATCAACGAAAGTTATCTCTGGCTTTTCGACACGAAGACAGGCGCGCGCACGGAGCTGACCCCGCGGCCCGCCGCTGGCGCAGAAAAGGTGTCTTACTCAAAAGCCGTTTTCGCCAGGGATGGAAAGGGCATTTTTGTCACGACCGATCGCGGTTCGGAATTTCAACGGCTGGCCTACATCGACCTCGCGAGCAAGACGCACACTTATCTTTCGCCTAACGAAAAGTGGGACGTCGACGACTGGGACCTGAGCGGCGACGGGCAACGCATCGCCTACACCCTGAACGAAAACGGCATGAGCACGCTGCACGTAATCGGAGTGGCGATGCGCGATGGAAAAATGACCGCGACACCACAGGCCGATCCGGTCTTTGACCCGCCGATCGCCGCCTCGATCATTTCCGGGCTGAAGTGGCAGCGCGGCCCGGAGCAAAACCTGCTCGCCTTTGATGTGAATAGCGCGCGTTCGCCTTCCGACGTTTATTCCTGGTCGCCCGACGCGCCGCAGAACGTCGTCACCCGCTGGACGACAAGTGAGACCGGCGGGATTCCCGCTGATCGCTTTGTCGAGCCAAAGCTCGTGACCTGGAAATCTTTTGATGGGCGCGAAATCAGCGGCTTTCTCTATCAGCCCGACGCGCAGAAATTCCCAGGACCGCGCCCGGTCATCGTGCAAATTCATGGCGGCCCGGAATCGCAGGCGCGCCCGGGATTTTTGGGACGAGGCAACTACCTGATCAACGACCTCGGCTGCGCGCTAATCTTGCCTAACGTTCGCGGTTCAGCCGGCTACGGGAAGTCGTTCCTCCTGCTCGATAACGGCTTTAAGCGCGAAGATTCCTACAAGGACATCTCGGCGCTGCTCGACTGGATCAAGACGCAACCGCAGCTCGACGCCGGCCGGGTCATGGCCTACGGCGGTTCCTACGGCGGGTTCATGACGCTCGAAGTGGCGACGAACTATGCGGACCGGATTCGTTGCGCGATCGACATCGTCGGCATTTCCAACCTCGCCACGTTCTTGAAAAACACCGAGAGCTATCGGCGCGATCTGCGCCGGGCCGAGTACGGCGACGAGCGGGATCCGAAGATGGCCGCCTTCATGGAACGGATCGCGGCTTTGAACAATGCAGAGAAAATTACCAAGCCGCTTTTCGTCGTGGCAGGCGCGAACGATCCGCGCGTGCCGAAATCGGAAGCGGAACAGATCGTGGCGACGCTCAAGAAACAAAGGACGCCCGTTTGGTACATGCTCGGAAAGGATGAAGGGCACGGTTTTGCCAAGAAGAAAAACGCCGATTTTCTCTTTTACGCGACGGTGCAATTCATTCGCGATTATTTGCTGAAATAACGCGTCGCCGGCGAAGGTAGCGCGAGCTTCCAGCTTGCGTGATTCAGCAGGCTGCAAGCTGGAAGCTTGCGCTACCCTCACCGCAGACGGTGCTGGTAGAGCCGGTCGTAACACTCTCGGCAGCGCGCTTCGATTTTCCCCAGGCGCTCTGGCACGTCGGCGCGTCGCTCGCGATACGGCGCGAACCCGGTCGATTGCGCCACTTCGCCGTACCAATGCTTCGCCCACACTCCATCGGTTTCGCGCAGCCCTGGCGGCCAACTCAGCATCGCCGGATCAAACTCGACGCCGACTGCCTGGCAAAGGAGTCGCAGCATGCCCTCCGGGTCCTGCAACACATCCCGCGCATCGATCACCGGCGGCACTCTGCCCGATCGCTGGCGCACCCAATCAAAAATCCCGGCCTGCTGCACAAAGCCGATATCGTCCAGGGCCGGTTCATCATTCTTCCTCACGTAGGACGCAATCACCTCCGCCGGATCACGGATCAGAAAACAATTCGTTAGGCCAGCCAGCCAATCGCGTCCCATCTCCGGCAAAAGATGATGCGTCATCTGCTTCTGGTAGAAGATCCGAATGTGGGAGAGGCCTTTGTGCCCCGATCCCGTCAGCTCTGCCACCACCTTCCGCCAGTCCGTTTCCCCATGAGCAATCACTTCCTGCGCCACCGGATGTTTCTTCCCCGTCGCCTTGAGATAAAACGCATAAAGCGGCTCATCCACCACCACGGTGTCGGCGCGATTCCCCCACGACCGCATCATCGCGGTCGAGATATTGCGCGGCCCCGACCACATCGCGAGACGAAGCAACTGACTCATTTCGTCAGGCAGCCGTCACGAGTTCCACCATCCGCTGCCGCATTTTCTCATCCGGCAACCGGCCGACGCCGCCCGCCATGTTGTCTTCCAAATGCGCAACGTTGCTCGTGGCTGGAATCGCGCAGGTCACCGCGGCATTCCCCAGAATCCACTTGAGAAGAAACTGCGCCCATGATTTGCAATCGAATTCCGCCGCCCACTCCGGGAGCGGTTTCGCGCGCAAACGCGAGAAGAGATCGCCCCGGGCAAAGGGCCGGTTGATCAGGACCGCAACGCCCTTCTCCCGCGCCAGCGGCAGGATCGTTTTCTCCGCATCGCGCTCGGCGATCGAGTAATTGATCTGGAGAAAGTCGAGCTTCTCCCGTCGCAGGATTCTCTCCACTTCTGGAAAGGAAGACTCGTCGTAATGCGTGATGCCGAGATAACGAATACGACCCTGTTCCTTCCAGGCGCGCAGAGTTGCGAGCTGAGTATCGAGATCGACCAGGTTGTGCACCTGGATAAGATCGAGGCGCTTCGTCCGCAGGCGCGCGAGCGAGCGTTCCATCTCGTCGATCCCAGCCTGCTTGCCAGTCGTCCAGACCTTGGTGGCGAGGAAGAGCGAATCGCGCAGGTTCAATTCACCCGTCAGGTCGCCGACCACGTTCTCGGCCCGGCCGTACATCGGCGAGGTATCAACGACCTTGCCGCCGAGTTGGACGAAACGGCGGAGCACTTCCTTGAGCGGCCCTCTTTCGTCAGGCGAATCGCCGACGTCGAAAGTCCCAGACGTGCCGAGCCCAACCACAGGGATTTTCTCGCCCGTGGAAGGAATGGCGCGCTTCCGCATCTCGTTAGGCGCCTCCGCCGCGTTCATCGACATGGGAAGAAGTGTCAGCGCGGCCGCGCCACCAAGCAGGCGGGTCGCTTCCCGCCGGGTGATGCCGGAAGGTTGATCGGGCATCGAGCAAACTGGTCCGAACCCTTCAGTCCTTCAACCGGTTCGCCTGGCTTCGTGTCCGCAGATCGACTCCGCGGCTGCCACCTATTCCGTCCGCAGTGCGACCATGGGACTGATTCGCGTAGCGCGTTGCGCGGGGAGCCATGTCGCGAGTAACGCAGCCGCCGCGAGCACCAACGGCGCGATCGTGAAAGCCAGCGGATCGAGCGCGCCGACGTTGTAGAGCATTCCGCTGATCAGTTTGCCCGTTGCGGCCGCCAGCAGCACGCCGAGCAACACTCCGCTCGCCAACATCACGGTGCCTTCGCGCAGGATCATCCACTGCACCGTCCCGCGTTGAGCACCCAGGGCCATGCGAATCCCAATCTCCCGCGTCCGTCGCGCAACGGAGTAGGCCTTCACGCCATAAACTCCAACCGTCGCGAGCACCAGAGCCAGCCCGCCAAAGACACTGAACAACGCCGCGCCAGCGCGTACGATCCAAAGCTCGAAGTTGCCATCGAGATGTTGGGCAAATGTTTTCAAACTCAGGATGGGAAGCGCGCCGTCGACGTCATGCACGGTGCGACGAATCAAATCCGCGGCCGCACGCGCGTCGCGACCGGCGCCCGGGGCAAATTTGACGTGAAAGAAGACGTTACTCTGGAAACCGCCGGAAAACGGGAGATAGAGCGTGCCGTTGGAATCTTTCTCAAACAAACTGTTCTGCGTGTAAGGCACGATGCCGACAATCTCGATCGGAGCCTTCGCGTCGCCGGCGCGCATCGCGTTGGACGAATCCTTGCCCGCAAACTGAATCTGTCGACCCAGCGCATCGCCCTCGGGCCAGAGCTTCTTTGCCAGCACTTGATCAACGATCGCCACTCTCGGTGAAGTCTGATGCATCGCTTCCGCCACGGTGAAGGCGCGCCCGCGCAGCAAGGGCAGACCCACAGTCTTGAAATAATCCGCGCCAACGCTGTTCCAAGTCGCAGTGAAGGCGCGACCCTCGGCGGCCGTCACGGGCCGGGCGTCCGGTGCCGGATTCACTCCGGCTCGTCGCACCGACTTGTCCAAGTCGATCATCCCGAATGGGACCGTGGAAGAGATGCTGGCGTGTTCGACGCCAGGCAAGGCAGCGAGCCGTTCTTCGAGTGTTCGGTAAAGCTCCTGTGCGCGTGCCTGATCGTAGGTCGCGAGGCTGGCGTCGACTTCCAACAGATAATCCGAGCTTGTCTGCAGCCCGGTATCGACATTGGCCGCCTTGTTCGCCCCGCGAATGAAGAGCGCGGCAGCGGTCAGCAGCGCGAGCGAAAATGCGATCTGCACCACGACGAGCGGATTGCGCGGCAGCCATCTTGCGCGCCTCACGACGGTATCTTCTCCCGCGTGCTCCTTTAAGTCTGCAATGACCGCGGACTTCGATAACTTCAGTGCCGGCCCGAGCGCGAAGGCCAGGGTCCCGAGCAAACAAAAGACCAACGTCGCAACGATAACCGGCGCACTCAGGCCGCTTTGCCAGTAGAGATCGATCGGCAATTTCCCGCCTAACGACGCCACGAGAAGATCGGACGACCAAAGACCAAGCAACAACCCGAAGACTCCGCCCGCCAGCGCGAGAAGAAAGCCTTCCACCAGTAACTGACGCACGACCCGCCAGCGACTGCTCCCCAGCGCGAGCCGGATCGCGATCTCCTTGCGCCGGGCCGCGCCCCGCGCGAGCAGCATGTTGGCAAGGTTGAGGCACGCGACCAACAGGACGACGCCCGACATCCCGAAAAGCAGTGGCGCCAGTCTCTTGATATTGCGGCCGCTGCTCGGGCTCGTGCTCAGGGAAAATCGCGAGAGCGGCGCGATCATAAAGGTCTGATTCTTTTAGTTCGACGGGATACGTGCGTTCGAGATTTGCCGCCAGGTTCTTCAAGGCCGGCGCCGCCGCGGCCGCGGTCATACCCGGTTTCAACCGCCCGACGATCATGAACTGCCGGCCCGCGCGATCAGTCAGCTTGTCCTTGTTCTCGGTTTCGAAATCGTTCGCGACCTGATCGTAGACCCCGAGCGGAAGCCAGATCTCCGGAGCGAAAATCTGCGTCGTGCCGGTGAATCCTTGCGGGAGAATCCCGATCACGGTGTAAGGACGCGCATCGATCCTGATGACGGAGCCGAGCAGCGCGGGATTGAGCCCTTCCCGCTTCCAATAGTTATAGCTCACGATCGCGACCGCCGAGTCGCGACCGGGCGTTTCCTCCTCCGGCCGAAAGGCGCGGCCCAGCATTGGTTTCACTCCCATGACCGAGAAATAATTGGCGCTCACCACGTCGGTAAACGCGCGCCGCGTGTTGCTTTTCTCGCCCAGGCCGACCATCGCGAGATTGTGCGCCATCACCCCGGAGAAGACGCTGTTCCGATCGCGGATATCGAGATAAGTCGGATATGAGAATCCGCGAAAGCTCTCCGGATTTTTCCTGTCCTGGGAGAAGACCTGCACCACCTCGCCCGGCTTCGCGTAATGCGGCGGCTGGAAGAGCAGCGTGTTCATGAGACTGAAGATGGCCGTGTTCGCACCGATCCCGAGCGCGAGCACAAAAACCGCCGCCGCGGTAAAAGCCCGTGCCTTCACGAGCTGTCGAAACGCAAATCTGAAGTCGTGCAGCATATCGATCTGATGCTTCCCGCAGAGATTTGGATTCAAAAAAATGTAACGATCTCAGACCGGCGCATGGGACCCTCCGCTTTCCAGGCGCGTCGTGCGATGAGAGAAGGTCGCTCGTTCATGCTCGGAAATGCTTGTCTCGGTTGGGAACGAGCAGGTAGCCTCGCGTTACGCTCCTGCCATGAAAACGATCAACAAAGTCAGCCTTGTCATTCTCACGCTGGCGTTTGCCCTCGCCAGCGTAGGAATTCTCAGCGCCAAAGAACCGCTCTTCGACGGGCTTGGCACCTACAAACGTAAAGTCACGACCAACTCGCGGCAGGCGCAGCGCTATTTCAATCAGGGCCTCGCCTTTTATCATGGCTTCAACGACGGCGAAGCGATCCGCTCCTTCCAGGCTGCCGCGCAAGCCGATCCGAAATGCGCCATGGCGCACTGGGGCATCGCGCTCGCCTGCGGACCGAATATCAATCTTCCAACAGTCTCGCCTCCGGCCGCGGAGCTGGCCTGGAAGGAAATCAAGCTTGCGCAGGAGAACGCGGAGCACGCGTCGCCGGTCGAGCGCGCTTTGATCGAGGCGCTCAGTCATCGCTATGCCAATCCGCAGCCGGAAGATCGCGCGCCGCTCGACCAGGCCTATGCGGATGCGATGCGCAAAGTCTGGCAGACTTACCCTGATGATCAGGATGTCGGCGCCCTCTTCGCCGAGGCGATGATGGATTTGCGCCCATGGAATCAATGGACGCCGGAAGGTCAGGCAAATCCGGGCACCGACGAAATCCTCGCGACGCTCGAGGCCGTCCTGAAGCTCAATCCCAAACATCCGTTCGCGAATCATCTCTACATCCACGCGGTTGAAGCCTCGCCGCATCCGGAGCGAGCTGACGCAGCCGCGGATCGCCTGCGCACCTTGCAGCCCGGGCTCGCCCACAACGTGCATATGCCATCGCACATCGACATTCGTTGCGGGCGATGGCAGGAGGCGGTTGAGGCCAACATGAAGGCGGTCGAGGCCGATCGCCGCTATCGCAAGATCGTTGGGCCGCCCGTCGGTTTCATTAACGTTTATGTGGCGCACAACCGCCACATGCTGGCCTACGCCGCCATGATGACCGGCCAGCGCGATCTGGCGATGAAACATATCCGCGCCGCGGTCACGGGACTGCCGGCCGATTTCCTGAAGGAAAACGCACTCCTGGCCGAAGGCTTCGTGGCCATGCCGATGGAGGTGATGGTCCGCTTCGGGATGTGGGACAAAATCCTCGCCGAGCCCGACAATTACGCTGACTACATGACGGGCACGCGCGCCTTTCATCATGCCGCCCGCGCCATCGCCTACGCCGCGAAGGGCGATCCCGAAAACGCGCGCAAGGAGCAGGCGATCTTCCTCGAAAAAGTGAAGCTGGTCCCGAAAGAGGAAACCTTTGGCAACAACACGGAGTTGGATTTGCTCGCGGTCGCCCAGCACATGACTGAGGGCGAGATCCTGATCCGCGAAAACAAACTCGACGCCGGAATCGCGGAACTGCGCGAAGCGATCAAGCTCGAGGACGCGCTTCACTACGACGAACCGCCTGGCTGGCTCATCCCGGTTCGCCATTCGTTAGGCGCGACTCTCATGCGCAACAGTCGCTATGCCGAGGCCGAGCAGGTTTACCGCGAAGACCTCAAGAAATTGCCGGACAACGGCTGGTCGCTCTACGGCCTGGCGCAAAGCCTGCGCGCGCAAAAGAAGAACCCGAAGGAAGTGAAAGCGACCGAGGCGAAATTCAAAGAGATCTGGGCCGACGCCGACCTCAAGATCACCAGTTCCTGCCTCTGCCAGCCGGGAAAAATGGCGAGCGATTAGCCGACGCGGCGCGCCTCGGAGCGCAATTCTGGGGAGCGCACGCGACTCGCGTGCTGACGATGGCGACTCGCCATCGCGAACTTCGCTGACATGATCCCACCAAAACCCGAAAAGCTCCGACCGCGGGTGGTGTGATCCCGCGACCAACGTCGAATGTTGTCGAGCGCCTAGCGCAATGCTTCTCGACCGAAATCAAGTCAACACCGAGAAAATCCATCTCGACAAACGCCACCGCACCGATCAATCATGGTGTATCGCTCACTTAACCCCGCTCTGAACTGTCATGAACCGAAACACTTCCCTTTTGGTTGCCCTGCCCGTAATCGCAAACTCTTGGGCCATCGTGACGTTTCCACCACCATGATTGATACCCACCTCCTCGACTGTCCTGACCTGGCCGTTCGCCGCGGCGTCCTCGACGATCAGCCCGACGCCACCAAATTTCCGAATATCCAGTTAGACGAAACTTTTTCGTCTAATTCTCGTTAGGTGCTATG